>JAPSJW010000017.1 GCA_031177985.1 Microbacteriaceae bacterium | reverse complement strand
TCGGCGACGAACAGCGCGAGGTCGCCGATGCCGCTGAGCGCGTCGGAGGTGAGCAGCTCGGGCGGGAGGTCCTGCGACTGCAGCGCCAGCTGCTGCATCCATTCCCTCTCGAGCCCGAAGAGCACCGCGTAGGGCAGCAGCCGCTCGTTGATGAGCAGCTTCTCGAGGTCGCCGATCTCCCGCGTCGCGACGGTGCCCGGCGCCTGCAGCGCCGCGAACCGGTCGCGCTCGGCGAGCTTCACGTAGTCGTGGATGCCCCAGAGGTGGTCGACGAGCGGATGCGCCAGCTCGGTCGGCGCGACCGGCTGCTTGCGCCACGGGGTGAAGACCTTCGCGAGGCTGCCGCGCTCGCGAGCGAAGCCGGCGGCGACGAGACGCGCGGTGATGCGGCGGTGCGGGTCGCGCAGCCGCTGGCCGAGCTGCCTGTTGCGGCGGGGGTGCAGGTCGCAGCGCGCGCCGGGCCGGAGGTCGGAGCCGAAGAGCACGGTGAGCACCTCGAGCTCGTCGACCGAGACCTCCCCAGGCGACGGGCGCAGCTCGAGCACGAAGCCGTCCTTGCTGCCGCGGCCGGGCATCCGGTTGATGGTGAGGATGCGGCGGACGGCGAAGTCGACGACCTGCGCCGCGATCGCCCGCTTGCCGACTTCGAGCAGCTCGGCCGCGGCGACGAGACTGAGCCCGGGCGGCGGCAGGTACTGCGGCACGATGATGCGGTTGGGTCGGCGCACGACGACACCTTAGCGGCGCCAGTATCGTGTCCAGGTGCCCGACGCCCCGCCCTCCGAGGTCGACGTCGACGAGCAGCTCGTCGCACGCCTGATCAAGACCCAGCATCCCGACCTCGCCGGCCGGCTCGAGCTCGTCGCGAACGGCTGGGACAACCTCGTGTTCCGCCTGGGTTCCGCGCACGCGGTGCGCATTCCCCGCCGGGCGGTCGCGGTGCCGCTGCTGCTGCACGAGATCCGCGCCCTGCCGCTGCTCGCGCCGCGCCTGAGCGTGCCGATCCCCACGCCCGTGCGGGTGGGCGAGCCGGGCGAGGGCTACCCATGGCCGTGGACGATCGTGCCGTGGTTCGAGGGCGAGCTGGCCGCATCCGTCGAACGGTCACCGCTCGTCGAGCCGCTTGCCCGGTTCGTGCGGGAGGTGCACCTGCCCGCCCCGGCGGACGCCCCACGCAACCCGGTGCGCGGCGGACCGCTCGCGACGAGAACGGATGCGACCCTCGAGCGGATGCGCATCGCACGCCTCAGCGCGCGGCACTTCGAGCTCTGGGAGGAGTCGCTCGCGGCGCCCGTCTGGGCGGGCCCGCCGGTCTGGCTGCACGGGGATCTGCACCCGGCGAACGTGCTCGTGCGCGACGGCGCGATCGCCGCGGTCATCGACTTCGGCGACGTCACCTCCGGTGACCCTGCCTCGGATCTGGGGGCGGCGTGGATGTTCTTCCGCGCCGAGGACCGCGCCCGGTTCCAGTCGCTGCTCGACTACGACGACGACACCTGGCTGCGCGCGCGAGGGTGGGCGCTGTCGGTCGCGACCGCCGTGCTCGTGCATTCGCCCGATCATCCGCAGCTCGGTCCGGTGATGCGGGACGTGCTGACGCAGCTGGTGGAGTAGCGCCGGAGGCAGGACCGCCTCCGGCGCTACTCGGTCTGCGAGGCCCCCTACCGGGTGCTCGCCCGCCGCACCATCGCGACCGCGCCCAGCATCAGGAGCAGCAGCGCCAACCCGACCGGTGCGGCGGCGTCCGTTCCGGTGGCCACCAGGGCCCCGGTGATCGTCAGGTCGAGGAAGAGCGACCCTGAGTCGGCGCCGCGCAGCTCCAGCCGGTGCGGGCCGGGCTCGGCCGACGCGGGGATGGTCACCGTGGCGGTGACGTCTCCGGTCGAGTCGGCAGCGACCGTAGCGAGGAGGACGGGCTCGGAGTGCAGCCAGATCTCGACGCTCTCGCCCGGCTCGAATCCGGACGCCCGCACCGTCACCCGATCGCCGGGGCCGACTGTGTCGTCGGACAGCGAGCCGCGCAGCTCCGTGTCGGGCACGGGCGCGGGCGGCTCCGTCTTCTCGACGAGTCCGTCGATCGCCGCGCGCAGCAGCGCGAGCGCGGCAGCGACATCCTCGGCGGTCGGCGCGTCGGCGCTGAGCACGATCCGGGCGATCTCGAGTGCCTCGTCGAGCGCCTGCAGCGATTCGGCGGTGTAGCGGTCGCGGTCGACGCCCTCCGCCTCGGCTAGGGCCGCCTCGAGCTCCCTGGTGTCGGCTCCTGCGGCGCGCAGCTGGCTCAGCGACAGGTCGTCGACCGAGCCCCAGTCGCCCGCACCCAGGCCGTCACCCACGATGCGGACGGTCGCCGACCCGCCCTCAGGGATGACGACGGGGTCGGTCTGACGCTCGTCCCAGTTCTGCCATCCGGTGAGCTCGGATGTGCTCGCCGCGGTCTGGTCACCCGAGACGAGCTCGATCCGCACCGTGCCGGCCGAGTTCTGGCCCTGAGCGGACCCGGCGGCGACGTAGCTGCCGGCGGGCAGCCCCTCGACCACCTGGGTCAGCGTGAACGAGTACGGCGCGTCGTCCCAGAACGACGCCGACCGGCTGCCCGACAGCGGGTTCTCGGTGGAGCGCACGGAGAGCCCGCTCCCCGTCGCAGCCCACATGCTCGTGTCGGCGTCCTCGAAGCCGGGGTTGCGCAGGTAGTTCGCCGCCGTGACCACGACCGTGGCGACGGTGTCGAGGCCCGCCGAGGTCACGCCCGGCACGCGGTAGGTGCCGGGGCCCGAGATCCACTCGGCGGCGCCCGACCAGGTCACCGTCTGCTCCTCCTCCGAGCCGTCGTTGTAGGCGACGGTGACCGTCTCGGGCAGCACCAGCTCATCCGTCTCGCTGATCGTGACGGACGGTTCCTCGACCGACACCACCTCGAGCGGGGCGACTGCGCCGGTGTAGACGTAGTTGAAGATGTTCAGCGACTCGTGGGGGGTTCCGTCGTAGGCGAAGAGCGCCTGATTGTCCCAGCCCGAGCCCCCGTAGTACTGTCCGGCGTCCTCGGGGTCGTATTCCGCCGCGTAGCTCGTGGCCCAGCCGGAGCCGTCGCGCTCCCAGAGCAGCCGGTTCTGCTCGAGCTGCTCGGGCGGCCCGACCGGCAGCCACGCGGGCTCCCAGTAGAAGACCCCGATGCCGGCCTCTCCCACATCCGCCACCGCTTGGTAGACGTCGCGGATCGCGGTGGCCTGGCCCTGCACGTTGATGGGGTACTCGTCCTGCGGGGTGCTGATGACGTTCTCGGTGCCGTCGCCGTCCTCGAGCGTGTAGGCCCACGACGTCTCCACGACCGCGACCTTCTTGTCGTAGGTCTCGGCGACGTGCCGCAGCACCTCGGTGAGGTTCTGGGCCGTGCCGTGCCAGTAGGCGTAGTACGACGAGGCGAAGACGTCGTAGTCCACGTCGCGCTCGTCGAGGTTGCGGGCGAAGGTCGCGTAGCTGCCGGCACGCTCGGGGTTGGTGAAGTGCACCGCGACGAGAGCGTCGGGCAGCACCTCCCGCACCGCGCGGGAGCCGGCGCTGAAGATCGCCGCCATGCCGTCCCAGTTGTTCTCGCCGACGTCGGCGACATCGCGCACCGTCTCGTTGCCGACCTGCACCATCGTGACGTCGACGCCGGCGTCCTCGAACTGCTGCAGGGCGTCGCGGGTGAACTCCTCGGTCGCCACCGCCTTCTGCTCGACGGTCATCCCCTCCCAGGCCTTGGGCGCCATCTGCTTGCCCGGGTCGGCCCAGAAGTCGGAGTAGTGGAAGTCGACGAGCACGCTCATGCCGGCCTCGGTCGCGCGCTCCCCGATCTGCACCGCGCGCTCCACGTCGACGTTGCCGCCGCCGTATCCTCTGCCCTGGTCGTCGTACGGGTCGTTCCAGACCCGGATGCGCACGTCGGTCACGCCGTGATCGGCGAGCACGGCGAACAGGTCCGCCGGCTCACCGTCGCGGTCGCGGAACACGACGCCCGACGCCTCCAGCGACAGCACCGTCGAGACGTCGACTCCGTTCATGAAGCCCTCGGACAGGCCCTCGACCTTGTCGACGAAGATGCCTGCCTCCACCGGACCGTCGGCGGCGAGGGCCGGTGCCGTCCCCGTGACGCCCACGGCGATCGCGATGGCAGCCGCGGCCGCCCTCGTGTGCTTTCTCATTGATCCTCAATCCCCTTCGATTGGATTCGTCGAGCGGCTCGCAGGCGGCGAGCCGGTGCTCAACCCTTGACGGCCCCTGAGGTGAGGCCGCTGACGACGTAGCGCTGGAGCATCAGGAACAGCACCAGCACCGGGAAGGCGGCGATCACGGCGCCGGCCGTGAAGAGGCCCCACCGCGAGGTGAGCTGGTTGGAGACCCAGCCGAACATGCCGACCGCGAGCGTCCAGTTCTCCTCGCTGACCAGCACGAGCCGAGCGAGGATGAAGTCCCCGAACGACCCGATGAACGCGAGCAGCCCGACGACGGCGAGCACCGGCGTGACGAGCGGCATGATGATGCGCCAGAAGATCTGGGCGTGCGAGGCGCCGTCGATCTTCGCCGACTCGTCGATCTCCTTCGGCACGGAGTTGAAGAAGCCGAACATCAGGAAGGTGTTCGCGCCGAGCGCGCCGCCGAGGTACACGCAGATGAGGGCGATCCTCGAGTCGATGCCGAGCGCAGGCACGACTCCGCCGAGCGCGAGCAGCAGGAGGAAGATCGCGATGAACGCGACGGTCTGCGGGAACATCTGCACGATGAGCAGGCTGGAGAGGCTCAGGCGCCGCCCCGTGAAGCGGAAGCGCGAGAACGCGTACGCGGCGGCCGCTCCCATCACGACCGTGCCCACGACGGTGATCACGCTCACGAGCAGGGTGTTGCCCATCCATGCCCAGTACCGGGTCTCCCCGAGGGCCGCGAAGTTGTCGAGGCCGAGGGAGCTGAACAGCACGCTGTTGCCGGCGAGGCTGCCGCGCGGGTTGAACGCCGCCGACACGACGTAGACCAGGGGGAAGACGGCGTAGAAGATGATGAGCGCGGCGAGCGGGTACTTCCACCCGACCTCGAGCCACCACCGCGAACGCCGGCTCGGACCGGGGATGACGCCGACGCGGGCAGGACGCTGAACCGGAGTGGACATCAGTAGATCTCCTCGAGCTTGCGGGTGCGACGGAAGGCGAGGGCCGAGATGAGGCCGATCACGATGAACACGATGATCGACAGGGCGCTGGCGAGGCCGTAGTCGGCCGCGCCGCCCGAGACACCGGAGATCTGGTAGATCGCGGTGATCAGGATGTCGGTTGCGCCGAGGCCTGAGGAGTCCCCTCGGAAGGCAGGGCCGCCATCCGTCAGCATGTAGACGATCGTGAAGTTGTTGAAGCTGAAGGCGAAGTTCGCGATCGCGAGCGGCGCCGTCGACACGAGCAGCAGCGGCAGCATGATCGACCGGAACCTGCGCCAGCGGCCGGCGCCGTCGATCGTCGCCGCCTCGATGGCATCGCTCGGCAGCGACTGCAGCGCGCCGGTGCACACCAGGAACCAGTACGGGTAGGTGAGCCACAGGTTCATCCACAGCAGGGCGAACCGGGCGAGCCACGGGTCGCCCAGCCAGTTGATGTCCGCGCCGAAGAAGAACAGGTCGTTGATGATCCCGAACTCCGCGTTGAACATGCCCCGCCAGAGCAGCGCCGACATGAAGGCCGGGAAGGCGTAGGGCAGGATGAAGAGCATCCGGATGAGGCGGCGGGCGCGCACCCGGGGATCGTTGTAGACGATGGCGAGCAGCAGTCCCAGCCCGAAACTCAGCAGCACGGTGAGCCCCGCGAAGGCGAAGGTCCATACGGTGACTTGCAGCAGCGGCGCGGCCAGCGCGTCATCGGTGAAGGCGCGGACGAAGTTGTCGAACCCGACCGGCACGTACCAGCCGGTCGGCAGTCGGGTGCCGTCCTCCGCCACGAAGTTGCCGCGATCGGAGGCGGAGTAGACCGTTCCCGACTGGGTGTCGGTGATGGTCTGCGCCTCGGGATCCCACTGCAGGGTCGACTCGTAGATGCCGCCCGTAGTGCCTTCGCGGGTGCGGATCGAGCCGTCGTTCGGGTCGTCGGAGACCGGCACCCTGAGGGAGAGCACCTCCTCCTGGAGAGCCGGATCGGAGAGCACCTCGGCACGCGGCACGATCGTCCAGCCGGGCACCTCCTCCGGGGCTCCGTTGCCGGCGACCTCGGCTCCGCCGGCGGGGCCGAGAGGCTCCGTCTCGGTGCCGACGAGCACCTCGCCGTCCTCGTTGACCGCGAACCCGAGGGCGCCCGCGAAGTCGCGGACGACGGACAGCGGATAGGTGGGCGAGTCCTCGACGCGCCGCTCACCCTGGATGAGGGTCGCCTCGACCGCCTGCTCCATCGTGCCGGCGTGCCCGCTGCCGTAGTTGGTGAAGGCGATGTAGGCGGTGTAACCCAGGGCGAAGACCTGGAACACGAAGAGGAACAGGAGCCCCGGCACGAGGTACTTCAGCGGCAGGGCGCGCTTCGCGAAGTAGACGATGTCGACGAGGACGAGCAGCGCGATCGCGATGCCGAAGATCAGCCACGACTCGGCGCGGTAGGCCGAGATGATGAGCGCGATCCCGAAGGCGTTGACGACGGCCATGAGGCCGAGCTTCACGAGGAAGCCCCACCCGGGACCATGCCACCTGCGGGAGTGCGACCCGGTGGGGCCGTCTCCTCCGGCGGCCGGCTCGACCCGAGTCCGTCGGTCCTGCTGTCGCGCGTTCTGCACCGTCATCCGCTTCTCCGTTCCGGGGAGCCGGGCCCGGGGCTTCCACCCCGGGCCCGGTGCTCTCACTCGCTCAGCGCACCCACGATGTGGCTGATCATCTGGCTCCAGGTCGTGGCGGGGTCGGCGCCGTTGATGATCTGCGCCTCCGCCGCGTTCCAGAACTCCCAGACGAGGCCCATCTCGGGG
>JAPSJW010000016.1 GCA_031177985.1 Microbacteriaceae bacterium | reverse complement strand
GGGCGCTCGCCCTCGGTCTGGGCGTTGAACCAGCCGAGCCATCCGCCGTCCACGAGCATCACCTCGTAGTCGCCGCAGCGGGCGACGCGGTCGGGCCACTCCTCGGTCGACCAGTCCGCCTCGAGCGACGGGATGCCGCTGCGCTCCTCGGTCGTGCAGTCGTCGGGCAGCGGCGAGTCGCTCGTGACACGGATGACGGCGACCGTCTCGTCGTTCGTGGCCGTGTTGCGCAGGTCGACCGCGTCCTCCGGGATCCAGGACGGGAGCTCGACCCCGACCCAGCCCTCGGCGGCGGCCTTGTAGGTGGGGAACTGCTCCTCGTGACGGTTGTCGACCAGCTCGACGAGCTGAGCGCACCCGGTGAGAGCGACGAGCGCGACGGCTCCGGCGAAGGCGGCAGCGGCGACGGAGGCTGAGTCGTAGATCTTCATGTCCTCATGGTCGCCGTGCTCCCAGGCACGCCGCGTCCTCCTTCAGAGTGGAACGCATCCGTCGCAAGGTGGACGCAACCCCGCGCGCTTTGATCGGTGAGCGCGCAGGATGAGCGGGTGACTCCTGTACTCCGCGTGCTCGGCCGCGTGCTGCAGAGCATCGTCGCGGCGATCCTGCTGGTGCGTCGACCCCGGCCCATCCACTCGAAGGGCGTCATCCTGACCGGAACTGCCCGGTGGCTCGTGAAGCCGCAGGCGTCCGGCATCCGCTTCGTCGATGAGGCGCCACTCGCGCCGGTGTCTGTGCTCGCCCGCGTCTCGCGGGGGGCGGGCACGCCTCCGCCGCTGCCCGACATCGTGGGGCTCGCGCTGCGCTTCGACTCGGGCGACCTCGAGTTCTCGTCCGTGCTCGGACTCGGTGTGCCCGCCCGATTCATGCTCGCCCCGCGCGGGTCGGCCTCCAGCACCCCGTTCTCGAGCGTGATGCCCTACCGGGGAGCGCACGGCCCGGTGGTCATCGCCGCCCGCACTCTCACCCCGCTCGACCTGCCGCTCGCGCCCGCCGAGCTGGGCGAAGCGCTCGAGCGGATGCCGTGGCGGCTGCGCCTGTTCTGGGCGCGACCGGGCGGCAGGTGGCGCTCGTTCGCAGAGGTGGAGCTGCACCGCGAGCCGGGCCCGCTCGACGAGCTCGTGCGGTTCGACGCCGGTCGCCATCCGCTGGCCGAGAACTACGGATGGGTGCAGGCGCTGCGCCAGCCCGCCTACGACGTGGCTCAGCGCTAGCCGCGCAGCGCCCTCGCCTCGCTGACCCATCGCGCATACGCGTCCCACGGGCTATCGACGCCGGCGCCGAGGCGGGCCACGTGCTCACGGATCGCCGGCGAGAGCTGGAACCACTCCGAGCTGCCGAAGCGGTCGTTGCCGAACTGGGCGTGCCTGCGCCGCTCGAGGGCGCGCCCTCCGGGCTCAAAGGCGAGCAGCTCCTCGTGCAGGATCGCCCCGAAACGCTGCTTCGGGTTCATCGTCGTGCCGATCTTCACCCTGTCGTCGAACCGCAGGTAGTAGACGACGTCCACGCGCGGGGGCGGCAGCTCCGCGTCGACCACCTCGCCGACGCGCCACTCGCACACCGCGCACAGCCAGCCCGAGGGCAGACGGATGCCGAGGCGCGACCCGCAGAGCAGGCACGGCGACGGCAGGACATCCGTCGCACCGTCGCGTTCCGCCCACTCCGCGGCGAGCGCCAGGTGGCGTTCGCAGAGGCGGAGGGGCGCGCCGTTCGCCGCGGGGGCGCCGCATCCGTCGGCGAGGCAGGAGACCATGGATCGACGGTACGCCGCACCGCCGATGTCAGAGCAGGGCCGGCAGCACCGGGATGCCGCGCACTCCCACCTCGGCGGTGAAGAGGGCGCCCGCGGCGGGCTGCTCGTTGTCGGGAAGGTTCTCGCGCGAGGTCGTGACGTAGAGAGTGCTGAGGTCTCGGCCTCCGAGCGTGCAGGACGTGACCTGGGTGACGCCGGGGATCTCGACGATCTCCTGCATCGTGCCGTCGGCGGCGAAGTGCCGCACCGCCCCTCCGCCGTGCAGCGCCGCCCACACGCCGTCCTCGGCGTCGACGCACAGGCCGTCGGGGAAGCCGAGCTCCTCGGGGATCGTGACGAAGGGGCGACGGTCGGTCAGCTCCCCGTCGACGACGTCGAAGACGTCGATCCGTCCGGTGGGGGTGTCCGCGTAGTAGGCGCGGGTGCCGTCGGCGGTGAAGGCGAGGCCGTTGGAGATCGTGATGCCGTCGAAGACCCCCTCGACCGTGCCGTCGAGGTTCAGCCGCCACATGACGGCCGTGCCCTCGTTCCCCGGCGTCGCCATGGTGCCGCACAGCACCCGTCCGAGCGGGTCGCACGAGCCCTCATTGAATCTCTCGTCCGAGGTCCACAGCGGCTCGCTGCGCCACTCCTCGCCGTGCTCATTCCAGAGGACGAACCGGCGGCGGGTCGCGACGACGAAGCCGCCGTCCGCCCGCGGCCGCACCATGGCGGCGACCGATCCCACCTTCTGGCGGGTGATCCCGCCCGTGTCGTCCAGCGAGAGCACCTCGCCGGCGAGCATGTCGACCCACTTCAGGCCGCCCCAGCCGTCATGCCAGACGGCGCCCTCGCCGTGGTAGGTCACCGAATCCGTCAGCTGCTCAGCCCGCATCTCGGTTCCCCTAGCTCTGCACGACGCAGAACGCGTTGCCGTCAGGGTCGTGCAGCACGACGTAGTCGGCGTCCTCCTCGTACTCCCAGTCGGCGCGGGACGCGCCCAGCTCGATGAGCCGCTGCACTTCGGCCTGCTGGTCGTCGGCGAAGAGGTCCAGGTGGTGACGGTGCGGCGAGGGCGACGTGACGAGCTTCAGCGACAGCTGGATCCCCTCACCCTCGCGCGGTGCGAGCATCGCCCAATCGACGTCGGGCTCACGTTTGAGCGTGTAGTCGAGCGCCTCGGACCAGAACTCGACGGCGCGAGGGATGTCGCGGACGCCCCAGACGATGGAGCCGATGCCGATCATCCTTCGATCGTGGTCGACGCCTTGGCTCGGGCGCTAGCCCTTGAACAGGCGGACCGCTCCGGTCAGTGCCTGCGCTCGACCTGCAGCACCGCGTGGCCCTCGGGAACGTGCGCCATGGCCTCCTCGACGGCGAGCTCCGACGTGGGCGCCTCGACCTCGAGGAAGGCCAGGGGGGCCTCCGGGTCGTCGGCGGGCCGATGGGTGCAGATCCAGCGCATGAGTCACATCCTGCAGGCCCGCGGGGGCATTCCCCCGTGGGTTCACCGACCCTTCATCGAGCGGTCACCGCGGGGGACTCCGACTGCTCCTCCTCCGGCGTCTCCTCCACGTGGGGCCGGAGCGTCAGGAACAGTCCGCCGTAGGCGGGCAGGCTCACGCTGAAGCTCAGCAGATCGTCGACCTTGGCGATCACCTCGCCGGTGGTCGCGTCCACGACGTCCGCCTGAGCCAGGAGCGCGTCCGACCGCACGGTGCCCTCGACCGCGTCGCGGCAGAAGTTCAGCACCGTGATCTGGATGGTCGCGTCCTCGTCCCTCGGGTCGCCGTCGTCGAGCCGGTGCACCATGACGAGCATGCTCGGCTGCGACACGTGCGGGATGTCGACCTGCGTCGCGGTGGCGATGCCCTGCTCCCGCCGGGTCTCGATGATCGAGGCGAGTCCCGAGGCGAACGAGTCGGGGCGCTTCAGCTGCTCGGGCAGCGGACCGTAGAGCGACCGGCCGCGCGGCATGCCAGCCGCGGACCGGGTGGCGTCGGGGGCGTAGTCGAGCATGTCGTGCGCTCCGCGCTCGATCCACCGGGTGTCGCCGGTGGAGATCAGGTCGCTCACCTCGTCCGCGGGGACGGTGAGCATTCCCATCAGGTCCCACCCTGAGAGCGCGAAGACGCCGGGCTGCCAGGCGTTGTACTTGCAGAGCAGCAGGTGGGCGTCCCGGATCGCCGGCACGTCCTCCTCGGTGATGTCGTCGAGCTTCTCGAAGCCGCGCGTGGCGGCGATGAGCGACGCGGTCGTGCAGGCGATGCCGTTCTGGGTGAAGACCCGGTTGTAGTCCGCATTGCCGGTCAGGGCCTCGGTGAGATCGGCGCGGATCTCCTCCGCGAGCTGGGCTCCGGTGATCTCGCGATACCGGAACGGGTACAGGTCGTCGCGGTGCGTCGTCGCCCAGTGCACGAGCTCGTAGGTGAGTTCGTCGTGGTTCTGCATGCCGTGCACGAGGCCGACCGGCTCCACCCCGAGCTCGAGCGAGGTCATGAGAGTGAGCCGCAGGAACTCGGTCTGCTCGGTCGCGAGGGCGTGGTGGTATCCCGGACGGCTGACGAAGTCGTAGGAGAGGTCGGCGCCGACCGCGCCGGTGTCACGGATGTCCTCGATGGTGAGGTTGAGCTCCTGGAAAGTGAAGCCGCCGACCTTGCGCACCATGCCCGCGATGATGTGGTTCGCGGCCTGGGAGAGCGGATGCCCCTCCGACCACGCGGGCATGCCCTCGGCGGTCTTCTCGACGCCGAGGAACCCGTTGGCGTCGAGTCGGAGCGCGCTCGTGCCGAGGTCGCCGAGCGAGTGGAGGGCGTCGCCGATCACCAGGCGCATGCCGGCGAAGGTGGGGTCGAGCCAGTTGATCGACGGCTGACCCATCTTGAAGTAGTGCAGGTAGACCCAGCGGCGGGTGGCCCCATCCGGGCCCAGCACGGGAGCGGTCGCGCTCCAGTTGGTCTCCTTGACGCCCGGCGTGTAGAAGATCACGCGCTGCAGGGCGCCGATGATGTAGCCGCGCTCGCTCAGCACCTGCTCGGTCTCGGCGTCGAGGTTGACCGCGTCGCGCCCCTCGGGCACCTCGGGCAGCAGGTGCCAGTCCTCCGGGGGGATCTCGACCATGTGGTAGATGCCGGGGTAGTCCTTGTAGCCCATCTCGGCGAGCCGGAAGTCGGCGCCCTTGCCGGTGTGGCCCGGCACGATGTCGTCGATGATGCTGCCGCCGTGCGCCTCTGCGACGTCGGAGAGGCGACGGAACTCATCCTCGCCGCCGAACGCGGGATCGATCTGAGTGCTGATCCGGTCGAAGTGACCGTCGACGCTCGGCGTCTCCTGCCATCCGGTGATGCCGCCAGCGCGCTTCACGGGGCCGGTGTGCAGGCCGTTGATGCCGATCTGCTCGAAGGCGTCCCACAGCGCAGCGTCGCCCAGCGCGTGCAGGAAGGACTCGCCGGGGCGCGTGATGAGCGAGATCGGGTACGCCGTGAACCACACATCGCTCGTCGCGATCGCCCGACGAGCATCCGGACGGGCGTACGGATTGCGCCACATCGACGGCTGGCCCGAGAGCTGACGGCTCAGCACATCCGCGTCCTTGAGCATCGACTGCCGCACGAGCCACTCGACGTAGGACGGGTTCGTGCCGTTCGCCGTGCGCGGGTCGGTGGCGAACCGCCGCACCGTTCCGCTGCGGAACTGGTCGCGCGGCCGGAGCCTGCGCGGGCGCGCCGGATAGCGCTGCTCGTCGTAGGTGATCTCGGTCTCGTTCGAGTCCTGCTGCTCGATGAGCTCATCCACCGTGGTGTCTCTCCCCTGCCGTCCTTCGGGAACGCATAGCAAGAAGGCTAGGACCTCGGCGGCACCAGTCGCTCACGCTGGCGCCGCGGCGGCCGACCTAGTAGATGTCCATTAGCCCGTGCGACCGCCGAGCGGAACCCGTTGCTCCGATGTAGCACCGCGAGTCACCGTGGAATCATGCAGGAGATCATCTACGCAGGCGAGAGTTTCATCACCTCCAACGCGATCGCGCAAGCGGTCCTCGCCTACTCTCAAGCCCTCGCACTCAACGACCTCTCCGACCGCGTCACGATCCCCGTCGTCGACGGCGGGGGCGACGTCGTCGACACGACGTTGCTCATCGGCCCTGCCAGCCAACTGGTGGCGCAGGAGACCCTGTACAGCGAGACGGAATTGCCGGAGGAAGTGGTCGCCGAACTCGAAGAGAAGCGCGCGAAACTGCTCGACCGGCAGCCGGTGAGGGCTGAGACCGCCCCAGACTCCCCGATCGACCTCGACCTGCCGTTGGCCGACGACTCCGGCTCCTAACCTGGGGACATGGATCTAGGCCTCAGCGACCACGTCGCCCTCATCGTCGGCGGCAGCGGCCGCATCGGTCGCGCCACCGCCCGTCAGCTGCTGGCGGAGGGCGCCGTCGTGGTGCTCCCGCCCGGGATCCCGAGCGGCTCACAGAAGCGGCCGAGGAGGTCGGCGCGGTCGCGGTACGCGAGGTCGAGACGAGCGACTCGGCCTCCGTCGCGCGCCTCGTCGCCTCGGTGCTCGAGGAGTTCGGCCGCATCGACGTGCTCGTGAACACGGCGGCGCCTCCCGCCAGCACGCTGGACCCCGCGAAGGATCGCGGCCCGGAGGCGATCCTCGCGGCGATCGACGGCAAGGCGATGGGCTACCTGCGGATGAGCGAGGCCGTGCTGCCGGGCATGCTCGAGCGCGGATGGGGCCGAATCGTGAACGTCAGCGGACAGTTCGCGCAGCTGAGCGGCTCGCTCACCGCGTCCGCTCGCAACAGCGTCGCGAACATCGCCTCGAAGGTGACGGCGGATGCTGCCGTCGGCTCCGGCGTCACGGTCAACGTCGTTAATCCCGGCCCGGTGAGCGACGCCCCCGAGCGCGACGGCGGCGTCGGCAAGCCCGGCGGCTCGACCTACGAAGAGGTCGCCGCCGCGATCGTGTTCCTGTGCTCGAGGCAGGCCGCGGGCATCTCGGGCGAGACGCTCGCGCTCGGGCACCGCATCCGCGGCACCATCGTGCTCTGAGCAGCGACCCCTCGCGTTCAGGCGAGCTTCGAGTAGTAGTCGCGCATCCCGGGGAAGTAGTCGTCCCAGTTCACCGAACCCACGTCCGCGCCCTCCAACGAAGCGGTGAGCCGGTCGAGGTAGTACTCCCAGCCGGGGCCGACGTTCGCCATGTCGTCGTCGCCCAGCAGCTGCGCGAAGGTCAGCGTGGTAACGCCGTCGGCGGACCGCTCGAGCTCGAAGCGCAGGTGCCACCGCTGCTCGCCGATGGCGGTGTCGGCCGCGAACCGGCGCGGCGGATCGCACTCCTGGATGACGTACTCCTCGCCCTCGACGTCGT
>JAPSJW010000024.1 GCA_031177985.1 Microbacteriaceae bacterium | reverse complement strand
GCTCGCTCGCGCGTTCATTGCGGTTCGAGGGGCACGACGTCGTGACGGCCACGAACGGCGATGAGGCGCTGCAGGTGATGGCGGTGCGAGAGCCCGATCTCGTCGTGCTCGACGTGGTGATGCCCCGGGTGGACGGCATCGCGGTGTGCCGCCGGATGAGGGCGATCGGCGACCCCACGCCCGTGCTGCTGCTGACGGCTCGCGACGCCGTGCGAGACCGGGTCGCCGGGCTGGATGCCGGAGCCGACGACTACCTGGTCAAGCCGTTCGCATACGAGGAGCTGCTCGCCCGGGTCCGCGCGCTCACGCGACGCGCGGGCACCGCGCCGACACGCGAACGACTCGTCGCCGGGAACCTGGAACTCGACCCCGGCACGTGGGAGGCAACCATGGACGGCGAGCCGCTCCAGCTGACCCGGACCGAGTTCGCCCTCCTGGAGATGTTCATGCGGCATCCGGGACAGGTGCTGTCGAGGGGGCAGCTCTACTCGGACGTGTGGGGCGCCTCGCTCGACGAGTCATCGAATGCGGTCGAGGTGTACGTCGGGTACCTGCGGCGGAAGCTCGAGCGCGACGGTCGGCGCCGGCTGATCCACACGGTCCGCGGCGTCGGATACGTGCTACGGGTGCCGTCGTGAGCCTGCGGTTCCGGCTGGCGGCGCTCGCTTCCGGCGCGGTGGCCATCGCGATCCTCGCCGCGGCCGTCATCGCCTGGATCCTCATCCGTTCGGCGATGCTCGATGAGGTCGACTCGCGGCTGCTCGATCGCGCCGCGAAGGCGGATCGTCTCGTCGGGCTGACGACCGAGCTGCCCGAGCGCGACGTCGTCGAGCGGCGGTTCATCATGCTCGTCGAGGGTGAACCCGTCGGCGTGCAGCTCATCGGGCCGGACGGTGACGTCACGAGGCAGGTCGCCCTCGGTCCCCTGGCGGAGGCCTTGGATGACCCGGACTGGCAGGCGCCCACCCCGATCGAGGGCGAGCCGCGACTGGACACGGTGACGTTGGCGGGCGCGCCCTACCGACTCCTCTCGATGCTGATGCCGGATGACTCCGTGGTGCGGCTCTTCCAGCCCATCGGTTCCATCGACGACACGCTGGCCCGAGTTACGTGGTCGCTGGTCGGAACCGCCGGCGCCGGCGTGGCGCTCGCGGCGCTGTTGGGCTGGCTGGTGTCCCGCTCCGCGCTGCGGCCCGTCGACCGCCTCGTCGCGGCCACCGAGCGCGTGAGTGCAACCAAGGACCTCGGGAGCCGCATCGACGTGGACCCCGGTCGGCGCGACGAGATCGGGCGACTGGCCACATCGGTGAACGCCATGCTCGTCGCGCTCGACGCTGCGCGCACGGAACAGCGAGAACTCGTCGAAAACGCCGGGCACGAACTGCGCACGCCCCTCGCGGTGCTCCGCAACGACCTGGGCCTCCTGGCTCGCGAGGACGCTTCCCGGGGCCGCGGGCTGAGCACAGTCGAGCGCCGTGAGCTCGTGCGGGATCTCGACGCGCAGGTCGCCGGGTTGGGCGAACTGGTCGCCGAGCTCGTGGACCTCGCGCGCCCGACCACCGAACCGGAGGCCCCCGCCGACACCGA
>JAPSJW010000015.1 GCA_031177985.1 Microbacteriaceae bacterium | reverse complement strand
ATGGCCGAGAACGGCATCACGGGCGAGAACGCCGACGAGATCTACGGCAAGATCCAGGCGTTCGCGAACTTCGGCTTCGCCGAGAGCCACAGCCTGAGCTTCGGGCTGCTGGTCTACGCGAGCTCGTGGGTGAAGCTCCACTACCCTGGCGTCTTCCTCGCCTCCCTGCTGCGCGCGCAGCCGATGGGCTTCTACTCCCCGCAGACCCTGGTGGCGGATGCGCGGCGGCACGGCGTCGAGGTGCTGCGTCCCGACATCCAGCGCTCACGCGCGACCGCGGGGCTCGAGCTGCTCGACGGGCGCTCCCCCGGCGCCACCGGACCCGATCAGTGCGCGGAGCGCAACCAGCCGCCCGTGCCGCCGTACGACCGGTCGGCGCCGTTCGACACCCGCGATCACCGGCGCGACGGCAACTACGCCGTGCGGCTGGGGCTCGACGAGGTGCGCGGCATCGGTGAGAAGGTCGCCGAGCGGATCGTCGCCGAGCGGGAGCGCGGCGGCGCGTTCCGCGACATGCGCGACCTCGTGCGGCGCACCGACCTCACGACGGCGCAGCTCGAGCTGCTGGCGGGCGCGGGCGCGTTCGAGTGCTTCGGGCTCAGCAGGCGCGAGGCGATGTGGGAGGCGGGCAACGCGGCTCAGGACCGGGCCGAGTACCTTCCCGGCACGATCGTGAGCGTGCAGCCGCCGCTGTTCGCCGACCCGACGCCCGTCGAGGAGGTCATGTCCGACCTGTGGTCGACGGGACTGTCGGCCGACGACCATCCGATGAGCCACCTTCGGGAGAGTCTGCGGGCGCAGGGTGTGCTCTCCGCGGCCGACCTCGCGACCGCCGAACCAGGACGCCGGGTCGAGGTCGCGGGAGTCGTGACGCATCGGCAGCGCCCGGCGACCGCGAGCGGCATCACGTTCCTCAACCTCGAGGACGAGACCGGGCTCGTCAACGTCATCTGCAGCGTCGGGGTGTGGGGGCGCTACCGCAGGGTCGCTCGCGAAGCGCCGTCGATGATCATCCGCGGGGTGCTCGAGCGCAGCCCCGAGGGTGTCACGAACTTGCTCGCCGACCGGATGGAGCATCTCGCGATGCGACCGAAGACGGTCTCCCGCGACTTCCGCTGATCTGACCGTTGCCGGGTCGGGTATCGCTCCTGCGTCGTCGCTGCCCAGCGGCTCGGGCTCGCGACGCGCCGGAGCCGCCGCGCCCACTCGTCGTTTTCCGCCATCCGCGGGTCGGAAAAGAACGAGCGGGTCGGAAAGTGGGCGTGTCGGCGGAGAGCCGCGGCGGGTCGCGGCGAAGCGAGCCACAGCCCGCGGGTCGGGCGGGCTCAGCTGTGCATCTGCTTGCGCAGCAGGTCGATCCGCGCCTGCAGCTGCTGCACGGTGGCCTGCGCGACCGGGGGTCCCCCGCAGATCCGCCTCAGCTCCGCATGGATGAGGCCGTGCGGCTCGTTTGTCAGCTTCGCGCGCATGCCGACGAGACTGTTGAGCAGCCGACGCTGCTCGCCGAGGGTGCGGAACAGCGCCTGCGGCTCCGCCGGGCGCTCGGGCGCAGGCCGAGACGCGGCCCTGCGCTGCTGACGGTGCTGGCGGTGCTTCAGCAGCTCCCGCACCTGGTCGGGTTCGAGGATGCCGGGGATGCCGATGAAGTCGAGCTCCTCCTCGCTGCCGACCTCCGCGGGGATGCCGAACTCGTCGCCGTCGAAGAGCACCTTCTCGAAGCTCGCATCGGATTCGAGCGCCTGCCAGGTGAACTCGGTGGTCAGCGCATCCGACGCCTTCTCGGCGCGGTTGGCGTCATCCATCAGGTCCTCTTCGGGCGAGGACCCGTCCTCCGGCTGCTCCCTGTCGAGGGCGTGATCCCGCTCGAGCTCCAGAGCCTGCGCGAGGGCGATCAGCGGAGGCACGCTCGGCAGGAAGATCGACGCCGTCTCACCGCGGCGACGGGCCCGCACGAAGCGGCCGATCGCCTGGGCGAAGAACAGCGGGGTCGAGGCGCTCGTCGCGTAGACGCCGACGGAGAGGCGGGGAACGTCCACACCCTCCGACACCATGCGCACCGCCACCATCCAGCGGTCGTCGCTCTGCGAGAACCGCTCGATCCGCTCGCTCGAGCCCTTGTCGTCGCTCAGCACGATGGCGGGGAGCTCGCCGGTGATGTCCTTGAGGATCGAGGCGTACGCCCTGGCCGCCGTCTGATCGGTCGCGATCACGAGCCCGCCCGCGTCGGGCACAGCGTGCCGCACCTCCGTCAGCCGGCGGTCGGCCGCTCGCAGCACCGACGGGATCCACTCGCCCTCCGGGTCGAGCGCGGTGCGCCACGCCTGCGACGAGACGTCCTTCGTGTCGGGGTCGCCGAGCCGGGCCTCCATCTCGTCGCCCATCCGGGTGCGCCACTTCATCCGCCCCGCGTAGGCGAGGAACATGACGGGTCGCACGACGCCGTCTTCGAGAGCGCGCCCGTAGCCGTAGTTGTAGTCGGTGCGCGAGAGGCGGATGCCCTTCTCGTTGCGCACGTACTCGACGAACGGGATGGGCGAGGTGTCGCTGCGGAACGGGGTGCCGGTCAGCGACAGCCGGCGCTCCGCGCGCCCGTATGCCTCCCGGATGGCGTCGCCCCAGCTGAGAGCGTCGCCGCCGTGGTGCACCTCGTCGAGGATGACGAGGGTGCGGGCCGACTCCGTGAGCGTCTTGTGCACGTGCGCCTTGACGGCCACCTGGGCGTAGGTGACCGCGACGCCGTGGTACTGCCGCGACAGGGCGCCGTGCGCGTTGCGGAAGGCGGGGTTGAGACGGATGCCCACCCGCGCCGCCGCGTCGGCCCACTGCCGCTTGAGATGGTCGGTGGGGGCGACGACGACGATCCGGTCGACGGTGCGGCGGGCGAGGAGCTCCGTCGCGAGCCGGAGCGCGAAGGTCGTCTTGCCGGCGCCCGGGGTCGCAGCTGCGAGGAAGTCGCGGGGCTCGCGCTCGAAGTAGGCGTCGAGGGCCTCGGCCTGCCAGGCACGGAGCTTGCTCGCGGTGCCTCGGGCGGCGCGTTCGGGCCACGAGGGTGAGAGGTGTTCCGCCGCGAAGGTGCCGACCGTGGGGCCGGGCAGACGGGGTGTGCTCACTTGGAGGGATTCTACCTTCGGGGTCGGACATCTAGGCCGGCGCATGGCTCGGGAAACTGAGTCTTGTTTCTCGTAGAGGAGGCGCATGACGGTCCGGTGGATCGGGATCGGCGCGCTCACGGTCGCCGTCACCGCCCTCCTCGTGCTCGCCGGCCTCGACATCTGGATAACGGTCCGCGACGGAATCGCCGCGCGCGACCCTTCGGCGGAATCCGTAACCGGATTCGGTACCGGCGACCCGAAGGGCCCGCTCATCGCGATGCAGCTGGCCTTCGTCGTCTTCCTGCTCGCTGCGGCCGTGGGCGCGGTCTGCTTCGCCCGCCGAGACCGCAGGCGGCACTGAGCCGCCGTTCCGCTGGAGGGCTCAGTCGGAGGCGCCGCCCCTGACGAAGGGACGCTCGGGAGGCTCCTTGCGCTTCACGAGCGACGCCCGCTGCACTGCGCCGCGCCCGAAGCGCTCCGACACGGCGTCGATCGTGTGCTCCGCCTCCCGCCAGTCCTCGTCCTCGTCCCAGAGCAGGGTCGGCGCACTCTCCGTGAGCTGCTCCATCCTCACGCCCAGCAGCCGCACGGGCGGATGCGGCCCCACTGCGTCGTGCAGGTCGCGGGCCGCCTCGGCGATGCGGTGCGCGACATCCGTCGGCTCGCTGAGGGTCTTCGAGCGGGTGATCGTCGTGAAGTCGCCGTAGCGCAGCTTCAGCTGCACCGTGCGTCCGAGCGTGCGGTGCTTGCGCATCCGCACCGCCACCAGCTCGCTGAGCCGCAGGAGCTCCCGTCGGATGTCCTCGTGGTCGGTGAGGTCCTTGAAGAACGTGCTCTCGTGTCCGACGCTCTTCTCCGCGACTCCGGGCGTCACCCGCCGGGGGTCGCGGCCGAGGCTCAGGGCGTGGAGCTTGCTGCCGGTCGCCTGACCGAGGGAGCGCTGCAGGACCTCGAGAGGGGTCGCCGCGACGTCGCCGATCGTGCGGAAGCCCCTGCGCAGCATCCGCTCCTCCGTCTTGCCGCCGACGCCCCAGAGCGCCGAGATCGGCAGCGGGTGGAGGAAGGCGAGGGTCTCGTGCTCGGGGACGACCAGCAGCCCGTCGGGTTTCGCCTTGCTCGAGGCGACCTTCGCGACGTACTTCGTGGCGGCCGCGCCGATCGAGCAGACGAGGCCCGTCTCGTCGAGGACGCGCTTGCGGATCGCCTGCGCCACGGCCATCGGGCCGCCGAAGAGCTTGCCCGCACCGGACACGTCGAGGAACGCCTCGTCGATGCCGAGCACCTCGACGCGCGGGGTGAAGTCGCCGCAGATCTCCATCACGATCGACGAGTACCGCTGGTACTCCGAGTAGTGCGGAGGGAGGATCACGGCCTGCGGGCAGCGGCGCATCGCCACCGCCATCGGCATGGCCGAGTTGACGCCGAAGAGGCGCGCCTCGTAGGTCGCCGCGGTGACGACCGATCGCGCCGAGGGATGCCCGACGATCACGGGCCTGCCCTTGAGATCCGGGCGGGCGAGCAGCTCGACGGAGGCGAAGAACGCGTCCATGTCCATGTGCAGGATCGTCGCGGTGGCGTCGTCGACGGGTCCCGTCGTCACCTGACGCGATCGCCCGTCCTGCTTGCTCACGGCACCATCCTCCCGCGCGCCGCCGACGATCGCAGGGTGCCGATGGAAATGGCGAGAGGGCGGGCACCCTGTCGGATGCCCGCCCTCTGCGGTGATGCCTGCGTCGAGCGTTACGCCCGGTTGCGGCTGCCTCGCGTGACGAGGCCGTAGATCAGCAGCACGATGATCGCGCCACCGATGGCCAGCAGCCAGGTGCTCAGGTCGAAGAAGCCGTCGATTCCGACACCGAAGATCGCGGATCCGATGAAACCGCCGAGAAGCGCGCCGACGACACCGAGGATCAGCGTCATGATCCACCCGCCGCCCTGACGTCCGGGGAGGATGGCCTTTGCAATAGCGCCCGCGAGGAGGCCCAGAACAATCCAGCCGATGATACCCATGGTCTCAACTCCATCAGTCGTACTGGACACCCCGGATCTCGGGTTGTCCGTTGCCTCAACAGTGGCAGGGCCCCAGAACCGGGGGCAATCCGCAGGGCACTCTGTTCCGTTCCGAGGGAAGATGTGCTAACGCTTTGGCGCGTCAACCGTTCCTGAGGCAGGCTTGCATCATGGTCGCGCAGCACCCCTGGTCACGCTATGTCGCCCTCGGCGATTCGTTCACCGAAGGCATCGGCGACCCCGAGCCGCGCAGCCCCGGCGGCCACCGCGGCTGGGCCGACCGCGTGGCCGAGGTGCTCGCCGAGTCGAAGGAGGACTTCGCCTACGCGAACCTCGCCATCCGCGGCCGGCTGCTGCAGCAGATCCTCGACGAGCAGGTCGAGCCGGCGCTCGAGCTGCGCCCCGATCTGATCACCATCTCAGCGGGCGGCAACGACATCATCCGTCCCGGGAGCGACCCCGACGATGTCGCGGCCCGCTTCGAGCGCGGCCTCGAGCGCCTCAGGCGTGACGATGCGACCGTCGTGATCTTCAACGGCCCGGACATCGGCGGCACGCCTGTGCTCGGCCGGGTGCGCGGCAAGGTCGCGGTCTACAACGAGAACCTGCGGGCGATCGCGAAGCGCCACGACGCGATCGTCGCCGACATGTGGGCGCTGCGGGAACTCAAGGACCAGCGGATGTGGGCGCCAGACCGACTCCACTTCTCCCCCGTCGGCCACCACACGATCGCCCGGATGGTGCTCGAGGCGCTGGACGTCGAGAACTCGCTCGAACCGTACGCTCCTGAGCCCCTGCCGCCGTCCTCGTGGCGCCAGGCGCGCGTCGAGGACCTCGGCTGGGCCCGCGAGCACCTCATGCCCTGGGTGCTGAGGCGCATCCGCCAACAGTCCTCGGGCGACGGCGTCACCCCGAAGCGGCCGCACGCGGGAGCGGTGCGCGGCGGGACGACCGACGCGCTGTAGGCACGGGAGTCAGAAGACCTCGAGCGGATTGCTGATCCGCCAGGCGAAGCCCGGGTCGTCGATGGGCGCGTCGAGCACGAGCCGAACGACTACCTCCTGGTCCTCGACGGTGAAGGTGACCGTGCCGACGGCATCCCCCGCCTCGGCCGTGCCGACCGGCTCCGCTTCGACGTCGACCTGCACCTGTGCGTCCGACCAGACGACGACCGAGGCAGGCTCGGCCGTCACCGCTCGCGCCTCATCGCCCCAGCGGGTTTCGTACTCGGCGTACGGCACGTCTGCGGCCGTGAGCTGCAGCGCGGTGAAACCGCTGGTCACCGAGGCGAGCAGCGTCCGCACGTGGTCGCGCAGCGTCGCGTGGTCCTCTGCGCCGAGCACCGATCCCACGACTGTGATGATCCTGTCGCCCACCGAGATGTCCGCCGCGAACAGGATGCAGGCGCCCGCCTCGTCGAGGGTGCCCGTCTTGATGCCGCGCACCCCGCCCTCGCCCAGGAGCTCGTTGGTGTTCGACAGTCGTCCGATGCCGGGCACCTCGATCGCGGGCATGGCCACGATCTCGGCGATGACCGGGTTCTCGAGGGCGAGCTTCGCCAGCCGCAGCAGTTCGGATGCCGTGCTGCGGTTGCCAGGCGACATGCCCGTGCAGTCCTCGACGGTGGTCTGAGTGAATCCGTTCTCGCTGAGCCAGACGCGAGCGGCGTCGAGGTACCCGCTCATCGACCCGAACACCCAGTCGACCATCGTCTCGGTGTAGTTGTTCGCCGAGTAGACGAGCATGATCTCGAGCACCTGGCGCTGGGTGAGCGTCGTGCCTGCGGCGACCTCGAGCACCTTCCCGTTGCGCGCGCGGTAGGCGTCGACCAGTCGGGCGTCTTTCTGGGTGAGGCTGATGGATTCGCCCGACTCCCCCGGCGCGAGCGGCTTGGCCTCGAGCACGACCAGGGCGGTGATCACCTTGGTGATCGAGGCGATCGGCAGCGGGTCCGCGCTCCCGTTCGTCGCGAGGGGCTCCTCGTAGCCCACCGCTCCGACTGCGCTCGCTCCGTAGCCGGGGAAGGCCAGCTGCGCGACCGGTGTCGACGGGGCCGGAGGCGCGAGCTCCTCCGCTCCGACGGCGGGGATCGGCGCCAGCAGCGTCGCAGGCACGTAGATGCCGACCGCGAGGAGCAGGGTGACGACGATCGCGGCGGTGATGCGTCGACGGCGGTACTTCTGTCGTCGGGAGGGCGGCACGGCATCATCCTGCCAGAGCGCGGGCGAGGAACAGCCGAGCGACGCTCAATCGCGACGGTCGCGTGCCTTGTAGGCTCTGACCCGTGCCCTCGCTCCTCTTCGAGCCCGGTCCCATCGACGCCTACCCGAGCAAGGACGCCTGGGATGCGGTGCGCTACGA
>JAPSJW010000014.1 GCA_031177985.1 Microbacteriaceae bacterium | reverse complement strand
CGAGCTGGCGAACGAGCACCTCGTCGCTGCCGTAGGACTCGTAGACGGCCCACGGCACGATCGTGGCGGCGTCGCCCCAGCCGGCACGGCCCATGGTCTTCCAGGAGCCGTCGACCGGCTCCGCGTCATCCGTGAGGATGTTCGGCACCACGGCCGCGACCGCCCCGTCGGCGTCCTGGTCGAGCTCGAGGTCGCGGAGCCACGACACCCAGAACGACTCGACGTCGAAGAGGGTCGAGGCGGTCGGCGCGAATGCCTGGGCATCCCCGGTCCAGCCGAGCCGCTCGTCGCGCTGCGGGCAGTCGGTCGGGAGTGACACGAAGTTGTCACGCTGGGACCAGGCCACGTTCGAGTGCAATCGCTCGATGCGCGGATCGGCGCACGCGAACTCCGAGCGCGGACGGTCGGCGCTCGAGATCGCGACGGCCGTCGCCGACACGACCTCAGCGCCCGTCACCTCGGCGTACTGGAAGCCGTGGAAGGTGAACGCGGGCTCGAGCGTCGTCTCGCCGCCGTGGGCGAGCACGTAACCGTCGGTCGCCCGCGCCGTGCGCAGCGACTTCGTGTGGATCGACCCGTCGGGCTCGAGCACCTCGGCGTGGCGCACCTCGACGCGATCGCCCGCTGCACCGCGCACCACGAGTCGCAGCCAGCCGGCGATGTTCTGGCCCGCGTCGATGAAGGCGTGGCCGTCACGTCGCTCGACCGGTGCGTCCCACTCGGCGATCGTGCGCACGCCACCCGCGATGCGCGGCTCGAGCACCGAGGCGTCGACGGCGATGGTGCGAGCGGACTCCCACCCCGAGTCGTCGAACCCCGCGCCATCCCACCCCTCGGGCTCGGCACGGAGATCGATCTCCACTCCGTCGTAGAGACCGGCCGAGCGGATGCTTCCGGTCGACGTCGTCCAGTCGGGCGACGACGCGACTCGCACCCGCGAGCCGTCGGCGCACTCCACGTCGAGCTGTACGAGGGCAGCGAGCTCGGTGCCGTACTGCTCGGTGCCGTCCTCCCAGCCGAGCCGCCCCCGGTACCAGCCGTCGGCGAGCAGCGCGCCGAGGGCGTTCTCGCCGGCGCGCAGGTGATCGGTCACGTCCCACGTGCCGAGGAGGAGACGCTCCTGGTACGCCGTCCACCCGGGGGCGAGGTGCTCCTCGATCGCGCGCTCGCCGTTGATCCGCAGCTCGCCGACTCCCCAGAACGTCGCGCGCAGGCGGGCCCGCACCGGCTCGTCGGGCAGCGTGAACTCCGTGCGGAGCAGCATCGCCGGGCCCTCGACCGGCTCGGAGCCGCCGATCGGCTGCGCCTCGAGTTCGGCCGGGTCGACGGATGCCTCGATGGCGAGCTCATCGCTCCAGCCCGACCAGCCCTTCTCGGTCGCGATGCGCACCGCGTACCGGCGCACCTCGCCGGACGCGAGCTCAGGGCCGGGGGCGGGGATCCCGATCGAGTCGCCTGAGGCGACGGGCTCGGCGACGCCGCTGTCGGCGCCGTTCCAGCGCAGCTGGTAACCGAGCTGAGCGGATGCCGCGGCGGCGCGCCATGTCAGGCGCACTCCGGCTCGCGGCACCCCGAGCAGTCCGTCGGGGTACTGGCTGTGGAGTGCGACGACGTTCGCCGTGGCGTCGGCGATCGTGGAGGCAGGGAGCTGCGTGGACATCCGCGTCCTTCCATGGGTGATGCCCGGCGTGGCCGGTTCGGCTCGTGCGGTTCGGATCAGGGAGTGGGTTCCGCCGGTGCGGCCCTGGTGGAGCCGCGGACCTTGAGCGAGGGCTCGACGGAGAAGTGGATCGGTTCGGTGCGGCCCTGGACCCGTTCGAGCAGCAGGCGGACCGCTCGTTCGCCCATCGCCTCGCCGGCCTGGTTGACGCTCGTGAGCGAGATGGCCGGGTAGCTCGCGATGTCGACGTCGTCGTACCCGACGACCGAGACCTGCTCGGCCGTGAGGTGGTACTCGCTGAGGGCTCGGAGCGTACCCATCGCGAGCTCGTCGTTGCCGACGAAGATCGCCGTCGGCACCTCTTCGTCGAGGAGGGCGAGGGTGTCGAGTCGAGCGGATTCCTCGTCGAGGCCGGTGCGGACGACCCGGATGCACTCCTCGAGGCCCGCCGCGCGCATGTGGGTGAGGTAGCCCTCGAGGCGGATGGCGTGCGGGTTGCCCGAGCCCGGCCGCGTGACCTCCTCGCTCCGGGTGAGGTGCACGATGCGACGGTGGCCGAGCTCGAAGAGGTGCTCCATGACGAGCCGGGTGCCCTCGAGGTCATCACCGGTGACGGTGTCGTAGGCAGTCGATCGGTCATGGCGGCCGAGCATGACGACCGGCACCCTTGCGGCGAGTCGCTCGAGCCACTCGGGGGAGACGAGCGGGGAGATCGCGACGATGCCGTCGACCTGGCGATCGGCGAGCGCGCCGATCGCGCGAACGCCCTCTTCGCCGTCGACGTCGGCCGGGGCGATGATGAGCTGGTAGCCGGTGCCCTGGAGCGCGGCGGTCGCACCGGCGATGATCTTCGCGAAGAACGGGTTGCCGATGTGGGGAAGCTCGATGCCGAGGGTGAAGCTCGAGCCCCGCATGGCGCGGGCCGCCACCCGCGGGCGGTAGTCGAGGGCGGCGATCGCGGCGTTCACGCGCTCGCGCATCGACGGGCTCACGCCGTAGGCGTTGCGGATCACCTTCGAGACCGCGGCTCGGGAGACGCCGGCTTCTCGCGCCACGTCCTCGATCGTCGCTGCTCGCGCCTGGGTCACGGTCCCCTCCTGTCTCCATCGATTCGGATGCGTCGTGCTGTCACGATACACCGCCGCCGCGCCATTCATAGACCGATCTACATCCGGCCTCGACGTTGAGGGTAAATCGTTTCAAAGAAACTTGTGTAGATCGGTTGACAACTCTTCGCCGACGCTCGTAACGTGGGCCACGCCACCGCACCGAGACCATTCGGAGCACTCAACAGCGCAGTTGCTTTACATGGAGGTAAAGAAGATGGTCCCCCGTACCCCGCGACGCTCGATCGTCGCAATCGGCGCCGGCGGTCTCGCCCTGGCGCTCACGCTCGCCGGCTGCAGCGCCGGCGGCTCCGACTCGGGTGAGGGTGGCGCGACGTCCCTCACGTTCCTCGTCGACAACGGCGAGGCGACGGTCGCCACCGCACAGGCGCTCGTCGACGCGTTCGAGGCCGAGAATTCCGACATCAGCATCGAAGTGGACACCCGGCCGCAAGGCGCCGACGGTGACAACGTCGTGAAGACGCGTCTGGCCACCGGAGAGATGGCCGACCTCTTCCAGTACAACTCCGGATCGCTGATGCAGGCGCTCAACCCCGACCAGACACTGGTCAACCTCCAGGACGAGGCGTACGTCGGCAAGTTCGACGAGAACTTCGTGAAGAGCGTCTCGACCGACAACGGCGTCTACGGCGTACCCATGGGTCAGTCCATGGCGGGCGCCGTCATCTACAACAAGGACATCTACGCCGAGCTCGGCCTCGAGGTGCCCACCACGTGGGACGAGTTCATCGCCAACAGCGAGGCGATCAAGGCGGCCGGCACTGCGGCTCCGATCGTGCAGACCTACGGCGACACGTGGACCTCGCAGCTCTTCGTGCTGGGCGACTTCAACAACGTGCTCGCCGAAGAGCCCGACTGGGCCGAGAAGTACACGAACAACGAGGCGAAGTACGTCGACGAGCCGGCTATCGCCGGGTTCGAGCACCTCCAGCAGGCGTTCGAGGCCGACCTCTACAACGAGGACTTCGCATCCGCGACCTACGCCGACGGCGTCTCGATGGTCGCGACGGGCGAGGGGGCGCAATACCCCATCCTCACGTTCGCCGCGTCGCAGCTCATGACGACCAATCCCGAAGCCGCGGACGTCGTCGGCACCTTCCCGATCCCCGGTGGAGACGCGGCGAGCAACGGCCTCACCGTCTGGATGCCGACCAACACCGTGTACGTCCCCAAGTCGACCGAGGGCGACAAGCTCGAGGCGGCGAAGAAGTTCCTCGAGTTCCTCACGACGCCCGAGAGCTGCGATATCCAGGCGGAGTCCAACGCGCCCCAGGGCCCGTTCGTGATCGAGGGCTGCGAGCTGCCCGACGATGTGCCGGCCATGGTCTCCGACATGCAGCCCTACTTCGACGAGGGTAGGACCAACCTCGCGCTCGAGTTCCTCTCGCCGATCAAGGGGCCCGCGCTCGAGCAGATCACGGTCGCCGTCGGCTCCGGCATCACCTCGGCCGCTGACGGTGCAGCCCAGTACGACGAGGATGTGAAGAAGCAGGCCCAGCAGCTCGGTCTCGAGGGCTGGTAGTCCGCAACACGACCAGCGGGGCCGGGCCGAGCGGTCCGGTCCCGCAGCCTCATCCGGGAGATCCACATGACCACCGCGACGGCCCCTGGCCGCACCTCGACCTCGTCCGGGGGACCCACCCCACCGCAGCCGGCTCGGCGCGGGCGCATGAAGAGCCCGTATCCGACCTGGTTCTTCATTCCGGCGGGCGTGTTCTACGTCGTCCTCTTCCTCGTACCGACCGTCGCGTCGTTCTACTTCTCGCTCACCCGCTGGACGCTGTTCGACGTCGAGTTCATCGGCTTCGACAATTTCGTGCGGTTCTTCCAGGAACCGCAGCTCGTGACCGGCTTCGTGAACACGTTCATCTACGCGTTCGTCACCTCGGGGTCGAAGGTCGTGCTCGGTCTGCTGCTCGGCGTGTTCCTGAGCTCGCAGATCGTCGCTCGGGGCTTCCTCCGGGCGACGATCTTCTTCCCCGTGCTCGTCAGTACGATCGGGGTCGGCATCCTGTTCGAGGTGCTCATGGACCCGTTCGGCGGTCCCATCAACGAGGCGCTCGCTGCGATCGGCATCGAGGGCCCGGCGTGGCTCACCGATCCGTCGCTCGCGCTGCTCTCGGTCGCCCTCGTGGACGTCTGGAAGGGCGTCGGCCTCGCCACGCTCATCTACATCGCCGGGATGGTCGCCATTCCGCAGGAGTACTTCGAGGCGGCGAAGGTCGACGGCGCGAGTGCCTGGAAGAACTTCAGGCACATCACGCTGCCCCTGCTTCGCCCCGCGACCGTGACCGTCGTGCTGCTCTCGCTCATCGGCGGCCTGCGGTCGTTCGACCTGATCTGGGCGATGACCGGCGGCGGTCCCGGCTTCACGAGCGATGTGCTCGCCTCGGTGATCTACAAGCAGTACCAGGCGGGATTCTTCGGCCTCTCGACCGCCGGCAACGTCGTGCTCTTCGTCGTCGTCGCGGCCATCATCTTCCCACTCTCGTGGTGGCTCAACCGGAAGGGAGACGACCAGTGAGGGGCCTCGGCTGGAAGTGGGGTGGCGGCATCCTCGCCATCGTCATCGCGCTCGTCGTGTTCGTCGTGCCGTTCGTGTTCATCGTCTTCACCGCGGGAAAGACGCAGGCCGAGGCGGCGGCGCTCGAGTTCAGCTGGCCGACCGAGTGGGTGTTCTTCGAGAACATCGCGACGGTGCTGCAGACCCGGGACTTCCTGCTCGTGCGCGCGTTCCTCAACAGCGCCATCCTCACGACCGTGGCGGTGGCGGTGATGGTCGTGCTGGGCGCGATGGTGGGCTACGTACTGCAGCGCCGCAGATCGCGCTGGAACCCGCTCGTCAACACCCTCGTGCTCGCGGGGCTCATCATCCCGCCGGCGGTCGTCCCGACCATCTGGGTACTGCAGGGCCTCGGCCTGTTCAAGACGCTCGTGGGACTCATCGCCGTGCACGTGGCGTTCGGGCTCTCGTTCTGCATCCTGCTGTTCCGGGCATTCGTCGCCACGATTCCGCGTGAGCTCGACGAGGCCGCGATCATCGACGGCGCCGGCCCGGTCAAGCTGTTCTTCCGCGTCGTCTTCCCGCTCCTCCGATCGGTCATCGTGACCGTGATCGTGGTGCAGGCCGTGTTCGTCTTCAACGACTTCACGTACGCGCTGTACTTCCTGCCCGGTGACGAGAACGCGACGGTGCAGCTGACGACGTTCAACTACATCTCGCAGTCGGTCAGCTCGTTCAACCTGCTCTTCGCCGATGTGCTGCTCATCACGATCCCGCCGCTGATCATGTACATCTTCTTCCAGCGGCAGATCGTCGCCGGCATGACGTCGGGCGCCGTGAAGGGGTGAGCACCGAGGCCGGCCCGCCGCGCTCCGCCGACGCCGTGCGGCGGTGGGTGCTGGAGCGCTCGCCGCAGCCGTTCGACGACGCGGCCGTCGTGCCGCCGCAGGCCGGCTCGGCCTGGCTCTACGGACCTGGGCAGTACGAGCTCGCGCTCCTGGCCCGGCTCGTCGACGAGGGATTCGCCGCGAACCGGCACGTGCACTACCCGCGCAACCACGGCCGCGTCGCCCCCGTGGTGGCACTCAGGGCCACGGCGACAGAGGCTGCCGAGGTGCGCGTTCGCGTCGCCGGATCGCTCCGCGCGGCGACCGTCGACGGGGCGCCGGTCGAGGCATCCGCCACCGACGACGGCGGTGTGCTGCTCGGACTCCCGCGAGCCGGCGCCGAGGTGCGGCTCGAGGTCATCTCCGTCGACCTGCAGGCCCCTGCGATCGCGCTCGACCCGAAGGCCCCGGTCGGCGGCTGGCAGGCGAGCAACGACGGCGAGGCGTGGGAGCCGGTGCGTCCGAGGGCCGGCGGCAGCACGCCGCCGCACCTCGACCCGGTCGGCTCGGTCGAGGTCGTCGCGCGTCGCATCGGGGACTCGCTCTTCGACGCTGGAGCGCCGGTGCTCGCCCGGCCGATCCTGCCGCCCGGGCCGCGCCCCGTGATCTCGAGCGGTGAGAGCGTCGAGGAGGCGCTCGCCGACCCCGAGGTGCACGAGACCCGACACGAACTCGTCGAACTCGCCGACGGCGGCTGGACCACACGGTATCCGCTCGGGTTCCGCTACCTCGTCGTGCGGTCGGATGCCGCGCCCGACGCGGTGACCGTGCGCGCCTCGATCCCGGTCGCCGAGCGCCCGGGAGCGTTCAGCTGCTCGGATGACGAGCTCACTCGCGTCTGGGCGGCCGCCCAGTACACGCTGCGGCTGTGCATGCAGGGTCTCATGATCGACGGGATCAAGCGCGACCGCATGCCGTGGGCCGGCGACCAGGCGCTCAGCACGCTGGCGAACGCATTCGCGCTCGGCGAGGCGGGCGTCGTGGCCGATGGGCTCGTGGCGCTCGGCCGGCCCGAGCACGGCTACGTGAACGGCATCGCCGACTACTCGCTGTGGTGGGTGGTCAACTGCGAGCTCCGGCTGCGTTGCTTCGGCGACGAACGATTCGCCCGAGCCGAGGCCGACCGGCTCGACCGATTCGTGGCCGACCTCGCGAGGCACGCAGGACACGACGGGGTCTTCCGACCCGTCGCCCAGCGCGGCGGATTCGTCGACTCGGGTCCGGGCTCGGTGTTCCTCGACTGGGGGCTCGCCCTCGAGAACGGGCGCGACCCCGTCGCGCTGCAGATGCTCTGGCTGTGGTCGCTGCGAAGCGCTGCGCGGGTGCTCTC
>JAPSJW010000023.1 GCA_031177985.1 Microbacteriaceae bacterium | reverse complement strand
CCATCGCCGTCAGCACACACGGGATCGGCTCCGCCCGAGCCGCCCACGCCGTCGCATACGTCGAATGGGTGTGCACCACACCACCGACCTCGGGCATGTTCCGGTACACGAACGCGTGCGCCGCCGTGTCGCTCGACGGCGACCGCTCCCACCCCGGAGTGTTGGGGATGGCCACCCCGTCGAGATCGCAGAGGATCATGTTCTCGGGGCCCAGGTCGTCGTAGGAGACGCCGGACGGCTTGATCACGAACAGGTCAGCACCCGGAACCCGGCCGGACACATTGCCGCCCGTCCAGACCACCAGGCCATAGCGGACCAGCTCCGCATGCAGCGCCGCGACCTCCTCGCGCACGCGGGCGATGGCGACCTGGAGCTCGGGGGTGAAGGACGCTCCGGACACGGTGCTGTCCTCGGTGGACCCGGAGCCGTCGAGGGCGTTCGCGTTCTCTACGGCGGCGTGAGCACGGGCTTGATTCACGATTCTTGCGACCTCGTCGTCTGTGGTTCCGCGCCGTGTGACCGTTCACACGACGTTGCGCCACTCTACCGGCGAAACGGTCACATCTGTCAAGACGGCGCGTGACCCTCAGGTCTCGTGCAGGTCTTCCGCAGGTCGAGGAACGGTCAGCTCGGGGCGCCGGCCACTGACTGCCGCACCACGAGCTCAGGAGCGATGAGCTGCGAGTCGGCATGACCGCCCCCGCGCAGCTCCCCCAGCAGCAGCTCGATGGAGCGTCGGCCGATCTCGGTGAAGTTCTGCCGCACGGTGGTCAGGGGCGGGAAGAAGTGCGCCGCCTCCGGGATGTCGTCGAACCCCACGACGCTCACGTCGCCGGGCACGTCGACGCCGAGCTCGCGGCAGGCGTGGATGAATCCGAGGGCCATCTGGTCGTTCCCCGCGAAGACCGCCGTGAAGTCGCGGAATCGCAGCAGCTCGAGCCCTGCCCGGTAGCCGAAGCTCGCCGTCCAGTCGCCGAGGATCGGGGCGCGGGTGCGCACCTCCGCCTCGGTGACCTCCTGCAGGTAGCCCTGCATCCGCGCCTCGGCCTCGATCCAGTCCTGGGGTCCCGAGATGTGCATGATCTCGGTGTGCCCCTGCTCGATGAGGTGCCGGGTGGCGAGCCGCGCGCCGAGCACCTGGTCGACCGACATCGAGTGGCCGTTGTCGCGGCCGCTCGACTCGAGGGTGACGAACGGCACGCCGATGGACAGCTCGCGGATGGCGTCGAACACCCGCACCTGCGGCGCGATCACGACGAGAGCCTCGATGGACTGGCTCATGAGGTAGTCGAGGGCCGAGCGGATGGACGGATAGTCGGTCGTCGAGATGTTCGTGATGCTGAGCCGGTAGCCCGCCTCGCGCGCGGCCTCCTCGATCGCCGTGACGCTCGTGGCCGGGCCGTAGTGCGCCATGTGGGCGGCCAGGACGCCGATCGTGCGCGATCGGCTGGTGACGAGCGCCCGGGCCGCGGCGTTCGGGCGGTAGCCGACCTCCTGGATGATGTCGAGCACCCGCTGCCGAGTGCTCGGCTTGATGCTCGGGGAGTCGTTCAGCACCCGCGAGACGGTCTGGTACGAGACGCCCGCGAGGCGCGCGACGTCGCGGATGTTCGGCGCGCGGACCTTCTCCTGCTCAGCGCTCACGTCGTCCCGTCCCTCCGGCGCGGATGATCGCCCCGGACGCACCCATTATGCACACCGCGGATGACGAG
>JAPSJW010000003.1 GCA_031177985.1 Microbacteriaceae bacterium | reverse complement strand
TCCGCGACCTCGCCGCGCAGGGCAAGGGCATCATCCTCATCTCGTCGGAGCTGCCCGAGCTGCTCGGCGTCTCCGACCGCATCTACACGATCTTCGAGGGCGCGATCACGAGCGAGCTGCCCGCCGCCCAGGCCGACCCCGAGACCCTCATGCGAGGCATGACCTCCACCGACAAGAAAGCGATCGCATGACCTCCACCGCATCGACGCCGACCCGCGAGGACGGCGGGTTCCGCTTCCGCGACCTCCGCAAGATGTTCGGCGGCTCCCAGTCGACCAGCCGTCAGTTCGGCATCCTCGGAGCGCTCGTCGTCATCATCCTGCTCTTCCAGGCGCTGACCGGCGGCAAGACCCTCGAGCCGAACAACCTCATCAACATCGTCAACGGCAACGCCTACGTGCTGATCCTCGCCGTCGGCATGGTCATGGTGATCGTGGCCGGTCACATCGACCTCTCCGTGGGCTCGGTCGCCGCCTTCGTCGGCATCGTGGTCGCCCAGTCGATGACGCTCTGGGGATGGCCGTGGCCGTTCGCGATCCTGCTGGGCCTCCTGCTCGGCGCCCTCGTCGGCGCCTGGCACGGCTTCTGGGTCGCCTACGTCGGGGTCCCGGCGTTCATCGTGACCCTCGCCGGCATGCTGCTGTTCCGCGGTGCCAACCAGTGGGTCGGCAATTCGACCTCGCTGCCCGTGCCCCGCGACTTCACGTTCATCGGCGGCGGCTTCCTGCCCGACTTCGGTCCGCAGTTCGGCTACAGCAACTGGACCCTCATCCTGGGTCTCGTGGCGGCGGTCGCGGTCGTCTGGCAGGAGCGGAGGCTGCGCAAGGCGCAGGCCCAGATGGGCGCCGAGCAGGCCCCGTTCTGGGTCAGCGCCGTCAAGGTCGGCCTGCTGCTCGCGGTCGTACTGCTCGCGACCTACCTCTTCGCGACCGGCCGCGTGGGCACGAGCTTCCCGATCTCGGGCATCATCCTCGCGGTGCTCGTGCTGGGCTACTCGTTCCTCACGAACAACACGACGATCGGCCGCCACGTGTACGCCGTCGGCGGCAACTGGCGCGCAGCGGAGCTCTCGGGCGTCGACATCCGCCGCACCAACTTCTTCGTCATGTTCAACATGTCGGTGCTCGCCGCCGTCGCGGGCATGCTGTGGATCGCCCGCTCGGTGGCCTCGGGACCCGGTGACGGCGTCGGCTGGGAGCTCGACGCGATCGCGGCCGTCTTCATCGGCGGCGCGGCGGTCACCGGCGGCATCGGCACCGTCGTCGGCTCGATCATCGGCGGTCTCGTCATCGCCGTGCTCAACAACGGACTCCAGCTCCTGAGCGTCACCGCCGACTACGTGCAGATGATCAAGGGCCTCGTGCTGCTGCTCGCCGTCGCGATCGACGTCTACAGCAAGCGGCAGGGACGCCCGTCGCTCATCGGCCGCCTCACCCGGAACCGGGGGTCGGGCGACGACCGCCCGACCGCATCCCCGGCTCCGGAGGGCGCACAGACTCCCACCCCTGCGGGTGGGCCAGCGGAGACCGCTCGACCGCAGGACCTCACTCCTCGCGGTTGAGCATCAGGTCTCCATTCACACCAGTTGCACCAGGAAAGAGAATATCGATGAGGAAATTCGCTCTCGCCGCGACCTCGCTCGCGGCAGTCACGGCGCTCGCGCTGGCGGGCTGCTCCAGCCGCGGCGACACCACCGACACCGAAGGTGAGGGCGGCGCAGCCGGCTTCGCCGCCGACGCCACCATCGGCGTCGCGCTCCCCGACAAGACCAGTGAGAACTGGGTTCTCGCGGGCGACCTGTTCACCACCGGACTCGAGGAGGCGGGCTTCAACGCCGACGTGCAGTACGCCCCCGCGAGCAACACCGTCGCCGAGCAGCAGAACCAGATCAACTCGATGATCACCAACGGCGCTGAGGTCATCATCATCGGCGCGAAGGACAGCGCTCAGCTGTCGTCGCAGGTCGAGGCGGCCAAAGCCGAGGGCATCACGGTCATTGCTTACGACCGCCTGATCACCAACACCGAGGCGGTCGACTACTACCTCGCGTTCGACAACTTCAAGGTCGGCCAGGAGCAGGGCCAGGCGCTGCTCGACGGTCTCGCCGAGAAGTACCCCGACGCTGACACCTACAACATCGAGCTGTTCTCGGGCTCGCCCGACGACAACAACGCCGGGGTGTTCTTCAACGGCGCGATGGACGTGCTGCAGCCGAAGATCGACGACGGCACCCTGAACGTCGTCTCGGGTCAGACCGAGGTCGGCCAGACCGCGACGCAGGGCTGGCTCGCGCAGAACGCCCAGAGCCGCATGGACACCCTGCTCTCGGCCAACTACCAGGACACCGAGCTGCACGGCGTGCTCTCGCCGAACGACACCCTCGCTCGCGCGATCATCGAGTCGGTGCGCGCGGCGGGCAAGGACCTGCCGGTCGTCACCGGCCAGGACTCCGAGGTCGAGTCGGTCAAGTCGATCGTCGCGGGTGAGCAGTACATGACGATCTACAAGGACACCCGTGCGCTCGTCGCGGCTGCCATCGAGATGGTGCAGGAGCTGCAGGCCGGCGAGGAGCCGACCGGCATCAACGACACCGAGACGTACGACAACGGAGAGAAGATCGTTCCCTCCTACCTGCTTCCCCCGGTCGTCGTGACCCAGGAGAACGCGGGCGAGGCGTACGCCGACAACCCCGACCTGCTCGCTCTCACCGAGCAGTAGGTCGCACCAGCAGGAGGGCCGGTCCGTTCGCGGGCCGGCCCTTCGGCGTTCCGGGGCTCCTCGCGGGCGCCGTTCCCATCGAGTTGCAGCAAACGCCGCTCCGCATGGCCGGAGAGCGACCGTTTGCTGCAAGTCGAGGGGAGGGGTCAGCGCGAGACGGGGACCGCCCGCGCCCGATACTGCGAGCGGATGATCGGCTGCGGCTCCGACGCCGGCTCCGCAGCGAGAGAGACGGGCCACTCGGGCCGCTCACCGGTCAGGGCCCACGCGGCCTGCACGGCGGCACCAGCGGCCACGTACTCGCCCGGATCGGGGACGACGACCGGCACGTCGAACACCTGACCGGCGATCGTCGCGACGGCCGGGTTCTGGGCGGCTCCGCCGACGAGCAGCAGGCGCTGCGCCTCGATGCCCTGCGACTGCACGGCGTCGAGTCCGTCGGCGAGGGCGCAGAGCATCCCCTCGACGGCTGCCCGGGCGAGGTTGGCGCGAGTGGTCGAGGCGAGCGTCAGGCCGAACAGGGTCGCGGTGGCGTCGGGCAGGTTGGGGGTGCGCTCGCCCTCGAAGTACGGCTGCAGCACGAGCCCGCCGGACCCGGGGGAGGCGCTGAGGGCGAGCTCGCCGAGCGCCGTGTGGTCGAGGTCGAGCAGGCGCGCGACCGCGTCGAGGATCCGAGCGGCGTTGAGCGTCGCGACGAGGGGCAGGAAGAGCCCGCTCGCGTCGGAGAAGCCGGCGACCGTGCCGGTCTCGTCGCGCGACGGGGTCTCCGTCACGGCGAAGACGGTGCCGCTCGTGCCGATCGACACGACGACATCCCCGTCCCGCGCCCCGAGCCCCAGCGCGGCGCCCGCGTTGTCGCCGGCGCCCGGGCCGACGACGAGGCCGGCCGGCACGCCGGGTAGCGCCGCGGTCGTTCCGGCCGACTCACCGGGACCGAGCACGCGCGGGAGCACCACGTCGCGCCGTCCGAGCGCCGTCTCGAGCAGGTCGAGGTCGTACTCGTCGCGGGTGCCGTCGAAGTACCCCGTGCCGCTCGCGTCCGATCGGTCGGTGGTGAGTTCGGCGAGCTGCGGGTTCGCCGGGCCGAAGCCGCGCAGCCGCCAGGTGAGCCAATCGTGCGGGAGGGCGACGGCTGCGACTCGCTCGACCGAGGCCGGCTCGGCGTCGCGCAGCCAGCGGAGCTTCGTCGCCGTGATGCTCGCGACGGGAACCGTTCCGGTGCGGCGGGCGAGCTCGGCCGCGCCGAGCTCCTCGATGAGTGCCCCGGCGGCGGGGGCCGAGCGGGTGTCGTTCCAGAGCAGCGCCGGACGGATCACCTCGCCCGCGGCGTCGAGCACCACCATGCCGTGCTGCTGCCCCGCGACGGAGATCGCCGCGACGTCGTCGAGGCCGCCGGCGTCTGCGATCGCGGCGAGCAGAGCATCCCACCAGAAGGAGGGGTGCACCTCGGTGCCCTCGGGGTGCGAGGCCCGGCCGGTGCGCACGACGGCGCCGGTCGAGACATCCCGGATGACGACCTTGCAGCTCTGGGTCGAGCTGTCGACGCCTGCGACGAGTGTCATGGGGTGGGCTCCTTCGGCCGGACAGCGCTCCGGCCCATCCTGACGAGCAGAACGGGCCGGAGCGGAAGAGGAAAAGCGGTCAGCGGGCGCTTGTTCAGCGAGCACCGAGCAGGTGCTCGGTCGCGAGCTGCTGGAGGCGCACGAAGCCGAAGCCCTTGCCGCCCAGGTAGGCGCTCGCGTCGAACTCCTCGAACGCGCTGCGGTCGGCGAGCAGGTCGTCGTACGACTCGCCCTCGTTCAGCGTCGGCTGGGCGAGCTCGAGCACCTTCGCGGCCTCGAGCGCCTCCTGCACCTCGGGATCGGCGCGGAACGCGGCCGCCCGCTCCTTGAGCAGCAGGTAGGTCTGCATGTTGGCCGACACGGAGGCCCAGACGCCGTTCTCGTCCTCGGTGCGCGAGGGCTTGTAATCGAAGTGGCGGGGGCCGTCGTAGGAGGGGCCGCCGTTCAGGCCGCCGTTCTCGAGCAGGTCGACGAGCGCGAACGCGTTGTGCAGGTCGCCGTGACCGAACACGAGGTCCTGGTCGTACTTGATGCCCCGCTGGCCGTTGAGATCGATGTGGTAGAGCTTGCCGTGGTAGAGCGCCTGCGCGATGCCGGCGGCGAAGTTGAGGCCCGCCATCTGCTCGTGGCCGACCTCGGGGTTGAGGCCGACGAGCTCGGGGCGCTCCAGCGACTCGATGAAGGCGAGCGCGTGACCCAGGGTCGGCAGCAGGATGTCGCCGCGGGGCTCGTTCGGCTTCGGCTCGATGGCGAAGCGGATGTCGTAGCCCTTGTCGGTGACGTAGTCGCCGAGCAGGTTGACGGCCTCGCGGTAGCGCTCGAGGGCCTGACGGATGTCCTTGGCCGCGTCGTACTCGGCGCCCTCGCGTCCGCCCCACATCACGAACGTCTTCGCGCCGAGCTCGGCGGCGAGGTCGATGTTGCGCAGCACCTTGCGCAGCGCGAAGCGGCGCACCGCGCGGTCGTTGGAGGTGAAGCCGCCGTCCTTGAACACGGGTGCGCTGAAGAGGTTGGTCGTGACCATCGGCACGATGAGGCCGGTCGCCTCGAGCGCGCCCTTCAGGCGGTCGATCTCACGCTGACGGGTCGCGTCGTCCGACCCGAACGGGAACAGGTCGTCATCGTGGAAAGTCAGGCCGTACGCACCGAGCTCGGCGAGCTTCTCGACGACATGCACCACGTCGAGCGCGTTCCGCGTCGGGCCGCCGAACGGGTCGGTGCCGTTGTAGCCGACGGTCCAGAGTCCGAAGGAGAACTTGTCGTCGCGGGTGGGGGTGGGCATGGTGCTCCTCGGTCGTCGTCGAACCTAAATGTTGGCCGTTACAACGTAACGCACGTTGGACGAACGAACAACTACCGCGACGGGCCTCTCGCGAAGCGCTGCTGCAGCAGCACGGCGACCACGATGATGACGCCCTTCGTGACGTTCTGGACGGACGAGTTGAGGTTGTTCTGCGTGAAGACATTGGTGAGCGTGTTGAAGATCAGCACGCCGAGCACCGTGCCCGTGATCGTGCCACGTCCGCCGATCAGCAGCGTGCCTCCGACGACCACCGCCGCGATCGCATCGAGCTCGAGGAGCACGCCGTGAGTGGAGGTGCCTGAAGTGGTCCGAGCGAGGATCATGACAGCTGCGATGCCAGCCGTGAGTCCGGAGAGGGCGTAGAGGTACGTCGTGTGGCGCTTGACGTCGATTCCGGCTAGGCGCGCCGCCTCTCGATTACCCCCGATCGCGACCGTGCGACGCCCGAAGGTCGTGCGATTCAGCACGATCCACCCGAGCACCGCGACAATCAGGAAGAGCCAGATGAGCGCGTCGATGCCAAGGAACGCCCCCCGGAAGAACGCCCGGAACCCGTCCTGATCGACCACGAAGGTCCGGCGGTTCGAGACGAGCTCTGCCAGTCCCCGGGCTCCGACCAGCATGGCGAGAGTCGCCATGAAGGCAACGACGTTGCCGTAGGCGATGACGATGCCGTTGACGAAACCGGCCGCGATGCCGACGCCGAGGGCGATCAGCACCATGACGATGTAGTTGGACTGGTCGGCGAGGTCCTGGACGACCGCGAAAGAGGCGGCGACGGACGCAAGTCCCATCACCGAGCCGACGGAGAGATCGATGCCGCCGCCGATGATGACGAACGTCAGGCCGATGCTGATGACGCCGACGATCGAGGCCTGGCGGACGATCGTCAGAAGATTGTTGACGTCGGTGAACCGGTCCCCAGCCGTCACCGCCCCCACGATGCAAAGGAGCAGGAGCGCGATCACCAGCCCGAGGTTCCTGCCCACCGATCCGGAGAAGATCCGAGCGAGAGGTGAGGACGAGCGGTCCTTCGCCTCGGCCTGCAGCACCTTCGCTGAGTTCTGATCGCTCACGCGGCCGTTCCTTTCATCACGAGGTCGAGCACGGCGTGCTCGTCAATGTCCTTGGCGTCCGTGATGGCCAGCACCCGTCCCTCGGCGACGACGAGGACGCGGTCGGCGAGGCCGAGCACCTCCTCGATCTCGCTGGAGACGAGCAGGATGGCCGTGCCTTGCTCCTGCAGGCGGCGGATGAGAGCGTAGATCTCGGCGCGGGCGCCGACATCGACGCCGCGAGTGGGCTCGTCCAGCAGCAGCACCTTGGTGCCGTGCACCAGCCAGCGGCCCAGCAGGATCTTCTGCTGATTCCCGCCCGAGAGGGTGGAGGCGGGGCGGTCGGGGTCCGCGGGGCGCAGGTCGAGCGCCTCGATCTGCTCGCGAGCGACGGAGCGCTCCTTGCGCTCGTCGAGGAACCCGCTGCGCGCGAACCGGGAGAACGTGCTCAGCGTCACATTGCGGTAGATCGGCTCGCCGAGCAGCAGTCCCTGGCTCTTGCGCTCCTCAGGGGACAGACCGATGCCCGCGCGCACCGCATCGCGCACCGAGCCGCGCCGCAGCATCCGCCCGTCGACCGTCACGCTGCCAGAGGTCGAACGCCTCGCGCCGTAGATCGTCTCGAGGATCTCGCTTCGACCGCTGCCGACGAGTCCCGCGAGGCCGACGACCTCGCCCGCGCGCACCGAGAAGCTGACGCCCTCGAAGAGCCCCCGAGTACCGAGGCCGTCCACTCGAAGAAGTTCGGGGGCGTCGGGAGCGATGGGAGCGGCGGGCGGGAACACGTTCTCGACGGTGCGCCCCGTCATGAGGCGGATGAGGTCGGGCGTCGGGGTGTCGGCGACCGGCAGGTTGCTCGCGGTGCTCCGCCCGTCCTTGAGCACCGTGATGCGATCGCCGATCCGGCGGATCTCCTCGAGCCGGTGGGAGATGTAGACGATCGCGATGCCTCCGGCGGTGAGATCCTCGACGACACGGAAGAGCTTCGTGACCTCCTCGGAGTCGAGCACCGCGCTCGGCTCGTCCATGATGAGCAGCTTCACATCGTGCGACAGCGCGCGCGCCATGCTGACGATCTGCTTGTTGGCCGCGCTGAGCGACCCGACCTCGCGGTTGGGGGACAGGTCCGAGTGCCCGAGGCGCTGCAGCAGCTCCCGGGCCCTGCGGTTCGCCTCGCCTGCGCGCAGCATCCCGGCGTTGGCCAGTTCGTGGCCGAGAAAGATGTTCTCGGCGATCGTCAGGCCGTCGACGACGTCGAGCTCCTGGTACATCGTCGCTATGCCGAGCTTCAGTGCGGCGACGGGATCGGAGATCGTCATGGGCTCGCCGTTCCAGAGCAGCTCGCCGCCGTCGGGCTGGTGGGCGCCCGCCAGCACCTTGATCAGGGTCGACTTGCCGGCGCCGTTCTGGCCGAGCACGCAGTGCACCTCGCCGGGAACGATCTCGAGGTCGACGCCTCGCAGCGCCTGCACGCCGGAGAACGACTTGGTGATGCCGCTCGCTCGCAGCAGGGGAATCGGGTGATCGCCACTGACCATGCGTCGGACAGTAACAGGGGCTGGCGGGTGCTTTCTACTTTCGGTCGAATATCTTTTGTCGAGCGTCGTAAGAAGTGTTATGTTGCGGAGGACGTCGAAGAGGACGGTCGCGCGACGCTGCGACGACCTCCCCTCGGCGGCTGCACCGCATTCATTCAAGGAGGAACAAATGCTGCGATCACGCTCCGCACGACTGAAGTTCACAGCTCTCGCCGGATCCGCCGCCGTCGCGACGGCCCTGCTGACCGGCTGTACCGCAGGTGATACCGGGAGCTCGGGAGATGGTGGAGGCACCGGCAATCAGGGCGGCGGCTCCGCCGAGGAGAACGAGGCCGAGGGCGACACCGTCGTCATCGGTTTCTCCGGACCCGCCGCCGACCACGGCTGGCTCGGCGCGATCAACTCGGCGGCCATCGCCGAAGCCGAGAAGTACCCCGACGTGGAGCTGCGCGTCGCCGAGGGCACCAACGACGCCAACCTGCAGATCAGCCAGGTCGAGACCTTCATCAACGACGGCGTCGACGCGATCGTGCTGCTGCCGACCGACGGCGCGGCCCTGACCGAGGTCGCCATCCAGGCGATGGAGGCGGGCATTCCCGTCATCAACGTCGACCGCGAGTTCTCGTCGCCGTTCGCCGCGCGCACCACGATCCTCGGCGACAACTACGGCATGGGCGTCAGCGCCGGCACCTACATCTGCGAGCAGCTCGACGGCCAGGAGGATGCCGTGGTCGCCGAGATCGCCGGCATCGACTCGCTGCCGCTCACGCAGGACCGCTCGCAGGGCTTCGCCGATGCGCTCGAGGACTGCGGACTCGAGGTCAGCAACCGCGTGGCCGCCGACTTCACCGTGCAGGGCGGAGAGGCCGCGGCCTCGCAGCTGCTCTCGGCGGCACCGGAGATCGACGCCCTGTGGAACCACGATGACGACCAGGGCATCGGCGTCCTCGCGGCGATCGACGCTGCCGGTCGCGACGAGTTCTTCATGGTCGGCGGCGCCGGATCCAAGAACGCGATGGAGCTCATCCAGTCGGGCGACAGCGTGCTCGAGGCGACGGTCATCTACCCGTCCACGCAGGCTGCTGACGGCATCCGTCTTGCCCGCCTCGTGGCCCAGGGCAAGGCGCTCAGCGACCTCGTCGAGGTCGAGGTGCCCCGCGAGATCGTGCTCAACGCACCCGTCGTGACGGCCGAGAACGTCGACCAGTACATCGACTCCGCGTTCGAGTCCTGATGCACACGCAGGGGCGGCGTCTCACGGCGCCGCCCCTGCCTTTCTGAGAAGGAGAAGCATGACCGACAGGCAGCTGCGGGTCGCGATGATCGGCTACGGGTTCATGGGCGCCGCCCATTCCCAGGGCTGGAGGGTCGCCCCCCGGTTCTTCGATCTCCCGGCCGAGCCGATCATGCAGGTGGTGGTGGGCCGCAACGCGGATGCCGTGGCCGCCTCCGCGAGCAAGTGGGGCTGGGCGGAGTCCGCCACCGACTGGCGCGAGGTCGTCGCGCGTGACGACATCGACATCGTCGACGTGGTCACCCCTGGCGACTCGCACGCTGAGATCGCGATCGCCGCGCTCGAGGCGGGCAAGCACGTGCTCTGCGAGAAGCCGCTCGCCAACACCGTCGCCGAGGCCGAGGCCATGGCGGATGCCGCCGAGCGCGCCCGCGCGAACGGCGTGCAGGCGATGGTCGGCTTCACTTACCGCCGGGTCCCCGCGACGACCTTCGCCCGCGACCTCGTCGCCGCTGGCAAGATCGGCGAGATCCGTCAGGTGCGCGCCATGTACCTGCAGGACTGGCTCATGGACGCCGAGTCGCCGATGACCTGGCGGCTCGACAAGAGCCTCGCCGGGTCGGGCGCCCTGGGCGACATCGGCGCTCACGCGATCGACCTCGCGCAGTACATCACCGGCCTGACTCTCACGAGCGTGTCCGGCACGATGGACACCTTCGTGAAGGAGCGTCCCCTCCTCGCGGAGTCGGTGGGCCTCTCGGGCACCGCGTCGAGCGAGCGCGGCACCGTGACCGTCGACGACATCGCGCTGTTCACCGGGCGCTTCGACAGCGGCGCCCTCGGCTCGTTCGAGGCGACCCGCTTCGCCACCGGACGGAAGAACGCCCTCCGCATCGAGGTCGCCGGATCGCTCGGCGCGATCAGCTTCGACCTCGAGGACCTCAACGCGCTGCAGTACTACGACGCGACCGCGCCCGAGCTCGAGCAGGGCTTCAAGCGCATTCTCGTGACCGAGGCGCAGCATCCGTATCTCGCCCCCTGGTGGCCGACCGGGCACATGCTGGGCTACGAGCACGGCTTCTCGCACCAGGTGGTCGACTTCGTCGGCGGCATCGTGTCGGGCGAGCAGCCGCGGCCCTCGTTCGCCGAGGGGCTGCAGGTGCAGCGGGTGCTCGACGCGGTAGAGACGAGCGCCGCGAACGGCAGCGCCTGGACCCCGACGGCCTGACCGGAAGACAGAAGGAAAGGGACCAACATGGCACGACCGATCACGCTCTTCACGGGGCAGTGGGCCGACCTCCCGTTCGAGGAGGTGGTGAAGCTCGCCTCGGAGTGGGGCTACGACGGACTCGAGATCGCCTGCTGGGGCGACCACCTCGATCCGAACCGCTGGGACGACGACGAGTACGTGCAGGGCAAGCTCGACCTGCTCGAGCGGCACGGACTCAAGGTCTGGGCGATCTCGAATCACCTCAAGGGTCAGGCGGTCTGCGACGACCCGATCGACCAGCGCCACCGCGACATCCTGCCCGACTCGGTGTGGGGCGACGGCGACCCCGAGGGCGTGCGCCAGCGCGCCGCCGAGGAGATGAAGAACACCGCCCGCCTCGCCGCGAAGCTCGGCGTGAAGACGGTCGTGGGCTTCACGGGCTCGTCGATCTGGAAGTACATCGCGATGTTCCCGCCGGTGTCGCAGGAGGCGATCGACGCCGGATACCAGGACTTCGCCGACCGCTGGAACCCGATCCTCGATGTCTTCGACGAGGTCGGCGTGCGCTTCGCCCACGAGGTGCACCCGAGCGAGATCGCGTTCGACTACTGGTCGACCGTGCGCACGCTCGAGGCGATCGGGCACCGTGAGGCCTTCGGCCTCAACTGGGATCCGAGCCACTTCGTCTGGCAGGACCTCGACCCGGTCGGCTTCCTCTGGGACTTCAAGGACCGCATCTACCACGTGGACTGCAAGGACACGAAGAAGCGGATGAACAACGGCAAGAACGGCAGGCTCGGCTCGCTGCTGCCGTGGGCCGACGGCCGTCGCGGGTGGGACTTCATCTCCACCGGTCACGGCGACGTGCCGTGGGAGGACAGCTTCCGCATGCTCAACCAGATCGGCTACGACGGCCCGATCTCGGTCGAGTGGGAGGACGCGGGCATGGACCGTCTCATCGGTGCCCCCGAGGCGCTCGAGTTCGTGCGCCGCCTGACGTTCGACCCGCCGTCGGCCGCGTTCGACGCCGCCTTCAGCACGAAGTGACGCGACGCGACCCGGCCTGCCCTTCGCGGGCGGGCCGGGTCGCTATCGTTGGGGGCCGTCCCCGATCCCAGCCCTGACCCGAGAGGAGCGCGCCCCGTGGCCTTCACACCAGGAGCCGCGCGTCTCTCCGGCGCCGGCAACAACTCCGACAACGTGCGGCGTCACAACCTTGCGACCGTGCTGCGGCTGGTGCACGCCTCGACGACGCTCTCGAGGGCGGAGCTCACCCGCCGCACGGGGCTCAACCGGTCGACCATCGCGGCTCTCGTGGGAGAGCTGCAGGAGCTCGGCCTCGTCATCGAGCAGGAGCCGCTGCAGACGGGGGGCGTCGGGCGTCCGAGCCTCGTCATCACGGCCGGCTCCTCGCATGTCGCCGTCGCCGTCAATCCCGAGATCGACGCGGTGACGCTGAGCGTCGTCGGGCTCGGCGGCCGGGTGCTGCTGCGGCGCAGGGTCGACCGGCCGATGCCCCGGCCCGAGGACGTCGTCGCCATCGTCTCCGCCGAGCTGCCCTCGCTGCTCGCCGAGGCGGGCACCGATCTGCGCTGCATAGGGATCGGCCTGGCCCTTCCGGGTCTCGTGCGCATGAGCGACGGGCTCGTCGTGCTCGCTCCGCATCTCGAGTGGCGGGAGGAGCCGCTCGGCGAGATGCTCGCCGAGGCGACTCGCCTGCCGGTCTCCGCGGCGAACGACGCCTCGTGCGGCGCCACGGCGGAGAGCCTCTTCGGCGCAGGCGCCGGTGTGCACGACCTGATCTACCTCAACGGCGGCGCGAGCGGCATCGGAGGCGGCGTCCTCTCCGAGGGACGACTGCTGTCGGGCGCCAGCGGCTTCGCGGGCGAGTTCGGCCACACCCTCGTCGAGTCGCACGGGCGTGCGTGCCACTGCGGTGCGACCGGATGCCTCGAGACGGAGGTGTCGCGCTCGCCGCTGCTCGACGCCCTCGGGCTTCCGGCGACCGAGGCCGAGCAGCTCGAGGAGACGCTCGTCGCGGCCTATGAGCGCGCGGACCGCGACCGCGACCTCGTCGACCTCGTCGAGCGCCAGGTCGGCTACCTCGCCGTCGCCCTGCGTAACGCGGTCAACCTCTTCAACCCGAGCCTCATCGTGCTCGGCGGTTTCCTCGGCTCCCTCTACCGGGTGGCGGGCGCCGAGCTCGATCGCACGACCCGATCGTCGGCGCTGCCCGGCGCCAGGGACGACGTCTCGATCGTGCGCTCGTCGCTCGGCCGCGACATCCTGTCGGTCGGGGCCGCGGAGCTCGCGTTCGCGCAGCTTCTCAGCGATCCAGCCGGCACGGCGGATTGATAGTTCGCTAGACTAAGCATCGGCGCCCCCGGAAGAGCACTCTCCGGGGGTTATCTCGTTCGCGGCCCGCTCGCCGCATCCGTCTCTCTCGTGAAAGCCCTTCGTTGACCTCTGTCGTCTATCCCGGTGACGCCCTCAGCCGCCGCCAGCGCCTCGTCTACATCCTCGTGCTCGGCGCACTCACCGCTCTCGGTCCGTTCACGATCGACCTCTACCTGCCGGCGTTCCCGCAGCTCGAGGACGACCTCTTCACGACGACCGCGGCCATCCAGCTCACCCTGACCGCGACGACCGTCGGCTTCGCGGTCGGCCAGTTGATCGTCGGTCCCTGGAGCGACAAGGTCGGGCGCCGGATGCCGCTCATCATCGCGACCGCCGTGCACGTGGTGGCGAGCTTCGGCGTCGCGCTCGCCCCGGACATCTTCTGGGTCGGCATCTTCCGCGTGCTCGAGGGGGTCGGCGCCGCCTCGGGTGTGGTCGTCGCCACGGCGATGGTGCGCGACCTGTTCGGCGGGCTGCCGCTCGTGCGGATGCTGTCCCGGCTCGCGCTCGTGAGCGGGCTGGCGCCGATCCTCGCGCCGGTGATCGGATCGCAGCTGCTGCTCGTGCTCGACTGGCGCGGGATCTTCTACTTCCTCGCCGCGTACGGCATCCTCGTGACCATCGCCGCGGCGTTCTTCATCGTGGAGACGCTGCCGCCGGAGCGCCGGGCCGAGCAGGGGCACGCCACCGTCGGCGACCGCTACCGGGCGCTCTTCGGCGACCGGGTCTTCATCGGCGTCGCGATCATCGCGGGCATGACCTTCTCGGGGCTCTTCGCCTACCTGTCGTCGTCGAGCTTCCTCTTCCAGGAGGTCTACGGCCTCGACCCGCAGGAGTACGGCCTGCTCTTCGCCGTCAACTCGGTGGGGGTCGTGCTGGGCGTGCAGATCAGCTCGCGGCTCGCGAAGTTCGTGGGGCCCCAGTGGATCCTCGCGGGAACGACGGCGACCATGCTCGTGTCGGCGCTCACGATCGTCGTGCTCGACTCGCTCAACTTCGGGCTCGTCGGCATCCTCATCCCCCTGTGGTTCTTCATCCTCGCCTGCGGGTTCTCCTTCCCGTGCAACCAGGTGCTGGCTCTCGTCAACCACGGCAAGGAGGCGGGCACCGCGGCGTCGTTGCTGGGGGCGGTCAACTTCGGCCTCGCGGGGCTGATCTCGCCCATCGTCGGACTGTTCGGCATCCACAACGCGGTGCCGATGGGCGGCGTCATGGCCGCCACGGCCGTCGTCGCGATCCTCGTGCTGTGGTTCGTCGTGCGGCCCCGCACGGTTCCGGCGCTCGCCCGCTAGCTCTTCGCCTCCTCGACGACGGGGTGCTCGGCCGCATAGCGCCGGGCGCGGTCCCACTGTCTCCACATCGTGGGCAGCAGCACTGCCATCGTGACGATGAGCAGAGCGGCGACCACCACGTTGAACACGTCGCCTCCCTCGTCGCGGCTCAGAGCCGGGACGACATTCTGGAGCACGAGGCCGAGGTACAGCAGCACCAGGCCCGTGATATGGAAAGGCAGGTGCTGCGCGGAGAGCACCGCATAGCGGGCTGCGATCAGGGCATCGGGTGCGCTCAGCTCCTCCGGGCGGCCGCGCCCGATCACACGCTGCAGGGTGCGGGCGCGCGCTAGGTCGCCGCCGAGCTCCTCGCGCATGCGCCGGGCAATGGGAACGCTGCTGAGAAAGGCCGCGATCGCGCCAGCGAAGCAGGCCATGACGAGGGCGTAGTGCATCAGCACACCCGCTCCCTCGCCCAGCCAGCCAGCGAGCCAGATCGCGAGAGCGCCGAAGATGAGGAAGGTGATGGTCGCGACGAGCGCGACGGTCCGCCACTTCCTTACGAGGAAGGCCCGATCGAATCCCTCGAAGCTCTGGCGGGAGCTCGGCACAGCAGGAGGAGAAGCGGCGCGGACGCGAGTTCCGACGCCGTAGGCGAGCGGGCCGAGCGCAGCGCCAATCGCGATCGCGGCCAGCGCGAGGTAGAGCGGGGCTCCGCCCACGATCGAGCCGGCGATCGTCAGGGCCCCGCCGAGGGAGAAGAAGGCGACGAGGTACCAGATCAAGCCGCGCGCGACCCGGCGTCCCTCGGCCGTGGACCGGTCCACGCTCCACTGGGCCGAGAGCGCACCGCCCATCAGCGCCGGGAGCGTGAGCATCACCCCGCCGGCGCTGAGCAAGCCGATGGAGAGCTGCCCCGCGTCAGGGGCACTCGCCGTCGCGAGCAGGACCAGTCCGACCGGCAGCACAGTAACCAGCAGTACGACTGCGATGAAGCTCAACGCCTTCACTGATGTCCTCTCGACGCACTCACGGTAGCGAGGCGCGCTCACCTCATCCGCGGGGTAGCGTGAAGTGCATGCCGTCCGCTAGCAGCCGCCACCACGTCCGACGCCGCTGGCTCGTCGTGGGCGGAGCTGTAGCGCTCGGCACCGCGGTGCTCCTCGGGCTGCTCATCTCGCTGCGCGGGGCGGAGGGTCTCTCCGTCGACGCCGAGTGGATGGAGGAGATCGTCGAGCACCGCAGCCCGCTCTGGGAGGCGCCGTCGCGCCTGATGGACTTCATCGGCGGCGGCTGGTTCGCGATCTTCCTCGTGCCCATCGCGGGGCTCGTGGCGTTCCTGCTCGCGAGGAGGCCGTACTTCGCGCTCTACTTCCTGCTGGCCGTGGTGGCGAGCGCCGGGGTGGTGCAGCTGCTCAAGCAGCTCTTCGGCAGGGCCCGGCCGGAGGACATCCTCGTCGTGAGCGATTTCGGTTCATTCCCTTCGGGGCATGTTGCGAACGCAGCGACGATCGCGGTGGCGCTCGCGTTGATCCTGCGGCGCAGATGGATCTGGATCGTCGGGCTGCTCTACGTCGTCGCCATGGCCCTCAGCCGCACCTATCTCGGCGCCCACTGGGTGACCGACACCATCGGCGGCGCGCTGATCGGGGCTTCCGTGGCCGTGCTCGCGTGGGTTCCGTTCGCCGTGGCGAGCGGCTCACCGCGCGGGCCGGACGCGACGGCGCGGGACTGACGGGCGGGTATATCCTCGCTCGGAACGAGGGAGGCCCATGTCGAGCACGTTGCACGATGTCGCGCGCCTCGCCGGCGTCTCGATCAAGACGGTCTCGAACGTCATGAACGATTACGAGCACGTGAGCGCGGCGACGCGGTCGAAGGTGCTCGCCGCGGTGCAGGAGCTCGACTACCGTCCGAACCTGTCCGCACGGAGTCTGCGGTCGGGCAGGTCGGGGGTCATCGGTCTCGCGGTGCCGGAGCTCAGCCTCGCCTACTTCGCCCAGCTCGCGGACGAGGTCATCCGAGCCGCGGCCGCGGTGGGCCTCAACGTGATCATCGAGCAGACCGGGGGCAACCGCGAGCGCGAGCTGCAGATGCTGCGCAACCCCCGGCTGCGGCTCACCGACGGACTGCTGTTCAGCCCGCTCGGGCTGGGGATCGAGGACGCGCCGCTGGTCGCGATCGACACCCCGCTCGTGCTGCTGGGCGAGCGCATCTTCAACGGCCCGGCGGACCACGTCGCGATGCAGAACGTGGAGGCCGCGAAGGCGGCGACGGAGCACCTCCTCTCGATCGGACGCCGACGCATCGCGGTCATCGGAGCTCACGCGGGCGAGGTGATCGGCTCAGCGGGGCTTCGCCTCGAGGGCTATCGCGCCGCCCTCGCCGAGGCGGGCGTCGACTTCGACGAGGCTCTCGTCGGCTACATGGGCGCATGGCACCGCGTGAACGGCGCTCAGGCGATGCAGCGCATCCTCGATTCCGGCGTGGACTTCGACGCGGTGTTCGCGATGAACGACGAGCTCGCGCTCGGGGCGCTCAGGGTGCTGCAGCACGCCGGATGTGCTGTGCCCGACGATGTCGCAGTGATCGGCTTCGACGACGTCGACGAGGGGCGCTACTCGATTCCCAGCCTCAGCACTGTCGACCCCGGGCGACGCGAGATCGCGGAGACCGCTGTGCGCACGCTCGTCGAGCGCATCGAAGACAAGGGCCGTGCCGGAGAGCCTCGGGAGCTCAGGGCGGCCTTCCGGATCAGGCACCGCGAGTCGACCGGCGGCAGCGAGGACTGACGGTCTTGACAGGCGCGCTTCACGGCGTCATCATTTTCGTTACAACGATGTGTACAACGTTGTAAATCAGCACCGCACCACCACCCACGCACCGCATCAAGGAGGATTCGGCATGAGGACACGCATCGTCGCGGCGACCGCGGTCACCGCCACAGCACTCGCGCTCACGGCCTGCAGCCCCGGAGGGGGCGACGGAACAGCGGCTCCAGAGGAGCTCGGCTGCACCAACACGATCGTGAACGAGGACGCGCCGCAGGTCACCGTCTGGGCCTGGTATCCGGCGTTCGAGGAGGTCGTCGACCTCTTCAATGAGACGCACGACGACGTACAGGTCTGCTGGAGCAACGCGGGCCAGGGCAACGACGAGTACACCCGCTTCTCCACCGCGATCGACGCGGGCACCGGCGCGCCCGACGTGATCATGCTCGAGGCCGAGGTGCTGCAGAGCTTCATCATCCGCGACTCGCTCGTCGATCTCAGCGAGTTCGGCGCCGAGGAGGTGCAGGAGGACTACACCGAGGGTGCCTGGAAGGACGTCATGAGCGGCGACGGCGTCTACGCCATCCCGGTCGACGGCGGGCCGATGGGCATGCTCTACCGCCAGGACATCTTCGACGAGTACGGCGTCGCCGTGCCCACCACCTGGGAGGAATTCGCGACCGCCGCGCAGCAACTGAAGGACGCCGGCTTCGAGGGCTTCATCGCCGACTACCCGACCAACGGCCGCGCCTTCAACCAGGCCCTCTTCGCCCAGAAGGGCTCGACTCCGTGGGAGTTCGACCCGGCGGACCCGACCGAGATCGGCATCGAGCTGAACGACGACGCCACGAAGGAGGTCATGGACTACTGGTTCGACCTCGTCGACAAGGGGCTCGTGGCGACGGATGACGCCTTCACGACCGACTACAACGCCAAGCTCGTCGACGGCACCTACGCGGTCTACCTTGCTGCGGCCTGGGGACCCGGCTACCTCTCCGGTCTCGCCGAGCAGGACTCGGACGCCGTCTGGCGCGCTGCGCCCATCCCGCAGTGGGAGGGCGAGGAGCCCCGGCAGATCAACTGGGGCGGCTCGACCTTCGCGGTGACGGAGCAGTCCGAGCAGAAGGAGCTCGCGGCGCAGGTGGCCATGGAGATCTTCGGCACCGAGGAGGCGTGGACGATCGGCATCGAGCAGGGCGCGCTGTTCCCGCTGTGGCGTCCGATCCTCGAGTCCGACTACTTCCGCGACCTCGAGTACCCGTTCTTCAACGGTCAGCAGATCAACAAGGACGTGTTCCTCGAGGCGGCGGCCGGCTACGAGGGGTTCACCTTCAGCCCGTTCCAGAACTTCGCCTACGACAAGCTCACCGAGCAGCAGTTCTCAGTGCTGCAGGGTGAGAAGTCGACAGAACAGGCGGCCGATGATCTGCAGCAGCAGGTCGTCGACTACGCCACCGAGCAGGGCTTCACAGTCAAGTGAGGCCGTCGGGGGCCGGTGGTGACGCCGGCCCCCGACCTCCCGGGAGACAGCAATGACGCAAGCACTGGCAGCGCAGCCGGTCCGCACGAAGCGGCGCAGCGCATCCGCCATCGACCGCAGGAGACAGCGGTGGGGCTGGCTGTTCGTAGCCCCCTTCGCGGTCGTGTTCCTGACCTTCCTCATCGCACCGCTCGGCTACGCGTTCTGGCTGAGCCTGCAGACGAAGACTCTCGCCTTCGGCACCCAGTTCACCTGGTTCCAGAACTACGCCAAGGCGTTCTCCGACCCGCAGTTCCTCGAGGGCGTCGGGAGGGTGCTGCTCTTCGCAGTCGTGCTCATCCCGATCCAGATGCTCGTGTCGCTCGCGGCGGCTCTCGTGCTCGACACCCTCACGACGAAGCTCGCGCGCTTTTCGCGGCTCATGATCTTCGTGCCGTACGCGATCCCGGTCGTCATCGGGGCGCTCATGTGGGGCTTCCTGTACAGCCCGCGCTTCGGGCCGGCGCAATCGCTCTTCGAGGTGTTCGGGCTCGACGCGCCCCTCTTCCTCGACCCCTCGAACGTGTTCGGCAGCCTCGTCAACGTCGTCACCTGGCAGTGGGCCGGCTACTACATGATCATCATCTACGCCGCCCTCCGCGGGATCGACCCCGAGATCTATGAGGCGGCACGCATCGACGGTGCGAGCGGATGGCAGACGGCGCTGCGCATCAAGGTGCCGATGATCTCGAGCGCGCTCGTGCTCATCCTCGTCTTCGCCCTAATCGGCACGATGCAGTTCTTCACCGAGCCGCAGATCCTGCGGTCGATCGCAGCCGGGTCCATCGATGCGGCCTACACGCCGAACATCTACGCCTACACCCTCGCCTTCTCGTACTCGCAGTACAACTACGCGTCGGCGATCTCGTTCGCGCTGGGCCTCGTGGTCTTCATCGCCTCTTACATCTTCCTGTTCCTCACGAGAAAGCGGAGTGGCCTCGGATGACAACGCTCCTCGAACGCGGCGCCACAGCCGCCACGACGCCCCGCCGCCAGGCGGCCAAGCGCACCGGTGGCAGGCGCGTCGGTTCGCACCTCTTCCTGATCGCACTCGTGCTGTACTTCGTTCTGCCGCTCTGGTTCCTCATCGTCGGCTCGACGAAGGACACCGCGGGGCTCTTCAGCGGAGCCGCCGGACCGCTGTTCTTCGATGACGAGTTCCACCTCTTCGACAACATCGCCCAGCTGTTCACCCAGGACGGCGGCATCTACTGGCGGTGGCTCGGCAACTCCTTCCTCTATGCGCTCAGCGGAGGGGTCGGAGCGACGGTGCTGGCGGTGCTCGCCGGCTACGGATTCGCGAAGTACCGGTTCAGAGGAAGGGACGCGTCGTTCGCCCTGCTGCTCGGATCGGTGATGGTGCCGGTGACCGCCCTCGTCATCCCGACCTTCGTGCTCCTGTCGAACTTCGGGCTGCTCAACACGATCTGGGCGGTCATCCTGCCCTCGCTGCTGAGCCCGTTCGGGGTGTACCTCATGCGGGTGTACGCCTCGGAGGCGGTCGCCGACGAGATCCTCGACGCCGCGCGCGTCGACGGAGCAGGGGAGCTGCGCACGTTCTTCACTGTGGCTCTACCGCTGCTGAAGCCCGCCATCGTGACGGTGCTGCTGCTGTCGATCGTCGGCACCTGGAACAACTACTTCCTGCCGCTCGCCGTGCTCAGCAACACCCAGTTGCTGCCTGTGACCGTCGGTCTCGGCAACTGGCAGGCCTCCTCGACCGCAGGCGCCGCAGGCGAGCAGGTGTGGAACCTCGTGGTCACCGGCTCGCTCGTCTCGATCGTGCCGCTCATCCTGTCGTTCCTCTTCCTCCAGCGTTACTGGCAGGGCGGCCTCTCGCTCGGCAGCCTCAAGTGACCCTCCCACCCACGATCAGAAGGACATCCATGCCCACCGCCTCCCTCACGCTCGATCCGCGCTTCGCCGTCGGTGCCATCAACCGACGGGTGTTCGGGTCGTTCGTCGAGCATCTCGGACGCTGCGTCTACAACGGCATCTACGAGCCCGGGCACCCTAACGCGGATGCGGACGGGTTCCGCGAGGACGTGCTGGAGCTGGTGCGGGAGCTCGGCATCTCGACCGTGCGCTACCCGGGCGGCAACTTCGTCTCCGGCTACCGGTGGGAGGACGGCGTCGGCCCCAAGGAGCAGCGTCCGCGGAGGCTCGACCTGGCCTGGCACTCCGTCGAGACGAACGAGTTCGGCCTCGACGAGTTCGCGAAGTGGTCGGCGAAGGCCGGCACGGAGATGATGTACGCCGTCAACCTCGGCACGCGTGGCGTGCTGGAGGCGGTCGACGTGCTCGAGTACACGAACGTGCGGTCGGGTTCCACGCTCAGCGATGCCAGGGTCGCGAACGGCGCGCCCGAGCCGTACGGCATCAAGATGTGGTGCCTCGGGAACGAGATGGACGGCCCGTGGCAGCTCGGGCACATGAGCGCAGACGACTACGGCAAGCTCGCCAGCCGCACCGCGAAGGGCATGCGCCAGCTCGACCCCGACCTCGAGCTGGTGGCCTGCGGTTCGTCGAGCGCCTCGATGCCCACCTTCGGCGCGTGGGAGCGCACCGTGCTCGAGCACGCCTACGACGACGTCGACTACATCTCGTGCCACGCGTACTACGAGGAGCGAGACGGCGACCTCGACAGCTTCCTGGCGTCGGCGGTCAACATGGACCACTTCATCGAGACCGTCGTCGCGACCGCTGACCACGTGAAGGCGCTCAAGCGCAGCGACAAGACGATCAACATCTCCTTCGACGAGTGGAACGTCTGGTACATCGAGCGCTACCACAGCGTCGACAAGATCACGAAGATCGAGGAGTGGCCGTACGCGCCGCGACTGCTCGAGGACGTCTACTCCGTGGCCGACGCCGTGGTCTTCGGCAGTCTGATGATCTCGCTGCTGAAGCACGCCGACCGGGTGACGAGCGCCTCGCTCGCACAGTTGGTGAACGTCATCGCGCCGATCATGACCGAGCCCGGCGGGCCTGCGTGGCGCCAGGCCACGTTCTTCCCGTTCGCCGTCACCTCCGAGCTCGCGAAGGGCACCGCCCTCGAGGTGCGCCTGGAGTCGGACACCTACGTCACCCAGCAGTACGGCGAGGTGCCGATCGTCGACGCCGTCGGCACGCACGACGCGGAGAGCGGCCGCGCGGCCGTGTTCCTGGTGAACCGCAGCCGCGAGAGCGAGACGACCGTGACGATCGACGTGCGTGCGCTGGGTCTCTCGTCGGCATCCGCTCGCTCGCTCTGGGACGAGGACGTGTACGCCAAGAACACCCTCGAGCAGCAGGACCGCGTGCAGCTGCGGGCCAACGACTCGGTCTCGCTCGACGGAGGCTCGCTCACGGTGACGCTGCCGCCCGTGTCGTGGACGGCGATCGAGCTGTCGTGATCCGTCGCGCGCTCGTGGCGGCGGTCGCGGTGTTGGTCGCCGCCCTCGCCACGGGCTGCGCACAGGCGACTCCGGAACGGCTGGAGCTCACGGGCGACCTGCTGACCCACGATCCCGCGCTCGTCGCCGGCGAGGGCGACGAGCCCTGGTACGCCTTCTCCACCGGGGGGAGCGCCGGGGACGGGAACGTGCAGATCCGCAGCTCGCCCGACGGCCGAGCCTGGCGGTACGTGGGCGAGGTCTGGACCGAGAAGCCCGAGTGGATCGCGGAGGCCGTGCCCGGCGTGCAGAACCTGTGGGCGCCCGAGGTGATCGAGCACGACGGCACCTGGTACCTCTACTACTCGGCCTCCACCTTCGGCTCGAACCACTCCGTCATAGCCCTCGCCACCAACAGCACGCTCGACCCGTCCGATCCGGACTACGAGTGGGTCGACCAGGGAGCCGTGATGGCGTCCGAGGAAGGCGACAACTACAACGCGATCGATCCCGGCATCGTGGTCGACGGGGACGGGACGCCTTGGATGTCGTTCGGCTCCTTCTGGGGCGGCATCCACCTCGTGGAGCTCGAGTGGCCGAGCGGGCTGCGCGCCGACGAGGAGGAGGAGCCGCTGCGGATCGCGGATCGACGTGAACCGCCGAACGCCATCGAGGCGCCGTACATCGTGGAGCGTGACGGCTGGTTCTACCTCTTCGTCTCGTTCGACTCCTGCTGCCGGGGGCTCGACAGCACCTACCGCATCGCCGTCGGGCGGTCGCAGGAGGTTGCAGGGCCGTACGTCGACCGCGAGGGGCGCCCGCTGCTCGAGGGCGGAGGCACGATCCTCCTGGAGTCGGAGGGGGACGAGATCGGGCCCGGCGGGCAGTCGGTCTCCGCCGATCACCTGGCCTACCACTATTACGACGGGTCGGCGGGCGGGCAGTTCCGACTGGCCATCACGCGGCTCGGCTGGGATGCGGAGGGCTGGCCCGTCGTGCCGTGACCGGCCGCTCCACTAGCGTGAGCGGCATGAGAATCCTCCTCGTCGGTGCTGGAGGGGTCGGCAACGCGATCGCCAAGATCGCGGCTCGACGTTCCTTCTTCGAGACCCTCGTCGTGTGCGACTACGACCTCTCCCGTGCGGAGGCGGTGGTCGCCTGGATCGAGCAGCGGCACGGGCCCGAGGTCGCGGCGCGGTTCACGGCGGCGCGGATCGACGCCTCCGACCCGGAGGCGGTGGCCGCGACCGCGCGCGAGCACGGGGCGACCCACGTCATGAACGCCGTCGAGCCGAAGTTCGTGCCCACGATCTTCGCGGGGGCGCTCGCCGCAGGCGCCCACTATCTGGACATGGCGATGAGCCTGTCGGAGCCGCATCCGTCGGACCCCTACAACGAGACCGGGGTGAAGCTCGGCGACGACCAGTTCGCGCAGAGCCCCGACTGGGAGAAGAGCGAGCTGCTCGCCCTCGTCGGCATAGGGGTCGAGCCGGGCCTCAGCGACGTGTTCGCCCGGTACGCCTCCGACCACCTCTTCGACGAGATCGACGAGCTCGGCACCCGCGACGGTGCGAACCTCGTGGTGCGCGACGAGGCGGGCAACGAGATCTTCGCGCCCTCGTTCAGCATCTGGACGACGATCGAGGAGTGCCTGAACCCGCCCGTCGTGTGGGAGAAGGAGCGCGGCTGGTATACGACCGCGCCGTTCAGCGAGCCCGAGGTGTTCGAGTTCCCCGAGGGCATCGGGCCCGTGGAGTGCGTGAACGTGGAGCACGAGGAGGTGCTGCTCATGCCGCGCTGGCTCGACGCGAAGCGCGTCACGTTCAAGTACGGCCTCGGCGACGAGTTCATCGGAGTGCTCAAGACGCTCAACCTGCTGGGGCTCGACAGCACCGCTCCCGTGCGGGTGCGCACCGCCGACGGACCTGCCGAGGTCGCGCCGCGCGACGTCGTGGCGGCCGTGCTGCCCGATCCGGCCACCCTCGGCCCGCGGATGACCGGCAAGACCTGCGCGGGAGTGTGGGTCACCGGCACCAAGGACGGCGCACGCCGCGAGGTGTACCTCTATCACGTCGCCGACAACGAGTGGACGATGAGCGAGTACGAGTCGCAGTGCGTGGTCTGGCAGACCGCACTCAACCCGGTCATCGCGCTCGAGCTGCTCGCCACCGGCGCCTGGAGCGGGATCGGCGTGCTCGGCCCAGAGGCGTTCGACGCTGTGCCGTTCCTGGAGCTCATGCGGGCGCCGGAGGCCGAGGGCGGCTACGGCCAGAGCTGGGGGCTCGAGGACCGCGCCCGGTGACCCCCCGCACGGTGTCACCGCGCACGGTGTCCCCGCGCACGGTGTCCCCCCGCATCCGGCCCTACCGGCCCGACGATCTGCGCGACGTCTATGAGGTGTGCCTGCGCACGGGTGACGCGGGCGGCGACGCGACGGGGCTCTACTCCGACGACGATCTGCTGGGCGACGTCTTCGCCGCACCCTACGTGGTGCTCGAGCCGGAATCGGCCTTCGTCGTCGACACGGGGGAGCGGGTGAGCGGCTACATCATCGCCGCGCCCGACACCCGCCGGTTCGTCGACCGCTTCCGGCAGGAGTGGCTGCCGGTGCTCGACCGCAAGTACCGGCACGTCGACCCGCCCGTGACCCGCGAGGACGAAATCGTGCACCTCGGCTTCACCCCGGACCGGATGCTGGTGCCCGAGCTCGACGAGTACCCGGCGCACCTGCACATCGACCTCCTTCCGGAGCTGCAGGGGCAGGGGCTCGGGCGGGAGCTCGTCCGCACCCTGCTCGGCTCGCTGCGGGAGCGCGGCGTGCCCGGCGTGCACCTCGGCTACGACCCGCGCAACACCGGCGCCCGCGCGTTCTACGACCGGCTCGGCTTCGTGCAGCTGCCCTCGGGGGCCACGACGATGGGGATCCGTAGCGACGCTGCGGTGTGACGGCGGCTTCCGGCTTTCCGCGGCGGGCGCAACGGAGGTAGCCGGGCCCGGTACACGCGGCTGGAGCGGGCACGTGTCGGCGTGTCCCGGCTGGAAGTACCTCCGTTGCGCGCATGGAGGCGTAGCGCCGGCGCAGAGAATGAGGAACCTTTTTGTCGCGCAGGTCGACAAAGGCCGATGTTACCGGTAATGTTACCGGCAACATCCGTCGAGACCGGATGCACAGCAACACCAGGCATCGGAGTGGCTGCCCGCCAGGAGCGCATCCACTCCCATACAAGGAGGTAGAGATGCGGTTCAAGAAGGGTGCGATCGTCGCCACGGCGACGGTCGGAGCACTGCTGCTCGCCGGCTGCTCCGGCGGCGGCGGCGAGGGCGACGACAACACGCTCCGCCTGTGGCACTTCGAGGGCTCGAACAGCGCGATGGGCATCGCGTGGGACGAAGCCATCAAGATCTTCGAAGAGGAGACCGGCGCCACGGTCGAGTTCGAGGAGCGCAGCTTCGAGCAGATCCGCACTACGGCGAGCCAGGTGCTGAACTCGGACGAGGCCCCCGACATCCTCGAGTACAACAAGGGCAACGCGACCGCCGGCCTGCTGGCCAGCCAGGGCCTGCTCACCCCCATCACGGATGCGGTCGAGGAGTACGGCTGGGACGACCAGCTCGCCCCCGCCCTGCAGACGACGGCGCGCTACACCGATGAGGGCGTCATGGGCTCGGGCGAGTGGTACGGCGTCCCGAACTACGGCGAGTACGTCTCGGTGTACTACAACAAGGACGCCTTCGCGGAGCAGGGCATCGAGGTGCCGACGACCCTCGAGGAGTTCGAGGCCGCGCTGCAGACCTTCACCGACGCCGGGATCACCCCGCTCGCCGAGGCGGGTCTCGAGTACCCGCTCGGTCAGCTCTTCTACCAGTTCGCCCTCAGCCAGGCCGACCGCCAGTGGGTGAACGACTACCAGCTCTACGAGAACGAGGTCGACTGGCAGGGCGAGGCGCTGACCTACGCGGCCGAGAAGATCGAAGAGTACGTCGAGGCGGGCTACATCTCGCAGGACGCGTCCGGCCTCAAGGCCGAGGACGCCGGTGTGTCGTTCATCAGCGGTGAGGCTCCGATCTTCTTCAGCGGCAGCTGGTGGTTCGGCCGGTTCGCCGACGAGATCGACGGCTTCGAGTGGGGCACCTTCCCGTTCCCCGAGAGCGAGCTCTCGCTCGGCTCCGCCGGCAACATGTGGGTCGTTCCCGCGAACGCCCGCAACGCCGAGCTCGCCTACGAGTTCATCGACATCACGATGCGCCCCGAGATCCAGGCCCTCCTCGGCAACAACGGAGGCCTGCCGGTCGCGGCCGAGGTCGAGGACATCACCGACCCGAAGAGCCAGGAGCTCATCGCCGGGTTCAACGAGATCAACGAGCGCGACGGTCTCGCGTTCTACCCCGACTGGCCCACCCCGACGTTCTACGACGCCCTCGTCGCAGAGCTGCAGGAGCTGGTCAACGGCACGAAGTCGACGGATGAGGTGCTCACCTCGCTCGGCGAGGAGTACGACTCCTACGCGGCCGACTTCCGCGAGTAACAACCCCTGAGGAGGGGGCGGCCTGTGGTGGGTCGCCCCCTCACCAGGGTCATCCGCGGGGCTCGGCCCCGCATCCGTTCGACTCTGCATCCGTTCTCTGGAGGAGCGATGGCTTCAGCAGTTCCCTTCGTGCGCGCGCCCAAGCGCCCGCGCGCAGCCGATGAGGGGATGATCCCGCAGCGCGGCAGCGGCAGCAGCGCCGCCTACTGGCTCTACCTCGTGCCTGGCCTCGCGCTGCTGACCTTCATCGTTCTCATCCCGCTGGTCTGGAACATCTACCTCAGCTTCACCGAGTGGCGCGGCATCCGCCCGCCCGAGTTCATCGGACTCGAGAACTGGCAGCAGCTGTTCGCCGACGACGCCTTCTGGGCCTCGTTCCGCAACAGCATCTTCATGATCGTCGCGATGGTGATCATCCCGACGCTGCTCGGCCTCGTGCTGGCCGCGGTGCTCTTCGACCTCATCGGCAAGAAGTTCGGCGGCCGGGTCGCGAGCTTCCTGCGCGCCACCTACTACCTGCCGCAGATCCTGCCCGTCGCGATCGCCGGCATCGTCATCGGCTGGATCCTCCGGCCGCAGAACGGCGCCCTCAACACGATCCTCGAGGGCATCGGGCTCGGTGGCCTCGCCCACAACTGGCTCGGCAGCCCCGACACGGCGCTCGCGAGCATCATGGTCGTGCTCGTCTGGGTGCAGCTCGGCTACCCGGTCGTCATCTTCATGGCGGCGCTGCAGCGCGTCGACCCCGAGCTCTACGAGGCCGCGGAGCTCGACGGCGCCGGCTGGTTCCAGCGCTTCAGCGCGATCACCGTCAGCATCATCCGCCCCGAGATCTTCGTCGTGACGCTCACCTGCACGATCGCCGCCCTCAAGGTGTTCGGCCCGATCTACGTGCTCACCCGCGGTGGGCCCGGCGACTCGACCCTCGTGCCCAGCTACTACGCCTACACCGAGTTCTTCCAGTCGCAGCAGGTGGGCTACGGCGCCACCATCGCGACCGCGCTCACGGTGCTCATCGCGATCGTCTCGATCGTGTTCATCCGCGCCCAGGCAGCCGCCGAGCGCAAGGAGAGGGAGGGACTGTGACCACGCTCACCCGCGCCGTTCCGGTGACCGAGCGGGCTCCCCGCGTCCGCAAGCCGCGCAAGCGCCGCACGATCGGCGACTGGCTGCTGCTCGTCGGGGCGATCCTCGTCGCGCTGCTCATCGCGTTCCCGTTCCTGCTCATCCTCATCAACTCGTTCAAGTCGCCCGAGGACTACAGCACGGGCGGCCCGCTCGCGCTGCCGACCGCGCTCTACTTCGACGGCATCGCCGCGTTCTGGGAGCGGGTCAACTTCCCCGAGAAGCTCTGGAACTCGGTCTGGACGAGCGGCGTCGTCGCCGTGCTGGCCGTGCTCATCTCGGTGCTCAACGCCTTCGCGATCGGCATCGGCCGCATCAAGGGGCGCACCTGGATCATCGTGCTGTTCCTGCTGGCGAACCTGCTGCCGCAGGAGGCCCTGCTCTACCCGCTGTACTACATGTTCCGGGAGATCGGGCTCTACAACAATCCGTGGGCGATCATCCTGATCTTCACGGTCATCCAGAGCGCCTTCGGCACCTACCTGCTCTCGAGCGTCTACGGAACCTTCCCCAAGGAGGTGCTCGAGGCGGCCGCCCTCGACGGCGCGAGCCGCTGGACCATCCTCTGGCGGGTGATCGTGCCGATCAGCCGGCCGACGCTCAGCGTGCTGCTCATCTTCTTCTTCATCTGGACCTGGAACGAGTTCCTCATCCCGCTGACGTTCCTCGTGAGCAACGCGAACCAGACGGTGCCGGTGGCGATCAGCGTGCTGCAGGGCGACCGCCTGATGGACGTGACGACGACGAGCGCCTCCGCGCTGCTCGGCGTCATCCCGACCCTCATCTTCTTCCTCATCTTCCAGCGCACCCTCACGCGCGGCATCACGGCAGGAGCAGTCAAGTAGTGAAGTTCACCGACGGGTTCTGGCAGCTCCGACCTGGAGTCACCGCGCTCTACGCCCAGGAGGCGTACGACATCGAGGCGGGCACGCGGTCGCTGACCGTGACCGCGCCCACGAAGGTCATCGAGCGGCGCGGCGACACCCTCAACCGCCCGGTGCTCAGCGTGACGCTGAGCTCGCCCGCGGAGGGCGTCATCGGCGTGCGCATCGAGCACTTCCAGGGGGTGCGCGACGAGCTCGGCTTCGACCTCGTTGGCGCCGAGGAGGGGCATGGCGAGATCGAGACGACGGATGACGGGGCGACCCTCACGAGCGGCTCCCTGACCGCCCGGATCGCCAAGGGTGCGCCGTGGTCGCTGAGCTTCGAGTCCGAGGGCCGGGTGCTCACCTCGAGCGGTCACAAGTCTGTCGGATACCTGCAGCTGGCCCCCGACGCCCAGGTCGAGCGCGGTCCCGTCGGCAACGCCAGGGCGCACACCGCCGGACCGCACAGCGCGACGTACCTGCACCAGCAGCTGTCGCTCGGCGTCGGCGAGCAGGTCTACGGTCTGGGCGAGCGCTTCGGACCCGTGGTCAAGAACGGTCAGGTCGTCGACGTCTGGAACGCCGACGGCGGCACCTCGAGCGAGCAGGCCTACAAGAACGTCCCGTTCTATCTCACGAACCGCGGATACGGCGTGCTCGTCAACCACCCCGGTCACGTCAGCTACGAGATCGGCTCCGAGGCCGTCGAGCGTGTGCAGTTCTCGGTCGCGGGCGAGTCCCTCGAGTACTACGTCATCGCGGGGCCCACGCCGCGCGACGTGCTCGACCGCTACACGAAGCTCACCGGACGCCCCGCATCCGTGCCGGCCTGGTCGTACGGGCTCTGGCTGTCGACGAGCTTCACGACCGACTACGACGAGCAGACCGTGACGAGCTTCATCGACGGCATGGCCGAGCGCGACCTGCCGCTGTCGGTGTTCCACTTCGACTGCTTCTGGATGCGCGAGTTCAACTGGTGCGACTTCGAGTGGGATCCGCGCGTCTTCCCCGACCCCGAGGGGATGCTCGGTCGCCTGCACGACAAGGACCTGCGCGTCTGCGTCTGGATCAACCCGTACATCGGCCAGCGCTCCCCGCTGTTCGCCGAGGCGGCGGCGCAGGGCTTCCTCGTGACGCGGCCGAACGGCGACGTCTGGCAGTGGGACCTCTGGCAGGCGGGCATGGGGCTCGTCGATTTCACGAACCCGGATGCGACCCGCTGGTACCAGGACAAGCTGCGGGCTCTCATCGCGCAGGGCGTCGACGCGTTCAAGACCGACTTCGGCGAGCGCATCCCGCTCGAGGTCGACTGGTTCGACGGCTCGAGCTCCGAGCGGATGCACAACTACTACACGCAGCTCTACAACGAGGCCGTGTTCGAGGTGCTGAAGGAGGAGCGCGGCGAGGGCGAGGCGGTGCTGTTCGCCCGCTCCGGAACCGTGGGCGGCCAGGCTCTGCCCGTCCACTGGGGCGGCGACTCGACCTCGACCTACGAGTCGATGGCGGAGACCCTGCGCGGCGGGCTCTCGCTCGCCTACAGCGGGTTCGGCTTCTGGAGCCACGACATCGGCGGCTTCGAGGGCACGCCCGACGCCGGGGTCTTCAAGCGGTGGACCGCCTTCGGCCTGCTGTCGAGCCACAGCCGGTTCCACGGCTCCACCTCCTACCGGGTGCCGTGGATCTTCGACGACGAGGCGGTCGAGGTGACCCGCTTCTTCACGAAGCTGAAGCTGCGGCTCATGCCCTACCTCTTCGCGGCTGGTGCCGAGGCGACCCGCACCGGTGTGCCGGTGCTGCGCCCGATGCTCCTCGAGTTCCCCGACGACCCCGCCGTGGCGCACCTCGACCGGCAGTACCTGCTCGGCTCCGACCTGCTCGTGGCGCCCGTCTTCGACGCCGACGGCTGGGTGGAGTACTACCTGCCGGTCGGCACCTGGACGAACCACCTCACGGGCGAGATTCGCGAGGGCGGACGCTGGTTCCGCGAGCAGCACGGCTACCTCTCGGTGCCGCTCTGGGTGCGCGAGGGTGCGGTGCTGCCGGTCGGCGCCCGCGACGACCGTCCTGACTACGACTACCTCGACGGGCTCACCCTCGAGGTGCACCCGGGCGCCCCCGGCACGCGTCAGATCACCGTCGTGACGCCGGACGGCGCCGAGGTGCACTTCCAGGTCGAACGCACGGAGCAGAGCGTCCGCATCGTGGGCGACCGCGACGGTTGGGGCGCACGCCTCGTCGGCGGAGAGCGGGTCGTGTCGAGCGGCGGCGAGGTGGCGCTGCCCCTGTAGGGGCGGCGCTAACGTTGCCGCAGGCGTAGGCGAGGGAGGGGATGACCGTGGTGCTGCCGTCCGGCTCGCCCGCCCGCGGCGCGACCATCTACGACGTCGCCCGCGTCGCCGGAGTGTCGCACCAGACCGTCTCGCGACTGCTGCGCGGCTTCGAGGGCATCCGCCCCGAGACGCGCGAGCGGGTCGAGCGGGCGCTGCAGGAGCTGAACTACCGCCCCAACCTGACGGCCCGCTCGCTCGCGACCAGCCGCTCGCACCGCATCGGCGCCCTCGTCTACGAGCTGCTCGAGGTGGGTCCGTCAAAGACGATCGCCGGCGCGAGTCAGGCGGCGCGGGAGGCCGGCTACCTGCTCGACATCGTGTCGCTCGATCCCTCCGACGACGACGAGGTGTCGCGCGCCCTCGAGGTGCTCGCCCGGCAGGATCTGGCCGGCGTGCTGGCCTTCGCCCCGGTCGACCTCATCGCCGACCGGATCGAGAGCGCGGGCTTCACGGTGCCGGTCGTCCTCGAGGCGCCGGCGGATGACGCGGTCGCCACGGCGGGAGACGTCGGTGTGAGCGACGTGGGCATCGACTTCGTGGTCGACCACCTCGTGCAGCTCGGTCACCGCAGCATGGCCCACGTCAGCGGACCGCTCGACTGGTGGGCGTCCCGCCACCGGCGCGAGGCCTTCGAGCGCGCACTGGATCGACACGGCCTCGGCCCGGTCGCCGTCGCCGAGGGGCAGTGGAGCGCCGCGAGCGGATACTCCGCCGTGGAGGGCCTGCCGCTGGACGATGTCACGGCGATCGTCGCGGCGAACGACCAGATGGCGCTCGGAGTGCTCCGCGCACTCGCGGAACGCGGTATCCGGGTGCCCGACCGGATGAGCGTCGCCGGCTTCGACGACGTGCCCGAGGCCGCGTTCTACCACCCGCCGCTCACCACCGTGCGGGTGGACTACGAGCAGCAGGGCCGCCGTCTCGTGCACCGCCTGCGCACGGAGCTCGAGGGCATGGCTGTGCCGCCCCCGCCCTTCGTCGAGCCGGTGCTGCTGCGCCGGGCTTCGACGGGCCCCGCGCCGCGCTAGGCCTTGTTCCCCCGCAGGGCGTGTCGCGTATCGAGGTCGCGTGCGATCGATTTGCCGCAAACGGTCGGATAGGCGCGGCGGAAACGACGGTTTGCGGCAAATGGTGATTCCTCGCGCACCCGCTGGTCGAGTAGGGCCGGCCGCAGGGCGAACCGCATCGACACCCGACCTTCGTACGATGAACACATGAGCACACCCGAGGACGCCGCCGCCGCAGTCGCCGCCGCTGAGCGGGCGCTGGCCGAGGCGAAGGCGGCGCTCGCCGCGGCACAGGCGTCCTCGGAGCCCGCGGCCGCTCCCGCGCCGGCGGAGGCGGCCGCGCCCGCGGAAGCCGTCGCATCCGCCCCTGCCGCCGCATCCGTCGGCCCCCTCGATGAGGCGCAGGTCGAGGCGATCCGGTCCGGCTACGCGTTCGACGGCCCCGCGCTCGAACTCGGTGCCCTCGTCAACGGCGACCCTCGTGTCGACGTGCCCGTCCGCATCCCGCTCGGCATGCTCAACCGCCACGGGCTCGTCGCCGGCGCGACCGGTACCGGCAAGACCAAGACGCTGCAGGTGCTCGCCGAGCAACTCTCGGCAGCGGGTGTGCCGGTGTTCGCGGCGGACATCAAGGGCGACCTCTCCGGGATCGCGAGCGCGGGTGAGCCGAGCGAGAAGCTGCTGGAGCGCACCCGCGGCATCGGCCAGGACTGGGTGCCGGCGGCATCCCCGGTCGAGCTCTACACGCTCGGGGGAGTCGGCACCGGCGTGCCGATCCGGGCGACCGTGACGAGCTTCGGTCCGCTGCTGCTGTCGAAGGTGCTGGGGCTCAACGCGACGCAGGAGTCGAGCCTCGGCCTCGTCTTCCACTACGCCGACAAGGCAGGGCTGCCGCTCGTCGACCTCGCCGACCTGCGATCGGTGCTGCAGTACCTCACCGGAGACGACGGCAAGGCGGAGCTGAAGGAGCTCGGCGGCATCTCGGCCGCGACCGCCGGGGTGATCCTGCGCGAGCTGATCGCCTTCGCCGAGCAGGGCGCCGACGTCTTCTTCGGCGAGCCGGAGTTCGACGGGGCGGAGCTGCTGCGCACCGCCGCCGACGGGCGGGGCGTCGTGAGCCTGCTCGAGCTTCCCGATGTGCAGGACAGGCCCGCCCTCTTCTCCACCTTCCTGATGTGGCTGCTCGCCGACCTGTTCGAGTCGCTGCCCGAGGTGGGCGACCCCGAGAAGCCGAAGCTCGTGTTCTTCTTCGACGAAGCGCACCTGCTGTTCAAGGACGCGTCGAAGGACTTCCTCTCGGCGATCACGCAGACCGTGCGCCTCATCCGCTCGAAGGGCGTCGGCGTCGTCTTCGTGACCCAGACGCCGAAGGATGTGCCGAGTGACGTGCTCGCTCAGCTCGGGTCGCGCATCCAGCACCAGCTGCGGGCGCACACCCCGGATGACGCGAAGGCTCTCAAGGCGACGGTCTCGACCTACCCGACATCCGGCTACGACCTGCGGGAGGTGCTCACGACCCTCGCGACGGGCGAGGCCATCGTGACGGTGATGAACGAGAGGGGCGCACCGAGTCCCGTCGCCTGGACCCGGCTGCGCGCTCCGCTCGGCTCCATGTCGCCCACTCCGGCAGAGCGGCTCGAGGCACTCGTCGGTGCCTCCCCGCTGCTCGCCCGCTACGGCACCGCGTTCGACCCGGAGTCCGCGCAGGAGATCCTGCAGGCGCGGGTCTCGGCGGCGGAGGCGGCGCGCGAGGCGCAGGCGGCGTCGGCCCGCGAGGAGAAGGAGCGCCGCGCGGCGGAGGAGGAGCTCGCGCGGCGGCAGCGCGAGGTCGACCGGCTCACCCGCCGTCCGCGCACTCCGAGCACGCGGACGCGGGCTCCCGAGAAGAGCCCCGTGGAGAAGGTGCTCACATCGCGGTCGGGTCAGGCGCTCGTGCGCGAGATCCTGCGCGGGGTCTTCGGAACGCTGCGCAAGCGGTGACGGTCGGCTAGCCGATCGCGGGGATGCCCAGCAGTCGCATCAGTCCGAGTGCGGCCGCGGCGCAGAGTCCGACGACGCCGACCCAGAAGGCGACGCGCACACTGAGCCGGTTCTCGAACCAGGAGGCCGCACCGGGAACCCGCTCGAAGAACTCCGCGGACGACAGCGGCTCCTCGATCACCATGAGCGGCAGACCCGCGGCTGAGGCCACCTGGCGCATCACCGGTTCGCTCCAGAACTGCCCGCGCAGGCGCAGCATCCGTTCGCCGTGCACATCGCGCATGACGAGCTGCGGCACGGTGTCGGACGCTCCGCTGCGGTAGGTGCGAGCGAGCACGACGCTGCTCACGTCGGCGGGGGAGAACCTGGTGGTACGGCCGAAGAAGCTCTGCGCGACGACGTCGTCCCGAGTGGCCAGCACCCGGGTGCGGCGGTAGAGGAGGTAGGCGGCCACGAACAGCAGGGTGACCGTGCCCTGGATGATCGCGGTGGCCGGCCAACTGCCCTGCGGGATCGTGATCAGGTAGAGCGGGCCGAACATCGCGACGGAGGCCAGGAGCAGCGCGAGAAGTGCGGTGCGGCCGAGCGCGGACCTCGGGCGGAAGACGGGTGCGACGGCGGAGGGGGCGTTGCGGTGCATCCGCTCCCCCCATCCTCGAGCCGGTGACAACGTGAGGAATGTAACACCATCGGGCGCGCCAGTGGAACGGATGGTCTACGGGCGGACGGTGTCAGGAGCGGAGGATGGGGGATTCGAACCCCCGAGGGCTTTCACCCAACACGCTTTCCAAGCGTGCGCCATAGGCCACTAGGCGAATCCTCCTGGCGGGCTCAGCCTGGGAATCCGGCAGGAGCCTCCACCATGGTACCGGTCCTACGCTGGACAGCGTGCCACGCTCTCTCTACGTCACCTCCGCAGAAGGCAATTCCGGCAAGTCGACTGTCGCCGTGGGGGTGCTGGAGGCCCTGCGACAGAGCGTGTCCCGGGTCGGCGTCTTCCGCCCGATCGCCCGGTCGACCGCCGAGCGCGACTACGTGCTCGAGCTGCTGCTGGAACACGACAGCGTCGATCTCGCCTACGAGGACTGCATCGGCGCCACCTACGACCGCGTCCACGCCGACCCCGAGGTGGCGCTCGCCGAGATCGTGTCCCGGTTCAAGGCGGTGGAGCGGCAGTGCGACGCCGTCGTCGTGGTCGGCAGCGACTACACGGATGTCGGGTCACCCACCGAGCTGAGCTTCAACGCCCGCATCGCCGCGAACCTCGGTGCGCCTGTCGTGCTGGTGCTGGGCGGCAGGCGAGCGGATGGCGGAGGTGGACGCACCGCATCCGAACTGGCCCAGGTGGCCGAGGTGACCCTCTCGGAGCTGCAGAGCGAGCATGCGAGCGTTCTCGCGGTCATCGCGAACCGGGTCGACCCCGAGGCGACGGATGCGGTGCGCGACGCCGTCACGGCCGTCACCTCCCAGCACGATCCGGCCGCTCCCGTCTGGGCGATTCCCGAGGACCCGTATCTCGTGGCGCCTTCCGTGGCGGCGGTGCTGCAGGCGACCGGCTCGACGCTCATCAAGGGCGACGAGGCCCTGCTGGAGCGCGAGGTGCTGGGGGTGGTGGTCGCCGCGATGTCGATGGTGAACGTGCTGCCGCGGCTGACCGACGGCGCGGTCGTGGTGATCCCGGGGGATCGGGTTGAGGTGCTGCTGGCGGCGATCCTCGCGCACACGTCGGGCACCTTCCCGTCGATCTCCGCGATCCTGCTGAACGGCGGGTTCGACCTCCCTCCGCAGATCGAGCGGCTCATGGAGGGCCTCGGCACGAGCATCCCGATCGCCCGCAACGAGCTCGGCACGTTCGAGACGGCGGTAGCCATCACCCATGCCCGCGGCAGGCTGGCCGCGGACTCGCCGCGCAAGTACGACGCGGCGCTCACCCTGTTCAACCGCTCCGTCGACGCGGCGACCCTCGTCGGGCAGCTCGAGCTGGAGCCGCCGACGGTCGTCACGCCGCTCCTCTTCGAGTACGGGCTGCTCGACCGCGCACGGGGCGACCGCAAGCACATCGTGCTGCCCGAGGGCGACGACGACCGCATCCTGCAGGCCGCGCACAGTCTGCTGAGGCGGGAGGTGGCAGACCTCACGATCCTCGGCGACGAGCGCGTCGTGCGCGCCCGGGCGGCCGAGCTCGGTCTCGATCTCGAGCGGGCGACGGTGCTGAGCCCCTTCGACGAGGAGCTGCGGGCGCGATTCGCGGAGGAGTACCAGCGGCTCCGCGCGCACAAGGGCATCACCCTCGACCAGGCGGCCGACACCGTCACCGACGTGTCGTACTTCGGCACGATGATGGTGCATCTCGGCCTCGCCGACGGCATGGTCTCGGGCGCGAGGCACACGACGGCGCACACCATCCGCCCCTCGTTCGAGATCATCAAGACCCGGCCCGAGGTGTCCGTCGTGTCGAGTGTCTTCCTCATGGCGCTCGCCGACCGCGTGCTCGTGTACGGCGACTGCGCGGTGATCCCCGATCCGACCGCCGAGCAGCTGGCCGACATCGCCGTCTCGTCGGCCGCGACGGCGTCGCAGTTCGGCATCGAGCCCAGGGTCGCCATGCTGAGCTACTCGACGGGCGAGTCCGGCTCGGGCGCAGACGTCGACAAGGTGCGGCAGGCGACCGCCTACGTGCAGGAGCGCGCTCCGCAGCTGCCGGTCGCGGGTCCGATCCAGTACGACGCGGCCGTGGATGCGGCGGTCGCGGCCACGAAGATGCCGGGCAGCGAGGTGGCGGGCAAGGCGACGGTGTTCATCTTCCCCGACCTCAACACGGGCAACAACACCTACAAGGCGGTGCAGCGCACGGCCGGCGCCGTGGCGATCGGGCCGGTGCTGCAGGGTCTGCGCAAGCCGGTCAACGACCTCTCGCGAGGGGCGCTCGTGCAGGACATCGTCAACACCGTCGCGATCACCGCGATCCAGGCGCAGGCGGCCGACGCGTGAGCGCCGTCTTCGTCGTCAACTCGGGATCCTCGTCGATCAAGTACCAGGTGGTCGACCTCGACACCGAGTCGGCGCTCGCGGGCGGACTGATCGAGCGGATCGGGGTCGACGGAGGCGAGGCCGCGAACCACGAGGAGGGGATGCGCCTCGTCCTCTCCCGGCTCGAGGAGGACGGGCTGCGGCTGGCCGAGCTCGGGCTCGTCGCGGTGGGGCACCGGGTCGTCCAAGGCGGAGCACGGTTCTCGGGTCCGACCCTGGTGACGGATGCGGTCGAGGCCGACATCGACGACCTCGCGGCCCTCGCTCCGCTGCACAACCCCGCGAACCTCACGGGCATCCGCGCTGCGCGCGCGGCGCTGCCTGATGTGCCGCACGTCGCGGTGTTCGACACCGCGTTCCATGCGACGCTTCCGCCGGCGGCCTACACCTACGCGATCGACTCGGACCTGGCGGCGGCACACCGGGTGCGGCGGTACGGGTTCCACGGCACGTCGCACAAGTTCGTCTCCGAGCGGGCGGCCGCCGTGCTCGGCAGGCCGCTCACCGAGGTCAACTCGATCGTGCTGCACCTCGGCAACGGGGCGTCGGCGACAGCGGTGCGCGGGGGAGAGTCGGTCGAGACGTCGATGGGCATGACGCCGCTCGAGGGGCTCGTCATGGGCACGCGATCGGGCGACATCGACCCGGCGGCCCTCTTCCACCTGCACCGCAAGGCGGGCCTCGGCTTCGAGGAGCTCGACGCGATGCTGAACCGCAGGGCCGGGCTGCTCGGCTTGAGCGGACGCAGCGACATGCGCGACCTGGTCGCCGCGAGGGATGCAGGCGACGAGCGTGCGACGCTCGCCTTCGACGTCTACGTGCACCGCATCCGGCACTATGTGGGCGCCTATGCCGCTCAGCTCGGGCGGGTCGACGCCATCGTCTTCACCGCCGGCGTCGGCGAGAACAGCGCGCCGGTGCGCGAAGCGGTGCTCGCCGGACTCGAGACTCTCGGGATCGTGCTCGATCGCGAGGCGAACGCCGCCCGCCGGCGGGACGAACGGGTGATCAGCACCCCCAGTTCTAGGGTCACGGCCCTCGTGATCCCCACGAACGAAGAGCTCGAGATCGCACGGCAGTCGGCCACCGCGGTGAGGTGACCCGTTCGGCTAAGATGACTGTCGGCTCCTCGCGTGGCGCCATCCAGGCCAACTCCCCCAGGGCGGAAACGCAGCAAGGGTAACCGGGCTCTGGCGGGTGCGCGAGGGGTCCTTTCTCGTTAAGCGCTGTTACGCCGCCGAAAAATCGTGCCCCCCTAAAAGTGGACATCACTCAAAGCACTTTGTAAGGTTTCCCACGGACGGGGGGATCAGGAACCCCTGCTCCACCGGATCAGGAACCAGGGGTAACCAACCTTGAACAATCTCATTACGCGTACCCAGATACGCAAGAAGGCGACCACCGCCTTCGCAGGAGTCGCAGTTGTAGCCCTCGGCATTGCGGGCGCAACCGGCTTCGCGGCCAACGCCGTGCCCAGTGACGTTTCCGAAGCGCGCGGCGAGTTCCTCGGCGGAGAGGTGCTCGGCACCGACCTCGACAACCTCGTCGACCTCGAGGCGGCCAACGCAGCGACGCCGAGCGGTGTGCCGTTCGACTCGAACCCGCTCAGCGCTGAGGTGCTGAACGCGCTCACGCTGGACTTCCCGGGCGGCATCGAGGCCGACATCCTCGGCGAGCTCATCCAGCTCGGCGCCGTCAACCAGATCGCCCAGGCGGACGCCGACGGCGACGCTTACGCCGGCTCCGGTGCGGTCACCTACGCGGGTGGCATCACCCTCGGTGACGCAAGCGCGCCGCCGTCGAACGCGATCGTGGACCTCGGCGCCCTTCTCGGCGACACCGGTCTGCTCGAGGAGCTCAGCCTCGAGATCGGTGCGCTCGGAGCGACCGCAGAGCAGGTCGATGGTGGAGAGCCGACGAGCGACTACCTCATCGCCGACCTCATCCTCAACCTCGAGAGCGCGCTCGTGGGTGACATCGGATCGACCCTCACGGGCACGATCGACGAGCTCGAGGGTGTCCTCGGCGGCCTCGACACGGCGCTGACCAATGCGCTCGACGCGGCGGTCGACCTCGGCATCATCTCGGCTGACGTCGAGGTGGGTCTGACCCTGCCCGACCTGTCGGGCATCCTCACGCCGGGCCTCATCGGAACGGGCGGCGTCCTCGTCGACCTGACCACCGGTCAGGTCCAGGTCGACCTCGAGGCGGTCCTCGCCTCGCTGGGCACCGACATCAACAACCTGCCCCCGAACACCGAGCTGCTGAGCGACGCCGTCGTCGGCGCGATCGTGACGTCGCTCGTGAACACCATCACGGCCGAGGTCAACGCGATCCTCGCCGAGGTGACCGCTGCCATCAACGGCATCGCGCTCACCGGTCTCATCGAGCTTGACGCGAACCTCCTGTTCCTCACGGGTGGCATCGACATCACGCTCGGCGGAACGCTCCTGGCGCCGACGGCTGGGGTGACTACGAGCGGTTCGCTCACGGTGATCAACGCCATCCTCGGCCTGCTCGGCACCAACACCGACGCGCTCGGAGGCATCATCACGGGCATCATCGGCACCACGACAAACGGGCTTGAGGGTGTGCTCGCCAGCCTCGGCACCGAGGTCGCCGGCATCATCGACGGTCTCGACCTCGAGCTCGATGGCCTCTTCGACCTGATCACCCCGATCGTGTCGCTGACCGCCAACGTGCAGCCGACCCTGCTCGGCGACGAGGGCGACCTCGGAGCCGGCTCGTTCACGGTGCGTGCCCTGTCGATCAGCCTGCTGACCGACACGGTGGTCGTCGACCTGGCCTCGGCCACGGTCCGCGGCACCGACGTCACGGCTGACGCTGACGCTGACGCTGACGCTGACGCGGATGCTGACGCCGACGCTGACGCCGACGCTGATGCAGATGCCGACGCCGACGCTGACACGGATGCCGACGCCGACGCTGACACGGATGCTGACGCTGACGCTGACGCCGACGCGGATGCTGACACCGACGCGGACTCCGACACCGATGCTGACGCTGCGGCCGACGCTGACAGTGACGGCGGCCTCGCCTCGACTGGTTACGACGGCCTCTGGCTCGGTGGCTTCGCGCTGCTGGCCCTGCTGACCGGTGCGGCTCTGTACCTGGCCCGCCGCAAGGCCGCTCTGGAGTCCTGAATCTAGGAATCCCGACTGAACGGATCGCCCCACCTCCCCATCCCGGGGGTGGGGCGATCCCTGTTCCCAGCACCATCGACGCCGGAGATCATGACCTCGTTCCCCCTCGCCGCGCGCATCGGCGCCGCCGTATGCACACTTCTCGTCGCGGTGTACGCGCTGATGAGCATCTCGTTCTCCGCCCCGCCCGGCGGCTTCAAATCCGCCACCTCCTCGCTGCGTCAGCTCGGCAGCCCGTACTTCTCGCAGAGCTGGAACGTCTTCGCCCCCCACATCCTCAAAGCCGACATCTCGCTCGAGATCGCGGCGCAGTGGCGAGACGAGGCCGGTGAGCTCGTCGAGAGCGACTGGCTCAATGTGACGGATCTCGAACTCGCCGCAGTTGACGGCCAGCCGTTGCCCTCCCGTGCGGTCAAGCAGTCCTGGAATCTCATCCGTGCTTACAACTCGCGTTTCCTCGAACTCAACGACGAGCAGCGGGAGTACGTGCAGGACACCTTCATCGAGCGAGATGGCGACGGTGGCTTCCAGGCGCGACCCGAGGACGAGCTGAAGGAAGACCTCTACGCGCTGGGCGAGAGCGGCGAGGCGTTCCGCCTGCTGCGCTACGACTACCTCGTGAAGGAGTACGCCACCTACCTCGCGACTGCTTACTTCGGCGAGGACATCGAGCGCGTGCGCTGGCGCATCTACTACGAGCGGCCCAACGACTTCGCGCACCGGCACGATCCCGAGCAGCAGTTCGAGGACACCTGGCGCTCCTTCGGCTGGCGCCAGGCCGACGATCGCATCTTCCCTGATGCCCTCGAGGCGTTCAAGCGTCTCGTCGAGCGCGGCGGGGGAGGAGCCCGATGAGCCACACCGACACCACCGCCCCGAGTCTCCCCGCACGCGCGGGAGCCCTGGCGATGCGCGGGTTCGACTGGCTGCTGCGCTGGGCGCTCGAGCGCGAGCACGGAACGTACGCCTTCGCCGCGTTCCGCATCGTCTACGGCCTCATCATCCTCGCCGTCCTCGCCACCAGCTTCGCCGACCGGCACTACCTGTGGGGCGTCGGCTCCCGGTTCATCGATCCGGTCGCCTCCGACCGCGGCTACCCGATCTTCTTCGATGCCGTGTTCAACAAGTCGAGCCCCATGGTTTTCGACATCGCCTATGTCGTGCTCGCGCTGCTCGCCGTGGTGTTCGCCGCGGGCTGGAAGACCCGCTGGGTGACCCCGCTGCTGCTGCTGTTCTGGATCGGGCTCTCGGTCAACAGCACGCTGCTGACCAACGGCGGCGACACGCTCATGCGCATCACCCTGTTCTTCGCCCTCTTCGCCAACCTGTCGAAGCGCTGGTCGGTGGATGCCTGGCTCGCCCGTGGCAAGGAGCCGAAGCCGGTCACCGGATGGCGCAGCCGCATCCCTGGCTGGCTTCCGCCCCTGCTCCACAACACCGCGCTCGTGCTGTGCGGCTACCAGATCCTCTTGATCTACGCGAGCTCCGCCCTGTTGAAGCTGCAGGGCAGCGAGTGGCTCGACGGCACGGCCGTGTACTACTCGCTCGCGATCGAGGTGTTCCGTCCGTTCCCGTGGCTGAACGACCTCGTGTCGCTGTGGGATTGGCCGGTGTACCTGCTGACCTACACGACCTTCGGGCTGCAGCTGCTGTTCCCGATCTTCCTCGTCTGGCGGCCGACGCGCGTCGTGGCGCTGCTCGGCATCACGGGCGTGCACCTGGGCATCGCGCTGTTCCTGGGGCTCTGGCCGTTCTCGCTCGCGATGATCGCGCTCGACTTCCTCTTCGTGCGTGACGCGACCTGGGTGTGGTTCGAGGGGCTGGTGAAGGAGTGGTGGGCACGCGGGATGACCGCGTTCCGCGGCTGGCGTTCCCGCCAATCGGGTGTCGGTCCTCGGCGACGCGGTGTCGGAGCATCCACTCCCGTCGACTGAGCCCATCCACAGGCACGGCTGAAGTCGGACGCCGCGACTATCCTGTGGGAGTGGTCGCCGCCCTCTACCGCCGATATCGGCCTGAGACTTTCGCCGAGCTGATCGGCCAGTCTCAGGTGACCGACCCGCTGCGCACGGCGCTTCGCACCGACCGGGTGAATCACGCCTACCTCTTCAGCGGTCCCCGCGGTTGCGGCAAGACCACGAGCGCCCGCATCCTCGCCCGCTGCCTCAACTGCGCCGAGGGGCCGACCGACAGCCCGTGCGGCACCTGCCCGAGCTGCGTCGAGCTCTCCCGCGACGGCAGCGGCTCGCTCGACGTCGTCGAGATCGACGCCGCCTCGCACAACGGCGTCGACGACGCGCGCGACCTGCGCGAGCGCGCCGTGTTCGCGCCCGCTCGCGACCGCTACAAGATCTTCATCCTCGACGAGGCGCACATGGTGACCCCGCAGGGGTTCAACGCGCTGCTCAAGATCGTCGAGGAGCCGCCGGAGCACGTGAAGTTCATCTTCGCGACGACCGAGCCCGAGAAGGTCATCGGCACCATCCGGTCGCGCACCCATCACTACCCGTTCCGCCTCGTACCGCCCGCGCAGATGCTCGAGTACGTGCAGACGTTGTGCGAGAGCGAGGGCGTCGCGGTCGATGCCGGAGTGCTTCCGCTCGTCGTGCGCGCGGGGGGCGGCTCGGTGCGCGACACGCTGTCGCTGCTCGACCAGCTGGTCGCAGGCTCCGAGGGCTCGACCGTCGAGTACGAGCGCGCCGTCGCCCTCCTCGGGTACACGCACGGGGCATTGCTCGACGACGTGGTGCAGGCGCTGGGCAGCCGGGACGCGGCGGCGGTGTTCGCCTCCGTCGACCGGGTCATCCAGACCGGTCAGGATCCGCGGCGCTTCGTCGAGGACCTCCTCGAGCGCCTGCGCGACCTCATCCTGGTCGCCGCTGCGGCGGAGGGCGCGGGTGCCGTGCTCCGTGGCACCACGCGGGACGAGCTGGAGCGGCTGCAGCAGCAGGCCGCGGCGTTCGGTCAGGCCGAGCTCTCGCGGATCGCGGATGTCGTCAACACCGCGCTCACGGAGATGACGGGGGCGACGAGTCCCCGCCTGCACCTGGAACTCATGATGGCGCGCGTGCTGGTCCCTGCGGCCGACGACACCGCGCGCGGCGCGCTGGCGCGGGTGGAGCGGCTCGAGCGCCGCATCGGCGTCGACGGTCCGGATGCGCCGGCGGTCGCGGCATCCGCTGCAGCGGCGCCCCCGCGGTCGCCCGCCGTCGACCGAGCCGAGCCGCCCGCCGTGCGCCGGGAGGCTCCCGCCGCCGGCCGAGCAGTGTCCGAGGCTCCCGAGGCGGATCGCGCGACGCCGGCCACCTCGCCTGCGGGTCGAGCAGCGCCGGAAGCCCCTTCCGCTGGTCGAGCAGCGCCGGAGGCGACTTCCGCTGGTCGAGTTGCGCCGCCGGAGGCGCCGCGTACCGAGACCACCCCCGAGCAGCAGCCGCAGCCCCCGGTCGCCGCGGAACCCTCGGCCGCGCAGGCCGCGCCGGCGGCACCCGAACCTCCTCGCCCCGCGGCCGACCCTTCCACGGTCACGCTGCAGCAGGTGCGCGACGCATGGCCCGAGATCCTCGAGCGGGTCGAGAAGGCCAAGCGCAGCGCGTGGACGGTCGTCTACACCTCGCAGGCGCGAGCCCTGGTCGACGACGTGCTCACGGTCTCGTTCATGAGCGAGAACGACGCGGCGAACTTCCGGAAGCGCGAGCCGGGCGAGAACGTCAGCGAGCACCTCCGCGCCGCCATCCTCGAGGTGCTGGGCATCCGCGTGAAGTTCGTCGCTCGGGTCGAGGCTCCCGAGCAGCGTCGTGCCCCGGCGCCGCCCGCCGCGGCCCGGCCCGCAGCAGATCCGGTGCCGGCTGTCCCGCCGGGTGTCGACGACTGGGACGTGGTGCCTATCCCGTCCGGTCCGACCGACGAGGCGGAGCCGGAGCCTCCCGCGCTTCCGGCGAACACGCCGATCGGGTCGACGACCTCGATGCCGCCGGAACGCGATCAGCCGCAGGGCGAGGGTCGGGCACCCGGTGCGCCGAGCGACGCCGCTCGCCGTGCACCGACCGCAGCCCAAGCGGAGCAGGCAGCCCCGAAGCGTCGCGCTCCCGCATCCGCCCCCGACGGCCGCCAGCGGTACGGGGAGTCGGTCGTGCGTGAGATCCTCGGGGCGAGCTTCATCGAGGAGCAGCCGGTGGCACCCCGGGTCGCCCCCGTGCCGAGGGACGAGTAGCGCATGTACGAGGGAATCGTCCAGGAGCTGATCGACGAGCTCGGCAGGCTTCCGGGCATCGGGCCGAAGTCGGCGCAGCGCATCGCGTTCCACATCCTGCAGACCGAGACGTTCGACGTGCGTCGCCTCGCGGAGGTGCTGCTGGAGGTGCGCGAGAAGGTGCGGTTCTGCACCATCTGCGGCAACGTCAGCGAGCAGGAGACCTGCTCGATCTGCCGTGACCCGCGCCGCTCGCACACCACCATCTGCGTCGTCGAGGAGGCGAAGGACGTCGTCGCGATCGAGCGCACCCGCGAGTTCCGCGGCCTCTACCACGTGCTCGGCGGTGCCATCAGCCCGATCGACGGCATCGGACCAGACGACCTCCGCATCCGCGAGCTCATGCAGCGCCTGGGCGACGGCACGGTGACCGAGGTCATCATCGCCACCGATCCGAACCTCGAGGGCGAGGCGACGGCGACCTACCTCACTCGCCTGCTCGTGCAGCCGAACCTGCGGGTCTCGCGGCTCGCGTCGGGTCTGCCGGTGGGCGGCGACCTGGAGTACGCCGACGAGGTGACGCTCGGCCGGGCCTTCGAGGGCCGCCGCACGGTAGAGGCCTGATCCGGCCGTAGAATCGTTCGCGGCCCTATCCGGCCGAGATCCCTGGAGTTGCCGTGGCCCTCATCGTGCAGAAGTTCGGCGGTTCGTCGGTCGCCGACGCCGAGAGCATCAAGCGCGTCGCGAAGCGCATCGTCGCGACCCGCAAGGCAGGCAACGACGTCGTCGTCGCCGTCTCCGCGATGGGCGACACGACCGACGAGCTCATCGACCTCGCCCACGAGGTCACACCGATGCCCGATCCGCGCGAGATGGACATGCTCCTCACGACGGGCGAGCGCATCTCGATGGCGCTGCTCGCGATGGCGATCAAGAGCCTCGGCGTTGACGCCCGCTCGTACACCGGCAGCCAGGCCGGCATGATCACGGATGCCCGGCACGGCGCCGCCCGCATCGTCGACGTCACCCCCGGCCGGGTCCGCGAGGCGCTCGACGAGGGCGCCGTCGCGATCGTCGCGGGCTTCCAGGGCTTCAACCGGGACTCCCGCGACATCACCACGCTCGGCCGAGGCGGCTCAGACACGACCGCGGTCGCGCTGGCCGCCGCGCTCGGCGCCGACGTCTGCGAGATCTACACGGATGTCGACGGCGTCTTCACCGCCGACCCCCGCGTCGTGCCGAAGGCGCACAAGATCGACCGGATCACGAGCGAGGAGATGCTCGAACTCGCAGCGGCCGGAGCGAAGGTGCTCTACATCCGCGCAGTCGAGTTCGCGCGCAGACACGGCGTGACGATCCACGTGCGGTCGTCGTTCAACAACTCCGAGGGAACCTGGGTCGTCGCGACCAACGAAGGAGAGTCGATGGAAGAGCCGATCATCACCGGAGTCGCGGGTGACCTGAGCGAGGGCAAGGTCACGGTCGTCGGCGTTCCCGACGTGCCGGGCAAGGCCGCCGAGATCTTCACGATCGTGGCGAAGACCGGAGCCAACATCGACATGATCGTGCAGAACGTGTCGGCGGCCGCCACCGGCCGCACCGACATCTCGTTCACCCTGCCGAAGTCCGACGGCGAGAAGGTGCTGACCGCCCTCCGCTCGGAGCAGGATGCGGTGGGCTTCACCGCCCTGCAGTACGACGACCAGATCGGCAAGCTGTCGGTCGTGGGCGCCGGCATGCGCACGAGCGCCGGGGTCTCCGCGCAGCTCTTCCGGTCGCTGTCCGACGCGGGCATCAACATCGAGATGATCTCCACGAGCGAGATCCGCATCTCGGTCGTCACCCGCGCCGACACCCTCCGCGAGGCGATGCAGGTCGTGCACACCGCGTTCGGCCTCGACGCCGAGACCGAAGCCGTGGTCTACGCGGGAACCGGGCGCTGAGAGCGAAGGCCATTTCTGGCCTTCGCGCGCCCGGTTCCCGGCGCCGTCTCGGCGCCGGTGGGGCGCGCCCGGTTCCCGAGGCCGTCTCGGCGCCGGTGGGCCGTTACCGCAGAGGCCACTTCCGGCCTTCGCGCCACCTTGGCCGGACACAACGGAGGTACCACCCCCGTCGACACGCCGATAACGGCGTCCGTCACCGGCGTGCCGGCGGTCGACTACCTCCGTTCGGCCCGCATCCCGTTCGTTCTGCAGGGAACGCCGTGACTGGAGTCACCCAGGGAGGCGGCTGACGACGTGCCGTCGGCGGTCCTCCTGCAGAAGCGGATCACGCGGCCGACCGCTCGGCGACGGGGCGGCGGCGCAGCGGTGCGGAGAGCAGCGGCGGTGTCGTGTACTCCTGATCCATCCGCCCGACGCCCGTTCCCGGTGCGACGATCGCGTCGATCCGGTCGAGCACCTCGTCCGAGAGGGTCAGTTCGGCCGCTGCGAGCAGGTCGTCGAGCTGGGCGGGTGTCCTCGGGCCGATGAGAGCGGCCGTCACGCCCGGATGCGCGATCACGAACGCGAGTGCCATGTGCGTGAGGGGGATTCCAACCTCCGCGGCGAGCTGCACGTACTCCTCGACCGCGTCGATGCGCCGCTCGTCCCGCAGGGCCGCGAACATGCGGGTGCGGCGCAGGTCGGACTCCTGGCCGCGGCGCACGCGCCCGGTGAGCATCCCGCTCGCGAGCGGGCTCCAGATCGTCGTTCCCATGCCGTAGCGCTCGGCCACCGGCAGCACCTCGCGCTCGACAGTGCGGTCGAGCAGCGAGTAGTGCAGCTGCTCGGTGCGGAATCGTTCGAGCCCGCGGCGCTCGGCCACCCACTGGGCTTCGACGATGTCCGATGCCGGCATGTCGGAGGTGCCGATGGCGCGCACCTTGCCGCTGCGCACAAGATCGGTCAGCGCCGAGAGCGTCTCCTCGATGTCGGTCTGCGGATCGGGCCGGTGCAGCTGGTACAGGTCGATGTGGTCGGTCTGCAGCCGACGCAGCGAGTTCTCGACGGAGGTCATGATCCACCGACGCGAGCCGCCCCGGTGGTTCGCGTCGTCGCCCATCGGGCGTCCGAACTTGGTGGCCAGCACCACGTCGTCCCTGCGGCCCTTCAGGGCGTGCCCGACCATCTCCTCCGACTCGGCGTACGCGTCGGCGGTGTCGATGATGTTGATGCCGGCATCGAGCGCCCGCCCGACCATCCCGTCGACCTCGGCCTGATCGCGATTGCCGAATGAGCTGAACATCATCGCGCCGAGCGCGAGAGGCGAGATCTGGATGCCGGTACGGCCAAGCGGACGATAGTGCATGTGATTCTCCTGTGGTCTGGGGTCCCCGAGGCGGTAGTCTCGAAGAAACGGAACATGTGTCCGCAACTATACGGAACGTTGTTCCGGTTGTCACCTGAGAGGTATCCGTGAGCACGCCATCGACGCCCGACCCTGCGCCGCGCAGGAACCGAGCGGACGCGCTGCGCAACACGGAAGCCGTGCTGGAGGCGGCCAAAGCCGCGTTCGCGGAGCTCGGCGTCGAGGCGCCGATCCGCGACATCGCGGCACGGGCAGGCGTCGGGGTGGGCACCGTCTACCGCAGCTACCCCCAGCGCTCTGATCTGATCGTCGCCGTGTTCCGACGCGAGCTCCAGGCGACGGCGGATGAGGCCGATCGGCTCGCTGACGAGCACCCCCCGGCCGAGGCGCTGCGACTCTGGGCCCGCTCCCTCGCCCGCTTCGTGGCGACCAAGCGCGGCTTCGCGGCCGCGCTGCACTCCGGCGACCCGGCATATCAGCCGCTGCCGTCGCAGTTCATCGGCGTCCTCGCGCCGCGAGTGCAGCGCATCCTCGACGCGGGCGCCCGCGACGGCAGTCTGCGGGGCGACGTGCGCGCCGAGGAGCTGATCCCGGCTCTCAGCAGGCTCGCCGACGATCGCGAGCCGGAGACCGGAGGGCGGATGGTGGACGTGCTTCTCGACGGGCTCGGTCGTTCCTGACTCCGGCGGGATCCGACGCCCGTGTGGCAGTTTCTGACGCAGGAGGGTCGGTCGCGCCACGCCGGCGACCCTAGGATGTATGCAGTTTCCCGTCCGGCACCACGAGTGGACAGTGTCATGAGCAGCAGCGGTGTGAGAATCGGCGTCGTCGGCGCCACAGGCCAGGTCGGCGCGGTCGTCCGCCGTCTCCTCGAGGAGCGCGACTTCCCGGTGGCGGAGATCCGCTACTTCGCGTCGGCGCGCAGTGCCGGCACGACCCTTCCCTGGAAGGACGGCGAGATCGTCGTCGAGGATGCTGAGACCGCCGACCCGACGGGCCTCGACCTCGCCATCTTCTCGGCCGGCGCGACCATGTCGCGTGTGCAGGCGCCCCGTTTCGCTGCGGCCGGCGTGCTGGTGATCGACAACTCGAGCGCCTGGCGCATGGACCCCGACGTTCCCCTCGTCGTCAGCGAAGTGAACCCCGACGCCCTCTCCGAGGCGCGCAAGGGCATCGTCGCCAACCCGAACTGCACCACGATGGCTGCCATGCCCGTGCTCAAGGTGCTGCACGAGGAGGCGGGTCTCGAGCGCCTGATCATCAGCACCTACCAGGCGGTGTCGGGCGCCGGCCTTAAGGGCGGCGAGGAGCTGCTCGAGCAGGCGCGCGCCGCCGTCGCGCAGGACGCGATCAGCCTCGTTCACGACGGCGCGGCGGTCGAGTTCCCCGAGGCCAAGGCGTTCCCGAAGACGATCGCGTTCGACGTCATCCCGCAGGCGGGGAGCTTCGTCGACGACGGGCTGGGCGAGACGGATGAGGAGAAGAAGCTCCGCAACGAGAGCCGCAAGATCCTCGGGCTGCCCGAGCTCCGCGTGAGCGGCATCTGCGTGCGCGTGCCGGTGTTCACCGGTCACTCCCTCTCGATCAACGCCGAGTTCGCGGACGCCCTGACCGTGCAGCGCGCCAAGGAGCTGCTGGCCGACGCGCCCGGCGTCGTGCTGACCGACGTGCCGACCCCGCTCGAGGCCGCCGGCCAGGACCCCAGCTACGTCGGACGCCTGCGGCAGGACGAGGGCGTGCCGGGGGATCGCGGGCTCGCGATGTTCATCAGCAACGACAACCTGCGCAAGGGCGCAGCCCTCAACGCGGTGCAGATCGCGGAGCTGGCTGCTTCTCGCCTGGTCCCTTCGGCGTAGTCGGCCACCCGGCGGGCCCGAGCAGGCGCGCCGCCACGTCCTGGTGGGCGAGGCGACGCAGCGCCGCGACGACGGGCTCGTAGATCGCGGTGCCGAGCACGGAGTACTCGAGTGCCGACGCCGTGCCGTCGCTGGGGATCGCCCGGATGTCGTACTCGCCCATCTGCATGACGGCTCGCCCGTACACCTCGAGGCGTTCATCGCTCATCGGCATCCCGACGGACTCCGCCGCGGCGAGGGCGCGCTCGAGCTGCGGCACGGCCGGGTACTCCGGCACGTACACCTGGCCCAGCCGCTCGAGGGCGGCGCGCGCACGCGGGTAGTCGGCCTCTGGATCTCCCTCGATCGCGGGGGGCAGGGCCGAGACGGCCTGACCCAGCGCCTCGAACAGCTCGGCATCGGGGTCGTCGATGAGGGCGAGCACGATCTTGACCTTCTGCACCGGCATGCCGACCACATCGATCAGCGCGCGGATCAGCGCGAGCCGCTTGACGTGGCGCTCGTCGTAGTCGGCCCCCGTCACGCTCGTCGCGACGCCCGGCATGAGGAGCCCCTCGCGCAGGTAGTACTTGATCGAGGCGAGGGAGACCCCCGACCGCTCGACGAGCTCTGAGACCCGCATGGCCCTCCTTGACTAGATAGCGTCACTATCCTAAATTGGACACCGTGACTATCCAACCATGGACGATGGTGCTGGCGGGCGTGCTGGTGCTTGCGCTGATCACAGTCGAGTCGGGCGGGGTCTTCCTCGTGAAGGTGGCGACCGGGGGAGTGCCGGCCAACGCGCTGCAGCAGAAGTTCTTCCGCGCCGGTCACGCGCATGCCGCCGTCCTGCTCGTGCTCTCCCTCGTGCTCCTCGTCCTCCTCGACGCCGCCGCGCTGCCGCAGGCGTTCGATGCGGTGGCGAGGTTCGGAGTCCCCGCGGCGGCGCTGCTCATGCCCGCAGGCTTCTTCCTCTCGGTGCTCGGCCGGGACCCGCAGAAGCCGGGCCGGGCCATCGCACTTCTCTGGGTGGGAGCCGCGTCGCTCACGCTCGGGCTGGGCGCGGCAGGTATCGGTTTCATCTCATCCGGGCTCGGTCGTATGTGAGGACCGCTCTCCACGTAGTCCAATGGTCTTCATGGGGACTAAAGCGGCGTGGGTGGGTTTCCTGACGGTGACCGCCCTCGCCTTCGGGGGGACATTGATGGCTGCCGCATGGCTGAGCAGGCCGGGAGCGGCCGCGTCGCAGCAGCCGCTCGTGGCGTTCTACGGCGACTCGTACACGCTGGGCACCGGCGCGAGCGACGAGTCGAAGCGCTGGTCGACGATCATCAGCGAGGAGCGGCGCTGGAACGAGTACAACCCGAGCGTCAACGGGCTCGGGTTCGTGAACAACCGCAGCGTGACCGGGCCCGGCGACCTTCCGACGAAGATCATCGATGCCGACCCGGACATCGTCTTCATCACGATGGGTCTGAACGACAACTTCAGCTACCCGACGCGGGGCACCGATATCCGGGATGCCATCAACGCCGATTTCGACACGCTCTCCACGGAGCTTCCCGACGCCGAGTTCATCGTCGTCGAGCCGTTCTGGTACACGGACGAGCGTCCCGAATCGGTCGACATCATCATCGGCTGGGTGCGTGAGGCGGCGGAGCGCATCCAAGCCGACTACATCGAGGGCGCCTCGCGCTGGCTCGAAGGGCACCCGGAGTGGATGGCCGAGGACGGCCTGCACCCGAACGACGACGGCTACGCCGAGATGGCGCGACGGATGGACGAGGAGCTCCGCGCGATCGGGTGGTGAGCGGCCGGATCGGGGGCACCGCGCTCAGTAGACTGTTGCGGTGAACAAACCGGTCGACGTCGTGCTCATCGGCGGCGGGATCATGAGCGCCACCCTCGGCACCCTGCTCAAGCAGCTCGAGCCCGACTGGGACATCCACGTCTACGAACGGCTCGACGCAGCTGCCCTCGAGAGCTCGAACGCCTGGAACAACGCAGGCACCGGCCATGCGGCCCTGTGCGAGCTGAACTACACGCCGGAGAAGTCCGACGGCTCGATCGAGATCTCGAGCGCCGTCAAGGTGAACGAGCAGTTCCAGGTCTCGCGCCAGTTCTGGGCGCATCTGGTCAGCGAGCGGCTGCTGCCCGATCCGGCGTCATTCATCAATCCGGTGCCGCACATGAGCTTCGTGTGGGGTGAGCGCAACGTCGCCTATCTGAAGGCGCGCTACGAGGCGCTGAAGGACCATCCGCTCTTCGCTGGGATGGAGTACAGCGAGGACGCCGACGTCATCCGCAGCTGGGCGCCCGTGCTGATCCCGGGGCGCAAGAAGTCGCAGCCGATCGCGGCAACCCGCATCGCGAGCGGAACGGATGTCGACTTCGGCGCCCTCACCCGCGAGCTGCTCGGCTATCTCGAGCAGAACGGCGCGACGCTGCACTACGAGAAGCGCGTGACCAACCTGAAGAAGCTGCGCGACGGCACCTGGCGGGTGTCGCTGCGGAACGAGCTGGGGCTCACCCCCGGGGACGTGACCGCCCGGTTCGTCTTCGTCGGCGCCGGCGGCTCCGCGCTGAACCTGCTGCAGAAGTCGGGCATCCGGGAGATCCGCGGCTATGGCGGCTTCCCCGTGTCCGGTGAGTTCCTGCGCACCGACGACCCGGCCGTGGTCGCGCGGCACTCCGCGAAGGTCTACGGCAAGGCCGCCGTCGGATCGCCTCCGATGTCGGTGCCCCACCTCGACACGCGGGTCGTCGACGGCACCGCCAGCCTGATGTTCGGCCCGTACGCCGGCTTCAGCCCCAAGTTCCTGAAGTCCGGGTCGTGGTTCGACCTGTTCGCGAGCATCCGCTGGCACAACCTGGTGCCGATGATCGCGGCGGGCGTGAGCAACCTCAGCCTGGTCGGCTACCTGGTCGGGCAGCTGCTCGCGCGGCCCGCGACGAAGTTCGAGGCGCTGCGCGACTTCTTCCCCGACGCCGACCCGAAGGACTGGTACAAGATCACCGCGGGTCAGCGGGTGCAGGTGATCAAGAAGGACAAGAAGAAGCTCGGCGTGCTGCAGTTCGGCACCGAGGTCGTCGCGGCGAAGGACGGCTCCATCGCGGGCCTGCTGGGCGCCTCGCCTGGGGCCTCGACCGCTGTGCCGATCATGCTGGGCCTGCTCGAGACCTGCTTCCCCGACCGGATGAAGCAGTGGACGCCGGCCCTGAAGAGGATGGTGCCGAGCTTCGGTACGACGCTGTCCGATGATCCGGCCACGGCCCAGCGCGTGCTCGCGCAGACGGCGGAGACGCTCAAACTCGCGGGTTGACGTTCTCTCGGGACGGGAGTACGGTCGACGCTCGTGGAGAGCTGACTCGTCATCCGTCCCGCGTCTGAGGCGCAGGTCGACGGTGACGACTCTCCAGTCCGGCTGATCGCCTCTGTGTCTACGCGCGCGCCGTCCGAGAGCTGTCGCCTCCCTGCAGTGCCCGCGCGGGAACCCCATCTCGAGAGAGGCGGTTCCTGTGACTGCGACCATCCGTACATCCATCGATCACCTTCGACTCGACGGGGTCAGCCGTGCCTACGGCGACCGTCGAGTGCTCACCGACCTGACCCTCACCGTCGATCGCTCGGAGCGGCTCGGCCTCATCGGCGAGAACGGAGCAGGCAAGTCGACTCTGCTGCGCATAGCCGCGGGCATCGAGGAGCCCGACTCCGGCACCGTCGCCCGGCCTGAACGCACCGGACTGCTGTGGCAGGAGGTGCGCTTCGAGCGGCGATCGTCGCTCCGGCAGCTGCTCGAGCACTCGCTCGCGGAGGTGCGGGAGATCGAGCGGGAGCTCGAGGCGTCGGCGGCGGCGCTCGGCTCAGAGCCGGGGGCCGAGGAGCGGTACGAGGCGGCCCTCATCGAGGCGGAGCGCGCCGAGGTGTGGAGCATCGACTCCCGCCGCGACGAGCTGCTCGACGGCCTCGGTGTGGGCGGCATCCCGCTCGACCGGCGGCTCGACGCGGTCAGCGGCGGCCAGCGCTCCCGTTTCGCGCTCGCCGCACTGCTGCTGTCCCGGCCGACCGCGCTGCTGCTCGACGAGCCGACCAACCACCTGGACGACGCCGCGGTCGGGTTCCTCCGCGAGCACCTGAGGAGCTGGCCGGGTCCTGTGCTGTTCGCGAGCCACGACCGCGCGTTCCTCGACGAGGTGGCGACCTCCCTGCTGGACATCGACCCGTCCCGGTCGGGTTTCACGCGCTTCGGCGGGCACGACTCGGCGGTGTACAGCGAGTACTTGAAGGCGAAGGCCGACGAGCGGGCGCGCTGGGAGGCGCAGTTCGCGGCGGAGGAGCGCGAGGCGGCCAGACTGAGCGAGGTCGTGGCGGTGAGCGGAAGGAACGTCGCGCACGGTCGTGGCCCACGGGACAACGACAAGTTCATCCACAAGTTCAAGGGGGCGAAGGTGCAGCGGCAGATCGCCCGTCGTGTGCGGGATGCCGAGGGGCGCCTCGACGACCTCCTCGACGCCCGCGTCGGAGAGCCGCCGCCCGTGCTCGGCTTCACCGGGATCCCCACCGGCTGGCACCCCCTCGAGGACGACGACGATCCGCTGCTCGCGCTGGTGGAGGCGCGAGTCGGCCACCGGCTCGAGGTGCCGTCGTTCGCGGTGCGGGCGGCCAGTCGCATCCTGGTCACCGGCGGGAACGGGGCGGGGAAGTCGACGCTGCTCTCGGTGCTGGCCGGCGCGATCCGACCGGATGCGGGAGCTCTGCGGAGGCGGAAGGGAGTGCGGGTGGCGCTCCTGGAGCAGGACGTGCGGTTCGCGGACCCGTCGCAGACGGCTCGCTCCGTGTACGAACGGGTCGTGGGGGAGCGGAGGGCAGAGACGGTGCCGCTCGCGTCGCTCGGACTTCTCGCCTCCCCGGACCTCGACCGGCCCGTCGGCTCCCTGTCGATCGGGCAGCAGCGGCGGGTGGCGCTGGCGCTCATCGTCGCCAAGCCGCCGCACGTGTTCCTGCTCGACGAGCCGACGAATCACCTGTCGCTGACCCTCGCGAGCGAGCTCGAGGAGGCGCTGGGCGGATATCCGGGGGCGGTCGTCGTCGCCAGTCACGACCGCTGGCTGCGCGAGCGGTGGACCGGGGAACGGTTCGCGCTCGGCGCGGGTCGTCCCGTCAGCGTGTGACGCGACCGAGTGGCGCCGGAGGGTCGCTCGCTCTGAGCCGGGACGACCCTCCGGCGCCGGTTGTTCGCTTGACCCGGCATCGAACATGTGTTCGAATGTTGCGATGCGGTGGAGTGCTCGGGAGCTGACGGTCGAGGAGCCCGCCGCCCTGCCCGGGCTCGCGAAGCTGTCGAACCTCGTGCGCAGCGTCCGCACGCCCGAGTTCGCCGGCATCACCTTCCACGAGGTGCTCGCCAAGAGCGCCCTCAACCGGGTGCCGGGCGCGAGCGGGATGCCGTTCGAGTGGACGATCAATCCGTACCGGGGATGCAGTCATGCCTGCGCCTACTGCTTCGCCCGCAACACCCACACCTACCTCGACCTCGACTCGGGCAAGGACTTCGACAGCGAGATCATCGTCAAGGTCAACGTCGCCGAGGTCCTGCGCAAGGAGCTGGCGAAATCGTCGTGGGAGCACCCGGTGGTGGCGCTCGGCACCAACACCGACCCGTACCAGCGGGCCGAGGGGCGCTATGCCCTCATGCCCGACATCATCCGCCTGCTCGCGGAGAGCGGCACACCGCTCAGCATCCTGACGAAGGGCACGCTGCTGCGCCGTGACCTGCCGCTGCTGCAGGAGGCGCGCGACCTCGTGCCGGTCGATCTCGCGATGTCGATCGCCGTGTACGACGACGAGCTGCAGCAGTCGATCGAGCCCGGCACGCCGACGACGACCGCGCGCCTCGCTACGGTCAAGGCCGCGACCGACGCCGGATTCGACGTGACGGTGTTCCTCATGCCGGTGCTGCCGTATCTCACCGACACTCGTGATCATCTCGACGGGGCGCTCGAGAGGATCGCCGCATCCGGCGCGACGCGGGTGCTGCACACGGCGCTGCATCTGCGCCCGGGTGCGCGCGAGTGGTTCTTCCTCTGGCTCGAGCGGGAGCACCCGCACCTCGTGCCGCGCTACCGCGAGCTCTACGCACGCAGCAACTACGCGCCCAAGGAGTACCGGGAGTGGCTCGCCGAGAAGTTCCGACCCCTTGTGGCCAAGCATGGCCTGACCGGCCGGTCGCCGCGGTGGACCTGGTCGGCGGAGAGGCAGACGCATCAGACGGGGCAGCCCACGCTGTTCTAGAGTGACCGTCGTGGCTGAGCGACCGTTCGAGATCCTGATGGTCTGCACCGGCAACATCTGCCGGTCCCCGATGGCCGAGCAGCTGCTGAGGCTGAGACTCGCGGAGGAACTCGCGACCCGGTTCGGTCCCGAGCGCGGCGCCGCTCTCGCCTCTCAGGTCGCCGTGCACAGCGCAGGCCTGGTCGCCCAGGCGGGTGCCCAGATGCCCGCCGAGGCCCTCGCCGAGGCCAAGAAGTACGGAGGCGACGGCTCAGCGCACGCCGCGAAGCGGCTGCTCGAGGCCCACGTCGCCGACGCCGACCTGGTGCTCGGCATGGCGCGCGAGCACCGGCGCGAGTCGGTGTCGCTGGTTCCTCGCGCGTCGCGGACGGCGTTCACCCTCACCGAGTTCGCCCGGCTCCTGCGCGAGCTGCCCGACCGTGACGACCTCCCACCGTTCGACGGACAGGATCTCGCAGGCTTCCTCCGCGCCGTCGTGGCCCACGCCGGGGCGCGCCGCGGGTACCTGCCGCCCGCCGACCCGGAGACGCTCGACATCGTCGACCCCTACCGTCGGTCGACCAAGGTCTACGCCAGGGCGGGCGCCGCCATAGCTGAGGCCGTGGGCACCGTCAGCCGAGAGGTGGGCGCCCTCGTAACGAGGGCGTGAGCGCGCCGCGGGCTATACTCCGGAGCAGCGGTACGGCGGTTTCGGGGGGAGTGCCGGTTGTCAGAGCGGGGCGCTGAGCGTGTGCGCGTCCGCGTCCGCCGGAGAACCGGCGGGCGGCGGCGCCGCATCGTGCTGCGCACGGTCGGGGTGCTCGCGATCCTCCTCGTCGCAGGCGTCTCCTGGGTCGTGCTGCGGGGCATCGCCGCACGCGCCGAGCTGCAGGCCGCCCTCCCGCTGGCGGGCGAGATCCAGCAGGAGCTTCAGGCGGGCAACGCCCAGGCCGCGGTTCTCAGCCTCGCCCGGGTCAGCGAACGCGCGGAGACGGCGCACGCACTGACCAGCGACCCGGTGTGGTCCCTCTTCGAAGCCGTGCCGGTGCTCGGCTCGAATCTCCGAGCCTTCGGAGACCTCGCGGAGATCCTGCGCGATGTGACGGCGGAAGCCTCGGAGCCGTTCGCGCAGATCGCCGGAGGCATGGACGTCTCGGCCCTCACTCCCGTCGGGGGGAGGATCCCGATCGACCCGCTCGTGCAGGCGGAGCCGCACATCGGAACGGCCAGTCAGGCCCTCACCGCGGCGGCCGAGCGCGCGATGGAGATCGACACGACTCTGACGGTGCCGCAGGTCAGCGCCGGGGTCGAGGAGTTCCAGGGCGTCATGGCGGAGACGGCGACGACTCTCGACGCGGTGCACCGCGCGGCCCTGCTGCTTCCGACGATGCTCGGTCTCGAAGGCCCGCGCGAGTACCTGCTGATCTTCCAGAACAACGCCGAGCTGCGTGCGTCGGGCGGCATCCCGGGCGCACTGGCGATCATCCGGGCGGAGGGCGGCACTGTCGACATGACGCAGCAGGCCTCATCCGCCGACTTCCCGGAGTATCCCGAGCCGGTGCTCGACCTGCCGCTCGAGGTCCGCGGGCTCTACTCCGACCTCGTCGGAACCTATCTGCAGGACGTCACCCTCACTCCGGACTTCCCGACCAGCGCAGCTCTCGCGCGGGAGATGTGGCAGCGCGAGTTCGGAGCCGACGTCGACGGCGTGGTGTCCTTCGACCCCGTCGGGCTGAGCGGGATCCTCGCCGCGATCGGCCCGCTGACCCTTCCGGACGGCGACGTGCTCACCGCGGAGAACGTCGTTCCGAAGCTGCTCTCCGAGGTGTACGTCCGGTACCCGGACCCGTCCGCTCAGGACGACTACTTCGCGGGGGTGGCGGCCGCGACCTTCGATGCGATCGCTGCCGGCGGCTACGACGGAGCAGCCATGCTCAAGGCCCTCGCGGCCGCCGGAGCCGAGCACCGCATCCTTGTCTGGAGCGCGGACGAGCAGGAGCAGGAGACGATCGCCGGCACGGATGTCGCGACCGTGCTGCCGGCGGAGGACGGCCCTGACGAGACCCTCCTCGGGGTGTTCTTCAACGATGCCACCGGCGCGAAGATGGACTTCTACCTCCAGACCGCCGTGCAGCACTCGACCGCGGTATGCAGGGCCGACGGGGCCGCGAACTACCGCGCGAGCGTGCAGCTCACGAACTCCGTTCCGGCGGAGGCGGTGGCTGCGCTTCCCGACTACATCACCGGCGCCGGCCTCTTCGGCGTCGAGCCCGGCTACATCAAGACGCGCGTCGTCGTGTACGGCCCGGAGGGCGGCGCGACGCTCGCGAGCTCGCTGGACGGCGAGGAGCCCGTGTACCAGGCCGGCACCGACGGGACGCGACCCGTCGCGCTCGTCGACGTGCTCCTAGCTCCCGGCGAGACCTCTACGCTTCACGTCGACTTCCTGGGCAGCGGCCCGGTCGAGGGTGAACTCGGTATCCGCGTCACTCCGCAGACGACAGCGTCCGTCGTCTCCCGGAGTGCGCTGTCATGCGGGTCGGTGCCTGAATGAGCAGGCCGACCGCCCCGTGGCACCCCCTGACCGACGTTCCCTTCGCACAGCTCTGACATCTCCGACCGAGAGGCCGCCTACGTGGAATTCCTGGACTACGTCCGCACCCTGCGCCGACGCTGGATCAGCATCACCCTGCTGACACTGCTCGGGGTCGCGGGGGCGGCAGCGCTCGCGCTGTTCACCACGCCGCTGTACCAGGCGACGACCCGCATCTTCGTCGCGACGCAGGCGGTGGACAGCGCCGTCGAGGCGTTCCAGGGGTCGAGCTACACGCAGCAGCGCATCCAGTCGTACGTCGACGTGGCCAACAGCCCGATCGTCCTCGACCCGGTGATCGCCTCGCTCGGCCTCGACGTCACGGCCGAGGAGCTCGCGAGCAGGGTCGTCGCGGAGGTCGTGCCCGACACCGTGCTCATGACGATCACGGTGTCCGACCCCTCGCCCAGCGCGGCGGCGGAGATCGCGAACGCGGTCGGCGAATCGCTCGCGGGCGTCGTCGTGGGCGACCTCGAGGAGCGGGTCGGCGGCGAGGGCTCGCTGGTGAGCCTCAGCACCGTCGAGACGGCGGAGGAGCCGCTCGAGCCGAGCTCTCCCAACGTGCCGTTCTACATCATCGTCGGCGGGGCGCTCGGCCTCCTGCTGGGACTCGGTTTCGCGTTCCTGAGGCAGGCGCTCGACACCCGCATCCATGGCGAGCGCGACGTCAGGTCGATCACCGAAGCCCCCATCATCGGCGGCATCGCCTACGACCCGCAGGCCGCCAAGCGGCCGCTCATCGTGCACAGCGATCCGCAGAGCTCGCGGGCCGAGTCGTTCCGGTCGCTGCGCACCAACCTGCAGTTCATCGACTTCGAGTCGAAGCGCCGCTCGTTCGTCGTGACGAGCTCCATCCAGAGCGAGGGCAAGACGACCACCGCGGTGAACCTCGCGATCGCGATCGCCGATGCCGGCACCGCCACGGTGCTCATCGACGCCGACCTGCGCCGGCCGAAGGTCGCCGAGCACATGGGCATCGAGGGGGCGGTCGGTCTCAGCGACGTGCTGATCGGCAGGGTGGACCTCTCCGACGTGCTGCAGCGCTGGGGCGAGAACGGCAACCTTTACGTGCTCCCCGCCGGCCGCATCCCACCGAACCCCAGTGAGCTGCTCGGCTCGAAGTCGATGGAGAGGCTGCTCGACACGCTCACCGCGGAGTTCGGTCAGGTGATCATCGACGCGCCGCCCCTCCTCCCCGTCACGGACGCGGCGATCCTGAGCCGGATGACCGCAGGGGCTCTGGTGATCTGCGCGGCGGGGCGCACGCTCGTGGCGCAGCTCACCCAGTCGCTCGAGTCGCTCAAGCACGTCGATGCGAGCGTGTTCGGCATCGTCCTCAACATGCTCCCGTCGAAGGGGCCGGACGCGTACGGCTACTACTACGGCTACAGCTACGCGCCCACGTCGCGGAAGGCCTCCAAGAAGGCCGTGAAGAAGAGCTGAGCGCCATGCGGATCGCGATCGCCCACGACTACCTCACTCAGCGCGGCGGCGCGGAGAAGGTGGTGCTGGCGATGGCGCGCGCCTTCCCCGAGGCGCCGATCCACACGACCCTCTTCGAACCGGAGTCGACCTTCCCGGAATTCTCCGACCTCGACGTCAGGGTGTCGCCGATCAACCGGGTCGGCGCGCTCAGGCGCAACCACCGCGCCGCGCTGCCGGTGCTGCCGCTCGTCGCGAGCGCGATGCATGTCGACGCCGACGTCGTGCTGGCCAGCAGCAGCGGATGGGCGCACGGCTTCCGCACGAGCGGACGCACCCTCGTCTACTGCTACTCGCCGGCGCGCTGGCTCTACCAGACCGACCGGTATCTCGGGGACAGCGGTTCGCGTCTCGCCCGTGGCGTGCTCAGCGTGCTCGGGCCCTCCTTCCGCGCCTGGGACCGTCGCGCCGCGGCGCGAGCCGACGAGTACCTGGCGATCTCCTCCGCCGTGCGCGATCGCATCCGCAGCGTCTACGGGCGCGACTCCGAGGTGGTTCCCGCGCCGCACTCGATCGACTCCGGCGCCTCGCAGGAGCCCGTGGCGGGGCTGGAGGACGCGTCCGATTTCTGGCTCTGCGTCTCCCGGCTGCTGCCCTACAAGAACGTCGACCGGGTAGTCGAGGCCTTCGGCCTGAGCCCCGACCGCCGGCTGGTCGTGGTGGGCACGGGGCCCGAGGAGAGCAGGCTGCGAGCGTCGCTTCCGTCGAACGTCACCCTGGTCGGGAACCTGTCGGATGCCCAGATCCGCTGGCTCTATGCGAGGTCGCGCGCGCTCGTCGCCGCGAGCTACGAGGACTTCGGTCTGACCCCGATCGAGGCCGCGACGTTCGGCAAGCCCAGCGCGGTGCTGCGCTGGGGCGGCTTCCTCGACACCGTCGCGGAGGGGCGCTCGGGTCTGTTCTTCGACCAGCCCGATCCTGCCGCGATCGCCCGGACCGTCGACGCGGTCGAGTCGACCGTGTGGGACGCGACCGCCGTGGCGGAGCAGGCCGCACGCTTCAGCGAGGAGCGCTTCAGCCGCGAGCTCCGCCGGCGCGTGGCCGCCCTCGCCGAGGAGCCTGCCCATGCGTGAGGCGGCCGTGCTCCTCGGGCGCCGGTGGGTCGAGCTGGTCGTCCTCACGCTGCTCGGGGTCGCCGGGGCGGCCGTGGGGATCTACGTCTCTACACCCGTCTATCGCGCCTCCGCCGAGGTCTTCGTGTCGACCGCGGGCGGCCAGGACGCGGTGCAGTCGCTGCACGCCAGCACCTACGCGGTGACCAGGATCGCCTCCTACGCCGAGCTCGCGCGCTCGGGCGTGGTGCTGGAGCGCGTGATCGACGATCTCGGGCTCGACCAGTCACCGGCGCAGCTGGCGAGCCAGATCGAAGCGGCGGGCCTCCCCGAGAGCCTCCTCGTGGAGATCCATGCCTCGTCCGCGTCCGCAGAGCAGGCGCGCGACGTCGCGAACTCCGTGGCGGACAATCTTGAGCTCGTGATCGAGTCGGGCCTCGAGAGCTTCGGCGGAGACATCTCCTCGCTGGTGCAGGTCTCCACCGTTCGCGAGGCACCCCTCCCCGTCGCTCCCCGGTATCCCGACTACCCGACGCTCCTGGCGCTCGGGGGCTTCGCCGGATTCCTGATGGCGCTCGGTGCCGTGCTGCTGCGCGAATCCCTCGACGACCGCATCAGAACCGATCGCGACCTGCGGGCGGTGACCGAGCTACCGGTCATCGGCGCTGTGCCGCACGACCCTGGCGGATCGAGGAGGCCCCTGGTCGTCGACACGCATCCGTCGAGTTCCCGGGCCGAGGCCTATCGCGGTCTCCGCACGAACCTGCGGTTCGTCGACGTCGAGGTGCGCTCCCGGGCGGTGTCGCTCACCTCGTCCGTGCAGGGCGAGGGCAAGACGACCACGGCCGTGAACCTCGCCCTGAGCATCGCCCAGGAGGGGCGCCGCGTGCTCCTCATCGACGCCGACCTGCGACGCCCGCGGGTCGCGGAGCGGCTCGGTCTCGAGGGGGCCGTCGGCCTGACCGAGGTGCTGCTCGAGCGCTCATCGCTCGAGGATGCCGTGCAGACGACGGGGCGGGAAGGCGCGCTGACGGTGCTGCCGGCAGGCAGCATCCCGCCGAACCCCAGCGAACTGCTGAGCTCAGACCGGATGCGCAGGCTGCTCGAGCGCGTCGAGCGCGACTTCGACGACGTGCTCATCGACGCGCCGCCGGTGCTGCCGGTCACGGATGCCGCCCTCCTCTCGACGATCACCGGAGGGACCCTGCTGGTTGTCTCCCTGCGGCGGGTGAGTCCCTCGCAGGTGCGCCGTTCGCTCGAGGCTCTGGCGACCGTGGATGCGAACGTGCTGGGGCTCGTGCTGAACCGCGTGCCGGCCAAGCGCGGCAACCGCTACGGCTACTACGCCAGAGAGGCGTATTCGCGCTGATGTATATTGTGCTCCGTCGCCGAGGGGTCGGGCGGCACGTCCCGGGGGGGAATCACGCGTGAAGGCGATCGTCAGGCATCTCGGCGTGGTGGGCTACAACCACTTCATGACGCATGTGCCGTCGCACATCCTGCGCCAGGCGTGGTTGCGCGCTTTCGGCGCGAAGATCGGCAGGGAGACCGCGATCTTCCGAGGCACGACGGTGCTCGGCATCGAGAACCTGCGGATCGGCGAGGCCTGCGTCATCAGCTTTCGGTGCCTCCTCGACGCCCGCGGAGGCCTGACCTTCGGTGACAACGTCGTCATCGCCAGCGACGTGCAGTTCATCACGGCACACCACGATCCACACTCGGACACCTTCGCGGCCGAGACCGGGCCGATCGTAGTGGAGGACTACTCCTGGATCGCCAGCAGAGCGACGGTGCTCGAGCGTGTGCGGATCGGGCGAGGGGCGGTCGTCGCCGCCTGCGCTCTCGTCCGCACCGACGTCGAGGGCATGGCTGTAGTGGGAGGGATCCCGGCGAAGAAGCTGGCCGATCGCACCTCCCGACTGCAGTACCGGCCCGCATACCGTCCGCTGTTCTTCTGACCGGCACGAAGGGGGATTCTCGTGAAACAGGTTCTGGTGGAGGGAAGGACGCAGACCGCTGCGCCATCCTTCGCGACAAAGGTGTGGCAGCGCCTCGGCGTCATCTCCTACAACTTCTTCTTCACCCACTTCCCGTCGCACGTCGTGCGCCAGGCATGGCTGCGGATGTTCGGCGCGAAGATCGGGAAGAACAGCGCGATCTTCCGGGGAACCACCGTCTTCGGCATCCGCGAGATCACGATCGGCGACAACGTCATCGTCTCCTTCCGCTGCCTGCTCGACGCGCGCGGCGGGCTGACGATCCACGACAACGTCGTGATCGCGAGCGATGTGCACTTCATCACCGGCTCGCACCTGCCGGACGACGACCACTTCGACTTCGTGCTGCTGCCGATCGAGGTGCACCAGAACGCCTGGATCGCGAGCCGTGCGACGGTCCTGCCGGGCGTGACCATCGGACGCGGTGCCGTCGTCGGCGCCAGCTCGCTGGTGCGGAAGGACGTCGGCGAGCTCGAGATGGCGGCCGGCGTGCCGGCGAAGGTGCGGGGGATCCGTCGCAGCTCTCTCGACTACGCCCCGACCTACCGCCCGCCGTTCTTCTGATGGGCCTCGAGGGCACCAGGCTCATCTACGTCGCGACCCGGGCAGGGTCGACCGGCGTGGGCGACTATGCAGAGGACTTCGTCGCTGCGGTGCGCCCGTACTTCGCAGAGGTTGTCGAGCTGAGGCACGGCGGTCCGGGCGAGGAGGGCTGGCGGGACATCCGGCGCCTCCGCCGCCGGCTGCGCGCGCTGCTCGCGGACGGCGCGCCGACGATCGTGCACACGGAGCTAGCGGGTGGCAGCGTCACCTCGTTCTGGGTCACCGCCGGTCTCGGTTCCGTGCCGGTGACGGCGACCGTGCACGACCCGCCCCGCGTCGTCTGGTGGCCGCTGCGCACGCGCGGCGTGGCGCGCTGGAAGCTGCTCAACCACGGCGTGCACGTGCCCTTCTTCGGGCTGTTCGGAGCGCTCGAGCGCCGGGTCCAGCGCGGTCGCACGCTCTTCGTCCTCAGCGCCAAGGGGGCCCACGAGCTGCGCCGGGCCATGCCCGGATCCCGGATCGTCGAGTCGCGCCTCATCGCGCCCGAGCGGCCGCAGCTCGCGCCGGTGCCGCTTCGACCGAAGGCGATCGGTCTCTTCGGGTACGTCTACCGCGGGAAGGGCTTCGACGTCGTCGCCGACCTGCGTCGCGCGCTCGACGACGACGTCAGCATCCGCATCGCCGGGCGAGGGACCGAGCGTCTGCCGGCGACTCCCGGAGTGGAGGTGCTCGGCGAGGTCGACGGTGCCGAGGAGGACGCCTTCTTCGGCTCGATCCGCGCCCTGCTGGTGCCCTATCCTCCGCGAGTCATCTACGGACTCAACGCCTATCCCGCGGCGAGCACCGTCAGCCGCGCGATCGCCTACCGCACGCCGATCATCGCGCGGACGCACGGCGCGCTGGCGGAGCTGCAGGACAGTGGCGCGGCGGTGCTCGTGGACGGCCAGGGGGAAGAGCTCGCCGCGGCGGCTCAGGACCTGCTCGGTGACGACGCACGGCTGGCGGAGCTCGAGGCGGCCGCGGAGCGCACGCGGCGCGCGGAGTCGGCCGATGCGGTCGCGCGGCTCTATGTCGCGGAGTGGGAGCGGCTCTCGTGAGGCTGCCGATCGGGGAGAACCTCGTGCGGGCGGGCGTCGCCGGCGGCTGGATCGTCGGCGGGCGGCTCCTCGGCCTCGCCTGGACCGCCGGCCTCATCCTCACCCTCGGCGTGGCCGACTACGGCCGATACGCGATGGCGTTCGCGCTCGCCGCGATCCTCGCCGCGCCGCTCGACAACATCTTCCTCGTGCGCTCGCTGCGCATCGACGACGAGCGGTTCCTCGGCGAGCGCTCCACCCGCGTGCTCGTCGGGACGGGTCTCCTGCTCCTCGGCGCCGCGGTGTACGGAGCGAGCTTCGAGATCGGGTTCGGCCTCGTCGTCGCCGGCGGCGAGATCGTCTTCAACGCCTACAAGAGCGGCGCGCTGCGGGAGGGCCAGCCCGATGTCGTGCAGCGTCTCGACCTCATCCGGCAGGCCGCGGCGATCGCTCTCGGCTCGCTCTACGTGTTCCTGACCCCCGATCCGCAGCTGGGAATCGCAGGCCTCTGCTACCTCGCGCCGTATGTTCTCGTCGTCGCGCTCGCCGCAGTCCGCGCCCTGCGGTACCGCCCGCTCGTGCCGGGTGGGGGGCGCGAGATCGGGCTGCTCTGGCTCGATGCGCTCGCGCTCGCCGCCTACATCCAGGGCGACGTGCTCCTTCTCGGACTCGTCGCCGGCAACGAGGTCGCCGGCCTCTACTCGGTCGTCTCGGTGCTCGCTCTCGCGGCTGCGTCGCTCGCGCAGATGTACGTGCACACCTTCCACGAGCGCCTGCGGATGCAGAACGGCGACCCGTCGGCGGGACCGAGCGCCAAGGCGATCGTCGTGGTGGCGACCTCGCTGGGCGTGAGCGTGCTCGCAGCGGCCGGTCTGCTGGCGCTCTTCCCCGTCGACGAGCAACTGCCACCCGCGCTCGCCATCATGAGCCTCTTCGTGGTGGGCAGATCGGTGTCGCTCGTCCTGCAGACGATCCTCTACGTGCAGCGGAGGGATCTGCCGCGCGTTGTCGGCGGCGGCGCGGTCGCCGCGCTGAAACTGCTGCTCATCGTGCTCCTCGCTCCGCTCGGGGCGATCGGCGGCGCCATCGCGTCGGTGGTCGCCGAGGTCGGACTCGTCATCATCTACCGCAAGGTCGCCTACGCAAGGCGATCGCCGCAGCCGTCTACCGAGACGGATGCCGAACCCCCGCTGCCGACGGACGGAACGCTGTGACCACCGCCACCTTCCTGCTCTCGAAGGACCCCGACACGACGCACGGAGGGGACCTGACCCTCTCGCGGCTGCTGATGAAGCTCGCCGCCGAGTCCCTGCAGGTCGACGTGCTCTGCCTCTCGGAGGACCCGTCGACCGCGTCGCCGGCCGTGCGCAAGGTGCTGAAGCCCGAGGTGAGCCTGCGTTCGATAGCTCTGCGCAGCATCCGCACCGGGCGCAGCCTCGTGCATGCGCGATTCGACGTCGACGAGTTCGTCGCCGCCATCGATGAGCTGGACAGCGACCTGTTCGTCGCCGACCACTCCTACATGGCCGAGCCGTATCTCCGAAGCGGTCAGAGCCCGACGAAGCTCGTGGTCAACACCGTCATCTCCGAGTCGCTCGTGTGGGGCTCGACCCGCGGCATCGTCGGCAGGCTCGACAAGCCGCGCATCCGACGTGACGAGCTGCGCGTCGCCCGCGCCGCCCGCACCGTCGGCACCTACGACGAGGACGAGGCGCGCGACTACCGCGGACGCGGGGTGCGGAATGTTCACTGGCTCGACGTGACGCTGCCGCCTGCGGCGCCGGTGGACGTCGCGTCGACCGGGCCGCGCCTGCTCTTCCTCGGCGACCGCACCTGGCCGCCGAACCAGGAGGGCTTCGAGCTGCTCATGCAGTGGTGGCCGGCGATCGCAGCGGGCATCCCCGGAGCGGAGCTGTTCGTCGTCGGCAAGCGGTCCGGCGCCCTCCGCACCGACCTGCCGGACGGCGTGCACGACGTCGGCTTCGCCGACGACCTGGATGCGCTCGTGTCCTCCTGCCGGGGACTGGTGGCTCCGATCCTCACGGGCGGCGGGGTGCGGGTGAAGATCCTCGACTCCGCGAGCCGAGGGCTTCCCGTGGTCGGCACAACTCCCGCCGTCGGCTCGCTCGCGCCCGTGTTCGGGCTGCAGACACTGGACGACAAGGACGGCTTCGTCGCCGCAGCCCGCCGGCTGCTGCTCGACCGCGCTGCGGCGGCGGCAGAGGGTCGTCGCCTGCATGACGCCAATGCGCAGCGCTGGGAGCTGCGGACGCCGCACTCCATCGTCGAGAACTGGCTGCTGTCGTGAGATTCCTCGTCCCCGTCGTCGGCCTCGCCGTCCCGGTGCTCGCGGCGATCCTCGCGAGCGACATGGGTGTGGGGCTGCGGCTCGCGGCGATCCTCGCGGTCGGCGCGCCGATCGGGCTCTACATCGCACTGTGGCGACCGGTGTGGATCTCCCGCGCACTCGTGATCGTGCTCGGCGCGATCCCCTTCGCGGTGCTGCCGGGGTTCCCGCTTCCGCTCGTCCTCCTGCTCGCGGTCGCCGCCGGCGGGGCGACCCTGCTGCACCTGCCCCGCGGAACCGGCCGATTCACCCCGATCGAGTGGCTGTGGGTGGTGTACATCATCGTCTCGACCATCTCGGTCGTCGTCACGCTCAGCACCGGCTACGACGTGACCGAGTTCCTGAAGTGGCTCATCGCGTCCTCGGTGTTCCTGTCGCTGGCGAGGCTGCCTCGGCCAGACCTGTACGCCGTGGGGCGGACCTACGTCTGGGCCGCGGCTGCGGGCGGTGCGTTCGGGCTCGTGCTGCTCTTCTTCGACCGCTCGGGCACGGTCATCAACTCGCTCGGCTTCCTCGGCTACGGCTCGGACGGCGACAACCTGCGGTACGTCTTCGGCGATCAGGGGGCCACTGTGCGCTTGACCGGCACGTACGTCGACCCGAACGCCGGCGGCCTGTTCCTGGCGGTGGGCTTCGCGCTCGCCGTGGCGCTGCTGCGAGGACCTTCTCGATGGGTGGCCGTGGGCGTCCTCGGCACCGCGCTCGGCGCGACGCAGTCCCGCGCAGCCATCTTCTCGGTCATCGTCGCGGTGCTCGGCTACTTCGCCTTCAGCAACATCCGCTTCGGCGGGAGGCTCAAGGTTCTCGGCTTCATCCTCGCCGGCGCAGCGCTCGCCTTCTCGATCCCGGCCATCCAGAACCGCATCCTGCAGACCTTCGACTCGGAGGACGTCGGCGCCAATGCGCGCCTGGACGCGCTCGAGCAGTTCCCCCACCAGATGGAGGGGGCCTGGCTGTTCGGGCTGGGCTGGGGGCGCATCGAGTTCCGGGATGGGAGCGCGGGCATGGCGGTGAACCATGTGGCGAACGCTCCCCTCCTCACCGTCTATCGCGGCGGTGTGCTGGTCGGGCTGCTGTTCTGCCTGGTGCTGCTCGCCGGCATCCTGCTCGCCTACCGCGGCCTGCGGGAGAACGGCAACCGCCTCGCCTTCGTCGGCGCCGTGTTCGTCGGCCTCACCCTCGTCGCCCTGCAGCTCGACTTCCCGATCGTCACGATCTCCCCGGTCGCCACCGTCTTCGCGCTCCTGCTGGCCTTCCTGCCGAGACCGGGCGAGACCGTCGAGCCACGGCACGAGGTCGCAGCGGCCGAACCCGTCCCCATCCGCGTCGTACGAGAGGTGCGAGCATGACCGTGTCGAAAGAGGAGGCCCTGCGCCCCTCGAACGCGAAGCCGCAGAAGGGGCGCATTCTCGGACTCGACGGCCTGCGCGGGATCCTCGCGCTCTGCGTGATCGTCGTGCACGCGACGGCGCATCTGACTCCCGGTGTGCTGGCGGTCACGAAGGTCGATCTGCTCGGTCAGGCCATCGTCGTGTTCTTCGTGATGTCGGGCTTCCTCATCTACCGACCCTTCCTCACCCGCATCCTCGACGGGCGCGGACTGCCGCACGTGGGCGACTACGCGCGCAACCGGCTCCTCCGGGTGCTCCCCGTCTACCTGGTGATCTTCCTCGTGGCGAACTTCGCCCTGCGGGGCGTCTTCCTCACGAACGCGATGGAGTCGATGGAGCCGCGATCCGACGCGGGCACCGGCGTCATCACCGACCCGCTGAACCTGCTGCTGCAGCTCACGCTGCTGCAGAACTACCTGCCCGAGTACCTGCAGACGGGCATCAACTCCTCGTGGACTCTCACCGTCGAACTCGCCTTCTACGCGCTGCTTCCGCTGCTCGCCTGGGTCGCGGTCGCCGTGCGCGACCGAACCTCCCTTCCGCGCTACGCGGTCGCGGTGGCTCCGGCGCTGCTGCTGCTCCTCGTCGGGCTCGCGTCGCGAGCCGTCTCCTCGGCGCTCATCGTCGCGCACCCAGAGATCGGCATCCTGGAGGGGGAGTGGGGGTCGACCTGGCAGGCCGTCTTCGCGCGCTCGCTGCCGGTCTGGGCCGACAACTTCGCTTTCGGGATGCTGGCGGCAGTGCTCGTGGCGGGAGTCGGAGCCGGCGTCGTCGACCGCATCCTCGGTCTGACGCCCCGTTTGCTCGGGGTCGCGACCTTCCTGCTGGGACTCGTCGCGGCCGTCGCCGCGCTGGCGCTCGCGCCCAAGTTCATCGCGACCGGTGTGGCCCTGGCCAGCTTCGGGCTGCTGCTGCTCATCGTGCTCCCGCCGCGAGGACGCGAGGTGGCGCGGCTGGGGGTGGCGCTCGACTGGCTGCCACTGCGGTACGTCGGCCTCATCTCGCTGAGCACCTACCTCTGGCACTACCCCGTGCTCCTCGTGCTCGAGCGACTGGGGCTCTTCGGACCGGACACGCTCGCAGGGGCGCTCTACAACTTCGTCCTGCTCTCGATCGTCACGGTCGCGGTGTCGAGCGTCACCTACTGGCTGGTCGAGGTGCCCGCGCAGCGATGGAGACCGAAGAAGAAGAAGTCCTCCGTTTCAGGGCCCGTTGGCCCTATCATGTGAGTACGGGCAACGGGGGCCGCTAGGTCTATGAGTGGGGGATCGCCCGTGACCAGCAATGCCGTGGGGGCAGAAATAGCAGCGCAGTCGTCGGTGGCGACGAGCGCCGATCAGGCGTGGGCGAAACGCTACGCGAACCGGCTCTTCGTCACGGATTTCATCGTCATCGTGTGGGCCGTCTTCGGATCGCAGCTGGCGTGGTTCGGTCTGTCCCGGTCGGATGCCGCCTACTTCGGCGGCTCGCTGCAGGCCCTCGCACTGAACTACGGCACCGTCTCGGTCGTCATCATCGTCGCCTGGACGCTCGCGCTCGGTCTCGGAGCGACGCGCGACAGCCGCATCATCGGCAACGGGTCGACGGAGTACCGCCGCATCATCGACACCACCGTCAAGCTGTTCGGCATCTTCGCGATCGTCGTGTACCTGTTCAAGATCGATGTCGCGCGCGGCTACATCATCACCGCCTTCCCCATCGGCCTGGTCGTGCTCCTGGCGGCTCGATGGCTGTGGAGGCAGTGGCTGGTCTTCCAGCGGGAGAGCGGGGAGTTCTCCGCCCGCGTGCTGCTCGTCGGGTCGCGCGACAGCGCCGAGCACATCGCGATGCAGCTGGCGTCGCAGCCGTCGGCCGGTTACAAGGTGGTCGGCGCCTGCACCCCAGACTCGGGGATGGGGGCCCTGCTGCGGGGCGACGTGCCGATCGTGGGGGACCTCGACCGCATCGAGGCGGCGATGACCGAGCTCGACGCCGACACGCTCGTCGTCACGAGCTCCGACCGGCTGCCTCCCGCACGGATCCGCTCGCTGAGCTGGGCGCTCGAGCCCGGCCGGCAGCACCTGATCGTGGCGCCGGCCCTGACCGACATCGGTGGCCCGCGCATCCACACCCGGCCCGTGGCCGGACTGCCGCTGATCCACGTCGAGACCCCGCACTACGAGGGAGGCACGCGTCACCTCAAGCGCATCTTCGACGTCGTGTCGGCGGGGGTGCTCCTGCTCCTCCTCTCGCTTCCGCTCGCCGTCGTCGCGCTGACCATCAAGGCGACGAGCCCCGGTCCGGTCCTGTTCAAGCAGGAGCGGGTCGGTCGCAACGGCAGCCGCTTCTCGATGCTCAAGTTCCGGTCGATGGTCGCGACGGCGGAGCAGGACCTCGTGTCCCTCCTCGACGCCGACCGTGCCGAGGGCAACACGGTCATGTTCAAGATGAAGAACGACCCGAGGGTGACGCCCATCGGCCGCTTCATCCGGCGCTACTCGATCGACGAGCTGCCGCAGCTCTTCAACGTGCTGCGGGGCGACATGTCACTCGTGGGACCCCGACCGCCGCTGCCGCGCGAGGTCGAGAAGTACGAGAGCCACGTCAATCGGCGCTTCCTGGTGCAGCCTGGGCTGACCGGCCTCTGGCAGGTCAGCGGGCGCTCGAACCTCTCCTGGGAGGACACGGTACGACTCGACCTCTACTACGTCGAGAACTGGTCACTGGCGACCGATCTCATCATCCTGCTCCGCACCGCGAGAGCCGTGATGGCGAGGGAGGGCGCTTACTAGAGCCAGTTGTGAGTTGAGTGAAAATCAGCGCGGAATTCTCTGGGAATCCGCGTCATGAAATCCACGGTGCACCGTCTCCTTCTGACGAGAGACATGCATCAGCAGTCTCAGGACTGCACACTCTGTCCGAAGCGGATCAACCGCCCGCGACAGAGAAGTGATCAGGAAAAGTGAATTCTCGGGGGTCGTATCATCGTGTCCAAGCGCATCATCCTTGCTCTCACCGCCGTACTCTCGGCGGTCTTCCTCGCTCCGCTCGCAGCCTCGGCGGCGCCGTACACGCCGGGCGCACAGTTCGTCGCGAGTGACTACACCGTCGTTCCCGGCCAGACCGTCACGGTCACCGGTCAGGACGGCTTCTTCCAGGGCGGCGAGGCCGTGACCTTCACCCTCACCGGCGAAGACGGCGCGTCCGCTGTCATCGCCGCGGGCGTCGGGTCCGCGCCTCTCGCCGTCGAGCCGATCTCCTACACGAAGACCGCGAACGCCGCGGGCGGCGTGTCGGCCTCGGTGACCGTCCCCGCGACGGCCGAGGGCTCCTACAGCGTCTCCGGCGTGAGCGCGAGCGCCTCGGGCTCGGTGACCCTCACCGTGGTCGCCGAGGACGACGGCCTCGCCTCGACCGGTTACGAGCTGCCCCTGGCGCTCATCTGGGCGGTCGCGGGCTTCGTGGCTCTCGGAGTCGCCCTCGTCGTCGTGCGTCGCACGGTGCGTGGCACCTCGCGTCGCTAGCGATAAGAACCATCGGCGGGAGGTCCCGGGCTCTGCCCGGCGGCCTCCCGCTGTCTTTCCCCCAGCGAGGGAAGACGATCGGGTCCCTGTTCCGCCGGGTGCCATACTGATCCCACCGCCCGGGGGAGGTGCTCGTGACGATCGGTCTGCCGTCCCACCTGGCTCCTGCGGCGGTGCATCGGGCATTCGTGCGCGCCGGTCACGTCGTGGCCGCCGTCTGCCTCACCATCGCCTTCCTCACCGTCGCGAGCCTTCAACTCGCGGGCCCGGCCCAGCTGCTGTGGCCCGCGCTGCTGGCGCTCCTGCCCATCGCGGGGATGCTCGCCCTGGTCTGGCGGGAACGCAGTCGCTTCCTCAGCGTGGCCTTCCTCGCCATCGGCGCGGCCGCCTTCTACTGGTACGCGCTGACCGTGATGTCCCAGCTGCCGAACGCCACGAGCTCGGATGTCTTCGCGCTGTCGACGGTGAAGGTCGCGCTGCTCTTCGTGGGCGCTCCCCGGCCCGGAGCAGGGGAGGGGATCGCGTGGGCGGCAGCCGCCTGGGCATCCGGCGGTGCGGTCTCGGCTGTTGCCGCGCTGCAGACCGAGTCGGCCATCCGCCCCGACATCGCGACGCTCTCGGTGTTCATGGTGCTCGTTCTCGCCAACGTGCTGCTGGCGCGCATCCGACCCGGGGTGGGCGCGATCGCGCCGACGCTCCACCGCGCGGCGAGGGACGACCGGGTGGCGCAGGTGCGGAGCCGCCTCGAAGATGAGGCATCAGCCCTGCTGCACGACACGGTGCTGAACCACCTCGCCTCGATCGCCGCATCGTCGCCTGGCGACGTCACCCCGTCCGTCGCGCGCGCCATCGAGCGTGATCTCCGACTGCTGATCGGCGAGGAGTGGTACGCGACCAGGAACAGGGCGGAGTCGTCCGGCGACGTGGGGTGGCCGGTGAGCGAGCTCCACGCGGTGCTGGAGGAGGTACGGGACGAGGGGCTGGTCATCGAGCTGGGTGGCGACCTCGAAGCGATCGCCGCGCTGCCGCCGGCCACGGCGCGGGCTGTGGCACTGGCGGTCAAGCAGTGCCTCGTGAACGTCCAGCGGCACGCGGGCACCGGACTGGCCGAGGTGAGCATCTACTCCGGTGAGGACGAGGTGGCGGTCATGGTCGTGGATGACGGAGCGGGATTCGACCCGGCCGCCGCATCCGGCTCGAAGCTGGGCCTCCGGCAGTCGGTGCACCAGCGGATCCGAGATGTCGGGGGCGACGTCACCGTGTGGTCGACTCCCGGCAGCGGCACCTCGGTACTCCTCAGAGTGCCGCTCTCCGGTGCGCGGGTCGACGGATGACCGAGCGCACCATCCAGCAGCTCGACGCGCCGGTCTCGCTCGCCATGCGCCCGGTGACGCTGGCCGCGGCGGTGGTGGCGGCGGGTTATGCGGGGCTGAACACCATCGTCGAGCGCGAGGAGATCGACCATCCGGTGCTGGCACTCGCGGCTCTGGCACTCATCGCGCTGGCTTCCACCATCTTGTGGCTGGCGTCGAGCCCACTCAGGGCGCCGTTCCGCCGTCGGCACTCGTCACTGGCGGTGCTCGCCGGGGTCGGCGCGGCGGTCACGTCGGCGGCATCGATGATCGAGAGCAACACCTTCGTCCGCGACGACTGGGGGCAGGTCTCGGTGGGGATCCTGTTCCTCGGCCTCGTGCCGTACCGCCCTGCACGCGAGATCGCCGGGTTCGGGGCCCTCGCCGCGGTGGCCCTCGGATTCCTCGCGCTGCTGCAGGCTCCGTCACTCGGCACCGCCGCCCCGCCGCAGGTCTTCTCGTTCGTCGCCATGCTGCCGGTGCTCGCGATGTCCTTCGGATCGGCGACACTCGCCGCGGGCATCCGCACGGCGGTCGAACGGTGGCACCGGCTCGCGGAACGCGCGTCTCGTCGATTCGGCGAGGAGGTTCACGACGGCATCGCGCGGTCGGTGCAGCAGGAGCATGTGACCGTGCTGAACCGCGACGTCGTGCCGTTCCTGCTGAACGTCGTCGAGCGAGGCCGGGTGGATGAGGGCTCGCGTGCTCGAGCCGCCGAGCTCTCCACGGCGCTCCGCGAGGTGGTCGTCGCCGGCGTGGACCGGGTGTGGCTGCAGACCGTGCTCCTCGAGATCGGGGAGGCCGAGTCGGCGCTCGACGGCGATGCGGGAGCGCTCGAGCAGCTCACCTCCGACGAGCGCATCGCCGTGCGGGCCTTCCTCGCTCGCCTCGTGCGGCACCGCGGCTTCGTCGCGGGAAGCGTGCGGGTGAGGGTGGACCGCGACACGGAGCGGGTCTCGGTGGAGCTCGCGGCCGACGTCGCGTCGGGGGACGTGTCGCACCGGAACGCCTTCGGGCCGTACCTGGGCGTGCTCAGAGTCGCGTTCCCCGATCTCACGATCACGTCGGAGGGGGACGGCCTGAGGCTAAAGTTCTCCTATGGGAACCGCTAGGCAGGACGGCGGTTCCGTCGTCCGGCTGGCGATCCTCGACGATCACGAGGTTCTGCTCGACAGCATGAGCAGCTGGATCGGCGCGAACGCCCCTGACTTCGAGCTCGTGCTGATCGCCAGCACCTGGCTTCAGCTCGTGCAGAGCGCGAACTTCCCGACCGATCTGGTCTTCCTCGACTTCCAGCTCAAGGAGCCGGTCTCGATCGAGGCCCGCGTGCGCACCTGCCGCGCGGCGGGCGCGAAGGTCATCGTGCTGACGAGCCTCGACACCCGGGAGGCGCGCGAGCGGGCACTCGCCGCAGGCGCGGCCGCGTTCCTCTCGAAGTCTCTGCCGATGCGCGAGGTGATGGACGCCGCGCGCACGGTCATGGGCATGGAGGGCGGAGCGGAGCCGGTGCGGAGCTGGCGTCCGCTGCCGGCCGGAGCGAGCGCCTCGCAGCGCCCGCGTCTCAGCGCCGGCGAGGAGGAGGCGCTCAAGCTGTACGTCTCCGGCTTCTCGACGGCCGAGGTCGCCGATCAGATGAACGTGCAGTACGAGACGGCGAAGACCTACCTCCGGCGGGTGCGGGAGAAGTACGCGAAGGTCGATCGACCGGCGAGCAAGAAAGCGGATCTCATCCGCCGAGCAGCAGAGGACGGGTACTTCCACTGATGAGCAAGCTCTACTTCCGCTACGGCGCGATGAACAGCGGCAAGAGCACCGCCCTGCTGCAGGCCGCCTACAACTACGAGGAGCGCGGCCAGCACGTGCTGCTCACGAAGCCGGCGATCGACTCGAAGGGCCAGGCGTCCATCGTGTCCCGGCTCGGAGTCGTCCGTCCGGTCGATTTCACCATCGGCGCGAACGACGACGTCTTCGACCTCTTCCTGCGCGAACGGGACCGCGTGCGTCGCAGCACAGGGGGAGACGTGAGCTGCCTGCTCGTCGACGAGGCGCAGTTCCTCAGCGAGGGGCAGGTGGATGATCTGCTGCGGATCGCGATCCAGCAGTCGGTCCCCGTGCTCGCGTACGGCATCCGCACGGACTTCCAGACGGTCGCCTTCCCAGGCAGCCGCCGGCTGCTCGAGATCGCGCACTCGCTCGAAGAGCTCAAGACGATCTGCCGATGCGGTCGGAAGGCCGTCTTCAACGCCCGCAAGGTCAACGGCGAGTTCGTGTTCGACGGCGACCAGGTGGCGATCGACGGCAACCAGGTCACCTACGAGTCGCTGTGCGGCGCCTGCTATCTGGAGGAGAGCGGCGGGGTGCTGAACAACGGATACCGTCCGAAGGTCGACTTCAGCTACGGGAGCGGACCGGACGCCGACTTCACCTGAGACGACAGAAGGCCGCCCGCGGGCGGCCTTCTGCTGTTGTCGGGGTAACAGGATTTGAACCTGCGACCTCGTCGTCCCGAACGACGCGCGCTACCAAACTGCGCCATACCCCGTAGCCCTGGCGGGCAACTCGTCAAGGATAGCCGATGTCCGAGGCCACCAGCGTCACGACGACGGCCTCGGGCGGGCAGGCGAACCGGAACGGCGCGTAGATCGAGGTGCCGATGCCGGCCGAGACGTTCAGGTAGGCGCTCGACAGTGCGTGCCGCCAGGTGTGCAGACCCTGCGCCTTGTCGCGCGGGATGTCGCAGTTGGTGACGAGGGTGGGTAGTCCCGGTATCCTCACCTGTCCGCCGTGGGTGTGACCGGCGAAGATCGCCCGCGCGCCGTGCGTGACGAAGGCGTTCAGCACGCGCTGGTACGGGGCGTGGGTGACGCCGATCGCGATCGGGGCGGGGCCGCCCTCCTCGTCCTGCCACCCCACGTTCTCGCGCATCTCGTCCACGGCGCCGGGCAGGCGGTCGAGCCGGTCCCAGCTGCGGTGTGCATCGTCCACTCCGAAGAACTCGATCCGCGAGCCCTTGAGCTCGATGGCGCGCGCCTTGTTGTTGAGGTCGAGCCAGCCGAGGTCGTGCTCGAAGAAGCGCTCGAGCCGTCCGATGTCGAGAGGAGTCGCCTTCGCAGCCTTCACCGACGGGCCGCCGAAGTAGCGCAGCGGGTTCTTGAAGGTCGGGGCGTAGACGTCGTTCGAGCCGTGCACGCAGACGCCTGCGGCGCCACGGAACGGCTCGAGCGCGTACTCCACGCCTTCGTTGCCTTCGAGATGGCCGAGGTTGTCGCCGGTGTTCACGACCAGGTCGGGCTCGTACACGGCGAGCGAGCGCACCCACTCCTGCTTCGCCGTCTGCCACGGAGCCATGTGCAGGTCGGAGATGTGCAGCACGGTGATCGGCCGCGAGCCCGGCTCGAGCACCGGCATGACCTCGTGCCGCACGGTGAACCTGTTGCGCTCGACCGCGACGCCGTAGACGAAGGCTCCGGCGCCGGCGGCCGCCACCGCCCCGAGGGCGACGGCGGCCGACCGGCCGGGGCTAGTCGTCATCGTCGCGGCCGTTACCGCAGTTCAGCTGACCGACCCCGAGGGTGATGACGGTGTTCTTGTTCACACTGGAACCCGCGGCCGGGTCCATCGACACGACGCGATTGGCGAGCGCCGCCTGGTCCTGGTTCAGCGGCACGCACTCCTGAGCGACGCTGCGGAAGCCCGCTTGCCTCAAGGCGGATCTCGCGCTGTTGAAGGTCGGGTTGCCGCTGACGACATCGGGAACGCCGATCTGGGCGCCGTTGCTGGTGTAGACGGTCACCGTCGCTCCGCGGGCGATGCGGGTGCCTGCGCCCGGTTCGACCCGGGCGACGGCTCCTGCAGGCTGGTCGGAGTCGACCTGGCCGCCGTCCGCGAAGGTGAGACCGGCGCTCTCGATGAGTGCGCGAGCCTGCTCCAGGGTGCCGCCGATCAGGCCGTCGGGCACGAGGACCCCCTGGCCGATCAGGTAGCGGCCCGACGGAGCCTCCCAGTCGCCGCCCGGGTATTGCTGGTTGGCGGCGAGCATGACGGTGCGGGAGATGTCGTGGCGCCAGTTCCGGCCATTGACTTCACGGATCGGCACCTTGCCGGTGATGTTTCCGACCCAGACGGCGGTCGCGACCTCGGTGCTGGCGCTCATGACCCAGGTGTCTTCGGAGCTGTCCGTGGTGCCGGTCTTGCCGATGAGGGGCGTGCCGTCGAAGGTGCGAGCGGGGTAGGTGCTCATGGCCGCCTTCAGCGCGACGATCGCGGCCTTGGCGACCTCCGGGTCGACCGCCTGCGCGCATTCCTGACGCTGGCCGGGGAGCTCGCTGCGGTCGGGGGCGAAGATCTTGTCGACCACGATCGGCTTGCAGTACAGGCCGTTGTTGGCGATGCCGGCGTAGGCCGCCGCCATCGTGAGGGGAGCGATGTCGGACACGCCGAGGATGCCGGAGGGGTACTGGATGATCGCGGTCTCGTCGACATCCGGAGTGTCGGGGTTGTCCTCCGGAACCGCGGTATGCACACCGAGCTTCTCGGCGATGCGACGCGTCTCGCACAGGTCGAGCTGGAGGCCCATCTGCGCGTAGCCGCCGTTCACCGAGTGCTTGGTGGCCTCCAGGATGGTGTAGTTGCCGGCCTCACGCGCGTCGTTCCGCAGCGGCCATGGGCCTCCGTGCGGTCCGTTGCAGGTGTCGAGGAACTGCGCCGAGTTGTAGGTGCGCTCGTTCACGTTCACCACCTCCTGCAGGCCGTGACCGCTCTGCAGCCAGTTGAGGAGAGTGAAGACCTTGAAGGTCGATCCGGCCTGGAAGCCGCTCGAGCCGCCATAGAGGTAGTCCGTCGCCAGGTTGAGAGCCGTCGTGGTCGGCCCGCCGCCGTCCTGCGAGTTGTCGAAGTCCTTGTTCTGCGCCATGACGAGGACCCGGCCGGTTCCCACTTCGACGGTCGTGGCGACCGAGCCGAGGTCGAGCCGCGTCTCGGTGTTGGGGGTGATGTTGTGCACCGCGTCGTACGCGACGCCCGTGAGGTCGAGGTCGAGGGTCGTGTGGATGTCGTATCCGCCGTTGCGCCAGTTCTCGGCGCGCTCCTCGGGCGATGCCCCCAAGGATTCGAGGTTCTTGACGTTGCGCACCACGTAGTCACAGAACGTCTTCGCCCACACGTGGGCGGCGATGCACCCCTGAGTCGGCTGACTGATGCGCACGGTCGTCTCGTCGACCGGGGTCGCCACGGCCTCCTTGTGCTGCTCCTCGGTGATGAAGCCCTCGGAGAGCATGAAGTCGAGGATGACGTCACGACGTGCCTGGTTCGCCGGATAGTTCTCGGGGAACTGGAGACCGCGAGCGCCGGGCTCCTGCACGATGGCGATGAGGCTGGCGGATTCCGCGAGGGTCAGGTCCCAGACGTTCTTGCTGTAGTAGTTCTGCGCTGCAGCCTGGATGCCGTAGGTGTTGCCGCCGAAGCCCGCGATGTTGAGGTAGGCGAGCAGGATCTCGTTCTTCGAGTACTCCTTCTCCATGCCGATCGCGAGCTTCATCTCTTTGAGCTTGCGGGAGAAGCTGGTCTCCTGGGCCGCCTGCATCGCGGCGTCCTGCTGCTCCTTGGTCGGAAGCTCCAGCGCCTCCTGGATGAAGATGTTCTTCACGAGCTGCATCGACAGGGTCGATGCGCCCGACGAGATGCCGCCCGCGGCGAGATTGCCTGCAGCCGCACGCACGACGCCCTGCACGTCGACGCCGCCGTGCTCATAGAACCGACGGTCCTCGCCCGCCACAGCTGCGTCCTTGACGAACTGCGGCACCTGGTCCCACTTGACCTCTTCGCGGTTCTGGTCGTAGACGATCGCGATGCGCTCGGGGCCGTTGGGGCCGTTCGCGAAGATCTCGTTCCGCTCCGGCTGCTGCTCGATGGCGATGTACTCGGGGAGGGAGTCGAAGATGCCGATGGTGCTGGAGGCCGTCATGCCGGTGACGGCGATGGCGGGCGTGACCATGACTGTCACGAGCAGACCAGCCAGGGCGCTGAATCCGAGGAAGCCGACGATCGCGCCGAACACACCCCTGGGCTGGGTTTTCTGGGCAGACATAGGATCAAGGGTAAACGACGCTCAGTAACGAACACCTGAAGGGATACCGACCCGTGACCCAGTGGGAGTACCTCACCACCCCGCTGATCGTGCACAACACGACGGCGATCCTGAACAACTGGGGCTCCCAGGGCTGGGAGCTCGTGCAGGTGGTGCAGGGCCCGGAGGGCGGACTCGTCGCCTACCTGAAGCGCGAGAAGGTCGCCGAGTGAGCGCGATCGAGCAGAGACTGGCGGAGCTCGGCCTCACGCTGCCGCCGGTCGCCAAGCCGGTCGCCGCCTACGTTCCGGCCGTCATCAGCGACAATCTCGTCTTCACCTCGGGCCAGCTGCCCTTCGTCGACGGTCAGCTGCTCGGCACAGGCAAGCTCGGTGCAGAGCACACCGTCGAGACGGCGGCGCCGCTCGCGCGCATCTGCGCCCTCAACGGCCTCGCCGCTGCGGCGAGCGTGCTCGGCTCGCTCGACCGGGTCATCCGTGTCGTGAAGGTCGTCGGCTTCGTCGCGTCGACGCCCGACTTCACCGGGCAGCCCGGTGTCATCAACGGAGCGTCCGAGCTTCTCGGGGACGTCTTCGGCGACGCGGGCCGGCATGCCCGGTCGGCCGTCGGTGTGCCGGTGCTCCCTCTCGACTCACCGGTCGAGGTGGAACTGATCCTCGAGTTCGCCTGAGGTCGGAGCAGTGAGCAACGCCAGCGTCTTCGTCGATCGGTATCTCGCCGCGTGGCGCTCGAACGATCCGGCGGACATCGCGGCGGCCTTCGCGCCCGACGCCGTCTACTCCGCCCGGCCCTACGACCCGACGCCGGCGAGGGGGATCGAGGCGATCATCGCGCATTGGCTCGAGGAGCAGGACGCGCCGGGGGTGTGGTCCTTCGAGTGGTCGATCGAGCTCGAGACGGATGACGCCGCCGTGATCCGCGGTGTCACCCGCTACTCGACCGGCGCGAAGCAGGGCACCTACGACAACCTGTGGCTCGTCCGCTTCGACGCGGCGGGCCGCGCCACGGAGTTCACCGACTGGTGGGTGCCCCGGCGCGCCCCGAGCACGGCTACTTCAGCTTCTCCGTGATGATCTGCATGACCGACGTGTCGGTCAGCGTCGTGGTGTCTCCCAGCTCACGGCCCTCGGCCACATCGCGCAGCAGGCGGCGCATGATCTTGCCCGAACGGGTCTTCGGCAGCTCGTTCACCACGAACACCTGACGCGGCCGCGCGATCGCGCCGATCTGCTCGGCGACGTGGGCTCGCAGGATCGCGCTCGCCTCATCCGCCGTCGCGACCTCCGCCTGGCTCGCCTTGACGATGACGAAGGCGACGACGGCCTGGCCGGTCGTCTCGTCGGACGCTCCGACCACAGCTGCCTCGGCGACATACGGATGCGACACGAGCGCCGACTCGATCTCCGCGGTCGAGAGACGATGGCCCGAGACGTTCATCACGTCGTCGACGCGACCGAGCAGCCAGAGGTCGCCGTCCTCGTCCTTGCGGGCGCCGTCGCCGGCGAAGTACATGCGGCGTCGCTCAGCCCCCTCGCCGGTGTCGAACTTCTCCCAGTAGGTCTCGATGAAGCGCTCGGGGTCCCCCCAGATCCCGCGAAGCATGCCCGGCCACGGCTCGGTGACCACGAGCAGTCCGCCGGATCCGTTCGGCACCGACTGCCCGTCATCCGTCAGCACGTCGACCGAGATCCCCGGAAGCGGCACCTGTGCGCTGCCGGGCTTCAAGGTCGTGATGCCCGGCAGGGCGGAGATCATGATGCCGCCGGTCTCGGTCTGCCACCAGGTGTCGACGACCGGGGTGTGACCGCCGCCGATGATGTCCCGGTACCAGATCCAGGCCTCGGGGTTGATCGGCTCGCCGACGCTGCCGAGCAGGCGAAGGCTCGACAGGTCGAACTTCTGCGGGATCTGCCGCCCGGCCTTCATGAACGAGCGGATCGCGGTGGGCGCGGTGTAGAACACCGACACCTTGTACTTCTCGATGAGCTCCCACCAGCGGCCGGGGTGCGGGGTGTCGGGGGTGCCCTCGTAGAGCACTTGGGTCGCGCCGTTGGCGAGCGGTCCGTAGACGACGTACGAGTGGCCGGTGATCCAGCCGACATCCGCGGTGCACCAGTAGACGTCGGTCTCGGGGTGCAGATCGAAGACGTTCTTGTGGGTGAACGCGACGTGGGTGAGGTAGCCCCCGCTCGTGTGCAGGATGCCCTTCGGCTTCCCCGTGGTGCCGGAGGTGTAGAGGATGAAGAGCGGGTTCTCGGCCTCGAACGCCTTGGCCTCGTGCTCGAGGTCCATCGGCGCGATCTCCTCGTGCCACCAGAGGTCGCGGCCCTCGGTCCAGGCGACCTCGTTCTCGCCGCGGCGCACGACCAGCACGTGCTCGACGCTCGTGGGCCCGTCGGAGGCGAGCGCGCCGTCGACCGCGGCCTTGAGCGGGAAGACCTTGCCCTTGCGCCATCCGCCGTCGGCCGTGATGACGAGCCTCGCCTGCGCGTCGTCGATGCGGGCCCTGAGGCTCTCCGAGCTGAAGCCGCCGAAGACGACCGAGTGCACGGCGCCGAGGCGCGCCACCGCGAGCATCGCGATGACCGCCTCGGGGATCACCGGCAGGTAGATCGCGACGCGGTCGCCCTGGCCGATGCCGAGGCTGGCGAGCAGGTTGGCCGCGCGCTTCACCTCGGTCGTGAGCTCGGCGTAGGTGAGAGTGCGGCTGTCGCCCGGCTCGCCCTCCCAGTGGAGGGCCACCCGGTCGCCGTGTCCGGCGAGCACGTGGCGGTCGAGGCAGTTGTAGGCCACGTTCAGGGCGCCGTCGGCGAACCACTTGGCGAAGGGCGCCTGCGTCCAGTCGAGGGTCTGCGTGAACGGCTTGTGCCAGTGCAGGAGGTCGCGCGCCTGATCGGCCCAGAAGCCGAGCCGGTCGGCCTCGGCGCGCGCATAGAGGTCCGCCTTCGCCACCGCGCCGGCGGTGAACTCGTCGCTCGGCGGGAACCGGCGCGACTCGTGGAGGAGGCTGTCGATGGAGGTACTGGACATCATCATCCTGTCGATCTCCGCGGGCATCTCGGGCCGTGCCGCGTGGTCACCGTGGTCGATTCCCGATCCTAGACCGCAGGCGGGGAACAGCCGCAAAGGATGAAGCTGAATGACCGCTGTTCGTTTGCGACTCATCCTTGCGTACGGCCGGTGCCTGAGTATGCTGAGTGCGGTCGAACCTCAGGTTCGGCATGCGACGCGTACGCGATTCCCCCCAATCGTGCGTCGCTGTGGCGGCGCCGGTTCCCCCCAACTGGCGCCGCCCCTCTTTAACCGGCCCCCTTTCGAAGGGCCGCTGTCGTCCGGTCGCTCACAGCCCCGGGTTCTCCACCGGGCGGTCTCCCCGGCCTCAGTCGGCTCCTGCTCGCGCCTAGCGTCGCATCGTGGATCCCGTCCCCTTCGTCGCCGTGCGGCCCGGTTCCGCGGCCCCGCGCCTGAGGGCAGGACCGTGGCCGGACGAGTTCGGCCCGCTCGCGCCGCTCGTCGCCGAGGAGTCGGTGACCGACATCCTCGTCAACGGCGATGGTCCCGTCTGGGTGGACCGCGGCAGCGGCCTCGAACGGACCGAGGTGCGGGTGCTCGACGGAGCAGGGCGCGACCTCGCGGTGAGGCTGATCGGTCTCGGCGGCCGGCACATCGATGAGGCGAACCCGTGCATCGACGCCAGGCTCGACGGCGGCATCCGGGTGCACGCGGTGCTGCCGCCGGTGTCGACGACGGGAACGCTCCTCTCCATCCGCATCCCGCGCAGCGGCGGGCTGTCCCTCGACGACCTCGATTCAGGTGGGCTGTTCGAGGTGGTTCCTCGTGCCGAGATCGAGCGGATGGTGCGGGACCGCGTCAACGTGCTGCTCACGGGAGCCGGCGGCTCGGGGAAGACGACGCTCCTCGGTGCGATGCTCTCCGCCGCGGCACCGACCGACCGCATCCTCGCCATCGAGGACGTGGCGGAGCTGCGGGTGGCGCATCCGCACTTCGTCTCCCTCGAGGCCCGGCAGGCCAACGTCGAGGGCGCCGGCGAGATCGGGCTGCCGAGGCTGCTGCGCGAGGCGTTGCGGATGCGGCCCGATCGCCTGGTGCTCGGCGAGTGCCGCGGTGCAGAGCTGCGTGAGCTCCTCTCCGCGCTCAACACGGGGCACGACGGCGGTGCGGGCACGCTGCACGCCAACAGCCTCGCCGACGTCCCCGCGCGCCTCGAGGCGCTCGGAGCGCTCGCCGGAATGAGCGAGACAGCGGTGGCGCGGCAGACGGTCAGCGCCATCGGCGCCGTGCTGCACCTCGAACGCGACGGCGCGGGGCGCAGGCTCACCGCGGTCGGGTCCTTCGAGCTCGACGAACGCGGAAGGCTCGCGGTGCGATGAGGCGACGACCGGTCGAGGGGGCCGAGGAGGTCGCGGCCGTCGTGCACCGGCTCGCGGTGCTCCTCTCGGCGGGAGTCGCGCCCGCTGCAGCGTGGCACTACCTCTCCTTCCCGTCGCCGGTCGTGGCGGCGGTGCGCGCTGCGGGAGCCGACGGCGTGGCTGCGGCGGTGCATGATGCTGCCGTTCAGTGCGGTCCGGTGGCCGCGCGCGCCTGGCGCGCCGTGGCGGTCGCCTGGCGCGTGGCGACGGATGCCGGGGCCCCGCTGGCGCCGGCGCTGCGCAGCCTCGCCAGCATGCTGCGCGGGCTCGCGGAGGTGGAGCGGGAGATCTCGGTCGCCCTCGCCGCCCCCAGGGCGACCGCGCGGCTCGTGCTCGCACTGCCCGTCGTGGGGGTCCTGTTCGGGGTCGCGCTCGGTTTCGACACTCCCGCCATGCTGTTCGGCACGCCGATGGGGTGGGCGTGTCTCACGGTCGGCGGCTGCCTGATGTTCGTCGGTTCCTACTGGATGCGACGGATGGTGGCTCGAGCCGCTCCCGACGGGAACGCCCCCGGCATCGAGAGCGAGCTGCTGGCCATCGCGGTCTCGGGCGGAGCCGCGCTGGGCGCGGCTCGCGACCAGGTGCGAGAGGCGCTTGCGCGCGCCGAGCTGCCGGGAGACGGCGCGGTCGTGGAGGAGATCATCGCGCTCGCATCCTCGGCGGGCGTCCCCGCGGCCGAGCTGCTGCGGGCGGAGGCGGAGGAGTCCCGCCGTCGCGCCCGGGCCGAGTCGCAGCGCAGGGCGACCGCGCTCGGCGTGCGCCTCATGCTGCCCCTCGGCGTCTGCGTGCTCCCCGCCTTCATGGTGCTGGGGGTGGTCCCGTTGATCGTCACCGTCGTCTCCTCCACAGTGCTCGCCCCGTGAAGCCCCTCCACGTTCCGGCGGGATGCCGCCGGCGCTCGCGCGACGACTGTCAGACTCGATCCGCTCGTGCCGAGCTCCTTGCTAGAGAAAGAGGCACGACATGCGACAGTTCCTGCAGCGCCTGATGCGCGAGGACGATGGAGCCGCCACCGCCGAATACGCGATCGCCACGATGGCGGCCGTCGGCTTCGCGGGGCTCCTCGTCGTCATCATGAGATCCGACGAGGTGCGCGGCATCCTCGAGGACCTCGTGCGGCGCGCGCTCACCTTCGCCGGATGAGCCGGGCGGCACGCGGGCGGGAGCAGCGCTCCAGCGGATGGCTCCGGATCGCTCGGCCGCCGATCCGGCGGCTCGCTGCGGCCGCGGCGTCAGGATCGGCGTTCCGGCCGAGCGGAGGCGAGCGCGGCAGCGCGACCGCCGAGCTCGCCGCGGCCGTCCCGGCGGTGCTGCTCCTGCTCGCGTGCTGCCTGAGCGGCGTCGCAATCGCGGGCGTCCAGGTGCGCCTGCAGGACGCCGCGGCCGACGCCGCCCGCCTCCTCGGCCGAGGGGAGGGCGACGGCGCAGCCGCCGCCGTGGCGGCACGAGCGGTTCCGGGGGCAATCGTGTCGTCGTCGGTGTCCGGCGACCTGGTGTGCGCGAGCCTTCGCGCCGACGCCTCGATCGGCCCCTGGCTGTCTGTGCCCCTCAGCGCATCGAGCTGTGCGCTCGGAGGAGGGCGGTGAGCGTGCGGTGGGGCCGAGAGGACGGCGCCGGCTCGGTGCTCGCGATCGCTGTGGCTGCGGCGACGGGGGTGCTCGTCGGCACTCTGCTGCCGCTGCTCGCGGCCCTCAGCGCGAAGCAGCGTGTCGCATCGGCCGCCGACGCGGCCGCGCTCGCCGCCGCTGATGTCGCGGTCGGCATCGTCGCGGGTGCGCCCTGCGCTCTCGCCGCCCACGTCGCGGAGGCCAATGACGCCGCCGTGACGGCCTGCGAGCTCCGCGGCCTCGAGGCGACGGTGACCGCATCGGTCCACGTCCTCGGCATCCCGGTGACCGCGACCGCGACGGCCGGACCGCCTCCGGCGGCAACCGTCGAAGCCGGAGGAGGGTGAGCACGCCGCGGGAGCATCCGAGCCGACGTGTGTATGGTGTCGCAGTGAGCGCTCGATGCAGCGCTCCGCCGCCTGTTCTCGATGGCGGCCCCCGATGTCGGCGCTGGGTCAGCGCATTAAAGAGGAGAGAAGTGCCAGGTACGAAGAAGCTCGTGATCGTCGAGTCGCCCGCGAAGGCGAAGACGATCGCGCAGTACCTCGGCGACGGCTACGAGGTGCAGGCCTCCGTCGGGCACATCCGCGACCTGATCGAGCCGAAGAACCTCCCCGCCGAGCTCAAGAAGGGCTCGCTCGGCAAGTTCTCGGTCGACGTCGACAACGACTTCGAGCCCTACTACGTGGTCTCCGACTCCAAGAAGAAGACGGTCAGCGACCTGAAGAAGGCGCTCTCCCACGCCGACGAGCTCTACCTGGCGACGGATGAGGACCGCGAGGGCGAGGCGATCGCCTGGCACCTGCTGCAGGTGCTGAAGCCCAAGGTGCCCGTCAAGCGGATGGTCTTCCACGAGATCACGAAGGACGCGATCCAGCGCGCGAGGGAGAACACCCGCGACATCGACAGCGCGCTCGTCGACGCGCAGGAGACCCGGCGCATCCTCGACCGTCTCTACGGCTACGAGGTCTCGCCGGTGCTCTGGCGCAAGGTGGGCCCGGGCCTCTCCGCCGGACGTGTGCAGTCCGCGGCCACCCGCCTCGTGGTGGACCGCGAGCGCGAGCGCCTCGCCTTCACCGCCGCGACCTACTGGGACCTCGCGGCGGCGCTCGCTCCCGAGCAGAAGGAGAGCGACCGCTTCGAGGCGCGCCTGGCGCGGGTCGGCGGCAAGCGGATCGCGAGCGGCCGTGACTTCGACGACTCCGGCAAGCTCAAGGGCGACGTGCTGGTGCTCGAGGAGAGCACCGCGACTGCTCTGGCGGATGCCCTCCGCGCCGCCGACACGACGGTCACGGTCGCCTCGGTCGAGTCGAAGCCGTACACGCGACGCCCCGCGGCGCCGTTCACCACCTCGACGCTGCAGCAGGAGGCCGCGCGCAAGCTGCGATTCTCGGCCCGCCAGACGATGAGCGTGGCGCAGTCGCTGTACGAGAACGGCTACATCACCTATATGCGCACCGACTCGCCGACGCTCTCGCAGCAGGCGATCCAGGCGGCCCGCAGCCAGGCCACCACGCTGTACGGCGCCGACAGCATCCCCGACAAGCCCAGGCTCTACGCGGGCAAGAGCAAGAACGCTCAGGAGGCGCACGAGGCGATCCGACCCTCGGGCGACACCTTCCGCACCCCGGCGGAGGTGCAGCGGGAGCTCAGCGGCAACGAGTTCCGGCTCTACGACCTCATCTGGAAGCGCACGGTCGCCTCGCAGATGGCCGACGCCAAGGGGTCGACCGCGACCGTCACGATCACGGCGCAGAGCCCCCGCGAGGTCGTCGGCAGCGCCCCGACGATCGCCGACCTGGTCGCGACCGGCACGGTCATCACCTTCCGCGGGTTCCTCGCCGCCTACGAGGAGAGCCGCGACGAGGACCGCCACGACGCGGCCGACGCTGCCGAGGCAAAGCTCCCTGATCTCAAGCAGGGACAGACGCTCACCGTGCTCGAGGCCGAGGCGAAGGGTCACGAGACGAGCCCGCCTCCGCGCTACACCGAGGCCAGCCTCGTCAAGGCGCTGGAGGAGCTGGGGATCGGCCGCCCGTCGACCTACGCGTCGATCATCTCGACGATCGTCGACCGCGGCTATGTGACGCCGCGCGGCCAGTCCCTCGTGCCGAACTGGATCGCGTTCAGCGTCGTCCGGCTGCTCGAGGAGCACTTCCACGACCTCGTCGAGTACGACTTCACCGCCGACATGGAGAGCGATCTCGACCGCATCGCCGGCGGCGACGAGAAGCGCGTCGCCTGGCTCCGCCAGTTCTACTTCGGAGGCCCGAAGCACCGGGGCCTGCGCACGGTCATCGACAACCTCGGCGAGATCGACGCCAGGTCGATCAACTCCGTCGCGATCGCCGACGGCATCACCCTGCGGATCGGCAAGTACGGGCCCTACCTCGAAATCGCTGAAGACGGGGTGGAGACTCCGCGCCGCATCAACATCCCCGCCGAGCTGGCACCCGACGAGCTGACTCCCGAGAAGGCCCGCGAGCTCGTCGAGGCCCCGGTCCAGGGCGACCGGGTGCTGGGAGCCAACCCCGAGACCGGCAAGCTCGTCGTCGCGAAGGACGGCCGCTACGGCCCGTACGTCACCGAGGTCGATCCCGACGAGGCGGATGCCGCGGACCCCGCGACGGGCGAGGTGCCCGACGCGAAGCCGAAGAAGAAGGCGGCGGCCGAGAAGCCGCGCACGGCCTCTCTCTTCAAGAGCATGGACGTCGACTCGATCGACCTGCAGACGGCACTCAAGCTGCTCGACCTCCCGCGCGTCGTCGGCGAGGATCCCGGCACAGGCGAGCAGATCACCGCGCAGAACGGTCGCTTCGGCCCCTACCTCAAGAAGGGCAACGACTCCCGCACGCTTCCGAGCGAGGACGCGATCTTCGAGATCGACCTCGACGGCGCGATGGAGATCTTCGCGCAGCCGAAGTACGGGGGGCGCACCTCGTCGAGCGCGCTCAAGGAGTTCGACGCCGATCCCGTCAGCGGCAAGCCGATCAAGGTGAAGGACGGGCGCTTCGGCCCGTACGTCACCGACGGCACGACCAACGCCACCATTCCTCGCGGCGAGACCGTCGACGACGTCGACTTCAACCGCGCCGTGCAGCTGCTGGCCGACAAGCGGGCGAAGGGACCTGCGCCCGCGAAGGGGCGCAAGCGGACGACCGCGGGCACCGCGAAGAAGAAGTGATGGCCGAGCGGTCCGCGAGCGGTCTCTTCCTCACCTTCGAGGGAGGCGACGGCTCGGGCAAGAGCACCCAGGCGCGCCTGCTGACCGACTGGCTGACCGCACAGGGGCGCAGCGTGCTGCACACCCGCGAGCCCGGCGGCACCGACCTCGGGCTCGAGCTGCGGGACATCGTGCTGCACCGCAGGGGACACATCGCCGAGCGCGCCGAGGCGCTGCTCTACGCGGCGGACCGCGCTCACAACATCGCGACCGTCGTGCGCCCCGCCCTGGAGCGCGGCGACGTCGTGATCCAGGACCGCTACCTCGACTCCTCCGTCGCCTACCAGGGGGCGGGTCGCGTGCTCGACCCGGCCGAGGTGCGCGACCTCTCGCTCTGGGCGACCGGCGGGCTGCTTCCGCATCTGACGATCCTGCTCGACCTCGACGCGAGGACCGGCCGCGAGCGTCTCGCCGCCGCCCGCACCCGCTACGACCGGCTCGAGGACGAGCAGCAGGAGTTCCACGAGCGGGTGCGTGCCGGCTACCTCGCGCTCGCCGCGGCGGAGCCCGACCGGTTCCTCGTCCTCGACGCGACCCTGCCCGTCGAGGAGCTGGCGGAGCGGATACGGCGCCGGGTGTCCACCGTCGCCGAGCTCGCGTCCACGGAGTCCACGGAGTCCCCGGGCGCCACGCCCCCGGTCGGCGGCGGAGCCTAGGCTGTCGAGCATGGCGGGTTGGGACGAGCTCATGGGCCAGGACGAGGCCATCGCAGTCTTCCGCGCCGCGGCCGACCCCGCGACGACCGGCGCCATGACCCACTCCTGGCTCATCACGGGTCCGCCCGGATCGGGGCGCTCCAACCTCGCCTTCGCGTTCGCCGCCGCCCTGCTCAGCCCCGAGGCACCCGAGGTCGGGACTCCGACCTGGCGCCAGGTCGAGGCGCGCACCCATCCCGACCTCGCCGTGCTCAGCACCGAGCGCGTCATCATCTCGATCGACGAGGTGCGACGCCTCGTGGCCGCCTCGCAGTTCTCGCCGTCCGTCTCGCGCTACCGGGTCATCGTCATCGAGGACGCCGACCGGATGACCGAGCGCACCTCCAACGTGCTGCTGAAGGCGCTCGAGGAGCCGCCGCCGCGCACCGTGTGGATCCTGTGCGCCCCGAGCGAGGCCGACCTGCTTCCGACGATCCGGTCCCGCGTGCGGACCGTGCGGCTACGCGTGCCCGACGCCGAGGACGTGGCCGCGCTGCTCGAGCGGCGCGACGGCGTCGACGCCGAGACCGCCCGCGTCGCCGCCCGGGAGGCGCAGAGCCACATCGGCATGGCGCATCGGCTGGCGACGAACGCCGACGCACGCGTGCGGCGCGAGCGGACTCTCGAGCTCGCGCTCGGCATCCGCTCGGTCTCGGGCGCCGTGCGGGCCGCGGCCGAGCTGATCGAGGTGGCGACGGATGACGCCCGCGCTATCACCGAGGAGCGCGACGCCGAAGAGCGGGTCGCCCTCATGCGCTCGCTGGGCGTCGAGCCGGGCGGCACGGTGCCACCCGCGCTGCGCGCGCAGGTGAAGAGCCTCGAGGAGGACCAGAAGCGGAGGTCGACGCGCAGTCTTCGGGACGGCATCGACCGCATCCTCGTGGACCTGCTGTCGCTGTACCGCGACATCCTGCTCACCCAGCTCGGGGTGCCAGGGGAGCGGATCAACGAGCGGCTGGGCGAACGGCTCGAGGACGCGGCGCGGCGATCGACCGCTGCGCAGACCCTCGCCACCATGGACGCCATCACCACCGCACGCACCCGCATCGAAGGCAACGTCGCACCGGCGCTCGCCCTCGAGGCGATGCTCGTGGCGGCGGTGCGGAAGGAGACCGCATGAAGCGCACCCGGTTGGCGGCGCTCGCCGCGGCGACCGCTCTGCTGGTGACGCTGTCGGGCTGCACGACGTGGTTCTTGCCGCCGGCGCCGCGCACCACTTCGACTCCGACAGGCGAGGAGGTCGCGCCGGAGCTCGAGCCGTTCTACAGCCAGGTGCTGCGGTGGGAGTCCTGCGGCGACGGAATGCAGTGCACGACCGCCGAGGCTCCGCTCGACTGGGATGAGCCGGCGCGGGACTCGATCGAGCTCGCGCTGGTGCGTCAGCCCGCCACCGCAGGGGAGCCCGCCGGGTCGTTGCTCGTGAACCCAGGTGGACCGGGCGGCTCGGGCTACGACTTCGTGCTCGACTCGGTCGACTTCGCCACGAGCGAGCGGCTGCAGCAGCGATTCGACATCGTGGGCTTCGACCCCCGGGGGGTGAACCGGTCGACACCGGTCACCTGCTACGAGGACCCGGGCGAGCTCGACGCGTACCTCTTCGACCTGTCGCCGAACGAGGTCGGCTCCGACGCCTGGATCGCGGACCTCCGGGAGGCCAACCGCGCCTTCGGCCAGCGGTGCCTGGAGCTCACCGGCGACCTGCTGGGCGAGGTCGACACCGTGAGCGCTGCGCGCGACATCGACCTCCTGCGCGCGATCCTCGGCGACGAGAAGCTCAACTACCTCGGCTTCAGCTACGGCACCCTGCTCGGAGCCACCTACGCCGACCTCTACGCCGAGAAGACCGGGCGCCTGGTGCTCGACGGCGCGGTCGACCCCGACACCTCGAACTTCGATGTGACCGCCACCCAGGCGCGCGGCTTCGAGAACGCGCTCCGGGCGTACCTCGCCAGCTGCCTCGAGGGCCCGGAGTGCCCGTTCCGCGGAGACGTGGAGGACGCGATGCAGTCGATCCGCGGGCTGCTCGACAGCCTCGACGCGAGTCCGATCCGTGCCGAGGACGGCCGGGAGCTCGGCAGCGGGGCGATGTTCATCGCGATCATCCTGCCGCTCTACAACGAGGGCAACTGGCCCGCGCTGAACGACGTCTTCGCGACGGTGCTCGACGGCCAGGCGGAGGTGGCCTTCCAGGTGGCGGACAGCTACTACGGTCGTGAGCCCGACGGCAACTACATCGACAACTCCACGGAGTCGTTCATCGCGATCAACTGCCTCGACTACGAGACCGATTCCGATCTGGCCACGATGCGCCGCGAGGCGGATGAGCTGAGGGCGCTCGCTCCGATCCTCGGACCGCAGATGGCATACGGCGGCACGGGCTGCGCGGACTGGCCCTTCCCGCCGACCCGTGAGCGCGGACCTATCGCTGCCCCCGGCTCTGCCGACATCCTGGTGATCGGCACGACCAACGATCCGGCCACCCCGTACGAGTGGGCGGAGAACATGGCCGCCCAGCTCGCGAACGCCCACCTCGTGACCTACGAGGGCGAAGGTCACACGGCGTACAACAAGTCGAACGACTGCGTGCTCGACACGGTCGACGACTACCTCATCGACGGCACCGTGCCGACGGCCGACCCGATGTGCTGAGCGGGACGATTATTGCATTCTGTGCAATGATGACGCCATGACGACGATCGAGGAGCCGCCCGGCCTTCGGGAGCGCAAGCGCAGGGCGACCCGTCGCGCCATCCAGTTCGCCGCCCTCGAACTCGTCGAGGAGCGGGGCCTCGACCACGTGACCGTGGAGGAGATCGCCCGGCATTCCGACATCTCGCCGCGCACCTTCTTCAACTACTTCGCGACCAAGGAGGACGCCCTCGTGGGCGACGCCCCGGAGTTCGGCGACGTGGAGGCGGTGGAGCGGTTCGCGAATGGTAAGGGAGACCTGCTCGGCGACCTCGCCGACCTCATCGTCGCGAGCCTCGATGCGGGGGAGGTGGACCACTCCCTCACGATGCTGCGTCGCAAGGTGCTGCGCGAGCATCCGCAGCTCTTCGCCCGGCGGATGGCCAACACCCGCCTCTTCGAGGAGGAGCTCACCGACCTGCTGGCCCGCCGACTCGAGCACGAGGAGCCGCCCGCGGACCGCGAGGAGGCGCACCTCATCGCGCTGCTGGTCATCGCCGTGGTGCGGCACGCCTGGGCCGTGTGGGCGAACTCCGAACCGCACGGCGAGCTCGTCGATCGGGTGCGGGCCTCGTTCGAAGGGCTGCGGGCCCTGCCCAGGTACGCGCGCGGCCGGTGATCGGCTAAGCTACCTGACTGTGCCTCTGCCGGAGGCACCGGTCTCGGCGAGACCACGCCGCCTTAGCTCAGTCGGCAGAGCGATTCACTCGTAATGAATAGGTCGAGGGTTCGATTCCCTCAGGCGGCTCCGACTTCCCTTCTCTCTCCTCCCTCCCAGCGGGACTCAGACCACTCCGTCTGTCCTCTTTCCGGCGGGGCGAGCCCGCGCCTTGGCCCCAGTCCGAGGGCTTTTCGCCCCGATCCGCGCCCCTTCTCTTGAAGGCGGTGCGACCGCCGGTCTACCGTGCAATCACGAACTGCGGGGGTGGTTCGTGGCCTGTGGGGACAGGTCGGGATTCGTTCTGGGGGGTAGGGCGATGGGGCGTCGGCATGTTCGGGTCGCGGCGGTGCTCGTGACGATGGCGGCGCTGGCAGCGCCGGCGTGGTCGGGCGGCGGGCTCAGCCGCGCCCTCGCCCAGGCGGAGGTCGCTTCCGACCACGGCGAAGCGGCTCCGGTCGGGGCCCGCTCGGGCGGGCAGGCCGGCGCAGCCGCCCCGGGGGTGACAGGGGCGACAGCGGCGACGGAGCCGACGGCCGCACCGGCTTCCACGGAGCCGGTCGTCGAGAAGCCGAGCTCGGCGGGCGAGAACCCCGCCGAGCAGCAGGCGCCGTCCACCGAGCAGGAGGCCCCGGCCGCGCCCGGGCCGACCGCGGGCGCTGCCGTCGCTCCGGCGACTCAGGTCGATGTCCCGAGGGTCGGCAGCCCGCTCCGGGCTGACACGACGCAGCCGCAGGCGCCTCCGACCTGCGTGCCGCTCCCGGTGGGAACAGCGGGAACCGCCCCCGGCCGGATCTCCGGCGGAGGGGTGCAGGGCACCACGACCGCCGACCTCCGCAGCTTCGCGCACGCCTACAACATCATCCGCGCGTCGAACTGCCTGCAGCCCATCCCGTGGTCGAACTTCCGTTACGACCCGTGCCTGGAGGACCGGCTGTTCTGGATGGCGGAGGACCCCTCGCCCGACCCTCTGAGTGCGTGGGGTCACATGGGCAGCGTGCGATCGGATGGCGTGCCGAGTCGCGGCTGCGACGGCAACCTGGCGGGCGGCGGCGGCAACACGGGAGCGACGGTCGCACAGAAGTGGTGGGACTCCGAGGCGCACCGCACCTCGTTGTACAAGCCGAGCTACAGCGGCAGCGTCGCCGGCATCTGCATCATCTTCGCGATGACCCACGGCGACGGGAATCTTCCGCACGAGACCGACTCCTTCGTGCGGTCGGCGGCGCGGTGGGTGACCTGCTGACCCGCCGCTAGGCTCGTCGGGCGGCTGTGCGGCCGCACGAGGGGAGTCGACGTGGGCCTGCGATGGGGCATTCTCGGCACGGGCGGCATCGCCGGTGCCATGGCGAAGGATCTGAACAAGCACGGGTTCGAGCTGGGAGCCGTGGGCTCCCGCACGGCAGCGTCCGCAGAGGAGTTCGCGGCGAAGCACGGGGTGCCGAGATCCCACGGGTCCTACGAGGAGCTCGCCGCCGACCCCGAGGTCGACGCCATCTACGTGGCGACGCCGCACCCTCAGCACCTCCCCGCGGCGCTCGTCGCCATCCGCGGCGGCAAGCACGTGCTGGTCGAGAAGCCGCTCACCGTGAACGCCGAGGAGGCGCGGCAGCTCTACGCCGCAGCCGAGGAGCGGGGAGTCGTCGCGCTCGAGGCGATGTGGACGAGGTTCCTGCCGCCGATGGTGCGCTTCAGGGAACTGCTGCGCGCCGGTGAGCTGGGGGAGATCCGCACGGTGATCGCCGAGCACGATCAGGACCTGCCGAAGGACCCGGCACACCGTCTGAACGACCCGGCGCTCGGCGGCGGGGCGCTGCTCGACCTCGGCATCTACCCGGTGTCGTTCGCCTGGGACGTGCTGGGTGCACCGTCGGAGGTGCGAGCCCTGTCGACCGCGACCGCGACCGGCGTGGACCGGCAGACGTCGATCCTGCTCGGCTACCCGTCGGGCGCGCACGCGCTGCTGAGCTGCGCCATGGATGTGCGCGCGGAGAACCGCGCCGTCGTCTACGGCACCGAGGGGAGGGTCGAGTTCGACGGCCCGTTCATGGCTCTCACCTCCTGGACCAGGTTCGACCGCAGGGGAGAGGTCGTCGAGCGCTGGGACGCGCAGGTCGAGGGCCACGGCTTCCAGTTCGAGGCGGCCGAGCTCGAGCGGCTCGTCGCCGAGGGGCGGTCGGACTCCGACGTGCTCACGCCCGGCGAGAGCATCGCGATCATGGGCCTCCTCGACGAGGTGCGCGCGCAGATCGGACTCCGGTACCCGGGCGAGTAGGCGGCTAGCCTAGAGCCATGTCCAGGGCGCTCTTCATCGTCGACGTGCAGAACGACTTCACCGAGGGCGGAGCGCTCGGTGTCGAGGGCGGCGCGGCCGTCGCGGAGGGCATCACGCGCTTCCTGCGTGAGCACCCCGACCGCTACGACCACGTGTTCGCCAGCCGCGACTGGCACGACGGAGAGGGCGACAACGGCGGCCACTTCGCGGTCGACGCGGCTCCCGACTTCGTGAACAGCTGGCCGCGACACTGCGTCTCGGGCACCTCGGGCGCCGAGTACCATCCCGGGCTCGACACGGGGCTCATCGATGTGCACGTGCGGAAGGGCCAGGGGATCCCCGCGTACTCCCTCTTCGAGGGCACGACGGATGACGGCGGCACGGTTCTCGAGGCGCTCGGCGACCGCGAGGTGACCGAGGTCGATGTCGTGGGCATCGCCACCGACTACTGCGTGCGGGCATCCGCCCTCGACGCGCTGGCCGCGGGGCTCGACGTGCGGGTGCTGACCGACCTCGTGGCCGGCGTCGCGCCGGAATCCAGCGAGGCGGCGCTCGCCGAGGTGCGGGATGCCGGCGCTCGGGTCGCGACGAGCGCGGAGGTGTCGGGGTGATCGGCGAGGCCGAGCTGCTCGCGAAGGTCCCGACGCAGCTCTACATCGGCGGCGAGTGGGTCGACTCCACCTCCGGCAGGTCCATCGAGGTCGTCGATCCCGCCACGGGCGACGTGCTGCTCTCGATCGCCGACGCGTCGGTCGACGACGGGCGCCGGGCGCTCGATGCGGCCGTCGAGGCGAAGGCCGAGTGGGCGGCCACCGCCCCGCGCAAGCGCGGCGAGCTGCTGCGCAGCGCCTTCGACCTGCTGCAGGAGCGCGCGGACGAGATCGCCCTGCTCATGACGCTCGAGATGGGCAAGCCGCTCGCGGAGGCGCGCGGCGAGGTGACCTACGGCGGGGAGTTCCTGCGCTGGTTCAGCGAGGAGGCCGTGCGCATCTCGGGTCGGTACGGGCCCAATCCGGAGGGCACGGGACGCATGATCGTGACCCACACCCCGGTGGGCCCGTCGTACCTCATCACGCCGTGGAACTTCCCTCTCGCGATGGCGACACGCAAGCTCGCGCCGGCGATCGCCGCAGGCTGCACGTCGGTCATCAAGCCGGCCGAGCTCACGCCGCTCACGACCCTGTACTTCGCAAGGCTCCTCGAGGAGGTCGGCCTCCCCGCCGGGGTGGTCAACGTCGTCACGACCTCGACCAGCGGCGAGGTCTCCGAGCCGATCATCCGCGACCCGCGGCTGCGCAAGCTCAGCTTCACCGGGTCGACGGCGGTGGGGCAGAAGCTCCTCACCCAGGCGGCGCAGGGGGTGCTGCGCACCTCGATGGAGCTCGGCGGCAACGCCCCGTTCCTGGTCTTCGAGGACGCGGACCTCGACAAGGCGGTGGACGGCGCGATGCTCGCCAAGTTCCGCAACATCGGCCAGGCCTGCACGGCGGCGAACCGGTTCCTCGTGCACCAGTCGGTCGCCGACGAGTTCGCCGCTCGCATCACGGAGCGGGTGAAGCAGCTGAGGATCGGACGCGGCACCGAGGAGGGCGTGGGCGTCGGCCCGCTGATCGACGAGCGAGCCGTCGACAAGGCGGACGCGCTGGTGCGCGACGCCGTCGAGCGCGGCGCGACGCTCGTCACCGGCGGCAGCCGCGTGGACGGAGCCGGCACCTTCTACGAGCCGACCGTCGTGACGGACGTCGCGCCCGGCAGCGACATCCTGCGCGAGGAGATTTTCGGCCCCGTCGTCTCGATCGTGCCCTTCAGCGATGAAGCGGATGCGGTGACCAAAGCCAACGGCACCGAGTACGGGCTCGTCGCCTACGCCTTCACCCGCGACCTCGCGCGCGCTCAGCGGCTCGTCGAGTCGCTCGAGTCGGGCATGCTCGGCATCAACGTCGGCGTCGTGTCGAACGCCGCCGCTCCCTTCGGGGGAGTCAAGCAGTCGGGCATCGGCCGAGAGGGCGGCTCGGAGGGGATCCACGAGTATCTCGAGACGAAGTACGTGCTGACCCCGGATCCGTTCGGCTGATGAGCTACGACGACGAGCACGTCGAGGGGACGCTGGTCGACTCGATCGACGACCTCGGGGAGCCGACCACCGTCGGCGACGAGACCCGGCATCCGGTGCTGCGGGCTCTCGCGGTGCTCGTCGCAGCGGGGCTGGGCGCCGGGCTGCTGCTGCTCGGCGTCACGTCGACCGTCGGCGGGTTCCTGCAGAGCGAGGCGGGCCTTTGCGGTCGTGTGTTCGTCTCCTGCACCACGCTGACGCTCGACCGAGTGCAGGAGGAGTCGAAGCTCGCCCTCCCCGAGGGCAGCGAGGTGGTGTCGTCCAGCTGGTTCGACGGGATGGGCCGCTACGACTTCCGCGCGGAGCTGCGACTGCCCGAGGGTGCCGCGTCGCCGCTCGGCGGGCTGCTCTACGCGCGGCAGCCCGAGCCCTGGCCTGCCGAGGTCGCGGAGGCGCTCGCCGGACGCGCGGACGCCGGGTACTTCGCCGGCCGCGGCGGGGAGATCGAGACGCTGTTCGAGGCGCTGGAGTACCGCGACTCCGACGGCAGGCTCGTCGTGCAGCTGATCGCGACGCGGAGCGACTGAGTGCCCGACGCGCTCGCCGTGGAGTCGATCGACGACCCGCGGCTCGTCGACTACGCGCACCGCACCGACGTCGCCCTGCGCAAGGCGCAGGGCACGGAGCACGGCCTGTACCTCGCCGAGTCGGCCCTCGTGCTCGAGCGCGCGCTGCGGGCAGGGCACGAGCCGCGGTCGGTGCTCGCGCTGGGCGGCAGCGCCGATGAGGCACGCGCGCTGCTGGGGGACCGGGACGTGCCGGTCTACACCGGCCCGGGGGAGCTGCTGGCAGAGCTCACCGGCTATGTGCTGCACCGCGGGCTGATCGCGTCGATGCATCGGCCGCCGCTTCCCGACCCGGCCGCACTGCTCTCGGACGCGCGCCGCGTCGTGGTGCTGGAGAACGTGGCGGATCCGACGAACGTCGGCGCGATCTTCCGCTCCGTCGCCGGGATCGGAGCCGACGCCGTGCTCGTCACGCCCCGCTGCTCCGACCCGTTCTACCGGCGTGCCATCCGGGTATCGATGGGCACGGTGCTGCAGGTGCCCTGGACGCGCGTCTGCGACTGGGCCTCCACGCGGCGCCTGCTGACGGCATCCGGCTTCACCGTCGCGGCTCTCGCCCTCACGGCGGGTGCGGTGAGCCTCCGCTCGTTCGCGGCGTCGGCGCCCGAGCGGGTCGCCCTCGTGCTCGGCGCCGAGGGGGAGGGGCTGACCGAGGAGGCGCTCGAGGCGGCGGATGCCGTGGTGCAGATCCCCATGCGGCACGGCATCGACTCACTGAACGTCGCCGCCGCCTCCGCTGTCGCGATGTGGGCGCTGGCGGTCGACTGATCCGAGGCGCGCTGCTGGCGCGCCCGACAGGCTGTGACGTTCCGTCGCATCCGACCCCTAGGATCTTCTGGTGCTCCCCGCCCTCACAGTCGCCGTCGGATGGCTCGTGCTCACGGTGGTCGGCATCGCGGTGCTCGCCCCGGCAGCACCCGATGTCAAGCGCAGACTCCTGATCTTCGCGCCCGTGCTCGGCGCGGCCCTCCTCTCCTCCGTGCTGCACTGGACCGCGCTGCTCGTGCCGGTGCCGGCCGGGCTGGCAGGCGTCGTGCTCGTCCTCGCCGGGTGCCTCGTTGTGGCGCAGCGGCGCGGACGGCTGCGCTGGCGGTGGACCCGCGCGGAGGCGGTGCTGATCTCGGCGACCACGGCGATCGGGGTCGCCGCCGCGGTTCTGTCCCAGCTGCCGGCGATGATCGCGGGGTCGAGCCGCGCGATGTCGGTCTCGGGCAACCGGAGCATGGACGCGATCTTCTACGTCTCCGAGGCCGACTGGCTGCGGCAGCAGCGGATCTGGCCGCGCCCGACGATCTCCGAGCTGCCGGGGGAGGGCGCGCTGCTGCTCGCGCACGGACCGGCCTCCGCCGCGATCGACCGCCCGGTGCGGATGGGTCAGCCCATGGTGCACGCGACGATCGACACCGTGCTCGGCGCCGACGCCGCCGACACTCTCATCCCGCTGCTGGGCCTCTGGGTGCTGCTCGTCGCCGTCGCGACGGCTGGCGCCGCCCGCCTGCTGGGAGCACGGTGGTGGGTGGCGCTCCTCGCGGGGGCGGCAGGCGGCTTCTCATCACCGCTGCTGCAGCAGGTCTACAACCAGAACTCCGACTCGCTGCTGGGCGTCTCGCTCGCGATCGCCTCTGTGGCCGTGGGCGTGCTCGCGGCCCGGCAGTGGAGGTTCGTGCTGCCGGCGGCCCTCCTGCTGGCCGGCACCGCGGCGGTCTACACCGAGTACCTCGTGTTCGTGCTGCCGGCGCTCGGCGCGGCCGTGCTGCTCGCCCGCAAGGGCACGCGGGTCGGCGCGTTCAAGCGTGCGGCGGCGGCCGGCGCCGTGGCCGTCGTCATCTCGCCCTTCGCCTGGTACCGAGGCGCCCGCACGATGCTTCTCGGCCTGCGCGGCGGAGACCAGGACGACCGGAGCTCCTGGTTCGCCCACGCGGATCCGTGGGTGTCGATCGGGCGCGCGCTCGGCACCGAGGGCTTCTACGCCGGGTCGTCCTTCCGCTGGCTCACGCTCGTCGCCCTGGTCGCCGCCGTCGCGGCGCTCGTCGCGGCGCTGCTCCTGCGTCGCCGCGACGGATGGCTGTACGGGCTGCTGCTGTTCGCCGCGCTCTATGTCGGCTACCTCACGCTCGCGCAGCGCGGCTACAGCCAGCAGCGCGCCGTCATCCTCCTCGTGCCCCTCGTGCTCGTCGCGGTGGCGCTCGGCTGGGAGGCCATCGCCGCCAGGGTGCGCTGGCATCCGCGGGTGGTCGTCGCGGCCGTCCTGGTCGCGACTGTGCCGGTGATCGGCGTGAACGCCGCGGTCGCGTCCACCGACTTCTCGGTCGACTTCGCCGAGCGTCAGCAGTACGACGAGGACTTCGACGAGGCCGTCTCCTGGGTCGAGGAGCGCGGCGGCAAGGACGTGCTCGTCGCCTCGCCGGACTTCTTCGAGCAGCTCTGGCTGGCCTACGGCATGCGCACCGAGCCCGACACGAGCTTCGCCGACGTCAACAGCACCTACCTGCGCCGCGACACCTTCTGGGACGGCGAGCCGCGGCGCTACCTGCTGGTCGGGTCGGGTGCCGCGATGCACGCGGATCCCGCCGCGGTGGTGGCCTCGAACGACCGGTTCGTGATGCTCGACACCGAGGCCGGGGATGTGGTCGTCGCGGTGCCCGGGCAGGGCACCTGGGCGGCCCATGCCGACGAGTCTCCGGCCCCCACCGGACAGAACGGTGGAGCGTTCCTCGTGCTGGCCTCTCCGTCGCTCGCCGGCGACTACGCCGTCCGCCTGGAGCCGGCGAACGAGGAGGGACGCACAGACTGGACGATCGGGTCGTCGACGGCGGACCTCGCGGCCACAGTCGAGGTTCCGCTCAGCGGGTCGGGCGAGGTCAGCATGCTCGCGGTCGACGCCCCCGCATCCGCCGCGCTGCGCATCGCGGAGGTCGTGCCGGCGAGCTGACGCCCGAGCTCAGACCAGCAGCTGGTGCTTGGCGAGGTCGCGGTAGAGCGGGGTGGACTCGACGAGCTCGGAGTGGGTGCCGACGCCGACGACCTGGCCCCGCTCGAGCACGACGATCCGGTCGGAGTCGACGACGGTCGAGAGCCGGTGGGCGATCACGAGCAGGGTGCGGTTCTCGGCCACGGCGTCGATCGCCTCGCGCAACCGCTGCTCGTTGAGGCCGTCGAGGCTCGAGGTGGACTCGTCGAGCAGCAGGATGGGCGGAGCCGCGAGCAGGGCGCGGGCGATCGCGAGGCGCTGGCGCTCGCCACCGGACAGCATGACGCCGTCCTCGCCGACGGGAGCGCCGAGGCCGAGCTCGTTGCGCTCGAGCACCTCGGTGAGGTTGACCTCGCGCAGCACCTGCACGCACTCCTCGTCGGTGGCGTCGGGCTTGCCCAGCAGCAGGTTCTCGCGGATCGATCCGGCGAGCACGGGAGCGTCCTGCTCGACGTAGCCGATGCGAGAGCGCAGCTCCTCGCGGTCGAGCCCGCGGATGTCCACGCCGTCCATCCGGAGCACGCCCTCGGTCGGGTCGTAGAACCGCTCGACCAGGGCGAAGATGGTGCTCTTCCCTGCGCCCGACGGGCCGACGAGCGCGGTGCGCTTGCCGCGCGGCACCTCGAACGACACACCCCGCAGCACCACACGGTCGTGCTCGATGAACTCCTCACCGAGCTCCTCGGCGACGACCTTCTCCTGCTCCGTCTTGTGCGCCGTCTCGGGGTAGGTGAAGTGCACGTCCTCGAAGCTGATCGCCGCATCCGCAGCCGGTGCGTCCGCCGTGGGCTGCACGCCGGCATCCGCCTCGCTCTCGCTGGGGATGGCGATGATCTCCTGGATGCGACCGAGCGCGCCGAGCGCCTGGTTCACGGCGGTGATCGCCCCGAACGCCTGGCCGAGGGGCAGGATCATCATGAAGAGGAACAGGATGAACGAGACGAGCGACGCGACCTCGATCGCTCCGCTCGCGACGCGGAAGCCGCCGACACCCAGCACGGTCAGGAACGCGACCTGCATGGCGATGCCTGCGACCGGCACGACGAAGGCCGAGATCCGGGCGACGCGGATGCCGGCCTTCCAGGCGTTCTCGGCGTTGCGTCCGATGACCTCGATCTCGCGCTCCGTGGCGTTCGCGGCCCGCACGGTGCGCACGGCGCCCACGGCCCGCTCGACCGCGGCCGCGAGGTCGCCGACGCTCTCCTGGGCCTGCGCGCTGGCCACCCGGATGCGACTGGACAGCGTCGTGACCGTGACGATCGCGATCGCGACCACGAGCAGCGTGAGCCCGAGCAGCACCGGGTCGATGATGAGCATCGCGATGAGGGCTCCGACGAAGGTGAGAGCGCCGCCGATCGCCTCGACGAGACCCTGCGTGAGCACCGCGCGCAGCAGCGTGGTGTCCGACCCCACTCGGGACACCAGGTCGCCGGTGCGGCGGGAGTCGAACTCGCTGATCGGGAGGTTCAGCATCCTCGCGACGAGCCGCTTGCGGCTCGAGAGCACGACCCCTTCTCCGGTGCGCTGCAGCAGGTAATGCTGATAGCCGCTGATGAGAGCGGAGACGACGACGAGGCCGACGAGGATCCAGACGAGCGTTCCGAGGCCCTGATTGTTGTCGACCGCCGTGATGACCTGACCCACGAGGAGGGGCTGGGCGAGCGAGGCCGCGGCGCCGAGGACGCTGAGCACGACGACGAACGAGAGCACGCGGCGGTGCTCGAGCAGATAGGGCAGCAGCTGCCGGAAGGTGGCGCGGGGGCCGGTCTCCTCGGGAGCGCTGAACGGCGAGCGGCGCGGACGGGTGCGGTTGTCGGACATGGTTCTTCCTCGTGGGGACTAGCGTCGGCCGTACTTCTTGTGCACGGCCTGCCGGGTGACGCCGAGCGCGGTAGCGATCATCTGCCAGCCGTAACCGAGGTTACGCGCTCGTCGCACAAGACCCGCTTCATGCAGGTCGAGCTCTCGGCGCATCGCCCGGACGGCACGCAGGGCGGCGAGCGGGTCTTCGGCGTCCGCCTCTCCGGCCAGGGTGTGGAGCGTCATGCCGTCAACCGTAGTTGACAGTCCGATGCTCGTCAACTTCGGTTGACAGAGGTCCCATGTCGCCGCATCCGGCTACGCTCGACTGCGTGCCAGCGCCCGTCATCACAGCGACCTCGCTCGTCAAGAAGTACAAGGACTTTGCGGCCGTCGACGGGCTCGACTTCGAGGTCGCCCCCGGCGAGTCCTTCGGTCTGCTCGGCCCGAACGGAGCCGGCAAGTCGACGACGATGCGCATGGTGGGAGCGGTGTCGACCCGCACCAGCGGCACGCTGAGCATCCTCGGGCTGGACCCTGACCAGCACGGACCGGAGATCCGCTCCCGACTGGGCGTCGTGCCGCAGCAGGACAACCTCGACACGGAGCTGCGGGCCCGCGACAACCTGATCGTGTACGGGCGCTACTTCGGGCTTCCGCGCAAGCAGGTGGAGAAGCGGGCCGACGAGCTGCTCGCCTTCGCCCAGCTCGAGGACCGGGCGAAGGCGAAGGTCGACGACCTCTCCGGCGGCATGAAGCGCCGCCTCACGATCGCCCGCGCGCTCATCAACGACCCCCGCATCCTGCTGCTCGACGAGCCGACGACGGGCCTCGACCCGCAGGCGCGGCACATCCTGTGGGACCGCCTCTTCCGCCTCAAGGAGCAGGGCACCACGCTCGTGCTCACGACCCACTACATGGACGAGGCCGAGCAGCTTTGCGACCGGCTGATCGTGGTCGACAAGGGCAAGATCATGGCGGAGGGGTCGCCGGCCGAGCTCATCCGCAAGCACTCGAGTCGCGAGGTGCTCGAGGTGCGCTTCGGCAGCGACCGGAACGCCGTCGTCGCCGAGCAGCTGCACGGCAGCGGCGAGCGCATCGAGGTGCTGCCCGACCGCATCCTCGTGTACTCGGACAACGGCGAGGCCGAGCTCGAGCGCATCACCTCGGCCGGGCTTCAGCCGATGACGAGCCTCGTTCGGCGATCGAGCCTCGAGGACGTCTTCCTGCGTCTCACCGGGCGGAGCCTCATCGAATGAGCGCGACACCTCTCGAGGAGCACGACACCGCGGCGATTCTCGCGGCCGGCGCCAAGCCCCGGCGGTTCGGCGCCTTCTACGTGATGGAGCACAAGCTCCTCGGCATGCGGGCGTACGCGCAGACCATCGTGGCGACGAGCATCGGGAATCCGCTCGTCTACCTCTTCGCGCTCGGCATCGGGCTCGCGACCCTCGTGGATCAGAACGCCTCGGGGCTGCAGGGTGTCGGCTACCTCGCCTTCGTCGCACCGGCTCTGCTCGCCTCGGCCGCCGTGACCGTCGCCGCCGAGGAGGCGACCTATCCGTTCCTGCTCGGCTTCAAGTGGGTCCCGATCTTCTACGCCATGAACGCCGCGCCGATCTCGGGCCGTCAGATCGCGAGCGGCATGTACCTCGCGATGCTCGCGCGCATCGTGCCGACCGTCACGATCTACTTCGTCATCATGCTGCTCTTCGGCGCCGTGCCGTCGTCGCTCGGCTGGCTGATGATCCCCGCGGCCGCCCTCACCGGGCTCGCCGTCGCGACGCTCATCGGCAGCTACTCCTCCGGCGTCGAGGAGGACAAGGGCCAGATGGCGATGATCATGCGCTTCGGCGTCCTGCCGATGTTCCTCTTCTCGGGCACGTTCTTCCCGCTCGAGCAGCTGCCCGTGTACCTGCAGTGGATCGGCTGGATCTCGCCGCTCTGGCACGGCACCGAGCTCAGCCGCGTCTTCAGCTACGGGCTCGAGGAGCCGATCTGGCTCACCGTCATCCACGTCGTCTACCTCGTGGGGCTCGCGGCCTGGGGCTGGCTCGCCACGCAGCGCGTCGTGACCAGGAGGCTGAACAAGTGACGGCCACCACGACGGCACCGGCGCGCACCGGAGGGCTGCGCGGGCTCTACGCGGGCAACGCCCGCGCGGTGGTCGGCCGCGGCCTGCTCGCCACCCGCAGCACGAACTACTGGGTCGTGCTCAGCGGCTTCTTCGAGCCGGTGTTCTACCTGCTGTCGCTCGGGATCGGGCTCGGGTCGTTCGTCGGCACGGTCGGCACGACGGCGGGCGGCGAGGTGTCGTACGCGGCCTTCATCGCCCCTGCTCTGCTCGCGGTCTCGGCGATGAACGGGGCGATCTACGACTCCACCTGGAACGTCTTCTTCAAGATGAACTTCGGCAAGCTCTACAACGGCATGCTCGCGACCTCGCTCGGCCCGCTCGACGTCGCTCTCGGCGAGATCTCCCTCGCCCTGCTGCGCGGAGCGGCCTACGCGACCGGCTTCATGATCGTCATGCAGCTGCTCGGCCTCAACCTCTCCTGGACGGCGATCCTCGCCCTCCCCGCGATCGTGATCATCGCGTTCGGGTTCGCGAGCCTCGGCATGGCGATCACGAGCTACATGAAGACCTTCCAGCAGATGGACTGGATCCAGTTCTTCATGCTGCCGATGTTCCTCTTCTCGGCGACCTTCTACCCGATCACGGTCTACCCGGAGCCCATCCAGTGGATCATCCAGGCGCTGCCGCTGTGGCACGGGGTCGAGCTCGTCAGGGGTCTCACCACTGGCGCCCTGAGTCTCGCCCTGCTCGGCCACCTGCTGTACTACGTCGTCATGATCGCCATCGGGCTCGTCTTCACGACCCGGCGGCTGCGCGCGCTGTTCCTCGACTGACCGCCGATTCCGCGGCCCTGTGTTCCGTGACGGAACAAAGGTTCGCCATTCTGGCATGATGTCCCGAACGGGAGGCTGACGTGGTCGAGGTCGACGAATGGCGCGGATTGTCGCCCGGAGCGCGCGCGACCCTGCTCGAGGTCCTGCTGCGTGGCCCGCTCCCGCGTGCCGAGCTGGCACGACGGCTGGGTCTGTCGCGGGCGAGTCTGACCCGGATCACGCGCGATCTCGTCGACGCCGGCCTGCTGGTCGAGGGTGGCCACGAACTTCGGTCGACGACCGGGCGTCCCTCCGAGCTGCTCGACGTCCGGGCCGACGCCCGCCGGTTCGTCGGGGTGAAGCTCACGGGGGATGCGTCGTACGCCGTGCGCACCGATCTCCGGGGTCGGACGCAGGTCTCGGTCGAGGCGCCACTGCCCTCGCGGGATGTCGGCGACGTCGTCGAGCTGGTCGCGGCGCAGGTGGAGGAGCTCGCGGCAGGGGAGCCCGTCACCGCGCTCGGCGTCGGGCTGGCGGGGGAGGTGGCGAAGGGCGGTCAGCTGCTGCGCTCGCCGTTCCTCGGCTGGTTCGACGTCCCGCTCGAAGCGCTGCTGGGCCAGGCGACAGGCCTTCCGGCCGCCATCGAGAACGATGTGCACGCTCTGACAGCCATGGAGCACTGGTTCGGGTTCGGCTCCGGCCTGGAGTCGATGGCCCTGGTGACGGTCGGCGTGGGCGTCGGCGTCGGCCTGGTCGTGCACGGGCGGGTCGTGCAGGGAGCGCACGGCAAGGCGGGCAGCCTCGACCACGCGGCGGTCGACCCGTCCGGCCCGATCTGCGCCCATGGGCACCGCGGCTGCGTCTCGAGCTACCTGCCCAACGAGGTCATCGCGCACTCCGCTCGTGCGGCGAGCTACCAGGAGGCGGTGGAGCGCGCCCGAGCCGGCGACCCGGTCTCCCGCCGTGCCTTCGCCGACGCGGGCACCGCTCTCGGTGCGCTTCTGGCGGTGGTCGTGCACGCCGTCGACCCGCAGAAGATCGTGCTGACGGGAGACGGACTGCCGGTCTGGGAGCTCGCGCGACCGGAGATCGAGTCCTCGCTCTGGTCGCGGCTGTCGCGTGAGGCGCCTGCCATCACCCTCGAAGTGCAGGGGTTCGACTTCTCGGAGTGGGCGCGTGCGGCGGCGGTGACCGGAGTCCGGCGCACGCTCGACTGACGCACTTTGTTACATCGGTTGACAAAGAGCGCGGCCCGCGGCATCCTTGTGACACCCCCGCGCCGGCCGGTGCGGGCCGCGGTGAATGTCAAAGGAGATATGCATGCGATCGCGTTCAACGGCGGTTGTCGGGCTGGTAAGCCTCACGGCGCTGCTTCTCAGCGGGTGCTCGAGCACCGGCTCCGGCGACGGCGGCCCCGTCACCCTCGAGTTCTGGTCCTGGGCGCCGAACACCCAGGAGCTCGTCGACATCTGGAACGAGGAGAACCCCGACATCCAGGTGGAGTACACCGACGCAGGAGGCGGTGACGACTCCGCGGCCAAGCTGCTGACGGCGAACCGCGCGGGCAACGCTCCCGACCTGGCGGCGGTCGAGTACACGACCCTGCCCTCGCTCATCGTCTCCGACGTGCCGCTCGACATCACCGAGTACGTCGAGGACGTGCAGGACGCCTACACCGAGGGCACCTGGGCGCAGACGACGTTCGACGGCGCGGTCTTCGGCCTGCCTCAGGACGTCGGACCGATGGCGATGGTCTACCGCTCCGACCGCTTCGAGGAGCTCGGCGTCGAGGTGCCCACCACGTGGGAGGAGTTCCGCGAGGCCGCCGCCGCGGTGCGCGCCGCCGACCCGAACACCTACATCGCCTCGCTTCCTCCGGGTGAGCTCGGCTTCTTCGCCGGTGTCGCCGCGCAGGCGGGCTCCGAGTGGTGGGCGATCGAAGACGGCACCTGGTCGGTCGGCATCGACGACGACGAGTCGCTCGAGGTCGCCGACTTCTTCCAGTCGCTCGCCGACGACGACCTCATCTCGACCGAGCCCCTCCTGACCCCCGAGTACAACAAGAAGCTCAACGAGGGCACGATCCTCTCCTGGCCTTCGGCTCTCTGGGCGCCCGGCGTGATCGAGAGCGTCGCTCCCGAGACCGCAGGCGGCTGGTCGATGGCCCCGCTTCCCCAGTGGAACGAGGGAGACCCGGCCGTCGCCTACCAGGGCGGGTCGGCCGTCATCGTGACGAAGGCGAGCGAGCACCCCGAGGAGGCCGCGGAGTTCGCGAAGTGGCTGAACGCGAGCGACGAGGGGTCGGAGCTCGTGCTCACCAAGCAGAACGCCTACCCGGCCGCGATCGCCGGTCAGGAGCTGGCAGCCGAGAGCGACCCGCCCACCCTGATGCCGCAGCAGACCGATTTCTACGAGATCGCCGCCGACATCGCCTCCCAGACGAAGCCCGTCATCTGGGGCCCGAACGTCAACGTCGCCAAGAGCACCTTCGAGGACCAGCTCAACAAGGCGGTCGAGTCCGGCACCCCGTGGCGTGACGCCTTCACCGCGACGGCGGATGCGGTGCGCGACGACATGAGGGAGACCGGCTACGAGGTCGCCGGGGACTGAGATGACGGCCTCCGTGCAGGCACGACCGCGGGCGCGGCGCACGCTGCGCCCGCGGTTCGCCCCCTACCTCTTCTCCGCGCCCGCCGTGGTGCTCTACGTCGCCTTCATGCTCGTGCCGGTCGGCTATGCCATCTGGCTGAGCCTTCGGGCCTACCGCCTGGTCGGCGGCGGCATCCTCGGCACCCGCCAGGACGTCTTCGTGGGCCTCGAGAACTACGTGTCGGTGCTCACCGATCCGGAGCTGCTCGCGAGCCTCGGCCGGCTGGCGGTCTACGGACTGATCGCGGTGCCGCTCACTCTCGGCCTCGCGCTGCTCTTCGCGCTGATGCTCGACGTGCCCGCGGTGCGCGCCAAGCGGTTCGCCCGGACGGCCATCTTCGTGCCCTACGCGGTGCCGGGAGTCGTCGCGGCGCTGCTCTGGGGCTTCATGTACCTGCCCAGCACGAGTCCGTTCTCCTACCTCACGGAGGCGGCCGGCTGGGGCACGATCCCCTTCCTCGAGAACCCGACGCTGTTCGGCTCGCTCGCCAATATCGCGATCTGGGGCGGGGTGGGCTTCAACATGATCATCATCTACACGTCGCTGCGGGGCATCCCCACCGAGCTCTACGAGTCGGCTCGGCTCGACGGGGCCAGTGAGGTGCAGATCGCGCTCAGGGTCAAGGTGCCGCTGGTGATGCCGGCCGTCGTGCTCACCCTCGTGTTCTCGCTCATCGGCACGCTGCAGGTGTACGGCGAGCCCGCGACCCTGCAGCCGATGACCCGCGACATCAGCCAGACCTGGGCGCCCCTCATGACGATCTACCGCGACGCCTTCGTCACCGACGATCTCCCGGCCGCTGCGGCGTCGTCGACGGTGCTGGCGCTCGGCACCGTGCTCATCTCGGTGCTCGTCCTCGCGATCGCGAACCGCAGACGGATGGAGGACGCCAAGTGACCGCCGCTGTCTCGCCCCGTGCGGTGTCCGCGCCGCGCCGCGCAGCATCCGCTTCTCGCCGAGGCGGCATCCTGCCCACGATCGTGCTTCTCATCGGCGCGGTCTACTGCCTCATCCCGGTGGCCTGGGTGTTCGTGGCGACCTCCAAGGCGCCGAGCGAGCTCTTCTCCACCTTCACCTTCGCCCCGGGCACCGGCCTGTTCGGCAACCTGGCCGATCTGTTCGCCTACGGCAACGGGCAGTTCGTGCTCTGGGCGCTCAACTCGCTGCTGTACTCGGGGGTCGGCGCGCTGCTGTCGACGCTCGTCTCGGCGATGGCCGGCTACGCGCTCGCGAAGTACGAGTTCCCGGGACGCAAGCTCGTCTTCTACGGCATCCTCGCCGGTGTGCTCATCCCGGGCATCACCCTCGCGGTGCCGCAGTACCTGCTGCTGTCGCAGCTCGGGCTCGCGGGCAACCCGCTGTCGGTGCTCATCCCGGTGATCATCTCGCCGTTCGGCATCTACCTCTCGCGGGTCTATGCGGCCTCGGCGGTGCCGCAGGAGACCATAGAGGCAGCACGCATCGACGGGTCGTCCGAGTGGCGGATCTTCCGCTCGATCGCCCTGCCGCTGCTGGTGCCCGGCATGGTCACGGTGTTCCTGCTGCAGTTCATCGGCATCTGGAACAACTTCCTGCTGCCGTACATCATGCTGTCCGACCAGTCGACGTACCCGCTCACCGTCGGGCTCTTCACGCTGCTGTCGCGCGGGTCGGGGTCTCCCGCTCTCTACTCGCTCGCGATCACCGGCGCGGCCGTCTCGATCGTGCCGCTCGTCGCACTCGTGCTGTTCCTGCAGCGCTATTGGAAGCTCGACCTGATCTCCGGAGGACTCAAGGGATGACGCACGGCGCCTGGCCGACCGAGGGCCTGTCGTTCGGCGGGGACTACAACCCCGAGCAGTGGCCTCGAGAGATCTGGCGGGAGGATGTCGCGCTGATGCGCGAGGCGGGAGTCAACCTCGTGACCCTCGGCGTGTTCTCCTGGGGACTCGTCGAGATCGACGACGGCCGCTTCGACTGGGAGTGGTTCGACGAGATCGTCGAGTTGCTGCACGAGAACGGCATCGGGATCGACCTCGCCACGCCTACCGCCGCGCCTCCGTCGTGGCTGCTCGCGAAGCATCCGGAGCTGCTGCCGGTGGATGCCGACGGTCACCGTCAGGCGCCGGGCGGGCGGCTGGGCTGGTGCCCGAGCTCGCCGGTGTTCCGCCGCTATGCCGAGCGGATCGCCGACGCCCTGGGGGAGCGGTACGGGAAGCATCCGGCGGTGCGGATGTGGCACGTCAGCAACGAGCTCGGCGGAGGCAACGGACGCTGCTACTGCGACGAGTCGGCGGCGGCGTTCCGGAGCTGGCTGGAACGCAAGTACGGCGGTCTCGACGAGCTCAACGCCGCGTGGGGCACGAGCTTCTGGGGTCACCGGTACACCGACTTCGAGCAGATCATGCCGCCCCGCGGTTCCACGGCTGCGCACAGCCCGGCCCTGCAGCTCGACTTCGAGCGCTTCTCCTCCGACGAGCTGCTCGAGCACTTCCGTGCCGAGCGCAGCGTGCTCGCGCGCCACACCGACCGGCCGATCACCACCAATCTGATGGTCAACACGGGCGACGTCGTCGACTACCCGCGGTGGGCGCGCGAGCTGCCGATCGTCGCCAACGACCACTACGTCATCGGCGCCGATCCGCACCGCGAGCAGGAGCTCGCCTTCGCCGACGACCGGATGCGCGGGATCGCCCGCGATCGCGGCCCCTGGATGATGATGGAGCACTCGACGAGCGCCGTCGCCTGGCAGCCGGTGAACCGGGCGAAGGCGCCGAGGGAGCTGCTGCGCAACTCGCTCGTGCACGTCGCGCGCGGCGCAGACGCGGCGATGTTCTTCCAGTGGCGGGCCTCGGCGGCCGGCGCCGAGCAGTTCCACTCGGCGATGGTGCCGCACGCAGGCCGGGACTCCAAGGTGTTCCGTGAGGTCGTCGAGCTGGGCTCTGCGCTCCGGCGGCTCGCCGAGGTGCAGGGCTCGACCGTCGAGCGGGCGAAGGTCGCCGTGCTCTGGGACACCGAGGCGGACTGGGCTCTGCGGCGAGGGCTCAAGCCCCGTCGCTCCATGTCCTACTCCGACGAGCCGCGCCGCTGGCACCGCGCGTTCTGGCGCCGCAACATCCTCGTCGACGTCGTGCCGCCGTGGGCGGATCTCGACGCCTACGACCTCGTCGTGGTGCCGACCCTCTTCCTCGTCTCCGACGAGGACGCCGCACGCATCGCCGCGGCCGCCGAGCGCGGAGCGACCGTGGTCGTCGGCTACCTGTCCGGGATCGTCGATCCCGATGACCGCGTGCGGCTCGGCGGCTATCCCGGCGCGTTCAGGGAGCTGCTCGGCGTCTCCAGCGAGGAGTTCTTCCCGCTGATGACCGACGAGCAGGTCGAGCTCGACACCGGCTGGCGGGTGCGGGAGTGGTCCGAGCTCCTCACCACGACGGATGCCGAGGTCGTCGCCGGCTACGCGAACGGCCCGCTCTCCGGCTCGCCGGCGATCAGCCGCCGCCACACAGGGAACGGCAGCGCCTGGTACGTCTCGGCGGGACTCGAGGAGGACGGCGTCGCCGCCCTGCTCGACCGTCTGATCGAGGGAACCGGGGTCGCTCCGGTGCTGCCTGCCGCTGAGGGCGTCGAAGTCGTCAGGCGGGTCGGCGACGCAGCGAGCTGGCTCTTCGTCGTCAACCACGGATCCGAGGATGAGGAGCTGACTGTGACCGGACACGAGCTGCTGACCGACGAGCCGGTGGACGGGCGACTCGTCGTCCCCGCCGGCGAGGTGCGGGTGATCCGCGAGTGACCGAACTGCTCGCGCCGGGCACGATGGACGATGTGACGGCTCCTCCTCTCCTGCATGTGGTCCGAAACGGCGGCGTCGCCGTCGTCCTCTCCTTCGCCGCGGGCGGCCTGCCCGAGGTGCTGCACTGGGGGCGCGACCTCGGCGACCTCGACGACGACGATGCGCGCCAGCTGCTGCTCGCCACACGGAGGCAGGTGTCGAGCAGCGCGCTCGACGAGCCCTGGCCGCTCACGATCCTCCCCACCGAGACCGACGGCTGGCAGGGTCGCCCCGCGTTCGCCGCCACCCGCGACGGCGTGCCGATCCACCCACGCTGGGAGGTCGCAGGCGCCGACGGCGCGAGTGACCGCCTGACCGTCACCGCGTTCGCCGACGACCTGGAGCTCACCAGCATCGTGCAGCTCGATCCGGCGGGCGTGCTGCGAGTGCGGCACACGGTGGCGAATCGGGGCGCCGCCGCCGTGACCGTCGCCGCCCTCGAGGCCACCATGCCGTTCGGCTCCGCCGCCACCGAGGTGCTCGACCTCGCGGGCAGGTGGACCCGGGAGCGCACTCCGCAGCGCCGGCCGCTGCTGTCGGGCAGCCACGTGCGCGAGACGCGGCGCGGACGCACCGGTCATGACTCGCCGACGCTGCTCGCGCTCGGCACGCAGGGCTTCGGCGACGAGCAGGGCGAGCTCTGGGCCGTGCATCTCGCCTGGAGCGCCGACGCCGTCTACCGGTACGACTCCCTGCCGGAAGCCGCCGGTCTGCTGGGGGCTGCGGAGCTCGCGCGACCCGGCGAGATCCTGCTCGCGGCGGGGGAGAGCTTCACCACCCCCGACGCGGTCTTCGTGTGGAGCGATGAGGGGCTCGACGGCCTCTCCGCCAGGCTGCACGCCTCGCTGAGGACCCGTCCGCGGCATCCGTCGACCCGTCCCGTCTTCCTCAACACCTGGGAGGCCGTGTACTTCGACCACGATCTCGGCGCGCTCACCCAGTTGGCGGAGCTCGCGGCCGCGACCGGAGTCGAGCGGTTCGTGCTCGACGACGGCTGGTTCCGGCACCGGCGACACGACCGCGCCGGCCTCGGCGACTGGTTCGTCGACGAGACCGTCTGGCCGCACGGGCTGCGTCCGCTCGTCGATCGGGTCAAGGGGCTCGGGCTCGAGTTCGGGCTGTGGGTCGAGCCGGAGATGGTGAACCTGGACTCGGACCTCGCACGCGCGCACCCCGACTGGCTGCTCGAACCCGCGGGGCGGATCGGCCGCGAGTGGCGGCATCAGCACGTGCTCGACGTCGCCCTCCCCGAGGTGGCCGCCTACCTCGAGGAGCGCATCGCGTCGCTCGTCGCCGAGTACGGCATCGACTATCTGAAGTGGGACCAGAACCGCGACCTGCTCGAGGCCGTGCACGAGGGCCGAACCGGCGTGGACGCCCACACCCGCGCCGTGTATGCGCTGCTCGACCGGCTGCGCGAGCGCTTCCCGCTGCTCGAGATCGAGTCCTGCGCCTCGGGCGGCGCACGAGTCGATCTCGGCATCCTCGAGCGCACCGACCGGGTCTGGGCCTCCGACACCAATGACCCCGTCGAGCGGGTGCCGATCCAGCGCTGGACCCAGCTCCTCATCCCGCCGGAGCTCGTCGGCAGCCACGTGGGCGCGGAGCGCTCGCACACCACCGGCCGGAAGACCGACCTCTCGTTCCGGCTCGCCGTGAGCCTCTTCGCCTCCGCGGGTATCGAGGCCGACCTCCGCGCCTTCGACGCCGACGAGCTCGAGCAGGTGCGGGACTGGATCGCCCTCTACAAGCGCGTGCGGGGGATGCTGCACTCCGGCCGCGTGCGGCATCCGTCGCATCCCGATCCCGGTCTGCACGTCGAGGGAGTGGTCGCAGCCGACGGCGGCACCGCGCTCTTCCGTGCCGCGCAGCTGGCGAGCTCCGATCGCGCTCTTCCCGCACACCTGCGGCTGAGCGGACTCGATCGGGCGCGCCGCTATTCCGTCCGCCCCGTTCGAGAGCTCAGGATGCCGCACCTCCTCGACTCGGTGCCGCCCCCGTGGCTCGCCGAGGGCGTGGTGCTCCCCGGGTCGGTGCTGGAGGACCTCGGGCTGCGGATGCCGCTGCTCGGGCCGGGTCAGGCGCTCGTCGTGGAGGTCGAGGCGACCAGCTGATCGGGTCGGGGGGCGACCCTCCCGACCGACTCGGGGTCGTGAGGGTCGGCCCGTCGGGGCCGGTCTCAGGCGCGCATGCTCCGCAGGAGGTTCGCGGTAGCGAGAGCTGCCTCCGCGGCCTCGGCTCCCTTGTCCTCCTTCGACCCCGGCAGGCCCGCACGATCGAGGCCCTGCTGCTCGTCGTCGAGGGTGAGCACCCCGAAGCCGACGGGCTTGCCGGTGTCGAGGGCGACGCGGGTGAGCCCATCCGTCGCGGCGGAGCTCACGTACTCGAAGTGCGGTGTGCCGCCGCGGATGATGACGCCCAGAGCGACCACCGCATCCGCCCCTGCGTCGAGGGCAGCCTTGCTCACGACCGGCAGCTCGAAGCTGCCCGGCACCGTGTACTCCACGATCTCCGCGCCGGCCTCGGTCAGCGTGCGCCGGGCGCCCGTCAGGAGGCCGTCGGTGATCTCGTCGTGCCATGACCCTGCGACGATCGCGACGCGCAGTCCCGTGCCGTCGACCTCGAGCTCCGGGCGTCCTGCTCCGCTCATGACTGTTCCTTTCCTGCTGAGGCCAGCGCCTCGTCGAGCACGTCGTGCGTCGGAAGCGCGTGACCCATCCGGTCGCGCTTGGTGTCGAGGTAGCCCTCGTTCTCGGGGGCCACGCCGACGACGAGCGGCACGAGCTCGCTCACCTCGACGCCGCGCTCCTCGAGCTGGCGCTTCTTCTCGGGGTTGTTGCTGAGCAGGCGCACCGACGACAGCCCCAGGTCCTTGAGGATCGCGGTGGCGGCGCCATAGTCGCGGGCGTCGGCGGGGAGGCCGAGCGCGACGTTCGCGTCGAGCGTGTCGAGGCCGTCCTCCTGCAGGCGGTAGGCGCGCAGCTTGTTGACGAGGCCGATGCCCCGGCCTTCGTGCCCGCGCAGGTAGACGACGACGCCCGTCTCGTCCTGGATGCGCTCGAGGGCCGCGTCGAGCTGCGGTCCGCACTCGCACTTGAGCGAGCCGAACGCCTCGCCGGTCAGGCACTCGGAGTGCACCCGGACGAGGGTGCCGTCGGTCACCGGTCCGCGCACGAAGGCGACGTGGTCCGCGCCCGTCGAGCGGTCGCGGTAGGCGCGCACGCTGAAGGAGCCGTGCGTCGTGGGCACCGTCGTCTCGACCTCGAAGGTCACCCGCTGGAACTCGGTCGTCGCCACGACGTCATCGGGGATGCCGTCGCAGTGGTTCTCGTTCACGAACTCGATGAGCGAGGCGATCGTGATGACCGGCACGTTCTCCCGCTCGCCGAGCTTGATGAGGTTCGGCAACCGCATCATCTCCCCGTCGGCGTCGACGATCTCCGCGATCGCGGCGACGGGACGGAGCCCTGCGAGCTTCATCAGATCGACGGCGGCCTCGGTGTGGCCGTCCCGCTCCTTGACGCCGCCGTCCTTCGCGCGCAGCGGCAGCACGTGCCCCGGGCGGGACAGGCTCGCCGGCGTCGAGGCCGGGTTCGCGAGCACCCGCAGGGTGTGCGCACGATCGGACGCGCTGATACCCGTGCTGAGGCGCTCCGCTGCGTCGACCGACACGGTGTAGGCGGTGCCGCGGGGATCCTGGTTGACGGCGACCATCGGCGGCAGGTCGAGCTCGTCGGCGATGGCGTTGGTCATCGGGGCGCAGATGAAGCCCGACGAGTGGCGCACCATCCAGGCGATCCACTCCTGCGAGGCGAGGGCCGCCGAGATGATGACGTCGCCCTCGTTCTCGCGACCTTCGTCGTCCGCCACGATGACGGGGCGGCCGGCGCGCAGCGCCTCGATCGCCTCGGGGATGCCGGCGAGGCTCATGACCCGCTCCTTCCACCGGTCGGGGCCGGCAGACCCTGACCGAACTCGGCGAGGCGCAGCACGTGCCGCGCCAGGATGTCCGTCTCGATGTTCACGCGGTCGCCAGGCTCGCGGGCGCCGAGCGTCGTGGCGACGAGGGTCTCGGGGATGAGCGAGACCTCGAACCAGTCGGCCCCCACGTCGCTCACGGTCAGGGAGACGCCGTCCACGGCGATGGACCCCTTCCGCGCGACGAGCGGCGCGTGCTCGGGGTCGAGCGAGAAGCGCAGCACCCGCCACGACTCCTGCTGGTCGATCGAGAGCAGCTCTGCGGTGCCGTCGATGTGGCCCTGCACGATGTGCCCGCCGAGCCGGTCGCCGAGGGCGGCCGCTCGCTCGATGTTGACCTTCTGTCCCGGCCGCACGCCGCCGAGGGTGCTGGTGGTCACCGTGACGCCCATGACGTCGGCGGTGAACCAGTCGCGACCCTGGTCGACGACGGTGAGGCAGACGCCGCTGACCGAGATCGAGTCGCCGTGTTTCGCATCCGAGACCGCGAGCGGGGCGCGCACGGTGAGCCGACCGGCATCGCCGTCGTGCTCCCACGCCTCCACCGTGCCGAGTTCCTCGATGATTCCGGTGAACATGTCAGGCTCCTTGCTTCGGACGCGCGACGAGCAGCAGGTCTTCCCCGAGCTGCTCGACGCTGGTGATGGTCAGTCGTCGCGCCTCGCCGATCGAGCGGATGCCGAGGTCGCCGATGGCGACCCGGTCTCCGCCGAGCAGGGCTGGGGCGAGGTAGACGAGGTACTCCTCGACGAGTCCCTCGGCGATGAACGCCGACGCGAGCGTGGGCCCGCCCTCGACGTAGGCGCGGCGGACGCCGCGGGCGTACAGATCCTCGAGGATGCGCCGCAGGTCCCGGCTGCCCGTCTCGAGAAGCCCGCGCGGGTGACGGCGCAGCTCCGCGTCGGCGGGAACGGGTGTCGTGCCCACCACGACCGGAAGCGGCTGCGGCCCGGTGAGCTCGCCCGCCTCGCCTCGCACCGTCAGCGCGGGGTCGTCGGCGAGCACGGTGCCGGTGCCGACGAGGATCGCGTCGGCGAGCGAACGCTGCTCGTGCACCTTCTGCCGGGCGGCGGTTCCCGTGATCCATCGGCTCGAGCCGTCGGCGGCCGCGGCGCGCCCGTCCAGGGTGGACGCCCACTTGACCTGCACGAAGGGGCGGCCGAGCCGCACGGCCGTGAGCCACGGCCGCAGGAACTCCTCGACCTCGGCGGCCAGCACCCCGGAGACGACCTCGATGCCGGCGTCGCGCAGGCGCTGCGCACCACCGGCCGACTGCCGTCCCGGGTCGGACACGGCGTACACGACCCTGCTCACGCCCGCCTCGATGAGAGCGACGGCGCAGGGCCCTGTGCGACCGAAGTGGTTGCAGGGCTCCAGTGTGACGACCGCGGTCGCGCCGCGCGCATCCGTGACCTTCGACAGCGCGTCGACCTCCGCGTGCGCGGTTCCTGCGCCGCGGTGCCAGCCCTCCGCGAGCACCTCGCCCTGGGGCGTCAGCAGCACGCAGCCGACCTGCGGGTTCTCGCCCGTGGCGGGACCGTGCGCGGCGAGCGAGATCGCCCTGCGCATCGCGTCCTCGTAGCTGGTCATCCGGTCCCTCGTGCCTCGAGAAACGGCTCCGGGGACAGGGTCGGTCGACCCGCACGGCTCGACGCCGTGCACGCGCTTCCTCCCATCCGGACTTTGACCGTCGGTCCTGGAGTTCCACCAGGTCAACCGCCTCATGAGAGGCGGGTCGCGGACTTTCACCGCCGGCTCGGATTTTCACCGACCCCGGAGCGCGTAACTACTCCTTCTGGAGTGTATCCAACGCGACTGTCGCTCCCGTATTCCCGCGTGACGCTTCCGGCCGATCGCGCCTTGCCCATACTCAATTCGCCTGAATATCATGGGCGCATGAGTGTTCTTGAGATTCGCGAGCCGACATTCCTGGTGCTCGCGGCGCTTGCTGACGGGCCAAAGCACGGGTACGCCCTGATCGGCGAAGCGGACGCGCTGTCGGAAGGGCGAGTGCATCTCAAGGTTGGGACGCTGTACGCGGCCCTCGAACGACTGGGCGCGCAGGGTCTCGTCGTCGTGAGCGGCGAGGAGATCGTCGAAGGCCGGCTGCGTCGCTACTACTCGCTGACCGAGCGGGGAGCGGCTGTACTGACCGAGGAGGTCGAGCGGATGCGCAGGAGGGCCGAGCAGGCCGACTTGCGGCTGCGGCGCCGCTCGCGCGCCGTGGAGGGGTTTGCGTCGTGACCGCAGAACTGGAGCGGGCCTATCACAGGGCGATCGCCTGGTACCCGCGGTCGTGGAGAGACGAGCACGGTCAGGAGATGGTTGAGGTACTGCTCGACCTCGCGACGGGCGAGCGGCGCGATCGACCGCGAGTAGGGGAGCTCGCCGATCTCGCCTGGAACGGTTTGCTCACCCGACTGAGGACCCTCCCCGGCGTCGTGCCGCAGGGGATGCGCGACCGCACGGCCGACGTCGCTCTCGGGGCCGGGGCGATGCTGGCTCTTGTCATGTTCTTCGCGGTCGAGTGGTCTCCCTGGGCGCCGCGGCCAAGTGGGGTGGCAGCGACCTTCGGGGTCGTGGCGAGTCCAGCATCCGTCGGCTACGTGCTGTGGGCGGCAGCCTTCATCGCGAGCATCGCGGGATTTGCGCGCGCGTCGCGCGGACTCGTACTGACCACGCTGCCGCTGTGGATCGCGGTACGAGCCGTCTCGGACGCCGCAGGCTACGACCTTCGCCCGTCGCTGACGACGACGGCGCTGTTCACGATGCTGGCGGTCCTGTCCGCAATCGGTCATCCGGCCCGTGGAAGCCACGGCACGGTGAGGCTCTCGGTCGCCGCGGTCGTATCCCTGCTGATGTTCGCCATCCCGGCGGGCTGGATGCTCCAGAGGCTCGGACCCGACGTCTGGATGCTGCAGGACCCGTACCTGCCCTGGGCGACCGGATGGCTGCCGTGCGTCGCCGTCGGGTTGGCCGTGCTGCTGCGGCTCACCCGCCGAAGGGCGTGGGCCGGTGCTGCGCTGCTGAGCGCCGCGCCCTGGCTGCTCGTCGCCGCCTTCGGCGCCCGGGACACGGGCGAGATCGTCGCGATCGCCGGGACCGTCGGCCTCGGAGTGCTGCTGCTGTGCGCCGTGCTCGCACTGGTCCGGATGTTCGGCTTCCGGGTGACCGTGCAGCGGGTGACGCGCTGAGTCCTACTCCCCGATGAGCTCGCGCCGCGCCTCCTCGGCGCCCCGGACCTCGAGCTCCCACTCCGGGCGGACGAAGTCGTCCCGGTCGAGCCGGAGCAGCACCTCCTCGACCACCTCGCCAGGGCGAGGGGCACGTCGGCTGCGGCCGTTGTGGCGATAGCCGAGCCGGCGGGAGACGGCCAGCGAGCGGGCGTTCCACTCGTAGGCTCCCGACTCGGCGACCTCGGCTCCGAGGTGGTCGAAGGCGAAGATCAGCATCGCGGCTCGCATCTCGGTGCCGTAGCCCTTGCCCTGTTCGGTTCTCGTCAGCCAGGAGCCCGACGAGATCGTGCGGGTCGTGGCGAAGGACGTCGCGCGCAGGTCCTGAACGCCGATCGGCCGCCCGTCGAGCAGCACGACGAGATGCAGCACCCAGGCGTCAGGGGTGGTCGCGGCGCGAGCGGACCAGTAGTGCTGCGCTGCCGATCGAGCGAGCTCTCGCGGCGGCGCCTCGCTCCACGGAACAGCGAAGGGCATCTCGTCACGCGGGTGGATGCCGGCGATCGCCCCGGAGACCAGGCCGGCGATGTCCTCGTCGCGGAGCGTGCGGAGGGTGAGCCTCGGAGTGCGCAGTTCGAGGCGGAACAGCGGCCACACGTCGAGCAGGTCCATCCCGGGAGTGTAGGACGGGCTACGAGCGCGGCTCAGTGAGGATGCGGCGCCGACACGCCGGGACGGAACACATCGGGACGGCGTGTCCGAGGGCCCTCCTCACTGAGCCGCAGAGTCAGCGGGCCGCCAGCAGATCTGGCAGCCCCGCGAGCGAGCGCTCAGCGGGCCGCCAGCAGGTCCGGCAGCTCCGCGAGCGAGCGGATGACGTGCGCCCCTGCCGACGCCGCCTCCGCGAGCTCCGCATCCGTCGCCCGGCCCGGCCGGTCGATCCAGACGCCCGTGAGTCCCGCCTCTGCCGCGCCGATCGCGTCGGTGTGCAGCCGGTCGCCGATGTAGGCCGCCTCGGAGCGGGCGACACCGAACAGCGAGCAGGCGTGCTCGAAGATGCGGCGGTCGGGCTTCGCGATCCCGAGCGAACCCGACGCGATCACGTGCTCGAGCCGCACGTCGAGCTCGATCGCGACGAGCTTGCGCGTCTGGAAGTCGATGTCGCCGTTCGTGATGAGCCCGAAGCGCACTCCCGGGATGCGCCGCTCGAGCTCGTCGAGCGTCGGAAGGGTGTCGTCGTGCAGCGCCCAGCCCCGCTCGTACTCGGCGAGGTAGCCGTCGAACCAGGCGAGCGCCGCCTCGTCGTCGAGACGGATGCCGTAGGGCTCGACGAAGGACCGGGCGCGTTCCCGGCGCTGCCCGAGGAAGTCGAGCTCGCCGGAGAGGTAACGGGCGTAGTGCAGCTCCTCGAGCTCGACCCAGCGGACGAGCTCAGCCTCGGCGTCGGCCGCACCGAGCTCGCCCGCGAGCGCGGCCCGGTGGGCGGCGAGCCCCGACGCGACCGACTCCGCGTGCGCGAAGAGGGTGTCGTCGAGATCGAAGAGCACGACCGAGGGCGTCACAGCGGCCAGCCGTCCTGCTGCGTGCGCTCGTCGTCGGCCAGGAGCGACGCGAACCAGGCGTCGGCCCGGCGGTCGCGCTGCACCAGCGCCCGTCGTCGCAGTCCCTCGTACCGGAAGCCCGACTTGCGAGCCACGTGAGCGGAGGGGTAGTTGCCGACGACCGCGTTCCAGGACACCCGGCCGAGGCCGAGGCCGTCGCTCCCGAACGCGTACTCGAGCACCGCCGCGACCGCCTCCGTCATGACGCCGCGCTCACGAGCGGGCGATCCCAGCCAGTAGCCGAGCTCCGCCGACCTGACCGGCTCGGGCGAGAGTTCGACGACGCCGAGGAAGCGGCGCGTGCGGGAGTCGCGGATGGCCCAGAGGTACTGGGCTTTCGCGGCGTACCCGACCGTGTACGCCTCGGCCGCGTCGCGCGTGTACGGCGTGGGCACCGGCACGAAGCGCTGCAGCACCGCGTCCTGGCAGTACTCGAGCACCGCATCCGTGTCGTCGCCGGTGACCGAGTCGAGCAGCAGCCGCTCAGTTCCCAGCTCCGGCGCGCTCACGAGCTCGGGGGCAGCAGGCCGATGCGGTCGTAGACGGTCGCGAGGGTCGCGTCGGCGATCTCGCGTGCCCTGGCGGCGTTCCCCGCGAGGATGCGGTCGAGCTCGGCCGGGTCGTCGAGCAGCTCCAGCGTGCGCTCGCGGATCGGGCCGAAGGTCGCGACGACGGCGTCGGCGACGTCCTTCTTGAGGTCGCCGTAGCCCTTGCCCACGTACTGCTCCTCGAGCTGGGGGATGCCCGTGCCCGTGAACGCGGAGAGGATCGTCAGCAGGTTCGACACCCCGGCCTTGGCGCCGCGGTCGAAGCGGATCTCGCGCTCGCCGTCGGTCACGGCCGAGCGGAACTTCTTCGCGGTGCGGGCGGGCTCGTCGAGCAGCCAGACGACGCCCGCATCGGTCGCGGCCGACTTGCTCATCTTCGAGGTCGGGTCCTGCAGGTCGTAGATGCGCGCGGTCGACGCGAGGATCTGCGGCTCCGGCACCACGAAGGTCTCGCCGAACCGCGAGTTGAACCGGTTGGCGAGGTCGCGGGTCAGCTCGATGTGCTGCTTCTGGTCGTCGCCGACCGGCACGGTGTGGGTTCCGTAGAGCAGGATGTCGGCCGCCATCAGCACCGGGTAGGCGAACAGGCCGAGCGAAGCGGCATCCGTGCCCTGCTTGGCGGCCTTGTCCTTGAACTGCGTCATCCGGCTGGCCTCGCCGAAGCCCGTGATCGTGTTGAGCACCCATGCCAGCTGCGGATGCGCCGCCACGTGCGACTGCACGAAGAGGATCGACTGCTCCGGGTCGATGCCCGCGGCGATGTACTGGGCGGCGGTGCGTCGGATCTGCTGACGGAGCAGCTCGGGGTCCTGCGGCACGGTGATGGCGTGCAGGTCGACGACGCAGAAGATCGCGTCGTGGGTGCGCTGCATCTCCTTCCACTGCAGCAGCGCCCCGATGTAGTTGCCCGCGTGAAGCGAGTCGGCCGAGGGCTGCATGCCGGAGAAGAGGCGGGGCTTGGTCACCCGATCGAGGTTACCGGGGTCTCGATACGCGTGCCGCTGCGCGGCCGGAGCATCAGATCGCGTAGTCCACCACGACGGGGGCATGGTCGGACCATCGGGTGTCCCACGCAGAGGCCCGGTCGATGCGGTAGTCCTTCACGGTGGCGGCGAGCTCGGGGGTCGCGAGGTGATAGTCGATGCGCCAGCCGGTGTCGGTGTCGAACGCCTTGCCGCGGTTGCTCCACCAGGTGTACGGACCATCGACCTCTCCGGCGTGCTGTCGGCCGACGTCGACCCAGCCGAGTCCCGTGCCCTCGGAGCCGTCGACACCTTCCACCTTCTCGCCTCTCGGGCCGAGGAAGCGGTCGAAGTAGGCCCGCTCACGAGGCAGGAAGCCGGCCTTCTTGACGTTGCCCTTCCAGTTGCGGATGTCGAGTTCGCGGTGCCCGACGTTGAGGTCGCCGACGATGAGCGCGTACTCGCTGTGCTCGGCGAGCTTCGGCATCCGTTCCTCGATGGCGTCGAGGAAGCGGTACTTCTCCTGCTGCTTGGGCGTGCCGTCCTCGCCGGAGTGCACGTACGCGCTCACCACCGTGACGATGGAGTCGCCCACCTGGTAGTCCGCCTCCAGCCAGCGGCCGGCGCTGTCGAAGTCGTCCGGGCCGAGCGTCACGCGGTGGATCGACGCCTTGTTGCGCGAGGCGATCGCGACTCCGGCGCGGCCCTTGGCGGTCGCGGGGTCGTGCAGGATGTCCCACTCCTCGCCGAGCAGCCCCTGGATGTCCTCGGTCGATGCGCGCACCTCCTGCATCGCCAGGATGTCGACGTCGCGCTCGGCCAACCAGGCGTCCATCCCCTTCCGGAAGGCGGCTCGGATGCCGTTGACATTGACGGAGGCGACGCGGAGCGGGCGGGGCATGCGACGAGTGTAGGCAGGCCCGCCGACACGGGCGCCGGGCTAGGCTGGTCGGGCTGAAGCGCAGGCCGAGCGGGAGGTTCTCGATGGAGTTGCACGGTGTCGGAGTAGGCCGGGGCGTCGCCGTCGGGCCCGTGCGCAGGATGCCGGATCCGCTGCCTGAGCCGTCCGACGCGGAGCGCGAGCAGGACGCAGGCGCGGAGCTCGCCGCCGTCACCTACGCGATCGAGCAGGTCGCCGCGGAGCTCACCGCGAAGGGGGAGCGCGCGGGCGGCGAGGCGAAGGACGTGCTCGAGGCCGCCGCCATGATGGCCAAGGATCCGACTCTCGCCGACGACGTCCGGAGCCGGATCGAGCAGGGCCGCACCGGGGAGCGCGCCGTCTTCGAGGCCTTCGCCGCCTTCCAGGACATGCTGACCGCGATGGGCGGCTACATGGCGGAGCGCGCGACCGACCTCGGCGACGTCGCCCAGCGCATCATCGCCGCGCTCCGGGGCGTCCCGGCGCCTGGCGTGCCCGAGTCCGATGAGCCGTTCATCCTCGTCGCCCGGGATCTCGCGCCCGCCGACACGGCGCTGCTCGACCTCGAGAAGGTGCTCGCGCTCGTGACGCGGGACGGCGGCCCGACGTCGCACACCGCGATCCTCGCGCGCTCGAAGTCGATCCCCGCGATCGTCGGCGTCACCGACGCTCTCAACCTCGCCGACGGCACCGTCGTGGTGGCGGATGCGGCGACCGGCTCCGTCGTGAGCGATCCCTCCCAGGAGGTCGTCGCCGAGGTGCGGCAGCGGATCGAGCAGCGCAAGGCGGCCGCCGCGGCCCCGGTCACCGACGGTGCGCTCGCCGACGGCACCGAGGTGCCCCTGCTCGCGAACCTCGGAAGCCCGAAGGAGGCGGCAGCCGCCCTCGAGCTGGGAGCCGAGGGGGTGGGGCTCTTCCGCACCGAGTTCCTCTTCCTCGACGCTCAGACCGCGCCGACGGTCGAGCAGCAGACGGAGCAGTACACCGCGCTGCTGCAGCACTTCCCCGGGAAGAAGGTGGTCGTTCGCGCGCTCGACGCCGGAGCCGACAAGCCGCTCAGCTTCCTCAACGACGCGGAGGAGGAGAACCCGGCCCTGGGGCTACGCGGTCTGCGGGCGCTGCGTGCGACCGAGCAGATCCTGCGCGATCAGCTGACCGCGCTCAAGAACGCGCAGGACGCGACCGACGCCGACCTGTGGGTGATGGCGCCCATGGTGGCGGACGCCGAGGAGACCGAGTACTTCGTCTCGCTCGGCAAGGAGCTGGGCCTCACGACCGTCGGCGTCATGGCGGAGGTGCCCTCGCTCGCGGTGCTGGCCGATCAGGTGCTCGCCACGGCGGACTTCGTCAGCATCGGCACCAACGACCTCACCCAGTACACCCTCGCCGCAGACCGCATGCTCGGCTCGGTCGCCTCCTACCAGGACCCGTGGCACCCGGCGGTCCTCCGGCTCGTGAAGATGCTCGGCGACGCGGGTGCCGCTGCGGGAAAGGCGGTCGGCATCTGCGGCGAGGCGGCGGCCGATCCGCAGCTCGCCGTCGTGCTCGTCGGGCTCGGCGCGACGACGCTCTCGATGACCCCGGCGGCGCTCGCCGATGTGCGCGCCGAGCTCGCGGCGACCACCCTGGAGCAGGCGCGGGCGAAGGCCGACGCTGCGCTCGCCGCGACCACCGCGTCAGAGGCGAGAAAAGCAGCCCACGGGGCGTGACGAGCGACCTACTATAGGGCCGTGAGCGAGGGCTACGACTGGGGCAGGGCCGAGGCGGAGGTCGCCGACGTGCCGCAGCCCGGGCTCCCCTCCGCGCGTCCTGAGCCGTCGCTCACGACGGTCGGCGCCCCGTCCCTCTTCGAGGTGGCGCGCCCGGAGCTCACCTTCGACGACGTCATCGATCTGGAGCCCCTGCAGGACCGCCTGAGCGACCTGTTCCTGCAGCCGTTCCGTCGCTCAGAGCCCGCGAACCGCACGTTCAGCGCGCGCGTGCTCCTGTACGGCCCGCCCGGCTGCGGCAAGACGACACTCGCCCGTGCGATCGCCGGAGAGCTCGGTGTGCCGCTGCTGCGCGCCAATGGGGCGCAGCTCGCCGACCTGTACGCCGGGGAGTCGGAACAGGCGCTGAGGGAGCTCTTCGACGTCGCTCGAGTCAACGCGCCCTGCGTGATCTTCTTCGACGAGCTCGACACGATCGACTCCGAGCCCTCCCGCGCCAGGGCCCCCTGGCTGCAGGGCGGGATCCGGCAGCTGCTCACCGAGCTCGGATCCGTCGCGCGTGCGGGTCACCAGGTCGCGGTGGTCGGGGCGGCCACCCGTCCGTGGGCGGTCGACTCGCTCCTCCGCCGCGAGGGCGGATTCCAGACCGCGCTCTTCGTGCGTCCACCCGGCGCGTCCGCGCGACGGGAGTACCTCGAGCGCGCCCTCGATGACCGCGTCGACTTGGATGAGCTGGCTCGCCTGAGCGAGGGCTCCTCGGGAGCCGACATCCTGCAGGTCTGTGCGACGGCAGGGCCGCGGGCGACGACCCAGGAGGTCGCTCAAGCGCTCGCAGCCGCGGGTCCGACGGTCGCCTCATGGCTCGAGGAGGCACGAGCCGCCGCCGACGGACTCACCGACGACGGCCTGCTCGACGACCTGCGCAGCTACCTCGAGAGCGCCTGAGGTCAGTCCGCCCTGCTCAAGCCGCGGAATCCGTAGCGCTCGCCCTCGCTCCATCCGTCGGAGCTGTTGCCGTAGGAGGGGTAGCCGCCCGCCGACTTCAGCAGCGTCGCGAGGTGGAGGGTGTTCCAGCTGAGGAAGGTGAGCGCGCGATTCGTGAAGTCGGTCTCGAGTCCGCCCGACCCCTGGTCCAGGTAGCTGGGCCCCGGACCGATCGGGCCGAGCCAGGCCGCCTCGGCCTGCGGCGGGATGCTGAAGCCGATGTGCTGCAGCGAGTACAGCACCTTGGAGGCGACGTGCTTGGCTCCGTCCTCGTTGCCCGAGACGATGACGCCGCCGACCTTGCCGAAGAAGATGCCCTGCCCCTTCTCATTCGTCTCGCTGGAGTGGCCGTACAGCCGCTCGATGACGGAGCGCATCACCGACGACTGGTCGCCGAGCCAGATCGGCCCGGCGAGGATGACGATGTCCGCGGCCATCACCCGCTTCGCGAGCTCCGGCCACTCGTCCTCGGGCCAGCCCTCCTCCCGCATGTCGGGCAGCACTCCTGGAGCGATGCGATGGTCGACCGCGCGGACCACATCCGTCGTCGCGCCGGCGGACCGCAGCAGCTCTGCGCTCTGGTCGATGAGGGCCTGGGTGTGGCTGCTCTCAGGCGACTTCTTGAGCGTGGTGTTGATGTAGAGGGCCGTGACCCCCGAGTGGGTGGCAGGCATCGTGTCGGTCATCCGCCTACGCTAGGGAGGAAATCTTCGAGAAGGTGGCGAATCGGGCGTCATAGACGACGGCGAACTCCGTCTCTTGGGACAAGGGAAGCACCCAGCAACCCAATTTCCCATGAGGGACACAAGGAGAGGGCCCGGGAAATGGATCAGGGGGATGAGCGAGCAGGATTCGGGGCTGACCACCTCGGACGGGGCTCTGATCGAGCAGACGCGCGCGGGGGATCAGCGCGCGTTCGCCGAGCTGTGGCGTCGTCACTATCGCTCAGGGGTGCGCGTCGCTCGCCAGTTCACGTCGTCGATCGATGCGGATGACCTCGTCAGCGAGGCATACACGCGCATCTACCAACGTGTTCTGGCGGGCGGCGGCCCGAACGGCGCATTCCGGCCGTACCTGTACACCACCATCCGCAACTTGGCCTCGAGCTGGGGAGCGGCCTCCCGAGACGTGAACGTGGACCAGATCGAGGACTTCGAGGACCCGGCGACGCTCGGCGACCCTGCCGCCGCCGCGCTCGACAAGACGCTCACCGCCCAGGCGTTCCGCGCCCTGCCGGAGCGCTGGCAGTCGGTGCTCTGGTACACCGAGGTCGAGGGGATGGACCCGCACGAGGTCGCCCCGATCCTCGGGCTCTCCGCCAATGGCGTCGCCGCGCTCTCCTACCGGGCCCGTGAAGGGCTGCGGAAGGCCTGGCTCCAGGCCCACGTCAACGACTCCACCGAGTCCGGCGAGTGCCGCTGGACCGTCGCCCGCATCGGAGACCACGCCCGCCGCGGACTGACAGCCAGGGAGACCACCCGGATCGAGACCCACCTGGCCTCGTGCTCGAAGTGCAGCATCATCGCGGACGAGGTCGACGAGGTCGGCTCCAAGCTCGCCCTCGTGCTGATGCCCCTCCTGCTCGGCGGCGTCGCCGGCGGTGCGTGGCTCTCCTCGCTCGGGGACGCGTCCGCCGTCGCCGCGGAGGCGGTGCCCGCCGTGCCGCACGCCATCGACGCGCTCGCCGCAACGGCGACCGCGGCATCCGCGTCGGCTCCTGCCGCCGCAGCCGCGGGCGCAGGGCTGTTCTCCATGGCATCGGCGCCGGCGCTCGTCGGCGGCCTCGCGCTCGCCGCGGCGGTCACCGGCTCGGTGGTCGTCGCGACCGCGCCGCCGCAGGAGGTCGTCGCCACCAGCGCGCAGTTCGTCGCCACGCCGACCCCCACGCCCGGCCCGACCCACGAGGGCGATGTCGCGGTGGCGCCTCCGCGGGGCACCCCGGCGACGGATGCGCCCGTGGCCGGAGACCCGGCCGACCCGACCACCATCCCGCAGCCCGCCGACTCCGTGGACGTGCCCGGCGGAGAGCCGTCTGAGGACGGCGGCATCGTCGGCGACGTCGTCGACGTGGTCACGGGAGGCCAGAGCCCGCCCCCCGGCCACACCGCGCCCGGCGGGGTCGTCGGCGTCGACCTCTCCCTGAACCTCACCGGAACCGGAACTCCCGGCGCTCAGGTCTCGCTGCAGGCGGCGGGAATCGTCTACGCCACGACCACGGTCGGCCAGGACGGGACCTTCACGCTGGCGGTGTCGGCTCTGCCTAACGGCCTGCAGGGGCTCGACCTCGTGCAGAAGGTCGATCAGGGACTGCTCGGGGGGATCGTCGGCGGCCTCGTGGACGGGCTGCTCAAGCCGCTCTCCCTGGCGAGCGTCGGCGGCACCGGAGCCGGTCTGCCGCTCAACGTCATCGGCTGAAATCCGCCGGGTTTTCTTTCCCGGGTCCGCGTCATAGCGGAGCCGATCCCCCGTCTCTTCGGGTGAAGGGATCCGACCGGGAGCTTTTCCCAGACGTCACCCCCCTCCCGCGGGTCCCGACGCCGGTCCCCCGTCACGATCGCCCAGGGTCGTGGCGGGGCCGGCGTCTCTTCTTCTTCGCCGCGGCACCCGCGGCACGATGACGCCCCCTCGCCCGGAGGGTCGGCCCTCCGGGAAGGTCAGCTCCTCCCGAACTGGTCAGGCGTGCGGCAACGCGTCAGGCATTCCCGCCGCGCAGGATGGCCTGCTTGACCTCCTGGATCGCCTTCGTCACCTGGATACCGCGGGGGCATGCCTCGGAGCAGTTGAAGGTCGTGCGGCAGCGCCACACGCCCTCCTTGTCGTTGAGGATGTCGAGGCGCACCTGCGAGCCCTCGTCGCGCGAGTCGAAGATGAACCGGTGCGCGTTGACGATCGCCGCGGGTCCGAAGTACTGGCCGTCGGTCCAGAAGACCGGGCAGCTCGAGGTGCAGGCGGCGCAGAGGATGCACTTGGTCGTGTCGTCGAAGCGCTCGCGCTGAGCGACCGTCTGGATGCGCTCCTTCTCGGGCTTCGAGCTCGCGATGAGGAAGGGCTGGATCTGCCGGTAGGACTCGAAGAACGGCTCCATGTCGACGATGAGGTCCTTCTCGAGGGGAAGGCCCTTGATCGCCTCGACGTAGATCGGCTTCGTGATGTCGAGGTCCTTGATGAGCGTCTTGCAGGCCAGGCGGTTGCGGCCGTTGATGCGCATCGCATCGGAGCCGCAGATGCCGTGGGCGCAGCTGCGCCGGAAGGTGAGCGAGCCGTCCTGCTCCCACTTGATCTTGTGCAGCGCGTCGAGCACCCGGTCGGTCGGGTACATCTCGACGTCGAAGTCCTGCCAGTAGGGCTCGGTGTCCTTCTCGGGATCGAACCGGCGGATGAGCAGCGTCACGGTGAACGACTGCACCTCGGCGGGCGGGGGAGCGGCCTGTCCTTCGATCGTCGCCATGCTCATCAGTACTTACGCTCCATCGGCTCGTAGCGGGTCATCACGACGGGCTTCCAGTCGAGGCGGATGTGGTCGTCCGCGATCGACGAGTGCGGATCGCCCGTCAGGTACGCCATCGTGTGCTTCATGTATTCGTCGTCGTCGCGCTTCGGGTAGTCGTCGCGCATGTGGCCGCCACGGCTCTCCTTGCGGTTGCGCGCCGAGAAGACGACGACCTCCGCGAGATCGAGCAGGAAGCCCAGCTCGACGGCCTCGAGCAGGTCGGTGTTGAACCGCTTGCCCTTGTCCTGAACCGAGACGTTCCGGTACCGCTCGCGCAGCGCCGCGATCGTGTGCGTCACCTTCTCGAGTGACTCGTCCGTGCGGAACACCTGGGCGTTCCGGTCCATCTCGTCCTGCAGCTCCTTGCGGATCGCGGCGACGCGCTCGGTGCCGCTCGCGTTGCGGATCCCCTCGATGAGCTCCCGCACGTCCCTCGCCGGGTCCTTGGGCAGCGGCACGAAGTCCGCGCCCCGCGCGAACTCGACGGCGTTGTTGCCGGCGCGCTTGCCGAACACGTTGATGTCGAGCAGGGAGTTGGTGCCGAGACGGTTGGAGCCGTGCACCGAGACGCAGGCGCACTCGCCGGCGGCATAGAGGCCGGGGACGACGGTGTCGTTGTCGCTCAGCACCTCGGCACGGACGTTCGTCGGGATGCCGCCCATCGCGTAGTGCGCGGTCGGCATCACGGGCACCGGCTCGTACACCGGGTCGACGCCCAGATAGGTGCGGGCGAACTCGGTGATGTCGGGGAGCTTCGTCTCCAGCACCTCGGCGCCCAGGTGCGTGCAGTCGAGCAGCACGTAGTCCTTGTTGGGACCGGCGCCTCGACCCTCGGCGACCTCCTGCACCATGCAGCGGGACACGATGTCACGCGGTGCGAGGTCCTTGATGGTCGGGGCGTAGCGCTCCATGAACCGCTCGCCGCTCGCGTTGCGGAGGATCGCTCCCTCGCCGCGGGCGCCCTCGGTGAGCAGGATGCCGAGACCGGCGAGGCCGGTCGGGTGGAACTGGAAGAACTCCATGTCCTCGAGCGGCAGACCCTTGCGCCAGACGATGCCCACGCCGTCACCGGTGAGGGTGTGCGCGTTCGACGTCGTCTTGTAGATCTTGCCGAAGCCGCCCGTCGCGAAGACGATCGACTTCGCCTGGAAGACGTGCAGGTCGCCGCTGGCGAGCTCGTAGGCGACGACGCCGGCCGGGCGCTTCTGCTTCTTCTTGAAGAGGCCGTCGCTCACCTCGGTCATGACGAGGTCGAGCACGTAGTACTCGTTGTAGAACTCGATGCCGTGCTTGACGCAGTTCTGGTACAGCGTCTGCAGGATCATGTGACCGGTACGGTCGGCTGCGTAGCAGGCGCGGCGCACCGGCGCCTTGCCGTGCTCGGCGGTGTGCCCGCCGAACCGGCGCTGGTCGATCTTGCCGTCAGGCGTGCGGTTGAAGGGCAGGCCCATGTTCTCGAGGTCGAGGACGGCGTCGATGGCCTCCTTCGCGAGGATCTCGGCGGCGTCCTGGTCCACCAGGTAGTCGCCGCCCTTCACCGTGTCGAAGGTGTGCCACTCCCAGCTGTCCTCCTCGACGTTCGCCAGCGCGGCGGCCATGCCGCCCTGCGCGGCGCCCGTGTGCGAGCGCGTCGGGTAGAGCTTCGAGATGACCGCGGTCTTCGCCTTCGGTCCCGCCTCGATGGCCGCGCGCATCCCCGCACCGCCGGCTCCCACGATGACGACGTCGTGCTGGTGGTAGTGCACGCCGTCGACGATGTCCCCGTCCTGGTACTCCATGCTCACCGCCCCGCGCACAGCTCTTGGAGGCCGGACGACTGAGGATCGCCGATGCACGGGTCGAAGGTGTAGATCACGAGAGTTCCCAGGAGGAGGAGGACCGCGGTGGAGGCGAACAGTGCTCGCAGCGTCCACTTGCGGACCTTCGGACGGTAGACGTAGTCGTTGACGAGGGTGCGCATGCCGTTCGCGCCGTGGATCAGCGCGAGCCACAGCAGCAGGGTGTCCCACACGATGTAGAACGGGTCGGCCCACTTGCCGGCGACGAAGGCGAAGTCGATGGCGTTGACGCCCTCGCCTGCGACGAGGTTCACGAAGAGGTGGCCGAAGATCAGCACGACGAGAGCGACGCCGCTCACGCGCATGTAGACCCAGCCCCACTTCTCCCAGTTGATGCCGCGGTTGCGGGTCGCCGCACGCGCGGTGCGGGGCCACTCGACGGGTTCGGTGGTCATCCGCTCAGCCTCCGAACACGTGCATCAGGTGACGGGGCAGGAACGCTGCCATCGTCACGGCCCAGAGTGCGATCACGACCCAGAACATCGCCCGGTGGTGCTTGGTGCCGAAGCTCCAGAAGTCGATGAGGATGATCCGCAGCCCGTTGAAGGCGTGGAAGACGATCGCCGCAACGAGGCCGGCTTCGCCGAGGCCCATGATCGGCGTCTTGTAGGTGTTGATCACCGCGTCGTACGCCTCGGGGCTGACGCGCACGAGGGCCGTGTCGAGCAGGTGCACGAGCAGGAAGAAGTAGATCGCCACACCGGTGATGCGGTGCAGGACCCACGACCACATGCCCTCGCGGCCGCGATACAGCGTGCCTGCTGGGCGCTTCGGCGCCGTGATGGTGGGCGCCGGCGTCGTCGCCGCGCCTGACGGACTGGATGCCACGACCAACCCTCCTTGGCGGTGAGAGCGCCACTGGGCGGCGGCGCTGTCGGCTGGGAACCGGACGGAGTCCAGTCTATTCGGGCCCGACAGCACTCGCTGTTGAGGTATGCCTTACCCGGCGGGTCGTCGTCAGAGGGCGACGCCGGCGAGCTGGCGCGACGCCACGGCAGCCCGGTAGTGACCGACGAGCTCGCCGCAGATCGCCTCCCAGGAGCGGTCGAGCACCGCGCGCCGACCGGCCTCGCCCATCCGTGCGCGCAGCCGGTCGTCGCCGATGAGCTCCTCGACCTGATCGCGCAGCTCGCCGTCGTCCCCCGGCTCGTAGAGATAGCCGTTGACCCCGTGCTGCACGAGGTCGATCGGACCTCCGGCGCGGGGAGCGATCACCGGCAGGCCGCTCGCGTGCGCCTCCTGCACGGTCTGGCCGAAGGTCTCCTCCGTGCCGGTGTGCACGAAGAGGTCGAAGCTCGCGTACGCGGCCGCGAGCTCCTGACCGGTCAGCTTGCCGAGGTAGGTGACGGGCATGCCGCGCAGCTCGCGCTTGACGAGCGGCATCGACGGGCCCTCTCCGACGATGCAGAGACGGATGCCGTCGAGGCCGCGCAGGGCGGCCAGCCGCTCCGCCTGCTTCTCGGGTGCGATGCGCCCGACGTAGCCGACGATGCGCTCGCCGTGCGGCGCCAGCCGGTGACGCAGCCGCTGCACCGTCGGCTCGAGGCGGTTGCGCGGGTGGTACGTGTCGAGGTCGACGCCTCGGCCCCAGCGCGCGACGCGCTCGACGCCCGCGGCGTCGAGGTCGGCGATGGAGGCGGAGGACGGCGCGAGAGTGATCTCGGCCCCGTCGTGGATCCAGCGGATGACGCGCCAGGCGAACCGGGTCGTCGCGCCCAGGTGATTCCTGCGGGCGTAGCCGGCGACATCGGTCTGGAAGATCGCGACCGAGGGGATGCCGAGCCGGTTGCCCGCTGCGATCGCCTGGGCGCCGAGCAGGAAGGGGCTCGCGGCGTGGATCACGTCGGGCTGGAAGTCGGCCATCAGCTTCTGCACCTGCGGGCTCGGAAGGCCGACCGGGAACTGCCGGTAGGCGATCGCCGGCACCTGGTGCACGGGGAAGCCCGCGTACTCCTTGGGGCTCCCGGCAGCCGGGACGATGACGATGGCCTCGTGCCCGTTCTCGCGAAGGTAGTCGAGCACCTTGCGGACGCTGTTGGTCACGCCGTTGACGGTGGGGAGGAAACTCTCGCTCACGACTGCGACGCGCATGAAGCTCCGTTCGTTCCGCTTCCTGCCACCGTAGGGCGCGGACACGTCGCCCGGGTGAATCCGGGCTTAAGTCTAGGGTGGCCTCATGCCTGAGACACGAGACCCCTTGAGCGCCTTCTACAGCGTGATCCCGGCCGGCGGCATCGGTTCGCGGCTGTGGCCGCTGTCGCGCGCGGACGCCCCCAAGTTCCTGCACGACCTGACGGGAACCGGCAGCAGCCTGCTGCGCACGACCTGGGATCGCCTCGTGCCGCTGTCGGGCGAGCAGCGGATCATGGTGGTCACCGGACGCGCCCACCGCGCGGCCGTCGAGAAGGAGCTGCCGGACCTGGCTGACCGGAACGTCGTGCTCGAGAGCGAGCCGAAGGACAGCTCCGCCGCGATCGGGCTCGCCGCAGCCATCCTCGCGAGGCGCGAGCCGGATGTCATCGTCGGCTCTTTCGCCGCCGACCACGTGATCGGCGACCAGCGGGCCTTCAAGCGGGCCGTGGTCGAGGCGGTCGCCGCAGCGGATGCCGGCTACATCTCGACGATCGGCATCACGCCGAGCGAGCCCGCCATCGGCTTCGGCTACATACACTGCGGGCCGCCTCTCGCGATCGAGGGGGCCCCGAGCGCGCTCGCCGTCGACAGCTTCGTCGAGAAGCCCGACCTCGAGACCGCCGAGCGCTACGTCGCGAGCGGCGACTACCTGTGGAACGGCGGCATGTTCATCTCGCGTGCCGACGTGCTGCTCGACCAGCTCGGCGAGACGAACCCCGTGCTGCGCGAGGGCATCGACCGGCTCGCCGACGCCTGGGACACCCCGGAGCGCGGCGCGGTCGTCGACCAGGTCTGGCCGACCCTGCCGAAGATCGCCATCGACTACACCGTCGCGGAGCCCGCGGCGGCCGCCGGACGGCTCGCCGTCATCCCCGGCTACTTCGACTGGGATGACGTCGGCGACTTCGCCGCACTGGCGAAGCTGCACTCGAGCGGCCGCAAGTCCGACCTCGCGATCCTCGGCGAGAACGCCCGCGTGCTCGCCGACGCGTCGAGCGGCGTCGTCGTGAGCCAGAGCGGCCGGCTGATCTCGCTGATCGGCGTCAACGACATCGTCGTGGTCGACACCCCCGACGCGCTGCTCGTCACCACGAGCGCGAACGCTCAGCGGGTCAAGTCCGTGGTCGACGCGCTCAAGGTGTCGGGCCGCGACGACGTGCTGTGATGCGGGCGGCGCGGCCGTCCACTACCGTTTCGGCATGACTCGCACCCTCCTCCTGCCCTCGACCGTGGTGATCGGCGCGGCCGCGCTGCTCCTCGCCGGCTGCGCTCCGGCTCCCGAGCAGGGCGGTTCCGCCGACAGCGACTACTGCGCTCGGATGGTGACCAACTCCGGCGGGCTGGAGGACCGGTCGTTCAACCAGTCCAGCTGGGCCGGCCTCGAGCAGGCTGCGGACGAGTTCGGCATCGACGTCGACGTGCTCGTGTCGACCTCGGAGACCGACCTCGAGCCGAACGTCGATCAGGCGGTCGGCTCGGGCTGCGACTTCGTGCTCACGGTGGGCTTCGAGCTCGCGCCGTCGACCGAGGAGTACGCCGCCGACAATCCCGACGTCGACTTCGCGATCGTCGACGAGTTCGTCGAGGCCGACAACGTGAAGCCGATCGTGTTCGACACGGCGCAGGCGGCGTTCCTCGCCGGCTACCTCTCGGCCGGCGTCAGCGAGACCGGCACGGTGGCGACCTTCGGCGGCGGCAACCAGCCGCCCGTGACCCTGTTCATGGACGGGTTCGTCGACGGGGTCGCGCACTACAACGAGGTGCACGGCACCGAGGTGCGCGCGCTCGGCTGGAACAAGGAGGAGCAGGACGGCGTCTTCACCGGCGACTTCGAGGACATCAACAAGGGCCTCACGACGGCGCAGGCGCTTCTCGACCAGGGCGCGGACGTCATCCTCCCCGTGGCAGGTCAGGTCGGGGAGGGTGCTGCCCGCGCCGCCCTCGAGTCGGGGAACGCGCTCGTCATCTGGGTCGACTCCGACGGCTACGAGACCCTCCCCGCGGAGTTCCGGCCGGTGGTGCTCACCTCGGTGCTGAAGAACACCGGCGATGCCGTCGTGGAGATCGTCGACTCGAGCATCAACGGGGAGTTCTCGAACGAGCCGTTCATCGGAACGCTCGAAAACGGCGGGGTGGAGATCGCTCCGTACCACGACCTCGAGGACCGCGTGTCGGCCGAGCTCGACGCCGAGCTCGACGGGCTGCGCGAGGCGATCATCTCGGGCGAGCTCGAGGTGACCAGCCCGAGCACCCCCGAGTGACCCGGATCGGACATTTCCGAGGCGTTTCGGCAGCATCGCGACTTCGTAACTGTTGCTGATCGGCGGGCTCCCGGCCTGGGGCGGCGACGTAACGTTCTGTAACGTTGGGGGTCACCCCGGCCCACCCCCGCCGGACAGCACTTTGGAGGACACACAGTGAGATTCATCTCCCGCAAGGCCGCCCTCGGCGGACTTGCCCTGATCGGCACGAGCTCCCTCGTGCTCGCCGGCTGCGCGGCCGCGCCCGAAGACAACGAAGGCGGCGGCACGGGCGAGTCGAGCGACTTCATCCCGTGCATGGTCTCCGACGCCGGCGGCTTCGACGACAAGTCGTTCAACCAGCTCGGGCTCCAGGGCCTGACGGCGGCGGCTGACGAGCTCGGTGTCGAGCCCATCAGCGTCGAGTCGGCTGACGAGTCGGCCTACGGCCCGAACATCCAGAACCTGGTCGACCAGGGCTGCAACCTCATCGTCACGGTCGGCTTCCTGCTCGCCGAGGCGACGATCGAGGCCGCCGAGGCGAACCCCGACGTCAACTTCGCGATCATCGACGACCAGCTCGACGCCGACCAGGATGGCGCGCCGGACGTCGAGAACGGCAAGCCGATCGTCTTCGACACCGTGCAGGCCGCGTTCCTCGCGGGCTACGCCGCCGCCAGCTACAGCGAGAGCGGCGTCGTCGGCACCTTCGGCGGCATCCCGATCCCGCCGGTGACCATCTTCATGGACGGCTTCTACGACGGAGTGCAGTACTACAACGAGGAGACCGGCGAAGACGTGCAGGTCGTCGGCTGGGACAAGAGCGACGGCTCGTTCACCGGTGGCTTCGCCGCCGGCGTCGAGGCCAAGCAGGCCGCCCAGACCCTCATCGACCAGGGTGCGGACGTGCTGCTCCCGGTCGGCGGCCCGATCTACACGAGCGCCGCTGAGGCCATCCGCGACGCGGGCGACGAGATCGCCCTCATCGGCGTCGACGCCGACGTCTACGAGACCGACCCGGCGGTCGGCGACCTGCTGCTCACCTCGATCCAGAAGCGGGTCGACTCGGGCGTGGAGGACGTCGTGCTGGCTGCTGCCGCGGGCGACTTCGACAACAGCCTCTACGTCGGCACCCTCGAGAACGAGGGCGTGGGACTCGCCCCGTTCCACGACTTCGAGGACAAGGTCGACCCCGAGCTCGGCGCGAAGCTCGAGGAGCTCCAGCAGATGATCATCGACGGTGAGATCGAGGTCACGTCGCCCTCGTCGCCCACCTCCTGATCGACCCACTCCACTCGGGGAGGCCGGCTCGTCCGGCCTCCCCGAGTTCTGTCGTCCGGGGCGCCCGTGCGGGCGCCGGTTAGATTGGCTCCATGAAGCTCGAACTCCGCGGCATCACGAAGCGATTCGGTTCGCTCGTCGCCAACGATCACATCGACCTCACCGTCGAGGCCGGCGAGATCCACTGTCTTCTGGGTGAGAACGGCGCGGGCAAGTCCACCCTCATGAACGTGCTCTACGGGCTGTACCAGGCCGACGAGGGCGAGATCCTCCTCGATGACGAGGTGCAGCGCTTCGCCGGCCCCGGCGACGCGATGGCCGCGGGCATCGGCATGGTGCATCAGCACTTCATGCTGATCCCCGTGTTCACAGTCGCCGAGAACGTCATGCTCGGCCACGAGGACACCTCCTTCGGCGGCAGGCTCGACCTCGCCGGCGCACGGCAGAAGGTGCGCGACATCTCCGCGCGCTTCGGGTTCGACGTCGACCCCGACGCCCTCGTCGAAGACCTCCCCGTCGGCGTGCAGCAGCGGGTCGAGATCATCAAGGCGCTGTCGCGCGACGCGAAGGTGCTCGTGTTCGACGAGCCCACCGCAGTCCTCACCCCGCAGGAGACCGACGAGCTGATGGCGATCATGCGCCAGCTCAAGGAGTCGGGCACCGCGATCGTGTTCATCACGCACAAGCTGCGCGAGGTGCGCGAGGTGGCCGACCGCATCACCGTCATCCGGCTCGGCAAGGTCGTCGGCGAGGCGCTCCCCACCGCCACCAACACCGAGCTCGCCTCGCTCATGGTCGGCCGGTCGGTCGAGCTCACGGTCGCGAAGGGACCAGCGAAGCCCGGCAAGGCGGCGCTCGAGGTGCGCAACCTCTCGGTGATCGACCCGCGCGGTCAGCTCGTGGTCAACGACGTCAGCTTCGACGTCAGGGCAGGCGAGATCCTCGCGATCGCCGGCGTGCAGGGCAACGGCCAGACCGAGCTGACCGAGGCCCTCCTCGGACTGCAGACCCGAGTGACCGGCACCATCGAGCTCGACGACAAGTCGCTCGTCGGCCGCTCGGTGCGGCAGAGCCTCGATGCGGGCATCGGCTTCGTGCCGGAGGACCGCAAGGAGGACGGCCTCGTCGCGGAGTTCACGATCGCCGAGAACCTCATGCTCGACCGTGCCGAGGGCGAGCCCTTCGTCAAGGCGGGCACCCTGCAGCTCGACTACCTCGCCGACTTCGCGGAGCAGAAGGTGCAGGAGTTCGACATCCGTGCCCAGGGCATCACGACCCGCGTCGGCCGGCTCTCCGGCGGAAACCAGCAGAAGGTCGTGCTCGCGCGCGAGCTCAGCCGCGACCTGCGGCTGTTCGTCGCCGCCCAGCCCACCCGCGGGCTCGACGTCGGTTCGATCGAGTTCGTGCACAGCCGCATCGTCGCGACGAGGGATGCCGGCATCCCGGTCATCGTCGTCTCGACCGAGCTCGACGAGGTCGTCGCGCTCGCCGACCGCATCGCGGTCATGTACCGAGGAGGAATCGTGGGGATCGTCCCCGGGAACACGCCGCGCGACGTGCTCGGCCTCATGATGGCGGGCGAGCGGCCCGCCGGGCTGGAGACCGCAGCGTGAGCGACCAGCAGATCCCGCCGCTCGGGCAGGTCGCGCCTCCCTCGGCATCGCCCGAGCCGGGCCAGAGCCCGGCAGTCGAGCCGCCGCCGCGCGAGAACCAGGTGCTGCGCGAGATCATCGGCGGGAGCGCCTTCATCTCGGTGCTCGCCGTCGTCCTGGCTCTCCTCGCGGGAGCCGTGCTCATCGTCGCCACCGACGACGACGTAGCGCAGGCACTCGGGTACTTCTTCTCCCGGCCTGCGGACACCCTCCGCGCGATCGGCGAATCGGTCGGCGGCGCCTACTCGGCCCTCTTCCAGGGCTCGATCTACAACTTCCGGCGCGACACCTTCGCGCAGGGAATCCGGCCGCTCACCGAGACCCTGACCTTCGCGACGCCGCTCATCGCCGCGGGCCTCGGCGTCGCTCTCGCCTTCCGGGTCGGCCTGTTCAACATCGGCGGACGCGGGCAGATCCTCATCGCGGCCGCGGCGGCGGGCTGGGTCGGGTTCACTCTCGATCTGCCGCCCGTCATCCACATGCTCGTCGCGGTCATCGCGGGCCTCATCGGCGGCGCGCTCTGGGGCGGCCTCGCCGGCCTCCTCAAGGCCCGTACCGGAGCGCACGAGGTGATCGTCACCATCATGCTCAACTACATCGCGTTCTACCTGATCTCCTACCTGCTGCGCACTCCGGGCGCATTGCAGGCCCCCGGGCAGAACAACCCGAAGTCGCCGCCGATCGCCGACACCGCGGTCTTCCCCGACCTCCTCGGCCCCGCCTACAACCTGCACTTCGGCTTCATCCTCGTCATCCTCGCGACGATCTACGTCTGGTACCTGCTGAACCGCTCGAGCCTCGGCTTCCAGTTCCGTGCGGTCGGCGAGAACCCGAACGCGGCGCGGGTGGCGGGCATCAGCGTCAAGAACACCTACGTGCTCGCGATGCTGCTCTCCGGGGCCCTCGTCGGCCTCGCCGGCACCTCGCAGGTGCTCGGCACCATCACGACCGGCTTCGCCTCGGGCATCGACGCGGGCATCGGGTTCGACGCGATCACCGTCGCCCTGCTCGGCAGGTCGCGGCCCTGGGGCGTCTTCGGAGCCGGCATCCTCTTCGGCGCGCTCAAGGCGGGCGGCTACTCGATGCAGGCGGCACAGGGCGTGCCGATCGACATCGTGCTCGTCGTGCAGTCGCTCATCGTGCTGTTCATCGCGGCGCCCCCGCTCGTGCGCTCCATCTTCAGGCTGCCGACCCCGACCGGTGTCAGCGTCTTCAGCCGTCCCCGCACCGGAAAGAAGGCGGTGGTGACCAAGTGACCACGACGACCGTCGGTGCGACGCCCGTGACCGGACTCCAGACCGCCACCGTGCGCAGCTGGAAGTCCGCGATCGGCCTCGGCGTCTTCGCTCTGCTCGCGATCGTGCTCTTCGTCCTGCTCGGCCGCGACGGCGTCAGCACCTTCCGGCTGAGCAATCAGGGCGACGTCATCCAGCTGGCCCCGCTGCTGCTCCCGACCCGTGCGACCGGCATCGTCGTCGCTGTGCTGCTGGTCGCGGGCACGATCGGCGCCGTCCTGCTGACTCTGCGCGCACGCAAGGTGCCGCTGTGGGGCACCGCCGTGTTCGCGGCGGTCTTCCTCATCGGGTTCCTCACCTGGGCGTCGGCGAACGCGACGATCCCCGTGCCCGGGCTGCTCGTCGGCACCCTCGCGCTGTCCTCGCCGATCATCTTCGGTGCGCTCGGCGGCGTGATCTCCGAGCGGGTGGGCGTCGTCAACGTCGCCATCGAGGGACAGCTGCTCGCCGGTGCCTTCGTGGCCGCGATGATCGCCTCGCTCACCAACCAGCCGTTCCTCGGACTGCTCGGCGCCATGGTGGCCGGGGTGCTCGTCTCGTTCGTGCTCGCCGCGTTCTCGATCAAGTACATCGTCGACCAGGTCATCGTCGGCGTGGTGCTCAACGTGCTCGTCACCGGCCTCACGAGCTTCCTCTACTCGCAGGTGCTGAGCCCGAACGCGGCGACGCTGAACTCGCCGCCGCGCTTCGAGCGACTCCCCATCCCGGTGCTCAGCGAGATCCCGGTGCTGGGACCGGCGCTCTTCCGCCAGACGATCATCGTGTACCTGATGTACTTCGCGGTCTTCGCGGTCTGGTTCGCGCTGTTCCACACCAAGTGGGGACTGCGGCTCCGCTCGGTCGGCGAGCACCCGACCGCGGCCGACACGGTGGGCATCGACGTGAACCGCACGCGCTTCTGGAACGTCTCCCTCGCGGGCGCCATCGCCGGCCTCGGCGGCGCGTTCATCACGCTCGGCTCGGTCGGGCAGTTCAACAAGGAGATGACCGCGGGCGCAGGCTTCATCGCCCTCGCGGCGGTCATCTTCGGGCGGTGGGACCCCATCCGTGCGACGCTCGCGGCGCTGCTCTTCGGCTTTGCCACCAACCTGCAGAACGTGCTCGGCGTCATCGGCTCGCCCGTTCCCAGCGAGTTCATGCTGATGCTGCCCTACGTGATCACGATCCTGGCGGTGGCGGGTCTCGTGGGCTTCGTCCGAGGACCCGCGGCCGCCGGCAAGCCGTACGTGAAGGCATGAGCGCCCCGGAAGGCGTCGACTGGGACGCGCTGCGCGAGGTCGCGATCGACGCGATGCGCAAGGCGTACGTGCCGTACTCGAAGTTCCCGGTGGGCGTCGCGGCGATCGTCGACGACGGACGGGTGATCAGCGGCTGCAACGTCGAGAACGCCTCGTACGGGCTGACGCTGTGCGCCGAGTGCACGCTCGTCTCGACCCTCATCATGACCGGCGGCGGCAAGCTCGTCGCCTTCACCTGCGTCGACGGGGACGGCGGCGCTCTCATGCCGTGCGGCCGCTGCCGGCAGCTGCTGTTCGAGCACTCGGCCGAGGGCATGCTGCTCGAAACCGTCTCGGGCATCCGCACCATCGACGAGGTGATCCCCGACGCGTTCGGTCCCCGCACCCTCGCCGCCTATCGAGAGAACCACTGACCATGGCCGTTGAGCCCTTCGACGTCGTCGACCTCATCCGCACCAAGCGCGACGGGGGCACGCTCAGCACCCCCCAGATCGACTGGCTGATCGACGCCTACACGCGGGGCTACGTCGCCGACGAGCAGATGTCGGCCATGGCGATGGCGATCTTCCTCAACGGGATGGCCCGCCCGGAGATCCGGGACCTGACCCTCGCCATGATCGCGAGCGGCGAGCGACTGGACTTCTCCGGGCTGTCGAAGCCGACCGTCGACAAGCACTCGACCGGGGGAGTGGGCGACAAGATCACCCTCCCGCTCGCCCCGCTGGTGGCGTCGTTCGGCGTCGCGGTGCCGCAGCTGTCCGGTCGAGGGCTCGGCCACACCGGCGGCACGCTCGACAAGCTCGAGTCGATCCCCGGCTGGCGGGCGAAGCTCTCCAACGAGGAGTTCCTCGCCCAGCTCGAAGGGGTCGGAGGCGTCATCTGCGCGGCAGGCTCAGGGCTGGCTCCCGCCGACGGCAAGCTCTACGCCCTGCGCGACACCACCGGCACGGTCGAGTGCATCCCGCTCATCGCCTCGTCGATCATGAGCAAGAAGATCGCCGAGGGCACCGCCGCACTCGTGCTCGACGTCAAGTTCGGCTCGGGCGCATTCCTGCAGGACCCGGCGCGCAGCCGGGAGCTCGCCGAGACCATGGTGCAGCTGGGCACGGATGCGGGGGTCGCGACCGTCGCGCTGCTCACCAACATGAACGTGCCGCTGGGCCTCGCGATCGGCAACGCGAACGAGGTGCGGGAATCGGTCGAGGTGCTCGCGGGCGGCGGACCGGCGGACGTCGTCGAGCTCACCGTCGCCCTCGCGCGGGAGATGCTCGCCCTCGCCGGGCAGCCCGACGCCGACGTCGAGGCCGCACTGCGGGACGGCCGAGCGATGGACACCTGGCGGGCGATGATCGCTGCCCAGGGCGGCGACCCCGACGCGGGGCTACCGCAGCCCGCCGAGACGCACACCGTCGTCGCCGACCGGGACGGGGTGCTCGTCGAGCAGCAGGCGCTGCCGTTCGGCATCGCGGCCTGGCGGCTCGGCGCGGGCCGCGCGCGCAAGGAGGACCCGGTCGATCACGCCGCGGGCATCGATCTCCACGCGAAGCCGGGGGATGCGGTGACGAAGGGACAGCCGCTGTTCACCCTCGGGGCGAGCGACGCCGCCCGGTTCGAGCGTGCTCTCGAAGCGCTCGACGGCGCCTATCGCATCGGCGAGGCGGGCGACGAGGTGTCCGACGGCGGACCGCTCATCGCGGGGCGGGTCACGGCCGAGTAGCCGGCCCCTACACGACCGGCGCTTCGTCGGGCTCGCCGATGTTCTCGATCGCCCGGACGACCAGGTCCCAGAAGCGGCCGTGGTCGAGGTTCGTCGCGACCTGGGTCGTGCAGTCCTCGGGGGCAGGGAAGCGGAAGTCGGCGACGGTCATGCCGAGGGTGAGCGAGCCGGTGAGCTCGATGTCGAGCGGCACCCGGGTGACCTTCATCACCGAGGGATCGATGACGAACGCGACGGCGCACGGGTCGTGCACGGGCGGATGCTCGAAGCCCTGCGCATCCTTGTAGCTCTCCCGGAAGAACTCGAGCAGCTCGCCGACGAAACGGGCCGGAGCCGTGCCGATCGCGGCGATCCGCTCGGCGACCTCGGGAGTCGCGAGCGCCTCATGCGTGAGGTCGAGGCCCACCATCGTGAGCGGCCAGGGCTCGTTGAACACGATGTGCGCGGCCTCGGGGTCGATGACGATGTTGAACTCGCTCGTCGCGCTCCAGTTGCCGACGTGCACCCCGCCCCCCATCAGCACGACCTCGCGCACCCGCTCGACGATCCGCGGCTCCTTGCGCACGGCGAGGGCGATGTTCGTCAGGGCGCCGGTGGGCACGAGCGTGATCTCGCCGGGCTCGCTCGCCATGATCGTGTCGATGATGAGGTCGACCGCGTGCCGCTCGTCGAGCTCGATCGAGGGCTCGGGCAGCACCGGTCCGTCGAGCCCCGACTCGCCGTGGATGGAGTCCGCTACCTCGACCGCGCGCACGAGCGGGCGGTGGGCGCCTCGGGCGAACGGCACGTCGGTGATGCCCGCGATGCGGGCGACCGCGAGGGCGTTGCGGGTCACCTTCTCGATCGTCTGGTTGCCCATCACCGTGGTCACGCCGACGAGCTCGATGTCGGGATCGCCGTGCGCGAGGAGCATCGCGATCGCGTCGTCGTGGCCTGGGTCGCAGTCGAGGAGGATCTTCCTGGGCACGAGGAGCCACGCTACCTCAGTGCCCAGGTTGGCGGACGTCCGCCGCTAGTAGATTGGCAGCATGGCTTCCGCGAGCGAGACCGACGTCGTCCCAGGCACCACAGTGCCCCTGACCGCACTGCCGAAGGTCTCGCTGCACGACCACCTCGACGGCGGTCTGCGTGCCCAGACGATCCTCGACCTCGCGGAGGCGGACGGTGTCGACGTGCCCGTCGCCGACGCCGACGGACTCGCCGACTGGTTCCTCGGGCAGTCGCAGAGCGGCAGCCTCGTCGAGTACCTCAAGACCTTCGCGCTCACGACCGCGGTCATGCAGACCCGCGAGGGCCTCACCCGCGTTGCACGCGAGTTCGTGCTCGACCTCGCCGCCGACGGCGTCGTCTACGGGGAGATCCGCTGGGCGCCCGAGCAGCACCTGACCCGCGGCCTCACCCTCGACGAGACGGTCGAGGCGGTGCAGGAGGGGATCGCGCAGGGCATCGATGAGTCGGGCGGAGAGATCCGCATCGGCCAGCTCGTCAGCGCCATGCGGCAGAACGACCGCGGCCTCGAGATCGCGGAGCTCGCGCTGAGGCACCGCGAGCGCGGGGTCGTCGGGTTCGACATCGCGGGCCCCGAGGCGGGATTCCCGCCCTCGCGCCTGCGCGATGCCTTCGACCTGCTGGCGCGCGAGTTCCTGCCGGTGACGGTGCACGCGGGGGAGGCCGACGATCTTCCGAGCATCCGCAGCGCCCTCGTCGACGGTCGCGCCCTGCGCCTCGGCCACGGCGTGCGCATCGCTCAGGACATCACCGTCGAGCGTCAGGACGACGAGAGCACCTACGTGAGCCTCGGCCCGGTGGCGCAGTGGGTCAAGGACCGGGAGATCGTGCTCGAGACGAGCCCCACCTCGAACCTGCAGACCGGCGCCGTCGCGGAGTGGGGAGACGACATCCTCGACCACCCCTTCGACGTGCTGTACCAGCTGGGATTCCGGGTGACGGTCAACACCGACAACCGTCTGATGAGCGGCACGACGCTCTCCCGCGAGCTCGGCATCCTCGCGGACGCGTTCGGCTACGGGCTCGACGACCTTCTCGCCTTCCAGCTGCACGCGATCTCGGGGGCGTTCCTGCCGCTCGAGGAGCGCGAGGAACTCGCGGAGCGCATCATCGCCGGGTTCGAGGACGCCTGACGTGACGCTCCCTCCGCTGCCCGAGAGGGCCATCTCGATAGGTGTGCGCGCCCGCGACTGGCGGGATGCCGTGCGCGCCTCAGGCGAGGCGCTCACCCGGGCGGGGTTCGCCCGCGCCTCCTACGCGGACGAGATGGTGCGGATGATCGAGGAGCACGGACCGTACGTGGTCATCGCGCCCGGCCTCGCGCTGGCCCACGCCCGTCCGGGCCCCGCGGTGCTGGCCGACGGCCTCGCCATCGTGACGCTCGCGGCTCCGGTGGAGTTCGGGCATCCGCACAACGACCCGGTGTCGGTCGTGCTGGGACTCGCGATCGCGTCGGTCGAGGGACACCTCGCCCAGGTCGCCGGGCTCGCCAATGTGTTCAACGACCCCTCGACGGTGCCGGCGCTCGCCGCCGCGACCACCGCGGATGAGGTGCGCAGGCTGATGGGAGTGGGCTCGTGAAGATCGTCGCCATCTGCGGAGCGGGCATCGGCTCGTCCGCGATCCTCAAGGTCAACACCGAACGGGTGCTCGAGCGGCTCGGGCTTGAGGCGACCGTCGAAGCGGCGGACGTCGCGTCGATCAAGACCGCGGCGGCCGACGCTCAGGTGATCCTGACGAGCCCGGAGTTCGTCGAGGCGATCGGGCCGACCTTCGCCGACGTCGTCGTCATCCTCAACTACTTCGATCAGCAGGAGCTCGCCGAGAAGCTCGACGCCGCCCTCGGCTGAGGCTCAGGCGGACTTCATCCGCGACGCGGCGAGCACGGCCGCGATCGCTCCCGCGACGGCGAACCACGGCGTCAGCGAGCCGGTCGCGACGAGCAGGGAGATCGGTATCGCCGCGACGATCGACAGCGTGACCCGCAGGCCCTTCGAGAAGCGGCCGAGCAGCAGCCAACCCGTGACGGCCGTCGCGAGGGCGAGGCAGCCGAGCCCGACAGGGGCGGCGTAGGCCGACGCGAGCGACCACAGGTCGGGCGGGCCGCCCTGCAGCAGCGAGGGCGAGAGGGTGATGCCGAACGACATCAGCCACCGGGCGACGACGGCGGACAGGGCGAAGACGGCGATCGCCCGGTGGTACATCTCGCGGTCCTTGCGCGCCGCATCCGCCAGTCGGCGACCGACGACGATGAGCAGCACCGGCACGGCGAGGTAGACGAGCAGCTGGGCCACGAGAACGCCGCCCGTGCCGAGCGCCTGCCCGCCGAACGACAGCACGAGGCCGATGACCGCGGCGACGAGCGCCGCGAACGCCAGCCGTCTCGTCGTCATCGGATGCGCTCGCGCAGGGCCGCGTCCAGTCGGGAGACCGTGTCGGCGGCTGCCGCGATGCGCTCGTCCGCTCCACCCTCGGACGAGGTCGCGTCGATGTAGACCTTCACCTTGGGCTCGGTGCCGCTCGGCCGCACGATCACCCGCGCGCCGCCGTCGAGCACGATCCGCACGATGTCGCTCGGCGGGAACGGACCGTAGCCCTGCGCGAAGTCGTCGATCCGCTGCACGGGGATGCCGGCGATCTCGCTCGGCGGCTGCTCGCGCAGCGCCCGCAGGATGCGCGGGATGTCGGCGAGCTGCTCGACCCGGAGCGAGATCTGCGACGAGGCGAAGGCCCCGAACCGGTCGGCGAAGTCGCGCAGGTGCTGCTCGAACGAGACCCCGCGTCCCGCGAGCTCGCTGGCGAGCGCGAGGAACTCGACGGCGGCTGAGATGCCGTCCTTGTCGCGCACCTTGCCCGGATCGACGAGGTAGCCGAGCGCCTCCTCGTAGCCGAAGGCGAGGCCGTCGACCCGCGAGATCCACTTGAAGCCCGTCAGGGTCTCCTCGAAGCGGATGCCGTAGTGCGCGGCCACGGCGGCCAGCGCGGGGGAGGAGACCAGCGAGTTCGCGAACGCCGCGTCGGCGGTGCGCCCCTCGCTCCGCAGCCGCTCGGCGATGCGCCAGCCGAGCAGGAAGCCGATCTCGTTGCCCGAGAGCCGACGCCAGCCGCCCGCCTCGAGCGGGATCGCGATCGCGAGCCGGTCGGCGTCCGGATCGTTCGCCACGACGAGGTCGGCGCCGACCTCCGCAGCCCTCGCGAGCGACAGGTCGAGCGCGCCGGGCTCCTCGGGGTTGGGGAACGCGACCGTCGGGAAGTCGGGATCCGGCTCGAGCTGCTCGGGCACCGTGACCGGCTCGGCGAAGCCGGCGTCGCGGAAGACCCGCTGCGCCACCTCCCACCCGACGCCGTGCATCGCCGTGTAGACGACGGCGAGCTGCACGCCGGGAACGCCGGAGAGCGCTGCGGTGCGGGCGACGTACTCGTCGAGAACCTGTTCGTCCGCCGTCTCGTACGCGGTGCTGCGGGGCAGGTCGCCGAGCTGCACCTCCGCCGCGATGCGCTCGATGTGCCGCGCGATGGCGCTGTCGGCGGGCGGCACGATCTGCGATCCGCCGTCCTCGCCACCGAGGTAGACCTTGTAGCCGTTGTCGCGGGCGGGGTTGTGGCTCGCGGTCACCATGACCCCGGCGCTCGCCCCGAGATGGCGCACCGCGAACGCCAGCACCGGCGTGGGCAGCATCCGCGGCAGCAGGATCGCGCGGCCGCCCGCCCCCGCCACGAGCTCGGCGGTGTCGCGGGCGAAGATCTCCGAGTTGTGCCTGCCGTCGTACCCGACCACCACGGTCGGGCGCTCCTCGTGCTCGCGCAGGTAGCCCACGAGGCCCGCTGCGGCCTGGGACACCAGCACCCGGTTCATCCGGTTGGGCCCCGCGCCGAGAGCCCCGCGCAGCCCAGCCGTGCCGAACTCCAGCCGGAAGGTGAACCGATCGGAGAGCTCCGCGAGCGCTCCCTCGTCGCCGGCCCCCACATCCGTCAGCAGCCGCTCGAGCTCGGCGCGGGTCTCCGGGTCCGGGTCCTGGGCGACCCAGGCCTGGGCGTCCGCGATCAGGTCGACGCCCATCAGATCGCCTCGACGATGCGCGCCAGCAGCTCCCCGAGCACCGCCTCGGCGTCGCGGCCGGCCTGCAGCACCTCGGCGTGGCTCAGCGGCACGCCGGAGATTCCGGCGGCGAGGTTCGTGATGAGCGACATGCCGAGCACCTCCATGCCCGCCTGGCGGGCGGCGATCGCCTCGAGCGCGGTCGACATGCCGACGATGTGCCCGCCGATCGCCTTCGCCATCTGCACCTCGGCCGGGGTCTCGTAGTGCGGTCCGCGGAACTGGACGTAGACCCCCTCGTCGAGGTCGGGGCGGATGCCTCGCGCCAGATCGCGCAGCCGCGCGCTGTAGAGATCGGTCAGGTCGACGAACGTCGCCCCCTCGAGCGGGGAGTCGGCGGTGAGGTTGATGTGGTCGCTGATGAGCACCGGGGTGCCGGGGCGCCAGTGCTCCTTGATGCCACCCGCGCCGTTCGTCAGGATCATCGTCTTCGCCCCGGCGGCCGCGGCGGTGCGCACCGAGTGCACGACCCGACGCACGCCGTGGCCCTCGTAGTAGTGCGTGCGGGCGCCGATCACGAGGGCGTGCTTGCCGTCCGGCGTCGCGATCGAGCGGATCGTGCCGACGTGGCCGGTGAGTGCGGGCTTCGAGAACCCGGGCACCTCGTCCGCCGCGAGCTCCGTCGTCGTCTCGCCCAGCAGATCCGCTGCCCGGGCCCAGCCGCTGCCGAGGGTGAGGGCGAGGTCGTGCTTCTCGACGCCGGTGCGCTCGGCGATCACGGCGGCTGCCTGCGCGGCGACCTCGAACGGGTCGGCCGAGGGGTCGTCGAGGGGGTGGGAGAAGGTCGGCGTCGACATGACCCCCAGCCTAAACGTCGCCGTTCGCCGCCAGCGCACCCCCGGTTTGGCGGGGATTCACCGGGACCGGGAGAATGGAGGCATGGCCTATGAGTTCGAGCGCAAACAGCGGATCGCAGTACTCGGAGGAGGGCCAGGGGGATACGAGGCGGCGCTCGCCGGGGCGCAGCTCGGGGCGGAGGTCACGCTCGTCGAGCGCAAGGGTGTCGGCGGCTCCGCCGTGCTGACGGATGTCGTGCCGTCGAAGACCCTCATCGCCACTGCCGAGGCGACCAACAGCATCCGGGAGGCCACCGAGCTCGGAGTGCAGTTCTACGCCCGCAACGAGAAGGGCCGCCCGGTGCGGCCCGAGGTCGCGGTGAACCTCGAAGCGGTCAACTCGCGGCTCATGCGGCTCGCCCGCCAGCAGTCCGAGGACATGAAGTCGCAGCTCATCCGCGCGGGAGTGCGGATCGTGACGGGGGAGGGGCGGCTCGACGGACCGCAGCGCCTCATCGTCTCGACGGGACAGGGCAAGGCCCGCACCGACTTCGAGGAGATCGACGCCGACACCCTCGTCGTCTCGGTCGGCGCTTCCCCGCGCGTGCTGCCGACCGCGATGCCCGACGGCGAGCGGATCCTCACCTGGAAGCAGCTCTACAGCATCGACGCGGTGCCCGAGCACCTCATCGTGGTCGGATCCGGCGTCACCGGCGCGGAGTTCGCCTCCGCGTACAACGCGCTCGGCTCCCGCGTCACCCTCATCTCGAGCCGCGACCAGGTCCTCCCCGGCGAGGACCAGGACGCCGCGCACGTCATCGAGGAGGTGTTCAAGCGCAACGGCATGGAGGTGCTCTCGAAGTCGCGCGCCGCATCCGTCGAGCGCACCGAGAACGGGGTCGTCGCGACCCTGTCCGACGGGCGGACCGTCGAGGGCTCGCACTGCCTCATGGCGGTCGGCGCTGTGCCCAACACGACCGGCATCGGCCTCGAGGAGGCGGGCGTGCAGCTGAACGACGGAGGCCAGATCCGCGTCAACCGGGTGGCCCGCACGTCGGTGCCGTCGGTGTACGCGGCCGGTGACTGCTCCGACTTCCTGCCGCTCGCATCCGTCGCCTCGATGCAGGGGCGCACCGCCGTGTTCCACGCGATGGGCGACGCGGTGAACCCCACCGAGCTCCGCAACGTCACCTCGAACATCTTCACCCAGCCGGAGATCGCGACCGTCGGATGGTCGCAGCGGCAGATCGAGGAGGGCGTCGCCCAGGGCGAGATCTACAAGCTGCCACTTCCCTCGAACGCCCGCGCCAAGATGCAGGGCATCAAGGAGGGCTTCGTGAAGCTCTTCGCCCGCACCGGCTCCGGCACCGTCATCGGCGGCGTCATCGTCGCACCGCACGCCTCGGAACTCATCCTGCCGATCGCGATCGCCGTCGAGCACCGCCTCACGGTTGACCAGGTGGCCCGCGCCTTCGCGGTCTACCCCTCTCTCTCGGGCGCGATCACGGATGCGGCCCGGGCGATGCACATCGTGCCGTAGGGCCGGCGTTGCGCGGCCGCCGGCGCGCGGCGCCGCGCTGGGCCGAGCCGCGGCGCCGGCGCCTCTCGCGTCTGGCCGCTGCCGCCGCTCCGCGGCACGGCTCCTTCGGCCGCTCCGCGGGTCCATTGCCGCGGCTCCTTCCCACCCGGACGCCGCGCGACATCGTCGGCGCGCTCACAGACAGGCACTCGATGTCGCAGGGCAGCCCCGTCGGTGCTCGTCCACACACGGACGGTGTCCACGGATGCTGCGGAGCGTCTCCCCATCGGCGCTAGGCCGCGCAGCATCTCCTGCATGACATCGCTCGAGCGTCTCCGATCCGCCCTCCTGTTCTCGCACGACGCGGTGACGAGCGGTGAGCGGGCGGCGCTGACCCGGGGCGCGAATCGCCGCGAGCTGGTCCGAATCGCGCCGGGCGCCTACCTGCCCGCTGCGGTGTACGACGCGCTCGATGCTCTCGATCGACACCGCGCCCTCATTCTCGCGACCTGCGGACGGGGTGGAGTGGTGTCGCACGGGTCGGCTGCGATCCTGCACGGCATGCCCTGGGTGGGTCCCGTGCCGCACCGGGTGCACGTCGCCGCGCCGAGGACCGGCGGCGGCCGATCGACGGTGCTGCTCGCGCGTCATGACGCCGACCCCGCGCAGGTGGAGTGTGTGGCCGGCATCCACGTGACCACGCTCGCTCGGACGGTGGTCGATCTGGCCCGCACCGCTCGCCTCGACACGGCTCTCGTCGTGGCCGATGCGGCGCTCGCGGGAGCGGCCGGTCGGCCGGCGATACGTCCCGCGGAGCTCGAGGCGGAAGCGGCGGCCGTGCCCATGCGACAGGGCGCGGCGAAGGCCCGCTTCGTCGCCGCATTCGCCTCGGGGCTCTCCGGGTCACCCGGAGAGTCGGTGAGCCGCCTCTCGATCCATCGGGCCGGTTTCCCCGCCCCGGTGCTGCAACAGGAGTTCCGTCGGCGCTATGGCGGCCGCTGGCTCGTCGACTTCTGGTGGCCCGAAGCGGCACTCATCGGGGAGTTCGACGGCAGAGCGAAGTACAGCGACCCCCGGTACCTCGCCGGCCGTACGCCCGCCGACGTGGTCTACGAGGAGAAGCTGCGTGAGGACGAGCTCCGGGCATCCGGTCCACGATTCACGCGCTGGGACTGGCGGGTGGCGTCATCCGTCCCTCTGCTGGCGGCGCACCTTCAGGCGGCGGGGCTGCGTCAAGAGTCCCGTGGGCGACGTGGACGTTCCGCGACATCGCTGACCGGTGTGTGAACGACTCATCGATGTCGCGGGACAGCCACGTTCTGCCGCGGCAGCGACGGGCAGCCGAGCGCGCGTCAGTCGTCGAGCGAGAGCAGCACGTGGCCCGCCGAGACCGTCGTGCCGACGGTCGCGTCGAGGCGGGCGACGACGCCGTCCTTGGGGGCGGTGATGGGCTGCTCCATCTTCATCGCCTCGAGCACGAGCACGAGGTCGCCCTTCACCACGCGGTCGCCTTCGCTCACCGCGACCTTCACGATGGTCGCCTGCATCGGCGCCTTGACGGTGTTTCCCGACGCGGTCGCGACGGCGGCGGTGCTGCGGCGGCGCGGGGCGGGGGCGGCGGATGCGGTGGCGCCTCGCGAGGAGGGCAGCAGCTTGGTCGGCAGCGACACCTCGATGCGCTTGCCGTCGACCTCGACGACGACGTTGTGGCGCGCGGGCTGGGGCTTCGGCTCCTCGAGCGCTCCGCTCCAGGGCTCGATGTCGTTGTCGAACTCGGTCTCGATCCAGCGCGTGTAGACGCTGAACGGGTCGGAGGTGAACGCCGGGTCGCGCACGATCCTGCGGTGGAACGGCAGCACCGTCGGCAGGCCGGCCACCTCGAACTCGTCGAGGGCGCGCCTGGCGCGCTCGAGGGCATCCGCCCGGCTGCTGCCGGTGACGATGAGCTTCGCGAGCAGCGAGTCGAAGGCGCCGGAGATGACGTCGCCCGTCGTCACGCCGGAGTCGACGCGGACGCCGGGTCCGCCCGGCACCCGGAACACGTGCACGGGACCGGGCGCGGGCATGAAGTTCAGCCCCGGGTCCTCGCCGTTGATGCGGAACTCGAAGGAGTGTCCGCGGGGAGCGGGGTCGTCGTAGCCGAGCGCCTCGCCCTCGGCGAGGCGGAACTGCTCGCGCACGAGGTCGATCCCGGTGACCTCCTCCGAGACCGGATGCTCCACCTGCAGCCGGGTGTTCACCTCCAGGAACGAGATGGTGCCGTCCTTTGCCACGAGGAACTCGCAGGTGCCGGCGCCGACGTAGCCGACCTCGCGCAGGATGGCCTTCGACGCGGAGTAGAGCGCGGCGTCCTGCTCCTCGGTGAGGAACGGCGCGGGCGCCTCTTCGACGAGCTTCTGGTGGCGGCGCTGGAGCGAGCAGTCGCGGGTGGAGACGACGACGACGTTGCCGTGCGCATCCGCGAGGCACTGGGTCTCGACATGCCGCGGCTGGTCGAGGTACTTCTCGACGAAGCACTCGCCCCGGCCGAAGGCGGCGATCGCCTCGCGGGTCGCCGAGTCGAAGAGCTCGGGCACCTCTTCCCGCGTGCGGGCGACCTTGAGGCCGCGTCCGCCGCCGCCGTAGGCCGCCTTGATCGCGACGGGCAGACCGTGCTCGTCGACGAAGGCGAGCACCTCGTCCGCGGTGTCGACGGGGTTGAGCGTTCCTGGCGCGAGCGGCGCGCCGACCCTCTCGGCGATGTGTCGCGCCGACACCTTGTCGCCGAGGGCATCGATCGCGTCGGGCGACGGGCCGATCCAGATGAGCCCCGCGTCGAGGACCGCGCGGGCGAAGTCTGCGTTCTCGGCGAGGAAGCCGTAGCCGGGGTGGATCGCGTCGGCGCCGGAGCGGCGGGCGACCGAGAGGATCTTGTCGATCACCAGGTACGTCTCGGCGCTCGTCGAGCCCTCGAGCGCGTACGCCTCGTCGGCGAGCCGCACGTGCCGGGCGTCGCGGTCCTGGTCGGCGTAGACGGCCACCGAGCCGATGCCGCTGTCCTTCGCCGCTCGGATCACGCGGACAGCGATCTCTCCTCGATTGGCGACCAGGACCTTCGTGATGCGAGCCATAATCGCCCAGCCTATTGAGCCGCGGGCCCGGTGCGGTTGTCGGCGACCTCCAAGAGGGGATGCGCAGGGCTGGGCGAGGGCGACAACGAGCGCCGCCTGCGGGCGAGAACACGCCGTCGCGGGGACAAGACGCGCCCGGCGGGCGCGGCGTGTCGGCCCGGCCGCGGCGTGTCGCGGGGAAGAGGGGGGAGAGGGGGCGGGGAAGGGCTAGCGCCCGGGCAGCCGGTTCCAGAGCGACGGCCACGGCACTCCGAACTGCAGGAGCAGCGACCTCAGGGTCGCGAGCGACAGCCCCACGACGGCATGGGGGTCGCCGCGCACCTCGGTGATGAAGGGTGCGCCGAGGCTGTCGATCGTGAACGCGCCGGCGACCGACAGCGGCTCGCCGGTCGCGATGTAGGCGTCGATCTCGTCATCCGTCAGATCGTCGGCGAAGCGCACGGCGGCGGTGGCCACCGCGCCGATGCCCCCCGCGACGACGCCCCCGCGCGAGTCGATGAGCCAGTGCCCGGAGTGCAGCAGCCCCTCGCGGCCGCGCTGCGCGTGCCAGCGCTCCCGCGCGACCTCGGGAAGGTGCGGCTTGCCGTACAGGGCGCCGTCGAGTTCGAACGCCGAGTCGCCGCCGAGGATGAAGCCGTCGATCGGCTCGCCGCCGACCGAGGAGCCGACGACGGCCTCCGCCTTCGCCCTGGCGAGCAGCTGCACAAGCCCGGGCCCGTCGAGCGGACCGGCCGCCGACGCGACCGCCTCCTCGTCGACTCCGGGGGAAATCAGCACCGGTTCGATCCCGGCGGAGCGAAGAGTCGCGAGACGTGCGGGAGAGGTCGAGGCGAGATAGAGGCGCACGACGCTCCTATGCTTTCCGGATGGGCGATGCACTGGGAACCCAGCTCGATCTCGACGTTACCAACATCGCGCACGGCGGCATCTCCGTCGCGCGGTCCGACGGGCGGGTCGTGTTCGTCTCCGACGCGATCCCCGGAGAGCGCGTGCGGGTGCGGGTGACCGAGGACCGCAAGAAGTCGTTCTGGCGCGCCGACACCGTCGAGGTGCTCGAGCCGAGCCCGCACCGACGGCAGCACGTGTGGCGCGAGGCGTCGGTCGAGCGCGACCCGGCCGAGCGGCCCGGCGGAGCCGAGTTCGGCCACATCGAGCCCGAGCACCAGCGGCGGCTGAAGGCCGAGGTGCTGCGCGACTCGCTGCAGCGGATGGGCGGCGTCACCTCCGACGTCGAGGTGCAGGCGGTGCCCGGGCGGCCGGACGGCACGCGCTGGCGCACCCGGGTGCGGCTGCACGTCGGCGCCGACGGCCGGCTCGGGCCGTATGCGGCCCGGTCGCACGAGGTCATCCCGGTCGAAGACCTCCCGCTCGCGACGGAGGCGGTGGCTGCCGCCGTGCCGTTCGGCGAGTCGTTCGCGGGTGAGCCGTTCGTCGACGTGGTGGCGGCGGGCGACGGCGAGCCGCGGCTCGTGGTCGGGCGGCAGCGACCGAGCACCATCGTCGAGCGCGTGGGCGGCCGCGAGTTCCGCCTGGCGGACACCGGCTTCTGGCAGGTGCACGAGAGCGCGGCGCAGACGCTGACGGATGCGGTGCAGCGCGCGATCGACGACGCGGCCTTCGATCCGAGAGCTACCAACCTCGACCTCTACGGGGGAGTGGGACTGCTCGCCGCAGCCGTCGCCGACCGGTTCGGCTCGACGACCCGCATCACCACCGTCGAGGCGGATGCCGGCGCGACCGGGTACGCGGAGGAGAATCTGGCGGATCTGCCGCACGCGCGGGCGGAGACCGGGCGCATCGAGCGGTGGCTTCCGGCTCTCGCGGCAACGGCATCCGTGGGCGACCGGGCGGCGCTGACCAGGGGAACCGTCGTGCTCGACCCGCCCCGCTCCGGTGCCGGACGGGAGGTCGTCGAGGCGCTGGTGGGGCTGTCGCCCGCGCAGGTCGTCTATGTCGCGTGCGACCCCGTCGCCTTCGCCCGCGACGTGGGTTACTTCCGGGCGGCCGGCTACGAGCTCCAGTCGCTCGAGGCCTTCGATCTGTTCCCGAACACCCACCACGTCGAGGCGGTGGGTCGTCTCGCCCGACCGTGACGCCCGATGATGCCTCCCTGATGGGGGGCGGGTCTACGATTGGGGGCGGAGCGGCCCTGGGAAGCCGATCCGATCTGGGACGCGGCAGTACAACCAAGGGATCACGGGTGGCAGTAGCGGAAGCAGGCAGCAGTTCGTCGGCATCAGGAGCGGCGGTGAGAGTCGCGGTCGTCGACGATCACGAGTCCGTGCGGCTCGGCCTGAAGGCGGCCTTCGTTGAGGACGGCTACGACTTCGTGCTCGCGGCCGCCACGGTCGACGAGCTCATCGAGGGACTGGGCGGTCAGGAGGTCGACGTGGTCGTGCTCGACCTGTCGCTCGGCGACGGCTCCAGCGTGACCGACAACGTCAAGCGGGTGCAGGCGACAGGCTCGGCCGTGCTGGTGCACAGCATCGCCGACCGCGTGGCCAGCGTGCGCGAGGCGCTCGCCGCCGGCGCCGCCGGAGTCATCCCGAAGTCGTCGGCGACGAAGACGGTGCTGGCCGCCGCCGCGACCGTCGCCCGCGGCGAGGTGCTCAACAACCTCGAATGGGCCACGGCGATCGATGCGGACCGCGATTTCGCCAAGGCGCAGCTCGGGCGACGGGAGCGCGAGATCCTGCACCTCTACGCCTCCGGTCTGCCGCTGAAGCTCGCGGCCGAGCAGCTGGGCATCGGGTACTCGACTGCTCGCGAGTACCTCGACCGCATCCGCGTGAAGTACGTCGAGGTCGGACGCCCCGCACCGACGAAGGTGGACCTCCTGCGCCGGGCGGTCGAGGACGGCATCCTGCCGGGTCTCGATCCGGACGGCCCGGATGTCAAGAAGTAGCGAGACGTCAGCGCGGCCCACGCCGCAGGCGAGAGCGCCGCGCAGCCCGATCAGCCGCAGGCAGGTCGAGTCGGTCATCTCCCGGTCGGTCGCCGGCGCGGGCATCGTCTTCGCCGCGCAGACCCTGCCGGCGATGCTCGGCCAGATCGACGAGTCGGCGGAGCTCTGGCGCTGGGCAGTGGTGGTTCCGCTGTTCGCCAGCGTCCTGCTCGCCGCGGCGGCGTCGATCGCGAAGCGCTGGGTGCGCACATCGCACATGCTCGTCTCGACGATCTACGTCGTCGCGCTGCTGACCTGGCCCGTCGCCGTGCTCGATCCGGCGAACGTGCAGGCGGGGAACCACTGGCTGTACTACCTGCTGACGGTCGCGACCGCCACGGCAGCGATCGGCCTGCCCACCCGGGCGGCCACGGTCTATCTGTTCATCGTGCCCATCGTCTACGGCATCGTGCGGATGACCCCCGCGGGCGGCGGCGTCACGGCGGTGCAGTCGGCGCTCGACGCGGTCTACGCGATCATCCTCGGCGGCGCGGTCATGATCATCGTGACGATGCTCCGGCAGGCGGCGGGCTCCGTCGATTCCGCACAGGCCACCGCTCTCGGCCGCTACGGTCACGCGGTGCGGCAGCACGCGACCGAGGTGGAGCGGGTGCAGGTCGATGCGATCGTTCACGACAGCGTGCTCACGACGTTCCTCTCGGCGGCTCGGGCGAACGCACCGGAGGAGAAGGCGCTGGCCGTCACGATGGCGCAGAACGCGATCGGCCACCTGCGCGACGCCGCCCTGGTGGCTCCCGAGGACGGATCGCTGGTGCGGGTCGGTGCCGTGGCCGCCCGCATCCGGGATGCCGTCGAGGAGTTCGGCGAGGACGTCGTGATCGCGCAGGAGGTGCTCGGCAACGACTCGATGCCGGTCGCTGCGGGAGAGGCGGTGATCGCGGCGACGGTGCAGGCGGTCGTCAACTCGCTCCAGCACGCCGGACCGAGCGTGACCCGCTCCGTCTCGGTCGCTCGAGGCCCGGACGGCGGCATCGACGTGCACGTGCGCGACGACGGCAGGGGGTTCGAGATCTCTGCGGTGCCGCGGGAGCGCCTGGGCGTGCGGGTCTCGATCCTCGAGCGCGTGTCGAACGCGGGCGGGCTGGCGGAGGTGCGCTCGGCGCCCGGCGCAGGGACGACCGTGCGCATCCGCTGGCCCCGCCCGGAGGTCGCTTCGTGAACATCGGGGTGCCCCGGTCGCTCATCGTCACGATGGGCGCCCTGTTCAGCGCCTACCACGTGGTGCTCGCGCTGTACTCGATCGCCATCCCCCGGGACTCGCTGCCGGTGTTCGTCGCGATCGGCCTCTACGGGATCGCGACGATCGTGAGCCTCCTGCCGCAGGGCCCGGTGCGGATGCCGGTGTGGCTTGCGAGCTTCAACCTCGCGGTGGCGTGCGCGCTGCCGCTGCTGGTCACGAGTGTGCTCGATCCGCAGCGCGAAGGTGGCAACGGCTACGCCACCTGGTACGTCGCCGCCGTCGGCACGCTCATGACGATCACCTCCACCCGCCGGAGGCATGGTTTCGCCTGGGTAGGAGTCGCTTTCCTCGCGGTGCAGACGATCGCCTGGGCGGGCTTCGGCGCCCTCGGCGCCATCGGCGTGATCGGGAGCATTTCGTGGGTGGCGGTGTCGCACGTGCTCTCGAGCGGCATGGCGAAGGCCACCAGGGACGCGCAGCGGTTCAGCATCGCCGAGCGGGAGGCCGCGGACTGGCAGGCGGCTCAGGAGGCCCATGTCTCCGAGCGGCAGGTGCGGCTGAAGCAGACCGGCGCGATGGCGTTCGACATGCTGCACACGATCGTGGAGAAGCGGGGGGAGCTCTCGGACGAGGAGCGCAGGGAGTGCCTGCTGCTCGAGGGGGCGATCCGGGACGAGATCCGCGGTCGCAAGCTGCTGAACGACGACGTGCGGCGGGAGGTCATGACGGCGCGCAGGCGCGGCAGCACCGTCACTCTCCTCGACGAGGGCGGCCTCGACGACCTCGACGACGAAGAGCTGCAGCGGGTGCTCGGCCGGCTGGCGGAGGCCCTGCACGCGACCGACGCCGACAAGATCATCGCGCGGACGGTGCCCGAAGGGTCTGACACGGCGGTGACGGTCGTCGGTCTCCGCGGCACGGGCGACGGCAGTGCCAGCGCCCTCGGCTATGACGACACCGGTGAGGAGATCCTGCTGTGGCTCGAGATCCCGCGGCTGCCGGAGCGCTGAGGGGAGCCCGCACCGCCGAGGGTGAGACCCAGCGGGATGCGCGGCTCCGCCGCGAAGAGCCGCTCAGCGGAGCGCCGAATGAGAAAAGAAGCGGGGCCGGAGGATCCTCCGGCCCCGCTATGTATTCGGGTCAGGGCGACAACCCGAATATCGCCCTGACCCGCCCCCAAGCCATCCGCCCGCTTACCCTAGTCGGCGGATGACTCGCGGTGTAACTCAGAGAGAGACACCTAGCACTGTCAATAATGCAGTGCCACCACGCTAGCGCATAGTCGTCATTTCGGGGGACACGCGAGGACATTTTCCGGCTCGCGGTCGGCCAGATCGGCCGTTCCGAGATCGGGGACGACGGAACATCGGGGTACAAAACGCGGAACGCAACGCATTCCGTCGTGGAAGGGCATCCAGACCGTTCGGTTCGGCATCGGCGGGTGCGGATTCCATCGCGCCCGTGCCCGCGAGCGCCTCCGATCGTACGCGCCCCACCCCGTTCTCCGGGGGAGAGAGGAGCCCGGAGTCAGCGCGGGCCGGACCGCCAGCGGCCGGGTCCAGGACGCACCTCGGAACGCATCGCGCGCTGCGAGCGCTTCCACGCGGACTCGACCGGCGCGGGAGCGGGAGCCTCCGCGGACTCCGCGACCGCTGCCGCCAGCACGGCGGTGACGGCGGCGAGCTCCTCATCGGTCGGCGTGCCGCGGATGAGCCTCAGCTGGAGTTCCTCGGCTCCGAGGGAGAAGCTCTCGGTCACAGCGGGATGTTCCCGTGCTTCTTGGGCGGCAGGCTCGCGCGCTTGCCGCGCAGGGCCCGGAGGGCCTTGATCACCTGCACGCGGGTCGCCGCGGGCTCGATCACACCGTCGAGCTCGCCTCGCTCGGCGGCGAGGAACGGACTCGCGACGTTGTAGGTGTACTCGTTCGCGAGTCGCGTGCGCACGGCCGCGACATCCTCACCGGCGGCCTCCGCTGCCCGGATCTCGTTGCGGTAGAGGATGTTGACCGCACCCTGACCGCCCATGACCGCGATCTCGGCCGTCGGCCAGGCGTAGTTGAGGTCGGCGCCCAGCTGCTTGGAGCCCATGACGATGTACGCGCCGCCGTATGCCTTCCGCGTGATGACCGTCACGAGGGGCACGGTCGCCTCCGCGTAGGCGTACAGCAGCTTGGCGCCGCGGCGGATGACCCCCGTCCACTCCTGGTCGGTGCCGGGAAGGTAGCCGGGCACGTCGACGAGGGTGAGGATCGGGATCGAGAACGCGTCGCAGAACCGCACGAAGCGGGCGGCCTTCTCGCCCGCGTCGATGTTCAGGGTGCCCGCCATCGCGCTCGGCTGGTTGGCGATGATTCCCACCGAGCGGCCCTCCACCCGGCCGAAGCCGACCACGATGTTGGGGGCGAACAGCGGCTGCGTCTCGAGGAAGTCGCCGCCGTCGACGATGTGCTCGATGACGGTCTTGACGTCGTACGGCTGGTTGGGGCTGTCGGGGATGAGCGAGTTGAGCCGGCGGTCCTCATCCGTGATCTCGAGCTCCGCCTCCGCCTCGTAGAGCGGAGGGTCGGAGAGGTTGTTGTCGGGCAGGAAGCTCAGCAGCGCCCTGGCGTAGTCGAGGGCGTCGTCCTCGTCGCTCGCGAGGTAGTGCGCGACTCCCGACGTCTTGTTGTGGGTGAGGGCTCCGCCGAGCTCCTCCATGCCGACGTCCTCGCCCGTGACGGTCTTGATCACGTCGGGACCGGTGACGAACATCTGGCTCGTCTTGTCGACCATGATGACGAAGTCGGTGAGAGCGGGGGAGTAGACCGCACCCCCGGCGGCCGGGCCCATCACGAGCGAGATCTGCGGGATGACCCCCGACGCCTGGGTGTTACGGCGGAAGATCTCGCCGTACTTGCCGAGGGCGACGACACCCTCCTGGATGCGGGCTCCGCCGGAGTCGAGGATGCCGATGATCGGCACGCCTGTCTTGAGCGCGTGATCCATGACCTTGATGATCTTCTCGCCGGCGACCTCGCCGAGCGATCCGCCGAAGATCGTGAAGTCCTGCGAGTACACCGCGACCTGGCGACCGTGGATGGTGCCGAGGCCGGTGACCACGGCGTCGCCGTACGGACGCTTGTTCTCCATGCCGAACGCGTGCGTGCGGTGCCGCACGAACTCGTCGAGCTCCACGAACGAGCCGTGGTCGAGCAGCTGGTCGATCCGCTCGCGCGCCGTCTTCTTGCCCTTGGCATGCTGCTTCTGGATGGCGGCCTCGCCGCTCGCCGTGACGGCCTCGTGGTATCTCGTCTTGAGGTCGGCGAGCTTGCCCGCCGTGGTCGAGAGATCCGGCGTCGTGTGGTCGGTCGTCGTCACGCCGTTCAGCCTAGCGGCGGGGTGCGAGCGCACCCCTGGAGGATGTCCACAGCATCCGGCGCCAAGCGCTCACCGAACCGACAACTGCCGTTCACCTCGCGGCCAGCGCCGGGCACAGGTCGACTCCTTACCGTGTGCAGATGCTCCACTCGACCCCTGGCTCCCGCGCGGCGGGCTCCGCCTTCGCCTGGGTCGAGTCGCCGCTCCAGCTCCTCGGGGCCGTCGAGTACGCGGCAGCCACCGGCAGCGCGGTGCGGATCGTGCCCCGTGCCGGGGCGGCGCAGCTGGAGGCGACCATCGAGCGCCTCGAGCGGATGGGCCTCCCGCCCGGCGTCGAGGTGCTCGCCGAGCGCTCGACGCCCGTGCCGGCGCTGGTGGGCGGCGAGCGGCACTGGCTGCTGGGTGACGTCTTCTCCGGCCATTCGCGGCTCGCTCTCTCGCTCGCCTCTCCCGACCGTCTCACCGTCGTCGACGACGGTGCGATCAGCCTGCACCTCGACCGCGTCCTGGCGGGCGAGGGTGCGTTCGGCAGACCCGGAGTGCGCGAGAGCATGGTCGTGCGAGGCCTCGCGGCCGGCGCGCACTCCCGGCTCCTTGCGCTCGCCTCCGCCGACGCGCTCGAGCTGTTCAGCTGCTTCCCGCTGCGCTCCAGCGCTCTGGTCCCTCACCGGTTCTCCTGGCTGCGCAAGGCGGCTGCTCCTCAGGCGCCCCGCACCGACGTCGTGCTCGGCAGCGCCGCCGTCACCGACTCGCGGGTGACCGCCGACGCCTACCTGCGCTTCATCGACGCGCTCGAGCGGCCGATCGCCTATTTCCCGCATCGCCGCGAACCCGACGACGTGCTGGCGCGCCTCGCGCGGCTGCGCGGGGTGCGCATCGAGCGCACCGGACTCCCCATCGAGCTCGTGCTCGCGGGGGCCGAGCGGGCGAGGGTGCGCAGTCTCCCCTCGAGCGCCCTGTCGACACTGCCGCACGTGCTCGCGGGCACCGGCAGCCGGTTCGAGCGCCTCGATCTCGAGGGCATCGAGGTGCGGGCATGAGCGTCGTCGCAGTCATTCCTGCGCGCGGCGGCTCCAAAGGCGTCCCCCGCAAGAACGTGCGCCCGATCGGCGGCGTGCCGCTCGTCGGCCGCGCTGTGCGCGCGGCGCGAGCCGCAGCATCCGTCGACGTCGTCGTCGTCTCGACCGACGACACCGAGATCGCCGCGGTCGCCCGCGATCACGGCGCCCGGGTGATCGACCGTCCCGCGGAGCTCGCCGTCGACCAGGCCTCGAGCGAATCGGCACTGCTGCACGCGCTCGACGTGCTGGAGTCGCAGGGCGAGCGTCCCGAGGTGCTGGTGTTCGTGCAGGCGACGAGCCCCTTCATCGACTCGGCGGCGCTCGACGCCGCCGTGCGGAAGGTGCGTGAGGGGGAGGCCGACACCGTCTTCTCCGGCGTCGAGACCTGGGGCTTCCTCTGGCGGGAGACTCCCGACGGCGCCGTCGGCATCAACCACGACGCCGCCGTGCGACCCCGCAGGCAGGACCGCGAGGCGCACGTGCTCGAGACTGGGGCGTTCTACGTGATGCGCGTCGCGGGGTTCCGTGAGGCGGGTCATCGCTTCTTCGGCCGGGTGGGCGTCGAGCTCGTCCGGGAGAGCACAGCGATCGAGATCGACTCGCCCGAGCAGTTCGAGGCGGCCCAGGCGCTCGCCGCCGTGGTCGACCCTCCGTCGGGACTCATCGACGTCGACGCGGTCGTCACCGACTTCGACGGCGTGCACACCGACGACCGCGCCGTCGTCGGCATAGACGGCGCCGAGCACGTGGTGGTCAGCCGCTCCGACGGCATGGGCGTGAAGCTGCTGCGCCAGGCCGGCGTGCCCGTGCTCATCCTCTCCACCGAGACCCATCCGGTTGTCGCCGCTCGGGCGGCGAAGCTCGGGGTCGAGGTGATCCACGGACTCGACGACAAGGTCACGGCGCTCGCCGCCTGGGCTGAGGGCCGCGGCATCCCCCTCGACCGGATCGCCTACCTCGGCAACGACGTCAACGACCTCGCCTGTCTGCGCGCGGTCGGCTGGCCCGTCGTCGTCCCCAACGCGCACCCCCTCGCCCGCGCCGCGGCGCGAGTGGTGCTCGACTCCCGCGGCGGCCATGGGGCCGTGCGCGAACTCGCCGAACGCGTCCTCGACGCGAGAAAGAGAGCAACCTCATGACCGTGCACATCGCAGGGACTCCGGTCGGCGACGGCCACCCCGCCTACGTCATCGCGGAGATCGGCCTCAACCACAACGGCGACGTGGAGCTGGCCAAGCGGCTCATCGACGTCGCGGCCGACGCCGGCGCGCAGGCCGTGAAGTTCCAGAAGCGCACGCCCGAGATCTCGACTCCCGAGCACATGAAGGCGATGCCCCGCGACACCCCGTGGGGCACCATGACCTACCTCGAGTACCGCTACCGGGTCGAGTTCGACCGCGACCAGTACATCGAGATCGGCGACTACGCGACGGTGCGCGGGCTCACCTGGTTCGCCTCGCCGTGGGACGAGCCGAGCGTCGACTTCCTCGAGAGCCTCAACGTCGCCGCCTACAAGGTCGCGTCGGCCTCGGTCACCGACCTGGAGATGCTGCGCCGGATGGCCGCCACCGGCAAGCCGGTGATCCTCTCCACCGGCATGTCGACGATGGAGCAGATCGACGCGGCGGTCGAGGTGCTCGGCACCGAGCAGCTCGTGCTGCTGCACGCGACCTCGACCTACCCGCTGCCCGCCGAGGAGGCGAACCTGCGGATGATCCAGACCCTCAAAGCCACCTACCCCGGCGTTCCCGTCGGATACTCGGGCCACGAGACCGGTCTGCAGATCTCGCTCGCCGCCGTCGCGCTCGGCGCGGTCGCGGTCGAGCGCCACATCACCCTCGACCGCGCGATGTGGGGCAGCGACCACGCCGCCTCGCTCGAGCCGGAAGGCCTCGCCCACCTCGTGCGCGACATCCGCGTCATCGAGGAGGCCATGGGCGACGGAGTGAAGAAGATCTTCCCCGGGGAGCTCGCGCCGCTGGCGAAGCTCCGCCGCGTCGTAGCGTGAGGGTCACCGCCCTCGCCGACTCCGACTCGTACCTGAAGTGGGCCGCCGCGCTGCTGGCGCGGATGCCCGAGGACTGGACCAAGCGCATCGTCGTGATGCGCACGCCGACGCTGCCGAGCGAGACGCAGATCACCGCTGCGCTCGCCGGCAGCGGCATCGGCCGTGACCGCGTCGAGGTGCACGATTTCGACGCGGGCATCACGAGTGCGGCCGCCGACCGGGCGGATGTCGTGGTGGTCGCCACGGTCGGGCCGCTGGCCGACGTCGTCATCCGAACGCTCCTCGATGCCGACCCGCACCGCCCGGTCGTCGTGTCGGGGCTGCCGGGCATCGCGGTGCCCGCGCGGCGGATCGCGATGATCTACCGCTCGCAGGCGGACCTGATCGTGCTGCACAGCAAGCGCGAGGTGCGGGACTTCCGGCACGTCGCCCGCAGGAACGGCTTCGACGAGCGCTTCGGCCTGTCGAGGCTGCCCTTCCTCCCCGAGGGCAGCGCCGGGCAGCAGGACGGCGACATCGTCTTCGCGGCTCAGGCGATCGTGCCCCGCCGCAGGCGGCAGCGCGAGCAGGTGCTCGACTGGCTGCAGGAGCTCGCCCGCAGGCGACCCGGCACCCGGGTGGTGGTGAAGGTGCGGGCGATCGGCAGCGAGAACCAGACGCACCCCGAGGATCACAACTACGCCGACCTGCTCGCGACGCGGAAGAGCCTGCCTCCGAACCTCGTCGTCGAGGGCGGCCCGATGAGCGAGCGGCTGCGTCGCGCGTCTGCCCTCGTCACCGTCAGCTCGACGGCGGCGCTCGAAGCCCTGGGGCTCGGGATCCCGGTGCTGGTCCTCGACGATTTCGGCGTGAACAACCGGCTGATCAACGCGGTGTTCGAGGGCAGCGGAGTGCTGGGGTCGTCCGAGGACCTGATGGCGTCGCGGTTCCGGCATCCCGATCCCGACTGGATGCGCGACAACTACTTCCACGATGAGGCCGAGAACGACTGGCTCCAACGGATCGAACGCCTCGTCGCGCGCAATCGCGCCGGGAGGCTCCCGCGCCGGCGCCGGTTCGAGCGCGGGCGGGGCGGAAAGCTGCGCCGGGCATGGGACCGGAAGCGGGCTCTCGGCCGGTACGACCGGTCGGCGCTCGGCGTCGTCGCGCTCACCGTCGGCACCCCTGCTCGCGCCCTCGTCATCGCGGGACGCAAGGCGCTCAGGCGGCGGTACCCCACCTCCTGAGCCCTAGGGTGAACGGCATGCAGCTCCCGCTCTCCCGCTCGGTCGCGCCGAGCCTGACGGTGCTCGAGTCGACGCCGTCGACGAACGACGCGCTGGCGGAGCTCGACGCCGCGCGGGGTGCACCCGACCTGGCCGTCGTGGCGACGCTCGACCAGACGGCGGGACGAGGCCGGATGGGCCGGGTCTGGGTCGCGCCTGCCGGCGAGGCGCTCGCGGTGTCGATTCTGCTGCGGCCCACACTGCCGGCGGGGGAGCCGCTCGCGCTCGAGCACTACGGATGGTTCCCCCTGCTCGCGGGGGTCGCCATGGCCAGGGCGGTGCGGGGCGTGCTGCCCGAGCGGCCGGTCGCTCTCAAGTGGCCGAACGACGTCCTCGTCGAGCAGCGCAAGGTCTGCGGCATCCTGGCGGAGCTGCGGCCGACAGGCGACGCCGTCGTGCTCGGCGCCGGTCTGAACCTCAGCATCCCGCAGGAGCGCCTGCCGACCCCGGTCTCCACGTCGCTCGCTCTCGAGGGCGCGTCCACCCGGGGGGACGCCCTCGTGGATGCCGTGCTCTCCGACTACCTCACGGGTTTCATCGAGCTCTACCGCGAGCTGCTGCGGTTCGGCGCGGATGCGGACGCGAGCGGGGCGCGCGACGCCGTGCTCGAGGAGTGCGGCACGCTGGGCCGCGAGGTGCGTGTGCTCCTCCAGGGCGCCGACGACCTCGTCGGCACGGCGACCAGCATCGACCGGTCGGGCAGGCTTCTGGTCGTGCGATCGAGCGATGGCGCCACGGTGCCCGTCGCTGCCGGAGACGTGACGCATCTGCGGTAGGAAGGACCCATGAGTCAGCCGCCGCCACCCGAGACGGTCGTGGCGCGGCTGCGCTCGCACGGCAGGGCGCTGTTCTGGCCCGCTCTCGCGCTCGTCGTCGTGGCCGCTGCGATGGGCTACCTCAGCGGCCGATTCGACGACGAATGGCAGAACCTCGCGGTCATCGTCGTGGGGCTGGTCCTCATCCTGCTGTTGTCGCTGCTGCCCCTCGTCGCGTGGCTCGGGCGCAACTACACGATCACCACCCGGCGCATCGTTCTGCGTTCCGGCATTCTCGTGCGCAGCAGGCAGGAGCTGCTGCACAGTCGCGGCTACGACCTGACCGTGCGCAGGAACGGGCTGCAGTCGATGTTCCGCAGCGGTGACGTGCGCATCAACACCGGCCTCGACAAGCCGGTCGTGCTCCGCGACGTGCCCTCGGCGGACCTCGTGCAGGCGACGCTGCACGACCTCATGGAGCAGAGCATGGGAGCGGTCGCGACACGCAGGCAGCGCGAGCAGTCGGTCGGCGACGACCTGCTCGACGGCTGACCGTTCCCGCGCTCGTATAAGGTGCTCCGGTGAGAATCTCGGTCTTCGGATGCGGTTACCTCGGCGCGGTGCATGCGGCGAGCATGGCGGAACTCGGCCACGACGTCGTCGGCGTCGACGTCGACGCCGCGAAGATCGCCGCGCTCGGGGAGGGGCACGCTCCGTTCTTCGAGCCGGGCCTCCCCGACCTGCTCGAGCGCGGCGTCCGCTCCCGCCGGCTGCGGTTCAGCACCGACCCGGCCGACGCGGCCGACGCGGAGGTGCACTTCCTCGCGGTGGGCACGCCGCAGAGCGAGGAGAGCGGCGCGGCCGACCTGCGCTACGTCGACGCGGCGGTCGAGGCCATCGCCGCGATCGTGCGACCCGGGGCGCTCGTCGCAGGCAAGTCGACGGTGCCGGTCGGCACCGCGGCGCGGCTCGCTCCGATCCTCGAGGCGCGGGGCGCGAAGCTCGCGTGGAACCCCGAGTTCCTGCGAGAGGGTTTCGCCATCGAGGACACGCTCCGCCCCGACCGGCTGGTGTACGGCGTCTCGGACGACGCCGACGCGGCGGTGCTCGACGAGGTGTACGCGACGGCGATCGAGGCGGGCACGCCGCGCATCGTCACCGACTACGCCACCGCCGAGCTCGTCAAGGTGAGCGCCAACGCGTTCCTCGCCACCAAGATCTCGTTCATCAATGCGATGGCCGAGATCTCCGAGGCGACCGGCGCCGACGTGACGAGCCTTGCCGACGCGATCGGCCTCGACGCGAGGATCGGCCGCCGGTTCCTCAACGCCGGAGTCGGATTCGGCGGCGGCTGCCTGCCCAAGGACATCCGTGCCTTCCAGGCGCGTGCCGACGAGCTCGGAGTGGGGGAGTCGCTGCACTTCCTGCGCGAGGTCGATGCGATCAACCTCCGGCGTCGCCAGCGGGTCGTCGACGTCGCCGCCGAACTGCTCGACGGCGATGTCGCCGGCAAGCGGATCGCCGTGCTCGGGCTCGCCTTCAAGCCGGACTCCGACGACGTCCGCGACTCGCCCGCGCTCGATGTGGCCGCGCGGCTGAGCGCGCTGGGCGCCGACGTCGTCGCGACCGACCCCGAGGCGATCGGGCCGGCGCTGCGCCGGGTCGCCGACCTCGCGACGGCGCCGACCGTCGAGGAGGCGGCTCGCGACGCCGACCTCGTCGTGCTGCTCACGGAGTGGCGCGAGTACCGTGACCTGGAGCCAGAGCGGCTCGGCGCCGTGACGCGCGGCCGTCGCATCATCGACGGGCGCAACGTGCTGCAGCCGCAGGCCTGGCGGAACGCAGGCTGGGAGTACCGCGGCCTCGGCCGCTGACCGGGCCAGGGCCCGACGGAAGGAGCGACGTGCGCGTCGGAGTGATCGGCGGGGGCCAGCTCGCCCGGATGATGATCCCCGCGGCGGTGGAGCTCGGCATCGAGCTGCGCGTGCTGGCGGAGGCCGAGGGGTCGAGCGCGCGCCTCGCGGCGACGGCCGTCGGCGACTACACGGATGCCGGAACAGTGCTCGCCTTCGCCCGCGAGGTCGACGTGGTCACGTTCGATCACGAGCACGTGCCGCAGGAGGTGCTCGCGGCGCTGATCGAGGAGGGCATCGCGGTGCGGCCGGGGCCGCACGCGCTCCGCTTCGCTCAGGACAAGCTCGCGATGCGCGAGCGCCTCACCGAGCTCGGCGTGCCGGTTCCGCTCTGGGCGCGCGCCGCATCCGTCGACGACGTCGCGGCCTTCCTGGCCGACGCCGGAGGCCGGGCGGTGGCCAAGACGCCGAGGGGAGGCTACGACGGCAAGGGTGTCCGGGTGATCTCCTCGCCGGACGAGGCCGCCGACTGGCTCGCCGCAGGACCCGTGCTGCTCGAGGAGCTCGTCGGCTTCCGCCGGGAGCTCGCCCAGCTCGTCGCGCGCAGGCCGTCGGGTGAGCTCGTCGCCTGGCCGGTCGTCGAGACGGTGCAGCGGGGCGGAGTCTGCGCCGAGGTGTTCGCACCCGCGCCGGGAGCGACGGCTCGCGTCGAGGAGATCGCCGAGCAGATCGCCCGCACCGTGGCGGAGGGGCTCGACGTCAGCGGCGTGCTCGCCGTCGAACTGTTCGAGACGGACGACGAGCGCGTGCTGGTCAACGAGCTGGCGATGCGGCCGCACAACAGCGGCCACTGGACTCAGGACGGCGCGGTGACGAGCCAGTTCGAGCAGCACCTGCGGGCGGTGCTCGATCTCCCGCTCGGCGACCCCGCGCCTCGCGCGGAGGTCAGCGTCATGGTGAACATCCTGGGCGGCCCCGCCGACGGCGACCTGCTCGGCCGGCTGCCCGGCGCACTCGCCGACCAGCCGGGGGCCAAGGTGCACACCTACGGCAAGCAGCCGCGACCGGGCCGCAAGGTCGGCCACGTCAACGCCTCGGGGTCCGAGCTCGAGGACGTGCTGGTGAGGGCGCGCGCCGCGGCGTCGTTCTTCCAGGACTGACGGCTAGCATCGATCCGTGCCGCAGCCACTCGTCTCCGTCGTCATGGGCTCCGACTCCGACTGGAGCGTCATGACCGATGCCGCCGCGGCTCTGCGCGACTTCGACGTCGAGCACGAGGTCGAGGTCGTCTCTGCGCACCGCACCCCCGAGCGGATGATCCGCTTCGGGCAGGAGGCCGCGGGCCGCGGCATCCGCGTGATCATCGCCGGCGCGGGTGGCGCCGCGCACCTGCCCGGCATGCTGGCCTCGGTCACGACGCTGCCGGTCATCGGAGTGCCCGTTCCCCTCGCCCGGCTCGACGGGCTCGACTCCCTGCTCTCGATCGTGCAGATGCCGGCGGGCATCCCCGTGGCCACGGTGTCGATCGGCGGGGCGCGCAACGCCGGACTGCTGGCGGTGCGGATGCTCGCGAGCGGCGATCCGGAGCTGACTGCGCGGGTCGCCGACTACGCCCGCTCACTCGAGGAGCTCGTGGGCGAGAAGAACGAGAGGCTGAAGCAGTCGCTGTGACCTCTCTCACTCCCGTGCGCAACCCCGACCTCGGCTCGCGCCCGCTGATGACGCGGCGAGCCTGGTGGCTCGTCCTGCTGAACCTCTTCATCCCCGGCTCCGCCCAGGTGCTCGCGGGCAGTCGCAGGCTCGGCCGGTTCGGGCTCGGCGCGACCCTCCTGCTCTGGGTGCTCGTCGTGGTCGTCGTGGCGTGGTACCTGCTCGCCCGTGAGTCGCTCATCACCGTCGCCACCAACTACTGGGTGCTCTGGATCGCCCAGGCCCTGCTGCTCTTCTACGCGGTGCTGTGGGTCGTGCTCACCCTCGACGCCCTCCGCCTGACGAGGCTCGTGCGCACGAAGCCGGCCATGCGGCCGCTCATCGCGGGCTTCTCGGTCCTCACCCTGCTGGCCGTCGCGGGCGGTGCCGCCTACGGCGCGAACATCGCCGGCGTGACCCGCTCGACGATCGCCGACGTCTTCGGAGGCGGCGAGGTCGCCGAGCCGATCGACGGGCGCTACAACATCCTGCTGCTCGGAGCCGACGCCGGACCGGACCGCCAGGGCCTGCGTCCCGACTCGATCTCGGTCGCGAGCATCGACGCCGAGACCGGTCAGACGACCCTGATCGGGGTTCCGCGCAACCTCGAGTTCATCCCGTTCCCCGAGGGCTCCCCGATGCTCGGACCGTTCCCGAACGGGTACGACTGCGGCGACGAGTGCCTCATCAGCTACCTGTACACCTACGGCATCGAGCATCCGGAGCTCTATCCCGAAGCTGAGGCGCAGGGGAGCGACGCGGGGATCGAGGCGATGCGCGACGCCGTCGAGGGCGTCACCGGCCTCGCCATGCAGTACTTCACCCTGATCGACATGCAGGGGTTCGCCGACCTCATCGACGCTCTCGGCGGAGTCGAGATCACCGTGGAGCAGCGGCTGCCGATCGGCGGCGGCGTGGTGCCTGGCACGAATCCGCCCGAGCTCTTCGACGTCGAGGGCTGGATCGAGCCGGGTACCCAGCGGATGGACGGCCACACCGCCCTCTGGTACGCCCGCTCCCGTATCACCACCACCGACTACGACCGGATGCGGCGGCAGCGCGAGGTGCAGGAGGCGGTGCTGCGGCAGTTCAGCCCCGCGAACGTGCTCACGAAGTTCCAGGCGGTCGCCGAGACCGGAGCGAACGTCGTGCGCACCGACATCCCGCAGGGGATGCTCGGACGATTCGTCGAGCTCGCCGACCTGGCCCGCGAGCAGGAGATCGCGAGGGTGGAGCTCACGAACGAGAACGGCATCGACGTCGGGGCGCCGGACTACGCGCTCATCCGTCAGCTGATCGCCGAGGCGAACGCTCCTGCCCCCGAGGACGACGGGCAGTAGCCGCTACAGATCCGCGTGCAACTGCCAGACCTTCTCCGCTGAGGCATTCCAGCTGAAGACGCTGGCGCGATCGCGTCCGAGCACCCGGAGCTGCTCCGACCGCGTCGCGTCACCGAGCACCTCGTCGATCGCGGAGGCCAGCCGCGCGGGGTATCCGGCTGCGTCGGCAAGCGGGACGATCAGCCCGGAGTCCGCGGAGACCTCGAGCAGAGCAGGAGCATCCGAGTGGATGACGGGGGCGCCGAGCGCGAACGCCTCGAGCACCGGGAGGCCGAAGCCCTCCGCGAGCGAGGGGAAGACGAACGCCGCGGCGCGCGAGTAGAGCAGCGCGAGCTCACCGTCGGACACCGACCCGAGCGCACGCACCCGTCCCTCGGCGAGGCCCGCCTCCTGGGCGAGCTGGTCGACCCGCACGTCGCCCCATCCCGCGGGACCGGCGATGAGGAGAGGGACGTCGCCGTGTTCGACGAGCGCCAGCGCCGCGATGAGGCGGTCGAGCCCCTTGCGCGGCTCGAGCGTGCCGACGGCGAGGAGGTAGCGCTCGGGCAGTGCGAGCCGCTCGGCCACGGCATCCGGGTCGGCGGGCACCGCGAGCCGGGTGCTCGCCGCGCCCCCGATGACCCGCACCCGGTCGCCCAGGTCGAGCACCTCGGCGAGCTGCTCAGCGACCGCATGGGTGGGCACCACGACCGCGTCCGCGTGCTTCTGGGCACGCTTCGCCATCGCCTTGTGCCAGGTGACCCCGCGCGGTGTCAGCGTCTCCGGGTGCGTCCACGGCACCACATCGTGGATCGTGACGGCGATCTGATCGCCCGGGTTCTGCACTCGGTCGTGCTTCGAGAGCGGCGCCAGCAGGCTCGTCGCGTGCACCATGCCCTGACCCGGCAGCCGCGAGAAGCCGTGCTGCCACGCGGCGGAGAGCTCCCGGCGCGCCAGCGCGCTCTTGTGCAGCCGGGCGAGCCCTGGGAGCAATTGGGCGATGCGCTCGTAGTCGGGGTCGGGGGAGGCGGACACGAACCCCTCCACCTGGAAGCCCGGCGGGGCGGTCGCGATGAGAGCCCGCGTCAGCTCCTCCGCGTAGCGACCGATGCCGCCGGGCACCGGGGCGACGATCTGGTCCACGATCACACGCAGCGTCGTCACGCGGCCCATCCGTTCCTGCTCGCGGCGTCGATCAGCGCTTCGCGCCAGTCGCGCATCGGTCCGAATCCTGCGCGACCCCATCCGTCATGCCCGAGCACCGAGTAGGCGGGACGCGGCGCCGGCCGGGCGAAGGCCGCCGCGGTGGCGGGGCGGATGCGATCCGGATCGAGGCCGGCCAGCGCGAAGACCAGCCTGGCCATCTCATAGCGGCTGGCGGACCCGGCATTCGTCGCGTGGAGGATCCCGGAGGTCGTGCCTGCGGCCACGAGCGCGGCGATCCGCACGGCGACGTCGCGCACCCAGGTGGGCTGTCCGGTCTGGTCCTCGACGACGTCGAGGGTCTCCTGCTCGCGCGCCCGGCGCAGGATGGCCGACGGGAAGTCGCGCGTGTCGTCCCCGTAGAGCCAGGCGGTGCGCACGACGAGCGTGCCGTCCGGGTGCTCCTCGAGCGCGAGCCGCTCGCCATCCGCTTTGCCTCGTCCGTACTCCGAGAGCGGGCCCACCTCGGCGTCCTCGGAGTAGGGGGACGAGGCGGTGCCGTCGAAGACGTAGTCGGTCGAGACCTGAATGAGCCTCGCCCCGGCGGCTTTCGCGGCGGCGGCCAGGTTGCGGGCGCCGAGGGCGTTGACGGCGTAGGCGCGTTCCGCATCCGTCTCGGCGTCGTCCACTCGCGTGTAGGCCGCGCAGTTGATCACGACCGCCGCGCCGCGCGCAGCATCCGCTGCAGCGTCGGCATCCGTGACGTCGAGCGCGGCCCGGCCGAGCGCCACGACCTCATGGGCGTGCAGGAGGTCGCCGAGCTCGCGCGCCAGCATTCCGCCGGCGCCCGTGAGGAGGATGCGCGTCATCGGGCTCAGACCAGCGCCGCCCTGGTCTTGAGCGGCTCCCACCAGGCGCGGTTGTCGCGGTACCAGCGCACCACCTCCGCCAGCCCCTGCTCGAACGGCACCTGCGGCTCGTACCCCAGCTCTGTGCGGATCTTGGAGATGTCGACGCTGTAGCGCAAGTCGTGACCCTTCCGGTCCTCCACCGTGTCGACGTAGGACCAGTCGCGACCCGACGCCTCGAGCAGCAGCCCGGTCAGCTCCCTGTTGGTCAGCTCGGTGCCGCCGCCGATGTTGTAGATCTCCCCGGCCCGACCGCCGGTGGCGACGAGGGCGATGCCGCGGCAGTGGTCGTCGACGTGCAGCCAGTCGCGCACGTTGCGGCCGTCGCCGTACAGGGGCACGTGGAGGCCGTCGATCAGGTTCGTCACGAACAGCGGGATGACCTTCTCGGGGAAGTGATACGGACCGTAGTTGTTCGAGCAGCGCGTGATCGAGACGTGCATGCCATGGGTCCGGTGATACGACCGCACGAGCAGGTCGCTGCCCGCCTTGCTCGCCGAGTAGGGGGAGTTGGGCAGCAGCGGCTCCTCCTCGGTCCAGGAGCCCTCCGCGATCGAGCCGTACACCTCATCCGTCGACACGTGCACGAATCGCGCGACGCCCGCACGCAGTGCGGCGTCGAGCAGTCGCTGGGTGCCCAGCACGTTGGTCTCGACGAAGATCGACGCGTCGCGCACGGAGCGGTCGACATGCGACTCGGCGGCGAAGTGCACGACGGCGTCGATGCCGGGAAGCAGCCGGTCGAGCAGCTCGGCGTCGCGGATGTCGCCGTGCACGAACGAGTAGCGAGGGGAGTCCGCGATCGGCGCCAGGTTCTCCCGATTGCCCGAGTAGGTGAGGGCGTCGAGCACGACGACTTCGGCGCCCTCGAGTGCGGGGTAGGCGTCCTCCAGCGTGCGGCGGACGAAGTTGGAGCCGATGAAACCGGCGCCTCCGGTCACGAGCAGCCGCTGGGGCATCCGGATCCTTCCTCTGCGACGACCCATCCTATCGGGAGGGCCCTCGCTAGGATGAGCCGGTGGACGTCCGTGAGCTGTCGATCCCCGGCGCCTGGGTCGTGACACCGCGCATCCACGAGGACGACAGAGGCGCGTTCCTCGAGTCCTACCGCTTCGAGCCGTGGGTCGAGCGCACCGGCACCATGCCGGTGTGGAAGCAGGGGAACGTCTCGGTGTCCCGCCGAGGGGTGCTGCGAGGGATCCACTATGCGATCACCCCTCCTGGCCAGGCGAAGTACGTGCAGGTCGCGGCGGGGAAGGCTCTCGACGTCGTGATCGATCTGCGAGTGGGGTCTCCCACCTTCGGCAGATGGGAGGCCATCGAGCTCGACACCGTCGTCCGGCGCAGCGTCCATCTCGCCGAGGGTCTCGGGCACGCGTTCCTCGCGCTCGAGGACGGCACGACGCTCTCCTACCTCTGCTCCGAGGTGTTCGACCCCGAGCGGGAGTTCACGATCGACCCCTTCGACCCCGAGCTCCGCCTCGAGTTCCCGCTTCCGCGCACCGAGCTGGTCCTCTCTGAGCGCGATGCCGCCGCGCCGAGCCTCGCCGAGGCGCGGTCGGCCGGCCGGCTGCCGGTGTGGGGGGCGAAGTGAAGGGGATCGTGCTCGCCGGAGGCACCGGCACGAGGCTCTACCCGATCACACGGGGCATCTCGAAGCAGCTGATCCCGGTGTACGACAAGCCGATGATCTACTACCCGATCTCGACCCTCATGGAAGCGGGCATCCGGGACATCCTCGTCATCACGACTCCGCACGACCGTGAGGCGTTCCAGCGGCTGCTCGGCGACGGTACCGCCTACGGCATCCGGCTCTCCTACGCAGAGCAGCCGCGACCGGAGGGCCTCGCGCAGGCCTTCCTCATCGGCGCATCCTTCATCGGGGACGACAGCGTCGCCCTCGTGCTCGGCGACAACATCTTCCACGGGGTGGGGTCGCCGTCGCCCGCCGCGAGCGGCACCGACTTCAGGGGCGGGCTGATCTTCGCCTATCAGGTGGCGGATCCGACGGCGTACGGCGTCGTCGAGTTCGACGACGAGTTCCGCGCGCTGTCGATCGAGGAGAAGCCGCGCGAGCCGAAGAGCAGCTACGCGGTGCCCGGGCTCTACTTCTACGACAACCGGGTCGTCGACATCGCCCGGGACCTCCGCCCGAGCGAGCGCGGCGAACTCGAGATCACAGCGGTCAACGAGCACTACCTCGGCCTCGGTGAGCTGAGGGTCGAGGTGCTCGACCGGGGCACGGCCTGGCTCGACACCGGCACGTTCGAGTCGATGATGCAGGCCAGCGAGTACGTGCGCGTCATCGAGGCCCGTCAGGGGCTGAAGATCGGCTGTCTCGAGGAGGTCGCCTGGCGCGCCGGCTGGATCGACGACGCGCAGCTCCTGGCACTGGCAGAGCCGCTCCTCAAGAGCGGGTACGGCACGTATCTGCGCGGACTCGTGCGTCAGTCGGCGAGCTGATCCGCCTTCTCGAGCTGATCGAGGATCGGTCCCTCCAAGTAGGGCGTCAGGGAGACCGCGAAGAGCCGCGAGATGTGGGCGCCCCCGCCATAGGCGACGATGCCGCCGATCACCGAATGGCAGACGTCGCCTGTGCAGTACACGTCGGTGAAGTCGACGAGTTCGACCCCGTCGAGCGGGCGCTCTCGAGCGGCGACCACCATGGGATCCCGCTCGAGCACTTCGGCGCGCGGAGCGGCACAGGGGTCGACCCTGTCCTCGCTCGCGGCGACGCATTCGCTGGCCTCGCGCACTCCCGGGCCCGGCACGTCGGCGATCACGACGACGGGCTTGCCGCCGTCGGTCCAGGCCGTCCACATGGCGGCGAAGGCGTCGGCAACCTGCGCCTGTACCTCGGGCGTCTCGGTGCGGCCATAGCGCGGTGCGACGGATGAGGTGACGACGAGGTCGATCTCCTCGATGGTCGGGAGGATCTCGTAGAGGTCCTCCCGCCATGCGATGCAGCCCGCGCCTCTATCCGGAGACCACGTGGAGGAGAAGGTCGGCGTCGAGGGCGAGCAGCTGTTGGCGCGGATCACCCAGATCTTCCAGCCGTGCTCGGCCGCCAGTGCGCGCAGGGCGGGCAGGTAGTGGGCTGCGTGCGAATCGCCGACCAGGGCGATGGTCGTATCGCTGGAGGCGTCGCCGAACTCCGAGATCTCCAGATTCCCGATCACGGCGTCGATGATCTGTCCGGAAGGCGCGGCGAACTCTGTGGCCAGCACGAGCTCGTCGTCAGGCACGTGACTGTCGGGGCACTCCGCCCCCGAGAGCGCGGCCGCTGCTCCGAAGCAGGGCTCGTCGCCCGACAGCACCCGGTCCTCCAACTGCGCGACGTTCGCGACCGCCGCATCCGTCTTCGCCTCGATCGCGAACCACGGGATGGCAGATGCTGCGGCCAGGACCACAGCGCCACCGACCGCAATCGAGAACGCGAAGCGGCGGCGCCGCGCGAGCGCCCGCGCGAAGCGCACGGGGTCCTCGACGAAGCGCTTGGTGAGGTAGGCGAGCACGAGTGTGGCGGCGGCGAGGCCGATCTTCCAGCGGGCGTCGAGCGGTGTTCCCAGCACGATCGGCAGCAGCACGATGGGCGGCCAGTGCCACAGGTAGGCGGAGTAGGAGACGTCGCCCAAGAACTGCACCGGTCGCCAGCGCAGCAGGGGGAGCGGCGACAGCCGGGTTCCCTCGGCGCCGCCCGCCAGGATGACCAGCAGCGCGCCCAGAGTCGGCACGAGTGCGGTCCAGCCTGGGAACACGGTGCTGCCGTCGAAGGCGAAGCAGGCGACGAGGATGGCGGCGATACCAAGCCAAGACGCGGCCGCGCGCGCACGCAAGACAGGCAGAGCGCGCTCCGCCAAGCGGGCGCCCCCGACCGCCGCGAGCGCCCCCAGTGCGAACTCCCACGCGTGCGTGAACGTCGAGAAGTACGCGGCCGACGGTGCCGAGTAGCTGTAGATGACGGAGTGGAGGAGCGAGCCCGCGCCGACGAGCACGACTCCTACCAGAACCAGCGAGGTGGCGGGCCGCCGCAGCCGCACCGCGAGCAGGACCAGCCCGAGCAGCAGCAGGGGCCACAGGAGGTAGAACTGCTCCTCGACGGCGAGGGACCAGTAATGCTGCACCGGCGTCGCCGCGTTCTCGGCCGCGAAGTAGTCGACGGCGTTGGACGCCAGCACCCAGTTGAGGCTGTAGAGCGCGGCGACACCGATCTCGACGAGCATGCGCTGCTGCGCGACCTCGGGCACGATGAGGAGCACCCCCACCAGCGTGGCACCGAGCACCAGGAGCGCCGCGGGGAGCAGGCGTCGGATTCGTCTCGCCCAGAACGCCCCCAACTCGATGCGCCCTGTCGCTCGCACCTCCCGGAGCAGGTGATCCGTGATGAGGAAGCCGGAGATCACGAAGAAGACGTCTACGCCGACGTAACCGCCCGGGACCCTGTTGGGCCAGAGGTGGAAGAGGATGACGGCGGCCACCGCGAGAGCGCGCAGCGCCTGGATCTCGGCGCGGAATCCTCTCGCCGTCACACCGACCGTCGTCACGGAGAGAAAGCCTAGGACACCGCCGACCCCTCAGGGCCAGCCCGCGTTGCACCCCTCCCGTATAGTTGTCGGGTCCTCGTCGCGCCCCTGTGGCCGAGTCACGCGCAGCGCGACGGCTTCCCCATCGTCGGAGTTCCCGTGCTCAAGCGCCTCAAGCGGATCGCCAAGAACCTGCTCGCGATCACCTGGATCCGTCGTACCTATGAGGCGGTCAACCGCCTCTTCCTCGAGACCTTCGGCTCGAGTCGGATCCTCTCCCACCTGTTCTTCGTCTTCTCGTTCCTCACCTTCAACCGCGAGCAGTCCGCAGTGCTGCGCGGGCGGCGCAACTACTACCGGAACAAGCGGCGTGACCGGGTGTCGCGGGTCGAGCTGCGGCGCAATGTGCACCGGCTGGAGAAGGGCATCATCATGCGTCCCCGTCGCGACGTCTTCGCGCGGGACTACATCACCGAGACCGTCGAGTTCTACGAGTTCGCCGCCGAGCAGTGCAAGCGGGCGCCCGACTCGATGGAGCCCAGCGAGATGCAGTGGGCGCACAACGTGCTCACGGAATACTTCCGGGTGAACACCGGCACGCATCCCGTGGTCGATGCAGCACGCGCGCGGTTCCAGGCGATCGATTTCGTGCCCGAGGGCGGAGAGCGGGTGCCTTACGTCAAGCGCCGGCTTTCGGACGTGAGCTACGAGCAGATCCACGACCTGGCCATGCAGCGGCGGTCGGTGCGCTGGTTCGAGCAGCGGCCGGTCGAGCGCGAGCTGCTCGACAAGGCCATGCTCGTCGCGAGGCAGGCCCCGACCGCCTGCAATCGGCTCCCTTACGAGTTCCGGATCTTCGACGACCCCGAGAAGGTGCGCACCGTCGCCGACCTTCCCTTCGGCGCCGCCGGATACGCCCACAACATCCCCACCATCGTGGTCGTCGTCGGCAAGCTGGAGAGCTACTTCAGCCCCCGCGATCGCCACGCCATCTATGTCGACGCCTCGCTCGCGGCCATGTCGTTCATGTTCGCTCTCGAGACTCTCGGCCTCAGCTCGAGCGTGATCAACTGGCCCGACTTCGAACCGCTCGAGCAGAAGATGCAGAAGACGCTCGGCCTCGACGTGTCGGACCGCGTCGTCATGCTGATCGCCGTCGGCTACGCGGACCCCGACGGCATGGTGCCCTTCTCCCAGAAGAAGGAGCTCGACACCCTGCGCTCCTACAACGTGCTGCGGGGTGAGTGAGCCCAAGCGGGGTGGCCGACGCCGCCTCCTGCGCTACGTCCTCACCGTCGTCGTCGTCGGAGTGGTCGGTGTGCTCTTCTGGCGGGCGCTCGCAGACAACTGGGACGAGGTGTCCCGACGCGGTCTCTCCTTCGACTGGTCATGGCTCGCGGTGCTCGTGCTGTTCGCCGTCGCGGTGCCTGTCTCCGGGCTGCTGTGGGGCCTCATCGTGCGGCGCCTCGAGCCGGGGACGCCGGTCGGGGCGCGCGAGGCGATGGCAGTGCACAGCTCGTCGTGGCTGCTCAAGTACATCCCCGGTCAGGTCGGCTCCCTGCTGAACAAGGTGCTCTGGGGACAGCGCAAGGGCATCAGCCGCCTGCTCGTCGTCATCAGCTTCGTCTACGAGAACGTGTTCCTGCAGCTGGCCTCGATCGTGCCGAGCATCGTCATCCTCGTCCTTGCAGCGGGGGTCGGTGTGTTCCAGGACAACGCGGGAGCAGTGCTGCTGCCGCTCCTGGCGATCGTGCCGCTCGTCGCAGTGAGCAACCGTGCGGTCTTCAGCAGGCTTCTCCGCTTCGCCGGCCGGCGGTTCGCCAAGGACGGCATCCCCGACAACTACTTCCTCCGCACCCCCGACACGCTCCTGTTCCAGCTCGCGTTCGTCGTGCCCCGCATCATCAACGGGGTCGGATTCGTGCTCCTCGCAGCTTCCATCGCCCCGATCGGTCCCGAGGACTGGCTACCGCTCGCGGCGACCTACGCGTTCGCGGGAGCGATCGGCATCCTCGCGGTGTTCGTGCCGAGCGGGCTAGGGGTGCGTGAAGCCGTCATCGTGATCTTCGCGTCCCAGTTCCTCTCGCTGCCCGACGCGATCATCCTCTCGCTGCTCGCCAGACTGGTCTCGACACTGGCCGATGCCCTCATCGCGCTCATCTACGGCGGACTCCGCCTCTCGCTACGGAAGGACGGCGCATGACCCGCGCACCGCACATCTCGATCATCGGCTCGGCCCTCGCCGGGAACAAGGGAGCCTCGGCGATGCTCGAGAGCTCCATCCACACGCTGACCGAGCGCATCCCGGGTGTGACCTTCACCCTCTTCAGCATGTACCCGGAGGAGGACCGCGCACAGAACCCCTATCCGAATCTGGAGATCGTGCCGGCGACGCCGCGGCAGCTCGGCGTGACGATCAACCTCCTCGCGCTGCTGCACCGGATCCTGCCGCCCCTGCGTCCCGTCATCAGGCGGGGCTCCCGTGCCATCGGCGCGCTCTCGCGCAGCTCCGTGCTTCTCGATCAGGGCGGCATCACCTTCACCGATGGCCGTGAGAAGTTCCTCCTGTACAACGTGGCCTCGATCCTCCCCGCGCTGAACCTCAAGGTGCCGGTCTTCAAGTGCGCGCAGGCGGTCGGGCCGTTCACTAATCCGATCAACAGGCGCGTGTCGCGGATGTTCCTTCCGAAGGTGCGCACTCTCGTCACGCGGGGCCGGATCACCCACGAGTTCGCCGAGGGGTTCGGGCTGAAGAACCTGTTCCGGGGGGCGGACTACGCGTTCTCGCTCGAGCTGGCGGGCAACGAGGCGGCCGAGCTGGCCGACCGTCTCGACCTGTCGTTCTTCGACGGCGGCGACGTCGTCGGCATCTCGCCGAGCGTCGTGCTGCAGAAGAAGGTCGACGCCCGAGGCGGCGACTACGCCGGCCAGATCGCGGGGTTCATCGACGCGCTGACGGCTGACGGGCGCAAGGTGCTGCTGGTTCCGCACAGCGCCCGATCCGACTCGGACAAGACGCACAACAACGACCTGCCGCTGTGCCGGAACATCCACGCCCGGCTCGCGCGCAAGGAGCAGGTGCTCTTCCCCGACGCAGAGCTGACGTCTCAGCAGCTGCGCTACCTCATCGGCCGGTGCGGCACCTTCGTCGCCAGCCGGTTCCACGCGATGGTCTCGTCACTCGCGATGTCGGTGCCGACCCTGGTGATCGGCTGGAGTCACAAGTACCGCGAGGTGCTCGAGATGTTCGAGGCGGAGGAGTGGGCCTTCGGCCACGACCAGCTGAGCCCCGAGTTCCTGGGGTCCCGCTTCGCCGACCTGGAGGCCCGCCGCGACGAGGTCCAGGCGACGCTCCGCCGGCATCTTCCAGAGGTGAAGCGGGTCTCGATCGCTCAGGCCGACCTCATCGCCGAGGTGGTACGCAGTTAGCCGGGGCCGTCTGGGTCGAGACCCGCTGCGGCGAAGCCCCCAAGGGAGGGACGCCCCGGCTGTCGGGGAACCCGAGCGGCGGTTAGCATGGGCGGCGGCCTCGACCAGCGGGCCTCGGGAAAGGTCACGGTGACGATCACCTCTACGCCGCGCACCGTGTCGCAGTACTTCCCCTGGGTCGCGGCGTCCATCTCGGTCGCTGTCCTGATCGGAGTGCACGCCTTCTCAGCACTGGGGACGGTGCTCCCGATCTATTGGGAGGACGAAGCAGGGTACCTGGCCAACGCGCAGGTCCTGGCGGGGGTGGGCACGCCTCCCGACCTCCGCGGGCAGCCGTACTACATCGGGTGGTCGCTCCTGCTCGTGCCCGCATGGTGGATCAGCCAGGACGCCCGCATCGTCTACGAGTTCGCGGTGGCGCTGTCGGCCGCACTGGGTGTCGTCGTCGGAGCGCTGCTGACCGTGGTGGGCCGCCGCCTCGGCCTGTCGCTGCCATGGGCGATCGTCGCTGGAGCGACCATCGCCGCCTCCCCATCCCGTGCGGTCTTCTCGAGCTTCGGACTCGCCGAGACCCTCCTCGTGCTGTGTGTCGTCGCCGCGCTTCTTTCGGCACTTCACTACTCCGCCTCGCGCAGTGGGCGTGCCGCCGCCTCTCTCGCAACGTTCTCCGCTCTCGCCTTCGCGACGCACGGCCGCGCCATCCCGCTGGTCATCGCCACCGGTATCCTGCTGGCCTGGAACCTTCGGTTCCGCGGAACACGCGCGGCTTCGGTGGGGGGCCTCGTCGTGCTGCTCGTCGTGTCGATCGGCTCCTTCATGCTCTACCGCTCGGTGACGGGTCAGCTGTACGGCGAGTCGGCCGCGCGCGAGAGCATCGGCATATCGCGCATCCTGACTCCCGAACTGCTCCCCACCCTGTGGTCCGCGGTCGGCCAGGCCTGGTACGTCCACTTCGCATGGCTTGGCCTCGCCACTCTGGGCGTCGTGCTCCTGGTGCGTCAGGTGCGTGAGGAGTGGCGCTCGCGGGTGCCTGCATGGGCGGCCTGGTATGCGCTGGCCTTCACAGGCGCCGCCGTGATCTCGGTCACCTTCATCTCGGGCCCGTTCGAACGAGGGTCGGCGCGCCTCGACATCCTGAGCTACGGACGCTACCTGGAGCCCTACGTCATACCGTTGGCGATGCTCGGGCTGGTTCTCGTGCTGAGGGGTGTCACCTCCAGGATCGTGCTCTACCTCCTCGCCGGTTCAGGACTTCTCGCGGCGGTGTGGTACTTCACGACCTGGCGATCGCAGCCTGCGGAGGGGAACGCCTGGTGGGCTCCGATCAACGTCGGCGGGATGCTGCAGTACCCCTGGGAGTCCAGTCAGCGGCTCGTCGGCTCCCCCTGGTTCTTCGGTGCGCTCGTGGCGGGCGTGGCCCTCGTGCTGCTTCTGGTACTGCGACGTCGGGTCATCGCCTGGGTGCTCGTCGTGCTCGTGTTCTTCGTCGCCAGCGCTGTGCGGATCGAGGACTATCGCATCCGGCCGTTCGCCTCTGCCTGGAATCAGTCGTTCACGATGGTGGGGATGATCCGGACCACGCCCGAACTGAGCCGGCACGCGATCGCCTTCGATCTGGCACGGATGGAGGAGTTCGGCGATATCGCCAGTCGCAACGCCTACCAGCTCCTGCTGGCTCCTCAGGAGGTCGTGCTCTGGAACAGCGAGGAGGCGCCCACCGCGCCCGCGGACCTCGTCATCGCGCGCGCCGACTGGCCGCTGGCCGATCGGTTCGGGGCGGTCAAGGTGGCGGATGACCTCGGGCCCCTGTTCAGCAACTCCCTGTGGGTGCTGCCCGGTGACACTCGAGAGCAGCTCGAGGAAGCAGGCTTGCTCGAGTGAATTGCAACCGGTGCTGGTTCGCGGCGCTGCGTCGGAACCTGTCGACGTGAAGCCGGTTCCGATCTCCGGCCTGGCCTCGTCGTCGACATCATGGCTGCCCGCCTCCGGCCGCAGACAGCCCCGGCGCCGACACAGCGACCGGCTACGATGTTCCGGTGCTGAACCGCCTCCGTGTCCTCGTGTCCACGGAGAGTCCCCTCCTCGGAACCGCCGCTGTCGCCTCGGTCGTCGCAGCGATCATCCTGCATATCGCTGTCACGCGGGACTCCTCGATCCCGGTGCTCTGGACGGACGAGGTCGGCTACTTCGGCAACGCGCAGCTGCTCGCCGGCTTCGGCGAGCCGCGCTCCTTCCAGGGGCGCTCCTACTACATCGGCTGGTCCCTGCTGCTCGTGCCGTTCTGGTGGATCACCCAGGACCCCGAGACGTTCTACCACCTGGCTGTGGCGCTCTCGGTGGTTTTCGGCATCGCCGCGATCTGGCCGCTCGCCCTGCTCGTGCGCCACGTCGGCATCTGCTGGTCGTGGGCGGTGCTCGTGGGCGCCATCGTCTCGCTCGCGCCGTCGCGGGTGCTCTTCAGCAGCTTCGCGCTCGCCGAGCACCTCGTCATGTTCCTGATGGCATTCACCGCCGTGGCGGCCGTGCGGTACAGCGAGCGACGGGATGTGCGATCCGCCGTCCTGCTCGGGCTGGCCGCATCCGCCGTGTTCGTCTCGCACGGGCGGACGGTCGGCCTTCTGGGGGCGACCGGACTGTGGTTCCTCTGGGAGCTGCTGCGCAAGCCGCGGCGACCGGCGCTCGCAGGACTCGCGGTGCTCGGCGCCGTCTCCCTCGGCGGCTTCCTCCTCTACCGGTGGACGATCTCGTTCATGTACATCGCGTCGGCCGACCGCGAGGCCAGCGCGATCGAGCGCATCTTCGGCTCGGATCCGGCAGCCGTGCTCACGAGCGCGACGGGTCAGATCTGGTATCAGGTCGCGACCTGGGCGGGTGTCGCGGTCGTCGGTGTGACGCTGGTCGTCATCCTCGCCGGGCGTGAGTTCCGCCGACGGCAGCCGGGAGTGGGCACCTGGGCGGTCGTCGCTCTGCTGGGGAGCCTCGTCGTCAGCGCCACCTGGGTGTCGCGCACCATCGCGGCGGGCCGCGATCGCCTCGACATCTACAGCTACGGAAGGTATCTCGAGGCCTTCGGCGCCATCCTCGCCGCCGTGGGCATCGCCTTCCTGATCCGCGGACTGAGCCGGCGTGCCGCGGTGTGGACCTTCGTCTCCTCAGCGGTGATCACTGCCGTCTTCCTCCTGTTCGTGGCTCCGCAGGCTCCGCTCGGAGGCGCCCTGTTCTGGGGGCCGACGAGCGTTCCGGGGCTCCTGCAGTGGCCGTGGCCCGGCGTGACGACAGCCCAGGGGCCACCCTGGATCATCGCCGGCGTCGTCGGCCTCGCCCTGCTCGCCGTCGCGCTGCTGCTCGCGCGACGGGCACCCTTGCTGGCCGTGGGACTCATCGGCGCCTTCTTCGCGATCAGCTCCGTGGTGGCGGACGAGCGCACGATAACCCCCTACTTCACGCCCTTCTACCAGTCGCTGACGCTGAGGTCCGCGGTGAGCGACCTTCCAGCAGAGGCGACGGTCTCCTACGACCTCTACCGCGAGCCGGACGCGCCGGGCGACCCGATCAGCTCGAACGCCTATCAGTACTGGACCATCCCTCGTGAGCTCCCGCGCTTCAACAGCTCCGAGGTGGACCCGGAGACGGACTTCGTCATCGCCCGCAAGGAGTGGGTGCGCGCTGAGGAGCTGGGCGCCGTGAAGGTGGCGGACGACACCGGAGGATTCGACAACGCCCTGTGGGTGCTTCCCGGCCCGTTCCAGCAGGACCTCGCCGATGCGGGGTGACCGTCCGGCGCTGCTGACAGCGGTCGTCGCGATAGCGGCCGTGGCCGGACTGCACCTCAACTCGGCGTGGGGCTCCACTCAGCCCATCTTCTTCACCGATGAGATCGGCTACCTCTTCAATGCCGAGATCATGGCGGGGGTGGGTCTCACCCCCTCGCTCACCGGAGGCTCGTACTACCTGGGATGGTCGGTACTGCTCGTTCCGCTCTGGTGGGTGACGCAGGACCCGCAGAACGTGTACCTCGGGGCGATGGTGCTGAGTGTCCTCTGCGGGGTGGCCGTTGTCGTCCCCGCCTATCTGGTCGCGCGGCGCCTCGGGCTCTCGCCTCTCGCTGGGATCCTCGCCGCTGCGGCGGTCTCGGTCGCTCCGTCCCGCACAGTGATGTCCAATTTCGCCCTCGCCGAGAACTTCATCGCCCTGCTCGTAGCGGTGAGCGCTCTGGCGGCATTCCGGTTCGCGGAACGCGCGTCGCTCGGTCGCGCTGCGGTGCTGCTCGGCGTGACGTCCTACCTGGCCATCACGCACGCGCGCCTGTCACCGCTCGCGATCGCCGCCGGGCTCTGGGTCGTGATGCTGGGTCTGCGCAGGCTCCCGCTGCTCTGGGCGCTGCTGGTTCCCGTGGCGGTCGTAGTCCCTGGAATGCTGGCCTACCGTGCCATCGTCGCGCCGATGTACGAGACGGCCGGCAGGGAGGAGCGCGGCCTCGGACGTTTGCTGTCGCTCGATCCGGCCGCCGCCCTCACCGCGACCTTCGGGCAGCTCTGGTACGTCTTCGCCGCGTGGTTCGGCTTCGCTCTGCTGGGTCTGATCTGGGTCGCGATGCGAGCGGTCGGCGAGGCGCGCGAGCGTCGGATCGGCATCGCGCTCTGGGCGGCCGCGTCCTTCGTCGGAGTGCTGGGCATCAGCGTCGTCTGGATCGCCGGCGCTCTGGAGCGCGGCGATCCCCGTTACGACCTCTACGCCTACGGCCGCTACCTCGACTCCGTGCTCTTCCTGTTCGCATTGGTGGGCATCTCGCGGGTGCGTCGGGGCGCGACGCGACGACTCCTCCTCGGCTGGCTGGTGCCCTCGGTCCTGGTGACTGCGATCTTCTTCATCTTCATCGTCCCGCAGGTCCCGACCGCTGGTGCCTGGTTCGGGCCGAACAGCGTCCCCGGAATCATCCAGTGGGAGTGGCCGCTGCTGACCGCGGCGACGTCACCACCATGGATCCCGGCGTCGTCGGCCGCCCTGTTCGTCGTCGTGGCCGCCATCGCGGCGACGATTGAGAGGATGCCGGCCACGCGCCCGGCCGTCCTGGTCGCGACCATGGCTCTGCTGGCCTTCTCGGTGAGCTCGGTCGCCGCTGAATCCAGGAGCATCCGCCCCTCCTATGACGCCTGGTATGAGTCCTTCACCCTGCGTCACGCGGTCGAGGCCGCCCTCGCCCGCTACCCCGACGCCGAGATCGCCTTCGACGACGTACGGCTCTCCGACAGCCTCGGCGGCGCCGACACGGTCAGCCACAATGCCTACCAGTACTGGCTGGTGCCGCGGCAGCTCCCCGTCTTCGACAGTGCAGAGGACGACCCGGTCGGCGACCTTGTCATCTCACGCAAGGAATGGCCCCAGGGTGAGGCGGTCGGCGCGCGGAAGGTCGCAGACGACACAGGGCTCTTCGACAATGCGCTATGGGTGCTGCCCGGACCGGTGCAGGACGCGCTCGCCGCCGACGGCGCGCTGGTGGACGGCGGCGTCCCATCCGATCGTTAGACTGGGCCGTCATCGAGAGCAGGAACGAGGTCATGGTGCAGAGCCCCGAGCGTGCGTCCGATAGCATCGACGACCTGAAAGCCGAGCAGATCCGGCTGTGGACCGAGTACGTCGCCGACACTCGTGAGGCGATCGACGAGAACCGCCAGCTGGTGCTCGACCTCAAGCAGACGCTGTCGTGGCGGGTCACACGTCCGCTCCGCGCTGTACGTGGGGCGGGTCGTGCGCGGTAGGCGCCCCGATCTCAACACGCGCGAACGCGTCGGCCAGGCTCTCCATCAGCGCATCCGCGCCCTGTACGAGGTCGTGGTCGGCCCGGCTGCGCTCGCCGACGACTCCGACGCGTCGGCGGCTCGGATGCTGCAGGAAGTGCTCGATGAGGCCGAGCGCGACGGCGGCTCGGGTGTCCTGTGGGCAGCCATCGCGGCCGTGTCGACGGTCTATCCGGACGAGACGCGCATGCTCGAAGCGCAGCGGGCGCGGCACTCCATGAGCAGGGACCGCTACTTCCTCTGGTTCCTGAGCTGGTCCGCCCGCATCGCGACGCTCGAGGGCAGCCCCTGGCGGCCCGTGCAGTTCGTCGTGGACTCCGTGCTCGTCGACGTCGACCGGTGCGCCCGCTACAACCGCCACACCGGCATCCAGCGCGTCGTGCGCGAGACGATCCCGCGCTGGTACGGCAACCGCTCGGTCACCCTCGCCCGGTGGGATTTCGAATCGCACGCCTACGAGTCCCTTCCGCCCGAAGACGAGGACAGGGTGCTCCGCTGGGGTCAGGTTCCCAAGCAGAGCGAGGCCCTGCACCTCGACGACGAGCATCGGGAGGAGCCGCTGTTCGTTCCGCACCGCTCCCGTGTCGTGCTGCCTGAGGTCGCATCGCACGAGCAGAACCGCCTCATCCAGGCACTCGGCCGCTACTCCTCCAACCGTGTCGCGGCGATCGGCTACGACTGCATCCCGCTGACGAGCCCCGACATGATGCCGCGCCCTGGCGGCACCGAGTTCCTCTCGTACATGGCTGCGATCCGGGAAGCCGAGCTCGTGGCGGGAATCAGCGTGGCCGCGACCGCGGAGTTCCGCGGGTACTTCCAGGCGGTCGCCGCGCAAGGCGGGCACGTCCCGACCGTGATCGAGTGCGAACTCGCGGTCGATGCAGGCCCGGCGTCGAACTCGTCGACGCCGGACCACGCTGATCCGACCATCGTCGTGGTCGGCAGTCACGAGCCCCGCAAGAACCATCTCGCGATCCTGCACGCCAGCGAGCGGCTCTGGCGAGAGGGCCTGCGCTTCCGCCTCGACTTCTACGGCTCTCCTGGCTTCAGCGACGGTTTCGACGAGCAGGTGCACCTCCTGGCGAAGCGCGGACGCCCCGTGGCCGTTCATGTGGGCGTGGACGACACGACCCTGTGGGCCGCGTACCGCTCGGCTCGCTTCTCGGTGTTCCCGTCGTTGCACGAGGGGTACGGTCTGCCGGTGTCCGAGTCGATCGCATCCGGCACGCCCGTGGTGACGACGGATTACGGCAGCACGCGCGAGATAGCGGAGCGCGGTGGGGCGCTCACCATCGACCCTCGGGACGACGCCGCGCTCGAGGACGCGATGAAGCGGCTCCTGGTCGACGACGCCCTCCTCGACCGCCTCCGTCAGGAGTGCGCCTCGCTCGTGCCGCGCAGCTGGCAGCAGTACGCCGACGAGCTGTGGGACCTCGTCACCCGAGAGGCAGCGGCATGAGGCGCGTGGGCTCCAAGACCCGCAGGCTCCTGCTGAGCCGTCTCCCCGTGCTGATGGACGCCCTCGGCGCCACGGCAGCGCCGTCCATGGGCGCACTGCGCGGGATCATCGGCTCGGCGAGCAGGGAGGAGCTGTGGCTCACCGCCGCCGTGCTCACCGCGACTCTTCCCGAAGGCGGACTCGTGCGGCGGTTGCGGCGACTCCAGGATCTCGGCGATCTGAACGACGCTCTTGCCGTCCTGCTGGAGAGCGTCGCGGAGGCGAAAGCGCCAGGCAGGCGCGTCGAGGTGCTGATCGGGGTTCCCGTGCTCGACCTGCACGGCAGCCTCACCGGTCGCCGGATCGGCGACAGCGAGGAGGTCGCGCGCACGCTGACCTCGCACGCACCGGCCGACGTCGTGCAGGTGCGGTGGACCGCCGAGCATGACGCCCTCGTCCGGCTGGACGCCGAAGACGACCAGGCGGTCCTCGTTCCCTGGAAGAGCTCTTACCTCGTGCCGGATCTCGTGGATCAGGTGGACAGAGCGGCTCGGGCGCACACGCTCTTCGTCTTCTCCGGCAACCGCTGCTTCGGTGTCGGCTACGGCGTCGGCCCGCTCACCTTCAGTGAGCTCTTCCCCGAGCACGGCCTGGAGAAGGAGGTGTCGTCGCCGCGGTACAGCTGGAACATGGCGGTGCTGAGAGCTTCCGCGGGGGTTCTCGCCGTGTCGGCGACCGCCGAGGCCGAGCTGCGCGGCTGGTTCGCCATGCTCAACGCACTCGGCGTCGAAGGGCCGCCCATCCATCTGGAGCCGCTCGGGCTCGAGCCCGCCGACGTGCCGAACGCATCCGCCGATGGACCGCTCAGGGTGCTGGTGCTCGGCCGCGACGCGGCGGGCGCCGACCTCCCGACAGTCGTGGCGGCTCTGGATCGGCTCGCCGCGGATGGCGTGGAAGTGGTCGCGCACCTGGGCGATCCGGGCGCGGAGCCGTCGCTGGCGCAGCACCCGGCGTTCATCGCGGATGATCGCGAAGGGGACGAGCCCGTCGACGCGGTGATCCACATGGCCCCCTACTCGACGCACTCGCTCGGTCTCGATCGCGCAATCGCAGCCGGCATACCGGCGGTCGTCGCCGAGACCGGGTACGGGCTCGAATGGCGGGGGCGGACGGGCGTGCGCGCGGTGCCGATGCACGACGAGGTGGGCCTCGCCGAAGCCATCGGTTCGCTGGCACGCGCCCGTGGCCAGGAACGTCCCGTGCACCCCGGTTTCCGAAGCCCTGCCGAGTACGCGCGCTCCGTCTGGTCGATCGTCACTTCGTGATCGCCGCGGCGCGTCCGCCGACCGGGTGCGGGACGCTCGCCTAGGGTTCCTCCTGAGCTGCCGACTGGGCCAGGCAGCAGTGCACGGGTGGGGGATATGAAGTCGGGAATCGTGCTGTGGGCGGCAGCGGCCGTCCTCGTCGTCCTGGCGATCGGCGTCTTCGTGGTCGTCGCGGGAGCGCCGACGACGGCTCCGAGTGCGACGCCGACGCCGACGCCGAGCGGCAGTGCCGTGCCGACCGCCGACCCCGACGATGCTGCAGGCATCCCCGAGGATCCCGGTGCCTCGCCCGCCCCAGCGCCGCCGGCCGAGGAGCCCGGCACGGGCACGGTGGGCGTGGTCATCGTGTACGCCGCGTGGGACGCCGCCTCCGACTCCCTCGACGTGAGCACGTTCGTCGAAGATGTCGTCGAGGACGGCGGCACTTGCGTGCTGACGGCCAGAGGCGCCAACGGGACGATCACGCGCGAGGGTGCAGCGATGGCCGATGCGACGACCACCGCCTGCCCGCGGCTGTCGGTCCCGGGCGAGGAACTGGTGGCGGGGAGCTATGAGGTCGTGGTGAGCTACCGATCCGAGGGGTATACCGGGCAGTCTGCCCCGGTAGGGGTAGAGGTGACGAGATGACAGCGCTCAAGCGCCTGATGGCGAGTACCGCCGCGATAGTGATCGCGGTGACGGCGGGGGTCATGACGACCGTGCCCGCACACGCGGCGGACCCCTCGACCTGGGATCCGGGCTTCATCATCTCCGACGAGGAGTTCTTCGACGGCGGAGCGATGACCGAGAGCCAGGTCCAGAGCTTCCTGCAGGAGAAGGGAAGCGGCTGCACGTCGACGGCGACCCTGTCCTGCATGAAGGACTATCGCGCGGCGCAGGTGGACTCCCGTGCCGCAAGCGACTACTGCGCGGGCTACGCCGGAGGCAGCAACCTCTCGGCAGCCGCGATCATCTATCGGGTCGCCGTTGCGTGCGACATCTCGCCCAAGGTGCTCCTGGTGACGCTGCAGAAGGAACAGGGCCTCGTCACGAGCGCCAAGAGCGCGCGAGCATACGAGTACGCGATGGGCTGGGGCTGCCCGGACACGCCAGAGGGGTGCTCCTCCTCGGCGGCCGGCTTCGCCTACCAGATCTATCGAGCGGCCCAGCAGTTCCAGGTGTACGCCAAGACCGACTTCGGCGCGTTCAAGCCCGGAGCCACGTTCTACATCCCCTATCAGGTCGCCTCGGTTCCCGGGTGCGGAGGCAGCAACGTCTTCATCCGCAATCAGGCGACAGCCGGCCTTTACAACTACACGCCCTACCAGCCCAACGCGGCCGCTCTCGCCGCGGGCTACGGCACAGGAGATGCCTGCTCCGCCTATGGGAACCGGAACTTCTGGCTCTTCTACACGGATTGGTTCGGCCCCGCGGCCAACCTGCTGCAGAGCGCCTCCTTCGAAGGAAGCACCACCGGCTGGTCCGTCACGAGCGGTGCTGGTCTGGCGCTCAAATCGTCGTCGACGAATGCGCAGTCCGGCAGTCACTACCTCTCGACCAGCACATCGAGGTCGGGTGCCGCGCTCCGTCAGATCAGCTATGGGGACTACCGCCCGGGGGAGACCTACAGCGCCTCGGTCTGGGTCAAGTCGCGGAGCACCAGTTCGACCTTCTCGGGCGCGCTTCGGATCGTCGCGCCGGGTTCTCCCACCGAGACGGCGACGGTGCCCTTCACCGTCGGCGCGGAGTGGACGGAGGTCACGGCGGTGCTGCCCCTGACCTCGCGCCACTCCAGCCTCCGCTTCGAGATCGTCGAGCAGACGACCGGCATCAGCCTCGCGGTCGACTCCGCCGTCCTGGCACGGGGCGAGGACAGGATCAGCACGACGCCGGTCCGCCTGCTCAATCCGTCGTTCGAGGGTTCAGCGAACGGCTGGTCGGCCAGCCGGACCGATATGAAATTCGGACTGCGCACGAATCTCGCCGCGTGGCCCGCGGCGAGCGGTTCCTCGTTCCTGCTGGCCAGCACTCCGTCCCCGCGTGGCATCGTCCGGCAGACGGTCACCTACCCGGTCGAGCAGGGTCGCGCATACACGGTGCGGATACAGGTGCGCACCAGCTCCAGCCAGCCCTTCCAGGGATCGCTGATCCTGCGGGGGATCGGCGGGACGACGGACTCTGCGCGAACGGACTTCAGCGCTGACAGAGAATGGTCGACCGTGCAGACCACGTACGTGCCGCGCGTTCCGGGGATCACCCAGCTGAGGGTCGAGATCAGGCTGGACACGGTGTCAGCGAATCTGCACCTCGATGATGCCCTGATGACCAGCAATCTGATCGGGAGCACCTCGTTCGAGAACGGCGACGAAGGATGGGCGCCCGGCACAGGCTCGGTCAACACGGCGCTGAGGGTGGGCGGCGATCCCCATCCCGACATCCCCGACGGCAAGGCTGCGCTCAAGGTCAACCGCACGTCGACGGGCCCCGCCTCCCTGGCGCTGAACCTCCCGAGGGAGGTGGGACCGGGAGAACGGATGACGCTCTCGTTCTGGGTGCGGTCCGGTGACGACAGGGCGGTGCGCGGCACTCTCCGGCTGTGGGGCTTCGGTTCGGCCACCGAACACGGCTCCGCCACGTTCCAGGTCGGGAGGGAGTGGACCCTGGTCACGACGGAGTTCACCCCGACGATGCCCGTCGACTCCCTGCGGCCCGAGGTCTACTTCGGGACGTCGGGCGGGCTGTACGAGATCGACGGCCTCTGGCTCCGCTGATCGTGGCCACCCGGCCAAGCAGGAGCCTCCGGCCCGCCGCCTAGACTTGAGGGCGCCCGCGACGGAGGTGAGCATGGAGCAGACAGCGACCGGGAGCGACCGCCGCAGCGGCCTCGCCGCCCGCCTCCTCGAGGACGAGCGCGTGCGCTTCGTGATCGTCGGCGGCTTCAACACGGTGCTCGGCTACGCCCTCTTCGTCACCTTCGAGCTGCTGGTCGGGCGGTACATCGGCTACCTGGTGAGCCTGTACGCCAGCTACGCGATCTCGACCGTCGTCGCATTCGTGCTGCACAGGCGCTTCACCTATCGCGTGCGCGGTTCGGCCAGCCTCGCCCTCGACTTCGTTCGCTTCTCGAGCGTCTACCTCGTGTCGCTCGGGATCAACACCATCGCCCTGCCGCTGCTCGTCGAGCTGGCGCATGTGCCCGTCATCGTGGCTCAGGCCGTCATCGTCGTCGTGACGACGCTCGTCAGCTACTTCGGGCACAAGCTCTTCTCGTTCCGCCGCCCGGCGGCGTGACGAGCGTCAGCGTCCGCCGGTCATCCGCGATCGGGCTCGAAGACCCACGAAGAGCACCAGCCGCAGCGGGGCGAGGTACCAGCCGCGGTAGCGGCGGGAGAGGTACAGGTAGGCGCTGTCGTGATGCGCCCGCACCATCGCGGCGCTCCGCGATTCGGTCGCGTGCCCGCCGACGTGGGTCACGACGGCGCTGGGTGCATAGACCATCGTCCATCCGGCCTTGCCGATCCTGCGGCAGAGGTCGACGTCCTCGAAGTACATGAAGTAGGAGTCGTCGAAGCCGCCGACCGCGTCGAAGGCCTCGCGCCGGATGAGCATGCAGGAGCCGGAGAGCCAGCCCGCCGTCCGCTCGCGCGGCGGCGACTCACGGTCGGCGAGGTAGGCGTGCGTCCACGGGTTGCCCTTCCAGATCCGGCTGAAGAGGGCGTGACCGATGCCGGTGCGCAGCGAGGGGAGTCTCCGGGCGGACGGGTACGGCTCGCCCGAGGGAGTGAGGATGAGGGGTCCCACGACGCCGGCCTCGGGGTGCCGCTCCGCGACACCGAGCAGCTCGTCGAGGGCCCCAGGGTGGAATCGCACGTCGGGGTTGACGACGAGCACCCACGGCGAGTCGCTCGGTGCAGCGCGCAGGGCTGCGTTCACCGCGCCGCCGTAGCCGGGATTCGGCAGGTCGACGACGGAGACGCCCGTCCGGTCGCCGAAGCGCTCGACCACGCTGAGGTCTTCGGGCGCGTTGTTGGCGATCACCACGGGCGCGTCGATGTCGAGGGAGGCCAGGAGGGCGTCCAGGTGCTCGCCCGAGTGGTAGGAGACCGTCACGATCTGCACGGTGGAGCTCATCGCGCGTCCCCCGCCGCTTCGCGGTACACCCGCTCGTGCACCTCGGCCGACGCTCGCCAGGTGAAGCTCGCCGCGCGCTCCTCGCCGGCTGCAGCGAGACGGCCCCGCTCGTCGGCATCCGCCAGGAGCTGCTCGAGCGCGGTGAGCAGCGCGCCCTCATCCGGCTCGGTGTAGGCCACCGCGTCGCCTCCCACCTCCGGCAGCGCCAGCCTCGGCGTGGTCAGCACAGCCGAGCGGCACGCCATCGCCTCCAGCACCGGCAGGCCGAATCCCTCTCCGAGGCTGGGGTAGACGACCAGCTCGGCGCCGCCGAGGAAGGCGGGCAGCTCGTGGGCGGGCAGATAGCCGAGGCGCAGCACCGACGAGGATCCGCGGAGCGCCGGGTCGATGCCGCGATCCCAGCCCGCGCCGCCGGCGAGGGCGAGCACCGGGGTCGAGGGGTCGCGCTCCGACAGCCGAGCGTGCGCCCGGATCAGCGAGACGAGGTTCTTGCGGGGCTCGAGGGTGCCGAGGAAGCCGATCCAGCGCTTCCCGTCGATGCCGTGGTGCGTCGCGAACTCCTCGACCTCCTGGGAGGTCGGCGGACGGAACCGGGTGCGGTCCACGCCGTGGTACGCCACGTCGTAGCGGGCGGATGCGGTGCGCAGGTAGCGAGCGACCTCGCGCGCGGTCGCCTCGCTCGGCACGAGGATGCGCCGCGCGGCCCTGACCGCGGCGCGCATCCAGGCCCGGAAGAACACCCGCTTCGTCGCCGTGTGGACGCCCGGGTCGCTGAAGAAGGTCGCGTCGTGGAAGGTGACCACCCGCGCGCGGCGGGTCAGCACGGGGAAGGTGTAGTGCGGGGAGTGGATGACGTCGGCTCCGACCTTCTTGGCGAGCCGGGGGAGCCCCAGCTGCTCCCACAGCAGGCGTCGCGCGGTCGAGGCGATCCCCGGGATCGCGACGATCTCGGCCCGCGGGTTGAGCTCGGCGAAGAGGTCGCGGTCCCGTTCCTGACAGACGACGACGACCTGCCCCTGCAGCTCGGAGACCACGCCGTCGACGTAGCGTCCGACGCCCCCGCGGTCCGCGGGGACCGCGGTCGCGTCGATCAGCACCGTCAGGCGGCCGGCCATCGATCAGGACCCGGCGAGATCGTGCTCGACCATCGCCGCGACCACGTCGCGGAAGCGCCGGGTGGGGGCCCAGCCGAGGCCGGCGCGCGCCTTCGTCGAGTCGCCCACGAGCACAGCGCTGTCGGTCGGGCGCATGAACCGCGGGTCCTGGTGCACATACCGCCGCCAGTCCTCGATGCCCGCCGCGGTGAAGGCCGCCTCCACGAACTCCTCCACGGAATGGGCCTCGCCCGTCGCGATGACGTAGTCGTCCGCCGTCTCGGCCGCGGCCATCCGCACCATGGCATCGACGTAGTCGGGCGCCCAGCCCCAGTCCCGTCGCGCGGTGAGGTTGCCCAGCGCGAGCGAGTCGGCACGACCCGCCGCGATGTCGGCAGCACCCCGGGTGATCTTGCGGGTGACGAAGGCGAGCGGCCGGCGAGGGGACTCGTGATTGTAGAGGATCGCCGCCGAAGCCCGGAGCCCGCGTGCACGGTACACGCCGACCAGATGATGTGCGGCGGCCTTCGCGGCGCCGTAGGGCGACGCCGGCCGGATCGGAGTCGTCTCGCGCTGCGGCTGCTCCGTGGCGTCGCCGAACATCTCGGCGCTCGACGCCTGGATGAAGGCGACGGCGCGTCCCGAGCTCTGCTGAGCGCGCCAGGCGCCCTCGAGGAGCGCCCCGACCGCGAGGGCGGAGACCCGCATGGTGGCGACGGGCTCGTCCCAGGAGCGAGCGACGGAGCTGATTCCCGCGAGGTTGAAGACCGCGTCGGGCGCGACCTCCTCGACCAGCGCCGTCAGCGCCTCGGCATCCGCGAGGTCGCCGACGTGCCGCTCGAAGGGCACGTCGACGACCGTCTCACCGGGGTCGACCGTGCGGCGGACGAGAGCGTGAAGGGTCCAGCCGTCGTCCACGAGGCGTTCGGCCAGATACGAGCCGTCCTGCCCGGTGATCCCGGTGATGAGTGCCGAGGGCATCCGCTATCGAGCCAGCGCCTTCTGCTCGGCGAGGTCGCTCTCGACCATCATCGTGATGAGCTCCTCGAAGCTGACCTTCGGCTCCCAGCCCAGCACCTCGCGGGCCTTCGTGGGGTCGCCGATCAGAAGGTCGACCTCGGCGGGCCGCATGAAGCGCGGGTCCTGCTTGACGTAGGCACGCCAGTCCTCGATGCCCGCGGCCTGGAACGCGACCTCGAGCAGACGCTCGATGGACTGGGTCTGCCCGGTCGCCACGACGTAGTCGTCGCCTTCGGGCTGCTGCAGCATGCGCCACATCGCGTCGACGTAGTCGCCCGCGAAGCCCCAGTCGCGCTTGGCGTCGAGGTTGCCGAGGGTCACCGAGTCCTGCAGCCCGAGCTTGATGCGCGCGACGGCCTGGGTCACCTTGCGGGTGACGAACTCGGGTCCGCGGCGGGGCGACTCGTGGTTGAAGAGGATGCCGCTCGACGCGTGGAGCCCATAGGACTCGCGGTAGTTGATGGTCATGTAGTGACCGAAGACCTTTGCGACACCGTAGGGGGAGCGCGGCCAGAGGAGGGTCGACTCCTTTTGGGGCACGTCCTGCACCTTGCCGTACATCTCCGAGCTCGAGGCCTGGTAGAAGCGCACCTTCGAGATGTCGTCGCCCGCGTACAGGCGGGTGGCCTCGAGGATGTTGAGCACGCCCTTGCCGGTCACGTCCGAGGTGAGCGACGCGTTCTCCCAGGAGTACGCGACGAACGAGATGGCGCCGAGGTTGTAGACCTCGTCGGGCTGCGACACGCTGAAGGCACGCACGAGGCTCGACAGGTCCGTGAGGTCACCGGTGAGGATCTTGACGTCGGGCACCGTGCGGCGCACGAGCTCGATCTTCGGGTTGTTCTGCCCGCGCACGAGGCCGTAGACCTCGTATCCCTTGCTGAGCAGCAGTTCCGAGAGGTAGAGGCCGTCCTGGCCGGTGACGCCTGTGATGAGTGCGCGGGGCATGGGTTCCTTGACTGATCGGCGGACAGAGAGCCGGGGGTGCGAGCAGTCCCAGGCCCCCCGGTCCGGTGCGTTCGTATCTTATAGGGATGCCGTCGGGGCCCTATCTGAAGAGCACGGTCAGCGAGAAGGACACCAGCCAGAGGAGTGCAAGGGCGAGCAGCTGGCGATCGCCGAGGACCGTGTCCTCGGGCGTGCCGGCATGCCCCGAGTCGACGCTGTACGCGTAGCGCAGCAGGGCGGTGCCGAAGGGCACGATCGAGATGGTGGCCCAGGGGAAGTCGGCCCGTTCTCCGAGCTCGAACGCCCAGAGGGAGTAGGCGATGAGGGCGATCCCCGCGGCGAGCGACCAGACGAAGCGGAGGTAGCCCAGCGAATACCCCTCGAGGCTGCGTCGAGTCACGCCGCCGGTCTGATCGATCTTGAGCTTCTCGCTGAACCGCTTGCCGGCGACCATGAACAGCGAGCCGAAGGACATCACGAGCAGGAACCACTGCGAGAGGGCGAGGTCGAGCACGAGCGCTCCCGCGACGGCCCGCAGCAGGAAGCCGCTCGAGACGATGACGAGGTCGATGACGACGACGTGCTTGAGCCAGATGCAGTAGGCGATCTGCGTGATCTCGTACACGGCGAGGAGTGCCCCGAGCTGCCACGAGCCGATCGCGAGAGAGAAGGCCGGGGCGGCCAGGAGCAGCAGGATGCTCGCCACCCACGCCACAGGGATCGGCAGCGCGCCCGACGCGATCGGCCGGAACCGCTTGGTCGGATGCGCCCTGTCCTCCTCGACGTCGAGCAGGTCGTTCAGGAGGTAGATGCCGGATGCCGACAGCGAGAAGACGACGAAGGCTGCGATCACCAGCGGCCACACATCGGGCTCGAAGAGCGTTCCCGCGGCCAGCGGCGCCGCCGCGACCAGCACGTTCTTGAGCCACTGCTTCGGACGCACCGCTCTGACAAGCGCGATCATGGTGATGCCGTGCCCTCCGCATCCGTTCGGCCGGTCGCATAGACTGCCGCGTGCCGGTCTTCCGGGGATCGCCGAAAGCCCCCGCAACTCTACTCGACCCTCGCACACCATTCCGAAGAGGCCCATGCTCGCCGTCCTGAGGTCGCTCACGCGATCGCCGAGGATGCACATGCTGGCCGCGGCCGTCGTCAGCGGGGGAGCGTCGTACGTCTATCTGATCGTCGTCGCCCAGGCGGTCGGCCCGATCGAGTACTCGACGTTCTCGCTGTTCTGGTCCCTGGCCGTCATCACGGGGCTCGGACTGTTCCTGCCGGTCGAGCAGGAGCTCGCTCGGCTCGGCAGCACCGCGACGAGCACCGGTCGGCGTCCGCTCGGCCTCGTCGCGGGCGTGACCGTGCTGGTGGTCGTGCTCGCCGCCCTCGCGGCGAGCGCCGCGGTCATCGCGCTCTCCGGCGCGCCGACGGCGGACGCGGGTCTGCTGGTGATGGCCGTAGCGGGCGCCCTCGTCGGCTACGGCATGCACTACCCGGTGCGCGGCGTGCTCTCCGGTCTGCGCAGCCTGTCCCGGTACGCGATCGTCCTCGCTGCGGAGGGGGCGCTGCGCATCCTGCTCGCTCTCGTCGTCGCGCTGCTCGTGCCGGACGCCCTTCTCGCCCTGAGCCTCGTCGTCGCCCTCGCCGCCGCCGGGTCGGCGCTGCCGTTCCTCTGGACCGCGATCGTCGGCCTGCGCGGCGTGCGCACCTCCTGGCTGTCCTTCGGCGCAGGGGTCGGCAGGCTCGTCGTGGCGGCGCTCGTCGTGCAGCTGCTCCTCAACTTCCCGCCGGTGGTCGCGTTCCTCGCCTCCGACGGCGGCGACACGGCGATCCCCGGAGTGCTCCTCGCCGCGCTGACCCTCGCGCGCATCCCCGTGTTCGTCTACCAGGCGATGCAGGCGGCGGTGATCCCGTCGATCGCGGCGCATGCGGCTCGCGGGGAGAGCCGTCGGGCTCGCCGGCTCGCCTTCGGTGCCGCGGGTGCGGGGTTCGTCGCGGCGACGCTCTGGACTGCTGTGCTCGCCCTGCTCGGTCCAGCCGGCATCCGCCTGCTCTTCGGCGAGAGGTTCGCGGTGGACTCCACCACGCTGGTGCTCGTGGGGGCTGCCGTCGGCACCCTGCTGGTTGCGATCATCCTCTCCGACTCGGTGACGGCGGTCGGCGGCCACGGCGCCGCATCGGTCATCTGGGTGGTCGCCGGAACGCTGGCTGTCGTCGGCGCTCTCGTCAGCCCGGATGTCGTCGTGGCGTCGACCCTGCCCGTGGCGCTCGCGGCGGCGCTCGCGGCGGTGGCTCTCGCCCTCGTGCTCGGCGCGCGCACCCGGCGGGCGGCTGGAAGGATGGACGCCGACGAGGACGAGGGAAGGCGGACGACGTGAGCAGGAGGAAGCCGACGGATGTCGTGCTGGCGCTCAACTACTACGTCCCCTATGTGAGCGGGCTCACCGACTCGGCGAAGCTGATCTCCGAGGAGCTGGCTGCGAGGGGTCGCCGCGTCGTCGTGGTGGCCACGCGCCACGAGCCGGGGCTTCCGAAGCGCGAGACGGTCAACGGCGTCGAGGTGAGGCGCACCAGGGTCTGGTTCCGCATCGGCAAGGGCGTCATCAGCCCCGCCCTGCCTTTCGTCGCGGCCTGGCACGCGATGCGGGCGAAGGTGCTCAACCTGCAGCTGCCCATGCTCGAGGCGGGCCTCATCGCGCTGCTGACGCCCGGCGTCCGCAAGATCACGACCTTCCACTGCGACGTGCACCTGCCGAAGGGATTCGTGAACCGCCTGCAGGTGCTCGCGATGGACGTCTCCTGCAGGGTCGCGATCCGGCTGTCGGAGGTCGTTGTCCCCTCGAGCAACGACTACGCCGAGCACAGCAGGCTGCGTCGCGCGCTGCTGCGTCGCACGCTCGTGCCGATCGTGCCTCCGACCCGCGATCGGAGCGGCGGGGAGCCCCGGTTCCGCGACGGCGATGGGCTGCACGTCGGCTTCCTCGGCAGGATCGTCGAGGAGAAGGGCATCGCCTACCTCATGGAGGGGTTCACCCGCATCGAGGATCCCGACGCCCGGCTGCTCATCGGAGGAGACTTCGCGAAGGTCGCGGGGGGCAGCGTCATCGACACCCTGCGCGGCTACATCGACGCCGATCCGCGCATCCGGGTGCTGGGGTTCCTCGAGGAGGAGGACCTCGTGCACTTCTACGCGTCGCTCGACCTGTTCGCGCTTCCGTCGGTCAACCCGCTCGAGGCCTTCGGCATCGTGCAGGCCGAGGCGATGAAGGTCGGCGTTCCCGTGGTCGCCAGCGACATGCCGGGAGTGCGCCGCCCCGTGCAGCTAACCCGCTACGGCACGGTCGTGCCGGTGCGCGACGGACCCGCCATCACGACCGCCATCACCGGGCTCGCCGCCCGGCTGCCCCTCTCGCTCGAGGGCCGGGACCGAGCGCGGGAGCTCTACACCACGGAACGCACGACCGACGAGTACGAGCGGCTGATGTTCGGCGAGGTCAGCGGGCGGGACTAGACCGCGCCGGTGTCGACGGCGCGGGCACCGAGCCCCGCCGCGGGGTCGGCATAGCCCACCTCGACCAGCCGGTCGCCGCGGAACTCGAAGCTCGTGATGCTCGACAGCGCGCACCGGCGCTTGCGAGGGTCGTGGACGAGCGGAGCGCCCGTGCCGACCCGGTGGGCCATCCAGATCGGCAGCTGGTGGCTCACGAGCACGACGTCGCCTGCCTCGGTGCCGTGCCACGCGTCGCGCAGCTCGTCGACGACGCGCGCCGCGACCTCGCGGAACGGCTCGCCCCAGCTCGGACGCAGCGGGTTCACGAGGTAGGGCCACGCCTTCGGCACGCCCAGGATCTTGAGACTGACGTCGTACTTGCCGCCCTCGAGCCTGCTGGATGCCTCGATGATCCGCTCGCTCAGCTCGATGTCCACGCCCGCGCCATCGGCCCAGGGCTGGGCGGACTCGATGGCGCGCTCGAGCGGCGACGAGATGACCCGGCCGACCGGCCGTCCGGTGGTCGCGAACCACTCGGCCGAGGCGCGCGCCATCCGGGTGCCGAGCTCGCTGAGGTGGTAGCCGGGAAGGCGCCCGTACAGGATGCCGGTGGGATTGTGGACCTCGCCGTGTCGGACGAGGTGCAGGCGGTCAGCGGTCACGCGTCGTCTCCTCCTCCCGCCATCCGGCGGCGCCGTCCAGTGTAGGAGGCGCCCGGGATGCGCCCTGCTACCGTAGACGCCGATCCGGCCGACCCGAGCCTCCCGCGCTCGACGACAGCAGTCCCGGGAGCCCAGCATCGTCACTCTCCTGATCGCCCTCGCGGGCTTCGCCGTGCTGGCCGCGCTCGGTGCGTGTGTCGTGGCCGCGCTGCCCCGCAAGGCGCAGCGGCCGCTCGTCCCGGTCATCCCCTTGATCGGTGCGGGCTTCCTCGTGCTCGTGCTGCACCTGACGACCCTCGTCGTGGGAGTGCGGGTCGGGGCCTGGGTCGCCGTCGCGCTCGCGCTCGGGCTGCTCGGTGTCGCGGTGCTGCGGCGGACGCCGGTGCTCGCGCTCTGGCGTCCGATGCTGCCCGTCGCCGGCGTGCTCGCCGCCCTGGGCGCAGCGGGCGCGCTGCTCGGCTGGCTGCCGTCCCTCCTCGCGGGAAATCATCGGGTAATCCAGCCCGACCCGAGTCACGACGCGTTCTGGTACGTCTCCACCTCGCGGTGGCTGCTCGACCACACGATCTTCGCGATGCCGTCCCTCGGCAGCTCGCCCTCCGCGGGCACGGACGCCGTGCTCTTCGGACCGGCAGTGGAGGCCGCGCGCAACAGCACCCGGCTGGGGCAGGAGCTCGTGCTCGGCGCTCTGAGCACCGTGACCGGAATCGATCTCGTCGACGGGTTCTCGGCCTGGATCGGCCTCTGGGTCGTGCTCACGGCGTCCGCCGCCTGGTTCCTCGCATCGTCGCTGACGCTGCGCTCGTCGGCGCGATGGATCGTCACGGCCGTGGTCGCGACTCTCTCGGTGCTCACCAGCCAGGTGCTCGCGCAGAACGCCGACTCGCTGCTCGGAACGGCGTTCGTGCTCCTCACGATCGGGCTGGTGATCCGGGCGCTCGGCTCCGTTCGCGTGATCACGACCCGTGTCTGGCTCGCGGCGGCAGCGCTCGGGGTCACCCTCGGCACCTACACCGAGTACCTTCCGTTCCTCGGGCTGGTCCTGGCCTTCGTCGTGCTGCTGCGTGCTCCCGGCCACTGGATCCGAGTGCTGCGCACCGCAGTCCTCGTGGTGCTGCTCTCTCTGCTGGTCGCACCCGTGCTGTGGCTGCGCGCCGTGCGGGCCACGCTGTTCGTGGGCACGGTGGCTGGCAACGGAGGCGGCACGACCAGTCCCGGAGCGGCGGCGCTGATCCTCGCGGGTCCGTTCGACGTCTTCCTCATGCCCGCCTGGCGCTGGGGTCTGGTGCTCGTGGCCATCGGCCTGCTGCTGATAGCCGTCGGCGGCCTCGCGGCCCTCGTCGACAGGCGCACGAGGGGCATGGCGGTGGGCGTCGTGCTCGGGATGATGCTCGTCGGCTTCTTCGTGCTGCGAGTCGCCCCCTATCTCGCGGGGCGCGCCGTCGACATGATCACGCCCCTGGTCATCGTCACGGCGGCGGTCGGCCTGGCGTACCTGGCACGGCGACGAGGAACGGCGGTGCGGCGTCTCGCTCTCGGGGCGGCGGCCGGCGCGGTCGCTGTGAACCTCTTCGTCTCGATCTACCTTGTGGTCCGCTTCGACGCGTCGGATCGCGTCGTCACCCCGGAGTTCGCGCAGGCGCGTCAGTGGGTCGACGAGCGCGGCGGCGAGAGCGGCGAGGATGTGACCGCGGCCGTGGGCGCCTTCTGGGATCAGCTGTGGCTGAGCTACGCCCTCAGCGACGATCCTGACGTCGCCTGGCCCTCGCTCCGCGGCGACCTGGGGTACCGGGCCGACTCCTCGCTGCTCTCGTTCTGGGAGGGCGAGCTGGATCCATGGGTTCTCGTGGGCCCGGGCGCGTATCGGGCAGGAGCAGCACCGGTCGAGGAGTCGGGCGGATTCGCGCTGATGAGCACGGACCAGGAACTCGCCGTAGCCGTGCCGGTGCAGGGGACAGCCGGGGGCTGGGAGACGGAACAGGCCGGCGACCGGACGATGCGCGGCGACTCGGGCGCGCGGGTCGCGGTCCTGTCTTCCGGAGTGTCGGAGGTCGTCCTCCGCTTCGGCGGCCTGGCGCCGAACACTGTGGTGACCGTGCGCGACGACGGCGGCGCCTTCCTCACCTCCGCGATCTCGGACGGGAGCATCCTCGAGCTGCGAGTGCCCGCCGCTGGCGGCAGCGAGCTGCTGACCGTCACGACGCTCGGCGACGACCGATTCAGCCTCGCAGGCGTCGCCCTGCGGTAGGGCGTCGCGCGGGCGGGTAGACTCGAGGACCGTATCCGCGGGCTCCGCGCCGAGGGGTCGACAGTCGCACCTCCGCCGGTCCGCTCGAAGGGGCCGAAGAGTGCAGCAGGATCCGAGGCGCGAACTCGAGGCGCTGCGAGCCGAAGTGCTCGACGAATGGGCGATCTCCGTCGACGCCCTGACCTTCCGGCAGCGTGAGATGGCGAAGACCCTGTCGTGGCGGGTGACCCGCCCGCTGAGGGCCTTCGAGCAGCTCCGGCCCGGCACGGTGCCGATCGGCGTCATCCCCTATGAGCGCCTCCGGGCCGTGCGCCTCGCGCAGGACATCGACCCGACCGGATGATGACCCCGGGCCAGCCCGGAGCCCTTCCAGATGCGGCGGCGGTAGTCTTGTCCACCGTATCCGGGGGGCCGGCAGTTCGAGGAAGGGACAGTGTGGAGCAGCAGGAGGCAGAGCGTCGGCTCCAGGACCTGCGCGATGCGCTGCTCGATGACTGGCTCCTCGTCACCGAGCATCTCGCGGGAACCCAGCAGCAGATGGAGAGCAGCCTCTCCTGGCGGGTGACGGCGCCGTTGCGGCTCGTGCGGCTGTTCCAGGTCAAGGCCCGGGAGCTCGGCCTGCCGGCCGCGACCCGACTCGGCACGGCCGTCGTGGCCCGACGCCTCGGGCGCGGCGCGTGACGGCCGCACTGCACGAGCGGATCGAGCGCCGACGCAGCGCCCTCCGCGACCGCATCGCGACCGCCGCCCCCGTGCTGGGCGTCGCGCAGATCGACGACGAGCCGACGTCCTCACTCCTGCAGCGGATGGCGGCGACCGTGCGGGAGCGCGGTCGTGACGACGAGCTGTGGCTGCTCTACATCGCGGTCAGCGGGGTGTTCCCCGAGATGGACGAGCTGATCGAGCTCCGCAGGAGGCTGTCGCTCGCCGAGCCGGGTGCAGAGCTCGCCGCCCTGCTCGAGGCGACCATGGAGGGTGCCGCGAAGGGCCCCGAGAGCGGATACCGGATGCGCTTGGTGCAGCACGGCGTCGTGGCCGACGTGCACTTCTCTGCGACCACCGAGCACAACACCGGGATCCAGCGCGTCGTGCGCAGGACCATGCCGGAGTGGGAGCGCGCCGGTCGGGGGGTCGAGCTCGTTGTCTGGACGGACAGCCTCGTGGCCATGCGCCCGTTGTCGGAGCGCGAGCGGGACCGCGTGCTGTCCTGGACCGACCGCCGCTTCGCTCCTGGGACGCGAGACGAGCAGAAGATCGACGAGATCATCGTGCCGTGGCGGAGTCAGGTCTTCGTGCCCGAGGTGCCGATCCATCCGCTGACCGCCCCGCTCGCCGCTCTGGCGCGCTTCTCCGGCAATCGCGTCTCGATGATCGGCCACGACGCCATCCCGCTCGTCAGCGCCCATACGCTCGTGCCGATCGAGGCGGAGCGGTACGCCCGGTTCCTCACGATGGTGCGCTATGCCGACCGGATCGTCGGGGTGAGCGAGTCGGCCGCCCGTGAGTTCGCCGGCTTCGCGAAGATGGTCCCGGCGCAGGGACTCCGAGGGCCGTCGGTGAGGGCCGTTCCTCTCGCGACGGAGGTTCCGCATCTCGGGTCGGCGACCCCTGCTCCAGGGGCGGACCCGCTCGTGCTCTGCGTGGGCAGTCATGAGCCGCGCAAGAATCAGGAGGCGGTGCTGCAGGCGGCGCGGCTGCTGCACCGCGACGGGGCGCGTTTCCGTCTGGTGTTCGTCGGCGCGGGGAGCACGCTCGATCTCCGTCGGTTCGACGCTCGCCTCAGCGCCCTGCGCAAGACGGGGCTCCAGGTGTCGAGTGCACGCGGCCTCTCGGACGCGGGGCTCTGGGAGTTGTTCGCCGAGGCCCGGTTCTCGGTGTTCCCCTCCCTCCACGAGGGCTTCGGTCTTCCGGCGGTCGAGTCCCTCGCTTTGGGCACTCCGGTCCTCACGAGCGATTTCGGCAGTCTCGCCGAGGTCGCCGCGGGCGGCGGATGCGTGACGGTCGACCCGCGGGATGACGAGGCCATCGCCGCCGCCATGCGGTCGATGCTGGAGGACGACGAGCTCATCGCCCGCCTGCTGCGGGAGATCGCTGCGCGCCCGGATCGCACCTGGCGGCAGTACGCGGACGAGCTCTGGGAAGCAGCCGAGCTGGGAGGTGAGGTCGCGTGAAGGCGGCCAGGACGATCGAGGAGCGCCTGCGCATCGTGGGCGAGACGCTGCTGCCCTCCCACGACTGGGCGTCGATCCCTCTGACGGAGATGCTGCGGCTGTTCGAACGCGAGCTGACCCATCCCGACCCCGAGGCGGCGTACTTGCTGCTCGCGGTCGTCGGCGCCGCCATCCCGACGCCCGAGGAGGTGCAGGCCTTCGCCCGGACCTGGCTGCTGGACGGCTTCCCTGCCGTGCTGCGTCCTGCCATGCGCCGCGCTCGACTCGCGGCGCGGCTGCGTCGCGTCAGCACCATCGAGGTGACCAGTGGAATCGTCATCGACGGCACCGACACCGGGCGCAGCTCCTTCACCACCGGCATCCAGCGGGTCGCCCGCGAGACCGTCTCCCGCTGGCGCCATCACGAGGGCCTCGACATCGTGGTGTGGACGCCGGACTCGACGGCGCTGCGCCGGCCGACGACCCTCGAGCTGCAGCGCATCCTCGACGACGACTCCGTCTCGGGTGTCGAGGCGCGGGGCGCGAACGCCCACCTCGTCGTGCCCTACCGCGCCACGTTCGTGCTGCCCGAGATCGCGGTGAACGAGACCCGGTCAGCGCGACTGCGCACGCTCGGGCTGCACGCGACCCGCCGCAGCGTCGCGATCGGCTTCGACTGCATCGCCATCACGAGCGCGGAGACGTCCGGCCTCGGAATGCCGGGCGCGTTCGCGCGGTATCTCAGCGCTCTCGCCCAGTTCGACCACATCGCCACCATCTCGGCGGCGGCGGAGATCGAGTTCGAGGGGTGGCGCAGCATGCTCGCGGGCACCGGCCTGACCGGCCCTGCCATCGAGGAGGTGCAGCTCCCGTTCGACGGCGGCACCGCCACTCCCGAGCAGATCGCCGAGACGGCTCGCGTGCTCGACCTCGAGGGCGAGCGCATCCTGCTCTCCGTGGGCAGCTACGAGCCCCGCAAGAACCGGCTCAACCTCATCCACGCCGCCGAGCTCGCGTGGCGCAGGGGATCGGACTTCACCCTCGTGCTCGTCGGCGGCAACGCGTGGCGCGCTCAGCGTGTCTTCGATCTCATCGAGCAGCTGCGGCGCAGGGGCCGCAAGATCGTGACGCTGTCGGGTGTCGACGACGTCACCATCTGGAGCCTCTACTCCCTGGCGCGGGCAAGCATCTTCCCCTCGCTCAACGAGGGGTTCGGCCTTCCCGTCGTCGAATCGCTCGTCAACGGGACGCCGGTCATCACTTCGGACTTCGGCAGCATGCGCGAGCTCGGCGAGGGCAACGGGGCGCTCCTCGTCGACCCGCACGACCCCCAGGCCATCGCCGCCGCCATCGTCGAGATCCTCGACGACGAGCAGGTGAGGAAGCGCCTCACGGCTGAGGCGGCTAGAGTTCAACGGTCCACGTGGGACGACTACGCGTCTGCCCTCTGGAGGATCGTCACGGAAGAGAAGGCCCAGGCTGCATGAAGGTCATCGTCCAGATCCCCTGCTTGAACGAGGAGCAGACGCTCCCGCTCGTGCTGTCCACGATCCCGCGCTCCATCGAGGGCGTGGACGAGCTGGAGATCCTCGTCATCGACGACGGGTCCACCGACCGCACGGTCGAGGTGGCCCGCGAGCTCGGCGTGCACCACATCGTGCGGCACCCCCGCAACATGGGCCTCGCTCGCTCGTTCCGTGACGGGGTCCACTTCGCGCTGGCGCACGGCGCCGACATCGTGGTCAACACCGACGGCGACAACCAGTACCCGCAGGAGCGCATCCCCGACCTGGTGCGTCCACTGCTCGACGGCGTCGCCGACATCGCGATCGGCGACCGGCAGACGCAGAAGATCGCCCACTTCTCGGCGGGAAAGAAGCTGCTGCAGAAGATCGGCAGCAAGGTCGTCAACATCGCGGCCGACACCGACCTCCCGGATGCGGCGAGCGGCTTCCGCGCCTACTCCAGGCACGCGCTCATGCACCTGAACATCGTCACGCAGTTCAGCTACTGCATGGAGACGATCATCCAGGCGGGCAACAAGCGGATGCGCATCGCGAGCGTTCCGGTCGACACCAACCCGAAGACGCGCGAGTCGCGGCTCTTCAAGTCGAACTGGCAGCATGTCTGGCGCTCGTCGCAGGCGATCATGCGCAGCTACCTGATGTTCAAGCCGTTCGTGGTGTTCGCGACCATCGCCATCGGGCTGGGGCTCGCGGGAGCCATCCCCTTCATCCGCTACGCCATCCTCGTCGGTCTCGGTGTCGCCGGTGACCACCTGCAGTCCCTGATCCTCGGTGTGCTGCTGCTCGTCGGCGCGATCATCTCGCTGGCACTCGGCATCATCGCCGATCTGCTGCGCATCAACCGGGTGCTGCTCGAGGAGTCTCTGGAGCGCACGAAGGAGCTGCAGTACGGCCCCGACCCGATGCCCGCGAGCGGGGATCCTCGCAACGCGGGTCTGCGCTGATGAGCGTGGCGCAGGAACGCGCTCAGCGGCTCGCTGCGCTGCCCTTCGAGCGCATCGGACGGCCGGTGAGCGGCGGTGGAGGCGGCTTCATCGCCGGGATGAAGGAGATCGCGGCGCACCGCGAGCTGCTGGGCCTGCTGGTGCGGCGGGAGCTGAAGCAGCGGTACAAGGACAGCGCTCTCGGCTTCCTGTGGAGCCTCATCCGCCCGCTCACGATGCTCCTGATCTACTACGTGGCCATCGGGCAGTTCCTCGGAGCCGCGCGGGGCATCCCGCAGTTCGCCATCTTCGTCTTCGCCGGACTCACCCTGTGGGGCCTGTACAGCGAGATCATCACGGCGGGAACGACGTCGATCGTGTCGAACGCGGGGCTGATCAAGAAGGTCTACCTTCCCCGAGAGATCTTCCCACTGGCCTCGGTGGGGTCGGCGCTGTTCAACTTCGGCGTGCAGATGATCGTGCTGGTCGGCGCGACGGTCGTGCTCGGTCAGTTCCCGCTCTCCTGGAACCTCCTCTACGTGCCCGCTGCGACGCTCATCATCCTGATCTACGGGCTCGCGCTCGCGATCCTGCTGTCGGCGCTCAACGTCTACCTGCGTGACGTGCAGTATCTCGTCGAGGTCGCTCTGCTCATCTTCTTCTGGGCGTCGCCGATCGTGTACTCGTGGTCCTTCGTGCTCGAGGCAGCGGAACGCTCAGACCTGCCCTGGCTCGGCGACGTGTACATCGCGAGCCCGATCTCGACCGCGATCCTCGCCTTCCAGAAGGGCATCTGGGCGGCGGGGTCGCAGGACGTCGTCATGGGCACGAACGAGCAGACAGGGGAGCCGATCATCGCGGCGGCTCAGCCGTGGCCGGCGGATCTCGACCTCCGCCTCCTCCTCATGGGGCTGATCGGCATCCTGCTGCTGGCCATCGCGCAGCGCGTGTTCTCGCGTCTGCAGGGCAACTTCGCGCAGGAGATCTGATGACGACAGCATCCGTCGAAGCGCCTGTCGTCGTCCGGGCGCAGGGAGTCTCGAAGCGCTTCGTGATCCGCAAGGAGAAGTCGCTCAAGGAGCGCATCGTCAACTTCGGGCGCTCGAACCTCCACAAGGAGGATTTCTGGGCGCTGCGCGACGTCACGCTCGATATCGAGGCGGGCACCACGATCGGGCTGGTCGGGGCGAACGGGTCGGGCAAGAGCACCCTGCTGAAGGTGATCGGCGGCATCATCCAGGCCAACGAGGGCACCCTCGAGCGCCGCGGACGCATGGCCGCCCTGCTCGAGCTCGGTGCGGGGTTCCACCCCGACCTCACCGGCCGCGAGAACGTCTTCCTCAACGCTGCGATCCTCGGTCTCAGCCAGAAGCAGACCGAGCAGTACTTCGACTCGATCGTCGACTTCAGCGAGATCCGCGACTTCATCGACACCCAGGTGAAGTTCTACTCCTCCGGCATGTACGTGCGGCTGGCGTTCGCGATCGCCGTGCACGTCGACCCCGACATCCTGCTCGTCGACGAGGTGCTGGCGGTTGGCGACGAGCCCTTCCAGCGCAAGTGCATGGCGAAGATCGAGGAGTTCCAGCGAGAGGGGCGCACGATCATCTTCGTGAGCCACTCCGCTGAGCAGATCCAGTCGCTCTGCGACCGGGTCGTCGTGCTCTCGCACGGCAAGGTCGTCTACGACGGGCCCACCGACGAGGGCATCGACGCGCTGCGCGCCTCCTTCGAAGGGCGCTAGAGGATCGAGGGGCGCTCGGTCGGCCGGATGTCCCTGAGGTAACGCCGCCAGCTCATCGCCCGCGACGCGTTCACCGCGCAGGCCACGAGGGTGAACCAGCCCACCTCGACGAGCACCGAGCTCTCCGCGAACGACTCGACCGCGAGCACGACCAGCACGAGGGCCGGCCACACGGCGATGAGGGTGCGCTTGCGCGCCGCTGTGAGCCACGCTCGCACTGTCGCGAGCACCAGCAGCACGATGAAGGCGAGCATGCCGATCACGCCGAGCTGGAACCACACGTCCAGGAAGGCGTTGAGCCCCGAGGACGGTGTCTGCAGCCCGACCCTCAGCGCGGTGAACGGAGCGGTCCCGGGCCGCCAGTAGCCGGCCCATCCCCATCCCTCGAGCGGGTAGACGTCGATCAGGGCGAGCAGCTGCCGCCAGAGTCCGAGACGGGTCTGCGCTTCGCTCGTGGCGTCGAGCAGGGTGAGGATGCGGCCCCGCAGCAGGAACGCGGCGAAGACGAGCACGACACCGGTGACGGCGATTCCGAGCTCCCAGAAGGGTCGGGTCTCGGCGGATGCTCGGCGGAGACCCAGAAGGGCGAGCGCCGCGATGGCCAGCACGACGACGACCCCCGAGGTGATCGGCGAACGCACGAGCAGCAGCACGACCGTCGCGAGCACGAGCGACCCGATCGCCACTCCGCGGCGCACCGAGCGGGTGAGCAGCTCGCAGGCGAACGTGATGACCGCGATCAGCGCGATGAGGCCGAGCTGGTTGCGTGAGCCTGCGACGCCCTGGATGGGTCCACCCTCCGCGAGGTCGCCCGCGATGCGCAGGAAGGGGAACGGCATGTCGAGCAGCACGCCGGCGAGCACCTCGAGCACGACCGAGAGACCGAGCACCACTCGCAGCGCGTCGCCGAACGACCTGACCAGCTGGATGGTGTCGCGCGCGAGCGCGACGTACACGCCCAGGACGGCGATCGCGACCTGATAGGCGACGCCGCCCAGGCTTATCCACTGGTACTCGCTCCACAGCACGCTGGCGGCGCTCCAGCCCAGGAAGACGATCAGCGAGAGCGGCAGCAGCCCGTGCCAGTCGAGGGTGTCGCGCTGGGCGAGCAGCGATGCGATCGCGAGCACCGCGAGCACCGACACGATCGCCAGCAGGCCGGCCCATCCCATCACCGCCCTGAGCGCATGCGACAGCAGCACGGTCGACACCATGGTCACCGCGAGGGCCGCCGCGAACCGCGGAGCGGAGAGCAGCTGGGCCAGCGCATGCAGCACCGGGTGCCGCGGCGCTCGCGCGTCGGTCACCGCAGGCTCCGCCGCGGGTCGATGCCGCCCTTCGTGGTCACCGCGATCAGCGTCAGCAGAAGCCAGCCGTACTCGACGAGCAGGCGGCTCTCGGCGACCGACTGCACGAGCAGGGCGACGAGCAGCAGGAGCGGCAGCACGGTCGTGGGGCTGTGGCGGCCGGGGGAGCCGACCGCGACGTCGCGGCGGTCGATCGCGGTCGTCCAGGCGCGTACGAGGGTCGAGAGCACGTAGGCCGAGAAGACGATCAAACCGAGCGCGCCGAGCTGCAGCCAGACGTCGAGCCAGGCGTTGTGGGCGTGCAGCTGCTGCACCCCGTTCTTGATCACGAGATCGGCGAACGGCTCCCGCCATGGCGCCCAGTAGCTGATCCAGCCCCAGCCGGCCAGCGGATGCTGAGCGGCGAGGTCCGCTACGGCGTTCCAGATGTCGAGCCGGCCCGTCAGGTCCTCGCTCTTGCCAACCGCCTCCAGGAGCGCCCCGCGGAAGACGAGCGCTGCTGCGACGGCGGCGGCAGCGAGCCCGGCCAGCACGCCGTAGCCCACGGCGCGCGGACGGCCCTCCGGGGTGCGTCGGATGACGAGGACCGCGACGAGCACCACGGCGACGGCGACGAGGGCGACCGTGATGGTGGCCGATCGCGTGAGGGCGATCGTGAGCGCCGCGAGCACCAGCCCGGTGGCCGACAGCACGGTGAGCCGGCGATCGCGCCAGACCTTGACGGCGAGGACGATCAACGCGAGCAGGGCGAGGAAGGCCAGCAGACTCGCGTTGCCGACGATCCCCTGAATGCGGCCGCCCTCGAGGAGCTCCCCGCGCGACCAGTAGAGCGGCTTGGGAAGCGGCTCGACGTCGCCGTAGTCAGCCCACCAGGGCAGCAGGGGCCCGCGCAGCACGGCCGCCGTGAACAGCTCGAACAGGATCGAGAGGCCGAGGATCGCCGTGAGCACCTTGGCGAGCAGCTCCAGCAGCTCGTCCCAGTCGAGCAGCAGCGCGAGCGCGATCGCGGCCGCGCTCGTCAGTGTCTGCGCCAGGACGGCGATCGCCGTCTCGCCGCGATAGTTCGACCACGCGATCGAGAGAAGCGCCAGAGCGAGGAAGGCGAGGAGCGGATACGGCAGCCGCCCGACGCGCCAGCGGTCCCGCTCGGTGACGAGCACCGCGATCGAGGCGACCCCGAGAACGAGGCAGACCGCGACCCATCCGCCCCAGCTGAGCGCGTTGCGCACGGCGTCGCCGGCCAGCACTGTGACGAGCACCGACACCGCATATCCCGTGCTGAGAAGGCGGCGGCGGGTCATGCCCGAAAGTCTAGGCCGGGCCGCATGTGGCCTCCGTGTGCTCAGGCGAACGCGTTGGTGCCGGTGATGGAGCGCCCGACGATGAGGCTGTTCATCTCCCGGGTCCCCTCATAGGAGTAGATCGCCTCGGCGTCGGCGAAGTAGCGGGCGACGTCGTAGTCGAGCAGGATGCCGTTGCCTCCGAACAGCTCGCGGCACCACGCGACGGTTTCGCGCATCCGACTCGTCGTGAAGGCCTTCGCGAGGGATGCGTGCTCGTCGCGCTGCGTGCCCTCGTCGAGCATCTCCGACACCCGGGTGACCAGCGCGATGCTCGCGGTGATGTTGCCGAGGCTGCGGGCGAGCAGATCCTGGATCAGCTGGTGGCCGCCGATCGCCTTGCCGAACTGGATGCGCTCGCCCGCGTAGGCGACGGCCGCCTCGTACGCGCCGATCGAGTTGCCGACGGCTGCCCAGGCCACATCCGCCCGGGTGAGGCGCAGCACGGCCGCCGTCTCGCGGAAGGAGTTCGCGTTCTGCAGGCGGTGCGACTCGGGCACCCGGACGTCCTCGAGGGTGATGTCGGCGTTCTGCACGATGCGCAGCGACTGCTTGTTCTCGATCTTCCTCGCCGTGTAGCCGGGGGCCGACGTCGGCACGAGGAAGCCCTTCACCTGGCCGTCCTCTGCGCTCTTCGCCCAGATCACGGTCACATCGCTGACCGTGCCGTTGCCGATCCAGCGCTTCGCGCCGTTCAGCACCCAGCCGTCACCGTCCCGGGCTGCGGTCGTGCGGAGGCCCTGCGCGGAGTCGGAGCCCGACAGCGGCTCGGTGAGCCCGAAGGCCCCGAGCAGCTCACCCGACGCGAATCGGGGCAGCCACTTGGAGCGCTGCTCGGAGGAGCCCGCCACGCCGATCGATCCCATGACGAGACCGTTCTGCATGCCGACGAGCGTCGCGAGGCTGGCATCAGCCCGAGCGAGCTCGAGGGCCACCCACCCGCGGAAGACGGCGGAGTTGTCGAACCTGCGGGTCTCCTCCCACAGCATGCCGAAGACGCCGAGAGCGGCGAGGCCGTCGACGACGCTGCGCGGGAAGAACTCCGCTCGTGCCCAATGGTCGGTGAGGAGCGGGCGCACCTCCGCGTCGACGAAGGCGCGGAGCGCGGTGATCGTCTCCTTCTCGCGATCGCTGAGCTTGTCCTCGAAGCCGTAGAAGTCGCTGATGAGTGGCTCGAAGGACATGATTCCGCTCCCTTGCTCGTCGCAATCCGCAGGAAGCCTATGGGTCGCCGTCCGGGCATCCGGGGCGGTTGGTACTTTGTTCCAAGCCGACGAAGGAGAACCGCCGCATGTTTGTGGGCATCACCAACACCCCCCGCGACTACGCCTGGGGGTCGACGACCGCCATCGCCGACCTGCTGGGCACGTCCCCGTCCGGCGGTCCGGAGGCCGAGCTGTGGCTCGGCGCGCACCCGGGATCGCCGGCGAGGTTGACGAACGGGGAAGGCACAGTGGAGACCCTGGTGGGCACCAACGGGCTCCCCTTCCTGCTCAAGGTGCTGGCCGCGGCATCCCCGCTCTCGCTGCAGGCGCATCCGACGCCGCAGCAGGCCCGCGAGGGCTTCGAGCGCGAGAATGCGGAGGGCGTGCCGCTCGACGCCCCGCACCGCAACTACAAGGACGCCTTCCACAAGCCCGAGCTGATCTACGCGGTCTCCGACCCCTTCCGGGCGCTCTGTGGCTTCCGCGCCGTCGCGGAGACCCGCGAGCTGCTCGCGGCACTCGACGACGAGCGCATCCGCCCCCTCGCCGAGCGCCTCGTCGACGACTCGTCGCTGCGCGACGTCTTCGAATGGCTGCTCTCGGGCGCGGAGGGCGTCGAGCAGGTCGTGGCCGCCGCAAGCGAGCAGAGGCTGGCGGGGGAGGAGTGGCGCACCGCGCGGGAGCTCGCCGAGGCGTACCCCGGCGACCCGGGCATCGCGATCTCGCTGCTGCTCAACAACGTCTCGCTCAGCCCGGGGGAGGTGCTCTATTTGCCGGCCGGCAACATCCACGCCTACCTGGAGGGGCTCGGCATCGAGCTCATGGCATCCTCCGACAACGTCCTGCGCGGGGGACTCACGCCGAAGCACGTCGACGTGCCCGAGCTGCTCAAGGTGCTGGACTTCCGGCCGCTGCCGGTGCCCTACCTGGCAGGGCGGGAGATCGCTCCCGGCGTCCGCGTGTTCACCCCCGACGTGCCCGACTTCGAGCTCGTCGCAGCGCAGCTCGACGGGACGACGGTCTCCGTCGAGTTGCCCGGAGAGGCGATCGCCCTGTGCACGAGCGGCAGCGTCGAACTCGCAGGCGATGTCCTGCGCCGGGGCGAAGCAGCGCTGCTGCGCGACGAGCCGGTGCTCCAGCTCGCCGGCGAGGGCACGGTCTTCATCGCCACGACGCGACTGCCGACGGCGCGACACGACGCTTGAGGTAACGGGTCGGCGACAGCTCGATCACGGCGCCGTAACGTGATCGATCCGTGGCCGTTCCGTGTCCGTAGCGCGACCGGAACGAGGGTTCCTCGCCCCTAGCGTGAGCGGCATGAACCGCTTCCGTCCCCTCGTCGGCCTCGTGGCCGTCAGCCTCCTGCTCGTCAGCTGCGCCTCCACAGTCGATCCGGAGGCCGCGCCGCCGCCGGCCTCGACCCCCGAAGAGCCATCGTCCACGCCGACGCCGACGCCGACGCAGCCCGAGGAGCCCGCCGGTCGGGTGCCGACGGACTGCGATGCCGTGGCGGCGCTTCCAGAGATATCTCCGACGATCGACGGCAGCAGTCAGGAGGAGGACTTCACCCAGCACCATGCGGTCATCGTGCAGGCCGGCGGGCTGGAGTGCACCTGGACCGGAGCCGACGGACTCGGCGTTCTAGGCTTCGACGTTCTGCCGGACGCCGCCGAGGTATACGTCGCTGGCACGACGATGTCGGAGCAGCGTTCGGATTTCCCCGTCCCCGGAGGGGTTCTGGGCTGCGAGGCCGAATGGTGCGAATTCGCCTTCCTCACGTCGTCCGAGTTCTGGATCGAGGGATGGACCCGCGCGCCAGGGGCGACGGGCGAGGCGACGTGGGATCACGGGTCGACTGTGTCGAAGGCGATCCACAGCCACCTGGACTCTCTCGAAGCGCAGGGTGACCCGTGGCCGACTTCCGGGGAGCCGATTCCGGCGGACTCGTTGTGGCTGCACCCGTACTGTGCCGAAACGGACGTCAGCTCTGTCGGGTCCGCCCTCGGCGTGACGTTGTCACCCAGCGGCACGGGTTCATGGGCGCACGACGGATACTCCGGGATCTGGACGACTTCGGCTGCGGGCCTCGGGTGGTTCCCCTGCGGCTGGTCCGTCGGGGAGCTGGAGCCGCCGACCGTCGAGGTGATGGTGCTGCCCGGCGGCGGCTGGGCTGCCGAGAGAGCGGTCGCCGCCGCGAATCGAGGCGCGATCGAGGTCGCCGGTGCCGACGCCGCTGCCCTCGACTGCAGAGGCGATGACGAGCAGTTCTGCGTGGTCGACCTGTTCGCGAACGGGGACTGGCTGCAGGTCCATGCGCTGGTTCCCGGCGTCCCGAACGAGGAGGCCGCCCTTCCCGTGCTCGAGGCGATCGTCGCTCTCCCCGACCCGGTGCCCGCTTCGTAGCACCCTGACCGCGGCAGGCCGGCTGGTCCCCTACCCGACCTCAGCCGGCCTGTCGCTCGCCGAAGGTGCGTCGGTAGGCGGTCGGGGTCGTCTGCAGCACCTTCAGGAAGTGGTGGCGCATGACGGATGCCGTGCCGAAGCCGGTGCTGGCGGCGATCGCCTCGAGACCCTGGTCGGTCTGCTCGAGCAGCTGCTGCGCCCGCAGAAGACGCTGCCGGTTCAGCCAGGCGGCGGGCGTCGTGCCCATGTCGGCGCGGAACCGTCGCGCGAAGGTGCGCGACGACATCAGCGCCTTGCGGGCGAGCTGCTCGACCGTGAGGTCCCGATCGAGGTTCTCGAGCATCCACTCGGTCACGAGGGCGAACGAGTCGCTGCGGTTCTCGGCGATCGGCTGGGCGATGTACTGGCTCTGGCCCCCCTCTCGCTGAGGAGGCACGACCATCCGTCTCGCGATGTTGTTGGCCATCGTCGCGCCGAGCTCCTGACGGACGATGTGCAGCGCGGCATCGATGCCCGCCGCGGTGCCCGCGCTCGTGACGATCCTGCCTTCCTGGACGAAGAGCACGTCGGGGTCGACCTCGACGCGCGGATACCGGCGTGCGAGCTCGTCGGCGTGCATCCAGTGCGTGGTGGCGCGCTTGCCGTCGAGGATGCCCGCCTCCGCCAGCGAGAACGCGCCGCTGCAGACGCTGAGCACCCAGGCGCCCCTCTCGTGCGCGCGGCGGATGACGTCGAGGTAGCGTTCGTCGACGCTGGAGATCTGGTGCGCGGGGACGGCGACGAGGTGGGCGTCCTCGGCGATCTCCAGACCGTCCTCGACGTTGAGGGTGACGCAGTCGAGGCTCGTGGGCACCGGTCCCGGCTCGGCCGTGGCCACTCGGAACTGGAACGCCGGCCCCCCAGTGTTGCGTCGGTCGACGCCGAACACCTCGCTCACGACGCCGAACTCGAACGGAGCGGTGCCCGGGAGGGCGAGTGCGACGACCTTGTTGAGCATGACTTCCCTCATTGGCAGGAATGGTACGGAGCGCGACCATCCTGCCACTCGTGGCAGGTCTTCCACAATCATAGATTCACTGCCATGGAGATCCTGCTGCTGGGCCTCGCCGCTCTGTCCCTCTGGGGGCTCGTCTCGACCGCCGTCGTGCTGGGTCGCGACGGCTACCGCGCCGTGCCGTACTGCCGCGAGCGAGCGACGCAATCGCGATAGCGTTGGCCCCATGACGTGGCTGGTGACAGGTGGGGCGGGCTACATCGGAGCGCACGTGGTGCGTGCGCTGGAGGACGCCGGACTCGGGGCCGTGGTCGTCGACGACCTCTCGTCGGGCTTCGCCTCGTTCGTGCCGGAGAGCGTCCCCTTCGTGCGGGGCAGCATCCTGGATCGGGAACTCCTCACGGATGCGCTGCGCACGCACGATGTGGACGGCGTCATCCACGTCGCCGGCTTCAAGTACGCGGGGGTGTCGGTGGAGCGTCCGCTGCACACCTACGAGCAGAACGTCACCGGCACCGCCGTGCTCCTCGCAGCGATGCAGGAGGCCGGAGTCGGCCGCGTCGTGTTCTCTTCGAGCGCCGCTGTCTACGGCACGCCTGACGTCGACCTCGTCACCGAGGAGACTCCGAAGGCGCCCGAGTCGCCGTATGGCGAGTCGAAGCTCATCGGCGAGTGGCTGCTGAGCGATCAGGGGAAGGCGGCCGGCCTCCGGCACACCTCGCTGCGCTACTTCAACGTCGTGGGATCCGGGTTCGACGACGTCTACGACGCCAGCCCGCACAACCTCTTCCCCAAGGTCTTCCAGGCGCTGCTCGAGGGGCGCACTCCCCGGATCAACGGCGACGACTATCCGACGCCCGACGGCACGAACGTGCGGGACTACATCCACGTGCAGGACCTCGCCGTCTCGCACGTCGCGGCCGCGCGTCGTCTCGCTCAGGGGGAGCAGGTGGAGCGGGCCTACAACCTCGGCAGCGGCACGGGTGTCTCGGTGGGCGAGATCATGGCCGCTATGGCACGCGTCACCGGCATCGCCTTCGAGCCGGAGATCGGTCCTCGTCGACCGGGAGACCCAGCCAGGATCGTCGCGAGCGGAGAGCTCGCCGCCCGCGATCTCGACTGGCGGATGCGCCACTCGCTCGACGAGATGGTCTCGAGTGCCTGGGAAGCGACACGCCGAGCGCGCGAAGCCTGATCCACTGATCGAGGGTTATATGATCGCGCGACTTGACGCCGGGGTAATTACACCGGTGTAATTGTCCTCAACCGAACGCGAACTGGGACGCGATGCGGAGGGGAGGATCGAGCCGATGGCGAACAGCGGAATACGCGCAGGGATTCCCGGCGGCACAGGGGTTCCCGACGACTGGTTCGTCGACCCCGTCCGCCTCGGAGTGCCGGGGGTCCGCAAGGTCGCTCCCGTCGAGGAAGAGGACAATCAGCTCGCCTGGCAGACCGACGCCCTCTGCGCCCAGACCGACCCCGAGGCGTTCTTCCCTGAGAAGGGCGGGTCGACCCGCGACGCGAAGAAGATCTGCACGTCGTGCGAGGTGCGCAACCAGTGCCTGGAGTACGCGCTGCAGAATGACGAGCGGTTCGGCATCTGGGGCGGACTCTCGGAGCGGGAACGCCGCAAGCTGCGCCGCCGCGCCTGACCTAGGCCGCTTCCCCCCCGATCGGGGTGTGGGGCGTGTCACCGCGGGTGCGCCGCTGACCCGCGCTTACGCTCGAACGGATGCAGCCCCGAGTCCTCGCGATCGTCGCCTCCCCCGCCGGGGCGAAGCAGCTGAGGCGCACCCTCGACGCGGTAGCAGCGCAGACGCGCAGGCCGGACGTCGTCGTCGTCGCCGATCTCGGACCGTCGTCAGCCGACCAGCTGGCAGGTGCGCCGGTTGACACCGTCGTGCAGCTTCCGCGCGGCCGGGCACTCGGAGACGCCCTCGCCCATGCCGTGCGGGCGGCCGCTCCCGCGGCGAGCGATCTGCTGTGGCTGCTCACGGCCGACACCGTGCCCGACCGGAGCGCCCTGGCCGCCCTCCTCGGCGCTCTCGAGGTCGCGCCGTCGGTCGCCGTCGCCGGCCCGAAGCTCATGCGTGCGGACGACCCCGCGGTTCTGCACTCCTACGGCGAGACGCTCACCCGCCTCGGCGCTTCTCGTCCGCTCGTGCAGGACGAGTTGGACCAGGCTCAGCACGACACGCGCAGCGACGTGCTCGGCGTCGGCGCCGCGGGGATGCTCGTGCGCGCCGGGATCTGGAACGAGCTGCGGGGGTTCGACCCGGAGCTGCCGTCGATCGATGCCGCGCTCGACTTCTGCGTACGGGTCCGGCTGGCCGGTTCCCGGGTCGTCGTGGTGCCGAGCGCGCGGGTCGCCGTCGGCGGCGGGCCCGAGCTCTTCGGACGCAGGTCGGTGAGCGACGCGGCGCGCCTGCGGATCGCCCGCGCCGCGCAGCTGCACCGCAGGCTGGTCTACGCCAAGCCCATGGTGCTGCCGCTGCACTGGCTCCTCCTCGTGCCGCTCGCCATCGTGCGATCGCTCGTGCACCTGGTCAGCAAGCGTCCCTTCGCCGTGCCCGCCGAACTGGCCGCCGCCCTCGGGACGGCTTTCGGCGGTGGGGTGCGCCAGGCCCGTTCGAACCTCAAGCGCACCCGGCGCCTCCGTTGGGCAGCGATAGCTCCGCTGCGGATGACCTCGCGCGAAGCGAAGGAGAGGCGTCGTCGACGCCCAGGAGCGCCGGACGTCGAGAGCGCCGTCGCGGATCGCCCTGCCTTCCTCGGCGGTGGCATCTGGGCGGTGCTCGCGCTGGCGGCCGTCGGCCTCCTCGTCTTCGCGCCTTTCGTCGGCGCCTCGGCTCTCGCGGGAGGGGCGCTTGCGCCGCTGGGCACCGTGCAGGAGCTGTGGCGCTCGGTCGGCACGACCTGGCACGGCACCGGTGACGGCGTCGTCGGTCCGGGGGACCCTTTCGCATTCGTGCTGGCCGCGCTGGGGTCGCTGACGTTCTGGTCCCCGTCGCTCTCGGTTCTCCTGCTCTACTTCGCGGCGCTCCCGCTCGCAGCCTGGGGCGCGTGGGTGCTCGTCGCCGGCCAGAGCACCGGCGACCGGGCGCCGGTCGTCGCGGCCGTCGCCTGGGCTCTCGCCCCGCCGTTCCTCGCAGCCCTCGCCGAGGGGCGGCTGAGCGCCCTGATCGCCCACCTCGCGCTTCCCTGGCTGGTCCTCGCTTCGGTGCGGGCGCGACGATCGTGGCCGGCGGCGGGAATCGCTGCCCTGCTGTTCGCCTTGACCACCGCTTCGGCGCCGTCCCTGCTTCCGGCGCTCCTCATCGCCCTCATCGTGTGGGGGGCCACCAAGCCGCGGACGGCGGCGCGCGTGCTCTTCATCGCGGTGCCCGCGCTGGTCCTCTTCGCACCGCTCGCGCTCGCGCAATGCAGCCGCGGCACCCCGCTGGCCCTTCTCGCCGATCCGGGCGTCCCCCTCGCCTCCGAGCCGGCCCCGGCCTGGCAGCAGGCACTCGGGGCTCCCGTGCTCGGGCAATCCGGGTGGACCGACCTGTTCCTCGCGCTCGGGACCGGCGGCGGCTGGGCCGCCGTCGCCCTCGCGGTGCTGCTGGCACCCTTCGCGGTACTCGCGCTCTCCGCGCTGGCGTCGCACGCGCGCATCGCCGCGGTTCCGCCTCTCGTGCTCGCCGCCTGCGGGCTCGCCACCGCAATCGCTGCCGGAAGGGTCGCGGTCGCCTTCCAGGGCGACGCCGCGGTGCCGATCTGGCCAGGAACGGGACTCAGCCTGTACTGGCTGGGACTCGTCGTGGCCGCGGGTCTCGCGCTCGAGCACCTGCCCGTCGCACGGTCCGCGCTCGCGGGCGCGGCGACCGCGGGCGCCGCCATCGCCGCTCTCCCGCTGCTCGCCGCACCGCTCCTCGGCGCCGCTCTCGTCGCTCCGTCCACGGGCGCGACGCTCCCCGCCATCGCCGCGGCTCAGGCGTCGAGCGATCCGACCCTCGGCACCCTCGAGCTCGCCCCACTAGGACCCGACCGCTACCTCGCGGTCGTGCACCGCGGCGAGGGCACGACGCTCGAGGAGACCTCGACCTGGGTCACGACCGACCCGACGGTGAGCGCCGCAGACCGCGACGCCGCGGACCTCGCGGGGAACCTCGTCTCGCGCAGCGGGCTCGCCACTGCGGATGCGATGGCGGATGCGCACGTGCGTTTCGTGCTCCTGTCGCCCGGACCCCAGGAGTCGCGTTTGCGCGCGGCAGAGGCGCTCGACGGCAACCGCGACCTCGTGCTGGTGGGTGAGACGCCTTTCGGAACGCTCTGGGAGGCCCCGGCGACGCCGCTCGACCCGGCGCCGACACCGCCCGGGCCGCTCGACACCGCACCGGGCCGATGGATCCTGCTGGCCGACCTCGCGGCGATCGTCGCCGCCGTGCTCGTGTCCGTCCCGAGCGCCGGCCGGGGACGGACCCGGCCCGCGATCGCACGGATGACGGAGGAGACGGCGTGAACGAGGACAGCTCGTCGCTCGAGGCGATCGATCCCATCGCGGAGGAGCCCCGTCGGGGACGACTGACCCGAGCCGGTCTCGGGAGGCTGTCGCGGAGGCTCGCCCTGCCGGCCGCGACTGCCGTCGCCGCGGCCAGTGCGCTGATCGCCGCGACCCTGCTGCCGCTTCCCTCGGTCGCGCAGGAGCCCGCGGAACTCGATGTCGCTCCTGTGCCGACGACCCAGCAGCTCGTCTGCCCGGGGCCGTTGCTGAGGCTGAGCGACCAGTCGGGGCAGGACGCCTCGGCGACCCTCGCGCTCGGTCAGACCGAGCTGCGTTCCGCCACCTCCGCGAGCGAGCTGGAACAGACCGCACTCGGCGAGCAGGCCCACGCGACGGTGCTCACGGCGCCTCCGGAGAGCGGCTCCGACGACGCGCCCCTCGTCGCCGGTCTGGAGAGCCAGAGCGTCGCCGACGGCGACTACGCGGGCTATTCCGCCGCGCCCTGCACCCCGCCCTCGAGCGAGTCGTGGCTCGTGGGCGGCGCGACGGGGCTCGGACGCACGACTCTCCTCGTGCTGGACAACCCGACGGAGGTGACCGCCTCGGTCACCCTCGAGTTCTACGGCGATCAGGGACCGGTCTCCGCCCCGGGCACGGGGGGCATCCTCGTCCCGTCCGGTGAGCGCCGGGTCTTCGCGCTGGCGGCCTTCGTGCCCGAGATCGCCGCACCCGTCGTGCACGTGCTCAGCCGCGGCGGCCTGGTGAGCGCCTCACTGCAGCAGTCGGTCGTACGCGGGCTCGAGCCCGGCGGCACCGACATCGTTCCGCCGACCGCTGCCCCCGCAGCCCGGGTCGAGCTTCCGGGCATCAGGATCACCGACCCCGATGCCATCGGCGAGCGGATCGGGGCCGAGGGCTACGAGGACCTGCAGACCGTGGTGCGGGTGCTGGCGCCGGGGAACGCGGCGGTGCCCGTGCGGGTGCAGGTCGTGCCGCAGGACCCCGAGGTGGACGGTGCCGAGTTCGAGCTCGTGCTGGAGCCCGGTGAGGTCTCCGAGCTCCCTCTCGACGAGCTGGTGCGCGGGAGCTACCTCGTACGCCTCGAAGCGGATGCTCCGGTCGTCGCGGCCGCGCGGGTCTCGCAGGTCGAGGGCGACTATCCCGAACTGGCCTGGGTGACCGCGACGGCTCCGCTCGCCGACACGGCGCTCGTGCCTGTCGCGCCCGGGGCGACACCCAGGCTGCACGTGGCCAATCCCGGATCGGAGGAGGCGACTGCGCTCCTGGTCGACGCCGAGGGCGAGGAGCGCGAACTGAGCGTGCCCGCGGGAGGGTCGATCACCCTGCCGGTCGACGAGGGGGAGCACCGGCTCGAGAATGCCGCGGGGCTCCGCGCCGTCGTCACCTACGCGGGTGAGGGCGCCCGCGCGGCGGCGGCCGTGCAGCCTCCCGCGCCGACCTCGGGAGCAGTCACCATCGTGCGCTGAGACGCCGGTCTCAGAAGTGCCGGAAGCGGTCCGGGGCAAGATCCCACGGGTCGCGGCCGATGAGCTCCCCGACCGCCCGGTAGACGCAGCCCTCGATCATCATGCGGCGATGCTCGTCGTCGTTGCGATGCAGGCGCGCGAGGCGCTCTATGGGCAGGCGGTACAGGGTCACTCTGCGGGCGGCGGCATCCACCTGCCATCGGTCCAGCCCTCGCTCCCCGTCGACCTTGGGCGGCAGCACAGCGACCCGGAAGGTGACCTGAGCGAGCTCATCGGGCCAGGTATCCCGCAGATAGTCGGCGGTGGTGGCCACGATCTGGTCGAACAGCTCCTCCCGGGTGCGCAGCGGCGGCAGGTGCGGTCCGGTCACGGGGGAGCGGAGTTCGCGGCCGTGACGCTCGCGAGGGGCCCGGCGGGCGGACGCCGACGTGCGGCCGCGTCGATTCCGAGGCATGACGGCCATCGTACCGGCGAGCCGCACGGCAGCGTCGGCGTCGGCTCCTAGGCTGTCAGCGATGAGCGGACGGCTGTGCAGCAAGGTCGGGTGCAACGACGAGGCGATCTCGACCCTGACGTATGTGTATGCGGATTCGATGGCGGTGCTGGGGCCGCTGGCGACGGCTTCCGAGCCGCACAGCTACGACCTCTGCGTGCGTCACGCCGACCGTCTGTCGGCGCCGCAGGGGTGGCAGATCGTCCGGCACGTGGTCGTCGGTGGGATAGGTTGACTGGCATGAGCACTGCCGTCGATCTCACTGCTTTCGTCAAGACCTACGACGTCCGCGGACTGGTCGGATCGCAACTCACGGCGGAGATCGTGGAGGCTCTAGCGGCCGGCTTCGTGGACGAGGTCGGCGCCGCCGGGAGCGAGGTCGTGGTCGGCCACGACATGCGCGATTCGAGCCCCGAGTTCGCCGCCGCGTTCTCCCGCGGAGCCCGCGCCCGCGGTGCCGATGTGGTCTCGATCGGACTCTGCTCCACCGACGAGACATACTTCGCCTCGGGGTCGCGCAATGCTCCCGCCGCGATGTTCACGGCCAGCCACAACCCGGCGACCTACAACGGCATCAAGTTCTCCCGGGCCGGCGCGCAGGGCATCAGCCTCTCGACCGGCCTCGCCGCGATCCGCGACCGTGCCTCGCAGTACCTCGCCGACGGCATCCCCCAGGTCGAGAGCCCGGGCAGCCACAGCGATGTCGACATCCTCGCCGAGTACGCCGGCTACCTGCGTCAGCTCGTCGACCTCTCCGGCATCCGCCCCATCCGCGTCGTCGTGGACGCCGGGAACGGCATGGGAGGCATGACCGTGCCCGCCGTGCTCGGCACAGCGGCCGCGCTCCCCGAGCTGCCCATCGAGATCATCCCGCTCTACTTCGAGCTCGACGGCACCTTCCCGAATCACGAAGCCAACCCGCTCGAGCCGGCGAACCTCGTCGACCTGCAGAAGGCCGTCGTGGAGCACGGGGCCGACCTGGGCCTGGCTTTCGACGGCGACGCCGACCGGTGCTTCGTCGTCGATGAGAAGGGCGACCCGGTCACCCCGTCGGCGGTCGCCGCGATCGTCGCGCTCCGCGAGATCCTGCGGGTGCGCGCATCCCAGCCCGAGGGCGACCTCTACGTGATCCACAACCTGATCACCTCGCGCATCGTGCCCGAGACCATCGAGGCCGCCGGCGCGATCCCGGTGCGCACGAATGTCGGTCACTCGCTGATCAAGGACAGGATGGCCGAGACCGGCGCCATCTTCGGTGGCGAGCACAGCGCCCACTACTACTTCCGCGACTTCTGGGGCGCCGACAACGGCATGCTCGCCGCGATGCATCTCCTCGCCGAGTTCGGTCATCAGCAGGAGCCGCTCTCGGAGTTCGCGCGCAAGTACAACCCGTATGCGCTCAGCGGCGAGATCAACTCGACCGTGACGGATGTGCCCGCCGCCTACGCGCGCATCGTCGAGGCCTACACGGGCAAGGGCGAGTTCGACGAGCTCGACGGCCTCACCGTGTCGGGCGCCGACGACGCCTTCTGGTGGTTCAACGTGCGCCCCTCGAACACCGAGCCGCTGCTGCGGCTCAACGTCGAGGCGGGCGACCGCGCCACCATGGAGCGCATCCGCGACGACGTGCTGGCCCTCATCCGCGCCTGACGCCCGCCGGTAACACGGCGGCACCGGGTGCGAGAATGGGTGCCATGTCGTCGAGCACCGCCACCGCCCTGCCGTACCGGGTCGCAGACCTCTCCCTGGCCGAAGCCGGCCGTCACCAGATCCGCCTCGCGGAGCAGGAGATGCCGGGGCTCATGGCCCTGCGCGAGGAGTTCGGTCCGAGCCAGCCGCTGAAGGGCGCGCGGATCGCGGGATCGCTGCACATGACCGTGCAGACCGCCGTGCTCATCGAGACCCTGGTGGCGCTCGGCGCGCAGGTGCGTTGGGCCAGCTGCAACATCTTCTCGACCCAGGACGAGGCGGCGGCCGCGATCGTCGTCGGAGCCGGCACCGTCGAGGAGCCCGCGGGAGTCCCGGTGTTCGCCTGGAAGGGCGAGACCCTCGAGGAGTACTGGGACCTCGCCGCGCAGATCTTCGACTGGTCGGCGGAGGGCTTCGACGGCCCGAACCTCATCCTCGACGACGGCGGCGACGCGACCCTGCTCGTGCACAAGGGCAGGGAGTTCGAGCAGGCGGGGGCCGTGCCCGACGCCGAGGAGGGCGCGAGCGCCGAGTGGCGCATCGTGCTCGACCTGCTGCGCCGCTCGCTCGCCCACGACCCGCAGCACTGGACCCGCGTCGCGGACGGGCTGCAGGGCGTGACGGAGGAGACCACCACGGGGGTGCACCGCCTCTACGAGCTCGCGAAGAGGGGCCAGCTGCTCTTCCCGGCGATCAACGTCAACGACTCGGTCACCAAGTCGAAGTTCGACAACAAGTACGGCATCCGCCACTCGCTGCCCGACGGCCTCAACCGCGCGACCGACGTGCTGATCGGCGGCAAGGTCGCCTTCGTGGCAGGCTACGGCGACGTCGGCAAGGGCGCAGCGGAGGCTCTGCGTGGCCAGGGCGCCCGCGTGATCGTGAGCGAGGTGGACCCGATCAACGCCCTGCAGGCGGCGATGGACGGCTACCAGGTCACGACCGTCGAGAAGGTGCTCGACCAGGTCGACATCTGGGTGACCGCCACCGGCAACGAGAACGTGCTGACCGTCGAGCACCTGCAGGGCATGAAGCACCTGGCGATCGTCGCCAACGTCGGCCACTTCGACAACGAGATCGACATGGCCGGGCTCGAGTCGCTCCCGGGCGCCGAGAAGGTCGAGATCAAGCCGCAGGTGCACGAGTGGCGCCTGTCGACCGGTCGCAGCATCCTCGTGCTGAGCGAGGGACGGCTGATGAATCTCGGCAACGCCACCGGTCATCCGTCGTTCGTGATGAGCAACTCCTTCTCCAACCAGGTGCTTGCGCAGCTCGAGCTCCACACCAACCGCTCGGCCTACGAGAACGAGGTGTACGTGCTGCCGAAGAAGCTGGACGAGAAGGTGGCGCGGCTGCACCTGGCTGCACTGGGCGTCGAGCTCACGACTCTCACTCCGCAGCAGGCCGACTACATCGGCGTGCCGGTCGAGGGACCGTACAAGGTCGACCACTACCGCTACTGAGCCGCCGGCAGCAGGGCCTCAGCGGTCGGGGAAGCCGTGCGGCAGCCCCTGCAGCACGGGCTCCAGGCGGTCGAGTCGCTGCTGCTGCAGGGTGAGCGCCGCGAACTCGCGCTCCCTGCGCATCGCGGCGACGGCCGCCAGGAAGAGCTCCGGGTCTGCCGCCGGCACGGGTGAGACGAACCGAGACGCCTCGTTCGCGAGCTCGCGGGCCAGCCGCACCCGGCTCCCCGGTGCCATGCCGCCCGCCTGCTTGAGGAACTGCGCGATCCGGCGGGACAGCCCGTCGGGCATGCGGGCCACGTCGGCTGTGCGCGACCAGGCGGTCAGTTCGAGCGGGACCCCGTACACGGGGTCGACGACCTTCGGGATGCGCTCGTGCTGGGCGTAGGTGCCGGCGAGCAGGTCGCCGAGGCGCTTCGTGCGTCCGTTGAGCAGTGCCACGACGGCGGCGATGCCGCCGAGGGTCATGTAGATCTCGAGTACTCCGACGAGGGCCCGCAGGAAGGCGTGGCGGAAGCCGATCGCCCCGCCGTCGTCGCGCACGATGCGCACGCCGAGAGCGAGGCGGCCGACGGACTTGCCGCGCATGAGCAGTTCGACGGCCGTCGGCGCCGCGATCACGCAGACCACGAAGGCCGCGATGCCGATCGCTGCTGCCGCCGCCTCGTCGACGTCCCACGCGGTGGCCGCCTGGAAGGCGAGGAGCAGCACGAGGATGTAGCTGCCCAGGTAGATCACGAAGTCGATGGCTGCGCTGCCGGCTCGCAGCACGAAGCCCGCGGGGCGCAGATCCAGGGCGACCGCTTCACCGGTGATGAGCTCGTTCTCGTCGTCGACGTGCCGCACCGCATCCATCGCCCGACCCGCCGTCGCCATGACAGAATTCAAGCAGATGGACCTCGACGCCTACTCCGCCGCCCACCGCGATGAATGGGATCGGCTCGCCCAGCTGGGCGCGACGCGGTCGCTGAGCGGCCGCGAGGCCGACGAGCTCATCGACCGCTACCAGGCGGGCGCCACCCAGCTCTCGGTTCTGCGCACCACGGCCGGACGCTCGACACAGGGCGACCGGCTGTCGCTCGCGCTGTCCCGAGCTCGCTTGAGGTTCACGGGCGCCAGCGCCAACGTGCTGAGCCAGCTGCCGGTCTTCTTCGTGGCTCAGCTTCCTGCCGCCCTCTACCGCATCCGCTGGCTGTCGCTCGCCGTGACCCTGGCGACCGCGCTCGTGGCCTTCCTGTACGCCTGGTGGGCGTTCGCGAACCCGCAGGTGCTGGCGAACTTCGGCTCCGACGAGTTCCGCGAGCAGTTCGCCGCGGAGGACTTCGTCGCCTACTACTCCGAGAATCCGCCGAGCTCGTTCACCGGTCAGGTCTGGACGAACAACGCCCTGCTGGCCGCGCAGTGCGTCGCGTTCGGCATCGTCGGGCTCTACTCGCCGTATCTGCTCTTCTCGAACGCGCAGAACCTCGGCTTCAGCGCCGCGATCATGGCCGAGCACGATCGGCTCGACATCTTCTTCCTGTACATCGCGCCGCACGGGCAGCTCGAGCTCTATTCGATCTTCGTCGCCGGCGCCGCGGGCATGCGGATCTTCTGGGCCTGGGTGGCACCCGGCGCCCGTACGAGAGGGCAGGCGCTCGCGGAGGACGGGCGGGCACTGATCACGGTGGCGGTGGGGCTGATCCTCGCGCTGCTCGTCTCGGGGCTCATCGAGGGCTACATCACCCGCCAGGACTGGCCCTGGGTTCTCAAGATCGGCATCGGCACCGTCGCCCTCGCCGGGTTCCTCGTCTACCAGTGGGTGCTCGGGCGTCGCGCGTGGCGATCGGGGGAGACCGGCGACCTCAGTCGCTTCGAGGCGGGCGCGAAGCAGCTCATCGCGGGCTAGCTCGTCTCAGCGCCCGGTCTTCGCCGGGGAGCGTTCCGCGCTCCGTGGCCGACCACGAGCGGACGTCGGCCTAGAGCCGCCCCGCCGCCTTCAGCGCGATGTAGAGGTCGGCGAGGGCAGGCGGGAGGTCCTGCGGGGCACCGGTGACGACCTCGGCACCCGACCTGCGGATCGCCGCCGAGACGCGGGTCACGTCGAGCAGCGCGCGCTCGGCGGATGCGGCGCGGTAGACCCGCTCGCGGTCGGATCGATCGCGGCTCGCCTCGAGCACGCTCGGGTCGGTGACGCTCGACACCACGACGGTGTGCTTGCGCGTCAGCTCGGGCAGCACGCCGAGCAGGCCGCGCGAGGCGCCGGGGGCGTCGATCGAGGTGGCCAGCACGACGAGCGAACGCTGCGAGGTCACCTGCCGCACGAGCCCCGGCACGACCGACCAGTCCATCTCGATGAGCTCGGGCTCGATCGGGGCCATCGCGTCGACCATGCGGGAGAGCAGCTCGGCGCCGCTCGCGCCCTGCACTCGTCCGCGCACCCTGCGGTCGTACACGAGCAGGTCAACGCGGTCGCCCGCGCGGGTCGCCAGTGCTGCGAGCAGCAGAGCCGACTCGAACGCCGTGTCGATACGCGGCTCGTCCTGGATGCGGGCGGCCGACGTCCGCCCGCTGTCCACGACGATGACGACGCGGCGGTCGCGCTCAGGGCGCCAGGTGCGCACGACGAGCTTCTGACCCGCCGGCGTCGTCGGGTCCTGCTTGCGGGCCGTGGCTCGCCAATCGATGGAGCGCACGTCGTCCCCGCGCACGTAGTCGCGGAGCGAGTCGAACTCCGTCCCCTGGCCGCGCACTTGCACGCTCGTGCGGCCGTCGAGCTCACGGAGCCGGGCGAGCCGCGAAGGCAGGTGCTTGCGGGCGTTGAACGGAGGCAGCACCCGGAGCGCTCCGGGTGCCGCGAGCGTCGCCTGGCGAGCGGCGAGCCGCAGCGGACCGAACGAGCGCACGGTCACGGCTGCGGTGCGGCGTTCGCCTCGACGGAACGGGGTGAGCGCTGCCGTGACCGCTCGGCGCTCCCCGCGTGGGATCGAGATCGGGAAGCGGGAGGGCGACGCGCCGGCGGAGGGCTGCCAGCCGTCGCGCAGCACGCCGCGCACCGGGCGCGTGCCGCGGTTCGTGACGAGGAGCCTCGTGCGCGCCGTCTCACCGAGTCGCACGCGAGAGGGCACCTCGCGCTGGACCGCGAGCTTGCGCGGCGAGCCCGCGAGCAGGAGGTCGACAGCGGCCGCGACCAGCAGCAACGCGATCCATCCGAGCAGCACGATCGGCTGCCCGGTGATGATCAGGGGCACGGCGCCGAACGCGAGCGCCGCCACGAACCAGCCGGAGATCGCCATGTCAGATCGGCACGCGAACCTGCTGGAGGATCGATCGCAGGATCGCGTCGGCCGAGATGCCCTCGAGCTCGGCCTCGGGGCGGAGCTGAAGTCGGTGGCGCAGCACGGGCAGAGCCATCGCCTGCACGTGGTCGGGCGTGATCGCCTCGACCCCGTTGAGCCAGGCCCAGGCCTTCGACGCCGCGAGAAGCGCCGTCGTTCCACGCGGGCTCACCCCGAGCTTCACCGAGGGGCTGTGCCGGGTCGCGTGCGCGACGTCGACGGCGTAGCCCAGCACATCCCGACTCGCACCGACCTGCCGCACGGCCGCCTGTGCCGCCGCGAGCTCGTCGGCAGAGAGCACAGCCGTGACGCCGGCGGCGGCGAGATCCCGTGGGTTGAACCCGGCCGAATGCCGCGCGAGCACCTCGACCTCCGTCTCGCGATCGGGAAGCGGGAGGGTCAGCTTCATCAGGAACCGGTCGAGCTGCGCCTCGGGCAGCGTGTAGGTGCCCTCGTACTCCACCGGGTTCATCGTCGCCGCCACCAGGAAGGGGACCGGGAGCTTGCGGGTCTGGCCGTCGACCGACACCTGGCGCTCCTCCATCGCCTCCAGCAGAGCGGACTGCGTCTTCGGAGGGGTGCGGTTGATCTCGTCGGCGAGCAGGATGTTCGTGAACACCGGCCCTTCACGGAACTCGAACTCGCCGACCTTGGCGTCGAAGACGAGCGAGCCGGTCACGTCTCCTGGCATCAGGTCGGGGGTGAACTGGACCCGCTTCGTGTCGAGGCGCAGGGTGTGGCTGAGGGTCCGCACGAGCAGCGTCTTCGCGACACCCGGCACGCCCTCGAGCAGCACGTGCCCTCCGGCGAGCAGGGCGATCATGAGGCCGGTCACCGCGGCGTCCTGGCCCACGACGGACTTGCCCACTTCCGTCCGCACCCTCGCGAACGCGGCCCGCAGCTCCTGGTCGGTCATCTATCGTTCCCCTGTCTCCACTGGTCGGGTCTGGTCGCGGCATGAACCGCGCGTTCAAGTCTCAGCAGCTCGTCGGAGAGCCGGACGAGGTCGGCGTCGCTCGCCGGCGCAGCGTCGACCAGCAGCGCTCGCACCTCTCCCCACGGGCGCCCGACGACGGCGGCGACGGCACCGGCGACCTCGTCGACGCCCGCGGTGCGCGGCAGACCCACGTCGCGGGCGAGGCGGTCCACGGTGCCGATGCGCAGAGCGTCGAGGGCGCGCAGCCGGGCGGACGAGCGGGCATAGAGCCGTGCGCGGCCCTCCATGGTCTCGCTCGCCGGAACGGTCACCGGAAGGTTCTCGATGACCAGCGGGCCCAGTCGACGGCCGCGCCAGATCGCAGCGGCGATGGCGACCGCGAAGCACAGCGCGATCAGCGGCGTGACCCAGGGCGGACTCAACTCGGAGAGCGTCGGCACGGCGTCGCGGTCGAGGTCCTCGAAGGAGGGGAGGTACCAGACGAGGTGCTCGCGCTCGCCGAGCAGGTGAAGGGCCAGGGCGGCGTTCCCGCGCTCGTCGACGAGGTCGTTCGTCATCGTGTCCGGCAGCCCGAAGACCGTGACGGTGCGGTCGCCGTCCTCGACGGTCAGCACGGAGGCGGTGTCGTCGCCGCTGCCGAAGCACCGCTCGGCGACGTCGCCGTCCTCGATCACCCGGTAGGCGCTTCCGCCCTCGCCGGTGACGCTGCCGGCCGCATCCGCTGCCGGGAGCCCGCAGTCGTCCTCGAGCACGTCATCCGCACCGCCCGCGGTCGCGACCGAGGGAGCGAGCGCTTCGAGCTCGAAGAACCCGGGATCGACGAGCACGACCGAGGTCGCGAGCGCCGCGGCGTCACGCAGCTTCTGCTCGGTGAGGTACCCGCTCGGGTCGTAGAGCACGAGGGTGGTCTCGTGCGGGTCGGCGATGGCCTCCTCGGCGGCGTCCAGGGTGCGCACCTGCTGGACGTCGACCCCCTGCTCCCTGAGCACCTCGGCCACTGCCATGGTGCCGCCGGGCGCAGGGGTCTCGGTGGAGAAGTACTCGGCCGCCGCGCCGGCGCGATTGAGCGCGACGGAGATGGCGAAGACGAGGACCGCGACGATCGCGGCGACGATCCAGAACGCCGCGCGGCGCCCTGCCGACCGCACCGTCGGCGTGAGCGACTCCTGCACCGCGGCGGTCATGCCGGCACCGCCGGTGCCCCGACGGGTCGGGCGGTTCGCAGGTCGCGCTCGAGCGCAGCGACCGCCTCGTACTGCGCCTGGTTCCCCGCTCGCCCCAAGTAGCGCACGCCGTCGAACACGGTTGCGCTCCACGCGAGCCCCTCGGCGAACGATGGGAACGCGTCGGCGGCATTGCGAGCGAAGCCTGAGGCCGTCGTCCCGGGGAAGGATTCGACGATCGTCCGCTCCTCCAGGTCGCGGGCGATGGCGCGGAAGAGCTCGACGATCGCGGTGGACCAGTCGCCGGCGGCGGCAGCCCGCTCGGCGGACGCCCGGAGCTCGGCCGCCCGCCGGGTGTCATCGTCGCCGAAGAGGGTGCCGGCTGCTGCGGAACGCCGGTTCAGGCGCGGCAAGCCGAAGATGAGAAAGGCGAGGACGATCGCCACGGCGGCCAGCACGACCGCGATGAGCGTCCAGAGCGCCGACGGCCCCTCGACGCCCGCGAACTGCAGCGAGTTCACCCAGTCCCAGAACGCCGAGACGAGGCGGTCGAACCAGGTCGGCTGCGCGGCCTGGTACTGCTGCTCGGAGAGCTCGCGTCGCAGCAGCTCCTGAGCCTCCTCGGCGTCGGGGTCGACCGGCACGGAGGACTGCAGCGACGCCCGTGGTCCCCAGGTCACGCGGCGGCCGCCGCGCCGGGCCCCGTCGGAGAGACGCTGCTCAGGTAGGGGTTCTCGACGGTGTCGTCGCCCGCGGCACGCGCCTCGACGAACCGGATCAGCTCGAGGTCGAGCCCCTCCTTGCGGATGCGGAGATCGAGATAGAGCAGGGTCGTCGTCGCGGACTGCACGATGATCGTGATCGCCGAGACGACGATCGTGACGAGGAAGGTCAGGAGGTAGACCACCCCGAGGAGCACGAACATCGTCGTGGGATCACCGCTCACGCCGAAGAACGACACGAGGATGCCCCCGAGGAACGAGACGGGCGTCGTGACCACCTGAGCCGCGAGGTTCAGGATGAAGCCGACCAGCAGCTGGATGCCGAAGGTGCGCCAGAAGAAGCGGTCGGTCAGCGTCCAGGAGCGCCGCACCGCTGCGAACACGTCGAGCCGCTCGAGCACGATGGCGCTCGGCACCATCGAGAGCTTCGTGCCGAGCCAGGCGCCGATCACGATGGCCCCCAGGAACAAGAGGATGCCGAGGACGATCGCCACGGCGGGGCCCGCGTCCCCCGCGGTGATCGCGATGAGGGCGAGAATGCCCACCGCCACCGCCAGGGCGATCGTGACCGCGAGCGTCACGAGCATCGTCCAGCCGATCAACGCCCCGATGCGCCCCTTGGACAGGCGCCATAGCCCGCCGAAGGTCAGCTTCTCGCCGATGGTCGCGCGCGCGACCTCGAGCGAGATGATCCCCTGGAAGACGGCGGAGGCGATGAGGGCGAGCGCCATGGGCACGAGCGCCGACAGCAGGGTGATCGCGGTGGCACCTGCGGCGATCTCCTCCTGCTCCTCGATCGGCGCCGTGTCGAGCCGGCTGAAGGCCAGCAATCCGACGACGCCCACGATGACGCCGCTGAGGATGAACAGCGCGAGCGAGAAGAGCAGCGCGACACCGAAGGTGGGGCGGGGGTTGCGTCGCAGCACGGTGAACGATCCGGAGAGGATCGTGCCGAGCCCCATCGGCTGGAGCGGCACGAGCCCCGGCTTCGGCGGGGGAGTCCACTCCTGCTGCCCGTACGGGAGCCCGGCCTGAGGAGGCGCGCCGAACCCCGGTGCGCCGAACCCCGCTGCGCCGAACGACGTCGCGGGCGCGGCGTACGGCGGCGGGGGAGCCCCGTAGGGGGCGCCGGGCGGCGGTCCGTATGGCTGGGCGCCGTACGGCTGGGTACCGGGCGGCGGTCCGTACGGCTGCGTGCTGAACGGCTGCTGCACCGGCGGAGGAGGGGTGACCGGCGGAACCGGTGGCGCTGCTGCGGGCTGCGGAGGCGCGCTTCCGCCGAAGGGATCGGCGGGCGGAGGTTCCGAAGGGCTCGACGGCGGCTGCCAGGCGCCCGAGTCGCTCATATATCGGTTTCCTCACGCTCGCTGCGGGGACGGTCGTCGACGGTAGTCATGCTGTCACACTCGACTACTGTTGTGCGAAACCTCCTCACAGCCCTCCTGGAACGGACCTCATGAGCGCGCGAATCCTCGTCGTCGACGACGACACCGCCCTCGCCGAGATGATCGGCATCGTGCTGCGCGGAGAGGGCTTCGAGCCCGAGTTCTGCGCGGACGGTGCCGAAGCGGTCGAGCGGCAGCGTGAGCTGAAGCCCGACCTGGTGCTGCTCGACCTCATGCTCCCCGGGCTCGACGGCATCGAGGTGTGCGCCCGCATCCGCGAGGAGTCGGGTGTGCCGATCATCATGCTGACCGCCAAGAGCGACACGACGGATGTGGTGCGCGGCCTCGAGAGCGGAGCGGACGACTACGTCGTCAAGCCGTTCGATCCCAAGGAGCTGGTGGCCCGCATCCGCACCCGCCTGCGCCCGGTCTCCTCCGACTCGTCGGCGGCCCCTCTGAAGGTCGGCGATCTCGTGATCGACGTGGCCGGTCACGAGGTGCGCCGGGGGAGCGAGCTCATCAACCTCACGCCCCTCGAGTTCGAGCTGCTGGTCGCGCTCGCCCTCAAGCCCAACCAGGTCTTCACCCGCGAGATGCTGCTCGAGCAGGTCTGGGGCTACCACTACAAGGCCGACACGCGCCTCGTGAACGTGCATGTGCAGCGTCTGCGCGCGAAGGTCGAGCACGACCCGGACAATCCCCGCATCGTCATGACGGTGCGGGGAGTCGGGTATCGCGCGGGCGCCGCATCCTGATCCGATGAACTTCGCCTGGCGCTCCTGGCCCGGGAGGCTGGCGCACCTCTGGCGCTCCTCCCTGCAGCTGCGCACCGTGGCCATCACGGTGCTGCTGTCCGGCGCGGCCGTCTTCGTCATCGGCAGCTACATGTCGGTGACCATCGGCACCAACCTCTTCGAGGACAGACGCGACCAGGTGCTCGCCGAGACGGCGAGCGCGACCGCCGCGGGGCAGGCCTACTTCGAGAACGCGATCGATCAGAGCGAGACCGTGGAGCTCGACCCGATCGCTCTCAGCGGTCAGGCCCGCATCCTCGCGGCCGTGTCCCGCCCCGCGACCACGCACGTCCTGATCCTTCGCAGCCTGGGGCAGGACACTGAGGCGCGGATGCCGAGCACGAACAGCGAGGACTTCCCCGAGGACGTGGTGAGCGACGAGCTCCGGGCTCGCACGGCGGAACAGGGAGACGGGGTCGTGCACTGGCAGTCGGTCGAGCTGCCGTCGGACGACGGGGTGCATCCGGGGATCGTCGCCGCCTCGACGCTCGAGGTGCCGACCGCCGGGCAGTACGAGCTGTACCTCGTCTACGACCTCGTCGACGTGCAGGACACCCTGACCTTCGTGCAGCAGACCCTCCTCTTCGGTTTCCTCGCCCTCATCGCCCTGATCGGCGCGGTCACCTACGTGGTCGTACTGCTCGTCGTGGGCCCCGTGCGGCTCGCCGCCGAGGTGAGCGAGCGACTCGCCGCGGGTCAGCTCGAGCAGCGCATCCCTGAGCGGGGCGAGGACGTCATCGCCACCCTCGCCCGGTCCTTCAACGGCATGGCAGACGGCCTGCAGCGCCAGATCACTCAGCTCGCGCACCTCTCCACCGTGCAGCAGCGCTTCGTCTCGGACGTCTCGCACGAGTTGCGCACGCCGCTGACCACCATCCGTCTGGCCGGCGATGTGCTCTACAACCAGCGGGAGACCTTCCCCCCGACGACGGCGCGCACCGCCGAGCTGCTGCACACCCAGGTGAGACGCTTCGAGGCACTGCTCGCGGACCTGCTGGAGATCAGCCGCTACGACGCGGGTGCCGTCGAGCTCGACCTCGAGCCGACGAACCTCGTGCGGCTCGTGGAGGAGTCGATCGAGGCGTTCGAGCCCGTTGCGGAAACCCGGGGCTCCGAGCTCCGGGTCGTGGCGCCGGGCGGGTACTTCGACGCCGAGGTCGACGCCCGCCGCATCCGCCGCGTCCTGCGCAACCTGCTCGGCAACGCCCTCGAGCACGGAGAGGGCAAGCCGATCGAGGTCTACGTCGACAGCGACGCCGAGGCCGTCGCGATCGCGGTGCGCGACCACGGCATCGGCATGACCCCCGAGCAGACCGAGCGCGTGTTCGACCGCTTCTGGCGCGCTGACCCGTCCCGGCAGCGCACCATGGGCGGCACCGGTCTCGGCCTCGCGATCTCGCTCGAGGACGCGGCGCTGCACGGCGGCACCCTCGACGTGTGGGCCGAGCCCGGCCACGGCTCGTGCTTCCGCCTGACGATCCCGCGCACGAGAGGCGGTGCCCTCACCGGATCGCCGCTCCCGCTTCCCCCGCCCGAGCCGGTCGCGGCGGGCGCCGAACAGGAGAAGACGGATGACTGAGCGCCGCCTGGCATCCGTGCTCGCCCTCGTGACGGCCCTGCTCCTCTCGGGCTGCGTCGCCATCCCCACCAGCAGCGGAGTGCAGACGGGGCCGGTCGTGGGCGACGCCGAGGCGCCCGAGGGTGAGTTCGCGTCCTTCGGCCCCGAGCCGGGCGCGACGCAGCAGGAGATCCTCCAGGACTTCATGCTCGCGGGGGCGAGCGCGGAGAACGACTACCGCGTCGCCCGCCAGTTCCTCACGGAGGAGTTCAGCACCGCGTGGAACCCGAACGCGTCGGTCGTGGTCCGGTCGGGGGGACCTGCGATCGGGCGCACCGACGACAACACCATGACCTACCGGGTCAACACCCGCGCCGGTGTCGACGCGACGGGACGCTACTTCCAGGAGGAGGTCGCCTCCGAGAACGAGCGGGTCGTGCGGTTCGAGCAGGAGAACGGCGAGTGGCGCATCGCCGAGGCGCCCGACGGGATCGTGCTCACCGACGCCGGATTCGCGAGCGCCTTCGACTCCCATTCCCTCTACTTCTGGGAGCCCGACTTCGAGTACCTCGTCCCCGACCTCCGCTGGTTCCCCCGCAGCTCGCAGGTGCAGAACAGGATCGTGCGCGAGCTGCTGGCCGGTCCCACCGAATGGCTCGACCCCGCCGTCGTGCAGAGCTTCCCCAACAACACGACGATCGCTGCTCCCGTCGAGGTCGTGCAGGGTGAGGCCCGCGTCACGCTGAGCGAGGAGGCGCAGCTCGCGACGACGCAGCAGCGGGTGCAGCTGCGAGAGCAGCTGCGCGCCACGCTGTCGACGCTCCCCGACATCCGCTCGGTGACCGTGCTCGTGAACGACGTGCCGCTTCCGATCGAGGACTCCGACACCCCGCCCCTCGTGCAGCAGCCCGTGGACTCGCGCGTGCTGCTGCTGCGCGACGGCGAGTTCGGGTTCACGTCCCCGTCGTCGGATGAGATCGACCAGATCGGGCAGCTCAGCGCCAAGGTGGTCGACCTCGAGCCGACGTCGGTGACCTACGCGGCGGGAGGCGGGCGTGCCGCTGCCGTGCGAGCGGGCGACGGCGCGGTGTACCTCGTGCTCACGGGCGAGGCACCCCCGGTGCAGCTGGACACCCGTGCCGACCTCGCTCCGCCGGCGATCGACTCGGAGGGGATGGTCTGGAGCGCCCCCGAGGACTCGCCCTCGGCGCTCGTCGTCTACGACCAGAGCGGCGAGGAGCATCCGCTGGCGAGCTCCCTCCCTGCCTCTGGGCGGGTGGCGTCGATCGACGTCTCGCGCGACGGCGCCCGGGTGGCGTTCTACCTCGAGACGAGCGGCGGTGCGGTGCTCAGCCTGTTCTCGGTCGTGCGCGACGACGACGGCGTGCCCGAGTCGCTCGTCGAGGCGCCGCCGATCCCGATCGACGGCGCTCGGCCGATCGACGCGACCTGGGTCGACGGCAGATCGCTCGCCACCCTGGGGGAGCGGGACGGCGCCACCCGCGTCATGCAGTACGACGTGGGCGGCCAGATCCGCACCCTTGGCGGTCCGTCCGAGGCGGTCTCGATCGTCGGCGGCAACGGGGGAGTCGACGGCCTGCGCGTGCTGGACGGCCAGGGGATCGTGCTGCAGCAGCGAGGCAGCGGCTGGCAGAGCGCAGGCCTGCGTGCATCCCTCCTCGCCACCCAGCAGTAGCGGGTTCTCCACACTCTCCCGTCGGCGTCCGCTCGAACCCGTCCGCGGATGCGACCCTTCCGGCATGCTGCGGATGCTGCGGGACGCCCTTCTCGATGCGCTCGCCGTGCTCTCGCCGGTCGAGTGCTCCGGATGCGGTGCCCCCGACCGGGGCCTGTGCGACGGATGCCGTTCCGCGCTGCTCCCCGAGCCGACCGTCCGCCGCCTGGCCGACGGCACCGTGGTGCGGGCCGCGCTGAGGTACGAGGGCGTGCCGCGGCGCGTGCTGCTCGCGCTCAAGGAGAGCGGCCGCACCGACGCCGCCCGCGCCCTCGGCCTGGCGTTCTCGACGGTGCTCGAGCACCCCGGCGCCCTGGTCGTCGCCGTGCCGACCTCGCGTTCCGCGTACCGTCGCCGCGGCTACGATCCGGTGCGACTGCTGCTCCGCGCCGCCGGCATCCGCCCGCTGCGGGCGCTGGCATCCTCATCCGGCCGGGTGCAGAAGGGCCTCACGATCGATGAGCGCGCGGCGAACCGACGAGGATCGTTCCGCGCGACCAGGCGGCTCGACGGGCTCTCGATCCTCCTGGTCGACGATGTCGTGACGACCGGCGCGACCCTCGTCGAGGCGGCCAGGGTCGTTCGAGAGGCGGGCGGCACGGTCGTCGGCGCCGCCTGCCTCGCGTCCACACCCCGGTACTCGGCAGTCGGCTGGGAGAGCGCGCGCTCCTCGTGACACCCGGCCCCGCCAGGACTACGGTTGCTCGAAAGGGCGCGCCAGCAGGCTCCCGCCCCGGCGGTCTGGGGGCGCGCGGGATGGTCGAAGGAGAGCGCTTATGGACATTTCCATCACCGGTCGCAACGTGGGCATCACGGATCGCTTTCGCGAATACGCCCTCGAGAAGGCCGAGAAAGTCGATCACCTCGCAGAGAAGGCCATCGCCTTCGAGGTGAAGCTCTGCCGCCACAACGAGACCAACGGCACCTCGGGAGACGACCGGGTGGAGCTCATGCTCTTCGGCCCCGGGCCTCTCGTGCGGGCCGAGGCGGCAGGCAGCGACAAGTACGTCGCTTTCGATCTCGCGTTCGACAAGCTGCTCGAGCGGGTGCGCCAGGCGAAGGACCGCCGCAAGGTGCATCGCGGACAGCACCGCCCGACGTCGCTCGCGAAGGCTCAGGCCAGCGGGCAGCTCCCGATCGACGTCACCCCCGCGAGCGTCGACGTGCTCGAGCGCGTCGCCACCGGGTCGGTGCCGGTGCAGGAGGAGACGCAGGACGAGGAGTACTCGCCCGTCGTCATCCGCGACAAGGTGTTCCCCGCCGAGAGGATGACTCAGGAGGACGCGGTCGATCGCATGGAGCTGGTCGGGCATCCGTTCTTCCTCTTCATCGACGCGGCCACCGACCGGCCGAGCGTCGTATACCGCCGCAAGGGCTGGAACTACGGCGTCATCAGCCTCGAGGACCAGCCGGACGAGCTGACGCGGCAGCGCAGTCGCAAGCGTCGAGGCTGACCGCGCGTCCAGGCCGTCGGCCACGGGGCTTGCTACCATTACGAGCCGGTAACGGAGGGGCGCGAGCGTGCCCTCAGCACTGACTGTGATGGAGTAGCCCCGTGGCCAACGTTCTAGAGAAGGTCCTGCGCGTCGGCGAGGGACGGATCATCCGACGGCTGAAGGCCTATGCCGAGGCGGTCAACCAGCTCGAAGACGACTTCAGGGAGCTGACCGACGAGGAGCTCAAGCACGAGACGGTGGAGCTCCGCGAGCGCTACGCGAACGGGGAGTCCCTCGACGACCTGCTGCCCGAGGCGTTCGCCGCGGTGCGCGAGGCGGCGTCGCGCACGCTGGGCATGCGCCACTTCGACGTGCAGATCATGGGCGGGGCGGCGCTCCACCTCGGCAACATCGCCGAGATGAAGACCGGTGAGGGCAAGACCCTGGTCGCGACCACCGCTGCCTACCTCAACGCGATCCCGTCGCGCGGCGTGCACGTCATCACCGTGAACGACTACCTCGCGAGCTACCAGTCCGAGCTCATGGGCCGCGTCTTCCGCGCCCTCGGCATGACCACCGGGTGCATCCTGTCGGGCCAGACGCCCGAGGTGCGGCGCCAGCAGTACTCCGCCGACATCACCTACGGCACGAACAACGAGTTCGGCTTCGACTACCTCCGCGACAACATGGCCTGGAAGGCCAGCGACATGGTGCAGCGCGGCCACAACTTCGCGATCGTCGACGAGGTCGACTCGATCCTCATCGACGAGGCGCGCACCCCGCTCATCATCTCCGGCCCCGCCTCGGGCGAGGCCAACCGCTGGTTCACCGAGTTCGCGTCGATCGCGAAGCGCCTCGAGGCCGGCACCGACTACGAGGTCGACGAGAAGAAGCGCACGGTCGGCGTGCTCGAGCCCGGCATCGAGAAGGTCGAGGACTACCTCGGCATCGACAACCTGTACGAGAGCGCCAACACCCCGCTGATCTCGTTCCTCAACAACGCCATCAAGGCGCGCGCGCTCTTCAAGCGCGATAAGGACTACGTCGTCATGAACGGCGAAGTGCTCATCGTCGACGAGCACACCGGCCGCATCCTCATGGGCCGTCGCTACAACGAGGGCATCCACCAGGCCATCGAGGCCAAAGAGGGTGTCGCGGTCAAGGCCGAGAACCAGACCCTCGCCACGATCACCCTGCAGAACTATTTCCGCCTCTACAAGAAGCTCTCGGGCATGACCGGCACGGCGGAGACCGAGGCTGCGGAGTTCATGAGCACCTACAAGCTCGGCGTCGTCCCGATCCCCACGAACAAGCCGATGGTGCGGATCGACCAGAGCGACCTGGTCTACAAGAACGAGCAGGCGAAGTTCGATCAGGTCGTCGAGGACATCGTCGAGCGGCACAAGTCCGGGCAGCCGGTGCTCGTGGGCACGACGAGCGTCGAGAAGAGCGAGTACCTGTCGAAGCTCCTCGCGAAGCGCGGAGTCAAGCACGAGGTGCTGAACGCGAAGAACCACGCCCGGGAGGCCGCGATCATCGCGCAGGCCGGGCGCCTCGGCGCCGTCACCGTCGCCACGAACATGGCGGGTCGCGGAACCGACATCATGCTCGGCGGCAACGCCGAGTTCCTCGCCGTCTCGGAGATGAACGCGAAGGGCCTCAGCCCCGTCGACACCCCCGAGGAGTACGAGGCGCAGTGGGACGCCGTCTTCGACGAGGTGAAGAAGCGCGTGCAGGAGGAGGCCGACAAGGTCTCCAAGGTGGGCGGGCTCTACGTGCTCGGCACCGAGCGTCACGAGTCGCGCCGGATCGACAACCAGCTGCGGGGCCGCTCCGGGCGTCAGGGCGACCCCGGTGAGAGCCGCTTCTACCTCTCGCTCACCGACGACCTCATGCGGCTGTTCAACTCGGGTGCCGCCGAGGCGCTCATGGGCCGCAACAACGTGCCCGACGACTTGGCGATCGAGTCCAAGGTCGTGAGCCGCGCCATCCGCTCGGCCCAGTCGCAGGTCGAGGCGCGCAACGCCGAGATCCGCAAGAACGTGCTGAAGTACGACGACGTGCTGAACCGTCAGCGCGAGGCGATCTACAGCGACCGCCGTCACATCCTCGAGGGCGACGACCTCCAGGACCGGGTGCAGCAGTTCCTCGAGTCGGTCATCACCGAGGTGGTCGAGGCGCACACCGCCGAGGGCAACTCGGACGACTGGGACTTCGACGCGCTCTGGACGGAGCTGAAGACGCTCTATCCGGTCTCGATCACGATCGACGAGGTGCTCAGCGAGGCGGGCACCCGCGGCAAGGTGACCGCGCAGTTCCTGGTGCGCGAGATCCTCTCCGACGCCAAGGTGCAGTACGCGGCGCGTGAGAGCCAGCTCGGCGAGGCCGCCATGCGCGAACTCGAGCGACGCGTCGTGCTGTCGGTCATCGACCGCCGCTGGCGCGACCACCTCTACGAGATGGACTACCTCAAGGACGGCATCGGACTGCGTGCGATGGCGCAGCGCGACCCGCTGGTCGAGTACCAGCGCGAGGGCTTCTCGCTCTTCCAGAGCATGATGGGCCAGATCCGCGAGGAGACCATCGGGTTCCTGTTCAACCTCGAGGTCGAGGTCACCGGCGACACCGCGAACGCAGCCGTGCCGACCGTCTCGGCCAAGGGCCTGAGCGGCAGCGCCGCTCCGACGGAGCGCCTGCAGTACTCGGCTCCCACGGCCGACGGGGAGGTCGAGGTGCGCAACCAGCGCGGGCAGATCCAGCAGGCCCAGACGGCCCGAGCTCAGCAGGCCGCCCGCCAGACGGCCCCTGGCGCGGCTCCCGCGGCGCGACCGGCCGCATCCGCGGGCGGTCAGGCTGCAGGGCAGCGCGGCGGAACGCAGCAGCCTGCCCAGCGTGGAGCCTTCGGGCAGCGCGCCGAGGGCGGGGCGCCGGCTGCAGCACCGCAGAACCGGGCGCAGCGTCGGGCATCCGATAAGCGCGGGAAGCGCTGATCTCACCACACCTCCTCCGGCCAGGCAACGGGTTCCGTTCGGCGTCCTTCCTCGGAAACCTGGAGGGATGACCGAGAAGAACGAACTTCCGCTGCCCGACTACGACCACATCCCGCTCGGCACGCTGCTCTCGCGCATCTCGGCCCTCGATGAGGACGGCGTGGGTGCACTGCTGGAGTACGAGCGGACGCACGGGAACCGTCTGCCCGTGACGGAGCTGCTCGAGCACCGCCTGGAAGCGCTGCGCAACGGCACCGAGCCCAGCGGGTCGGTCGACCAGCGGATGCCCGAGGTGCAGCAGGGAAGCGCCGGCAGTCCCGTATCGCCGGCCACCGCGGGCCCGGTGATCAATCCGCCCTCCCACGGCGATCCGACCAACCCGGCGCAGCCACGTTAACGGGCCGTAAGCCGGGACGCGGGACCCGATCGGGCGGGACCCTCTGCCTTCTACCGTCGGAGGCATGAAACGCCCGACTCTCTCTCCGTCCCTCCTTCTTCCGATCGCCGTCGTCGCCCTCGCCGGCTGTACCGCCTACGGCCCGACCGGGCCGGGGGGCCAGCCTCCCGCTGAGCCCGCCGCGGCGCCCACGTCATCGCCCGCACCCGCGGAGAGCGGGGACTGGACCCCCGACGACTACTGGTTCGAGAACGCCGCCGCGCAACTCCACACCCTCAGCTTCCAGGTCGAGGAGTGGGAGGCCGAGGGCTGCACCGTCGCCCGGGCCGTCGACAGCGGGGTGCCTTGCGGTGGGGCGCTCGGCAGCATGAGTCTCGCCCTCACAGCGAGCGGTGCGCTGCTCGAGCAGCTCGACCAGCTCGCTCCTGGTGCGGCCGATGCTGTCGGCACTCTGCCCGAGGTGCGTGCGGCCGTCGAGCAGGGCCTGCCTGCCGCCGAGTCGTTCGCCGCAGCGGAGTGCAACTGGGAGCTCACGGAGGACTGCACCTCCGACTCGGAGCAGATCGTCGCCGCCGCCATCGCGGCCGTCGACGCCTTCGAGGACTGGGACTACCTGGCCGGTTAGAGCACGTGGATCGCGGTCGCGCGCCAGCGGCGGTCGAGTCCCTCCAGACGGATGGCGACCGCCCTGGTGCGCGCCCGCCCCCTCACCACGACGACCGCCTCCACGACCCCGTCGCGCGGTTCGCAGGTCGTGGTGGAGCCGACCGTGAACACCGGCCGGGCCGCCGCCTGCCCCTTCACCTGGCGGGCGCGCGCCGAGATGACGACGCGCTTGAGGAGGTGGCGGTACACATCGTCGGTCACCCACCGGGCGATCTGCTCGAGATCCCTCGCCCCCGCGAGGATCTCGACCACGCAGCGCGTGAGGTTCTCCAGCAGAGGGGCTGGATCGGGAAGACTCGAACTCGAGGCCGGCTGATGGCCGAAGAAGTCCTCGGTGTCGAAACGCTGCCGGGCACCGTCGCGCGAACGCGCCGGGCCCCCCGAAGCCGCATCGCTCATCCGCACCCGCCCCTCATCCGGTTCTTCTCCCCCAGAACGGGGGGTGAGGCGATTCAAGCAGGGGTCCTGCTGCTTGTCCACGCTTCGAACCCTAATTGTGGAGAACCTGTCGCTTCTCGACTAGCGGGCGACCTGTGGAGAACCGGCCCCGCGCGGGTGTCCTGCGGCTAGCGTTCCGGCATGCGCTGGAACCACCTGTTCGACGACCTCGAAGGTCAGCTCGAGCAGGAGCTCCGAGCCGAGGAACGGGACCTCGCCGCCGAGGAGGAGCGGCTGCGGATCGGCAGGCTGACGCTGCGCGATCGGCTCCAGTCGCTCTCCGAGATGCTCGGTCCGGGCGCCAGTCTTCGGTTCGACCTCGGCGACCGCACCCTCGAGGTGCGGCCGACCACCTTCGGCCGCGACTGGCTCTCGGGCACGGTGGTCTCGGGCGCAGCTCCCGGCAAGCAGTGCGTGCTGCCGTTGCGCTCGATACGTGCTCTGATCCTCGACCAGCGTCAGGTGCCGCCGAGCGTCGGGAACGCCACAGACAGCGATGGGCCGCAGAGCCTGGCCCAGCGACTCGGACTGGTCTTCGTGCTGCGCGACCTCTGTCGTCGACGGGCAGCCGTCGAGGTCGTCGTCCGGGGGACAGGCGTGCACGGGACGATCGACCGCGTCGGCCGGGATCATCTCGATCTCGCGGTGCATCCGTCGGGTGAATACCGGCGCAGCGGCGCGGTGGATCACATCCGCATAGTGCCCCTCGACTCGGTCGACCTCCTGATGCTGTGACAGACGGTCGGGTCAGCGGTCCCTGCGGTCGAGACTGAACTCGGTCACGTCGGCGTACTCCGCCTGGAGCCACAGCTGCGCGCGCCTGGCCTCCTCGTACTTCCCCTCGATGAACCCTTCCAGCACCTGCCGTTCGATGCGCCACGACCCGTTGCCGCCCACCTTGATCGCGGGCAGCTCACCGGACCGGACCAGCCCGTAGGCCTGGTGCGTCGAGATGTTGAGCACCTCCGCCACGTCGGCCAGCGTGAGGAAACGGGTGAGGCCCGCGGCATCGGACTCGGTCATGCTCCGATTATCTGCGCCCCCCGAGCGGCGGAACCGGGCTGTGGATAAGTCGCACGCGGGGCGCGGCACCGTCGCAAACATGGACGCGTTCGGAAGGAGCACCATGCCATTTCCCGGCCAGACGAGGCGAACCAGCCGATCGTTCCTGTTCGACCCGCGCTTCGCAATCGGCGTCGGTCTGGTGGCCGCGTCCGTCGCCGGCGTCGTGACACTCGTGTCGGCCTCGGATGACACGATCGCCGTCTATGCCGCACGCGCGTCTCTCCTTCCCGGGGACCGGGTCACCGCTGACGACCTCGTCGAGGCACGAGTGGACCTGGGTGATGCGGGCGACAGCTACCTGCTGGTCGGAGCGCTGCCGGAGGAGGGCGCGGTCGTCGGCCGAGCGGTGCCGCAGGGGGAGCTCGTGCCGCGCTCCGCCCTCGGCGCGGCGGAGTCGGAGGACGCCACGTCGTTAGTCGTGACGGTCGAGGGGGAGCTGCCCGAGGCGGTGCGCTCAGGCAGCGAGGTCGACGTGTGGGCCGCGTCGTCGGATCTCGATGCGCCCGAGCCGCCCGCCGTGCTGGTCGACTCGGCCACCGTGGTCCGCGTGCTCGAGGGAGAGGGGCTGGTCGTCGACGACTCCGTACGCGAGGTGGAGCTCCTGGTGCCGAGGGATCGAGTCGCTCGGCTGCTCGAGGCGCTGGCGGCCGATGACGTCCTCTCGCTCCTGCCCGTGAGCATCCCCCTGGAGGACTGATGCGCATCGCGTTCGCGCTCCCGCTCGACCTCGAGGACACGCTGATCGGCGAGGCGATCCGGCACGGGCACGAGGTGGTCGCCCGCTGCGGCAGTGCCGACGAGCTCGGACCGCGGCTCGCCGACGTCGATGCGGCGGTCGTCGCCGCCTCGCCGAGATACCTCACGCAGCGCCTGCTCGCACTGGCCGACGAGGTGGGAGTGCGCCTGGTCGCCCTCGCGCTGGATGCGCCCGAGCAGGGCCGCGTCCGCTCGCTTGGGCTCGACGAGGTGATCCAGCTGCCGACCGAGTGGCGCGCCGTGCAGACGCTGCTCGAATCGCCGCGCGGCGGCGGGCCCGTCACCCGAGCGCCCTCCTCGCCGGGAACGGTGGTCGCCGTGTGGGGACCGGCCGGTGCCCCCGGCCGCACCACCGTGGCCGTCTCACTCGCCGGCGAACTAGCGGCCGCGGGCCGATCGGTCGTGCTGTGCGACGTCGACACGCATGCCGCGTCGGTGGCGCCTGCGCTCGGGCTGCTCGACGAGGCGCCTGGCTTCGCTGCGGCGTGCCGTCTGGCCGGAGCCGACGCGCTCACCCGTGACGAGCTGGAGCGCATCGCCGAGCGCTACGTCTCCCCGTCGTCGCAGTTCCGGGTGCTGACCGGACTCGGACGCCCGAGCCGCTGGCCCGAGCTGAGTCCGGAGCGCATCGAGCGGACGCTCCGTGCATGCCGTGCGTGGGCCGATGTGGTCGTGGTCGATGTGGCGGCGAGCCTCGAGCACGACGAGGAGCTCTCGAGCGACCTGTTCGCGCCCCGCCGCAATGCGGCGACGGTCACGGCGTTGAGCGAGGCGGACGCGGTGGTCGCGGTCTGCGCCGGGGATCCCGTGGGGCTGTCCCGATTCCTGAGGACCCACGTCGACCTGCTCGAGGTGGTGGAGCCCGACCGCGTCCGGGTGCTCGTGAACCGGGTGCGTGCGAGTGCGGTCGGTCTGCAGCCGGGGGCGCAGATAGCGCAGACCCTCGCTCGCTTCGGCGGCTTCGACGCGCCCGCACTCGTGCCCTACGACCGCGCTGCGGTGGATGCCGCGGTGCTGTCGGGACGGGTGCTCGCCGATGTCGCACCGAAGTCGCCCGCGCGTCTCGCACTGCGGGACTTCGCACGGCGCGAGTTCGCCCCACCCGAGGAGCATCCCCGCGCCCGGCGCATGTCGCTGCGGCCGCGATCGAGGGTCGCCGCGACCGGGTAGCGTTGACGGCATGTCGACCCTCAGCGATCTGGTTCTCGCGCAGGGGCGTTCGAGCGAGGGCGACGTCGAGTGGCTGCACCTCCTCGTCGGCGACTGGCAGCTGCTGGCCGACCTCGCGTTCGCCGACATCGTGCTGTGGGTGCCGACGAAAGAGGACAGCTTCGTCGCCGTCGCCCACGCCCGGCCGTCGAGCGCCGCGACTCTCTTCTATCGCGACTTCATCGGCCAGGAGATCAAGCCCGAGTGGCGCTCCCAGGTCACCGAGGCGTTCAGCTCGTCGCGCATCATCGACTCAGCTGCCCCCGACTGGTACGAGGAGACCCCGACCCGGATGCGCGCGGTGCCGGTGCTGCGACGGCTCGCCCCGAGCGGCAAGGCGACGAGCGAGTTCCCCATCGCCGTGGTCACCCGCCACACCAATCTGAGCGAGGCGCGCACGCCGAGCCGCCAGGAGCTCACTTTCAACGAGTGCGCGAATGAGCTCTTCCAGATGATCGCCGGCGGCGACTTCCCCGACCTGGGTGCTCCCAGCGGGCCTCGTCGCGGCGCTCCCCGAGCATCCGACGGTCTGATGCGCCTCGACGTCGACGGCGTGGTCACGTTCGCCTCTCCGAACGCGCTGAGCGCGTTCAACCGGATGGGTTTCGCCGGCGAACTCGAGGGGGAGTTCCTCGCCGAGGTGACGACCGGTCTGCTCAGCGGTCGCCTCGTCGTCGACGAGTCGCTGCCCCTCGTGGTCACTGGAAGGGCTCCGTGGCGCACGGACATCGAGGCGCGCGGGGTCACGGTGTCGCTCCGGGCGATCCCCGTGCGGCACAAGGGGGAGCGCACGGGGGCCATCATCCTCAGTCGCGACGTCACCGAGATGCGGCATCAGGAGCGCGAGCTCATCACGAAGGACGCGACGATCCGGGAGATCCACCACCGGGTCAAGAACAACTTGCAGACGGTGGCGTCCCTGCTGCGGATCCAGGCCAGACGCACGCACAGCGACACGGCACGCGAGGCGCTGACGCAGGCCATGCGCCGGGTCGCGGCGATCGCGGTCGTGCACGACACCCTCTCGGAGGGGTTGAACCAGAAGGTCGACTTCGATGACGTCTTCGACCGCGTGCTGCTGCTGATCGCGGAGGTGGCGTCGAGTCACAACACGGTCGTGCGTCCGAAGAAGAAGGGCGCGTTCGGCGTGCTGCCGAGCGAGTACGCCACCCCGCTCGCTCTCGCGCTGACCGAGCTGGTCACGAACGCTGTCGAGCACGGCCTCGCCGGTCGGGATGGCGAGGTCGAGATCTCGGCAAAGCGCACCGACGACCTGCTCTCGGTGCGGGTGCGCGACAACGGCGTCGGACTCCCGGAGGGAAAGGTGGGCTCGGGTCTGGGTACTCAGATCGTGCGCACCCTGATTCAGGGCGAGCTGGGGGGGACCATCGACTGGCACACCCTGCAGGGCGAGGGAACCGAGGTCACCATCGAGGTGCGGCTCAACTACCTCAGGGCCGCTTGAGCGCTGCCGCTCGCGCGGCAGAACGTCGTACGGCCCGCCGATCGAGGGCGGGCCGCACGACGCAAGCGGATCAGGAGGCGCGGCGGGCGCGGGCGGCGCGGCGCTTGAGGGCGCGACGCTCGTCCTCGCTGAGGCCTCCCCAGACACCGGAGTCCTGGTTCGTCTCCAGCGCGTACTGGAGGCACATCTCGGTGACCGAGCACCGGCCGCAGACGGCCTTGGCTTTCTCGATCTGGTCGACGGCGGGGCCGGTGTTGCCGACAGGGAAGAACAGCTCGGGGTCTGCGGTCAGACAGGCGGCCTTGTCACGCCAATCCATCGATGGGGTGCTCCTTCTTGCAGTAGCCGTGCGCAAATACAACGCGCGAAGGTCGAGTGACCTCGGGATTCGGGTGGTTAAGAATTCGGGATCCTGGACGGCCCACGGCTCTGTAGGCAGGAAATCAACCGGAAACAAGGGTGGCACACTTGTTGTGCGAGATCAATAGTTCTGTATGGGATGAGGCTGTGAGAGCACACGAAGAGAGCCCCGAGACGCCCCCGAATCAGCGCCCGACGGGGGCGTCGGTCCTCGCCGCGGTCCTCGGCCTCGAGGCCGCTCTGGTGGCCGCGGCGACGGTGTTCCTGGTCGTCGAGATGTTGATCACGACGCCCGACTCGTACGCCTCGGCGATCGCGCTCACGGCGCTGGCGGCCGTGGCGGCGGTGTTCGTCGCGGCGCTGTGCGTCAACACGCTGCGCGGACGAGCCTGGGTGCGGGCCGGCACGATCGTGTGGCAGCTGCTGCAGATCGCTGTAGCCGTCGGCAGCTTCCAGGGTCTCTACGCCCGTCCCGACGTCGGCTGGCTGCTTCTCCTGCCGGCGATCGTCGCGCTCGGTCTGCTCTTCACCCGCCCCGTCATCCTCTGGACGTCGCGTCGGGACGGATGACTCAGGAGGCGAGGCCGAGCTTCTTGCGCAAGCTCGTGACGTGCCCCGTCGCCTTGACGTTGTATGCAGCGATCTCGATCCGGCCCTCGTCGTCGATCGCGAAGGTGGAGCGCAGCACGCCGGTCACCGTCTTCCCGTACATCGTCTTCTCGCCCCACGCGGCGTACGCCTCGTGCACCGCACGGTCGGGGTCGCTCAGCAGCGGGAAGGTCAGGTGCTCGGCCTCGGCGAACCTCTTGTTCTTCGCCGGCTGATCGCGGGAGACCCCGAGCACCTCGTACCCCTCGCCCTTCAGCGAGGCCAGGTTGTCGCGGAAGTCGCAGGCCTCGGTCGTGCACCCGGGTGTCGCCGCCTCGGGATAGAAGTAGAGGATCACCTTGCGGCCGCGATACGAGGCGAGGGACACCTCGTTCCCGTCCTGGTCGACGAGCGTGAAGTCGGGGGCGGTGTCGCCCTTCTGCAGGCGAGCGGCGTCGGCCAAGTGTCCTCCTGGGTATCGGTGCTCCGTTCATCGTACGCACCGCATCCGTCGCATCGATTGGCAGGGATGCGGGCGAGGGTGCTAGCATCGACGTTCGGCGCGGAGCGATCTGCGCCATGCACCTCTAGCTCAATTGGCAGAGCAACTGACTCTTAATCAGTGGGTTCCGGGTTCAAGTCCCGGGGGGTGTACTCGAAGCCCCGCTACCTCTCGCCAGGTGCGGGGCTTTGTTCATTCCGCGGTCGGTTCAGAACGCGTAGCGCACCCGGCACCACGGCGCCTTCTCCTCGAGCAGGTCGAGGAACTGCCCCAGCCAGGCCGCCTTCTGCTGCCACCGGTACCGCACGTTCAGTGCGCCGTTCTGCGACCGCTTGGTCTCCTGCAGCTCGGGACGCCAGAGCAGCTCCTCCGCCTTGGGGTGCCAGCGCAGGTTGACCTCGTGCAGCGGGGCGTTGTGGGTGAGGAAGATGACCTCGCATGCCAGCTGGCGCTTCGTGCGCTCGGACGTGCCCGCGGCGAGCTGGTCGAGCAGCTCCGCCCAGCGCTCGAGCCAGCCGTCCGCGACGATGACCGGGCTGAAGTTGACGTGCACCTCGTAGCCTGCCTCGACGAAGTCGTCGAGCGCGGCGATCCGCTCGGCCATCGGGCTCGTGCGGATGTCGACGAGCTTCGCGGTCTCCTCGGGCATGAGCGAGAAGCGGATGCGGGTGCGACCGGCCGGGTCCCAGTCGAGCAGGTCCCGGTTGACGTACTTGGTCGCGAAGGAGGCCATCGCGGTGGGCTGCTCGCGGAACAGGTCGACGACATCCCGCACGTTGTCGCTGATGGTGGCGTCGACGCTGCAGTCGCTGTTCTCGCCGATGTCGTAGACCCAGGCCGACGGGTGGCATTGATTGGAGGCCGACTTCGGACCCTGCTTCACGATGTGGCGGGCGATCGCCGCGGTGATCCGCTCGATGTTCGTGAAGGTCGTGATCGGGTTGCTGTAGCCCTTGTGCCGCGGCACATAGCAGTAGGCGCACGCCATCGCGCAGCCGTTGGCGATCGACGGCGCGATGAAGTCGGCCGACCGGCCGTTCGGGCGCACCGTGAGGGTCTTCTTCTCGCCGAGCACGAGCGCCTCGGTCTTGATGCGCACCCAGCGTCGGGCGTTCGCCTCGTCGCCGTGCAGCTCGGGGATGCGGTTGTGGCTCTCCACCCCGACGAGCTCAGCGCTCGGCCAGCGGTCGAGGATCTCGCGCCCGCGAGGGGAGTTCGCGGCGGCCTCTTCGGCGTAGATGCGGGTGATGTCGAGAAGGGGGCGAGCGGTACGGGGGCGCGTTTCGGTCGGCATGTGCTTCGAGCGTCTCATCGACCACCGACATTCGCGCTGGTTCCACGAGAGCCTGAGCGGGAGCGGGACGTCAAGCGCTGGAGCCGGCACGACGGTTCTGCCAGCGTTGGACTATGGACGGCATCGCGAACACCGGAGAGATGGACGACGACGAGAAGCGCCACGATCAGCTGCGCCGCGCATCGGGGTCGACGAACGCCGACGAGGCGCCGCGGATCACGGTGACGGAAAAGGAGGACGGGGTCACCCGCATCGATGTCGCCGATACAGCGGCGGTGCGACCGGGCGAGCCCGACGAGGGGGAGTAGCGTCGGCGGACGCCGAAGTACGCGTCGATGGGGGAGTGCCATGCCGAGGTGGGTCAAGGACAACAGCCTGCTGATCGTCAACCTGTTCCTGTTCCTGTTCTTCTGGGGTGGGATGGCCATCACCGGCTGGTACACCTACAACGAGGAGCAGCTCTCGCACGGGCAGAGCCCGATCGCCTTCCCGCAGTTCTTCGGCACGGGGGAGTTCTTCGAGGCGACCTTCGAGAACTGGGAGAGCGAGTTCCTGCAGATGGGCATGTACGTCGTGCTCACCGCCTTTCTCTTCCAGAAGGGCTCGGCCGAGTCGAAGCCGATCGACGAGCCCGCCCCGCAGGATGAGGACCCGCGCGACAAGGCAGACGACCCGCGGGCGCCGTGGCCTGTGCGTCGCGGCGGCATGGTGCTCAAGGTCTACGAGAACTCGCTCTCGATCCTCTTCCTCGTGCTCTTCCTCCTCTCCGTGGTCGGGCACGCGGTGGGGGGCGCTGCCGCGTACAGCGAGGAGCAGGCGCAGCACGGCGAGCCTCCTGTGTCGGCCTGGGAGTACCTCGGCATCAGTCAGTTCTGGTTCGAGTCGTTCCAGAACTGGCAGAGCGAGTTCATGGTCGTCGCCGTCATCGTGTGGGCGACGGTGTACCTGCGCCAGCGGGCATCGTCGCAGTCGAAGCCGGTCGCCGCGCCCTATGACGAGACCGGCGCCTAGGAGCCGGCGCTACCGGCGTGACCGTTGCTTCCGATGCTCTCGGGCGGCGCCGTGAGGGACCCCTCGTCGAGGAGGTAGAGGCCGCCAGTCGAGTTCGAACTCTGAGCGAGCGCGTCGAGCCAGGCCCGGTTGAGAGCGGGCGGTCGCGAGCCGGAGTACTTGAAGTGGAGCTCGACGCCCGGGTGCAGCCAGATGGTGCTGCGGCCGTCGCCGATGGCAGGGTCGTCCTTCCAGGACATCGCGAAGGGCTCGCCGCGTCGGAGCTTCGCGGCGATGACGACCTGCAGGTGGGCGAGAGCGCGGTCGTCGAAGGAGACCTCCAACCGCGAGGCGCCGTAGTAGAGGGTTCCCACACCCGTCCTTTCGAGCCTGGAGCAGCGAGCGACAACCATGATGACAGCGCGCCCGGAAGGCCGCCAATCGCGGGCGGATGCACCGGACGACTCCCGACCGGGTATGTCAGGCTGGAACGGTGAGCGACGACCCGGTGCCCGAGACGATCCGGCTGCCGGACCTGCAGCGGCGTCCCCTCGGCAGCGGCGACGCCTGGGTCGATGGGCCGAACGGGCGGTTCTGGGGCACGTACGGCGCTGCCGGGATGCTGATCGTCGCCCCGGGCACCGGCGTTCTGCTGCAGCTGAGGGTCGGCTGGAGTCACTTCGGCGGCACCTGGGGTCTCCCCGGTGGTGCGCGCAAGGCAGGCGAATCGGCGCGTGACGCCGCGCTGCGTGAGGCGCACGAGGAGGCGGGGATCCCGATCGGGGCGGTCGAGGTGCTCGGCGAGTTCGTGCGCGACCTCGGCTACTGGTCGTACACCACCGTCGTCGGCCGCACCGAGCATCCGTTCGCCCCCGTGATCACGGATGCCGAGAGCGACGACCTGCGCTGGGTGCCGCTCGACGAGGTCGACGCGCTTCCCCTGCATCCGGGTCTCGCAGCGTCCTGGCCCGACCTCCGGTCGTTCCTCCACGACAGCGCCGGCGCCTAGGCCGGCCCGGTCGCAGGCAGCTCGCCGTGCTCATCCCGGGCCGCGACGGGAGGTCGCGGGCAGGGACGAGTGAGTTCTGGACTACTCGGTCGGCGGAGTGCGAGGTTTGCGCGGCGCCCGCGGGGCGCGCGTGCGGGGCAGTCGCTCGGTCTCGGCGGTCGGCAACTGCTTGGTCGGGTCGGGGGTCGCCTCGGCAGCCGACGTCGTCTCGGGCGCTGCGGTATCCGGACCGTCGACCGTGCCAGCGGGAGGCGCGGCCTCCGCCGCCGGGACGGCGCCCGGTGCCGGGACGGCGCCCGATGCCGGGACCGGTGCCGGGGGCACGTACTCGGTGCTCGGCGGAGCTGCCGCCTCGGGTCCGTCGGGGGCGTACGCCGGAGCGGCCGATCCTGTGGTGGGGGCGTCGGGCGCCGTGTCAGGCGCCGGCCGATCGCGCGGCGCGGGCTCCTGAGGCTTGTGCTGGTCGATGTAGAGCTGCGCCGCCTTCGTGCCGACGAGCAGGAATCGCACGAGCAGCACGAGCACCCCGACCGTGACGAGGAAGGCGAGGAGGGCGAAGAGCCCCGTCGTGATGGTGCTGATCAGGTGGGCGAGCCAGCCGCCCCAGTGGCGGTCGCCGTCTCCGAAGTCGAACATCAGCCCTTGATCCCCGTGCCGTCCTGCTGCTCCTTGACCACGGAGCCGATGGCGATGGCGAGCGTGGCCGCCCAGCTGACCCACATGAGGATCAGGCGCCAGTCGCGGGGGCCCTTGCGGGTGGACTGCAGGACGGTCCAGCCGCCGAACAGGGATCCGATGATCTGTGTGAGGAACTGGAATCTGCGCACGGGTCAACGGTAGTCAGCACCCGCCCGGATGCCCACCCTCTTGCGACGTTCGCTGGGAGTGTGCTGGCAACTCCTGACCGATCGGTCAGGGCTGACCGATCGGTCAGGCATCATCGGAGAGTGTCCAGCTCCGCCGATCTCCGCCGCATCGCTCTCGCCGAGTTCTCGCGCGCCGGGTACAGCGCGACATCGCTGCAGCGCATCGCCGAGCTGGCGGGGCTGTCCAAGTCGAGCGTGCTCTACCACTACGCCTCCAAGGAGGCGCTGCTCGAAGCCGCCATCGGTCCGGCGATCGACCGGCTCGAGGGGCTGGTCGACGGGCTGCTCGAGCGCGGCCTGGAAGCGCTCGACCGGAGGGCGTTCATCGTCGACTTCGTCGACTTCCTGCTCGAGCACCGCAACGAGCTGCACATCTTCATCAATCAGGGCAGGGCGCTCGTCGACGTCCCTGTCGTCCGGCGCGCCAACCGTCTCGTCGCCCGGCTGGCGGAGTTCTTCGGCGAAGCGGCATCCGTGCAGGACTCGATGCGCTTCGGCATGGCGCTCGCGGGCTCCGCGTACATGCTCACCGTCGCCGAGACCTTCGACGAGGTCGCCGCGACCCGCACCGTTCTTCAGCCCGACGAGACCAGGGACGCTCTCGTCGCGATCATGACCGAGCTCCTCGTTCCCGCCTCCGTCCCCCGCTAGGAGTCCCTTCGTGGCAACCCTCCTCTACCGGCTCGGCCGGTTCTCCTACCGTCGCGCCTGGCTCGTCCTCTCGGTGTGGCTCGTCCTGCTCGTCGGCATCGCAGGCGGCGGGTTCGCGCTCGGCGGGCAGACCCAGGAGTCGTTCGAGATCCCGGGCACCGAGTCACAGGAGGCGCTCGACCGCCTCGAGGCCGTCTTCCCGCAGGTGGCGGGGGCGAGCGCCCAGGCGGTGGTCGTCGCGCCGGACGGCGAGGATATCGAGGACGAGCGCTTCCGGCCCGCGATCGACGACCTCGTGGCGGCGCTCGCCGAGGTCGACCAGGTCGACTCCGCGATCGGACCGTTCGACGAGTACGCAGGAGACGCCGTCGCAGAGGACGGCTCGATGGCGATCGTCTCCGTCCAGTTCGACGGGCCCTCCACCGACATCACCGAGGGAACCCTCGAGGAGCTCACCGCCACGGCGGAGATCGGCGAGGACGCCGGGTTGCGGGTCGAGTACGGCGGCCAGGTCTTCCAGGACAACACCTTCGGCATCACGATCACGGAGGCGCTCGGAGTCGTCTTCGCGGGAGTCGTGCTCTTCGTCACCTTCGGCTCGCTCGTCGCGGCCGGCATGCCGATCCTGTCGGCGCTCGTCGGGGTGGGGGTCGTGATCGGAGGGATCACCGGGGTCACCGCCTTCACGACCGTGTCGAGCACCGCGCCGCTGCTCGCGCTGATGATCGGGCTCGCCGTCGGCATCGACTACTCGCTCTTCATCCTGTCGCGGCACCGCAACCAGCTCGCCCGGGGCGAGGATCCCGAGGAGAGCACCGCGATGGCCGTGGGCACGGCAGGCAGCGCCGTCCTCTTCGCGGGCGTGACCGTCATCATCGCGCTGCTCGGGCTGCTCGTCGTCGGCATCCCGTTCCTCTCCGTGATGGGCATCGGCGCGGCGTTCGCGGTGCTCGTCGCTATCGGCGTGGCGACGACGCTCCTTCCCGCCTTCCTCGGGCTCCTCAAGGGGCGGATGGCGCCGAAGCCCGGCTCCCGAGCGCACCGCAGGGCGGTCGCAGGCGAGGACGCGAAGCCGACGGCGGGCATCCGCTGGGTGCGCGGTGTGCTGAAGCACCCGGTGCTCGCGACCGTGGGAGTGCTCGCCGTGCTCGGCACCCTCGCGGTGCCGGCGCTCCAGCTGCAGCTCTCGCTTCCCGACAACGGCTCGGAGCCCGAGGGGTCGACCCAGCGAGAGGCCTTCGACCTGATCGACGAGGGCTTCGGAGCCGGGCACAACGGTCCTCTCGTGATCGCGGTCGACATCACCCAGACGGTCGACGTGCTCGAGGACCTGGAGGACATCGCCGCCGAGTTCGAGGCGCTGGACGACGTCGACTACGTCAGCCAGGGCATCCCCGATGCGACGCTCGACACGGCGATCATCCGCGTGGTGCCCGCGAGCGCGCCAGACTCCGAGGAGACGAAGCAGCTCGTCGAGGCGATCCGCGATCTCGCTCCGGCGATCGAGGAGGACTACGACACCCCGATCGCCGTGACGGGCACGACCGCGGTCGGCATCGACATCTCGAATCGTTTGGGGGCCGCTCTGCTGCCGTTCGGCGTGATCGTCGTCGGGCTGTCGATCGTGCTGCTCATGATCGTGTTCCGCTCGGTGCTCGTGCCGCTCAAGGCAGCGGCCGGGTTCCTGCTCTCGGTCGTCGCCTCGTTCGGCGTCGTCGTCGCGGTGTTCCAGTGGGGCTGGTTCGCCGACCTGCTGCACGTCGAGCAGACCGGCCCGGTGCTGAGCTTCATGCCGATCCTGCTGATGGCCGTGCTGTTCGGCCTCGCCATGGACTACGAGGTGTTCCTCGTCTCGGGCATGCGGGAGGAGTATGTCCGCACCGGGGACGCACGGCTCGCCGTCGAGCGCGGCTTCGGCAACGGGGCCAGGGTTGTCACGGCGGCGGCCCTCATCATGTTCTTCGTCTTCTTCGCCTTCGTGCCCGAGGGAGCAGGCACGATCAAGTCGATCGCCCTCGGCCTCGCCGTCGGCATCGCGTTCGACGCGTTCCTCGTACGCATGACGCTCGTCCCCGCCGTCATGGCACTCCTCGGGCGACGGGCGTGGTGGACTCCGCGATGGCTGGCCCGACTGCTGCCCAATGTCGACATCGAGGGCGAGGAGCTGCGGCACCACCGCGAGGCGGTCGACTGGGCGCTTTCGCGGCAGGGTGAAGCGGTCGGTGCCCAGGAGCTCGTCGCCGGATCCCCGGAGCGCGCTGTCGGCCCCATCTCCCTCTCCGTCCCAGCCGGGTCGCTCGTGCTCGCCTCTGGCGAGGCCGTCGACCGCAGGCTGATGGCCGCGACGCTCTCCGGTCGCCTCGGGCCGCTCTCCGGCCGCGCGCACGTGCTGGGGCATCCGCTCCCGTCCGACGCGGAGCGCGCCATGCGTCTCGTGGCACTGGCGGATCTCGGCTCGCCTCCCGCCGACCACGGCGTGACAGTGGGGGAGCTGCTCGCAGAGCGGCTCGCCCTCGTCGGCGGCCGACGCAGGGAGACCGGCGACTGGATGCGGCGCCTCGACGCCGCGCTCGGCGGCATCCGCCTCACTCCGGCGACGCCCGTCGGGTCGCTCACCTCGTACCAGCGTGCGGTGCTGCTGGCGGCCCTCGCCCTCGCCGAGCGCACGCCGGTGGTGCTGCTCGATCAGCCCGACTCCGTCGACGGCGACGAGGCGGAGCGGTTCGCGGCTGCCGTGCTCGCCCTGGCTCCCGCGTCGTCCACCCTCTTTATCGGCACCGACCTCCCGCCCGGCACGTTGCGGCTGCCCGACAGCCACGGCCGCCGCGTGATCACCCTCGACCTGAACTCCGCCAGCCTGGAAGGCAGCACTCGATGACCGCCACGTCCCCCGTCCGTCGCCGTCGCGGCGCCCTGCTCGCGGCGGCGGGGCTCACCCTCGTCCCGCTCGTCTTCGCCGGGCTGTTCGTCACCGCGATCGGCAACGCGGACGACCGCCTCGACACGATTCCCGCCGCGGTCGTCAACAACGACGAGATGGTGACGACCACCGCCCCCGACGGCACCGAGCAGCCGGTGCTCGCCGGCCGACAGCTGGTCACCGAGCTGACCGGCGGATCCGCCGGCTTCGAGTGGATGGTCACGAACACCGACGACGCGGCGGAGGCGCTCGAGCGGGGCGAGATCTACGCCGTGCTCGAGATCCCCGAGGACTTCTCCCGCTCGATCCTCAGCACGCAGGGCGAGGACCCGGTTCAGGCCGACCTGTCGATCCGCACCGACGACGCGCACGCCTACCTCACGGGGGCCGTCGTGCAGGCGGTCGGCTCGGGACTGTCGGCGAGCTTCGGCCAGCAGATCACCCAGCAGTACCTCGCGGGGCTCTACTCGGGCCTCGGGGAGCTCGGCACTGCCCTCGGCGACGCAGCCGAAGGAGCGGGGGGACTCGCAGCGGGTGCCGAGGAGCTGTCGGGCGGGCTCGACGAGCTCTCCTCCGGTGCAGGCGAAGCCGCGACGGGAGCCGACGGCCTCGCCGACGGCGTCGTCCAGTACACCGACGGCGTCGATCAGCTCGCCGGCGGGCTGCAGCAGCTCTCGGCAGGGGCGACGGATGCGGCGAGCGGCGCCCGCGCCTACGTCGCCGAGGGCGTGGCCCCCTACACGGCGGGTGTCGACGCGCTGAGCGGCGGGCTGCAGGCCCTGTCGACCGAGACCGACGGGCTCGGCGAGCTGGGCGACGGCCTCGCAGCCTCGTCCGAGGGTCTGACCGGGCTGAACCAGGCCATCCAGGCGAATCCGGCCGTCGACCCGGCTGTCAAAGCCGGTCTCCAGCAGATCGCGGATGGGCTGGCCGGCGCCGCGACGGGAGCGGCTGGGCTGGGCGAGCTCGAGCAGGGCATCGACGACGCGGCCGCGGGCGCGGCGCAGGCGAGCGCTGGATCGGAGGCGCTCCGCACCGGCGGGTGGGCCCTCGTCGACGGTCTGGACGGCCTCGCGGGCGGCGCGGGCGATTCCGCGAACGGCGCCGCGCGGCTCTCCGACGGCTCCGAGGGGCTGCGCAGCGGCGCGTCGGAACTCGCGTCGGGGCTCGACCCACTCGCCGCAGGAGCGGGCGACGCCGCCGGAGGCGCCGGTCAGCTCGCGGAGGGCGCGGATCAGCTCGCGACGGGGCTCGAGGAGGGTGCGGGGCAGGTTCCGGCGACCGACGAGGCGACCGTGGAGCGCACGACGGAGGTGGCGGCCGATCCGGTCGCCCTCGCGGTGGAGCGCGACAACGAGGTGAGCGACATCGGGCAGATCGTCGCGACGCTGCTCGTGCCGCTGGGGCTGTGGCTGGGGGCGCTCGCCGTGTTCCTCGTCGCCTGGCCGGTGACCCGTGCCGCCCTCGTCTCCTCGGCGTCGACCGGTCGCGTCGTGTGGGCGGGACTCGGTCGGCTCCTGCCGATCGCGGTCGGACAGGCCGTGCTGCTGGCGGCTCTGCTGCACGTCGGCCTTTCAGCGTCGTGGGCGCTCGCTCCCGCGACGCTCACGGTCGCCCTCGTGATGGCACTCTCGTTCACGGCGTTCCACTACCTCCTCACGGTGTGGTTCGGCCGCGGGGGGCTCGTCCTCTCGCTGCTCCTCCTCGCGGTGCAGCTGACCTCGACCGGCGGGCTCTACCCCATCGAGGTGCTCGCCGAGCCCTTCCAGTGGATCAGCCCGCTGCTGCCGCTCACCCACGGCGTGGCCGCCATCCAGGGCATCCTCGCCGGGGCTGACGTGTGGTCGGTGGTCGGGTCCACCCTCGCGCTCGCGGCCTTCGGCCTGCTGAGCGTGCTGCTCGCCTCCGCCGGGGTGCGACGGATGCGCCGCGCCGACTCGCTCTGGGGCTTCGCCTCGCCGCAGCGCGCCTAGTCGCCGTTCCAGGCGTCGACGAAGGCGCCGGGGTCGCCGTCCCGGAAGGTCTCCACCTCGTCGAGCGGGTGGGCCGCAGTGAATCGGAACCCGATGTCGCCGCCCATGAGCTGCACCTCCGTGCCGTCGGGCACGGAGGTGCTGAGGGCACCACCCAGCGCGGCGAGCGCCTGGTCGGAGTCGACGCTCGGCGCCACCTCGAGTCGAGCGCTCGCGAGCACCGACTCGACGACCCCGGTGCCCACCGCGGCTTCCACCAGCGGCAGACGTGCGGCACGCTCTTCGGCGGTCCCGTAGAGGGTCCAGAGCCCGTCGTCGGCGGCGAAGTCGACGGTGACCGCGGCCGCCTCGGGAAGGGAGGCGAGAGTGCTCTCGACGGCCGGCACCGCATCCGTGCTCGTCACGAGCACGGAAACGTGGTCGGAGCCGATCCGCAGGCTCCCGACGCTCGGATGCTCCGAGAGCTGCTCGGCGAGCGACAGGACGTCTGCGCTCGGCTCCGCCAGCACCGCCACGTCGAGTGAGCTGATCGAGACCTCGAGCGATGTGCTCCGCAACGGCGCGACGGCCAGCTCGGCGCGCTCGTACTCGGAGAACGACGGGATCACGAGCGACGCCGAGCCCGGTGCGAGGTCTGCGCTCTCCACGGGCACGATGCCGGCCACCGCGTCGTAGGCCGCGATCGCCTCCTCGGGTCGCCCGCCGTCCTCCTCGGACCAGACGCTGAAACGCCAGCCGGGCTCGAAGGCGATCTCGTCGCTCGGTCGGAACGTCCCTTCCACCGGCACGCCGATCACTGCGATCGCCCCCTCCGCGCCGAGCAGAGCGGCCGCCTCGTCGAAAGCCTCGACCGGGTCCGCATCCGCCTCGACGGCTGCCGCCGTCAGCTCGCCGGTGAGGGTGGCTCCTGTCAGGGACGGCTCCGCCCGCAGCTCGGCCAGCCGGGCGCAGCGCTCATCGTTCACGCTGCGCTCATCGGAGACGGCGACGCCCCAGGGGCCGGTCTCGAGCACGACCTCCCAGGTGACATCCCGGCTCGACTGGAACTCGGCCACCGCGTGCACGAGCTCGCACAGCCTGGTGTCGGAGATACCCGCTTCGGCCGTCACCCAGCCCCTCACGGAGCCCGCGAAGGGGAGGGGGTTGTCCCCGTTCACCGACACCTCGACGACGTCGGGCTCCGCTTCGAAGCGGTCCCTCAGCTCCTCGGCTCGGCTGCTGCCGGCGTTCACCGGTCCGCAGCCGGTCAGAGCGAGCAGAGCCAGCAGGGACAGGAGGGCAGCGGATCGAGCGTGGCTCACTCGGGAAGGCTAGCCGCCTGCTCCGCTCGCAGGGCCGCGATCGCGGCCCTCGCCTCCTCGGTGCGGCGGGCCTTGATCGACGGGCGCATCGGAGGAAGTCGCAGACGGTCGCGCGCGAAGGCGAGGGTCTCCTCCAGCAGCTCGAGGCGGGCCTGCTCGGTGCGCGCCTTGCGGGTGTTGACCTCGGCGATGATCGAGCCCTCCCATCCGCTGTCTCGCAGCAGTTCGATCACCTCGGCGACCGGCTGCGACCCACGCCCGGGAAGCAGGTGCTCGTCGAACACCTTGCCCTCGTCCATCGAGCCGGACCCGTCGCACAGGTGCACGTGCCGCAGCCTCGACCCCATCCGGCGCGCCAGGTCGAGCGAGTCGACGCCGGCGAGGGCCGAGTGCGAGAAGTCGAGGGTCATCGCGTCGACGTCCATGAGGGTGGGGTCGGGGCCGGGGGAGTAGGCCTTGAGGCTCCGGCCGGCGACCTTCCACGGGAACATGTTCTCCACCGCGATCTCGACGCCGACCTCGGTCGCCGTCTGACGCACGATGGAGAGGAAGTCGCGCGCGTAGGCGGCCTGCCATCGGAACGGCGGATGCACGACGACCGTCCGGGCTCCGGTCGCCTTCGCGAGCTCGGCAGACTTCTCGAGCTTCACCCGCGGGTCGCGGCCCCACACGAAATGGGTGAGCAGCAGCACGGGAGCGTGCACGGAGAGGATCGGCATCGCGTACCTCTCCTCGAGCGCCATGAGGGCGTCGGGGTCGCGCGTGACGTCGTCGCCGGTGACCATCACCTCGACCCCGTCGTACCCGGCCGCCTTCGCGACCCGGAACGCGTGCTCGACAGGCATCGGGTAGACGCAGGAGGTGCTCATTCCGACCTGGATCATCGCCTCGACGCTATGCCCGCCGACTGAACATCAGGTGTCCGGGACCGGCTGATAGGTTGGAGAAAGGCTTACCGACAGGCACTGCCCTGCCAGAAGACCGGAACCCATGAACGCACCACAGCAGTCCACGGAGCGCTACGACTTCGTCGTCGTCTCGAACCGGCTGCCGGTCGATCGGGTGATCGCGCCCGACGGATCGGCCAGCTGGAACCGCTCGCCCGGCGGTCTCGTCACCGCCCTCGAACCCGTCATGCGGGCGGCCGACGGCGCCTGGGTCGGCTGGGCCGGTCAACCCGACCTCGATCTCGAGCCGTTCGACAACGAGGGCATCCGCATCGTCCCCGTGCCGCTGTCTGCCGAGGAGCTGCAGCGGTACTACGAGGGCTTCAGCAACGACACCCTCTGGCCGCTCTACCACGACGTCATCGCGCCGCCGAGCTTCCACCGGGAGTGGTGGGAGAGCTACGTCGAGGTGAACCGCCGGTTCGCGGAACGTGCCGCAGGGATCGCCGCCGAGGGCGGCACCGTGTGGGTTCAGGACTACCAGCTCCAGCTCGTGCCGAAGATGGTGCGCGACCTGCGGCCCGACCTCACGATCGGCTTCTTCAACCACATCCCCTTCCCGCCGTACGGCATCTACTCGCAGCTGCCGTGGCGCACGCAGATCGTCGAGGGCCTCCTCGGCGCCGACGTGATCGGCTTCCAGCGGGTCGCGGATGCGAGCAACTTCTCGCGGGCGGTGCGGCGCCTCCTTGGCCACCTCACGCGCAATCCCGTCATCGAGGTGCCCGAGGGCGCCGGAGTGCGCCGGGTGATCGCGAAGGCGTTCCCGATCTCGATCGACAGCCGCAGCTTCGAGCAGCTCGCTCGCGAGCCGCGCATCCAGGCCAGGGCCCGCGAGATCCGGGAGGGTCTCGGCAACCCCCGCACCGTCATGCTCGGGGTCGACCGGCTGGACTACACGAAGGGCATCGGGCACCGCCTGAAGGCGTACCACGAGCTGCTGCGCGAGGGTCGGCTGAACGCCGAGGACGTGACGCTCGTGCAGGTCGCGAACCCGAGCCGCGAGCGGGTCGAGGCCTACATCCAGCTGCGCGACGAGATCGAGCTCACGGTCGGACGCATCAACGGCGACTTCTCGACCTTCGGCCACAATCCCGTCAACTACATGCACCACGGCTATCCGCGCGACGAGATGGTGGCGCTGTATCTGGCCGCCGACGTGATGCTCGTCACCGCGCTGCGCGACGGCATGAACCTCGTCGCCAAGGAGTACGTCGCGAGTCGCTTCGACGAGGACGGCGTGCTCATTCTCTCCGAGTTCACCGGCGCCTCCGACGAGCTGAAGCGCGCCCTGCTCATCAATCCGCACGACATCGAGGGGCTCAAGGAGGCGATGCTGCGCGCGATCCAGATGTCGCGCCGGGACCGCTCCAGCCGCATGCGGGCCCTCCGCCGGAGGGTGCTCGAGAACGACGTCGCCCGGTGGTCGCAGCGGTTCCTCGACGCGCTCGCCGACGTGAAGCGCGACCGACACGGCTCCGACCCCGACCCGCTCGGCGAGCTCGAGTGGACGGTACCGCGGGCCCCCTCGTCGTGAGCGCCGCTCCCACCGAGGCAGGGCTGCCCGACGCCCTCGTCGGCGCCCTGCACGAGCTCGCCCGCGTCAGACGCCTGCTCGTCGCGCTCGACTTCGACGGCACGCTCGCCCCAGAGGTCGACGACCCGGAGCACGCCCGCGCCACTCCCGAGGCGCGAGAGGCGGTGCTCCAGCTCCTCGAGCTGCCCGGGACGCGCGTCGCGCTGATCTCGGGGCGTGCGCTCCGCAGTCTCGAGCGTGTGGCGGACCTTCCGGACACCGCGCTCCTCGTCGGATCGCACGGCATCGAGCTGCGACTCGACACTCCCGACATACAGCTGGCGCTCGACAGCGTCGAGCTCGAGAAGGTCGAGACGCTGCACGAGGTGCTGGGCCAGGTGGCAGGGGCGATCGACGACGTCTGGCTGGAGCAGAAGCCGGCGGGCTTCGCCCTGCACACACGCCTCGCCACCGACCACAACTCACGGGTGGCGCACCTCGTCGCCCTCAGCGAAGCCCGCGCCGAGATCGACGACCTGACGGTGCGGAAGGGCAAGAACGTGCTCGAGTTCGCCGTGCGCTCGACGACGAAGGGCGAGGCGATCACCCACCTCCGCGAGTACACGAAGTCGGATGCGGTGTTCTTCGCCGGCGACGACGTCACGGATGAGGACGGATTCGCCGCCCTCCTTCCGCATGATCTCGGCCTGAAGTCGGGCACGGGTCAGACCCAGGCGGAGTTCCGGGTGCCCGGCCCGCACGAGGTCGCCCAGGTGCTCGCGCTGCTCGCGACGTACCGCGCTGGCGGAGTCCACGAGCAGTAGGGCCATCCTCCGGCGTTGCCTCCAGCCCTGCTTCCGCTCTTCTCCTGCTCCTTCTCGCCTCGGCTCTCCTCCTCCGCTTCCTCCCCCTCTCGTCCTCTTCTCGTCGTCTTCTTCCGTTGCCGTTCCAGTGACGCGGCTCCCTTGCCCGGCCTTCCGCAAAAAGGGACGATCGCTTCTTTTTCGGTTTCTGACGTCGGCGTCAATTGACTCGGACGGCGGAAACCGAAAAAGCGATCATCGAAGGAATCCGAGCGGGGGAGGGGCGCGGGCAGCGCACAGCTCGAGGAGACCGGTCCCACCGGCGTTCGCTGCCCAACGCGCGGCCCGGGTCGGCCGGTCAGGGGCGGGCGTCGGCGTTCGCTATCAAACGCGCGGCCGGTGCAGACGTTGACCCGAGCCGCCGATCGGGAGCAGGCGCGGTCAGGCCCGCGGCGAGCGCGCTCGCGCCCGCATACACTACGTAACGTGCCGGAAACCGATCACAAACCGCGTTCTAGAGTCGTCACCGACGGGATCGAAGCCACAACCTCGCGAGGGATGCTCCGTGCCGTCGGCATGGGCGACGCCGACTGGGACAAGTCGCAGATCGGCATCGCGAGCTCCTGGAACGAGATCACGCCCTGCAACCTGAGCCTCGCGCGGCTCGCGCAGGCCGCGAAGGAGGGGGTGCACGCCGGCGGCGGCTACCCCCTGCAGTTCGGCACGGTCAGCGTCTCGGACGGCATCTCGATGGGCCACGAGGGCATGCACTTCTCGCTCGTCAGCCGCGAGGTCATCGCCGACAGCGTCGAGACCGTCATGCAGGCCGAGCGCCTCGACGGCTCCGTGCTGCTCGCCGGCTGCGACAAATCGATCCCCGGCATGCTCATGGCGGCCGCGCGTCTCGACCTCGCCTCGGTCTTCCTCTACGCCGGCTCGATCGCGCCGGGCTGGGTGAAGCTCAGCGACGGCACCGAGAAGGACATCACGATCATCGACAGCTTCGAGGCCGTCGGCGCCGTGAAGGCGGGCAAGATGTCGGAGGCCGACGCGAAGCGCATCGAGTGCGCCTTCGCGCCGGGCGAGGGCGCCTGCGGCGGCATGTACACCGCCAACACCATGGCGAGCGTCGCCGAGGCCCTGGGTCTCAGCCTCCCGGGCTCCGCGAGCCCCGCCTCGTACGACCGTCGCCGCGACTACTACGCGCACCGCTCGGGCGAAGCCGTCACCAACCTGCTGCGGCTCGGCATCACCGCCCGCGACATCCTCACCAAGAAGGCGTTCGAGAACGCCATCGCCGTGGGCATGGCGCTCGGCGGCTCCACCAACATCGTCCTGCACCTCCTCGCGATCGCGCACGAGGCCGAGGTCGAGTTGACCCTCGACGACTTCAACCGCATCGGCAGCCGCGTGCCGCACATCGGCGACCTCAAGCCGTTCGGCCGCTACGTCATGAACGACGTCGACCGGCACGGCGGCCTCCCGGTGCTCATGAAGGCGCTGCTCGACGCAGGCCTCATGCACGGCGATGCGCTCACCGTCACCGGCAAGACCCTCGCCGAGAACCTCGCCGAGATGGACATCGACCCGCTCGACGGCGAGGTGCTGCGCACCCTCGACAACCCGATCCACGAGACGGGCGGCCTGACGATCCTGCACGGCTCGCTCGCCCCGGACGGTGCGGTCGTCAAGACCGCGGGCTTCGACGCGGCGACCTTCGAGGGCCCCGCCCGGGTGTTCGAGCGCGAGCGCGCCGCGATGGACGCGCTGACCAACAGCGAGATCCAGCACGGCGACGTCGTCGTCATCCGCTACGAGGGCCCCAAGGGCGGGCCCGGCATGCGCGAGATGCTCGCCATCACCGCCGCCATCAAGGGAGCGGGCCTCGGAAAAGATGTACTACTGTTGACCGACGGACGATTCTCAGGCGGCACAACCGGCCTGTGCATCGGCCACATAGCTCCCGAAGCGGTGGACGCAGGTCCCATCGCCTTCGTGCGCGATGGTGATCTGATACGGGTCGATATCGCTGCTCGCTCCATCGACGTACTGGTCGACGAAGCCGAGCTGGCCGCCCGCCGTGAAGGCTGGGCGCCCCTTCCTCCGCGCTATACCCGTGGCGTTCTCGCGAAGTACTCGAAGCTCGTGCGCTCTGCTGCAGAGGGCGCCGTCACCGGGTAGGACGCTTTCCAGTCACTTCCGCCCACGACTCAAGGACACATCACTCGATGCCCACGGATTCGACACCCGTGCCCGGCTCGCGCGCGCCCAAGGAACCGGAGATGCTCACCGGTTCGGGCGCGATCCTGCGAACGCTGGAGCACCTCGGCATCACCGACGTCTTCGGACTGCCCGGTGGCGCCATCATGCCCTTCTACGACGAGCTCATGCCGTCGACCGCCATCCGCCACATCCTCGTCCGGCACGAGCAGGGCGCAGGCCACGCCGCGGAGGGCTACGCCTCCTCGTCGGGCCGGGTCGGGGTCGCCATTGCGACCAGCGGCCCCGGCGCCACGAACCTCGTGACCGCCATCGCGGATGCGCACATGGACTCGGTGCCGATGATCGCCATCACCGGCCAGGTCTTCTCCACGGTGATGGGCACGGACGCGTTCCAGGAGGTCGACATCGTCGGCATCACGATGCCGATCACGAAGCACTCCTTCCTCGTCTCCGACCCCGCCGAGATCCCCGCGACGCTCGCCGCCGCGTACCAGATCGCGACGACCGGCCGTCCCGGTCCGGTGCTCGTGGACGTCACGAAGGACGCGCAGCAGAAGACCGCTCCGTTCATCTGGCCGCCCAAGGTCGACCTCCCCGGGTACCGCCCGGTGGTCAAGGCCCACGGCAAGCAGATCCAGGCCGCCGCGCAGCTGATCGCCGACTCGAAGCGGCCCGTGCTGTACGTGGGCGGCGGCGTCATCCGCGCGCAGGCGCACAAGGAGCTGCTCGAGCTGGCGGAGAAGACCGGCGCGCCGGTCGTCACGACGCTCATGGCGCGCGGCGCCTTCCCCGACTCGCACGAGCAGCACCTCGGCATGCCCGGCATGCACGGCACGGTGCCCGCGGTGCTCTCCTTCCAGGAGAGCGACCTCGTGGTGTCGCTCGGTGCCCGTTTCGACGACCGGGTCACCGGCAAGCCGAGCGAGTTCGCGCCGCACGCCAAGGTCGTGCACGTCGACATCGACCCGGCCGAGATCTCGAAGATCCGGGTCGCCGACGTGCCGATCGTGGGTGACGCGAAAGAGGTGATCGTCGACCTCATCCAGGCCTTCGACGCCATCGGCAGCAAGCCCGACCTCAGCGAGTGGTGGGCGAGGCTCGACACGCTGCGCGAGCAGTTCCCGCTCGGCTTCACCGAGCCGGACGACGGACTGCTGTCGCCGCAGTACATCATCAAGCGCATCGGCGAGCTGACCGGCCCCGAGGGTGTGTACGCCGCCGGTGTCGGACAGCACCAGATGTGGGCCGCCCAGTTCATCAAGTACGAGCGCCCCAACTCCTGGCTGAACTCCGGAGGCGCGGGCACGATGGGCTACGCGGTGCCCGCGGCCATGGGCGCGAAGGTGGCGCAGCCCGATCGCACCGTGTGGGCGATCGACGGCGACGGATGCTTCCAGATGACCAATCAGGAGCTCGCCACCTGCACGATCAACGACATCCCGATCAAGGTCGCGATCATCAACAACTCGTCGCTCGGCATGGTGCGGCAGTGGCAGACCCTGTTCTACGACGGACGCCACTCCTTCACCGACCTGAACACCGGTCACCTGGGCGGCGACGCGGGCGCGAGCCGCATGATCCCCGACTTCGTCAAGCTCGGCGAGGCGTACGGCGCCCTCGCCATCCGCGTGACGAAGAAGGAGGAGATCGACGACGCGATCAAGCTCGCCCTCGAGACCAACGACCGCCCCGTCGTCATCGACTTCATCGTGAGCCGCGACGCCATGGTGTGGCCGATGGTGCCGCAGGGCGTCGGCAACTCGCAGGTGCAGTACGCGCGCGAACACGCGCCGGAGTGGGGGGACGAGTAATGCGTCACGTGCTGTCTCTCCTCGTCGAGGACAAGCCGGGTCTGCTGACCCGCGTGGCGGGGCTCTTCGCCCGCCGCGGTTTCAACATCGAGTCGCTCGCCGTGGGCACCACCGAGCTCGACGGGCTGTCGCGCATCACCGTGGTCGTCGACGTGGAGGAGCTCCCGCTCGAGCAGGTGACCAAGCAGCTGAACAAGCTCGTCAACGTCATCAAGATCGTCGAGCTCGATCCGTCGCAGTCGGTGCAGCGCGAGCACCTGCTCATCAAGGTGCGCGTCGACAACCAGACCCGGTCGCAGATCCTGGAGGCGGTCAACCTGTTCCGCGCCAGGGTCGTCGACGTGGCGACGGATGCCCTCGTCATCGAGACCACGGGCGACACCGGGAAGGTGCAGGCGTTCCTGCGCGTCCTCGAGCCCTACGGGATCAAGGAGATCGCCCAGTCGGGCATGGTCGCGATCGGCCGCGGCTCGAAGTCCATCACCGACCGCGTCTTCAAGAACTGACATCAACCGCGGGTCGAGTAGCGCCGCGCAGCGACGCTTATCGAGACCCAGCAGCACGAGAACCACACAAGGAGAACCAATGACCGACATCGTCTACGACAACGACGCCGACCTCTCGATCATCCAGGGCAAGAAGGTCGCCGTCATCGGCTACGGCTCGCAGGGGCACGCTCACGCGCTGAACCTCCGCGATTCCGGCGTCGAGGTCGTCGTCGGGCTCAAGCCCGAGTCCAAGTCGAAGGCGAAGGCCGAGGAGGCCGGGTTCACCGTGCTTCCGACCGCCGAGGCGGCGGCCTGGGCCGACGTGATCGTCATCCTCGCGCCCGACCAGCACCAGCGCCACCTCTACGCGCAGGACATCGAGCCGAATCTCGCCGAGGGCAAGGCGCTGGTCTTCGGACACGGCTTCAACATCCGCTTCGGCTACATCAAGGCGCCCGAGAACGTCGACGTGCTGCTGGTCGCCCCGAAGGGCCCCGGCCACACCGTGCGTCGCGAGTACGAGGCCGGCCGCGGCGTGCCCGTGATCGTGGCCGTCGAGAACGACGCCTCGGGCTCCGCCTGGGACCTCGCCTGGTCGTACTCGAAGGGGATCGGCGGCCTCCGTGCCGGCGGCATCACTACCACCTTCACCGAGGAGACCGAGACCGACCTGTTCGGCGAGCAGGCCGTGCTTTGCGGCGGCACGTCGCAGCTGGTGCAGTACGGCTTCGAAGTGCTCACCGAGGCGGGCTACCAGCCGCAGATCGCCTACTTCGAGGTGCTGCACGAGCTGAAGCTCATCGTCGACCTCATGTGGGAGGGCGGCATCGCCAAGCAGCGCTGGTCGGTCAGCGACACGGCCGAGTACGGCGACTACGTCTCCGGCCCGCGCGTCATCACGCCCGACGTGAAGGAGAACATGAAGGCGGTGCTCGCAGACATCCAGTCCGGCGCCTTCGCCGAGCGCTTCATCGGCGACCAGGACGCGGGCGCGCCCGAGTTCCAGGAGCTGCGCGCCAAGGCCGAGCAGCACCCGATCGAGGCGACCGGCCGCGAGCTGCGGGCCCTGTTCGCCTGGAAGCAGACCGACGCGGATTACACCGAGGGCAGCGCGGCGCGCTGACCCGCGGGTCGAGTAGCGCCGCCGAGGCGACGCGTATCGAGACCGCTGAAGGGCCGGGGTGGCACACCATCCCGGCCCTTCGCCGTACCTGCCGGAACCGATGCGGCTGACGCACGACGGTCCCGCACCGTTCACCGAGGCAGCGTGTCGGATTCACCGTCCCGACACGCTGCGCTCCGACCGTTGAGCCGTGATCCGTGCGCTCGCCGCCGTCCTCGCAGTCTCCCTTCCCCTCGCGACCGTCCTGATCGGCGCCCCGCCGGCGGCCGCCGCGACGGAGCAGCCGCGCATCGTGATCAACGAGCTCACGAACGGCGGCCCGGGCGCGAGCACCGACGCGTTCTTCGAGCTGCGCAACCTCGGGAACGAGACGGTCGACCTCTCCGGGTGGAACGTCTACCGCTGCAGCGAGTTCGGGCTGCGACGCAACGACGGGCAGCCCGAGGTCTTCCTCGACGGCGTCACGCTGGCACCGGGAGCGATCTTCACGGTCGCGCGCATCGGCGCCGACCTCGGGGCGGGCGTCGTGGCGGACGACTACATCTCGGCCGGCTTCTACGCGCAGGGGTTCGGCCTCTACCTCGAGACGGCCGACGGCGAGCGAGCGGATGCGGTGGGCGTCTTCCCGAACAGCCCGTGGCCGATGCACAGCGAGTGCACCGTGGGCGAGAACCTGCCCAACTCGCTCAACTTCGTGCGGGGCGAGAGCTGGCAGCGCATCTCGGACACCGGTGACGCAGGCAACGACTTCGTGACCGCGAAGGCGACGCCGAGCGAGCAGAACGCGCTGCGCGACACCGGCCGCCCGACCGACGAGGGCGTGCTCGTGAGCGAGCTGGCCCCTGCCGGCCCGGCGAGCGACGCCGACGACTTCGTCGAGCTGCGCAACTACGGCTCGGACCCGATCGATCTCGGCGGCTGGGAGCTGTACCGCTGCACGGCGACCGGTCGGGTCACCGCCGAGTCCCGGCAGCTCGTGCTTCCGGCGACGGTGCTCCGGCCCGGCGAGGAGTTCGTGATCGGCGGCCCCGATTTCAGCGGCGAAGCCGACGCGACGGTGACGACGAGCCTCGCCGATGAGACCTACGGCGTCGCCCTCCAGACGGATGACGGCGCGCTCGCCGACGAGGTCGGCGTCTCGTCGTTCGAGGACACCGCGTGCCAGCCAGGCGACGACAAGCTCCCGTCGACGCTCGACTTCGGACGCGGCGAATCGTGGCAGCGCGTCGGCACGTCGGGGGACCTCCTCGACGACTTCCTCATCGCCCCCCGCACGCCGGGCGAGAGGAACGCGACGGAGGCGGATTCCCTGGAGGCACAGGAGCTCGCGTACGACGAGCCGGGCGTGGTGATCAGCGAGATCGCGACCGACCCCGCGCCGGCTGGGCTGCCTGACGGCTGGCAGCAGCGCAACTTCATCGAGCTCGCCAACTACGGCGACGAACCGGTGGAGATCGGCGGCTGGAGCGTGTACCGGTGCGAGGCGACGGGCATCCGCTCGCGTGAGCCGCAGGTGACCATCGCCGACGGCGCCCGCCTGGCGCCGGGGGAGACCTTCCTCGCGGCGCGGGAGGGGACGCCGCTCGCCGAGGAGGCGGACGCGACCTACGACACGGCGCTCAACTTCCTCGGCGCGGGCGTGTGGGTGCAGGACGCACGGGGCGAGCGCGTGGACAGCGTCGGCGCCTACCAGGCGAACGAGATGGACGTGAGCAACGACGTCGCGAGCCCGTGCACGAAGGGGTTGTCGCTCACGACCTACGAGCCCGACCGGCTGCTCGGCGAGACCTTCCAGCGGGCCAGGTTCACCGGATCGGACTACGACGACTTCGTCGTTGCCGAGGCCACCCCGGGCGACGGCGAGCTGCTGGAATGGCGCGACCGCACCGTGCCCTCCGCGGAGTCCCTCGAATCGGTCGTGCTGCCCGCTGTCGCGCGGGGGACCGCCGACAGCCGCGCCCCGCGAGGCGCCCCGGCTCCCGTCCTGGCGTCCTACGAGGGGGTCACCGAGCAGGCGCCGCCGGTCGAGCGCGTTCCCGACGGCGAGACGGATGCTCAGGGCGGCATCGCGGACGACGGCTACGGCTACCCCTACCAGCGCTTCGAGCTCGACGGCTCCGCTCTCGCGGGCGAGGCGTCGCTCACCTGGCGCGGCGAGACCCAACCGCGGGCGGAGCTGCAGGCCTACCTGTGGCGCGACGGCGCCTGGCGACTGACCGCCACCGGCACGGCATCCGTCTCGGGGAGCGTGTCGATCCGGTTCGAGCCCGGCGACGCGACCGACCTGCTCGTGCAGGCGGGGCCGCGCACCGAGTCCACCTTCGCCGGGGAGCCGGACGGCGAGTTCGAGGACCCGGGCGACTACGACCTCGCCATCACTCATCTCACCGACACGCAGTACCTCAGCGAGACCTATCCGGAGGTCTACGCGGAGGAGGTCGCCTGGATCATCGCGAACGAGGAGGCGCGCAAGATCGCGTTCGCGACCCACACGGGCGACCTCGTGCAGAACTGGGTCGACCCCGATCAGAACGACGTCAGGGCGATCCGCGAGTTCGAGCGGGCGAGCGCCATCCAGGGGCTGCTCGACGACGCGGGTGTTCCCAACAGCGTGCTGCCGGGGAATCACGACAACAAGCGCGGCCAGACCGACGAGCTGTTCAACGAGTACTTCGGGCCCGAGCGGTACGAGGAGACGCCGTGGTACGGCGGATCCATAGCGCCGGACGACAACTCCGCGAACTTCTCGACCTTCGAGCGCGCCGGCGCCAGGTTCCTCATGCTCTCGCTGCCCTATGCCTACGGCGACCGGGAGCTCGACTGGGCCGAGCAGGTCGTCGCCGACCACCCCGACCACAACGTCGTCGTGTCCACCCACGAGCACCTCTCGCCGAAGACCCGCTTCGAGTCGTCGAAGCGCTCCTCGACGTCGCGCTGGGTGTCGGCGGCCGACCAGCTCTGGGAGCGCGTGATCGCGCCGAACCGCAACGTCGTGCTGGTGCTGTCCGGGCATTTCCACGGGGTCGGGCAGATCGTCACCGAGAACGCCGGCGGTCTCGAGGGCCACACCGTCGTGGAGCTGCTCGCCGACTACCAGGAGTTCCGCACCCACACCGGAGAGCGGGCCACCGGGTTCGAGCGGCTGCTGCAGCTCGACCTCTCCTCCGGCCAGGTCGCGGTCGACACCTTCTCGCAGCATCTCGGATCGACGGCGGCGCACGAGTACGACTACGAGCAGTTCATCCCCGACAACGGCGACCCGAGTCTGGCCTCGAACGCCCGGCCATGGCGCATCCTCGAGCACGGGCTGCAGGGCCGCTACACGGCGATCGACGACGAGTTCGTGGCGCAGGTGGTGTTCCAGCACGACAAGAGCGTCGAGACGGAGTCGCTCACCATGACGACGGATGAGATGGTCGCCGCGAGCGGTCGCTGACCACCCAGCCGAGACCGATCACGGCCGCCTTAGGATCGGAAGGTGGCATCCAAGATCGCAGTGCATTTCGGCGCCGGCAACATCGGACGCGGCTTCGTCGCCCAGTTCCTGCACGAGAGCGGCTACGAGGTGGTCTTCGCCGACGTCAGCGACGACCTGATCGGTCAGCTCCAGTCTCAGCCGAGCTACCGCGTGCACGAGGTCGGCGAGGGCGCCCGTGAACACGTCGTCGACGGCTACCGTGCCATCAACTCCCGCAGCGACGAGGCCGCGGTGGTCGCCGAGATCGCGAAGGCCGACCTCGTGACCACCGCCGTCGGCGCGCGCATCCTGCCGTTCGTCGCGCCCGTGATCGCCAAGGGTCTCGCGGCCCGCTCCGACGCGCTGCCCGACCTGCCCGTGATCGCCTGCGAGAACGCGATCGGCGGCACGGACATGCTCGCCGCCGAGGTGCGCAAGGCCGGGGGTCCCGCGGGCAACGCGATCTTCGCGAACTGCGCCATCGACCGCATCGTGCCCGAGCAGCACGGCGGCCTCGATGTCCGGATCGAATCGTTCTGGGAGTGGGTGGTCGACCGCGCCCCGTTCGCCGGCAACGAGCCCGAGATCGCCGGGGTGACCTGGGTCGACGACCTCGAGCCCTTCATCGAGCGCAAGCTCTTCACCGTGAACACCGCCCACGCCGCCGCGGCCTACCACGGGCGCGACCGCGGGTGGGAGAGCATCCGCGAGGCGCTCGCGACCCCTGAGCTGCAGGCCGAGGTGCGCGCGGTGCTCGACGAGACGAAGCGGCTGCTGGTCGAGAAGCACGGCTTCGCCGAGGAGGAGCAGCAGGAGTACATCGAGAAGACGCTGAAGCGCATCTCGAACCCCGAGCTTCCCGACACCTGCGAGCGGGTCGGACGCAACCCGATGCGCAAGCTCAGCCGCCACGAGCGCTTCATCGGGCCTGCCGCCCAGCTCGCCGAGCGCGGCCACACCGCGTGGGACCTGCTCAACGCGGTCGGGGCGGCGCTCCGCTTCGACGTGCCCGACGACACCGAGGCGGTCGAGCTGCAGGAGCTGCTGGCGAGCGGCAGGCCGTCCGCCGAGATCGCGGCCATCATCACGGGACTCGACGCGGAGCATCCGCTGTTCCCCTACGTGGTCGAGGTGGTCGACCTGCGGCTCGCCCGGTGATGTCCGACGACGACGAGGATGCGCTGCGCTGGGGCGACGAGGACGACGCCAGCCACGTCGCGGCGCGACCACGCCCAGCGACACCGGCCCTGACACCTGCTCCCGCGGCCGACGACGACCCTGAGCCCGCCGAGCAGGCGAGCTCGCTGCTCGTCGTCACCTACGGCCTGCTCGCGGGTGCCTACGCCATCTGCGTGGTCGGCTGGATCGCCTCCGCCGGTCGGATCGGATCGTCGGGGTCCGTGATGGTCGAGGTCCTGTCGCAGCTCGGCGAGTTCCTGGCGATCGCGTCGCCGGTGCTCTGGTTCGGCGCGGTGTTCCTGCTCGTGAAGCGGGCACGCATCCGTCTCGGTCTTCTGCTGCTCGGGCTGCTCGTGCTGCTGCCCGTCCCGTTCCTGGTGGGCGGATGAGCGCGCGCCGGGGTCCCGTCGTGGCCGCGACGGTCGCGTTCGGGCTGCTGTACGCGTACAAGGTGTTCGAGGCGGTGTCGAACGCCGTCAGCCTGCCGAACCTCTACGTCTCGCTCGCGATCGAGCCGAGCGCCGTGCCGTGGTGGCTCCTCGTCATCGGGATGCTCGTGCCGGTCGCCGGCTTCGCCCTGGCGGTGCGGCTCGGGCGCGGGCGCAGCGTCGGAGCGCGCGTCCTCCTGCTGGCGGCAGGCATCGCCGTGGTGTCGGCTCTGTCGCTCACCGTCATCGCGCTCGAGGCCGTGCTGCGGCCGGCGCCGTTCTCGGCCTTCCTCTGACGAGGTGGTCGTAGCCGGGCGTAGCACGGGGACGGGCGGCCCGCGGGCCGACACTAGACTGCTCGTGGCCTGTTCCCTCTCTCGAAGGACCCGCACGTGGCAAAGCCGATCGTCCTGATCGCCGAAGAACTCTCGCCCGCTACCGTCGAAGCCCTCGGGCCCGACTTCGACGTCCGCTCCGTCGACGGCACCGACCGGCCCGCGCTGCTCTCCGCGCTCGCGGACGCGCACGCGATCCTCATCCGATCCGCGACGCAGGTCGACGCGGAGGCGATCGCCGCGGCGCGCGAGCTCAAGGTCATCGCGAGGGCCGGCGTCGGTCTCGACAACGTCGACATCAAGGCCGCGACCGCGGCCGGTGTGATGGTCGTCAACGCGCCCACGTCGAACATCGTCAGCGCCGCCGAGCTCGCCATCGGGCACCTGCTCGCCCTCGCCCGGCACATCCCCGACGCGCACGCGTCGCTCAAGGCGGGGGAGTGGAAGCGCTCCAAGTTCACCGGCGTCGAGCTCTACGAGAAGACCATCGGCATCGTCGGCCTCGGCCGCATCGGCACCCTGGTCGCCCAGCGTCTCGCCGGTTTCGGCGCCGATCTCGTCGCCTTCGATCCTTACGTCACCCCCGCCAGGGCCCAGCAGCTCGGCGTGACGCTGCTGAGCCTCGACGAGCTGGTCGAGCGCAGCGACTTCATCACCATCCACATCCCGCGCACCCCCGAGACGACCGGGCTGATCGGCGCAGACCAGTTCGCCAAGGCGAAGCCGGGCCTGCGCATCGTCAACGCGAGCCGCGGCGGCATCATCGACGAGGACGCGCTCTACGCCGCGCTCAAGTCGGGCCGCATCGCGGCGGCGGGTCTCGACGTGTTCGTGCAGGAGCCGCCGAAGAGCTCGCCGCTCCTCGAGCTCGACAACATCGTGGTCACCCCGCACCTCGGGGCGTCTACGGACGAGGCGCAGGAGAAGGCAGGCGTGGCCGTCGCGAAGTCGGTGCGGCTGGCCCTCGAGGGCGAGCTGGTTCCCGACGCCGTGAACGTCGCGGGCGGTGCGATCGACCCGTACGTGCGTCCCGGCCTGCCGCTCATCGAGCGCCTCGGCCAGGTGTTCGCGGGCCTCGCCGACGCGCCTCTCGCGAGCGTCGACGTCGAGGTGCGCGGAGAGCTCAACGACTACGACGTGAGCGTGCTCAAGCTCGCCGCGCTCAAGGGCATCTTCTCGGGCATCGTCAGCGAGCAGGTGAGCTACGTCAACGCGCCGCTGCTCGCCGAGCAGCGCGGCATCGAGGTGCGCCTGATCAAGGATGCGGTGAGCGAGGAGTACCGCAACCTGCTGACGATCCGCGGCTCGCTCACCGACGGCACCCAGCTGTCGGTCTCCGGCACCCTCACCGGCACGAAGCAGATCCAGAAGATCGTCGAGATCAACGGGTACGACGTCGAGGTGCCGATCGCCGAGCACCTGATCGTCATGCACTACACCGACCGTCCGGGGATCGTCGCGGTCTACGGCAAGGAGTTCGGCGAGGCAGGGATCAACATCGCAGGAATGCAGATCGCCCGCCACACCGCAGGGGGAGAGGCGCTCAGCGTCTTGACGGTCGATTCCCCGGTGCCCGACGAACTCCTCGCGAAGGTGCGCTCCGCCATCGACGCGACGAGTCTGAAGGAAATCGATCTTGTCCTCGACTGAGCAGCAGCCGCAGCCGTACGCGCCCGTGCCGTCGGCCTACGGCGCCGCCTCCGGCAGCAACCAGCCGGGCCTCATCGGTCTCATCGTCGCCCTCGTGCTGGTACTCGTCGGTGCGATCCAGCAGGGCGTCTTCTACTTCCTGCCGACGATCATGAGCGACTTCGGTGCATCCGTCGCCGCCATCCAGACGCCGTTCGCCATCGTGCAGGCGCTGCTCGCCATCGCCGCGCTCGTGCTCGGCATCGTCGGCATCACCAAGCGCGGGGCGCCGAAGGGCGCCGCGGGCGCCGCAACGGCTCTGAGTGCGGCCACGCTGTTCAGCATGATGCTCGGCTACGTGCTGGGGTTCGCCGTCTCCGCCCTCTGACATAGAGGAGGAGGGCGCCGCCCGCCGGCGACGCCCTCCGCTTTCCCCTCCCAGAGAAAACCCTGACATCGGAGCGGATCGTTTCCTCCGGAGTCCGGTGAGGAAGATCGCTGCTCCGGTTCCGAGGCTAGAACCCTGTCCTCACCGAAGGGGACAGAACGGACCGGTATTGACAGCGCGCTATCGTGAACGGTATGCCCCGCATCCTCTCGCTCGCCGTCGTGCCCGGTGACGGAATCGGTCCCGAAGTCACCACCGAGGCGGTGAAGGTGCTCCGCGCCGCCGTGCCGGAGGGGACCACCGTCGACGCGACGGAGTACCCGTTCAGCGCACGCCACTTCCTCGAGACGGGACGCATCCTCGACGACGACGACCTCGCGGCCCTCGCCGGCCACGACGCCATCCTGCTGGGCGCCGTCGGTGGCGACCCCCGCGACCCGCGTCTCAAGGGCGGCATCATCGAGCGCGGACTGCTGCTCAAGCTGCGGTTCGCCTTCGATCACTACGTCAACCTGCGGCCGACGATGCTGTTCCCGAACGTGACCAGCCCGTTGCGCGACCCGGGCGACGTCGACTTCGTCGTCGTCCGTGAGGGCACCGAGGGGCCATACGTCGGCAACGGCGGCGCCATCCGCGTCGGCACGGATGCCGAGGTCGCCAACGAGGTGAGCGTCAACACCGCCTTCGGAGTCGAGCGCCTCGTGCGCTTCGGCTTCCAGACCGCGGCGGCCAGGCGCGGGAAGCTCACGCTCGTGCACAAGACGAATGTGCTCACCCACGCCGGATCGCTCTGGCAGCGCACCGTCGATCGGGTGTCCGCCGACTTCCCCGACGTGACGGTCGACTACCTGCACGTCGACGCGGCGACCATCTTCCTGGTCACGGATCCTGCTAGATTCGACACGATCGTCACGGACAACCTCTTCGGCGACATCCTCACCGATCTCGCCGCCGCTATCAGCGGCGGCATCGGACTGGCAGCCTCGGGCAACATCAACCCCGACGGCCGCTTCCCGAGCATGTTCGAGCCGGTCCACGGATCCGCGCCCGACATCGCGGGACAGCAGAAGGCCGACCCCACCGCGGCCATCCTCTCCACGGCGCTGCTGCTGCAGCACCTGGGCGAGACGGATGCGGCGGCGCGCGTCACCGAGGCCGTCCGGGCAGATCTCGCCACCCGTGGCACCGCATCCAGGGCGACCTCGGAGGTCGGCGACGCCATCGCGGCCGCGCTGGCGCACAATTAGGTACCGACTCTCCCGAAGGATCCACTCGTGAAGAACCTCCTCGCCCCCACCGGACTGCAGTTCGCCGTCACCCGCAACGAGAACGCGCGCGGCGTCGAGGAGAGGGAGCAGATCCTCGCCGACCCCGGGTTCGGCAAATACTTCACGGATCACATGGTCGACATCTGCTGGTCGGCGCGCGGTGATTGGCACCGGCCCCGCGTGCAGCCGTACGGCCCGATCGCCCTCGACCCGGCGGCGGCGGTGCTGCACTATGCGCAGGAGATCTTCGAGGGACTGAAGGCCTACCGCCACGCCGACGGGTCGATCTGGACGTTCCGCGCCGATGCGAACGCCGCCAGGATGCAGCGCTCCGCGCGACGGATGGCGCTGCCGGAGCTGCCGACCGACTACTTCATCGAGTCGCTGAAGCAGCTGATCGCGGTGGACGGCGACTGGGTTCCCTCCGCGTCCGAGACGAGCCTCTACTTCCGCCCCTTCATGTTCGCCAAGGAGGCCTTCCTCGGCGTGCGTCCCGCGCAGAAGGTCAACTACTACGTCATCGCGTCGCCTGCGGGCGCCTATTTCCCGAGCGGCGTGCAGCCGGTCTCGATCTGGCTCTCCACGAACTACTCGCGCGCGGGCCGCGGCGGCACGGGCGCCGCCAAGACGGGCGGCAACTACGCATCCAGCCTCATCGCGCAGGCCGAGGCCTATGAGCAGGGCTGCCAGCAGATCATGTTCCTCGACTCGGAGGAGCAGCGATACCTCGAGGAACTCGGCGGCATGAACATCGTGCTGGTGAAGCGCGACGGCACCTTCGTGACCCCCGATTCGGACAGCATCCTCGAGGGCATCACCCGCGACTCGATCCTGCAGCTCGCCGCCGACCGCGGATACCGCGTCGAGCGACGCCGCGTCACCATCGACGAGTGGCGCGAGGGCGCCGCGAGCGGTGAGATCGTCGAGGCGTTCGCCTGCGGCACGGCCGCGGTGGTCACCCCGATCGCCCTCCTCAAGGCCGCGGACTTCCAGATCGGCTCAGCCGATGCTCCCGCGGGGGAGCTCACGATGTCGCTGCGGCAGGAGCTGACCGACATCCAGTACGGGCGCCTTCCCGACAAGCACGGATGGATGATGCGGCTCGACGGCTGATGCCGCTCGCGGCCCCGGTGGCCGAAAGAGAGATGCTGAGTTTTCGCTGAGATCCCGATAGAGTGCGACCGTGCTCTCGTTCTGAGAGTTCTTCCTCTCCTTTAAGGATGCTGATGACGACATCTCGCGCGCTCCGTCGCGCCTCTGCCGCCACGGCCGCTGCAGCTCTCGGCCTCGCCGGCGCTGCCTTCGCCGTCCAGCCCGCCGCGGCTGCCACCTTCACCGTCACCTCGCTCGACGACAGCGGAGTGAACACCCTGCGTTGGGCGATCGACCAGGCCAACGCCTCGGAGGGTCCCGACACCATCACGTTCGGCGTGACGGGTGAGATCATTCTGGCCAGCGAGGTGGCGGTCGTCGACCCGGTGACCATCGTGGGACCGGGTGTGGATGCCCTCACGATCACCAGGGACGCCGCGTTCGACATGCTGGTCGTCAACTCGTTGGCTGAGGGGAACTTCGCGGTCTCCAACCTCTCCTTCGTCGGCGAGGACGCCGAAGGCGACAGCGGTCGTGCCATCAACGCATCTGTCGTGAATGGCACTGTCGAGGTCATCTCCGTCGGGTTCAGCGGCCTCTCCTCGAGCGAAGGCGGTGGAGCGGTGAACATCGACAACGCACTCGAAGTCACCGTTACCGACGTCGTCGCGACCGACAACCACTCGGGTGACACCGGGGGTGCTTTCCAGTTCGGCTCGATCGAGGGTGACGTCACGCTCTCGTCCAGCTACTTCTCCGGCAACACGACGGTCGACTACGGAGGCGCGGTGCGCTTCGCTGAGGTCGAAGGCGCTGTGGCGGTTACCGACTCCGTGTTCGAAGACAACTCCGCCGAGTTCGAGGGTGGAGGAATCCAGTTCGAGAACGTCTTGGGCCCGGTCGTCGTCGACGGATCTTCGTTCGTCGGCAACAGCGCGCGGAACGGAGGCGGGCTCTACTTCTACGATATCGAGACCGATCCGGCCGCCGGTGAGGTCGTCACCGTGAGCAACTCGACGTTCACCGCCAACACCGCGCACAGCGGTGCGGGGCTCGGTTTCAACGTCTGGGTGGAGAACCTCAGCGGGCAGGCGGTCGTCGTCGACTCGTCGACCTTCTTCGGCAACCAGGCAGCGCCGGAGGAGGAGGACGACGACCCGCGGGGTCTCTCGATCGCCGCGTCCCTGTACTCGCCCGTGACTGCCACGGTCGTCAACTCGACGTTCGACGAGACCTCTGAACTCGCACAGGGGCCGGCTGCGATCGTGCTCGGAGGATCGGTCGAGGGCGCGCTCCTCGAGGTCTTCCACTCCACCGTCATCGGTCCGCCCAGCATCCTGCTTCTCGCCGAAGTCGATGGCGAGGAGGTCAGGGTCGGTGCGGTCAACGTGTCTCACACCATCCTTCAGTCGACGACCGACGATCAGGCGCTCGATGTGGGCTTCATCGTCGAGGAGGGCGAGGGCGGGGGCGAGGGCCTCGAGGCCGACGCGGCGCATGCGCCGGTTCCTGAGATCGCGGATGCCGCTCCTGCAGCGAACGGACCGCTCCTGTCGGACGGCTACACCCTCGAGTGGAGCGTCGTCTCCACGGGCGTCGACGACACGTTCGTCGCGCAGGGTGCCGGCAACCAGCTCGAGACGGATCCGCAGCTCGCGCCGCTTGCTGACAACGGCGGCGCGACGTTGACGCGTCTGCCCGCTGACACCAGCCCCGCGGTGAACACGGGTGACCCGGCTGTCGAGGGCGCTCCGGCGGTCGACCAGCGTGGCGCTGCTCGTGTCGTCGAGACGATCGACGTGGGTGCGGTGGAGCTTCCGGCTCCGGCGCCGTCGCTTGCCGCGACCGGTGGCACGGTGGACTGGACGCTCCTGCTTGGTGCGGCCGGTGTGCTGCTGCTCGGTGCGGCGGGGCTCGTGATCGCCCGGACTCGCAAGGCGTAAGCAGCAAGAGCAGTCCCGAAGAGCCCGTCGTGAAAGCGGCGGGCTCTTCGTCGTCCATCGGCTGCAAGAAAAGTGCTGAGTTTCCGCTGAGTACTCGATAGAGTGCGACGCGATCCTCATCTGAGGATTTACTGCTTCTATTCAAGGATGCTGATGACGTCATCTCGCGCGCTCCGTCGCGTCTCCGCTGCGACCGCCGCCGCGGCACTGGGTCTCGCAGGTGCCGCTCTCGCTGTACAACCCGCAGCGGCCGCAACGTTCACCGTCTCCAACACCGAGGATGCCGGTCCAGGCTCGCTGCGCCAGGCGATCCTCGACACCAACGGCGCACCCGGTGCCGACACGATCGAGTTCGACGCGTCGGGCACCATCACTCTCCAGAGTCCGCTCAGCATCACCGAGGCCGTCACGATCACGGGTCCCGGCGCAGATGTGCTCACCATCACTCGCGCAGGCTCGTTCGACCTTCTGACGTTCGCGCATGGCACGGACTTCAGCGTCTCGGGCGTCGCGTTCGTCGCCGGAGCGGCCGTCGACGACACCGGACGGGCCATAGACGCGGCGGCTGGCGGGTCGATCAGCCTCTCCGAAGTGAGCTTCGCGGGGTTCTCCGCGGGGAACTCCTCAGGCGGAGCCGTGCACGCGCTGGCTCAGGGTTCGTTCTCGGCCACGGATGTGGTCGCGACGGACAACACTGCCCGCGAATGGGGCGGCGCCTTCTACATCAATGCCGGCGAGGACGTCACCATCACCGGCCTGACCGCCAGCGGAAACTCGGCAGGTGAGGGTGGGGTCGTCTTCGTCGACACGTTCCCGCTCCTTCCGTTCCTCGGTGACCTGCTCATCGCCGACAGCACCTTCGAGGGGAACCAGGCGCAGAGCGGTGGCGCCGGAAGTGGCGGTGCGGTCTATGTCGCCGAGATGGTCGGTGAGGCGTCCGTCGTGCGGAGCGTCTTCAGCGGCAACACAGCGGAGGACAGCGGCGGCGGAGCGCACTTCTTCAACCCGTCACAGGTGAACGTGACAGCGTCGCTGTTCGAGAACAACACGGCCTCCTACGGAGGCGGAGTCGGCGGCTCCGTCGCGGATGCGGACCGAGGCAGGTACAGCTTCAGCGAGACGACGTTCGTCGGGAACGAGGCCGTGTTCGGCGGCGGGGTCTACCTCTCGACGATCGCACCGGGTTCGGAGCCAGCTGTCTCCATCGACAGCTCGACCTTCTACGGGAACATTCTTGCTCCCGCGCTCAACAACGATTCGGCGGGTGTCAGCGTCTTCCTCTTCCTCGGTCGCGGCAGCGACGCGCGCGTCGTCAACTCTACGTTCGACGAAGCATCCGACCTCACGCCGGCGCCAGGAGCTATCGCCGTGCTCGAGCGATCGACCGAGGAGACGGCGCCTTCGAAGGTGGAGGTGCTGCATTCCACAGTCGTCGGGCCGTCGGCCATCCTCCAGCTCCGCACGGGCGCGCCGGAGGACCCCGAGGCGGGAATCGTGCTCGCGTCGCACGACATCCTGGTGTCGAACACCGATGCCGATGCACTCAGCGCGGCGAACGTCATCAACGCGGTCTCCGCTCCGCTGGGCCCCGACGCCGCACCGCTGGAGCTCTCCGAGGCCGCGCCCGCGGCGGGCCCGGCGCTGAGCGAGGTGGGGTACACCCTGGAGTGGAGTGTCGTGTCGACAACGGTCGACCCGTCGTTCGTCACCCAGGGTGCGGGCAACCAACTGGAGACGGACCCGCAGCTCGCGGCTCTTGCGGACAACGGCGGCGCAACGCTCACACGTCTGCCCGCTGACACCAGCCCCGCGGTGAACGCCGGCGACCCGGCGGTCGAGGGTGCTCCGGCGGTCGACCAGCGGGGTTCTGCCCGTGTCGTCGCGACGATTGACGTGGGCGCCGTGGAGCTGCCGACTGGTGCGGAGGTTCCGGTTCCGGTTCCGGCGCCCGAGCTCGCGGCGACGGGTGGCACGGTGGACTGGGCGCTCCTGCTCGGTGCGGCCGGTGTCCTACTGCTGGGTGCGGCCGGGCTCGTGATCGCGCGGACCCGCAACGCGTAATCAGCACTAGCAGTCCCGGAGGGCCCGTCGCGGAAGCGGCGGGCTCTTCGTCGTCTACCGGCTACCAGAAAAGTGCTGAAATGTGACTGTGAGTCGGATAGAGTGCGACGGTGCTCTCGATCTGAGGGTTCTTCCTCTCCTTTAAGGATGCTGATGACGACATCTCGCGCGCTCCGTCGCGCCTCTGCCGCCACGGCCGCTGCTGCCCTCGGTCTCGCCGGGGCGGCCTTCGCCGTCCAGCCCGCAATGGCTGCCACCCTCACGGTCACCTCGCTCGATGACATTGGACCCGACACCCTGCGCCAGGCGATCCTCGACGCGAACGCGGCACCGGGGCCGGACACCATCACCTTCGGGGTCACCGGCACCATCGAACTCCTGAGCCCGATCGTCATCACCGATGAGCTCACCATTCAGGGTCCGGGGGTCGACGCTCTGACGATCACCCGTGACGGCTCCTTCGACCTTCTGGTTTTCGACCCCGCGGCAGCAGCTGATCTGTCCATCTCGGGCATCGACTTCCGTGACGATCAGGAGGACGAGGCTGACCTCGGCCGTGCGCTCTGGACCGGCGATGCGGCGGCCGACGTCAGCATCGCGGCTTCCAGCTTTACCGGTTTCATGACCTCGGGCAACGGAGGCGCGGTGTCCATCGGCTCCGACGGCACTACGTCGGCCGACAGTCTCACCGTCACCGACGTGGTGGCGACCGAGAACGTGTCCGACGGAGGTGAAGGCGGAGCCTTCTTCGTCCGCACATCGGGCAACGCGACGTTCTCTGGCTTCACCGCGGTAGACAACTATGCCGGGCGCGACGGAGGCGCTGTCGAGGTCGTCTCCGCCGGCGGTCGAGTGGATGTCATCTCGAGCGCTTTCACCAGCAACGAGTCCGACCTCTACGGTGGCGCCATTCAGATCGACGAAGTCCTGAACGGAGCCTCGATCGTCGACAGCACCTTCGTGGAGAACTTCTCCCAGGATGATGCCGGCGCAGTCGAGTTCGAGGACGTGTACTCCGACGTCGTCGTGTCGGGCTCCACCTTCGAGAGCAACACCTCCTTCCAGGGCGGCGGTCTGCAGCTCTGGTACGGCGAGTTCGAGGCAGGCGAGGAATTCACCGTCGTGGACTCGACCTTCACCGGGAACACCGCCACGTGGGGCGCAGGTTTCGGCTTCCAGGCCTTCGCCCTCGACGACCAGACCGACCCGCTCGTCGTCATCGACTCGTCGACGTTCTACGGAAACGAAGCCGTCGCCACGCCTGGGCTCGAGGACGCGGCTGGTGTCGGCGTCTTCGGTGAGCTGTACCGCGGCGGCACGGCGCACATCGTGAACTCGACGTTCGACGAGACCTCGTCGCTCACGCCGGCTCCTGGCGCCATTGCCGTTCTCGAGATCCTCGACGAAGCCAACGACGTCGAGAAGGCACCGTCGACTCTCGAGGTGGTGCACTCCACCGTCATCGGGCCGTCGAGCATCCTGCAGCTGCGTAATGCCGATGCGCCGGAGGGCGGGGCGGTCCTCGCCTCGCACGACGTGCTCGCCTCGGTGGTCGACGCCGATGCCCTCTCGACCGCCATCATCGTGGAGGAAGAGGAGCCGGAGCCCGGTGTGCAGGGCGAGAGCGCCCGCGCCGAGGGACGCGACTTCGCTTTCTCGGACGCAGCTCCGGCGGCCGGACAGCCGCTGAGCGAACTCGGCTTCACGGTCGAGTGGAGCGTAGTCACGACGGGCGTGGACCCGCTCACCGTCACGCAGGGTGCCGGGAACCAGCTCGAAGTCGCTGATGTCGGCCTCGCGCCACTCGCCGACAACGGTGGCGCAACGCTCACGCGTCTGCCCGCTGACACCAGCCCCGCGGTGAACACGGGTGACCCGGCGGTCGAGGGTGCTCCCGAGACCGACCAGCGCGGTGCCGCTCGCATCGTCGAGACGATCGACGTGGGTGCGGTGGAGCTCGCCGCTCCGGAGCCGTCGCTCGCGGCGACCGGTGGCACGGTGAACTGGACGCTCATGATCGGTGCGGCCGGCGTCCTGCTGCTCGGTGCGGCCGGGCTCGTGATCGCGCGGACCCGCAAGGCGTAAGCAGCAACAGCAGTAGCGGAGGGCCCGTCGCGGAAGCGGCGGGCTCTCCGTCGTCTACCGGCTACCAGAAAAGTGCTGAATCCTGACTGTGAGTCGGATAGAGTGCGACGGTGCTCTCGATCTGAGGGTTCTTCCTCTCCTTTAAGGATGCTGATGACGACATCTCGCGCGCTGCGTCGCGCCTCTGCCGCCACGGCCGCTGCTGCCCTCGGTCTCGCCGGGGCGGCCTTCGCCGTCCAGCCCGCAATGGCTGCCACTCTCACGGTCACGAACACCCTCGACGCCGGCGACGGTTCTCTTCGCCACGCCATCGACCAGGCCAACTTGACCGCTGAGCCGGACACGATCGTGTTCGAGGGCCTCACCGGTTCCATCGAGCTGCTGTCGACGGTCGAGATCACGGCGCCGCTCACCATCACCGGTCCCGGCGTCGACGCGCTGACCGTCACCCGCGACGGCACCTTCGACCTGTTCCTCTACAACAACGTCGGGGCTCCTGGAGACCTCACGGTGTCGAATCTTGCGTTCCAGGCGGGTGAGAAGCTCGGCGACTACGGCCGCGCATTCGACGTCGTCGGCTTCGACGCCGATGTCTCGTTCACCTCTTCCAGCTTCACCGGATTCGCGACCAACGAGGTCGGCGGCGCTGCGCGGATCAGCACGGCTGGCAACGTGACGGTCGCCGACGTCGTAGCCGCCGGCAACGATGCCTTCGACGGCGGCGCCGCAGTCGAGATCCAGGCCGACGGCAACGTCAGCGTCGTCGGCTCCGCATTCGTCGACAACAAGACGGTTGGTTCCGGTGCTCTCGCGGTGCGGGCAGCCAGCGGGGATGTCGTCATCGAGGCCTCGTCCTTCGAGGGCAACGAGGCGTCCGCCGCCGGAGGTGCGATCATCGCGGGGGTCGAAGGCTCTGTGACGATCTCGAACTCGACCTTCGCCGACAATTCCGGGTCTGAAGCGGCGGGTGGCCTCGCGACCCTGGTGGCCCTTGAGGGCGTGAGTGTCAGCAACTCGTCCTTCACCGGCAACAGCGCCGAGGGAGTGGCCGGCGGGGCCTACCTCTCCAGCGCCGGATCCGATGTCAGCGTTTCCAACTCCTTGTTCGAGGGCAATTCCGCCCGAGTCGGCGGTGGCGCGTTCATCCTGCCGTCGTTCGAGGGAACGCCCGGCGGCACGGCCCACATCACCGACACGACCTTCACCGCAAACGAGGCCAGCAACGGCGGCGGCCTGTGGCTGTCACCCTCTCCTGACGTCGACGGTGTTCCCGCTCCCCCGGCGGTTATCGAGCGTTCGACGTTCGCCGCGAACTCCGTCGTCGCCGCTGATGGCATCGACGCCCTGGGTCAGGGCGCGGTGTTCGAGCTGTTCGGCAACGGCGGCGTTCACGTCATCAACTCCACGTTCGACGAGCCGTCCACTTCGACCGCCACGCCGTACGCGATCGCTGTTGTGGGAGATGGTGGCAGGCTCGACCTGCTCCACTCGACCGTCGTCGGAGCCGGTGCGGTCGGTGTGGGTGTAGCAGTTCACGAGGAAGGGACAAGCGATCCCGCTGCGGTCCTCGCCTCTCACGACATCCTCGAATCGACGACGGATGCGCAAGCGATCGAAGCGTTCGAGGCGATCGTGGAGGTGAACCCGGTCGCGCTCGGAAGCGGCGACTGGGCGGCGGTAGCCGGGCGCGCTGCGTCGGCGGCTGCCGGGCCGCTGCTGACCGACGACTTCTTCACGCTCGAGTGGAGCGTCGTGTCGACCGATGTGGACCCGGCCATTGTGGCGGAGGGCCCGGGCAACCAGCTGGAGATCGACCCGCAGCTGGAGGCTCTGGCCGACAACGGTGGCGCGACGCTGACGCGCTTGCCGGCGCAGGGCAGCCCCGCGGTGAACACGGGTGACCCGGCGGTCGAGGGTGCTCCCGAGACCGACCAGCGCGGTGCCGCTCGCATCGTCGAGACGATCGACGTGGGTGCGGTGGAGCTTGCCGCTCCGGAGCCGTCGCTCGCGGCGACCGGTGGCACGGTGAACTGGACGCTCATGATCGGTGCGGCCGGCATCCTGCTGCTCGGCGCGGCCGGGCTCGTGATCGCTCGAACCCGCAAGGCGTAACTGCTGTCGGAAGGAGGGCCCGTCGCGGAAGCGGCGGGCCCTTCTCCGTTCCGTCGAGTGACGGAGAAGTGCTGAGTTCTGGCTGGGAAACGGATAGAGTGCGGACGACCTCTCCTTCCTGAGAGTTCTTCTCCCTTCCTAAGGATGCTGATGACGACATCTCGCGCGCTGCGTCGCGCCTCTGCCGCCACGGCCGCTGCAGTACTGGGCCTCGCCGGTGCTGCTCTCGCCGTCCAGCCCGCTGCGGCTGCCACCCTCGCTGTCACGAACACCCTCAACGCGGGGGACGGATCGCTCCGCGATGCCATCGCGGTCGCGAACTCGACCAGCGAAGCGGACACCATCGTCTTCGAGGGCGTGGCCGGCGCGATCGAGCTGCTGTCGACGATCGACATCACCGCTCCGCTCACCATCTCCGGCCCTGGCGTCGACGCGCTCACCATCACGCGCGACGGTGCTTTCGACCTTTTCCGCTACAACAACCCTGGCGCTCCCGGCGACCTGTCGGTCTCGGGTGTCGCCTTCGCTGCGGGCGAGGAGATCGGTGACGCCGGACGCGCATTCGACGTCAACGGCTTCGACGCCGACGTCTCGTTCACCTCGACGAGCTTCACCGGGTTCGACTCCGACGACGCCGGTGGCGCCGTCAGGATCGGCACGGCCGGCGACGTCGCGCTCACGGATGTCGCTGCATCCGAGAACACCTCTTCCAGCAGCGGCGGCGCCTTCGAGATCCTGACGGACGGCGACGTCGGCATCTCGGGCTCGGCGTTCGCGGGAAACTCGGCCTATAGCGGCGGTGCTGTCGCGGTTCTCGCAGCCTCAGGCACAGTCAGCATCGAGGCGACGACCTTCGACGCGAACTCTGCAGGAGCAGGCGGTGCTGTCTACGCGGATGAGATCGAGGGCGAGCTTCTCGTCGCCGACTCCGTCTTCACCAGCAACTCCGCCGCAGAGGCGGGCGGAGCGTTGCTCACTGTCGTGATCGAAGGGGGAGTGACGGTCAGCGGCAGCGCATTCGACGGCAACGACGCGCCTGGGGGCGGAGCTTTCGCCCACCTGCTGGGCGAAGGGTCCGGCGACTCCACGGTCGTCGACAGCGAGTTCACGGCGAACGCTGCCCAGACCGGCGGCGGGATCATCGTCTTCGGAGAGTCCGAGGCGGCCAGCACCTTCTCGGTGATCGGGAGTCGCTTCGAGGGCAATACGGCCGCCGAGTACGGTGGCGGCGTCGCCCTGCACCGAACCCTCCTCGCTGACGGAGGCGCGTTGAACGTCACGGGATCCACCTTCACGAGGAATGAAGCGCTCTACGGCGCCGGTGTCTCCGTTGTCGCAGGCGAGGCCGCCAGCTCGAGCGCGCCGATCTTCAACCTCGATTCGTCGACCTTCTACGCCAACGCAGCAGTCGCAGACGAGTCCGAGCTGGACGCCAGCGGCCTCAGCGTCTACCTCGAGATCGTCCGCGGCTCAGAGGCGTTCATCGTCAACTCCACCTTCGATGAGCAGTCCGATCTTCAGCCAGCGCCCGGAGTGATCGCGTTCCGAGAACTCGCGGAGGGCATGCAGGACGAGGAGTCGCAGGTGTCAGTGCTTCACTCGACCGTGGTGGGCCCGGCGCCGGTCCTCCAGCTCTTCGCGGACAACGGCGAGGGGGAGCCGAGCGCGGGAAGCCTCCTGCTGTCGCACGACATCCTCGCCTCCACGACGACGGATCCCGCGGTCTCTCGCGCGGAGCTCGTCATCGTCGATGTGGCGGTTCTCGGTGACAGCCCCGAGGCCCTCCTCGAGGATGGTGCGCTCGATGCGCCGGGTCTCTCCGCTCGCTCCGAAGCGGCCCCGGCCGCTGGGCCCGCCCTGACCGATGAGGGCGTGACCCTCGAGTGGAGCGTCGTGTCGACCGAGGTCGACCCGTCCTTCGTGGTGCAGGGCGCGGGCAACCAGCTCGAGACCGAGCCGCAGCTCGACGCCCTCGCCGACAACGGCGGCCCCACGCTGACCCGACTCCCGGCGGAGGCGAGCCCCGCGGTGAACACCGGCGACCCGGCCGTGACCGGCGCACCGGCTGTGGACCAGCGCGGCAGTGCCCGCATCGTCGAGACGATCGACGTCGGCGCGGTGGAGCTGCCCGCCCCGCCGCCGTCGCTCGCGGCGACCGGTGGCACCGTGAACTACGCCCTTCTCATCGGCGGGGCCATCGTGCTGCTGCTCGGAGTGGCGGCGATCGTGTTCGCGGCGCTGCGCCGACGCAAGACGCCCTCGGGCGGGGAGTAGCCGGAAACGAGTGACTACAGGGCGGCGGCCTCCTTCGGGAGCCGCCGCCCTACTAGTCTCGGAGGGTGAAGATCGCAAGGTTCAGCAGCGGCGGTGACCCCCGGTTCGGGATCGTGGACGGGGACGACCTGGTCGTGCTGAAGGGCGACCCGCTGTTCACCGGGCTCGACACCCTCGACGAGCGGGTGCCGCTCGATTCGGTGAAGCTGCTGGCCCCCGTGATCCCGCGTTCGAAGATCGTCTGCGTCGGCATGAACTACCCCGAGCACAAGGCCGAGCTCGGCAACCAGGGCCCCGACAGCCCCCTCATCTTCCTGAAGCCCAACACCGCCGTGATCGGCCCGGGCGACACCATCCAGCTGCCTCCCGTCGAGGGTCGCGTGGTGCACGAGGGCGAGCTCGGCGTCGTCATCGGACGCATCGCCAAGCGCGTGAAGGCCGAGGACTGGAAGGACTACGTGTTCGGCTACACGATCGGCAACGACGTGTCGGCACGTGACGAGCAGTTCCGCGACGGCCAGTGGGCCAGGGCGAAGGGCTACGACACCTTCTGCCCGCTCGGGCCCGTCATCGAGACGGAGCTCGACCCGTCCAACCTCGAGATCACGACGACGGTCGACGGCGAGGAGCGCCGCCGGGGCAACACCGCGGACATGATCCACGGCATCCCCGAGATCATCGCCTTCGCCTCCGACGTCTGGACCCTGCTGCCCGGCGACGTGATCCTCACGGGCACGCCGGCGGGTCTCGGCGGCTTCACCGACGGTCAGACGGTCGACATCACGATCGAGGGCATCGGCACGCTCAGCAATCCCGCACGCAACCGGGACTGACGGATGTCCGCGACGACGCCGACGGATGTCGCGCGCGTCCACCGCGTCACCGTGCGCGGACTCATCGTCGCGCAGGTGCTCGGCAGCATCGGCTTCGGTGCGGGCGCCTCGGTGGGGGCGCTGCTCGTCGCCGAGGTCGCCGGCGGGGCATGGTCGGGTCTCGCAGCGACGATGAGCACGCTGGGCGCCGCAGCCGCTGCCGTGCCTCTCGCGAGGCTTGCTGTACGGGCGGGGCGGCGCATCAGCCTCGCGACCGGGGCCATCGCATCCGGAGTGGGGGCTGCGCTGACGATCGTGGCGGCGTCGACACGTTCGCTGCCGCTGCTGCTCATCGCCCTCGGGCTGGTGGGGGTGGGCGCCGCTGTGAATCTGCAGTCCCGCTTCGCCGCGACCGACCTCTCGGAGCCCGGGCGACGCGGGCGCGACCTCTCCGTGGTCGTCTGGTCGACGACGATCGGCGCGGTGCTCGGACCGAACCTGAGTGAGCCGGGCGCCGCGCTCGGCCGCGGGCTCGGGCTGCCCGACCTCGCCGGCGCCTTCCTGCTGACGGTCGTCGCGCAGGCGCTCGCCGCATCCGTCTATCTGGTGATGCTGCGGCCCGACAGCTTGAAGCTCGCGCGGGATCTGCAGCGCGCCGCTGATCTGGCTCTCGACGAGCCCTCCGAGGAGCCGGCCAGCTGGCTGCGGCAGCGCCGCTTCGCGGTCCTCGCACTCTGCCTCGCGCACGCGACGATGGTCGCGATCATGGCGATGACGCCGGTGCATCTCACCGATGCCGGCCACGGGCTGGAGATCGTGGGGCTCACGATCAGCATTCACGTCGCCGGCATGTTCGGCCTCTCGCCGGTCTTCGGGGTGCTCTCCGACCGCTGGGGGAGGCTCCCCACTCTGCTCCTGGGCCAGGTGCTCTTCGCCGTCGCGATCGTGATCAACGCCGTGGCCGGAAACGACCACATCGCCGTGATGGTCGCGCTCGCGGCGCTCGGCCTGGGCTGGAGCGCCTCGACCGTCTCGGCGTCTGCGCTCGTCGCAGAGAGCACCTCTCCCGCCTCCCGAGCCTCGGTGCAGGGGCGCAGCGACCTGCTGATGAGTGCGAGCGGCGCCGTCGGCGGCGCGCTCGCCGGTCCGGCGCTCGTGCTGCTCGGTTACGGAGGCATGGGGCTCGCCGCGGCGGCGCTCGTCGCGGTCGTGCTCTGCGGAGCGGTCGTGCTGCGCAACTAGGATGAGGGCCGTATGTCAGACCTCTTCTCCACCGCCACCGGCGCCGATGTGCGCGTGCGGTTCTGCCCCTCGCCCACCGGCACGCCTCACGTCGGCCTGATCCGCACCGCCCTCTTCAACTGGGCGTACGCGCGGCACACCGGCGGCAAGCTGATCTTCCGCATCGAAGACACGGATGCCGCCCGCGACTCCGAGGAGAGCTACCACCAGCTCCTCGACGCCCTGCGCTGGCTCGAGATCGACTGGGACGAGGGGGTGGAGACCGGGGGACCGCACGCCCCGTACCGGCAGTCGCAGCGCTCCGAGCTCTACCGCGACCTCATCGACCGGCTCCTGGCGAGCGGACACCTCTACGAGAGCTTCGTCACCCCGGAGGAGATGGAGGCCCGCAACGTCGCGAACGGACGCGACCCGAAGCAGGGCTACGACAACTTCGAGCGCGACCTGACCGACGAGCAGCGCGCGGCGTTCAGGGCCGAGGGCCGACAGCCCGCCCTGCGCCTGCGGGTGCCGGACAGCGACCTGAGCTTCGACGACCTCGTGCGGGGCGAGATCACCTTCCCGGCCGGATCCTTCACCGACTTCGTCGTCGTGCGTCCGAACGGTGCGCCGCTCTACACGTTCGTCAACCCGGTCGACGACGCGCTGATGGGCGTGACGCACGTGCTGCGCGGTGAGGACCTGCTTTCCAGCACTCCGCGTCAGATCGCGCTGTACCACGCGCTCGTCGAGATCGGCGTCGCCTCCGCCATCCCCCGCTTCGGCCACCTGCCCTATGTCATGGGCGAGGGGAACAAGAAGCTGTCCAAGCGGGACCCCGAATCGAACCTGTTCCACCACCGCGACCGCGGATTCATTCACGAGGGACTGCTCAACTACCTGTCGCTGCTCGGCTGGTCGCTGTCGGCCGACCGAGACGTGTTCAGCCGCGACGAGCTCGTCGCCGCGTTCGAGGTCGAGAAGGTGAACCCCAACCCGGCCCGCTTCGACCTGAAGAAGGCGGAGTCGATCAACGGCGACCACATCCGCATGCTGGAGCCCGCCGACTTCGCGCGGCGCCTCGTGCCCTACCTCGCGGACCACATCGCGCAGCCGCCCACGCCCGGGCAGGAGGCACTGCTCTCGCGGGCTGCCCCGCTCGTGCAGGAGCGCATGCAGCTGCTCGGTGAGGCTCCCGGGATGCTCGGCTTCCTCTTCACCTCCGACGACGACCTCGTCGTCGAGGCTGACGCTCGCGCCTCACTGCCGGCGGATGCGCGGAGCGTGCTCACCGCATCCGTGGCCGCACTGGAAGGCGCGGACTGGTCGACGGCCGCGATCGAGGGGGCGCTGCGCGACGCGCTGATCGACGGGCTGGGCCTCAAGCCGCGCGTCGCCTTCGGACCGCTGCGGGTCGCCGTCTCCGGGCGTCGAGTGAGCCCGCCCCTCTTCGAGTCGATGGAGCTGCTCGGCCGCGACTCGTCCCTCGCGCGTCTGCGCCGGCTGCTGGATTCGCTGTGACCCTGGACGTCGCCGTGATCGGAGCCGGTCCAGCCGGCCTGGCGGCGGCGCTCAACCTGGCGCGGGCTCGTCGCCGGGTTGTGCTGATCGACTCCAACCGCCCGCGCAACTCGGCGACGTTCAAGTCGCACGGCTATCCGACCCGCGACGGCATCTCGCCGCTCGAGCTGCGCAAGCTCGGGCTCGAGGAGGTGCTCGCCTACGAGACGGCGGAGCACCGGCGCGGCATCGTCCGGTCCGTCACCCGGGCAGGCGACGGGTTCGTCGTGGAGATGGGGGAAGAACAGCTGGAGGTGCGAGCCGTCGTGCTGGCCACCGGGCTCACCGAGGTGCCGCCCGCCCTGCCGACGCTCCGCGCGTTCTACGGCACCAGTATCCACAGCTGCATCGAGTGCGACGGCTGGGAGAAGCGGGATGCCCCGCTCGCCCTGATCGGTGAGACTCCCGATCTCGCCGAGCGGGCGGTGTTCCTCTCCCAATGGACCGACGACCTCGTGGTCTTCACGAACGGCGCCCCCGTGGTGTCCGAGGCGGAGGAGGCGGCGCTCGCCGCTCGCGGCATCCGTCTGGATCGCCGGGAACTGGATGACGTCGAGGGCGACCGCGACGGTCTCACCGGGGTGCGCACTCGTGACGGCGGGGTCGTGCCGCGCACCGGGGGGTTCGTGCGACCTCGCTACGAGCCCAAACTCGACTACGTCGCGTCGCTCGGCCTCGAGCTCGACCTCGATGGCCTCGTGGTGGTCGACGGCGCGGGGCGCACATCGGCCCGCGGTGTCTATGCCGCCGGCGACCTGACGCCGCCCGGGCCGCAGCAGCTCATCATCGCGGCCGGGAACGGAGCGCGAGCGGCGCTCGCGGTCAACCGCGATCTGCTCGGTCTGCCGCAGGCCGTGTTCGAGAGCGGCCCGTCGGTACGGTAGAGTGGTTCGTCGGCTCCGGGGCAACTCGGACCGGTGGGGTATGGTGTAATTGGCAACACGGCTGATTCTGGTTCAGTTGTTCTTGGTTCGAGTCCAGGTACCCCAGCTCTGACACCCCCGCTTCGGCGGGGGTTTTCGTCATCTCGGGACTCTTCAATCCGTGCGCCCGTGGCCGAGCGACATGCGGCCTCTCCTGCGCCCTGCGGCGCTCCCCGCGGTAGGAGACCCGAGCCGGCCCTCCGCGCGGCGACCCGCGGCTGCGCCCGGCCGGCCCGATCGGCGGTCGCGCGCCGGAATTCGACAATCCGATCGGCACGCTCTATGTTTTCTATTTGTCAGTACATACTCGCCTCTCTTCCGCGATCGACGAGGATCGTCCATGTTCAGCTCTTTCGAAGCAGGTCCGCCGCTCGACGCCGTCGTCATGGGTCGTGTCGGTGTCGACCTCTACCCGCTGCAGGATGGCGTCGGCCTCGAAGATGTGACGACGTTCCAGAAGTACCTCGGCGGTTCCGCCGCGAACGTCTCCGTCGCCGCGGCCCGCTACGGTCGCAGCGCCGCCCTCATCTCGCGCACCGGCGATGATCCGTTCGGTCGTTACGTGCGCCGTGAGCTGACGCGCCTCGGGGTCTCGGACCGCTTCCTCGGCGTGCTGCCGAAGCTGAAGACGCCCATCACGTTCTGCGAGATCTTTCCGCCAGACTCCTTCCCCCTCTACTTCTACCGGGAACCCATCGCTCCGGACCTGGTCGTGCACCCCGAGGAGCTCGACCTCGAGCAGATCCGCGACGCGAGGCTCTACTGGTCGACCGTCACCGGCCTCAGCCGCGAGCCCAGCCGCGAGGCGCACTTCGCCGCGTGGCGAGCTCGCGAGCGCCGCCCGCACACGGTGCTCGACCTGGACTACCGTGCGATGTTCTGGGCGAGCCCGGAGGAGGCCCGCGAGCAGGTCGCCCTCGCGCTCGAGCATGTCACCGTCGCCGTCGGCAACCGCGAGGAGTGCGAGATAGCGGTCGGCGAGACGGAGCCCGACCGCGCCGCCGACGCGCTGCTCGATCGTGGGGTCGAACTCGCGATCGTCAAGCAGGGACCACGGGGCGTGCTCGCCAAGACCCGCGACGAACGCGTCGAGGTGGCACCGTTCCCGGTCGATGTCGTCAACGGACTCGGCGCGGGCGACGGGTTCGGGGGTGCGCTCATCCACGGGCTGCTCGCGGGCTGGGAGCTCGAGAGGATCCTCTCGTGGGGCAACGCTGCGGGGGCGATCGTCGCCGGCAGGCGGGAGTGCTCGACCGCGATGCCGGACGCGGGGGAGGTCGAGCGACTGCTCGAGGAAGTCCGGCTCCATGCTTGACGTCGACCGCGTACGGCGCGTGCGGGCCGAGCAGCCGGAGCTGATCCGCGACGCGCTCGCGGAGCGCCGGCGCCGACCTCTGCTCGGCCACGACGGGCGTCTCTTCATCGTCGCCGCGGACCATCCCGCCCGCGGCTCCCTCGGGGTGGGCCGCCGTGCGGACGCGATGGCGAGCCGCGTCGATCTGCTGGAGCGACTCGCCGTCGCTCTCGACCGTCCGGGAGTCGACGGCGTGCTGGGCACGCCCGACATCATCGAGGACCTCGCTCTGCTCGGCGTGCTCGAGGACAAGGTCGTCGTCGGGTCGATGAACCGCGGCGGTCTGCAGGGCGCGGCGTTCGAGCTGGATGACCGGTTCACGGCCTACGACGTGCCGAGCATGACCCGCGACGGGATCGATATGGCGAAGCTGCTGCTGCGCATCGCGCTCGACGATCACGCCACCGCGCCGACGCTCGAGGCCGCGGCAACAGCGGTCACCGCGGCCTCGCACGCGCAACTGCCGATCATGCTCGAGCCCTTCATGAGCGGGTGGCACGACGGCCGCGTCCGCAACGACCTCTCGGTGGGGGCCGTCGTCAAGTCCGTGACGATCGCCTCAGGACTCGGCGGGTCGTCTGCCTACACCTGGTTGAAACTCCCCGTCGTCCCGCAGATGGAACGGATCGCCGCAGCGACGACGCTGCCGGTCCTGCTGCTCGGCGGCGACCCCGTTGCAGGGGCCGACGAGACCTTCACCTCCTGGCAGCACGCTCTCGCGCTGCCCGGTGTGCGCGGTCTCGTCGTCGGCCGCACCCTGCTCTACCCCGAGGACGACGACGTCGCTGCCGCCGTCGACATCGCCGCCGGACTCGTGCACGCGAGCTCGGCGAGCGCCCGCGCCGCATTCTGAAGGAGACAGACGATGACGATCACGACCGACGCGCCGAGCACCCCCACCGTTCACGAGTCGGTGCTCGTGCCGCACTGGATCGGCGGCGCGACGGTCGCCGGCTCCTCCGGCCGCACCGGCGACGTCTACGATCCCGCGCTCGGCGTCGTCACGGGGCAGGTGGCGCTCGCCGGTGAGGCCGAGATCCGCTCCGCGGTCCAGGCCGCGTCGGACGCGTATCCCGCTTGGCGCGACCTGTCGCTCGCGCGTCGGCAGACGATCATGTTCCGATTCCGCGAGCTCCTCGACGCCCGCAAGGGCGAGCTCGCCGAGATCATCACGAGCGAGCACGGCAAAGTCCTGTCGGATGCCCTCGGCGAGATCACACGTGGGCAGGAGGTCGTCGAGTTCGCCACGGCGCTGGCATCCCATCTCAAAGGCGAGTTCTCGGAGCAGGTGTCAACAGGAGTCGACGTCTACTCGCTCCGACAGCCGCTCGGCGTCGTCGGCATCATCTCGCCCTTCAACTTCCCCGCGATGGTGCCGATGTGGTTCTTCCCGATAGCCATCGCAGCGGGGAACACCGTCGTGCTGAAGCCCAGCGAGAAGGATCCGTCGGCCGCTCTCTGGATCGGACGGCTTCTGCAGGAGGCAGGGCTCCCGGACGGCGTCTTCAACGTGCTGCAGGGCGACAAGGTCGCCGTGGACGGTCTGCTCGAGCATCCCAAGGTGCGGTCCATCTCGTTCGTCGGCTCGACCCCGATCGCCCAGTACATCTACGAGACCGCCGCGCGGCACGGCAAGCGGGTGCAGGCCCTCGGCGGCGCCAAGAACCACATGCTGGTGCTGCCCGACGCCGACCTCGACCTGGTCGCCGACTCCGCGGTCAACGCGGGCTTCGGGTCGGCGGGGGAGCGGTGCATGGCGATCTCCGTCGTCGTCGCGGTGGAGCCGATCGCCGACGAGCTCGTCGCGAAAGTGCGCGAGCGCATCGCCGGCCTGCGCATCGGCGACGGACGACGCTCCTGCGACATGGGTCCGCTCGTCACGCGCGAGCACCGCGACAAGGTCGCCGGCTACATCGACGTCGCGATCGCGGACGGCGCCGACGTCGTCGTGGACGGACGCGACGTGACGCCCGACGGCGACCCGAGCGGGTTCTGGCTCGGTCCCACGCTCATCGACCGGGTCCCGACGTCGTCTCGCGTGTACACCGAGGAGATCTTCGGTCCCGTGCTCTCCGTGGTGCGCGTCACCTCGTACGAGGAGGGCGTGGCGCTGATCAACTCCGGCGCCTTCGGCAACGGCACCGCCATCTTCACCAACGACGGGGGAGCCGCCCGCCGTTTCCAGCGCGAGGTCGAGGTGGGCATGATCGGCATCAATGTGCCGATTCCGGTCCCCGTCGCCACCTTCTCGTTCGGCGGCTGGCGGCAGTCGCTCTTCGGCGACACGAAGGCGCACGGTGCCGAAGGCGTCCGCTTCTTCACCCAGCAGAAGGCGGTCACCGCGCGGTGGCTCGACCCTTCGCACGGCGGCGTGGATCTCGGCTTCCCCCAGAACTGACCGGCAGGTTTCCCGCGAGAGGGATGGGAGAAGATCGATGGCGAACGAATGGCTGCTGCGCCGGGGCGCGCGCGCCGACGGGGTCTGGGAGAACCTGATCGGACCGGCCATCCCCGGCTGGACGCACACAGGGTTGCGAGTCGCCGCGCTCGACGGTGAGGTGGCGCTCGACGCGTCGGGTGTGGAGCGCATGGTGGTGCCGCTCTCCGGTTCGTTCACTGTCACCGCCGACGACTCCGTGTGGACCCTGGCCGGTCGTGACTCCGTCTTCGACGGACCGACCGATGTGCTCTATCTGGGGATATCGACCAGTGCGAGGATCGAGGGGCGAGGCCGCATCGCTGTCGCCGAGGCGCCCGCGACCCGGTCACGTCCCCCGGCTCTGCTGCGTGCGGATCAGGTGCCGGTCGAGATCCGCGGAGCCGGACGCTCGACGCGCCAGGTGCACAACTTCGGCGTTCCCGGCGGCGGCCTCGACGCCGAGCGCCTCATCGTCTGCGAGGTCGTGACGCCGGCGGAGAACTGGTCGTCGTACCCCGCGCATCGGCACGACCGCGCCGGCGCCGACGAGACCGAGCTCGAGGAGATCTACTACTTCGAGGCCGCGGTCACCCGCGGCGGCACCGCCCCTCCAGAGGCCGAGCCTTTCGGCCTCTTCACCACCTACGCCTCGGACGACCGCGCCATCGAGACCGGCGCCATGGTGTACACCGGCGATGTCGCCCTGGTGCCGTACGGGTATCACGGTCCGGCCGTCGCCGCGCCGGGCTACGACCTGTACTACCTGAACGTGATGGCCGGCCCAGGCGCCGAACGTGCGTGGCGGATCACCGACGATCCCGCACACGGCTGGGTGCGCGGAACCTGGGAGCATCAGGAACCGGACCCGCGCCTGCCCTACCTCGCGAAGGAGTCAACCCGATGACAGAGAGCACCGCCACCGTCAGGATGACCGTGGCGCAGGCCCTGGTGACCTTCCTCGCCAACCAGTGGACCGTCGACGGTCCGATTCGCGAACGGACCATCGCGGGCACCTTCGGCATCTTCGGCCACGGCAACGTTGCAGGGCTGGGTCAGGCGCTGCTGCAGCTCCACACCGACGAGCCCGGCCTCATGCCCTACCACCAGGCCCGCAACGAGCAGGCCATGGTGCACCAGGCCGTCGGATACGCTCGCATGCGCCGCCGACGAGCGACCTGGGCCGCCGCCGCCTCGGTCGGCCCCGGCGCCGCCAACATGATCACGGGTGCCGCGCTCGCCACCGCGAATCGCCTTCCGGTGCTCCTGCTGCCCTCGGACACGTTCGCGACCCGGGTCGCCGACCCCGTGCTGCAGCAGCTGGAGCACCCGCACGATCCGGGTCTGCAGGTGACCGATGCGTTCCGCCCGGTCTCCCGGTTCTTCGACCGCGTGCAGCGCCCCGAGCAGCTCTTCTCCATAGCGCTGGCCGCGATGCGGGTTCTGACCGATCCCGCGGAGACGGGTGCCGTGACGATAGCCCTGCCCGAGGACGTGCAGGCGGAGAGCGTCGATGTGCCGCTCGAGTTCCTCGAGCCGCGTGACTGGCATGTACGCCGCCCGGTGGCCGAGCCCGAGGAGCTGCAGCGCGCGGTGGAGGCGATCCGGCAGGCCTCGGCGCCGTTCATCGTCGCCGGTGGCGGCGTGCTGTACTCCGGTGCCGAAGACGCCCTGCGCGAGTTCGTCGAGGCGACGGGCGTCCCGGTCGGGGCGACGCAGGCGGGCGTGGGCTCGCTTCCCTGGGATCACGCTCAGTATCTCGGTGCCGTCGGAGCGACCGGCAGCACCGCGGCGAACCGCATCGCTGCGGAGGCCGACGTCGTCATCGGCATCGGCACCCGGTACAGCGACTTCACCACCGCGAGCCGCACGGCCTTCCAGAACGCCGGCGTGCGCTTCGTGAACATCAACGTCGCCGCCTTCGACGCCTACAAGCACGGCAGCCGACTGCCGGTCGTCGCGGATGCGCGGCGCGCCCTCGAGGGGCTCGGAGCCGCGCTGTCGGACTATCGCGTGGATGCGGCATACGCCGAGACCATCGCGCGGGAGAAGGCGGCGTGGGACGCGGTGGTCGACGGCGCCCTCGCTCCGAGCGGGGCGGAGCTGCCCGGGCAGCCCGAGATCATCGGCGCGGTGCTGGCCGCGAGTGACCCGCGCGACGTGGTCGTCCAGGCCGCGGGCTCACTGCCGGGCGACCTGCACAAGCTCTGGCGCGTGCGCGACCCGCTCGGCTATCACGTCGAGTACGCGTTCTCGACCATGGGCTACGAGATCGCCGGGGGACTGGGCGTCCGTCGCGCCGCCCCGGACCGCGACGTGCTCGTCATGGTCGGCGACGGGTCGTACCTGATGCTGCACACCGAGCTCGTGACGGCGGTGGCCGAGGACATCAAGATCGTGGTGGTGCTCGTGCAGAACCACGGCTTCGCCTCGATCGGGCACCTCTCCGAGACGGTCGGCTCGGGGCGCTTTGGCACCCGGTACCGACGGCAGGACCCCACCACCTTCGACTTCGCGGAGGACGTGCTGCCGGTGGATCTCGCCGCGAACGCGCGCTCGTACGGCATCGACGTCATCGAGGTGCCGCCCGGCCCGGATGCCGCCCAGCGCCTCCAGCGCGCCGTCACCCAGGCCAAGGAGTCCCCGCGGATCACCCTCGTGCACGTGGATGCCGACCCGCTCGTGTACGGGCCGGACGGCGGCGGCTGGTGGGATGTGCCGGTCGCCGAGGAGTCGACCCTGCAGGCGACGCGGGAGGCCCGGGCGGCCTACGACCGGGATCGCCTTCGGCAGCGCCCGCTGCTGGGCTGACGGCGCCGGCGGCGACCCGAGGGTCCTGCCGCCGGCGGCCGCCGCCTCACGGCTGCGAGCGCGAGCTGCCCCCGATGATGGATTCGAGCACGTCCAGGGGGAGCTTGGGGGTGCGGTCCTCGTAGGCGAGACCGTTGGCCTCCTGCATCGTGTCGGTGAGCTGGGTGTAGCAGAATCCCGAGAGCACAGGGCTGTCCAGCAGCGCTCCGAAGAGGCCGCGCAGGTGCTTCTCCAGCTCCTCGACGGTGTCACTCGTCGAGTAGCCCCACGACGGCTCCGTCGGCGCCTTCTCGAACTTGACGCCGCCGAACTCGCTCACCATCACGGGAGCCGACGCCGTCTCGGCAGTTCCCTCCGCCATCATCATCCGATGGGAGGGGCCGTAACCGGAGAACAGCCGCGCGAGGGCCTCGTGGTCCGCGTAGCGCCGCCGGAAGGTCTCGGGGTCGCTGTCGTAGTCGTGAACGGTGAGGATGTCGGAGCGCGTGTGCTCCCAGCCGTCGTTCGAGATGACAGGGCGGGTCGGGTCGAGAGCGCGGGTGAGGTCCGAGAGGCCACGTGAGAAGGCCCGCTGAGCCGGCTCGGTGAGCGCCTCCGGGATACCCCAGCTCTCGTTGAACGGCACCCAGGTGACGATCGACGGATGCGACCGGTCGCGTCGGACGAGGTCGACCCACTCGCGGGTCAGGTTGTCGATGGCGGTCGTCGTGAACTCGTAGGCAGCGGGGGCCTCACCCCAGATCATGAGGCCGAGGCGGTCCGCCCAGTAGAGGAATCGGGGATCCTCCGCCTTCTGATGGATGCGCGCCGTGTTGAAGCCCATCGCCTTGATGAGCTCGACCTCGTCCCGCAGGGCGTCAGCGCTCGGAGCTGCGAGGTGCGATTCGGGCCAGAAGCCCTGCTCGAGCACGGCACGCACGAAGTACGGACGATCGTTCAGGAGGAAGCGTCCCGCGGCGGTGCCGACGGTGCGCAGGCCCAGGTAGGACTGCACCGCGTCGACGCTCGAGCCGTCGGTCACGATGACGGTGGCGTCGATCAGCCGGGGGTTCTCGGGAGTCCAGAGGAGTTTCTCGTAGTGCTGGTGATTGCGCTGGTCCCGGAGCGGGATGTCGATGATCGGCGCGCCGGAGCCGATCGCCTCGACAGACACGCGCGCCAGAGGGGTGCCTTCGTAGGCGAGCTCGACGTCGAGCGTCGCCCCGCTGGCGAGGGGCCGGTTCAGAAGCACCTCGACCTCGACGCTGTCGGTGTGCCTGTCCGGCCGCCAGGTGAGCTCCGTGATGTAGGTCGACGGCACCCGCTCGAGCCAGACCGGCTGCCAGATGCCCGTCGTGCGGTGGTACCAGATCTCGTGCGGTGCCGGCAGCCACTCCTGCTTGCCTCGCGGCTGGGCGACGTCCTGGGGGCGGTCGACGGCCCGGACCACGAGGAGGTTCTCGCCGTCGGAGAGGTGATCCGTGATGTCGGCGGAGAACGGGGAGTGACCCCCGACGTGTGCGGCCACCCGGCTTCCGTTCACCCACACGGTCGCGGCGTAGTCGACGGCACCGAAGTGCAGCAGGATCCGCCCGCCGTCCTCCCCGCGATCGACCTCCGCGCCGGTGACCCGGAGTGAGTACCAGACCACCGGGTGATACGAGGTGTCCCCGATTCCCGATGCGGGGGACTCGGGCGGGTAGGGGACGACTATCGTCCGGGCGAAGTCGCCGGTGCGGAACCAGCCCTCCGCGTCTCCGACCTCCGCGTCGTCGTAGGCGAAGCGCCACTCGCCGTCGAGACTGTGCCAGGTCGACCGGCGCAACTGCGGGCGGGGGTGCGCGCCGATCGGGTCGGAGGCAGACATCGTCGTCTTCGATTCCATGCGGAACACTGTGGACTACTTTTTCTAGCGCTGCAAATCAGCTCGCCGTACTGCCGCGCACCACCAGCTCGAAGCCGACGAGCTCGTGGCGGCCCTCGCCGCGCTCCCCGGACATGCGATCGCGCAGCAGGCGGAAGGCCGTGCGGGTCAGCGTGGCCTTGTCGGGTCGGATCGTCGTGAGGCCCGGGTTCGTGAACTGCGCCATGAGGATGTCGTCCCAGCCCACGACCCCCACGTCGTCCGGTACGACGCGCCCCGCCCGCGCGAGCGCCTTCATGGCTCCGATCGCGGCGAGGTCGTCGAAGCAGACGAGACCGTCGAACGAAGGGCCGCTCTCGAGGGCGTCGAGCATCGCGGCCTCGGCGGAGAACGCGCCGAACCGGCTCATCGGGATCAGTAGGTCGTCGCCGCGGGCAGCGTCGAAATCCTCCAGGGCCGAGCGGTAGCCGCTCAACCGCTGGCTCGCGGTGGCGTGGTGATCCGACAGCGGGCGCCCGAGGAAGGCGATGCGCGTCCTGCCGGACTGCAGCAGGTGGATGGTGGCGGCGCGGGCGGCGGCGATGTTGTCGATCATCACGTGGTCGACGGATGCCGGCGCGGGCACCTCCCCGAGCAGCACGAGCGGCGTCGTTCCCCGGAACTCCTCGATCGCCTCGGCGTCGAGGAGAGTCGGCTGGAAGATGAGGCCGTCGACGAGGCCCTGCTCACGGCCGCGCAGGACGGCCCGCTCGTCCTCGAGCCCACCTGCCGTCTGCTCGATCAGCAGCCGGAAGTCGAATCCGTCGACCTCGGTGGACACCAGCGCGGCGAGCTCGGCGAAGTACGGAGCCTCGATGGCGGGGAGGGCGAAGGCGATCATGCCCGTCGTCCCAGTGGCGAGGCGACGGGCCATGCTGTGCGGCACGTAGCCGAGCTCATCGATGGCGTTCTGCACCCGGGCGCGGGTCGAGGGGCGCACGTGCTGGTAGTCGCGCACGACGTTCGACACGGTCTTGATGGAGACGCCGGCGAGCGCCGCGACGTCCTGCAGAGTCACGGTCATCGCGGGTCTCAGCGGTCCACCAGTGTCATCTCGAATCCGTAGAGGTCGGGGCGGTAGCAGTGGTGCCCGTACTCGACGGCGGCGCCGCCGGCGTCGTAGGCCGTGCGGTCCATGGTGAGCACCGGTGCGCCCCGTCCGATGTCCAGAAGGTGGCCCTCGTCCACGCTGGCGCGGCGGGCGCCGATCCGCTGCCGAGCAACCCGCAGCGTCACGCCCCGCGCACGCAGCTCGTGGTACAGCCCGACCTCGTTGAGCGTCTCCGCCGTGATGTCGGCGAAGGTCTCGGGAAGGTAGTTCTCGAGCACCGCGATCGGCACGGCGTCGGCGAATCTGACCCGTCGGATCTTCAGCACGCGTGAGTCAGCAGCGAGCCCGAGCTGCTCCGTGATCGCGGGTGTCGCGCGGGCGAGCGTCACCTCGAGCACCCGGGTCGACGGAACGCGGCCCGTGCGCTGAAGGTCGTCGTGAAGGCTCGTGAGGTCGATCTGCCGGGCGACCGACCCGTGCACGACCTGAGTCCCGACGCCCCGCCTGCGGACGAGCAGGCCCTTGTCCACGAGCTCCTGGATCGCGCGCCGCACCGTCGGGCGCGAGAGTCCGAGGCGCTCGCTCATCAGCACCTCGTTCTCGAGACGGGCGCCCGGCGGCAGTGCACCCGAGCTGATCGCCTGCTCGAGGCCGGCCGCCAATCGCACCCATAGCGGCGACTGCCGCGTCATAGGCTGAAGCAGCTGCTCGAGCGGGAGCACGACGGGCTGCCCCCCATCCGACATGCGATCACCGCCCGATTCGACTGACATTGTCGGCGTTATGTTAGTACAACTGCCGTGTCTCGTTGACTGTCTGCGGAGGATTGTCCTAACATGCAGAACGGAACCGGCCCGACGGTTTCGGCAGAGCAGCCGACGGGGCCCACCCAGGAGAGGCATCGCAATGAAGCGCACACATGTCGTAGCTGCGTTCACGGCCACCATGGTCGTCGCGGCGGGGCTCACCGCATGCTCGCCCGCAGATGGAGGCGGCGGCGATGGAACCGATGGTCCCGTCACGATCACGATCGTCGAGACCAAGCAGACCAACATCGACGCGATCGGCGCCGTCATCCCGGACTTCGAGGCCGCGATGGAGGAGCAGGGCAAGGAGATCAAGGTCGAGCTGATCGAGGACATCCTCACCGACGAGCAGTTCAAGACCAAGATGACGCAGCAGCTCGTCGCCGGGCAGGCGCCGGACGTGCTGGACATCGGCGAGAGCATGGCCGTCGGCTGGGCCGCGGCCGGCTACCTCCACCCCCTCGACGACTACCTCGACGACTGGGACGGCTGGGATCACTGGTACCCGGAGATCCAGGAGGCCCTCACCCGCCAGGACGGCAGCGTCTACACCCTTGCCGGGGGCGCGTCGGTGCAGAACTTCTTCGTCCGCAAGGACGTGCTCGAGGAGGTCGGCGTCGACACCTCCCAGCCCGAGACCTGGGACGAGCTGATCGACCGGCTCATCGAGGTCAAGGAGCAGACGGGTGACACCCCGATCGTGATCCCGGCCGGCACGGCATGGGGCGGCGGTACCTGGTTCGAGGGCTTCCAGCCCCTGCTCGGCGGCACCGACACCGACTACTACGACCGCGAGAGCGGCACCTGGGACCTCGAGAGCGAGGGGTGGCTGCCCGTGTTCGAGCTCTACCACGAGCTCGTCAGCAACGGCCTTCTGCCCGTGGAGGACCTTCAGAACCCGAACCCGTGGGAGCCGACGAAGTACGTGAAGTTCCCGGCAGGCGACATCCAGGTCGCGGCGCAGGGCACCTGGGGTTGGCGCTTCGACTGGGGCCCCGAGGGTGCGACGCCCATCGAGGGACTCGACGAGAAGGTCATCACCTGGCAGTACCCGGCTCTTCGTGACGGCGACAGGACCTATGGCTGGATCAACACCGGCGGCGGATACGCGATCCCCGAGTCCTCCGAGAACAAGGACGCCGCGATGGAGTTCATCAAGTTCCTGACGAGCGGCGAGGCGCTCGCGGAGCAGCTGGCCGCGTCCGGGGCCGCCTCCGCTCGCGACGACCTCGATGACGTGGCCCCGTACTCGAACGAGCCCCGCCTGCTGGAGGCCGGCGAGGACCTGGCCGAGAGCATCCTCGTGGTCACCGGCGACGGCACCGACCAGATCGGGCAGGCCGTGGCGACCGCGACCGAGCTCATCCTGAGCGGGGAGGCCGATGGACAGCAGGCCTACGACGCCTTCGTCCAGGACGCCACCGAGCTGCTCGGCCCATCCTTGGTGAAGGAGTGACGTCTCTCGTCGACGCACCCGCCTCGGTGCAGACGGCCATCCGGCCGCCTGCGCCGGGGCGCCGGCGCTCCCGCAGGACCTGGCCGATCGTCGCGCTCCTGCTCGGACCGTCGGCGGTGCTCATCACCGTCTTCATCGTCCTGCCCGCCGTGTACGGCGTGTGGCTGAGCCTGACGAACACCCAGCTGACCGGGTTCGCCGCCAGGAACCCCCAGTTCATCGGGCTGGACAACTACACCTACCTGCTCGCGAGCGCCGACTTCCTCGCGTCGCTCGGGCAGACCGGCACCTTCCTGTTCTGGTCGGCGATCATCGGCCAGACCGTGCTCGGCATGGTGGCCGCCGTCCTGCTCAGCCGCACGTGGGTGCGCGGCAAGGGCTTCTTCGGCGCGGCGCTGCTCATGCCGATGGTGGTGCCCGAGGTGGTCGCCTCCCTGACCTGGGCCAGCGTGCTGGCGACGAGCCCCGAGGGCACGCTCAACCGCCTGACCGGCCTTTTCGGCGCCGACTCGACCGCATGGCTGCAGGACTTCCCCATGCTCGCGATCATCCTCGTCAACATCTGGCGTGGCCTCGCGTTCGCGATGATCATGTTCCAGGCCGCGCTCGAGGACGTGCCCGCCGAGCTGATCGAGGCATCCCGCGTCGACGGCGCGAGCGCTGTGCAGGTGTTCCGCTACGTCACGCTCCCGCTGATCCGCGGCCCGGTGTTCCTCTATCTGCTGTTGACGACGATCAGCACGGTCGGCGTGTTCGGACTCGTCTACTTCCTCACCCGGGGCGGCCCCGGGGGCCAGACCACCATCGCGGCGATCTACATCTACGAGCGCGCGCTCCAGTTCTCCCAGATCGGCATCGGCAGCGCAGCGTCGATCATCCTGCTGGTCATCGTCCTCGTCCTCGGCGTCGTGTACGTGCGCCTCGCGAAGGTGCAGGTGTAACCATGACCGCGATCTCCAACCCCTCCGCGGCGCCCGTCGTGGCCACTCGCAAGCGGCCCCTGCGCCCCGTCGACGTCGTGCAGCGCGCCATCGGCTACGTGCTGCTGGTGCTCCTGGTGCTCTTCTGCCTCGTGCCCTTCGCCTGGGTCGTGCTCAGCGCGGTGGATGCGGATGCGGGCGCCATCGTGAAGTTCCCGGAATTCTCGTTCGTCAACTTCACCCGGTTCTTCAGCGACCCCGGCACTCCGCTGCTGCTCGTCAACAGCCTGGTCATCGCGATCAGCTCAACGGCGCTGAACCTGGCGCTCGGCATCGCCGGCGGCTACGCGCTCTCGCGGTTCGCCTTCCGAGGGCGTCGGTTCTTCATGTTCGCCATCCTGCTGATCCGTGTCGTCCCGGCCCCCGCGACGATCGTCGCGCTGTACCTGATCATGGTCAACCTGCAACTCGCGAACACCCTGCATGGGCTCATCCTCGTGCAGGCAGTGAGCGGCCTGCCTGTCACGCTGTGGCTGATGAAGGGCACCGTCGACGCCGTGCCTGTCGAGCTCGAGGAGGCGGCCTGGACCGACGGAAGCACCCGTCTGGGCGCCATCCGCCGGATCGTCCTGCCGGTCATCGGTCCTGGCCTCGGCGCCGCGGCGATGCTGCAGTTCATGGGCTCTTGGGGGGACTTCCTGACTCCGTTGGTGCTGCTGCAGAACCAGGACCTCTATCCGCTGGCGATCGGGCTCTTCCGCGCGTTCACCGAGCGGAACATCGTCGACTGGGGTCTGCTCGCGGCGAGCGGCATCGTGTACGTCCTGCCTCCCGCCATCCTCTATCTCTTCGTCCGCAAGCACCTGCTGAAGTCGAGCCTGGGCGGGGCGTTGAAGGGATGAGCGCCTCCGAAGCGACACGACTCCCCGTCGTCGTCATCGGCGCCGGTGCCATGGGCGGCGCGTGGTTGAGGATGCTCGCCGACTCGCCGCACGCGGAGCCGGTAGGCGTCGTCGACCTGAACCTCGAGCTCGCCCAGGCGACCGTCGCCTCGGCGGGGCTCGACGCCGTCGTCGGCGACTCCCTCGTGGAGGTGGCGGAGCGCTCCGGTGCCCGCGCGGCGATCAACGTCACCGTGCCGCAGGCCCACCGGGTGGTCAACGAGCAGGCCCTGCGCGCCGGGCTGCCGGTGCTCTGCGAGAAGCCGCTCGCGCCGACGGTGTCCGAGGCGCTCCGCCAGGTAGCGCTCGCCGACCTCACCGGCGAGCTGCTCATGGTGAGCCAGTCGCGCCGCTACTTCAACCACCTGGCGGCCTTCAAGCAGGCCGTCGAGCAGCTCGGCCCGCTCGGCGCCGTACACGCAACGTTCTTCCACGAGGATCACGAGCCGGGCTTCCGGGAGCAGATGGCGCATCCGCTGCTCGTCGACATGTCGGTGCACCACTTCGACATGCTGCGGTACCTCTCCGCCGACGAGCCGGTCAGCGTGCGCTGCAACTCCTGGAACCCGCCCTGGAGCTGGTTCGCGGGTGACGCTGCGGCCACGGCGACGTTCGAGCTCGCGTCGGGCGCGCGATTCGTCTACTCGGGCAGCCGCTGCACCCCCGGGCTGCAGTCCTCCTGGAACGCGGACTGGCACGTGTACGCCGAGCGCGGTGCGGCGAGCTGGAACGGCGACGAACTCGTAATCGCGGATGCCGAGGGCGTCGGCTTCGAGGTGCCCGACCGCCGCGAGAGCATCGAGGGGTCGCTCGAGGAGTTCGTCTCCGCGCTGGCGACCGGGATCACCCCGCAGAACGAGGTGCGCCTCAACGTGCTCACCCTCGCGATGGTCGAGGGAGCCGTGCTCAGCAGCGCCCGCGGCGGAGAGCGCGTGGACCTGCGGGATCTCCTCGAGGACTCCCTGGCGCAGGCCATCGCCGACGAGCAGCGAGACGACGTCGCCGAGCTCCTGCGGTCGTGGCCCAGCGCCGCCGACGGCATCAGCACCCAGCCCTGGGGCAGCAGCCCCGCCCCGATCGCCGCAGGAGGCGCACGATGACCGACACCGCCAGCACCGTCTCCACGCGGGAGAACAAGGCCATCCGCGTCGTCGTCTGGGGTGAGAACCGCCACGAGCAGATCAACGAGGTGGTCCGCGGCATCTACCCCGACGGAATGCACAGCACCATCGCGGGCGGCATCACTCGCCTCCTCGGGGACGAGGTCACCGTCACCACCCGTGTGCTCGACGACCCCGAGCACGGGATGACGGAGGAGCTGCTGGCGCAGACCGACGTGCTGCTCTGGTGGGGCCACACCGCCCACGAGGAGGTCTCGGACGAGGTCGTCGACCGCATCCAGAAGCACGTGCTCGAGGGCATGGGCATCATCGTGCTGCACTCCGGGCACCACTCGAAGATCTTCCGCCGCCTCATGGGCACCACGTGCAGTCTGCGCTGGCGCAATGACAACGACGGTGAGCTGATCTGGACCGTCGCGCCCCGCCACCCCATCGCCGAGGGTGTGCCGCAGCCGCTCATCATTCCCGGCCAGGAGATGTACGGCGAGTTCTTCGACATCCCCGAGCCCGACGAGCTGATCTTCATCAGCAGCTTCTCCGGCGGCGAGGTGTTCCGCAGCGGCATCACCTACCGGCGCGGCTACGGCAAGCTCTTCTACTTCAGCCCCGGTGATGAGATCTTCCCCGTCTACCACCACCCCGATGTGCAGCGCGTCATCGCGAACGGTGTCAGGTGGGCCCACTCGGATCGCGCGCGGGAGTCGTACCTCGTCACACCCATGTACCTCCGCGGCGAGTTCGACCGGCCGGTGCTGGGCTCACCTGACGGACTCGTCGACTACTACACCCGCGAGCCCATCGCGCCGCGGGAGACCGCGGGATGACGGAGGAGTCGAACCCGAACGGCCGAGTCAGGCTCGACGCCGAGACGCTCGCCATGCAGCGGGTGCGCCGATTCACCCGCTTCCGCATCACGCCCGCGCTGTATCGCGAGACTCGGCCGGTCGAGATCAGCGCGTGGCAGGTCGGCGGGGAGCCGGTGCCCTTCGACACCGCGGTGGCTCAGGAGTTCGAGCCGATCGCGCTCGGCACCCCCTGGGGCCGCCCGTGGGACACGGTGTGGTTCGACGTGCGCGGCGAGGTCCCGGCCTCCTGGCCCGCTGAGGCGGTCGAACTGGTCGTCGACCTCGGGTTCGTGGACGAGCAGCCAGGTTTCCAGGCGGAGGCCACCGCGTACCGGCCCGACGGCACCATCGTGAAGGCGATCGAGCCGCGCAACGCGTGGGTGCCCATCGCCGAACCCGGCCCGTTCCGCCTCCTGCTCGAGGCGGCCGCGAATCCGACCATCCAGGTGCCGTACGAGTACGAGCCGACCCCACTCGGCGACAAGGCCACCGCCGGGGACCAGCCGCACTACCGCCTCGTGCGCCTCGAGGTCGCACTGCGCGACCTGACCGTCTGGGAGCTGCTGCAGGACGTGGTGGCCCTCGAGGGACTCGTCGCGACGCTGCCTGCCGACACCGCTCGTCGCGCCGACATCGTGTACGCGCTCGAGCGCATGGTCGACGTCATGGATCCCGACGACATCCCGGGCTCGGCGCAGCGCGGTCGCGACGCACTGGCGCCGGCGCTCGCGATGACGGCCCCGGGCAGCGCGCTGCACGTGACCGCGGTGGGGCACGCGCACATCGACTCGGCGTGGCTGTGGCCGACGCGCGAGACGGTGCGCAAGGTCGCCCGCACCTTCGCGAACGTCGTCGATCTCCTCGAGCGCGATCCCGAGTTCGTCTTCGCCGCGTCGTCGGCGCAGCAGTACCTGTGGCTGAAGCAGAGCCAACCGGAGCTGTTCGAGCGCGTCCGCGCCGCGGTCGCCACGGGGCGATTCCGGCCGGTCGGCGGGATGTGGGTCGAGTCCGATACCAACATGCCGAGCGGTGAGGCGCTCGTGCGCCAGTTCCTCCAGGGCAAGAAGTTCTTCCTCGAGGAGTTCGGGATCGAGACCGACGAGGTATGGCTGCCCGACTCGTTCGGCTACAGTGCCGCGCTCCCGCAGATCGCCCGCGCCGCCGGCGCCCGCTACTTCGTGACGCAGAAGCCGTCCTGGAACGAGACCAACCGCATCCCCTATTCGACCTTCCATTGGGAGGGCATCGACGGATCACGCCTGTTCGCCCACCTGCCCCCCGCCGAGACCTACAACTCCGACCTCGGCGGGCTCGATCTCGCACGCACCGAGCGGGTGTTCAGCGGCAAGGGTTCGGCGCGGGAAGTGCTCGGGCTGTTCGGCTGGGGCGATGGGGGAGGAGGTCCCACGCGCGAGATGCTCGCGCAGGCCGCCCGCAAGCGCGATCTGGAGGGCTCGCCTCGGGTATCGCTCGGCGATCCGCACTCGTTCTTCGAGGCGGCCGAGGCCGAGCTGACCTCTCCGCCCGTATGGCTGGGCGAGATGTACCTCGAACTGCATCGCGGCACGCTCGTGTCGCAGCAGAAGACCAAACGCGGCAACCGGCACAGCGAGGCGCGCCTGCGCCAGGCGGAGCTGTGGGCGGCGACGGCTGCCATCCTGCGGGGGACCCCTTATCCGGCCGCCGAGCTGCAGGACGCGTGGCGCACGGTGCTGCTGCTGCAGTTCCACGACATCCTGCCGGGGACCTCGATCGCCTGGGTGCACCAGGACGCGGAGGCGTCGTACGCGCGGGTCGCAGCCGTGCTCGAGGGGATCATCGACTCCTCGCTCGCGGCTCTGGCCGGTGACGGCGACACCGTGCTCTCCGCGAACGCAGGCCCGTACGCGCAGGCCGGTGTCCCGGCCATGGCGATCGCGCCCGCTGTCGAGACCGCGGCCGCGACGCCCTCAGCGGACGGCGGCGCCTTCGTGCTCGAGGATCCGACCCTGCGCGTTGTGGTGGATGGCCGCGGCGCCTTCACGTCGATCCGCGATCTCGTCCACGATCGCGAGGTGCTGCCCGAGGGTATGGCCGGCGGCGTGCTGCACCTGCTGCGCGACACCCCGCGCGAGTGGGACGCGTGGGACATCAACGAGGAGGACCAGCGCTCGGGCCGCGAGCTGCTCGATCCGGTCTCCGTGGGAATCGACGGCGACGCGATCGCCGTTCGGCACGAGTTCGGTGCCTCGGCGATCGACGTGCGCGTGCGTCTGGTCGAGGGGAGGATCGACCTCTCCTTCGACATCGACTGGCACGAGTCCCAGAAGCTGCTGAAGCTCGTGTTCCCGATCGACGTGCGCGCGGATCGGGCGGCATCCGAGATCCAGTTCGGTCACCTGCACCGTGCGATCCACCGCAACACCTCGTGGGACGCGGCGCGCTTCGAGACGGTCGCCCATCGGTGGGTGCAGGTCGGTGAGCCCGGCTGGGGCGTCGCGATCGCCAACGATGTCGTCTACGGCCACGATCTGCGCACGCTGCGGGCGCCATCCGGCAGCCCCATGGTGATGGCGCGGCTGTCGCTGCTGCGGGCACCCCGCTATCCGGATCCGGAAGCCGATCAGGGCTCGCACTCGTTCACCGTCAGCCTGCGGCCGGGCGGCATCCCCGAGGCGATCGTCGACGGCTACCGGCAGTCCCTGGTGCCGCGCGCGATCACCGGTTCGCCGGTCGAGGCGCTGCTGGAGGTGTCGAACCCCGCGATCGTCGTCGACGCGGTCAAGCTCGCGGAGGACGGGTCTGGCGATCTTGTGGCCCGGCTCTACGAGGCGCACGGCAACCGGTCGTCCGGCGCTGTGACCACGTCCATCGAGTGGGATGCCGTGGAGGCGACGGACCTCCTCGAACGGCCGTCGGAGAGCACGGCGATCTCGGCCGTCTCGGATCGTCGGGTCGACCTCAGGCTGCGTCCGTTCGAGCTGCTCACGCTGCGCTTCCGAGCGCCGAGTCGGAGTACGAGACACGACGCCTGAACGCATGAGAGCTCTGTCATGAGCGTCTCATCCGCCGGCCACTCCGGAGCGGGATCCTGGCGACATGAGATCTCCTCTGTCGCTCCCGCTTCCGTGGTGGACGCCCCTCGCGGCCTTCGCGGCGGCCGCGGTGCTGGTCACGGCCGTCTCCCTCGCGCGGCAGGGCCCCATCCTCACCCCGGGCAGCGGAACGTGGTGGTTCGCCCTCGCCGTCTCGCATCTCCCGTACCTCGGGATCCTCCTCTTCCTCGTCGGCGGCTTCATCGAGCGGGTCGGCTACTTCGCACGCGGCCGGGCGCCTGAGCGGTCGGGGGTGCTGCCGGAGGAGCTGCCTGCGGTGTGCGTGCAGCTCCCGATGTACAACGAGCACCTCGTGGCGGAACGCGTCATCGCGGCGGCGGGCCGGCTCCGCTGGCCGTCCGACCGCCTCGAGATCCAGGTTCTCGATGATTCGACGGATGCGGACACCCGCTCGCTCGTCGATGCCGCGGCCGCTCGCGTGCGCGAGTCGGGCCTCCGCTGCACGGTCCTGCGGCGGGAGGATCGCGTGGGCTACAAGGCGGGAGCGCTCGAGGAGGCGCGCAAGCGCACGGACGCCGACTTCCTCGTCCTGTTCGATTCCGACTTCATCCCGCCCGCCGACTACCTGGAGCGCGCGCTGCCCTATTTCTACGACGCCACCGGAACCGCCCTGGGCGACGTGGCGATGGTTCAGGCGCAGTGGGGCCACCTGAATGCAGACGAGTCCGCCCTGACCCGTGCGCAGTCCCTCTGGGTCGATGACCACCACACGCTGCAGATGTCGTGGCGTTCGGCCCGCTGGGGCTTCGTGAACTTCACCGGGACGGCTGGTGTCTGGCGCGCCGGTGCGGTGGAGCGGGCCGGCGGATGGCGTGCTGCAAGCCTCGTCGAGGACTGCGAGCTCAGCTTCCGCCACCTCTTCGCCGGCTACCGCACCCGATTCGTGAAGGAGCTGGTCGTCCCCGCCGAGCTGCCCGGCACCGTGACTGCCTACAAGGCGCAGCAGAAGCGGTGGACGCAGGGCTGGGCGCAGCTGCAGCGCCTGCACCTGCGGACGCTGCTGACCGGGTACCGCACGCCGCTCGCCCGCAGGGTGCATCTCGCCTACCACATGCTCGTCGCCGTCCAGTGGGCGTTCTGGGCGGTGTGGATGCTGCTGCTGCCGATCCTCATCGACGCGCAGCTCTGGCTCGGCGCCCTCGGCCCTGCGGCCGGAGTCGCCGGGTACCTGCTGCCGAGCACGCTCTGGGTGCTGCTCGCCGGCGTCCTCGCCTCGGCGGAGGCGCGGCACACCTACTCCGCCGCGCTGGACGCGCGGGAGTTCGGACGGCGGCTCGCGCGGCTGGTGCCCTACGTCGTGCTCAACACCGGCATGCTGGCGCATCAGGCGTGCGCCTTCGTCGAGGGACTGCTCGGGCCGTTGCACAGCGAGTTCGAGAGGACCCCGAAGACCGCGGCGAGCGGAGGCGCACCGGTGTCGAGTCGCCGGTACCACGTGCGCATCCCATGGCCCTACCTGATAGCCGAGGCGTTCTTCCTCGCGTACCAGGCCGCCTGGGGACTCGCGTTCCTCGCGCAGGGGCTCGTCTGGTGCGGACTCGGGGCCCTGGCCGTCGCCGCCTGCGTCGGCGTGCTCTTCGTGAGGTGGGGCGATCACCTCGCCCCGCGGGGCCTGGAGCGGCCCCGGCAGGCGGCACTCGCGGAACAGCGCTGACGTCGGGCGTGCGGGAAAACAGAAGAGCCCCGGCCGAAGCCGGGGCTCTTCACAGTGATCTACTGAGGATCAGAGAGGGCGAATGTTCGCCGCCTGCAGGCCCTTGGGGCCCTGCGACGTCTCGAACTCGACCTTCTGGTTCTCCTCGAGCGAGCGGTAGCCGTTAGAGGCGATCGCCGAGTAGTGGGCGAAGACGTCAGCGCCTCCGTCATCGGGGGAGATGAAGCCGAAGCCCTTCTCCGCGTTGAACCATTTCACAGTGCCAGTGGCCATGTGTCCTTCTCTTTTCGAGTGTTACGGCATCGACATCCGATGCCGTTGTCGCGTGTATTCGTCGCTCGCAAAGAGAACCGCTGGGGACCTGCTAGGAAAAGCTCAACACAACAACTGTCTGAAGGGTAGCGCACCCAGCCGCAAATAGGCACCCCGTGACATGCGAGGCCGTTTAACAGTTCGACTGGGTATCGTGACATCTATCGACGGGCAGTTGCCCACATCACCGACTGGGAAGTCGAACGACCCGGTTGGATACATGACCCTGGCTGCATCATCCCTTGGCCCCGTCCGCGCAACCACCGCGCGCTCGGGAGAGAAGTCGAGCGTTACCAGCTCCTTCTCCGCACTGCTCTCGACGGTCCGCGATGCGGGCCTCCTCCGCAAGCGCCAAGGCTTCTACTGGATGGTGCTCAGCATCCTCTCGGTGGCACTCGCCGGCTGTGTCGCCGGATTCATCCTCCTCGGAGACTCCTGGTTCCAGCTGCTCATCGCAGCGGCCCTGGGCATCGTGCTGACGCAGGTCGCCTTCGTCGCCCATGAGGCCTCGCACCGCCAGGTGTTCGAGTCCGGTCCCGCCAACGACCGTGCCGGCCGCATCCTCGCCGCAGGCGTGGTGGGCATCAGCTACTCCTGGTGGATGCGCAAGCACACCCGCCACCACGCGAACCCGAACCAGATCGGCAAGGACCCCGACATCGAGGTCGACACGATCTCGTTCGTGCCCGAGGACGCGTCCAAGGCCAAGGGCCTGCAGGCGCTGATCACCCGCAAGCAGGGGTACCTCTTCTTCCCGCTGCTGCTGCTCGAGGGCCTCAACCTGCACGCCAGGTCGATCGTGTCGCTGTTCGACCGCGAGAAGATCGAGGGACGCTACCTGGAGCTCGGCATGCTGGCCGCCCGCCTCGGTCTCTACGTGACCGCGATCTTCCTCGTGCTGCCCGTAGGGCTCGCGTTCGCCTTCCTCGGCGTGCAGCTCGCGGTCTTCGGCCTCTACATGGGCGCCTCGTTCGCGCCCAACCACAAGGGCATGCCGTTGATCCCCCGTGGCGAGAAGCCCGACTTCCTGCGCAAGCAGGTGCTCACGTCGCGCAACATCAAGGGCGGCATGTGGGCGACCATCCTCTACGGCGGCCTCAACCACCAGGTGGAGCACCACCTCTTCCCGAGCATGCCGCGCCCGCACCTGAGCCGGGCGCGTCAAATCGTGCGCGAGCACTGCCGCACCCAGGGCATCCCCTACACGGAGGCGACCGTCGTGGCGTCGTACCGGATCGTCATCCGCTACCTCAACGAGGTCGGACTGTCGGCTCGCGACCCGTTCGACTGCCCCGCGGTGAACCGCTTCCGCCGAGCCTGACTCCGACCGTGCGGCGCATCCTCGTGACGAGGGTGCGCCGCACGTCTGCTTAGACGTCGATCGACTGACCGGCTTCGAGCGGGAAGTACTGGCCGCCGCCCTGCTGGGTGGCCCACTCCAGTCGTGCGTGCGACATGCCCTTGCCCGCGGCTGACAGCACCATCTCGTGGGTGGCGAAGGCGCGCTGCGGCTTCACCTCGACGACGTAGTCCATCGACTCGGCGATCTTCATCCAGGGCGCGCCGGCCGGGGCGGCGAGCGTGCCGACCTCGACGTCGGGCACCTCGAAGGAGTCGCCCGCGTAGTAGAACTCGTCGTCGACGAGCACGCCCACGTTGTCGATCACCGGGATCGATGCGTGGATGACGGCGTGACGGCCGCCGAAGAACCGCAGCCGGAACGAGCCCACCTCCACGTCGTCGCCGGGCGACACGACCTCGACGTCGAAGTCCTGAGCCGCATCCGCCACTCCCTGAGGCCCGAGCAGCCGAACACCGGCGCTGCGGTTCAGCACCCCCTTCAGCTGCTCGGGGGTCCAATGATCGGGATGCTCGTGGGTCACCACGACGCCGACGACCCCCGAGGTGTCGGGCAGCAGGCTCGTGAACGCTCCGGGGTCGATGACGAGCTTCTCGCCGCCCTTCTCCAGGACGACGCAGGCGTGCTCGTACTTCGTGATCTTCATGACATCCACACTATGCGGATCGCCGATTCAGGAATACCCTAGGGGGGTATAGCGTTCGTGATGGTGGAAAGGCGGCAATGATGACTGATCACACGCACCACGACACGGCCGGCCAGGCACCCGAGGCGCCTTCGAGCCTGCACCCGGGTGAGGGCGACCACTCGGCGCACGAGCACGCGGCGCATGGCCACGCGGGGCACGACCATTCGGCGCACGGCCATGCGACGCACGACCACGCAGGGCACGACCATGCGCAGGGCCACTCAGGGCACGACCACGCCGCGCACGATCCCGCGGTGTTCCGTCGCCGGTTCTGGCTCTCGCTGCTGCTGACCGCCCCTACTCTCGTGTTCTCCGTCGGGCTGCAGAAGATCCTCGGGGTCGACGGCCCCCGCTTCCCCGGCAGCCAGTACATCCCTGCCGTGTTCGGCATCGCGGTCTTCCTCTACGGCGGTCTCGTGTTCCTACGCGGCGCCGTCGACGAGCTGCGCGGTCGAGCGCCGGGGATGATGACGCTCATCTCTCTCGCGATCGTGGTCGCCCTCGGGTACAGCCTCGCCGTCACGCTCGGTCTGCCGGGGATGGACTTCTGGTGGGAGCTCGCGACCCTCGTCACGATCATGCTGCTCGGCCACTGGATCGAGATGAGCGCCGTGCGCGGCGCGAGCGACGCCCTCGGCGAGCTCGCGCGGCTGCTCCCCGACGAGGCGGAGGTGCTGCTCGACGGCGCGACGAAGCGGGTCCCCGTCTCGGCTCTCGCCGCGGGCGATCGCGTGCTCGTGCGCCCCGGAGCCGCCATTCCCGCCGACGGCATCGTCGTCGAGGGCGAGTCGGCTGTCGACGAGTCGCTCCTGACCGGGGAGTCGGCGCCTGTGGCGAAGCGCTCGGGCGACGACGTCGTGGGCGGCAGCATCGCGGCCGGATCCCTGACCGTCGAGGTGACCCGCACGGGCGACTCGACCGCCCTCGCCGGCATCATGCGACTCGTCGCCGACGCGCAGGCGAGCCGCTCGCGGGCTCAGCTGCTCGCCGACCGCGCCGCCTCGATCCTCTTCTATGTAGCGCTCGGCGCTGCTCTGGTGACTCTCATCGCCTGGGCGCTTCTCGCCCCAGGGGATCCGGCCTTCACCCTCGAGAGGGTCGTGACGGTGCTGGTCATCGCCTGCCCGCACGCGCTCGGCCTCGCCATCCCGCTCGTCTCCCAGATCTCGACGGCGATCGGCGCGCGCTCCGGCATCCTCGTCAAGGACCGGCTCGCACTCGAGGTCGCGCGGTCGGTCGATGTGGTCCTCTTCGACAAGACCGGCACCCTGACCGAGGGGCGGCAGGGCGTCGTCGAGGTCCTCCCCGCCAACGGCCACACGGCCGAGCAGCTGCTCGGTGCGGCCGCAGCGGTGGAGCTCCGCTCGGAGCACCCGATTGCGCGTGCCGTCGTGGCGGCGGCCGCTGACAGGGGCATACCGGTGCCGACCGCGTCAGGCTTCGAGAACCTCGCCGGCAGGGGAGCCACGGCGCGGGTCGACGGGCGACAGATCACGGTGTCGAGCCTGCGCACGGTGACCGAGCGCGGCATCTCCCTGCCCGCAGCGCTCGTCCCGGCGAACCGGGAGCACGCCGCCGCGGGCAAGACCGTCGTGTTCGTGCTCGACGAGAGCGAGGTGCTCGGCGCGATCGTTCTCGCCGACGTCGTGCGGCCCGAGTCGCGGCAGGCCGTCGAGCTGCTGCACCGGCGCGGGGTGCGTGTCGCGATGCTGACGGGCGATTCCCGCGAGGTCGGCCGCTGGGTCGCCGCAGAGCTCGGCATCGACGAGGTGCACGCCGAAGTGCTGCCGGGGGAGAAGGCGGATGTCGTCGCCCGGCTGCAGCAGCAGGGGAGGCGGGTTGCCATGGTCGGCGACGGCGTCAACGACGCACCGGCACTGACGCGCGCCGACCTCGGCATCGCGATCGGTGCGGGAACGGACGTGGCGATCGAATCGGCGGGCGTGGTGCTCGCGTCGAGCGACCCCAGGGCGGTCGTCGACGTGCTCGCGCTGAGCCGAGCCACCTACCGCAAGGAGCTGCAGAACCTGTTCTGGGCCACCGGGTACAACGCGATCGGCATCCCGCTCGCCGCGGGTGTGCTCTACGGCGCGGGCGTCCTGCTGCCGCCGGCGCTCGCAGCTGTCTTCATGTCCGTCTCGACGGTCGTGGTGGCGCTCAACGCCCAGCTGCTCCGCACGCTCAGGCTCGGCTCCCGAGCTCGGTGAGCCGGCGGGCGCGCCGAACCGACGGCGGTCGGCGCGCCCGCTAGCCTGCAGCCGTGACGGAGCGCATCGTCGTGGCGATCAATCCCGCGGCGGGCGGCAGACGCGCCTCCGTCGGTCCTGCGGTCGTCGCCGGCCTGAGGGCGGCGGGGCTCGAAGTCGAGGGCATCGCAGCCGAGGACTACGCGATCCTGCAGGAACGCGTTCTCCGCGCCGTCGCGACGGGGCCGCGCGCGCTCATCGTCGTCGGGGGAGACGGCATGGTCAACCTGGGGGCCAACGGGGTCGCCGGCACGGCCGTGCCGCTGGGCATCGTCCCAGCCGGGACGGGCAACGACGTCGCGCGAGCACTCGGCATCGGCGACGTCACGCCTGCGGATGCTGTGGCCCGGCTCCGAAGGGAGCTGGAGGCTCCGCAACGCAGCATCGATGCCGCTCGAGTGACGCTCGCCGACGGCACGGAGCGCTGGTTCGCCGGCGTGCTCTCCGCCGGATTCGACGCGGTCGTCAACGAACGCGCGAACCGGCTGCGGCGACCTCGGGGATCGGCCCGCTATCTGGTTGCGCTCGGAATCGAGCTGGCGCGGCTGCGCCCGCTGTCGTACCGACTCACGCTCGACGGGCGGGAGGAGGAACTCGACGCGGTGCTCGTTGCGGTCGGCAACGGCACCTCGATCGGCGGAGGGATGAAGGTCGTGCCCGACGCCCAGCTCGACGACGGGCTGCTCGACGTGCTCGTCGTCGAGCCGCTGTCCCGGCTCGCCTTCCTGCGCATCTTCCCTCGCGTGTTCGCGGGCACGCACGTCTCGGACCGCCGAGTGCGCATCGAGAGGGCGAGCACCGTGCGCATCGACGGGGAGGGGCTCGTGGCCTACGGCGACGGCGAGCGCTTCGGTGCGCTGCCGGTCTCGGTCGAGGTGGTTCCCGGAGCTCTCACGGTGCTCGCGACGCCCGCGGACTAGACGCGCCCGGGCCGCCCGGCCGGTTTGGACGCCCACCCGAGCGTGTGGCATACTCATACGGTTGTTCTGACGGCCCCATCGTATAGAGGCCTAGTACGCCGCCCTCTCACGGCGGTAACGCGGGTTCGAATCCCGCTGGGGTCACGACAATCAGAAGCCCGGCCGACGGCCGGGCTTCTGTCATTGCGGCACGATCCTCAGGCCGACGGAGCAGCGCCCGTGGCAGCCTCCTCGGGCGCCACGTCGGCGTCGGAGCCGCCGGCATCCGCCGGTGCCGCCTTCTCGCCCATCTCGATCGCGAGCGACGCGGCGACCACGCCGGCGCCCGCCGCGAGGAGCCCCCAGAAGGGTCCCCACTTCGACTTGCCGATGAGCGCGTCGAGCGAGAGCGGCCCCGGGCCGTCGATCGTGAGCGCGGTCGCCGCCGTGCCGAGAGCGAGGTTGAACTCATAGCCGCCGTCGACGTTCCAGGGCCCGTTCTTCAGGTGCACCTTCTTGACAGCGGTGGCCATCGTCGCCACGGCCGCGAAGGTCGCGATCGGCATCCCGGCGCCGAGCACGATCGCCGCGCCTCCCGCGGTCTCGCCGACCGCGACAGCGAGCGCGTTGCGGCGGGTCGGATACATCCGCTGCGCCGCCATCATCTTCTCGGTGCCTGCGAGGCCCGCGCCGCCGAAAGCTCCCGTCAGTTTCTGCATCCCGTGCGCCACGAAGATGCCGCCGATCACGATCCGCAGCAGAAGTCGTCCGATTCCCATGCTGCAAGCCGAACACCGGCTGTGCGGTGCCCGCAAGGGGGCATCCGGCCCGAGCGACCGCGACATCCGCTCCTGTAACATGACCCGAGCGAAGGGGAGTATCCCACCTCGCCGATCCCGTCAATACGAGTCCCGCTGATGCGACTTCGGGTCGGCGGCGTCCGTGATCCGGATGCGGGAGAGACTTTCGAGTCCCGTCACGCCCGCACCCCCCGATTGGATCCCATGGAACTCGCCCTGCCCGCCTGGTTCGAGATCGGCACCTACGTCGTGCTGCTCCTGATCCTCGCCTTCGACGTCTTCCTCGCCTACCGCCGGCCGCACGTGCCCTCCACGCGCGAGTCCGCGCTGTGGATCAGCTTCTACGTGACGCTCGCGCTCATCTTCGCGGGGCTCATGTTCCTGCTCGGCGATGCGGAGCACGCCGGCCAGTTCATCGCGGGCTGGCTGACGGAGTACAGCCTGTCGATCGACAACCTGTTCGTCTTCCTCATCATCATGAGCCAGTTCGCGGTGCCCAAGAAGTACCAGCAGGAGATCCTGATGGTGGGCATCATCCTCGCGTTGCTGTTCCGCGCGATCTTCATCATCATCGGCGCGCAGCTGATCGCGAACCTGAGCTGGATCTTCTACGTCTTCGGTCTCTTCCTCATCATCACCGCCTGGCGCCAGGCGTTCACCAGCCACGAGGACGAGGAGGAGATGGAGAACGGGATCATCCGCTTCCTGCGTAAGCGCATCCCGATCACCGACACCTTCGACGGCGGCAAGCTGCGCACGACGGTCGACGGCCGCAGGGTCTTCACCCCTGTGCTCGTCGTGTTCATCGCCCTCGGCACGACCGACCTCGTCTTCGCCATCGACTCGATCCCCGCCATCTTCGGCATCACCGAGAGCCCGTTCATCGTCTTCACGGCGAACGTCTTCGCCCTGATGGGCCTGCGACAGCTCTACTTCCTGCTCGGCGACCTCGTCGAGAAGCTCGTCTACCTCAAGTACGGCATCGCCTTCATCCTCGCCTTCATCGGCGTGAAGCTCTTCCTCCACGCCCTGCACGAGAACGAGCTCCCGTTCATCAACAACGGCGAGCACGTGCTCTGGGCGCCCGAGATCGACACCTGGACCTCGCTCGGCGTGATCGTCGGCGCGATGGCGGTGGCCGTGATCGCGAGCCTCATCAAGATCCGCCGGACCCCCGCCGAGGAGCTCCCCTCGCACATCGAAGGCGACAACGTCCCGAAGAGCTAACGTGTAACGCGCCCGCCCCTTCGAACGGAAGAGTCCCGTGCGCCGTCAGCCCTCAGCGCCCCCCGAGCTGCCCGGATACGAGTTCGTCCGGGTCATCGGCACGGGCGGATTCAGCGACGTCTTCCTCTACGAGCAGCAGCTCCCGAAGCGGCACGTCGCCGTCAAGGTGCTGATCGCCGACGAGGTGAGCCCGGCCGTGCGGGCCGCCTTCGTCGCCGAGGCGAACCTCATGGCGCAGCTGTCGACACATCCGTACATCGTCTCGATCTTCCACGCGGCGATGTCGGCCGAGGACCGGCCCTACTTCGTCATGGAGTACTACCCGGGGCCGAGCTTCGCGGCCCGGTACAAGCGGGAGCCGCTGTCGGTGACGGATGCGCTGCGCACCGGGATCCGGCTCTCCAGCGCGATCGCCACGGCTCACGCCGCCGGCATCCTGCATCGCGACATCAAGCCGGGCAACGTGCTCACGAACGCCTACGGCTCGCCCGCCCTCACCGACTTCGGCATCGCGAGCGCGCTGGAGGAGGAGGTGCCGTCCGCGACCGTCGCCGGACGCGGTGGGGTGGACCTCGGCTCGACCGGCACGAGCAACGACCAGTCGGTCGGCCTCAGCGTTCCCTGGTCGCCGCCGGAGATGTTCCTGGAGCAGCCCACGGCCGACGTGCGGAGCGACATCTTCTCGCTCGCCGCCACCCTCCACACGGTGCTCGCCGGCCGCACGCCGTTCGAAGTGCCCGGCGGGCCGAACGGCACCCTCGATCTCATCGAGCGCATCGAACGCGGCGCCATCACGCCGATGACCCGCAGCGACGTGCCCGCGTCCCTGACCGCGGTGCTCGCCAAGGGGATGGCGGTCGACCGCGCCGACCGCTTCGCGACCGCGGTCGACTTCGCGCGTGCGCTCCAGCGGGTGGAGCTCGAGCTCGGCTACGCCGCGACCCCGATCGAGCTCGCCGGGCTGCACGAGAGCTCCGCACCGGTCGGCGGCGACGGCGGCGAGGAGACGCGGGTCCGCGCGGTGCCGACCGTGCAGGCTCAGCCGGATTCCGACGACCGCACCAGGCTGCGGCCCTCGGAGGTCGTCGCTCAGGGCGACGAGAGCACCGTCGTGCGGCCGCGGCTTCCGCAGGTGGACACGGCGCCGGCGACCGATGCGCCGACCGCTGCGCCACGGCGGGCGTCCAAGCTCACGGTCATCCTCACCGTCGCCGCGCTCGTGATCGTCGGCGCCGTCGTCGCGGGCGCGGTCATCGTCGGCGGCGGCGTCCAGCGCGGGCCCGAGACGGCGCCTGCGCCGACGTCCACCGGCGGTTCCGCGATCTCAGGGTCGGGCATCCGCCCCGTTCGGGAGGGCGAGGCCACCGTCTCGCCGGACGGCACGTCCGTCACCTTCACCTGGGTGAATCCGGACCCGCGGGAGGGCGACACCTACTACTGGGCGCGCACCGAGACGCCCACCGCCCGCACAGCGGTCGACTCGCCGTCGGCCACGGTCGACGGCGTCGCCCCGGGCACGCAGGTCTGCATCCTCGTCGAGGTCAACCGCGCGGGCAACGGCAGCGAGCCCACCCGCATCTGCACCGGCTGACCTCCGCGTACCGCGAGCAGGGATTCTCAGGTAGCGTTGCTCCGCGGATCGAGATGGGGTGGCATTCGCGCTGCCCGGTGTGTGTTCGGAAGAGGTGAGGCGACGCCGTGCTGAGCGCTGTCCGCCGTCACGGCAAGTCGATCGCGACCACGACCGCGGTAGCGGTCCTCGCGGCCATCCCGATCAGCTTCGCGATCCTGCACAAGGGCTTCCCGGTCACCGACGTCGACCTCGACGCGAAGGACGTCTGGGTCACCAACGCCGAGGAGCTGCTGGCGGGGCGCCTGAACCGCCAGATCGAGGAGCTCAACGGCGCCGTCGGCGGCCAGTCGCCCGCGCTCGACGTGCTGCAGAACACCGAGCACGTGTTCCTGGTCGATCCGCAGCTCGGGCAGCTGTCGCGCATCGACCCCGCCTACACGAGCCTCGTCGAGCCGGCCACCATCCCCGCGGCTGCGACGGTCTCCCTCGGCGGCTCCACCCTCTCCATCGTGAGCCCTGAGGGCCAGCTCTGGGTCGTCGACGTCTCCAACGAGCTCGCCTTCGACCCGGGCACCGAGCCAGTCGCGGAGCTCGGCGAGGGCGGAAGGGCCACGGTGTCGACCGAGGGCGTCGTCTTCGCCACCAGCGTCGCCGACGCCACCCTCACCCGGATCGACTTCCCCGGCGCCGAGCCCGAGGTGAGGGACTTCGAGGTGCCCGAGCAGCATCAGCTCGCCGCGGTCGGCGACGTGCCGGTCGTGCTCGACGTCGAGGGGGAGCGCCTGCTGCGGGAGGACGGCTCGTCGACGGCGCTGCCCGAGGCGGGCATCAAGCTGCAGCAGAGCGGCGAGGAGAGCGACTCCGCCATCGTCGCCACCGGCGACGACCTGCTGCTCGTGCCGCTCGGCGGAGGCGAGGTCGAACGGGTCGCCGCCGACATCGAGCAGCCCGTGACCGATCCCGACGCCGTCTCGTCTCCGGTCAGGGTCGACGGATGCGCCCACGGAGCGTGGTCCGGAGCGCAGCGGTACCTTCTCGCCTGCGGCGGCGACGACGCGCCTGCACCGCAGGACATCGAGCAGCCGACCCAAGGATCGGTGCTCGAGTTCCGGGTCAAGGGCAAGGTCGTCGTGCTGAACGACCTCACCACCGGCAACGTCTGGCTCGTCGACGAGCAGATGCGTCTCGTCGACAACTGGGACGAGGTCACTCCCCCCGAGGAGGAGGAGACCGAGGAGGGCGACGAGAAGTCGGCGACCGAGTCGTTCGAGGACACGCTCGCCAAGCGCACCGAGGTCAACACGACGCCGACCGCCCGCGACGACCAGTACGGCGTGCGACCGGGTCGCACCACCATCCTCCCCGTGCTCGACAACGACACCGACCCGGACGGCGATGTGCTCACCATCCCCTCGTTCGACGGCATCCTCGAGTCGCAGGGCAAGATCGACGTGATCGACGGTGGCCGCGCGCTGCAGTTCACCCCGGCCCCAGGCGCATCGTCCGCGTCGTTCCGGTACACCGTCGACGACGGTCGCCCCGCCGGTGTCGCCTCGGCGCTCGTCACCATCCGGGTGGTGCCCGAGAGCGAGAACAACCCGCCGGTCTCCAAGCGGACGACCTCGATCAGCGTCGAGTCCGGGGGCTCCGCGAGCTACAACGTGCTCGCGGACTGGGTGGACCCCGACGGGGACGACGTGTTCCTCGCCTCCGCGGCACCCAAGAGCGCGGATGTCGTGCGCTTCACTCCCGACGGGTTCGTCACCTTCGAGCACAAGTCGGGCGAGATCGGCGCGAAGGAGGTGCAGTTCGTCGTCTCGGACGGGCACCTTCCGGCCACCGGGACGCTCGAGGTGCAGGTCGAGGGCTCCGGCGCGCTCACCCCCATCGGCACCCCCGACTTCGCCGAGGCCTTCCCCGGGGAACAGGTGACGATCGCGCCGCTTGCGAACGACACGAGCCCCTCCGGGCAGCCGCTCGCTCTCGCGGGCACCGACGAGGTGCCCTCGAACGTGACGGTGGGCGAGAACCTCGAGCGCGGCACGCTCACCTTCACCGCGCCGGCGCCGGGCTCCTACTACTTCAAGTACGGCCTGACCGCGGGCGCCGCGTCGAGCGTCGGACTGATCCGGGTCGAGGTGGTCGAGGAGCCTGAGGATCAGCTGCCGCCGATCGCGGTGAAGGACACCGCCTATCTCAGGGCGGGCGAGCCGACGATCGTCGAGGTGCTGAACAACGACGTGTCGGCGAACAACAACGTGCTCGCCGTGCAGGCGACCGATCTCTCGGCCACCGACCCCGCCGTCTCGGTCGAGGTGCTCAACAACACGGTCATCCGCATCACGAGCTCCGCGGCGCTGACCGAGCAGACCCAGTTGCAGTACACGATCTCCGACGGGATCCAGGTCGCGACCGCCGGTGTCACCATCGTGCCGGTGCCCCCGATCGTCAACCGGCAGCCGCCGGTCGCGCTCGACGACCGGGTGCGGGTGCGGGCCGGTGACGTGGTGAGCGCCGACGTCACGGCCAACGACTTCCACCCCGACCAGGCGACGATCACCGTCGACCCGGAGCTCGTCGACGTCGCCGAGGCCGGTGACGGACTGCCCTTCGTGAACGGCGACGCCGTGCGCTATCAGGCGCCCCAGGAGCCGGGGGAGTACTCCGTCGTGTACCGCATCGCCGATCAGTACGGCGAATCGGCGACCGCGCGGGTGTTCTTCACCGTCGTCGGGCCGGACCTCGACAACAACCGGCCGCCGGCGCCCGCACCCCAGGTCGCGCGGGTGTTCGCGGGGTCTACGATTCCGATCGACGTGCCGCTCGACGGCATTGACCCCGACGGCGACTCTGTCGTCATCATCCGGCAGTCGGCCCCACCGACGCTCGGCGAGCTCTCTGCCACCGGTCCGCGTGGTTTCGAGTACACCGCCGGTCCCGATTCCGCGGGCACGGATGTCTTCGAGTACGAGGTGCAGGACTCCTTCGGCGAGCGGGCGATCGGCCAGATCACGGTGGGCGTCATCCCTCGCCCGGAGACCTCCGAGCCGCCGAACGCGGTCGACGACGCGATCGAGCTGAAGCCCGGCCGCACCGCATCCGTCGCCGTCCTGCTCAACGACTCCGACCCCTCGGGCTACGTGCTGTCGCTCGAGGACGAGCTGGTCGAGGTGCCGGAGGGCATCAGCGTCGAGGTCGAACGCTCGAAGATCATCGTCGAGGCCCCCGAGGAGGAGGGCTCCTTCACGATCGGCTACCAGATCTCCAACGGCCAGGGCGGGGTGGACACCGCCTTTGTGCAGGTGCGCGTCACCGAGGACGCGAAGCCGATGCATCCGACCGCGCAGGACTTCTACGTCGACCCGAAGAACGTCGAGGGCGAGGAGGTCATCGAGGTGCCGCTCGACGGCATCATCGGCAACCCGGGCGGCCGCGACGAGGACCTCGTGGTGACGGTCGAGGGGCCCAACTCCGACCTGGCGTCGGTCGACCAGGAGAACCAGACCGTCTCGGTGCGCCCGGGCGAGTCGCGTATCGCGGTCGCCTACCGGGTGACCAACGAGCTCGACGACCTGAGCGCCACGGCGTTCATCGTGATCCCGCCCGAGGTCAGCGCGAACTATTCGCCGCCGCCGTTCATCCCGCCGGACAAGCAGAACCAGACCATTCCGATGAACCGCGCCCAGGAATGGGACCTGTCGGAGTTCGTGGAGGTGCCCTCGGGCAAGGCGGCGCTCATAGCGGATGCGGGCAACATCGGCCTGACCAACCCCGCGGCGGGTACGGCGGTCGCCGTCGACCAGGACACCCTCGCCTTCACGCCGGCGCAGGACTACCGGGGCCCGGCGGCCATCCGTTTCGAGGTCACCGATGGCGACACGCCCGACGACATCAACGGCAATCGCGACTTCCTGGTCTTCAAGATCATCGTCGGCGATCCGAACTTCGAGGACACGCCTCCGCAGTTCGTGCAGCAGTCGATCGAGATCGAGGCCGGTGAGGAGCCCCGCCAGGTCGACCTGCGGGACTCGACCTCGCATCCGAATCCCACCCTCATCGACCAGTTCAGCTACACCGGCCTCAGCGGCACGACGGCCGCCATCGAGGCCTTGCTCAGCGGGTCGACGCTCTCGGTGTCGTCGCCGCTCGGCACCCAGCCCGGTGCGCGCACGACGCTGACCTTCACGGTGCAGTTCGATGACTTCACGGTGCCCGGCACCGTCACGGTGACGACGGTCGCGTCGAAGCGGCCGCTCGCTCAGGCGGTGGCGGATGCGGCGAAGGGCCAGCGCGGCCGTGACGACACCGTGAACGTGCTCGGCAACGACTTCAACCCGTTCCCCGAGGAGCCGCTGAGGGTCGTCGACGCCCAGGTGGAGAACGCGGCGGAGTCGCAGGCGGAGGTCAGCTTCACCGAGGACGGCGATATCACCATCGCGCCCGGTGCGTCGTTCATCGGCGTCGTGAGCGTCGTCTACACGATCGCCGACGCCACCGACGACCCGTCACGTGAGGTGCAGGGCCGGCTGCAGTACACGGTGCGCGACGTGCCGGACAAGCCGAACGCACCAGCGGTCGAGCCGCGCGATACCGCTGCCCAGGTCACCTGGGACATCCCGGCGACGAACGGCGAGCCGATCGACTCGTACCGCATCACCTGGAACGGCGGAAGCGCCGAGGTGCCGGGCATGACCACCACCTACACCGCCACGGGCCTCACCAACGGGGCCGACTACACCTTCACGGTCTCGGCGCACAACGTGCTGGGGTGGAGCGAGATCTCGAACCAGAGCGCCGCGGTGCGGCCGTTCGGCAAGCCGTTGCCGCCGACGAACGTGACCGCGCAGCGCACCGATGACGGCTCGGGCGACGTGCTGTTCGCCTGGAGCGGGGCCGAGGGCAACGGGCGGCCCATCCAGGGCTACACGATCTCGGTCGACGGACAAACGATCGACGCAGGCCCCGCGACGAGCTTCCGGTTCGACGGCAACGTGGGCGCGCCCTACTCGGCCACGGTGACCTCGCGCAGTGAGGGCGGCCAGAGCGCGGCGTCGGGCGCCAGTCCCCAGCGCACCTCGATTCCGTCAGCGCCGGGCAATCCGAGGGCTGATGGGCCGCCTCGGGGTCAGCGACAGGTCACGCTGAACTGGAACGCCTCCCGCGCAGACGGCGCCAACGTGACCGAGTACGTGCTCGACATCACCAACCGCCCGGTCCAGCGAGTCGGCGGCAACCAGACGAGTTACTCGTTCCAGGGAGAGTTTGGCGTCAACTACAGCTTCACGGTGAGGGCGATCACCGGTAACGGTGCGGAGAGCCTGGTGAGTGCTCCCTCGAACGTGGTGACGCCGCAGGACAACCCTCCGACTCCAGCGCCGCAACCCTCCTACCGTTTGTGCTACTTCAACACGAACTACATCGGCGTGATCGTCAGCAACCAGAACGGCCAGAGCCACAGGTACGACATCGTCGGTCACAACAGCGCAGTGTCGAGTTCCATCGACAATGGGGTGGTTCGCACACAGAGTTGGCACAACCGCGCTCCCGGCGACCTCTCGGCCATGAAGGAGCTTCGGGTGGACAACCAGCTCGTGCTTACTCAGCGCTGGGGCGACGCCCAGCAATGCCCGTGACGCAGGACATCTCTACGAAGGGAACTCACCCGTGCCCGTGACCCAGGAGCAGGCGACCTGGTTCGCCGACGCCTTCGACAAGCTCGTCGGCAACATCGAGCAGGCCATCCTCGGCAAGACGCACCCCGTGCGGCTCGTGGTCGCGGCGATGCTCTCCGATGGCCACGTGCTGCTCGAGGACTTCCCTGGCACGGGCAAGACGGTGCTCGCGAAGGCGCTCGCCGCGACGATCGACGGCACCCACTCGCGCATCCAGTTCACACCCGACCTGCTGCCCTCCGACGTGACGGGCGTCACGATCTACGACCAGGGCAAGGGCAAGTTCGAGTTCCACGAGGGACCGGTCTTCGCCTCCGTCGTGCTGGCCGACGAGATCAACCGCGCGAGCCCGAAGACGCAGTCGGCGCTGCTCGAGGTCATGGAGGAGGGCGTCGTGACCGTCGACGGCGTGGGCCACTCGGTCGGGCAGCCGTTCATGGTGATCGCGACCCAGAACCCCGTCGAGCAGGCGGGCACCTACACGCTGCCCGAGGCGCAGCTCGACCGGTTCCTCATCAAGACCTCGCTCGGGTACCCCGACCACGACACCGCGGTCACCCTGCTGCTCGACTCCGCGAACCGGGCGAGGGCGTCGAAGATCGCGCCGATCATCGCCTCGGAGTCGGTCGTCGCCATGTCGAAGCTCGCGTCCGAGGTCTTCGTCGACACCTCGGTCATGCAGTACGTGAGCCAGATCGTGTCGGCGACGCGCACCAACAAGGATGCGACCCTCGGCGTCAGCATGCGCGGCGCCATGGCGCTCGCGCGCGCGGTGAAGACCTGGGCGCTGTCCCAGGGCCGGGTCTACGTCACCCCCGACGACGTGCGCGACCTCGCCGTGCCGGTGCTCGCGCACCGCATCATCGTCGACCCCGAGTCGGACTTCGCGGGCGTCAAGGCCGAGGACATCGTGAACCGCATCCTCGTGGAGATCGAGCCTCCCGCCTATCGCGCGGCATGAGACGGGTCGTCGCGGTCGCCCGGGTGGGGGCGCTGCTGCTGCAGCGCGCCTGGGCCGTCGTGCGCCCGGTCGCGTCGATCGTCACGGTGCTCGGCTGGATCGTCGCGGGCGCTGCGCTCGTCACGATCATCGTGGGGTGGACGCTCGGCTGGCAGGAGTTCGTCTACCTCGGGCTGACGCTCGCGGCGGCGCTGCTGATCGCCGTCGCGTTCCTGTTCGGGTCTGGGGCCTTCAGCGTCGTCGTCGAGCTCACCCCGCGACGCGTCGTCGCAGGCGACCGCGCCTACGGGCGGATGCTCGTCACCAACGTGTCGGCCAGGCGCTCGACGCCCACCCGGCTCGAGCTGCCCGTCGGTCGCGGTGAGGTCGAGTTCCGCATCCCCGCGCTCGACCAGGGGGCCGAGCAGGAGGAGCTCTTCGCCGTGCCGACCCAGCGCCGCGCCGTGATCGTCGCGGGGCCCGCCGTGTCGGTGCGCGGCGACGAGCTCGGGCTGCTGAGGCGCGCCGTGCGCTGGTCGGAACCCGTCGAGCTCTTCGTGCACCCGCGCACCACCCGGCTGGCGCCCTCCGCATCCGGTCTCGTTCGCGACCTCGAGGGGGAGGTGACGAAGACCATCACCGACTCCGACATCTCGTTCCACGCCCTCCGCGCGTACGAGCCGGGCGACGACCGCCGCAACGTGCACTGGCGCACGTCGGCGCGCACCGGCCAGCTCATGGTCCGCCAGTTCGAGGAGACCCGGCGTTCCCAGCTGCTGATCCTCTTGGCGACCGACGAGCGGTACTACGCCGACGACGACGAGTTCGAGCTCGCGGTGTCGGTCATGGCGTCGATCGCCACCCACGTCATCCGCGAGGGCACCGCCGTGAGCGTCGTGAGCGATGCGCTGCAGCTGCGCACCGCCACCGCGACGACGCTCCTCGACGACTCGAGCCGCCTCGAGCAGACGCGCAACCGCTGGGCGAGCGCTCGCGAGTTCGCCCGCGCGACCACCCGCCGCATACCGATCCCCTCCGTCGTCATGACCGTCGCCGGCTCCGGCTTCACCACCTCCGACTTCCGAGGGGTGCAGACCCTGTTCCGATCCGAGACGCAGGCGCTGGGCCTCCGGACCGCACGCGACGCCGACCCCCGTATCGGCTTCGTCGGCGATCTGCGGATGCTGACGATCGGCAGCCTGCCCGACCTCGGCAAGCTCCTGAGACGGGCCTCGTGACGCGGCGGATGGGCGCCGACCTCGCGGTCGTCGTCGTGCTCTCCCTCATCGGGTTGCTCGGCTTCGCGGTCAGCTTCGAGGACGCCACCTACCTCCTGGCCGGCATCGGGGGTCTCGTCGTGGGCATCGGAGCGGCGATCGCCGCCCACCTGCTGCGACTGAACGCGCTCCTGACCATCGGGCTCGCGATCGTCGGCTACTTCCTGCTGGGCACCGCGTTCGCCGTGCCGCAGCAGGGCATCCTCGCCGTCATCCCGACCATCGAGAGCCTCACGAGCATCGTGATCGGACCGGTCTTCGGATGGGCCGACATCGTGACGCTGCAGGCGCCGGTGTTCCTGCCCGACTACGTCACGGCGGTGCCGTACTCGTCCGCCTGGCTCGTCGGCCTGGTCTCGGGCACGCTCGCGGTGCGCTGGCTGCCCCGCAAGCGGCGAACACCGGGCCGGGCGGCGCTGCTGCTCATCGGTCCCGTGCTGCTCTACCTCGCGAGCGTGCTGCTGGGCACCGAGGAGCCTTACCTCGCCGGTGCCCGCGGCGTCGGATTCGCGGCGCTCGCGCTGGTCTGGCTCGGCTGGCGCCACCGCACGACGGATGCGCTGCCGGGCGGGGCGGCTCGCACGCTCGTGCTGCGCAAGGCGGCAGGCATCGCGATCGTCACAGCCGGGGCGGTGACCGTCGCAGCGATCGTCGGCACCCTGCTCGCCCCTCCCGAGGACGACCGGTTCGTGCTGCGCGAGGAGGTCGAGCCGCCTTTCGTGCCGGTCGACTTCTCGAGCCCTCTGGCGGGCTACCGGGAGTACACCAAGCTGCTCGTCGACACCCCGCTCTTCACAGTCACCGGGCTGCAGCCGGAGCAGACGATGCGCATCGCCACGATGGACAGCTACGACGGCGTGCTCTGGAACGTGGCAGGCGCCCAGGAGCAGATCGACGGCTCGGGCAGCTTCAGCCTCGTCGGCCGTCGCATCCCCGATCCGCCGCTTCTCACGGCGGGGGAGACGGTCTCTCTCGAGGTGCGTGTCAGCGGCTACGACGACGTGTGGCTGCCGTCGCTCGGCTATCCGACCGAGATCAGCTTCAAGGACGAGGCGACCCAGGAACGGGTCGGCGATCTGCGCTACAACCCGGCGACCGGCACCGCTGCCCTCACGAGCGGCGTGCGTCAGGGCGTCTCGTACGAGCTCGAGGCGGTGCTGCAGGAGGTGCCGGGGGACGACGCCCTCGAGGGTGTGCCGACCGCGAGCGTGCAGCTGGCGACCGTGAGCACCATCCCCGACGTCGTCGCCGCGCGGGCCACGGAGTACTCCGCCGACTCAGCCTCGCCCATCGAGCAGCTGCGCAACATCGAGGTGTCGTTGCAGACGCAGGGCTTCCTCTCGCACGGCACCGCATCCGACCAGGTTCCGTCGCTCGCGGGTCACGGTGCCGACCGGATGGAGGACCTCTTCACCCGCTCGCAGATGATCGGCGACGAGGAGCAGTACGCCTCGGCGTTCGCCCTGATGGCGCGCAGCCTCGGCTACCCGGCCCGCGTCGTGATGGGCTTCGCGCCGGACGTCCCCGAGGACGGCGGGCCCATCGACGTCACGGGGGACGACGTCACGGCCTGGGTCGAGGTGCCGTTCGAGGGGGTGGGCTGGGTGCCGTTCTACCCGACGCCCGAGCAGACGGATGTGCCGCAGGACCAGAACCCGAAGCCCAAGACGGAGCCGCAGCCGCAGGTGCGCCAGCCTCCCCGCACCCAGACCGACCAGGACGACCTCATCTCGCCGGTGGAGATCGACGACTCGGACAAGGACGACGAGCAGCCCTTCGAGCTTCCCGGCTGGGTTGTCGCGCTCGGTCTCTCGGTGCTCATCCCGGCGACGCTCCTCCTCCTGCCGATGCTCGTCATCGCCCTCCTGAAGGCCGCGCGGCTCCGCCGCCGCCGGGAGGCGGCGCGGGGCGACATCGCGGTCGCCGGTGCCTGGGAGGAGCTCGTCGACCGGTACTCCGAGCTCGGCATCGACGTCGGCTCGCGCACGACACGGATGCGGCAGGCCGGCGAGCTGGAGAGCAGGCTCGAGCGCCCGGCCGGGCTCGCGACCCTCGCCCGCAGCACCGACGACGCGGTGTTCTCCGGCCGGGACGTGCCGCAGGCGGAGGCCGAGAAGGTCTGGAGCGAAGCTCTCGTGGCGGTCGAGGCGGCGCGCGAGTCCGTGTCGCGCCTGCGCCGGATCCTCAGCCGCTATCGTCTGAGAGCGGCGCAGCGCTGGACGCATCGAGTGTCGACCGTCGCCGAGTCCGCCGCGAAGGCGCGACGGAAGGATGCCTCAGGAGGAGGATCGTGAGCGAACGGGATCACTTCGAGGTCACCGCGGCCCAGGCGACCGTCGCCCTCGCCGTGAGCTCCGCCACGTCGGTCGGAGCCGTGCGCAAGATCAACGAGGACAGCGTGCTCGCCGTACCCCCGGTCTTCGTCGTCGCCGACGGGATGGGCGGGCACTCGTTCGGCGACCGCGCCAGCCAGACCGCGATCGCGGCGGTCGGCGGAGCGTTCGACGCTGGCCGACCCGCCGACCCCCACCAGGTGGTCGACATCGTCACCTCCGCGAACGAGGCCGTGCTGGGACTCACCTCCTGGGCCGGCGACCGGCGCACCATCTCGGGCACGACGATGACCGGCATCGCCCTCGTCGAGATCGGCGACGCACCGCACTGGATGGCCTTCAACGTCGGCGACTCGCGGGTCTACTCCTGGGACGGCAGCCGCGTCGAGCAGGTGAGCGTCGACCACTCCGTCGTGCAGGAGATGGTGGACGCGGGGCTCATCACCGCCGAGGAGGCGGAGGTCCACCCTGACCGCAACGTGATCACCAGGGCTCTCGGAGTGCGCGGGGGCATCGAGCCCGACATCTGGCTCTTCCCGGCACTCGCCGAGCAGTGGTTCCTGGTCTGCTCGGACGGCCTCACCAAGGAGCTGACGGATGCGGACATCGCCGAGGTGCTCCGCAACGCGGACCCGGAGACGGCGGCGCAGGCCCTCGTCGACGCCGCGGTGGAGGCCGGCGGGCGCGACAATGTGACGGTGATCGTCATCGAGTCCCGCCTGCACGGCACGGTGGCAGAAGAGGACACCCTCGACCGCAGCGGCATGCCGATCTCCCTCGAGGACACGAGGCCGCGCTCATGATCGTGCGGCGCGCGACGACCGGCGAGTGGACCGTTCTCGCGGGGAACAGCCGCGTGCTGGCGCTGCGCTCGGTGTCCGCGGGGATGCTCGACCGCATCCTCGCCGCGTCGGAGGAGAGCGACGACCCAGCGCGCCTGCTCGACGAGCTGGTGCGCGACGGCCTGAGCGCCGCCCCCCAGTTCGCCCTTGCGGAGCTCGTCGGTGAGGGCGCCCGGCTGCTGGTGCGCGGCGAGGTGCACGTCTCGGCGCACGGGAACGAGCCCGTCGAGGTGAGCGGTGTCGGCGTCGCGACCTGGATCGAGCGACTCGTCGACTCCGTGCAGACCCTCGCGGTCGCGGTCGGCGGCGAGGTCTGGGAGGTCAGACGCAGCGCCACCGTCGCGGCGGCCGCAGCGGCGCCTGCGCCTCAGCCCGCCCCCTCAGCGGCCGAGATCGCGCCCGATCCGGCGCCGGACCCCTCGCCCGAGCCGTCGCCCGAGCCCTCGCCCGTGGTGGAGGCGGTGACGGCCGTGCTTCCTGAGCTCCCGCCGGAGCCCGAGCTCGATGCCGACGACTACCTGCTCGGCGAGACGGTGCACCGCGCCTCGCTGCCCGATGCGCAGCCCGAGTCGATCGGCGATCACGACGGCCAGACGATCGTCGCGAGCGACATCGCCGCGATGCGCGCCTCCCAGTCGGCGCCGCCTCCGCCGTTCCAGCAGACGACAGCGCGCTACGCGCTGGCGCTGCCCGATGGCCGCGCCCAGCCGATCGCGGGCGTGCTGCTGGTCGGACGCTCGCCCAGCGCAGGCCAGGTCTCCGGCAACGTCATCCCGACGCTCGTCCGCGTCGCGAGCGACGACCAGGACATCTCGCGCACCCACGTGCGCTTCTCGCTCGAGGGTGACTCCGTCGTCGTCACCGATCTTCATTCGCGCAACGGCACGATCGTCACGGTGCCGGGCAGGCAGCCGGTGAAGCTGCGCGAGGGGGAGCCGACGGTCGTGCTCTCGGGCACTGTCGTCGACCTCGGAGGCGGTGTCACGATGACCGTCGTGGAGGACGCAGCGGGATGAGCGACGGCAACCCGTTCCTCCTGCCGCCCCAGCCGGGCGGCGATCCCGAGCCCGCGCACGAGTCCGGCACGCGCAAGATGCGGCCGGCCGCCGATCTGCCGGTGTTCTTCCCGGCGCCGCCCGGCGCCCCGTCCCCGGTGACCGACGGGGAGCCGCGCGAGGAGGGGGCTCCTGCTCCGGCACCGCCTGCCGCGCCTCCCGCGCCGGTGGAACCCGCTGCTCCACTGCCGCCGACCGCACCCGCCGCGGCGCCCGAGCCGTCGTTCGACGCCGCCCCGCAGCCTCCTGCGCCACCGCAGCCGTCGTTCGAGGCCGCCCAGCCGGATCCTGCGCCACCGCAGCCGTCGGCTGCGCTGCCTGCTGCTCCGCCACCTCCCTCGCAGACCGCGCCGGAGCCGTACTCCGCGCCCATCCCGTACACCGCTCCGGCTCCGTACCCCGCGGCGGCTCCGCCCGCTCCGCCCGCTCCGCCCGCTCCGCCCGCTCCGCCCGCTCCGCCCGCTCCGCCGGCCGCGCACCAGGCGCCGCCGGCGCCGCCCCAACCCGCCCTGCCGTACCCGGCACCGCCGCACCCTGCAGCGCCGCACCGCCCCGGGTCGCACGACGACGCCCCGCCTCCGCCGCTCCCGCCCGCGGTCGACATCTCCGCACCCTGGGCGGCTCCACGGCCCGACCCGTCGCAGCAGTGGGCGGCACCGGCGCAGCCATGGCAGCAGGTCGATCCGGCTCAGCAGTGGCAGCAAGCCGCTCCGCACGGGCAGCAGCCGTCTGCGCCTGAGCAGCAGTGGGCCGCCCCGCAGCCCGCACCGCCTGCGCCTGAGCAGCAGTGGCCGGCCGCGCCCGTCGCGCCCACTCCGCTGGTCGCGCCCACTCCGCCGCTCGCGCCCACTCCGCCGGTCGCGCCTACCCCGCCCGCGCTCGCTCCCGAGCAGCAGTGGCCGGCCCCATCGGCCCCCGCCCCAACGCCCCAGTGGCCGACGCCGCCGGCCGAGGCCGAAGCGCAGGCACCCGCCACGGGACCGGTCTCGGCTCCCGTCGCACCCTGGGTGCTCGACCTCCCGGACGGAACGAGCATCACCGTGCGCGGACCGGTCATCCTGGGGCGCAACCCCTCGGCCGTCGTCGACTGGCCCACCGCCGAGCTCGTCGCCCTGCTCGACCCGGCGAAGAGCGTCTCGAAGACCCACGCGGCCCTCGAGGTGCGCTCGGGGCAGCTGATCGTCCACGACCTCGCCTCGACCAACGGCACGAGCATCGTCCGCGGCGGGGCCAGGGCGTTCGTCGAAGGGGCGCGGGCGCTCGCGCTCGGCGACATCCTCGGCCTCGGCACCTACGAGATCCGCATCGCCCGCCTCTAGCATGCGGCGGCGTCGCAGGCAGCGCTCTGAACACCGGTGGTACCCTCGTTGGATGCTGCCCGATCGGCTCCTGCTCCTTCGCCGCCGCGACGGGTCCTGATTCCCCGGACCTCACCCGTCGCGGAGTTCGTCGTCGGCCGGACCATCGATCGAAGAAGGACATGCAATGACCACGGATGCGGCATCCGCCCCCGAGAGCACCTCCCGCCCCCGCACCCTCGCCGAGAAGGTGTGGGATGACCACGTCGTCGTGCGCGGTGAGAACGGCGCCCCCGACCTGATCTACATCGACCTGCATCTCGTGCACGAGGTGACGAGCCCCCAGGCGTTCGACGGCCTCCGGCTGGCCGGGCGCCCGGTGCGGCGCCCCGACCTCACCATCGCGACCGAGGATCACAACACTCCGACCCTCGCGATCGACCGTCCGATCGCCGACCTCACGAGCCGCACGCAGATCGAGACGCTGCGCCGCAACGCCGCCGAGTTCGGCGTCCGCCTGCACTCGCTGGGCGACAAGGAGCAGGGCATCGTGCACGTCGTGGGTCCGCAGCTCGGCCTCACGATGCCGGGCATCACCGTCGTCTGCGGCGACTCGCACACCTCCACCCACGGCGCCTTCGGCGCCATGGCGTTCGGCATCGGCACGAGCGAGGTCGAGCACGTGCTCGCCACGCAGACGCTGCCGCTCAAGCCGTTCAAGACGATGGCGATCACCGTCGAGGGCACGCTCCGACCCGGGGTGACGGCGAAGGACATCATCCTCGCGGTCATCGCGAAGATCGGCACCGGCGGCGGTCAGGGCTACGTGCTGGAATATCGCGGCAGCGCGATCCGCTCTCTCTCCATGGAGGGACGGATGACCATCTGCAACATGTCGATCGAGGCGGGAGCCCGAGCAGGCATGGTCGCGCCCGACGAGACCACCTACGCGTACCTCAAGGGCCGCCCGCACGCGCCCGAGGGCGAGGACTGGGATGCGGCGGTCGCCTACTGGGAGACGCTGAAGACGGATGACGACGCCGTCTTCGACGCCGAGGTGTTCCTCGACGCCGACGACCTCGAGCCGTTCGTCACCTGGGGCACCAACCCGGGACAGGGTGTCTCGCTGAGCGAGTCGGTGCCCGACCCGTCGACGATCCTCGACCCCAACGAGCGCGCCGCCGCCGAGCGCGCGCTCGAGTACATGGACCTCGAGGCCGGGCTGCCGATGAAGCAGATCCCCGTCGACGCCGTGTTCATGGGCTCCTGCACGAACAGCCGCATCGAAGATCTCCGCGCATTCGCGTCGATCATCCAGGGCCGCAAGAAGGCCGAAGGTGTGCGCGTCATGGTCGTGCCCGGTTCAGCTCGGGTGCGGCTCGAGGCGGAGGCCGAGGGCCTCGACAAGGTGTTCGAGGAGTTCGGCGCAGAGTGGCGCTTCGCCGGCTGCTCGATGTGCCTCGGCATGAACCCCGACCAGCTCGCGCCGGGGGAGCGCTGCGCCTCCACGAGCAACCGCAACTTCGAGGGCCGCCAGGGCAAGGGCGGTCGCACCCACCTCGTCTCGCCGCTGGTCGCAGCGGCGACCGCTGTGCGCGGAACCCTCTCCAGCCCGTGGGACCTCGAGAACGATGCGATCGCCGACGCCGCCGGCTCGCGCGAGGAGGTCTCGGCCTGATGGAGAAGATCCAGACCATCACCGGCATCGCCGCGCCGCTCAAGCGCTCGAACGTCGACACCGACCAGATCATCCCCGCGCAGTTCCTCAAGCGGGTCACGAAGACCGGCTTCGAGGACGCCCTCTTCTACTCCTGGCGGCAGGACCCCGAGTTCGTCATCAACCGTCCGGAGTTCCAGGGCGCGCAGGTGCTCGTCGCCGGCCCGGACTTCGGCACGGGATCGAGTCGTGAGCACGCCGTGTGGGCACTGCGCGACTTCGGCTTCAAGGCCGTGCTGAGTCCGCGCTTCGCCGACATCTTCCGAGGCAACTCCGGCAAGCAGGGACTGCTCGCTGCGCAGGTCGCCGAGCCCGACATCGAGCGCATCTGGGCGCTCATCGACGAGCAGCCCGGCCGCGAGCTGACTGTGGATCTCGTGGCCCGCTCCGTGTCGATCGGCGGGTTCACGACCGGTTTCGAGATCGACGATTACACTCGGTGGCGTCTGCTCGAGGGCCTCGACGACATCGGTCTCACACTGCGCGATGAGGCGCACATCACCGAGTTCGAGACGTCACGCGCCGCGTGGCGACCCCGAACCCTCCCCGTCAAGCAGTGAAGGTGCACCAGTGAACTCTCTCGTCAGCGACACGCTCCCGGCTATCACCGCCGACCGCATCACCATCCGCGGCGGCAAGCCGCTCACCGGTCGGGTCGACGTGCGCGGGGCCAAGAACCTCGCCACCAAGGCGATGGTCGCGGCGCTGCTCGGCGACACCCCGAGCCTGCTGCAGGACGTGCCGACGATCAGCGACGTCGACATCGTCACCCGCATGCTCGAGGCCTACGGCGTCGCAGTCTCGAAGCCCGCCTCCGGTGAGCTGCTGCTCGACCCAGCCAACGTCGAGCGCGCGCACTTCGAGCAGATCGACGTGCTGGCGGGCTCCAGCCGCATCCCCATCCTGTTCTGTGGTCCGCTCCTGCACCGCCTGGGCGAGGCGCTCATCCCCGACCTCGGCGGCTGCCGCATCGGCGACCGGCCGATCGACTTCCACATGGATGCGCTGCGCGCGTTCGGCGCGATCGTCGACAAGAGCTACGAGGGCATCCGCATCACCGCCCCCAACGGCCTCAAGGGCGCCAACATCGAGCTGCCTTACCCGAGCGTCGGGGCGACCGAGCAGGTGCTGCTCACGGCGGTGCGCGCCGAGGGCGTCACCGAGCTCAAGAACGCCGCGATCGAGCCCGAGATCATGGACCTCATCGCGGTGCTGCAGAAGATGGGCGCGATCATCTCGATCGAGCCGAACCGCGTGATCTTCATCGAGGGCGTCGACCGCCTCGAGGGCTACACTCACCGGGCGATCTTCGACCGCAACGAGGCCGCGAGCTGGGCCTCCGCCGCTCTCGCCACCAAGGGCGACATCTTCGTCGCCGGCGCGAAGCAGCAGGAGCTCATGACCTTCCTCAACGTCTTCCGCAAGGTCGGCGGGCGCTTCGACATCCACGAGGACGGCATCCGCTTCTACCACCCGGGCGGGGCGCTCAAGCCCGTGCAGGTCGAGACCGACGTGCACCCCGGCTTCATGACCGACTGGCAGCAGCCGCTCATCGTCGCGCTGACCCAGGCCGAGGGCGTCTCGACCGTGCACGAGACCGTGTACGAGAACCGCTTCGGCTTCACGGATGCCCTCGTCGAGATGGGTGCGGACATCGTCGTGCACAAGGAGGGCCTCGAGTCGATCACGCGCCGGGTTCCCCGACGCAAGCTCGAGCAGGCCGCCGTCATCACCGGCCCGACTCCGCTGCACGGCGCCGACGTGCGTGTTCCCGACCTGCGCGGGGGCTTCAGCTACCTGATCGCCGCGCTGACCGCCGAAGGCACCTCCACCATCACGAACCTGGGCATCATCAACCGCGGCTACGAGCACTTCACCGACAAGCTCGCCGGCCTCGGCGCCGACTTCTCGATCGAGGCCTGAGGCCCGTGCGGCGGTCGCCCTCGAGAGCCGAGAAGACCGGGCTCTTCCGGGTCATCGCGTTCCTCGTCCTGCCGTTCATGAACGCGATCGGCAAGTACGTGCTGCACGACGAGCACAAAGTGCCGCAGAAGGGCGCCTTCGTGCTCGCGCCCAACCACTACAGCGAGATCGATCCGATCGTGATGGGCGTCGCGCTCTGGTACTCGGGACGCGTACCGCGCTACCTCGCGAAGGCGTCGCTCTTCCGCATCCCGGTCGTCGGCTGGATCCTTCGCAGGACGGGTCAGATCCCCGTGGAGCGCCACGGCGCTGCCCGGTCGAGCGACCCGCTGGCGGCGGCGAGCAAGCTCGTCGAGAAGGGCCTCGCGGTCATCATCTACCCCGAGGGCACGCTCACCCGTGACCCGGACCTCTGGCCGATGCGCGGCAAGAGCGGAGCCGTGCGCACGGCGCTCGAGCGGGGCATCCCGCTCATTCCGGCCGCGCACTGGGGCACGCAGGGCATCCTGCCGCGCTACGGCAAGCTGAGCCTCTTCCCGCGCAAGCGCGTCGACATCGTGTTCGGCGACCCGGTGGACCTCAGCCAGTTCGAGGGAAGGCCGCTCGACACCGCGACCCTGAACGCCGCGACGAGCCTGCTGATGAAGGACATCACGGCGCTCCTCGAGAGGCTGCGGAACGAGAAGGCACCGGCCGAGCGCTGGGACCCGAGCAAGAACAACCAGGCGGAGACCGGGCGCTTCGATGGCTGAGCCGCTCGACGGCGTCGTCGCGGTGCGGCGCGTCGCGGTGCTCGGCGCGGGCTCGTGGGGCACGACCTTCGCCAAGATCCTTGCCGACGGCGGGGCCGAGGTCGCCCTCTGGGCACGCCGGCCGGAGCTCGCGCGCGAGATTACGGAGTCCAAGCGCAACTCCGACTACCTGCCGGGCATCAACCTGCCGCGCAACCTCTGGGCGAGTCCGCACCTGGCCGAGGTGCTGCCAGGCGCCGAGCACGTGTACCTGTCGGTGCCGAGCCAGTCCCTGCGCGAGAACCTCCGCGTCGTGCGGGAGCTCATTCCGCCGACCGCCGTCGTCGTCTCGCTCATGAAGGGCGTCGAGAAGGGCACCCGCTTCCGGATGAGCGAGGTGATCCTGCAGGAGCTCGGCATCCCCTCCTTCCGCGTCGCCGTCGCCTCCGGGCCGAACCTCGCTCTCGAGATCGCGAAGGAGCAGCCGACCGCTGCGGTCGTGTCCTCCGACAGCCTCGAGACGGCCACCGAGGTCGCGCTCGCTGCCACCAATCCGTACTTCCGCTCGTTCGTGAACACGGATGTGGTGGGCACCGAGTTCGGCGGAGTCCTGAAGAACCTCATCGCCGTCGCGATCGGCATCGTCGACGGCGTCGGCTACGGCGAGAACACGAAGGCGTCGATCATCACGCGCGGGCTCGCCGAGATGACGGATTTCGCGGTCGCCTTCGGCGGACGGCCCGAGACCCTCGCCGGCCTCGCCGGCCTCGGCGACCTCATCGCGACCTGCGAGTCGCCGCTCTCGCGCAACAACACGGCGGGCCGGCTGCTCGGGCAGGGATACAGCTTCCGCGACGTCGTGAAGCAGATGAACCAGACTGCGGAGGGACTCAGCTCCGTCACGCCGGTGCTCGAGCTCGCCCTCGAACGCGGAGTGCAGATGCCGATCGTCAGCCAGGTGGCCGAAGTGCTCGCCGGTACGCTGGACCCGCGGGACATCGCTCCGCACCTCACCACCGACCCGATGCCCCAGGGGGAATGATGACCCAGCGCGCCGTCGTGCTTCTCTTCGGCGGGCGCTCCTCGGAGCACTCGATCAGCTGCGCCACCGCCGGAGGCGTGCTCGGCGCCATCGATCGCGAGAAGTGGCGGGTCATCCCCGTCGGCATCACCCGCGACGGAGCCTTCGTGCTCGAGGAGGACGACCCGGCGAAGTTCGCCCTCGACCCCTCCAAGCTGCCTGAGGTCGTCGACAACGGCAGCCGCATCCGCTGGCCCGAGTCTGTGCTGTCCCGCGAGCTGCGGGTCGTCGACGAGCAGGGGGAGCGGTCGCTCGGCGAGATCGACGTCGTCTTCCCGATCCTGCACGGGCCGTGGGGCGAGGACGGCACTGTGCAGGGACTCTTCGAGCTGATCGGCCTGCCCTACGTCGGCAACGGCGTCCTGGCATCTTCGCTCGGCATGGACAAGCACTACACGAAGACCGTGCTCGAGGCCGCGGGCATCGACGTCGCACCGTGGGTCACGGTGTCTCCGCAGCAGTGGCGGAACGACCACGACCTCTGGCACCGCAGGGCCGAGGGGCTGGGGCTCCCGGTGTTCGTGAAGCCCGCTCGAGCCGGGTCATCGGTCGGGGTGACCAAAGTCACCGCATGGGACCAGCTCGACGGCGCGCTCGAGACCGCCTGGGCGCACGATGGCAAGGCGCTCATCGAGCAGGCGATGGTCGGCCGCGAGATCGAGTGCGCCGTGCTCGCCGGGCGCGACGGCGGCGCACCGCGGGTGAGCGTCGCCGGCGAGATCGTCGTCACCGGCCGCGAGTTCTACGACTTCGAGGCGAAGTACCTCGACGACTCCGCCGTCGACCTGGTGTGCCCGGCCGATCTGCGCGACGAGGAGCTCGCCGCGATGCAGCGGGTCGCGGCACGAGCGTTCGAGGCGATCGACGGCTCGGGTCTCGCCCGCGTCGACTTCTTCTTCACGGGCACCGACTTCATCGTCAACGAGCTCAACACGATGCCCGGCTTCACGCCGATCTCGATGTTCCCGAAGTGCTGGATCGCCTCTGGCGTCAGCTACGCCGAGCTCATCGACGAGCTGCTGGAGCTCGGGCTCGAGACCGTGCGCTGACGCTGCCTGCGGCTCACTAGCCCTCGAGCGAGTCCTCGACCGAGAGGCACTGCGCCGTTGCCTCGGTGCGGGCGACCGCGTCGCCCAGGTCGAGCAGCACGACGCCCGGGGTGACGGCGGAGCGGTCGGCGATGACCTCGACGGCGGGCTCCCGTCCGTAGGTCGTGAACTCGAAGACGTCCTCCTCGAGCTCCTCGCGCAGCCAGTACACATCGCCGACGAGCACGCACGGCAGCTCGCTCGGCGGCGGCACCTCCACGCCGCAGCGCAGCAGCACGGAGGCAGGCTCGCCCCAGGCCCCGGTGCCCTGGGCGTCCGTCTCGCGCAGCTGGAGGTCGCCGAGGGTCTCGGGCAGCCGCACGATGACCTCGGCGCAGACCGGGTCGGATGCCGCGTCGGCGGCCTCCATCGTCACGGCCGGCGCACAGCCGGCGAGGGCGGCGAGGAGGAGGGCGGCGGCGGCCGCGCGGGGCAGGGCGCGCATCCGTTCCAGGCTACCGTGTGAGCATGGACGGCACCCTGGGCGAGCTCGGCGAGACCGCCGTCCTGGCACGGATCTTCCCGCGACTCCCGGCGTCCTCCGCCCAGCTCGTCGGCCCCGGTGACGACGCCGCGGTCCTCGCGGCGCCCGACGGCCGGTTCGTCGTGACCACCGACACGATGATCCACGGTCCGGACTTCCGACTCGCCTGGTCCTCATTCGAGGACCTCGGGTGGAAGGCGGCCGCCACCAACCTCTCCGACGTCGCCGCGATGGGCGCCGTGCCGACCGCGTTGGTGGTCGCGCTCGCTGTGCCGGCCACGGCATCCGTGCTCGACCTCGAGCGGCTGGCCGACGGCTTCAGGCTCGCCTGCGAGGCGCTCGCGCCCGCGTGCGGTGTCGTCGGCGGCGACCTGTCGGTCTCCGACACGCTCACGATCGCCGTGACCGCCTTCGGCGACCTCGAGGGGCGGGCGCCGGTGCTGCGCTCGGGCGCGCGGGCGGGTGATGTCGTCGCGCTGTCGGGCACGCTCGGCGCGGCGGCTGCAGGGCTCAGGGCGCTCTTCGAGCGCGCGACGGATCCCGCGGGCGAGCCCGACGCGGAGCTCGCGACGGCGTTGCGCAGCTCCCATCCCGGACTGCTCGACACGCAGCTGCGTCCGGTGCCGCCGATCGCGGACGGCCGGCTCGCCGCTCTCGCGGGAGCCACAGCGATGCTCGACGTCTCGGACGGGCTGGGGCTCGACGCCCGGCGCATCGCGTCCGCGAGCCGCGCCGCCATCGACCTCGACCCGTCGGCGCTCGGCGCCGACCCGGCACTCGCCTTGAGCGGGGGAGAGGACCACGGGCTCCTCGCCACCTTCCCGGCCGGCACGGAGCTCCCGGGCGGCTTCCGTGCCATCGGACGGGTGGTCGCCGGCGACGGCGTGCTCGTCGACGGGGTGCCGTACGACGCGCGCGGGGGCTGGGACCCCTACGACGACTGGAACGGCGGCCGGGGCTAGCCGGCTCGGTACAGCGTGTAGACGGCGGTCTCGCCGTAGTCCTTGCGCCGAGAAAACTCGAGTCCCTCCGGCCAGGCGGGCTCGGGGTCGCGGGCGCTCCGCTCGACGATGATCGTCGCCTCCGGGGACGTAAGCCGGGGCAGCAGCTCGAGGTTGTGGACGAGCTCCACCGCGCCGAGGTCGTAGGGCGGATCCAGGAAGACGAGATCCCACTCGCCGAGTGTCGAGGAGAGGAATGCCTGCACGGGCTGGCTGGTGATCGTCACCTCGGGCCGCGCGTCCGTCGGTGCCTGGCGCAGCACCTTCGCGGTGTTGCGCTTGCACACGCCCGCGACCTTCGCGTTGCGATCGACGAGGGTCACCGACACCGCCCCGCGCGACGCGGCCTCGAGGCCGAGCGCGCCCGACCCCGCGTAGAGATCGAGTACCCGCGCTCCCCGCACGACGTCGCGCGCGTCGAGCGCCGAGAAGATCGCCTCGCGCACCCGGTCGCTCGTCGGTCGGGTGCCGTACGGCGGCACCTCGAGGGAGAGCGATCCGGCGAAGCCGGCGATGATGCGCGTCACCCTCTCACGCTAGCGGGCGCTTCTCTTCCTTCCGAGGGGAAGCGATGCCGGCGACAGAGGCAACGAGGACGCCCACAGACGCACCAGTGATGAAGGTCAGCGGCCAGTTCGCGGTTGTGACGACCGTCGTCTCCGGCCCGCGGTACTCACACCTCATCCCCAGGGGAAGCCATGTGGGTTCGCTCCGGATGTGATCAGAGCCTTCCAGGTACGACGGGTCCGGCGGAGGCGGCGCTTGGTGCCAGCATTTCTCACCGCGGTCCCGGACGTGCAGGGCGTAGTGCGCCCCTAGGGCCACGATGGCGATGGAAAGCGCCAAGAGCGCCCACGCGATCAGCGGACCGTCTTCCCCTCGCCACGTGCGGTTAGCCATACCGGAAGGTACCGAGGCGCGGGACATACGACCAGTTCTCATCCAGCGGAAGCGCAGGGTTGATCCCAGGACAGCGCGGATGCGCCGGGCGCGTCCGCCCCGCCGGTTACGCTTCTTCCCGTGGATGCGCCGCTCGATCAGTCCCTCGCGGGCGTGCTCGGCGGGCGCACGGCTGCGGCGTTCAAGAAGGGTCTCGGACTCGAGACCGTCGGCGACCTGCTGGCCCACTACCCGCGCCGCTACGCACGCCGCGGCGAGTTGACCTCGCTCAGCGGGCTGCCGCTCGACGAGAACGTCACGATCGTCGCCGAGGTGCTCGAGGTGCGCGACCGACCGATGCGGCAGCGCCGCGGCTCGATCCTCGAGGTGCGGATCGGCGACGGGCGCGGCACCCTCACACTCACCTTCTTCAACCAGGCATGGCGTGCGAAGGAGCTGCACCCGGGGGCGCGGGGCATCTTCGCCGGCAAGGTCGGGGAGTACCGCGGCTCGCGTCAGCTCGCCCACCCCGACTACGAGCTCTTCGAGGGCGGCGACCGCGACGAGGCGGCCGCCAAGCGCTGGGCGGAGCTGCCGATCCCCATCTACCCGGCCACCGCATCCGTCGCCTCGTGGCAGGTGCAGCGGTCGGTCGAGGTCGTGCTCGACACCCTCCCGCCTCTCGACGACCCCGTGCCGGCCGAGGTGCGGAAGGCGAAGCGGCATCCGTCGTTCCGGGAGGCGCTCGAGCTCGTGCACCGTCCGAAGACGGATGCGGATTTCGGGCGAGGGCGGGCTTCCCTGCGCTTCCAGGAGGCGTTCGTGCTGCAGGCAGCGCTGCTGGAGCAGCGCGAGCTGCTGCGGTCGACTCCTGCGACACCGCGCATCCCAGGCGCGCTGCTCGAGGAGTTCGACGCGGATCTCCCGTTCCAGCTCACCGGCGACCAGCGCACGGTCGGCGAGGCGATCCTCCAAGACCTCGCCGGCCCCGCGCCGATGAACCGTCTCGTGCAGGGCGAGGTCGGCTCGGGCAAGACTCTCGTCGCGCTGCGAGCGATGCTGGCCGTCGCGCAGTCCGGCGGTCAGGCGGCGCTGCTCGCTCCGACCGAGGTGCTCGCCGCTCAGCATCTCCGGTCGATCGTGAAGACCCTCGGCCCCGATCTCGCCGCCCGTCTGAGGCCCACGCTCCTCACCGGGCAGCTGGCGACTGCCGAGCGCAAGAAGGCCCTGCTCGGCGCGGCGTCGGGCTCCGCGCGCATCGTCGTCGGCACGCACGCCCTGCTCGGCGAGAAGGTGAGCTTCGCCGATCTCGCGCTCGTCGTCGTCGACGAGCAGCACCGGTTCGGCGTCGACCAGCGCGAGGCGCTGCGACTGAAGGGCGGCACCCCGCCGCACGTGCTCGTGCTGACGGCGACGCCGATTCCGCGCACCGTCGCCATGACGGTGTTCGGCGACCTCGACGTGTCGACGATCGCCGAGCTGCCGGCGGGTCGCCAGGGGATCACGTCGCACGTCGTGCCGCTCGCCGACCGTCCCGGCTGGATCGGGCGGGTGTGGGAGCGCATCGCCGAGGAGGTCGGCAAGGGACGACAGGCCTTCATCGTCTGCCCGGCGATCGAGCCGGGCGCCACGACCGTCGAGGACAGCGAGCCGGGCGACGACGCCGAGGCGGAGGCGCCTACGCATCCGCTCGCGACGGTCACCGAGATCGCGGCCTCTCTCGCGACCAACCCGGTGCTCGAGGGTCTGCGCATCCAGCAGCTGCACGGCCGCATGACGGGCGAGCAGAAGGACGCCATCATGCGGTCGTTCGCGGCGGGCGACATCGACGTGCTCGTCGCGACGACCGTCATCGAGGTCGGCGTCGACGTGCCGAACGCCTCGACGATGGTCGTGCTCGACGCCGACCGGTTCGGTGTCTCTCAGCTGCATCAGCTGCGCGGACGGGTCGGCCGCGGCGGCGTTCCCGGTCTATGCCTCTTCGTGACGCGGGCGGAGGAGGGCACACTCGCCCGCGAGCGTGTCGAGGCGGTCGCGGCGACGCTCGACGGCTTCGAGCTCGCGCAGGTCGACCTCGAGCTGCGGCAGGAGGGCGACGTGCTCGGATCGACGCAGTCGGGCGGGCGCTCCTCGCTCAAGCTCCTGCGGGTCGCGAAGGACGGCGAGCTCATCGCGGAGGCCCGCGAGATGGTCGCGGCGATCCTCGCCGACGACCCGTCCCTCGGACGACACCCTGCCCTGCGCGACGCGATCGCGCGGCGGCTGGATGCCACGACCCGGGACTTCCTGGCGAAGTCGTAGCGTGCCGTCATTTCGTCACAGAACGGTAACGTTCGGACGTTAGGGTGAGACCCATGAGCAGGATCGCCGTTGTTCCTGGGTCGTTCGACCCCGTCACCCTGGGCCACCTCGACGTCATCGAGCGAGCGGCTGGACTGTTCGACGAGATCCACGTGCTGGTCGTCCACAATCCCGACAAATCAGCTCTGCTGCCGATCGCGCAACGGGTCTCGCTCATCGAGCAGGCGATCGCCGACGCGCGCATCCCCGGCAAGGTGATCGTCACGAGCTGGAGCGTCGGGCTGCTGGTGGACTACTGCACGGATGTCGGCGCGAGCGTGCTGGTCAAGGGCATCCGCTCGCAGGTCGACGTCGCGTACGAGACGCCGATGGCGATCGTGAACCGCAACCTGGCGGGGGTGGAGACGGTGTTCCTGCTGCCCGACCCGGCCCACGCGCACGTGTCGAGCTCGCTCGTGCGCCAGGTGTCGTCGCTCGGCGGTGACGTCAGCCCGTACGTGCCGCGCGTGGTCGCCGACTTCCTGCAGGCACCCGCGGGGGTCTAGGAGCCCGACGGCGACTGCCGACTCGAAGTGGAAGGATGAATCGCATGGCTTCCCTTCAGGTCGGCTACGCCGCCATGCTCGAGCAGTTCCACCCCACCGAGGCCGTCGCCCTCTCGGAGTACGCCGAGACCAAGGGGTTCTCGGGCGTCATGGCGGCCGATCACTTCCAGCCCTGGGTTCCGCAGCAGGGCGAGAGCGCGTTCGTGTGGAACGTGCTCGCCGCGATCGGGGAGCGCACGAAGGGCGACTTCGGGCCGGGCGTGACGGCACCGACCTTCCGCTGGCACCCCGCGATGGTCGCGCAGGCCAGCGCGACGCTCTCGGCGATGTACCCGGGGCGGCACTGGCTTGGCCTCGGCTCGGGCGAGGCCCTCAATGAGCACATCATCGGGGAGTACTGGCCCGAGGCGCCCGAGCGCATCAACCGCATGTTCGAGGCGATCGACATCATCAAGAAGCTCTTCGCCGCGTCCGTCGCAGGCAAGGACGTCAAGCACTCCGGCCAGTTCTTCAAGCTCGAGTCGACCCGGCTCTGGACGATGCCGGAGGTGCCGCCCGAGATCCTCGTCGCGACGGCGGGTCCCGTGACGGCCAAGCGGGCGGGACGCACGGTCGACGGGCTGATCACCGTCGGCGCGCCGCTCGAGAAGATCAGCGGGCTCTTCGCGAAGTTCGACGAGGGCGCCCGCGAGGCGGGCAAGGACCCGTCGACCATGCCCCGCGTACTCCAGCTGCACATGAGCTGGGCGGAGACGGATGAGGAGGCGCTGCGGAACGCCATGGTCGAGTGGCCGAACGGCGGTATGAAGTTCCCCAAGGGCGACATCCGCTCGCCGTTCGAGCTCGAGCAGATGGCGAAGCTCGTGCGTCCGGAGGACTTCGAGGGCCGCATGGTCATCTCGGCCGACCCCGACGAGCACCGCGCCTACATCCAGCGCTTCGTCGACCTCGGGTTCGACCGCATCTACCTGCACAACGTGGGCCGCAACCAGCGCGAGTGGATCGACGTGTTCTCCCGCGACGTGCTGCCCAAGCTCTCCCGCTAGTGCTCACGGTCCTGCCGGTCGACGGCATCCCCGAGATCTCGGCGGGCGACGACCTGGCGCGGCTCGTCGGCGACGCCGTCGACGGGGTGCTGCAGGATGGCGACATCCTCGCCGTCACGTCGAAGGTCGTCAGCAAGGCCGAGGGCAGGAGCATCCCCGCCGTCGACCGCGAGGACGCGATCACCGCCGAGACCGTGCGCGAGGTGGCGAGCCGCAGGCATCCGGGCGGTGTCACCCGCATCGTCGAGAACCGGCTCGGGCTCGTGCTCGCGGCCGCGGGCGTCGACGCGAGCAACACCCCCGAGGGCACCGTGCTGCTGCTGCCCGAGGACCCCGACGCGTCGGCGCGATCGCTCTGCGCGGCGCTGCGCTCCCGCTTCGGTCTCGACCTGGGCGTCGTCATCACCGACACGCTCGGCCGCCCGTGGCGGCAGGGGCAGACGGATGCCGCGATCGGCGCCGCCGGGGTGCGGGTCGTCGACGACCTGCGCGGTTCGCTCGACGCGCACGGCAGGCGGCTGGACGTCACGATGGCGGCCGTCGCCGACGAGATCGCCGCGGCGGCCGACCTCGTCAAGGGCAAGGCGAGCGGGGTGCCGGTGGCGATCGTGCGCGGCCTCGGCCGCCTCGTCACCGGCCTCGACGCCGAGGGTGCCCGAGCGCTCGTGCGGCCCCCCGAGCAGGACATGTTCCGGCGCGGCAGCGACGAAGCGTGGGAGGAGGGCTTCCAGGCCGGGCTGCGCGCCGCGGCCGAGGGAACTCCCAGCGCCGGTGCCTGAAACCTGTGCGACACTTCATCACCATGGACAGCATTCCGGCCGGATTCGAGCCGGGGCACGCCGAGGTACCGCTGCCTGGAGCCCCGCCGATGCCCTTCGAGGACGTGTATCGGCGCAGCCGCGATGTGGTGCGCGCGATCGAGACCGTCATCGACGGCAAGCGCGAGGCGGTCGAGACGGCTCTGACGGTGCTCCTCGCCGAGGGGCACCTGCTCATCGAGGATGTTCCGGGCGTCGGCAAGACCATGCTCGCCCGGTCGCTGGCGCGGGCCATCGACGGCAGCGTCTCGCGCATCCAGTTCACGCCCGACCTGCTGCCTGCTGACATCACCGGCGTCTCGATCTACAACCAGAGCCAGCACGAGTTCGAGTTCAAGCCGGGTCCGATCTTCGCGAACGTCATCATCGGCGACGAGATCAACCGTGCCAGCCCCAAGACGCAGTCCGCCCTGCTCGAGAGCATGGAGGAGCGCCAGGTCACGGTCGACGGGCGCACCTACGAGCTCGCGACGCCCTTCGTCGTCGTGGCCACGCAGAACCCGATCGAGATGGAGGGCACCTACGCCCTGCCGGAGGCGCAGCGCGACCGCTTCATGGCGCGCATCTCGATGGGCTATCCCGACCCGTCGGCCGAGCTCGGGATGATCCGGTCGCGGGAGACGAGCAGCCCGCTCGACGCCCTCACCCCGGTCGTGACGACCCGCGAACTCGCGGCGATGATCCACACCGTGCGGAACGTCTTCGTGAGCCCGCCCGTCGAGCAGTACGTCATCGCCCTGATCGGAGCCACCCGACGCGACCCCGACCTCCGACTCGGGGCGAGCCCGCGTGCGACGCTGCAGCTCATCCGCGCCGCGAAGGCTCGGGCTGCCCTCGATGGGCGGGAGTTCGTGCTGCCCGACGACATCAACGCCCTGCTGGTGCCGGTGCTGGGTCACCGGCTCATCGCCGCCGGGCGGTCAGCGGCCACCGCGGGCGGCAGCAACCTGACGATCGCCGAGGCGCTCGCGCGGATCGCCGCGCAGACGCCGGTTCCGCTGGGCAGCGCCGGCCGGTCCTGATCCGTGGCACGACGCAGGGGCGGAGCCGCCCGCCTTCGGCTGACCGCGAGGGGCTGGGGCTTCGCGGCGACCTCGGTGCTGCTGTTCTGGCTGGCCTACGTCGGCGGCAGGGAGGCGCTCCTCTTCGCTGCGGCGCTCCCCGCGCTCCTGCTCGTCGGTGGTCTCGCGCTGCTGATCCTGCGCCGAGTGCGGGTCAGTGCCGCGCGCACGTTCTCGCCGAGCCCCGTGAGCGCGCAGCGTCCGGCACAGGTGACGGTGTCAGTGTCGAACGAGCGCTACTCGCGCAGCGGCGAGGCGGTCTGGCGGGACACCCTGCCGTGGTGGCCGAAGGCGACCCCGGACGCCAGGCTTCCACCGCTCGCGCCTCGCGGTCGGCGATTCGCCGGGCGCGGCAACACCGTGCGACTCGACTATCCGCTGCGCGCGCCGCGGCGCGGCGTGTACCGCATCGGCCCGCTGCACGTCGAGCAGCGCGATCCGTTCGGCCTCGCGACCCTTCGGTCGACGGCGGCGGGCGAGGACGAGATCATCGTCGTGCCGGATGCAATGGAGCTGCCGCGCACCGGGCTCTCGCTCGCCACGGGCGAGGGGAGCGCCCGGGTGCTCCAGCGGGATCATCGTGGCACCGACGACGACATCATGACCCGCGAGTACCGTCCGGGCGACGCCCTGCGCCGGGTGCACTGGAGGGTCACCGCCCGTCAGGGCGAGCTCATGGTGCGTCAGGAGGAGCAGCGCAGCTACCCCGAGGCGCGGATCGTGATCGACACCCGCAGAGGCGGGTACGCGGATGCCGTGCACGACCAGTTCACGCCGCACGCCGGCGAGAGCGAGGCGTTCGAGTGGGCGGTGCGGATGGTCGCATCGATGGGGGTGCACCTGCATCGCCGGGGTTTCCTCGTGCGCATCCTGGAGACCGCGCATCCGCAGATCGCCGAGCTCGGCGACGGGAACCGGTGGGCCGGGCGCGACCAGGAGTTCCTTCTGAGCCTCGCCTCGATCGGCCTCGTCGACGCGGATCACCGCTCACCGGTGCCGGCCCAGGAGCGGTCCGACCGGGCAGCGGGTCCGGTTTTCGCGGTGCTCGCCGAGCCGGACGACGCTGTCTTCGAATGGCTCACCAGGCAGAAGAGGCCCTTCGAGCTGGCCGTCGCCTTCGTGCTCTCCACCGCGCCGCTCGTCCTGCAGCAGCTGGACAGGGAGGGCCAGCTCGCCGAGCCCGGCCACACCGTCGAGACGCTCGAGCGCCTCGGTTGGATCGCGGTGCCGGTGAGCCTCGCCGACGAGCCGTCTGATGCCTGGCGTGCCGTCGTGGCCGAGACGGGACTCGTGCATGACGAAGCGTGAGCTGAGGGAGAGACGCCGGAGGGCATGGCTGCTCTCGGGTGCGGTCGCGCTCGCACTGCTCGTCTCGCTGGGATCGCTCGGCCGACTCCTGCAGGGCATCGAGTGGTGGCTGCAGGCGGCGTTCGCCGGGATCGCGGTGCTGGCCGCCGCGGCCGGCACCCGGGCGGTGCTGCGCTGGCCGTTCTGGCCCACCCTCGCCGGTGCCGTCGCTGGGATCGTCGCCGTCACGGTCACCTCCGCACCCCTCGACGCCTTCCTGGGCATCGTGCCCGTGCCCGAGACGTTCGCCGCCTTCCGCGAGCTCGTGGCGCGCGGCGAGGAGTCGATCGCCTCGCAGGCGACGCCAGCGCGGGCGGACGAGGGCATCCGGTTCCTGGTGACCGCGGCCGCCGCGGGCATCGCCCTCGTCGTCGACGCGATCGCCCACTGGTTCCGCAGCCCCGCTCTCGTGGGAATCCCGCTGCTCATCATCGTCTCGGTGCCGAGCGTCGTGCACCCGACGATCGCCGATCCTCTGCCCTTCGTGCTCGCCGCCGCCTGCTACCTGCTCGTGCTGCGGGTCGGCGCGCGCGTGCAGTCGGGAGCGGCGCTCGGACTCGGGGCCGCCGTCGTGGTGGCCGCGCTGCTGGTGCCTGCGATGCTGCCGCCGGTGCGGCCCGCGCAGGGCGCCGGCGGCGGGAGCGGCATCACGACCGGACTGAACCCCATCCTCGACCTCGGCGCCGACCTGCGGAGGTCGGAGGAGGTCGTGGCCCTCACCTACACGACGACGGCGCCGGGCGGGGTCTACCTGCGCACGACGTCGCTCGACGAGTTCTCGGGCCCCACCTGGTCGCCGGGCGACGTCGACGAGTACCCCGACAACCCGGTCGACGCGATCCCGCCTGCGCCAGGACGAGCCGGCGATGTCGCGGTCGACCGGTACGAGACGACGGTGCAGAGCGTGCTGCTCGGCGGCCGATGGCTTCCGGTGCCGTATGCGCCGGAGTCGGTGTCAGGGCTCGACGGCGACTGGTACTGGGAGCCCGAGGCCCTCGCCGTGCGCAGCGAGACGGCCGGCGTCAGCGGGCAGGACTGGGAGGTCGTCTCCACCGAGGCTCGTCCCACCCAGGAGCAGCTGCGGGCGTCGGGAACCAATACACCGGCGGGGTTCGAGCCCTACCTGCGACTGCCTGACGAGCTGCCCGACATCGTGCGGGAGACCGCCCAGGAGGTCGCGGGCGCGGAGGCCACGAGCTTCGACCGCGCCGTCGCCCTGCAGCGCTTCTTCCGGGGCCCCGCGTTCAGCTACTCCGAGCTGGCGCCGGTGCGGGAGGACTACGACGGCTCGGGTGCCGAGGTGCTGGGCGAGTTCCTGGAGGAGCGGTCGGGGTACTGCGTGCACTTCTCCTCGGCGATGGCCGCGATGGCGAGGTCGCTGGGCATCCCTGCTCGCATCTCGGTGGGCTTCGCTCCCGGGCAGCCCAGCACCGACTCGGAGACGGACACCCGCATCTACACCGTCTCGTCCTACGACGCCCACGCCTGGCCGGAGCTCTGGTTCGAGGGCGCCGGCTGGGTGCGGTTCGAACCGACGCCCGGCCGGGGTGCCCCGCAGAACTTCGCCCAGGCGCTGCCCGACGATCCGACGACGCCCGAGAACGAGGCGACTCAGGCGCCGACGACGGCGCCCTCGGCGCCCGCTCCGACGCCGACGAGCACTCCCGGCGTGCCCCAGCAGCTCGGCCCCGACGGCTCCGCCGCCCAGAACGACCGGGAGACATCGAACGCCTGGATGGCGGTCTTCGTGCTCGCCGGGCTGCTGGTGCTCGCCGCACCCGCGATCGCGCGTCTCGCCCGCCGGTCCCGGCGCTTCGCAGCGCTCGGCCGCGCGGGCGGGTCGGCCCTCGACGCCTGGGATGAGGTGCGCGACACCGCAGAGGATCACGGCAGGCCGGGTCTCGGCGCGCCGACCCCCAGGGAGTTCGCCGACTCGCTGCGCGACATCGACAGTGCGGCCCTCGACCGGCTGCGCCTCGCTCTCGAGCTCGAGCGCTTCGCCGAGCGCCCGGTCGACGTGGATCCTGCCGACGTGCGCGAGGTCTGCGCCGCGATCGCGCAGCGCGCGTCGTTCGCGCAGCGGATCAGGGCGGTGCTGATGCCGGCATCCGTGCTCTCGCGCTTCGTGCCGCGCCTCGCCGCGAGAGCCGACGGCTCCGCGGGCTGAGCGCTCAGTCGGGGAGCGGCGACACCGCGATCAGCGGAGCCCCGGTGACGGGATGCTCCAGCACGACCGCGTCGACCCCGTACACGTCGCGGATGAGCTCGGGCGACAGGACCTGCGCGGTGGGTCCCGCCGCTCGCACCCGTCCGTCGGAGAGGACCACGATGCGTTGGGACCAGGCCGCGGCGAGTCCGAGGTCGTGCAGCGCGGCGACGACGGTGCGTCCCTCGTCGGCGAGGCCCCTGAGCAGGCGCAGCGTCGCGAGCTGGGCCCGCACGTCGAGGTGGTTGGTGGGCTCGTCGAGCAGCAGCAGAGGGGTGTCCTGCGCGAGCGCTCGCGCGAGCATCACGCGCTGGCGCTCGCCTCCCGAGAGCGAGGTGATGTCGCGGTCGGCGAAGCCGCTCATGCCGACACGCTCCAGCGCGGCCGAGACGACCTCCCGGTCGCGCAGCTCCGAACTCGACCAGAGCGAGCGCCTTGGGAGCAGCCCCAGCTCCACCACCTCCGCGACCGAGAGCGACAGCTCGGTCTGCGCGTCCTGCTCTACGAGGGTCGCGAGCCGCGCCCGCTGTCGGCGCGGCATCCGCAGCAGATCCTCGTCGCCGTAGACCACCTCGCCCTCGGCGGGGCGCTCGACCGCGGCGAGCGCGCGCAGCAGCGTCGACTTCCCCGCGCCGTTCGGCCCGATCAGCGCCGTCAGCGTGCCGGGCTCCGCCCTCACGGCCACATCGTCGATCAGCAGGGTGCCGTCGGCCACCACCCGGATGCGCGACGCCTCGAGCCCGGTCACGCGGCGCTCCGACGTCGGGCGAGCAGAAGGGCGAACACGGGTGCCCCGATGAGCGCCGTGACGATGCCGACCGGCAGCTCGCGCGGGTCGAAGAGGGTGCGCGCGAGGGTGTCGGCCCAGAGCAGGAACACGGCGCCGGTGAGTGCCGACAGGGGCAGCAGCGCGCGGTGACCTGGCCCGACGAGCAGGCGGACGGCATGCGGCAGCACGAGTCCCACGAAGCCGATCGCGCCGCTCACCGACACGAGCGCACCGGTGAGCAGCGCCGCCGCCGTGAGCAGCAGCCAGCGCGTGCGCGAGACGTCGACTCCGAGGGCGGATGCTGCGGTGTCGCCGAACGCGAAGGCGTCGAGCAGACGACCGGTGAGCAGCACGGGGAGTCCCGCCACGACGAAGGCGCCGACCGCGATCGCGACCGCGGGCCAGCGCGCTCCGCTGAGCGACCCGAGCAGCCAGCCGAGGATCTCGCGGTACGAGTCGCCCGTCACGGTCCAGAAGATGACGAAACTCGTGATGGCGGAGGCGAGGCTCGAGACGGCGAGACCCGCGAGCACGGTGCGGGTCGGAGTGATGCGGCCGAGGGCGCTCGCGAGCAGCAGCGTCGCGCCCAGGGCGAGGAGAGCGCCGAGGAACGCCGCGAGCGGCAGCAGCACCGTCACGCCCAGCAGCAGCACCGCGACCGCGCCGAGCGACGCCCCGGAGGAGAGGCCCAGCAGGTAGGGGTCGGCGAGCGGATTCCGGGTGAGAGCCTGCATGACCGCGCCGCTGAGAGCGAGACCGGCGCCGACCGCCGCAGCGGTGAGCACCCGCGGCAGGCGCAGCTCCCAGACGATGCCGTCGCGCAGCACCGGGAGCGGCTCGACCGGCAGACCCGCGTGCCATCCGATCGAGCGCCAGACCTCCTCGAGCGAGAGGTCCGCCGGTCCGATCGTGACGGCGGCGCCGACCGAGACCACGAGAGCGAGCGCGAACGCGACGCCGACGACGGGACCCGTCATCCTCGATCGCGCTCGCCGCATCCGTTCGGCCCCTGATCAGCCGAGCTCGAGCGCGGCGAGCTGCTCGGCGAGGTCGGCCGTCGCGGGGGCGGTGCGCACCCCGGCCTCGCTCGCGGCGAACGGGATCACGAGGTAGCGCTGGTTGCGCACCGCCGTCAGGTTCGCGGTGGCGGGGTTCGACTCGAGGCGCTCGATCTTCTGCTCGACGGTGTTCCAGGCGGCGTCCACCAGCACGATCACATCGGGATCCGCCTCGACGATCGCCTCCCAGCCGAGGCTCGTCCAGGCGTCGTCCACGTCGCCCGCGATGTTCTCGAGGCCGAGCGTCTCGAGCACCAGCTGCGGCGCACCGGCGCCGGCGCCGACGTAGGGCACGTCGCTGCCCGAGGAGTACCACAGGGCGGTGCGCCCGTCGCCGACCGGGTCGACACCGGCGACGATCGCGCGCTGCTCCTCGACGAGGGTGGTCGCGTCGACCCGGAAGATGGCGGCGAGCTCCTCGATGTCGCCCATCAGCGCCTCGAAGGTCAGCTTCTCGGGCTCGTAGCCCTCGGTGCGGCAGGCGGCGGGCGAGACGTAGGTGCGCACGCCGAGCGCTTCGAGCGACGCGCGGTCGCCGGCGCCTTCGGCGCTGAAGTTCGACTCCCAGCCGGCGAAGACCAGGTCGGGCTCGAGTTCGAGCACGGCCTCCTGCGAGGGCACCTGCTCGGAGACGACGGGGAGGTCGGGCGCATCCTCCGCGAGGTCGTCGGGCAGCGGCCCGTCCTGGAACGCCGTTCCCACGATGCGGTCGCCGAGACCGAGCGCCAGCAGCAGCTCGGTGGACGTGGACTTGATGGTCAGCACCCGCTCGGGCGCGGCTTCGAAGGCGACCTGGGTTCCGCAGTTGTCGACGGTGACGGATGACGCGGACGCCTCAGGCGGGACGTCGGCGGCAGCGGGGGCGCAGCCGGCCAGCAGGAGGAGCGAGACGGATGCGAGAGGAAGCGAGAGGGGACGGCGCAACAGATCAGCCTTCGGATCGGCGGTGAGGGGGAGGAGCACCGGCGGTCGGAGCCGTCCGCCGAGAGAACCAGCCGCCTCAAATCCGAGGTCGTGCACCGCGCGAAATCCCGCGCGAGGGTCCGATCCGACTGTACTCCGCCGGGCACCCCGTCGCCGGACGGCGACGCCGGATCGCTAGGCTCCCGGGCATGCGCCGCCACATCACATCCGGTTCCACCTTCGAAGAGCAGATCGGGTACTCGAGGGCCGTCGTCGACGGCGAGTGGGTGTTCGTCTCCGGCACGACCGGGTTCGACTACGCCACCATGACGCTGCCCGAGACCATCGAGGAGCAGACAGAGCGCTGCCTCGCCAACATCGCTGCCGCGCTCGAGGAGGCGGGCTCGAGCCTCGACGACGTCGTCCGCGTGCACTATCTCGTGCCCGTCGCCGAGGAGTTCGAGCGGTGCTGGCCCGCCCTGCGAGAGGCGTTCGCGGTGGCGCGTCCGGCCGCCACGATGATGTCGGTGGCGCTGCTCGACCCGCGGATGCGGATCGAGATCGAGGTCACGGCGCGCAAGCGCGGCTGAGCGGATGCGCGGCGTCAGGTGCGCGCCGCCGCCGCCAGTTCGCGGGCGACCTGATCGACGTCGCGCGAGACGAGCCCCGCGGTGACCCGCACGAACGCGCGCTCGGTGCCGTCCTGGAACGGGGCGCCGGCGGCCACCCGGATGCCGGCCGCCGCGAGCCGCACGATCGCCTCGCGCTCGTCGCGCACCTCCAGCCAGGTGTTGATGCCGTCGGATGCCCTCGCCGGCACGCCGTTCGACCGCAGGGCCGTCGCCAGGTCCCGCTGCCGCGCGTAGTAGACCTGACGGGCGGCGGCGACCTCGCTCACCGAGCCGGGATCGGTCAGCAGATCGAGCAGCACGCTCTGCAGCATCCGCGAGGTCCAGCCGGGCCCGAGGATCCGTCTCGCCACGACCCGGTCGATGATGCTCCGCGGCCCGCCGAGGGCGGCGATGCGGAGGTCGGGACCGTGCGACTTGGAGAACGAGCGGATGTGCACCGTGCGCTCCGGCAGGAAGAGGCCGATGCTGACGTCGGGCGCCGTCGCGATCTCGCCGGAGTGGTCGTCCTCGACGACGAGGGTGTCGGCGCCCGACCGGCTCGTGCGCAGCACCCTCGCGAGTTCGGCCGCGCGCTCGACCGTCGTCGAGACGCCCGTGGGGTTGTGCGCCCGGGGCTGCAGCACGAGCACGCTCGGCCGGCGTCCGAGTGCTGAGGCGAGTCCCGCAGGCACCAGGCCTTCGTCGTCGAGCGGGACCGGCACCCGCTCGGCGCCCAGCCGCTCGAGCAGATCGAAGATCGGCGGGAATCCGGGGTCCTCGACCGCGACGCGGTCGCCGAACCGCACGAGCTCCTCGAGCGTGCGCGACAGGCCGTCGAGCGCGCCGTCGACGACCGTCAGCGCCTCCACCGGGTACGGCCAGGTGCCTCGAAGGTGCTCCTCGAGCTCGGGGATCACGGGCACGTCGAGGTAGCTGGAGGTGCCCGCGCGACCGCTCGCTCGGGACAGGGCCCGCGAGAGCGAGGGCAGCAGCTGCGGATCGGGAGTCCCCGTGGAGAGGTCGAGCCGCGCATCCGGCTGCCCCTGCAGCGTGCGGTACCGCGGCGGCAGCCACTCCCGAGGTGCAGCGCGCACGAAACTGCCGCTGCGTCCGCGGCTCACGATGAGGCCCGCATCCGCCAACGACCGCCAGGCGTGACTGACCGTCGCGGGGCTCACTCCGAGCTCCGCTGCGAGCTCGCGGACCGTCGGAAGGCGGTCGCCGGGGGCCAGATCACCCGAGGTGATCAGCCGCGCGATGCCCGCGGCGATGCCGACCGGGGACCTCTCCTCGATCGCGGGGACTATCGCTCGCATGCATACCGCCGTACGTTTTACGCCACCGTCACAGGAGGAAACGTAAGAGAAATGTTCACGGCGAACAATAACAAAACCAGCGGCATCAGGAGGCACGAGTGACCGTCGTACGCGCAGCCATCACGCAGACCACGTGGACCGGCGACAAGGAGTCGATGATCGCGAAGCACGAGCAGTTCGCTCGGGACGCGAAGGAGCAAGGCGCTCAGATCATCTGCTTCCAGGAGCTCTTCTACGGCCCGTACTTCGGCATCACCGAGGATGCGAAGTACTACGAGTATGCCGAGCCCGCCGACGGCCCCACGGTGCAGCGCTTCGCCGCGCTCGCGAAGGAGCTCGGGATGGTCATGGTGCTGCCCATCTACGAGGAGGACCAGCCCGGGGTGTACTACAACACCGCCGTGGTGGTCGAGGCCGACGGCACGATCCTCGGCAAGTACCGCAAGAACCACATCCCGCACCTCGACAGCTTCTGGGAGAAGTTCTACTTCCGCCCCGGCAACCTCGGCTATCCCGTCTTCGACACCTCGGTCGGCAAGGTCGGCGTCTACATCTGCTACGACCGGCACTTCCCCGAGGGCTGGCGCGAACTCGCCCTGAACGGAGCCCAGCTCGTCTTCAACCCCAACGCGACCAAGCCGGGGCTCTCGAACCGGCTCTGGGACCTCGAGCAGGCGACGGCGGCCGCCGCCAACGGCATCTTCATCGGGGCTCCCAACCGGGTCGGCCGCGAAGACAACGAGTACGGCGAGAAGGCCGTGACCTTCTACGGCACGAGCCAGTTCTGCGACCCGCAGGGCAACTTCGTGGGCGAGCGCGGCAGCAGCGAGACCGAGGAGGTGGTCGTGCGCGACCTCGACCTCGACCTCATCCGCGAGGTGCGCAACGCCTGGCAGTTCTTCCGCGACCGCAGGCCCGACACCTACAAGGCGATTCCCGCACCCTGACGCTTCGAGGAGGAAGACGATGGCGAAGACGCTCATCAAGAACGGCACGGTCGTCTCGGCGACCGGCCGAGCCGCCGCAGACGTGCTCGTCGACGGCGAGACCATCGCGGCGGTGCTCGCGCCCGGCTCGACCCTGCTCGGCTTCGACCTCGAGGCCAACGTGGACACGGTGGTCGACGCGGCCGGCAAGTACGTGATCCCCGGCGGTGTGGACGCGCACACCCACATGGAGCTGCCGTTCGGCGGCACCAACGCGAGCGACACCTTCGAGACCGGAACCCGCGCCGCCGCCTGGGGCGGCACCACGACGATCATCGACTTCGCCGTGCAGCGCTATGGCGAGCGTGTGCAGGACGGCCTCGCCGCCTGGCACGAGAAGGCCGCGGGCAACTGCGCGATCGACTACGGGTTCCACCAGATCATCGGCGGGGTGGACGAAGACTCGCTGCAGGCGATGGACACCCTCATCGACGAGGGCATCACGAGCTTCAAGCTCTTCATGGCCTACCCGGGCGTCTTCTACTCCGACGACGCGCAGATCCTCAAAGCGATGCAGAAGTCGGCCGAGACCGGACTGCTCACCATGATGCACGCCGAGAACGGCCCGGCCATCGACGTGCTCGCCGAGCAGCTGGCTGCCCAGGGCAAGACCGACCCGTATTACCACGGGCTCGCCCGCGCCTGGCAGATGGAGGAGGAGGCCACCCACCGCGCCATCATGCTCGCGAACCTCACCGGCGCCCCGCTCTACGTCGTGCACGTGAGCGCGAAGCAGGCCGTCGAGCAGCTGGCCTGGGCGCGCGACCGGGGTCAGAACGTCTTCGGCGAGACCTGCCCGCAGTACCTGTACCTGTCCCTCGAGGAGCAGCTCGGTGCCTCGAGCGAGGAGTGGGGCGCGTTCGAGGGCGCCAAGTGGGTCTGCTCCACCCCGCTGCGCTCCCGCGAGGAGGGGCACCAGCACTCGATGTGGCAGGCCCTGCGCACGAACGACCTGCAGATGGTCTCGACCGACCACTGCCCGTTCTGCATGAAGGGCCAGAAGGAGCTCGGTCTCGGCGACTTCCGCAAGATCCCGAACGGCATCGGCACGATCGAGCACCGGATGGACCTCATGTACCAGGGCGTCGTCACGGGCGAGATCACCCTAGAGCGCTGGGTCGAGCTCACCAGCACGACCCCGGCGCGGATGTTCGGCCTCTACGGGCAGAAGGGCGTGATCCAGCCCGGCGCGGACGCCGACATCGTCGTCTACGACCCGGCAGGCCACACGTCGATCGGGATGGGCGAGGGCAGAACGCACCACATGAACATGGACCACTCCGCCTGGGAGGGCTTCGAGATCGACGGCCACGTCGACACCGTGCTCTCCCGCGGCAAGGTCCTGGTCGACGACAACCAGTACCTCGGCGCCAAGGGCGACGGCCGCTACCTCAAGCGCGGCCTCTCGCAGTACCTGGTCTAGGGGCGCGCATGGACTTCGGAGCCGTCCTCCAGACCAACCCGCCCGCATCCCGCACCGTCGCCCTCGCGAAGCTCGCCGAGCAGCACGGCTTCGGCTACGTGTGGACGTTCGACTCGCACCTGCTCTGGCAGGAGCCGTACGTCATCTACAGCCAGATCCTCTCCGAGACGCACCGCATCAAGGTCGGCCCCTTCGTCACCAACCCGGCCACCCGCGACTGGACGGTGACGGCGTCGATCTTCGCGACGCTCAACGAGATGTACGGCAACCGCACGATCTGCGGCATCGGGCGAGGCGACTCGGCGGTGCGCGTGACGAACGGCAAGCCCACGACGCTCAAGGAGCTGCGGGAGTCGATCCACGTCATCCGCGAGCTCGCGAACTCGCGGGCGGTCGAGTACAACGGCGCGACCCTTCAGTTCCCCTGGAGCTCGGGCTCCGAGCTCGAGGTGTGGGTGGCCGCGTACGGCCCGCTCGCCCTCAAGCTCACCGGCGAGGTCGGCGACGGCTTCATCCTGCAGCTGGCCGACCTCGACATCGCCGAGTGGATGATCCGCACGGTGCGGGACGCCGCCGAGAAGGCCGGGCGCGACCCGATGTCCATCAAGTTCTGCGTCGCCGCCCCGATGTACATCGGCGAGGACTGGGAGCACATGCGCGACCAGACCCGGTGGTTCGGCGGAATGGTCGGCAACCACGTCGCCGACATCGTGGGCAAGTACGGGGCCGACGGCGCCGTTCCGAAGGCGCTGACCGACTACATCGAGGGGCGCAAGGCCTACGACTACAACGAGCACGGTCGTGCGGGGAACACCCACACGGGCTTCGTGCCCGACGAGATCGTCGACCGGTTCTGCGTGCTCGGCACGGCGCAGCAGCACATCGAGAAGCTCGAGGCGCTCAAGGCCCTCGGCGTCGACCAGTTCGCAGGCTACCTCCAGCACGACAACAAGGAGGAGACGCTCCGGGTGTACGGCGAGACCGTCATCCCCGCTCTCCGGGACGCGATCGTGGCGAAGGCATGACCGCCCAGGATGCCGCCCCCGCGCTGCGTCGGCGCCGCACTCGCGGCTGGCTGCCCCGCGTCGCGACCGGGCTGGGCGGCATCCTCGTGCTCGCGGCCGGCTGGGAGCTCTACAAGCTCCTGGGGCCGGACGACGGGGTGGTCGTCGCCGGCACCCGGATCCTGCCGCGCACGACCGACCTCGCCATGCCGCACATCTGGGACATGCTCGCCAGGCTCGGCTCGGGCACCACTCGCTCCAACCGGTCGGAGCCGCTCTGGTTCGACGTGCTCGAGGCCTGCATCACGACCTTCGGCATCGCCGCCGTCGGCTGGCTGCTGGGCGTCGCGGTCGGTCTCGGCTTCGCTCTGCTGATGCAGCGCTGGCGCCTCGCCGAGTCGGCCCTGCTGCCCTGGATCGTGCTCAGCCAGACCGTGCCGCTGATCGCCTTTGCGCCGCTCGTGCGCAGCTGGGGCGCCCGCATCGAGATCGGGGCGTTCGAGTGGCAGGACTGGATGAGCGTCGCCGTCATCGCCTCCTACCTCGCCTTCTTCCCGGTCGCGGTCGGGGCGCTGCGCGGCCTGCAGTCGCCGGATGCCATCCACACCGAGCTGTTCCACAGCTACGCGATCGGCTGGTGGCGCACCCTGCTCAAGCTCCGGCTGCCCGCGAGCGTCCCGTATCTGCTGCCCGCTCTGCGGCTCGCCGCGGCGAACGCCGTGGTCGGCGCGGTCGTCGCGGAGGTCTCGACGGGGCTGCAGGGCGGCATCGGGCGCCTGCTCATCCAGTTCGCCGGCCAGGCGAGTGGCGACCCGGCGAAGGCCTGGGGCCCGATCTTCGGCGCGGTCGCACTCGGGCTCGTCGCCGCAGGCTCCGTCGCGCTGCTGGGCGCGCTGCTCAAGGACTACCGCCGAGAGGAAGTGAACGGATGACCGCACAGCACGCCGTCGTCGTCGACACCGTCGACAAGGTCTTCGGCACAGGGGAGCGGCGGGTCGTCGCCCTCGACAAGGTGTCGCTCACGGTCGCGGCGGGCGAGTTCGTGTCGCTCATCGGTCCGAGCGGATGCGGCAAGAGCACCCTGCTGCGGCTGCTCGCCGACCTCGACGAGCCGAGCGCCGGCACCATCACGGTGTTCGGGAAGCCCGCGAAGCAGGCCCGCATCGACCAGGACTACGGCATCGCCTTCCAGCAGTCGGGACTGCTGCCGTGGCGCACGATCGCCGCGAACGTCGAGCTGCCGCTCGAGGTGCACGGGGTCGGCAAGCGCGAGCGGCGGGAGCGGGCGCGAGAGCTGCTCGAGCTCGTGGGGCTCGCCGACTTCCTCGACAAGCACCCCGACCAGCTCTCGGGCGGCATGCAGCAGCGCGTCGCGATCGCGCGGGCGCTCGCCGAGCGGCCGAAGCTCCTGCTCATGGACGAGCCGTTCGGCGCGCTGGACGAGATGACCCGCGAATACCTTCAGGGCGAGCTGGTGCGCATCTGCGCCGAGACCGGGGCCGCCGTCGTGTTCGTGACCCACAGCATCCCCGAGGCCGCGTTCCTCAGCGACCGGGTGGTCGTCATGTCGCCGCGGCCAGGGCGCATCCGCGCCGTGCTCGAGACCGGCTTCTCCTCCGCCGACCGCGGTGCAGGGATGCGCGAGGACCCGTCGTTCTTCGCCGCCGTGACCCGGGTGCGCGAGGCGCTGGGCGCCGCGCACCACGAGCCCGAGGCGCTGGGCGCCGCGCACGACGAGCCGACGCCGCACGCGGAGCCGGTCGCATGAGCCGCGAGGCGGTGGGCCGCATCCTCGCACCCGCCGTGCTGGGCATCGTCGTGCTCGCCGCCTGGCAGCTGCTGACCGCGGCCGGGGCGGTCGACGACTATCTGCTGCCGAGCCCGGCAGCGATCCTCGAGCAGATGATCGAGTTCGCGCCGACCCTCGTCGGATCGGCCCTCATCACGGGCGGCAACGCGCTGCTCGGCCTCGTCGCCGGAACGGTCGTCGGCATCCTGCTCGCCCTCGCGGCATCGGCATCGCGACTCGTCGACCACCTGGCGGCGCCCGTCGTCGCGGGTCTCGCGGTCGTTCCGATCGTCGCGCTGGCCCCCGTGCTCAACACCATGTACGGAGCGGACTCGCAGCTCGGTCGGCAGGCGATCGCGGCGCTCGCGGTCTTCGTGCCGGTCTTCGTCAACAGCCTGCGGGGCCTCCGCCAGTCGCGCCCCGTGCACCGCGACCTGATGCGCGTGTACGCGGCCCGTCCCGCGCAGGAGATGCGCTACGTCACGCTGCCCGCCGCGCGGCCCTTCGTGTTCACCGGCATCCGCATCGCCTCGTCGCTCGCCGTCATCTCGGCGCTCGTGGCCGAGTACTTCGGAGGCCCGCGCGGAGGACTCGGCGGCCTCATCTCGACCTCCGCCGCGAGCAGCGCATACGCCAGGGCCTGGGCCTACGTCGTCAGCGCGATCGTGCTCGGCCTGGCTTTCTACCTCGTCACGTCCGCGATGGAGCGGCTCGCGACACCGGCGTCCACGCGCCCCGGGCGCGCAGGCGGCACCACCTGAGTATCTCGAGAGGAAACGACATGACACACAGCAGACGCCGCCTAGCGGCGATCGGCGCGGTCGGGATCTCCGCCGCGCTCGCGCTCTCCGCCTGCTCGTCGGGCGGAACAGACGGCGGCGGAGACGGCGGAGGCGACCTCACCGAGGTCACGCTGCAGCTCCAATGGCTGCCGCAGGGCCAGTTCGCCGGCTACTACGCCGCCGTCGACCAGGGCTTCTTCGAGGACGAGGGCCTCGACGTCGAGATCATCCCGTCGGGCGGCGACATCGTGCCGCAGGACGCCCTCGCCAACGGCGAGGTCGACTACGCGATCGCGTGGGTTCCGAAGGTGCTCGGCTCGATCGAGGCGGGCGCGAACATCACGAACGTCGCGCAGATCTTCCAGGAGTCGGGCACCCTCCAGGTCGCCTGGGCCGACAGCGGCATCGAGTCGGTCGCCGACTTCGAGGGCAAGCGCATCGGCAGCTGGGGCTTCGGCAACGAGTGGGAGATCTTCGCCTCGATGGCCGAGCAGGGCCTCGACGCCTCGAGCGTCGAGATCATCACGCAGGACTTCAACATGAATGCGTTCCTGCAGGGCGACATCGACGCGGCCCAGGCGATGACCTACAACGAGTACGCGCAGCTGCTCGAGACGGTCGATCCCGAGACGGGCGAGCTCTACCAGCCGGAGGACTTCACCGTCATCGACTACAACGAGGCGGGCGGCGCGATGCTCCAGGACGCGATCTGGGCGGATGCCGAGCGCCTGCAGAGCGACGAGGAGTACCAGGCGACCACGGTCGCCTTCCTCAAGGCGGTCATCCGCGGCTGGGTGTTCGCGGCCGAGAACCCGCAGGACGCGGCCGACATCACGATCGCCGAGGGCTCCGGCTGGGGTCCCAGCCACGAGCTGTGGATGGTCAACGAGACGAACAAGCTGATCTGGCCCTCGCCCGAGGGCATCGGAGTCATCGACGAGGAGGCCTGGAACCGCACCGTCGAACTGGCGCTCGCCACCGAGAACGAGACCGGCGCGAAGATCATCACCGAGGAGCCGCCGTCGAGCGCCTGGACCAACGAGTACATCGAGCAGGCGCTCGAGGAGCTCGAGGGCGAGGACCTCGACCTGACCGGTGAGAGCTTCGAGGAGATCGAGGTCGAGCTGACCGAAGGCGGCAACTAGCCGCACCCCACGGTCCCGGGCGGCGGCGGTATCGTCGCCCCCGGGACCGCCCCACCGAGCACCGAAGGACCGCACCATGCCCCGTCCCACCTCAGCCGAAGGCGCCCGCGCCTACGACCTCGACCGCGCGCACGTCTTCCACTCCTGGTCGGCGCAAGGGGCGCTCGATCCGCTCGTCATCGCCGGCGGGGAGGGCGTCGAGGTGTGGGACGCCGACGGCACCCGCTACCTCGACTTCTCGAGCCAGCTGGTCAACACGAACATCGGGCACCGGCACCCCGCCGTCGTCGAGGCGATCCACCGGCAGGCCGACCTGCTGCCGACGGTCGCGCCGCCGCACGCCAACCTCGCCCGCGGCGAGGCCGCGCAGCGCATCCTCGCGAAGGCCGGCGACCAGTTCGGCAAGGTGTTCTTCACCAACGGCGGGGCGGATGCGAACGAGAACGCCATCCGCATGGCGAGGCTCACCACCGGCCGCGACAAGGTGCTCTCGATGTACCGCTCGTACCACGGCAACACGGGGGCGGCGGTCGTCGCGACGGGGGACTGGCGCCGCGTGCCGAACGAGTACGCCCGCGGTCACGTGCACTTCTTCGGGCCGTTCGCCTACCGGAGCGAGTTCTGGTCGTCGACGGTCGAGGAGGAGGGCGAGCGCGCCCTGCACCACCTGCGTCGGGTGATCCAGGCCGAGGGCCCCGCCTCCGTCGCCGCCCTGCTGATCGAGACCGTGCCCGGGACCGCGGGCGTGCTCGTGCCGCCGCCCGGCTACCTCGAGGGCGTGCGCGCGCTCGCCGACGAGTACGGCATCGTGCTGATCTTCGACGAGGTGATGGCCGGCTTCGGACGCACCGGCGACTGGTTCGCGTTCCAGTCCTTCGGAGTCGAGCCCGACCTCGTCACCTTCGCCAAGGGCGTGAACTCCGGCTACGTGCCCGCGGGCGGCGTGATCATCTCCGAGTCGATCGCGAACGCGTTCGAGGAGCAGGTGTTCCCCGGCGGGCTGACCTACTCGGGTCATCCGCTCGCGATGGCGTCGATCGTGGCCGCCATCGACGCGATGGAGTCGGAGGGAATCATCGAGAACGCGCGCCGGATCGGCGAGGACGTGCTGGGGCCAGGCCTCCGGGCGCTCGCCGAGAAGCACGACCTGATCGGCGAGGTGCGCGGCCTCGGCGTCTTCTGGGCCCTCGACCTCGTCGACGACCGCGCGACGCGGGCCCCCGTCTCGCCGGTCGTCGTCGGATCGCTCAAGACCGAGCTCTTGAAGCGCGGCCTGTTGCCGTTCACGGCCGACAACCGCATCCACGTCGTGCCCCCGTGCACCGTCACGCGGGAGCAGGCGGAGCGTGCCCTGACGATCTACGACGAGGCCTTCACGGCGCTCGGGCACCCGTAGGCCGCTTCCCAGGCGCCTCTCCCGACAAGAGTGCACCCCAGCACGGATGCCGCTCCGCGCCCTAGGATGGAGGGCTATGCCCGAGACTCAGAACCCCTATCGCGTGCTCGTGCGCGACCTCGTGCACCGTCCGGGCGAGATGCGCGAACGCACCCTCGACTTCCCGGCGCCCGAGAGACTCGGCACCGACATCATCGCCGTCCCCGCGGGGGAGGAGGTCGAGATCGACCTCCGCCTCGAGTCGCTGCACGACGGCATCCTCGCCTCGGCCGAGGTGGCCACGACCGCCGAGGGCGAGTGCGCCCGCTGCCTCACCGAGGTGCGCCTCCCGGTCGAAGTCGAATTCCAGGAGCTTTTCGCGTATTCTGTCGACGAAGCTTTCGACTACTCGGTCGTCGACGATCATCTCGATCTCGAGCCGGTGGTCAGGGATGCGGTGGTGCTGGCACTGCCGTTCCAGCCGGTCTGTCAGGAAGATTGCCCAGGCTTGTGTGCCGTCTGCGGTGCACGTCTTCTCGATGATCCGGGTCACGAGCACGAAGCTCCCACCGATCCGCGGTGGGCGGCTCTCGCCGGGCTCGGGGGCCTGACCGGAGCCCCAACGGAAGATGTCGATGGTGCCGCGAGCGGCACCACGGAGGAGAAGAGATAGTCATGGCGGTTCCCAAGCGCAAGATGTCGCGCGCAAGCACCCGTATGCGCCGTGCGCAGTGGAAGGCGAGCGTGCCGACCCTCGTGAAGACGGTCGAGAACGGTCGCGTCACCTACAGCCTCCCGCACCGCGCGAAGGTCGTGGAGGACTCGGCCGGCACCGCCCTGTACCTCGAGTACAAGGGTCGCAAGGTCGCCGACGTCTGAGTCGTCCGTTCCGAAGGGCTCGACGGAGAACCAGTCCGTCGAGCCTTTCGGCGCGCCCGGAATCGATGTGCTGCGGGATCGCCTCGCCGTCGAGATCGGTCCCGAGCTGCTCGAGCTGGCGCTGACCCATCGCTCGTTCGCGTACGAGCACGGCGGTGTGCCGCACAACGAGCGGCTGGAGTTCCTCGGGGACTCGATCCTCGGTCAGGCGGTCACGGTGATGCTCTACCGCACCCATCCCGACCTCGACGAGGGGGAGCTCGCGAAGCGGCGGGCGAGCCTCGTGTCCTCCGTCGCGCTGGCCGAGATCGCACGATCGATCGGGCTGGGCGAGCACCTGCGGCTGGGGCGCGGCGAGGAGCTCACCGGAGGCAGGGACAAGTCGTCGATCCTGGCCGACACGGTCGAGGCGATCATCGGCGCCACCTATCTCTCCGCGGGGCCTGATGCCGCCACCGCCCTCGTGCTCAGGCTGATCGAGCCGTTGCTCGCCGATCCGGACCGGTTCGGCGCGGCCATGGATCCGAAGACGAGCCTGCAGGAGCTCTCCGCGCGGCTCGGGCGCGGGCTGCCGCAGTACGAGGTGACCGACAGCGGTCCCGACCACTCGAAGCGCTTCCACGCCACCGTCTCCCTCCAGGGCGAGCAGATCGCGGCGGGCGACGGCACGAGCAAGAAGCAGGCGGAGATGGCGGCGGCGCTCGACGCCTGGACCGCCCTGTCCCGTTCTCGAGCCTGAGGCGCTCGGTGCCCGAGCTGCCTGAGGTCGAGGTCGTCCGCGCCGGCCTCGCGCCCGCCGTCACGGGCGCCGCCATCACTGAGGTGGCGGTGCTCGACGAGCGCTCGCTGCGCCGGCACCCCGGTCCCGCTGAGGATTTCGTCGACCGTCTCGTCGGGCGGACCCTTGCGGCCCCGCAGCGCCGCGGCAAGTTCCTCTGGATCCCGCTGGACGGCGGAGAGGAAGCCCTCGTCGGCCATCTGGGGATGAGCGGGCAGATGCTGCTGAGGGAGGAGACGAGGGAGGACCCGCTCACCCGGGTGCGGCTCCGGCTCGTGCACCCCGAGGACGGGGCCCTGCGAATCAACTTCGTCGACCAGCGCATCTTCGGCTCCCTCGCGATCGACGACCTCGTGCCGGCGCTCGACGCACCGGAGGACCTCCTGCCGGTGTCCGTGCGGCACATCGCACGCGACCCGATGGATCCGCGGTTCGACGACCGCCGCTTCCTCGACGCCTTGGCCAAGCGCCGCACCACGGTGAAGCGCGCGCTGCTGGACCAGACGCTGATCTCGGGGATCGGCAACATCTACGCCGACGAGGCGCTGTGGGCCGCGCGCATCCACTTCGACCAGCCGACCGAGTCGCTGAGCCGCCCGAGGGCGAAGACGCTGCTCGCCGAGGTGCGGATGGTGCTCGGCCGCGCTCTCGCGGAAGGCGGCACGAGCTTCGACGCGCAGTACGTCAACGTCAACGGCGCGAGCGGCTACTTCGCGCACTCGCTGAACGCCTACGGACAGCAGGGCAGGCCTTGCCCGCGCTGCGGCCGCCCGATCGTTCGGGTGCAGTTCATGAATCGGAGCTCGCACCTCTGCACCTTCTGTCAGCGCATGCGCCATCCCCGCCCGGAAGTCAAGCCCAGGACCTGATTCCGGGGGCCGACTTATCCTTCAAGCCTCAGCGAGGAGGATGCAGATGCCGGTTCATGTGGAGAGCGCCGTAGAGATCGTCCAGGTGGCGTCAGGTGAATGGCTCGCCCGCGACCGCACGCTCCCGCTCGGCCACGCACGACGCATCCTTGGCCACCTCACCGCACACGGTTCCGGTTACCGACTGCACTTCGTCGATGAGCACGACGGCGTCCTCGACTTCAGCACCTGGGACGCGGCCGTTCTCGCCCTGAGCGCTCGACCGCTCCGCGCCGCGAGCTGATCGCCGGTCAGCGCGGGTCGTCGTCCTCGCCGGGCTCCGGCACGATGTGCAGTCCGCCCGCGGAGTTGGCCGACAGCATCAGTTCCTCGACCCATCGGCGGTTGATGCTCGGCGACTTGCCGCCGAAGAACTTGTAGCCCAGCGATGCGTGCGGGTGGATCCAGACGATCGTGCGGCCGCTGCCCGCCGAGATGTCGTCCTTCCAGGTGAAGTGGAACGACTCGCCGCGGCGCAGTTTCGCTCCGATGACCAGCTGCAGGTGCGCGAGCAGACGGTCGTCGAACTCGACCTTGATGTTCGCGTCGTAGTAGAACTTGCCCATCTCGTCCCCAGATCCCGGGAGGTGGTGCCGCAGCCTCGATCGCCCAGAACGAGAAAGCGGATGTCCGGTCGAGTCTAGGGGCCGGGGCTCCCCGCGACCCGTTTCCAGGCACCCTCATATCCGACGGGCACGAATCCGACCGCCTCGTTGACGCTCAGCATGTGCCGGTTCTCCTCGGCGTTGAAGGTGACGACCGACGGATGACCCGGCTCGGTCTCCTCGAGCAGCAGCAGATTGGCGACCTTCAGCAGCATCCCGAGCCGATGCCCGCGGTGCTCCCTCAGCACGATGGTGTCCTCCTGGGAGACGGCGCGGCCGAGCTCGGCCGGGGCCGAGAGCTGCGTGAAGCCCGCGAGCCTGCCAGACGGGATGTGCTCCACCGCGGCGGTGAGCATGGTCCGCGGGCTCGACTCCTCCGCGTCCTCGTCGGCGCGCACCCGCTCGGCCGTCCAGACGTCCTCGTCGACTGCGAGGTCCGCCGCGGGAGCGTCGGTGCTCATCCGGGTCGACAGCATCGCCCTGTCCTCGAGCCACTCCTCGGGCGTGCGGCCCACCCAGGTCAGCACCCGATAGTCGGAACCGGCCGCCTCCTGGGCCTCGGCGAGCATCCGCTCGAGCAGACCGTGCTCGGCGGGCAGCACGAGCTTGCTGCACCGCGCGACCTGTTCGAGCGCCCAGCCGCGGTTCTGCAGGAAGCGGGTGCCGGGCGCAGCGAGCGGCACGGAGCCGAACCCCGTCGGCGCGGGGAGCCGCTCACCGGGCACGTCCTTCGCGAAGGCGAAGGCCTGGCGCACCGGGCGTCCGTCGGCGTCCGCGAAGTCCTCGAGGCTCGCATAGAGGGCCGCGCCGATGCCGCGGCCACGGAACTCGGGGATCACCTCGATGAGGTACCACGCGACGTCGTCCGAGGCGTGCGGCTGAGTCTCATAGACGGCGCGGGCCACGATCCGGCCGTCGACGCGGGCGGCGACCAGGCGCTTCGGCTCGAACTCGTCGAGGTAGCGCGGGAACAGCTCCTCGGGCGTGTACTCGAGGTCCGGGCCGCCGTACAGCTCGCTCTGCACCGCGTTGCGCGCGGCGACGACGGCTCGGAAGTCGTCCCCCTCCTTTCCGTCGATGGACGAGGGGATCGGAAGCTCCTCGATCTCGAACTGCGGCATCCTCATCCTCCGTCTCGGCCAGCCCGCCAGCCTAGCGATGCGCGGCCCACAGAGCCACCGTGCGCCTGCCGGGGAGCGCCGACCCGGTCGGGTACCGTAGTCGCAGCACTCCGGCCGGTGGAGTGGGAAGCAGGCTGCGCGTGTACCTGAAGAGCTTGACCCTCAAGGGGTTCAAGTCCTTCGCGCAGCCGACCACGTTCGCGTTCGAGCCGGGAGTCACCTGCGTCGTCGGACCCAACGGCTCCGGCAAGTCGAACGTCGTGGACGCCCTGGCCTGGGTGATGGGCGAGCAGGGCGCCAAGACCTTGCGCGGCGGCAAGATGGAGGACGTCATCTTCGCCGGCACCGCGACGCGCGGTCCGCTCGGCCGCGCCGAGGTCGTGCTGACGATCGACAACTCCGACGGTGCGCTGCCGATCGAGTACACCGAGGTGACGATCAGCCGCACGCTCTTCCGCAACGGCGGCAGCGAGTACGCCATCAACGGCCAGTCGTGTCGCCTGCTCGACGTGCAGGAGCTGCTCTCCGACTCCGGACTCGGGCGCGAGATGCACGTCATCGTCGGCCAGGGGCAGCTCGACGCGGTGCTGCGGGCGACTCCTGAGGACCGCCGCGGCTTCATCGAGGAGGCGGCCGGCATCCTCAAGCACCGCAGGCGCAAGGAGAAGACCCTGCGCAAGCTCGAGGCGATGCAGACGAACCTGACGCGTCTGAGCGACCTCGCAGGGGAGATCCGGCGACAGCTGAAGCCCTTGGGCCACCAGGCGGAGATCGCCCGCGAGGCGCAGCTCATCCAGGCCGTCGTACGCGATGCGCGAGCTCGTCTGCTCGCCGACGAGGTGGTGACCCTGCGCGAGTCGATCACGGCACAGGCACGCAGCGAGTCGGAGCGCAAGACCGAGCGGATCGTGCTGCAGGAGCAGCTCGACCAGGTGAAGCTGCGGGAGCACCGGCTCGAGCACGCCCAGGTGGGCGACGCGGTCGACGAGGCCCGCCGCACCGCTTTCGGTCTCGAGCAGGTGCAGGAGCGCCTGCGGGGCCTCTACTCGCTGGCCAACCAGCGCATCGCCCTGCTCGGCCAGCAGAGCGAGGGAAGCGCGACCGTCAGCACTCTCACCGAGCAGTCGGTGCGCGATGCCCGCGACGAGGCCGCCCGGCTGCAGGCCGACGTCACGGCGGCCGAGCAGGCCCTCGGCGCCGCGGCCGCCGCGACCGCGACGGCGAAGGCGAGCCTCGACTCCCTCGACGAGGAGATCGCGGCGCAGTCGGCTCTCGTCTCCAAGCACGACCTCGAGCTCGCGGGCCTCACCTCGCGCGTCGAGGTGGCCCAGTCGAAGCTCGCGGCGACGAGGGGCGAGCTGCTGCGCCAGCAGAACCGCCTCGAGCAGGCCGAGCAGCGCCGGGATGCGGCGCGTGCCGAGTTCTCGGCCCTCGAGGCCGAGGTGGCGACGGATGCGGACAGCGACGGCTCGCTGGACACCGCCCACCAGGACGCCGAGGCCGAGGTAGGGCAGCTGCAGCAGGCGATCGAGGAGCTCCGTGACGCGCTCCACGCGCTCGAACGCGAGCGCGACGCGCTCGCCGCCCGCACCTCGGCGCTCACCCTCGCGATGGACTCCAAGGACGGGTCTACGGCGATCGCGCAGGCCGGACTCGCCGGCATCCGGGGCCTCGTCGCCGAGCACGTCCGCGTCGAGCCCGGATTCGAGCCGGCCATCGCCGCCGCTCTCGGCTCGCTCGCCGACGCGGTGCTCGCCGACGACCTGGATGCGGCGGTTGCGGCAGCCGACCACGCCCGAGACTCCGAGGCGGGCCGGGTCGAGCTCGTGCTGGCCTCCGGGGACCCGGGCGATGCGATCGCCGACCTCCCCGCGGGGGTGCGTGCCGCACGCGACCTCGTCGAGGCTCCCGACGGCATCCGCGGACTCCTCGCGCGGATCGTCGTCGCCGACGACCTCGCCGCCGCGCGCAGCGCCTGGCCGAGCCTGCGAGGCGTCGCCGGTGCCACCGTGATCACCCGCGCCGGGGAGGTGCTGACCGAGTACGTGCTGCGCGGCGGGTCCGGCGCCACCAGGTCGAGGCTCGAGCTCATCGCCGAGCGCGACTCCGCCGCCGAGCGACTCGCGACCGTCAGCACCGACCTCGAGCGCACGCGCTTCGCGCTTGCCGAGCGCCGTGGCCAGCTGCAGACCGCGAAGGAGAAGGCCGCAGCCGCCCTGGCGGCGCTGCGCGAGTACGACGCCACCGTCGCTGCGCAGAGCGAGCGCCTCGGTCGGCTCCGCATCCAGGTCGAGGCGGCCGTCGCCGAGGAGGAGCGCCTCCGCCAGAGCCTCGAACAGGCGGCGGAGGCCGTGCGCGCCGCGGAGCAGGACGTCGAGCGGGCGACCGGAGCGCGCGACGAGTACGCCGCGAAGCCGCGGCCGATCCTCGACGTCTCGGCCCGCGACGCGGTGCTCGCCGAGGTGGAGGCTGCGCGATCGGCCGAGCTGGAGCGACGGATCGAGGTCGAGACGGCGCGAGAGCGGGTCCGCGCGGAGCGCGCCCGCGCCGAGGCGCTCGCCCGTCAGCTGGAGGCGGAGCGGGCCGCAGCGGAGGAGCAGGCCCGGCTCGCGGTCATCCGTTCTCGTCAGCTGAGCGCCGCCCAGTCCGTGGTGCGCGCTCTGCCGCCCGTGCTCGACTCCGTCGACCGCTCGGTGTCGGAGGCACGCGTCGCGCTCGCCTCCGCCGAGTCGCAGCGCGCTCAACAGAACGAGGAGCTCGCTGCACTCCGCAAGGAGGAGATCGCGCTGCGCGAGCGTCTCGCGTCGGTCAGCGAGAACGTGCACGGCATCGAGATGCAGCTCTACGAGAAGAAGCTGCACCTCTCCGGCCTGCTGGAACGCGCGGGAGAGGAGCTCGGACTCGTCGAGGACGTGCTCGTCGCCGAGTACGGTCCCCAGGTGCCCGTGCCCGAGGACCCGACCATCGAGCCCGCCGAGCGGAACGGGGACGAGGACGAGCCCCACGGAGCGCCCTTCGTCCGGGCGGAGCAGGAGGCCCGTCTCGCACGCGCCGAGCGCAAGCTCGCCCAGCTCGGCCGGGTCAACCCGCTGGCTCTCGAGGAGTTCGCGGCGCTCGAGCAGCGCCACAAGTTCCTCACCGAGCAGCTCGCCGACCTCGAGCGCACCCGCAAGGACCTCCTGACGATCATCGAGGAGCTCGACGGCCGTATGAAGGAGATCTTCCGGGCCGCGTTCGAAGACACCCGCGCCGCCTTCGACGTCGTGTTCCCGATCCTGTTCCCCGGCGGGTCCGGCAGCATCGCGCTCACCGACCCCGAGGACCTGCTCACCACCGGCATCGAGGTGTCGGTGAAGCCGGCCGGGAAGAAGATCGAGCGGCTCTCGCTGCTCTCGGGCGGCGAGCGGTCGCTCGCCGCGGTCGCGCTGCTCATCGCCATCTTCAAGGCGAGGCCGAGCCCGTTCTACATCATGGACGAGGTCGAGGCGGCGCTCGACGACGCGAATCTCGGCCGCCTGCTCACCATCTTCGAGGACCTGCGCGAGACCAGCCAGCTCATCGTCATCACCCATCAGAAGCGCACGATGGAGATCGCCGACGCGCTCTACGGGGTGTCGATGCGCCAGGACGGGGTCTCGGCCGTCGTCGGCCAGCGGGTGGCCCAGGAGAAGGCGAGCTGACGCCGCCCCCGTTTCAGGGCGTTGCCGGGGTGGAGAGGCCGTTCTACTGTGAGTGCGGCCGGGGCCACCCTCCGGACCGTTGCCCTCCGCCGGTCGACGCCCCCATCTCTCAGGAGCCTTCGTGACTTCTCGCCGCCGTCTGTGGCCGGTCCTTCCCCTCTCCGCGCTCCTCGCCGCACTGATCGTTCCGGTGGCGCCCGCCGCGGCCCAGGAGACTCCGGTGCCGCCCGCGGTGATGGACGAGTATCCCGCCGCGGAGTTCGCCGCCGAGGCCGCTGAGCTCCCCGACGAGCTCGAGGCCGCCGTGCAGCGCGACCTGGGCATCGGCGCGGTGGAGTACCTCGCCGAGGCGGAGGCGGCTGCGGATGCGGTCGTCGTCGTCGAGGGGCTCGAGGAGGTCGGGATCGAGGTGCTCGGATCGCGCCTCGAGGGCACCGAGCTGATCGTCTCGGTGGCCGACACGGCAGACGCGGCCGTCGTCGCGGAGGCAGGCGGGATCGCCGAGATCGGCACCCCGGCCCCGGTCGAAGAGGCGCCGCGCGAGGCGTTCACGGCGGCCGACAGCTACAGCGGCACCGGGTACACCTGGGGAAAGTGGCAGTGCTCCGTCGGCTTCAACGGCTACCGCACGACGGACGGCGCACCCCAGATGGTCACGGCCGGCCACTGCTTCGACGGTGCCACGGCATCGACCGTCGTGCGCGCCCTGATTCAGAACAAGCCGACGAGCTACTACCCGCAGGGAACCGGCCCCTCTGCAGGCTCGGCCATCGGCAGCCCGCTCATGCCGAGCGTCGCCTTCGGCGAGCACAAGGACGCCGCTCTGCTGAACTACAACGGCAGCACGACGCCGCACGCGAAGGTGGCGACCTGGGGCGGCGGCATCCAGACGCCGCTCGCGGGAACCGAGATCAGCGTGCGCGGGCAGACGCAGGCGGTCGTCGGCGCGAACCTCTGCAAGTCGGGGAGCCGCACAGGGTGGACGTGCGGCACCGTCCTCCAGGTGAACGAGACGATCAACGTGGGCGGGAAGCTCGTCAACTCGGTGCGGGCGTCCACCTGCACCCTGCCGGGCGACAGCGGCGGAGTCGCTCTCATCGGCACTCGCGCCGTCGGCATCAGCTCGTCCACGGCATCCGTGTCGAGCTGCTCGGGCGGAGGCTACTTCGCAGGCTTCTTCCCCTTGGTCTCGAACGCGTCCGGGAGCGGCGGCACCAGCGTCGCCTCGATGTACGGGTCGAACTGGGAGCCGGCGGTGGTGCTCTCCCGTCCGACGATCACGTCCCCCCAGAACGGACTGGTCTCGCGGGGCACCGGGCTCAGGGGCACCGTGCCCAACGCGACGAGCGGCACGCGGGTGGCCATCACGATGGACGGGGCTCCGCTGACGACGGCGACGGTCGGCTCCTCGGGGTCGTTCTCGGCCTCGATCCGCACCGTCCCGCCGGGACCGCACACCTTCACCTTCCAGGCGCTGTGGGGGAAGCACTCCTCCTCCGCCATCCTCTCGAGGACCCTGACGGTGGTCGAGGTCGACCGCGTCTCGAGCACATCGCGGGAGACCCTCGGCGCTCTCATCTCCCGGTCGGCGTTCCCCGACGGCGCCGGCGGCACCGTGTACCTTGCGACCGGAGCCAGCTACTCGACGATGCTGAGCGCCTCGGCGGCTGCTGGGCACCTCGACGGACCCGTTCTCTACATCGGCTCGTCCGGTGCGGGCACCGCGCTCAAGCAGGAGCTCGCGCGGCTCCAGCCCGAGCGGCTCGTGTTCCTCGCGAGTGCGACAGAGCTGACGACCGCCGAGCTGAACACCGCGAAAGCGGCGGTCCCCGGCGTCCCGGCGAAGCGCATCTACAACTCCGACCGGTACGTCATGTCGCGGCAGATCATCGCAGACGCGTTCGCAACGGATGGCGTGCTCGACGACATCGGCACGCTCTACATCTCGAACGGGTCGAGCGTCGCCGGCGCACTCGTGGCGGGGTCCGCAGCCGCTGAACGCGACGCGCCGCTGCTGATCGTGGACGGGAAGAAGAGCGCCCTGCCGAGCGCGACGGTGTCGTTCATCCAGCAGCTCGACCCCGAGAACGTCATCATCACCGGCAGCACAGGAGGCACGTCCGCCGGGATCGCCGCGCAGATCGACGCCATCCCCGGCGTCTCCGTCCAGCGCATCGCCGCATCATCCGTGCCGGCGATCTCGGCCGCCGTCAACGCCGTGGCGTTCGCGCCCCAGCGCGCTCAGGCCTACGTCGCCCCGAGCGCGAGCTACGTGAACGCCATCCCTGCTGCGGCAGCCGCAGCGCAGCTGGGGGCGCCTCTGTATCTCAGCGAGGCCGCCTGCCTGCCGCCGGAGGTGCATGTGGACATCGCACGGGCCGGCGGCCGGCAGGTGACGCTCGTCGGCTCGACCTCCGTGCTCACGTCGGGGGTCGGGCAGCTCCGCAGCTGCTGAGGCTCACGACAGGCGCTTCTGCCCCGGCCGCACGATCCTGATCCAGCGGTAGCCGTAGGCGGGGAGGTCGAGCTGCACCTTCCCGTCGGCGGGCAGCTCCTGCCGGCCCTCCTCGAGCAGATCGAGCAGCTCCGTTCCCTCGGCTTCGCCGTCGATGCGCAGGTGCACCGCCCGGGCATCGGGGGAGAAGTTGTGCAGGGCGATCATGCGCCCCACATCCGCCTCGAGAGAATGGGCCAGCACCGAGGGCTGGTCGTGCTCCAGCACGTGGAAGGCGCCCCAGCCGATCTCCGCCGAGCTGCGGAAGCGGTCGGCGAGCAGCTTGATGAAGCTCAGCAGCGAGTCCGGATCGTGACGCTGAGCGGCGGCGTTCACGAACTCCGGGCCATAGCCGTCCGGCGTGATCGGGGCGACGAGATCCTTCTCGGCGGCCGAGGAGAAGCCGCCGTTCTTCCCCGTCGACCACTGCATCGGGGTGCGCACGGCCGCGCGTCCGCCTGCGTCGAGGTTCTCGCCCATCCCGAGCTCCTCGCCGTAGAACAGCACAGGCGTGCCGGGCAGCGAGAACATCAGGCTGTACGCCATCCGCAGACGTCGGGGGTCGCCGGCGACCATGGTGGGCAGCCGCCTGACGATTCCGCGGTCGTACACCCGCATCCGCTCCTCGGGGGCGAGCGCGTCGAAGACCTCCTGGCGCTCCTCCTCGCTGAGCTTGTCGAGGGTCAGCTCGTCGTGGTTGCGCACGAAGTTCGCCCACTGCGATTCCGGGGCGATCGTCGGACGCTGCCCGAGCGCCTTCGTGAGCGGCGCCGCGTCCTCTCGCACGAGGGAGAGGTAGAAGGCCTGCATGCCGACGAAGTCGAACTGCATGCTGAGCTCACCGCCCTCCGCGCCGCCGAAGTACTCCAGCTGCTGCTCGTAGGGCAGGTTGACCTCGCCCAGGAGGATGGCGTCGCTCGACCGGCGCTGCAGGAAGCGCCGCAGATCGCGCAGATACTCGTGCGGGTCGAGGTCGGTGACCCCCTCCGGGAGCTCGAGGAAGAACGGCACCGCGTCCACCCGGAAGCCCGAGATGCCGAGCTCGAGCCAGAAGCCGATGACCTTCGCGAGCTCGTCGCGCACCCTCGGGTTCGCGACGTTGAGGTCGGGCTGGTGCTTGTAGAACCGGTGCAGGTAGTACTGCTCGGTCTTCTCGTCCCACTCCCAGATGCCCGACTCCTCGCCCGGGAAGACCGAGGGCTCGTCCTTGTTGGGCGGGTCGTCGCTCCAGACGTAGAAGTCGCGGTACGGCGATTCGCGGCTCTTCCGGGCCGAGACGAACCACGGATGCTGGTCGGAGGTGTGGTTGACGACGAGGTCGACGATCACGCGCATGCCCCGATCCTTCGCGGTGCGCACGAACTCGACGAAGTCGCCGTGCGACCCGAGGCGCGAGTCGACGCCGTAGAAGTCGCTGATGTCGTAGCCGTCGTCCTTGTCGGGCGAGGGGTAGAACGGCATCAGCCAGATGCAGGTGACCCCGAGCTCGGCGAGGTAGTCGACGCGGTGGGAGAGGCCCACGAAGTCGCCGACGCCGTCGTCGTTCCAGTCGAGGTAGGTCTCGACGTCGAGGCAGTAGACGACCGCCGACTTCCACCACAGGTCGCTGGTGTCGGTGATCTTCATCGGGTCAGCTCCGGCAGCACTCGCGAGCCGAACGCGTCGATGAAGGGGCGCTGCTCGAGGCCGACGTGGTGCAGGTAGACGCGGTCGAAGAGCTCGGCGAGCTCGGCGATCCGCTGAGTGTGCCAGCCGAGATCCGCTGAGACCAGCACCGAGTCGCGGACGGCCTCCGGGGGCACGAACGCCGCGGCCTGATCGAAGATCTCCGGGGAGTCGACGTCCCACGCGAGCGGAGGGCCGAACACTCCGGTGCGCCACTGGTCGTGCGCGATGCGCAGCGCCTCGTCCTCGCTCTCGGCGTAGCTCAGGTGCACCTGCACCGTGACCTCGCCGCGGCCACCGGCGCCGCGGTAGGCGTCCACCACCTCGCGCAGCGTGTCCATCGGCTGCAGCACGGTGGCGAGCCCGTCCGCCCACTCGGCCGCCCAGGCCGCCGTCTTGGTGCTCACGGCGGTCGCGATCAGCAGCGGTGTCTCGTCCGGGAGCGTCCAGAGCTTCGCCCGGTCGACGGTGACGAGGCCGTCGTGGCTCACCTCCTCGCCCGCGAGCAGGGCGCGGATGATGTCGACGCACTCGCGCAGGCGCTGGTTGCGCAGCTCCTTGCGCGGCCACTGGTGCCCGGTGATGTGCTCGTTCATGGCTTCGCCGCTGCCGAGCGCCGCCCAGAACCGGCCGGGGTACATCGAGCCGAGAGTGGCGATGGCCTGAGCGATGATCGCGGGGTGATAGCGCTGCCCGGGGGCGTTCACCACCCCGAACGAGAGGTCGGTCGCCTCGAGGGCCGACCCGAGCCAGCTCCAGGCGAAGCCCGACTCGCCCTGCTGCGCGCTCCAGGGCGCGAAGTGGTCGGAGCACATCGCGGCCTGGAAGCCGGCGGCCTCGGCGTCCTTCACCGCCTGCAGCAGCACGGCGGGCGGAAGCTGTTCATGTGAAGCGTGGAATCCCAGAATCGTCACGAGTACGACGATTCCGGGGCGGGCGGCTCCGGGGCAAGGGCGTTGCGGGGCATGCCCTGTCTCCCGTAGGCGCTTCCTCTCGTCGGCCGCACCACCTCGACCTTCTAGGCTTGAGACATGGCGGAGCGTTCCTGGTCACTGGGCGGAGCACTGCGCGGCATGTTCGCGCGGCAGACGATCGACGAGACCACGTGGGAGGACCTCGAGGACGCCATGATCGGCGCCGACTTCGGACCCGACCTCACGGATGCGGTGGTCGCGGAGCTGCGCGAGAAGGTCGCCAGGTACCGCACCGACGATCCCGCCGATCTGCGACGGATGCTGCGCGAGACCCTGGAGGAGCGCCTGGCCCGTCTCGACCCCACTCTGCGCCTCACGGCCCGCCCCGCGGTGGTGCTCGTCGTCGGGGTGAACGGCGTCGGGAAGACGACGACGATCGGCAAGTTCGCAAAATTCGTGACCGGGTACGGCCGCAGCGTCGTCGTGGGCGCCGCGGACACCTTCCGAGCCGCGGCCGTGGAGCAGCTGGCGACCTGGGCCGAGCGCGGCGGAGCGGCGATCGTGCGCCCGCAGCAGCAGGGGCAGGACCCCGCCTCCGTCGCCTTCCAGACCGTCGAGCGGGCGATGCGGGAGGGCATCGACATCGCCATCATCGACACCGCCGGCCGACTCCAGACCAAGAGCGGCCTGATGGACGAGCTCGGCAAGATCCGCCGCGTGATCGAGAAGCAGACCGAGATCGCCGAGGTGCTGCTCGTGCTCGACGCAACCACCGGTCAGAACGGCCTCGCCCAGGCGGAGGCCTTCATCGAGCACGCCGGCGTGACCGGCCTCGTGCTCACGAAGCTCGACGGCAGCGCGAAGGGCGGCTTCGTGCTCGCGGTGCAGGAGAAGACCGGCATCCCGATCAAGCTGGTCGGCCAGGGCGAGGGCATCGGCGACCTCACCGGCTTCACTCCGCACGTCTTCGTGCAGCAGCTCGTCGGATGAGCAGCGAGAGCCGCCCACGCGGCATCGGCTGGCTGCTGACCGCCCTGTTCGGGGCGGCGCTCATGTTCACCGGCTTCATCGCCGGGCTCGATGCGGCTTTCGACGGCAGCGGGAACGGCGCAGGCTTCTGGGTCGTGGTCTTTCTCATCGGGCTGGGCTCCGTGCTCTCGGCGCTCGTCGGGAGCATCGTCTGGCTGGCGAGGCCGGGCCGGAAGACGCTCAGCTGGATCGCCCTGTTCGTGGCGACGCTCATGCTGATCGGCGTCGTCCTGCTGTTCCTCGCTCCGCGGCTCAGCGCGCTCTGAGCGTCACCAGCCGAGCTGCGCCCTGGCGAGCTCGACGTAGTGCTCGGCGTTCCGCCGGATGCCGGCCGCCTCGTCCTCGGTGAGGGGGCGTCGGACCTTCGCCGGCACGCCCGCGACGAGCGAGCCGGGCGGGACGATCGTGCCCTCGAGCACGACAGCGCCCGCCGCGACGAGAGAGCCGCGCCCGATCACCGCCCCGTTCAGCACCGTCGCGTTCATGCCGATCAGGCAGTCGTCCTCGACCGTGGCTCCGTGCACCACCGCGCCGTGGCCGACGCTCACTCCGTCGCCGATCGTCGTCGGGAAGCCGGCGTCGGCGTGGACGACGACGTTGTCCTGGAGGTTGCTCCGCGCGCCGATGACGATCGAGGCCGAGTCGGCCCGCACGACCGCCCCGTAGAAGGCGCTCGACTGCGGGCCCATCCTCACGGCGCCGACGAGCGTCGCCTCGGCGACCCAGGCGCCGCGATCGACGACCGGCAGCTGACGGTTCACGGGGATGAGCGGCATGCCTCGAGCGTAGGGGCGCCCCAGGTCGGCGCGCATCCGCCGCGGCTAGACTGTGCGGAATCATGGCTGCCTTTGGGACCCTCTCCGACCGCCTCGCCGAGACCTTCCGCAATCTGCGGACGCGCGGCAAGCTCAGCGCTGCGGATGTCGACGGCACCGTCCGCGAGATCCGCAGGGCGCTGCTCGACGCCGACGTCGCCCTCGATGTCGTCAAGTCGTTCACCGGCCGCGTGCGCGAGCGTGCGCTGGGCGACGAGGTGTCGAAAGCGCTGAACCCGGCCCAGCAGGTCGTACAGATCGTCAACGAGGAGCTCGTGACGATCCTCGGCGGACAGAGCCGCCGCCTGCAGTTCGCGAAGACGCCGCCGACGGTGATCATGCTCGCCGGCCTCCAGGGCGCCGGAAAGACCACCCTCGCCGGCAAGCTCGCGAAGCACCTGAAGAGCGAGGGGCACACCCCGCTGCTCGTCGCCGCGGACCTCCAGCGTCCGAACGCCGTGAACCAGCTCCAGGTCGTGGGCGAGCAGGCGGGAGCGACCGTCTTCGCCCCCGAGCCCGGCAACGGTGTCGGCGATCCCGTGCGGGTCGCGAAGGATGCGATCAAGTACGCCCGCGACCGCGTGCACGACGTCGTCATCGTCGACACCGCCGGACGTCTCGGCATCGACGCCGAGCTCATGAAGCAGGCCTCGAACATCCGCAAGGCTGTCGACCCCGACGAGGTGCTCTTCGTCATCGACGCGATGATCGGTCAGGACGCGGTCGCCACCGCGAAGGCCTTCCAGGAGGGCGTCGACTTCACGGGCGTCGTGCTGTCGAAGCTCGACGGCGACGCCCGAGGCGGCGCCGCGCTGTCGGTGGCCTCCGTCACCGGCAGGCCCATCCTCTTCGCCTCGACGGGAGAGTCGCTCGACGACTTCGAGCCTTTCCACCCCGACCGCATGGCGAGCCGCATCCTCGACCTCGGCGACATCCTCACGCTCATCGAGCAGGCGCAGAAGGCGTTCGACGAGGACGAGGCGAAGAAGGTCGCCGAGAAGTTCGCGACCGACACCTTCACCCTCGAGGACTTCCTCGCCCAGATGCAGCAGCTCAAGAACATGGGCTCCATCAAGGGGATGCTCGGCATGCTGCCGGGCGCGAAGGGCATGCGGGAGCAGCTCGACAACTTCGACGAGCGCGAGATCACTCGCACCGAGGCCATCATCCAGTCGATGACGCCGCAGGAGCGCCGCACACCGAAGCTGCTGAACGGGTCCCGCCGGCTGCGCATCGCCCGCGGTGCGGGAACGACGGTCACCGAGGTCAACGCGCTGGTGAACCGCTTCGAGCAGGCGGCGAAGATGATGAAGACGGTCGCGAAGGGCGGAGTGCCGCAGGTTCCCGGCATGGGTCCGATCCCCGGGGCGGGCTACGCCGGCAAGCCTAAGCAGCAGCAGGCGAAGAAGAAGTCCCGGTCGGGCAATCCCGCCAAGCGCGCGGCCGAGAACGCCGCGCTCGCCGCAGGGAAGCCCGCAGGCGGATCGAGCGGAGGCGGCAGCGGCTTCGGCCTGGGCGCCGCCGGAGCGCAGAACGCGACCCCGAGCGAAGAGGAGCTGAGCGCCCTCCAGCGCTTCCTCGGCCGCTGACGAGAACGGCGCGCCGCCCGAGGGCGACGCGCCGTTCCGGCGGATCAGGCGCTGCGGCGTCGTCGCGCCGTCAGCAGCCCGCCCAGAGCCAGCGCTCCGAGCGCCGCCACCAGCGCGGCTGCGAGCGCATCGAGGGTCGATCCGGTGGCCGCGAGCTCCGCCTCGGCGACCATGAGCGGAGCGGATCCGCTCACCTCCGAGGAGAGCCCGGTGAGCACGATGCGGTGGTCGCCGAGCGCGGTGTCGACCGGGATGCGGATCTCTCCGCTCACCGCACCCGTGCCATCCGCCTGCAGTGTCGCGAGGAGCGACGGCGTGGAGTGCAGCTCGACGGTGACCCTCTCACCGGTGTCGAACCCGGAGCCCTCGACGCGGAGCGATTGCCCCGGGGCGACTCGTCCGGTCGACAGGGTGACGGACGCGATGCCCGGCTCGCCGGGGACCTCGGGACCGGGTTCGCCGGGCTCCTCAGGCTCCTGCGGCTCCTCGGGCTCTTCGGCGGCGGGCCTGCCGATCTCGAATCGATCGAGCTCGATCGGCGCCGTCTCCGGAGTGCGGACGTCGTAGGCGTAGCTGATCACCTCGTTGGTGGCGGTGTCGAGCACGGTGAAGACGGCGTGGTCGTTGCTCTGCACGAACGGCGTAGGAACGCCTTCCGCGTTGGTCAGCGGCTGCGTCGTCGGCAGCACCGGCTCGAGCCCGCCGGGGTTGCCCTGCGCGAGGTAGTCGGACGCGTTCCACGGTGCAGGAGGCACCGGGCGGCTGCGCCCGCTGAGCGGGTGGAACGCCCCGTACGAGTTGCCCGTGTTCGAGCTCTCGAGGTAGTGGGTGCCCGACTCGGACACGAACCGGTTCCAGAGGTGGCTGTGGCCGTTGTAGACCATGTCGGTGCCTGCTCCTTCGAGCAGACCGGTCAGGTCGCGCAGCAGCACGTTGTCCTCGGCCGGGTACTCGTAGCGCACGCCGATCACGCCTCCCTCGGCGTCGGTCTCCTCGATGCGGACCGGGTCGGCGAAGTGCGGCATGACGTTGTCACCCAGGCCCTGAGGCCCCTCGTGCAGGATCACGACGCGGAACCGGGCGTCGGCCCATTCGTCGCTCCCGACCTCGTCCTCGAGCCACTCGTACTGCTCTGAGCCCTCGGCCAGGGGCTCGAAGATGAACTCGCCGTAACCCTGCGCGAGCGGATCGGCGAGGTTCGCCGCGGCCTCCTGGTAGCGGGAGTTCTGGGTACGGGCGGCGGGGTCGGGCTGCGCCGTCGTGCCGCGCCAGATGCGCGTCGAGTAGAGCGACACCAGTCGGATGTCGCCCACCGTCGTCGCGTAGTAGCGCTCGCCGCCGGTCGACGACTCCGGCAGGGTGAAGACCTCCTCGTAGCTCGTCGTGCTGAAGGAGTTGTCCTCGAGCCACTGAGCCCTGATGGCCGGGTCGTTCGTCGGGTTGACCTCGGAGGCGACGGTCTCGTAGAGCTGCTCGGCGACCTCGAGCGGCACGGGCGAGTTGAACGACGTGCCGATCGAGGTCACTCCGTCGCGGCGGCCCTGAACCTCGTGGTTCCCGATCGCGGGGTAGAGCGGGGCGTGCTGGATGAGCTCGCCTCCCGAGTAGACCTGACCCTGCGTCGACGCGCGCGAGGCGTTGCCCTGCAGCACGGGGAAGAACGCTCCGCCCCTGGTGTCGTCGAACCACTCGGATGCCCGGTCGGGCTGGTTGACGAGGTCGCCGGCGAAGAAGACGGCGTCGATTTCGCCGAGGGTCTCGGCCGCCCGCTGCAGGTTGGCAGGGGTGTTGGCCATCGCCTGGTGATCGCTCGTGAGCAGCACACGCAGATCGTCGCCGGGCCTCGGCGCAGGGGCGAGGGTGAAGGTGCCGGATCCCGCCAGCTCGCCGTCGTCGACGGAGACGACGCGGTACTCGACTCGCGCACCGGGGGTCAGGCCGGTGACCTCCGCCTCGTGGCGCCAGGCCTCCCTGGGCACGATGGCGCCGGGCTCGGGCTTGACGGGCACGTGCGAGGCGTTGTCCTCGGCGAGGCGGGAGTATGCGGCGGACTCCGCGTCGAAGGCGCTGATTCCGGCGGGCGGAGTGCCGGTCGCGGCTGCCTCGAGCGCGGACTCATCGAGCGTGTCGACGGCGTCCCCGACGAGCACCACGTGCTCGTCCCCCGCGAAGGAGGTGTTCCAGACCACGCGCACGCTGTCCGAGCCCGGAAGCTGCAGGAACGGGTCGGTCAGCAGGCCGAGCGAGCCGACTGGATCGGTCGAGGGCTCGTCGGCGGCTGTGGATGCGGCGGGGGCGGCGAGCGGCAGGAGCATGGCGCCGGCGAGCGCACAGGCCGCGGCGGCCGTCCGTCGGCGGGTGCGGGGTCGGTGATGCATCGGGGTCTCTTCCTGGTCGTGGCGGCGGAGAGTCGCCGCCACGACCACCGTGGGCGGCCGGCATGTCGCCGCCATGGAGCCCCGTCGGCGCGGAGGTTGCGCAGGAGCCACCGGCAGGTGAACGGCAGATGAGATGCGTAGCGTAGAAGGATGACCCCTTCGCGACCCATCCGCATCGGAGCCCAGATCCAGCCCCAGCACGGCACCTACGAGTCGATCCGCTCCACGGTGCTCGCCGTCGAGGACCTCGGCGTCGACATCGTCTTCAACTGGGACCACTTCTTCCCGCTGACCGGCGACCCCGACGGGCTGCACTTCGAGGCCTGGACGATGCTCGCCGCGATCGCGGAGCAGACCGAGCGGGTGGAGATCGGAACGCTCGTGAACTGCAACAGCTACCGCAACGCGAACCTGCAGGCGGACATGGCCCGCACGATCGACCACATCAGCGCCAAGGGCACCGGCACCGGGCGCTTCATCCTCGGCACCGGCGCAGGCTGGTTCCAGCGCGACTACGACGAGTACGGCTACGAGTTCGGCACGCCGGGCACCCGCATCGGCGCCCTCGCCCGCGATCTGCCGGTCATCAAGGAGCGCTGGGCCAAGCTGAACCCGGCTCCCACCCGTCGCATCCCCGTCCTCATCGGAGGATCGGGGGAGCGCAAGACGCTCAGGATCGTCGCCGAGCACGCCGACATCTGGCACTCGTTCGCCGATCCCGAGACGCTCGATCACAAGCTCTCCGTGCTGCGGGACCACGCCGACGCCGTCGGCCGCGACATCTCCGAGATCGAGCTCTCGAACGAGCTCTCGAAGAAGGACGAGGCGACCGCCGACGCTCTCCTCGAGCGAGGGACGACGCTCTTCACCGTCGGCATCGGCGGTCCTGACTACCCGCTCGACGGTCTCAAGCGCTGGCTGGCCTGGCGCGATTCCCGCAACGCCGGCTGACAGCGGTCGTCGATTCCCTGCCAGCCGGGTGACGACGTCCGGATCCCGCTAGCCGGTGTCGGGGGGGCGGCCCTACCGTGAGACGGTGACCAGCACCCCGGCACCGGCCAAGCCGGTCCTCACGCCTCTCGTGATCGCGGCGATCGTCTTCACGATCCTCGCCTGGGCGAGCGCGTTCATCGTCATCCGCGGCACCGCGCCGTACTTCTCCGGCGGCGCGCTCGCCCTCGGACGGCTGCTCGTCGGCGCGGTCTGCCTCTCCCTCATCCTCATCGGACAGCGCTGGGTGCGGCCGAATCGGCGCGAGTGGGTGCTCATCGCCGCCTTCGGACTGGCCTGGTTCGGGGCGTACAACGTCGCGCTCAACATCGCGGAGCAGACGCTCGACGCTGGCACGACCGCGATGATCGTCAACATCGGCCCTATCCTCATCGCCCTCGGTGCAGGCCTCTTCCTCGGCGAGGGCGTGCCGCGCTGGCTCGCCATCGGCGCAGGCGTGGCCTTCGCCGGGACCGTGCTGATCGGCATCGCCACCGGCAGCGCGCGGCTCGACGGCGCCGGAGTCGTCTGGGCGCTGGTGGCCGCCGTGACCTACGCGACGGGGGTGCTCGTGCAGAAGCCGACGCTCCGGCGGCTCCCCGCCCGCCAGGTGACCTGGCTCGGCTGCCTCGTCGGCGCGATCGCCTGCCTGCCCTTCGGCGCGCAGCTGGTCGAGGGCATCGCGGAAGCCCCGACCGCGGCCACCCTCGGGTTCGTCTACCTCGGCGTCGTGCCGACAGCGCTCGCCTTCACCACCTGGGGCTACGCCTTGAGCAAGGTGCCTGCCGGGCAGCTGGGTGTCTCGACCTACATCGTGCCGCCGCTGGCGATCCTGATGGGCTGGCTGATCTTCGGCGAGGTGCCTCCGCTGCTCGCGATCGCGGGCGGAGTGCTCTGCCTGGCGGGGGTCGCACTGAGCCGTCGACGGTCCGCTCCGAAGCCCGTCCCCGAGCCCGCGCGGAATCTGGCAGAATAGTAGGTCGAGTCCGCCGACGCCCGACCCTCTATCCGGCACGGCGGACGACCTCAGAGCTTTCCTGCCGGTGTGCCCCCACGCTCACGGCGAGCAGTTCGCCCACACACCAGACATTTACGGAGAATTGTGGCTGTCAAGATCCGCCTCAAGCGACTCGGCAAGATCCGAGCGCCGTACTACCGCATCGTCGTCGCCGACTCGCGCACCAAGCGCGATGGTCGCGTGATCGAGGAGATCGGGAAGTACCACCCCACCGAGGAGCCCTCGCTCATCGAGGTCGACTCGGAGCGTGCGCAGTACTGGCTCGGTGTCGGCGCTCAGCCGACCGAGCAGGTGCGCGCCCTCCTCAAGCTGACCGGCGACTGGGGCACCCACAAGGGCGAGAAGGATGCGAAGAGCACCGTCCGCACCAAGGAGGCCAAGGCCGAGTTCGTCATCGACGAGTCGAAGAAGCCGGTGCTCCGCCCCAAGGCAGAGCCGAAGGCCGCCGACACCGGCGCTGCTGCCGCGACCGGCGACGACGCGGCTCCCGTCTCCGACGGCGACGCCGCGGAGGCTCCCGCCCCCGAGACGACCGACGAGGCCGGTGCCACCGGCGACGAGGTCGCCGAGGACAAGGCCTAGTCGATGCTCGCTCCCGCTCTCGAGCACCTCGTCAAGGGGATCGTCGATCACCCTGACGAGGTGAGCGTCGCAGCGAAGAACTCTCCCCGCGGCGAGGTCCTCGAGGTGCGCGTGCACCCCGAGGACCTCGGCCGGGTCATCGGTCGCGCCGGCCGTACGGCCAAGGCGCTGCGCACCCTCATCACGGCTCTCGCCGATGGACGCAAGGTGCGCGTCGACGTGGTGGACACCGATTACTGAGCAGCGCCGGTCGGCCCGCACGCAGTTGCGGGTCGGCCGTCTCCTCAAAGCGCACGGTCTCAAGGGCGCTCTGAAGCTCGAGCTCTACACCGACGAGCCCGAGCGCCGGTTCGTGCCCGGCGCCGTCTTCACCCTGCAGGTGCCGACCACGTCCGCCTGGCACGGCAAGACCATCGAGCTCGTCGAGCTGCGCTGGTACAACCAGCATCCCGTCGCGTTCTTCAAGGACGTCGCCGACCGTACGGCCGCCGAATCCCTCGTCAAGGCGATCCTCTGGATCGACAAGGATGCCGAGGAGCTGCCCGAGGAGGCTGACGCCTGGTACGACCACCAGCTGGTGGGTCTGGCCGTCGTCCGCGACGGGAAGAAGGTCGGCACGGTCGCGCGGGTGGATCACCTGCCCGCGCAGGATCTGCTCGCCATCTCGACGGGCGAGGGCGACGAGGTGCTCGTGCCGTTCGTCAAGGCGATCGTGCCCTCGGTCGACGTCGCCGCGGGCGTCGTCACCGTCACCCCTCCCGCGGGTCTCTTCGAGACGCCCGCCGACGAGGAGGAGCCGGAGCCCTCCTCCGAGGCGCTCGAGGCCGCGCGGCGCGAGTCGGAGGCGTTCCTGCCCGCCGACGAGCCGGTGGCGCACGACGACGCCACGACCACGGATGACGACCAGGCGAAGGACGACTCCGCGACCACCGAAGACGACTCCGCCGCAACGGACGCCGAGCCGCCCGCCGGCGCTGACGAGTCGGAGCGCTAGGCCGCCTTCCGCTGCTCGGCCAGCTGCGCCGCGGCCGCGTCGAAGCGGTCGAGCACGAGGTCCGCGAGCCGCGGGTCCGGCGCGAGCGGCGTGGTGACGAGGTCGGCGCCCGCCGACGCGAGCCGGTCGTGGAAGAACCCGGGTGCGAGCAGGTAGCTCGCGACGGCCACCCTCTCCGCCCCGGCCGTTCGGGCTTCCGCCACGGCCTCCGCGACGGTCGGCTGCGCGCTCGAGCAGTATCCGACGGTGATGGCGCCGTCCCACTCGCGGCGCAGCGCCTCCGCCATCGCCTCGACGTCGACGGCCGCCCCCGGGCTGCTCGATCCGGCGGCAGCGAGCACGACGGCGTCGTCCGGTCGCGCCCCGGACTGCACGAGCCGCTCGACGAGCATCAGGGCGAGGCGCTCATCGGGACCGAGGGCGCCGGCGGCGACCGCGCGACCGGGATGCGCCCGCACCGCGCGGCCGATGTCGACGCGGATGTGGTAGCCCGTCGACAGCAGCACGGGCACCACGACGGCGTCCCCGCCCTCGGCCACGACCCCGTCGACGACCTCCGCGATCTGCGGATGCTGCACGTCCACGAACGACTCGCGCACGTCGAGTCCCGGCCGGGCGGCCCGCACCGCGTCGGCGAGTCGGCGGATCGCGAAGCGGCCCGCGAGGTTGTCGGTGCCGTGCGAGCAGCAGATGAGCGTGGTCATGATCCTCCTCGGGGAGCGGTCAGTCGAGGTCGAGCCGGTAGCCGCGCTTGACCACCGTGCGGATGAGTCCTGGGCGGCCCAGCGCGTCGCGCAGCCGCGCAACGGCGACCTCCGCGGTGTGGGGGTCGGTCGAGGTGCCGGGCAGAGCGTCGAGCAGCTGCTCCCGGGTGACCACCGCGCCACGGGCCTCGGCGAGCAGCCGCAGCACGATCAGTCCGCTCGGAGACAGCGGCAGCGCCCGTCCGTCGAGCACCGCGGCGCCGCGGCGCACCTGCAGCAGCCCGCCCGAGGTCGCGAGGGCGTCCTCCGCACGCGTCGCGTAGTGGGCCACCAGTGCGCGCACGAGCGATCCCAGGCGACCGCGGTCGGGCACGAGCGGCCGGATGCCCTCGATCAGCAGGGGCTTCGCCGTGACCGGGCCGACGGCGGCGGCGAGCAGGCTCTCGACGCTGCACAGCTCACGGATGGCGTCCAGCGTGCCGGTGCGCTCGGCCGCCGCGAGCCAGGCCGAGACTCCCGGAGCCGAGGTGAACAGCACGCCGTCGAGCTCGCCGTTCGCCGCGGCGACGGTGGACGCGTCGACGGCGGCAGGGTCGACCGGCGGCCCCCAGCGGTACACCACGAGGCTCACGACGTCGGCACCCGCCTCGGTGAACGCCTCGTCGAGCCCGTCGGATCCGGAGCCGTGATGCTGCACCGCGATGCGGTGCCCCGCGACCCCCTCGGCGAGCAGGAACTCCGACAGCTCGGCGGCCGTCTCGCTCTCCGCGACCCAGTCGGCGAGGAGCCCTGCCTGCTGGATGGCGCCGCGCGCCTTCGGACCCCGGGCGATGAGCCGCGCGCCCCGCAGGATCTCCAGCAGCGGCTCGACGAGACCGGCCGCATCCGCCGCCTCGATCCAGCCGCGGAAGCCGACCCCGGTCGTCGCGACGACCGTGTCCGGCGGATCGGCGATCAGGGCCCTGGTCGTCTCGATGAGCTCGTCGTCGCCGAAGTTGCTTGCGATCGTGAGCGCCGGTGCATGCCGCACGGTGGCTCCGCGACGTTCGAGCGCACCGCCGAGCTCCGCCGACCGTCGGTCGGCCGTCACGAGGAAGACGCACCCCGCGAGGGGTGCGCCGAGCTCGGGAGCGGCGGCGGGCACGGTCACGTCGCGGCGACCTCCTGCGGCGACCGCTGAGGCTCGAGGAACCGCTCCGCGGCCACGGCGCCGACCACGACGATCGCGGGGGAGCGCACCCCGGCGGTCTCGCCGACCGCGACGATGCGGTCCAGCCGAGCCCGCGTGGTGCGCTGCGACGGGGTCCAGCCGCGCTCGACGATCGCGACCGGGGTGTCGGCGGGTACGCCTTCGGCCAGCATCCGCTCGACCCGCTCGGCGAGCGGCGAGACGCCCATGAGGAAGACGGTCGTCACCGACGGGTCGCGCAGCGCCTCGAGGGTCGCGTCGGTGAGCGCATCCTGTCCGTTGACGATGTGCGCGCTCGTCGCGACGCCGCGATGGGTCAGCGGGATGCCGGCTGCCGCGGGCACCGAGAGTGCGCTGCTGATGCCGGGCACCACCTCGACCTCGATGCCCGCCGCCCGGCACGCGAGCACCTCCTCGCCGCCGCGCCCGTAGACGAACGGATCGCCGCCCTTGAGACGCACGACCCGCTGTCCGGCGAGCGCGCGCTCGACGAGGATGCGGTTGATCCCGTCCTGCGGCACCGGGTGGTGACCAAGTCGCTTGCCGACGTCGATCACCTCGACGTCGTCCGGCAGCTCGTCGAGCACCCCGGTCGCGCCCAGCCGGTCGGTGACCACGACGTCGGCGTCGGCGAGCGCCTTGCGCCCGCGGACCGTGAGCAGATCGACCGCGCCGGGTCCACCGCCGACGAGGACCACCCGTCCCTGCCCGCCGCGACGGCGTCGGCGCACCGCGACCTCGCCGCTGCGCAGCCCCTCCGCGAGAGCGTCGCGCACGGCGACGCTGCGCAGCGGGTCGGGAGATCCCGCCGACACCACTCCGAGCACGACGTCGTCGACTCGGGCGCTCGCCGTCATCCGCGCGGTGCCCGCCTCTGCGGCGCTCGCGACGATGCAGAACGTCGCGCGAGTCGCCGCCCACGCGGCGACCGCCGCATCCGTCGCCGCCGAGCCGGTCGCGGTGTGCACGAGCCAGGCGCCGTCGAGGTCCTCTTCGCGCACCGCGCCTCCACGCCAGGTCGCGGCCCCCGCCTCGACCAGGGCAGTCAGACGCTCCCCGAGCTCGGGCGCCACGACGTGCAGCGCCGCCCCTTCGGCGAGCAGCGTCTCGGCGCGGCGACCGGCGACGCTGCCGCCACCGGCGAGCAGCACCCGCCTGCCGCGCAGGTCGATCCCGAGCATCGTCGTCATCGTGCCTCCCCCAGATAGACCTGACCGGCCCGCACCTCGACCTGCCACGTGCGCAGCCTCCGCGGGATGCGCCCCTGCGGATCGAGGCACTCGCCGGTGCGGAGGTCGAACACCTGCTTGTACATGGGGCTGGCGACCGTCGGCGCCTCGCCTCGGGATCCGACGATCCCGCGGGAGAGCACGTGCGCCCCGCTGTACGGATCCTGCTGCTGCACGGCGTAGACGTCGCCGTCGAGTGTGCGAAACAGGGCGACCTGCTCGTCGCCGACCAGCGCGGCGGCACCGCGCTCCGGCAGCAGGTCGTTGAGACCGCACACCGCGATCACGAGCGCACCACCTCGAGCGTCGGGCCTGCGATCGTGATGGCGCCGCTCGCGACGCCTCCGTTGCTGATGCCGCTCGAGCGCTCGGCATCCGTCGCCGGGCGGCGCTGACCGCGCTCCTCGACGTACGCGAGCGAGGGGTCTGGCGTGCGCGGCGCGTTGACGAAGGACGCGAACCGGGCGAGCTTCTCCGGATCCTCCAGGGTCGCCTTCCACTCGTCGCGGTAGGTGTCGACGTGACGGGCCATCGCCTCGTCGAGGTCCTCGGCGATGCCGAGCGAGTCGTTGAGCACGACGTCGCGCAGACCGTCGATGCCGCCCTCGAGTTCCTCGACCCAGGGAGCTGTGCGCTGCAGCCGATCGGCGGTGCGCACGTAGTAGAGCACGAAGCGGTCGATGGTGCGGATGAGGGTCTCGGTGTCGAGGTCCTCGGCGAGCAGCTGCGCGTGCCGCGGGGTGAAGCCGCCGTTGCCGCCGACGTACAGGTTCCAGCCCTTCTCGGTGGCGATGACGCCGACGTCCTTGCCGCGGGCCTCTGCGCACTCGCGAGCGCACCCGCTGACGCCCATCTTGAACTTGTGGGGACTGCGCAGCCCCCGGTAGCGGAGCTCCAGGTCGATCGCGAGCTTCACCGAGTCCTGCACGCCGTAGCGGCACCAGGTGGAGCCGACGCACGACTTCACCGTGCGCAGGCTCTTGCCGTAGGCGTGCCCCGACTCGAAGCCGGCATCGACCAGCCGCCGCCAGATGTCGGGCAGCTGCTCGAGCCGGGCGCCGAACAGGTCGATGCGCTGGCCGCCGGTGATCTTCGTGTAGAGCCCGAAGTCGCGGGCGACCTCGCCGATCACGACGAGTCCCTCGGGAGTGATCTCACCCCCGGGGATGCGCGGCACGACCGAGTAGCTGCCGTCGCGCTGCAGGTTCGCCATGACGTGATCGTTGGTGTCCTGCAGGGTCGCGTTCTCGCCGTCGAGCGGATGCACGTTGCCGAGCGAGGCGAGGATCGACGCGACCGCGGGCTTGCAGAGGTCGCATCCGCGCCCGCCGGAGCCGTGCCGCTCGAGGATCTCGCTGAACGACCGGAGCCCGGTGATGCGCACGGCGTCGAAGAGCTGGGCGCGGGAGAGCGGGAAGTGCTCGCAGAGCGCCGTCGACACCGTGCGGCCCGCCTTGGCGAGCTCGGCGTTGACGAGCTTCTTCACGAGCGGCACGCAGGAGCCGCAGGCCGCTCCAGCGCGGGTGCACGCCTTGACGCCCGCGACGTCGGTGCAGCCCTCCTCGGTGACGGCCGAGCGGATGCTGTGCGCGGCGACGTTGTTGCAGGAGCAGACGACGGCCGCATCGGGGAGCTCGCCGGTCGGCGCCTCGACGTCGCTCGGCAGCAGGTAGGCCGACGGGTCGGCTCCGAGCTCGGCGCCGAGCAGCGGACGCAGCGACGAGTAGTTCGACGCGTCGCCGACGAGGATGCCGCCGAGCAGGGTCTTCGCGTCGTCGGAGAGCACGAGCTTCTTGTAGACCCCCGCGATGGGGTCGGCGTAGACGACGTCGAGGCTGCCAGGCGTGGCACCGAAGGCGTCGCCGAAGCTCGCCACCTCGACGCCGCTGAGCTTGAGCTTGGTCGACAGGTCGGCGCCGGGGAAGACGGCGTCGCCGCCGGCGAGGCGGTCGGCCGCGACCTCGGCCATCGAGTAGCCGGGCGCCACGAGGCCGAAGCACTGCCCGTCGACCGCGGCGACCTCGCCGATCGCCCAGATGGCGGGGTCGGAGGTGCGGCATCCGTCGTCGATCACGACGCCGCCGCGCGGTGCGACCTCGAGCCCGGCCGCACGGGCGAGCTCATCCCGCGGTCGCACGCCGACGCTGAAGATGACGATGTCGGCGTCGAGCGTCGAGAGGTCGTCGAACCGGAGCCCGGCGACCCGGCCCGCCGCGTCGGCCGCAAGCTCCGTCGTGCGCGAGTTCGTGCGCACGTCGAGGCCGCGCTGCTCGATCAGGCGGCGCAGCGCCTCGCCGCCCGCATCGTCGACCTGCGCCGAGAGCAGACGATTCGAGGACTGCACGATCGTCACGCCGACGCCGAGGCCGTCGAGCGCGCCCGCCGCCTCGAGGCCGAGGAGCCCCCCGCCGATCACCGCGCCGCGAAGCGGCCGCCCCAGCGCCTGGCTGCGCTGCGCGATCCACTCGCGGATGCCGCGCACGTCGTCGAGGGTGCGGTAGACGAACACCCCCGCGAGGCGGTAGCCCTCGACGGCGAGCTCGGCGGCGTAGGAGCCCGTCGCGAGCACCAGCTCGTCGTAGCGCACCGTGCTGCCCGCATCCGTCGTCACCGTGCGGGCCTCGCGATCGATCCGCACCGCGCGCTCGCCGCGGAGGAACCGGATGCCGTCGAGCGGCTCAGGCGACAGCGAGAGCTCGTCGGCGCTCGCCGCCGAGAAGAACGACGTCAGGCCCACCCGGTCGTACGGGGCGGCGTCCTCCTCGCCGATCACGGTGATCGTGAGGCGCTCGGCGCCCTCCCTCGCCCGCAGCGACTCGAGGAAGCGGTGGGCGACCATGCCGGCGCCGACCACCACGAGGTGTGAGGAGGTCGAAACCGAAGAGGCCATATCGGAACGGTAGGGAGCGTCTGTTTCAGTCACGTGCGTCTCGTGTTTCGATCGTGTTCCAAGCGGCTCACACCACGGCGGAGGCGAGCGCGGTGCCCCTGCGCTGGTAGATCGCCCAGACGGCGACCATCATCACCAGGTAAGCGGCGACGAAGGCGATGAAGCCTCCCTCGATGCCGAGGCCCGCGAAGATGCGGGGGATGAAGAAGCCGCCGAGCGACCCGATGGCGCCGGCGATGCCGATGCAGCCGCTCGCCGCGCGGAGTGCTCTCGCGCGCTCCTCAGCATCCGTGACCCCGATCTGGAAGACCGTCGGGATCATGCGGTAGGTGGAGCCGTTGCCGATGCCCGCGCCGGCGAAGAGCAGCAGGAAGGTGGCGAGGAAGAGCGGGAACGAGTCCATACGCAACGTGCCGAGAAGCAGGATCACGCCGAGCGCCATGGTGGCGAACGCGACGATCGTGACCTTCGCCCCGCCGAAGCGGTCGGCCAGGATGCCGCCGAGCGGTCGGACCAGCGCGCCGGTCAGTGCGCCGAGGAAGACGATGTTCGCGGTGATGTCCGGGAACTCGGCCTTCATGAGCGTCGGGAAGGTGTTGGCGTAACCGGTGAACGAGCCGAAGGTGCCGATGTAGAGGATCGAGATGATCCAGGTGTGCGGGCTGCGAGCGGCCATCAGCAGGCTTTTGACGTCGGACTTCGCGGTGCTGAGGTTGTCCATGAAACGCCACGCGAGGATCGCCGCGATGATGCACAGCGGGATGAAGATGAGGCCCGCCCGCTCGAGGGCGATGCCGGCGCCGGCGATGATCACGAGCGGAACGGTGAACTGCACCCACGCGGTGCCGAGGTTTCCGCCCGCCGCGTTGAGACCGAGAGCCTTGCCCTTCTCCCGCTGAGGGTAGAAGAACGAGATGTTGACCATCGACGAGGTGAAGTTGCCGCCGCCGAGACCCGCGAGCGAGGCGACCGCGAGCATCACCGAGAACGGCGTCTCGGGGTTGCTCACGGCGAGGGCCAGGCCCGATGCAGGCAGGATGAGCAGCAGCGCCGACACGATCGTCCAGTTGCGACCACCGAAGATCGGCACGGTGAAGGTGTAGAGGAAGCGCATCACCGCTCCCGTGAGGCCCGGCAGGGCGATCAGCCAGAACAGCTGGTCGGCGCTGAAGGCGAAGCCGGCCGTCGTCAGCTGCGGCACGACGATCCCCCAGAGCGCGAGCATCGCGAAGCCCAGGAACTCGGCCAACATCGAGAAGGCGAGGTTCTTGCGGGCGATGCGACGCCCACCGCCTTCCCACTGCACGTGGTCTTCGGGGTTCCAGTTGTCGATCCAGCGTCCGCGGCGGCGGGCGAGGGCGGGGGAGGTGCTGGGCGATGCGGCGGTGTCGAGAGCCATTCCGGTGCCTTTCGTCGCGGGAGGATTGCGATCGAGAGTAGGAACAGCGTGTTTCCGCAGACGGCGCGCGGTGTTTCCCTTCGGGAACGAGTTGCGCACGGGCACGCCCGCCCGACTGTGAGAACTAGGCTTTCGGCGTGCGCCTCGACGTCGTCTCGATCTTCCCGGAGTTCTTCTCCGTGCTCGACGTCTCGCTGCTCGGCAAGGCTAGACAGCAGGGTGTGCTCGACGTGCACGTGCACGACCTGCGGGACTACACGCACGACCGGCACCGCACCGTCGACGACACCCCCTACGGCGGGGGAGCGGGCATGGTCATGAAGCCGGAGCCGTGGGGTGAGGCGCTCGACGACGTGCTGGGCGACGACACGGATGCGGTGGTCGTCTTCACCTCTCCGGCAGGCGAGCGCTTCAGCCAGTCGATCGCCCGCGAGCTCGCCTTCGAGCGCCGGATCGTCTTCGCCTGCGGACGCTACGAGGGCATCGACCAGCGCGTCGTCGATCATGCCCGGGGCCGGGCGAGGGTGCGTGAGCTGAGCCTCGGCGACTACGTGCTCAACGGGGGAGAGGTCGCCGCGACCGCGATGATCGAGGCGATCGGCAGGCTGGTGCCCGGCGTCGTGGGCAACCCGGACAGCCTCACGGAGGAGAGCCACGAGGACGGCCTGCTCGAATACCCGAGTTACACGAAGCCCGCCGCCTGGCGCGGGCTCGAGGTACCGCCGATCCTGCTGAGCGGCAACCACGCCGCCATCGCGGCCTGGCGTCGCGAGCAGCAGCTCGAACGCACGAGACGGATGCGCCCCGACCTGCTGGAGGAATCATGAAGCCGAGTCCCGGATGGTACTGGTCGCAGCTGATCGCAGCGGGCGTCGTCCTCCTGATAGTCATCACCGGCCTCGTCTTCTCGAGCACCGACCTCGTCGACGAGGGTGTCGTGCCGGGCGTCTTCCTCATGCTCGTGCTGACCTTCGCCGTCTTCCCCGGCCTCCTGGTCTCGCTCCTCGTGAACCAGCTGATCCTGTCGCGGCGACGGGTGCAGGCGCTCACCCGCGGGGAGAAGATCGTGCTCGGCATCGAGTACGGCCTGACCGCGGTGCTGCTGCTCGGCGCGTGGGACGAGGGCTCGATCCTCTGGGGCGGGCTGTTCGTCGTGCCGCTGCTGGTCATCACCGCGGTCGTCGCGTGCGCGATGATCTCGGTCGCGACCTCGAGGTTCCGCCGGGGTGAGTTGTTCCTCGCCCAGGCTGCCGCGCCCGTTCCTGCGCCCGGTCCCGCTCCTGCCCAGCGTCCCGCGTCGGCACCGCCTGCCGACGACTTCGCTCCGCCGCCTCCGCCGTACTAGAGACGCAGGTCGTCGAGCTCCCTGGCGCTCTGCTCGAGCAGCCCGGGCGACCCGTCCTCGACCTGGCGGGCGAACGCGGCGTCGCCCGCCGCCGCCAGGCGCCGCACCGTCGCGGCGAGGTGCCGCGCACGGCGGGCGGCCAAGGTGACCACCGCATCGACCGGGAGGGCGCTGCCGTAGGCCCGCAGCAGCATCCGTAGCCGGCGGCCCCGGTCGGCGTCGAGCTCTGTCGAGTACAGCGGCACCCAGGCGAACGCGAGGTAGGCGAGCTCCCACTCGCGAGTGGCGGGTCCCGCGAAGTCCCAGTCGAAGAAGCCCGCGAGCCGCCCGTCCCAGGCCGCGTTGTACGGACCGGGATCGTTGTGCGCGATCAGCTGGCCGGGCTGGAGTCGCCCGCCGAGCCGCCACGCCGAACCCGTCGGCGGCACGAACGACGCGACCGCCTCGTGGTAGCGGCGCAGCCAGTCCGCCGCCTGCAGCATCGTCTCGTCGGCCCAGACCCAGTCCGGCCACGGCCAGTCGCCCGTCGTCTGCCCCGGGATGAAGGTCAGGACCTCCCGCCCGCGGTCGTCCATGCCGAGCGGCCGCGGGGCCTCCGTGAAGCCGACCGCGTGAAGGTGCTCGAGCAGAGCGTGAACGCCGGGTGTCCACGGTCCCGCGGCCCTGCGCACCGTGCCGTCCACCAGCACAGCGCCACCGCTGCGACCGCCCGGGAGCGGGATCTCCCGCTCTTCCGTCAGCTGCTCCTCGCGGTCAGCACGACCGGCCCGTCCTCGGTGACGGCCACGGTGTGCTCGGCATGGGCGGCGCGGGAGCCGTCTGCGCTCCGCAGGGTCCAGCCGTCACGGTCGGTGTAGATCCGGTCGGTGCCGAGCATGAACCACGGCTCGATCGCGAAGACCAGGCCGGGGCGCAGCGGCAGCCCTCGCTTCGGGCGTCCGTCGTTCGGGATGTGCGGGTCGCCGTGCATCTCGCGGCCCACGCCGTGGCCGCCGAAGTCGAGGTTCACGGAGAGGCCGGCGGCGCGCGCGACGTCGCCGATCGCCGACGAGATGTCGCCGATGCGGTTGCCGACCGTGGCCTGAGCGATGCCCGCCTCGAGCGCCCGATCGACCGTGTCGATGAGCTTCAGGTCCTCGTCGCGAGGGGTGCCCACCACGAGCGAGACCGCCGAGTCGGCGACCCAGCCGTCGACCTCGGCCGCGAAGTCGACCGTCAGCAGGTCGCCGTCGCGCAGCCGGTAGTCGAAGGGGAGACCGTGCAGCGCGGCGTCGTTCACCGAGGTGCACAGCACCTTGCCGAACGGGGAGGCGCCGAACGAGGGGTGGTAGTCGATGTAGCAGCTCGTCGCCCCGCGCTCCCGGATCATCCGGTGGGCCAGCGCGTCGAGCTCCAGCAGGTTCACGCCGACCGCGGCCGCGTCGCGGGTCGCCTCGAGCACGGAGGCGACGAAGGTGCCCGCCGCCTTCATCTGCTCGATCTCGGCCGGTGTGCGCAGCTCGATCACGATGCGCTCCGCTGAGAATCCATCGCGAGTCTGCTCATTCCGTCTGCGCCGTCCATCCCTGCGACGATACCGTTGAGCCATGCTGTACCGCCGACTCGTGTTCGCGTGGCAGTTCCCCGCCGCCCTCGTGCTGCCCGTCTGGCTCTTCCTCGGCCGGGGCATCCTCTCCGAGGGGCTCGGCGGGCAGACCGTCGCCCTGGTCTTCCTCGCCCCGGCGCTCGCCATCGCGATGCTCGCCACGGCGGGCATCATCACCGCCCGGCGGAGCGCCCGCACCGCCCGAGCCGTCTCCTGGCAGGATGCCGCGCTCCTCACCGCCTGGCATGTCGCCATCCTCGCGCTCGGCATCCCGCTGCTGCCGGAGCTGTGGAGCAACCTCGCCGCGGCCTTCGTGCTCATGCTCGGTCTCGCCGCGTTCTGGTTCGGCGTCTACGAGCTCGTGACCGAGACCCGCAGGCGCGTGCGGGGCCTCGTGGCCAACTGGGAGCAGCAGGCCGCCCGCGGCGGGGGCGACGCAGACCCCAGGGTCATCGTGCTGGAGCAGGGGCAGAGTCGCGACCGCTGACCTTCTGTGGCAGAATGGACGATCGTGCTTCCGCACGGTCCTGCCTCAGGGGGATCATCTGCGACGCGGGGCCACACCTCCTTCTTCAACTGAACCCGTGATCGACCTGTGGCGGTCACAGAGAGCGAACAGCTATGCACATCCTCGACTCGGTGGACGCAGCCAGCCTGCGGTCCGACATCCCGGACTTCCGGGCCGGTGACACCGTCAAGGTGCACGTCAACATCGTCGAAGGCAGCCGCTCCCGCATCCAGGTCTTCCAGGGCGTCGTCATCGGCCGCTCGGGCGAAGGCATCCGCGAGACCTTCACCGTGCGCAAGGTGAGCTTCCAGGTCGGCGTCGAGCGCACCTTCCCCGTGCACTCCCCGGTCATCGACCACATCGAGATCGTCACCCGCGGTGACGTCCGCCGCGCGAAGCTCTACTACCTGCGCGAGCTGCGCGGCAAGAAGGCGAAGATCAAGGAGAAGCGCGAGGCGTAATCCGTCTTTGCTTCCTCACAGGCGATACTGGGCTCCCTGCTGTTTACACTGGCAGGGAGCTCAGGGGTTTAAATGAACGACACGACGACCGCGGACGAGGTCGAGGCGAAGCCGAGCCGGGCGCGGGGCGTCAAGCTCTTCCTGCGCGACATCCTCGTCATCTTCGTAGCGGCGCTGCTGATCTCGTTCCTCATCAAGACGTTCCTGATCCGCTCGTTCTACATTCCGTCGGCGTCGATGGAGCAGACCCTGCTCGAGAACGACCGCATCATCGTCAATCAGCTGCAGCCCGACCTCGCACCGCTCGAGCACGGCGACGTCGTCGTCTTCCGCGATCCGGGCGGCTGGCTCACTCCGAAGGTCGAACCCGAGCGTCCGGCGATCGTGGAGTTCGTCGACGGCGTGCTCGGCTTCATCGGCCTCACCGCGCCCGACAGCAACGACCATCTCATCAAGCGCATCATCGGCCTGCCGGGCGACACCGTCGTCTGCTGCAACGACTTCGGCCAGGTGAGCGTCAACGGCGTGCCGCTCGATGAGCCGTACATCAACGTGCCCGACGGCGCGCCTGCCTCCGGCGTCGACTTCGAGGTGACCGTGCCCGACGACTCGCTGTGGGTCATGGGCGACAACCGCAACAACTCGCGCGACTCCCGCTACAACACCGAGGGGCCGACCGACGGCTTCGTGCCGATCGAGAACGTCGTCGGCAAGGCCGTCGTCATCACCTGGCCGGTCGATCGGTGGGCCGTGCTCGACAACTACCCCGCGGTCTTCCGCGACGTCGAGAGCGAGAATCAGGGCGGATGATGGCGGTCGCGACCCCCACCCTCCGTCTCGAGAAGTCGCTCCACCGGGAGGGCGCACGCTACGTGATCGGCGTCGACGAGGTCGGTCGCGGCGCGATCGCGGGCCCCGTCGCTGTCGGCGTCGCCGTCTTCGACTCCTTTCAGAAGCGGATGCCGCAGGGACTGCGGGACTCCAAGCTGCTGAGCGAGAAGCGTCGTGAGGAGCTCGAGCCGAAGGCCTCCCAGTGGGCGAGCTGGTCGGCCGTCGGCATGGTGAGCGCCGCCGATGTGGACGAGATAGGAATCGTCGCGGCGCTCGGGCTCGCGGGTCTCCGCGCCTTCGAGCAGCTGCCCGACGTCGACGGACTGCACACCGACTCGATCGCGATCCTCGACGGCTCGTTCGACTGGCTCTCCCGCGCCCTCGGTACGGGGCTGACCGTGCGCACCCGCATCAAGGCCGACCGGGACTGCGGGTCGGTGGCTGCCGCATCCGTGCTCGCCAAGGTGCGCCGCGACCGGCTGATGATCGCGGAGGACGCGCGGATCCCCGGCTACCTGTGGGCCTCGAACAAGGGCTACGCGAGCCGCGAGCACTACGCCGCGATCCACGAGCTCGGGCCCAGCGAGCTGCACCGCATCACCTGGCTACACAAGCAGCCCGAGGAGCAGCCCGCCCTCTTCGACGAGGACTCCCTGGAGGCGATGGACGCGCTCGCGGTGTGAGCCGCTCGGCATCCGTCTGCGCCTCCGGCGGCCCGCGACTACACTCGACCCAATGGACGAGGACGAGTTCGAGGACTACGACCGCGAAGTCGAGCTCGCGCTGTACCGCGAGTACCGCGACATCGTGGGGCAGTTCCGCTACGTGGTCGAGACCGAGCGCCGGTTCTACCTGGCGAACGAGGTGTCGCTCGAGCGTCGCGACACCGAGCACGACTTCTACTTCGAGCTCACGATGAACGACGTGTGGGTGTGGGACGTCTACCGCTCCGACCGGTTCGTGAAGAGCGTGCGCGTGCTGACCTTCAAGGACGTCAACGTCGAGGAGCTGTCGGCGAAGGAGCTGGAGCTCCCCAAGGAGCTCGCGCTCGACGAGTAGTCCTTCACAGGGGCGGTTCTCCACGATCGCCGTCCCCGCCTCCTCGCGTGTGAGGGCGCCGCTCCACTCTTGACGGGTGGCAGCGAAGGACGACCTCGGCAGACGCGGCGAAGCACTGGCGGCGCACCATCTCGAGGATGCGGGACTGCGCATCCTCGACCGCAACTGGCGATGCGCGCAGGGCGAGATAGACCTCGTCGCGGCCGACGGCGACGAACTCGTGTTCGTCGAGGTGAAGACCCGCACGAGCACCGCCTTCGGTCATCCGCTCGAGGCCATCACCGCGGTGAAGCTGGCTCGGCTCCGACGCCTCGCCGGCGCGTGGTGCGAGGCGCATCCGGGAGTGTCGGGCTCGGTGCGGACCGATGCGGTCGGAGTGCTGGCTCCCACCGGGTCGCCGGCCGCGATCGATCATCTGAAGCGAGTGCTCTGATGGCGCTCGGACGGACGCACGCGGTCTCGCTCCTCGGACTGGAGGGCGCGATCGTCGAGATCGAAGCCGACATCTCGAGCCAGCTCCCCGCCTTCGTGCTCGTCGGACTACCCGACGCGGCCCTCGGCGAGGCGAAGGACCGGGTCCGCTCGGCTGCGAGCAACTCGGGATGCGACCTGCCGGCCCGACGGATCACGATCAACCTCTCGCCGGCCGCGCTGCCCAAGCACGGCAGCGGCTTCGACCTCGGCATCGCGCTCGCGGTGCTGGCCGCGGCCGGAACTGTGCGCGGGGAGTCCGTCGAGCGCGTGCTGCACCTGGGCGAGCTCGGCCTCGACGGCCGGCTGCGCCCGATCCCCGGCATCCTCCCCGCGGCGCTCGCCGCGGTGCGAGCCGGGTTCGAGACCGTCATGGTGCCGGTCGGCAACGCCGACGAGGCAGCCCTCGTGCCGGGTCTCCGCGTCGTGCCCGTCGCCTCCCTGCGCGAGGCGGCGATCTGGCACGGCGGCGAGTTCGAGCCTGACAATGAAAGGACTGAAAGATGACTATGGCTAAGCTTCGAGAGGCCATTGAGCACCTCGACCCGAATACGCCTGTGCTGCTCGCCGTGCAGCCTGCATGGCCGATGCACTACGACGTGGCTGCAATGCCTCGGCTCGTGGAAGGCGCGCTGTACCTCGCCGCAAACGAGCAGCTGGGGTACCTGCCGCACGATGTGGCGAATGAGCTGGGCTGGTGACTACGCACACCGTCCTTCGGAAGGCGCCGTTCGGTGTTAGAGAATGCATGCGGAACGCGGCCGAGTTATCCGTTGCGTGGCGCCAAGCGCCACTTCGAGAGAGTGGTCTTGCGCTCATTCACTTCGTGCTCATGGGCCTCGAGTATCCAGCGTCGGCCACATCGGTGGCACTGCCAGATCGAGCCGATCCCTACGCGCACACTTGCTTTCTGACCCGTGAAACGGGGCGTCGGGCATTGTGTGCAGTGCGGCTCGGTCGCGGCGACTTTCACGTACCCAGCGAACTTCGCTCTCGTCAAAGCTCGCTCCGCCTCGATTTCTCCCGGATCGCGACCGGCATTCTTGCGTCGATCCGAAATCGTCAGAACGATGCCCACGACGAGGGCAATAGCGACGAGGGCGGGAAACACCCACCATCTGATAGCTGCGCCCAGATCAGGAATGTCGGTTGGAAAGCCCTCGGAATTACGCGGCGGGCTAATCTCCAGGCTCCCAGCGACGACACAAATTACCGCGACGACCAGCACGACTCCGGCGAAGAGCGTCCTCATGAGCCCATCATGCCGAGTTCGCGGTACTCATGTGCTCACGCCTCTTCGACTACGGCGATCAACTGCACGCCTTCCGAGGTCTGTCCCATGACCCTGAAGGGCACGCCTCGCATGGCGATGGAGATGATCCGAACCTGCGGAAGAGACTCAAGCTCGTCGTTCAGGTCTTCGAGTGCAGAATCCGAGTCGATGCCAAGGGCACTGATGATGTGCTGTGTCGCAATCAAGGGCATGAGCGAAGGTACCGCGCTGTGAAGGTCGTCGGGTACCTGCGTGTGTCCACTCGTGAGCAGGACTATGGCATCGAGGTCCAGCGCTCTGCGATCCAGATGGAGGCGGTGCGGCGAGGCTGGGAGATCGAATGGATCATCGATCAGGGAGAGACCGGCAAGAACGCGCAACGTCCGGGTTTGGCGCAGGCGCTTGCGATCCTCGAAGCGGGCGAAGCGGACGCGCTGGTGGTCTCGAAGCTGGACCGGCTCTCGCGCTCGGTGGTGGCTTTCGGCGCCATTCTTCGCCGCGCTACTCAGCCGAGCCGAAGACGCCGCGCCTGGGGTCTAGTGGCGCTGGACGTCGGCATTGACATGACCACGCCCACCGGTCGTCTCGTCGCTCACATTCTCATTGCCGTTGCGGAGTGGGAGGGCGACACCATCAGTGAGCGAACGAAGGCCGCGCTTGCGGTGACCAAGCGTGAGCGGGGGGTTGTGCCAGGAGCGGCTAGCCGAGTGCCGCCACGGGTCGCAGCGCGCATCAATCACGCGCGTCGTCGAGGCCAGAGTTTTCGGGCAATCGCAGAACGCCTCAACGCTGCCGGTGTGCCCTCAGCGCGCGGTGGGGTTTGGCACGCCTCAACAGTGCAACACGTCTACTACTCGGCACGACGCTGAGAAAAGCGCGACGCTAGGCTCGCGCTCATGAGACCGAAGCGGACCGTCACGGGTGTGGTGTTGATCATTGGCGCAGTGCTCGCTCTCACAGGATGCGCGGCCGACGAACCAGACCCATTGGACGTCGTGCAAAGCATTCGCATCACCGGCATCGAAGACAACACGAACACGGGTTGGTACACCGTCGACGCGGGCACCCTGACGCAGAACGGACTCGGGGTCACGCTGACTCTTGAGTTCACGATCACCCACGCAAACGGCGTGACGTTCGATCCGGTGTCCGAGATTCAACTCGAAACCGGCGAGGAGATCACCTGCCAGGCGGACGATCTTCGCCGACTTCCATCACTGGTGGACAGTACTGACGACTGGGACTTCGCATGCGATGCCGCATCACTACCTGAGGACCCGGAGGTTGAGAGCATGACCGTTACTGACGACTATCACTAGGACGGCGTGTCCCAAACGTCGGAAAGGTCGGGCTCTTCATCCTTCTCCGGTGACGGCGGCTCCGTCCAAGTCCGGAAGAATGACTCTCCCTCGGCGTCTTTCCACCAGACAGTGATCTCGAACCCCTTCCTGGCGCCATAGTCTGTAACTCGTCCCGAGAACGTGCCGTCCGTAGCCTCATCGAAGACTGTCCAAAAGGCGCCATCCTCGTGGATGAAAGCGCCCGCCGGTTCCACATCAACTCGCACGTGATTGACGACGCTCTCGCGTATGAGATTGCGCAAGTGCCAAGTTCGTCTCGACCCTGAGCGGTCCAGCGCAGTCAGGGTCCAGCGTGGTGCCGGCGTCGGTAGCTTGGTCGCCGACTCGGCTCTAGCTTCGCGCGCGCCTTCCGCTTTACCCTTCATATGCGCTTCGCGTAGGGCCCGTTCTTGTGCACTCTCAAGCTCGATTGGCGGCAGGAAGACCTCCTTCTGATGTGCGTCTCCGTTTGTATCCCGCCACCGCACCGTGAAGATCACCCCCTCCTTCAGGCCCCGCTTCGTCGGGTATCCCTTGAACCACTTTCCTGTTGAGCCACCTCCACCCGAATTACCGAAGTCCCTGAAGAACACGTCTCCATCGGTCGTGAAGAACTCCGGATCGCAACTCACGTGAACGTCGGTAGCGCCATAGCCGTGATTGTGCAGCCAAAAGAGGTCACGCTCACCGAGGGCGTCTCGAGCCTCGAAACGCCAGGCCGGTTGTCGGACTATCGCCCGCTCCTGCTCGATCTCGGCACTGCGCGCCTCGTACCCCTCTTGCCGGATCGCTTCACGACGCTTGTTGGTGAGTACGTCGAGGCCGCGTAGCCAACGCCCCAGTGAAATCCAGGTGCGTGCCCGCCACCTCGCTGAGGCGATGCTCGCCGCAAGCAACCCAAGGACTGTGGCGCCCAAGACAACGGCGACGCGAGCGATGACGGGAGAACCATCGATCAATGCGTTGATGAGGATCGAAAGGCCCAGCAGGATGATCCCACCGATGACGGTTGCGCCGAGGTTCGTCTGAGTGAACGGTACCTCGCGGTTCGACTGGGCCACGACGGCAGACTAGTGGCCCATGCGAGAGCACACGCGACGCCACTCGCTAACGGTTCTCGTCCTCCGGTCGGAGTGAGATTCCGCATGAAGAGCACCACCACGCTCCGATCACCGCGTCCATGCGCTCCAAGCAGGAAGGGCAGTTCGGGGTGCCAATGTACGGCAAGTCGTCGTCGTTGCTCATCGCATCCATCGTATGAGTGTCGGTGTTGACGAGAATCGTAAAGTGTCATAATCCGGCCATGCCATTGACGGTTTGCGCTTTCTGCGGACGCTATTCACATCTCAAAGCGATGTGGGCAGAAACGATAGCCACGTCGCAGTCCGTGGCAGGCGGGATCGTGCAGAGTTCACTGATTCAAGGGGCCGCGAAGTGCAATCATTGCGGCCGAGCGAGTTTGGGAACGAGCACCTCCCACAGAACTACGGCAAACGGTGCCGTCTCGGACTTCGAGCGCACAGCCGACTCGACCGTCACCTGGTTCCCGAGCCGTGGCAGCGCGCCTGAATTCCCTGACGTGCCGAGCCACATTGCGGTAGCGGCGAAGGAGGCACATGCCTCCGCGAGCATCAACGCGCTCATGGCTGCCATTCTGATGGCGCGTACCGTTGTGGAAGCCACGGCGAAGGAAAAGGGCATCCTCAAGGGGATGCTGGTCAACAAGATCGATGAGCTCGCCAAGCAGCAATTCATTCGCGAATCGACGCGAGAAGCTGCGCACGAGATACGTCACTTGGAAACGACATGGCGCACGGCGACATTCTGGACGTGCCCGATGCCGAGGATGCAGCCGAGGTGCTATCGCTGATGGACGAGGTTCTGAACGAAGTCTTCCAGGGACCCGCGCGTACGGCTCGAATCAGAGCGAAGCGCACTGGCGCTGGCGGCGCGACCTCCTAGCGGTCGCCTAGCCGTACCTGGAAGGTCTCAGGGTCAAGGCCCTCGCTGCGCATGATTTCGTGACCTCGCTCCTTCGAGACTTCTCCGCCGTACAGGTCGCCGGATCCGTGTCGCTCCCAGGCAACATGCATCCCGCTCGGCGTGTAGTAACGCTCAACCAGCTTGTCGTCGGGGTGCTCCCTCTCGATCACGATGTCGCCTCCTCGCGCTAGCACCACGACCATATCCGCCGAGACAGTCATCTCCACACGATCTCGATGCGCTTAGCGAGGATCGCCCGCAGGTGCTCTCGTGGCTCGCGCAGAAAGAAGGTCCACCATGACCGACCAGACCATCCTCATTGCCGTTGACGACGAGCTGGTCTTCCGGCTCCACGAAGGGCGCCGCCCTCTCGCGTAACCGGACGCCGTCACCCGTGTGTCGTACGAGGTCGGCATCAGCGTTCTGCACACAGGCAGCGTGTGGGCGCTCGGCTATGCCGAGGAGGCGGAGGCTCTGGCACTTGATATCGGTACCGTCGTTGCGATTGCGGACATCGACCCTGACTCGGTCGTGCATTGCCCCTCTGCGGAGACATCGTGACGGGAGAGCTTTCCGGCTGAGCGGCGATCGATCCCATCCCACAGGAGGGGGTCCCTGTGAATGCCGATGCGCCGGAGACCTCGCATGGGAGACCCGAGCCCCGCACTGTAGGACGCGACGCCGCTGTGCGACGGGCAGGCGCTGTTCACCGGTGACCAGACCCGGAAGCGCGGAGGGGCGCTCGGGTACCAGCCAGGCGAGCGCAGATTGACGGACCCCACGTGGACGCGCCCGCGCCCATTTCCTATACTCTCGCGGGTGTGAAGGTGTTCATCAGCTGGTCCGGACCACGGAGCAGGCTCGTTGCGGACGCTCTGCGTGAGTGGATTCACGATGTTATTCAGAGCGTCGAGTGCTTCTGTTCAACAGAGGACATCCGTGCTGGCCAGCGGTGGAACAACGAGGTGAACACCTGGCTTGCTGATACAGATTTCGGGATTCTCTGTGTGACGCCGGAGAACATGAGGGCGCCGTGGCTCAACTTCGAGGCCGGAGCGCTGGCTAAGCGGATCAACGACGATGCGCGTGTGGTACCCGTCACACTGGGGTTCCTACCAGCTGCCCTGGAAGAACCACTTAAGCAGTTCAACGGGGTTCCTGCCGATGAACAGGGCATCTTGCGATTGATGAGGTCAATCGCTGAAATCGCGAATCCTGGTATGGACATTGAGCGGACCTTCAAGCGCTGGTGGTCCGACCTGGAGTCGAAGCTGGCTAAAGTCCCCGACTCGGACGAGAAGGTGAGTACGCCCGAACCACCCGATGTCTCCGAAATGCTCGCCGACATTATGTCGTCGGTCCGCGGGCTTTCGAGCGATGTTCGTAACATGTACCCCCGTAACGGGCCCGCCTTGCTGGAGTTCCGGGCAGCCGCACGGGCACTGGCTTCCGACGAGGGACTCCGCGATGACGTCGCTCGAGGAAACCCATCCGCAATCCGGTTCCTCAGAGAGCGTGCGCGGACCGAAGCGAGCGAGCAGGAGCGTGCGGTGCACATGGCGCGTGAGAACCGGGCGCGGAAAGAACTGCTTCGGGAAGAGTGGGAGGCCGAAGCGGCGGAGGATGAGGCGAGGGCGGCGATTGCTGAAGCCAAAGCAGAGAATGGCGAGCATTAGTAGCTGTTATCGGGCGGGACCCAATTACCGCGGGTGACTGTCGCCTAACGTACGGAGCATGACCCGATTCCAGCGGAGGCGGTTCAGCGGAGCGCTCCTGAACGAGGGACGCTCACGCCCATCTGCATAACCTGAAACGCTGTACGCGATCCAGTCGAGCGCACAGGAAGGAAGCGGGCCGAGGGAGGCGGACGTTCGTCTTGATTGAGCGACGGCGGCCCTAGCGGTACGTGTTGGTGTTTGCCCCGGACGATAGCGTCGGCGGGTGAGTGAATTGCGACTCCCCGCCACCTGGGACAGGAAGGGGCTGGAGGCTATCGGATTCGAGGGATTCTTGACATTCGTCGGAATGGACGTCACGCTCTTGCCCCCTCGCAGGGGCATCTACGCCATCTTGCGTCCGAGCGCGTCCGAACCTGAGTTCTTGAACGTGAACCCGATCAAGAGACGGCCGCCATACACCCCCCAAGTGCTCGAAGGGGCTTGGATCGCTGGCGCCCCCATCGTATACATAGGCAAAGCGGAGCCACTGAGAAATCCGGGGCTTCGCGGACGGCTCGCACCCTTCAGCAAGAAGTCATCGTCCCACACGGGGGGGCGATCGATCTGGCAGCTCGCGGACGCTGACGACCTGGTGGTCGCGTGGCTGGAGACCCCCGACATGCCCGCGCACGAGGCCGAAACGATCTACATATCGGAGTTCAAGCGCATTCACGGCAGTCGGCCATTCGCCAATAAGAACAAGTAGGCGGTCAGATCCGCCCGATCGAGGACGCCGAGACACAAGCTCGGTGTTTCCTGCCGTCCACGTACTAGCGCTGGACCTATAGCGCGCGTAGTCCAGGGGAGAGTTACTACTTCGGCTCGCAAGGCTGACTCCGAAGAAGGGGCCCGTGTCACGGAGACTTCCCAGAGCGATCCTGCCTGCAACTACGATGACGGGCGCATCGGGGTCCTAGCGACTCCCGATAGAAGCGAATCACGTTGCCATAAGGGTGCCCTTCAGGCGTCGCCGATCGCCGTCAGTGGTCGCTAGTAGCCTCCGGGCCGGAGGACAGATGCTCACGAACCGCGAACTTGCCTCGCTCATATTGCTCGGCGCGTTCGTGATCGTTGTGCTCGCTGTGCCGAAGATGCGGCGAGCCGTGCTGCCGCCCTCGCTCAACGTCCTGAAGATCGCACTCACGTCGGGGTCGCTTCTCACCGTCTGGGGCCTGTTCCTGCTTTGGTGCGCGGCCTGGGTCGCTCTCGCTGCGGTCATCGGCGTGTGGAACTTCGACCTCCTGAAGGACACGATCTTCATCGTCGTCACGGTCGGCTTCCCGCTACTCTTCCGAGCGGTCCAAGCGAAATCCGGAACCGCGATCGTTGGTCAGATCGGCCGCGAGACACTCGCACTCTCGACGCTCCTGCTCTTCTACCTCAACCTCGAACCCTTCCCGCTGTGGGGCGAACTGATCTTCCAGCCGCTTGTTACCTTCCTGGTGCTGCTTCGGTTCGCCGCCTCCCGGCGTCCGGACGGCAAGCAGCTTGAGGGGTGCCTTGGCGTTCTCGTGACGGTGGCAGGCCTGGGCTTGATCGTCTGGACGAGCGTCCAATTGATCGCGAACTCGGGCACCCGCGACTGGGGCGGGACGCTGCTCGAACTGGCGCTATCGATATGGCTACCCCTCGTCATGTTCCCGTTCTTCTACTTCGCGGCGTTCTACGCGGCTGCCCAGAAGATCACTCGCCGCCTTCGCCGCATCTACAAGCCGCCTGCTCTCCGGCGCGTCACGCTCGCTGTCGTGCTCGGGCTCCACCTCCGGCTCAAGTGGGCCAGGGCTTTCCTCCCGCCGTACGAGAAGTCGCTGCTGCGCGCGAAGAAGTTCCGGGAGGCCGACCGCTTGATGCGCGAGTTCCGCGAGGACGTGGAGAGCCGTGAGGGCCGCGAGGCGGATCGGGTGTCTCAGCTCGCCCGCTTCGCAGGTGAGCTGGGCGTGGATGGCGAAGGTGCGCAGGTCGACCGTCGCGAGTTTGAGGGCACGAAGCGGGCGCTCGACTTCCTAGTCACCGCACAGGGACTGCGGTACGAGCGGCTCGGCAGTCGGTACTGGGACGACCTCACCGAACTGGTGCTGCGACCGGTTGGTCGTTACGGCCTGCCCGCTGAGCACGGCATCCACGTCGAGACGACCGCGGACGGCAGACGGTGGCGCGCATGGCGTCAGATGCCGAGCGGCTGGCACCTCGCGATTGGTAGCCAGAACGGCGAGAACGGCCACTACCTCTATACCGGCGCGGAGCGCCCAACCTCCTGGCCCGGTGATGGAGACGAGTGGGCCGACGTCGTTCGCGATCTTGAGTTGCCAGCGGACTGGACGCGGAACGACCGCCCGATCATTTGACCACCCATCTATCAGCGGCGAGCGCATCGAGGAAGGCGCGTGCCGCCCAGACCGGAGCCCCGATGTGAGTGCCGGCGATCTCCTCCTCGTACACCTCGCGGAGCGCAGTCTGGTGCGGTGAGTTGGGGCCTCTCGGCAGCCACGACTCGGTTAACTCGTCGTACGACTTCCACACACGCGGGCCATAGAACATGGGCTCGCCAAAGGGTGGAAACGGATGACCGTCGTGGAGGCCGAACGTCTGACCGTGGACGATCGCGTTCCGTGCCAATCGGAGGGCGAATAAGGTACGTCCCTTCCGGTCGGCGTCTCGAGCCTCTTCGTAGGCCGCCCCGAGCCGCTCGGTAAGTGCCTCATCGAGGATGCACGCCCAGAGGACGGCATTCGCTATCGAAAGGTCGAAGTCCTCCAACTCGCCCTCGTTCACAAGATCGAGGGAGCGGGTGAAGTTGCGGAGAAGGAGGTCGAAGTCCACGCCCCGAACGTAGCGAGACGCGGGGCCGTCCGCGCAATGGTGCCCTCGGCTAGGAGGCCGCCTCCTCCTCAGGTTCGGGCTCAACCGTTGCCGTCAGCTCGCGGGGAGTCCCGCGTGACTCCACCTCGCGCGCCCGTCTGGCGGCCAGTTCGCGCGATCCCGCCGTCCGGAGTTTGACCAGCTCGCTAGGAGGCGGGACCCTGAAGACCATCTTCACTTTGCCGTTCTCGTCCGTGGACTCAAACATCACCATCGTGTCACTGACGTATTCGGCTAACGGGTGGTTCAGGGCGAGCGCGACGCAGCGTCCCGCGCGCTGAGCCGCCGCCCGGGAAGGCGCCGTATCGCGCGTCAGACCCTGCCGGCGAGATCGTTCGGCGCGGCAGCCAGGCGCCGCGGCCGCCGCACGGCGGCGAGCGGCCGAGCCCCGACCATCGCGAACAGCAGCGCCGCCACGCCCGATCCGAGCACGGGGAGTGCGGGAGCGATCGACCCCGACAGGAGCAGCGCGATCGCGACCACCGTCACGACACCGCCCGCCTCCGAACGGAGCGGCCGGAGAGTGGAGGGGTCGCGGTCGCGCGAGGCCGACTTGGGTGTCACGGCGAACACAGCACGTCCGCCGAACAGCACCTTGAGCGTCGCGCGCAAGGTCAGGAGCAGCGTGGAGGCGAAGAGCGCCGTCGCGGCGGCCAGCCAGCCGGCGCCCGCGAGGGCGCCGCGCAGCCGGGCGACCCGGACCGCCTCGGGCAGCAGCACCGACGCTCCGAGCGCGCCGGTGGCGAGGATCGACCAGATCGGCTGCACGGCTTCGCCGCCGAGGGCCGTCAGGACCACTCCGCTCGAGAAGCACAGCACGGCCGCCGCCGCCATGGCCGGGGCCGTCAGCTGCTCGACCAGCAGATCGATCCGCTCACCGGCATCGAGCCGCGAGCGCAGGATGCGACGCCACGAGCGCGCCATGAACTCCGTCGTGCCTTCCACCGTCTTCGCGTGCTGGGTGCGGAAGGCGTGATAGTCGACCGGGTACTCCTCGATGCTCACGAGGTCGTTGTCGTAGTGGATGCGGAAGCCGGCGAGCCGGGCCTCGAGGCTGAACGCCACATCCTCGGTCACCACCTCGGGAATCGGACCGGCCTCGCGCAGGCACTGGGCGCTGATCATCGCGCCGCGGCCCATGAACGCCGAGAAGCCCATCCGGCTGCGTGCCTGCTGCACGACGGTGACATGCGACTCGAGCATGCCCGCGAACACGGCGGCGAAGGCCGTCGTTCCCGGCACGGCTCGGTGCCGGCCCTGCACGATGCCGATCGAGGGATCCGAGCCGAAGTGCGCAAGCGCTCGCGAGGCGAAGTGCTGCGGGATGATCTCGTCGCTGTCGAGCACGACGAAGTAGTCGAAGTCCGCGATCAGCCGCTTCAGCGCCGCATTGAGGTTGCCCGCTTTGTAGCCGGTGCGCGTGCGCCGCCGCAGCACGGTGAACCCCTCCGTCTCGGCGAGCTCGTCGATCTCGGCCCTGCGGTCGGGCGAGGAGGAATCATCGAGGATGAAGACGCTCACCGGGCGGTCCTGGCGTGCGCTCCGGCGCAGCGCGTCGGGGTTCAGATCGTCGGCCGTGCAGTAGAGCAGGGCGACCCTGGCCGTGCTCGACGGTCGCGGCAGGGGCGCGCGGGGTGCTGGCGCGAGGGTCAGGAGCCACATCGCGAGATGCCGGATGCCGGCGAGCCAGATGACGCTCGACCCGATCCCGATGCCCGCCAGCGCCCACTGCTCGGCGCTGGAGACGCCTGGCTTGCGGCCGGAATCGAGCACCCCGGGCAGATAGATCGCGAGGAGGAGCAGCCAGACGAGGAAGATCGCCGACCAGAACGCGACGATGGCGACCCGACGGGGCCGCGGATTCCCAGACCGCATGCCTCCACTTCACCATGCCGACCGTGCTCTCCGAACCGGGCGAACTCCAGGTTGCGTACGACCGATATGGCCGCTATGCGGACTCTCGTCCGTCGGCCGCAGGACGTACTGTGAGTGCGTGATCCAGCTCGGCCAGCATCCCGCACCCACCCACGTGATCGCGCACATCAGCGACACGCACCTGCTCGCGGGCGGTCGCCCGCTCTACGGCAGCGTCGCCACCGAGGAGCACCTCGCGCGGGCGCTGAGCAAGCTCGAACGCTCACGCGCCGTGCCGCAGGCCCTCGTCTTCACGGGCGACCTCGCCGACCTCGGAGAACCGGACGCCTACGAGCGGCTGAAGGCGATCGTCGAGCCCGCGGCCGAGCGGATGGGGGCGGCCGTAATCTGGGTCATGGGCAACCACGATGAGCGCGAGCCGTACTCGTCGGTGCTGCTCGGCGAGGAGCCCAGCACCAAGCCCCAGGACCGCGTGCACGACATCGCCGGGCTCAGAGTGATCTCCCTCGACACCACGGTCCCTGGTTGGCACCACGGCGAGCTCACCGATGGACAGCTCGAGTGGCTCGCGGGCGTCCTCGCGACCCCTGCGCCGCACGGCACGCTCATCGCGGTGCATCATCCACCGATCCCCACGCCGCTCCTCGAGGCCATGGGGATCCTCGAGCTGCTCGATCAGCAGCGCCTGGCCGACGTGGTGCGGGGCACGGATGTGCGCGGCATCCTCGGCGGCCACCTGCACTACTCGACGCACTCGCTGTTCGCCGGCATCCCGGTCTCGGTCGCGGCCGCGACCTGCTACACCTTGGATCTCACTCGCGGCGACCGCCTGCTCTCCGGCACGGATGCGGGGCAGGCGATCAACCTGGTGCACGTCTACGACGACCGCATCGTGCACTCCATCGCCCCTCTCGAGGAGGCCGAGGAGGTCACCGCGTTCGGGGCCGAGCATCTGGCGACCCTCGCAGCGATGACACCGGAGGCGCGTCGGGCCGCCTTCAGCGACAAGCGGTCGACGTTCAACCTCGGCGCGACCGCCGGGGACTGACGAGGCCAGGCGAGAATGGCCGGAAGCGGACCGGACGGCGACACGTCCGCTAGATTGTCAGCTGGCTTACTTTCTTCTGACTGACGAGAGGCCGTCGTGCGCTTCCTCACCTCCCGCCGCACCTCGTGGATCGTGCTGCTGCTCGCGGTCGTGGGTGTCGCCGCAGCCTTCCTCCTCGGGCGCGGTGCCGACAGCGACGGTGCTCCCACGTCCGGACTCCCCGCTCATGCGGAGTCGGCTCGGGTCGCTGCGCTGCTCGAGGAGTTTCCCGAGGCGGAGACGGCATCGGCGATCCTCGTCTTCACTCGCGAGGACGGCGACCTCACCGACGACGACGTCGCCACGATCGGGGAGCGGGTCCCCGAGCTGGCCGAGCTCGCCACCGAGGAGCAGGTGCTCCCCCCGATCGTCGCGGAGGACCGATCGGCGGCGGTGGTCACGGTGCTGCTCGAACCCGAGAGCGACGTCGCGGCCCAGGCCGCCCGCGCCGACGAGCTCCGCGCGGCGGCGTCGGAGGGCCTCCCGGACGGCGTCACGGCCGTCCTCACCGGGCCCGAGGGCTTCGAGGTGGATCTGGCGGCCGTCTTCGAGGGAGCCGACGTGACGCTCCTCATCACCACGGTGATCGTCGTCGCCGTCCTCCTGCTTCTCACCTACCGCAGTCCCGTGCTGTGGCTGGTGCCGCTCGCGGTGATCGGCACGGCGGATGCCGTCGCCGGCATCGTCGCCCGCCGCCTCGCCGCGCTGGCGGGCTACGAACTCGACGCCTCCGTCACCGGCATCCTCTCGGTGCTCGTGTTCGGCGCGGGCACGAACTACGCGCTGCTGATCATCGCCCGCTATCGCGACGAGCTGCGCCTGCACGACGACCGCCGCGACGCCATGCGATCGGCCCTCCGGGGAGCGGCTCCCGCCATCCTCGCGAGCGGCGGAACGGTCGTGCTGTCGCTGCTCACCCTCCTGTTCGCCGGACTCGAGGGCAACCGGGCGCTGGGCCTCGCGTGCGCGATCGGCGTCCTCCTCGCGATGCTCTTCGCGCTGGCGGTGCTGCCGGCCGCGCTCCTGCTCTTCGGGCGCGGCCTCTTCTGGCCCTACGTGCCCCGGGTGGGCACTCCCAGCACCGCGGAGCGCAGCCTCTGGGGACGCCTCGGCCGCGGCGTCGCACGCCGGCCCGCCCTCGTGGGAGTGCTCGGGCTGCTCGTGCTGGTGGGCCTGGCCTCCGCTGTGCCGCGCATCGAGACCGGGCTCGCGAGCACGGAGCAGTTCCGGGAGGTGCCGGAGGCGGTCGTCGGTCAGGAACTCATCGCGGAGGCGTTCCCCGCGGGCAGCGGCGCGCCGACGATCGTGCTCGCCGACGAGGATGCGGTCGATGACGTCATCGCGGCCGCCGAGGATGTCGACCGCGTCGACTCGGTGCGCCCGGGCGACAGCGACGACGGGCTGGCGCGAGTCGATGTCGTGCTCGACGCCGAACCGGAGTCGGAGGCGGCGTTCGCCGCCGTCGAGGACCTGCGCGCCGCCGTGCACGCGGTCGAGGGTGCCGACGCCCTGGTCGGAGGGGCCGACGCCACTGCCCTCGACGTCTCGCAGGTGGCCGCGGCCGACCAGCGGCTGCTCCTTCCGCTGATCCTCGGCGTCGTGCTGCTGGTGCTGCTCGTGCTGCTGCGGGCGCTCGTCGCGCCCGTGCTGCTCCTGCTCACGGTCATCGCATCGTTCTTCGCGAGTCTCGGCGCCGCCTGGCTGCTCTTCGCCGGTCCGTTCGGCTTCTCGGCGCTGGACACCAACGTGATCCTGCTGAGCTTCCTGTTCCTGGTGGCGCTGGGCGTGGACTACAACATCTTCCTCGTGACCCGCGCCCGCGAGGAGGCGCTGCGACCGGACAGCGCATCCGTGCGCGCCGGGATGGTGACGGCGCTCGCGGCGACGGGCGGGGTCATCACGAGCGCCGGCGTGCTGCTGGCCGCGGTGTTCGCCGTGCTCGGCGTGCTGCCGCTCATCACGCTCACGCAGATCGGCGTCATCGTCTGCATCGGCGTGCTGCTCGACACGCTCCTCGTGCGCACGGTGCTGGTGCCGGCGCTCGCCTTCCTGACCGGGCGCGGCTTCTGGTGGCCCGGCCGGCTGTCCCGGCGCTGATTCACCGGCTCCCGCGGCGAGCCCGCACGACCCGACCGTCGGATCGGGCGATGCTGGAGCCATGCTCTGGCGAGACGCGATCGACCGCTTCGAGGGCTACCTCGTGCGCGAGCGCGGGCTCGGCGCGAACACGGTGCGCAGCTACCGGGCCGACCTCGCCGACCTCGCCGCCTTCGCCGCGGAGCGCGGTGCCGAGGACGCTGCAGCCGCCGACCTCGAGCTGCTGCGGGATTGGCTCTGGCAGCAGTCGCAGCGCGGCCTGTCCCGAGCGACGCTCGCCCGACGCGCCGCCGCGGTGCGCTCCTTCACCGAGTGGAGCGCCCGGGAGGGACACGGTCAGGACTCCGCCGTGCGTCTGAAGGCGCCGCGCCCCGATCGGCGCCTGCCGCGGGTGCTCACCCGGGAGCAGGTGAACGGCCTCCTCGCGGGCCTCGCGGAGCGGGCGGAGACCCGCGACGTGGGAGCGGTCCGCGACGTCGCCATGGTCGAGCTGCTCTACGGCGCAGGGATCCGCGTCAGCGAGCTCGTCGGCCTCGACCTCGATCGGCTCGACCTGGAGCGGCTGACCGTCTGGGTGCTCGGCAAGGGTGCGAAGGAGCGGGTCGTGCCGTTCGGAGTACCGGCGGCCACGGCCTTGCGCGCCTGGCTCGAGCGCAGATCGGAGTGGGCTGCGCCCGGCGAGCACGCCCTTTTCGTGGGTGCCCGGGGTCGGCGCATCGGCGCGCGGACCGTCTACGGCCTCGTCTCGTCGCTGCTCGGCGACCTCCCCGGTTCAGGGCCCGCCGGCCCGCACTCCCTGCGTCATACGGCGGCGACGCACCTGCTCGACGGCGGAGCCGATCTGCGCGCCGTGCAGGAGCTGCTCGGCCACGCGAGCCTCGGCACGACGCAGATCTACACGCACGTGTCGGCGGAGCGGCTGAAGGAGACCTACGCCAGGGCGCACCCGCGCGCCTGAACCCCGCCGCTCCCGCCTCACCGGCAGGAGCACCGACCGCGGGATGCCGCCGAGCAGCAGCAGCGGTGACACGTACTCGCCGTCGAGCCGCACTCCGAAGTGCAGGCAGCGGCGCTCGCAGTGCCCGTCGAGCACGGTGCCGATCGGATCGCCCCGCGCCACCGGATCGCCCTCGACGAGATCCGTCTCGACCGGCTCGTAGCTCGAGAGGTAGCCGCCTTCATGCCGGATGGAGAGCACCGGCCGGTCGACCACCCAACCCGAGAAGTGGACGACACCGTCGTCGGGCGCGAGCACGGTCTCGCGCGGCGCGAGGAGGTCGAGGCCGCGGTGGCCGGGGGAGTACGGCGTCGGGGGAGCGACGAACGGGCGCAGCACCGCGTGCGGCGGAGGCACGGGCCACGCCCAGACCGCCCCGCCTGCGACGCCGGGATCGGGTGAGGGCGCAGCCGGGAGCGCCGCGGGCGGCGCAAGCGCCGCGGGCGAGGGCGCAGCCGGGAGCGCCGCGGGTGCGGGAAGCGCCGCGGGTGCGGGAAGCGCCGAGGGCGGCGCGAGCGCGACGGACGCGGCGAGCACGAGCGTGGCCATCGATCTCATGACTCGACCCTGGAGGACGGGGTCCGACTACGACGCCGATGGAGCCGGATTGGGGACATCCCGACCCTGAGGAGGAACGGTCGCGGTGCTACACTGACGGCAGCAGCGCTCTCGGGCGTTGACTACGCGTGCCCACTCGGCCACCACATCCACTCAGTCTCCACCGGGTAACCGGGGAGCGGATGCGTGCCCGGGCACCAGGTTCCCGCACCGACCGGTGCAGAGGAAAGAGAACTGAGAAGAACGCGCACCCGTGCGCGTGGAAGAAGGAGAACGGCCATGGCCGTCGTCACCATCCGCCAGCTGCTCGACAGCGGCGTGCACTTCGGGCACCAGACCCGCCGCTGGAACCCCAAGATGAAGCGATTCATCTTCGCGGAGCGCTCCGGCATCTACATCATCGACCTGCAGCAGTCGCTGGCCTACATCGACAAGGCTTACGACTTCGTCAAGGAGACCGTCGCCCGCGGCGGCACCGTGCTGTTCGTCGGCACCAAGAAGCAGGCCCAGGAGGCCATCGCCGAGCAGGCGACGCGCGTCGGCCAGCCCTACGTGAACCAGCGCTGGCTCGGCGGTCTGCTCACCAACTTCTCGACGGTGTCGAAGCGACTCGCCCGCATGAAGGAGCTCGAGGAGCTCGACTTCGAGGGCACCACCAGCGGCTTCACCAAGAAGGAGCTGCTCATCAAGCGTCGCGAGCTGGACAAGCTGCACAAGACGCTGGGCGGCATCCGCAACCTGTCGAAGACCCCGAGCGCTCTCTGGGTGGTCGACACCAAGAAGGAGCACCTCGCCGTCGACGAGGCCCGCAAGCTCGGCATCCCGGTGATCGGCATCCTCGACACGAACTGCGACCCCGACGAGGTCAACTACCCCATCCCGGGCAACGACGACGCGATCCGCTCGGTGGGCCTGCTCACCCGCATCATCGCCGACGCCGCCGCCGAGGGCCTCATCCAGCGCCACCAGAAGCCGGAGGAGGAGGGCAACGTCTCCGCCGTCGAGCCGCTGGCCGAGTGGGAGCGCGAGCTCCTCGAGGGCTCGAACGCCGCCCCCGCCGCGGACGCGACCGCCGCTGACGCCCCCGCCGGTGACGCAACCGGCGCTGACGCCCCCGCCGCTGAGGCGACCGAGGCCGCTGACGCCCCCGAGGCCGCTGCTGCGACCGAGGAGCTGACCAGCACGGTCGCCGAGAGCACCGACGACGCGACCGTGGAGGCCGCGACCGAGGCCGCCGCCGCAACGGATACCGCTGCGACCGACGAGGCCGCCACTGTGAACGACGAGGCCGGCTCGACCGTCGAGGAGAACGACGCCGACGCCCAGGTCGCCGAGCACGAGGCCCAGGCCGACGAGACCATCGTCCCCGAGCACGCTCCCGAGACCCAGGAGCAGGTCGAGGAGAAGATCGAGGCCGAGGCGACCGAGGCCGAGAAGAAGCCGGCCGCCAAGAAGTCGTCGTCCAAGAAGTAGTCACGCTGCGCCCACGAGGCGCGGCCGAATCAGGAAGAGAGACCGGAGTGGCAAACGTCAGCCTCGCCGACATCAAGGCCCTGCGCGAGCGTCTCGGCACGGGCATGGTCGACACCAAGAACGCCCTCACGGAGGCCGATGGCGACATCGAGAAGGCCGTCGAGATCCTGCGACTCAAGGGTGCGAAGGGCAACGCGAAGCGTGCCGACCGCTCCACGAGCGAGGGCCTCATCGCCGTCGTCGAGTCCGCGACCGCAGCGACGATGATCGAGCTCGCCTGCGAGACCGACTTCGTCGCGAAGAACGACAAGTTCATCGCGCTGGCCGACAAGGTCGTTCAGGCGCTCGCCGACTCGGGAGCCGAGACGGTCGAGGCCGCCCTCGCGGTCGAGCTCGACGGCAGCACCGTCGGCGCGGTCATCGAGGAGCAGGCCGCGACGATCGGCGAGAAGGTCGAGCTGCGTCGCGTGGCGCGCATCGCCGGCTCGCAGTTCGCCGTCTACCTGCACCGCACGAGCAAGGACCTCCCGCCGCAGATCGGCGTCGTCGTGGCCTACGAGGGCTCCGACGCCGAGACCGCGCGCGGCATCGCGCAGCACATCTCGTTCGCCGCTCCCGTGTACCTCTCCCGCGAGGACGTGCCCGAGTCGGACGTCGAGAACGAGCGTCGCATCGTCGAGGAGATCAGCCGCAACGAGGGCAAGCCCGAGGCTGCTCTGCCGAAGATCGTCGAGGGTCGCCTCGGCGCCTACTTCAAGCAGGTCGCCCTGCTCGAGCAGGAGTACGCCCGCGACAACAAGCTGACGATCAGCAAGGTGGTCGCCGACGCGGGCCTGACCGTGGCCGGGTTCGCCCGCTTCAAGGTCGGCGCCTAGTCCGCAACCGCAGTCCAGAAGGGCCGGATCCCGCAAGGGTCCGGCCCTTCTGCTTGCCCGCGAGTCCGCCCCGCGCGTGCAAGGGCGAGGGAGCGGCTCGACTACCCTGGACGAGGGCTACTGGAAGGGGACCGATCGGTGTCGAGCGAGATGACGGGCAGACGGCGGGTCCTTCTCAAGTTGAGCGGCGAGTCGTTCGGAGGTGGCGCGCTCGGCGTCAACCCCGACGTCGTCAGCTCCATCGCCAAGGAGATCGCGGCGGCAGCGGCGGATGTCGAGGTCGCGGTCGTCGTCGGCGGCGGCAACTTCTTCCGTGGCGCTGAGCTCAGCCAGCGCGGCATGGACCGCGGACGGGCCGACTACATGGGGATGCTCGGCACCGTCATGAACGCCCTCGCGCTGCAGGACTTCCTCGAGCAGGCGGGCGCGGCCACCCGGGTGCAGTCGGCGATCGCCATGACCCAGGTCGCCGAGCCGTACATCCCGCGTCGGGCCGAGCGTCACCTCGAGAAGGGGCGCGTCGTCATCTTCGGTGCGGGCGCCGGGCTGCCGTACTTCTCGACCGACACCGTGTCGGCGCAGCGTGCGCTCGAGATCGGGGCGGATGTCGTGCTGGTCGCCAAGAACGGGGTCGACGGCGTCTACACCGCCGACCCCCGGCTGGATCCCACGGCCCAGAAGCTCGACGAGGTGACCTACCAGGAGGCGCTCGTCAGGGGCCTCAAGGTGGTCGACTCGACGGCGTTCAGCCTCTGCATGGACAACGGCATGCCCATGGTCGTCTTCGGCATGCAGCCGGCAGGCAGCGTCGAGAAGGCGATCAGGGGCGAGCGCATCGGCACCCTCGTCAGCGCCTGAATCGCGGCTCCGCGGCGCAGCGGAGGCCACGCAATAGACTCGTCACGACCCAAAGGAGTTGCAGTGATCAGCGACGTTCTGTCGGATGCCAAGGACAAGATGACGAAGGCCGTCGAGGTCGCACGGGAGGACTTCGGCACGGTTCGCACCGGGCGCGCGAACCCGGCCCTGTTCCAGAAGGTCCTCGTCGACTACTACGGCACCCCCACCCCGCTCGCGCAGCTCGCGGCGCTCAACCACCCCGAGGCCCGAGTCCTGCTCATCACGCCCTACGACAAGGGCTCGCTGAAGGACATCGAGCGCGCGCTCGTCGCCTCGCCGAACCTCGGCGCCACCATCGGCAACGACGGCAACATGATCCGCGCCGTCATCCCCGAGCTCACCGAGGACCGGCGCAAGGAGTTCGTCAAGATCGTCCGCGAGAAGGGCGAGCAGGCGAAGGTCGCGATCCGCAACATCCGCCGTAAGGCCAAGGACGACCTGGACGCGCTCAAGTCCGAGGTCGGCGACGACGAGGTGACCCGGGCCGAGAAGGAGCTGGAGACGGTGACGAAGAGCTACGTCGACCAGATCGACGAGGCCCTCAAGCGCAAAGAAGTCGAACTCCTCGAGGTCTGACGTGAACCCAGCCGAGTTCGAGGCGCAGCTCCGCGCCACGAACGACCGGATCCAGCAGCGTGCGGGACGCAACCTCGCTCTCGCGGTGCTGCTCGGCCTCGTGCTGGGCCTGGCTCTGCTCGCGAGCATCCTGTTCGCCAAGGAGCTGTTCATGCTCTTCGGCGGCGCGCTCGTCGCCTTCACGGCCTGGGAGCTCGCGAGCGCGCTGCGGGTGGCGGGCCGGGACGTCCCGCGCATCCCCACGGTCATCGGCGCGATCGGCGTCGTCCCCGCCTCGTTCTACGGCCTCGAGGCCGGGCACTGGTACGCGACCCTCGCCGCGATCGCGCTGGTCGTGCTGTGGCGGTGCGCCGAGCTCGTGCGCCCGAGTCACCGCACCGGCGCCGGCGCTTTCTGGCGGGACATCGGGGCGGGCGTGCTCGTGCAGGTCTACGTCGTCTTCCTCGGCGGCTTCGCCTTCGTGCTCACCGCCCGCGAGGACGGGCAGTGGTGGACGCTGGCGTTCCTCATCGCCGTGGTGTGCGTCGACATCGGCGCCTACGCTTCGGGCGTGGCCTTCGGCAAGCACCCGATGGTGCCGAGGATCAGCCCGAAGAAGACCTGGGAGGGCTTCGCCGGCTCGGCGGTGGTCGGGCTCGTCGCCGGGGTGCTCCTCGCGATCTTCATGCTCGACGTGCCGTGGCAGGCCGGGGTCCTCTTCGGCGCGGTGATCGTCGTCACCGCGACCTCGGGCGACCTGGTCGAGTCGCAGATCAAGCGGGACATCGGCGTGAAGGACATCAGCTCCTGGCTGCCTGGACACGGCGGCTTCCTCGATCGTCTCGACTCGATCCTGCCCTCGGCAGCCGCTGCGTACCTGCTGTACGCCGTTCTGACCTAGCGGCAGGTCACCGTCACGAGGGGCCTGCGAGCCCCGTGGAAGGCGCCGCGGTGAACCTGCGGCACAATGGGGGGCGATGAGCACGACATTCCCTCGGGCGCGCAAGGGCCGCCCAGGCTACGACGTCGACCAGGTCGAGGACTTCCTCGAGGAGGCTCGGCGGGCCTACGCGGCGAAGCCGGGCGAGCCGGTCGTCGTGACGGCGGAGAGCATCCGTCACACGGCGTTCTCCATGCAGCGCGGGGGCTACTCGACGACCCACGTCGACTCGGCGCTCGAGCGTCTGGAGGATGCCTTCGCCCTGCGTGAGCGCGAGCGCGTGCTGCACGAGAAGGGCGAGGAGGCCTGGTACACCGAGGCTCGGGCGACCGCTCAGGCGGTGCTCGACCGGCTCGCGCGCCCCGAGGGCAAGCGGTTCGATCGGGTGGGGGTGCTCACCACCGGCTACCACCCGAAAGACGTGGACGCGTTCGCCGATCGGCTGACCGAGTACTTCCAGCGGGGGCGTCCGATGACGATCGAGCAGGTGCGCACGGTGAGCTTCAGACCGCGCAAAGGCGGGTACTCCGAGACACAGGTCGACTACGTTCTCGACGCCGTGATCGGCGTGATGCTGGCAGTGCGCTGAGATTCCACCCAGGCAGAACGCGGATCCTCGGCTAAACTCGACCAATCGTGGGTAGGCATACGAACAACCGGACCCCCATCACGCCCGATCAGAAGGCAGGGGAGCCCGTTCAGGGACGGCACGTCCGGCATCCGTTCTCCCTTCCGGTCTTCGCGTTCTTCGCCGCCGTGGCCTTCTTCGCCGTCTCGTTCGTGAACCCCAACCCGCCGGCTCTCGCAGAGCCCGAGTACGACACGCTGAGCGCCGCGGAGATCGCAGGCCAGCAGGTCACGGTCGCCGGCGAGTACGACAACTCGGTCGCCCGCGACGAGTACACGACGAGCACCATCGCTCCGCCGGAGCCCGAGCCGGAGCCGGCACCTGCCGAGGAGACGGTCAACGCGCTCTACGGCGTCGCACCCGTCGTCGGCACCCCCGACCCGGGCACCGCGCAGGCGATCGCCCGGGACATGCTGGCCGCGCGCGGTTACGGCGACGACCAGTACCAGTGCCTCTACGCCCTGTGGATGAAGGAGTCGGGCTGGAACGTCTACGCCCAGAACCCGACGAGCGGCGCGTACGGCATCCCCCAGTCGCTGCCCGGGAACAAGATGGCGACCGCCGGAGCCGACTGGCAGACGAACCCGGCTACGCAGATCACCTGGGGTCTCGGCTACATCGAGGGCCGCTACGGCACGCCGTGCGGCGCGTGGGGTCACTCGCAGGCCAATAACTGGTACTGATCCGCTCCTAGACTGGAGCCATGCCCAGGAACAACCGACCGCGAGGCCGGAGACCGGGCGAAGGCGACGACGAGGAACTCGACCTCGGGCGGGCCCTGATGGGCGTGAAGCGCACCGAGCGGAAGCGCACCGGACTGTGGACGGTGCAGTCGCAGTCCGCCTCGAAGTCGGTCAAGGTCTACACCTGCCCCGGCTGCGGCCTCGAGATCGCGCCGGGCATCGCTCACCTCGTCGCCTGGCGCGCCGACGACATCATGGGCGAGGAGAACGCCGTGGCCGCACGCCGCCACTGGCACACCCACTGCTGGAGGGTCGAACCGTGACCGAGATCCGCGGGGGCACCGAGCTCCCTGCCCGCCGCGAGGAGATCGAGCTGCGCACCGCCGACGGGCTCACGCTGGTCGGGGAGCTCGCCCTTCCCGAGGCGGCGGAGCCGGTCGCGACGCTCGTCACGCTGCATCCGCTGCCGACCCACGGCGGGTTCATGGACTCGCACGTGCTGCGCAAGGCCGCGGCGCGCCTGCCCGCGCTGGCCGATGTCGCGGTGCTGCGGTTCAACCTGCGCGGCGTCACGTCACCGCGCGGCACCTCGGAGGGCGCCTTCGCCGACGGTGTCGCCGAGCAGCACGACGTCGCCGCCGCGATGGCGTTCGTGGCCGAGCGGGCGCTTCCGCATCCGTGGTTCGTCGGCTGGTCGTTCGGTACCGAGCTCGCGCTGAAGTACGGGCTCCACCATCCGGTCGAGGGAGCGATCCTGCTCTCGCCTCCGATGCACCGCGCCACCGACGACGACATCGGCGCCTGGGCGGCCGACGGGAGGCGGCTCGTCGTCGTCGTGCCCGAGCTCGACGACTTCCTGCGCCCCGCCGAGGCCCTCGAGCGGTTCCGGGTCGTGCCGCAGCTCGAGTTCGTCGCCGTGGAGGGCGGCAAGCACCTGTGGGTGGGGGAGGCGCAGACCTATCGGGTGCTCAGCGAGATCGTCGCCCGCGTGAACCCCGGAGTGCTGCCCCTGCCGACGGAGTGGACCGGCTAGAGCTCGTTCTGGCGCGGCACGACGACCTCGCGCACGATCAGCTGCACGGCTGCGGCCACCGGGATCGCGATGAGCGCGCCGAGCACGCCGAGGAGCGTGCCGCCGACGAGGGCCGCGATCACGACCACGACGCCCGGCACCTGCACCGCCCTCGCCATGATGCGCGGGTTGATCACGTACGCCTCGACCTGCATGTAGACGAGGTAGTAGATGCCGACGACGATGACCTGCCAGCCCCAGCCCTGGAAGAGCAGCACGCTCAGCGTGATGACGACGGATGCCGTCAGCGTTCCGACGAGCGGGATCAGCGAGCCGAGGAAGGCGAGGAAGGCGAGCAGCGCCGAATAGCGCACCTGCAGGATCGTCAGGAAGAAGAACGACAGCACGCCGTTGATGAGGGCGAGCGTCACCTGCCCCATGACGTAGCGACCGACGGAGTCGCTGATCTGCTCGGCGAGGTCGATGAACCGCGCGCGACGCGAGGCGGGGACGAGCTGGTAGACGTTCCGCTTGATGCTGCCGAGCGAGCTCACGAAGTAGACCAGCAGGATCAGCACGATGATCGCGCCGAACGCGCCTGAGGCGATCTGCACGCCGACCTGGAGCACGCCGGCAGTGATCTCGGTGATGCGGCCCGGGTCGAAGAAGCCCTGGATGCCGGACACGACCTGGTCGACGTCGATCCACGGCACGTTCTCGCGCACCCAGGTCACGTAGGTTTGATCGGCGATGGCCGGGATGAGCGCGGTGATCTGCTCGATGAGGTTGCCGACCTGCTCGCTGACAACCGGGATGATCGCGAGGACGAGGCCCGCGAACAGGGCCAGCACCCCCACGAGGGTGATGAGGATTGCGAGCGGGCGCTTGACCCCGCGGCGCTCGAGCCAGGTCACCAGGGGGTCGAGTCCCAGCGCGAGGAAGAGCGCGGCGCCGATGTAGGTGATGATCGTCGCGAGCGACCCGACCGCCGCCGCGAAGGCGAGTGCGACGACGACGCCGAGGCCGCCGAACAGGCCGAGGCGGAACGCGTTCTGGATCTTCACCAAGTCTCCCCGAGGACGGCTACTGGTCGCTCGAGATCTTCTCCGCCTGCGACAGCACGCCCCGCAGGTTCTCGAAGTAGCCCGCGACCGCTTCGCGCTCGATCCTAATCTGGGCGAGACGCTCCTCCGCGTCGGACACGAGCTGCGCGGCCCGTTCCTCCGCCTCGGCGACGATGGCCCTCGCCCGCGTCTCGGCGTTCTCCAGCACCTCGCGAGCCGTGGCGTCCGCGGAGTCCCGCATGGCGCGGGCGTCGGACTTCGCCGCTGCCTCCAGGGTGTCGGCCTCGAGGCGCTTGTCGTTCGCTCGGCGGATCGCCTCGGCGAGCTGGGTCTGGGCCTCGTCGAGGTACTTCTGCATCTGCGAGGTGGCCTCCTGGTGCTTCGTCAGGAACTCCTTCTCCGCGGCGTCGCGACGGGCCTTCAACTCGACCTCCAGATCGAGGCGCGCCTGCTCCACCTCGGCGGTGAGGCTCTTCCGCGCCTCGTCCTCCTCGTGTGCGAGCTGCGAGCGCAGGGTGACCTGCTCGTGCTCGAGCTGAGCGCGCTGTCGCTCGGTGTCCCGGCGCAGGTCGGTGGTCTCGCGCTCGATCTCCGCGGCGAGGGCCGCTCGAGCCTCCGTGATGTCCTTCTCGAGGGCGCCCCGGCGCTCCTGCTCCTCCGCCGTGAGGGCGGCGCGCAGTTCGGTCTGCTCCCGTTCGAGCAGCGCCGTCGTCTCCTGCACCTCGCGCTCGAGATCGCCGCGCACGCGCTCGACCTCCTTGGCGAGGTCGGCGCGGGCATCGGCCTGCTCCTTGTCGAAGGCGGCACGGGCGGCGGCGCTCTCGCGCTCGAACGCGGAGCGCGCATCCGTCGTCTCGCGCAGGAACGCGGCGCGCTCCTCGGTGGTCTCCTTCTCGAAGGCCGTCCAGGCGGCCGTCGACTCGGCCTCGAACGCCTCGCGGCGTTCGCGCATCTCGGCTTCGAATGCGGCGCGGGCATCCGCCATCTCGCGGTCGAATGCGGCGCGGGCGTCGCTCGTCTCACGCTCGAACGCGGCCTCGGCGTCGCTGCGGCGCTTCTCGAAGTCGGCCTCCCAGTCGGCCTTCTGCTTCTCGAAGTCGCCCTCCCACTCGCTCTTCTGCTTGTCGAAGGCGAGGGTCCAGTCGGTCTGCTGCTTCGCGAAGCCCTGCTCCCAGTCCGACTTCTCGCGGGCGAAGTCGGTCTCCCAGTCGGTGCGGCGCTTCTCGAAGGCCGTCTCCCAGTCGATGCGCTCCTTCTCGAAGTCGGCCTCCCACTCGGCCCGCTCCTTGGCGGAGCGCTCCTCCCAATCCGCCTTCTCCCGCTCGAAGGCGGCGCGGGTCTCCGCCACCTCGGCGTCGAAGGCCGCGCGGGCGGCGGTCGTCTCCGCGAGGAACGCGGCCCGCTCCTCGGTCGACTCCTTCTCGAACGCGGCCTTCGCGTCGGCGAGCTCCTGCTCGAGGGCAGCCCGTCGGTCGCGCATCTCGGCCTCGAAGGCGTCGCGGGTGTCGCGCACCTCGCGGTCGAAGGCGGCACGCGCATCCGTCGACTCGCGCTCGAAGGTCGTGCGCGCCTCGGTCGACTCGCGGAGGAACGCCTCGCGCTCCGCACGGGTCTCCGCCTCGAACGCCGCGCGGCGCTCCGCCATCTCCTTCTCGAAGGCCGCGCGGGTCTCGGTGACCTCCGCCTCGAGGGCCGCCTTCGTCTCCTGCACCTCGCGGGCGAGGTCCGTGCGCCCCTGCTCGAGGTCGCGGGCGAGGTCGCCCCGCAGCTTCGCGTTCTCGCTCTCGTAGAGGGCGCGGCCCTGCTCGGTGTCGCGCGCCAGCTGGGCGGCGGCCTCGCGGGCCTCCGACTCCTCGCGGGCGGCGACGACCTTCAGCTCCGCCGCCTCGCGCTCGGCCTCGGCGCGCACCGCGGCCGCTTCGCGCTTCGCGGTGGCGCGGGCCTCAGCGGCCTCCGTCGCGACTGCTCCGCGGATCGCCGCCGCCTCGCGCACGGCATCCGACTGCAGCGTCTCGGCCTCACGACGGGCGCGGGAGACCAGATCCTCGGCCAGCTCCTCGGCATTGCGCCTCGTGGCGTCCGCATCGCGCTTCGCCTCGCCCAGCAGACGCTCGGCGGCTTCTGCGGCCTCCTGACGGAGCGCCTGCACCTCGCCGGCGACCTGGCTGCGCATCCGCTCTGCGTCGATGTCGGCCTGGCTGATGAGGCGGGTCGACTGCTCCTCGGCGATCCGCAGCGTGTTCTCGAGCTTCGTGCCGAGACCGGCGTAGGTCGGGCTGCCGGCCTCGTCGAGCTCGGCCTGCAGGTCTTCGGCCATCGCCGAGAGTCGCTTGATCTCCTTGGCCGCCTCCGCCTTGTCGGCGTTGGCCTTGATGAGGTCTCGGCGCAGCTCCTGAAGAGCCTTGTCGACCTCCTCCTTGCGGTAGCCGCGGAGCTCGGTGCCGAACTCGGAACCGTCTGTTGCCACGTTGTCTCCCTCGGTGTCGAGCAGGGCCTACCGAAGTCTAGCGATGCGGCGTGGCGCACCGAGAGTCGCTCATGAGGTGCTATACGGACGCGTTGCCAGAGGATTCACAGAGCCTCGACTGGGCGCCACCCGGGCGGTTCCGATAGTCTTGAACGTCTTTTAGTCGCTGGTCCGCGCTCCGTGCGGAGGCGCCGCTCTCGCCTTCCGACCCGAAGGAATCCGGGATGGCGTGCGTCCGCGGCGACGCGAAAGGAGAGAACCCGTGCGATTCGTGCTCGCGATCGTCAGCTTTGTGATCGCCGCAGCGATGATAGCGGTGGGCGTCGCCCAGCGCACCGTGCTGCAGGCGCCGTCACGCGTCGTCGCCGAGGCGACCGTCGACTCGGAGGCGCCGGTCACCGTCATCCAGGGGACCACCCTGAATGCTCACGACCGCAGCCAGACCATCGAGATCTCCGGCTCCGACACCATCTTCGCCGCCTACGGCCGCACCACCGACGTGCTCGCCTGGGTGGGTGACACCCAGCACAACCTCATCGGCTACGACGCGGAGGAGGTCGCCCTGACCTCCGAGCTCGTCGAGGGCGAGGCTGCCGAGGTGCCGGATCCGGCCGGCTCCGACCTCTGGTACGAGTCCTTCACGGCCGAGGAGGAGCTGCGCCTCACCCTCGACGTGCCCGAGGACGTGTCGGTGCTCATCGTCAGCGACGGGACCGCTCCTGCGCCGGGTGAGCTGAGCATCCGCTGGCCGCTCGACAACCGCGCCCCGCTCTCCGGACCGCTCATCATCGGCGGCGCCATTCTGCTGCTCGTCGGCCTCGGGCTGCTGCTCTGGGCACTGTCGCACATGCGCTCCACCCGCGGACCGCAGCGGAAGACGCCCAAGCCGCCGAAGCCCCCGAAGATGCCGAAGGTGCCGCGTCAGCGGGCCCTTCCCGCCGTGCGGCGCCCCGCTGCCATCGCTGCCCCCGAGCGCGGCAGGCGCTCCGCCCGCAGGGGCTTCATCGCCCTGCCGGTGATCGCGGTCATTGCGCTCGCCGGCTGCACCGCGACCCCCGCGCCTGCGGCGAGCCCGACTCCCGAGGCAACCGCCGCGGCGCCCGAGGAGGACGTGCTGCCACCCGCGGTGACCGTGTCGCAGTTCGAGCGGATCATGGCCGACGTGGCCGAGGTCGTCGCGACGGCCGACGAGAACCGCGACGAGGAGCTTGCTGCGACCAGGCTCGGCGGTGCCGCCCTCGAGCTGCGTGAGGCGAACTACACCATCCGCGATGCCGACAACGAGATCGGGAAGCTCCCCGCCATCCTCGCCGGCGATGTGCAGGTGACGCTGCCGCAGGCCTCGGACACCTGGCCGCGCACCGTCATGGGCATCCTGCAGAACGAGCAGGACGAGACCGTGCCCGCGATGGCGGTCGTGCTCGTGCAGGAGGACCCGCGCGCGAACTACAAGGTGCACTACGCGGTGACCCTCGAGCCGAACGCGCAGATCCCCGACCTGGCGCCCCCCGGCGTCGGTGCTCCCCGCCTCGACCCCGAGCTCGATCTGTTCGCCTTCCGCCTCGACGAGCTGTCCGCCGCCTACGGCGACATCCTCATGAACGGCGACCAGAGCGAGCACGCCGCCGCGTTCGACCTGGCGAACGACTCGCTGCTCGCGAACGTGGGGCCCGCCGCCAAGCAGCAGAAGAAGGACGAGCTGCCGACGACCGCCTCGCTCGAGTTCGCGGTCGCCCCGGGCGACGAGGAGCCGATCGTGCTCGCCACGAACGACTCCGGCGTGCTGGTGTCGGTGACGCTCGACGAGTCGGAGACCGTCAAGCCGGTCGAGGAGGGCGCCGCCATCAACCCGAGCGGCTCCATCAAGGCTCTGACGGGCAAGGACGTGTCGACGAAGGGCTTCACGGCCACCTACGCCGACCAGCTGCTGTTCTACGTTCCGCCCGCCTCCGACGGTGGCAAGATTGTCCTGCTCGGCTACAGCCAGGGCCTCATCTCGGCTTCGGAGCTTCCATGACCAACATCCCGCCCAGCGCCGCCAACCTGCGCGGCGCCATCGACCTGTCGAGTCTCGTGCGCCCCACGACCCCGCCGCCCAGCGCGGGCGGAGCACCCGGCGGGCAGGCCGCATCCGCGCTCGTCATCGAGGCAGACGACGCGTCGTTCGCCCAGGTGCTCGAGCTGTCGCGCACGGTGCCCGTGATCGTCGAGTTCTGGGCGGCGGGCGTCGCGCCGTCGCTCGGAGCCATTGTCGAGTCGTACGGCGGCCGTCTGGTGCTCGCCACGATCGACGGCAGCGCCAACCCGCAGCTCGCCCAGGCGTTCCAGGTGCAGGAGGTGCCTGCCACGGCGGCCATCGTCGGCGGTCGTCCGCTGCAGCTGTTCGTCGGCCGCCCCTCCGACGAGGAGGTGCGCGCCGTGCTCGACCAGGTGCTGCAGGTCGCCGCGCAGAACGGCGTCACCGGCACCATCGACCCGTCGGGGGAGGGCGGCGAGGCCGAGGCCCCCGAGGAGCCGCCGCTGCCGCCGCTGCACCAGGAGGCGTACGACGCCATCGCCGCCGGCGACCTCGAGACGGCGATCGCGCGCTACAAGACCGCCATCGCGCAGGACCCCCGCGACACCCAGGCCGTGGCAGGCCTCGCGCAGGTGGAGCTGCTGCAGCGTCTCGAGGGCGTGACGGCGGATGCGGTGCGCACCGCCGGCGCCGAGAACCCCGGCGACGCGTCCGCTCAGCTGGCCGTCGCAGACCTCGACCTCTCGGGCGGACACGTCGACGACGCCTTCGCGCGCCTGCTCGACCTGTTCCCGTCGCTCGCCCCGGCCGACCGCGACGCGGTGCGGCAGCGGCTGCTGGACTACTTCCAGATCGTCGGGGTCGATGACCCGCGCGTCGTCACGGCCCGGCGGCGGCTGACGAGCCTCCTGTACTGAGTACGGGGCCCCTGTTCGGTCCGGCCCCGGCTCGCCGGGCGCAACGGAGGTAGTCGGCCGTCAGGCTCGCCGGTCGAGCGGCGCCCGTTGGCGTGTCTCGGGGCGCGGTACCTCCGGTGCGCCCGAGGTCAGGCAGGACGTCGAGAACTCAGGAGAAGACGGATGCGGGCGGCTGTTCTCGAGCCGCCCGCATCCGTCTTCCTGAGTCTCCGACCGCGGACTAGTCCCGGCGCAGCTTGAGCCAGAGCCCGCCGAGCGGCGGGAGGGTGACCTCAGCGGATGCGGGCTGGCCGCTCCACGGCTCGTCGGTCGCCGTCACGGCGCCGAAGTTGCCCACACCGCTGCCGCCGTACTCGACGGCATCCGTGTTGAGCACCTCCTCCCACACCCCGGCGGAGGGGAGCCCGACCCGGTAGGGGCCGATCGGACGGCCGCTGAAGTTGAACAGGCTGGCGATGCACTCGCCGTTCCTCGACCAGCGGGTGAAGCCGACGACGTTGTTCGCGGCGTCGCTCGCGTCGAGCCAGCCGAAGCCCTCGGGGGAGTTGTCCTGCTCCCAGAGCGCAGGCTCGGTGCGGTACACCGCGTTCAGGCGACGCACGAGCGCCAGCAGTCCCTGGTGCACCGGCTGGTCGAGGATCCACCAGTCGAGTCCGCGCTCCTCGCTCCACTCGGAGGGCTGGCCGAACTCCTGGCCCATGAAGAGCAGCTGCTTGCCCGGATGCGCCCACATGAACGAGAGGTAGGCGCGCACGTTCGCGAGCTTCTGCCACTGGTCGCCCGGCATCTTGTGCAGCAGCGACCCCTTGCCGTGCACGACCTCGTCGTGGCTGATCGGCAGCAGGAAGTTCTCGCTCCACGCGTAGACGAAGCTGAAGGTGATCTCGTTGTGGTGGTGGCTGCGGTACATCGGGTCGGTCGCGATGTAGTCGAGCGTGTCGTGCATCCAGCCCATGTTCCACTTCAGGCCGTAGCCGAGCCCCGCGCCACCGGCAGTCGGCTTCGTGACCCCGGGCCACGAGGTCGACTCCTCGGCGATCATGACGATGCCGGGGTTGCGCTTGTAGGCGGTCGCGTTGGCCTCCTGCAGGAAGCTGATCGCCTCGAGGTTCTCGCGGCCGCCGTCCTTGTTGGGCAGCCACTCGCCCTCCTCGCGGGAGTAGTCGAGGTAGAGCATCGAGGCGACCGCGTCGACCCGAAGCCCGTCGATGTGGAACTCCTCGAGCCAGTAGAGCCCGCTCGCCACGAGGAAGTTGCGCACCTGCGACTGCCCGAAGTTGAAGACCAGAGTTCCCCAGTCCTTCTGCTCGCCGCGGCGGGGGTCGCTGTGCTCGAAGAGCGGCTCGCCGTCGAAGTTCGCGAGCGCCCACTCGTCCTTCGGGAAGTGCGCGGGAACCCAGTCCATGATCACGCCGATGCCGGCGTTGTGCAGCCGGTCGATCAGGTAGCGCAGGTCGTCGGGGTGCCCGAACCGACTGGTGGGAGCGAAGTAGCCGGTCACCTGGTAGCCCCAGGAGCCGCCGAACGGATGCTCCGCGAGCGGCATGAACTCCACGTGCGTGAAGTTCAGATCGGTCAGGTAGTCGATCAGCTCGTCCGCGAGCTCGCGGTAGCCGAGACCCGGCCGCCAGGAGCCGAGGTGCATCTCGTAGACGCTCATGGCGCCGTTGTGCGGGTCGCTCGCCGCGCGCTTCTCGAGCCACTCGGAGTCGCTCCAGGTGAACTGCGAATGGGTTACCTTCGACGCGGTCGCGGGCGGCACCTCCGCCCAGTTCGCGAACGGGTCGGCGCGCTCCACCCACGCGCCCGCGGGCGTCAGGATCTCGTACTTGTACGAGGTGCCCGGCGCGAGTCCCGGCACGAACAGCTCCCAGACTCCGGTGTCGTCGAGGCGGCGCATCGAGTAGCCGGTGCCGTTCCAGCCGTTGAAGTCGCCCTTCACGCGCACCGCCTGGGCGTGCGGAGCCCAGACGGCGAAGCTCGTGCCGTCGACGCCCTCGTGCGGCCGGTAGTGCGAGCCGAACACGTGCCACGGCTGCTCGTGGCGGCCCTCGCCCCAGAGATACCGGTCGATGTCGCCGAAGCTCGGCACGAAGCGGTACGGGTCCTCGGCCGTCCAGATCGCGCCGTCGTACGCCGTCTCGAGCACGTAGGGGCGGCCTTCGCCGGTGTAGAAGCCCTGCCACAGTCCCTGGTCGACGTGCTGGAGGTCGACGCGCTCGCCATCCGTCAGCACCGCCGTCACGCCCTTCGCGAGCGGGCGCAGAGCTCGCACGACGAAGCCGTCGTCGACGGGGTGCTGACCGAGCCAGTCGTGCGGCCGCGGGTGGTAGCCGTGCACGAGGGAGTCGATGGTTCCCGGGTGCAGTTCGGGAAGGGTGGGCATGGTGCTCCTTAGTCGTAGCGCACGGACAGGACGTGCACGGGCTCATGGAATGCGTCGAGGCGCACGTAGTTGTCGGTTCCCCAGGTCCACTGGGCGCCGGTGATCAGGTCGGTCACGCCGTAGCTGGATCCGACCGGCAGCCCGAGCTTCGTGAGGTCGAGGTGCACGGTCGTCTCGCGCACCGAGTGCGGGTCGACGTTCGCGACGACGATGATGCCGTCGGGCTCCCCGGTGCGCGTGTAGTCCTCGGCGAGGTACTTCGTGTAGACGAGGATCGCGTCGTCGTCGCTCCAGTGCACGTCGAGGTTGCGCAGCTGGTGCAGCGCCGGGTGCTCCTTGCGGATGCGGTTGAGCTGCGTGAGATACGGCGCGATCGAGCGGCCCTCCGCCTCGGCCTTCGCCCAGTCGCGGGGGCGGAACTCGTACTTCTCGTTGTCGATGTTCTCCTCGGCACCGGGCCGGGCGACGTTCTCGATGAGCTCGTAGCCGGAGTACACCCCCCAGCTCGGCGAGGCCGTCGCGGCGAGAGCGGCGCGGATCTTGTACGCGGGGACACCGCCGAACTGCAGGAACTCGGTGAGGATGTCCGGCGTGTTCACGAAGAGGTTGGGGCGCATGAACGCGCTCGTCTCCTTCGAGATGCTCGTGAAGAACTCCTCGAGCTCCTGCTTCGTGTTGCGCCAGGTGAAGTAGGTGTACGACTGCTGGTAGCCGACGGCCGCGAGCGACTGCATCATCGCGGGGCGCGTGAACGCCTCGGCGAGGAACACGACCTCCGGATGCCGGTCGTGCATCTCCGTGAGGAACCACTCCCAGAACGCGAGCGGCTTCGTGTGCGGATTGTCGACTCGGAAGATCTTCACGCCGAGCGCCACCCAGTAGAGGGTGACCCGCAGGATCTCCTCGCGGATGCCGATCGGATCGTTGTCGAAGTTCAGGGGGTAGATGTCCTGGTACTTCTTCGGCGGGTTCTCGGCGTAGGCGATCGACCCGTCGGGAAGGGTCGTGAACCACTCCGGGTGCTCGGTGACCCACGGGTGGTCGGGGGCGCACTGCAGGGCGAGGTCCATCACGAACTCGAGCCCGTTGGCCTGGGCCGTGCGCAGGAAGTAGACGAAGTCCTTGCGGGTGCCGAGCTCGGGGTGGATGGCGTCGTGGCCGCCGTCCTTGCTGCCGATGGCGTACGGCGAGCCGGGGTCGTGCTCGCCCGCGGTCAGGGTGTTGTTCGGCCCCTTGCGGTTGATCTCGCCGATCGGGTGGATCGGCGGCGTGTAGACGACGTCGAAGCCCATCGCGGCGACGGCGGGCAGGCGCTTCGCCGCGGTGCGGAAGGTTCCGCTCTGCCACGAGCCGTCCTTGCGCTGCTTGGCGCCCTCGCTGCGGATGAAGAACTCGTACCAGCTGCCGAGGCCGGCGCGCGAGCGCTCGACGCGCAGCACCCGCTGGGGGCTCGTCGTCACCAGCGAGCGGATCGGGTCCGCCTCGAGCGCTGCGGCGACCCGGGAGTCCGTGGCTGCGGAGAGCCGGGACTCGGGAGGGAGCTCACGGTTCTGCAGCGTCTTGATGGCGTCGGCGATGATCCGCCGGCGTCGTGCGCGCTTCAGCAGCTGCACGCCGAGGGCGAAGACGACCTCGATGTCCTGACCGAGCGGCACCTTGATCTCCGCGTTGTGCAGCCAGGTGCCCCAGTCGTCGCTCCAGGCGCGGATGTGCCAGCGCCAGTCCCCGACGCCGTCGACCTGCACCTCGGCGAGCCAGCGGTCGGTGCCGGGGTCGCCCGCGCGCATCCGTCGCACCGTCTGCACGCCCGTGGGATCGGTCAGGACGAGCTCGACGCCGAGGGCGTCGTGGCCTTCGCGGAACACCGTCGCGCCGAACGGCACGACCTCGCCCGCGTAGGCCTTGGCCGGCCAGCGGTTCTCCGGCGACTCGGGTGAGAGGAAACGGATGGGGATGCGCCCGATACGGGGCTCGAAGGCGTTCGCCTGGGGTGCCGGCTGGGGGGCCGGTGCGGCCGCCGCGCGTTCGTCGTTAGTCGCCACGACTCCGACCGTATCGCGACAGCACCAGCCGCTCGCCACCCCGTCACCTGGGCTTGACGAAACGGCCTTGCGTCGTCAACCGAGTCCCTTAGGCTTGCGTTCTGTGGTGCCGACGCCGGTCCACGCGCGCGCTTGGCGCCACCCACCGGCGCGCAGGAAGGTTCAGCTCCGTGAAGGCAATCCGCAGGTTCACCGTCCGTACCGTGCTTCCTGAGGCGCTCACCGCGCTCGCCGACCTCGCGACCAACCTGCGCTGGTCGTGGCATGAGCCGACCCGCCGGCTCTTCGCCGACATCGCCCCCGAGGTCTGGGAGGAGATCGGCCACGACCCGATCGGACTCCTCGGCGCCGTCGAGCCCGCCCGGCTCGCCGAGTTGGCGGAGGACCCGGTATTCGTCGCCCGCGCGAACGAGCTGCGGGGCGACCTCGAGCGCTACCTCACCGAGCCGCGCTGGTACCAGTCGCTGCTGAACGCGCCCGAGTCGATCGCCTACTTCTCGCCCGAGTTCGGCATCGCCGCCGCACTCCCGCAGTACTCCGGCGGCCTCGGCATCCTCGCCGGGGACCACCTCAAGAGCGCCTCCGACCTCGGCGTGCCGATCATCGGCGCAGGACTCTTCTACCGCGCCGGCTACTTCCGTCAGGGCATCTCGCGCGACGGCTGGCAGCAGGAAACCTACCCGGTGCTCGACCCCGACGGCATGCCGCTGCGGGTGCTGCGCCGCCCCGACGGCACCGCAGCCCACGTCGTGCTCGCGCTGCCCGACGGCCGCGCGCTGCACGCGAGGGTGTGGCAGGTCGCTGTCGGCCGCATCACCCTGCTGCTGCTCGACACCGACATCCCCGAGAACGAGGAGCAGCTGCGCGGCGTCACCGACCGTCTCTACGGCGGCGGGGGAGAGCACCGGCTGCTGCAGGAGCTGCTGCTCGGCGTCGGCGGCGTGCGCGCCATCAAGCTCTGGACGGAGCTCACCGGCAAGCCCGCGCCCGAGGTCTTCCACACCAACGAGGGTCACGCGGGCTTCCTCGGCCTCGAGCGGATCAGCGACCTCATCGGCGAGGGGCTGTCGTTCGACGAGGCCCTGCAGGTCGTCCGCGCTGGCACCGTCTTCACCACGCACACGCCCGTGCCCGCGGGCATCGACCGGTTCGACAAGTCGCTCGTGCAGCGCTACTTCTCGACCGGGCTGCTGCCGGGTGTCGCGGTCGACGAGGTGCTGCGACTCGGCCTCGAGGACTACCAGGGCGGCGACCCGTCGACCTTCAACATGGCCGTCATGGGCCTGCGTCTCGGCCAGCGCGCCAACGGCGTCTCGAAGCTGCACGGCGAGGTCTCGCGCGGCATGTTCGGCGCCCTCTGGCCGGGCTTCGACCAGGCGGATGTGCCGATCACCTCGGTGACGAACGGCGTGCACGCGCCGACCTGGACCGACCCGATGCTGCTCGAGCTCGCTCAGGAGCGGTTCGGCACCACGGACACCACCTCCTGCGACTGGTCGGACGACGTCGTGAGCGACGCCGACCTGTGGGCGGTGCGACGACGGATGCGCGAGCAGCTCGTCGCGGACGCCCGCCGCCGCACGATCGACTCGTGGCGCGAGCAGCACCCGGGCTCGGTCGAGCCCGCCTGGCTCAAGGACCTCCTCGACCCCGACGTGCTGACGATCGGCTTCGCGCGGCGGGTGCCGACCTACAAGCGGCTCACCCTCATGCTCGAGGACCCCGCGCGCCTCAAGGCCCTGCTGACCCACCCCACCCGCCCGGTGCAGCTCGTGATCGCGGGCAAGTCGCACCCGGCCGACGACGGCGGCAAGCGGCTCATCCAGCGGCTCGTCGAGTTCGCGATGGACCCCGATGTGCGTCAGCGCATCGTGTTCCTCCCGAACTACGACATCGCCATGGCGCAGGTGCTCTACCCGGGCACCGACGTCTGGCTCAACAACCCGCTGCGCCCGCTCGAGGCGTGCGGCACGTCCGGCATGAAGGCGGCGCTCAACGGCTCGCTCAACCTGTCGATCCTCGACGGCTGGTGGGCCGAGTTCTACGACGAGGAGAACGGCTGGGCGATCCCGTCGGCCGACTCCGCCGGTGACGCGGCCGAGCGCGACAAGCTCGAGGCGCAGTCGATGTACGACCTCATCGAGCACCAGATCGCACCGCGCTTCTACGACCGGGGCGCCGACGGCGTTCCGACCCGGTGGGTGCAGTCCATCCGGCACACCCTCGCGACGCTCTCCCCGGCGCTCAGCGCCGACCGGATGGTGCGCGAGTACGTCGAGCGCCTCTACATCCCGGCCGCGGATGCGGAGCGCACGATCAGCGCGTCGGGCTACCAGCCCGCACGCGAGCTCTCCACGTGGAAGAACTCGGTGCGCAAGGCATGGCAGGGCGTCCACGTGACTCACGTCGAGTCGGGCGGCGTCGACGCGGTGCCGCAGATCGGCGACGAGCTCCGAGTGCGCGCGCAGGTCGAGCTCGGCGGACTCTCACCCGACGACGTAGCCGTCGAGGTGGTGTTCGGACGCGCCCGCGACGAGGACTCCCTCGTCGACGTGCAGCGCCAGCGTCTCGACCTCGACACCGCGGCGTCGACGGATTCCCCTGCGACGTTCACCGGCACCGTTCGGCTGGACCGTGCGGGCAGCTTCGGCTACAACGTGCGCGTCGTGCCGGCGAACCCCCTGCTCGCCAACCCGGCCGAACTCGGGCTGGTCGCGGTCGCGGAGTAGTCGAGCGGCGCCGGCGCGCCGACTGCGAGCTCAACGTACGAGCGCGACTATGCGCTGCCCTCGAAATCAGAGGGGGTCAGCTGGATGGCGTCGGCGACGTGCAGCCGCAGCGTCCGTCCTCGATAGCGGATGCTGAGAGTCCCGGGCTTGCGGGGAACGAGTGTCGCGCTCTCGAGTGCGCCGTCACGCCAGCGCAGCTCCACCTCGACACCCGGGCGGGCGACCAGTCCGCGTGCCGAGCCTGACCGGAGCTCGGCCGGCAGTGCGGGGAGCAGCTCGATTCCGTCGTGGCTCTGCAGCAGGGATTCGATCAGCACGGCGGGGAAAGCCAGGTTCGCGTCGATCTGGAACGGGGGATGGGCGGCGAACAGGTTGGGGTACAACCCGCCCGCCCACGGCCCAGAGTCGTCCGTCGCGTCCCGGAAGAGCAGACGCAGGAGGTCCGAGACCTTGTCTCCCCGCCGCAGCCGCGCCCAGAGGGCCATCTTCCACACGAGAGACCACCCGGAAGAGTCGTCCCCCCGGCGTTCCAGCGTCGCCGCGGCCGCGGCCCGGCCCTGCTCCGACCAGCGGCCGGGACCCGGATACAGGCCGTAGAGCGGACTGAGGTGGCGATGCCGCGGATCCTCCTCGTCGCGGTCGACCGCCCACTCGCGCACGATCCCGTCCGACGTCGCAGCGGGCTCTGCTTCGACCAGCGGGGCCCGTCGTGCTGCTGCCAGTGCGACGGGATCGTCCTCATGTCCCAGGCGTGTCGCGAGGCGGACGGTGATGTCGAAGAGGTCGGCGAGAAGCTGCTGATCCATCGCGGTGGTCGTGTCGACCGCCGCGACGACCCCGTCCTCGGTGCGGAAGGCGTTCTCGGGCGAGGTCGCGGGGGAGGTCACCCACGCCCCGTTGCCGTCACGGTGATGCCAGGCGAGAGCGAACTCGGCAGCGCCGCGGATGGCCGGCCATAGGGCAGCGGCCTCCTCGTCCCCGGCGCCGAACTCGATCGCATCCCAGACGCCCCGTACGAGCCAAGGGCCGGCCATCGGCCACGCCGTCCAACGAGCGTCGCCGCGACCGGCGCCGACCGGGTTGGAGAACAGCCACGCATCCGTGTTGTGGTGAGCCACCCAGCCGGGCGCGTCATAGAGCCTGCGCGCAGTGGCCCGGCCGGCATCAGCCAGCGCGAGCACCAGATCCCGATACGGCTCGGCGGTCTCGGGGAGGTTCGCCACCTGCGCCGACCAATGGTTCATCTGGGTGTTGATGTTGATCGTGTAATTGCTGCTCCACGGCGGCTGCATGCTGTCGTTCCAGATGCCCTGCAGGGTGGCGGGAAGACCGCCTGGTCGCGACGAGGCGATGGCGAGATACCGTCCGACGTCGAACAGGAGTCCGGCGAGTCCCGGATCGATCTCGAGCGGATGCTGCATGCCACCGAAAGCGCGCCGGAGCCGTTCGTCGGTCGGCGCATCTGCCCGCGGGCCGGCGCCCGCGAGCCGGATCTCGGACCGGCCGAACAGCGCCGCGTGGTCCTCCACCGCTGCGCGGAACACAGCGTCGGCTCCGTCCCGCTCCGCCGCGTCGAGCACCGCGGTCGCTTTCTCCGCTGCGTCCTCAGCAGTGCCGCCCGGCGACCGCCCGAGTGCGGCGAAGGTGGTCGAGATGGCAAGCAGGAGCAGGTGCTTCCCGCGGCCGTCGTCGCGCAGCCGCCGAACGACGACCGCGGCTTCGAGCGCATCGCCTGGGGCGTCGGACCAGCTGGCGGCAGGGAAGCCGGGCTCGTGGCCCGGAGCCACGTCTGAGGGGAGGCGGAGCAGCACGACCAGGTCGTCGCCTGAACGGCGGCGGCCGAGCTCGCGCAATGGCGATTCCAGCTCCGCTTCCAGTTCAGCGGTCGACTCGAGAGCCAGCACTCCGTGCGGGGCGGAGACGACCACCCGCTCCCGGAGGTCGCCGCTGCGCAGCTCATGCACGCCGGTGCTGAGATCGAGTCTGCGTCGGTAGTCGGCCATGCCCGTCCGGCGTCGCACGATCAGCGACCCGACCGGCAGGAAGGCCTGCGTGTACGACGCCTGCGCTGCCGCGAGTCGCCGCTCAGCGGCGACGGGGTCGCCCGCCTCGATCGCCGCGCGACTCGCTGCGAGCGCGATCGACGCTTCCGCCGCGCTGATCAACCCGGCGGAGGACTCGCTGCGCGGCGACCCCGACCACGCCGTCTGCTCATTGAGACCGATCCGCAGCTCCGGCACTCCGCCATCGACCATCGCGCCCAGCGCGCCGTTGCCGAGTGGCAGCGACTCCAGCCAACGGGTAGCCGGACGGTCGAACTCCAAGGACGACATCGCGCTTCGTCAGCCGCGCAGACCGCCAGCGGTGAGCCCCGACCGCCAGTACCGCTGGAGGGAGACGAACACGATGGCGATCGGGATGACGGACACGAGCGATCCGACGACCGTGAGGATCTGCAGGCCAGGAATGGTGATGGACGCCTGGCTCCACCCGGTGAGGCCGACGGTGAGCGGCATGAGCTCGGAATCCGACAGCACGAGCAGGGGGAGGATGTAGCTGTTCCAGCTGCCCAGGAAGGCGAAGAGCAGCACAGTGACGATTCCCGTGGACATGAGCCGCATGCCGATCGTGCCGAAGATGCGGAATTCACCCGCTCCGTCCAGCCGAGCCGCTTCCACCAGTTCCAGGGGCACGGACGACTGCGCGTAGATGTAGCAGAGAAGCACGCCGAACGGGTAGACGAGGGCCGGGAGCAGGAGCCCTGCGTAGCTGTTGTCCAGCCCCAACCCGAGCAGCAGCACGTAGGTGGGCTGCGCGATCACCGTGCCGGGCACCAGCATGCTGCCCAGCACGATCGCGAGCAGCGCCGATCGGCCCCGGAACCTGTAGACCGCCATGGCGTAGCCGGTCAGAACGCAGACGAAGGTGGTCAGTGCGGACCCGAGCACCGAGTAGATCACCGAGTTGAGGCTCCAGCGCCAGAAGATCCCGCCGTCGTAGGTGCTGAGCGCGACCAGGTTGTCCCACAGGTGGAACTCGGCCAGAGCGAAACCGGGTGTGGAGAACAGGTCGCCCGTGGACTTCGTCGAGGCGATGACGAGCCAGAGCACCGGGATGAGGAAGTAGGCGGCGGCGACGATCATGATCGCCGTGACGATGGCCATGCCCAGACGGCTGACGCGCTCGCCGCCGACCATCGTCGTGGAGCTGCGGCGCAGCCGATTGACGGGCGCGACCCGCGCAGTGGGAGTGCTAGAGGCCATCGGTCGCTCGTTTCGTCGTGCGGTTGCTGAGGCGGAGGACGAGCACCGAGACGATCAGCGTCGCGAGGCCCAGCAGCACCGCCATCGCGGAGGCCAGATTGGGATTCTTGCCGAGCGTCGACGCGGCGTAGATCGCCATGTTCGGCGTCCAGTCGCTCGCGATGTTGGCGGTGACTGTCTGCAGCACCTGCGGCTCATTGAACAGCTGCAGGGTGCCGATGATCGACGACAGCGTCGTCAGCAGGATCGCCGGGGCGATCATCGGCAGCTTGACCCCCACAGCAATGCGGAACTCGCTCGCGCCGTCGAGTTTCGCCGCCTCGTAGATCTCCCGAGGCACGGTCTGCAGCGCCGCGAACAGGATGATCATGTTGATTCCGGTGTACGACCACAGGCTCACGTTCGCCACGGACCAGAGGACCGTACCCGGCGCCAGTAGATCGGCGTGGATGCCGATACCGCGCAGCGCCTGGAGCAACGGGCTCACCGACGGCTGGTAGAGGAACCCCCAGAGCAGGGCAGCGATGACCCCTGGGACGGCGTACGGCAGGAAGACCGCGAACTGGAAGAACTTGCGGCCCCGCACGAGCGCGGTGTCGAAGAGGAGTGCGAGCGCGGCGGCGAGGGCCATCATCACCGGCACCTGGACGATGCCGTAGAGGGCCACCCGACCGAAGCCCGCGAGGAAGTCGGCGTCGCCGATGGCTCGGGCGAAGTTGTCCAACCCGATGAACTCGACCTCGGTGCCTCCGAATCCCAGCCCGCTCGACTGCCTCGAGTAGAGGCTGTTCACGACGGCGACCAGGATCGGGGCGACGAGGAAGACCAGGAAGAGCGCGACGAACGGCGCGATGAAGACGTAAGGGACCCAGGGCCTCCCGGCGCCGGAGAACCGGCGCCGGGAGGCTCGCGGAAGCGCGACGCTCATGAACGGCTAGTCGACGACGCTCAGGCCACGCGACTCGAGGTCGGCGACTCCGGCGGCCTGGGCGCGGTCGAGCGCTTCGAGGAAGGTCTGCTCGCCCGTGACGACCTTGGCGAACTCGTCGAGGATCGCTGTCTGGATCGTGCCGAAGTTGGGCCCCTCGACCCAGGTGGCGGGGGTGTTCTCGGCCGACTCGATGAAGACCTCGTTCACGACCTGGCCGCCGTAGAACTCGCTCTCGCTGAGCAGTGCCTCCGAAGCGAGACCGTTCTGAGTGGACGGGAAGAGCCCGCCGACGGTGATCAGGGTGTCCTGCGTCTCGTCCGAGCCGTTCAACCATGCGGCGAACTCGGCTGCTTCGGCAGGGTGCTCGCTGTTCTTCAGCACGATGACGGCCGCGCCGCCCGAGTCGCCGGAGTTCGTCGAGCCCTCGTTGACGGGCAGCGGCGCGACCTTCCAGAGACCAGAGGTCTCCGCCGCATTCTCCGCGAGGATCGTCGGGAACCATGCCGCGTAGGAGACGGTGGCGATGGTCCCGTTGTTCACCAGTGCCCAGTACTCAGGGGTCCACATCTGCTCCGTGGTCACGAGCCCCTCATCGAGCAGTGTCTGCCACCGTTCCGCCACGAGCTTGCTGCCCTCGTCGTTCACGCCCAGCTTCCAGGCGTCTCCTTCGATCGAGTACCAGCTGCTCTCTGCCTGCTGGATCTCCTGCACCCACTGCCCGATCTCGCTGGGCGACATGTTGGCGATGTAGACGTCCGGGTTGGCGGCGTGCAGCGCGCGAGCAGTCTCGAGGTACTCGTCCCAGGTGGTGGGAATCTCGAGACCGTGCTGCTCGAGGATGTCCGCGCGGTACATCATCCCGGCGGGCCCGATGCCCTGCGGGATGCCGTACACGCCCCCGTCGAAGCTCACCGACGCCCACGAGGCGGGCGTGTAGTTCTCCTCTTCGTCGGCGACCCATTCGGTGATCTCGACCACCCGCTCCTGGATCACGTAGTCCGGCAGGTTGTGCGTGCTGAGCTGGACGAGATCGGGGCCGGCTCCGCCATCGACGGCCACCTCGACCTTCTGGCCGTCGTCCCCGGTCATCCGGTGGAACGAGACCTGCACATCGGGGTTCTCCTCGTTCCAGGTGTCGACGAGGTCTTCCAGGCCCGGCACCCAGCCCCAGAACTCGATCTCGGTCACGCCTTCGTCGCCGCCGCTCGCAGAGCATCCGGCGAGCCCGACGAGCGCCAGGGCGCCCGCCATTGCGAACGATGCCGGGCGCATCCAGCGCGGGCGAGTGAGCTTCGTTGCTTCCATCTCGTGTCCTCTCAGACGACGTTGTCGTGAAGGCCTCGTGGCGCTTCGGTGCGGAACTGCCATCCCGGGGGGACTCCGGAACGGACGGCTCGCACATTTTGTGCCCTGGTGGAACAAAAAGTCAAGCAGGTCTAGCATGGCGCCGTGCCGTACTCCGACCTGCCGCTCGACGAGCTCCGCGACTTCCGAGCCGACACCCTCGAACCCGGCGATTTCGACCGGTTCTGGGCCGACACCATGGGTGAGGCGCGGGCACATCGAGGCGGCGCCGAACTGAAGCGGGCCGACACGCCGATCTCCGAACTGGTCGTCGAAGACCTGACATTCCCGGGATTCGCGGGGGAGCCGATCCGCGGCTGGATCACCCGGCCGCGCACCCAGGAGCGACGCCCGACCGTCGTCGAGTACATCGGCTACAACGGTGGCAGGGGGGTGCCAGGTGAACGGCTGGCCTGGGCCGCGGCCGGCTACGTGCATGTGCTGATGGACACCCGGGGGCAGGGCAGCGGCTGGGGCTCGGGCGGCGACACTCCCGACCCTCATGGCAGTGGTCCCTCGGTGCCGGGCTTCATGACGCGAGGCATCGAGCACCCCGCGAACTACTACTACCGCCGCGTGTTCACCGACGCCGTCCGGCTGGTCGACGCTGTCCAGGAACTGCCGTTCGTCGACGGCGACCGGATCGCCGTGACGGGCGCGTCACAGGGCGGCGGCATCGCGATCGCCGCGGCCGCACTCTCGCCGACGGTACGCGCCGTCATGCCGGACGTGCCGTTCCTGTGCGCCTTCCGCCGAGCGGTCGAACGGACTCCGCAGCCGCCGTTCTCCGAGATCGCCCGATACCTCGCGGTGCACCGGGGCCAGGAGGACACCGTCTTCAGCACGCTCTCCTACTTCGATGGCGCCAACTTCGCCAAGCGGATCACCCAGCCCGCGCTCTTCTCCGCCGCATTGATGGATGACATAGTGCTGCCCTCGACCATCTTCGCGGCCTACAACCGCCTGGCCAGCAGCGACCGCCACATCGAGGTGTACGCGTTCAACGGGCACGAGGGTGGTCAGCTGCACCACTGGGCGACTCAGGCGCGTTGGCTGGCCGAGCGGCTCTGACTCCGTCAGACGATGTGACGGATGGCGCTGATCGCCGCACCCCATGCGTAGTCCGCGAAGCGGAAGGGGTGGAGGTCGAGGTCGGGGGCGACGGATGCGGGATCGAGCCGGGCGGCGATCGCGCTCTCCAGTTCCGATCGATCGTAGGCGACAGCATCGAGCCCCTCGCCCGTGACGACGATCCGCTCCGGGTCGACGAGGTTCTGCAGGACGGCCACCGCGGTGCCGAGGGCGCGAGCCGCCGAACGCAGGGCCGTCCGGGCCCGCGCATCGCCGGCGCGAGCCGCCTCCACCACCTCTGAGAAGCCGTCGATGCCGGAGTTCCTGCTGATCGCCGGCCCGGTCACGAACGCCGAGACGCATCCCACGTGACCGCGGTCGCAGGTCGCGCCCGTCTCGCCCACCGGAAGATGGCCGATCTTTCCGGGGTGGCCCTTCGCTCCTCGCACCAGTTCGTCGTTGACGACGATGCCGGAGCCGATTCCGGCGCCGAGGCCGATGACGACCAGTGATCGCCGCCCGACGCCGGCGCCGAACCAGTGATGGGCGACGGTGAGCGCCTGCACGTCGTTCGAGATCGACGTGGGCAAGCCGGTGGCGGCCTCGGCGAGCGACTGCAGCGGAACCTCGTCCCACCCGAGGAAGTGCGAGCCGACGACGACGGCCCGGCCGCCCTCGGTGTGCACGTCACCGGCCAGGCAGATGCCGAGCGAGGCCAGCTTGGGGTGGTCGTCGCGGAAGCCGTCGACGACCTCGGCGATCAGGCCGACGACGTCGTCGACCGCTCGAGAGGGCAGAGGATGCTCGACGGTGGTGAGCACGGTCGCGTGCAGGTCGGTGACGACGGCGTAGAGAGCGTCACCGGTGAGCTTGATCCCCGCGAACTGAGCGGACTCCTTGCGCAGGTGGAGCACCTCTGAAGGTCGTCCCCGCCCGACGAGGGGTGTGGCCTCGCCCTCTTCGACGAGCCCGAGATCGACCAGATCGCGACTCAGGCGACTCAGGGTCGTACGGGACAGCCCGGTGCGTCTGGCGAGTTCCGCCCTCGAGCGGGAGCCGTGCACGAGAACGTCGAGCAGCACGGTCCGCTGGGTCTCGTGCAGGGTCGGCCAACGCCACACGGTCTCGCTCACTCCGCGAGCTTAACCGCTCGGCGGGCTGGTGCTGTCGCCCAGCGGAACCCCCGTCGTCGCGGCCCTACCGCGCGATGGCCGCCAGGACGCCCCCTGTCACCTCGAGCAGGTCGCCGGGTGCGAGCTCCAGGTCGAGCCCGCGCCTGCCGCCGGAGACGAGGATCGTGTCGAAGAGCTCGGCCGTCTCGTCGAGCACGGTGCGCAGGCAGGTCTTCTGGCCGATCGGGCTGATGCCGCCGACGACGTAGCCGGTTCTGCGCTCCGCGAGCGCAGCATCCGCCATCTCGGCGCGCTTGCCGCCGACGGCAGCAGCGAGGGCCTTGAGGTCGAGCTTGCCCGACACCGGGACGATGCCGACGACGAGCTCGCCGTCGACCGAGGCGAGCAGGGTCTTGAACACCTGGTCGGGGTCGACGCCGAGTGCGGTTGCGGCCTCCAGCCCGAAGTCGCGGTTGGCGGGGTCGTGCTCGTACTCGCGCAGGGTGAAACGGATGCCCGCCGCGGTCAGCGCGGCCGTGGCCGGTGTGCCTCCCGCTCGGCCCATCAGTGCGCCCTGAAGAGCTGCATCGAGGTGCCGGCGACGACGAGCTCGCTGCCCGGTCCGTGCTCGACCTCGACGTCCTCGAGCATGTCGACCGCCGAGTCCCAGAGCAGGGTGTAGCCGGTCACATCCTCGTGCTCGGGGAGGGTAACCGTGACCTCCTCCTCGAGGCCGTGCACGACGAGCAGGATGCGGTTGAACTCCTCCACCTCGGGAGTCGAGGCCGCGAGGTACTGCAGGGTGCGCTCGGCGGGGGAGTCCCAGTCCTCGCCGGTCATGACGAGGCCCTCCTTGTTGTACCAGTCCATCTGGTTCGAGCTCGGCACCGTCTCGCCGAGCCGGCCGAACCGCACCGGGCGGAGCGCCGGGTTCTCCCGCCGGAGCTGCAGCAGGTGACGCGAGACCTCCAGCAGCTCGTCCTGCCAGTCGGCGCGGTCGTCCCACTGCATCCAGGTCAGCTCGCTGTCGTGACAGTAGGCGTTGTTGTTGCCCCGCTGGCTGCGGCCGAACTCGTCGCCCGCGGTGATCATCGGCACGCCTGCGCTCAGCAGCAGCGTGCCGAGCAGGTTGCGCATCGCCTTGCACCGGCCCTCGAGGATCTCGGTATCGCCGGTGGGCCCCTCCGCTCCGTGGTTGAAGGAGTGGTTGTCGTTCGTGCCGTCGCGGTTGTCCTCGCCGTTGCCGAGGTTGTGCTTGACGTCGTACGCCGTGAGGTCGGCGAGCGTGAAGCCGTCGTGCGCCGTCACGAAGTTGACTCCGGCGAGCGGTCCCCGCTCGTGGTCGAAGACGTGATTGCTGCCGGCGAGCTTGCGGCCGAGCGGGCCGATCCCGCGGGGCGCGACACCGTGCTCGCGAGCCGCCCGCACATCCGTCAGCCAGAAGTCCCGCACCCGGTCGCGGTAGCCGTCGTTCCACTCGAGGTAGCCGCGAGGGAAGTTGCCGACCTGCCAGCCGCCCATGCCGACGTCCCAGGGCTCGGCGATCATCTTCACACCCTGAAGCTGCGGGTCGTCGAGGATCGCCTGCAGCAGCGGATGCTCCGGGTCGAAGTGCGCTCGCTCGTCCCGTCCGAGGGTGGCGGCGAGGTCGAACCGGAAGCCGTCGATCTGCACCTCGTTCGCCCAGTACCGCAGCGAGTCGAGCACGAGGCGCTGCGCCGCCGGCAGCGAGAAGTCGATCGTGTTGCCGCATCCGGTGGTGTCGACGTACCTGCCGTCGTCGGTGTGCCGGTAGTACGACGCGTTGTCGATGCCGCGGAAGCTCGTGGTCGGACCTTCCGGTCCCTCCTCGGCGGTGTGGTTGTAGACGACGTCGAGCACGACCTCGAGGCCCGCCTCGTGGAGCAGCCGCACCATCCCCTTGAACTCGCGCAGCACGGCTCCGGTGCCGCCGTGCTGGGCGGCTCTCGACGCATAGGCGGAGTGCGGCGTGAAGTAGTTCAGGGTGTTGTAGCCCCAGTAGTTGATGAGCCCCTGCTTGAGCAGACGCTGCTCGCTCACGAACTGGTGCACGGGCAGCAGCTCGACGGTCGTCACCCCGAGGTCCTTGAGGTACGCGATCGTCGACTCATGGGCGAGGCCGGCGTAGGTGCCGCGCAGGTCCTCCGGCACATGCGGGCTGAGCTTGGTGAGCCCCTTGATGTGCGCCTCGTAGATGACGGCGTGGTCGAGCGGGATGCGCGGCTTCTCGATCCCGCCCCAGTCGAAGGCGTCGTCCTGCACGTACGAGCGCCAGCCCTTCTGAGTGCGGACGAGCCCGCGGGCATAGGGGTCGAGCAGGTCGCGCTTCGCGTCGAACGAGTGCGTCGGTCCGGTCGGCCCGTCGACCCGGATGCCGTAGTGCTGACCCGGCCGCAGCGAGCGCGAGCGGGCAGACCAGACCCCGGCGGCATCCCTTGTCATGGGGATCGTCCGCACCGCCCAGTCGGGGTCGACCGCGTCGAAGAGCACCAGGTCCATCGCCTTCGCGTTGCCGCTCCAGACCCGGAGTTCGCCCTCCCGCGAGTGCTGGGTGACGCCGAGATTGCGGAGCGGGTCGGCGGAAAGCATGCGAACTAGAGTAGGTGAGCCGGATGACACGTCCGTTACAGGGCTGTTCCGTCAGGGTCTCGTGCCCGCTTCGCCAGGGAGGAACCGGTGCCCGTCTATCTCGACCACGCCGCCACCTCGCCCATGCCGGCGGACGTGCTCGCGGCCTACACCGAGGCCCTGCGACTCGTCGGGAATCCGGCCTCGATCCACACTCAGGGGCAGAACGCGAAGCGGATGCTCGAGGAGGCCCGCGAGCGGATCGCCGCCTCGGTCGGAGCGGATGCGGTCGAGATCACACTGACCTCCGGTGGCACGGAGGCGGTCAACCTCGCGGTGAAGGGTCTCTTCTGGGCGCGGAACGACGTCCCGTCGTCTGGACGGGCCTCCGCTGGTCGAGCAGCGCCTGCCGAGGGCGGACGCGTATCGAGACCCCGCCCCCGCATCCTCTCCACCCGCGCCGAGCACCACGCGACGATCGACGCCCTCGAGTGGCTCGAGCGATACGAGGGCGCCGTCGTCGAATGGATCCCGGTAGACCCGCTCGGCCGCATCGATCTCGACGCCCTCGAGCGGGCGCTCGCCGACGACGTCGCGCTCGTGACGACTCTGTGGGCGAACAACGAGGTCGGCACCATCCAGCCGGTGCGCGAGATCGTCGAGCTCGCCTCCCGGCACGGCGTGCCGGTGCACGCGGACGCGATCGCCGCCTACGGGTACCTCCCGCTCCACTTCCACGCCTCCGGGCTGGCAGCGATGAGCGTCTCGGCGCACAAGCTCGGCGGCCCCGTCGGGGTGGGCGCGCTCGCGATCGCACGCAGCGCATCCGTCGTGCCGCTGCTGCACGGCGGCAGCCAGCAGCGGGCCCGGTCGGGCACCCAGGACGCCGCCGGCGCCGTCGCGTTCGGCGTCGCGGCGACCCGCGCCGCGGAGTCGCTGCCGGAGCGGGTCGAGCGGCTGCGTACGCTGCAGCGGCGGATGATCGACGGCATCCGCTCGGCCGTGCCGCAGGCCGAGCTGCGTGGCGACTCCTCGCCCGACGGGCGCCTGCCGGGCAACGTGCACATCACCGTGCCCGGGTGCGAAGGCGACTCGCTGCTGTTCCTGCTCGACCTGGCCGGCTTCTCGGTCTCGACGGGGTCGGCGTGCACGGCCGGGGTGCCTGAGGCGTCGCACGTGCTGCTGGCGATGGGACTCGACGAGGGTGAGGCGCGCGGAGCGCTGCGGATGACCCTCGGCAGCGACACCACGGAGGACGAGGTCGACGCGTTCGTCGCGGCGCTGCCCGACGCGGTGTCGCGGGCTGCCGCCGCCGGGCTGTCCGATCGGGAGCCGGTGCTGGGGCGCTAGCCGGGCTGCCGCCTCGCGCTGTTGCTGTCGCCCTCCGCCAGTTCTCAAGACGCGAAGTTGCAGAAGGGCCCCGCGACAGTTCATCCAGAGGGCTTTTCTGCAACCTCATCGGGTTCGGGGCTCGCCTTGGCACGGGGCCCATCGGGCACCGCGCACGGCATCCGTCTACCCTGTAACGGTGCGAGTGCTGGCGGCGATGAGCGGGGGAGTCGACTCCGCGGTCGCCGCTGCCCGCGCGGTCGAGGCGGGGCACGACGTCGTCGGCGTGCATCTCGCGCTCAGCCGCATGCCGGGCACCCTGCGCACCGGCAGCCGCGGATGCTGCACGATCGAGGACTCGATGGACGCCCAGCGCGCGGCGAACGTGCTCGGCATCCCGTATTACGTGTGGGACTTCTCGGAGCGCTTCAAGCAGGACGTCGTCGACGACTTCATCAGCGAGTACAGCGCCGGACGCACGCCGAACCCCTGCATGCGCTGCAACGAGCGCATCAAGTTCGCGGCCCTGCTCGAGAGGGCTCTCGCGCTCGGTTTCGACGCGGTCGCCACGGGCCACTACGCGAACATCGTCACGGATGCGCAGGGCAACCGCGAGCTGCACCGCGCCGCAGCCTGGGCGAAGGACCAGTCCTACGTGCTCGGCGTGCTGACCGCCGAGCAGCTTGCGCACGCCATGTTCCCTCTGGGGGCCACGCCTTCGAAGGCGGAGGTACGCGCCGAGGCTGAGGCGCGTGGGCTGTCCGTCGCGAACAAGCCCGACAGCCACGACATCTGCTTCATCCCCGACGGCGACACCCGCGGCTGGCTAGGCGAGAAGGTCGGCGTCGCGCGCGGACCGATCGTCGACCGCGAGGGGTCGAAGCTCGGCGAGCACGACGGAGCGCACGCCTACACCGTCGGGCAGCGCAAGGGGCTCAACATCGGATACCCCGCCCCCGACGGCAAGCCCCGCTACGTGCTCGAGGTGCGGCCGAAGTCGAACGAGGTCGTCGTGGGGCCGAAGGAGGCGCTCGACGTCTCCGAGCTCGCCGGGTCGCGCTTCACCTGGGCCGGCCTCGCGCCCGCCGACCCGAAGACGCCGTTCGCGTGCGAGGTGCAGATCCGAGCCCACGCCGACCCGGTTCCCGCGACCGCCGTCGTGCGCGGTGGTGAGCTCGTCGTCACCCCGGATGCTCCGCTCGGCGGCGTCGCGCCCGGCCAGACCGCCGTGGTCTACGTCGGCACCCGGGTGCTGGGTCAGTGCACGATCGACCGCACGGTGTCGGCCGTGCCGGTCGACGCGCGGGGCTGATCCGGCCGTCTCTTCCGCGCCCGCGCATCCGTCGCCGGCGACGAGTCGGGAGTAGTCGGGGTTCTGGCGCACTGATGACCCCATCTACTCCCGACTCCGGTATCCGAACCCGGTTGCTCATTGAGTCGGGAGTTGATGTCGCTTCCAGGCGCTCCGAGCGACACCTGCTCCCGACTCGACGCAGTACGCGGAACCCCGCCCGCAAGGGCCCCGGCACGGTCGGTGGCCCTTCGTAGACTGGCGTCGTGGCCGACACGACGGAGCAGGTGCCTGAGCACGAGAACCCGGACCTCGCCGCGGCGAAGGCCGAAGCGGAGGAGCTGACGGCGCGCATCCTCGAGTACCGCGACGCCTACTACGAGCGCAACGAGGTGCTCGTGAGCGACGCCGAGTACGACGCGCAGATGCACCGCCTCGAGGAGCTCGAGCGCCTCCACCCCGAGCTGCAGACGCAGGACAGCCCGACTCAGACCGTCGGCGGCCGGGCGGAGACGACGCTGTTCGCACCGGTTCGGCACGTCGAACGGATGCTGAGCCTCGACAACGTCTTCAGCCGCGACGAGTTCGAGGCGTGGGCTGCGAAGGTCGAGCGGGACTCCGGGCGACGCGTCGACTACCTCTGCGAGCTCAAGATCGACGGACTCGCGATCAACCTCCGCTACGAGAACGGCCGCCTCACGACCGCTGCCACCCGCGGCGACGGCGTCGTCGGGGAGGACGTGACGCAGAACATCCAGTACATCCCCGGCATCCCCACCCGGCTGAAAAGCACCGGTCACCCGTCGGTGGTCGAGGTGCGCGGGGAGATCTTCTTCCCGGTGGAGGCGTTCCGCGAGCTGAACGCTCTTCAGGCCGAGGCGGGCGACCGCATCTTCGCGAATCCCAGGAACGCGGCATCCGGCAGCCTGCGTCAGAAGGAGGAGGGCAAGAACGCCGCCCAGCGGGAGCTCATGCACCGCCGCCTCTCGCGGCTGCAGATGCTCGTGCACGGCATCGGCGCATGGGACAACCCTCCGGTCGCGGCGCAGAGCCAGGTGTACGAGCTGCTCAAGGAGTGGGGCCTGCCGACGAGCGCGCACTACCGCGTGAAGTCGAGCATCGCCGAGGCGGCCGCGTTCATCGAATACTTCGGCGAGCACCGCGACAGCGTCGAGCACGAGATCGACGGAGTCGTCGTGAAGGTCGACGAGCTGGCGCTGCACGACGAGCTCGGAACGACGAGCCGCGCCCCACGATGGGCCATCGCGTACAAGTACCCGCCCGAGCAGGTGAACACCAAGCTGCTCGACATCGTCGTGAGCGTCGGACGTACCGGCCGCGCGACCCCCTTCGCCGTGATGGAGAAGGTACGGGTCGCCGGTAGCGAGGTGCGTCAGGCCACCCTGCACAACCAGGACGTCGTGAAGCTGAAGGGCGTGCTCATCGGCGACACCGTCGTGCTCCGGAAGGCCGGGGACGTCATCCCCGAGGTGCTCGGTCCGGTCGTCGAGCTGCGCGACGGCACCGAGCGCGAGTTCGTGATGCCCGAGAACTGCCCCGAGTGCGGCACGAAGCTCGCTCCCGCGAAGGAGGGCGACATTGACCTGCGCTGCCCGAACGCCCGCAGCTGCCCGGCGCAGGTGCGCGGGCGGGTGGAGCACATCGGCTCGCGCGGCGCCCTCGACATCGAGGGTCTCGGCGAGGTGAGCGCCGCCGCACTCACGCAGCCCACGGTGCCGGCGGTGCCGCCGCTCGAGACCGAGGCGGGGCTCTTCGAGCTGACGGTCGCCGACCTCTTCCCGATCGAGACCGTCGTGCGCGACAACGAGACCGGGCTGCCGAAGCTGATCGACGGCCCCGACGGCGAGCAGATCGCTAAGACCGACAGCCCGTTCAAGCGGCTGCGGCGCAAGGACGACCCGCCGTTCGACCCGGATGCCGCCGAGTTCACCGGCGACGCCCGTTACGTTCCGTCGAAGTCGGCGCTCGAACTGATCGCGAACCTGGAGCGCGCGAAGACGAAGGAGCTGTGGCGCTTCCTGGTGGCGCTGAGCATCCGCCATGTCGGTCCCGTCGCCGCTCGGGCGCTCGCTCAGTACTTCGGGTCGATCGACGCGATCCGCGCCGCCTCGCGCGACGAGCTGGCAGGGGTCGAGGGAGTGGGCGGCATCATCGCGGATGCGGTGATCGAGTGGTTCGCGGTCGACTGGCACCGCGAGATCGTCGAGCGGTGGACCGCCGCCGGGGCTCAGCTGCAGATCCCGGGTCATCCGGGACCGGGCGCCGCTGGTTCCGTGGACGGGCCGCTCGCCGGCATCACGGTCGTCGCGACGGGCGCCCTCGAAGGGTTCTCCCGCGAGGGAGCGATCGAGGCGATCATCGCAGCGGGCGGCAAGGCGGCCTCCAGCGTGAGCAAGAAGACCGACTTCGTCGCGGCCGGGCCCGGCGCCGGCTCCAAGCTCGCGAAGGCGGAACAGCTCGGACTTCGCATCATCGACGCCGCCCAGTTCGCGCTGCTGCTCGAGAAGGGTCCTTCTGCGCTGGAGGCGGGCGACGGCGAGGGAGCCGCCGACTGACCGGCCCCGGATGAAACGGGTGAATCACTCGAAAGCAGAGGTTTTCATCCGGGCTCACCCCCGGAGGGGGACAGACGTGCCATACCATTGGCACCAGCACGGACTGGCGTGGATGGGGGCCGAAACAGTCCGCGCTCGAGAGGTCTGACCGGAGTTGCTGTTCGACGTCACAGCTGTACTCTCCGCCTCGGTGGCGCTGGGAATCGCCCCCGGGGTCATCGTCGTACCGAAAACCGGGCCGTCGCTCACCGCTGTCGTGCAGGTCGAGCCGGCAGCCGTGCCGGTCGCGGGATCGGGCGCCGCGCCTGACGCGGAGCTCAGCCGACTCGCCGGACTGCCCCTGCTCGAGCACCTCTCGATGAGTACCCCGCTCGAGGTCGAGCAGACGGTCGCCGCGAACCCGGCGAGCATCGACGCCCTCCTGGCCGCGCCGCCCGCGACGGACTCGGTGCGCGCGTGGTGGCAGTCCCTCGACGAGCCGCAGCGCACCCGGCTGGCCGAGACCGTGCCGCAGCTGGTCGGCAACCTCGAGGGCGTGCCGATGCACGCGCGTGACGACGCGAATCGCGCGTTCCTCGCCGACAGCATCGACGACGTCGCCGTGCAGCTCGACTCCGGCATCGGACGCGCCGCCGCCGCGTCGCTGGAACAGCGGGTGCGGATGCTGGAGGCCGTCGAGGAGACGCTGCAAGCCAGCGAGACGGATGCTCCGCTCGGCCTGCTGAGCCTCGACCCCGAGGGCGCGGGGAAGGCCGCGATCGTGGTCGGCGACCTCGCCACCGCCGAGTACGTCAGCTACCTGATCCCGGGCATGTTCTTCACGGTCGAGGGGCAGATGAAGGACTGGACGGCCGAGGCGATCCAGCTCCGCGACGAGCAGCGCAGCTGGCTCGATCGCCTCGGTCGAGCGGATGAGGAGGTCGCCGTCGTCGCCTGGCTCGGCTACCAGACGCCCAGCCTCGTCGACATCGGCGGGCTCGAGCTCGCCGAGGAGGGTCGGGACCTGCTGGCGAGATCCCTCGACGGTCTGCTCGTGCAGCGGGAAGGGAATGAGCCCTACCTCTCGCTCGTCGCGCACTCCTACGGTTCGACCGCGGCGCTGATGATGCTGACCGAGTTCGACATCGAGGTCGACTCGCTCGTGCTGGTCGGCTCGCCCGGCAGCGCGGCTGGATCGGTCGAGCAGCTGCACGTGCGCGGCGGCGAGGTGTACGTGGGGGAGGCGGCGTGGGACTTCGTGCCCGACAGCGCCTTCTTCGGCAGCGACCCCGGGTCGCCCGAGTACGGCGCTCACGTGCTCGACGTCGACGGGGGAGCCGACCCGATCACGGGCAAGAAGCTCGCCCCGGCCTTCGGGCACAACGGCTACTTCGATGCCGACACCGAGGCCATGCGCAACATGGCGCTCGTCTCGATCGGTGAGGGCGACCTCGCGACGATCGTCGACGAGGCCGCCCCGGCCCGAGTGGTCGCTGAGCGCTAGCGCCGCAGGGTCAGTCCCGACCCGGTCTCCGACTCCGCCGCCGTCAGGGTGAGCCCGCTCTCGGTCTCCTCGACCGTGAAGGCGGAGAGCACTGCCGAGATCGCGTCCTCCTGCGGCGCGATGTCGGTCGGGCAGGTGGTGGCGATGTGGAACTGCAGCTCGACGGTGTGCAGGTCACCGTCGGTGACGAGCGTGCCGGCGAAGTCACGGCAGCCGGCGTTGCCGGTGACGGCGTCGCCCGCGATGGAGAGGAACGGGGTTCCGGTGACGCTCGACACCATCGCGCTGTCGCCAGACCCCTCGACGATCCCGTCGATGTGCCAGGTGCCGGCGAGGGCGCCATCCGAGGGCAGCGGCTCGAAGACGAGCGCGACGCCGTCGCCCGTCAGGGTGAGACGGTCGCCGACCTCGAGCGCGGTGACCAGCTGGAGGGCAGCGACATACCGGGTCTCGAGGGTCATCGCCGGCTCCTCGCAGGCCATCAGCGTCGTCGGGCCGACGGCGATCGTGAAGCCGCCTGCCTCATCCGGCGTCACCATCGCGCTGTAGGAGTTGCAGCCCGCGCTGCCGCCCACCGAGGAGCCGTCGGCCACCAGCGTGACCTCCGAGGCGTCCACCGGGAGCGCGCCCTCCGCATCCGTCGCTTCGATGAGACGCCAGCCGCCCGCGGCTTCCGCGAAGGGGGAGGGCTGCTCGTCGGTCGCCGTCGTGAAGACGAGGCGGACGTCGTCGCCCGTGAGCACGAGCTGGCCGTCCTGCAGGAAGGCGGCCGTCACGGTCGGGAGCGCCGCGAGGTATGCGGTCTCGGCGGCCATCGTCGCCTCGTCGCACCCCATCTCGGTGTGGGCGAGCGCGGGGAAGCGGAGGGCACCGGGCTCCCCTTCGAGTCGGGGCATCTCCGACGGTGACGCACCCCCTGTGCCGTAGCCGTTGCAGCCCGCGCTGCCGGTGACCGAGAGATCCGCCGTGACGTCGAGCGTGATGGGCCGCGCCTCCTCCGGTTCGATCGGCCCCTCGGGACCGGTGCCGTCGGTGAGCACCCAGCTGCCGACGAGACCGTCGGGGCCGAGGCTCTCGCCCGGCTCGTCGGAGACGGCCGAGGGCGAGGTGCCGGCGCAGCCGGTGAGCACCACGATGAGGGCGAGGGGGGCGAGCAGTCGACGCATGGGAATCCTCCGTTTCGTCTATTGAGACGAAGGACGTGCCGATTCCGTTGGGTCGAGCGGTCAGACCGGCTCGACGGGCCGCGTCGTGCCGGGGCTGTGCTCCCGGGCTTCGGCGATGGCCGCGTCGATGAGGGCCTCGTCGGCCTCTTGGCGGCGACGGTTCGCCCAGAGCACGGTCAGCAGGGAGGCGACCCACACGACGAGCCCGAGCCCGGTCATCAGGAGCGACTCCGACGAGGGCCAGCCGCCCGCGATGAACCGGCCTGCCACGTCGATCAGGCCCATCATGAAGACGAAGAAGCCGATGACCAGCGCGATGCACGCACCGATGATGGTGCGGCGGGCCGTGCGCGCACTGGGCTCCATGGGGTCACTCTAGCGCTCAGGATGCTCTCAGCAGCCGCACCTGTGAGGGGTTGCGCCGAAGCGTCGACAGTGATTTCCGTCGCGATGTCGAGAACGGATCATCCGCTCCGACATCCTGGTGAGGGCGCCCGCCGGGCGCCGACGACGGTTGGAGCGACATGAAGTACATGGTCATGATGTTCGGCACCGCATCGGACATGATGCAGACCCGCGATCCCGAGTGGATCAGGGAGATGATCCAGTTCATGGTGAAGGTCGACCAGGACCTCCGCGACTCGGGTGAGCTGGTCTTCGCGGACGGCCTCGCGAACCCCGAGGAGGCGTTCACCGTGCGGCTGCGCGACGGCATGCCGGTCGCCACCGACGGGCCGTTCGCCGAGGTGAAGGAGTCGATCATCGGCTTCTGGGTGCTCGACGTGGCGAGCCGGGAGCGCATCATCGAGTTCGGCGGCCAGATCGCGAAGTGGTCGGATGTGGTGGAGGTGCGCGCGATCGCGGGGCCGCCTCCGATGGACTGAGCCCGGTCCCGGGCGGCGAATAGACTGACGGGGTCCCCCTAGACCCCTCCTCGGAGCCGCATGTCTGAGATAACCCCCGAGCTCGTCGAGCATCTCGCGAACCTCGCCCGCATCGGTCTCACGCCCGAGGAGGTGCAGTCGCTCACCGGCGAGCTCGGCGCGATCGTCGACTCGGTCGCGAAGGTGAGCGAGGTGGCGACGCCCGACGTGCCGGCGACGAGCCACCCGATCCCGCTGGTGAATGTGTTCCGGCCCGATGTTCCGGGCGAGACGGTCACGACGGAGCAGGCGCTCGCGATGGCTCCGGAGCACGACGGCAGCCGCTTCAAGGTGAGCGCGATCCTGGGGGAGGAGCAGTGAGCACCGAGCTCATCACGATGTCCGCGGCGCAGCTCGCCGAGAAGCTCGCCGCCCGCGAGATCTCGTCGGTCGAGGCGACCCAGGCGCACCTGAACCGCATCGCGGATGTCGACGGTGACATCCACGCGTTCCTGCACGTGAGCGAGGCGGCGCTGTCGACCGCGGCATCCGTGGACGCTGCCCGCGGCGGGGGCGCCCAGCTCGGTCCGCTCGCGGGCGTGCCGGTCGCCATCAAGGACGTGCTCTGCACCTTCGACATGCCCTCGACGAGCGGCTCGAAGATCCTCGAGGGCTACATCCCGCCCTACGACGCGACCGTCGTGCGCAAGCTGCGCGAGGCGAACCTCGTGCCGCTCGGCAAGACGAACATGGACGAGTTCGCGATGGGCTCGTCGACCGAGCACTCCGCATACGGGCCTACGAAGAACCCGTGGGACCTCGAGCGCATCCCCGGCGGATCGGGTGGCGGCTCGGCCGCCGCCGTGTCGGCCTTCGAGGCGCCGCTCGCCCTCGGCTCGGACACCGGCGGGTCGATCCGCCAGCCGGCCGCCGTCACCGGCTCCGTCGGCATGAAGCCGACCTACGGCGGCGTCTCGCGCTACGGCGCGATCGCGCTCGCCTCGTCGCTCGACCAGGTGGGACCGGTCGCCCGTTCGGTGCTCGATGCGGCTCTGCTGCACGACGTCATCGGCGGCTACGACCCGCACGACGCGACCTCGCTGACCGACACCTGGCCCTCCTTCGCCGAGGCGGCCCGCGCCGGTAGGAACGGCGAGTCGCTCAAGGGCCTGCGCGTCGGCGTCGTCGCCGAGCTGAACGGCGAGGGCTTCCAGGCGGGCGTGCGTCAGCGCTTCGACGAGGCCGTCGCGCTGCTCGCCAAGGCGGGTGCCGAGATCGTCGAGGTCGCAGCTCCCAGCTTCGAGTACGCGATCAGCGCCTACTACCTCATCCTCCCCGCGGAGGCGTCGAGCAACCTCGCGAAGTTCGACTCGGTGCGCTTCGGCCTGCGAGTCACTCCCGAGGGTGGCGGCACGGTCGAGGAGGTCATGGCCGCTACCCGCGAGGCCGGGTTCGGTCCGGAGGTGAAGCGCCGCATCATCCTCGGCACCTACGCCCTCTCGGCCGGCTACTACGACGCCTACTACGGCAGCGCGCAGAAGGTGCGCACGCTCATCCAGCGCGACTTCTCGGCCGCGTTCGAGAAGGCGGATGTGCTGGTCTCGCCCGCCGCACCGACCACCGCGTTCCGGTTCGGCGAGAAGCTCGACGATCCGCTCGCGATGTACCTCAACGACATCACGACGATTCCCGCGAACCTCGCGGGCGTGCCCGGCATGGGCCTGCCGATCGGTCTCGCGCCGGAGGACGGACTGCCGGTCGGCATCCAGCTGATGGCGCCGGCGCGTGAGGACGCGCGCCTCTACACGGTGGGTGCAGGACTGGAGACGCTGCTCGAGGAGCAGTGGGGCGGATCGCTGCTGGCGCAGGCGCCGGCGCTGGGAGTGGAGCGATGAGCGCAGCAGAGCTGATGGACTACGACAAGGCCCTCGAGCTGTTCGAGCCGGTGCTCGGCTTCGAGGTGCACGTCGAGCTGAACACCCGCACGAAGATGTTCTCCCCGGCGCCGAACCCCGCGAACGAGGAGTTCCATGCGGCGGAGCCCAACACGCTGATCGCCCCGGTCGACCTCGGTCTGCCGGGCTCGCTGCCGACGGTCAACGAGACCGCGGTGCGCTACTCGATCAGCCTGGGGCTGGCGCTCGGCTGCCAGATCGCCGAGTCGAGCCGCTTCGCGCGGAAGAACTACTTCTACCCCGACCTCGCCAAGAACTACCAGATCAGCCAGTACGACGAGCCGATCGCGCACGACGGACAGGTGGAGATCGAGCTCGAGGACGGGACGCTCTTCCAGATCCCGATCGAGCGCGCGCACATGGAGGAGGACGCCGGCAAGCTCACGCACGTCGGCGGCTCAACCGGACGCATCCAGGGCGCCGAGTACTCGCTCGTTGACTACAACCGCGCCGGTGTCCCGCTCGTGGAGATCGTGACCCGTCCGATCTTCGGAGCCGAGCACCTCGCACCGCAGGTGGGCAAGGCGTACGTCTCCACCATCCGTGACATCGTTCGCGGTCTCGGCATCAGCGAGGCGCGCATGGAGCGCGGCAACCTGCGCTGCGACGCGAACGTGTCGCTGCGGCCGCGGGGCCAGGAGAAGCTCGGCACGCGCACCGAGACGAAGAACGTGAACTCGTTCCGCTCGGTCGAGCGCGCGGTGCGCTATGAGATCCAGCGCCAGGCGGCGATCCTCGCCGCGGGCGGCACGATCATCCAGGAGACCCGCCACTGGCACGAGGACACCGGCGTCACCTCGCCCGGTCGCCCCAAGTCGGATGCGGACGACTACCGCTACTTCCCCGAGCCCGACCTGCTCCCGGTGGTGCCGTCTCCGGCGCTCATCGAGGAGCTGCGCGCGGCCCTGCCCGAGGCGCCCGCCGTGCGTCGGCGTCGCCTCAAGGAGCAGTGGGGCTTCACCGACCTGGAGTTCCAGGACGTGCTGAACTCCGGCCTGCTCGTCGAGGTCGAGGAGACCGCCCGCTTCGGTGCGGCGCCCGCTCAGGCCCGCAAGTGGTGGACGGGCGAGATTGCCCGCATCGCCAACGCTCAGGAGGTCGAGGCGTCCTCGCTCGTGTCGCCGCAGCACGTGTCGGAGCTGATCGCGCTCGTCGAGAACGGCGAGCTCACCGACCGCCTCGCGCGCCAGGTGCTCGAGGGTGTCATCGCGGGGGAGGGCAGCCCGTCGGATGTGGTGAAGTCGCGCGGTCTCGCGGTGGTGTCGGATGACGGTGCGCTCATCGCCGCGATCGACGAGGCGCTCGCCTCGCAGCCCGACGTGCTGCAGAAGATCCGCGACGGCAAGGTGCAGGCGGCTGGTGCCGTCATCGGAGCGGTCATGAAGGCGATGAAGGGCCAGGCGGACGCCGCTCGCGTGCGCGAGCTGGTGCTGGAGCGGGCGTCGCAGGTCTGACGCCTTCGCAGGTCGGATCACCCCCCCCACCCACGGGGGAGGACCACTCGTTCTACTACTTCACCGCGAACGGGAATGCAACTCACAGCGAACGGGTCTACTTCTTAGAGACACTAATCATCCCGTCCTAAGGAGTTGCGATGTCGCGAACTGAGATCCCGATGACCATGACCGCCCCTGAGCACCCCTCGCTCGGAACGGCCAGCGGAGCGGTGGTCTCTCCCGTGACAGCGTCGATCTTCCGCGTGACCCGCGGCGACCGCATCCTGGGCTTCGTCGAGGCCGTTGGCACCGACTGGGTCGGCTTCGCCGGCCCCGCGCTCGAGCGCTCGGAGGAAATCGGGCGCTACGCCACCCTCAGCGCCGCGCTGCAGGACCTCGGCGGACAGTCGGAGCGGCCGGCGCTACGGCTGGTGAGCTGATCGAGCCGATCTGTTGGTCAGACGTCCATCATCGGATAGCTCGGTTTGATGACCCGATTGAAGTAGCTGCCCTTTGAAGGGGCACTCAGGAGTTCGAGGAAAACGTTCTCAGGAACGCCTGTGTAAGCGTAAGTTCGTCCTGAACGGAACCTAACGTGCAGTTCTTCGCTCGAGGACTGGTATCCGACGGACTCGATATTCGATGAGTCGACTTCGTGCATCTCGATCAAGTTGATCCTCCTTAGGACGAACGGACACGCCAGTTTTTGATCGCCTGTGTGTAGCCGCTCGGCGAAGGTCTATGGCCCAGCCATGCTGTCGGCAGACTCGGATCACCGCCCGCTGGTTTGGTTCTCGCGAGCCGCACCCTGACCCGAGAGGGAACTTGCAGCGCTTCCCCTAGCACGAGAGCTTCTCCGGTCCGTAGAGACGGCAAGGTGGCGACCAGGCTCCCCAAGTCGTCGGGCACCGCCGAAGACACCGCTGCTCGATCCTGGCCGTTGGTAACCCGAAGTGCAATCATCGTTCCACATTGACTCAATAACGCAGAATCGATGTCGGACGGGCGCTGCGAGACGAGCATGAGCCCAACACCATACTTCCTACCCTCCTTGGCGATCCTTGTGAGAACTGAGTGCGCGAGGGATCCCTCTTCCCCAGCAAGAAAGAGATGCGCCTCGTCGAGGACAACCAACAACGGCTGTTTCCGGCCCCCCACCTCAAGATCTTGCGCCCAGAAGAGCGCGTCGTAAACGATTCTGAGCATTGTGCCAACAACGAGGGGGAGGGCTTCGGCAGGTATGGAACTCACGTCCACCACCGTGATGGGCTGATCGTGCCCGACCCATTCCGCGATGACGTCGTCCAAGTCTGCCTTGACTCTTCCGGCTTCGTCAGGAGTGCTGGGGTGCGCGGGATCGAAAAGGAACTTGTACTTGTCGTCGAGAAGCCTCGTACGCAGTAGGTCGAGTTGTTTGCTCACGTTCCGGCGCGCGCGATTGTGGTAGGGCGCACTGTTCACGGACGTGGCGGGCGGGTAGCGCGGTGGTTCGAGGGTCGCGGCGCTTCCCCGGCTGATCAGCTTCGTACGCGTTGTGTTGTCCTGTTTGTTCGCTTCTTTGAAGGTGGCGCGCTCGTCGACTTCCAGCTCATACCAAAGCCGACGGATGCTGAACGGTATGGGGGAGTCGGCGGTAACGCTTTCGTCGGGGGGAGGATCACCCATAAGACGCGCGGCCTCGAGCCGTAATTCTCGTATGCGCTCCCGAAGGTATTCACCAAAAGTGGCGGTCACCGGGCCAAATCCAAGCTCGATTAGCTCCGTCGCAGGTAGTGCCCAGTACGGCACGTGCAGCTCTCTCGAGCCTGCGCCTCCCTTAGTCCCGCCTGGTGTCAAGGTGATCGATTTCCCCGTCGCTACGGCGGAATACTCGCCGTGCGGATCGATAACAAGTACGCGCGCAGCGGGATAGTCGCTCAGCTCTTCTAGCGCTACCGCCACGACATTCGACTTACCGGCGCCAGTGGAGCCGACGACGCAGGAGTGTCTCGTCAGCAATGATGAGAGAACTAGACGGGCCGGGATGGACTGCGATCCTGCGATCTTGCCAAGCTCCAAGTCGTCACGACCGAGGTCGCGTGAGTAGATCACTTGTTGGTCATACGCAGTGGAGAGATGCACCTCCTCCCCGACGGTGGGGTACTGACTTATGCCGCGCTCGAAGTGCCCGCCGCTCGCCTCGCCGAAAAGGACCGCTGTGAGGTGCCAGACGGCGGTGCTGCTCGCCGTTGTTGTGGCTACGTGAGGGAGCGGCAGTTCATCCGTCGTATGCAGATCTCCTCCTACCGCCACTACAACCGCGTACAGGTCGGAGTAGCCGACGGTCACGCGAACGAATGATCCGATCTGCCCGACTCGGTAGGACTCGCCGCCCACCATCACGAGCCCGGTTGACGTCGGAGCTAACCGAATCAAGAGTCGTGCGCTCTGTACCCCCACGACATGGCCGATCAGAGTTCCCCTATTTGCAGTCGAGCTATGCATGATCCCGGCTCATCTGCTGAAGGAAGCGGGTGAACCAGTAGAAGTCTCCGAGCCTGAATCTGCCCGCGAGCGGCGACGCGTCGTCGACCTCGGCGTTGGAATCGAATGCTAGGTCCAACCATCGCGCATCCTTCGGCGAGACTGGCTCTGTGAGCTTCCAATCGGCTCGTCGACGATTGATGATTGCGCTTTCCTGTCCGAGCGCCAATACCCGCTCACTCGACTCAGCGAGTTCAATGAGGCCCGGGTAACTGTCGAGCTTGTCGTACTGCAGTGCGAGGAGGTGCGTGCGTTCCCGCACGGCGAGGGATGTTCGCAACACTTCATTGATGTGCTGGTCAGCGAAGCTGAAGCCGATGGCGATCAGAAGGAGGTTGTCTTCCATCGTGATGACTCGCCTCAGGCGATCCAACATGGCCACATACGGAAGCTTCCGAGATTGGTCGTACTTTTGGCTGGTCGGCAGGATTAGGAGAGGTTCTTCCGGACGCGCGACGCGCAAGACGCGGACTACGCTCGGTCGGGCTTCATCTCTAGCCCAATTGATTGATCCGTGGAGCTTCCACAGTCGAGTCCAACGGCGCGCTGGAGCCCACCCGTCGTGTTCCAGGCTCTCGGGTAGGAAGAAGGGCGAAGCGGAACCGGAGAAGCCATCGAACGTCGGCACTGCGCTGTCTTCAAGTGCCCTCTCCAGAAGAAGGTCGTAGTTCGTCGTGAACAACTCGATCGGCAGCTCACGATCCAAGCCCTTTATCCAAGAGGCAAGCGCGGCGTGTGGATATACAGCGGGCATAGCTTCCGGGCTGGCGAGATCTCGGATCGTATCGGTCAGTGTGCGCTGCAATGTCTGCAGTTGTCGTCGACTGGTTCCGAGCAGGCGATCCTTCTCGCCCATCGCATTGATGCGATCAAGAAGCCCGGAAAGGAGATCTTCGATGGTCAGGTCGGCTGCGTCACGTTGCACTTGAGCCGCGACTTGGGTCCGAAGGATGTTGAGAGCTCGAGTCGCCCAGTTGCCGAGACTGGCAGCGGCCGTAACGCATTCATGAGTCATCCCCCTGACTGCCGGAATTAGCGGTACCCCGTCTGCGTCCTTCGCGGCGACAGACGCACCCGCGCCTAGGAGCATTGCGATTGGCTGATCGCGGCGCGAGAGGTGCTGCTGCAACTGAGCTACCTGAGCTGCGGGATCGTGAGTCACAGTCGGCCTTCCGTTACAGGAAACCTAGAGCAGTCATCAATCGTCGGGCTGCAAGCTGAGCCGCGTGTGTCGAGCCCTAGGAAGCAGCGGTCCCCGCGACTCTGAAGTCGCTCTGAAACACGAGGGGCGGGAACCAACTCGGTTCCCGCCCCATCGGCCATCTCGGCTTACTGCGCCGACGCTCCCTTCCGCCGCACCACGAACACCGCACCGGCCGCGAGCAGGAGCAGCGCGAGCAGCACGATCCCCGCGACCTCGACACCGGTGACGACGAGCCCGTCGCCTCCGCCGCCGTTGCCGGGTCCGCCACCGGCGCCCGGTAGCACGACCTCGAGCGCTGCTTCGGCGACCGCGACACCGTCGACGGTCGCGACGAGCCGGTAGGAACCGGCCGTAGCATCCGCGGGGATGGTCATGGTCGCGGTGCCCGCACCGGTTTCGTCGATGACAACCGACCCGACCACCGAAGCGGCGGCAGGAGTCGCGGCGCGCGCCGCCGCGACGACGCCCTCATCCGTCAGCACCAGCTCGACCTCGTCACCGGGGGTGAACCCGGAGAGCGCGACCTCGATCGTCTGGCCCGGCTCGACGACGGAGTCGCTCAGCGTGATCGTCGGCGATGAGTCGCCCGCGACCAGCTGTGCGACGCCCCAGCGGGCGGTCGACTGGTAGCCGGCTCCCGTCGGGTCGGCCCAGTTGCGGATGCTCGTGCGAGCTCCGTTCGAGGCGTCGTTGACCTGGAAGTCGACGCCGTGGAAGGTGCCGAGGCCGCCCTCCTCGAGGAGGCTGATCGACGCCTCGACGACGTAGCCGCCGTCGACCCGGGTCACAGCGCTCTCGACTCGCGCATCCTGGAACGCCTCGTCACCGGTGCCGAACGAGACCACGTTGTCCGCGCTGATGCGGATCTGGGTGTCGTCGTAGCGGTACGAGCCGTTCTTGTAGTTGCCGGCGTCGACGTAGAGCTCGACCGAGTCCTGGATCCACGGGTCGCTGCCCGAGACGTCCACGATCGGATCGGCGACTTCCGCGAGCACGTAGAGCAGGTTGTCGCTCCACAGCGTGCGCACCTGAGCGGTCGCGCCGCTCTCGCCCTCCACCTGCTTGTCGGTCGACACACCGTCACCGGCGGACGCCCACACCTCGTCGACGGTTCCGTCGATCGACGGGTCGACGGATGCGAGGGGCACCTCGGTGTAGGAGAGCGGCTCCACGAGGGTGAGCGTTCCGAGCACGTCGGGCGAGTTCCACCCGACCGTGCTGTCGCCATCCGTCACCCGCACGTCGAACTGCACCGTGTCTCCCAGCGCGACCGCCGGGTCGAGAGGCAGGCGCGCGACGAGCGCGTAGCCGTCCGTCGTCTCGGTGACGACCGCATCCTCGGACGAGCCGTCGCGCGAGAAGGAGAGCGTCTCGCCCTGCCACTCGAACTCGACGCCGTCGGATGCGTCGACCGAGTCATCGGTGACGGTCACGTAGGCGGTGAGGTGGTCGGGCTCCCAGCGCAGCTGGAACGCCGAGCCCTCCGCGATCCGCTGCAGGGGGAGCTGACGCCAGGCCAGCGCGTCGGCGTCCAGCTCGGGCGAGCCCTGGAACACATTCGCGGTGCGCAGGGGAGCCGGCAGCTCGCCGTCGACGATCCCGTAGTAGGCGGGCTTCGCCTGCAACGCGTCGTTGAACACCAGCGGGGCGCCGGAGCTCGCGCGCCAGCTGCGTCCGTCGGTGAGTCCCCAGACCGTGACGCAGAACAGGTCGTCGCTGCGCTCCCGGAACTGGCGGAACGCATCCCGGTAGAAGTAGCCCTGCTCGATGAGCTTCGCCTCGGTGACGGGGGTGCCCGTCGTGACGTCGAGCTCGGTGACCGCCTGGATGAGGCCCAGGTCGTCGAAGGCGTCGAGAGCGGCGCCCAGGCTGTCGACCGGGGTCGCGAGGCTCAGGTGGAACTGGTGCCCCACTCCGTCGATCGGAACGCCACGCTCGAGAAGCCGCTCGACGAGCGCCAGGTAGCGCCCCTGCTTGCCGCCCTGCTCGGTGTTGTAGTCGTTGATGAACAGGGTCACCGGCCGGTCGCTTCCCTCGGCGGCGTAGACGTCGTTGAACGCCTCATCCGCGTACTCGAACGCGAGGTCGATGAACTGCTCACCGAGGATGCGGTACCACTCGCTGCGGCGCAGGCCGTCCTCGAACTCGGCGCCGTCGTTGACGACCTCGTTGACGACGTCGAACGCGTAGAGCGGGTTCGTCTCGCTGCCGAACTCGCCGTAGGTGGTGGCGAGGTGCTCGGCGACGTTGAAGATGTGCTCCCGCATCCGGTCGCGCAGCAGCTGCTGGTCGGCTTCGCTCGTCGTGAGGTCGGTGCCGTCCTCGTGGTCGAAGAACCACGCGGGCGTCTGCCCGTGCCAGACGAGCACGTGCCCGTACACACCGAGGTCGTTCTCGGCCGCAAACTCCATGAGGGTGTCGGCCTCGGGATGCGGCGTGAAGACGCCCTCCGCGTTGTACCAGGCCTCCGGCTTCATGTAGTTCTCGCTCGTCACCTGGTTGAAGTGACGCAGCAGCAGTTCGGCCGCTGCACCCGTCGTCTCGCGGGAGTCGATGGCCACGCCGACCGGGAAGTCGACGGTGTCCTTGATCGGCTCGAGGTCCTGCACCTGACCGGGCTCCGGCTGCCGCACGACGATGTCGTCGATGAGGAAGTCGGAGGTGTTGCCGCCCTGGTACGCGGTCTCGAAGTAGAGCAGCGCGGAGTCGCCGGCGGGCATCTGGAAGGTCTGCTTCACCTGCACCCACTCGCTGTTCGACATGCCGGTGAACTGGCCGAGGGTGCTGTAGGTGGTCGTGCCGCCGACGGTGTTCGCGAGGCTCAGCCATACGTTGCCGGATGTCTGACCGGCGGGAAACTTGATCCACGCCGAGACCTCGTAGCTTGTGCCGGGAAGGAGGATGCCGGTCACGTCGTGCCCGATGCCCTGCCCCTCCGAGACACGGTCGCGCACGATCGCGGACTGGGCTCCGCCGTGTGCCTCGGTCGTGGTGACCTCGACGATCGCCGCTCCCGACGCGTCGGCGCGGGGCGCCCATCCGTCGAGGCCGTCCTCGAAGTCGGTGCTGAGCGTGCTCTCGCTGCCGGTCTGGGCCGGGGTCCCGACGGGGAGCGTGAACGTCCAGCCGTCGGCGAGGCGCTCGGTGACGACGGTCTGGACTGCCTGACGGGTGCCCTCGCGGTCGCCGCCGCCGTCGTGCACGAGCACGAGCTCGCCCGGCTTCATGGCGGTGCGGAGGTTGGCGGTGAGGGTGTCGACGTCCTGCGTCTCCCAGTCGCTGATCGTGTTGGTGACGGCGAGAGGCTGCATGCCCAGCTCGACCGCGACCTCGCGGGTCTGGCCCCAGCTGCCGTTCGGTGCCCGGAAGAACGGCACCTTGGCGTTCGGGTCGCCGACCGCGGTGCGGATGATCTCGAGGTTCTCCTTGAGGTCGGCCTCGATCTGCTCGGGCGTCCACGACCCCATGTCCGCGTAGCCGGTGGTGTGGTTGCAGAGCACGTGGCCCTCGGCCACCATCCGCTTCAGCAGGTCGGCGCCGCCGGGCGCCTCGATGTTCTGGCCGATGACGCAGAAGACCGCCTTGATGTCGTTCTCGGCGAGGAAGTCGAGGATCGCGGCGGTGGTGGCGCCGTTCGGTCCGTCGTCGAAGGTGAGGGCCGACACGTTGCCGGTGCCCTGCGCCGCGACGACCGGCGTGGCGGTGGGGTTCACGGCGCCTCCCGGCACGAAGTCGGGGTCGGGCTCGCCGCCTCCGCCGCTCGTCCCGCCGGTGATGACAAGGTCGTCGATCAGGTAGGTGTAGGGCGCGACAGGGTCGAGATTGCCCGTGCCTATGTAGACCTGCAGCGCGCTCGTGTCGGTCTCGGCGGTGATGGGGAGGGTGCCGGTGACGGTGGTCCACGCGTCTGCGGTCATCGTCGTGTTGCCGATCCAGGTGTAGGCGGGCTTCATCACGAAGCGCACGCCCGTGCTGCCGGCGGTGCCGTCGGCGAGCTTCGCCCGCATCGAGAAGGTGTAGGTGCCGGGCTCCAGGTCGGCGAACGCTCCGGGGGGAGTCTGGATGCCGTCGAAGTCCGCGGCGCGGTTCGCCACCTGCAACGCCTTGCCCCCGTCGACGTCGACGACCGTGAGTGCCGGACCGCCGCTCTGCTGCCAGGGACCGAGGGTGCCGTCCTCGAAGTCAGTCGAGATCACGGCGACCGGTTCGGCCGCTGCTGGCGTCGCCGCCGCCATCCCGAGGAGCAGTGCTCCCGTGGCGATGCCGGTTCCGATACTTTCGAGGACGCGTAGCCGTTTCATGGCGCTCCTTTGCGCGTGGGACAGCAAGATGACCCTCACTGTAAGCACCAATAGACGGGCGCAGCAACAATTAACCGGAAGAAGTTCCGGTCCGCTTTTCGCAAGTTTCGTTACTCGAGCACCTGGGTCGCATCTCGCGGCAAGTAGATCCAGGCGATTCGCCCCGAGGCCAGGACGACTTCCACCCGCTCGTACCCGACACTCTCGTACTCGTCGGTACGGGCGAGCTCCTCCTCCGAGAGTTCGAGCACCCTGCCCTCCACAGTTCCCGCCTCGTCTGCCACCAGCGCCGGATGGATATCGCTGCCGCTCGCGGCGATGACGGCCGGGTCGGTGATGCGCAGGCGGCCGACCCGGTACCCGCGCAGCTCATCCGGCTGCATCGGGACGGCGCGCAGGTACAGCGCCTGTTGCACGGACTCGAGCTGGAGGGTGCCGAAGGAGAAGACGAGGTGGGTCACGTACGGAGCCTAGGAGGCTGTCGCTGTCGGCGCTTCGCACCGATAGCGTGCCCCTATGACCTGGCTGGCCCTGCTCGATCTCGTCCCCGCGCTCTCCGCGGCGGCAGCGCTCGGCGCTTTCAACCTGCGGCATCGCCGGTCGAACCGCACCGAGGCGACAGCGTGGGCCATCACGGCGGTCGTGCTGATCCCGCTGCTGATTGTCGCCGTTCCCCTGCTGGGCGGAGGGGGTGCGCACGGATACGGCTTCGTCGTTCTCATGGTCGCCGGCGGACCGCTCTCCCTCGGGAGTGCCGTCCTGCACGACGTGTGGGTCGACCTCCTGCGCGGGGGCGGACTCTCCGTCCCAGGCGACCTCGGAACGAGCTGGGTGTTCGCGGCGCTGCTTTGGGCGATCGTATTCGGGATGCTCATTCGACGGTTCATGCAGTCCACGCGAGCCCGCAAGCGCGCACTCCAGGAACGCCCAGCGGAGTAGTCGCCGCACTCCGGCGTTTCGGGGCAGAGCGCGGAAACGCCGTTCTTCAGCGCAACGAAAGGGCCGCTCCCGCCGAAGTGGGAGCGGCGCTTACCGGTTTGCCCGGCTAGCGGTCGTCGTCGTGACCCTTGCGCACGCCCGACTTCGCGAGTCCGCGAGAGATCATGTAGGCGGCGGTCAGCACGGTGACGAACCACCATGCGTCGACCGCACCGAATCCCTGGCCGTCTTCGCCGTTGTCGACGAGGGCGGAGGCGATGAGCACCGCGAGCACGGCGACGACGTAGGCGATGAACTCGCTCGTCTTGTAGAACGCCTTGGTCTCGGCGAAGCGCGATCGGTGAGCCGGTGGCGGAGGGACTGGGCTGCCGGCGTTCTGCTGATAGGCGTTCGGCTGCTGATTCTGGTAGGCGCCGGGCTGCTGATTCTGGGGGTAGCCCGCTGGCTGCTGGTTGGCGGGATAGTCGGTCATCGTCGTCGTCCTTCCCTGAGTCGTGCCACCGGTGGGGTGACGCACTCCCAACCTCCTCCTGAAGAACTGTGGACGGAACCGTCTGTCGGCATTTCAGGGGACCTGCTACGGTGTGCCCCGGAATGGGGTCAAAGCGTTGTCCACAATATGGGGGACATGCTAGGTTGCAGACCTGGGACAACTGCCTCTACGCACTCGAGCGGAACGTCACCCGAGTTTCCCCGAACTGTCCGTACCATCACCCGATATCCCGCCGACGGCCCTAACCACGCCGTCCGTCGTGACTCTTCAGAGTCGCCGCGCAGCCGACGTCGATGCGCCCCGCCCGGAAGACGTCACGAGACGCTCCTGCATGCCCGCTTGCCCCGCTTGCCTCTGCGCCACCCCTGCACACTCTCGCAAGCCGCCTCGAAGTCGAGGCGATCGGAGAATTCTCATGCGCAAGATCCTCGCTCTCTGTACGAGCGCGATCCTCGGCGCCGGACTCGCCCTCGCGGGCGCGGCCGGTGCTTCCATCGCCGATGAAACACCAACCGACACCACTGTCGTTCAGGAGACCGCACCTCCCGCCCCGGAGCCCGCTCCGCCGGCTGTCGAAGAGATCGCTCCTGTAGACCCGCCGCCCGCGCCGCCGGCCGAGGTAGCACCTCCGCCCCCGCCTGCGCCTCCGGCTCCCGAGCCCGTTCCGGTTGAGGCACCCGTAGAAACGCCCCCGGCACCCGTAGAGGACCAGGCTTCTGGGACCGACCCCCCGGTGTCGTCCCTGAGCGCCAAGGTCGTCGATCCCGCTGCGAAGCCGGTCGAGGAGCTGAAGGACCCGAAGGACCCGAAGGACCCGAAGGACCCTGAAGAAAACGACAAGGTCTTCGTCTGCAAGTTCGTCGCGAGTGAGAACGCTCCCGGCGGCTACGTGCTGAAGGACGGCAAGAACCCGATCCACGTGTCGGTCAACACTCTCGGCGACGACACCAATATGGACGGTGTCTTCAGCGACGCCCAGCCGTCCTTCGTGGTCGACGCTGACGACGTGACGCTGTGCTTCAACGTCGTGATCGACATCGACGAGGACATCATCTGTCCCACCGTTGAGTTCGACGGCCTCGTGAACATCACGACCACCACGACCATCTGGTTCGGAGGGTTCAAGGCCAGCGTCTCCGTCGAGTACAGCCACCGTCTGCTGACCGAAGCCGAGCTCGCCGAGTGCCCCCCTCTCGAGGAGGACAAGAAGGTCTGGGTCTGCAAGTTCGTCGCGAGTGAGAACTCGCCCGGAGGGTTTGTGCTGAAGGAGGGCAAGAACCCGATCCACGTGTCGGAGAACGCCCTCGGCGATGACGTCAACGACACGGGGACGTTCAACGACAAGCAGCCTTCGTTCGTCGTTCCCAGCGACGATGTCACGCTCTGTGTGCACACGACGGTAGTCGTGGATGAGGAAGTCATCTGCCCCTCTGATGAGGACCTGGACGGCACAGTCGAGATCACAACGACGACCAAGACCTACTACGGAACCACTCTCGTCGACACCAAGATCGAGTACTCCGAGCGTGCCCTGACAGAGGAGGAGCTCGAGGAGTGCGTGATCGAGGAGTGCCCCGACGACATGGCGGCAGCAGCAGCTCTGGCCGTCATCGAGTGCCCGGAGGACAAGAAGGTCTGGGTCTGCAAGTTCGTAGCGAGCGAGAACTCGCCCGGAGGCTACGTGCTGAAGGAGGGCAAGAACCCGATCCACGTGTCGGTGAACGCTATCGGCAAGGGTGAGCACAGCGATGTCAACCTGACGGGAACGTTCAATGACGCGCAGCCTTCGTTCGTCGTTCCGAGTGAGGACACGAAGTGTGTCACCGTGAACGTGGATGTGGACGAGGACGTGATGTGCCCCAGCGATGAGGACACCGACGGAACCGTCTGGATCACGACCACGACTCGCACCTACTACGGAACAACCCTGGTGGAGACGATGGTCGAGTACTCGGAGCGCGCCCTCACTGAGGACGAGCTCGAGGAGTGCGACCTGCCGACACTGCCGGAGGAGCCTTACACGCCCCCGGCCGTGCACAACCCGCCCCGCCCCAGTGGCACCGGAAACCTCGCCACGACGGGAGCCGAGCCCGACGCCGGCTTCCTGGCGGCGTTCGCTCTGATGCTGATGGGTGGACTCGCGGTGGTCGCCGCGCGGAGACGCAAGGCCTGACCTGAGAACAGCAGGGACCCGTACCCCGTGGGCTGGGTGCGGGTCCCTGTTCTGTGCGCCGCGGCTCGCGAGAGTCGCCCGGTTCCCTCAGCCGGCGGAGAGCCGGTCCACCCGCTCGCGCGCGTCGTCCGCGGCGGTCTCGGCGTCGTCGACGGCATCGGATGCGGCGCTCGCCTCGTCCTCCGCGTCCCGCACCGAGCGCCGCAGTTCCGCCAGCCGCCTCCGCAGCTCCTCCAGCTCCTCCTCGAGCTTCGCGCGCTCGGCACGCAGTTCGTCCACCCGCTCGTCGGCCTCGGTCTGCCGATCCCGCGCCTGGTCCAGCGCCTGCTCCGCCTCGTCCAGCTCCTGTCGCGCCAGCGCGAGCTCTCGTGCGCGACCGTCGTCCTTCTTCTCCCGCTTGGGGCGAGGGCGTGCGGTGCCGGGGTCGCCGGCCACCGCATCCGTGAGATCCACCGGGTCGAGCCCGCTCGAACGCAGCGACCGGGTCAAGCGGGCGGTGCGCAGGGCGGTGCCGGCCTCAGGGTCGGAGAGCGCGGCATGCAGGGTCGCCTCGACCTCGGTGACGGCCCCCGGGTTGATGCGGTGCCCCCGCTCCTCGGTGAGGTCGGCGGCCTGCCGCGCGAGCGCCGAGACGAGCTGCCTGCGCTGCTTGGTCAGGGTACGGAGCGTCGCCGCGTCGAGGTCCTCCTGCGCCTCCTGCAGGGTGGCACCCAGTTCGAGCAGCTGGTCGATCTCGGCGCTGCGCTCCCGCACGAGGAGGTTGGCTGCCCACGCCGCCGCACTCGGCTTCGGCAGCGCCTTCACGGCGTCCGACAGTGTGCGGTCGTCGCCGCGCAGCTGCTTCGCCCGGTCGTTCCTCGTCGCCGTGAAGTCGTCGAGGTCGAGGGCGTAGAGCTCGTCGGCGATGCCCGTGAGGTCGGGCATCAGTCCGCGCGGCCCCTGGTGCGGGCGAGCTCGGTCGAGTCGAAGTCGACGTTCTGGCGGAAGTCGAGCGCGACCTCATCCGCCTCGAAGCGCAGAGTGAGAGTCGTCGCGAACGGTGTCTCGACGTAGACGGAACGTACCTCGAGCGTCTCCGGCGTCGTCCAGCCGCCGCTCGACTCGATGCGCTTCGGCGTGCCGTCCGGCAGCGGTGAGCTGCCCTGCCGCCACCCCTCCTCGTTCCATTCGAGCAGAATGGCGCCGAGCGGAGTCTCGAGCGTCACCGAGCTCTCGCGCACCGTGACCGCTTCGAGGCCGGCGCCGTTGGCCGCGAGCCGATACCGTCGACCGACAACGGATGCTGCGCCCGGCTCCACGGTGCGGCCGACCATCGGGAGGGCGAGCGAGGAGAGCCTGCTCGCCAAATCCTCGGCGGATGCGGTGCTCGGCCGGTCGAAGGCGGGCAGCAGGTGCCGCCAGACGAGGTCGAGCAGGGGCTGGATCTCCTGGACGCCGGAGGTCGTGACCACCACCGCATCCTGCTCGGCGAGCACGATCGCGAGCTGACCGAACGCGCCATCCGCTCGCACCGATCCGTGCTGCCCGCGCCAGAACTGATAGCCGTAGCCCAGCGACCCGTCGGGAGAGGTGTTCGCGTGCACGGTCGGCACCTGGAAGGCGATGGCCGCTTCGACCCAGTCGGCGGGCACCAGCTGCTCTCCGTTCCACTCGCCGCGCTGCAGCACGAACTGCCCGAAGGCAGCGAGCTGCTCCGTCGTGATGGCAAGCCCCCAGCCGCCGGTGTCGACGCCCGTCGGAGACTGCTCCCAGGCCGCCCCCTCGATGCCCAGGGGCTTGAGCAGGCGCGGGGTCAGGTAGTCGAGCATGCGCCCGCCGGTCAGGCGGTGCAGGATCGCCGACAGCAGATAGGTCGCTCCGGTGTCGTAGACGAACTGGCTGCCGGGTTCGAGGTCGACGGGCTGCGCGAGCAGCGCCGCCTCCCAGCTCGGGTAGCGGTCGCGGTCGGGGATGTTCACGGTGTCGACCGCGTGGCCCGACGTCATCGTGAGCAGGTGGCGCACCCGCATCGCGGCGAGGTTCTCGCTCGGGGACGACGGCGCGGCATCCGCCAGCAGGTCGATCACCCGGTCGTCGATGCCCAGCAGGCCCTCGTGCACCGCGATGCCGACGGCGATGGCGGTGAAGCTCTTGCTCACCGAGAACATCGAGTGCGGCACGTCGGGGGAGTACGGCGCCCACCAGCCCTCCGCGACCACGGTGCCGTGGCGCAGCACCATGAAGGAGTGGAGGGCGTCGAGCTCCTGTTCGGCCGCGTCGACGAAAGCCAGGATGCCGGCCGGGTCGATCTGCTGGTCGTCCGGAATGCTGCGGGGGAGGAGGCTGCGCTGCGTCACCGTACGATCCTTCCGCACGATGCCTCGCCTGTCAGCGGCGGATGCGGCGCGTTGCGCAGTCAGAGCAGATGCGCGAGGAGCGCCGGCAGCATCGGGCGCTGGCCCTTGACGAGCTTCGTCTCGGCCTCGCTGCGCGGAACCCATGCGGCCCGGTCGAGCTCGGGGTACTCCTGCACCCGCCCGGACCTGGGCGGCCATTCGACCGTGAAGGTGTTGCTGCGCAATGACTCGGCGTCGAAGTCGGCCTCTGCGGCGAACACCGTCAGATGCTTGCCCGACGAGTAGCGGAACTCGCCGAGCAGCGCGTAGTCGACGGCGGGCGCGGGGCTGCCCGTCTCCTCCTCGAATTCGCGCAGCGCGGCGACGAGCGGTTCCTCATCCGTGTAGAGGCCTTTCGGGATCGACCAGGCGCCGTCGTCCTTGCCCGCCCAGAACGGGCTGCCCATGTGACCGAGCAGCACTTCGAGGCCCGGCGATCGGCGGTACAGCAGGATGCCGGCGCTGCGTTCGCTCATTCCCCGACCGTACCGCTCCAACCTCGAAGGAGAGCGGCTCATGCCGGAACAGGAATAGAACGGCACGGCAGAATGGGTGCATGGCACCGGGCGACCCGAACCAGGCGGCCGCGGCTCCCGCGCGTCCGTCGCGACCGGCGACCTCGGCCGAGGGGGCGGCGATCCTGGCGGCGGCGGCGGCCCTGGTGCTCGGCGTCTGCGGGGGACTGATCGCCTTCCAGTTCAACCTCGAGCCGCCCCTGTTCGGCGGGCTCTCGGTCGGCATCGTCGCGGCGCTAGCCGCGTCCGTCTGCTGCGCGGGGGCGTTCATCGTCTCCTATCGCCGGTCGCTGCGGTCGGGACGCTCGCCCTGGCGGGACCCGGTGCCCATCGCCAAGCAGATCCTCGACATCGGAGCCCTGACCCTGACCCACGTCGGCATCGTCTTCCTCGGCACGGTAGGGGTGTACTCGGTCCTGCAGAACGCGTTCTTGGGTTTGAAGCTCGACCCGTTCGCCGCGTCCGCCCTGACCGGGCTCACCGCGGCGGTCTGCAGCTACTTCGTCTACCTGTCGGCGACCGAACTGACCGCCTACCGGGTCTCGAACGTGCTGGCGATCTTCCTGCTCAGCGGCGCGCTCACGAGCATGCTGTTCGCCGACGACCCGTTCTGGTGGCAGCGCAACTTCAGCTATCTCGGGCAGGGCTTCCAGCTGTCGGCGTTCTGGTTCAACGGAACCCTCGTCATCTCGGGAATCGTCGTCACGACCCTCGCCGACTACATGACGAGCGAGCTCTCGGATCGCGACCGGGCGCTGCGGGGCTCGGTGCGCCGCCGCACCCTGGTGGTGCGCTGGGGCCTGGTCCTCGGCGGCCTGCTGCTCGCCGGGGTGGGCCTCATCCCCGTCAACCTCAACAACACCATCCACACGGCGCTGTCGGTCGCGATGATCGGCGTCTTCGCCCTGTTCATGCTGGTGCTGCCGATCCTGGTGCCGGGTCTCGCGCGCCCCTTCGTGGTGACGACCTACCTGTTCGTCATCGCCATCGTCGCCACCGGGGTGCTCATGCAGCCCGTCGGGTACTTCAACCTCACGGCGCTCGAGCTCGTCGCCGCGACGATCATCTTCGGCTGGCTCGTGCTCTTCATGCGCAACATCGCGGCGAGCGTGAGCGACGACCAGGAGGACCGCAGGCGCGAGTGATTGCCGAGGTCGCCGGCATCCGCGATAGTCGGGAAAGTGACGGAGGCGACCCTGGCACTGCTCTCGGCGATCCTCGGCGCCGCGCTCGGCTTCGCGTCGAAGTACGTCGTGGATGCCGTGCGCCGGCGGCACGAGCTGCGCACCCGCTGGGACGCCGGGCTGTTCCAGATCGCGGCCGACTTCGCCAGGGAGGCCCGGGAGCTGCTGAACGCGGCGGACGCGCGGCATCGGGAAGGCTCGTCTCCGGCGCGCGACCGTGAGCTCGCCACCTCGCACGACCGGATGCGCACGCTGAGCGAGCAGCTGCGTCTGCTGGGCACGGACGAGGTGCAGCGCACGTCGCGCACCGTCATCCACCACGCCTACTCCGTGCGCGGCGTGGCGGAGGGAAAGGGCGACCGGTACTCGGCGCTCTACCGCGGGTCTCCCAGGGATCGGTACCTGGAGGGGCTCGACGAGTTCTACCGTGCAGTGCGCACTCAGCTGCGGGTCGACAACCCCGAGGCGGTCGAGCGGTACGACCCGCAGGCGGGCGACGAGGAGCGGCGCTGAATCCTCGGGGTAACCCCATGGCGCAGGCGCGTCGAGCGGAGGAGAGTGGAGCCATGAGCAACCTCTCCAGGCCCCGTTCCGGCGCGATGATCGCGGGCGTGTGCGCCGGTCTCGCCCGCCGCTTCGGCTGGTCGGTCGGCATCGTCCGGCTGATCACCGTGCTGTCGCTGCTGCTGCCCGGGCCTCAGCTGATCGTCTACGTCGTCCTCTGGATCGTGATCCCCAAGGAGGAGGAGCAGCCGACGACCATCGTCGTGCCGCCCAGCGCGCCTCAGACCTGAGTCACCAGCCCTCGGAGCCCGGCTCGCCCTTGAACGGGCCGACCACCTTCGAGGTGATCCAGCCGCCGTAGTAGTCGCCGGGCTGCGGGGTCACGAGCTCCCCGTCGACCTCGCAGGAGTCGACCCGTCCCGGGTAGACGGCGACGTGGTCCCGCAGCTCCCGGTACGCGGGGCTCGGCGACGGGTAGAACCAGCCCGCCGATTCCGCGATTGCAGGCTCCGACCGCAGGGTGACGTAGAACGCCTCGCCCTTGTACTCGCACCACGACCTCCCGTGTGCGGGCTCGAGCACCCCGCTGCGGAACGCCTTCCAGGGCAGGTAATACACGGGCGGGTGGCTCGTCTCGAGCACTCTCAGCGCGGCCTTCGAATCGGCGATGACGCGGCCGCCCAACCGGATGACGATGTGCGAATCGGTGCTCTCGATCCGCGGCGGTCTCGGGTAGGCCCACGCCGACTCCTGGCCCGGACGGGGCCGGACCGGATCGGGTCGGGGGAGTCGGTTCACCGGTCTCAGCTCTTCGACTTCGTCAGCGCGTCGCCCTTGTGGGCCGCTTTCGCATCCGTCTTGTCGCTCTGCACGATGTAGGCAGGGTCGTCGTCGCTCGCCGTGAAGTGCTGGCCCGAGAACTGGAAGTCCTTCGTCTTCTTCTCGACGATCTTGCCCTCGGTCTTCCCCTGCGATGTGTTCCAGCTCACAGGGTCGCCGACGGAGAAATCGCTCATGGTTCGGACGGTACTCCGCGGCCTTCGCGCCGTTCTGCCACTTGCGTCGACGCGCGGCGCTCGATAGACCAGTCGGCCCGCACCGAGACGGGGGTGCCCGCGATGGCCGCCCGCGCGCATTCCCGTCCCTGGTCACGCAGGTCCTGGTGCACCGTGGTGAGGTCGTGCTGCCGCGCGTCGGCTGAGTCGTCCCAGCCGCTGAGCGCGAGGTCCTCCGGCACACTCAGCCTGCGGTGGGAGGCGGCGCGCAGGGCTCCCATCGCGATCCTGTCGCCCATCGCGGCGATGGCGTCGGGCAGATGCGGTGCGTCCAGCACCTCGGCGACGAGCCGCTCTGCTTCGGCATCGTCGTTGTTCGAGCAGACCAGCACGCGGGCGTCCGGCCGAGTGGCGAGCATGCCGCGCAGCCGGTTACGGGTGACCGGGTACGGCACGGTGTCGGGATCGAGCACGTCCTGCAGCCCGGGCTGCCGCCGCCGATCGAGGGGGAAGCTGAGGATGAGCGGGCGTTCGGACCTCGCGAAGGTGATCGCGCTGACCGCCGCGGCCGCCGCTTCGTCGTCGACGTAGACCAGCGAGAAGCCCTCGAGCTGCGGTCCCTGGTGCAGCGCGGCGGGGCGCCGGGCGGAGCGGATCGCGTCGAGCACCGGGTCGTCGGCGGTCGTGGTCCACACGACGAACGCGTCGACGGATGCCTCGCGCACGCGCTGCACGTCGTCGTCGGAACCGCTCGTGGGGAGGATCGTCATGCCGAGGCCCTCCGCGGCGCAGACCTCGGCGATGCCGCCGAGGAAGGCCGTCGCCTGGGGATCGTCGAAGGCGTAGGTGAGGTGCTCGCCCAGCACGACGCCGAGCGTGCCGGAGCGCCCGCGACGGAGAGAGCGGGCGCGCGGATCGGGTCCGGCGAAGCCGAGCCGTTCGGCGGCCTGCAGCACGCGGTTCCGCACCTCGGGGGAGACCCGCTCGGGGCGGCCGTAGGTGTACGAGACGCTCATCACCGAGACGCCCGCCTCGGCGGCGACCTGCGTCATCGTGACCCGGCTCTCGCTCACGGAAACGAGCGTAGCGGGATGTCTTGTGTAGCGTCACACGTGCTGTGTAGCGTTACACAGATGAGTCGGCTCTCCCTCGTCAGCTACGCATCCTTCGCGGCCTACGGCAGCTTCTGGGGCACCTGGGGATCCGGCATCCCGAGGCTCCAGGAGGCCGCCGGACTCTCCGACTCGCAACTGGGCCTCGCGCTGCTCTTCGTCGGCGCGGGCGCGCTGCCCTTCATGCTCGGCACGGGTCGCGCACTCGACCGCTGGGGAGCAGGCGTCGCGGCCGCAGCTCTCGTCGCGACCGGCGTCTCGGGGATCGCGGCGTCGACGCTGGCGACCAACCTCGGTTCCGCCTGCCTGCTCTTCGCGGTCGTGGGCGCCGCAAGCGGCGCCGGAGACGTCGCCATCAACGGAGTGGCCGGCGCTGCCGAGGCCAGAACCGGCGCTCCTGTGGTCGCCCGCGCGCACGGGGTCTTCTCGAGCTTCGTCGTCGTCGGCAGCATCGCGACCGGTGCGGTGACGGGCGGCGGACTACCCGTGGTGGTGCCGTTCGTGGCCGTCACCCTGCTCACCGGGATCGCTGCGGTCCTGCTCATTCGCACGAGGCTCGCGGAGGGTGAGGATGCGACAGCCGACTCCGTATCGGCGCCCCGAGGTCTGCTCGGTGCGCTGCTGCTGATCGGGGTGCTCGGCGCCCTCGCCTTCGCGAGCGAGAACGCGCACCAGAGCTGGGGCGCCGTCTTCCTCGAGCGGGAGCTCGCCACCGGCGCAGGCTTGAGCTCCGCGGCGCCCGCTGTCTTCGCCGCGCTCGTCGCGGCAGCGCGCTTCAGCCTGGGCGCCGTGCCGGTGCGTTTCGGGGGCGCGGTGCTCGTCCTGGGCTCCACCCTCGCCGCCGCAGGCGCCGCTGTGCTGGCCATCTCGACATCCGTGGCCGTGGCCCTCGTTGGACTCGGAATCGCAGCGGTTGGAACGGCGGTGCTCTACCCGACTCTCGTTGGCATGGTGTCCCGACGGGTCGATCGCGCCCGCCGGGGCACGGCGATCTCGCTCCTGGCGACGGTCTCCTATCTCGGCTTCCTGCTCGGTCCGGTCTATGTCGGGGCGCTCGCCGACCTGCTCGACCTGAGGATGGCGATGCTCGGGGTCGCAGCGCTCGGTGTCGTGCTCGCGCTCCTGGCTCCGATCGTGATGACGCGCTCGTCACTCCTCCGAGACCGGGTCCCGGCGTAGGCTGACGGCATGCGCGCCGCGGTCGTCACCCTGCTGGGGATCGCCGCCGCGCTCGTGACGACACCGGGCGAGCTGCCGGCGACCGCGCTCGCCGTCGCTGCGGCGGCGCTCCTCGTCGCTCTCAGCTGCCGGGCTGTCTCGCTCCCGGCCGCCACGGCCTTCGCCTCGGTGGGCCGTCGCTCGCGCTCGCACCGCCACGCCATCGACCGACTGCCCGAACCGGCTCATCCGTCGACGCCGGGCAGGCGCCGTTCTCGCGCTCCCGGGATGCCGCTGCGAGTCGCGTAGTCCTCGATCGGGGGACGCGCGGCTCAGCCGCGCCGACATCCCTTCGAACCGAGGACAACCGATGGACCCTTTCGCCTTCCCACCCTTCGCCGCCGTGCTCGACGGCGCTTCCCGCCTCCTCACCGCCCTGGGCGGCTCCCTCGACGTCGTGGCGCCGCACAACGGTGCCGCCCTCGCCGTCGTGCTCGTCACCCTGCTCGTGCGCGCAGCTCTCATTCCGGTAGGAGTGTCGCTGCGCCGCGCGGAGATCGTGCGGACCCGCCTCGCACCCGCCCTGCGCGACCTGCAGCGTCGATACGGTCGCAACCCCGACCTGCTGCGCCGGAAGACGCTCGAGCTGTACACCCGCGAGAAGACGTCCCCCGCCGCGGGCTGCCTGCCGCTCCTCGTGCAGGCGCCGGTGGTGTCGATCGTCTACGCCGTCTTCGTCGTGCCGACGATCGCGGGATCGCCGAACGCGCTGCTCGCCGAGGAGCTGCTCGGGGTGCCGCTGGGAGCGACGCTCGTCGCGCATCCGCCGGTCTGGCCGCTGCTGCTCGTGCCGGTCGTGCTGCTCGTCGTGCTCGCGGTCGTGGCGACCCTGACCCGACGCGCCGCCCTCCGTCATCCGACCCAGGCGCCTGAGCCCGGCTCGCAGGCCGAGCGGATGCAGCACATGCTCTCCTGGCTTCCGTACGCGACGGTCGTCATCGCGGCGTTCGTGCCGCTCGCCGCCGTGCTCTACCTCGCGGTGAGCACGACCTGGTCGCTCATCGAGCGCGCGACACTGCGGCGGATGCTGAGCTGACGGAGGGTAGGGCGCGGGGGCGTTCCGCGCCACAGTGTTACGCCGACGGTTACGCCGCATTGCGCCCGGTGAACCCCGGTGAAGCTCCGTGACGGCCACGGATGACGCGGGGCGATCAGCGGCCTAGCGTCGCCGACATGACTCTTCTCGACACCGTCTCCGTCCCGTCCGTCGAAGCAGCCGAGCGCGCCGAGCGGCTCACCTCCGCCGGCACCGCCTGGGGCGAGCGCATCGCCGCCGACGCGGCCAATGCACAGCTCACCTACCGTGTGAAGGCCGTCGGCGAGGGTGCCGTCGCCACCCGCATCACCGTCGGCAAGCACGAGTTCGTCGTCGACGAGCCTGCCGCGCTGGCCGGTGACGACGTGGCGGCGAGCCCCGTCGAGTACGCGCTCGGCGCTCTTCTCTCGTGTCAGGTCGTCGTCTACCGGCTCTACGCTCACGCGCTCGGCATCCAGGTCGACGGCATCGAGGTGCTCGCTGAGGGCGACCTCGACGCTCGCCGTCTCTTCGGGATCGACGAGAGGGTGCGCGCCGGCTTCGGCGACGTGCGTCTTGAGGTGCGCATCGACGGACCGGAGCCCCTCGAGCGCTACGAGGAGCTGAAGGCCGCCGTCGACGCGCACTGCCCCGTGCTCGACCTCTTCGAGAACCCGACCCCGGTCTCGACCCGCATCGTCAAGGCCTGATTCTCAGCGCGGCCCCGCTCCGGCTCGCCGGGCGGGGCCGTTCCTGTGCTCAGCGGAGGGCGTCGACCACCTTGGCGATGCGCTTGTCGCGTGTCTCAGGGGTCTTGGCGTCCTCTACCGAGAGCACGTGAGCCCTCTTCTTCGAGAAGCTCAGCCCGGCGAAGGCCTCCGAGAGGCCGTCGGCCGCGAGCGCGTCGGCGAGATCCTCGGGCACCTCGACCTCCCGAGGCGCGTCGTCGACCTCCATGGTCACGTTGACCTCGTCTCCGGCTTCGATCCCGGCGGCGGCGCGGTTCTCTGCGCTGACCGCGATCATGTACTCGCCGCGGTAGGGCGCGACCGTCGTGCGGTAGGTGTGCGCGCCGAGAGTCACGGCGATGGGCACGCGCTTGCCGCGCCCCAGTGCGAGCACGAGCTCCTCGGGAACCGCGATGCCGGTCGTGCTGCCCGTGCCTCCCCGGAGGACGGTGCGGAAGGTCGTCATCTCGACCGCCCTCCGAGACCGCTCGCCTCGCGCAGCCACTCGTCCACCGGAAGGGCGTTGAGCTCGGCCCGCTCTGCCAGCTTGATGCCTGCCATGGCGCTCGATCCCATCGGCTCCAGGGCGCCGCGGCTCTGGAACTCCTGACCGCGCCAGAACATCAGCGTCACCCAGCGGGGGAACGCCTTGTAGCCGGCGACGGGCTGGCCGTCGACCAGCCAGACGGGATGACCGTGATACACCTTCCCCTCCGCGCCGTAGAGGCCGGCGTCGAGCATGGCGGCGAGCTTCGCGGCGATCGGGCGCTGGATCTCGTCGAGACCCTCGTTGTACTCGTCGATCGTGGGCATCAGGCCGCCTTCCGCTGGAAGAACGAGTGCGCGGCGGCGTCGAGGGCGGCCGGGCTCACCATGTGCGTCTGGCCCTCCAGCACCTGGTGCTCCGCACCGGGCACCGCACGCGCGATCGTCTGCTGAGCCGCCAGCATCTCGGGAGCTGCCTTGCCGCCGACGAGCGCAAGGGTCGGCACCTCGATCGCGGAGAGCCGGTCGACGGGCACCTCGAACCGTCCCATCAGCAGCGCATCGTTGAGCAGAGTGGGCGCCACCGTCAGGAGCTTGGCCCAGTTCTTGCGCATCATCCGCATCATGAGCGGCATGAACCAGGGGCCGGCCACCATCTTCACCATGAAGTAGTCGACGGCTTTCCCGTTCTTTCCCTCGTCGAGCAGCCTGCGCAGGTCGCCGACGTAGTCGCGCCCGTCGCGGATGCCGACATACGGCGCCTCGTAGGTCACGAGCGCGCGCATCGGCACTCCCGCGGCAGCCGCTTCGAGGGCAAGACCGGCGCCGGACGACTGCCCCATGACGAACGGGGTTTCCCCGGTCGCCGCGATGACAGCGGCGAGGTCCTCGACCTCCCGTTCGGGGGAGTACTGCTGGGTGTCGCCGCTGTCGCCTCGACCGCGGCGGTCGTAGGTGTAGACGGTGTAGCGATCCTGCAGCTGCCGCGCGACGTCGCGGGCCGGCCCGAGGTCGCGGTAGCACATCGCCCCGTCGACCAGCACCAGGGCGGGCCCCGTGCCGATGCGCTCGTAGGCGATCGTGGTGCCGTCGGCGCTCGTGACCCGCCCGGCGACCGCGGGCGCCGCATCCGTCGTCGTGCTCTTGCTCATGGCTTCGTCCTCTTCCTAGGCGTTCTGCAGTGCGGCGTCGAGCTCGACGAACGATTCGCCCCAGCCCTCGGTGGTCAGGTCGCGCACGCCGTCGTCGTCGAACGGCCCCTGGTGCAGGGTCATGCGCGTCTTCGCGCCGTGGTCGTCGAGACGGATGCGCAGCACCAGCCGGTCGAGGTCGCCCTCCGTCGACTGCGCCGACAGTTCGATCTCGAGGTATTCGGGCGGGTCGAACGCGGTGATGAGTCCGCCCAGCGGGGCGCGGGTGCCGTCTTCGCCGACCATCGAGAGGCTCCACTCGCCTCCGGCTCTGGGATCGATCCGCACCGACTCGACGGGAACCCGCCAGAGGTGGGGGCCGAACCACCGCGCGAGCAGCTCGGGCTCGGTGAAGAACCGCCACACGAGCTCCCGTGGGGCGTCGAAGGCGCGCGTGATGTACACGTCGCGGTCGGTGACCTGCTGCTGCCGATCAGTCATCGTCGGACTCCTTCTGCTGTGTCTGCTGCTCTCGCAGGTAGTCGGCGAGCGCCTCGTCGAGGCGGTCGAAGCTCTCGTTCCAGAACCGGCGGTACCGCTGCATGTACTCGGTCGCCTCCTTCAGCGGCTCGGCCTCCAGGTGGCTGTAGCGCGACGTCGCCACCTGAGACCGCGAGATGAGGCCGGCGTTCTCGAGCACCTTGAGGTGCTTCGACACGGCGGGCTGGCTCATCGCGAATGGCTGCGCGAGCTCCGCGACGGTCGCGGAGCTCTCGGTGAGCCGCTGCAGGATCTGGCGACGGGTCGGGTCGGCGAGCGCGGCGAAGACGCTGCTGAGTCGATCGACCTCCGCCATCTCCATAACCTTCCCGTTTCAGAACCGAACGGTTACAGAGTGCACCGCCGCGCCTCGCATGTCAACCTTCCGCCGTCAGGTTTTCGGACGGATGTCGCCCTCGCGGAGCCGACTCCGGTCCGAAAACGTGACACTCGCGCGCGATAAGCGGCCGGAGCGGCGGGTTCTGGCGCAGAGTGCGGGGGAGCTTCTCCAGTACGGGCCCGCGGCCTCGTCGAGGAAGCGGTGATGGCCGTGGCCGAAGCGGGTCAGTGCGCGCCCCTGTCCTGGGGCAGGTTCAGCTCGCTCTCGTCGACCTCGACGCTGCCCACGTCGTCCGGTCCGCCGGTGCCGGGGGAGAGCTGCACGCCCTCCGCATCCGCACCGCCCTCGTCCTGCTTCGCGGCCGTCTCCCGCTCGCTTCCGGGCGACTCGGCCCTGTCGTGGCGGGTGAGCTCCTCATCCGTCAGCCCGTTCGGCACGAAGGGGATCCGCTCGTCGGCGTTGCCGTCCTGGGGGGTGATCTGTGCGTCCATGCCTTCGACGCTAGGCAGGCCCGGGAGAGACCCGTAACCCCCTTGCGCCTGTCAGGCGGCCAGCACCTTGGAGGTGAAGCCCTCGAGGCGGGTGGCCAGCCCTGCAGCCCGTGAGGCGATGACCTCCTCGGGGTCGGGCTGCATGTCGCTCTTCGGCGGGGCGATGCGGATGATGAGCGAGCAGGCGAGGTCGGAGCAGATGTAGGTGCCGACCGAGTTGCCCTCCCGTCCGGCCTGCCCGGCGCGCGCGGCGCTGAACAGCGTCACCTGATCGGCCGGCTGCGGCGTGCGGCACAGCGAGCACATCGCCGATCGGCCGGGCGACATCCGGGTCTCTGCGGCGCGCAGCACCATGCCGACCGGCTCGTCCCCTCGCCAGAACACGAGGTAGCCGCGCTGCGGAGCGCTCGGATCCCGCCAGCCGAGGTACTCGCGATCGCTCCACACGACCTCGTGGAGACCCGGGAGCGGCATCCGCGCGACCTCGCCGCCGGTCGCGTTCACGATGGAGCCACGGATGTCGGACGCGGTCATCGGCTTCATGGTGCCTTCCAGGGTAATCGCCGCCTCCCCGACCGTGCAGGTGCGATGTCGCCGGCCCTCGGCAAAGTGGACACTGTACACAGCGGGCGATGCTCGCTACCGTCGGATGGAACCCCTGGAGCCCTGGTGACCGATTCCTCTCGCAGTACCCGCGCCCCACGCGCCCTGCGCCCCTTCCTGGTCGGCCAGTACCGCATCCTCGCCGGCGCCCTCACCCTGTCCCTCCTCGGCGGCGGCATGTGGCTCGTCGCGCTCGTGTTCCAGGTGCAGGCGCTCGGCGGTGGTCCGGTGGAGCTGTCGCTCGCGGCGACCTGCTCAGCGGTGGGCATGCTCGCCGCGACTCTGCTCGGCGGCGTCCTGGCCGACCGGATCCCCCAGAAGCGCATCCTCGTCACGATCGAGATCGTGAAGACCGTCGCGATAGGCGCGGCGGCAGCGCTCGGCCTCGCCGGAGCGCTGGAGCTGTGGCACCTGGCGTCGCTGGCCTTCCTGATCGGTGTGACCGAGGGCTTCTTCTACCCGGCGTACTCGGCCCTCCTGCCCGCGATCCTCCCCGCCGACCAGCTGCTCGCGGCGAACGGCGTCGAGGGCATGCTTCGGCCCGCGGCCCTGCAGGCCGTCGGCCCGGCGCTGGCAGGAGTGGCGGTCGCGGTGTGGAATCCGCCGGTGGCATTGGCGGCCGTCGCCGTCATCCAGGCGCTCGGCGCCGTCGTGCTGGCGACGCTGCGCTCGACCCCCGTGCGGCGCGAGTTCGACGGTAAGGTCCAGCACCCCGTGGGCGCCTTCGTCACCGATATCGCCGAGGGCTTCCGCTACATGCTGCGCACCGGATGGCTGCTGGCGACCCTGCTGTTCGCCTGCCTGCTGATCCTCGTCATCATGGGACCGATCGAGGTGCTCCTGCCCTTCGTCATCACGCGGGACCTCGGCGGAGGCCCCGGCGACTACGCGCTCGCGCTCGCCGCCTTCGGGCTCGGCGGCGTGCTCGGATCGATGCTCGCGGCCTCGTTCCGCCTGCCGCGGCGCTACCTGACGGTGATGAACCTCGCCTGGGGCTTCGGCTGCGTCCCCTTGGCTCTCATCGCGATCGCCCAGTCGATGTGGGTCGTCGTGATCGCCCTGTTCATGGTCGGCGTGACGTTCTCGATCGGCCAGGTCATCTGGGGAACCCTGCTGCAGAGGCGGGTGCCCCCGCACCTCCTCGGGCGGGTCTCGAGCCTCGACTTCTTCGTGTCGCTCGCCCTGATGCCTGTATCCATGGCGCTGGCCGGCCCCGTCGGGGAGGCGATCGGCCTCGGCCCCGCCTTCGTCGTCGCGGGACTCGTGCCCCCCGTGCTGGCCGTCGCGGCGATCCTCATCTGGCGTCTGGGCAAGGACGAGATCGCGCATCCGCTCGAGCCGCAGGAGGAGAGCGCCGACCGGTCCGGTACTCAGCCCGTCGCGTCGGACCGCGGCGACTCCTGACCCGGCGCGAGCCGCACGAGCTCGACCTCGAGCTCCGTGCCGTCCACGGTTGCGCGCATCCAGCTGAAGTCGGGCTGCCGGCGCCGGTCGGTGGGGGAGCCGGGATTGAGCAGGCGCATGCCGCGCTCCGTCGTCGTGTCCCACGGGATGTGCGAGTGCCCGAACACGAGCACATCGGCGTCGGGGAAGGCGGCGTCCATGCGTCGTTCCCGCCCCTGGGCGGCCCCCGTCTCGTGCACGACGGCGAAGCTCAGGCCTTCGACCCGCCTTCGGGCGACCTCGGGGACGCGCCGGCGCAGCTCGGGGCCGTCGTTGTTGCCGTAGACGGCGAGCAGGTCGCGCGAGCGCGCCTCCAGCTCGTCGAGGAGCGGCGCCTGGACCCAGTCGCCCGCATGGACCACGAGATCGGCGGAGTCGACGTCGTGCCACAGGGTGGCGGGCAGCCGCTTCGCGCGCAGGGGGAGGTGGGTGTCCGAGACGAGCACGAGCCGGGTCGTCATGCGGTCAGTGTCGCACGCGACCGCCCGTAGAGTAGAGGGAGTGGACTCGCAGTGGATCCTCGTGCGCTCCTCGGTGGTTCGCGCTGTCCGTTACGAGCCCGCATCGCGGCGTCTGCTCATCCGTTTCGTCAACGGCACGAAGTTCGCCTACGCGGACGTGCCTCGCGAGGTGTTCGAGGAGCTGCTCGAACCGGCGGGGGGTTCGACGGGACGCTACTTCGGGGACCACGTGCGCGACGTGTACGACTACGAGGAGCTGACGTGACGGATGCCGTGGCGGCGCTGCGACGCGATCTCGCCGCCGCCGGATTCACCGTCGCCGCACTGCTCGACCTCTGGGGAGCGGAGGCCGCGGATGCGCTGACCCGCGCCCAGCGCGTGCCCGCCGAACGCAGGATCGACGCCGCGCCGCTGAGCGCGCTGACGACGCTCGCCAGCCTCTTCGTGCTCGGCCGGGCCGTTCCGCGGCAGGAGCTCGACGCGGCGCTGCCTGATGCGGGGAGCCTCGGGCTGGCCGAGCTCAAGCTCGTCGAGCTCGATGGGACGCTCGTGCTGCCGCGTGCGGACCTGAGGCCGTACGCCTTCAAGGACGAGCACGGCGCGGGGGAGTGGTGGATCGCCTCCGACCTCGGCGAGCTCGCCCTGGGGCACGCCCTGCCGCCGGAGCACGTGCTGGGCGTCGGCGGCGCCTCGCTCACGCTGGCCGGCATCACGATGCGCCGTCCCGTCGGTCGTGCGCTCGACCTCGGCACTGGCTGCGGCATCCAGGCGCTGCACGCGTCGCGGTTCGCCGAGCGGGTCGTCGCGACCGACGTGTCCACCCGTGCGCTGCGGTACGCCCGGCTCAATGCCGAGCTCAACGGCATCGACTCGATCGAGTTCCGGCAGGGTGACCTGCTGGAGCCCGTGCGGGGGGAGCGCTTCGAGCTCGTGGTATCGAATCCGCCCTTCGTCATCACGCCGCGGGTGGCCGGGGTGCCCGAGTACGAGTACCGCGATGGCGGGCGCTCGGGCGACGGGGTGCTCGAGGAACTGGTCGCGGGCCTCGAGGACGTGCTGGCGCCCGGCGGCATCGCGCAGCTGCTCGGCAACTGGGAGTACCGACCGGAGCGCGCCGGCCTCGAGCGGGTGTCGGACTGGCTGGCTCCGACCGGGTTGGACGGCTGGGTGGTCGAGCGCGATCGGCAGTCGCCCGAGCAGTACGCCGAGACCTGGATCCGCGACGGGGGCACGAGGCCCGGTGAGTCCTTCGACGCGCTGTATGAAGCATGGCTCGACGACTTCGACGCCCGATCGGTCACCGAGGTCGGCTTCGGCTACCTGCTGCTGCGGCGGCCTCGAGAGCAGCGGATGCCGTGGCGCCGTTTCGAGAGCCTGTACGGGCCCCGGGATTCGGCTCCGCTCGGCGCGCACCTGGCGGCATGCCTCGACGCGAGGGACCGGGCCGCGGCTCTGGACGACGAGGCATTCGCGGCCGTGCGCTTCCGGGTCGCGGGCGACGTCACCGAGGAGCGCCACCACTGGCCCGGCGACGACGATCCGACCGTCATCCTGCTGCGACAGGGCGGGGGCTTCGGCCGCGCCCGCAGCGTCGACACCGCCCTCGCGGCGGTGCTCGGGGCCTGCGACGGCGAGCTGTCGCTCGCGGCGATCTGCGAGGCGCTCGCCGAGCTGGTGCACGTCGACCCCGTGGCGCTGCGTCAGGACATCGTGCCGCGGACGCGCGAGCTGCTGGTCGAGGGCTTCGTCACGTTCTGACGCGCCGGGCCCACGTCGCTCGAGCAGCCGTCGTGCTGGATAGCCTGCCGGGATGCACGGCGACTACGGACCCGACGTCCTGGCGGGAGACTGGCGCGCGGCCGGGCGCACGGCGGTGCCGAAGGTTGCCGTCGAGCGCGACCTCGTGGTCGAACTGGCCGACTCCGGGTTCGTGGGCGCCGTGGTGCGCGTCGAGGGCCGGCTCGTGCACCTCGAGGACCGGAAGGGCCGGGTGCGCACGTTCCCCCTCGGTCCGGGGTACCTGATCGACGGTTCGCCGGTCGAGCTCGTGCGCGCCGCCGCGGCACCGGCGGGCAGGCAGCGCACCGCGTCCGGCTCGTTCGCCGTCGAGCAGCAGCGGGCCCGCGTAGCCCGCGGCAGCCGCATCTGGGTCGAGGGACGCCACGACGCGGAACTTGTCGAGCGGGTCTGGGGTGACGATCTGCGGGTGGAAGGGGTCGTCGTCGAGTACCTCGCCGGCGTCGACCTGCTCGAGGCGGGCATCCGCGAGTTCGAGCCGGGCCCTGGCCGGCGCATCGGGGTGCTCGTCGACCACCTCGTGCCCGGCTCGAAGGAGAGCCGGATCGCCGATGCGGTGGCCCGCGGACCGCACGGGTCCTCGGTGCTCGTCGTCGGGCATCCGTATGTCGACGTCTGGCAGGCGGTCAAGCCCGCCAGGGTCGGCCTTGAGGCATGGCCCGAGATCCCGCGGAACGTCGAGTGGAAGGCCGGCATCTGCCGTGCCCTCGGCTGGCCCGCGCGGGATCAGGCCGATATCGCCCGAGCCTGGCAGCGCATCCTCGGAACCGTGCGCAGCTACGCCGACCTCGAGCCCGTCTTCCTCGGGCGGGTCGAGCAGCTCATCGACTTCGTGACGGAGTGACTACAGCCATCCGCGGCGCTTGAAGAAGCCGTAGAGCACTCCGGCTCCGGCGACCATCAGCAGGAGCGCGAACGGGTAGCCGAACAGCCAGTGCAGCTCGGGCATGTGGTCGAAGTTCATGCCGTAGACGCCTGCGACGAGCGACGGCGCGAACAGGATGGCGGCCCACGACGAGATGCGCTTGACCTGGTTGCCCTGCTCGAGGCTCGTCTCGCTGAGGTTGCGCATCTCGTCGTTCTGACGCAGCGTGACGAGCGTGGAGTGCACGGTGAGCGCGTTCTGCAGCAGGGCGCGGTAGCTGTCGATCTTCTCGACCAGACGGATGACGTGGTCCTGCACGTCTCGCAGGTCGCGCTGCAGCTCGACGTCGACGTTGTACTTCTCGAATCCGGCGGTGAGGTCGGCGAGGACGTCGACGAGCGGCTGCGTCGCGCGCTGCAGCGCGATGACCTCCCGAGAAAGCGCGTAGATGCGCTTGGAGACGCCCGGGTCCTGGTCGAAGAGCTGGTCCTCGATCTCGTCGATGTCGTCCTGCAGTCCGACCGCGACCGGGAGGTACTCGTCGACCACCTGGTCGAGCACCGCGTAGAGGATCGCCTGCGGCCCGAGAGCGAGGAGCTCGGGGTTCTCTTCGAGCCGCTTGCGCACGCGACCGAGGTCGGGCGATTCGGCATGCCGGATGGTCACGGCGAAGTCCGGTCCGATGAAGAGGTGCACCTCCCCGAACTCCACCTCCTCGGCGACCGACAGGTAGCGCGCTGGCCGGAGCACGACGAAGAGCACGTCGCCGTAGCGCTCGAGCTTCGGCCGCTGATGGCCCGACAGGGCGTCGTCGACGGCCAGGTGGTGCAGGTCGAACTCGTCGCTCACCTGCCGGATCTCGTCGGGCGTCGGGCGATACATGCCGATCCAGGCGAGACCCTTGCGCTCGCGCATCACCTCGAAGGTCTGGTCGAGGCTCTCGGGCGCCTCGGTGCGCCTGCCCGCGACGTAGACGGCATTGTCGACGATCGGCATGCGACCCCCAATTAGTTGACGGGACACCCATTCACAGGGTTTACGGAGACTCTTCGTTCACCCTAGTTAGTCGAATCCGAGCTCTCCGGCCTCGCTGGCGCTAAGCGTCACGGCTGGGAGTCCCAGGCACAGCCCCCGTGCCGCTCCGCTCGACGACGTGCTTCCGCGCCCTCCCCTCGGCGCGACCGTCCCCGTGCGTCCGCTTCCCCCGAAAGTGCTCCATGCCCCGAACCTCCCCTTCCTCCATCACGCCTGCCCTCTTCCTCCGGATGAGTGCCCGAACCCGAACCTTCGCCGCGGCCGGCGGCATCTGCCTTCTGGCGGGCCTGCCCGCGCTCGCCGCCGTCGCGACGTCGGGGCCCGAGCAGGCGGTGCAGCCGACGGCATCCGCCCCCGCGGCCGCGTTCGTCGCCGCGGATGCCGCCCCGCAGACCTTCGCCCGCGACGGCTACGCAGTGAGCGAGTACGCGCTCGTGCGGTGGCCGCTCCCGCTCGGCACGACGGTGAGCAGCGACTTCGGGTACCGCGTGCCGCCCTGCTCCACGTGCTCCTCGGATCACAGCGGGGTCGACTGGACGCCGGGCGCCGGAACCCCGGTCGCCGCGGTGGCCGACGGTGTCGTGCGCGAGGTCGGCAACCCGTCGGGTGAGCTCGGGGTCTACGCGATCGTCGACCACGTCATCGACGGGCAGCTCGTGAGCAGCGTCTACGGGCACCTCGAGCTCGGCTCCCTGGCGGTCGCCGTCGGCGACGAGGTCAATGTCGGAGACATCGTCGGGGCCGTCGGCAGCACGGGTGAGAGCACCGGACCGCACCTGCACTTCGGCATCCTCCTCGGCGGCACGGACGCCGTGGATCCCGTGATCTGGCTCAGCGAGCACGCTCAGGGTTAGTACTGTCGAAGGCGTGCTCAAGCTGCAGTCGGTAGAAGACCTGGACGGACTCGTCGGCATCGCCGCACGGATCATCAACATGCTCGGCGAGTTCGGGGTGGCCCTGCTCACCCTGATCGAGACCGTCTTCCCGCCGATCCCCAGCGAGGTGATCCTGCCCCTGGCCGGGTTCCTGGCGAACCGCGGCGACATGAACATCTGGCTCGTGCTCGTCACCGCGACGCTGGGCGGTTACCTCGGGGGGGTGCTGCTCTACTGGCTCGGCCGCAGCCTGGGCGAGGAGCGGTCCATCCGCCTGCTGTCGAAACTGCCGCTCGTCGACCGGGAGGACTTCGAGAAGGCGGCGGGCTGGTTCCACCGTCACGGTCGCGGTGCGGTGTTCTTCGGGCGACTGATCCCGGGTGTCCGCAGCCTGATCTCGCTGCCGGCCGGAGCGGCGCGCATGCACTTCTGGTCGTTCACCGTCTTCACGCTCGCCGGCACACTGCTCTGGAACGGACTTCTCGTGGGCGGCGGCTTCGCCCTCGGCACCCAGTACGAGCTCGTCGACCGGTACGCGGGGGTGCTCGACTACGTCGTCTACGCCGCGATCGCCGGCGTGCTGATCTGGTTGGTGGTGCGCGCCATCCTGCGCCGCCGCCGGGCGCAGCGGTCTCCCAGCCAGGACTGAGCCGGCGTCCCTAGCCTCGTCCTCAGACGACCTAGAGGAGGCCGGAATGGCTGAGCGTTCCCAAGACGAGATCGCGATCGAGCGGTACCGCTATCTTCTGCGCACGGCACCGCCCGAGACGATCGAGCAGGTGCACCAGGAGGCCTTCGAGAAGCTGACGCCCGAGCAGCGGCGTGAGGTGTTCCAGCAGCTCAGCCAGGAGGCGCCGTCGGGCGAGGCGCCGCGGTCGGACGACCCCGCGACGCTCGCTCAGTCCGCGACCCGCTCCGAGCTGCGCCAGCCGGGGATGCTCGAGCGGACGTTCGGCAACCGCGGCGGCCAGGGCGGGCAGGGCGGCTACAACGGCCCGGGCTTCGGCTCGATGCTCGGCGCCTCTCTGCTCGGCACGGTGGCGGGCTACGTCGTCGCTTCGGCCCTCGTGAGCGCCTTCCTGCCGCCGATGGACGGCGGCCAGGACGCCTCGGGGGGCGAGGGCGACGCAGGCGGCGAGGGTGACGCGGGCGCGGACGCAGGTGCCGACTCCGGTGCCGACGCGTCGGGTGCGGATGCCGGAGGAGCGGATGCCGGAGGCGACTTCGGTGGCGGAGACTTCGGCGGCGGGTTCGGCGGGGGAGACTTCGGCGGATTCGGCGGCGACTTCGGTGGCGGTGACTTCGGCGGGTTCTGACCCGCCGCATCCGTGAAGGGCCCGGCCCGCGTCGGGCGGGGCCTTACTTGACCTTCTGCTTGCCGTTCTTGATGACGACGCGGTGCACGCCCTTGCGGATGGCGTGGCCCTCGAGCTCGAGAGCGGCCTCCTTCGAGAGCTTCGCGTTGGCACCCGCGGAGTTGCGGAGCGGCAGCTGGAGCGTCTCCTCCGCCTCGATGCCGGCCTGCAGCTGGCGCGACCGCTCCAGCTCCGCATCGAGCTCGGCGCCGAAGAGCAGGGCGAGGTTCGAGATCCACAGCCAGAGCAGGAAGACGATGATCCCACCGAGGGAGCCGTAAACCCGGTCGTAGTTCCCGAAGTTGACGACGTAGAACCCGAAGCCCACCGAGGTGAGGACGAGCGTCAGGACCGCCAGCATCGCACCCAGACTCGTCCAGCGGAATCGGGGCTGCTTCACGTTCGGTGCGAAGTGGTACAGCACCGCGATCATGAGCACGACCGCGAGAGCCAGCACCGGCCACCGGGCGATCGACCAGATGACGACGAAGGTCTCGCCCAGGCCGAGCACCTGGCCGAGCGCCTCGGTGACCGGCCCCGAGATCGTGAGCAGCACACCCACGATGACGATGAGGACGAGGGTCGTGATCGTCACTCCGAGCTGCGTCAGACGCTGCTGGATGATGGTGCGTCCCTCGGGGACCTCGTAGATGCGGTTCGAGGCACGCATGAAGGCGCCGACATACCCCGACGCCGAGAAGAGGGCGCCGATGAGACCCGCGACAAGACCGATCCCGGCGGCGGGTGCTTGGGTCAGCGTGTCGAGCACCGCCTCGATGGTCTTGGCCGCATCAGTGGGAGCGAACGATCGGATCAGCTCGACCAGCGTCTCGAGCGTGCCCTCACCCTGTCCGATGAGCGCCAGGAGCGACACGAGAGCCACGATCCCCGGGAAGACGGCGAGCACGGCAAAGTAGGTCAGCGATGCGGCGATGTCGGTGCACTGATCCGACGTGAACTCCGCGAAGGTGCGTCGCAGGGTGTAGCTCCAGGAGCGCTTGTGCACCTCGGTCGGGCCCTGCGGCTTGCGCGGGTCGTCCGGAGCGGGAGCGCGGTCGTCCACGAGCTGGCGGTCGGGCTCAGCCACGGCGCACCTTCTTCGTGACGTCCTTATTCGTCGGTGCCACGAGCCTCGCCAGCACGATGATCGCGAGCCCGGTGCCGAGGCCGATCGCGACCGTGCGTGCGGTGCGCAGCGTCTCGGGCAGGCGTCGCTTGATCTGCTCGAGCGACTCGACGAGCTCGGCCCGGGTGATATCCGCGTCGAGCCGGCGCACCTTCGCGTCGGGCTTCGGCGGCAGAGGAGGGTGGTCGGAGCTCATCGCTTCAGCTTCCCGCGGACGGCCGTGACGTCGGCACGTGCGCTCGAGAGGGCCAGTTCGGGAACGAGGGGCAGCGCGCTCTTGATGCCCTTGTAGCCGCGCACGCCGAGCAGCACGACGACGACCGCTAGGGGCACCGCGACGATGAGGGCGGCGAGCCAGCCGGGCATCAGGAGGGACAGCGCGAGCACGATCGAGGTGAGCACCGTCGCGACGACGAGGAACAGCAGCAGCACGGCTCCGCCGATGATGCCCGCGCCGAGGCCGATCTTCTTGATCTTGCCCAGCGTCTCGCTGATGAGCAGCGCGATCTCGTGCTCGACGAGTCGCTTCGCCTGTTGGATGGACTGGGTCATCAGCCGTGCGAGAGAGAGTCGTTCCACGGTCCGAGTCTAGGAACTGGCATCCGCTGGGCACGCGTGCTTGCCGACGGCGGCGCGCCCCCCTACGATGGCGGACCCGTTCTGGCGGGTCACGCCTCGCGGAACACCATCTGCACGGCCTGGTCCCAGGAGAGCGACTGCCCGACCTCGACCGCGTGGTGCAGGTACTCGCCGCTGAGCGCGACGTAGACGTTGCCGACCTTGTGCACGTAGCCGAGGGTGGCGGATTCGGTCATCACCGCGTACACGTCCTCATCGACGAGTGCGATGTCGGGCTCTCTGAGCAGCACCGCTCGTCCCCTTCCCGCTGAGCTTCGATTTGTCCCCCGACTGATCGGGTAACGACATGATGATGGATGGAGAAAAAGCGCGATACCGCTAGACATTTCCGCTGCGGTCGGCTACTCGGTGTGCGGGAATGTACCCCGGTGGGCAGGTGGAGCGCTCTCTTGTCGCCGTCCCGCCCGGACCTAGCCGACGAGCAGCACGAGGCTCGACGTGCCGCAGGCGTAGGCGCGTCGTCCGTCGGAGGCAGCGCCGCCGTCCGTCCGCAGGGCGACAGCCGGCAGATCCCTCACGAGGGTCCCCGTCGGTCGGTGCGCGTCGGTGGAGACGACGACCCGACCCGTCGCGTTGACGATCGTCGCGGGCTCGCCGAGACTGCGGATGACCGGCAGCAGCACGCGCTCGATCTCCCGCACGTAGAGGTCCGCTCCGACGACTCCGATCATGGTCCCCTCGTACGCGACCGGCATCGTGAGCGTCAGGGTGTAGTCGTCGGTGCAGAGGTAGTCGACGTAGGGGCCCGTGATGTGCTGCGACCGCGTCGACGCGGGCACGCGCCACCACTCGAGCGCCGTGTAGTCGCGGAAGCTCTCGCTGCTCACGTCCTCCGTCGCGGCGAGTCGACGGATGCGGGGAGCGCTGCCACCCGCCCCAAACGTGTTCGCGTGGCCCAGCCACCAGGCGAGATGCCACTCGGCGTCGGCGAGGAACCCCGGCGATGCGACGAATCCGGCTCCGATCTCGAGCGCGCCCGTGAGCTCGAGCTGCGGCACGACGATCGACTCGACGAGGAGGTCGAGAGAGGAGGTGCTCACGATGCCGTCCTCGAGTTCGGCGAGCCGAGCGATGTGGGACTGCCACTCGGCGATCCGCTCGAAGACGGCGGCGAAGGTTGCGTCGACGGCGGTGGTGCATGAGGTGAGGAGCTCGGTGGTCTGCTGCACGGCTCATCCTTCTGCTTCGAGGTCCGCCTTCTCGTCGAGGAGCCACTCGATGGCCTCGGCGATGTGGTCGCGGGTGACGGTCCTGGCGCGCTCGCCGTCATACGCAGCGATCGCGTCGACGACCCGCGTGTGTGCGGCGCTGCTGTGGTCTCGGTACTCCTGCTCGCGCAGGCACAGCCAGATCAGCGGAGCGAACTCCGCCTGCAGGCGAAGCTCCTCCCGCACGAGCCTGGCCGACTGGGAGAGCGCGGCGACCTCGAGACGGAAGGTGCCCTCGCCTCTGCGAGACGCGGCCTCATCCGTTCGGTCGACGCCTGCGAGCACCCGGCGCAGGTGGTCGATGTCGTCCGACGTGGCGCGGTCCGCGGCGAGTTCGGCGCTTGAGGAGGAGATCGCGGCGTAGTAGATGCCCATATCGCGCAGTTCGACTCGGGAGAGCCGGCGCACGCGCTCACGGAGGGTGGCGCGGTGCGCGTCGCCCCCCGTGACGAAGCTGCCTCCGTCTCGTCCGCGCCGGGTCTCGACGAGACCCTTCGCCCGCAGCGCGAGCAGCGCCTCGCGCGCGGTCACGGTGGCCACCCCGAACCGCCTCGCCATCTCCATCTCGCTCGGCAGCCGCTCGCCCTCGCTCAGCAGCCCCAGCACGATCGCGTCGGTGAGCCTCTGCTCCACGAGCTCGGCGCGCCCGGTCCCGGAGAGCGGCGCGAAGACCGCCGCTCGGGCAGCGCTCGTCGAGCGCAGGGACTGCGGCACCGGGGCGTCCTTTCGAAAGAGTGAGTCGACCTTAACATGTCGGCCTCGCGGCGCCCTGGTGATGGTCATCGGCCTGAGCGATTGCCGCCGTCCCGTCCGTGCAGGCGGCGCCAATCAAGCGTCAGCTGAACTGAGGCACGACCTCCACGGCGAGGAGCTCGAGGTGCTCCAGGTCGTGCAGGTCCATGATCTGGAAGTAGAAGCGCGTGATGCCGAGCTCGGCGAACGCGCCGATGCGGTCGACGATCTCGGTCGGTGTGCCGGCGAACCCGCCGTGCCGAAGGTCGTCGACCTCGCGGCCGATGGCGGCTGCCCGTCGCGCCACCTCGTCCTCCGTCGCGCCTGCCGCGGTCGTGGCCGCGAGTGACAGCGTGAGAGTGGAGGGGTCGCGGCCGATCTCCTCGCACGCCGCGCGCACCCGCTCGATGCGTCCGGGGATCGGGTCGATCGGGGGGAAGCCCGCGTTGTACTCGGTCGCGTAGCGGGCAGCGAGCGCAGGCGTCTTGCGGGGCCCGCCGCCCCCCACGATCACCGGCATCGGCTTCTGCACCGGCTTCGGCAGGGCAGGAGAGTCCTCGAGGGAGTAGTGCTTCCCCTCGTAGGAGAAGGTCTCGCCCTCGGGCGTCGCCCAGAGCCCCGTCACGATCGCGAGTCCGTCCTCGAGCAGCCCGAACCGCTTCTCGGGGAACGGGATGCCGTAGGCGCGGTGCTCCTCCTCGAACCACCCTGCACCGAGGCCGAGTTCCGCCCTGCCGCCCGACATCGCGTCGACCTGCGCAACCTGGATGGCGAGCACTCCGGGATGCCGGAACGTGACCGAGGAGACGAGCGTGCCGAGACGGATGCGGCTGGTCTCGCGAGCAAGCCCCGCGAGCGTCGTCCAGGAGTCGGTGGGGCCGGCGTTCGGCGTGCGGGGGTCGCCCATCCGCAGGTAGTGGTCGCTGCGGAAGAACGCATCGAACCCGAGGCGCTCCGCCGCCTGCGCGACCGCCAGCTGGTCCTCGTAGGTGGCTCCCTGCTGTGGCTCGGTGAAGATCCGGAAGTCCATGCGTCGAGCCTAGGAGGTGTATCGTGGCGGTCGAACACGGGAGTCCGGTGAGCCGGGCTGAGAGGAAGCTGATCGAAGCTTCGACCGTCGAACCTGATCCGGATCATGCCGGCGCAGGGAGTGACCTCCATCCCGTGCCTCTTTCCCACACTCCAGGAAGGGCACGCACAGTGACCGCTGCATCCACCGCACCCGCACCCGTCCGCACCCGCAACTACCGCTGGCGAGTCGTCGACATCGTCGTCGCCAGCGTGCTCGGCGTCGCGAGCGGACTCGTCTTCACCGTCTGGAACGTCGCATCCGACCCGGTCACCGACCCCCTCGGCGCGCTGCTGCCGGGCCTGCAGGCCGTCGGCGGTGGGTTCTGGCTCTTCGCCGGCGTGCTGACGGCGCTCGTCATCCGCAAGCCCGGAGCCGCGCTCTACGGCGAGGTGCTCGCCGCCACCGTGTCCGCCCTCATCGGCAACGTGTGGGGCCCGCTGACGATCGTGAGCGGTCTCACTCAGGGTCTCGGCGCCGAGCTGGTCTTCCTGCTGTTCCTGTACTCCAGCTGGCGCCTGATCCCGGCACTGCTCGCGGGAGCCGCCGCCGGCCTCGCCATGGCGATCACCGACCTCGTGCTCTGGTACCCGGGCGCGGACACCCCGTTCCAGGTGATCTACACGCTGTCGGCCATCGTCGGCGGCGCCCTCATCGCAGGCCTCCTCTCGTGGCTGGCCGTGAAGGGCCTCGCCGCTACCGGCGCCCTGTCCCGCTTCGCCGCGGGGAGGGAAGCGACGGGGAGGGTCTGATCCCCGACAACGGGCCGGCTCGCGTCGAGGCCCAGGGCTGGGGGTGGCGTCACGCCACCCGCAGCGCCTGGGCGCTGCGCAACCTCGACCTCACCGTCGAGCCCGGTGAGCGGGTGCTCCTGCTCGGACCGTCTGGCGCGGGGAAGTCGACCCTGCTCCAGGCGCTGGCCGGGGTGCTCGGCGGGAACGACGAGGGCGAGCAGGAGGGGCGCCTGCTGATCGACGGTGCGCCGCCCGACCCGGGTTCCGGCCGCGCCGGAATGGTGCTGCAGGATCCTGACGGCCAGGTGATCCTCTCGCGCGTCGGCGACGAGGTGGCATTCGGCTGCGAGAACCTCGGTCTCCCGCGCGACGAGATCTGGGGCCGGGTGAGCTGGTCGCTCGATGCCGTCGGACTGCGGGTGCCCCTCGACCGGGCGACTCACCGCCTCTCCGGCGGTCAGAAGCAGAGGCTCGCGCTCGCCGCTGTGCTCGCCATGCGCCCCGGGCTGCTGCTGCTCGACGAGCCGACCGCCAACCTCGACCCCGCCGGTGCGCGGGAGGTGCGGAACGCGGTCGAGCAGGTTCTCGCCCAGACCACGGCCACGCTCGTGATCATCGAGCACCGCGTCGACATCTGGGCCGACCTCGTGGACCGCGTCGTCGTCCTGGGCGACGACGGAGGGCTTCTCGACCACGGCGACGTGGCCTCGGTGCTCGTGCGCAGGGGGGCGGAGCTCGCCGCAGGCGGGATCTGGGTGCCGGATCACCTTCCGCGCTTCCCTTCGCGCAGCCGCACCGTCGGTGAGGCGCTGGTCTCGACCGATCAGCTGGTGGTCGGTCGACAGGGGGAATCGGACGACTTCCGGCTGGCGAGCCCCGACCTGCTCGTCACCTCGGGTCGCGCGCTCGCGGTGACGGGGTCGACCGGGTCGGGCAAGACGAGCCTCATCCTCACGCTCGCCGGCCTTCTGCCCCCTGCCGCGGGACGGGTCGTCGCATCGCCGGCGCTCGCCGGCGGCGTCTCGTCGTCGGAGCCGCACCGGTGGCGCAGCCGCGAGCTGCTGACCCGCATCGGGACGGTGTTCCAGGAGCCCGAGCACCAGTTCCTCGCGAGCACGGTGCGCGCCGAGCTCGAGGTGGGACCGCGCGCTCTGGGCCTGCCTCGCGCGGACGCCGACGCGAGGGTCGACAGCCTGCTCGACCGGCTGCGCCTGCGCCACCTGGAGCGCGCGAATCCGTTCACCCTGTCGGGCGGCGAGAAGCGGCGCCTCAGCGTCGCCACGGTGCTCGCGGCGGCACCCCGGGTGCTCGTACTCGACGAGCCGACCTTCGGCCAGGACGCCCGAACCTGGGCTCAGCTCGTCGAACTGCTCGCAGAGCTGCTGGACGACGACCGGGCTCTCGTGCTCTCCACGCATGACCAGCGGCTGGTGAAGGCGCTCGCCGACGTGCAGATCCGCCTGGGGGAGTCGTGAGAGCCGCCTACGAGCGCACGAATCCCGTCGCTCGGATCGCCGCATCGCTCGCGATCGCCCTGTGCCTCGTGCTCACCATCGACATCGTGTCGGCCGGGGTGGCCCTCGCCCTCGAGCTCGCGCTCTTCCTGACCCTGGGCATGCCGGCGCGCACGTTCTGGCTCCGCACCTCGCCGGTCTGGATCGCGGCGCCCTTCACCGCTCTGACGATCGCGCTCTACGGCCGCACCTCCGGCACGGTGCACGCCGAGTTCCTGCTGGCGCGGGTGAGCGACGGCTCCCTCGAGCTCGCCGCAGCCACCGGCCTGCGGGTGCTAGCGATCGGGCTCCCGGCTGTGGTCCTCATGATCTCCGTCGATGCGACAGCGCTCGCCGACGGACTGGCGCAGGTCGTGCGCCTTCCGGCCCGCTTCGTGCTCGGTGCGCTGGCCGCGTTCCGGCTGGTGGGTCTGCTGGCTGACGACTGGCGGTATCTGAAGCTCGCGCGCCGGGCTCGAGGAGTCGCCGACAGGGGCAGGCTCGCCCGCCTGTTCGGTCAGGTGCTCGCCCTGCTCGTGCTCGCCATCCGTCGGGGCAGCAAGGTGGCCACCGCGATGGAGGCGAGAGCCTTCGGCGGCGCGTCCGCGCGCACCTGGGCCAGAGAGTCCCGCTGGCACGGGCGCGACACGGTGCTCGTGGTCGTCGGATTCCTCGTCGGCGCGATCGCGCTGACCGCCTCGATCGTCACGGGGAGCTGGAATGCGATCCTCTCCTGACGCCCCCGTCGTGCTGGTCGACGGCCGCAGCGGCTCGGGCAAGACGGAGCTCGCGCGGGCCATCGTGGCCGTGTGGCCCGAGGCACAGCTCGTGCGCCTCGACGACTTCTACCCGGGCTGGGACGGCCTCGATGCCGGAAGCCGACACGTCGTCGAGCACGTGCTCAGCGAACATCCCCGCTGGCAGCGCTGGGACTGGGAACGGGACGCGGGCGCCGAATGGCACGAGCTCGACCACTCCCGGCCCCTGATCGTGGAGGGAGTCGGCGCGCTCAGCGGCGCGAGTCGCCCCCGCGCGGCTCTTGCGATCTGGGTCGAGCTGGACGACGTGAGCCGCAAGCGGCGCGCGCTCGAGCGCGACGGCGAGGGCTATGCGCCCCATTGGGACCGGTGGGCGGCACAGGAGGAGCGGTTCCTCGCGCGGGAGCGACCCCTGGAGCTCGCCGACCTCGTGCTGCGCGGCCCGGACGCCGCCGAGCGCGCCGACCTCTGGCGACCGGCGATCGAGGCTCTGCGCTAAGCCCAGCCGAGCTCGTGCAGCTGATCGTCGTCGATGCCGAAGTAGTGCGCGATCTCGTGGACGAGCGTCACGTGGATCTGATCCTTGAGGTCGTCGAGATCCTCTGCCACGGCGAGCAGCGGCTCGCGGTAGAGCACGATGCGATCGGGGAGCTCGCCGAAACCGTATTGGTCCCGTTCGGTGAGAGCGACGCCCTCGTACAGGCCGAGGAGGTCCAGGGAACCGTCCTCCGGCCGGTCCTCCGTCACGAAGACCACGTTGTCGAGGTCCTCGACCATCTCGTCGGGCAGAGCGTCGAGCTCGTCGATCACCAGCTGCTCGAACTCGTCCTTCGGGATGTCGTGCACCGGGGCATCATCGCACGCCCCGTCAGGGCAGGGTGCGCAGCAGCGCCTCCTGCACATAGCCGACCCAGTCGTAGACGTCGCGCATCGCCCGCCCGTCCTCGGTCGACAGATCGCCCTCGTCCTCGTCGTGCTCGATCCCCAGCCGGGCTGCCAGGGCCAGCCGGATGTCGGTGAGGGTGCGCAGCCACGCGTTCCAGTCGGCCGCGTCGAGCAGCGAGGGGTCCGAGTCGAGCGACGCGACCACGGTCCGCGCGTTCGCCGTCTTGCTCTGCGCGAGCTCGGACTCCGTGTAGCGCCGGAATTCCTCGGCGGCCTCGTCATCCTCCCGGTAGCCGGCGGGCAGCAGCCGCACGATGGCCGGGTCTCCCTGGGCCTCGGTGCGGCTCTCTAGAAGCGTGACGACCTGCAGCGCCAGCGATCTCAGCACCTGGCGCTCCGCATCCGCGAACCGCGCCTCGACGATGCCGCCGGGCAGGAGGGTGAACGGGATCACGGGGCGTCCTGCTTCTGCACCGTCGCCCACAGGCCGTACTCGTGCATCGCCTGCACGTGGCGCTCCATCTCCTCGCGGGAGCCGGTCGCGACGACTGCCCTGCCCTCCTCGTGCACCTGCAGCATGCGCCGGTGGGCCTCTTGCTCGCTGAAGCCGAAGTAGCTGCGGAACACCCACGCGACGTAGGTCATCAGGTTCACGGGGTCGTTCCACACGATCGTGACCCACGGCACGTCGGGCAGCACGACTGTGCCGAGCTCGGACTCGAGCTCCGTGTCAGGCGACGCGAGAGTCAACGCACCTCCACGGGAAGGAGATTGGGGTGGACGACGGGACTTGAACCCGCGACATCCGGCACCACAAGCCAGCGCTCTACCAACTGAGCTACGCCCACCATGCGCCCGGAGGCAACCGTTCGATTGTAGTACAGCCGGAGGCGGGGATCAGACCGGATGTGCAGGCCCGGCCAGGACGCCCATCCACTTCTCGGTGATCGCCTGCGACACCGCCTGCGCGTCCTCCGATGCCGGGCCGGGATCGGCGACGAAAGCCGCCCTGCGGTAGTAGTCCAGCTCGCGGATCGACTCGAGAATGTCGGCGAGGGCACGGTGCCCGCCGTTCTTCGCCGGCGACTGGAAGTACACCCGCGGGAACCAGCGCCGCACGAGCTCCTTGATCGAGGACACGTCGATGCTGCGGTAGTGCAGGTGACGGTCGACCCGCGGCATGAACTTCGCTAGGAACATGCGGTCGGTGCCGATCGTGTTCCCCGCGAGCGGCGCGGTCGCCTCGCCCGGCACGAACCGCAGGATGTACTCGTGCACCGCGAACTCGGCGTCGGCGAGACTGACACCGTTCGGGATCTCGTCGATCAATCCGCTCTCGGTGTGCATCGCCCGCACGAAGTCGCCCATGTTGTCGAGCGCCGACTGATCGGGCTTGATGACGATCGAGAAGCCAGGGTCGACGGGACGCAGGTCGTAGTCGGTGATGACCACCGCGACCTCCACGAGCTCGTCGACCCCGAGGTCGAGACCGGTCATCTCGCAGTCGATCCAGACGAGCAGATCGGGGTTAGCAGCCACGGTGCCACTCTAGTAGCGGGTCTCGACACCCATCGGGAGGGGGAGCTTCGCGTCGATCCCGTCGCCAGAGGTGACCCGGCGCATCCGTCGGCCGATCCACGGCAGCACGTGCTGAGTGAACCAGCGGTGGGTGGGCATGGCAGGAGCGGGCAGCACCGGCTCCGCCTCGACGACGGATGCGGCGGCTAGCTCGAAGTACGGGATCCCGAGCGCGTGCGCGGCGCGCTTCGCGAGCAGGCGGTGCCCGGCCGGGGTCAGGTGCACCCGGTCGTCCGCCCACATCGAGCGGGCCTGCAGCTCGCGGATGCCCCACACGTCGAGGGTGAAGGTGCCGTAGGTGCGGGCGATCGTCCAGACGTTCGCGTTGTAGACGGCCGCCCGGCCGCGCAGCGGCTTGAGGAACAGCGAGATGCGCGGATCGAAGCAGTTGGCCAGGAGCACGTCGATGCCCTCGCGCCGGAGCGCGGCGACCCCGGTCTCGAGCTTCGCGGCGAGAGCGTCGGGATCCGCCTTGGGCAGCATGAGGTCGTTGCCGCCGATCATGAGCGAGACGAGGTCGGCCTCCAGAGCGATCGCCATCGGCACCTGATCGTCGACGACGTCGGCTACCCGGCGGCCGCGCACCCCGAGATTCGCGAACTCGATGCTGCTGCCCGAGAGCCGCGCGTTGCCGTCCAGGATCATGGCAAGCCGATCGGCCCACCCCAGCCACGGCTCCCCGCGGCCGACGATGGGATCACAGAAGCCCTCGGTGATCGAGTCGCCGAGAGCGACATATCTCTGCCACCGCGCCTTCGTCACGTGAACAGTGTCGGGCCCGGCCGACGCGCCGACCAGCGCGCCGCGACAGGGTTACAGCAACCGCCACCGGAAGTTCAACCGCCGTACACGGCCGCGGTTCGGGCGCATCCGTTTCTGATAGACCTGGGGCATGGCTGACGACGACCTGACACTGAACCACGGCGACGAGTACATCGTCTTCTACAAGGGCGGACCCTACGACGGCCAGACCGACCGGCGCATCTCGACCGACGGCTCCTGGGACACGGAGATCACCGTGCTCGCCACCGACGGCGTCGGCAAGGAGACCCAGGTGGTGTACCAGAACCCGGTCGCCCACCGGGTCGGCGAGCAGGTGCAGGTGAGCTACACCTGGAATGTCGACGCCCTCGACGAGTCGGACTTCCTCGACGAGCGTGACGGGCGCGACCTGCCCTGACCCCGAGCCTGTGCGCGTCGGCCCTACGGGCTAGGGTCGGCGGCATGACCAGCACCGGCACACTCGGATGACGACTGCGCTCGCCGCGATCCCCGCGGCACGGCGGGTGCAGCGCGTCTATCTCGTGCTGATGCTCGGCAACACGCTCGCCGCGTCGTTCATCTGGGGCGTCAACACCCTCTTCCTGCTCGACGCGGGGCTCACCAACCTCGAGGCGTTCGCCGCCAACGCGTTCTTCACGCTCGGCATGGTCGTCTTCGAGGTGCCGACGGGCGTCGTCGCCGACACCATGGGCAGGCGCGCGTCCTACCTGCTCGGCACGCTCACCCTCGCCGCCAGCACGGTGCTCTACTGGCTGATGTGGATGTGGTCCGCGCCGTTCTGGGCGTGGGCGCTCGTCTCGGTGCTGCTGGGCCTCGGGTTCACCTTCTTCTCGGGTGCCGTCGAGGCGTGGCTCGTCGATGCCTTGCGAGCGTCGGGCTACGAGGGCGAGCTCGATCCCGTCTTCGCCCGCGGGCTCGTGGTCAGCGGCATCGCGATGCTGACCGGCAGTGTCGCGGGTGGGGTGATCGCGCAGTACACCGACCTCGGAGTGCCGTTCCTGCTCCGAGCAGCCGTGCTCCTGCTGATGCTCGTCGTCGCGTTCGTGCTCATGCGAGACCTCGGCTTCACACCCGACCGCTCGTCCGGGCCGCTGAAGGCAGTGCGCACGGTGTTCAGGGCGTCGCTCAAGTACGGACTGGGCAATCGCCCGGTGCGGTGGATCATGATCGCCGCCCCGTTCACCTCGGGCGTCGGCATCTACGTCTTCTACGCGCTGCAGCCCTACCTGCTGGAGCTCTGGGGCGATGAGGAGGCCTACTCGATCGCCGGGCTGGCCGCCGCGATCATCGCCGGCTCGCAGATCGCCGGCGGCTTCCTCGCCCCGGTGGCGCGCCGGGTGTTCCGTCGCCGCACGACGACGATCATCCTGTCCGCGGCCGTCGGCGCCGTGCTGCTGCTCAGCCTCGGGTTCACGACCAACTTCTGGGTGGCGCTCGCACTGCTCGTGGTCTGGGGCGTGGTCTCCTCGGTCGAGGGTCCTATCCACCAGGCGTACGTCAACGACCTCATCCCCTCGCAGCAGCGCGCGACGGTGCTCTCCTTCGACTCGCTGATGGGCAACCTCGGGGGAGTGGGCATCCAGCCCGTCCTCGGCCGCACGGCCGACCTCAACGGCTACCCCTTCTCGCTCGCGGTCAGCGGCGCGATCAGCGCGCTCGCCCTGCCGTTCCTGCTGCTGAGCCGTCGGGCGAACGCGCCGGCCGACAGGATCGCTCGCGAGACGTCCTAGGGAATCCTGCGTGGGCGACGGTCGTTGACCTCGAGGATGCGACTCGACTTCTACTCCTCGGCGTTCTGCGGATCGTGCTCGGCGACCCGCGCGGTGCTCGCCCGGGTGAGCGAACTCGTCCCCGCCGCACGCATCGTCGAGCGCGACGTCGCACGCTTCCCCGACGAGGCCGAGGCGGAGCGCATCCGCTCCACCCCGACCGTCATCGTGCGCGACGACTCGGGAGCCGAGGTCTTCCGTGCCGAGGGAGCGCCCACAGTGCCGCAGGTGCTCGCGGCGATCGCCCTCGCGGTCTGAATCGTCAGCGCGCCGGGAGCTCGGAGGACAGAGCGGCCCGCAGCTCCTCCTTGGCCCGCTGATACCGGGAGCGCGCGGTCGAGGGGTTCAGTCCCAGGATGGCGGCCGCCTCCGCGATCGTGAAGCCGTCCCAGTGCACCGCTCGGACGAGCTCGCTGAGCTCGGGCTCGAGGCGGGCGATGGCGTCGCGCACCTCGAGGCCGTCGTCGGCGGCATCCGTCTGCGACCTCTCCGCAGTGTTGCGCAGCCGGTCGGCCAGTCTCCAGCGGCGCCGCTCGCCTCGCTGCTGGTTGAGCACCACATGGCGGGCGACGCCGAAGAGCCAGAGGCGCACCTCGTAGGGCTCCGCGGGGAGATCGTCGACCCTGCGCCACGCGGCCATCATCAGCTCGGCGAGAGCGTCAGCAGCGTCCGCCGTGCCGACGCGCCGCTCGAGGTAGCGGAGCAGATCGCGGGAGTGCGCATCGAGCGCATCCGTGAGCGCGGTCACCACTCCGCCCCTGGGCAGTGCGCTTCTCCCGAATAACCCAAGGAGATGTCGTCGCGGTCGAAGCCGCGGGCGGCGAGCTCGTCCACGAGCACCTCGTTCACCGCGCGGCTCACGGCGCTCGCGTACTCGTGGTCCGCGCTGTAGTGCTCGGTGCCGTAGCCCGCCGGCTCTTCCGTGCCGTCCTCGTTGACGAATCTGTGGTCCTCCGTGCGCATGACGAGGATGGTCGCCTCGACATCGACGAGCGACATCACGTCGGTGGTGCGGAACACCTCGTCGGCCACGGTCAGCAGGTCCGGGTCTTCTCCCTCGGTCTCGAGTAGTCCGATGCGCTCCTCGCACTGCGCCCCGCTCGGGAGCGTGTAGGTGTAGGCGAGCACCGGATCCTCGGCCCACGGCTGCCATTCGAGGAGCGTCGAGGCGGCCGCCGTGGCTACGCCGGCTCCGCCGAGACCCAGGGCGAGGGCGATGCCCGCAGCGAGCAGTCGGCGCGGGGGCCGTGGTCGAGCCGCGGCGGCGGCCGCAGCGGCCATCTGCTCGAGCGCTGGGCGCGTCGCGTTCTCGGCGAGCGGGGTCCTCGGCGCGCTGCTGCTCAGCAGCTCGTCCAAGCGGTCGTCTTGAGGGGCCATGGGTGCTCCTGGTTTGGGGGGATGCCTACACCTCGTACATGTCCGGCGAGTGCCGCCGCGTCCACGGGGGTGCAGAGTGCCCCTGCGGTATCGTGTTCGCGCGCCCTCGTAGCTCAGCGGATAGAGCAGGAGCCTTCTAATCTCTTGGTCGCAGGTTCGATTCCTGCCGAGGGCACGTCGGCGGCTCCCCGATCCTCCGGCGACCGACTCGTCCTTGGAGCTCGCCATGCGTCTGCCGTCCACGGCGCTCGCGGCTCTGCTCGTGGTCGCCACCTCGGGGGCGGCGGGCGTTCCGGCCCTGGAGCGCTTGAAGACGGACCTGGTGCGCCCGGTGGCCTACGCGATCGCCGGCGATTCCATCACCGCGGGGCGCACCGCCGTCGAGCACGACGGGCTCCCGCTGGCGACCGATCGCAGCAGCTGGGTCGGATTCGTGGACGCATCGATCGCCGTGCTCGAGGAGGGATGGGCATACCCGGGGGCCAAGGCGGCGGATGTCGCCGCGGTCGTGTCCGAGCGGGGCGGCTTCGACTCCGACTACGTCGTCATCCTCGCGGGCACCAACGACGTGCACCAGGAGGGCAGGCGGTCGTCGTACCTGGCCTCCCTGCGCACGATCGCCGACGCCGCCGACTCGCAGACGGTCCTGCTGGTCGCGATCCCGCCGCTGCGCGGGCACGACGACGAGATCAGAGCGTGGAACGACAGTGCCAGGACGCTCGCAGCGACGGAGGGCTGGATCTGGGTCGACCCCTGGACGAATTGGACGTCGGCGGACTGGCCAGACGGCATCCACCCCACGCGGGCGGCCTTGTCCGACCTCGGGGATCGGGTGTCGGTGTGGCTCGATCTGCTGCGTCCTCGGCCCTGAGCCTCACATCCGGGTAGGGGCGCCGACCGAGTATTGAGCCGCGAACTCCTCGTCAGGGGCGATGGGGCTGATGATGTCGATCGCGACACCATCGGGCCCGGCGAGGATGAAGTGACGCTGCCCGAACGATTCGGAGCGGATGTCGAGCAGTGGCTCGAGGCCCGCGTCGACGACGAGCCGCTGGTATTCGGCATCGACGTCGTCGACCTCCAGGTTGACGATCACGCCGTCCGACGGTCGTCGGTGCGAGGGCGGGATGGTCTCGTGGGTCGCGTCGAGCACCGCGAGTTCGAATCCGTCGCGACGCAGGCTGACGTACCAGTCGCTCTCGAAGGTCGTGTCGAAGGCCAGGCGCTCCCGATAGAAATCGGCCGTCTTCGTGACGGCGGCGGTCAGCAGGACCGGGTACAAGCTGGTGATCACGGCTTCCTCCAAGATACATACAGTCTGTATGTGAACACTACGCGTACAGTGTGTATGTCACAAGGAGAGGGAGACATGGCTTCCAAACGCGAGCAGCGGGAGACGACCACCTCCGCGCTGGTGACCGTCGCCGGCCGTCTCTTCGCCGAGCGCGGCTATGCCGGTGTCGGACTCGACGAGGTGGCGGCCGCGGCCGGGGTCACGAGGGGGGCGGTCTACCACCACTTCGGCAGCAAGCTCGGCCTCTTCCGCGCCGTCGTGGAGGACGTGCACGCCGAGGTCTCAGCTGAGGTGAGCCGCGCCGCGGACCGCGCGGAGGAACCGTGGGCGCAGCTCGACGAGGGCAGCCACGCCTTCGTCGATGCGGCAGCCGACCCGCGCAGGAGGCGCATCCTGCTGGTGGACGGGCCTGCCGTGCTCGGGTGGCAGGACTGGCGGGCGCTCGACGCCGAGAACTCGGAGCGACTGCTGAGGGACGTACTGGTCGACGGGGGCCTCGACGAGACCCTCGTGCCCGCGGTCACGGTCATGCTGTCCGGCGCCATGAACGAAGCCGCGCTGTGGATCGCCAGGGACGAAGCCGCTGAGAGCGACGTCGCGGCCGCGCACGCTGCGCTCGACCTGATCCTGCGCGCGACGCGGGTGGGGCGCTGAGTTCGAGCCGGAAGCGTCAGGCCCTGTCGGTCTCCGGGGGAGCAGTCGTCGTCACGGGCGTCGTCGTCGGGGCGGGCGCGCTCGCGAGCGCCGTCGCGGTGTCCGTGCGTGCGGTCGCGGGGGCGGTCGCAGGGATGCGCGGCGCCTCCGTGGTCGGGGCATCGTCACTGACCGGCCCGGTGGCAGGAGCGGTGTCCCGCGCCGGGGACGGCGCCTCCTCGGCACGCGGTCGCTCGTACGCCTTCGTCTGCGCATCGTCGCTCGCAGGGGCCGGAGCAGGTGCGGACGCGGGGGCCGGGGTGGAAGGTGCCGGATGTGCGGCCGGTGAGGCGGCGGCCGGCCGCGGCGTCGCCGTCTCCTGGCTCGTCGAGCGCTCCTGCTGCTCGATCCAGCTCTGCTGCTTCGCGGCGAGATCGCGCTCCGTCGTGTCCTCGTACTTCCAGGCCTCGAGGTCGAGCGCGAACAGCTTCTTCGCGCGCTTGGGCCGCTCGCTCCAGGCGAGCAGACGGTCGCGGTACTCGAGCAGGGTCTGCTCCGACTGGAAGCTGAAGTTCGACGAGTTGCTGCGCAGCTCGAGGAGCTGGTGCGCAGCCCAGTCGGCCGCGAGCTTCGAGCCGTGCACGGGGAGCAGCCGCACCCGGATCTCGGACTCGGTCGCGAGAGCGTCGATGCGGTCCTTCTCGGCGCCGGACAGCGAGCTCCAGACGGCGGTGCGCCGACCGGCCCCGATCAGGGCGGCGACGGCGGCCGAGGCGGTCTCTCGATCGTGCGAGGCGATCAGCCGCTTCACGGCGGAGCGGGCGATCAGCGCCGCGAGGACCCCGGCCAGCAGGATCGCCACGAACGGTAGGACGGCGGTGAGGAGCACCTGCCGGCCTTCTGCGGACAAGAACCAATCGACGACATCGTTCCACCACTGCATGTGCCGCACTGTACCCCCGCCTCGGCGCCGAGCCGGGTGATTCACGTGTGTCGCTGGAATCGGCGGAAGCGGGCCGGGCTAGTGGATCTCAGAAGCAGTCGAGGGCGTCGTCGAAACGCCAGAACTCGCCGACCGGCAGGAACCGCCGCTGCTGCAGGAGCCGCTTCGCGCGGTAGCGCGGGAGCCCTCGTTCTTCGAACCGCTCGATGTAGCCGAGCACCTCGCCGCCTGGCCGGGTGAGCCGCCAGAGCTCGTCGTGCAGCTGCACCGCCGCGAGGCCGGGGCGGATCGTGGGCACGGATGCCGCGAAGTCGAGTGTCGTCATTCGTCCTCCTCGTGATCTCGCAGCCGGCCCTGCTGTCTTCTGAGGACGAGAGTAGGGGCGGCCTCCGACATCCGTTCGGCGCTCGGCCGGACGGAACGGAGGCCGTCCCCGGTGGCTCAGCGGCCGGAGCCGGTGCCGTCCACGGCATGCGGCTCGATGGCCGCAAGCTCCTCCTCGCTCAGCGCGGGCGCCTCGAGGGCGGCGATGTTGTTCTCGAGCTGCGTGACGCTCGAGGCGCCGATGAGGGCGCTCGTGACCTGCGGGTGTCGCAGCACCCAGGTGAGCGCGAGCTGCGCGAGGCTCTGGCCGCGACTCTGAGCGATCTCGTTCAGAGCACGTGCGCGCTCGAGGTAGGTCTCGTCGAGGTTGCGCTCCGAGATCCACCGGCCCTCGGCCGCTCGGGAGTCCGAGGGGACGCCCTTGAGGTAGCGGTCGGTGAGCAGGCCCTGCGCCAGAGGCGAGAAGACGATGCTGCCCGCGCCGACCTCGTCGAGCACCGGGAGCAGCCCGTGCTCGACCCGGCGGTCGAACATGTTGTAGCGCGGCTGGTGGATGAGGAGAGGCACCTTGTGCTCGGCGAGAGCCGCCGCTGCCGCCCGGGTCTGCTCCGGGTCGTAGTTGGAGATGCCGACGTAGAGCGCCTTGCCCTGCTGCACGGCGCTGGCGAGAGCGCCCATCGTCTCCTCGATCGGCGTCTCGGGGTCGGGCCGGTGGTGGTAGAAGATGTCGAAGTAGTCGAGTCCGGTGCGCTTCAGGCTCGCGTCGAGGCTCGACAGCAGGTACTTGCGGGAGCCGAAGTCCTGGTATGGCCCCTCCCACATGTTGTAGCCGGCCTTGCTCGAGATGATAAGCTCGTCGCGGTAGGGCACGAGGTCGTCCGCGAAGATCCGCCCGAAGTTCGTCTCGGCGCTGCCGGGGGGCGGGCCGTAGTTGTTCGCGATGTCGATGTGCGTGACACCGAGGTCGAAGGCGCGGCGGATGATCGCCCGCTGAGTCTCGAGTGGCTTGTCGAAGCCGAAGTTGTTCCAGAGCCCGAGAGAGATGGCGGGCAGCTTCAGCCCGCTCCTTCCCGTGCGGTTGTAGGTCATCGTTTCGTAGCGGTCCGCTGCGGCGAGGTAGGGCATGTGCTCAGACTATTGCCAGCGGGCGAGCGCTTGCCCGGGAACTATCGGGCCCCATCGGCTGTTCTCCTCGATGGGCGGATGCGACATCCGCTCTGAGCGAGGGAAGTAGGTTGAAACCATGCAGACGTTCGTGCTGGCCGGTGGCTGTTTCTGGTGTCTCGACGCGGTCTACCGCACGCTGAAGGGCGTGCAGGACGTGGTGAGCGGGTACACGGGAGGCGCGACTGCGAACCCCAGCTACGAGGCGGTGTGCACCGGCATGACGGGTCACGCCGAGGCGGTGGAGGTCACCTTCGACGAGACGGTCATCCCGGCCGACGTGATCCTCGACGTGTTCTTCACGCTGCACGACCCGCGCCAGCTGAACCGTCAGGGCAACGACATCGGCACGCAGTACCGCAGCGCGATGTTCTACGACGGCGAGGAGCAGAAGCAGCTGTTCGAGGCGGCGCTCGAGCGCGCCTCGGAGATCTGGGACGGCGGGATCGTGACGACCCTCGAGCCGCTCGGCGAGTACTACCGCGCGGAGGAGTACCACCAGGACTTCTTCGCCAAGAACCCGACTCAGGGGTACTGCCTCGCAGTCGCCCTGCCCAAGGTGAATAAGGTGCGCAAGAGCTACGCGGAGTACGTGCTCGCCTCCTGAGTGAGGGCTGCGACACGGTGTCAACGGCTCGTCTCAGCGTCCGGGGAGGCGTAGCGTCGGCAACGCACCGGGAAAGCGAAGGAGCTCATCGATGACGAACAGAACACTGACCGGACAGACCTGGGTCGCGTTCGGACCGGCGGGTGCCGTCGGCTCGATCCACCGGGTCGAGGACGGCTTCACGTTCAAGCTGGTGTCCGACGCGGACTTCCGCTCGGTCTACCCGAGCCTCGAGGTGGCCAAGAGCGCGCTCCACGCGGCTCTGCTACCGGGCTCGGAGTGGCCCGAGTTCCGCGAGCACTGATCCACACCGCCGGCCGCCTTCGGGCGGCCGGCGGTTCTCGTCTCTCCTCCTCCACAGCAGTGCTCCTCCCCGGATCACCCCGTTCCCGGTTGCGGCCGTTCCCTGCCGCACAGACTGCTGAGCACGGACCGGGAGCGGCATCCCGGCACGAGCGTCGCTCCCGGTCCTGCATCCGACGCAGAAGCGCTGCGCGGATCGACAGGAGGAGCCATGACCGACACCATCAGCCTCGTCGGGTTCGTCGCTACGAACCCGCGCCACCTCACCACGAGCCAGGGACTGGA
>JAPSJW010000022.1 GCA_031177985.1 Microbacteriaceae bacterium | reverse complement strand
TCGAGCGCGGTGCCGCCCGCCGCGACGCGGCGAAGGTCCGCGGTGAACGTCGTGACGTCGGCGATGCGCTGCTTCAGGAGGTATCCGAACCCCGCCCCGTCCTGGTCGAGCAGGTCCGAGGCGAAGCGGCGCTGCACGTGCTGCGAGAGCACGACGACCGCCATCCCGGGGAAGCGCCGGCGGATGCGGAGGGCGGCGAGCAGGCCCTCGTTCGTATGGGTCGGCGGCATCCGGATGTCGGTGATGACGAGGTCGGGAAGGTGGTCGGCGACCTCGCGCTCCAGTGTCACGGCGTCCGCGGCGACGGCGAGCACGTCGAATCCGTCGCCGTTCAGGAGGTGACGCAGCCCCTCGCGGAGCAGCACCTCGTCTTCGCCGATGACTACCCGCACGGCAGCTCGACGCTCACTCGGGTGCCCCGGCCTCTCGGGGAGTGGATCTCGAGCGTGCCGCCGAGGGCATCGACCCGGTCGAGGAGGCTGCGGAGGCCGGCACCCCTGCTCATGGTCGCGCCGCCGACGCCGTTGTCGTGGATGTCGATCGTCAGCTTCTGGTCCTCGCTGCGGAGCTTCACCCGCACGGATGACGCACGCGAGTGCTTCACCGTGTTGGCGAGCGCCTCGGCGATGATGAAGTACGCCGTGTGCGCGGTGGTCGGAGTGATGCGGTCGTCGTCGAGTTCCGCGTCGAGGGTGGCGGCGACCGCGAGCCGGTCGACCAGGTCCTCGGCCGCCGCCGTGAGCCCGCGTTCGACGAGGGCGACGGGGAGCACGTCGTGCACGAGGCGGCGCAGGTCGGCCGCGGCCTCGTCGATGCCGCGCCGCAGCGCGGCGGAGGCGTCACTGGTGCCGGGCGTGGCATCCGCGGAGTTGGCGATCGTCTGCGCCGCGAGCGCCAACAGCACGAGTTGCACCTGGATGCCGTCGTGGAGGTCCTGGGCGATGCGCGACCGCTCGCGGTCGGCGGTCTCGACGATGCGGATGCGCGACTGCACGAGCGCGTCGTTGCTCGCCAGGAGCTGGGCGGTGAGCCGCTCCCGGTCGACGGCGAGCGCCAGCACCTCTCCGGCGAGCCGGACGGGTTCGGGGTCGGCGATCAGCCTGGTGTCGTAGACGATCGCGCCGACGCGTCGCGAACCGATCCGGATCTCCTGCCAGCCCCGGTTCTCGGTGGGCTCATCGGGCGCAACGGGCGAGCCGGCCTCGTCGAAGTAGGCCTCCCGCTCATCCGACCAGTAGACGACCTGCAACGACTCGTCGCCGAGCGTTCCGGCGAGCGCACGCGCGACCGCGGGCCTGCTCACGCCGCTCGCTCCGAGCCACGCACTCAGCGGTTCGAGGTCGCGGGTGGGGATGAACCGGCCCAGCAGCACCCCGAGCAGGAACGCGATCGGGATGCCGGCCGAGACGATGAGCTGGACGACCCCGGTCACGTCGGGATTGAGCCCGAACGATCGCGTGATGGTGCCCGCGAGTGCGAGGGCGAGCACCGCGAGGATGCCGAAGCCGAACATCGGAAGGAGGATGCGGCGATGCTGGCGGTCGGCCGCAACGAGCCGGCGGGCCAGCACGATCGCCGTGAGCACCATCGTCGCGATGCCGAGCACCTGTTGCAACGTCGTGACGGCTGAGAACGGCACCGGTCGCTCGGGAGTGATGAGGAGACGGGCGAGCTGCAATCCCACGCAGACGATCCAGGCGAGCACCACGGTCGCGACCGAGAGCCGCCCGCGCAGACGGCCCGAGGGGAACGCGTGCAGCAGGTGCACCGTCGCGGCGAGGGGAGCCGTGGCGAAGATGAAGCTGACGACGGAGAGCGCCTCGATCTCGACGTTGGCGAGACCGGCGAGGAACAGCGCGACGCCTCCGACGACGAGGAGCGCACCCGTGCGGTTGTGCGGGCGTCGCCACCACGCGATCAGCCCCGCCGCGATCCAGATCCACACGACGGCGACGAACGATGCGGTCGCCCAGAGCAGCGTCGGCGCAGCGAGGCCGAGCCCGATCTCGAGCAGGCCCAGCAGCACGGCGAGCACGGCGATGAGGATGAGCGCCTCGGACAGGGTCTTCCCCCGGCTCGTGGGCGAGCGCCATGCCGACCGGTCCGACGTGTCCGGGTCGGTGTGCTGCGTCGTCACCGTCGCGCACCTCCTCGCGAGGCGAGTGCCGCCTCGGGGACAGACTGCCCGCATCCGCCCGCCCGGGCAAGGGATCTGGGTCGCTCCTCGGCGTCGTCGGGCCGACGGCATGACGTCGTGCCGACGGCTCGGAGTGGTGCCGTGGTCACGAAGGGGGGACCCAGGTCCCTCGTCG
>JAPSJW010000013.1 GCA_031177985.1 Microbacteriaceae bacterium | reverse complement strand
GCGGCGGGCAGCTCGCTCGTGATCGCGCCCTCGAAGATCGTGTAGATGCGGTCGGAGACGCCGAGCAGCTCGGGCAGCTCCGACGAGATGAGGATGATGCCCTTGCCCTGCGCGGCGAGGTCGCGGATGATCCCGTAGATCTCGGTCTTGGCGCCGACGTCGATGCCGCGAGTCGGCTCATCCAGGATCAGCAGGTCGGGGTCGGTGAACATCCACTTCGCCAGGACGACCTTCTGCTGGTTGCCGCCAGAGAGCTTGTTGACGCCCTCCTCGACCGTGGGGGTCTTGATTCGGAGGCTCTTGCGGTACTCGTTCGAGACCCGGAACTCCTCGACCTCGTTCACGACGGTCGCACGCGAGATCTTGCTGAGCTTCGCGGCGACGACCGAGGTCTTGATGTCGTCGAGCAGGTTGAGCCCGAGCGCCTTGCGGTCCTCGCTCACGTAGGCGATGCCGTGGTCGATCGCCTCCTGCACCGTGCGGACCCGGATCTCCTTGCCGTCCTTGAAGATCTGCCCGCGCAGGAAGGTGCCGTACGACCGCCCGAAGATGCTCATCGCGAGCTCGGTGCGGCCGGCGCCCATGAGGCCCGCGAACCCGACGACCTCGCCGCGGCGGACGGTGAAGCTCGAGCCCTTGGCCACGAGCCGCTCGGCGGCCAGCGGATGCTGCACCGTCCAGTCGCGCACCTCGAAGAACACCTCGCCGATGTGCGGGTGGCGCTCGGGGAAGCGGTGGCCGAGCGAGCGGCCGACCATGCCGCGGATGATGCGGTCCTCGTCCACGCCGTCGGCCTTCACGTCGAGCGTCTCGATCGTGCGCCCGTCGCGGATGATCGTGATGGAGTCGGAGATCTCCTCGATCTCGTTGAGCTTGTGGCTGATCATGATCGACGTGACGCCGCGTGAGCGGAGGCCGCGCAGCAGGTCGAGCAGGTGCTTGCTGTCGCCCTCGTTGAGGGCGGCGGTCGGCTCGTCGAGGATGAGCAGCTTGACGTTCTTGTGCAGTGCCTTCGCGATCTCGACCAGCTGCTGCTTGCCGACGCCGATGTCCTTGACGAGGGTGTCGGGGTCGTCTTCGAGGCCGACCCGCGCGAGCAGCTCGCGCGCCTGCCGCTTGGCTGCGACCCAGTCGATGCGGCCGAAGCGGGTGGGCTCGTTGCCGAGGAAGATGTTCTCGGTGATCGACAGCAGCGGGATGAGTGCGAGCTCCTGGTGGATGATGACGATGCCCGCGGCCTCGCTGGAGCGGATGCTGCTGAAGCGCACCGGCTCACCCTGGAAGACGATCTCGCCGTCGTAGGTGCCGTAGGGGTACACCCCTGAGAGGACCTTCATCAGGGTCGACTTGCCCGCACCGTTCTCGCCGCAGATCGCGTGGATCTCGCCGGCCTTCACGCTGAGTGTGACGTCGTCCAGGGCTTTGACCCCGGGGAACTCCTTGGTGATGGATCGCATCTCGAGGATGACCGGGCTCGTGCTGTCGTCCCGCACGTGAACCTCCTCGTCAGTGGCCGGCCGCCTCGCCGACCCACGTGGGGAAACGGTAGCCCGCAGGCCCCTTGTCGTCAACTTGTGAACACAAGGCTGGGCGTGTCGTGTGCCCGGTATCCGACCCTCCTGTCCATTCAGTGATGAACGGGAGGCTCTTCCGTTCGTCACTGACGGCCGGCAGGAGCGGGATCAAGGCCCGGCACCACCGCCCGATCCGCGGAAAGCGCCTGCTCCCGGCTAAGCTGTGCCGCGTGGCCGCACGACACCCGACGCCGGGTTCGCAGACTTCACTGCGTGAAGCCAATCGTGCGCGCGTCATCGACTCGCTGAAGCGACACGGCCACCTCACCCAGGTCGAACTCGCCGGGGCCACCGGTCTCTCCCCCGCGACGGTGTCGAACATCGTCAAGGAGCTCTCCACCTCCGGTGTGCTCGCCACCTCGACGACCTCGCGCAGCGGCCGGCGCGCCGTCGAGGTGACGCTCGCCAGGCGTCCAGGGCTCGTCGCAGGCATGCACTTCTCGAGCCGGCATCTGCGCGTCGCCGTGGCGGATGTCGACCGCACGATCGTCGCCGAGAACCACGTTCCGCTCGCCCTCGACCACCGGCACGACCGCGAGCTCGACCGCGCGACCCTGCTGCTCGCCGACATGTGCGAGAGCCTCGACGCCGAGCTGTCTGACCTGCTCGCGGTCGGGATGGCGGTGCCTGCCCCGATCGACGTGCGCACCGGGATGGTCTCGACGCCCGGGCTGCTGCGCGGCTGGGAGGGTGTGCCGGTCGCCGAGGCGCTCTCGGAGCGGGTGCAGCTGCCGGTGTTCGTCGACTCGGAGGCGAACCTCGGCGGGCTCGCGGAGGCCCGCTCGGGAGCGGCTCGCGGCGCGGCGGGAGCCGTCTATCTGCACGTCGGCCACACCATCAGCGCCGCCCTGCTCGTCGGAGGCACGCCGTTCCCCGGCGTCTCGGGCAAGGCCGGTCAGATCGGCCACGTCACGATCGACGAGAACGGGCCGATCTGCCGCTGCGGCAGCCGCGGCTGCCTCGACACCCTCGCTGGCGGGCCTGCGCTGCTCGAACTCTTCCGCGACGACCCCGGCATGCAGCGGGTGCGCGACCTGCTGCTGCGCGCCGAGTCGGGCGACGCGAGCGCCCGACGCGTCATCGCCGACGCCGGCAGGCACATCGGCATCGCTGCCGCGAGCCTCACGAACCTCATCGACCCCGACCTCATCGTGGTGGGCGGGGAGCTCGCGACCGCGGGCGAGATCCTCCTCTCCCCCATGCGCCACGCGCTCGACCGGTCCGCCCTCGCGGGCGCCGACGGAGTGCCGGACATCGTGCAGGGGGCACTCGGCGAGCGGGCGGAGCTGCACGGCTGCCTGGCCCTGGCGGTCGATTCGGTCGATGTCGGACTCGGAGTGCTGACGCCATGAGATCTCGAGGAGGCGGTTCGATGACGAACCCGCTGCGCGCATCCGCCGGCCTGCTGGGGCTCGTGATCGCACCGTTGCTGCTGGGCGGCTGCGGCGTGACCGGCCCCGAGCGGCCGTCGATCGCGCTGCTGCTGCCGGAGTCGAAGACGACGCGCTACGAGTCCCTCGACCGGCCGTACTTCGAAGCGGAGGTCGAGCGGCTCGGCGACTACGACGTGCTCTACTCGAACGCCGACCAGGATGCGGCCAAGCAGCAGTCGCAGGCCGAGGCGGCTCTCGCCTCGGGGGTCGACGTTCTCGTGCTCGACCCGGTGGACTCGGGGGCGGCCGCGACGATCGTCGCCTCCGCGAACGCGCAGGGCATCCCCGTCGTCGCGTACGACCGCATCGTGACCGGGGGCGAGCTCGACTACTACGTGTCGTTCGAGAACCGCAAGATCGGGGAGCTGCAGGGCGAGGCCCTCGTCGAAGGACTCGAGGCGACCGGCGCCGAGGGCGGCATCCTCATGGTGCACGGCTCACCGACCGACGGCAACGCCGCTCTCTTCAAGGAGGGAGCACTCTCCTCGGTGGAGGCGAGCGGCATCGAGGTGCTCGCCCAGTTCGACACCCCCGACTGGAGCCCAGACAAGGCGCAGGAGTGGGTCGCCGGCCAGATCACCGTCTACGGCGACCGCATCGCGGGCGTCTACGCCGCCAACGACGGCACCGCGGGAGGCGCGATCTCCGCCTTCAAGGCTGCGGACGGCCAGGCGCTTCCGCTGGTGACCGGGCAGGACGCGGAACTCGCCGGCATCCAGCGCATAGTCTCGGGAGACCAGTACATGACCATCTACAAGCCGATCCGCGAGCAGGCGGCAATCGCCGCGGGCATCGCCGTCGACCTGCTGGAGGGACGCACCGTGGAGGGCGAGACGACCTTCGAGGGCGTGCCCTCGACGCTGCTCGAGCCGGTGGTCGTGACGGTCGACGACATCCTCGACACCGTGGTGGCCGACGGGCTGTACACGATCGAGCAGATCTGCACGGCGGACTACGCCGCCGCGTGCGAGGAGGCGGGAATCCGATGAGGGCCGAGACGCCGCGCCCCGGCAAGCTCTCGATGCGCGGCATCAGCAAGCGCTTCGGGGCGGTGCGGGCGCTGATCGACGTCGACCTCGACGTGCGCGCGGGCGAGGTCGTGGCGATCGTCGGCGACAACGGCGCGGGCAAGTCGACGCTCATCAAGGTGCTCGCGGGCGTGCATCCGGCCGACTCGGGCACGATCCTGTTCGACGATGCGCCGGTCACGATCGACGATCCGACGGATGCGCGCGACCTCGGCATCGCGACGGTCTTCCAGGACCTCGCGCTCTGCGACAACCTCGACGTCGTCAGCAACCTGTGGCTCGGCCGCGAGCTGCGCAAGGGCGGCGGGCTCGACGAGGTCGAAATGGAGCAGCGCTCGTGGGCGCTCATGCGCGAGCTGAGCGCCAAGATCCCGTCGGTGCGCACTCCCGTCGCCGAGCTCTCGGGCGGTCAGCGCCAGACCGTCGCGGTCGCACGGTCGCTGATCGGAGACCCGTCGATCGTGATCCTCGACGAGCCGACCGCCGCGCTCGGCATCTCGCAGACCGCGGAGGTGCTCAACCTCATCGAGCGGCTGCGCGAGCGCGGCCTCGGCGTCATCCTCATCAGCCACAGCATCGCCGACGTGCAGGCCGTCGCCGACCGCATCGTCGTGCTGCGCCTCGGTCGGAACAACGGCGACTTCCGGGTCGCCGACGTCTCGAGCGAGACGATCATCGCCGCCATCACGGGGGCGACGGATGTGCGGCGTCGTCCGCTCAGAACGGGAACGGATCGATGACCGACACACTCAGGCCCGTGCAGCACACCGGGTTCCGCGCGAGCACCGGGGAGTTCGTCAGCCGCATCCGCTCGGGTGATCTCGGCGCGCTGCCGGTCGTCGTGGGGCTCGCCGTGATCTGGATCGTGTTCCAGGCCTTGAACCCGACGTTCCTGTCGAGCACGAACCTCGTGAACCTCACGATGCAGAGCGCGGCCGTCGGCACGATCGCGATCGGCATCGTGCTCGTGCTGCTGCTCGGCGAGATCGACCTCTCCGTCGGCAGCGTGAGCGGGGTCTCCTCGGCGATCCTCGCCGTGGGCTGGGTGCAGGCCGGGTGGCCGCTGCCGGTCGTGCTCGTCGCCTGCGTCGCGGTCGGCGCCCTGATCGGCGTGCTCTACGGTGCGCTGCGCACCACGTTCGGCGTGCCGAGCTTCGTCATCACCCTCGCCGGGCTGCTCGGGTTCTTGGGGCTCCAGCTGTGGATCCTCGGCCGCACCGGCTCGATCAACCTGCCGTTCGACTCCCCCGTCGTGCAGTTCGGGCAGCAGTGGTTCCTGCCCGACTGGCTGTCGTACACGATCGTCGCGCTCAGCTGCGCGGCGTTCGCCTGGTCGGGGCTCAGCATGTCGCGCCGTCGACGTGATGCGGGGCTCCCCGCCGTCTCGTACGCCGTCGTGGCGACCCGCGCGGGGCTCCTGCTCGTCGGGCTCCTGCTGGCGGTGTGGTACCTGAACCTCAGCCGCGGTGTCGGCGTCATGTTCCTGTTCTTCGTGGCGCTCGTCGTCGCGGCGCATCTCGCGCTCACCCGCACCGCGTGGGGACGCTCCGTCTTCGCGGTCGGCGGCAACGTCGAGGCGGCCAGGCGCGCCGGCATCCGCACCGGGCGGGTCTACGTCTCGGTGTTCGCCCTGTGCTCCGCGCTCGCCGCGACCGGGGGCATCCTCGCGACGGCGCGACTCGCCGCAGCCAACCAGGGCTCGGGCGGTGCCGACCTCAACCTCAACGCGATCGCGGCGGCGGTCATCGGAGGCACGAGCCTGTTCGGCGGCCGGGGGTCGGCGTTCTCGGCTCTGCTCGGCGTGCTCGTGATCATGTCGATCTCGCTCGGCTTCACCCTGCTGAACCTCGACTCCTCGGTGCGCTACATGGTCACCGGCGCGGTGCTCGTGCTCGCCGTCGTGATCGACTCGCTCTCGCGCAAGACCCGCGCGGCGGCCGGGCGGGCATAGCGAGGGGCCGGCCCCGCAGGACCGGCCCCTCGAACAGCGGATGCGGCTAGCGGCCGCCCGCGCGACGCTTGTTGAAGACGTCGAACGCGACGGCGAGCAGCAGCACCATGCCCTTGATGAACTGCTGGTAGTCGGTGCTGACGCCCAGCAGCGACATGCCGTTGTTCAGCACACCCATGATGAGACCACCGGTGATGGCGCCCGTCACGGTTCCGATGCCGCCCTGCACCGCAGCGCCTCCGATGAAGGCCGCGGCGATCGCGTCGAGCTCGAACAGGTTGCCCGCGCCGGGGCCGGCCGAGTTGAGGCGGCCGGTGAACACGAGACCCGCGAGCGCGGCGAGCACGCCCATGTTGACGAACAGGTAGAAGTCGACCTTGCGGCTCTTGATGCCCGAGAGGTCGGCCGCGTTGCGGTTGCCGCCGATCGCGTAGATGTGGCGACCGAACACGCTGCGGTTCATGACCGCGGTGTAGACGATCACGAGCACCGCGAGCACGACGAGCACGACGGGCGTTCCGCGCGATCCGGGCGCGACGCCCAGCAGGTAGGTGAGCCCGAGGATGAGCGCGGCCGTGAAGCCGACCTTCGTCCAGAACCAGGCGGCCGGCTCGCCCTCGAGCCCGAGCTTCACGCGGTTGACCCGCGCCCGCACCTGCTGGGAGACGAAGAACACGAGCGCGAGGAGGCCGAGTCCGACCGTGATCCACTCGGCGACCGAGGTCGTCGCGGGGAACAGCTGCGGGAAGAGGTAGCCGCCGCCCAGCTGCCGGTACTCGGCCGGGAACGGGGTGATCTGGCGGTTCTCGAGCACGATCTGGGTGAGTCCGCGGAAGATGAGCATGCCCGCGAGCGTCACGATGAACGCGGGTATGCCGACTATCGCGATCCAGAACCCCTGCCAGGCTCCGACCAGGGCTCCGATGACGAGCGAGACGAGGATGCCGACCCACCACGGCCAGCCCCAGTTGACGACCATCACGCCGGAGAGCGCGCCGACGAAGGCGGCGACCGAGCCGACCGACAGGTCGATGTGCCCCGCGATGATCACCATCACCATCCCGATCGCGAGGATCAGGATGTAGCTGTTCTGCACGATGATGTTGGCCACGTTGCCCGCGGTGAGCAGGCGGCCGTTCGTGAGGACCTGGAACAGGATCACGATCACGAACAGCGCGATGAAGATGCCGATCTGACGAAGCCGGCTCGTCAGGAAGCCGAGCGTTTCGCTAAGCGACGCCATGGTCTGGTTCCTTCTCCTTGGTCATGTACTGCATGAGCACTTCGGGTGTCGCCTCGGCGATCGGCACCTCTCCCGTCACGTGGCCCTCGGAGAGGGCGTAGATGCGGTCGCAGATGCCGAGCAGCTCGGGAAGCTCGGAGGAGATGACGATGATCGCCTTCCCCTCCGCGGCGAGGCGGTTGATGATCGTGTAGATCTCGTACTTGGCGCCGACATCGATGCCGCGGGTCGGCTCGTCGAGGATGAGCACGTCCGGATCGGAGTACATCCACTTCGACAGCACGACCTTCTGCTGGTTGCCGCCGGAGAGCTTGCCCGTGTAGGCGTCGACCGTCGGCGCCTTGATGTTCATGCTCTTGCGGAAGTCCTCGGCGACGAGGTACTCGCGGTCGCCGTCGACCCAGCCGCGCTTGGCCAGCTTGCCGAGGGCGGCGGCCGACACGTTGCGCTTGATGTCCTCGATGAGGTTGAGCCCGTAGCGCTTGCGGTCCTCGGTCGCGTAGGCGAGGCCGTTCTTGATCGCCTCCGAGACCGAGCGGAGCTTCACCTCCTTGCCGCGCAGGTAGGCCCGTCCGGAGATGTTCGAGCCGTAGGCGCGCCCGAAGATGCTCATCGCGAGCTCGGTGCGGCCCGCACCCATCAGCCCAGCGATGCCGACGACCTCCCCGGCGCGCACGTTGAGGTGCGCGTTGTGGATGACGACGCGTCCGGGTTCCGTCGGGTGGTGCACGGTCCAGTCCTCGATCCGCAGCACCTCCTCGCCGATCTTCGGCGTGCGGTCGGGGTAGCGGTGCTCGAGGTCGCGGCCGACCATCCCCTTGATGATGCGGTCCTCCGAGATCTCGTCGCGATCGAGGTCGAGCGTCTCGATCGTGCGTCCGTCGCGGATGATGGTGACCTTGTCGGCGATCGCTTTGATCTCGTTCAGCTTGTGGCTGATGATGATCGAGGTGATGCCCTGCTCTTTGAGATGACGGATGAGGTCGAGCAGGTGAGCGGAGTCCTCGTCGTTCAGGGCGGCGGTCGGCTCGTCGAGGATGAGTAGCTTCACCTCCTTGGAGAGCGCCTTCGCGATCTCGACGAGCTGCTGCTTGCCCACCCCGATCTCGCGCACCGGGGTGATCGGGTTGTCCCGGAGCCCGACGCGCGCCAGCAGCTTCGCGGCCTCGAGGTTGGTCTTGTCCCAGTCGATGAAGCCGTTGCTGGCGATCTCGTTGCCGAGGAAGATGTTCTCGGCGATCGACAGGTAGGGGCTCAGGGCGAGCTCCTGATGGATGATGACGATGCCCGCGTGCTCGCTGTCACGGATGTCGCGGAACGCCACCGGCTTGTCCTCGAACACGATGTCGCCCTCGTAGGTGCCGTTCGGATACACCCCCGAGAGCACCTTCATGAGGGTGGACTTGCCTGCCCCGTTCTCGCCGCAGATGGCGTGCACCTGGCCGCGCTCGACGGTCAGGTTCACGTCCTGCAGTGCTTTGACGCCGGGGAACGTCTTCGTGATGCCGCGCATCTCGAGAATGCTGTTGGCCATTCTCTCTCCGCTTCTGGTCGGGTACCGCCGGGACGGGTGAGGAAGGCCCGGCGAGCAGCGCCCGCCGGGCCTCCTATCGCCGCTACTGGAGGTCGTCCTCCGTGTAGTAGCCGCTGTCGATGAGCACTTCCTCGTAGTTGTCGACCGTGACGATCGTCGACTCGAGCAGGTACGACGGAACGACCTTCTCGCCGTTGTCGTAGGTCTCGGTGTCGTTGACCTCGGGCTCCTCGCCCGCGAGCACGGCGTCCACCATCTGGGCGGCCTGCTCGGCGAGCAGGCGGGTGTCCTTGAAGATGGTCGAGTACTGCTCGCCGGCGATGATCGACTTGACCGATCCGACCTCGGCGTCCTGCCCGGTGATGACCGGGAGGTCGTCAGCCGAGTAGCCGCCGCTGGTCAGAGCGGAGATGATGCCGATCGAGAGCCCGTCGTAGGGCGACAGCACGCCGTCGAGCTTGGTGTCGCCGATGACGGTGAGGATGTTCTCCATGCGCTCCTGCGCGGTCTCGGGCAGCCAGCGGAGGATCGCCGCCTGCTCGAAGTCGAGCTGGCCCGAGGGCACGTTGAGCACGCCCGAGTCGAGGTAGGGCTGGAGGGTCTCCATCGCGCCGTCCCAGAAGAACGTCGCGTTGTTGTCGTCGGGGCTTCCCGCGAAGAGCTCGATGTTGAACGGGCCCTCCTCGCCGGTCTCCTCGCCGTTCTCGTCGAGGATGCCGAGACCGGTGAGCAGCGAGGTCGCCTGCTGCACGCCCACCTCGAAGTTGTCGAAGGTCGTGTAGTAGTCGACGTTCTCGGTGCCGTTGATGAGACGGTCGTAGGAGATGACGCTGATGCCCTGGTCGGCCGCGCTCTGCAGCACGTCGGTGAGGGTGGTGCCGTCGATCGCGGCGATGACGAGCGCCTGCGCGCCGCTCGAGATCATGTTCTCGATCTGCGAGACCTGGGTCGGGATGTCGTCGTTCGCGAACTGCACGTCGACCTCGTAGCCGAGCTCCTCGAGTGTCGACTGCACGTTCTCGCCGTCGGCGATCCAGCGCTCCGACTGCTGGGTGGGCATCGAGACGCCGACCAGCCCGCCTTCCGCGTTCTCGCCGCCACCGCCTCCTGCTGAGTCGGTGCGGCTGCCGCACGCGCTGAGTGCGAGCGTCAAGATGCCCGCCGTGGCCACTCCGGCCAGTAGGTGCTTCCTCTGCACTGTGTTTCCTTTCGTTGGATGGACCTCATCGTCGGTGGTGCTACCCGATCCGGCCTCGTCCATGAAAGCCGGATCTCGCCGGGGCCGTGGTCCCGGCAAGCCTGTTCGTCAGTCGTCCCGCGCCGACCTCCGGGGAGGGGGAGCGGATATGGGACGGCGGAGGGTCATCGGAGGGCTCCCGTCGGGCGCTGTCCGTAGACGTTCTGATAGCGGTCGAAGAGGGAGTCGATGCTCTGCTGCGGGATCGGCACGAGCGGGCCGCCCTGACGGGCCAGATGCACCGTGCGGGCCACATCCTCGACCATCACCGCGGCCTTGACCG
>JAPSJW010000021.1 GCA_031177985.1 Microbacteriaceae bacterium | reverse complement strand
CGCGCTGGTCGCGCACGGTGCGACGCACCTCGAGGTCGAGCGCGTCGAAAGCGCTCTCAGGGATGGGCGCGCGGGAGAGCCGACCCAGGTAGCTCCGCGCCTCGGCGACGGCGTCCTCCCGCAGTCGGTACAGCCTGCGGCGCCCCTCGGGCTCGACCTCGGCGAGGCCGGACTCGAGGAGCACGCGCAGGTGCCTGCTGATCGCGGGGCGGCTGATGGGCTCGGTATCGGCGAGCTCACCGGCCGTACGCGCTCCTGATGCGAGAGCGACCAGGAGGCGACGGCGGGTCGGATCCGCCAACCCGTCGAACACGTCCATGGCAGAAGCGTAACAGATCGGTTACGCGTTGCACCCGAGACTTCCGGTGGGAACCGCGCCACACTGGGAACGTGACCGAGCCGTGGGTGCTGCACGTCGACCTCGACCAGTTCGTGGCCGCCGTGGAGGTGCTGCGGCGGCCGGAACTGGCCGGCAAGCCCGTCATCGTCGGCGGCCGCGGGGATCCCACCGAGCGCGCAGTCGTCTCCACCGCCTCCTACGAGGCGCGCGCCTTCGGGGTCGGATCGGGCATGCCGCTGCGCATCGCCGCCCGCAAGGTGCCCGACGCCATCCTGCTGCCGGTGGACCGGGACGCCTACGACGCCGCGTCGGCGGAGGTCATGGAGGTGCTGCGCGAGCAGCCCGGCGCCGTCGTGCAGGTGCTCGGCTGGGACGAGGCGTTCGTCGGAGTGCGCACCGGTGACCCCGAGGCCTACGCCCGCGACACCCAGCGCGCGGTGCTCGACCGCACGGGGCTGCACTGCAGCATCGGCATCGGCGACACCCTGGTGCGGGCGAAGGTCGCCACCGGGTTCGGCAAGCCCCGGGGAGTGTTCCGGCTGACCGCGGAGAACTGGCTGGAGGTCATGGGCGAGCGCCCGACGCTCGACCTGTGGGGAGTCGGGTCGAAGATCGCCAAGCGACTGCAGACGCTCGGCATCGACACGGTCGCTCAGCTCGCGGCCGCCGACCCGGCCGACCTCGTGCCGGAGTTCGGCCCGAAGATGGGCCCCTGGTACGCGTCACTCGGTCGGGGCGAGGGTGCGAGCGAAGTGGACGACACCCCCTGGGTGGCGCGCGGACACAGTCGGGAGACGACCTACCAGCGCGACCTCCTCGAGCAGACCGAGGTCGAGGATGCGGTCCGCGACCTCGTCTCTGGCGTCATGGACGACATCGAGGCCGAGGGGCGCCCGGTCATCGAGCTGACGCTCAAGGTGCGCTACGTGCCCTTCACGACGAAGACCTTCTCGCGGACCATCCCCTCGACGGTCGACCGGGCCGTCGTGCAGCAGCACGCACTCTCGCTCGCCGCCAAGCGCGAGATGGAGCGAGCCATCCGTCTGCTCGGCCTGCGGGCAACCATGCCGATGCCCGACGATGCACGGAGGGGGCACACGCCGACGCGCGGCGGCTGGTGATCCGGCGCTCAGGCCAGCAGCAGCGACGCGAAATCCGCCGCGGGCACCGGGCGGCTGATGAGGTAGCCCTGCGCCCGCTCGCAGCCGAGCTGCACGACGCGCTCGAGGTGCTCCTCGGTCTCCACCCCTTCGGCGACCACGCGGATGCCCGCGCGCCTCGCCACCGTGATGGCGTTCGCCATCTCGGCGGTCGCCTTGTCGGAGAGGTCGGAGACGAGCGACCTGTCGAGCTTCACCTCGGTGCCGTGCAGGCGCTCCAGCTGACCGAGCGAGGCGTGCCCTGCGCCGAAGTCGTCGATGGCCACGCCGACACCCAACGCGCGGAGCCCCTCGAGCCTCGCGACCACGGCCTCGATGTCGACCACGGGCCGGGATTCGGTGATCTCGATCGTCAGCCGCCCGCCTTCGAAGGTGCGGTGCTCGAGCTGGCCGGCGAGCCAGTCGGTGAACTCCGAGCTCTTCAGCTGCAGAGGCGAGACGTTCACGGACACGTCGATCGGCCGCTCCGTCGTCGACCACGCCTCGAGCGCGAGGTAGCACTGCTCGGCCATGTACCGGCCGATCTCGTCGATCAGGCCCTCGTCCTCGGCGACGGGGATGAACGTGGCAGGGCCGATCATGCCGAGCTGCGGATGCTCCCAGCGGCACAGCGCCTCCGCCGCGACGATCGCGCCGGTCGCCACGTCGATCTGCGGTTGGAACCAGGCCGAGATCTCGCCCCGCGCCACGGCTCCGCGCAGCTCCTCGGCCAGATCGGGACCCTCCGCGATGGGAGCCGTGGGCGGTGTGGGATCAGCCGCAGCGACCGGATCGGTGTCGATGACGATCCGATTGCCGCCGGCACCCTTCGAGCGGTACATCGCCTGGTCGGCTGCACGGATGAGCTGATCGAGCTGCACCGGCTCGCCGTCGGCAGCGGCGATCGAGATGCCGAAGCTGGCGCCCACCGTGAAGTCATCCGGCAGGAAGTCGAACGGGCTGCCGAGGTTGCG
>JAPSJW010000007.1 GCA_031177985.1 Microbacteriaceae bacterium | reverse complement strand
CGTCCGTTCCGTCCTCGTGAGGGTGGTGGTGATCGTCCGTTCCGTCCTCGTGAGGGTGGTGGTGATCGTCCGTTCCGTCCTCGTGAGGGTGGTGGTGATCGTCCGTTCCGTCCTCGTGAGGGTGGTGCCGGTCGCCCGGGCGCCGATCGCCGGGGCGCTTCACGTGATCCGCAGCCGCGCACCGGCGGCTTCCCCTCGAGGGGCGGTACGGGCCGCGACCGGTCCGATGACCGCTACCGCGACGAAGAGCGACCGCGCCGCGAGGAGCCGCCGATCCCCGAGGACGTGCAGCCCGCTCAGCTCGACAAGCAGGCTCGCGCGCAGCTGCGCACCCTCTCCAAGGAGAACGCGGAGGAGGTGGCGAAGCACCTCGTGATGGCCGGGCGCCTCATCGAGGAAGACGCCGAAGCTGCGCACAAGCACGCCCTCGCTGCGGCGAACCGCGCCGGACGCGTGGCCGTCGTCCGCGAAGCGCTTGCGATCACGGCCTACGCGACGGGAGACTTCGCCCTTGCCCTCCGTGAGCTGCGCACGTACCGCCGCATCTCCGGCAGCAACGACCAGCTGCCCATGATGGTCGACAGCGAGCGTGGCATGGGCCGTCCGGAGCGTGCGCTCGAGCTGGGACGCTCGGTTCCCCGCGCGGAGCTTGCCGTTCCCGTGCGTGTGGAGCTCGCGATCGCGATGTCCGGCGCGCGTCTCGATCTCGGTCAGAAGGAGCTCGCTCTGGGCGAGCTCGAGATCCCGGAGCTCGACCCGAATAGGGCGTTCTCCTGGAGCCCCGGCCTGTTCGACGCCTACGCGACGGTGCTCGAGGAGCTGGATCGTGCCGAAGACGCGAAGGCGTGGTTCGACCGAGCCGACCGGGCGCGAGCAGCCCTCGGCGGCGACGATGAGGAAGAGGGAGGCGAGACGGTTGTCGTGGTGGAGGAGGAGCCGGATGGCGCCGACGACTGACGCTCCGGTAGCCGGCCGTGACGCCGTGCTCTTCGATCTCGACGGCGTCGTCTACAAGGGCAGCCTCGCGATCCCGCACGCGGTCGACAGCATCAACAGCCTGGCCGTGCGCGTCGGTTACCTCACCAACAACGCCTCGCGAAGGGCCGAGACCGTCGCCGAGCAGCTGCGCGGCTTCGGGCTGCACGCCGAGGCGGATGACGTGGTCACGAGTCCGCAGGCCGCCATGCGCCTCCTCATCGACCGCGTCGCACCCGGATCACCGGTGCTCGTGGTCGGCGGCGACGGGCTGACGAGCGAGGTCGAGAAGGCCGGCTTCCGCCTCGTGGCGAGCGCCGACGACGGTCCGGCCGCCGTCGTGCAGGGTTTCGCCCCGCACGTCGCATGGACCGATCTCGCCGAAGCGTGCTTCGCCCTTCAGGGCGGCGGGGAAAATGTGCACTGGATCGCCACGAACACCGACTGGACGATCCCGGTCGAGCGTGGAACGGCGCCCGGCAACGGCACCCTCGTCTCGGCCGTGCACACCGCCGTCGGGCGGCTTCCCGTCGTTGCGGGCAAGCCCGAGGTCGCCATCTTCGAGGCATCCGTCGACCGGTTCGGCGCTGCAGCTCCGCTGTTCGTCGGCGACCGTCTCGACACCGACATCCTCGGAGCCAACCGCGCAGGCATCCCATCGGCGCTCGTGCTCACCGGCATCGACGGACCGAAGCAGGTGCTCGCGGCAGATAAGGACTCGAGGCCCGACTTCATCCTGCGCGACCTGCGCGAGATCGAGTCGCCGTATCCGCTGATCGACGTGACGCCCGAGGATGATGGGGCCATCGTGACCGTGCGGGGTGCCGTGGTCAGCCGCCGGAAGAACGTGCTGAAAGTGGAGCGTTCCGGCGACGACCCGGTCGACCTCCTGCGTGCGGGCGCGGCCGCCATCTGGCAGTCGGGCCTGCAGATCTTCGGTCTCGTCGTGCCCGAGGAGCTGTACGACTGGGCGTGACCCTCGGAATGGGGTCAAATCCCGGGGGTGAGAAATTCACGGCAAACACTAAGGTCGAGGCGTCCCCTCATTCTCTTAGGAGCCCATTCATGCCCCAGCGCCGATTCCTGACGGCCGCCTGTATCGCCGCCGCTTCCGCGGCACTACTCGCATCCAGCGCCCTCCCCGCCTCCGCAGCCGAGCCGGGCGAGGGCGCCGTGCTGTTCAACGCCGACGGCAGCCCCATCGGCTCCGAGCTCACCTACGGACCTGATGCGACGCCGCAGTTCGTCTACACGTCCCTCACCAGCGACGACGACTTCTGGGGCCTCGACGCCAGCGGCGTCCCGGCGAACGATCTCGGCGACTTCGAGCCCATCGCGACCGGGATCCCTCTGGACTTCGACGTCACGATCGGCGGCACGGTGTACGACACCTTCCTCGTGAACTCGAACGGTGCTCTCTGTCTCTTCAACTCGGAGCTCGGTGTCACTGAGCCCGACGACTGGTGCTGGATCTACGACGCGCTCCCGGGTGAGTACAGCGCACCGGAGTTCACTGAGGAAGCCGGGGCCTACGCGATCTTCGACTCGTTCGCCACCGATCAGAACCCGGTCGACATCGAGCCGGTGGACACCGACGCCGATGGGATCGAGGACGGCTGCACGTTCGGCGCGGCGTTCTTCGAGTTCGAAGGATCGGCGTACTGCTCCAGCGTCTTCTGGGGAACGACGACCTACGAGGGTCGCCCGGCGCTGGCGGCAACGTGGTACCACAACCCCGACTACAACGTCGAGCAGGAGGAGGAGACGTTCTTCGTCACCCACCAGATCCTGCTCGTCGATGCCGGAGACGGGAACACGGTCGTCGTGTACAACTACGACGACGTGCAGTTCGACGGGGAAGACGCCAGCTTCGGCAAGCTTCTGATCGACGTCGAGTACGCCTACAGTGACGCGTGCGCCGCAGCCTTCGGCACCGAAGACGCTCCGGGAGACCGCAACCCCTACGTCTCCATCGGCGCCGGAGCAGTCGACTCGGCTCAGACGAGCACCTTCATCGACCTCTTCGGTCCGGAGTGCGCAGAGGGCCAGTTCCCGACGCCCGGTCAGGAGCTTCTCGATGACGGAGAGAGCGCATTGATCGCCAACTCGCTCAACTCGGATGTCGCCGGCCGATACGTGTTCGGCGTCGTGGACGGCGAGTTCACGCTCACCCCGCCCGTGCTCGGCGGAGGCACTGTCACGCCGCCGCCTGCTCCCACGCCTGAGGCCGAGGAGCCCGAACTCGCAGCGACCGGAGCCGAGGCGACATTCGGATTCGGTGCGGCCGCAGCTGCGCTGCTCGCCGGGCTCGCCCTGCTCGCGGCGCGTCGCCAGGAGCGCGCACGCTCCTGACCCCCGCGGGTAGTCTGGCGGCATGACGCATCCGGACACCCACGACGAGCAGACCGAAGCCCTCGTGTCCCGACTGCGCCTCATCGAGGATCAGCCGATCGACACGAGGGCTTCGGCGTATGCGGCCGTGCACGAGGAGCTCAAGAACGTGCTCGAGGGCGGCGACTCGCACCTCCATGCCTGACGGCCGGCTGGACGCAGAACTCGCGGCGCGCGGTCTCGCGAGATCCCGCACGCACGCTGCTCGCCTGATCGCCGACGGACTCGTGACGGTCGACGGCTCGCCGGTGGTGAAGCCGTCTCAGCGCGTGCGGGACGGAGCAGTGCTCGAGGTCGCCGCATCCGACGGCTTCGTCAGCCGCGCGGCCTACAAGCTGGTCGCGGCCCTCGACGGCTTCGGTGTCGCCGTCGAGGGGGTGCATGCCCTCGACGTGGGCGCCTCGACGGGCGGATTCACGCAGGTGCTGCTCGAGCGTGGAGCCGCATCCGTGGTCGCGCTCGACGTCGGGCATGGGCAGCTGCATCCCTCGATCGCGACGGACTCCAGGGTGACCGTCGTCGAGGGCTTCAACGTGCGTGACCTCACGCCCGAGGCGCTCGCCTCCCTGAGCGGGCGGGTCGAGCCTCCGTCACTCATCGTGGGGGATCTGTCCTTCATATCCCTCACCCTCGTGCTGCCTCCGCTCGCGCGCAGCGCGCACGACGCCGACGTGGTGCTGCTTGTGAAGCCGCAGTTCGAAGTGGGGCGCCAGGGTGTGAGGGAAGGCATCGTCAAGGACGCGGCACTCCGAGCGGATGCGCTGAGCGGCGTGCTCTGGGCGGCGTGGGATCTCGGCTGGCGCACGGCGGGCATCCTTCCGTCCCCAATACCGGGAACTCACGGCAATTCGGAGTTCCTGGTGCGCTTGGGAGCATCCCGGGGGAGCGATCCGTCAGAATGGAGCGGGCGCATCGCCGAACTCGCATGAGCGTCGGCGACGCGGACAACCTGAGGCAGAGAGGTCGTGGCGTGGCAGGTGATCGGCACATCCTCGTCGTCGCGCACACCGGGCGCACCGAGTCACTCGAAGCGGGTGTCTCCGTCTGTCGAAGCCTCATCGACGCGGGACTGACCCCGGTCGTCTCGGCCGACGAGTTCGCCGACCTGATGGCGGCGGATGCGACGCTCAGTCCTCTAGCGATCCTCGGTGACGGCATCGAGGTGGGCGACCTCGAGCTCACGATCGTGCTCGGAGGCGACGGCACGATCCTGCGCGCCGCCGAGCTGACGCGCGGCGTCTCCGCGCCGCTGCTCGGCGTGAACCTCGGGCACGTCGGCTTCCTGGCCGAGAGCGAGCGCGAGGACCTCGACGACACGATCGCCAAGGTGCTCGCGCGCGACTACCTCGTCGAAGAGCGCATGACCCTGTCTGTTCGGGTGAAGATCGACAGTCAGGTCGTCTACGAGAGCTGGGCGCTCAACGAGGCGACGGTCGAGAAGGCGAGCCGAGAGCGGATGCTCGAGGTCGTCATCGAGGTCGACGGGCGTCCGCTGTCGTCGTTCGGCTGCGACGGGGTCGTCATGGGCACCCCGACCGGCAGCACCGCATACTCCTTCTCCGCTGGCGGGCCGATCCTCTGGCCCACCCTCGACGCGCTCACCCTCGTGCCGCTCAGCGCGCACGCGCTCTTCGCGCGACCGCTCGTCGTCAGCCCCGACTCCTCGCTGGCGGTCGAGGTGCTCGACCGCACTCAGGGCACGGGTGTGCTCTGGTGCGACGGGCGACGCGCCTTCGATCTGCCTCGCGGGGCGCGGGTGGTCGTGCGACGCTCGCCGATCCCCGTGCGACTGGCCCGTGTCACGCACGGACCCTTCACCGATCGGCTGGTGCGCAAGTTCCAGCTGCCGGTCACCGGCTGGCGCGGGCCCGGCGAGGAGGAGGGGGCCCGGTCGTGATCGAGGAGATCTCCATCCGCGATCTGGGTGTCATCGGCGACGCCACCCTTCCGCTCGGGCCCGGCTTCACCGCGCTCACCGGCGAGACCGGCGCTGGAAAGACGATGGTCGTCACGGCGCTCGGGCTGGTGCTCGGATCCCGCGCCGACTCGGGGGCCGTGCGACGCGGAGCGCAGCAGGCGGTGGTCGAGGGGCGGTGGATTGTCGATCCCGACGGCCCGATCGCCGAGCGCGTGCGCGACGCAGGCGGTGACCTCGACGGCGACGAGCTGATCCTGTCGCGCTCGCTCTCGGCCGAAGGCCGAAGCCGGGCGACCGTCGGTGGACGCTCGGCACCCGTCGGCGTGCTGGGCGAGCTAGGGGAGCAGCTCGTGGTCGTGCACGGCCAGTCCGACCAGGTGCGGCTGCGCTCGGCCTCCGCGCAACGGCAGGCGCTCGACCGGTTCGCCGGCGCCGAGCTCGCCACGGTGCTCGCCGACTACCAGGAGGTGTTCCGCCGCTGGCAGCAGGCCCAGGGCGACCTCGACGTGCTCGTCGCCGAGCGCGACCTGCGCGCCAGGGAGGCGGAGGACCTCCGGCTAGCTCTCGAGGAGATCGAGGCCGCGGCCCCCCAGCGTGGCGAGGATGTCGAACTGTCCGAGCGGGCAGACCGGCTCAGCAACCTCGAAGATCTCCGGCTCGCCGCGGCCACCGCACACGAGGCTCTGAGCTCCGAGAGCCTCGAGGGTGCAGCCGACGTGCTTACGCTGCTCGATGAGGCGCGTCGGCAGCTCGACCGGGTGTCCGCCCACGACGCTGCGCTGCATCCGATCTCCGCCGCCCTCGCCGAGGCGTCCTATGCGATCTCGGAGACGGCGACGGACCTCTCGAGCTACCTGGCCTCGATCGACGCCGACAGCGCGAGAGAACTCGAGTCCGTGCAGGAGCGTCGTGCGGTGCTCGCCACCCTCGTCCGCAAGTACGGCCCGACTCTCGACGACGTCGTCGACCGGCTCGACTCGGGCAGTGCGCGCCTGCTCGAGCTCGACAACGACGAGGACCGGATCCAGCAGCTTCGCGAGCAGGTCGACGCCGACCGCGACCGCGTGCTGCAGCTGGCCGAACGACTGACCGACATCCGCACCGGGGCAGCGGAGCGCCTCTCATCGCAGGTAACCGCGGAGCTCGGCGCGCTCGCGATGGGCAACGCCAGGGTCGTCGTCGAGGTCGAGGCGCGCGACGAGCACACCCTCGCCGGGCGGGACCAGGTCTCGATCCTGCTGCAGCCGCATCCGGGAGCCGACCCTCGAGCGATCTCGAAGGGGGCATCGGGAGGTGAGCTGTCCCGCGTGATGCTCGCGCTCGAGGTCGTCATCGCGGGCGTCGACCCCGTCCCGACCTTCATCTTCGACGAGATCGACGCCGGCATCGGAGGTGCTTCCGCCATCGAGGTCGGTCGTCGCCTGGCCAGGCTCGCCGAGACCTCCCAGGTGATCGTCGTCACCCACCTCGCACAGGTCGCTGCCTTCGCCACCAACCATCTGCGGGTGCTGAAGGACGCCGACGACGCCGTGACGGTGAGCCGCGTCGCTCAACTCTCGGGCGACGAGCGCGTCTCGGAGATGGCGCGCCTCCTCAGCGGGCTCCCCGACAGCGAGAGCGGACTCGCCCACGCGAAGGAGCTGCTGGAGCTGGCGACTGCGTCCTGAGCGCTCAGCCCTGGGGCGGCTGGATGGGAATGCGGTAGGGATCGCCCTCCTCGAACACGAGCTCCAGGCTGACCTCGTCGCCGACTCCGCTCGGCGTGCCGAACTCATGCGTTCTCGCGGCGATGTCGGCCGTACATGGGTCCTGCTGGCTCCGCGCGAGCCGGAGCTCTATGAGCTGCTCGTCGACCACCGTGAGCTCGACCGGCGTCGAGGGGCAGCTCGAACTGCCGTAGAGCACGACCGCGAAGGCCTCCTGCTCCGCGTCGAGCCAGACGGCGGCCGGTTCGCCGAAGCTCTCGAGGTTCGTCCCGAGCTGCTTCGGAATACCGTCGTAGCTGTCGCGCGCCAGGGAGACCGGCTGACCCAGGCCGCCGCAACCGCTCAGCACCAGTACAGGCAGGGCGAGCGCCACCGGCCACAGCCGACAGGTCCTCATGCGGAGAGGGTAGCGCAGGCGTTCTGAGCGCGGTTTGGACGGCGAACGACGTTCGCGCGCGATGCCCTGAACGACGCACCCAGAACTGGGCGCGCGGTGTTGCTCTGCGACGCACCCAGAACTGGGCGCGCGGTGCCGTCGAACGGCGCACCCAGAACTGGGCGCGTCGAAGCCGGTGCCGAGGGCCGTCTGTCAGATACGATGGAACCCCGTGGTGGACAACTCAGACTCGGGCACGACGAAGCACATCTTCGTGACAGGGGGTGTCGTCTCCTCCCTGGGCAAGGGCCTCACCGCCGCCTCTCTCGGCAATCTGCTCACTGCACGCGGTCTCAAGGTCGTGATGCAGAAGCTCGATCCCTATCTCAACGTGGATCCGGGCACGATGAACCCGTTCCAGCACGGCGAGGTGTTCGTCACCGACGACGGCGCCGAGACCGACCTCGACATCGGGCACTACGAGCGCTTCCTCGACATCAACCTGAGCCAGGCGGCGAACGTCACCACCGGCCAGATCTACTCGACGGTCATCGCCAAGGAGCGCCGTGGCGAGTACCTGGGCGACACCGTGCAGGTCATCCCGCACATCACCGACGAGATCAAGCGACGGATGCGCCTGCAGGCCCACCAGGACCCGGCGCCCGACGTCATCATCACCGAGATCGGCGGCACGGTCGGCGACATCGAGAGCCAGCCGTTCATCGAGTCGGCTCGCCAGGTGCGTCACGAGCTCGGGCGCAACAACGTGTTCTTCGTCCACGTCTCCCTCGTGCCGTTCATGAGCGCCTCGGGCGAGCAGAAGACGAAGCCGACGCAGCACTCCGTCGCCGCCCTCCGCTCGATCGGAATCCAGCCGGATGCGCTCGTGCTGCGCTCCGACCGCCCGGTCTCCGACTCGAACCGGCGCAAGATCGCGCTGATGTGCGACGTCGACGAGAGCGCGGTGGTCAACGCGGTCGACGTGCCGAGCATCTACGACATCCCCACGATGCTCAACGACCAGGGGCTCGACAGCTACATCATCGAGAAGCTCGGCCTCGCGGCGGGGCCCGTGGAGTGGGACGGCTGGTCGAAGCTGCTCGACACGGTGCACGACCCGAAGTACGAGCTCACGATCGGCCTCGTCGGCAAGTACATCGATCTTCCCGACGCCTACCTGTCGGTGACCGAGGCGCTGCGTGCGGGCGGGTTCGCCCACGCGGCGAAGGTGCGGATCAAGTGGATCCCGTCGGACGAGTGCAAGACGCCCGAGGGTGCGGCCAAGCAGCTGGCGGATGTCGACGGCATCTGCGTGCCGGGCGGCTTCGGCGTGCGCGGCATCGAGGGCAAGCTCGGGGCGCTCCGTTTCGCCCGCGAGAACGGCATCCCCGCCCTCGGCCTCTGCCTCGGCCTGCAGTGCATGGTGATCGAGTACTCGCGGAACGTAGCGGGCCTCCCCGGAGCCTCGTCGAGCGAGTTCGATCCCGACACCGAGTATCCCGTCGTCGCGACGATGGCCGAGCAGGTCGACATCCTCGCGGCGGGCGACCTCGGCGGCACGATGCGCCTCGGCCTCTACGAGGCGCAGTTCGCTCCGGGCTCGATCGTCGAGGAGCTCTACGGCGGCCCGACCGGTTCGGAGCGCCACCGTCACCGCTACGAGGTGAACAACGCGTACCGGCAGCAGATCGCCGACGCCGGCCTCGTGTTCTCGGGCCTCTCGCCCGACGGCTCCCTCGTGGAGTACGTGGAGCTGCCGCGGCAGACGCATCCGTTCTATGTCGGTACCCAGGCGCACCCCGAGCTGCGGTCGCGCCCGAACCGTGCGCATCCGCTGTTCCGCGGCCTGATCGGTGCGGCCCTCGACCGGCAGCGCGCGAGCAGCCTGTTCGACGTGGCCGAGGTCGAGCTCGCCCAGCCGGCCGATGCCTGAGGCGCCCGGTCCGCTCGCCGACGAGCCGTTCGAGCCGTCGGTGCTCGAGTCGGAGGTCGTGTTCGAGGGCAAGGTCTGGAACGTGCGGCGCGACCGGTTCCAGTTCGGCGACAGCGAGATCACCCGTGAGTACGTCGACCACACCGGCGCCGTCGCGGTGCTCGCGATCGATGACTCGGAGCGGATCCTGCTGATCCGGCAGTACCGGCACCCCATCCGCTCGAAGGACTGGGAGCTGCCCGCCGGGCTGCTCGACCAGGACGGCGAGGACCTGGTCGACGCGGCGAAGCGCGAGCTCGCCGAGGAGGTCGACCTGAAGGCGCGCACCTGGAACGTGCTCGCAGACTTCCACTCGACCCCCGGCGGAAGCGACGAAGCGCTGCGCATCTATCTCGCGCGCGACCTCGTCGACATGGACGAGCCGTTCGAGCGCACGGACGAGGAAGCCGACATCGTGAAGCGCTGGGTGCACCTCGACGAAGCGGTCGACGGTGTGCTCGCCGGGCGCCTGAGCAACTCGATCCTGCAGATCGCGGTGCTCACCGCATCCGTCGCGCGCACCAGGGGATGGAACGCGCTCCGTCCCGCTGACGCGCCCCCGCCCACGCGGACCAAGGGCTGAGGTGCCCGCCGCCGGGCTGGAGCGCGCGGTCGACCGGTACCTGCGGCACCTCGCGATCGAGCGTGGCAGGAGCGACAACACCGTCGCCGCCTACCGGCGCGATCTGGGCGTCTATCTGAGGTTCCTCGAGGACGCCGGTGTGACGGATGCTCTGGCGATCGAGCGCGGACACGTCTCGGAGCTGGTGCAGCACGTCCGCTCGCGGCCGGAGGCGCCGCTCAGCGCATCCTCGACGGCTCGGCTGCTCTCGTCGGTGCGCGGCTTCCACCGCTTCCTGCTCGAGGAGGGTCTCGTCGAGCAGGACGTCGCCTCCGAGCAGAAGCCGCCCAAGCTCGCGAGCCGACTGCCGAAGGCCATCACCGTCGAGCAGATGGCGGCGGTGCTCGCGGCCACCGACGGCGACGACCCGGCTCGCGTGCGCGACAAGGCGCTGCTCGAACTGCTCTACGCGACGGGCGCGCGGGTCTCCGAGGCGGTCGCGCTCAACGTCGACGACGTGATTGAGGGCGACGTCGTGCGGCTCTTCGGCAAGGGCCGCAAGCAGAGGATCGTGCCGCTGGGGAGCTTCGCGCGGGCGGCCATCGACGCCTACCTCGTGCGGGTCAGGCCCGCGCTGTCCGCGAAGGGGAGAGCCACCCCTGCGCTGTTCCTCGGGATGCGGGGCGAGCGGCTGTCGCGTCAGAACGCGTGGCTGCTGATCCGCGCGGCGGCGGAGCGGGCGAACCTGGGGATCGAGATCTCGCCCCACACCTTCCGGCACTCTTTCGCAACCCACCTGCTCGCGGGAGGAGCGGACGTCCGCGTCGTGCAGGAGCTGCTGGGTCACGCCTCCGTCGCGACGACGCAGATCTACACTCTCGTCACAGCCGACACGCTCCGTGACGTCTACACCGCCGCGCACCCGCGGGCACGCTGGAGCTAGGAGCGACGACACCGACGTGTCGTCGCCGCGACGCAGCGCGCTGGAGCTAGGAGCGACGACACCGACGTGTCGTCGCCGCGACGCCAGCGCCGACGAAGCTGTGCTTCGTCGGGTCACGTCACCGGGCGGCGGCCTTGATGCGCTCCTCGCGTTCCTTCTTCTTCTGCTCCGCGAGCTTCTGCTCGCCCAGCAGCGTCGCGTTCTCGATCGACCCGAGGATGCCTTCGCTCTTCTCCCGGAAGATGCGGGCGTAGCGGATGCGCGAGTAGACGTCCGGCATCCGTCCCTGCAGGTAGCCGATCGCGAGTGACCCGAGGAACCAGGCTGCTCCCACGCCGTTGAGGACGCCGACGATGACGGCGAGGACGACGGAGGCCGTGGACGGCCAGATGACCGTGGCGGCGATCGCTGCGCCGGTCGGGGCGACTCCGATCGTGATGAGCAGGATCACCACCCAGACGTGCAGGCCGATGTTCCCGTTCGCATCGTTCGGTCCCACCCGCAACCGCGGGTCGACACCGGGGGAGACTCCGACCGCGCTGGTCAGGATCGCCGCCCCGCTCGCGGCGCCGATCGTGGCCGGGAGAGCGGCGGCGAGCACCGGGATCGTCCACCACTGACCGCTGAGCGCCACGAAGATCGCCGAGAGCAGGAGCGCCTGGGGCAGGAACAGCAGCACGGCGGCCCACTGCCGACCGCGGACATCTGCGCGCACCGAGCCGTCGTTTTCCCCGACGATCGTCTGCCACACGGCCGAGCCGTCCTGTCCGTAGAGGTTGCAGGCGCTGAGTCCCAGCATGAACGCGACGATCAGTCCCGCGAAGGCGGACAGCGGCGAGTAGGTGCCGCTGATCAGCGCGATGAGTCCGATGGTGAGTCCGGTCCAGACTCCGGTGCGCAGTTCGAGGGCTCGCCACGGGTCCCTCCACCACTGACGCAGCTCCTTCGCGATCACCGCTCCGGTCGGGGTCGCGGGCAGCAGGCCGCCGCCTGCGACCCACCCGACCGATCGAGGGCGTGCACGCCGGGAACGGGCGGCCGCCGTCGGGCGGGGGGCGAGAAGAGGGATGGTGATGGCCAGCAGCACGCCGTCGAGCAGCACCAGGGCGCCGAGCGGGGCGAGAGCGCCGAGCAGGTCGCCGGAGGCCGCTGCTTCGACGGCGAGCACGACCCAGGAGGTGGGAAGCGCGTCGAGCACGGCGGTGAGCGCGGGGGCGGGGATGCCGACGGTGAGCAGCCGGGGCACGGATTCCACGACGACCTGCACGATCATCCAGCCGGTGAACATGCCCGCGAACATGAGCCCGAACTGGATGGCAGCGATCTCGACGCCGACCTTCGAGCGCATCGCCGCACCGAGCAGTCCGAAGACGAGCCGCGATGCGGTGATGGCGAGTACCCAGGTGAGCGGCGCGCCGACGAGCGCGACCAGGACCGCTCCCGGTCCGCCGAGGAACGCGGGCACGAGAGCGGCCGCGAAGGCGAGCAGCACGAAACCGGAGGCGATGCTGACGAAGACACTCATCAGCAGGCCACGCCCCACCTCCGCCGACCGCAGCGGGAGGAGCGCGAAGTAGCCGGGCTGCAGCACGCTGCGTCCGCTGAGGAGCACCGGGCCGAGAGCGGCACCGGCTGCCCACAGTGCGAAGGCGAGGGTCAGGACATCGTGACGCGCCTCGGGTGCCGCCAGGACGGCGGCGGTCCAGGTGGCGACGACGAAGAGGGCGCCCAGGACCCAGCCGATACCGCGCAACCCCAGACTGCTGTGCCGCAGCATCGTGAACTTGAGGGAGATCAGGAGCCGATCCACGTCAGGTCCCCTTCCTGCAGGTCGGCAGAGCCGACGAGCTCGACGAACCGGTCGTCGAGCGTCGAGCCGGCGCGCACCTCGTCGAGCGTCCCGTCTGCGACGACCCTGCCGTCGGCGATGATGGCGACCCGGTCGCAGAGCTGCTCGACGAGCGGCATGACGTGGCTGGAGAGCACGATCGACCCGCCCGCCGCCGTGAACCGGCGCAGGATGCCGGTGAGCACCCTCGCCGAGACGGGATCGACGGCCTCGTACGGCTCATCGAGCACGAGCACGCTCGGCGTGTGCAGGAGGGCCGTCGCGAGGCCGATCTTCTTGCGCATCCCGGTGGAGTACTCGCCGACCAGGGTGCCGAGTCGTTCAGCCTCCTCGAGCTCCAGCACCCGCAGCAGCTCGGCGGTGCGCGCCGCCACCGTCGCGCGCTCCATTCCCCGGAAGCGTCCCCAGTAGGTGAGCAGCTCACCGCCGGTCAGGCGCTCAGGGAGGGCGAGACCGTCGGGCAGCACCCCGAGGTGTCGCTTCGCCTCGACCGGGTCGTCCCAGACGTCGATGCCGTCGACATAGGCCGTGCCCGCGCTCGGGCGCAGCAGCCCCACGGCCATCGAGAGCGCCGTCGTCTTGCCGGCCCCGTTGGGCCCCACCAGCCCGTAGAAGGAGCCAGGGGGCACTCGCAGGTTCACATCGTCGACGGCGAGCTTGTCGCCGAACTCGCGTCGCAGTCCGCGCAGCTCGAAGGCGGCCGTCGCCGCATCGTGGGTCATCATGACTCGAGCATCCTGGGCGCTGTGCCGGTGGCGCCTCGTCCGACCGGTCAGAAGCCGTGGCCGTCCGGCCAGAACCAGTGCCCGAGCGGTCGGGCCTTCCCTATCCTCGGAGCATGGATGTCGCGATCGCGCCCGCGCCGCGGCATCCGTCTGGCTGGAACCCGTTCGCCGTGCGACGCACCCCCTCGCAGTGGACCTCCGACGGCGCCTTCTTCCTGCTCGCGCTGCTCATCTGGGGGCTCTACGGCTTCACCCCCGGCGTCCTGACCTCCGTGCCGGAGTGGTTCTGGCCGATCGACCGGGCGCTCGGACTGGTGGCCGTGCTCTCCATCTGGTGGACGCGCTCGCATCCGCTGCTCGTCGGCATCCTGGTGGTTGTGCCGGGCACGCTCGCGGCCACCTCCGCGCTCGCGGTGCTCGTCGCGGTCTACCGGATGGGCGCGTTCGCCCGGCCGACGCAGTCGGTGGCCGTCACGATCGGGCACGTCGTGCTCGCGCTGCCGTATCACGCGCTGCTGCCGGTGCCGGGGATGGACTGGGTCACCTGGGTGATCACGATCCCGCTGCTCTACGCGGTCGTCCTCGGCGCAGGCCTCCTCGTGCGCTCCCGGCGGCTCGTCCTGGAGGGGCTGAGGCGCACGGCGGAGTCGGAGCGGCTGCGTCTCGAGGCGGAACTGGCTCGCGTGCGGCGCTCGGAGCGGGAGCGCATCGCACGGGAGATGCATGACGTGCTGGCGCACCGCATCTCCCTCCTCTCGGTGCACGCAGGCGCGCTCGAGTACCGCACGGCTTCGGGGTCCAGGGATCTGGAACCGCAGGAGATCCACGACGCCGCGGCGCTGATCCGCGACACGGCCCACCTCGCGATCGACGACCTCAGGGATGTGCTCGACGTGCTGAGGGACGAGCGCAGCGACGACCACCCGCTTCCGACGGCTCGGCGCCAGCCGCTGCTCGGCGACCTGCCGGCGCTCGCCGAGGAGGCGCGGCGCGCGGGACAGCGGGTGACGCTCGAGCCGGCAGCCCTGCAGTTGACGGAGTCGCGCCAGCGCACGGTGTACCGGGTCGTTCAGGAGGCTCTGACGAACGCGCGGAAGCATGCACCCGGGGTGGCGGTGCGTGTCGTGGTGCGAGAGCAGGATCGGTCCGCCCTCGTGCGGGTGTCGAATCCCGTCGCGGTGGGCGTGACGCCGAGCGAGATCCCCGGGGCGCGGTCGGGGCTGATCGGACTCGCCGAGCGGGTGGGCGTGGACGGCGGAACGCTCGAGTACGGCGTGCGCGGCGACGAGTTCATCGTCGAGGCCAGACTGCCTCTCAGCAGCCGGGAGCGGCGATGACTGTTCGCGTCGCGATCGTCGACGACGATCCCCTCGTGCGGTCGGGACTGCGGCTCATGCTGGGCGGCGCCGACGACCTCCAGGTCATCGACGAGGGCGACGATGGTGATGCGCTGCGCGATCTGGTCGTGCGCTCGACACCGGACGTGGTGCTGCTCGACGTGCGGATGGCGCGGGTGGACGGCGTCGCCGCTCTGCGCGCGCTTCGCGCGACCGGCGACCGTACCGCGGTCATCGTGCTCACGACCTTCCACAGCGACGAGCTCGTGCTCGATGCCCTTCGGGCCGGTGCCGAGGGCTTCCTGCTGAAGCACACCCCGCCGCAGGAGATCGTGCGGGCGGTGCGCGCCGTGGCGGCGGGGGAGCCGATCCTCTCGCCAGGAGTCCTCGAGCAGGTGATCGCCCACGTCACGCGAGAGGCCACTCCTGCTCCGGATCTCTCGGCGCTCACGGACCGCGAGCGCGAGGTCGCCTTCGCCGTGGCCGACGGGCTCGCGAACCCCGAGATCGCTGCGGCGCTCTACCTCTCGCTCGGCAGCGTGAAGGCGCACATCTCGAGCGCCCTGCTCAAGCTGGGGCTCGACAACCGCATCCAGCTCGCGATCGCCGCACACGACGCTCGACGCTCGTCCGGCTGAGCCGCGACCGAACCTTCAACCGCTGCTTCACCCCAACCCGGCGGGGCGCGCGTGCCGCGTCCGGGGCGCCTCCGAGGGCCGCCGTAGACTTCCGGCATGACAGCGGAGCGAGAGGATGTGGTGGTTCTGCCCGGTCTCGATGCGCCGGGTCTCGACGCCCCCGCGAAGGGACCCACTGGCCGTACGCTGCGCAGCTTCCCGGTGCCCCCGCCGCTCAAGGGACACGGCCCCGCGCGGATCATCGCGCTGTGCAATCAGAAGGGCGGCGTCGGCAAGACGACGACCACCATCAGCCTCGGAGCCTCGCTCGCCGAGTACGGCCGCCGGGTGCTCGCGATCGACTTCGACCCGCAGGGCGCGCTCTCCGCGGGCCTCGGCGTGCAGACCCATGACGCCGTCACCGTCTACGACCTGCTCATCGGTCGGGTGAAGGACGCGCACGAGGCGATCGTGGCGACCGGAGTGCCCGGGCTCGACGTGATGCCCGCGAACATCGACCTCTCGGCCGCTGAGGTGCACCTCGTCAACGAGGTCGCGCGCGAGCAGATCCTCGCGCGCGTGCTGCGCCAGGTGGTCGACGAGTACGACGTCATCCTGGTCGACTGCCAGCCGTCGCTCGGTCTGCTCACGGTGAACGCGCTCACCGCAGCGCACGGCGTGCTCATCCCGCTCGAGTGCGAGTTCTTCGCCTTGCGCGGGGTCGCCCTCCTCATCGAGACGATCGACAAGGTGCGGGACCGGCTGAACCCGGCCATCCAGCTCGACGGCATACTCGCGACCATGTACGACTCCCGCACCCTGCACTCGCGGGAGGTGCTCGAGCGGGTCGTCGAGACCTTCGGCGACAAGGTGCTCGAGACCGTCATCGGGCGCACGGTGAAGTTCCCCGACGCGAGCGTCGCCGGCACGCCGATCACGAGCTTCGCGCCCGAGCACGCTGCCGCCGAGGCCTATCGTCAGCTCGCCCGCGAGCTGGTCTTCCGTGCCGCAGCCGCCTAGCGGCGACGCGCCCGCGGTCGACACCGTCGACGCCGACCAGACGGATGCCGTCGCCGGCGCCGGCGAGGTGGAGGAGGGCGAGAAGCGCTTCCGCGTCGCCGTGCGGGGCTTCGAGGGACCGTTCGACCTGCTGCTGAGCCTCATCGCCAAGCACGAGCTCGACATCACGGATCTGGCGCTCAGCACCATCACCGACGAGTTCATCTCCTACCTCGCGGGGCTCGACTCCGAGGAGGAGCTCGACCAGGCGAGCGAGTTCCTCGTGGTCGCCGCGACCCTGCTCGACCTCAAGATCGCGGGACTGCTGCCGCGCGGCGAGCTGGTCGACGCGGAGGACGTGGCGCTGCTCGAGGCGCGCGACCTGCTCTTCGCCCGGCTGCTGCAGTACCGCGCCTTCAAGGAGGCGGCGGGCTGGTTCTCGCAGCGGTTCGACTCGGAGGGCGGCCGGCATCCGCGCATCGTGCGGCTCGAGGAGAAGTACCGGGCCCGCACTCCCGAGCTCGTCTGGACGGTGTCGCTGCAGGACTTCGCGGCACTCGCGATGCTCGCCTTCGCGCCGAAGGAGATCCCGAGCGTCGGGCTCGACCACCTGCACGCGCCGCTCGTGAGCATCCGCGAGCAGGCCGCGCATGTCGTCGCGCTGCTGCGTCGCGGTGAGCCCATGACCTTCCGCCAGCTCATCGCGGGCGCGGAGCTGAAGGGCGTCGTGGTCGCCCGGTTCCTCGCGGTGCTCGAGCTCTATCGACACGCGACGATCGCCTTCGAGCAGCTCGAGCCGCTCGGCGAGCTCACGCTGCGCTGGACCGCCGAGTCGTGGTCGGAGGAGAGTCTCGCTAGCCTCGGAACCGACTATGGAAACTGAGCTCGAGCGGCGCATCGAGGCGATCCTGATGATCGCCGACGAGCCGCTGTCCCTCGTGAGTCTCGCGACCGCGCTGTCCGCTGCTGTTCCGGCGGTGCGGCAGTCGATCGAGCGGCTCGTCGCCGACTACGACGGCGAGGCCGGCGGCCCGCGACGCGGCTTCGAGCTGCGCGAGGTCGGCGGAGGCTGGCGCCTGTACGTGCGCGACGACTACGACGACGTGGTCGCCGACTTCGTGCTCACCCAGAACCCCACGAAGCTCTCGCAGGCAGCCCTCGAGACGCTCGCGGTGATCGCCTATAAGCAGCCCATCAGCCGCGGTGCGGTCGCCTCGATCCGTGCAGTCAACGTCGACTCGGTCGTGCGAACCCTGCTCGGCCGGGGGCTCATCACCGAGGCCTTCACCGACTCCGAGACGGGCGCCATCCACTACGCCACGACCGACCTGCTGCTGCAGCAGCTCGGCATCAACTCGCTCGACGAGCTGCCGCCGCTGTCGCCGCTGCTCGAAGACGGCGCGGAAGGATTCGACGATGCCCGCTGAACGCGACGAGCTCGGCTACGACCCGAGCGTCGAGGGAGAGCGGCTGCAGAAGGTGCTCGCCGCGGCGGGGGTCGCCTCGCGCCGGGCGTCGGAGATCCTCATCCAGCAGGGCCGCGTGTCAGTCGACGGTGAGATCGTCACCGAGCTCGGCACCCGTGTGCCGCCGACCGCCAAGGTGGCGGTGGACGGCGTCGCGGTGCAGCTCGACACCAGTAAGCGCTACCTGATGCTCAACAAGCCGACGGGAGTCGTGAGCTCGATGAGCGACGACCGCGGGCGAGACGACCTCTCGCGCTTCGTCGCCGGCTACGAGGAGCGGCTCTTCAATGTCGGCCGACTGGATGCCGAGACGTCCGGACTCCTCGTGCTCACCAACGACGGCGACCTCGCTCACGTGCTCGCGCATCCGTCGTTCGGGGTGACGAAGACGTATGTGGCGAAGGTGCAGGGTGCGGTGACCCCGCAGACGATCCAGACTCTGCGGAAGGGCATCGAGCTCGATGACGGTCCGATCGCCGCCGACAAGGCGAAGCTGCTCGACTCCTCGAAGGGCTCGAGCATGGTCGAGCTGACCCTGCACTCCGGACGCAACCGCATCGTGCGGCGCATGCTCGACGCCGTCGGGCATCCCGTGCTCGAGCTCGTGCGGCGACAGTTCGGTCCACTGCACATCGGCAACCTGCCCGTCGGCGGGATCCGCGAACTCACCCAGGACGAGCTGCGGCAGCTGCTGACCCTTTCCCGCACGGACGACAAGCAGGCACCTACCGCTCCGCGCAAGGGCCGCCGATGAGTCGCACCACCGGCACCGTGCGGATCGTCGGGGCGGGCCTGCTGGGGGCGAGCGTCGGCCACGCGCTCGCGACGCAGGGAGTCGACGTGGTTCTCGACGACGCATCCCGCGCGACGCTCACCCTGGCGGTCGACTACGGCGCCGGACGCCGAGCGAGGCCCGGCGACGCGCCGGGACTCGTCGTGGTCGCCGTTCCGCCCGACCTCACGGCCGAGGTCGTGGCGGCCGAGCTCGCGAAGCACCCCGGCGCGCTCGTGACGGATGTCGCGAGCGTGAAGTCCGCCATCCTCGACGAGCTGCGCGACGCGGGCGCCGACGTCAGCCGCTACCTCGGCGGCCACCCGATGGCCGGGCGCGAACGGGGCGGCGCGATCTCCGCACGCGCGGACCTGTTCCTCGGACGCCCCTGGGTGATCACCCCGCACGCGGCGACGACGGATGCCCAGCGTCGCGCGATCGAGGACCTCGCGCTCGACCTCGGCGCGATCCCGGTCGTGATGAGCGCCGACGAGCACGACGCGAGCGTCGCGCTCGTCTCCCACGTGCCGCAGGTGGTGTCGTCGCTGCTGGCCCGCAGACTGGCAGAGGCGCCCGAGAACTCGGTCTCGCTCGCGGGGCAGGGGCTTCGCGACACCACCCGGATCGCGTCGAGCGATCCGGAGCTGTGGGTGCAGATCCTCGGGGCGAACGCCGGACCCGTCGTCGAGGTCCTCCGCGAGTACCGGAACGACCTCGAGCACGTCATCGCCGCGCTCGAGGCGCCCGACGCCCCCGGCGCCCGGCGCGCCATCGCCGAGGAGCTCGCGGGCGGCAACGTGGGCGTCTCCCGCATCCCCGGCAAGCACGGCACCTCGCGGCGGTTCAGTCAGCTCGTCGTGCTCGTGCGGGACCAGCCGGGCGAGCTCGCGCGCCTCCTCACCGAGATCGGGGAGGCCGGCGTCAACATGGAAGACTTGAGGCTCGAGCACTCGCCGGGTGCGCAGGTGGGTCTCGCCGAGATCTCCGTGCTGCCGGAGGCGGAGGCTCGACTGCTCGCCCACCTCGAGGCGGGCGGCTGGACTATCGCTGGAGCATTCGCATGACCTCACCCGTCGTCGTCGCGATCGACGGACCGGCCGGCAGCGGCAAGTCGAGCGTGAGCAAGGCCGTCGCTCGCACGCTCGGCTACGAGTACCTCGACACCGGAGCCGCCTACCGGGCGCTCGCCTGGCACGCCCTCGACGAGGGCATCGACGTCGAGGTGCCCGAGGAGGTGCTCGGCACGCTGCCCGGGCTCGACCTCGCGATCGGCACCGACCCCGACTACTACTTCGTACGCGTCGGCGGCGAGGACATCACGCCCGACATCCGCGAGCCGCGCGTGACCGGCGTGGTGAGCGCGATCGCCCGCATCCCCGGGGTGCGCGAGCATCTCATCCGCTGGTTCCGGGAGACGATCGAGGCGGCTCGAAAGCCCGGCATCGTGGTCGAGGGTCGAGACATCACGACCGTCGTCGCGCCGCATGCCGACGCCCGCATCCTGCTCACCGCCAGCGAAGACGTTAGAATGGCTCGTCGGTCGGCGGAGCTGACCACGCAGTCCGCTGAGGCGACGGCGAAGCAGCTCAGCGAACGCGACGCGAAAGACCGCCAGGTCGTCGACTTCATGACGGCGGCGGACGGCGTCACGCTGATCGACTCGACCGACATCGACTTCGACGCGACCGTTCAGGTGGTCGCAGACTTCGTCCGCTCGCGCGTGCAGTAGGAGCGGACACCGGAAGGACTTCCCATGGCCGACCTCGACGACGACTTCGAGATCCCCGAGTACGACGAGGGGCTCGCCGAGCGCGTCGCCTCGATCGACGCCGACGTCGCGGAGAAGCGCGCCGAAGCGCTGCGCGCCGGGCTCGCCGACTACGAGCTCGACGAGGAGGACCTCGAACTCCTCGAGAGCGTCGACGAGGGCGAAGACGGCATCACCTTCCTGCCGGCGCTGCCGGTGCTCGCGATCGTGGGGCGCCCGAACGTCGGCAAGTCGGCGCTCGTCAACCGCATCCTCGGTCGCCGCGAGGCAGTCGTGCAGGACACCCCGGGCGTCACCCGCGACCGAGTGAACTACAAGGCGGAGTGGAACGACCGCAAGTTCACGATCGTCGACACCGGCGGGTGGGAACCCGATGCCAAGGGCATCAACGCCTCCGTGGCCGCCCAGGCCGAGGTAGCGATCGACCTCGCCGACGCGGTGCTCTTCGTCGTCGACGCCACCGTGGGTGCGACGGCCACCGACGAGCACGTCGTGCGGATGCTGCGCGGCACCGACAAGCCCGTGATGCTGGTCGCCAACAAGGTCGACGACGCGGCGCAGGAGCCGTACATCCACGAGCTGTGGGGGCTCGGCCTCGACCAGCCGTGGCCCGTCTCCGCTCTGCACGGCCGCGGTGTCGCCGACCTGCTCGATCAGGTGCTCAGGGTGCTGCCGAAGGTGTCTGCGGTCGCGAAGGAGGAGGTCGGAGGGCCTCGCCGTGTCGCGATCCTCGGACGACCGAACGTCGGCAAGTCGAGCCTGCTCAACAAGACGGCGGGGGAGGAGCGGGTCGTCGTCAACGAGCTCGCCGGCACCACCCGCGATCCGGTCGACGAGCAGGTGGAGATCAAGGGCAAGTACTGGCGCTTCATCGACACGGCCGGCATCCGTCGCCGGGTGCACCTCAGCCAGGGCGCGGACTTCTACGCGACGCTCCGCACCTCCGCCGCGCTCGAGCGGGCCGAGGTCGCGGTCGTCATCCTCGACGTCACCGCGCCGATCAGCGTGCAGGACCTCAAGATCATCGACCTCGTGCTCGAGTCGGGGCGCGCGCTCGTGCTGGCGTTCAACAAGTGGGACCTGCTCGACGACGAGCGCCGCACCTACCTTGAGCGGGAGATCGAGCAGGACCTCTCGCACGTGTCCTGGGCGCCGCGCGTCAACATCTCCGCGAAGACCGGGCGTCACCTCGAGAAGCTCGTGCCCGCCCTCGAGACGGCGCTCGACAGCTGGGACAAGCGGATTCCGACCGGCAAGCTCAACGCCCTCATCGCGGAGCTCGTCGCCGAGCACCCGCACCCGGTGCGCAGCGGCAAGCAGCCGCGCATCCTGTTCGCGACGCAGGCGGCGACCCGTCCGCCGACGTTCGTGCTGTTCACCTCGGCCTTCCTCGACCCGCAATACCGTCGCTTCGTCACGCGTCGCCTGCGCGAGATCTACGGCTTCGAGGGCACGCCCATCAACGTCAACATGCGAGTGCGCGAGCGCCGCAAGCGCTGACCCCGCGCTAGTGCGTGGCGCCTTCGGCGACCCGCGCATCCGTCGGCGTGTCGAGCGTGGTGCGCACCGCGAGGCGCAGTCCCTCGACGATCGTGTCGAGGGGCAGCGTCGGCAGTCCGTCGGTGCCGCCGGTCTCGGGCGTCGCCGGCACGTGGATGAAGCCCGAGCGGATGCCACTGCCGTCGAACGCGTTCTGCAGCGCGTAGAAGACGTCGTTGCAGACGAAGGAGCCGGCCGTGTTCGACACCGCGGCCGGGAGGCCGTGCTGCCGCAGCGCGCCGACGATCGCCTTGATCGGCAGCGTCGACCAGTGCGCCGTCGGCCCCTCTGCGACGACGGGCTCGTCGACGGGCAGGTACCCGGCGTTGTCGGCGATGCGTCCGTCACGCACGTTCATCGCGATGCGCTCGGGGGTGACGGCGTCGCGGCCCGCCGCGAGCCCGACCGCGACCACCAGATCGGGCGACAGCTGCTCGACCGCGTCCAGCAGCATCCGTGCCGCCGCACCGAACTCGACCGGAAGCTGCACGGTGACGAGGGTCTCCGTGCCGTCCCACTCGGCGGCGACGCGCTCGACGGCCTCCCACGAAGGGTTGCGGGTGTGCTCGGCGAACGGCTCGAAGCCGGAGAGGAGGACGGTGATCACCCCTCCATCCTCACCCCTCGGCGGAGAGGATCGCGCGCACCGCGCGACGCAGCTGCTCGGCGGCAGGCGGCTTCGCGGCGACGAGGCCGTGCAGCAGGATGCCGTCGACGGTCGCGAGAAGCAGCGACGCAGCGTCGCGGGCCTGCTCGGGCGACCAGCCGCTGCCCAGTTGCACCAGGTGGCGGGCGAGCCCGTCGCGGGCACGCTCCACGTCGGCGTCGACGATCTCGGCGACCTCCTCGTAGTGCGCGGTCCCGACGATGATCTGAGTGAGCAGCCGCGTGCCCCGGTCCTCCGCCGACCCCATCAGCGCCACCACCTGCTCGACCAGCTCGTCGAAGGTCGACGTCGTGCCCAGCTGCTCGGTCACGGGGAGGATCAGGTCGTCGCTGGCCTGTCGGGCGATGGCGGCGCGCAGCCCCGAGAGGGTTCCGAAGTGGTAGCGCACGAGCCCCGGCGCGGCCTGCGCCTGCTCGGCGACCCGCCGGTGGGTGAGGCCCGCCCATCCGTCGCGGACCAGGCACTCCATCCCGGCCTGGATGAGTTCGGCGCGACGCCGGTCGCCGCGGGAGTCGGTCATGCGACCCAGACTGGCTCGTCGCCGCCGTACGGCCGCGGCGGGGCGGGCCACTCCGTCGGGCAGCCGTCGAAGCCGACGGCGGGCAGGGCGATGGTCACCTCATGCGCACCGGAGCGCACGGTCGTCGTGGTGGGCGACCACTCCTCGGCGGAGCCGGCGCTGCCGCGCGGGGCGCGCAGCAGCTCATGTGCGAGCCGGGCGAGGGAGACCTCGACCATGCCGCCGGTCCGCCTGCGGAACAGGGTGAGCATGCCGGCGGCGAGCAGGTACCCGGCACTGTGATCGAGCGCCTGGGCGGGGAGCGCCCCGGGCTTGCCGTCCTGACCCTGCACCAGCGCGATGCCGGTGGCCGCCTGCACGATGGAGTCGAACCCGCGACGCCGGCCCCACGGGCCGCTGCGACCCCAGGCGCTGACGACGCCCACCACGAGGTGCGGATGCGTGCGAGCGAGCGACTCGGGGCCGAGTCCGAACCCGTCGAGTGCACCAGGACGGTACCCGAGCACGACGGCGTCGGCGGTGTCGAGCAGCGACCCCAGCGTCGCGGTGTCCCGCAGGTCGAGCAGTGCCGACCGCTTGCCCGCCCCCGTGTCGAGGTGCTGCCAATCGGGTTCAGGTAGGGCGGGGGAGTCGACGCGCAGCACATCAGCCCCCAGCAGGGCGAGCGTCCTGGTCGCGACCGGACCGGCGAGCACCCGGGTGAAGTCGAGAACTCGGATGCGGCCCCTCCGGGCGGAGGGTGCTCCTGGTGTCAGGGCCAGCAGGGGCTGTGCGTCGACGGCGGCGGCGTGGGGATGCGCGAACCACTCGGCCTCGCTGCGGACGGCGACGGCGATGCCGCCCCGCTCGGTGACGTCCGCCCCAATTGCCGCCGACGGCATAGAGCGGATGCGCCCGGCCGCCGCCTCCCGACCAGCGTCGGCCGGCAGACCGAGCGCGGAGAGCAGGCGCTCCCGGTGATGCGGATAGTTCGCGTGGGTCCGCACCCATCCGTCGGCGGCCTCGAAGAAGCCGCTGAGCTGCGCCCAGACGTCGGGCGCCCGCCCGTCGACGCGGAAGCTCCGCTCGGTGGTGACCGCGGTCGCGATCCGCAGCGGGTCGAGGGTCAGCCGCGGCTCGAGCCCTCGGAAGAGCGCGGCGCTCGCGGAAGCGGCGGCGACCGCGTCGCGCACGAGCTCGGCGGCGGGGAGGGACGCGGGGAGAGGAGGTGTGACGTCCCCGGGCAGCTCCGGCGGAGCATCCGTCTCGCCGAGCGCACGCCAGAAGGTCGGCAGGAAGCTGTGCATCAGAGTCCTCCGGCGACGGGGATGGTCGTGGCGGTCAGGTAGGAGGCGGCGGGAGAGAGCGCCCACACCACGGCGGAGGCGATCTCGTCGGGCTGCGCCACCCGTCCCATCGGGATGCGCGGCGCGACCCGCGCGGGGCGCCCGGGGTCGCCGGCTGCTGCGTGGATCTCGGTCTCGGTCGTTCCGGGCGCCACCCCGACGACCCGGATGCCGTCCGGCGCGAGCTCCCGTCCGAGCCCACGGGTGAAGGTTTCCACCGCCGCCTTCGACGCGGCATACCCGACGTACTCGCCGGGGGAGCCCGTCGCGGCCGCGATAGAGCTGAGATTCACGACGACGCCGGGCGTACCTCGCTGCTTCCACCGGACCACGGCGGCCTGAGTCAGCGCGACGAGTCCGGTGACGTTGACGTCGAGGATGCGGCGCAGGTCGTCGATGCTCGACTCCTCGAACCGGCCGAGCCGGCCGGTGATTCCGGCGTTGTTGACGAGAGCGGTGATCGGCCCCCGCTCCTCCGCAGTGTCGAGAACGGATGCTGCGCGCTCGGCCTCGGCGACATCCGCCTGGACCGCGTGGACCCGGTCGCTCTCGAGCGCGTGCGCGGCATCCGCTCGCTCGCGGTAGGTGAAGGTCACGCGCCAGCCGTCGCGCTCGGCGGCACGGACGATGGCGGCGCCGATGCCGCGGCTGCCTCCCGTCACGAGCAGATGCGGTTCGGTCATGGGGTAGTCCTCTCCGGCACGGCGTGAGCGAGGGGCAGTTTGAGGGCGAGCACGATCGGGACCCAGGCGAAGCCGTCGGGAGCTGGGATGAGCGGCGCGGCGAGTGCCACGACGGCGCACGCCGCCAGTGCGATGGGCCGCTTGAGGCGCTGCGGCGACTGGGTGACTGCGACGACGGCGGCGAGTGTCGCGAGGTACCAGCCGAACCCCCACCACACGCTGCCTTCGGGGAAGAGGAGACCGATGAGGATCGGCTGCACGTGCAGGGCCGCGAAGAGGATGGGGCGCTGCGTGATCCGGCGTCCTCCGCTGTGGTGGTCCCGCTTCGCCGAGTCGGTGGCGTTCGCGACGACCCCGCCGACGAGATCGAGGGCGAGGACAGCGCCCAGCAGCACCTGCCACCACGCCCACCCGCTCGCTATGCCGAACGCCGTCATGCCGAGGGCACCGAGTGCGCCGGTGGTCAGCGCGAGCGTCTTCTCGCTCGTGGTGGCTCGTGCGCCGAACAGCGCATCCGTCGTGGTCATCGACCCTCCTTGAGTTGTACGATCGCACAACTCGCGCGGGGCCACAAGGCGTCCGTCCTCCGGATGCGCTGGCGTCCGGTAGGCTGTTCCACGCGTTTCGGCTCCGGCCGAAGCGCAAGCCACGGGCTGTGGCGCAGCTTGGTAGCGCACTTGACTGGGGGTCAAGGGGTCGCAGGTTCAAATCCTGTCAGCCCGACAAAGGGAAAGAGCCGCCTTCGGGCGGCTCTTTCTCATGCAGGGCAAGCTCTCCAGCGGCACCCGCGCCACTGCTAACGTCGAAACCCGGAAAACACCGGCGCCCAAGGAGGAACCATGGCCGCAGGCAAGGCACGAGCTGCAGGCGCACCCCGCGAGCAGTGGACGGGTCAGGTGGGGTTCATCCTCTCCGCCATCGGTTCGGCCGTCGGGCTCGGCAACATCTGGCGCTTCCCCGGCGTCGCCTACGAGAACGGCGGCGGGGCGTTCCTCATCCCGTATCTCGTCGCGCTGCTGACGGCGGGCATCCCCATCCTGTTCCTCGACTACGCCATCGGGCACCGGTTCCGTGGCTCGGCACCGTTGAGCCTGCGGCGCCTCGGGGGCCGCACGCTCGAGGGCCTCGGCTGGTTCCAGGTGGCGATCGCCTTCGTGATCTCGCTGTACTACACGGCGGTCATCGCGTGGGCGCTCAGCTACTTCGTGTTCTCCTTCGACCTCCGCTGGGGCGCCGATCCCGCCGCCTTCTTCCAGGGGGATTACCTCAACGTCGGCGAGCCGGGCTTCAGCCTCGAGTTCGTGCCGGGCGTGCTCATCCCGCTGGTGCTGGTGTGGATCGTCACGCTGTTCGTGCTCGGCTCCGGCGTCGCGAAGGGACTGCAGCGGGCCAACGTCATCTTCCTTCCGCTGCTGCTCGTCGCGTTCCTCGTGCTCGTGCTGCGCGCGCTGTTCCTTCCCGGCGCAGAGCTCGGACTCAACGCGCTCTTCACGCCGAACTGGGCGGCGCTCGCCGACCCGAACGTCTGGATCGCGGCCTACAGCCAGATCTTCTTCTCGCTGTCGATTGCGTTCGGCATCATGATCACCTACGCCTCCTACCGGGCACGGCGGGCGAACCTCACGGGCCCTGGCCTGGTGGTCGCGTTCGCGAACTCGTCGTTCGAGATCCTTGCCGGCATCGGCGTCTTCGCGACGCTCGGATTCTTCGCCGCGCAGCAGGGCATCCTCGTCGACGACCTCGAGGGACTGACCGGGGTCGGCCTCTCCTTCATCACCTTCCCGGCGATCGTCTCCGAGATGCCGGGCGGCCCGTTCTTCGGCATCTTGTTCTTCGGCTCGCTGACCCTCGCGGGCTTCACGTCGCTGCTGTCCGTGCTGCAGGTCGTCTCCGCGGGTGTGCAGGAGAAGTTCGGTCTCACCCGGCTTCAGGCGACCATCGGCATGGGCGGCACGGCCGCCGTGCTGTCGGTGCTGCTCTTCTCGACGACGACCGGCCTCCTCGCGCTCGACGTGGTCGACAACTGGGCCAACAACATCGGCGTGGTCGGCTCGGCGGTGCTCACCTCCATCCTCGTCATCTGGGTGCTGCGCAAGGGGCCGGAGCTGCAGGCGCACCTCAACGCCGTCTCCACTTTCCAGGTCGGCAAGGTGTGGATCGCGCTGGTCGGTGTCGTGGCGCCGATCGTGCTCGGCTACATGCTGATCTCCCGCATCGTGTCCCTCGTCCTCGAGGGCTACGGCGGACTGCCCGGCGGCTACCTCGGCGTCTTCGGCTGGGGCACGATCGCCCTCATCGTCATCGCCGCCGTCGTGCTGACGCTCGTGCCCTGGCGCAGGAGCGACCTCGATCGCTTCGACACCTGGCCGCCGCTCGCGTCCGACTCCCAGCGGAAGGAGGCGGGTCGATGACTCCGCTCGCCATCGTGTTCCTCGTCATCTCGATCGTCGTGATCTGGGGCGGGTTCGCGCTCAGCACGATCGCTCTCGCTCGGCGCCCCGAGCGCACCGACTACCCGGCGGGCGGTGAGGGCGAGGCCGAAGGGCTCTGAGCGGCGGCCTCGAGGCGATCAGGCACGACGCGAGCGCAACGGAGTAGTGGGACGTCTCCGGACCAGGCCTAGAATCGCCTGTGCTCTCCGAACGCCCTGAACCCAGCGGCATCCCTCCCGCCGACCTGGAGGCCACGCTTCGGGTCCTCGAGCAGCTGACCCGGATCGACGAGGCGCATCCGGACTTCGTCCGCGTGCGTCAGGCCACCGCGAAGATGTTCAAGGCCGTGAAGCGGACGCATCGGCTCGAGAAGCGAGCAGTGATCGCCGAGGCCGATCGCCGCGTGATCGCCGCCACCGCCACAGGGGCCGCCGATCGGATCGACGATGAGACCCGAGGCGTTCCGATCAGCACCTCGACGACGGCGTCCACCGCCGGCACCCTTCTGAAGTCGCGCCCCTGCTACATGTGCAAGCAGCAGTACACCGTCGTGGACGCGTTCTATCACCAGCTGTGTCCCGCGTGCGCTGCGATGAGCCACTACAAGCGCGACGCGCGAACCGACCTCACCGGCAGACGGGCTCTGCTCACCGGCGGCCGCGCGAAGATCGGCATGTACATCGCCCTGCGACTGCTGCGCGATGGCGCGCACACCACCATCACCACGCGCTTCCCCCGCGACGCGGTGCGCCGGTTCGCCAGCCTTCCCGACTCCAGCGAGTGGATGTCGCGCCTCAAGGTCGTCGGCATCGATCTGCGCGACCCCGCCCAGGTCATCGGTCTCGCGGAGGAGGTCGCGGCGTCCGGTCCGCTCGACATCCTGATCAACAACGCAACGCAGACCGTGCGCCGATCGCCCGGCGCATACCAGCCCCTCGTCGATGCCGAGCTCGCGCCGCTGCCGGACGCGCCGCTGCCCGAGCTGGTCACCTTCGGACACACGAACGACCAACATCCGCAGGCGCTTGCGCGATCGGTCACGGCGCACCCCATCCTCGCGGCCGCCGCGGCCCGGGCTGACGAACTCACCGAGCAGGCGATGGCGCCGGGATCGAGTTCGCTCGAACGGCTCGCCGCGGGCACCGCGATCGATGCCGGTGGTCTCCTTCCCGACCTCCACGACGCGAATTCCTGGACGCAGCACGTCGACCAGGTCGACCCGCTCGAGATGCTCGAGGTTCAGCTGGCCAACACGACGGCGCCGTTCATTCTGATCTCCAAGCTCCGTGCCGCGATGGCCGCGAGCGGGGCGCGCCGCACCTACGTGGTGAACGTCAGCGCCATGGAGGGGGTGTTCGGACGCGCCTACAAGGGGCCGGGGCATCCGCACACGAACATGGCGAAGGCCGCCGTGAACATGCTCACGCGCACGAGCGCGCTCGAGATGTTCGAGACCGATCGCATTCTGATGACGAGCGTCGACACCGGGTGGATCACCGACGAGCGGCCGCATCCGACGAAGATCCGGCTCGCGGAGGAGGGCTTCCACGCCCCGCTCGACCTCGTCGACGGAGCTGCCCGCGTCTATGACCCGATAGTGCGAGGCGAGGCGGGGGAGGACCTGTTCGGCGTCTTCCTCAAGGACTACAGGCCGAGCGCGTGGTGATCGTTCCGACGCCCGGTTCGCGCGTCGTCGTGCGCTACCGGCTCCCGACCGGGCAGGCGACCGACGCGCTCGGAATCGTCGTAAGCGTGGACGCGTCGACGATCGTCGTCGACGGCAAGCGCGGGCTCGAGCACATCGACGTGGCGACGGTGATCGCCGCGAAGGAGGTTCCGCCGCCACCGGCGCCACGACTGCGGAGATCCTGACCAGGGTCTACTCGGGTGCCGGTGCGCGGCCGTGAGTGAGCGACCGCTGAGTGAGTCGACACTCTTCGGGCGTGACTTCTGGCGGTCACTCCGGAGGCTGGTGCTTGAGGTTGACGACGGCAGTCGCGACGAAGATCAGGCCGGGCAGCGCCAAGATGTATCCCGCGACGAAGCCGTGCGCGATTGCGGAGTAGAGCATCCCGACGGTCAGGACGATACCGCCCACCAACATTCGGCCCCAGATGTTCCGCACCGGCTCAGTATGTCGGGGCCTCGAGTCCCACCGGTAGGGCAGCGCTCGGGTCTACTTGATCGCCCCCTGAGTCACCCCCGACAGCACCCACCGCTGGGTGAACAGGTACACGACGATCGCGGGCGCCATCGCCATCAGGTACGACGCGAACGCGACGTTGTAGTTCGCGGTGAACTGGTCCTGGAAGAGGCTCTGCACCACGGGGAGTGTCTGCAGCGCGGGGTCTGACGTGATGAGCGACGGCATCATGAAGTCGTTCCATGAGGCGAGGAAGGCGAAGATCGCGACGGTCGCGCTCATCGGGGCGAGCAGTGGGAAGACCAGCCGCCAGAAGGTCTGCCCCGTCGTCGCACCGTCCAGGCGCGCGCTCTCCTCGAGCTCCTCGGGCAGGGAGCGCAGGAAGGCGGTGAACAGCAGGATGCTGAACGACATCTGGAACATGATGTGCAGGAACGCGACCCCGAGCGGGTTGTCGAGCCCCACCGTTCCGGTCATCTTGATCTGCGCGAGCGCCACGACCGGGAACGGCAGGAACATCGCCGCGAGCAGGTAGAAGAACGACCAGCGGAACAGTCGGTGGCTCCAGTTGCGCACGATCGCATACGAGGCGAGAGCGCTCAGGATGACCGTGCCCGCCACGGCGACCGCGCTCACGAAGACCGAGACGCCGAAGGCGCGGGGGAAATCGGTGAGTTCCCATGCCCGAGCGAAGGTCGAGAAGTCGAGCGGCAGGGGGAGACTGAACGCGTTGCCGTCGACGGCCTGAGCATCCGTCTTCAGCGACATCATGACCGTGACGTACAGCGGCACGATGACGGTGACGGCGGCGAGCAGCAGCAGGATGGTGGCGCCCCAGCTGGTGCGCTCCTGCCCGACCTTGCGGCGGGGCCGCCGGCTCTTCTCGTCCGGTGCCCGCTGGGCGGCGGGTTCCGCGACGGTGGTGATGGTGGGAGTGCTCATCGGATGGCCGCCCTTCCTCGGGTGACACGTAGTTGCAGCACCGCGATGGCGATCGCGATGAGGAAGAAGATGGCGGCGTTCGCCATCTGGTACGCGTAGTCGCCGCCGGTGAATCCGGTGAAGATCGTCATCGCGACGCTGCGGGTCGCGGTGCCCGGTCCGCCGTTCGTAAGGCCGACGATGATGTCGTACGAATTGATGAAGTTCTTGAACCCGACGATCACGTTGATGACGATGTAGCCGGCGACGAGGGGAAGGGTGATCGACCACAGCCGCTGCCGTCCGCTCGCGCCGTCGATCTGCGCGGCCTCGTACACGTCGCCGGGGATCGAGAGCAGCCCCGCGATGTAGATGAGCAGCGCGCTCGGCACGGCCTGCCACGCGGTGACGAGAACGACGCCGATCCAGGCCAGGTCGGCGTTGGCGAGGATGCTCTGCGACAGCACCGGATTGCTGATCGCCTGCCCGAGCTGCGGCAGCGAGTTCGAGAACAGGTACTGGAAGACGTAGGCGATGATGATGCCGGATACCACCATCGGGATGACGAACGTCGACCGCAGCGCGTTCCTGAAGCGGATGCGCGAGGTCAGCCCGAGCGCCAGGAAGAACGCGATGAGGTTGACCAGCACGACGGTCACGACCGAGAAGCCCAGCGTGAACCCGTAGGAGCTCAGCACCGCCGGGTCGGAGAACAGCACCGCGTAGTTCAGGAACCCGATGAACTCCGACTCCCCGAACCCGATCGAGTTGGTGAAGCTGTACACGATGCCCGTGATGGCGGGCACGGTGATGGCGATGGTGAACAGCACGAGCGCCGGCAGCAGGAACGCATAGAACACCGGGTCGACTCGGTTGAACTTGCCGCTGCGGCCCGGGATGCCCTTGCGTTCGCCGGCGGGCGCGGGACGCGCCGTGCTCGGCGCTGGAGCGACGGATGCCATCAGGGTCTCCTTCGAATCCGGGGGGTCAGCTGCGCACGGCGAGCCGGCGCCAGTCGTTGTCCATGGTGCGGAGGGTGCCCTCGATGCTCGAGCCGGTCATCATCGCCTGGATGTAGCCCTCCGCGGGGATGGTGAGCGGGATCGCCTTCGAGGGTCCCTGGTAGAAGCGCCCCTCGTCGTAGAACGACTGCAGCTCCGCGACGCGGGGATCCTCCTGCGGAGGCGCGTCCTGCCTCGTGCCGAAGGCGAGGAACTGCTGGTTGTACGTGTCCTGCACCTCGGGCTTCGTGAGGAACTCGAGGAACTCGCGAGCCGCATCCTTCTTCTGCGACTCCTCCGGGATCCAGAGCGCCAGGTCGAGGTTCACGCGCACCCGGAGGTCGTCGGGGTCGTCGGTCATCGGCAGGGGGAAGTTGCCGAGCCGGGCGTCCGGCGCGGTCTTCTCGATCTCGGTGAGCGCCCACGGCCCCTGCATGTACATGGCCGCCTCGCCGGCACCCATGGCGAAGTTGCCCTCGCCGTAGCCGCGGCTGGCTGCGTTCTGGTTCGACCACTCGTTGAGCTGAACCATCCGCTCCATCGGCTCGAAGAAGTCCTTCTGGAAGGAGACGGAGGAGTCGATCCCGACCTGCGGACCCTGCTCCTTCATCTTCTCGAAGAACTCTGCGGTGTCGAAGGAGCCGCCCACGGTGTAGTCGAAGTGGCCCTGGGCGATCGTCCACGGGTCGCGGTAGGTGCCGTAGATCGGCGTGATGCCCGCCGCCACGAGCGCTTCGCAGACCTCGGTGAACTCAGTCCAGGTGCGCGGCACCTCGAGTCCCTGCTCCTCGAAGATGTCCTGGTTGTAGATGACGGCCGCGGCCGTGACCGACCAGGGGATGACGCTCGTGCGTCCGGGGTACGTCGCGTACTGGTCGACGAGCTCCTGCACCTCGGGCCGGATCTGGGACGCGATGCTCACATCGGAGAGATCGCTCAGCGCACCGCGCTCCATGAACCGCGCCATCTCGAGGTTGTAGGTGAAGCACGCGATGTCCGGCGGGTTGCCGCGTACGAAGGTCGCCGCGATGTTGGAGCTCGAATCGAGGATGACCCTCACGTTGGACTGCGAGGAGTTGAACTCGCTGATCAGTTCCGTGAAGTGCTCGAGCACCTCCGTCTTGCTCATGAAGAACGTGATGTCGGTGCGGCCGCCGGAGGGGGCGCAGCCGGCGAGGAGACCGGTGACGCCGAGAGCGCCGAGGCCGCCGAGCACGGCACGCCGACTGACCGGACGATTCAGGAAGTGCGGCGATGCCGTCACGCGCAGACTCCGTTCGTCATCGAAGAGGCGAGGTCTTCTTCACATTAGGACAACCGAGCGCGGGTCGAATGAGTCGCGGCGCGTTCGTCTGCACGGTGGCGAAGGAGACGCCGCGGGTGGTAATGAGTGGCCCTGCGGCGCGGAGACGCAGGAGTTGACTCGTTCGCTGCGGAGAGGGGCGTGCCCCTAGGGTCGCGATATGCGGATCGTCGTCTCAGGGACTCACGCGAGCGGGAAGAGCACACTGATCTCCGACTTCGCCTCTCGGCACCGGGACTTCGCCGTGCTCGCCGATCCGTTCGACTCTCTCGACGAGAGGTGGGACAGCCCGACTGCGTCTCCGTTCGCCGCGCAGCTCCGGATCTCCGCAGATCGTCTTGTGCCACGCGACTCCGCAGGACACGTCATCGCCGAGCGCGGACCGCTCGACTTCCTCGCCTACCTGCTCGCAATCGACGGTATGGGCGGATCGCTGTCTCCGGAGCTCGACCAACGCGCGCGAGCGATCACTCGCGAGGCGCTCGAGCGCGTCGATCTTCTCGTCGTGCTGCCGCTCACCGCTGCCGATCAGATCGTGGTCGGCGAGGACGAGCATCCGGTTCTGCGAGAGGCGATGAACGATGTCCTGCTCGACCTCCTCGACGATTCCGACCTCATCGGGCCGGGCACGAGCATCGTCGAGATCGCCGGCCGCCCACCCGAACGGCTCCTCGCTCTCGAATCGGCCGTGAGCGGGCTCCCTTCGTGAGGTCCGGCCGGGGCGACCGCATGCCGTCCACCGCCACGCCGCGCTAGCGTCAGACCATGTCCGAGCCCCAGTACGCTCCGCCTGCCGCCGCGTCCCGTCCGTCGATGCCGCCCGTGACGGGGATCGCGGTCGCTCTCGCGATCCTCGCCGCTGTCGGCATCATCGCGCTGCTCGTCTTCGCCGCGGTGTTCATGACCGTGTTCGCGGGCGCCGGTGGGGAGCCTGGGTGGGGCATGGTCGGCGTCGTCGCCGCGCTGATCATCCTCGCCGCCGTGGCCGGTGTGATCATGCTCATCGTGGCGCTCGCCCGTGGGTACGGCTGGGCGCGTTTCGTGCTCGCCGCGGTCCTCGTCACAGGCATCGCGTTCGGGTTCTTCCTCAGCGACGGCGAGCTGAACCCGCTCGTGGCCCTTCCGAGCGTCGCGACGATCGTGCTGCTCTTCCTGCCGCCGTCGAACCGCTGGTTCGCCGTCCGGGCGCAGTGGCGGCAGCAGCAGAAGCTGCCGTCCGCGGTCTAGCGGAGCCGCTCGAGAAGCTGGTCCTTCGTCAGCCGCGAGATCCCGGTGATGCCGCGCTCGCGCGCGAGGGCCCGCAGGCGGACCACGGTCCAACCCGCATCCGGCACCTCGGACGCGTCGGCGACCGGGGGAGAGGCGGGCGCCGGGTCCGGCTCCGCCTCGGCGAGCTCAGGCTGCTCAGGTGCCTCGATCGACGCGGCCTCGACCGGCTCGGGCTCCTCGATGGCGGCGGCCTCGACGACCTCGGGCGAAGGGGAGGCGGCCGGTCGCGCCTTCTTCTTCGCGGCGTCCTCGCGCTTCTTCGCAGCCGCCGCGGCCTTCCGCACCTCCTTGGCGCGCTTCGGATCCAGCTGCACCTCGACATCAGTCACGGCCTGCTCGGCCGAGGCGACGCGCGCGGAGTGGGCATCGGCCGCCTGGCCGGCCTTGGCGGCATCCTCGGCGGCGCGTGCGGCATCCTTCGCGGCCTTGTCGGCGGCACGCTGCTTCTTCGCGGCCTCCCGATCGAGTCCACGCTGCTGGGAGGTCAGCCGCTTGAGCGCCTTCCGGGCCTTCTCGAGGCGGTCACGCAGCGTCTTGCGGCTCGAATCCTTGGCCATGCTCGTCCTTTCATCGGGGCGCCCATCGTAGCGACGGTGCCGGATCTCCGGCGTGCGACAGGCCGAACCCGGTACCCTTGACGGATGCCCGACTTCCCGCCGATCACCGAGGTGCGCGAGCCCTCCGCCGCTGTGCTGCGCGATCGCGACGAGGCGGAGCGGCCGGAGCGCGAGCAGCGCCAGGTACGCCCCCGCACCGAGGGCTGGCAGCAGAAGACGGATGCGACGGGTCGCCCTCTGCTGCAGTTCGCCTCCCCGAAGCGCGGCAAGCCCCCCGTGCACCTCGCCGACCTGTCGGCTGAGGAGCGCGCCGCGAAGATGAAGGAGCTCGGGCTGCCCGCGTTCCGTGCCAAGCAGCTCACCGCGCACTACTTCTCGCACTACACGAGCGATCCCGCCGAGATGACCGACCTGCCGGCCGCGGGTCGCGAGGAACTCGTCGCGGGGATGCTGCCGCCGCTGCTGACCGAGGCCCGCCGGCTCACCACCGACAACGGCGACACGATCAAGTTCCTCTGGCGGCTTCACGATGGGGCGCTCGTCGAGTCCGTGCTCATGCGGTACCCCGAGCGCGTCACCCTGTGCATCTCGTCGCAGGCCGGATGCGGCATGAACTGCCCGTTCTGCGCCACCGGTCAGGCGGGTCTCACCCGCAACCTCTCCACGGGCGAGATCATCGACCAGATCGTGCGCGCGAACCGCGCCCTCGCGAACGGCGAGCTCAAGAACTCGCCGAAGGAGCGGGTCACGAACATCGTCTTCATGGGGATGGGCGAGCCGCTCGCCAACTACAAGCGGGTCATCGACGCGGTGCGCATCATGACGACGCCGCAGCCCGCAGGGCTCGGCATGAGCGCCCGCCACATCACGGTGTCGACGGTCGGGCTCGTTCCCGCGATCCACAAGCTCGCCGAGGAGAAGATCCCGGTGACCTTCGCGCTGTCGCTGCACGCGCCCGACGACCAGCTGCGTGACGAGCTCATCCCGGTGAACTCGCGCTGGAAGGTCGACGAGGCGCTCGACGCCGCCCGGGCATACTTCGAGGCGACGGGGCGACGAGTCTCGATCGAGTACGCGCTGATCAAGGACATGAACGACCACGGATGGCGCGCCGACCTCCTCGCCGAGAAGCTCAACGAGCGCGGTCGCGGCTGGGTGCACGTGAACCCCATCCCGCTGAACCCGACCCCCGGCTCCGTGTGGACGGCATCCGACCCCGACGTCGCCGACGAGTTCGTGCGGCGTCTCATCGTCGCGGGGGTTCCCACGACACTGCGCGACACCCGCGGCAAGGAGATCGACGGCGCCTGCGGCCAGCTCGCTGCTGCGGATGCGGTGAGCGCGTCCTGACAGGCGACGACTCGAGCGCCGTCGGCGAGGTCTCGATCGGCGTCGCCGCGTCCCTCGGCGCCTCGGCGATCGCCCGGGTCGCGGTCGAGGCGGAACGCACCGGCTTCGCGGCGCTGTGGGTGAACGACACCCCTCACGGCGCCGCCCTCGCGGCGCTGCGTGCTGCGGGCGAGGCGACCGACCGCATCCGTCTGGGAGCCGGGGTCCTGCCGCTCGACCGCCGTCCGGTCGAGCAGATCGCCTCGTCGCTCGCAGGGCTGCCGCAGCAGCGCCTCGTTCTCGGCCTCGGCGCCGGCGCGGGCGGCGCCGGATCGCTCGCTCGGGTGCGCGACGCCATCCTCCTGCTGCGGGAACGGACCCAGGCCGAGGTCGTGGTGGGGGCGCTCGGCCCGCGGATGCGCCGGCTGGCGGCGGAGGAGGCCGACGGCGTGCTGCTCAACTGGCTGCCGCCGGGTCTCGCCGCCGAGCAGCGCGACGAGCTGCACCGGGCCGCGGCGGGCCGGCCGCGTCCCCGGGCCACCCTCTACGTGCGCACGATCGTCGACGCCGGCGCGAGGCCCGCCCTCGAACGGGAGGCCGAGCGTTACGCCGCGGTGCCCGCTTACGCCGCCAACTTCGAGCGTCACGGCTTCGACCCGCTCGACACGACGCTGACGAGCGCGATCGCGGGGAACGCCCTGCGCTACCGATCGGCGGTCGACGAGCTGGTGCTCCGCGCCGTCGTCGCTGACGCGGACGACCTCGACGCCCACCTGCGGTTCGTCGCCGTCGCGGCGGCGGACGTGCGTCCGTGACGTCCGCTGCCCTCCCTACGATGGACCGGTGACTCTCACCGCTGCCGCCGACGGATCCGCGCTCGGCAACCCCGGACCCGCGGGCTGGGCCTGGTACATCGACGACGACCGCTGGGCGGCGGGCGGCTGGAAGCACGGCACCAACAACATGGGCGAGCTCAAAGCCGTGCTCGAGCTGTTCCGTGCCACCGAGGGCATCGACGATGACCTGCTGGTGCTCTGCGACAGCCAGTATGCGATCAACTCGATCACCAAGTGGATGCCCGGCTGGAAGGCGAAGGGCTGGCGCAAGCGCGACGGCTCCGCGGTGCTCAACGTCGACCTGATGCGCGAGCTCGACGAGGCGATCCAGGGAAGGCGCTACCGCTTCGAGTGGGTCAAGGGCCACGTCGGGCACGTGCTCAACGAGGCGGCGGATGCGCGGGCGCGCGCCGCCGCAACCGCGTTCCAGCAGGGCCGCGACCCCGACACCGGGCCGGGCTTCGGCACGGTCTCCCGATCCCCGATCAGGGTCACGGTGCCTGCGGAGACCGCCCTTTTCGACTTCGACGACCAGGAACCGCCCCTGCGGGAGGTCGTGCTGCGGCTGACCGACGAGGAGCACACCCGCCTGACGCGCCGCGCCCGCGAGGCAGGTGTCAGTCCCGAGGAGCTGCTGCGCCGGCTGGTGTAGCGGCGCCGGCGAGAGAGAACGCGCAGACAGCCGTAGGCCGACGCGCTTAGCGTGGAGGCATGACCTCGTCCGTCGTCGACGCCCACGCCGCTTTCCTCGACCATGCCCGGCTGCGCAAGCGGGTGGGTGATCTCCTGGCTCCGGTCGGGCTGTCGCTCGACACCTTCGGACTCCTCGCCTCCATCGGCACCGAGCCGCGCGGCCGCGCCGACCTCGCCGAGGAGCTGGCGGTGCCCGCGTCCGAACTGGTCCGCGCGATCCAGCCGCTCCGCAAGCTCGGCTGGGTGGACCGGGATGACGATGGACGCATCCTGCTCTCCATCGACGGGTCCGTGCTGCTCGCCCAGGCGCGAGGGCTGCTGGCTGCGGCACAGGACTGAGTCAGCCCTGCCGTTGGCCGGGGGCGTCGAGGTAGAACCAGCGTCCGCCCTCGCGCACGAAGGCGCTCCGCTCCCGCTGCACGCCCCGGTCGTCGGGAGTGCGCCAGTGCGCCGCGAACTCGACCTCTCCGCGAGTGTCGAGCGGGCCGCCGCGCACCGTGGCGACGATGTCGAGGCGGTACCACCGCATCCGCTCGTCGACCTCGAGCGATGCGGGCCGCGTCGTCGGATGCCAGGTGAGCAGCAGGTACGCCGCGTCGCCGACGGCGAACGCCGAGAAGCGCGAGCGCATGAGCTGCTCGGCGGTCGGGGCGACCCGCTCGCCGCGGTGCAGCGGAGCGCAGCACTCGCCGTACGGGAGGCCGCTCAGGCACGGGCAGCGCGCGTTCTCGGGCAGCAGCATCCTTCGACGGTAGCGCTGGCAGAATCGAGAGCATGACGCCCGCACTGCACATCACCGGCGAGGCCGACGCCGATCGCCTGCTCTCGACCGATCCGCTCGCGCTGCTCGTCGGCATGCTCCTCGATCAGCAGGTCGCGATGGAGACGGCGTTCGCGGGTCCCGAGAAGATCCGGCAGCGGCTGGGGTCCTTCGACGCGCGTGCTATCGCGGAACACGACCCCGAGGCGTTCGTCGAGGTGTGCCGCACCCCGCCTGCCGTCCACCGGTACCCGGGCTCGATGGCTGGCCGCATCCAGGCGCTCTGCTCCGAGCTCGTCGAGCGATGGGACGGGCGCGCCGAGGCGATCTGGACCGACGGGGACCCGGACGGCCCCGAGGTGCTGAAGCGCTTGAAGGCGCTGCCGGGCTTCGGCGAGCAGAAGGCGAAGATCTTCCTCGCGCTGCTCGGCAAGCAGTACGGGTTCACAGGGGCCGGCTGGCGCGAGGCGGCGGGAAGCTACGGCGAGGAGGGCAGCTACCGCTCTGTCGCCGACATCGTCGACCCCGACTCGCTCACGAAGGTGCGGGAGACGAAGCGTGCGGCGAAAGCCGCCGCGAAGAAGGGCTGATGGGCTTCACCCGCGCCGAGCTCGAGACCTTCCGCGACCGTGCCATCCCGCCGCTCGTCGGGCCGGGCCTGCGGCTGCTGTTCGTCGGCATCAACCCCGGGCTCTGGACCGCCGCGACCGACACACCGTTCGCGCATCCGGGCAACCGCTTCTATCCGGCGCTCGTCGCGGCGGGCATCCTCGACCGGCTGCCCGACTTCGCCGCCGGCTTCACGGATGCAGAGCGCGCCGCGTTCATCGAGCGCGGCCTCGGCATCACGAATCTCGTCAACCGGGCGACCGCCAGGGCCGACGAGCTGTCGCGGTCCGAGCTGCGGGAGGGGTCGCTGCGGCTGGAGAGGAACGTCGCGCAGTGGAAGCCCTCCGTGGTCGCGGTGGTGGGCATCACCGCGTACCGCGCGGCATTCGCGCGTCCGAAGGCGCGCGCCGGGCGACAGGATGAGAGCATCGCCGGCGCCGCCCTCTGGGTCGTCCCGAATCCGAGCGGCCTGAACGCACACGACACCGTCGCGACCCTCTCGGCTGCCTACGCCGGCCCCGCTCGAGAGGCGGGGGTGCTTCACCCGGAGGGGCAGGAGTAGGGTCGCCGGCATGGCGGACGCGACGTGGGCCGGTGGCGAGCCCTACGAGGCCTACGTCGGTCGGTGGAGCAGGCTCATCGCGCGAGAGTTCGTCCCCTGGCTCGACCTCGCGCCGGGGGCACGAGTGCTCGACGTGGGCTGCGGCACCGGTGCCCTCACCGAGGTGCTGTCCGCGTCGGGCGCAGACCCCACCGGAGTCGACCCCTCGCACGGCTTCCTCGAGATCGCGCACGACCGTCTCCCGGGCATCCGGTTCGGCCTCGCGGACGCCCAGCACCTGCCGCAGGAGGACGACTCGTTCGACGCCTGGGTCGCTGGTCTCGTGTACAACTTCGTGCCCGATCGCGCCGTGGCGCTGCGAGAGGCAAGACGGGTGGTGCGCAGCGGCGGGGTCGTCGCCGCCTACGTGTGGGACTACGCCGACGGCATGCAGCTCATGAGGCGGTTCTGGGACGCCGCCGCGGAGGTCGACCCCGCCGTGCCCGATGAGGGCGAACGCTACGCCTTCTGCACTCCCGGCGACCTCGCGGCGGAATTCGGCGCGGCCGGCCTCACCTCGGTGGCGACGACCGCCTTCGTCGTGCCGACGGTGTTCCCCGACTTCGACGCCTACTGGGCGCCGTTCCTCGGTGGCACGGGCGTCGCCCCCGTGTACCTGGCCTCGCTCGACGAGGAGCGCGCTCAGCGCATCCGTTCGCTGCTCGATTCCCAGCTTCCCCGCCGCGCCGACGGATCGATCGCCCTGACCGCACGGGCTTGGGCGATCAAGGGCGTCACCGTCTAGCGGATGCGCCGCCTGGCGGCAAGGGCCGCGCATGCGGGGAAGCCCCGACCTAGCGTGAGAGTAGATCACCCCAGGGAGGCGCCATGACCGATCAGACCGCTCTGCGCGAGGCGAAGCGACCCCGCAGCCTGCTCGCCGGCCCGTACGGGCATCCGATCCACGCCGTGACGATCACACTGCCGATCGGAGCCTGGACCGCGAGCCTCGTCTTCGACCTGCTCGCCCTCTTCACCGACGACCCCGAGCCGTTCGCGCTGGGAGCCACCTGGCTCGTCGGGATCGGCCTCGTGGGCGCACTCGTGGCCGTGATGTTCGGTCTCATGGACTACAGCAAGCTCGCTCACGGCACGCGGGTGCGCAAGATGGCGACGACGCACATGATCGCGAACTTCACCGCGATGGGCGTCTTCCTCGTGGGACTCGGACTCCGGCTGGGAGCGGGGGTCGATCAGCCGAACATGCCCGCCTTCATCCTCAGCCTGATCGCCATGGCGCTCATCGGCTTCTCGGGCTTCCTCGGAGGCGAGATGGCCTACCACTACGGCGTGCGTGTCGCCGACGAGTCCGACCAGGTCGAGGGGTACTCCGGGGCGAAGCAGTGACGCGGATCGGCCCGGGCTCGGTCGTCGTCGTCACCGGCGCCTCCAGTGGGATCGGGCGGGCCACGGCTCTGCTGTTCGCCGACCAGGGCGCGTCGGTCGTGCTCGCGGCACGCAGCGCGTCGAGCCTCGCGGTGGTGGCCGAGCAGTGCCGCAGGCGCGGCGGCGAGGCGCTCGCGGTCGAGACGGATGTCGCCGACGAGGAGCAGATGCAACAGCTCGTCGACGCGGCGGTCGCGCGGTTCGGACGCATCGACGTCTGGGTGGGCGCGGCGTCCCTCTACGGCTTCGGGCGCTTCGAGGAGATGCCTGCCGACGTGTTCCGGCGCATCCTCGAGGTGAATCTGCACGGGCAGATCTACGGGGCTCGAGCCGTGCTCCCTCAGCTGCGGTCGCAGAGCGACGGGGGAGCGATCGTGTTCGTCGGGTCGGTCTACTCGCGGATCGCGACGCCCTACGTCTCGGCCTACCTCACCAGCAAGCACGCCCTGCTCGGCTTCGCCGAGTCCCTCCGGCACGAGACCCGAGGGTCGGGCATCAGGGTCTCGACGGTCATGCCGGCGACCATCGACACGCCCATCCATCAGCACGCCGCCAACTACACGGGGCGCGAAGTGCATCCGCTGCCTCCGGTCGTCGCGCCGCGACGCGTCGCGAGGGCCATCGTCGGTCTCGTCGAGCGACCCCGTTCGAAGAAGATCGTCGGCGTCTCCCAGCGGATCACCGTGCCGTTCCAGCTGGGGCTGCCGTGGGTCTACGACCGGGTGATCAACCGGATCATGGACACGGTCGCGCTGCGCGGCAGCGACGTCGATCGCTCGTCGGGCACCGTGTTCGCGCCCGACCCCGACTCGAACGCCGTGACCGGCGGCTGGCGGCTCACGAAGCGCTGACTCAGCTCCGCTCAGACGTCGCGGGGACCGTACAGCTCGACCAGCTCAGCACCGAGCGCCGCGAGCGCCTGCCGCACTGCGACCGGCTCCACGACCTCGGCGAGCCCGCCCCACCCGGCCAGCGTGCGGGCGAGCAGGAGCTCGGTCTGCGCGCTCACCCGCACCACGGCGGAGTCGGCACCCGCGGAGAGCACCTCGACCCGGGAAGCGCCCAACGCGCTCCTCAGCACCGGCAGCAGCCGTGCATCCGTGCGGACCACCGCGGAAGCGGCCGCCCGCTGCTCCTCGATCTCGCCTCGGGCGCGCTGCCACAGGGAATCGAGGTCGAGGCTGTCGGGCCGCTCGAAACGGGCGTCCGTCACCGTGAGGGCGCGGATGCGGTCGACGCGGTAGGTGCGCTCGCCCCGCTCGGTGCGGCCGAGCAGGTACCAGACGCCGTCCTTGTCGACGAGGCCCCACGGCTCGATCTCGCGCTCGCGCACCTCGCGGTTCCACGGCTCGTACGACATGAGCACCCGCCTGCGCTCGACGACAGCGGTCTGCAGGTCGTCGAGCAGTGGGGATCGTGCGCGGGGGAGCGCGCCCCAGCCCTGGTCGTCGACGACGACCGCGTCGGCGGCGGCGACCGCGTCGTCGCGGAACGTCTCGGGCAGGGCGCGGGCGAGCTTGCGCAGCGCCGACCGCGTCTCACCGGAACCGCCGGCCGCGGGCCCGAGGAGCAGGAACAGAGACCGGGCCTCGCCTGCCGTGAGCCCGGAGAGGTCGGTGCGCCCGCCGCCCAGGATCTGCCACCCGCCGCCCCGACCGGGCTGCGGATACACCGGGATGCCCGCCGTCGACAGCGCCTCCAGGTCGCGCCGAGCGGTAGCCACCGACACCTCGAGCTCCTCGGCGAGCTCCCGGGCGCTGACGCGTCCCCTGGCCTGCAGCAGCAGGAGGGTCGCGACGAGCCGGTCAGCGCGCATCTTCCGATGATGGCGCACGAAGTGCTCATCTCCTGAGCGCTTTCTACGGCCGGGGGTCCCTCGCGTCGTAGTCCCGGAAGCTCGTCACCGACCGCAGGAGCACCACCGTGACGCCGACGATGAGGATGCCGCCGAGCAGCGGTGGGAACCAGAGGGCTCCGGCGAGGGTGAGCAGCCCGACATAGAGGTCGCCGAGGCGTGGGCCTCCGGTGACCACGACGGTGAAGATCCCCTGCGTGCGCCCTCGCACGCTGTCCGGGACCGCCGCCTGCATCATGGTGTTCCGGAAGATCATGCTGACGTTGTCCGCGGCTCCCGCGACCGCGAAGAAGAGCGCCGCGATCACGAGGGCCACCAGGTTCGCCTCGGCGATGTCCTCTCCCGCGTCGTGCGGCACCAGCTGCGCCACCAGCAGGGTGATGCCGAAGCCGAGGATCGCCAGCCCGTAGCAGGCGACGCCCCACGCGGTGGCGCGGCCGTGATGACGGATGCCGCTGAGCCTGCCCGAGAACACGCTGAGCAGGAGGGTGCCGACAGCCCCGGAGGCGGTGAGCACCCCGACGGTCACCGGACCGCCGCCCAGCAGCAGCGCTCCCGCCGCGGGGAACAGGGCGCGCGGGTTGCCGAAGGTCATCGCCGCGATGTCGATGAGGAACGACGTGCGGATGTTCGGGGCGGCACGGAGGAAGCGGATACCTTCGGCGACGGAGCCCCAGCCCGGACGGCGGCGCTCGCCCTCCGGCAGGACAGCTGGCAGCGTCCACAGTCCGAGGAACGCCGCGAGGAAGAGCACGACGTCGATCGTGTAGGTCCACGCGATGCCGACGTAGGCCACCAGCACGCCGGCGAGCGCGGGGCCGACGGTGACCATCGCGCCGCCCGCTATGCCGCCGAGGGCACTGGCGGCCGGCAGCAGGTCGGGCCGCAGCAGACGCGGGACGATCGCCTGGCGCGCGACGCCGACGAGGGTGCTCGACACGGCGTTGAGCGTGGAGAGCAGGTAGAGCGGCCACACCTCCTGCACGTCGAGCCAGGCGAGGAGCGCTATCACGGCCGTGGAGGCCCAGGCGACGATCGCCGACAGCAGCGCGACCCGCCTGCGGTCGAAGGTGTCGGCAAGGGCCCCGCCGTAGAGGCCGGACAGGATCATCGGCCCGAGTGCCACCAGCCCCAGGAGGGCCACGGCGAAGGTCGACGCCGTGAGGTCGTAGATGTGGAGGCCGACCGCGACGATCGTCATCTGCCCCCCGATGCCGGTGATCGCCGCGCCGATCCACATGCGGGCGAACGGCGGTGACTCCCGCAGCGGCGTGAGGTCGACGAGGTGGCGGCGACGCGGCGCGAGCGTCTGCACGTCGGCGCCTTCGGGGTGGAGCGGTTCTGACACGGCCCTCTCGACGCTACACGCCGCCGTAGACCCGGCCGAACCATCCGTCAAGGCGCTGTCGCCCGGCTGTGCCCGGCGGAAAGGATGGGGGCATGGACAAGGACCAGAAGCCCGAGTACGACGAGCTGCAGCACCACGACGCCGACACCGAGGCGGACACGAACTCGGGTGGGGCCGCCGAGGAGCCCGACGTCACGAACCCGCAGAAGACGGACTGACGCCGCAGCCGGACCGGGTCGGTCAGCCGATCTTCGTCAGCGCCGTGAAGGACATCGACGTCGACCACCCGTCCTGGCAGGTCTGGTACAGCAGGTCGTAGCCCGTCGGGATGTCGCCCGCGTCGTGGATGTCGATGTTGAGCATCGCCTTGATGCCCTCCACCCGGTAGAGGCCCGCGTGCTGGCCGGTCAGCGTGATGACGGTGCCCGGTTCGTCGGGGAAGCTGTTGCCGCCGCACGACCAGTGCTCGGCGATCGTCGGGATGTCGAGGTAGTGCGCCGAGATGTCGACGGCGCCCTCGCAGCGGTCGAGTTCCGGGTACCAGCCCGTGGCCACGACGTGCTTCGTGTAGCTCGACTGGACCTGCCGCTGCTCCCACTCGTCGACGGCGGCCTCGACCGCGGCCATCAGCTCCTCGAGACCGGGAAGCGCCTCGCCGAGATCGGCCGCGGCGCTGAAGCGGATGTCGTCGAGACTCGTCGCGGTCGCGCGCGCGTCGGCGCCGAGGGCGAGCACATTGATGCCGGCGCGGGCGTTCTCCAGCACCTCGTCGGCGCTCGCGAGCTCCGATTCCGCGGCGGCGAGCAGGTCCTCGACCTCGCCGATCCCGTCGGCCAGCGCGACCCGGACCGCGTCGTCGAGCACGCGTCCCTCGCTGTCGGCGTGCACCTCGGACGCCTCGGCCACCGTGTCCCGGGCATCCTCGATGATCGCGACGGCCAGCTCTCGCCGGTCGAGGAACGAGGACTCTGCGGCGCTCAGCGTCTGCTGCGACGAGCTGACGGCGCCCCACACGGCGAGCCCGCCGCCCACCAGCGCGACGACGACTGCGGCCGCGATGATCGCGAGCCTCCGCCGGTTCGCCGGGTGCGGCTCGGGAACGTCCGTCGGCTCGAGAACGTCCATCTGCTCGGTCTCGGGCGTGTCCACCTCACTAGTGTGCCTGACGTCGCGGCGGTCGGGGCGATCTCCCTGCATCGTCTGAGGATCAGCCTGGCCCCGGTACGGCGGGCGCGATGCCCGTCAGGTCCAGTCCGATGTCGACCAGCACCACCTCACCCGAGAGCCGGGGGCCGTCGCCCAGGAGGAGGCCGGCCTTCACCGCGCCGAACGTGACGGTCACGTCGGCAGGAAGGATGATCCCGTCGGCGGTCCTGCCGTCGTCGGGAGAGAGGCCGCTCGGGAGGTCGACGGCGACCACGAGCGGGCGGGGGCGGTCCTCGAGCGCGGTCAGGACGCGCTCCACCACCCATCGTGCGGTTCCGCGCAGAGCCCGTGGCCCGGGCGGACCTCCGATGCCGAGGATGCCGTCGAGGACGACGGCGCAGCTGCGGGTCAGCCCCGCGACGTCGTCCGCAGCCGCCTCGGCGGCGCCTGCCGAGAGCGCGGCCGCGTGCGCGGCCTCATGCACGCGACCGCCGGTGCGCACGATCATCACGCGGCGCCCCTGGGCCGCGAGCTCGGCCGAGCCGTAAAGTGCGTCGCCGCCGTTGTCGCCGGATCCGGCGAGCGTGAGCACCGCAGCGCCCGGCGGGAAGCGGGACGCCACCTCGCGGGCGAGCGCCGTGGCCGCGCGGCGCATCAGCGGCACGCCCCGCGCCAGCAGAGGAGCCTCCGCCGCCCGGATCTGGTCGGCCGTGTAGGCCGGTCCGGTCATCCTGCCCTGCGGTACAGGAGCCCGGCTCGCTCGGGGTGCCGGTCGAACCACTCGGCGACGTACCAGCAGGTGGGCAGGATCCTGCCGCGTCCCGAGCGCTCGACATGGTCGACGGCGAAGCGGACGAGCTGATCGGCGTAGCCGCGACCGCGGTGCTGGGGGAGCGTGAGCGTGTGATGGAACGCCACGATCGAGCCGTTGTCCCGGTACTCGAGCACGCTGACGACGGAGCCGTCGACGCTCATGGTGTAGCGGTGCGCATCCGGTTCATGCGCGAACTCGGTAGCCATGAAACGAGCGTACGTCGCCGGTCCTCGGGATGCGGAAACCGGCGACGCAAGCCGACTCAGTGTGCTAGCGGGGCGTCCTTGCTCGTGTCGTCGGGCTTCCGCACGAAGAACGCGACCGCGATGGTGGCGAGCGAGATCGTCGCCCCGACCGACAGGGCGAGGCGGATGCCGTCGGCCTCCGCGGCGACCTGACCGGCTCCCTCGGCGGCGAACGCGAACGACTGTGCCGTGAAGATCGTGACGAACAGCGCCGTTCCCGCCGCGCCCGCCACCTGCTGGACGGTGCCGACGATCGCACTCCCGTGCGCGTAGAACCGGGGCTCGAGGGCGCCGAGACCGGCCGTGAACAGCGGAGTGAACATGAACGCCAGGCCGAGGCTCAGGATGACGTGGGCGATCAGCACCATGTAGACCGGGCTGTCGTCGGCGAACATCGTCATGAACCAGAGGGCCGCGCTGACCGTGACGGAGCCGGGAACGACGAGCACCCTCGGGCCGTAGCGGTCGTACAGCCGGCCGACGACAGGGCCGAGCAGACCCATCAGCAGACCGCCGGGCAGCAGCAGCAGACCGGTGACGAGCTCATCGAGGCCGAGCACGCGCACCGTGTAGATCGGCAGCAGGATGATCGAGCCGAACAGGGTCGCCATCATGACCGTCATCAGCACGACCGCGACCGAGAAGTTGCGGAAGCGGAAGGTGCGCAGGTCGAGCAGCGCCCGGTCGGAGCGCTGCAGTCGGAGCTGCCTCGCGACGAACAGCGCCAGCGCGACGACGCCGATGCCTGCGGGACCCCAGGCGTTCGCCGGCTCCAGTCCCTTCGCCACCTCTCCGAGCTGCGAGAGCCCGTAGACGATGCCGCCGAAGGCGAAGGCCGACAGCACGATCGACAGGTAGTCGACGGGCACCTTCTTCGGCTCGGTCACGTTGCGCACCCGGGCAGCACCCAGCAGCAGTGCGCCGATCGCGATCGGCAGCACCAGGATGAACAGCCAGCGCCACTCGAGCACGCTGAGGATGAGGCCGGACACCATGGGCCCGACGGCGGGCGCCACGGACATGACGATCGAGATGTTGCCCATCGTCTTGCCGCGTGCCGCCGGGGGGACGAGCTGCATGACGGTGGTCATGAGCAGCGGCATCATGATCGCGGTGCCGGTGGCCTGCACGACGCGACCGGCGACCAGCGGCTCGAAGCTCGGCGCGACGGCGCAGATGAGCGTGCCGATGCTGAAGAGCGTCATGGCGAGGATGAACACCGGTCGGGTGTTGAGTCGCTGCAGCAGGAACCCGGTGATCGGGATGACGATCGACATTGTGAGCAGGAAGGCCGTCGTGAGCCACTGGCCCTGGCTCGGCACGATGTCGAGGTCGTCGAGCAGGCGCGGGATCGCGACGCCCATGACGGTCTCGTTGAGGAACACGACGAACGCCGACACGAGGAGCAGGTTGATGACGAGCTTGTCGCGCGGAGCCACCTTCGTGGCGTCGGGAACGGGCACCGACCCGGTCTCGGGGCGGTCGTCGGTGAGAGTGCTGTCGGTCACAGGGCTCCAGTCGGCCAGGAGGGGAGGAAGAACGCTGGTGGACAACGTCCACATCAGTCTGTTCTATTCCCCCGACATTGCGAAGCGGATTCCTCGCCGCTTCGCTGCAGGCGAAGAGAGACGGAGCGGACGCACGAGGCGCAGTGTGGACTACCCGATGATTCGCCGCGAGGGGGTGCCGCTGCGAGGTGCCCGTCCGTAACATTCCGTAATAGAGGGCGGGTCTATCGGAAGCCCGCGCAGAGACGACGGGAGGACCGGATGAGCATGATGTCGGACATGATGTCGACGTCCATGAAGGACGCCGGCATGACCATGGACATGTCGATGATGCAGCGGATGATGGAGGCGATGTCCGCCTGCGAGCAGGCCTGCACGATGTGCGCTGCGATGGACACGGGCGAGGACATGGCCAAGTGCATGAACCTCTGCATGACCACCGCGGACATGACCAACACGATGATGCGGGCCATGATGCGGCCGATGGGCATGGAGCCCATGGCCATGATGGCGATGCTCGAGGCCACGATGGCGATGTGCAAGGCGTGTGCGATGGAGTGCGACATGCACGCGGACATGCACGAGCACTGCCGCATGTGCGCCCAGGCCTGCCGCGAGGCGATGGACGCCTGCGACGCGATGCTCGCGTCGATGCGCTCGATGGCCTGACACCGTCCAGCTCCCGTGAACGCCCTCACCGCGGAAGCGGTGGGGGCGTCTTGCTTCTCAGCGGATCAGCGCGAGCACGGCCTCGGCGGCGAGCGCCGGATCCGGCAGCGCGAGGAGCTCCTCGCGCATCCGCCGAACCGCACTGAGCACTTCGGCGTCGTCTCGCACCCGCTCGACCGCATCCGCGATCTCGGAAGGGCTCGCTGCCAGTGCATCGAGCGACGCGCCGAGTCCCAGCTCGGCGACGCGGCGCGCGTTGAGGGGCTGGTCCGCTCCCAACGCCAGCACCACCTGCGGAACGCCCGCCGCGATCGCTCCGGTCACCGCACCCGAGCCGCCGTGATGCACCATGACGTCGCTCGCGGCGAGTGCCTCCCGCTGGGGCACGAAGCGCTCGACGCGCACCGGCGGCGGAGCCGGGAAGTCGGCCGGGTCGAGGTCCCGCCCCACGGTGAGCAGCGCGGGACCGCCGAGGAGCCCGAGCGCCGTGACGATCCGGTTCAGCAGGTCGCCCGACTCGCGGGGGAACTCCGTGCCGAGCGTCGCGTACACGCCCCGGCCGTCGGCCGCGGCGCCGCCCTCGGGCCGCATGCCGATCGTGTCCGGGGGGAGTGGGAAGGCCGGATCGCGGAACGATTGCGGGAACGGCGACACCAGCAGCGAGCCGTGCAGCATGCGCAGCTCCCGGTCGGACGGCAGGCCCAGTTCACGGCGTCGCTCGTCGAGGGCCGGGCCGACGAGCTCGGGCAGCACGAGAGCGCCCGAGGCGATGACCTGCACGATCGCGCTCGGCAGGCCCGCGCGCTCGGCGGCGAGCATCGCGCCGAAGTCGATGTCGTCGCAGACGACGACCTCCGGCTGCCAGCGCTCGATGACCGCGGAGACCGTCAGGGCGTCGTCACGGGCCACCGGGCCGGCGAAATGCTCCGCGATCACCTCGTGTTCCGCCTGCATGTCGACGGGCGCCAGGGGGCGGATCGCCCCGCCGCGAGGAGCGGCCTCCTCGGGCTCCACCAGCAGCTCGGCGCCGAGGCCACGCACGAGGCCGATGGCACGGGGGGAGCCGTGCACGGCCACCTCGCCCCCCGCGGCGAGCAGCGCCCGCAGCAGCGGCACCTGGGGGAGCAGATGACCGGGGCCGCCCACGAAACGGGCCAGGACACGCATCAGACTCCCTTCCCCTCGCCGGGGTCGCGAGTCTAACCGCGCTAGTCGAGTTCGCGGACGCTCACCCAGGAGTCGCCCGCGGCGAGCACCCCGTAGACGCCGTGCAAGGCGACCGGGTCGCCTGCGACGACCGTGGAGCCGATCGCCTCATGGTTCCAGACCCGCAGCACGCGGCCCGACTCGAGGAGCGCGAGCTCGGCGACGCCACCCGACACGGCGGTGACCAGGGCGTCCTGCCAGCGGCTCGGGGTGGCGGCCGCGAGCCGGCGACGCATCAGGTCGAGGGTGTGCCCGGGGGTCACGTGCGCGCACGCCATGTCCTCGCCGATCACGCAGGAGTGTGCGGTGGCTGAGGTCGTGGAGCGGGCCATGATGTCCTTCCGGGTCGCGGATTGCAGCTACGCTACGCGCGGCTCCGCGACCCGTCACGGCGGGCTGTCACGGTACGAAACATTCAGACCGAGGAGGTCGTGCCGAGCGCCGCGATCCGGCGGCGGGCCGCCTCCTCCGACGTCGAGCGTCCGCCCATCACGAACCCCACCGCCGCGAGCAGCACCCGGGTGGCGGTGACCGCCGGCCACCAGGCGCGACGCAGCCCCAGCATCCGTCGGTAGTGCTCGGGGATCGACGCGACGGCGCCCGCGAACAGGATGCGGTACGCGGGCATCATCGAGCGCTTGAGCGGGGGGTTCCGGATGAAGCGCACCGCCTCGGCGACGCGCTCGTCGCTCTGCAGCACGGGTCGGAAGGACCGCAGGCTCTCCTGGAGCTCGGCCGCCGAGCGGGGAGGGTGCTGCACGCCGACGAGCTCGCCGGCGACCGCCCACTCCCGCACGTAGCGGTCGGCACCGCCGGGCGGCTCGCCCTCCCACAGCGTGTGGCAGGCGAGGAAGGACTCGGTGAAGACGTCGTGCACCCAGAGGAGCAGGTCGGCGTCGCCTGCCGCGTAGGCGTGCTCGACACCGGCGGCGTCCCGGTAGGTGCCCTTCACCCGTTCGTGGAAGCGACCCACGCGGCCGGACTCGCGTCGGGCGAGCGCGCGATCGCCGAAGGTCACCGTGACGATCCATCGCACGGTGCCGGCGAGACGGCCGAGCGGATCCTCGCGGTAGCGCGAGTAGTCGTGGACGCCCGCCATGGCGCCGGGATGGAGGGTCTGCAGCAGCAGTGCGCGGATGCCCGCGACGAGGGTCGGCATCCCGCCGGTCACGGCCCAGGCGGCGGACCCTGGCTCGAAAAAGCCCTCGTCATCGCCGTGCTCGATCTCGTCGACCCAGCGCGGACGGCCGTCGCCGTCGCCGCTCAGGGTCGTGAGCAGCTGAGAGCGCCACGCGTCGACCAGTCGTCCCATGCGCGGGAGCGTACCGCTGTCGGCTGGGGACGCGCGTGACAGGATGAGCGAGTGACGAAGAAGCGCATCCTCTACATCGGCGGCAGTGGCATCATCAGCGCGGCGTGCGTGCGGCGCTCGCTCGAGCGGGGGCACGAGGTGACCGTGCTCAATCGCGGGCAGAGCTCGTCCCGACCGATACCGGACGGGGTGCGTGTCGTGCACGGCGACATCCGCCAGCCGGACTCGGTGCGCGACGCGCTCGGCTCGGAGGAGTTCGACTCGGTCGCCGAGTTCTTCGCCTTCACCCCCGAGCACGTGCAGACGGATGTCGACCTGTTCGAGGGCAGGACGGGCCAGTACGTCTTCATCTCCTCCGCATCCGCGTACCAGACCCCTCCGAGCCGTATGCCGGTGACCGAGTCGACGCCGCTGCGGAACCCCGAGTGGCAGTACTCCCGCGACAAGATCGCCTGCGAGGACCTGCTGGTCGGCCTGTACCGCGACCGCGGGTTCCCGGCCACGATCGTGCGGCCGTCGCACACCTACGACGAGCAGACCATCCCGACGAGCGGTCACTGGACGGACCTCGCCAGGATGCGCGACGGCCGCCCGGTCGTGGTGCACGGCGACGGCACGACGCAGTGGGCCATCACCCACGCCTCCGACTTCGCGGTCGCGTTCACGGGGCTGCTGGGCCGGCCGGAGGCGGTGGGCGACGCCTTCCACATCACCGGGGACCACGCGCCCACCTGGAACCAGATCTACACCTGGCTGGCCGACGCCCTCGGGGTCGAGGCAGACCTCGTGCACGTCGCCTCCGAGACGATCGCGCGGGCGCATCCGCCGTTGGGGCCGGGCCTCGTCGGCGACAAGGCGCACTCGATGGTCTTCGACAACAGCAAGGTGAAGGCACTCGTGCCAGAGTTCGCCACCACCGTGGCGTTCTCCGACGGTGCCCGCATGATCGTCGACTGGTTCCTCGCGCATCCGGAGAACCAGAAGGAGGACCCGGAGCTGCACGCTCTGTTCGACCGACTCGTGGAGCACGCGCGGTCGATCTGAGCGCTCAGTCGGTGGGGCCCTTCCCAGCCTCGAAGCGCTCCTGGTAGACGCGCTCCGCCTCCTCGAGCAGGGCATCCGAGAGGCGTGCGACCTCCTCGACGTCGGCGAGGAGCGGCTCGCTGTCCGGCCCGCGAGCTACCACCGTGCCGGTGGCGACCCAGGCGAACCGATCCTCGTCCTCCTCGGCGAGGTGCTTGTACTGGCAGAGCTGTCGCGCGAGCCAATCCCGCAGAGGGCGGGTCCACCACTCCTCGGGGTCGAGTGGGTTGACCGACAAGCCGGGCAGCATCAACCCGCTCTCGGTGTCCATGCTGCCCGGCCCATCCGCGTCGATGCCCTCCGAGTACCGCACGAATAGCCCTGATCTCTCGGAGACCAGGCGCTCGAGGTCGTGGAGGTGGTCGAGGGTCGTCATGCTCCTGGGGTGGCTGGGCCGGTCGGCCACCGCAGCACCGCGGCGACGGGCTGCGCGTCAGGCAGCTCACCCGGATCGACGAAATGCACGTCGGCGTCGGTCAGTTCGGCCGCGTAGACCAGCGCCGTCGCAGCAGGCACCTCACCGAGAACGGTAGCGCCCAGAGACTCCTCGGGTGCCGTAGCGACCCACGGCTCGGCGTCGAGGGCCAGCAGCGTGCGCTCACCCAGGCCGATCGGATCGACGAGCACCAGATCCGCCTGAGCGGATTGCAGCGCGTGCACGACGGCGCCGACTCCGTGCTCTGCGAGCCGGCCGCTGTCGTTGCCGAGCCGGTCGAGCGCCTGCCGCAGCTCCTCGTCCTCGATGCGAGCCAGTTCCTGGCGGATCACCTCGTCGACGGCCGCGTCGGAGGCGCCGTCGGCATGGCTGTCCACCCCCGCCTCCACGACGATCGCCCGCGCAGGCTCGCCCAGCTCCTCGAGCAGCAGTTGACGAGCCTTGATGTCCCCAGCGACGACGATGAAGGCAGGGGAGTGCTCGAGCACCGCCCTGTCGATCTCGGCGGCGACCTCGGACTGGTTGGACTTCCAGATCGCTTCGACGTGCTCGTGGAAGCGACGGTGGGCCCACCCTCCTGCGCTCGCCTTGTGCAGGGTGTCGGTGCGGCCCTCCACCGTGGTCTGATCCTCGTCCCCGGCCCGGCGTGCTCTCTGCAGCCGGAGTTCCCCGCCGTCCCGCGCGGTGTCGACGCGCAGATAGCGGATGTCGCCTCCGCGGTGGCGCTTGAGCGGGGTGAGGTCGGGCAGCGGACCGGATCCGGCGCTCTCGGGGCCGACAAGCGGCCCGGAGAACGTCTCGTCGAGCACGATCTGCCCGCCGCGCACCAGAAGGTATCGCGCGCTCGGGCTGGGCACGCCCTGCGGGTCGGCAAGCGCGGTGCGCAAAGCGCCGGCGTCCGCCTCGGAGGCGCCCGCCCGCTCAGCGGCCTCGACGGCGCTGCGGCGGCGGAGGTCGGTCGTGCGTACCGGGTCGTGGATGTCCTCGGACGTGTCGACGTAGGCCCAGGTCCAGGGACCGGGCGCCCTCAGCAGCTCGGCGAAGTCGCTCATGCGCCCTCCTGCTCCGCAGTCCCTCCGTCGGCGACGCCGTCCGGGTCACGCCAGAACGCGCCCTCGACCTCGGGGGAGTCGGTGTCGTCCGGAAGCGGTTCGGTCTCGCGGAACGGCTCGACGTGGCCTACGCCCTGGCCCTGGGTGAACCCCTGCGCCTCGTGCTTGAGCTCCTCGTCCATCCGCGGGTTGTGGGTGGTGTTGCCTCGTTCCATGTCGGCTCCTCTCCTTCCCTCCACGCTAGGAAGGCATCGCGGCCGGTGCAGGCCCTTGACGCATCCGTAGCCCGGGTCTACCGGCGAGCGAGAGCCCTCAGCACCTCGTCGTCGGTCGTCTGGTCGAAGCGGTGGTACCACCGGCCCACCGCGGAGAACGGCTCGGGTGTGAGGACGGCGATGCGCTCGTCGGCGAGGCCCGCGAACGGATGCTCCCAGCCGAGAGGCGCGACCGGCACCGCCAGCACCACGCGGCGGGCGCCACGGGCGCGCGCGGCGCGGCAGGCGACGACCGCCGTCGCACCGGTCGCGAGGCCGTCGTCGACGACGACAGCCGTGCGGCCGTCGAGTGCGACCTCCTGGCGCCCCGTGCGGTAGACCGCTGCCCGTCGCGCCAGCTCGGCGGCCTCGGCCTGCTCGATCCGTCGCAGGTCCCGCGGTGTCGTGCCGGTGAGGCGCACCGCCTCGTCGTCCAGGTGCCGGTGGCCGCCCTCGGCCAGTGCGCCGAGGGCGAACTCGGGACGGCCGGGCGCCCCGAGCTTGCGCACGAGGACCACGTCGAGGGTGAGCGCGAGCCGCTCCGCGACTCGCGCCGCCACGATCACCCCGCCGCGGGGGAGTCCGAGCACCACCGAGTCCAGGTCGAGTCGGCCCAGCAGCGCGTCGGCCAGCCGGTCGCCCGCGTCCCGGCGATCGCGGAACACCTCAACGGCCCCGCAGGCGGTCGAGCTCGCGACGGTCGCGTTTGGTGGGCCTGCCCGTGCCGGGATCCCGGAGCGCGATGACCACCCGCTCCTCACGCGGGGGCGGCGGCGGGGTGTGGTCGTCGTAGCAGGTGACGGCGACCGCTGCGCCGACGCGCTTGGCGAGCAGCCCTGTCACGGTCACGGTGCGCTCCACGCCGCCCAGCCGCACCCGCACCTCATCGCCCACCTTCACGGGGTGAGCCGCCTTGACCCGATCGCCGCCCACCTGCACGTGCCCCGCCCGGCAGGCCGCAGTCGCCGCCGAACGGGTCTTCACGAAGCGCGTCGCCCACAGCCACGCGTCGATCCGCACCGATCCCTGAGCCATTCGGCCATTCTGCCCAACCTCCGGATGGCATGCTGGGGTCATGACGGATGCGGTGGTCGACTCTCCAGAGCGGGAGAAGATCCGCTTCGAGCTGCTGCCGCCGATGCTGCTGCTCTGGGCCGCCGCCGTCGCGCTGTTCGTCTTCGAGTCGGACCTCGTCGGGTATCCGCTGCTCGCGGCATCCGCTCTCTGGGCGTTCCTGGTCGACCGGGCGTTCTTCCGGCACCAGGTGCTCATCGCCGGCGGCCTGTTCATCATCTCGCTCGTGCCGCTCGACGCAGACCTCTCGCTGGGCCACATGGCGCTCATGGGTCTGGCGCTCGCCGCAGCCGTCGCGATGCCGTCGCTCGTGTCGCGCTACGTCTACCGGGAGAGCATCATCCGCTTCCCCTGGCGCACCGGCAAGCGCTGGGGCCGGGTGGAGTGGTCCTACATCGCGGGCATCGTCGTCGTCGGCTACCTGGTGCTGCCGCCGTATCTGATCTGGAGCGGCTCGTACCAGAACTGGCCAGATGCCTCGGACCCGCAGATCTTCTGGCGGCTCTTCCTCGGGGTGAACTACGTCGGACTCTGGGACGAGCTGTTCTTCATCTGCACCACCTACACGCTGCTGCGGCGCTACTTCCCCGACTGGCTCGCGAACCTGCTGCAGGCGCTGATCTTCATCTCGTTCCTGTGGGAGATCGGCTACCAGTCCTGGGGTCCGCTGCTCACGTTCCCGTTCGCCCTCATCCAGGGCTACACCTTCAAGATCACCAAGTCGCTCGCGTTCGTGGTGACGGTGCACCTGATCTTCGACTTCGTGCTGTTCCTCGCGCTCGTGCACGCGCACAACCGCGAGTGGCTCGACATCTTCCTCTACTGAGGACACCAGGGCTTCTACTGAGGCGTGGCGGCGAGCTCGCTCTTCCACGACACGAGGCCGCGCACGACCTCGCTCTCGTCCGACGCGAGGCGAGCCATCGCCTCCGCGGGCACGAAGTAGTTGAGTGCGAGGAACCCCCGCACCCGCTCCGACTCGTCGTCGGCCAGGCCGCCGAGGATGTCGCAGGAGGTGCGTTCGTTGCGGGCGACGCACGCGCGCACGCCCTCGTCGGGATCCCGCGCCAGCTGCGCCATGACGTCGTCGGGCGTGTGAGAGTCGAGGGCGGCCCGCTCGCGGATCCTGGGGTTCGGGTCCTTCGCGAGCAGCCGCATGCGGGCGATCTTGCTCTCCGTCATCTCCGGCGCCGGGTGCAGAGCCGCGGCCTCCTCGGGAGTCAGCATCGAAGGCGCGAGCTCCTTCATCTGCAGGCGCTGCGCCGGGGTGTTGAAGCGGATGCACGACATCCTTCAACGCTACTCGCGAGGATCGAGGTTCTCTCCGGGGTGCCTGGCGTGTCCCCACTAGACTTCTCGCGTGGGTACGGAGAGCGCGCGCACGGTCAGCACGCGGATCCTCACGGTCCCGAATCTGCTGAGCTTCGTGCGGCTCGCGCTCGTGCCCGTCTTCCTCGTCCTCCTCCTCGTCGGCAACGACCTGGCCGCGCTCGTCGTGCTGGTGGTGTCCGTCATCACCGACTACCTCGACGGCGTCATCGCGCGCACCTTCGGTCAGATCTCGCGACTCGGGCAGGTGCTCGACCCCGCCGCCGACCGGCTGTTCATCCTCGCGACCCTGCTCGGCCTCGCCGCCCGCGGCATCATCCCGTGGTGGTTCGTCGCCGTGCTCGTGGCGCGCGACGTGATGCTGCTCGGCGTGGGCGTCGTGCTGGCTGCGAACGGCTACGGCCCGCTGCCGGTGCATCACCTGGGCAAGGTGGCGACCTTCGTGCTCTTCTACGCGCTGCCGACCCTCGTGCTGGGGCAGGCGGTTCCGTCGATCGCGTGGTTGAGTGATCCGGTCGGATGGGCGCTCGCGCTCTGGGGGGCCTTCCTCTATTGGTGGGCTGGAGTGATCTATCTCATCCAGACGGTGCGGCTGATCCGGATTCCGCGGGTCGCCGAGCCGACCCCATCCGATACGCTGGACAGCTAGAGGAGGTACCGATGGCCGACGCAAACCGTCCCCGTGACGAAGCGCACCGTGAGAACGACACGACGCTGACGTTCAGCGACGAGTTCGGAGCGCAGCTCGCCGCCTACGACGCCGGTGTCTCGACCGAGGAGCACGAGGCGATCGCCGCGCTCCCGTCGGGCTCCGCCCTCCTCGTGGTGCGCAGGGGCCCGAACATCGGAGCCCGCTTCCTGCTCGACGCCGATGTGACGACCGTCGGGCGTCATCCGAATGCCGACATCTTCCTCGACGACGTGACCGTCTCCCGTCGTCACGCCGAGTTCGTGCGGCACGGAACCTCGTTCCAGGTGCACGACCTCAGCTCGCTCAACGGCACGTACTACGACGGCACCCGCATCGACACCGCCCTGCTCGCCGATCGCGCCGAGGTGCAGGTCGGCAAGTTCCGCCTCACCTTCTACGCCTCGCGCGCCGACCTGCCGCAGCGGACCCCTCGGTAGTGGCGCGCGCAGCAGCCCAGGCGAAGTCGCCTGGTCCCTCCGGCCTACTCAGCATCGGGCAGGTGCTCGCGAAGCTCAGCCCCGAGTTCCCCGACCTCAGCCCGTCGAAGCTGCGGTTCCTGGAGGAGCGCCAGCTCATCACCCCCGCTCGCACCGAGTCGGGGTATCGCAAGTTCTCGCCGTCCGACCTCGAGCGCCTGCGCTTCGTGCTCACGCTGCAGCGCGACCACTACCTGCCGCTGAAGGTCATCCGCGGCTACCTCGACGAGCTCGACGCCGGACGCACCCCTGAGCTGCCTGCCGGTGCACCGGCCAGCCCCTCGATGCTGCCGACCGACCGTCGCTACACCCGCGAGGAGCTCACCCGCGAAGCCGGTGCGACGCCGGCGCTGCTGCAGGATGCGGTCTCCGCGTCGCTGCTGCCGCCGGCGGAGGTGTACGGAGCCGAGGCGCTGCAGGTGCTCAAGGCCCTCGCCGAGCTGCAGCGGAACGGCATCGAGCCTCGCCACCTGCGCGGCTTCCGCGCCGCGGCGGAGCGCGAGCTCGCACTCATCGAGAACGCGCTGCTGCCCGTCTCCCGGCGCCGCGACCCCGCAGGCCGGGCGAAGACCGCCGAGATGGCGCGGGAGCTCGCCGGTCAGCTCGATATCGTCCGCACCAACCTTGTGCGGAGCGCCCTCGCGCGACTCGATCCGTAGTACCGTCGGAGCACGGTGCCGACACGCCGCACGACACGGCCGGATGTGTTTGGTCGCGAGGGGTGCCGTCTGTAGCGTGGAGTTGCACCGAGCTAAACGTCAACTTCAGGATGAAGGTTAGAGGGTCACAGCGATGAGCGAACTCGACCGTCCCACCGAGGACCGCTATGACCTCAATCTCCTCTTCACCGACGGGATGCCCGACCTCGACGACCAGTCCGGGTACCGCGGCGCCGTAGCGGCCCGAGCGGCCGGCATCAGCTACCGCCAGCTCGACTACTGGGCGCGCACGCAGCTGGTCGAGCCGACCATCCGCGGGGCTGCGGGCTCAGGCTCCCAGCGTCTCTACGGCTTCCGCGACATCCTCGTGCTCAAGCTCGTCAAGCGGCTGCTCGACACCGGCATCTCGCTGCAGCAGATCCGCGTCGCGGTGAACCAGCTGCGTGAGGCCGGAATCAACGACCTCGCCCAGACGACGCTCATGAGCGACGGGGCGAGCGTCTACCTCTGCACCTCCGACGACGAGGTCATCGACCTCGTCAACCGCGGACAGGGCGTCTTCGGCATCGCCGTCGGCAAGGTCCTCCGCGAGGTGGAGTCGAGCCTCGTCGAGATCGACTCCCTCGGCGGCGAGGACCCCCGCGACGAGCTCGCGGCGCGTCGGGCGACTCGGGCTTCCTAGCAGCGCCCGCTTCTCGCCCCCGCGGGAGCCGCGTCTCTGTTGACGAATCGCCGATTCGTCAACGGATCGGCTGGACGGAGGGCCGCATGCTCGACGGATCGGCGAATCGTCCGTAGCGCGGGACTGAGTGAGCGCCCGGCGGGGCTGAGTCAGGCGAGCTGCTGGGGCTGCTGCGCGGGTGCTTCCATGCGCGCGGTGCGCATCACGCGCTCGAGCAGCTGGTCGAAGTTGCGCGCCATCTCCTGAGCGCTCTCGCCCGGCCAGACGTGCAGCGGCTTCGCCGCGCCCTGCGCCTGCTGCAGCGAGGTGCGCTCGGGCAGCTGAGGTGAGAGCACGAGCGGACCGAACATGTCCCGCAGCTCCTTGATGCGGAACTGGTGCTCCAGGGACTGCACGCGCGCCCGGTTCACGATGATGCCGAGGGGCTGCAGGCGGGGGGAGAGGCCGCGGCGGATCTCCTCGATCGCCCTCAGCGCGCGGTCGGCCGCGGCGACGGAGAACAGCCCGGGCTCCGTGACGACCGTCACCCGGTCGCTCGCCGCCCATGCCGTGCGGGTGAGGGCGTTGAGCGACGGCGGGCAGTCGATCAGCACGAGGTCGTAATCGGCCTCGACGTTCGCGAGGGCCTCCTCGAGCTTCCAGATGTCACGGATGCTCGGGTGCGGCCCGTCGAAGTTGATGGCCGACGGCGACCCGATGAGCACGTCGATCTTGCCCGGCCGGCCGCGCGTCCATCCGCTCGGCGCGATCGCGGAGCGGACGATCTTCTCCTTCGGGCTCGCGAGCACGTCGGCGATGTTGAGGTGCCCCGCGACCTGGATGTCCATCCCCGTGGAGACGTCGGATTGCGGATCGAGATCGACGACGAGGGTGCGCAGGCCCTTGGCGAACGAGGCCGAGGCGAGCCCGAGCGTCACGGTGGTCTTTCCCACGCCCCCCTTGAGGGAGCTGACGCTGAGTACATGCACGAGCACCCACGTTACCTTCACTAGTCTGAAAGCACCTAAATGCCAGCCGTGTGCCGAAGGGTGTCCATGTTCGAGAAGATCCTCGTAGCCAACCGCGGTGAGATCGCCATCCGCGCTATGCGCGCCGCATATGAGCTGGGTGCGAAGACCGTCGCGGTCTTCCCCTACGAGGACCGCAACTCGCTGCATCGCCTCAAGGCGGATGAGGCGTACCAGATCGGCGAGAAGGGCCACCCGGTGCGGGCCTACCTCGACGTGGCGGAGATCGTGCGCGTCGCGAAGGAGAGCGGCGCCGACGCGATCTACCCGGGCTACGGCTTCCTCTCCGAGAACCCCGAGCTCGCGGCGGCCGCCGAGGCGGCAGGGATCACCTTCATCGGCCCGCCGAAGCGCGTGCTCGAGATGGCCGGCAACAAGGTCACCGCGAAGGAGCGGGCGATCGCCGCCGGCGTCCCCGTCCTCGCCTCGACTCCGGCAAGCAAGGACCTCGACGAGCTGCTGCGCGGCGCGGACGAGATCGGCTTCCCGGTGTTCGCCAAGGCCGTAGCGGGCGGCGGCGGTCGCGGAATGCGTCTCGTGAAGACCCGCGAGGAGCTTCGCCCCGCCCTCGAGGAGGCGATGCGCGAGGCCGACAGCGCCTTCGGCGACCCGACGATGTTCCTCGAGCAGGCCGTCGTGCGGCCCCGCCACATCGAGGTGCAGATCCTCGCCGATGCCGCGGGCCACACCATGCACCTCTTCGAGCGCGACTGCTCGGTGCAGCGGCGCCACCAGAAGGTCGTGGAGATCGCTCCCGCCCCCAACCTCGACGAGGGCATCCGCCAGGCGATGTACCGCGACGCGATCGCGTTCGCCGAGTCGATCGACTACGTCAACGCGGGCACCGTCGAGTTCCTGCTCGAGACGGCGGGGGAGCGCGCGGGTCAGCACGTCTTCATCGAGATGAACCCACGCATCCAGGTCGAGCACACCGTGACCGAGGAGGTCACCGACGTCGACCTCGTGCAGTCGCAGATGCGCATCGCTGCCGGCCAGAGCCTCGCCGACCTCGGGCTCTCGCAGGAGACCCTGAAGCTCCGGGGTGCGGCGCTGCAGACCCGCATCACGACCGAGGACCCGGCGGCGGGCTTCCGCCCTGACACCGGCAAGATCACGACCTACCGCTCGCCGGGCGGCGCCGGCATCCGTCTCGACGGCGGAACGGTCGCGGCCGGAGCGCAGATCTCGCCCCACTTCGACTCGATGCTCGTCAAGATGACCTGCCGCGGCCGCGACTTCCCGGCCGCCGTCGCCCGCGCGAGGCGCGGCCTCGCCGAGTTCCGTCTGCGCGGCGTCTCGACGAACATCCCGTTCCTGCAGGCGGTGCTCGACGACCCGGCGTTCGTGCGGGGGGACCTCAGCACGCACTTCATCGACGAGCGTCCCGAACTCGTCCGCACCCCGCAGTCGAAGGACCGCGGCACGAAGATCCTGACCTGGCTCGCCGACGTCACGGTGAACCAGCCGAACGGCGACGGCGCCGGGGCGATCGACCCGGCGCTCAAGCTGCCCGCCGTCGACCTGCTCGCGGAGCCGCCCGCGGGTTCCCGGCAGCGTCTGCTCGAGCTCGGGCCGAAGGGCTTCGCCGAGGCGCTGCGCGCCCAGACGCCGCTCGCGGTCACCGAGACGACCTTCCGCGACGCGCACCAGTCGCTGCTCGCCACCCGCGTGCGCACCCGCGACCTGGTGGCCGTGCTGCCGCACGTGGCGCGCCTGACGCCGCAGCTGCTGAGCGTGGAGGCATGGGGCGGAGCGACCTACGACGTCGCGCTGCGCTTCCTCGGCGAGGACCCGTGGGAGCGCTTGGCGACGATGCGGGAGGCCCTGCCGAACGTCGCGATCCAGATGCTGCTGCGAGGCCGCAACACGGTCGGCTACACCCCCTACCCGACGAAGGTCACCGACGCCTTCGTGCGCGAGGCATCGTCCACGGGCGTCGACATCTTCCGGATCTTCGACGCGCTCAACGACGTGGAGCAGATGCGCCCCGCGATCGAGTCGGTGCTCGAGACCGGCACGGCGGTCGCCGAGGTCGCCGTCTGCTACACGGGTGATCTGCTCGATCCCGCCGAGGACCTCTACACGCTCGACTACTACCTGCGGCTCGCAGAGCAGATCGTCGGGGCGGGCGCCCACATCCTCGCGATCAAGGACATGGCCGGTCTGCTGCGTGCCGAGGCCGCCGAGAAGCTCGTGCGGGCCCTGCGCGAGCGGTTCGACCTGCCCGTGCACGTGCACACGCACGACACCGCGGGCGGCCAGCTCGCGACGCTCCTCGCTGCGAGCCGGGCCGGTGCGGATGCCGTCGACGTCGCGAGCGCCCCGATGGCAGGCACGACCAGCCAGCCCAGCGCATCCGCCCTCGTCGCCGCGCTCGCGCACACCGAGCGGGACACCGGCATCCCGCTGCAGGCCGTGAGCGACCTCGAGCCCTACTGGGAGGCGGTGCGCCACGCCTACCGCCCCTTCGAGTCGGGTCTCGCCGGTCCCACCGGCCGGGTCTACAAGCACGAGATCCCGGGCGGACAGCTGTCGAACCTGCGCCAGCAGGCGATCGCCCTGGGGCTCGGGGACCAGTTCGAGAAGGTCGAGGACTGGTATGCCGCGGCGAACCGCATCCTCGGCCGTCCGCCGAAGGTGACGCCCTCGTCGAAGGTCGTCGGCGACCTCGCGCTTGCTCTCGCGGCCGCGAACGCCGACCCCGACGACTTCGAGCGCAATCCCGAGAAGTACGACATCCCCGACTCCGTGGTGGGTTTCATGGCCGGTGAGCTCGGCGAGCTCCCCGGCGGCTGGCCCGAGCCGTTCCGCTCGAAGGTGCTCGCCGGTCGCACGCCGAAGATCGGCGCGGCGCCGCTGAGCGCCGACGACGAGAAGCAGCTGGACGGCGAACCGGGGGAGCGTCGCGCAGCGCTCAACCGCCTGCTGTTCCCCGCCCCGACGAAGTCCTTCCTGCAGAACCGCGAGAGCTACGGCGATCTCTCCGTGCTCGGCACGGTCGACTACCTTTACGGCCTCAGGCAGGGCGGCGAGCATGTGGTCGAGGTCTCCAAGGGCGTGCGGCTCTACGTGGGACTCGAGGCGATCGGAGACCCCGACGACAAGGGCATCCGCACCGTCATGGCGACCCTCAACGGGCAGCTGCGTCCGGTCTTCATCCGCGACCGCAGCATCAAGGTCGACGTGAAGGCCGCCGAGAAGGCGGATCCGACCGACCAGCGCCAGGTCGCCGCCCCGTTCTCCGGAGTGGTCACGCTCCAGGTGGCGGAGGGCGACACGGTGGCCGCGGGCCAGAACGTCGCGTCGATCGAGGCCATGAAGATGGAGGCCGCGATCACGTCGCCCGTCGCAGGAGTCGTGAAGCGCGTGGCGATCGCGCGCACGCAGCAGGTGGACGCCGGCGACCTCCTCGTAGAGGTGGGCTGACCGGCCCCGGACGCCAGCCCCCGGTGAGGGAGCGCGGCCGCCGGTAGACTGGGGCCCCCAGCACCGAAGGGAACCGCACTCCGTGGCCTATCGACCGAATGCAGACGATCGCGCGGGCGACCTCGTCGACCTGCACGGCGAGCTCCCCGAGGGCGACGACATCGCAGGCGACCTGCCGGAGAGCCTGACGATCAACGTCGACCTCCCCGCTACCGTGCACTCGGCGCCCGAGCACGAGCGCGCCGTCGCGATCGACGACACGACCGTCAACCCTGCGGTCGTCGAGTCCGCCGAGCTGACCACCACCTCCGTGACCGTGCTGCCTCAGCTGCCGGCCGACGAGCGGACTGACACGGGACCGCTGTCCCGCCGTGACCGTCTGCAGGGGGCCGTCTCGGCGACGCCGGAGCCGGCCGCGATGCTGACCGCCGACCGGCTGCTGGAGCCGAAGAGCCGGCGCCAGGCGCCCGACGGAGCCTGGCCGCGCTTCGTCTGGAATGCGACCCTGCACCTCGTGAACCTCGGCGACTCGCGGAAGGCCCGGGCCGAGAAGGCGCTCGACGCGCGCATCTCGAAGGAGCTCGAGGGCGGAACCCGCTTCGTGCCCGTGCTCACGCGCAAGGGCGGGGTCGGCAAGACGACGGTCACGACCCTGCTCGGCATGGCCCTCGCCGACGTGCGCGAGGACCGCGTCGTCGCGGTGGACGCGAACCCCGACCGGGGAACGCTCGCGGAGCGCGTCAACAAGCAGACCCGCTCCACCGTGCGCGACGTCGTCAATCGCGCCCCCCAGATCGGCAACTTCAACGACTTCAGCACCCTCGTCTCCCGCGACGAGACGCGTCTCGACATCCTCGCCTCCGACACCGACCCGCTGCTCTCGGAGGCGTTCGACGAGAACGACTACAACGTCGTCGCCGACCTCGCAGCCCGCTACTACTCGATCGTGCTCACCGACTGCGGCACCGGCATCGTGCACTCTGTCATGCGCGCCACCCTGCAGCGCGCTGACTCGGTCGTGATCGTCTCGGGCGGCAGCGTCGACGAGGCGCGGCTCGCGTCCGAGACCCTCACCTGGCTCGAATCCAACGGCTACGGCGACCTCGTGCGCAACGCGGTGGTCGCGCTCAACACCGCGACTCTCAGCACCAACCTCGTCAAGCTCGAGGAGATCGAGGCGCACTTCCGCTCGCGGGTGCGCGAGATCGTGCGCATCCCGTACGACCCGCAGCTCGCGGCAGGCTCCGTCGTGAACTGGCGCACGCTCAAGCCGCTCACCAGGAGCGCAGCCCGCGACCTCGCCGCTCTGGTGGTCGACGGACTGCCCTCACGACGGGTGCTCTGAGGGATGACCGAACGACAGATCCGGCTCTTCGGAGATCCGGTACTCCGCAGCGTGTCCGATCCCGTGCGACCGGGCGACCCGGGGCTCAGCGAGCTCGTCGACGACCTCCTCGACACCGTCAAGGTGCCGGGACGCGCGGGTGTCGCCGCAGCGCAGATCGGCGTGGGCCTGCGCGCCTTCAGCTACAACGTCGACGGCGAGGTCGGCTACCTGCTGAACCCCGAGCTCGTCGAGGTCACGGGTGTGCCCGAGCACGTTGAGGAGGGGTGCCTCTCGGTGCCCGGCTTCTACTTCCCGCGTCTCCGGCATCCGTTCGCCCGGGCCAGGGGGGTCGACGTCGATGGGAATCCGGTGGAGGTCTCGGGCACCGGCGTGCTCGCGCAGGCGCTCCAGCACGAGATCGACCACCTCGACGGCAAGCTCTACATCGAGGGGCTCGAGCCCGAGGTGAAGCGCGAGGCGATGCGGCAGATCCGCGCGTCGTCGTGGTGGAGGGTCTGACCCTCCACCACGAGAGGCGCGCCCGACCGGACCGGTCAGTGCACCAGTGAGTTGCCCTGCGTCTCGGGGGCCGCGGTGTACATGCGCTCGATGACGTCGCGGAAGTCCTCGAGGATCACGTTGCGCTTGATGCTCATCTTCGGCGTCAGATGACCGCTCGCCTCGGTGAACTCGGTGTCGAGCACCTGGAACTTGCGCACCGACTCGGCACGCGACACGGCGGCGTTCGCCGCATCGACGGCGCGCTGGATCTCGGCCAGCACCTTCGGATGCACCGCCGCCTCCGCCAGGGTGAGGTCGGCGGACTCGCCGTTGTTGTGCAGCCAGACCGGCAGCATCTCGCTGTCCAGCGTGATGAGGGCCGAGATGAACGGCTTCTGATCTCCGACGACGACGACCTGACCGACGAGCGGATTCGAGCGGATCGGGTCCTCGAGGGCGGCGGGGGCCACGTTCTTGCCGCCCGCCGTGACGATGATCTCCTTCTTGCGGCCGGTGATCGTGAGGTACCCGTCCTCGTCGAGCGCTCCGATGTCGCCGGTGTGGAACCACTCGCCCGCGAGCGACTCGGCGGTCGCGTGGGGGTTGTTCCAGTACTCCTTGAACACGTTGATGCCCTTGACGAGCACTTCGCCGTCCTCGGCGATGCGGATGCCCACTCCCGGCAGAGCGGGGCCGACGGTGCCGATCTTGAACTTGTGCGGCACGTTCACCGTCGCGGGCGCCGTGGTCTCGGTCAGGCCGTAGCCCTCGAGGATGCGGATGCCGTGGCTGCGGAAGAAGTGGCCGAGGCGCGGCCCGAGCGGCGCTGAGCCGGAGACGGCGAACCGCACGTTGCCGCCCATCGCGGCCTTCAGCTTCGCGTACACCACCCGGTCGAAGAGCGCGAACTGCGCCTTCAGCTTCAGCGGAACGTGGCCGTCGTCGAGCGCCTTGGAGTGCGCGACGGCCACCTCCGCCGCCTTGCGGAAGATCTTGCCCTTGCCGCTGCCCTCGGCCTTCTGCTCCGCGGAGTTGTAGACCTTCTCGAACACGCGGGGCACCGCGAGCAGGAAGGTCGGTTTGAAGGAGCCGAGGGAGGGGAGCAGCTGCTTGGTGTCGGCCTGGTGGCCGACCTTGACGCCGGCCTGCACCGAGATGATCGAGATGAAGCGCGCGAAGATGTGCGCGGTCGTGATGAAGAGCAGGGTGCTCGCGCCCGGGTGCAGCACCTCCGCCATCTCGGCCGCGGCATTGCGGCTGAGCTCGACGAAGTTGGAGTGCGTCAGCACGCACCCCTTGGGCTTGCCGGTCGAGCCGGAGGTGTAGATGAGGGTCGCGAGGTCGGAGCCCTGCGCAGCCGAGCGACGCTGCTCGATCTCGTCGTCGCTGATCCCGGTTCCCGACGCGGCGAGCTTGTCGAGGTCGCCGAGGTCGACCTGCCACGCCTTCGTCACCTGGGGCACGTCGCTGCGGATCTCGTCGAAACGGGCGAAGTGGTCGGGCGTCTCGACGATGATCGCCGTCGCGCCGGAGTCGCTCAGGATGTAGTGCACCTGGCTGGGCGAGGAGGTCTCGTAGATCGGCACGAGCACGGCGCCGGCGAACCACGCGGCGAAGTCGACCAGCGTCCACTCGAAGCGGGTGCGGCACATGAAGCCGATCTTCTCGCCGGGCTGGATGCCGGCCGCCACGAAACCCTTGGCGAGCGCCACGACGCGCTCGTGGAACTGTCGTGCCGTGATGTCGCTCCAGCCGCCGGCGGCGGTCGGAATCGAGAAGAGGGGCTCATCGGGGGTGAGACGAACCCGGTCGAGCAGCAGGGCGGTGGTGTTCGCGCGCGGGTCTGGTTCGACCATCACGGGCGTGTAGGACTCGTTCACTTCGGACTCCTTCGGCACGGTGAACTGCGAGTGCATCCATGGTATCCCCGCGGCATCCGCGCGGGGATGCGGCGCCCGTCCCCGCACTAGACTTCTCATCCGTGCACGCGATCGGGATCGACATCGGTGGGACGAAGATCGCGGGAGCGGTCGTGTCGGAGTTCGGCGAGATCCTCGCGAGCGACCGGCGACCCACTCCGGCGAAGGACAGGGACGCGATCGTCGACCTCGTCGTCGACATGGTGCAGGGCCTCCGTGAGGGGTACGAGGTCGGCGCGGTGGGAGTTGCGGCCCCCGGATTCATCGACGCCGCCCAGTCGACCGTCTACTACGCGCCGAACATCAGCCTGCGCAACGAGCCCATCCAGGCCCGTCTCGCCGAGCGCATCGACCTCGACATCACGATCGACAACGACGCGAACGCCGCCGGGTGGGCCGAGTTCCGCTTCGGCGCCGGCCGCCTGGTGAGCGACATGACGATGCTCACGATCGGCACCGGGGTCGGCGGTGCCATCGTCGTCGGCGACCGGCTGCTGCGCGGAGGCTTCGGCTCTGCGGGCGAGCTCGGGCACATGCGGGTGGTGCCGGACGGGCTGCCCTGCGGATGCGGTGCGCGCGGCTGCATCGAGCAGTACGGATCGGGCCGAGCTTTGCTGCGGATGGCGAACGGGATCGCCGACGTCGGCGGCATCGGGATGCGCCTCGCCGAGCAGCGGGCGAAGCACGGCGAGCTGACGGGCAAGCACCTGGCGAAGCTCATCCAGGAGGGGGATCCGGGCGCGCTTGCGGCGCTCCGCGAGCTCGGCCGGTGGATCGGGGCGGCCTGCGCGAGTCTCTCCGCGGTACTCGATCCGCAGGTCTTCGTCATCGGGGGAGGCGTCTCGTCGGCCGGCGAGCTGCTGCTCGAGCCCATCCGCGAGTCCTACCTGACTCACCTGCCGGCCCGCGGGTACCACCCCGAGCCGGGCTTCGTGACGGCGGAGCTCGTGAACGACGCGGGGGTCGTCGGAGCGGCCGACCTCGCACGGGTGCACGCCCAGCCGCGTTAGGATCATCCGGTCGTCCGACGCGGACACCGAGGGAGCCCGATGTTCTACTGGTTCATGAAGAACCTCATCGCCGGTCCCATTCTGCTGACGGCGTTCCGGCCCTGGGTCACCGGCACGGAGAACGTGCCGAAGACCGGCCCCGTCATCCTCGCGAGCAACCACCTGTCGTTCATCGACTCCGTCTTCCTTCCCCTGGTGCTCGACCGCAACGTCGTCTTCCTGGCGAAAAGCGACTACTTCACCGGCAAGGGGATCAAGGGCATGCTCACCCGCTGGTTCTTCAAGGCCACGGGGCAGCTGCCGATCGACCGCTCGGGCGGCAAGGCGAGCGAGGCGAGCCTCAACACCGGCCTCGGCGTGCTTGCGAGGGGCGAGATGCTCGGCATCTACCCCGAGGGCACCCGCAGCCCCGACGGTCGGATGTACCGCGGGCGCACCGGAGTCGCACGCATGATCCTCGAGGGCCACGTGCCTGTCGTGCCGGTCGCCATGATCGACACCGAGAAGGTCATGCCGATCGGCACGAAGATCCCGAAGGTGCGCCGCATCGGCATCGTCTTCGGAGAGCCGCTGGACTTCTCGCGCTTCGAGGGCCTCGAGGGCGACCGCTTCATCCTGCGGTCGGTCACCGACGAGATCATGTACGAGCTCGCCCGGCTGAGCGGTCAGGAGTACACCGACGTGTACGCGTCGTCGGTGAAGGAGCGGATGAGCTCGCGCAGCCGCTAGGCGCTGCCGTCGGCGGCATCGTCGGCGCTCCGTTAGGCTCGGTCGGGGCCTCAGAGCCCGCCGTGCCTGGAGGAAAATGCCCGTGGTCGACCCCACCGAAACCGTCGTCGCCGCCGACCCCGCCGTGCTCTCAGGGCTCGACGCCTGGCGCACGCTGCCGATCAAGCAGCAGCCGCAGTGGGACGACCCCGAGGCCGTCGGCGCCGCCTCCGCCGAGCTCGCGACGCTCCCGCCGCTGGTCTTCGCGGGCGAGGTCGACATCCTGCGCGAGCGCCTCGCGCGCGCCGCGAGCGGGCAGGCCTTCCTGCTGCAGGGCGGCGACTGCGCCGAGACCTTCGCGGGTGCCACGGCGGATCAGATCCGCAACCGGGTGAAGACCCTCCTGCAGATGGCGGTCGTGCTCACCTACGGCGCGTCGATGCCCGTGGTCAAGATGGGGCGGATGGCGGGGCAGTTCGCGAAGCCGCGCTCGAGCGACACCGAAACTCGCGGCGACGTCACGCTGCCCGCCTATCGCGGCGACATCGTCAACGGCTACGACTTCACGCCGGAGTCCCGCAAGGCGGACCCCGCGCGTCTGGTGCACGGCTACCACATGGCTGCATCGACGCTGAATCTCGTCCGCGCCTTCACGCAGGGCGGGTTCGCCGACCTGCGGCAGGTGCACAGCTGGAACCGCGGTTTCGCGGCGAATCCGGCGAACCAGCGCTACGAGGTGCTGGCGCGCGACATCGACCGCGCCATCAAGTTCATGGAGGCGGCGGGTGCCGACTTCGACGAGCTGAAGCGTGTGGAGTTCTACACGGGCCACGAGGGCCTGCTGATGGATTACGAGCGGCCCATGACGCGCATCGACTCGCGCACCGGGACGCCGTACAACACCTCGGCGCACTTCCTCTGGGTGGGGGAGCGCACGCGCGACCTCGACGGAGCGCACATCGACTACTTCTCCCGGCTGCGCAATCCGATCGGGGTCAAGCTCGGGCCGACCACGACGCCCGACGTCATGGAGAAGCTCATCGACAAGCTCGACCCCGAGCGGGAGCCCGGTCGTCTCACTTTCATCACCCGGATGGGTGCTGGCAGGATCCGCGACGCTCTGCCCCCGCTGCTCGAGGCGATCAAGGGGATGGACGCGAACCCGCTCTGGGTGACCGACCCGATGCACGGCAACGGGCTCACGACTCCCACCGGCTACAAGACCCGGCGCTTCGACGACGTCGTGGACGAGGTGCGCGGCTTCTTCGAGGCGCACCGGGCCGCGGGCACGCACCCGGGCGGCATCCACGTCGAGCTGACCGGCGACGACGTGACGGAGTGCCTCGGCGGCTCGGAGGACATCGACGAGGCCACACTGGCGACCCGCTACGAGTCGCTCTGCGACCCGCGGCTGAACCATATGCAGTCGCTCGAGCTGTCGTTCCTCGTCGCCGAGGAGCTCGCCGCGGCGCAGCGCTGAGGCCCCGCGCTGAGGGCCGGCGCTGAGGCGCTGGGCTACCCGAACAGCTGCAGCACGAGCCCCACGGTCGAGCCGACCTCGACGGTCTCGCCCGCGCCAGGATTCGTCTCGCTCACGGTCGCGTCGGGGAAGGGCGCGAAGATCGGGTTGTACGACACCCGCAGGCCGATAGCCTCGAGCTCCGCGATCGCCTGGTCGCGCGTGTAGCCCTGCAGGTCGGGCAGCACCACAGGCTCGGGTCCGTCGCTCAGCACGAGGATGATGCCGTCGCCCTTGCGCAGCACCTCGCTGTCGCCCGCCGGGGCGACCCGGAGCACCGCGCCCTCCTCGATGTCCGAGCTGTACTCGCGCTGCTCGGCGATCTGCGGGACCAGGCCGGCGTTGCGGAGCTCGCTCTCGGCGTCTGCGGCGGACATCCCGATCACATCGGGCACGGGCCCCGCCGAGACGACCAGGGAGATCCTCTTCTGCTCCGGGTACTGGGCGACCCCTTGCAGCGTCGCCCCTGCCTCGTCGAGGGCATCGAGCACGATGCCCGCCTCGACATCCCCGGAGAACTGCTCCACCACGTCGCCGAGCACCCAGGACTGGGCGATGATCCCCTCGGCATCCGTCCTCGGAATGCCGACGAGGGACGGCAGATCCACGTTGCGGGGGCCGATCGACACGACGAGCGAGACCTCGGAGCCGCGCTGCACGGCGCTGCCCCCGCCCGGCTCGGTGCGCAGCACGAGTCCCGGCTCCATCGTCGGATGGGTGTCCTCGACGACGGCGTCCGCCACGACGACGCCCAGCTCGGTGAGCGTCGCCCGAGCGTCCTCCTGCGTCATGCCCTCGACATCCGACGGCAGGACGACCTGCCCGCCCGGCCCAGGCCCGAACCACCAGCCGGCGCCGCCTGCGCCTCCCGCGAGGAGCAGCACGAGCGCGAAGAGCCACCAGCCCCTGGCACGCCGCGCCTTCGACTTCGTCGCGAGCTTCGACGCGCTATCGGAGACGACGGGGGACGCGGCGGCCGGCTTGCGAGGGCCGAGCACCTGCGTCACGTCCTCGTTCGGCAGCACGGTCGTCGCGGAGGCCGGGGGCAGCACCATCGTGCGCTGCACCTGGGTCGCGGCGGGCCGGAGCGACGTGCGCAGCTGCTCCTCGGTCTCGTGCAGCTGCTCGAGCATCACCCTGGCGTCACGAGGGCGCTCCTCCGGGTCGCGCGCGGTGGCCCACAGCACCAGCTCGTCGAGCTCGGCCGGCACCTTCGGGTTCTTCGTCGACGGCGTCGGCACGGTGTCGTTGGCGTGCTGATACGCGATCTGCATCGGCTGAGTGCCCTTGAAGGGCTGCTCGCCCGCGAGCATCTCGTATGTCATGATGCCGACGGCGTAGATGTCGCTGCGGGTGTCGGCGATGCCCCGCGTCACGAGCTCCGGCGCGAGGTACGCGATCGTCCCGAGCAGTGCCGCGCCCGTCGCGGTCTGAGCCGTCGCGGCCCGGGCGAGGCCGAAGTCGCCGATCTTGATGCGGCCGTCATCGGCCAGCAGAACATTCTCGGGCTTGAGGTCGCGGTGCACGATGCCGGCCTTGTGGGCGGCGGCGAGACCCGCGAGCACCGCATCGAGGATGTCGATCGTCTGCTCGGCGGTGAGCACCTTGTGCTCCTGCAGCAGTTCGCGCAGGGTGATGCCGGGCAGGTACTCCATGACCAGGTAGGCCATCTCGCTGTCCTGCCCCTGATCGAAGACGTTGACCACGTTGGGGTGGGCCAGGCGAGCGGCCGAGCGCGCCTCCTGGATGAAGCGCTCCTTGAACTGGCTGTCATCGGCCAGGTGGTTGTGCATGATCTTGATCGCGACGCGTCGCTCGAGTCTCAGGTCGGTCGCGAGGTAGACCGTCGCCATGCCTCCGCGGGCGATGCGCGACCGGACCTGGTACCGACCGTCGATGAGACGGCCGATCATCGGGTCGGTCGAGTTCGTGGTCACGCTCAGATTCTAGGTTCGCGACCCTGCGCGGTCGCGGAGCCACACGGGCTCAGCCGAGGTCGCGCAGCCAGGTTCGCGCCGAGAGCTCCCACTTCGCGTAGGCGTCGGGATAGGCGGACACCTGCACGGCCTGGGCCGCTTCGGTGACCGACATGCTCTCCCAGCCGTGGATGTCGAGCAGTCCGGGCGTGATCCCGCTGTTGGGGCCGCCCGGGCCGCCGAAGAAGAGCCGGGCCGCGTGCCACGGGTCGAGCAGATCGGCGCGGTCGCCCCACCCTGTGCTCGGCCGCTGCTGGAACAGCCCGACCGAGTCGCGGTCGCCGTAGTCGATGTTCCGCAGGCTGGACTCCTGCATCGCCGCCGCCAGGGCGATGACGAGGCCCCGGTCGCTCACGCCGAGCGAACGGCCGACCTCGACGATGATGCGGGCGTTCTCCCGCATCTCGGAGGTGAGGGCCGTCACGGTCGGCACCGTGAGGGTGCGTCCCGCGTAGATGAGGCTGTTCGGGCCGAGCCCGTTGAGCTCGAGCAGGGTCGAGGCGTCGACGCCGAGCCTCGACGCGATGGCGGAGACGGTGTCGCCGGGCTGGATCGTGTAGGTCTTCGCGGTCGCAGCCGGGGCGGCAGGAGCGGGCGTCGTCGACGACGCGAGCGACATGGCCGCGGGGACGACGACGGTCTGCCCGGGGTAGACGATGCTCGTGTCGCTGAGCCCGTTGGCGCTCAGCACGGAGCGGGTCGACACGCCGTAGCGCGCCGCGATGCCGCTGATCGTCTCGCCCGCGGCGATCGTGTGCTTCTGCACCTCCGAGGAGATGGGGGTCGGGGTCGCGGCCTTCGCTCCGCCCGAGGTCAGGCGCAACTCCTGTCCGGGATGGATCGTGGTCTTCCAACCCAGTCCGTTGAGGGCGAGAACGGATGCGGTGGCGAGCCCGTAGCGCGCGGCGATCGCGCTGACGGTGTCGCCGGCCTCGACCCGGTAGGTGGCGGGAACGGAGCCTGAGGCGAGCGGGGTCTGCGAGTGCGCGGCGGTGGCCGGTGCCGCGGCGGGGCGCTGGTGCGAGGGGAGCGGCTTGGGCTTGGACGGCCGAGGACTGCTCTCCGCACCCTGCACGGGGCCCGTGACGCCCATCGTGAGAGCCAGCGAGCTCGCGAGCACGACGGGGACGGAGGCGCGTGCGCCCTTCCACCAGGCGTTGGTGCGTCGCACCACGCCGCCTGTCGATGTTGTTCTCATCAGCTCTCTCCGCTCCCTGCCCCGAGCAATCGCCACCCCCACGGCATTCCCCTACTCTGACACTGCTGCATAGTGGAGTCAACGCGTGTGACTGGTGTTGCTCATGTGACTGCCTGTGTCCCGGCGAGTTCTGCGAGCCCGTCGGGTCGTGGCACTCTGTATTCGTGACCGAGGAAGGAATCGACTGGCTGACGCTCCCCGATGTGGCAGAGCGGCTCGACGTGAAGCTCAGCCAGGTGCGCCGCCTGATCGAAGACAGACTGCTGCTCGCCTCGCGCGTCGACGGCGTGCTCAAGGTTCCCGCCGATTTCCTCGACGGCCAGGAACCGCTGCACGACCTGCGCGGCACGCTCATCGTGCTCGGGGATGCGGGCTTCACCGACGACGAGGCGATGCGCTGGCTGATCGCCGAGGACGACACTCTCGGAGCCCGTCCCGTGGACGCGCTGCGCTCCGGACGCAAGGCCGAGGTGCGCAGGGTCGCCCAGGCGCTCGGATTCTGACCGAACGCTCCTGGTCGGGTCTAGGCGGTCCGCCTCGCGGTGGTCTCCGCGAGCCGTGACAGCTCCTCTCGCGCCGACGCGCTGATCCGTGCCGAACCGAGCGCCTTGAGGGCGAGCCCGACGTTGTGGTCGATGATGCGCTCCACCTGATCCACGGCGCCGGCCTCGCGGAGTGCCGACTGCAGCATCCCCACCTGTTGGGCATCCAGGTCGGGGTCGCCGAGCAGCTCGTCGAGCACCGACCGCAGCGTTCCAGGCATCGCCGCGCGGGCGAGGGCGATCAGAACGGTGCGCTTGCCCTCGCGGAGGTCGTCACCCGCGGGCTTGCCCGTCACCTCCGGGTCGCCGAACACGCCGAGCAGGTCGTCCCGCAGCTGGAACGCCACACCGAGAGGGAGACCGAACGCCCGCAGCGACTCCAGCTGGTCTGCGTCAGCGCCGCCCGCAGCCGCTCCCAGGGCGAGCGGCGCCTCGATGCTGTACTTCGCCGACTTGTACACGATGACCCGGTGCGCGCGGGGCAGCAGCTCCCGCTCGTCGCGTGTGCGCCACGACTTCTCCTCGAGGATGTCGAGATACTGTCCGACCGTCACCAGGGTGCGCATCGTCGTGAACTCGTCCCGCACCGCGACTGACGCCTTCGCGTTCCCCAGCAGCCGCAGCCCCGAGTCCAGCAGCTCGTCGCTCCAGCCCAGCAGCAGGTCGCCCAGCAGCAGCGCGGCCGACTGGCCCCAGCCCAGGGCGTTGCCCGTGAAGCCCTGCTCGGAGTGCAGGCGCTCGAACCGGCGGTGCGCTGAGGGGCGGCCTCTCCGTGTGTCGGAGTTGTCCATGATGTCGTCGTGGACGAGCGCCGCCGCATGGAAGATCTCGAGCGCGGCGCTCACCCGAGCGATCGCCGGGAGATCGTCGTCGGCGTCGTCGTCGGGCAGCGGATCGAAGGTGTCGGGCGTCGCGGTGACGGCACGCCATCCCCAGTAGCAGAACAGCGCGCGGAATCGCTTGCCGCCGCGCAGCAGGCCCTCGGAGAAGTCGACGAACGGCGCGAGGTCGGGGGAGACCTCGGCGAGCTGAGCCCGCCGAGCGGACAGGAAATCGTCGAGTTCGGCTTGCACCAAGTCCACTAACCGCGTACTCCCAGCCACTCGCCTAGCCTAGCCGCGGAGCGTCGGCGTACTATGAGGGTTCAGCAGGCGGACCGGAAGGGATGAGGGATGCCACTTTCCGAGCAGGAGCAGCGGCTCCTCGAAGAGATGGAGCGCAGTCTCTATCAGAACGACGCCGACTTCATCGCGACAGTCGGCGGTCGTCGAGGGCGCCCGAACTACTCCATCGTCGTGCTCGGCGTGCTGCTCGGGTTGGCCGGCATCGCCGTCCTCGTCACCGGTGTCGTCGTGCGGCAGCCCCTCGTGGGTCTGCTCGGGTTCGCCGTGATGTTCGCCGGCGTGCTGCTCGCCATCACGCCCTCCCGCAAGAGCGGCGCCGCTTCGGCGCCTCGTGCCGGTGGTCCCGGAGCCGCGACCACGGGCGCCCCGCGCAAGCGCGGGTTCATGGAGAACCTCAACGAGCGCTGGGACAAGCGCGAGGAAGACCGCGACCGCTGAGCGTGAAGGCCTCGAGCCGCTGAAGCTGCTGAGCAGCCAGGGGCGCTGAGCCGCAAGAGCTTCTGAGAGGGAGTCGACCAACCGGGTCGACTCCCTTTTTCATGCCCGGAGACGGGCCCTCCACATCCCACCACCTCGGCACGGCGCTCTCCACTCGGCCCGGACTGGCGCGCCCCGCGACACGGGCATGCGGCTCGCGCCTCCCTCCGACGGGCATTTTCGGCCACCTCGCGCCAGATCTCCTCCACTGCCCTCCACTGGCTGGATCGCGCGCCATTACTGGGAACCAGCCCCGAAGAGGGGGTCGATTCATGCCGTGTTCTTCCCTTGAGTGGGGGAAAGTGGAGTAAAGTGGAGCCGAACCCGAATCTGGCCGGAGATCGAGGGGAGGGGCTGACGTGTTCCTTGGCACCTATGCCCCGAAGCTCGACGACAAAGGGCGCATGATCCTCCCGGCGAAGTTCTGGGAGGAGCTCTCCTCAGGCCTCGTCGTCACTCGCGGCCAGGAGCGCTGCCTCTACGTCTTCAGCCAGCGCGAGTTCGAGCAGATGCACGAGAAGATCCGCCAGGCACCGGTCACGAGCAAGCAGGCCCGCGATTTCCTGCGGCTGTTCCTGTCCGGGGCCAACCAGGAGATCCCGGACAAGCAGCACCGGATCACCATCCCCGCGCACCTGCGCAGCTATGCCGGTCTCGACCGGGAGCTCACCGTGATCGGCGCGGGCTCGCGAGCCGAGATCTGGGACACCGAGGCCTGGAACGAGTACTACGCCAGCACCGAGAACGACTTCATCGACACCGCGGAGGAGGTGATCCCCGGACTCTTCTGACCCGGACGCTGACTCCCAGCCAACCTGCCCTGGCGCACCTTCCCCGGTGCCAGGTCGGAGTGGATGGGGATCAGGGCCCGGGACAGGGCAAGGGAAGCGATGAGCGACGAGATCCACGTCCCCGTCCAGCTCGAGCGCACGCTCGAGCTGCTGGCGCCCCCTCTCGAGCGAGGCGGCGCCGTCGTCGACGCGACGCTCGGCATGGGAGGCCACGCAGAGCGGATGCTCGAGCGCTTCCCTGACATCACGCTCGTCGGCCTCGACCGCGACACTCAGGCGCTCGCGATCGCGGGGGAGCGCCTCGCCCGCTTCGGCGAGCGCGCGCGCCTCGTGCACGCCGTGTACGACCGCATCGCCGATGTGCTCGACGACCTGGGGATCGACGAGCTCTCCGGGGTGCTCTTCGACCTGGGAGTGAGCTCGCTGCAGCTCGACGAGGCGGACCGAGGCTTCGCCTACGCGAAGGACGCTCCGCTCGACATGCGCATGGACGGAACCTCCGGCACGACCGCGGCCGAGGTGCTCGCCACCTACTCGGAGGCCGAGCTCCGGCGCATCTTCCACGAGTACGGCGAGGAGAAGCTCGCGGCGCGCTACGCCCGGTTCATCGTGCAGGCACGCGAGTCCGAGCCCCTCGAACGATCCGCCCAGCTCGTCGAGGTGCTGCAGAGGGCGACGCCGGCGGCGCTGCTCCGAGCGGGGCATCCGGCCAAGCGGGTGTTCCAGGCGCTCCGCATCGAGGTCAACGCCGAGCTCTCAGTACTCGAGACGGCGCTGCCCGCCGCACTCGACGCCCTCGGCGTCGGCGGTCGCATCGTCGTGCTCGCCTACCAGTCGCTCGAGGACCGCATCGTCAAGCGCGAGCTTCAGCGACGCTCGAGCTCCACAGCGCCCGCGGGGCTACCGATCGAGCTGCCCGAGCATCGGGCGGAGTTCCGGCTGCTGGTGCGCGGAGCCGAGCTGGCCGACGACGAGGAGAAGGCCCGCAACCCGAGGGCGACACCGGTGCGGCTGCGCGCCGCCGAACGCGTCCGGGAGGCCGCATGAGCGCCCTGAACGCCCTGGCTCTTCCCGGCAGGGTTCCCGTCGAGGCGCCGAGACCGCGCCGTCACATCGAGGTCGTGCCGACTCGCGAGCAGCGCCGCGCGCGGCCGCGCATCGTCTACGCCCTCGCGAGCGTCGTCGGAGTGTTCGGCATCTTCCTCGCCCAGCTCGCACTGAGCATCGTGCTGCAGCAGGGCGCATACCAGCTGTCGGCACTCGAGGCGGAGCAGAAGGACCTCGACCGCACCGAGCAGGCTCTCATCGAGCAGCTCTACGCGCTGGAGTCGAGCCAGCAGCTCGCCGCGAGCGCCGAGGAGATGGGCATGGTCATCGGCCCCATCCCGCCGGTGCTGTCGCTCGCCGACGGATCCGTCGCGGGCACGGCCAGCGCCGCCGGGGCCGGAGCCGGACTCGTCGGAGCCGCGGGGAATCTCGTGCCGAACTCGCTCATGGTCGACCAGACGGCCGTCGACCCGGCCACCCAGACGATCGACGGTCAGACCCCGCAGGACCCGGCTGTCCCGCCGGCGCCCGTCGCGGACGCTCCGGCCGACACGCCGGTCGCTCCGGTGCAACCGGGCGACCTGACCGGCGGAGGCGAGAATCCTTCCGGCGGCCTCCCCACGCCCGTCACACACTGACCACGCATCACGCATCGCCCTCGGGAGACGGAGCACCATGACCACCAGGCGCAGCACCCGCCGCCGGTCCATCGTCGCCATGGTCGCGATCCTCGCGGTCGTCGGGGTCTTCGTCGTGCGGCTCGTCGACATCCAGGTCGTGCGGGCCGAGGACCTCAACGAGCAGTCGACCGAGAAGCGGTCGGTGCCCATGACCATCTACGGCACCCGCGGCGAGATCGTCGACGCGAACGGGGTCGTGCTCGCCGACAGCGTGCTGCGCTACGACATCACGATCTCACCGCGGCAGCTGCTCGCCGCCCCGAACAACCCGTTCACCCGGGTGCTCGACGACGGCACCGAGATCGAGATCACCGCCGACCAGGCGATCACCGAGATCGCCGGCCTCACCGGCCAGAAGGCCGAGGACCTGCTCGCCGACGTGCACGAGGATCCGACCTCCGACTACCTCATGCTCGCGGAGGAGCAGCCCCTCGAGGTGTTCGAGGCGATCCGCGACCTCGGCATCCCCGGGATCTACATGGAGCGGGACCCGGCCAGGTCCTACCCGAACGGGGCCGTCGCGGGCAATCTCGTCGGCTTCACCGGCACCGACAACGTGGCCCGCGCGGGGGTCGAGTACCACTGGGACGAGTGCCTCGCGAGCTCGGACGGCACCGCGACCTACGAGCGAGGGCTCGACAACACCCGCATCCCCGGCAGCACCCTCGAGGTCGAGGACGCACGCGACGGCGGCACGGTGCACCTGACGATCGACCGCGATCTGCAGTGGTACGCCCAGCAGCAGATCGCCCAGCGCGCCCAGGAGGTCGGTGCCGACTGGGCGACCGCCGTCGTCGTGCGGGTCGCCGACGGCGCGCTGATGGCGGTGGCCGATTACCCGACGGTCGACCCCAACGACTACAGCTCGGCGGATCCCGGTGCGACCGGCTCGCGCGCCTTCGCCATCCCGTACGAGCCTGGATCGACCTTCAAGGCGGCGACGGTCGCGATGCTCCTCGACGCGGGGGCCATCACGCCGACCACGCAGATCGTCGCTCCGGGCTTCTTCGAGGTGCCCGACGGCCCCCCGATCGGCGACGCCTGGGCGCACGGAGACCTGCGCTACACGACCGCGGGCGCCCTCGCCAACTCCTCGAACACCGGCATCTCGGTGCTCACCGACCATCTGGACGCGCAGACCCGCTACGAGTACTGGAAGAAGTTCGGCATCGGAGAGCAGGCGACCGACGACTTCGGGGGAGCCGAGTCGTCGGGCATCCTCCACCCGGCGGAGAACTGGGACACCAGCACCAACTACACCGTCCAGTTCGGGCAGGGCGTCGCGGCGACCTCGCTGCAGGTGGCGAGCATCTACCAGACCTTGGGCAACAACGGCGTGCGCGTTCCGCTCAGCCTCGTGGCCGGGTGCGAGCACGCCGACGGCACCTGGACGGACGTGCCGACGGGCGAAGGCGTGCAGGTGGTCTCCGAGGCGGCCGCCGACCAGACCGTGCAGATGCTCGAGCCGGTGGCGTCGCAGCTCTCACTCGCTCCGCAGCTCTCCATCCCCGGCTATCGCATCGCCGCGAAGACGGGAACGGCCGAGGTCGCACAGAACGGCGTCTACACGAGCGAGCGCGTCGTGTCGATCGCCGGACTCGTGCCGGCGGAGAACCCCGAGTACGCGATTGTCGTCACCCTCGGCCAGCCAGATACCATGAAGACGTCGGCGGCGGTCGCCCCGACCTTCCACAACATCACGGCCCAGGTGCTCAAGACGTTCCGGGTCGAACCTTCGACCGAACCCGCGCCGGACATCCCGCTCACGTGGTGAGGCCGTAACGACGACGAGGAGATCGCTTGTCCCGGATCCCCCCGGTCCTCAGACCTGAACACCCTCAGGCGAGGTCCCTGGGCGAACTCGCTGTCGAGTTCGGCCTAGATCACTCAGGTTCCATCGACAGTGTCGAGATCACCGGCGTCACGCTGTCGACGAGCGACCTGCACCCCGGCGACCTCTACGTGGGCGTCCGCGGGGTGCACGCGCACGGCGCCTCCTACGCCGAGCAGGCCCGCGAAGGCGGTGCCGTGGCGCTGCTGACGGATGCCGAGGGCGCCGAGCTCGCGAAGGACGCCGGCCTGCCGATCGTGCTGGTGGAGGACCCGCGCTCGGCCCTCGGCGAGATCGCCGCCTGGGTCTACCGCACCCGGGAGGACCCGCCGCTGCTCTTCGGCGTCACCGGCACCAACGGCAAGACGTCGACGTCGTACCTGCTCGAGGGCATCCTGCGGCAGCTCGGCCTCGTGACTGGGCTCAGCTCGACCGCGGAGCGCCACATCGGCGACCTCACCGTCGTCAGCCGCCTCACCACCCCCGAGGCGAGCGAGATGCACGCGCTGCTCGCCCGCATGCGCGAGGCGGGCGTGCGCGCCGTCGCGGTCGAGGTGAGCGCCCAGGCGCTCAGCAGGCACCGCGTCGACGGGATGCTGTTCGACGTCGTGGCCTTCACGAACCTCAGCCACGACCACCTCGACGACTACGCCGACATGGAGGAGTACTTCGAGGCGAAGCTGCCGCTCTTCCAGCCCGACCGCGGCAAGCGCGGGGTGGTCTCGCTCGATTCGACCTGGGGCGAGCTCGTGGTCGAGGCGTCCCGCATCCCGGTCACGACGATCTCCGCCACCCCGGGGGTCGACGCCGACTGGACCGTCGAGATCCTCGACGAGCAGCCGGCCTACACCGAGTTCCGCCTGACCGGCCCCGAGGGCCGATCGCTCTCGACCCGGGTGCCGATCATCGGCTGGCACATGGCCGCCAACGCGGGTCTCGCGATCGTCATGCTCGTCGAGGCGGGCTTCGAGCTCGAGGCGATCGGGCAGGCGCTCGAGGCCGATGGCGGCATCTCCGCCTATCTCCCCGGCCGCACCGAGCGCGTCTCGGGCGACCGGGGTCCGAGCGTCTACGTCGACTTCGGGCACAGCGCCGACGCGTTCGAGAACACCCTCAAGGCGGTGCGCCGGTTCACCGAGGGCAACGTCATCATGGTGTTCGGAGCCGACGGCGACCGCGACGCGACGAAGCGCCACGAGATGGCGCGAGTGGCAGCCGAAAACAGCGACATCCTCGTGATCACCGACCACCATCCGCGGTTCGAGGACCCGGCGTCCATCCGGGCGACGCTCCTCGAGGGCGCGAAGCTCGCTGAGCATCAGCCGGAGCTGCACGAGGTCAGCCCGCCCGAGCGGGCGATCCGGGTGGCCGTCGGGCTCGCGAAGGAGGGCGACTCGATCCTCTGGGCGGGTCCCGGTCACCAGGACTACCGCGACATCCAGGGTGTGCGCACGCCGTACTCGGCGCGCGACGAGGCCCGCGCTGCGCTGCGCGAGGCGGGCTGGTGATCGCGCTCAGGCTCGACGAGATCGCGGCCGCCGTGAACGGCGAGCTGCGGGGCGGCGACCCGTCGACCGTCGTGAGCGGCTCGGTGCAGACCGACTCCCGGCTGGTCGAGCAGGGGTCGATCTTCTTCGCCCTGCCCGGCGAGACCACCGACGGCGCGCTCTTCGCGCCCGCGGCGGCCGAGGCGGGTGCCGCGCTCGTGATCGCAGAACGCGAGCTGGCGGATGTCGCGGCACCGCAGATCGTCGTCTCCGACGGCGTGCAGGCGCTCGCGTCGCTCGCGCGGGAGGTCGTCTCCCGGGTGCGCGCGCACGGGCGGATGCGGGTCGCGGCCGTCACCGGATCGAACGGCAAGACCTCCACCAAGAACATGCTCCGGGCGATCCTCTCGGCGGAGGGCCCGACCGTCGCACCGCAGGGCTCGTTCAACAACCACGTCGGCGCACCGATCTCGATGCTGCGGATAGACGACGACACGCGATTCCTCGTCGTCGAGATGGGGGCGAGCGGCGCGGGCGAGATCGCGCGGCTCGTCTCGATCGCTCAGCCCGACATCGGGGTCGTGCTCAAGGTCGGTCTCGCCCACGTCGGTGAGTTCGGCGGCATCGACGCCGTCGAGCGCGCGAAGTCCGAGATGGTGACCGACCTCGCGCCGTCCGCGGTCGCGGTGCTGAACGCCGACGACCCTCGGGTCGCGCGGATGGCGGAGCGCACGCCCGCCCGAGTGCGCACCTTCGGGCTGGAGCCGGGCGCCCGGCTCTGGGCCGACGGCGTCGAGTCCGGAGCCGAAGGCACCCGCTTCACGCTCCACCGCGGCGACGAGACCCTGCCCGTACGACTGCGGATCCTCGGCGAGCACCACGTCTACAACGCCCTCGCCGCGCTCTCCGTGGCGGACGAGCTCGGGGTGCCGCTCGACCGGGCGATCACCGCCCTCGAAGGGCTCGAGCGTGCCGAGCGGTGGCGCATGGAGCGCCTCGACCCCGGCACCGGGTGGATCGTCATCAACGACGCCTACAACGCGAGCCCCGACTCGACCGCGGCGGCGCTCAAGTCGCTCGCGCACCTCACGCGCGAGGAGGGCCGCTCGGTGGCCGTGCTCGGCGAGATGGCGGAGCTCGGGGAGTACGCGGGCGAGGAGCACGACCGCATCGGCCTGCTCGCCGTCCGACTGAACATCAAGCAGCTGATCGTGGTGGGGGAGCGGGCAAGGCGCATCCACGTCGCCGCCGGCCTCGAGGGCTCGTGGGACGGCGAGTCCCGCTACGTGGCCGACCCGGACGACGCCTACGATGTCGTCCAGGGGCTGCTCCGACCGGGCGACGTCGTACTCGTGAAGTCGTCGAAGTCGGCGGGACTCCGCTTCCTCGGTGACCGGTTGGGAGGGATCGCAGAGTGATCGCCCTTCTCATCGCCGGCGGGTTCGCGCTGTTCTTCACGCTCTTCTCCACGCCCCTCTTCATCCGCCTGTTCCGCAGGCTGGGCTGGGGCCAGTTCATCCGCGACGACGGACCGCAGAGCCACCACGCCAAGAAGGGCACGCCCACGATGGGCGGCATCGTGTTCATCACCGGTGCCGTGCTCGGCTACTTCATCGGCCACCTGGCCGCCGACGAGCCCGTCACGCGCGTCGGGCTGCTCGTCATCGGCCTGATGGTCGGGCTCGGCTTCGTCGGGTTCATCGACGACTTCCTGAAGACGCGCAATCAGCGCAGCCTCGGGCTCGGCGGCTGGCAGAAGGTCGCCGGCCAGGTCGTCTTCGCGTCGATCTTCGCCCTCCTCGCGATCAACTTCCCCGACGCGAACAACCTGACGCCTGCGTCGCTCTACATCTCGGGCGTGCGCGACATCCCGTGGCTGAACCTGGCCGTCTTCGGTCCGGTCATCGGCGTCATCCTCTTCCTGATCTGGACGAACGTCATCGTGGTGAGCGCGTCCAACGGCGTGAACGTCGCCGACGGGCTCGACGGACTGGCGACCGGATCGTCGATCCTCGCGATCGCGTCCTACATCTTCATCGGGTTCTGGCAGTGGAACCAGTCGTGCTTCAACACCGCGATCCTCCCGGAGAACCGGGACATGTGCTACATCGTGCAGCATCCGCTCGACCTCGCGGTGATCGCAGCAGCCCTCTCCGGCAGCCTCATCGGCTTCCTCTGGTGGAACACCTCGCCCGCGCAGATCTTCATGGGCGACACCGGGTCCCTCGGCATCGGAGGCGCCCTCGCCGCCCTCGCGATCCTGACCCGCACCGAGCTGCTGCTCGTCTTCATCGGCGGGCTGTTCCTCATCGTCACCGGGTCCGTCATCGTGCAGCGCGCCTACTTCAAGCTCACCAAGGGCAAGCGCATCTTCCTCATGAGCCCGCTCCATCACCACTTCGAGCTGAAGGGCTGGGCCGAGGTCACCGTCGTCGTGCGGTTCTGGCTGATCGCCGGCCTCTTCGTCGCGGTCGGCGTCGGGCTCTTCTACTTCGAATGGGTGAGCCGCTGACATGGGCGACACGCAGGGCCGCGATCTCGATTCGCTGACCAGCTGGCACGCGGACTGGAGCGGTCTGCGGGTCGCCGTGCTCGGCCTCGGCGCCAGCGGTTTCTCGGCCGCCGACACCCTCGTGGAGCTCGGGGCCCGGGTGCTCGTCGTCGCCGAGTCGGCGACCGAGGAGCGGCGGGAGCTCATCGGCGTTATCGGCGCGGACCTGCACGAGGGGGAGCTCTCCGAGGTGCCCGCGGTTCTGGAGGCGTTCGACCCCGAGCTCGTCCTCGTCTCGCCCGGCTTCCCTCCCTCGCACCCGGTCGTGACCTGGGCGACCGCCCGCGGCCCCGTGTGGGGCGACATCGAGCTCGCCTGGCGGCTGCGCGACAAGACGGGTGCGCCGGCCGAGTGGGTCGTCGTCACCGGCACCAACGGCAAGACGACGACGGTGCAGCTCGCCGACCACCTGCTGCGCGAATCGGGGATGCGGTCGGCGGCCGTCGGCAACATCGGCACCCCGGTGCTCGACGCCATCCGTTACCCCGCGGGGTTCGACGTGCTCGTGGTCGAGCTGTCGAGCCACCAGCTGCACTACCTGCCGATCGAGGGTCCCGGCGCGCTGCACCCGGTCGCGAGCGCGGTGCTCAACCTCGCCGACGATCACCTGGAGTGGCACGGCGGCCGCGCGGCCTACCGTGCCGCGAAGGGGCGGATCTTCGCCAACACGAAGGTGGCGTGCGTGTACAACCTGGCCGACGAGGCCACCCGCGAGCTCGTCGAGGAGGCGGACGTCGAGGAGGGCGCCCGCGCAATCGGCTTCGGCCTCGACACCCCGGGCCCCAGCAACTTCGGCATTGTCAGCCGCATCCTCGTCGACCGCGCCTTCCTCGACGACCGCCGCACCTCGGCGCTCGAGCTCGCGACGGTCGACGAGCTCGCGGGCACCGGACTCGACTCGCAGCACATGCTGCAGAACGCGCTGGCAGCATCCGCCCTCGCGCGAGCAGCGGGAGCGACGACGAAGGCGGTGCACGACGCACTGCTGAGCTTCAGGGTCGACAAGCACCGCACGCAGCTCGTCGCCGACGCGGGCGGGGTGCTCTGGATCGACGACTCGAAGGCCACCAACCCGCACGCCGCCCAGGCGTCGCTGCGGTCGTTCCGGAACGTCGTGTGGATCGTCGGCGGGCTGCTGAAGGGCGTGTCGCTCGACGCGCTCATCCGCGATTCAGCCCCGCGCCTGCGCGCGGTCGTGCTCATCGGACGGGAGCGCGACGAGCTGCGGGAGGCATTCGCACGACACGCGCCCGCAACACCCGTGTTCGAGGCCGAGCCGACGGACACTGGTGAGGTCATGTCGGTGGCGGTCGCCCTCGCGGCGGACGTCGCGCAGCCCGGTGACGTCGTGCTGCTGGCACCCGCAGCGGCATCGATGGATCAGTTCAAGGACTACGCGGACCGCGGCGATCGCTTCGCCGCCGCCGTGAGGCAGCAGACGGGAGGCGCGGACGATGACCCCAACGCCACCGACCCAGCCGCCGCCGACCCAGCCGCGGACTCGCGCGAAGCCGACCGCGACGCCCCCGAGGGCAGGCCAGACGACCCGGCCTGATCGGCCCGCCTCGGGCCCCTCCCGTCGGGACGGCGGCGCACGGGCGATCGTCGCGGTGCGCAGGCTGTTCGCCGCGGAGTCGCCCGACTACTTCCTGCTGCTCGGCGTCACGCTGTTCCTCGTGCTCTTCGGGCTCGTGATGGTGCTGTCGTCGTCCACCATCTCGAGCCACGCCGAGGACGGCGACTTCTTCTCCTCCGCCTCCCGCCAGGGTCTCTACGCCCTCGTCGGCATTCCGCTGATGCTCATCGCGAGCCGGTTCCCGCCCTCCTTCTGGCGACGCTGGGCGTGGACGGCGCTGCTCGTCGCAATGGGCCTGCAGATGCTGGTCTTCACCGGGCTCGGCGTCGAGGCGGGCGGCAACCGCAACTGGATCGCGCTCGGAGGCTTCACCGCCCAGCCCTCCGAGCTCGTGAAGCTCGCCCTGGTGGTGTGGCTGGGCTCCATCCTCGCCACCAAGCAGTCCCTCCTGCACGACTGGAAGCACGTGTTCCTGCCGGTGGGGCCCGTGGCCGGACTCGCGATCGGACTCGTGTTGATGGGCGGCGACCTGGGCACGGCGTCGATCCTGCTGACGATCGTGCTCGGCGCGCTGTTCTTCGCCGGCATCCGCCTGCGCATCATCGGTGCCGCGATCGCGGTCATCGCCGCCGTCGCCTACCTCTTCACGAGCAACAGCGCCTCGCGCACCATGCGCATCGACGCCTGGCTGAGCGGCTGCACCGCTCAGGAGAGCTACCTCGACTTCTGCTACCAGACGGTGCACGGATGGTGGGCGCTCGCCTCGGGCGGCGTCTTCGGGGTGGGTCTCGGCCAGTCGAAGTCGAAGTGGCTGTGGCTTCCGGCCGCGGAGAACGACTTCATCTTCGCCATCATCGGCGAGGAGCTCGGGCTCGTCGGCGCCGTCGTGGTGCTCGCCCTCTTCGTCGTGCTCGCGGTCGCCTTCGTGCGCATCCTCCGGTCGACGGACGACGTGTTCGAGCGGGTGACGACGAGCGGCATCATGATCTGGGTCATCGGCCAGGCCTTCGTCAACATCGCCGTCGTGCTCGGGGTGCTCCCCGTCCTCGGCGTGCCGCTTCCTCTCGTCTCGGCGGGCGGCTCGGCTCTGCTGGCCAACCTGCTCGCGATCGGCGTGGTGCTCTCCTTCGCACGCGCGCGTCGCTCCGACGACGACAATGGAAGGGTGAATCCGGAACCCGTGCCAGTCGCCCGTCCCGTCCGAGCCCCCCGCGCCGCCCGGTGACGACCTACCTGCTCGCCGGCGGCGGCACCGCCGGACACGTGAATCCGCTGCTCGCCACGGCCGACGGGATCGCCGCGGCCGAGCCCGACGCGACCATCCTCGTGCTCGGCACGAAGGAGGGCCTCGAGGCCCGCCTGGTCCCGCAGCGGGGCTATGAGCTGCTGACCATCCCGCGACTGCCCTTCCCGCGGCGGCCAGGGCGCGCGGCGGTGCGGTTCCCGTCCCGATTCCGCCAGGCGGTCGCTCAGAGCGAGATCTACATCGAGGACCGCAAGGTCGACGTCGTCGTCGGCTTCGGCGGGTACGCCGCCGCGCCCGCCTACCTCGCGGCGCAGCGGATGAAGCGGCCGCTCGCCCTGCACGAGGCGAACGCGCGTCCTGGTCTCGCCAACCGCCTGGGGGCGCGGACCACCCGCTTCGTCGGCGTCACCTTCCCCGGCACCAGGCTTCCGCACGCCCGGGTGGTCGGCATGCCCCTCCGGCGGGAGATCGAGCAGCTCGACCGACGGGTCGCGCGCGCCGAGGCGATGGCGCAGTTCGGCCTCGAGCTCGAGAAGCCCACCCTCCTCGTCACCGGGGGATCGACCGGCGCGCGCAGCATCAACCAGACGGTCGCCTCGGCCGTCGTCGACATCCTGGGGTCGGGCTGGCAGGTGCTGCACATCACGGGCGAGCGCTCGCCCGTCGACGACCCGGGGCTCAAGGGCTACCGCATCCTGCGCTACTGCGACCGCATGGACCTCGCGATCGCCGCCGCCGACCTCGCGGTCGCGCGATCCGGCGCGGCGACCGTCAGCGAGTTCACCGCGGTGGGCCTTCCCGCGGTCTACGTGCCCTACCCGGTCGGCAACGGCGAGCAGCGTCTCAACGCGCGGGCCGTGGTCGAGGCCGGCGGGTCCGCGCTCGTGCGCGATCAAGACTTCACGCCGCACTGGGTCTCGACCTCGCTCGTGCCGCTGCTGCTCGACCGGGCGAGAGTCGCCGACCTCGCCGCGCGCGCCGCGACGACCGGGATGCGCGACGGCACCGCACGCATGGTGGAGCTCATCGGCGACGCGGCGAACGCGAAGGTAGGATCGGCCGGATGATCAAGCCCGACCTCTCCCAGCCGCTGCCGGAGGACCTCGGGAAGCTGCACTTCGTCGGCATCGGCGGCTCGGGCATGAGCGGCATCGCCCGCATGTTCCTCGAGTCGGGCTACACCGTCTCGGGCTCCGACCTGCGCGACACCGCGGCCGTGGACGAGCTGCGCGACCTCGGCGCCCGCATCGCCATCGGCCACGACGCCGCCAATGTCGGCGATGCCGACACCCTCGTGGTCACCGGCGCGCTCTGGCAGGACAATCCGGAGTACCAGCTCGCCCTGTCCAGGGGCCTCCCCGTGCTGCACCGCGCCCACGCGCTCGCCTGGCTGATCAACCGGCAGCGCCTCGTCGCCGTCGCAGGCGCCCACGGCAAGACGACGTCGACGGGCATGATCGTGACGGCGCTGCTCGAGCTCGGCGCCGACCCCAGCTTCGTCAACGGCGGCGTCATCCAGTCGCTCGGCGTCAGCTCACGTCACGGCAGCGGCGAGCTGTTCGTCGTCGAGGCCGACGAGTCCGACGGCTCCTTCCTGCTCTACGACACCGCGGTCGCGCTCGTCACCAACGTCGACGCCGATCACCTCGATCACTACGGCTCGTACGAGGCCTTCGACGACGCGTTCGTGACGTTCGCGTCGCGGGCGAAGGAGTTCGTCGCGATCTCGAGCGACGATGAGGGCGCCCGCAGGGTCGCCTCCCGACTGGACGGCGCCACCCTCATCAGCTTCGGCGAGGCCGAGAGCGCCGATGTCCGCGTGCACTCGATCGCCTCCGAGGGACTCGTCACGGCGACCCTGTCCTATCGCGGGGTCGATCATCCGCTCTCGCTCGGGGTTCCCGGCCGGCACAACGCGCTCAACGCGGCCGGGGCCTTCGCGGTGCTCGCGGGTCTCGGCTTCGATCCGGCCGAGATCATCCGCGGTCTGCAGTCGTTCACCGGAACCGGTCGCCGCTTCGAGCTGCACGGCACGGTGCGCGGCGTGCGCGTCTTCGACGACTACGCCCACCACCCGACCGAGGTCGCCGCGGCTCTGCAGACCGCGCGCAGCGTGGTCGGCGACGGGCGGGTCATCGCCATCCATCAGCCGCACCTCTACAGCCGCACCCGTCTGATGGCCGGCGAGTTCGCCGAGACCTACGAGCGGCTCGCCGACCACACGATCGTGCTCGACGTGTTCGGCGCCCGCGAGGACCCGGAGCCCGGAGTCACCGGTGCGCTGGTCGCGGACCGCTTCACCGACTCGGACGCGGTCGACTACATTCCGGACTGGCAGCAGGCAGCCGATCGCGCCGCCGCGATCGCTCGCGAGGGCGACCTCGTGATGACGCTCAGCTGCGGCGACGTCTACCGCATCATCCCGCAGGTGCTCGACGCCCTGGCGACGACGGACTGACCGTGAAGCGACCGGAGGGGTTCGACCGCCGGCCTACGGCGGGGAGCCCGCCGCCACAGCGGCCGAGCGTCGATCGCTCTGCGCGACGTCTTGCCGAGCCCGCGCCGCGGCCCGCTCCTCCCGACGCCGAGGAGCCGGGCAAGGGAGTGTCGGATGCTCCCGTCGAGCCGCCCGCCCCGGCGGCTCCGCCGTCGGCTCGCGAGGTGCGCGCCCTCGCCAGGCAGGCCCGCCGGAACGCCGCGAAGGCGGAGGCCGATGCGCGACGGGCCGCCCGGGATCGCGACCGCGCCGAGAAGCGGGAGATGCGCCGCTTCACGAGGCGCAGCAGGCACCGTCGAGCCGCGTGGCTGACCCTCGGCGGCATCGTCGTCACTCTGGGAGTGCTGCTCGCCGTCGCGGTCTTCTCTCCGCTGCTCGCCCTGCGCACGATCGTGGTCGAGGGGACGTCCCGGGTGCCCGAGGAGACGGTGCGGGCGGTCGTCGAGCCGCAGCTGGGCACCCCGCTCGCGCTGCTCGACAGCGAGGCGATCACCGAGGGACTCGCGGAGCATCCGCTCATCCGCAGCTACGTGACCGAGACCGTGCCGCCCGACACCCTCGTCGTGCACATCGTCGAACGCCAGCCGATCGCGGTGGTCGAGCGCGACGGGCGGTTCGAGTCGGTGGACCCGGCGGGCATCGTCGTGCAGACGGATGCCGAGCGACCGGCGGGCATGCCCCTCGTCGAGGTCTCCGAGGTCGACGTCGACTCCCGGCCGTTCCGCTCGGTGGTGGAGGTGCTGCTCGCCCTTCCCGACGCGCTGCTGGCGCAGGTGGACCGCATCCGCGCCAACACCAGGGACGACGTCACGTTCACCCTGCACGGGTCGGGGCAGCGGGTCGTCTGGGGGAGCGCGGACGAGTCGGACAAGAAGGCGCTCGTGCTCCAGCACCTCGTGGCGCAGCAGGGCGGCGCCGGCGCGGGCGAGTTCGACGTCTCGGCGCCGGGCACGGCGACGTTCCGCCCGGACTGATTCCGACACGCGGCGCGTCGGTCCTCCGCTCTCCGTCGACCGCGACCTACCCTCGGAAGCAGGAATTGCTTACTGAGCAAGAACTTTCGACCTCAACCGGAGGTTGAAAGTCACCAGCGGAGGCCGGACGTGTCATCGAATCAGAACTACCTTGCCGTGATCAAGGTCGTCGGCATCGGCGGCGGCGGAGTGAACGCCGTCAACCGGATGATCGAGCTCGGACTCCGCGGAGTCGAGTTCATCGCCATCAACACGGATGCTCAGGCGCTCCTGATGAGCGACGCCGACGTCAAGCTCGACGTCGGCCGTGAGCTCACCAGGGGCCTCGGCGCGGGAGCCGATCCCGAGGTGGGCCGGCGGGCCGCCGAGGACCACGCGGAGGAGATCGAGGAGGCGCTCACGGGCGCCGACATGGTCTTCGTCACCGCAGGCGAGGGCGGCGGCACGGGCACCGGCGGAGCGCCGGTCGTCGCGAGGATCGCCAAGTCGATCGGCGCCCTGACGATCGGTGTCGTCACGAAGCCCTTCGGCTTCGAGGGCAAGCGCCGGCAGGCGCAGGCCGAGACCGGCGTGAGCGCGCTCAAGAACGAGGTCGACACGCTCATCGTCGTGCCGAACGACCGACTGCTGGAGATCAGCGACCGCGGCATCAGCATGCTCGAGGCGTTCGCCACGGCCGACCAGGTGCTGCTCGCCGGTGTGCAGGGCATCACCGACCTCATCACGACTCCCGGCCTCATCAACCTCGACTTCGCCGACGTCAAGTCGGTCATGCAGGGTGCCGGCAGCGCGCTGATGGGCATCGGATCCTCGCGAGGCGCCGACCGCGCCATCAAGGCGGCCGAGCTCGCCGTCGCGAGCCCGCTGCTCGAGGCCAGCATCGACGGAGCGCACGGCGTGCTGCTGTCGATCCAGGGCGGCTCGAACCTCGGCATCTTCGAGATCAACGATGCCGCGAGGCTCGTGCAGGAGGCCGTGCACCCCGAGGCGAACATCATCTTCGGTGCGGTCATCGACGACACCCTCGGCGACGAGGTGCGCGTGACGGTCATCGCCGCCGGATTCGATGGCGGCGAGCCGAAGGTCACCAAGGGCGAGCAGGGCCGACGCGCCGCGACCGCGGTCGCGGGAGCCGGTGCAGCGGTCGGCGGCGTCGCCGGAGCCGCGACCCTCGGAGTCACCCCTGTGGAGCCCGTGGTACCGCAGCACGACTCCCGCCCCGCCGAGTCGGCAGGGGAGGAGCGCTGGGCGACCCCCGAGCTCGCTCACACCGTGGCCATCGACCGGTCGTTCGACGACCCGGACGACGACCTCGACATCCCCGACTTCCTGCGCTGAGCGGATGGCGGAGGAGCCGACCGACGGGCTCGCCGAGCGCCTCGCCCGAGTCCAGGGTGAGATCGCGGATGCGGCGCGCGCGGCAGGCAGGGATCCGGAGGAGCTGACGACGATCGTCGTCACGAAGTTCCACCCGACCTCGCTCGTCCGCGAGCTGCACGCCCTCGGGGTCCGGGACGTCGGCGAGAACCGTCATCAGGACGCCGAGCCGAAGGCCGCCGAGCTCGACGACCTCGGGTTGCGCTGGCACTTCGTGGGACAGCTGCAGAGCAAGAAGGCACGAGCGGTGCGCCGCTACGCGTTCGCCGTGCACTCCATCGACCGTGAGTCCGTCGTGCGCGGGCTCGCGAGCGAGGAGGGGCCGGCGCTGCCCGTCTTCGTGCAGGTCGACCTCACGGGCGACCCTGGGCGCGGCGGGGTGGCTCTCGACGACGTCGAGCCGCTCGTCGAGCACGTCGCCGCCGCGCCGGGACTCGAGCTGCTCGGCCTGATGACCGTCGCGCCGCTCGGAGCCGACCCGCGCAGGGCCTTCGCCTCCGTGCGCGAGGCGGGGGAGCGCATCCGTCGCATCGCCCCCGACGCCCGGTCGCTGTCGATGGGGATGTCGGGCGACTTCCGCGAGGCGATCGCAGAAGGCGCGACACACCTGCGGATCGGCACGGCAATCACCGGAAACCGGCCCCAGCCCGGTTAATGTCGACGCAAGGGCACGATCTCGGAGGAAACATGGCTAACCCGCTGCGCAAGACGATGGTCTACCTCGGTCTCGCGGACGAGGAGTTCGAGTACGAGGACGGCAACCAGCACTCGTCCCACCCCGCTCCCGCTCCCGCTCCGGCCCCCGCGCCGTCGAGCGGCAAGGCGGCGCCCGTCACCCCGCTCCGCCGCACCCCCGCGAAAGTCGCAGCCCCCGCAGACATGAACGAGATCCTCACCGTGCACCCGCGTCAGTACAAGGACGCCCAGGTCATCGCCGAGTCCTTCCGCGACGGCATCCCCGTCATCATCAACCTGTCGCAGATGAACGAGGCAGACGCCCGCAGGCTCATCGACTTCGCGAGCGGGCTCTCGCAGGGCCTCTACGGCAAGATCGAGCGCGTGACGAGCAAGGTCTTCCTGCTCTCGCCTGCGCACGTCGCGGTCAGCGGCGAGTCGGGCGAAGTGGAGTCCGACGTCGAGGCGTCGTTCTTCGCGCAGCAGTAGCATCGTCGCCGATGGCGATCATCTCTGTGATCGCGACGGTGATCTATGTCGCCCTCGTGATCTTCTTCTGGCTCATGTGGGCGCGGTTCATCCTCGAGCTCGTGCGCACCTTCCGTCCCGGTTGGCGGCCCCAGGGCGTCGTGCTGCTGCTCGCCGAGGTCGTGTACACCGTGACCGACCCGCCCGTCCGTTTCGTGCGGCGGTTCGTCAAGCCGATTCGGGCCGGCGGAGCCGCGATCGACTTCTCCGGTGCCATCGTGATGCTGGCGGTCGTCATCCTGATCTCGGTGACGCTCGGATTCATCTGACTTCAACCCATGGGTACTCTTGTAGCAGCGCTCGCCGCCGCGGGCTGCAGAGCTACCCCGACTTCCAGAAAGACACGAGGTGACGGCCATGGCCCTGACGCCTGAAGATGTGGTCAACAAGCGGTTCCAGTCGACCAAGTTCCGGGAGGGCTACGACCAGGACGAGGTCGACGACTTCCTCGACGAGGTCGTCGTCGAGCTGCGCCGTCTCGGTCAGGAGAACGAGGAGCTGCGCCAGCGCCTCGTGGCCAGCGAATCTCGCATCAACGAGCTGCAGCGCAGCGCGCAGCAGGCTCCCGCCGCCAACGGCTTCGCCCAGACCGAGCAGGTCGCCGAGCCGACGCCGGCTCCCGCCCCCGCTCCGCAGCCGGCTCTCGCCTACCCCACGCCCTCGGTCGACGCGAACGCGATGGACCCGGGCAACACGAACAACCTGCTGCAGCTCGCCCGTCGTCTGCACGAGGAGCACGTGCGCGAGGGCGTCGAGAAGCGCGACGCGCTGATCGCCGAGGGGCACGCCACCGCCGCGCGCATCGTCGCCGAGGCCGAGGCGAAGCAGCGCAACCAGATCAGCTCGCTCGAGCAGGAGCGCGCGCTGCTCGAGCACCGCATCGACGAGCTGCGCACCTTCGAGCGCGAGTACCGCCAGCAGCTCAAGCGCTACATCGAGGGTCAGCTCCGTGAGCTCGACTCCTCGACGGCGCTGACGAGCGGCGACCAGCCCCAGCAGTCGGCGCAGCAGCCCACGACCTCGGGCAGCTACCCGGCGGTCGCGGCCCCGCCGCCGGCCAACTACTCGGGTTTTGCCGGCAACTGACGACGCGACGCGCGCACGCCCCGAGGGCGTGCGCGTCGTCGCCCTCGTCTCCCTGGCTCTCGTGGCCATCGGGGTCTGGCTCCTCGACCAGGGCGCCAAGTATCTGATCGTCGAGAACCTCCGCGCCGGAGAATCCGTGCCGGTGCTCGGCGAGTTCTTCCAGTTCACCTTCGTGCGCAACTCCGGCGGGGCCTTCTCGCTCGGCAGCGGCACGACCTGGCTGTTCTCCTCGATCGCGGCTCTCGTCGCCGTGATCATCGTCGTCTTCGCCCGTCGCATCCGCGCCATGTCGTGGGCGGTGCTCTTCGGCATGCTGCTCGGAGGCACCCTCGGCAACCTGACCGACCGGCTCTTCCGCGAGCCGAGCTTCGGCCAGGGTCACGTGGTCGACTTCCTGCACATCTCGTTCTTCCCCGCCATCTTCAACATCGCGGACATCGCCATCGTGTCGAGCATGGGGCTGTTCATCCTGCTCACCGCTCGCGGAACCGGTCTCGACGGAAGCCGCCCGCCCCGCAAGGCGGCGAAGGCGGATGCCGAGGGCGCAGCGGCCTCCGACGGAGCCTGAGCATGGAGTCACGCAGCCTCCCGGTGCCGGAGGGGCTCGCGGGGGAGCGGGTGGACGCCGGCCTCGCCAAGCTGCTGGGTTTCTCGCGCACGTTCGCGGCCGAGGTCGCCGAGGCGGGCGGCGTGACGGTCGACGGCGTCCCCGTCGGCAAGTCCGACCGGCTGGAGCCCGGCGCGTGGCTCGAGGTGAGCTGGACCCCGAAGAGCGAGCCCACGATCGTGCCGGTCGTGGTGCCCGAGCTCGGGATCGTGCACGACGACGACGAGGTGGTCGTGATCGACAAGCCCGTCGGCGTCGCGGCGCATCCGTCGATGGGCTGGGAGGGTCCCACCGTGCTCGGCGCCCTCGCCGGTGCAGGCTTCCGCATCTCCACGTCGGGCTCGGCGGAGCGCGCGGGCATCGTCCACCGGCTCGACGCGGGCACGAGCGGGCTCATGGTCGTCGCGAAGAGCGAACGCGCCTACACCTCGCTCAAGCGGCAGTTCCGCGAGCGCGAGGTCGACAAGGTGTATCACGCGGTCGTGCAGGGTCACCCCGACCCCCTGGCCGGCACGATCGACGCGCCCATCGGGCGGCATCCGTCGCACTCCTGGAAGTTCGCGGTCACCGCCGAGGGCAAGCCCTCCGTGACCCATTACGAGACGCTCGAGGCGTTCCCCTCGGCGAGCCTGCTCGAGGTGCATCTGGAGACCGGGCGCACCCACCAGATCCGCGTGCACATGGCCGCTCAGCGGCATCCGTGCGTCGGCGACTCGATGTACGGAGCCGACCCGACGATCTCGGCGCGGCTCGGGCTCAGCCGGCAGTGGCTGCACGCGATGCGGCTCGGCTTCCGCCACCCGGGCACAGACGACTGGGTGGAGTTCGAGTCGCACTACCCCGACGACCTGCAACACGCCCTCGACATCCTTCGAGCGTCGTGAGCGCGGCTTAAGCTGTAGTCCCGATCCGACCCCCGACGGAGGACGACCTGGCCGTGAGCGCCGATTCCTTCGTGCATCTGCACGTGCACAGCGAGTACTCGATGCTCGACGGTGCGGCGCGCGTCGGGCCGCTGATCCAGGCGGCGAACGAGCAGGGGATGCCCGCGATCGCGGTGACCGACCACGGCAACATGTTCGGGGCGTTCGACTTCTGGAACACGGCCACGAACGCCGGCATCAAGCCGATCATCGGCACCGAGGCATACCTCACCCCAGGCACCCACCGCACCGACAAGACCCGCGTGCGGTGGGGCAACGGGGGAGAGGACGACGTCTCGGGTGCGGGCGCCTACACCCACATGACCCTGCTCGCCGAGACGACCGAGGGGATGCACAACCTCTTCCGGCTCTCGTCGCTCGCGTCGATCGAGGGGTACTACTTCAAGCCCCGCATGGACCGGGAGCTGCTCAGCACCTACGGCAAGGGCATCATCGCCACCACCGGCTGCCCGTCGGGGGAGATCCAGACCCGCCTGCGACTCGGCCAGTACGCCGAGGCCAAGCGCGCGGCGGGCGAGTTCCAGGACCTGTTCGGCAAGGAGAACTTCTTCGCCGAGATCATGGACCACGGCCTCGGCATCGAGCGCCGCGTCATGACCGACCTGATCCGGCTCGCCAAGGAGCTGAGCATCCCGCTCGTGGCGACCAACGACCTGCACTACACGCACGCCGGCGACGCGGCCGCGCACGCGGCGCTGCTCTGCGTGCAGTCGGGCTCGACCCTCGACGACCCGAACCGCTTCAAGTTCGACGCCGACGAGTTCTACCTGAAGAGCGCCCGCGAGATGCGGATGCTGTTCCGCGACCACCCGGACGCCTGCGACAACACGCTGCTCATCGCGGAGCGCTGCGACGTCGAGTTCGACACGAACGCCAACTACATGCCCCGCTTCCCGGTGCCCGAGGGCGAGACCGAGAAGACCTGGTTCATCAAGGAGGTGCAGCAGGGGCTCGAGAAGCGCTACCCGGCGGGCATCCCCGCCGACGTGCAGAAGCAGGCCGACTACGAGATCGGCGTCATCACCCAGATGGGCTTCCCCGGCTACTTCCTGGTGGTCGCCGACTTCATCAACTGGTCGAAGCGCAACGGCATCCGCGTCGGCCCCGGCCGAGGCTCCGGGGCAGGCTCCATGGCCGCGTACGCCATGGGGATCACCGACCTCGACCCGCTGCGGCACGGCCTCATCTTCGAGCGCTTCCTCAACCCCGACCGCGTCTCGATGCCCGACTTCGACGTCGACTTCGACGACCGTCGCCGCGGCGAGGTCATCAAGTACGTCACCGAGAAGTACGGCGACGAGCGCGTCGCGCAGATCGTGACCTACGGCACCATCAAGGCGAAGCAGGCGCTCAAGGACTCCTCCCGCGTGCTCGGGTTCCCGTTCGGCATGGGCGAGAAGCTCACCAAGGCGATGCCGCCCGCGGTCATGGGCAAGGACATCCCGCTCACGGGGGTCATCGACAAGAGCCACGAGCGGTGGAAGGAGGCCGCAGACCTCCGCGGCATCCTCGAGACCGACCCCGACGCGAAGACCGTCTTCGAGACCGCCCTGGGCATCGAGAACCTGAAGCGCCAGTGGGGCGTGCACGCCGCAGGCGTCATCATGTCGAGCGAGCCGCTCATCGACATCATCCCGATCATGAAGCGGGAGCAGGACGGGCAGATCGTCACGCAGTTCGACTACCCGGCGGCCGAGGCGCTCGGCCTCATCAAGATGGACTTCCTGGGGCTGCGGAACCTCACGATCATCACCGACGCCCTGGACAACATCGAGAAGAACACGGGCGAGAAGCTCGTGCTCGAAGAGCTCGAGCTCGACGACCCGGCCGCGTACGAGCTGCTCGGGCGCGGCGACACCCTCGGCGTGTTCCAGCTCGACGGCGGCCCGATGCGGTCGCTGCTGCGCCTCATGAAGCCCGACAACTTCGAGGACATCTCCGCGGTCATCGCGCTGTACCGTCCGGGGCCGATGGGTGCGAACTCGCACACCAACTACGCACTGCGCAAGAACGGCCAGCAGGAGATCACGCCGATCCATCCCGAGCTCGAGGAGCCGCTGAGGGACATCCTCGACACGACCTACGGCCTCATCATCTACCAGGAGCAGGTGATGGCGATCGCGCAGCGGGTCGCCGGCTTCTCGCTCGGACAGGCCGACATCCTGCGCCGCGCGATGGGCAAGAAGAAGAAGTCCGAGCTCGACAAGCAGTTCGCGGGCTTCAGCGCGGGAATGAAGGCCAACGGCTTCTCCGAGGCCGCGGTCAAGACGCTCTGGGACATCCTGCTGCCGTTCTCGGACTACGCCTTCAACAAGGCGCACTCCGCCGCCTACGGGGTCGTCTCGTACTGGACCGCCTACCTCAAGGCGCGCTACCCCGCCGAGTACATGGCCGCGCTGCTCACGAGCGTCGGCGACGCCCGCGACAAGCTCGCCGTCTACCTCAACGAGTGCCGGCGGATGGGCATCCGGGTGCTGCCGCCAGACGTCAACGAGTCGATCGGGTTCTTCGCCGCCGTCGGTGCCGACATCCGGTTCGGCCTGGGTGCGGTGCGGAACGTCGGCTTCTCGGTCGTCGAGCAGATCGTCGCCGCGCGCGAGGAGAAGGGCGCCTTCACCTCGTTCCACGACTTCCTGCAGAAGGTGCCGATCCCGGTCGCGAACAAGCGCACCGTCGAGTCACTGATCAAGGCAGGGGCCTTCGACTCCCTCGGGGCCACCCGGCGGGCGCTGCTGGAGATCCACGAGGACGCCATCGACGGCGCGGTGAGCCAGAAGCGCGCCGAGGCCAACGGCCAGGTCGGCTTCGACTTCGACAGCCTCTGGGACGAGCCGCAGGCGGTGCACCAGGTGCCCGAGCGCCCCGAGTGGGCCAAGCGCGACAAGCTCGCCTTCGAGCGCGAGATGCTCGGACTCTACGTTTCCGACCATCCGCTCGCAGGTCTCGAGGTCCAGCTCGCGAAGCACCAGACCCACTCGATCGCCGACCTGCTGACCGGCGAGAGCGTCGGCGACGGCGACATCGTCACGGTCGCAGGTCTCCTCACGAGCGTGCAGCACCGCACGGCCCGCAACTCGGGCAACCAGTACGGCATCGTGCAGGTCGAGGACTTCGGCGGCGAGATCAGCGTCATGTTCCTCGGCAAGACCTATCAGGAGTTCTCGCCTGCGCTGACGAGCGATTCGATCGTCGTCGTGCGCGGGCGGGTGAGCATGCGGGACGACGGCATGAACCTGCATGCCGTCAGCATGTTCACGCCCGACGTCGGGGCGTCGCTCGGCTCGGGACCGCTCGTCATCTCGCTCAACGAGCAGCGGGCGACGACGGATGTGGTCAGCGCCCTGAACGACGTGCTGATCCGCCACGCGGGCGACAACGAGGTGCGGCTGCGCCTGCTCAAGGGGCAGACGGCGCGGATGTTCGAGATCCCCTATCCGGTGACGGTGAGCGCGGATCTCTACGGCGAGCTGAAGAGCCTGCTCGGGCCGAACTGCCTCGGCTGACCGGGTCTCAGTCGAGCGCGTCGCCAGGCACCCGGTAGCTGCGCTCGTGGTAGACGAGCGGCGCATCCGGTTCGCCGAGGCGGCCGTCCTCGATCCGCACGACGACGACCGCGTTCGCGTGGATCTCGTGCACCTCCTCGATGCGGCCGACCATCCACGCCGTCGCGTCGTCGAGCAGCGGAAGGCCGTGCGGTCCGACGTGCCAGTCCGTGCTCGAGAAGCGCAGCGCGTGGTCGCCGGCCATCCGCACGGCGTGATGTCGGGAGCGCGGGCCGAGGGTGTGGATGACGACGCGGTTGCCGATTGTCATCGCGGGCCAGGCGCTGGCGATGCGCGCCATGTTGAAGGTCGCCATCGGCGGAACCGCCGACAGCGACGCGAGGCTCGTGGCGGTGAACCCGACGGGGGAGCCGTCGGGGGCGAGGCTCGTCACCACGGCCACTCCCGCGGCGTGCCGACGGAACACCTGCTTGAACGCGTCGAGGTCGTCGACGGGCTCGGGATGCTGCATGCGGTTCCTTCGTCGATCCAGCGGCGACCTCGGGCGATTAGGCTGGGACAGCCATGTTGACCCGCCTCGATCTCCGCTCGAATCAGCCTAGCCGCGCCGAACTCGCCCGGCTGGTGCCGCGAGCGGCCACGGATGTGACGGTCGCCTCCGACGCCGCCCGCGCCCTCGTCGAGGAGGTGCGCGAGCACGGCCAGCTCGCCCTGCTCGATCAGGCGGAGCGCTTCGACGGCGTGCGCCCCGACCACATCAGGGTGCACGGAGACGAGATCGCCCGTGCCGTGGCCGGCCTCGAGCCCGCCGTGCGCGAGGCCCTGGAGCAGTCGATCGAGCGCGTGCGCACGGCGACGAAGGCCCAGGTGCCGCCGAGCAGCGTCACCACTCTCGCCCCCGGTGCCGAGGTCGTGCAGCGCTGGCAGCCGGTCGGCCGGGTGGGACTGTACGTGCCGGGCGGCAAAGCCGTCTATCCGTCGAGCGTCGTGATGAACGTCGTGCCTGCTCAGGTCGCGGGCGTCGCGTCGATCGCCATCGCCTCGCCGCCGCAGCGCGAGCACGGGGGTCGGGTGCACCCGACGATCCTCGCCGCGGCGGGACTCGCGGGCATCGACGAGGTCTACGCGATGGGCGGCGCCGGAGCGATCGCCGCCTTCGCCTACGGCGTGGAGTCGCTGAGCCTCGATCCGGTCGACGTCGTGACCGGTCCCGGCAACGTCTACGTCGCGGCGGCCAAGCGCCTCGTGCGGGGCCTCGTGGGAATCGACTCCGAGGCGGGGCCCACCGAGATCCTCGTCATCGCCGACGACGCGGCCGACCCCGAGCTCGTCGCGGCCGACCTCGTGAGCCAGGCCGAGCACGACGAGCTGGCCGCGGCCGTGCTGGTCACTCCGTCGGAGAGCCTGGCGGATGCAGTGGTCGCCGCGGTGGAGCGTCTCGCCTCGGCGGCTCACCACCGGGAGCGCGTGCTCGCCGCCCTCGGCGGGCAGCAGTCCGCGATCGTGCTCGTGCCCGACCTCGTGGCGGCGGCAGCCTTCAGCAACGCCTACGGTCCCGAGCACCTCGAGATCCAGACCGAGCAGCCCGGGGCGGTGCTCGACCTCATCGAGAGCGCCGGCGCGATCTTCCTCGGAGCGCACGCGCCGGTGAGCCTCGGCGACTACCTCGCCGGCTCCAACCACGTGCTGCCCACCGGAGGAGCCGCGCGCTACGCCTCAGGGCTCGGCGCGTACACGTTCCTGCGACCGCAGCAGGTCATCCGCTACGACCGGGCCGCCCTCCTCCAGGTCGAGGAGGCGATCGTGGCCCTCAGCACCGCCGAGGATCTGCCCGCGCACGGTGCCGCCGTCACGGCACGCCGTCAGCGTCCCTGACGGGCGCTGGCCTATCCTGGGGGCACCATGCACTGCCCGTTCTGCCGCAACCCCGACACACGCGTGATCGACTCGCGCACGAGCGACGACGGCCTCGCCATCCGCCGGCGCCGCCAGTGCCCCGAGTGCGGCAGGCGCTTCAGCACCACCGAGACCGCGAGCCTCAGCGTGATCAAGCGCAACGGCGTCGTCGAGCCGTTCAGTCGGGAGAAGATCGTCTCGGGCGTGCGCAAGGCCTGCCAGGGCCGGCCGGTCACCGACACCGACCTCGCCGTGCTGGCACAGCGGGTCGAGGAGGCCATCCGAGCGACCGGGGCCGCCCAGATCGAGTCGAACGACATCGGCCTCGCCATCCTCCCGCCCCTGCGGGAGCTGGACGAGGTCGCCTACCTCCGCTTCGCGAGCGTCTACCAGGGCTTCGAGTCCCTCGACGACTTCGAGAGCGCGATCGCCCTCCTCCGCATCGACCACAGCTCGGAGAGCACCGCTCCCGCCCAGGCCGAGTGATGTACCACGCGCTGTTCTCGCTCGTGCTGCGCCGGCTGGATCCGGAGCGCGCGCATCACCTGGCGTTCCACGTCATCCGTCTACTGCCTCGCACGGGGGTCGGGGCTCTCGTGCGACTCGTCACGAAGGCGGATCCCGCCCTCAAGGTGACCGCTCTCGGGCTCGAGTTCGAGTCGCCCTTCGGCGTCGCCGCAGGCTTCGACAAGGACGCCCGCGGCATCCGCGGCCTCTGGCAGCTCGGGTTCGGGCACGTCGAGGTCGGCACGGTCACCGCGATCGCCCAGCCCGGCAACGAGAAGCCGCGCCTGTTCCGGCTTATCGCCGACCGCGCCGTCGTGAACCGCATGGGGTTCAACAACGAAGGGGCTGCGGCGATCCGCCCGAGGCTGTTCCGCGAGTACTGGAAGCGCCGCCGCCCGGTCATCGGGGTCAACATCGGCAAGAGCAGGGTCGTCGATGTCGCGGATGCGGTGCCCGATTACCTGGAGAGCGCGCGACTACTGGCTCCCGCCGCCGACTATCTCGCGGTCAACGTCAGCTCGCCCAACACCCCGGGCCTGCGCACCCTGCAGCAGTCGCGCAAGCTCGAGCCGCTGCTGAGAGGCATTCTGGAGGTCGCGTCGCCGACCCCGGTGCTCGTGAAGATCGCTCCCGATCTCTCCGACCAGCAGGTGCGGCGCATCACGCAGCTCGCCGTCAAGGTCGGCGTCTCGGGCATCATCGCGACCAACACGACGCTCTCCCGCGAGGGACTCGCGACCGATCCGGCCGTCGTCGAGGCGGCCGGCGAAGGCGGCGTCTCGGGCCCGCCCGTCGCGGCGCGCTCGCTCGAGCTGCTGCGCCTCATCCGTCGCATCGTGCCCGCAAACTTCACCGTCATCTCCGTCGGCGGCGTCGAGACGGCCGAGGATGTGGTGGCACGGCTGGACGCCGGCGCGACCCTGGTGCAGGGCTACACGGCCTTCATCTACGAGGGGCCGCTGTGGGCGGCGAAGGTCAACCGCGGGGTCGCCCGGATCCTGCGCGAGCGCAGGACGGCGCCTGCCCCGGCGCTCAGCCGGGGAACTGCCGACGCTTGACCTGCGGCTTGGGCATCCGCATCATCCGCATCTGGGTCGCGCGCATCGCGGCGTACCAGCGCACACCGCGCTCGACCTTGCTCTCGCCGAACTTCTCACCGAGACGCTTCTTGATGATGCGCCCGAGGAGGAACGAGTCCCCGATGATGACGAGGAAGTACGCCCAGAGCAGGAGGAACGCGACGAACGCGAACTCGGGGATCGGCGTGAAGCTCAGCACGAGCACCACGAGCATGACCGGGATGAGGAACTCCCCGACGCTCGTGCGCGCGTCGACGTAGTCGCGCACCCACTTCTTCTGGGGCCCGCGGTCGCGCACCGGCAGGTAGCGCTCGACCCCGTTCGCGAAGCCCTCACGCGCCTTGTCCCGGGCGGCGTTCAGACGAGCGCGCTCCTGACGGCGGCGCTCCGCCCGGTCGTTGGGCACGAGGGGGCGCTTGCGCGCCGCGACCTTCTCGCCACGGGTGGGAGTCGGGCGGCCCTTTCCGGTGCCCGTCTCCTCGGGAGCGGGGCTGTCGGTGGAGGCGGGGGTTGTAGCCACGGGGAGTCCTTCGGATTCTGGGTGAACCTAAGATTACCCGCATGACGTCCGCGCAGTCTGAGTCCCGTCCGCTTCTCGACGACCTCAGGGAGGCGGTCAAGGCGGGCTTCCCTTCCGCCGTCGCCGACCTGTCGCGGCTCGTGCGCATCCCTTCCGTCAGCTGGGACGGCTTCGACCCCGCCCACGTCGAGCAGAGTGCGGATGCCGTGGCCGGCCTGCTGCGCGACCTCGGTATCTTCGACGAGGTCGTCGTCTCTCGCGCGCCGATCAGGGACGACGTGCTCGGCCAGCCCGCGGTGCTCGCGACCCGTGCGCCGAAGAACGGCAAGCCCACCCTCCTGCTCTACGCGCACCACGACGTGCAGCCGCCCGGCGACGAGGCGCTCTGGGAGTCCAAGCCGTTCGAGCCCACCGCCCGCGGCGAGCGCCTCTACGGGCGAGGGGCCGCCGACGACAAAGCCGGCGTGCTCGCCCACGTCGCGGCACTGCGCGCCTACACCGAGGTCGTCGGGGAGGACTTCGAGCTCGGGCTCGCCGTCTTCATCGAGGGGGAGGAGGAGTTCGGCTCCCGCTCGTTCAAGAACTTCCTGCAGCAGCACCGCGAGCAGCTCGCCGCCGACGCGATCGTCGTCGCGGACAGCGACAACTGGGACACCGAGACCCCCGCGCTCACCGTGAGCCTGCGCGGCAACGTGACCTTCAAGCTGACGATCTCGACCCTGGACCACGCATCGCACTCGGGCATGTTCGGGGGAGCGGCTCCCGACGCGATGCTCGCCGCGACCAAGCTCCTCGCCACCCTCTGGGACGAGCAGGGATCGGTCGCCGTCTCCGGACTCACCAGCCGCACGGCCGAGACGCCCGCCTACGGCGAGGACCGGCTCATCGAGGAGGCCGCACTGCTCGACGGCGTCACCCCGATCGGCACCGGAACCGTGCTCGACCGGATGTGGAACCAGCCCAGCATCACGCTCACCGGGATCGACGCGCCCACCGTGCAGAACGCCTCCAACACGCTCATCCCGTCGGTGCGCGTCAAGGTGAGCATGCGGATCGCTCCTGGGCAGAGGGCGACGGATGCGCTGGCGGCGCTCCGCGCGCACCTCGACAGCCACGCGCCCTTCGGCGCCCACCTCGAGTACGACGACATCGACCTGGGCGACGCGTTCCTCGTCGACACGAGCGGACCATCCGTCGCCGCCGCCAAGGACGCGATGGCCGAGGCCTGGGGCAGAGAGCCGGTCGAGACAGGGATCGGCGGGTCCATCCCCTTCATCGCCGACCTCGTCGAAGTGTTCCCGCAGGCGGAGATCCTCGTGACCGGCGTCGAGGACCCCGACTCGCGGGCGCACAGCCCGAACGAGTCGCTGCACCTGGGAGTCTTCCGCCGGGCCATCCTCACCGAGGCCGTCCTCTTAGCGAAGCTCGACGGTCGCGCTTAGACTCGTAGCAGTCTTCACCCCTCCGGAGGTTCTCATGACCGACACGACGACCGTCGCCCCCGCCGTCGCTCCCGCGCACGGTGTCACCCTGACCTCGGCCGCCGCCGAGAAGGTGCGCAGCCTGCTCATGCAGGAAGGGCGCGACGACCTCAAGCTCCGCCTCGCCGTGCAGCCCGGCGGCTGCTCGGGCCTCATCTACCAGCTCTACTTCGACGAGCGCACCCTCGACGGGGACGCCGCGGTCGCCTTCGGCGACAACGTCGAGGTGGTCGTCGACCAGATGAGCGTGCCCTACCTCGATGGCGCGACCATCGACTTCGAGGACACCATCCAGAAGCAGGGGTTCACGATCGACAACCCCAACGCCCAGGGCAGCTGCGCCTGCGGAGACAGCTTCCACTGAGCAGGCTGGTGCGCCGCCGCCCCTGCGGCGCACATGGCGATAGGTCGTTCAATACGAAACGGCGCCGACCTCGTTGTCGGCGCCGTTTCGCTGTTCCGGGGTGGGAACCTGACTGGAACCCTACGCCCGACGCGCGGTGCGGGATCCCGATATCGATAACAGAACGGCCACGATTCGGGCCCCCGAGAGCGGACGCGCGCCGTGCCGCGCGGCCCGGCGGCAGTACGCGGGCATATAGACTGAATGCGATCCAATCCGTGCAATCCGAGAGGTCACGAGTGCGCCGCAATCGCCGTCTCCGCTGGGCTGCAATACCGATCGCGGTGGCAGTTTCCGTCATCCTCGCCGGTTGCACCCAGGCTCAGCTTCAGGGCTACCTGCCCGGCGAGCGGGACCTGACCAACCACACCGACAGCGTCGTCTCGCTGTGGGTGAACTCCTGGATCGTGCTGCTCGGCGTCGGTGTCATCACCTGGGGTCTCATCATCTGGGCGGCCGTCGTCTACCGCCGCCGCAAGAACCACTCCGGTCTGCCGGTGCAGCTGCGCTACAACCTCCCGATCGAGGTCTTCTACACGCTGCTGCCGCTGATCCTCGTGCTCGGCTTCTTCGCCTTCACCGCCCGCGACCAGGCCTCGATCGAAGCGCCCATCGCCGAGCCCGACGTCGAGATCGAGGTCTGGGGCAAGCAGTGGTCCTGGGACTTCAACTACGTCCAGGAGGACGTCTACGAGGCCGGCATCCAGGGGCAGGAGACCGACCCCGACGGCACCGTCGCCATGGAGGAGCTGCCGACCCTCTACCTGCCCGTCAACCAGACCGTCGAGATCAAGATCGAGTCGCGCGACGTGGCCCACTCCTTCTGGATCGTGGACTTCCTCTACAAGAAGGATCTCTACCCGAGCCAGCCGAACTACATGTACTTCATCCCGCAGAAGGAGGGCAGCTACGTCGGCAAGTGCGCCGAGCTCTGCGGCGAGTACCACTCGCTGATGCTCTTCAACGTCGAGGTGGTCTCGCAGGAGGAGTACGACGACTACATCCAGAGCCTTCGCGACGCCGGGCAGGAGGGACAGCTGGGTGAGGACGTGAGCCGCAACCTGAACCTGCCCAACGTCGAGGACTCCGAGAACGAAGAAGAGTGACCATGAGCACAGCTACTCCGACGCGTCCCGCCCCCGGCGGCACCGGCTCCGCGCGCCCGTTCGGCGTCTCGCGGGTCGAGAGCAAGGGCAACATCCTCGTCAACTGGATCACGACGACGGATCACAAGAAGGTCGGGTACCTCTACCTGATCTCCTCGTTCATCTACTTCTGCATCGGCGGCGTCATGGCGCTCGTGATCCGTGCGCAGCTGTTCACGCCGGGCCTCGAGCTCATGTCGAAGGAGCAGTACAACCAGCTCTTCACGATGCACGGAACCGTGATGCTGCTGATGTTCGCGACGCCGCTGTTCGCTGGCTTCGCGAACGTGCTGATGCCGCTGCAGATCGGTGCTCCCGACGTCGCGTTCCCGCGACTCAACGCCTTCGCCTACTGGCTCTACAGCTTCGGCTCGCTGATGGCGGTCGCCGGCTTCCTCACCCCGTCGGGTGCCGCGTCCTTCGGCTGGACGGCGTATACGCCGCTCTCGCTCGAGACGTTCTCGCCGGGCATCGGGCCGAACCTCTGGGTGTTCGGACTCGGACTGAGCGGTTTCGGCACGATCCTCGGCGCCGTGAACTTCATTACGACCATCATCACGATGCGCGCCCCCGGCATGACGATGTTCCGCATGCCGATCTTCACCTGGAACACCCTGGTCACCTCGATCCTCGTGATCATGGCGTTCCCGGTGCTCGCCGCCGCGCTCTTCGCGCTCGGCGCGGACCGCGTGTTCGGCGCCCACATCTACGACCCTGCAGGCGGCGGATCGCTGCTCTGGCAGCACCTCTTCTGGTTCTTCGGGCACCCCGAGGTGTACATCATCGCCCTGCCCTTCTTCGGCATCATCTCCGAGGTGCTGCCGGTGTTCAGCCGCAAGCCGATCTTCGGATACAAGACGCTCGTCTACGCGACGATCGCGATCGCCGCGCTGTCGGTGACGGTGTGGGCGCACCACATGTACGTCACCGGATCGGTGCTGCTGCCGTTCTTCGCGCTCATGACGATGCTCATCGCGGTGCCCACCGGCGTGAAGATCTTCAACTGGATCGGCACGATGTGGCGCGGCTCGGTGACCTTCGAGACGCCGATGCTGTGGGCGATCGGCTTCCTGATCACCTTCACCTTCGGCGGTCTGACCGGTGTGATCCTCGCGAGCCCGCCGCTCGACTTCCATGTCTCGGACACCTACTTCGTCGTGGCGCACTTCCACTACGTCGTGTTCGGAACCGTCGTCTTCGCGATGTTCGCCGGCTTCTACTTCTGGTGGCCGAAGTGGACGGGCAAGATGCTCGACGAGCGTCTCGGCAAGATCCACTTCTGGATGCTGTTCATCGGCTTCCACACGACGTTCCTCATCCAGCACTGGATCGGCGTCATGGGCATGCCGCGTCGCTACGCGACCTACCAGCCCGAGGACGGCGTGACCTGGATGAACCAGCTCTCGACGATCGGCGCGATGCTCCTCGGTGCCTCGCTCATCCCGTTCTTCTACAACGTGTGGGTCACCTACCGGAAGGCGCCCAGCGTCACGGTGAACGACCCGTGGGGCTACGGACGCTCGCTCGAGTGGGCGACGTCGTGCCCGCCGCCGCGGCACAACTTCACCTCGATCCCGCGCATCCGCTCCGAGTCGCCGGCGTTCGACCTGCACCACCCCGAGGCGGGCGTGCCGGTCGGTGTCGGACCGTTCAAGGACGCGCCCGAGGCACCGGTGTACGACGCCGCCGACAAGAAGGTGAAGTGATCCAGCCATGAAGGCCAACTACGTTCTGTTCTGGGTCGTCGCGGTGTTCTGCTACATCGCGGCCGCGGTCTACACCTACTGGGCCGTCATAGACGAGTACTCGGTCGGCACGGTGGAATGGGTCGGCACCGTCGGGCTCGTGCTCTGCGGCGTGCTCGCGAGCCTCATCGCGTTCTATGTGCAGCGCGTGTACAAGGCGCAGGGCGGCGAGCTCCCCGAGGACCGACTGGACGCGTCGATCGACGATGGCGAGGCCGAGCAGGGCTTCTTCAGCCCGTGGAGCTGGTGGCCCGTCATGCTGGCGGCAGGTGCTGCCCTCGCCTTCCTCGGACTCGCGGTGGGCGTCTGGATCGCCGCGATCGGCGGAGCCGTCGTGCTGGTGAGCCTGGTGGGCTGGGTCTACGAGTACCACCGCGGATACTTCGGACACTGATCCGAGATCGACGAAGGGGGCCGGCGCCGTGAGGGTGTCGGCCCCTTCGTCGTCTTCGGCGTAGCGGAGCTCTCCGATTCCGGCTCAGACGCCGACATCGACCTTGGTCGCTCCGATGCGACGGATCCGTTCCGTGCCCCAGTCTCCCAGCGACTCGAGAGCGGCGTTGAGGGAGCTGCCCTCCTCGGTGAGGGAGTACTCGACCTTGGGCGGCACCTGCCGGTAGATCTCCCGGTGCACGAGCCCGTCCTCCTCGAGCTCCCGCAGCTGCTGGGTGAGCATCTTCTCGCTCACCCCAGGCAGTCCGCGGCGCAGCTCCCCGAATCGTCGTGTGCCGTGCTCCTGCAGGTCCCACAGGATCAGCGACTTCCATTTCCCGGCGACGACGTCCATCGCTGCGTCGATGCCGCAGAAGTACGGGCCGCGGCGCATCTCGCTCATGACATCTCCCTGGCACTTACCTTTCGGTGGGTACCGCACGAGAAAGTGGGTACTGGTCAAGACTACGGGTACGCGTCAGGCTCGAGGGTGAGAAATTCCTCGAGAGGAGAAGAGAGATGACGGCAGATCACGAGCCGGCAGTGGCGATTCTGGGCCTCGGAGCGATGGGCGGTGCTCTCGCGACGGCGGTGCTGGACGGCGGACGCACCACGACGGTCTGGAACCGGTCCGCGGCGAGGATTGTGGCCCTCGCAGGCAGGGGGGCGATCCCCGCGGAGACAGCCCGGGATGCGGTGCGGTCCAGCCCGCTCCTCGTGGTCTGTCTCTTCGACCACGACTCCGTGCACGCGGTGCTGGATCCGATCGCGGGTGAGCTTGCGGGCCGCACCGTGATCAATCTGACGACGACGACGCCTGTTGAAGCGCGTGAACTCGCCGAGTGGGCCGCCCGCCAGGGAGCGGCCTACCTCGACGGAGGCATCATGGCGGTACCGGCGATGATCGGCCAGCCGGACGCGTCCGTTCTCTACAGCGGATCGGCCGACATCTTCCACCAGCACCGCTCGCTGCTCGACCTCTGGGTGACAGCGTCTACCTGGGTGCCGATGCCGGTTCGGCTTCCCTGCATGACCTGGCACTGCTCGCGAGCATGTACGTGATGTTCGGCGGCTTCCTGCACGGTGCGGCGATGGTCGCGGGGGCAGGGGTGAGCGCGGGCGAGTTCGCAGCGATGGCGGCGCCGTGGCTGACGGCCATGACGAGCGGCTTCGAGGAGTACGCCGCGGTGATCGACGGCGGCGACTACTCCGTCGAAGGGCAGCAGAGTCTGGAGTTCTCGGACCTCGGGAACATCATCAGCGCCAGCGCGGACGCGGGCCTCAGGACCGGTGTCGTGGATCCGGTGCAGCGTCTGATCCAGGAGCAGATCGCGGCAGGCCACGGGAAGGAGGGCTTCCCGCGCATCATCGAGAGCATCAGACGAGCCGGCTGACCCCGCTACGGCCACACAACGCAGAAGGCCCCGTGATCTCGAGGATCACGGGGCCTTCTGGAACGCTCGGCGTCAGTGCGAGATGGCGCCCTGCGACGGGTTGCTGCCCTCGAGTTCGCCGTGGTGGTCACCGTGGGCGTGAGCGGCCGCCAGTTCGGACTGGGTGACGGGAGCGATCCGGTCCTCGAAGAACCAGCGGGTGGCCACAGCGCGGGCGCGCTGGTTGAGGGTGATGCGACCCTTCTTGTTGGGGCGCAGCATGAGCGGCTGGTAGTCGTTGTAAGCCACGAGCTTCCAGCGCTCGTACTCATCGAGCTGCTGATGCACCTCGATGTACTCGCCGCCGGGGAGCCGCACGATGCGACCGGACTCGAACCCGTGCAGCGCGATCTCGCGGTCGCGCTTCTGCAGACCGATGCAGACCCGCTTGGTGACGATGAACGCGACAACCGGGCCGATGAACAGCAGCGCCTGCAGCCCCCAGATCACGTGCTCGATAGCGAGCCTGAAGTGGGTGCCGATGAGGTCCGAGCTCGCAGCAGCCCACAGCACCGCGTAGAACGTCACGCCGGCGGCGCCGATCGCGGTGCGGGTGGGGTTGTTGCGCGGGCGGTCGGCGATGTGGTGCTCGCGCTTGTCGCCGGTCAGCCAGGCCTCGAAGAAGGGGTAGAGCATGACGACGACGATGAACAGGCCGAGCACCGCGACGGGCGCGAGGATGTTCATGCTGACCGTGTAGCCGAACAGCACGAACTCCCAGCCCGGAGGCACGAGCCGCAGAGCGCCGTCGGCGAAGCCGATGTACCAGTCGGGCTGCGTTCCAGCCGACACGGGGGAGGGGTCGTACGGTCCGTAGTTCCAGATCGGGTTGATCGTGAAGAAGCTCGCGATGAGCGTCAGCACGCCGAACACGATGAAGAAGAAGCCGCCGGCCTTGGCCGCGAAGACGGGCATGATCGGCACGCCGACCACGTTGTCGTTCGTCGCTCCCGGTGCTGCGAACTGGGTGTGCTTGTTGACGACGAGCAGGACGAGGTGCACGCCGATCAGTGCGAGCAGGATCGCCGGCAGCAGCAGGATGTGGAGCGTGTAGAAGCGGCCGACGACGTCGGTTCCGGGGAACTCGCCGCCGAACAGGAGGTACGACGTCCAGGTGCCGATGACCGGGAAGCCCTTCACCATGCCGTCGATGATGCGGAGGCCGTTGCCCGACAGCAGGTCGTCGGGGAGCGAGTAGCCGGTGAACCCCTCGCCCATCGCGAGGATGAAGAGGATGAAGCCGACGACCCAGTTGATCTCGCGCGGCTTGCGGAACGCACCGGTGAAGAACACGCGGAGCATGTGCAGGCCGATCGACGCGATGAACAGCAGCGCCGCCCAGTGGTGCACCTGCCGCATCAGCATGCCGCCGCGCACCTCGAACGAGATATCGAGGCTAGAGGCGTAGGCGACCGACATCTCGATGCCCTTGAGCGGAACGTACGAGCCCTCGTACTCGACCTCGGCCATGGAGGCCTGGAAGAAGAAGGTCAGGAACGTTCCGGAGAGCAGGATGACGACGAAGCTGTAGAGCGCCACCTCGCCGAGCATGAACGACCAGTGGTCGGGGAAGATCTTGCGTCCGAGCTCCTTGACGAGACCCGAGATGCTGGTGCGCTCGTCGATGTAGTTCGCCGCAGCACCGGTGAAGCGCTGACCGCGGGTCGGCGGCAGCTGGGGCTCGGACTGGACAGGCGTCGCGGGGGCCTGCGGGGCGGTGGTGGTCACAGGGAACGCTCCCAGAAGCTAGGGCCGACGGGCTCTGTGAAGTCGCTCTGGGCGACCAGGTAGCCTTCCTCGTCGACGGCGATGGGCAGCTGCGGAAGCGGACGCTTGGCCGGGCCGAAGATGACCTGGGCGTGGTTCGCCACGTCGAACTGCGACTGGTGGCAGGGGCACAGCAGATGATGCGTCTGCTGCTCGTAGAGCGCGACGGGGCAGCCGACGTGCGTGCAGATCTTGGAGTAGGCGACGATGCCGTCGTACGACCAGTCGGCACGCTCGGGGAGCTCGTTGAGGTCGCCGGGGTTGAGGCGCATCAGCAGCACCGCAGCCTTGGCCTTCTCCTCGAGCGGGTGCTCCGAGTCCTCGAGACCCTCGGGGATGACATGGAACGCGGAGCCGATCGTCACGTCGGCGGCGCGGATGGGAGTGCCCTCGGGGTCGCGCGCGAGCCGCACACCCTCATCCCAGAGGGTGTGCTTCAGCAGCCCGACCGGGTCCTCGGCGGGAGCTAGATCGCGGAACAGCGCGATCGCGGGGATCGGCGTCACGACGAGCGCGCCGATGAGGCTGTTGCGCAGCAGCGAGCGACGCGTGAATCCCGACTCCTTGTTGCCGAGGCGGAACACCTCGACGGCCGCCGCGCGGGTCGAGTCACTGCCGCGGGTGCCGTGGCGGGACTCGACGAGGTCGTGGCCGTCCATGATCGACTTGGCCCAGTGCACGGCGCCGAAGCCGATGCCGAGGAGGCCCAGCGTGATGCCGGTTCCGAGCAGGGCGTTGTTGAGGCGGATGGACCCTGGGTCGCCCGGGACGATCGGGAAGGCGATGTAGGCGGCGACGGCGAAGATCGAGCCGACGATCGAGAGGTAGAAGAGGATCGAGACCGTGCGCTCGGCCGCGTAGTTCTTCTTCGGATCCTCGTCCGTCACGCGAGGACGGTGCGGGGGGAATCCCGGGTTCTCGATGCGGTCCGACGCCACGACGCCCACGCCGCTCGCGACCTCTCGCGGCGCGGCCTTCTCGACAGCGGTGCCCGCGGCCTCGCCGCCGGTGATGCCGTCGGAGTCGTTCGCCATGCTGTTCCTCTCGAAAGTGTCCGCGGACGCGGTGTTAGTTGGACTTCGCGGTCAGCCACACGGTGATGGCGACGATCGCTCCGAGTCCGAAGATCCAGATGAAGAGTCCCTCGGCGACGGGGCCGAGGTTCCCGAGGTCGAAGCCGCCGGGCGACGGGTTCTCCTCGAGGTACTTCAGGTAGGTGATGATGTTGGCCTTGTCCTCGGGCGAGATGTTCGCGTCGTTGAACACGGGCATGTTCTGGGGACCGGTCAGCATCGCCTCGTAGACGTGCACCGCCTCGGTGCCGGTGAGCGCGGGAGCGTACTTGCCCTCGGTCAGCGCGCCGCCGGCACCCGCGACGTTGTGGCACATGGCGCAGTTGATGCGGAAGATCTCGGCCCCGACGGCGGCGTCGCCCTTGCCCGTGAGGTACTCCTCCTCGGGGATCTCCGGCCCGGGAGCGATCGAGGCGACGTACTCAGCGAGAGCCTGCACCTGCTCCTCGGTGAACTGGACCGGCTTCTCCTCGGCCTGGGGCCCCTGCTGCTGCAGCGGCATGCGACCCGTTCCCACCTGGAAGTCGACGGATGCGGCGCCCACGCCGACGAGGCTGGGGCCGGTCTCGGTGCCCTCCAGGTCCATCCCGTGGCAGGTCGCGCAGTTCGCGACGAAGAGCTTCTCGCCGTCGTCGACGAGCTGCTGGTGCACGGCGGTGGTCTCGGCCGTGGCGGTGCCGGTGAACAGGGCGTACGCCCCGCCGGTCGTCGCGAGGCCGACGGTCAGGAGGGCGAGCGTCGCCAGGGGGGAACGGCGACCGGTCTTCGCTGTGCGCTTCTTCGACATGCTGTGTGGGGTTCCGATTCTCACTTGAGGAAGTAGATGATGCCGAACAGCGCGATCCAGACGACGTCGACGAAGTGCCAGTAGTACGAGACGACGATCGCGCTCGTCGCCTCCTTGTGACCGAAGTTCTTGGCGGCGTAGGCGCGGCCGATGACCAGGAGGAAGGCGATCAGACCGCCGGTCACGTGGAGGCCGTGGAAGCCGGTGGTGATGTAGAACGCGCTGCCGTAGGCGTCGGAGGAGAGCGAGACGTGCTCGCTCACGAGGATGGCGTACTCGTAGATCTGGCCGACGACGAAGGCGGCGCCCATCAGGTAGGTCAGGAAGAACCACTCGACCATTCCCCACTGCGTCGGCTTCCAGCCGGTCGCGCGGGCCTGCAGACGCTCGGCGGCGAAGACGCCGAACTGGCAGGTGACGCTCGAGAGCACCAGGATGACGGTGTTCACGAAGGCGAACGGGACGTTCAGCACCTGAGTCGTCTCGGCCCACAGCTCCGGCTGCGTCGACCGCAGCGTGAAGTAGATGGCGAAGAGCCCGGCGAAGAACATGACCTCGCTGCCGAGCCACACGATCGTGCCGACCTGGACCACGTTCGGGCGGTTGAGGACCGGCGCAGTGGCAGGCCGCGATATCGAGGTGCTCGTCACCCCTCCATTATGTCCGAAATGAGGGGGCCCTGTTGTCCAGCGGAGTCCCGGCGTGCCGCCTGTCAGTAGGCTTCCAGCATGCCCCGCGACCTCACCTGGCCCCGCCTGCTGACCGCCCTGCTGGAGGGCGACGACCTGTCGGTGAGCGAGGCGACCTGGGCCATGGAACGGGTCATGGCGGGGGAGGTGACGCCCGCCCAGCTCGGCGGCTTCCTCATCGCGCTGCGCGCCAAGGGCGAGACGGTCGACGAGCTCGTCGGCTTCCGCGACGCGGTGCTCGCGCACGCCCTGCCGCTCGACGTGGATCCCTGGGCCCTCGACATCGTCGGGACCGGCGGAGACCCGTACGGCGCCGTCATCAACGTGTCGTCGATCGCGTCGGTCGTCGTAGCCGCGAGCGGCGTGCCCGTGATCAAGCACGGCAACCGCGGAGCGAGCAGTGCGTCGGGCGCGTCGGACGTGCTCTCGGAGCTCGGCATCGACCTGTCGATCGACCCCGTGAAGGTCGCCGAGGTGTTCGAGGCCACGGGCATCTCGTTCGCCTTCGCCTCGCTCTTCCATCCCGGCTTCCGGCACGCGGGTGCCGTGCGCAAGGAGCTCGGGGTTCCGACGATCTTCAACATCCTCGGGCCGCTCTGCAATCCGGCGAGGCCCGAGGCCTCCGCTGTCGGGGTGTCGAGCCTCGAGCGCGTGCCGCTCATGTACGGCGTCTTCCAGACGCGGGGGGCGACCGCCCTGGTCTATCGCGGCGACGACGGGATCGACAAGCTGACGACGACCGGGCACAGCCACATCTGGGAGGTGTCGCGGGGAGCGGTGACCGAGCACGACCTCGACCCGCTCGACCTCGGCATCCCGCGTGCGAAGGTCGAGGATCTGCTGGGTGCCGAGCCTGCGCACAACGCGCAGATCGCCCGGCGCGTGCTGGCGGGCGAGCAGTTCCCGGCCAGGGACATCGTGCTGCTGAACGCGGCTGCCGGGCTCGTCGCCTGGGACCTCGCCAAGGATCCCGAGCTCATCAGGGAGAGCATCGTGACGCGTCTCGCCGCCAAGCTCGAGGTCGCTCGCGAGGCGATCGACTCGGGCGCGGCATCCGCGAAGCTCGCCGAATGGGCCGCCGCCACCCGCTCCTAGGAACGCGGAACGGCCGCCCGCTCCGAGGAGCGAGCGGCCGTCGAGGCGGGCGGGGTCAGCCCTTCTCGCTCACGTCCTCGTCGACCCAGTCGAAGGTCTTCGTGACGGCCTTGCGCCAGTTGCGCAGCAGACGCTCGCGCTCGGACTCGTCGAGCTGAGGCTCCCAGCGCGCGTCCTCCTGCCAGTTCGCCCGCAGCTCGTCGAGGTCGCTCCAGAAGCCGACCGCGAGGCCCGCGGCGTAGGCGGCGCCGAGGGCGGTGGTCTCGGCGACGACCGGGCGGATGACGGGGACGCCGAGGATGTCGGCCTGGAACTGCATGAGCTCGTTGTTGACGACCATGCCGCCGTCCACCTTGAGCTCGGTCAGGTCCACGCCGGAGTCGGCGTTGACCGCGTCCAGCACCTCCCGGGTCTGGTACGCCGTCGCCTCGAGCGCCGCGCGGGCGATGTGGCCCTTGTTCGCGTAGCGGGTGAGGCCCACGATCGCGCCGCGAGCATCCGACCGCCAGTACGGGGCGAACAGACCCGAGAACGCCGGCACGATGTAGACGCCGCCGTTGTCCTCGACGCTCTTGGCGAGCTGCTCGATCTCGGGAGCGCTCGAGATCAGGCCGATGTTGTCGCGCAGCCACTGGATGAGCGAGCCGGTGACCGCGATCGAACCCTCGAGGGCATAGTGCGGTGCCGCATCCCCGAGCTTGTAGCCGAGCGTCGTGAGGAGTCCGTTCTTCGATCGAACGATCTCCTCGCCCGTGTTGAAGATCAGGAAGTTGCCGGTGCCGTAGGTGTTCTTCGACTCGCCGGTGTCGAACGCCGCCTGACCGAAGGTCGCCGCCTGCTGGTCGCCGAGGATGCCGGCGATCGGCACCTCGCGCAGGAGGCTCGACGACTCGACCGTGCCGTACACCTCGGAGGAGGAGCGGATCTCGGGGAGCATCGAGCGCGGAACGCCGAAGATGCCCAGGATCTCGTCGTCCCACTGCAGGGTCTCGAGGTCCATGAACAGCGTGCGGCTGGCGTTGGTGACGTCGGTGGCGTGCACTCCGCCGTCGACGCCGCCCGTGAGGTTCCACAGCACCCACGAGTCGGTCGTGCCGAACATCAGGTCGCCGTTGTCGGCCTTCTCCCGTGCGCCTTCGACGTTCTCGAGGATCCAGACGATCTTCGTGCCCGAGAAGTAGGTCGCGAGCGGAAGGCCGACCTTCTCCTTGAAGCGGTCGTTGTCGCCCTCGGCGAGCCGGTCGACGATCTTCTGCGTGCGGGTGTCCTGCCAGACGATCGCGTTGTAGACGGGCTCGCCGGTGGTGCGGTCCCACACGACGGCGGTCTCGCGCTGGTTGGTGATGCCGACGGCCTTGATGTCGTGCCGGGTGACATCGGCGCGCGAGAGCGCCTGGCCGATGACCTCGCGCGTGTTGTCCCAGATCTCCTTCGGGTCGTGCTCGACCCAGCCGGGCTTGGGGAAGATCTGCTCGTGCTCCTTCTGCCCGGTCGCGACGATGTTGCCGGCGTGATCGAAGATGATCGCGCGGGTGCTCGTCGTGCCCTGGTCGATGGCGAGAACGTACTCAGCCATGCTCTACCTCTCTGTAGTCGGGATGGTGGTGCGGATGGGGTCAGCTGGTGACCGGAAGCAGGGCGAGCGAGAGGAGTCCCGCGAGCACGCCGCCGACGATCGGACCGGCCACCGGAACCCACGAGTAGGCCCAGTCGCTCGTGCCCTTGCCGCGGATCGGGAGGAGCGCGTGGGCGATGCGGGGTCCGAGGTCGCGTGCTGGGTTGATGGCGTAGCCGGTGGGCCCGCCGAGGCTCGCGCCGATGCCGACAACGAGGAGAGCCACGGGGAGCGCTCCTAGCTCGGCCGGCGTGCCGCCGTTGGTGAAGCCGATGATGACGAAGACGAGCACGAAGGTCGCGATGACCTCGGTCACGAAGTTCCAGGCGTAGTTGCGGATGTTCGGGCCCGTCGAGAAGACGCCGAGCTTGTTGCCCGCGGTCTCCTCGGCGTCGAAGTGCTGCTTGTAGGCGACCCAGCAGAGCACGGCACCGAGGATCGCGCCGATCAGCTGCGCGGCGATGTAGGCGAGCACCGAGAGGAAGTTCACCGGCACGCCCGAGCCGAACTCGTCCGCGCCGCTGGCCACGAGGCCCAGGGTCACAGCGGGGTTCAGGTGTGCGCCCGAGCTGTAGGCCACGACGACGCCGGCGAAGACCGCGAGGCCCCAGCCGAAGTTGACCATGAGGAAGCCGCCGTTGAAGCCCTTCGTGCCGTTGAGCACGACGTTGGCGACCACGCCGCAGCCGAGAAGCACCAGCACCGCGGTGCCGACCACCTCCGACAGAAAGACGATTCCGAGATTGTCCACGCTGACCTTCCTCTCACTCGCCGGCTGCCCAGCGCAGCCGTCCCCGGCGGGGCGTCTCTCACACTAGACCCGCGTAACGCTCCGGTAACAGCGCCAGTTCCTCCGGCGCGTCATCGGCACTACCGGGGGAAGCGTCGGCGGGCGTAGCGTGGGCTCGGCGGACTCGCAGGCGAGTCGGCCGCGAGCGGAAGAGAGGGACAGTTGAAGAAGCTGATCAACGATCCGAAGGACGTGGTGGCCGAGGCCCTGGCCGGGATGGAGTTGGCGCATCCCGAGCTCGTCATCTCGCACGATCCGGCGTTCATCGCGCGGCGTGACGCACCTGTGCAGGGGAAGGTCGGACTCGTCAGCGGCGGCGGCAGCGGCCATGAGCCGCTGCACGGCGGCTTCGTCGGACCGGGGATGCTGGATGCGGCGGTTCCCGGCCCCGTCTTCACCTCCCCGACACCCGATCCGATCCTGGCCGCCACGAAGGCGGTCGACGGGGGAGCGGGCGTGCTCCACATCGTCAAGAACTACACGGGCGATGTGCTCAACTTCGAGACCGCGGCCGACCTCGCCGACGCCGAGGGCATCCGGGTGCGCTCGGTGATCGTGAACGACGACGTCGCAGTGAAGGACTCGCTCTACACGGCCGGCCGGCGCGGAGTCGCGGGAACCGTGCTCGTCGAGAAGATCGCGGGGGCGGCGGCCGAGCGCGGCGACGACCTCGACGCGGTCGCGGCGATCGCCCAGCGCGTGAACGACAACGTCCGGTCCATGGGCGTCGCCCTGACGTCGGGCATCGTGCCGCACGCCGGCGAGCCCAGCTTCACCCTCGCCGAGGACGAGATCGAGATCGGCATCGGCATCCACGGCGAGCCCGGTCGCGAGCGCATCTCGCTCGAGCCCGCCGACGCCATCGTCGACCGCATCCTGCGGCCGATCCTCGAGGACCTCCCGTTCTCGAGCGGCGACCAGGTCGTGCTGCTCGTCAACGGGATGGGCGGGACGCCGCTCGTGGAGCTCTACGTGGCCTTCCGCAGGGCCGCGGAGGTGCTGCAGGAGGCGGGCATCACGGTCGCCCGCAGCCTCGTGGGCAACTACACGACGAGCCTCGAGATGCAGGGATTCTCGCTCACGGTATTGAAGCTGGATGACGAACTGACAGCGCTGTACGACGCCCCGGTGCAGACCGCGGCGCTGCGCTGGGGAAGGTAGACGGAATGGGATTGGACACCGCCTGGGCCAGGGCCTGGGTCTCTCGGAGCGCAGAGGTCGTCTCGGAGCACAAGACCGAGCTGATCACCCTCGATCGCGAGATCGGTGATGGCGATCACGGGGAGAACCTCGACCGCGGTTTCACCGCGGTGCTCGCGAAGCTCGACGACCTGCCGGCCGAGGCCCGCCCGGGCGATGTTCTCAAGCTCGTCGCGACGACGCTGATCTCCACGGTCGGCGGAGCCTCAGGCCCGCTCTACGGCACCGCCTACCTGAAGGGCGCCCAGGCGGTCGCCGACGCGGACTCGCTCGACGCGGACGCCGTCGTGGCGTTCCTGACGGCAGCGCGCGATGGCGTCGTGCTGCGGGGAAAGGCGGAGGTCGGCGACAAGACGATGATCGACGCCTGGACGCCCGCCGTGGATGCCGCATCGGCCGCAGCGCAGTCGGGTGCCGGCGGGGCGGAGGTGCTCTCCGTCGCTGCGGAAGCCGCCGAGCGCGGTGCAGAGACGACGGATGCTCTCGTCGCCCGCAAGGGACGGGCGAGCTACTTGGGGGAGCGGGCGATCGGACACCGCGACCCGGGTGCTGTGTCGACCGCACTGCTGCTGCGCGCGGCCGCCGACACGGCATCCGCTTCATGACCGTCGGTCTCGTCATCGTCTCGCACTCGGCGAAGATCGCGGAGGGCATCGTCGAGCTCGCGGCCCAGATGGCGCAGGACGTGCGGCTCATCGCCGCGGGCGGCACCGACGACGGCAGGATCGGCACGAGCTTCGACAGGGTGTCGGCGGCCATCGCGGAGGCGGACGACGGTGGCGGAGTCGTCGTGCTGTGCGACCTGGGCTCTGCGGTGCTCACCGCCGAGACCGCGCTCGACTTCCTCGACGACGCTCAACGGGATCGCGTGAGGATCGCCGATGCGCCGATCGTCGAGGGATCGGTCGCGGCCGCGGTGAGCGCGGCCACGGGCGACGACCTCGAGGCCGTGCTGGCGGCAGCCCTCTCGGCTGCGGCGCAGGCGTCTGGAGGGTCACCGGCGGAGGGCGCCGCCGCCTCGGCGTCCGAGGGTCCGGCTGGGGACCACGGCGCGGTGAGCGCGACGGCGACGCTGCGCAACCGGTCCGGCCTGCACGCGCGTCCCGCTGCCGAGTTCGTCAAGCTCGCGAGCACCTTCTCCGCATCGGTGACCGTGAACGAGGTCGACGCCAAGAGCCTGCTGCGCATCATGTCGCTCGGACTGCCGCAGGGCAGCGAGGTGCGGATCAAGGCGGACGGCGAGGACGCCGACACTGCGGTGCGCGCCCTCGTTGAGCTCGTCGAGTCGGGGTTCGGCGAGGAGTGACGGCGCCCGCGGAGGACTAGGAGCGCTCGAGCCCGAGCCAGCGGCACAGGTCGTCGAGCTGCTCGTCGACCGCGTCGCGCATCTCGGCCGTGAAGGGCTGATCCTCGTGCAGGGCGTGCACTCTGAGCACGCCCGCCTTGCGGTCGGCGAGCGCGTCGAGCTTGCCGACTAGACGGTCGCCGTGCAGCACGGGAAGGGCGAAGTACCCCCACCGCCGCTGCGCCGCGGGCTTGTACATCTCGAGGGCGTACTCGAATTCGAAGAACGCCGTCATGCGCACCCGGTCGTGCAGCAGGCGGTCGAAGGGGGAGAGCAGCGCCGTGCGCGGCTCGAGCTCCCCTCCCAGGTAGTCGGGGTGCACCCGCCACACCCCCTTGACGCCCTCGACCTCGGCCGGTTCACCGGCGGCACCGACGTGGATGGGCTCGATCGCCTGCGCCGCCGCCTTCTCGCGCGCGATGCCGAGCGCGTGCAGGCGCCGCTGGTCGCGCATCCGCCGCGCCTCGTCCACGGTGACGGCCGGGACGTCCGGATAGACCCGTTCCGCGAGGTCGAAGAACCTCTCCCGGCCCTCCCGTCTCGAGATCGCCACCTCGCCGCGGTGCACGAGGATCTCGAGCAGCTGGGTCACATTGCGGTCGTTCGACCACCCGGTGGAGCGCCACGGCACCGCGGCCGTGTCGGGGATGTCGCGGGAGCGGAGCGGTCCGGCCTCCCGCAGCCGGGCGAGCACGTCGCGATGGAAGGCCGCATTCGCCTCCAGCCAGGTGCGGGAGCCCTCACGGAGCGGCGCCGACCACAGCTCGGCGAGGTACAGCGGCAGATCCTCCATCGGGCGGATCAGGGCGTCCAGCTCGAAGAGGGAGCGGTCGTGCTCGAGCGCCTTTCGCAGCTCTGCGGGGTCATAGGCCGACCCGAGTCTGCTCCAGAGCACGAGGTCGGCGTTGGGCGCGATCGCCGCCGTCGGATCGATCTGCAGCAGCGTCAGCCTCCGCACGACTTCGAGCACCGAGGTCGGCCGGGGCTCCTCGAGCAGCTGGGCGCGCACCGCGATCCGTCGGGCGTCGGCTTGCGTGAGGCGGAGCACCATGCCGCCACGGTAGCGGGCGATCGCCGCTCAGACGTCCTGCACCGTCACCGGGAGGAGCAGATCGAGGATGCGGTAGGTGCCGACCCCCTCGAGCACCGCGGGATCAGACCGGGTCAGTGCCTCGGCACCGTCGCGGTCCGCCGCGCGAGCCACCGCCATGCCCCAGACTCCGTCCGGGTCGCCGACCGGGCTGAAGATCAGGGCTGTGCCCTCTCGCAGGTGCTGCGTCCAGTAGTCGGCGTGCCGTTCCATCGTCGCCTGCTCCTCGGCGGTCATGGTGACCGCGAAGTCCGGGCGGTGGGCGATGAGCTTCAGCAGATACCAGTTCATTCGAGGTGCTCCTTGAAGGCGGTGAGAATGGTCGCCCATCCCTCGTCGAACGCACCGCCGGCGTAGCCTCCAGGCAGCGCGCATGCCTCGACGAGCTCCGCCTCCGAGAGGCGATCCCAGCCGTAGTGCTCGAGGTCGACACGGGTCGTGCGCTCGTCGAGCGCGATGAAGCGCAGAGCGATCTCGGTCGGCTTTCCGGTGATGTTCCAGGTGAGGGTGACCGCCGCAGGCGGCTCGTAGCCGAGCAGCGTGCCCCAGGATCGCGTCTCCCCGTCGTGCCAGTGCTCGACCACCTCCCCGCCGACCCGGCGATCGACCGTGATGGTGCGGATGCGTGCGCTGCCCCCGTAGGAGAACGGGTCGAGCGGCCACCACTCCGCGAGCCGGTCGAGGAAGACGTCGAAGGTGCGCTCGCGACCGGCGCGCACGGTGGTCGACTGGCGGATGGGCGGGCGGGTGAAGGCGAGGACGTTCTCGGTCATCCCTCGTCATCCTCCACGAGAGCGCGGCCGCGGTCGAGGGCCGTGGACCAGATGGCGTCGAGCGCGGCATGGAGGCGCTCCACCGCCTCGGGCCTCGCCCGATAGAGACGCTTCGTCCCCTCCCGTCGTTCGGTCACGAGTCCGGCCTCCTTGAGCACGGTGAGATGCTGGCTCACGGCGGGCCGGGTGACGTCGAACTCCGCCGCGATCTCGCCCGCCGCGCGCTCGCGGTCGGTGACGAGACGGAGGATCGCCCGCCGGCGCTGCTCGCCGAGGGCGCGCAGCATCCGGTCGGTCTCCTCCTCGCCGGGGAGGTCGGCGGCGCGTCGGGGGACAGCGCTCACGCCCAGAGCCCCACCACGTTGCCGTCCGGGTCGCTGAACATCGCGAACGTGCCGAAGCCGTCCGGCAGCTCGGTCGGCTCGACGATGCGCGCGCCTCCCAGCTCCTCGGCGCGGCGCAGGCTCTCGAGGAGGTCGTCGACCCGCACGTAGATCTTCACGCCTGTGTCGCCGGGGCGCTCCGAGGGGCCGAAGCCGCCGACCACGGGCACAGGATCCGACTTCGTGTCCACGAGGGCGTAGCCGCCCCAGCTCGGATCGGCAGCGACCTCCCAGCCGAAGAGGTCGCTGTAGAAGCGCCCGAGCCGCTCGTGGTCGGTGCTGATGATCTCGAACATCGCTACCGGCTGTCCCATGATGATTCCTTTCGTCGCTTAGCACTAACGTAAGCGTTGGCTAACAAAACCGCAAGGGCTGTTTCGCCGGGAAGCGTAGGCTCGCGGGGTGCGTTACGTGGCGATCGGGGACAGCTTCACCGAAGGCGTCGGCGATCCTCGCGACGACGGGAGCCTCCGAGGCTGGGCGGACCGCGTCGCGGAGGGACTCGCGCACGCGCTCGGTCAGCCGATCGAGTACGCGAACCTCTCGATCCGGGGCCGGCTGCTCGAGCCGATCCTCGACGAGCAGCTCGAACCCGCTCTCGCACTGAAGCCCGACGTGCTGACCTTCAACGGGGGCGGGAACGACATGATGCGCCCGGGCGCCGACATGGACCGGCTCATCCGACTCACCCGGAGCGCGATCGAACGGTGCCTCGCGGAAGGCGTCAGGCCCGTCCTGCTCAGCGGGGGCGACCCGACCGCGAACATCCCGCTCGGCCGCACCATCCACGCCCGCGGGAGCCTGCTGACCAGGGCACTCGCCGAGCTCGTCCGAGAGCACGGGCTGGTCTTCGTGAACATGTTCGAGGACGCCGAGCTCCGCAGGCGGGGGTATTGGACCGCTGACCGCATCCATCTGAACGCCTGGGGCCACGAGCGCGTCGCCGCCAAGGTGCTCGAGGCGCTCGGGCATCCGACCGAGGCCCGCGCTCTCGAGCAGGACAGCAGGCGGCGGAGTCTTCGCGCCGAGGCCGCATTCGCGCGCGAGCACCTGCTGCCGTGGGTGCAGCGCCGCGTGCAGGGCCGCTCCTCAGGCGACGGCCGCGAGCCGAAGCATCCGCAGTACATCGCCGTGCAGCCGGGTCAGGGGTCGACGGGCTGAGCCCGGTCGGCGCGGAGTCTCCCGCTCAGTCGGCGGGCGGAAGGCCTCGCAGCAAGGCCATCACGTCGGCCGCCGGCACCTCGCACGGGCGCAGCAGGTCGCCCGACGTCGTGTGCCACACGTTCGCGCTGAGGAACCCGCTTCCGGCGAGCTCGTGCGCAGAGAGCGTCGTCGTGCGACCGCCGACGTGCTCGACTCGGCTGAGGCCCCACGCGATGCCCGCCACCGTCTGCTTCGACCAGCCCTGCGGAACGCGACGCAGCAGGTCTGCGAGCTCCGTGGGATCGACCTCCTCGACCATCCGCTCATCGTAGGCGGGGGAGGAGGGGAGGGGCGCGACGCTCTTCTTCCCTCTTCAAGATATAGCGCAGAGGGGGGCTTGCCGCCAGACCCCCCTGCGGGCGCAGAATCGTCGACCGTGTCCTCGCTCACCAGCATCTTCGCGCTTCCCGACCGTCTCTCCGCCAAGGCCGACCCGCACCTGATCGGCCCCGACGACGGCCACTTCGCTCTCCTCGCCGCGACTCTCGCACGCTCGGTCGACGAGCTCTCGCGCAGCCTCGACACCCGGCGTCTCGCACCGGTCGGCGCGGGCCAGGAGGTGCTCGAGCGCGATCTCGAGATCCACCGCCTGACCGCGCGGCTGCGCACCCTGCGCCGGTTCGGCGCCGACCTCTGCCTCGGCCGTATGGTGCTCGAGAGCGGTGAGGTGGTCTATGTCGGACGGCTGGGCCTCACCGACGACGAGGGTCGTGCGCTCCTGATCGACTGGCGATCCCCGGCAGCGGAGCCATTCTTCGGAGCCACGCACGGCCAGCCGATGGGGCTCGTGAGCCGCCGCAGATACCGGTGGACGCGCGGCCGCATCACGGACTACTGGGACGAGGTGTTCACCCCGGAAGGTCTCGAGGGGCGCGCCGCTCTCGACGACCAGTCCGCCTTCATCGCGAGTCTCGGCAGCAGCCGTTCGCCGCGGATGCGTGACGTGCTGGCGACCATCCAGGCCGACCAGGACGCCATCATCCGCGCGGGGGCGCGCGATGCTCTCGTCGTCGACGGGGGACCAGGAACCGGCAAGACCGTCGTCGCTCTGCATCGCGCGGCTTACCTGCTGTACTCCGACCCGCGCATCTCGCGCAGCAGCAGCGGCATCCTGTTCGTCGGGCCGAACGCGGGCTACCTGTCCTACGTGTCTGACGTGCTTCCGAGCCTGGGGGAGGAGGGGGTGCAGACCTGCACCCTGCGGAGTCTCGTGCCCGAGGGCGTCTCCGCACCGCCCGAGACCGATCCCGCCGTGGCGCGCCTGAAGTCCTCGGTCGCCATGCTCGAGGCGGTCGAGCGGGCGGTGCGCTATCACGAGACGCCACCGGCCTACGCCCTCACCGTCGGCACCGACTGGTTCGACGTCACCATCGAGCGCGAGGACTGGCAGGACGCCTTCGCCTCGGCTGAGCGAGGTGCTCCCCACAACGAGGCACGAGGGCAGGTGTGGGAGGAGCTCCTCGACATCCTGCTTGCCAAGTTCGACCCCGAGGAGGTGCCGATGCGGGTGTTGCGGGCGTCCCTCGCTCAGGACGGGGAGCTCGTCGCGGCGTTCAACCGTGCCTGGCCCCTGCTCGACCCAGCCGGTGTGGTCGCCGATCTGTGGTCGTCCTCCGCCTTTCTCAGCCGCTGCGCCCCGCAGCTCGACGCCCTTGCCGTGGCCGCGCTGCACAGGAAGGACGCACGAGCCTGGACTGTCGAGGATCTTCCGCTGCTCGACCTCGCGCGCAGGCGCATCGGAGACGCGGGGAAGGCGCGACGCACGCGGATGCTCGAAGCGGCAGCCGCGGCGCATCGCCAGCGCATGGACCGGGTCGTCGACGACCTCATCGCCTCCGACGACTCCGAGATGAACGTCATGACGATCCTGACCTGGTCGGATGTGCGGAGCAGTCTCGACGACCACGACGCGGTTCCCAGGCAGGATCCCGACTCTCTCGCCGGCCCTTTCGCGCACATCGTCGTCGATGAGGCCCAGGAGCTCACGGACGCCGAGTGGCGGATGCTGCTGGCCCGGTGCCCCTCGCGCAGCTTCACGATCGTGGGGGACAGAGCGCAGGCGAGACGCGGATTCCCGGAGTCGTGGGAGGAGCGCCTGCGCCGGGTCGGTCTCGATCGGGTGCAGCTCGCGTCGCTGACCGTCAACTACCGCACGCCGGAGAAGGTGATGGCCGAAGCGGCTCCCGTCATCCGTGCCGCGCTGCCGGACGCGAACGTGCCCGAATCGGTGCGCAGCAGCGGTGTGGCAGTGCGTCGCGGGACGGTCGCCGAGCTCCCCGCGATCCTCGCCGAGTGGACGGCCGGGCACGCCGAGGGCACCGCCTGCGTCATCGGGCATCCGCACTTCGAGGGGACGGACCGCATCCGCTCTCTGACGCCCGAGCTGTCGAAGGGTCTCGAGTTCGACCTCGTCGTGCTGGTCGACCCGGACAGCTTCGGCGCAGGCGTCGAAGGAGCCGTCGACCGCTACGTAGCCATGACGCGGGCGACGCAGCAGCTGGTGATCCTCACGGGCGCGAAAGGGCGGAGGGTCGACTAGGCGCGTTCGACCGGCAGCCACAGCTCGCAGATCGCGGTGCTGAAGTCCTCCGCGCGGTCGAGCACGGACACGATCGACGGGCCGACCCTCAACCGCCATGGATTCGAGGGGAACCACTCGGTGGCGGTCGCCGCCCACGTGGTCTGCAGTGCCGCGGGGAAGGGGCCCTCTGTGCGGAAGACGGCCCAGGCGCCGGCCTCGACCTCGAGAACGTCGAGATCGTCCGGCACGGGCGTGTTCTCGCGCACCGCGACGCCGTGCAGGTAGGTCAGCTCGCTTCCCTCGGTGTAGTCGGGGTCGACGTCTGCGCTCACCTGCAGCAGCCCTGCGGGCTCCGTGTCGCTCAGCTGCTTCAGCCGGGCGTGCTCGGATGCGGGCAGGGACGCGATGTGCGCCTGGATGTGCGGGTTGACGCCGTGGTAGATGAGCGGCACGCGGGCGGCGTGGCCGACGAGCCGTAGAGCCGGTCGGTCGAGAATGCGAGTATCCAAAGTGGTGGTCCCTTCTACGGTGAGGCGGAATCGGAGCTGCGACTGGGTGCGGAGCGGCCCGCCCTCGCGGCGGACCTCGGCGGGACCGGCGCCGTGCACCGCGCGAAACGCTCTGGTGAAGGCCTCGGTCGAGCCGTATCCGTAGCGCACGGCGATCTCCAGCAGCTCTCCGTCGCCGACCACCTCGGCGGCCGCGACCGTCATGCGTCGGCGCCTGACGTAGTCCGACAGCGGCATCCCCGCAAGGGAGGAGAACATCCGTCGGAGGTGGTACTCGGTCGTGCCGAGACTGCTCGCGAGCTCCGGGAGGTCGATCTCCTCGGTGAGGTGCTCCTCGATGTGGTCCACGAGTCGGTTGAGGACTCCGATCACGGTTCTCCTCCCTGGGGCGAGACCAGCGGATGCGCGCCGAGGCCCAGCGAGGCATCCGCGCGCTCCACGCTATCCGGGCGGGACGTTCCATCGCCTATCTCTCGCGCACGGAACAGGGCGACGACGCGGGTGCCCACCCGGAACCAGGAGAGCGGGCGTGCTCTCCCGCTCGCGGGCGCCTTGCGGCCCCGGGTGGCGATCGCGATCACCGCGTCCCCGTCGAGAACCGTGGCGAGCGAGCGAAGCATGCCCGCGATGCCGGTGCCGCACAGTGGACCCGCCCATGCCGTCCGCTCCCCATAGGGGACATCCGTGATCACGAGATCGGGGCGCCGGCCGTCGAGCGCTGTATGCAGTCGACCTGGGTCGAAGACGTCCGCAACGGCGGTCGCGTGAGGAAGCGAGCCCCCTGCTGCCTCGAGCGCCCGGCAGAGGCGCTGTGCCGCAGCGGAGGCGGCAGCGTAGGAGGGCTTGTCGAACAGCGCTGCGCGATGCAGGAGCTCCTCCGACCGCGCGGCCAGCCCGCCCTCGCTCACGAGCGCCAGGTTCCGCTCTGCGACTGCGAGCGCCGCGACGTCGACGTCGGAGCCGAAGACACTGCGGAGTCCCGCTCGGTGCAGGAACGACAGCACGGTCAGGAGGTAGCCGCTGCCGCAGCACGGGTCCCACACACTCGCGGGGCCGCTCGATTGGATCGCGCGAGCGCGCAGGAACATCTCGCTCGCGAGCCGCACCGGGAACGCGGGGAACCCCGGCGCGGAGTGCAGCACGGCACCGGGGGAGAGATCGCTGTGGTCCTCGTCGAGCAGCGCGTACCGGTAGCTCATCCGGCGGCCCCCGAGCGGTTGCGCTGGCGGGAGGCCTCGTACAACGCCACCGTCGCTGCGCTCGCTGCGTTCAGGGAGCTGGCCGTGCCGGCCATCGGTATCCGTGCCACGACATCGCAGTGCTGCAGCCAGGCTGCGCTCAACCCGGATGTCTCGTTGCCGATGACGAAGAGGGTCGGCCCGGTGAGGTCGATGTCGGCGACGTCGCGGTCGCCGTTCTCATCGGTGCCGACGATGACGACGGGGGAGCCGTGGGCGCGGTGCCGTTGCACCCACGCGGCGACCTGCTCCGAGGATGGCACCCGCACGGCCGGCACGGCGAACAGCGACCCAGTCGATGCGCGCACCGCCTTGGGGTCGTAAGGGTCGGCGCCGTGTCCCGTCACGATGAGCCCGGCACCGCCGAAGGCGTCCAGCGACCGGATGAGAGTGCCGATGTTGCCGGGCGCCGATGGCCGGTCGAAGACCGTGCCCAGGAATTTCGGGCCGACGGGGATGCGGCTCAGGTCGTCGGCGGGGAGCTCGACCACCGCCACGACCTCCGACGCGTCCTGCTCCTTGTCCGAGAGTTGTCGCAGCAGCGCGGGCGCCATCGCGACGCGCTCACCGCCGGCGTGCTCGAGGAGAGCCGACGCCCACCGCGAGAGCGGCCGCTCGGCATCGTGGATCAGCGCGCGGACCGTCCAGCCGCGCTGCACGGCCAGGGTGATCGGCCTGACGCCCTGCACCACGAACTCGCCGGCGCGCTGCCGTCTGGTCCGGTTCCGCAGAAGCGCCTCCCACTGCTGGAACCGCGCGTTCGGGCGCGAGATCGTCGACGTGCGCGCCACGCTCCACCTCCCATGAACCGACTTCCCAGCCTGGCCATCGCCCGGGCACCGCACCCGACTTCCTCTGCCCGATTCGATCGGCTCGCCGCGCAGAGATCAGCCGCGGTGATGACGCCGGTCCTCCTCCCGGGCGACGACTGCCGCAGGCCGCTCGCGTTGGCTTGAGGACATGACATCGAGTACCGACCGCATCCAACTGCTCGCCGGCGCAACACTCGCCCTGACCCTCCCGGTGCTCGCCGGATGCCAGGCGCTGGGAGTCAACGAGCAGTACGGCGCCGCCTACCCGGATCTCGCCGCCATGGAGTCGTCCTGGGATGCCGTGCGCATCCCCGCGCTCGTCCCGAGAGACGCCCAGGAGATCCGGATCGCCTACAACACCATCGACAAGGGCGCCCTGCTGGGCTTCACCTCGGCGGGCGGGCTCACGGCGGACTACTGCGAGGCGGGTTCGGTCGAAGGGGAGCCGGCGTTCGAGCCGGACTGGTGGCCGACGGAGGAACTCCCCGGCGATGGATTCGTCTGCGGCGACTGGAGCGTCGTCGAGGTGGAGGGGGAGTACCTCGTCTGGGACTGATCGGGGCCGGGCGCCGCGGGCTGTTGCGGTGTTACTTGTTTTTTGCAAGTATCAGTTACAGGCCGACGAAATGGAGAACGCCATGACCCAGCTGTTCATCAGCCTTCCCGTGGCTGATCTGGAGCGATCGAACGCCTATTACCGGGCGCTCGGGTTCATGGTGAACCCCGCGATGAGCGACCACAACGGCACCTGCTTCGTCATCGAGGACGGCCACAGCTACTTCATGATCGTCGCCCGCGAGTTCTTCCAGACCTTCACCGATCGGCCGATCGCCGACCCCGCAGCGGGTGCCTGGGGAGCGGTCATCGTGTACCTGGAGAGCCGCGAGGCGGTCGACGCGAGAATCATGGACGGGCTGGCCGCCGGAGGAACCGAGACGCAGGAGCCGAGCGACTACGGCTTCATGTACCAGCGGCAGCTCACCGACCCGGACGGCCATGTGCTCGAGTTCGGCTGGATGGACCCGACCGCCACCACCAGCCCCGAGACCGCCGCAGCCAAGGCCTGACGCGGTGGCCGCTCGCGACTACGGGCAGTACGGCGGCGTCGCGCGCGCGGTCGAGCTCGTGGGGGAGCGGTGGGCCCTGCTCATCGTCCGTGACCTGCTGGTCGGTCCGCGACGCTACGGTGAGCTCGCGGCAGGTCTCCCGCGGATCCCCTCCAACATCCTCGCCGCCCGGCTCAAGGAGCTGCAGGCGGGCGGCATCATCCGCCGAGCGCCGCGATCACGCATCGTCATCTACGAGCTGACGCCCTACGGGCGAGAGCTCGAGCCCGTCGTGCTGGCACTGGGCGCCTGGGGACTCGCCTCGCTGGACGAGCCGCGCGACGAGCAGGTCATCACGGCCGACTCGATGACGATGGACCTGCGCAGCGCCTTCCGGCCGCAGATCGCGCTCGACCTGCCAGCGACGGCCTACGCAGCGCGCGTCGGCGGCGCTGAGCTCCTCGTGCGCGTCGATGGTCCGACGCTCGACGTGCGCCGCGGGGACGGTCCGGCCGACCTGTCATTTGCCGGCCGGGGCATTCACCGACTTATCAAGGGCGAGCTGGACGCTCAGCGGGCGATCGCGACTGGTGAGATCGAGCTGCTGGAGGGGAGCGGCGAGCTGCTGGAGCGCTTCGGGCGCACGTTCCGCTTTGCCGCCTGATCGCGGACCGACGCGGGGGCCCACCAGGTGCCGTGCGATTCCGAGCTGACATAATGTGCATTATCGGTTACGTCGCCGCGGCAGAAACGGCGACAGAGCCGAGCCGTCAGGCGGACTGCTGGATGCGAATCATGTTGCCCGACGGATCGCGGAAGGCGCAGTCGCGCACGCCGTAGAACTGGTCGATCGGCTCCTGGACGACCTCGGCGCCGGCCGCCTGGAGTCGCGCGAATGTCGCGTCCACATCGTCGGTCGCCAGGTTCACGCCGCCATAGACGCCCTTGGCCATCATCTCCGCGATGATCCGTCGTTCTTCGTCCGTCACGCCAGGGTCGGCCGCCGGCGGGTGCAGCACGATCGACGTCTCCGGCTGGCCGACGGGTCCGACGGTGATCCAGCGCATGCCCTCGTAGCCGACGTCGTTGCGCACCTCGAAACCGAGGATGTCCCTGTAGAAGGCGAGCGCCGCATCGGGGTCGTCGTGCGCGAGGAAGCTGGAGTGGATGGTGATGTTCATGACGGTCACGCTACGGGCGCGGCCAGTCGTGCCGCTTCTCGATTCCTGACGGGTCGGGTCACCTGCTTGGCGACGCACGACGGCATCCCGGCGACCGTCTGATCGTCCAGCTCGCGGAAGGCGCTCGGCGACATGCCGACCAGCTCGCTGAACCGCGTGCTGAAGGTGCCGAGCGACGAGCAGCCGACCGCGAAACAGATCTCCGTGACGCTCAGATCGCCGCGGCGCAGCAGGGCCATGGCGCGCTCGATGCGACGCGTCATGAGGTAGGAGTAGGGCGACTCGCCGTAGGCGCGCTTGAACTCGCGACTGAGATGGCCCGCCGACAGGTTCACGCCGCGGGCGAGCGCCTCGACGTCGAGCGGCTGCGCGAACTCCCGATCCATCCGGTCCCGCACCGAGCGCAGCCGGGCGAGATCGCGCAGGCGCTGCTGCTCCGTCGTCGCGCGTTCCGGCATGACCGCATTCTGCCCGGCGAGCGCTCCCCGGTCCAGCGCTCAGGCGGCGGGCACCGGCGCCGGACGGCGGCGGGCGAGCAGGATCACGAGCGCGACGAGCCCGGCCAGCAGCAGCGCCCCGACCGCTCCCCCCGTCCAGACCGCCCACCACGGCACGACAGTCGGCACGTGCAGCTGCTCGTCGAGCCCGAGGCCCGGCACGTCGTGATACAGCGGCTCGGGGTCGGCCACCTGCGCGCTGGAGGCGATGCCGTCGTCGGGCAGGAAGGACGCGCTGAGGGCGTAGGTCTCCCCCGGCTCCGGCTCCGCCGAGAGGGACGCTTCCGCGGTTATGCCGAGGCGCGCTGCGGGCACGGACAGGGACTCGACGAGCTCGCCGGTGCTGCCCGCCACGACGTCGACCCGCCACATGCCGATGGCCCTGGAGCCCAGATCGGTGCCGTCCGGCCCTCGCACCGTGAGCCGTACGACCGGAAGGGCATCCGATCCGGCACTGCGCGTCGTGAACTCCGTCGTGAGTGCCAACGGCTCGACCCGGATCACGGCCGTCTGGGTGGTCTGACTCGACGCGAACACGCTGCCCCCGCTGGGCCGGAAGACCGCCCGTACGGTGTGCTCGCCCGCCGGCAGCAGCGGCTGTCCGGCGGGCTGGGCGAAGTACGCCTCGCCTCCGCCCAGCACCGGTAGCGCCGTCGCGTAGGCACCGGCGATGCCGTCGATGAACACGTCGACGGTTCCGTCGCTCTGACCGATGTAGGGCGCGAACTCGCCGGTGGCCTCCACCTGGATGGGCAGCACCCACGTCTCGCCGAACGGCAGCGGACCGAGCTCGGTCTCCTCGAAGTGGATCTCGGTGGGCGACTCCCCCGCTGCCGACGCGGGAAGCGCCGTCGCGAGCAGGAGAACGGATGCGGCGACAGCCGACGCGAGGACCTTACGCATCCTGCAGCACCTCCTCGCGCTCGGCGGCGACGTCCTCCTGAGGCGCCGGAGGGATCCGGCGCCGCCGCCGTCGTCGCAGGAGGAGGAAGGCCAGCACCACTTCGGCGAGCAGCACGAGCAACGCGCCGGCGCCGATCGCAGCGAGCACCCAGAGCGGCACCGACCATCCGTTGGCCTCGTCGCCCGGCGCGACCTGCGACGTCGGCGGGGCGCCGTCCTCTCCTGCATCCGCTGCGCTGCTCGTGTACGGGAAGTCGATCGACGGCGACACCGTGAAGTTCTGCTGCTGCTCGGTCGGGGCGAAGGTCGCGGTCGCCGTGAAGTCGGTGCCCCGCGGCACATCGGTCCAGTAGAACGAGGCGAACGGGTCGCCGGCGGAGATCTGGTCCGTCGTGTCCTCGAAAGCCGTCGCGCCGGTCTCGTCGAGCACCGTGACGCTCCAGGTTCCGGCGGGAAGCGAGGCGGGGAAGCCCTCGTCCATCCGCTGCAGGTAATCCCCCGTCATCCGTGCCGAGATGACGGCGTTGGCCGGCTGGCTGGCGTCCGTCTCGACGAGCACCTCCACCGCGAGGGCTGCGGGCTCGATGGTGAGCCGCGCCGGGGTGTCCGTGGTGCCGAGGTCCGGGTAGCCGGTGCTCGCGATGGACGCGGTGAACTGGTACTCGCCGGCGTCGAGCGGCTCGTCGTAGATCCAGCTGCCCACCTGCGTCAGGCCGCCCGCGTACATCGCGGTGCGATGGACCTCGGCACCGCTGCCGTCGTTGACGGTGAACTGCCCGGGCGAGCCGATGAACTGGCCGACCTGCACGTCGAAGTACCAGTAGTCCCCGTACTCGACCGTCTGCTGGGTGCCGGTCTCCCCGGTGAAGTCGATGGGGATGTCGGCCGCTGCCGCCGGCGATCCGGACATCAGCACCACGCCGATCGCCAGGGCTCCCGCGACCACCCCCTGGATCGCTCGTCGTTCCGCCACGACGCCCACCCTAGGAGAGTGCGCGCCGGCGTCCGTGCCGCTGCGATTGCGATTGCATCACGACTGCGCGGTCTCCTCCGGTCCCAGCACGGCATCGAGGATCGCCGCGACGTCCTCGGCGTCGAACACCTCCGCCGGGTCCTTGAGCTCCGCGCGCGTGAACCAGCGGATGTCGAGGATGTCGTCGTGCTCGTCGGGCATCCAGTGCTCGCGGCTCACGTCGAAGCGCGTCGTGCGGTGCACGAAGTAGGTGGCATCCGTCTCGTCGAAGCGGTGCCCAGCCGGCAGCTGCAGTCGCACCCGCCACACCGGCTCGCCGAGATCCTCGACGACCAGTCCGGTCTCCTCGAAGAGCTCCCGCACGGCGGCCTGGTGCACGGTCTCGCCCTCGTCCACCCCGCCGCCCGGCGTCAGCCAGCGGGGCTCGGCGACCCGGTTCGACCAGTGCGTGCGGAACAGCAGCACGTGTCCGCTCTCGTCGAGCAGCAGGATGCGCGCGGTCGGGCGCACGCGGGTCATGGCCGGTTCCGCTCGTTCGGCAGGTGCCTCGCCCACCACTCGAGGATGGCCTCGAAGCGCTGCACGCGATGACGGGGCCGGCCGCTGCGCGAGAGCTCGTGATTCTCCCCGGGGAAGACGAGCAGCTCGGTGTCGACGCCGCGGAGCTTGAGCTCCGCGTAGTAGCGCTCGGCCTGCCCGAGCGGGCAGCGCAGGTCGTCGGCCGAGTGGATGACGAGGGTCGGCGTGCTCACCCGGTCGATGACCGCCTGGGGACTCTGCGCGCGGATCTGCTCGAGGTCCGTTCCGACGTACTCGAGCCCGAACCAGCTGCCGATGTCCGAGGTGCCGACGAACGCCTCGGGGTCGAGGAAGCCGCGCTCCACGATGGCGCCGGCGAACCGCGAGTCGTGCGCGATCGTCCATGCGGTCAGGTAGCCGCCGTAGGAGCCGCCCATGATGCCGACGCGGTCGGCGTCGAGCGCGTCGGGCATCGCCTCGAGGGCTCCGTCGAGGAAGGCCAGCACGTCGACCAGGTCGTCGGTGCCCATCCGCCGGCGGATCGCTCGGCCGTGGGCCTCGCCGTAGCCGGCAGCGCCGCGCGGGTTGCACATGACCACGGCGTAGCCCGCCTCGACGTAGACCTGGGTCTCGTCGAAGAAGGTGGAGGTGTACTGGGTGAAGGGTCCGCCGTGGATCTGCAGCAGAACGGGATGCGGTCCCTCCCCCGGCGGCACGTGGACCCAGCCGTGCACCGGGTAGCCGTCAGGAGTGGCGATCTCGAGCTCGATCCCCTCGACGACACCCTCCGCGATCGGCGCTGCGAGATCGGTGACCGGGCGCAGCCCGGCGACGTCGAGCACGCCGAGCTCGGCGGGCGCCGTGCCGGTCGCGTACGCGACCACGACCCGCTCCCCCGCTGCGCCGGTCGCGAGCACCTCGACGCCCGGAGGGGTCAGCCGCTCGGAGCGGCCGTCGTCGGTCACGCGCACCAGGTGCACCGAGCCGCGCGACCGCTCCTGGACGAGCACTCCGTCCGACGACAGCACCGCCTCGCTGCCCGGGTCGCCGAGGTCGACGGTCTCGGCATCCGTGAGCCTCCGCGCCTGCCGGGTTGCCTCGACCAGCCAGAGCGACGCCTGCTTGCCGATGAAGTCGGTGCCCTCGGTGCCGAGGTCCTGCGCGATGAGGTAGAGACGTCCGGCCGGGTCGACGGTCAGGGAGGAGATGCTCAGCTGCGGCCCGCTCGTCAGCGCCTCGGGTGCCCCGCCGTCGAGGGGCAGCAGCCACGCGTCGTTGCGCAGGTCGGTGTCGCGCGTCTCGTGCCGCGCCGCGATCGCGACGACGGCCGTGCCGTCCGGCATCCAGTCGACGCCCGAGTAGTCGGCGTCGTCGGTCGTCAGCTGCACCGCCTCGGGCACCACCGGTAGGGGCTCGGCCGGTCCGGCGGGGGTCGGGGCCGGCTGGTACACCGGCTCCGCGTCGCGCGGCGGCACCTGCACGAGGAAGACGTGCGCGCGGCGATCGGTGACGTACCCGGTGCCGTTCTGGCGGTACCGCAGGGTGGTGAGCCGACGCGGCGGCTCGGCCGACGCGTCGAGACCCTCGACCGAGCCGTAGCGTCCAGGCTCGGGCCGCCGAGCCGTGTAGGCGATCGTCGTCCCGTCGGGCGACCAGCGGAACTCGCCGACCCCCAGCCTCTCGTCGGTGATGCGCAGCGGCTCCCCGCCGAGGGCGTCCACCACGAGCACCTGGGGAGCCCCGTTCGGCTCGGAGCGCAGGAAGGCGAGTCTCGACCCGTCGGCCGAGAACTGCGGCGCAGCGTCCCGGAAACCGCGGGTGAGCCGCCTGGGCGCGCCTCCGTCGAGCGGGATCTCCCACAGCTGGCCGACGTAGGCGTCTGCGGCGAGATCCGCCCGGGTGATGGCGACGACGGCGCGACGGCCGTCCGGCGCGACGGCCGGCTTCGAGAGGGACTGGAGCAGAGGGAGGTCGGTCGGTCTCACCATCCCCATGCTACGGATGCCGGATCAGGCTCCCGTGAACCCGGCCACGTCTCCGACGTACCGCGTGTTGCCCTCGGGAACGGGCTCCACGACGGCCGACGCCACCTCGGCGGCGAACTCGGACACGTTGTAGAGCTTGCCCGCTGCCTCCTTGCGGGCGGAGATCGCCCCCGGGTTCGCACGCTCGAGCAGGGTCGCAGTGATCGTGCCCTCGATCATGTCGCCCGAGACGACGACGAACTCGATGCCGTCCGCCGCGAGCTCGGGGATGAGGTCGCGCAGGGCGTCCTCCCCCGCCCGCTTGCTGAGCGCCACAGGCTCGTACTCGGGCATCGTCGGCACCTCGCGGATGAAGTGCGCCTGGTGGCTCGTGACGAAGACGACACGCGAGCCCACCCCGAGGAGCGGGCGGGCGGCGCGGAGCAGGCCCACCTGGGCGTCGCGGTTGAGGCGCATGGCGTAGTCCTCGCCCATGCCGCTCTCCATGCCGCCCGAAGCGTTCATCACGAGGACGTCCAGGCCGCCCCAGCGCTCGCGGACGGTGTCCATCATCGCGCCGACCGAGGCCTCGTCGGTGAGGTCGGCGCCCACCGCGATGGCGGTGCCGCCGAACTGCTCGATCTCGGCGACGAGCTTGAGCGCCCGCGCCTCCTTGTTGCGGTAGTTCACGACCACCGACGCTCCCGCCTCGGCGAGGTAGCGGACGGTGTCGGCGCCGATGCCGCGGGAGGAGCCGGTGACGAGCACGCGCTTGCCGGAGAGGGTGCCGGGCTGCAGAGGATTCACGGAAGTCGAGACTACAAGAGGCGCGGGGGGTGCCTGTTAGCGTGGAAGAGGGCCGTGTCCCGCATCCATTCGACCCGAGGAGCTGCGTTGCCTGACGGCGTCATCGGCGACTACTTCTCCCCACGCCGTCCCCGGGTGATCGCGCATCGCGGTCTCGCCCTCGAAGCGCCCGAGAACACCCTGCTCGCGTTCGCCAAGGCGCTCGCCGTCGGGGTCGAGCACATCGAGACGGATGTGCATGCCAGCCGGGACGGCCACGCCATCGTCAGCCACGATCCCGACCTCTCCCGTCTCGCGGGTCGCCGGGTGCGCGTGAGCGAGCTCACCCTCGAGGAGCTGCGCGAGGTCCCGCTCGGAGCAGGTCAGCGCTTCTGCACGCTCGCCGAAGCGCTCGACGGCTTTCCCGAGACTCGGTTCAACATCGACATCAAGAGCGCGGATGCGGTGCTGCCGACGGTGCGGGCGATCGTCGCGCAGCGCGCCACCCAGCGCGTGCTCGTCACGAGCTTCAGCGAGCGGCGGAGGCGCGCGGCGATCCGCCGGCTCCCCGGCGTGGCGACCAGCGCATCCGCTTTCCGGTTCGCGGTCGCGCTGCTGCTGGCCAAGCTCGGACTGATCCCTCTCCTGCGGTGGAGTCTCCGCGGCATCTCGGCGCTGCAGATCCCCGAGAGAGCCATCGGCCTGCGCACCGTGACACCGCGGATGGTGCGCAGATACCACTCGGCGGGTGTCGAAGTGCACGTCTGGACGATCAACGACCCCGCCGCCATGGAGCGGCTGCTCGATGCGGGAGTCGACGGGATCGTCACGGACAGGGCCGATCTCGCGCGTGCCGTCGTGGACGCCCGGTTCTGAGAAGTCGCTGTCAACCCCCCGGCGCCTGAAAGAAAAACATCAGGACCGCGGTTTATAACGGGGATAGACGCAGCGACACGAAGGAGGCCACACGATGGCGGACCGTAGTCTGCGGGGAATGCGACTGGGGACCCAGAGCCTCCAGAGCGAAGAGGGCGTCGAGTTCTCGCCCCGCAAGAAAGCCGAATACAAGACAGCTGACGGCACCGTCTTCGAGGTGATCTTCGCCGCTGAGGCCGAGATCCCTGAGAAGTGGGAGTCGCCGAAGTCGGGTCAGGAGGGCGTGCTGTTGAGCGCCGATGGTGAGCCCGTGGAGATCACGGCCGCCGAGGCGAAGGCACCTCGCACCCACTGGGACATGCTGCTCGAGCGCCGCACACGCGCCGAGCTCGAGGAGCTCCTGCAGGAGCGTCTCGACTACCTCCGCGCCCGAAAGGGCCAGCAGAAGAGCGCCTAGCTCCGGCGTCGGGCGAAGGCCACGAGTGCTCCGGACAGGAGCGCCGCGAGCCCGAACCCCGACACCGACCACTCCACCAGACGCCCGCCGGAGACGGCGGGCGTCGTCGTGTTCACGAGCGGAACGTCGAGCACCATCGCCTCGGGCGTGTACCAGGGAAGCCGGGCGAGATCGGTGCCGTCGGGCGCTATCACGGCGCTCGTGCCGACCGTGGAGATGTTGACGACGGTCCTGCCGAGCTCGAGTGCCCTGGCCCGCGCGATGGCGAGCTGCTGCACGCTCTCGTCCGTGCGGCCGAAGTCGGCGTTGTTGGTCTGGGCGAAGATCACCTCGGCGCCTTCACGCACGGAGTCGGTCATCACCTGGTCGTCGGAGATGTCGAAGCAGATGTTGATCCCCGCGACGGTGCCCGCGAGCTCGAAGACCGTGTCGGTCGTCCCCGGCGTGTAGTCCCGGCCGATGAGGTCGATCAGGTCGGGCGCGAACGGCCGCCAGAAAGCCCGGTCGGGCACGTACTCGCCGAACGGGATGGGGTGCTTCTTGTCGTAGACGTCGACCATCCCCTCCCCCGCCTTCCACAGCAGCGAGCTGTTGTAGATGAGTCCGTCGCGCTGAGTCACCGCGCCCGCGACGAGCGGAGCGTCGTACTCGCGGGAGATGCTGTCGAAGACCCGTGCCGCGTACTCGTTGGCGAGCGGGTCGAGGTCGCTGGATCCCTCGGGCCACACCACGACATCGACGTCCTCGGTCGTCTCGACCTCGCCGAGCGTCGCGCTCACCTGGTCCGCCAGGTTGTCCCCGAGCTCGCGCTGATCGAAGTACCCGGCCTTCGCGTTGCCCTGCACGGCTGCCACCCTCAGCTCCCCGGTGCTGCTGATGGGGAAGGCGGGCACCGCGACGAGCACGACGGCGAGGGCGGATGCGGCGACCCCCGCAGCAGGCCCGCGCACCGCATCCGTCGACCGCGCTCTGAGCGCGGCCTCCACCGCGAGGGCGACGAGAAGGACGCAGGCGAAGGAGACGCCGGAGACGCCGAGCCAGGGGAAGAGCTGTGCGAACGGCCCCTCGGTCTGCGACAGCGCGACCCTGCCCCAGGCGAACCCGCCGTACGGCCAGACGGAGGCGATCGCCTCGCGTGCGGTCCACAGCCCGGCGACGACGACGGGCACGAGGGCGAACCGCGCCCAGCCGCCCGCGAGGAGCGGCACCCAGCGGTAGGCGAGCGCGATCGCCAGCCCTCCGAGCATGAAGAAGAGCGCTTCGAGCGTGGACAGCGCCGCCCACGGCACCGGGCCGAGGAACAGGGTCGCCCACTCGATGTGCGTGAGATAGAACATGAGCCCCGAGGCGAAGCCGACGAGCAGCGCGCCGCTGCCCCGTCGCCCGCGCAGGGCGACCAGGATGAGCGCGACGCCCACGAAGGCGAGCGGCCAGAGCGCGAAACGGGGGAAGGCGAGGTCGAGCACGAGCGCGCCGAGCACGGCGCACGCGACGGCAGGCCAGGTCGACAGCACCGCCGGAGCGGGCGCCGGCTCAGCCGACACTGCTGTACGCAACGATGCCTCTCCTGATGGCGTCGAGCGACACTCGGGCGGTGCGGCCCACCGGCGGGTCGGCGACGAGCGAGAGCTGATCGAGCAGATCGATCGTCTGCTTCGCCCAGCGCACGAAGTCCCCGGCGGCGAGATCGGTGTCGCGCAGCACGCTCTCGAGCCGCGCGCCCTGAGCCCACCGGTACATCCCCAGCGCGAGCCCCGTGCTGACGGGATCGCTGCCCGGCAGCCGGTGCTCCCGCTCCAGGTCGTCGAGGCGAGCCCAGAGCTCCTCCGTGCGATCCAGCGCCTCGCGGAAGGGGCCGCGCGGCAGATTCCGCTCGACCGTCTGGCTCTCCTCACGGCGAGGCTCGTAGACGAGCACCGTCGCCATCGCGGCCAGAGAGGCCGCGTCGAGGCTCGTCCAGAGGCCCTGACGCAGCGCCTCGGCGACGAGCAGATCCCGCTCGCCGTAGATGCGCTTGAGGGCGCGGCCGCTGGACTCCAGTCGCACCTGCCCGTGCTCGTCATGACCGAGGTAGCCGAGTTCGATCAGCACATCGGACACCCGGTCGAAGATCTTCGCGACGGCGCCGGTTCGCCCGCGGATCTGCGAGGTGAGCCCGTCGATCTCGCGCTTCAGCCGCCAGTAGCGCTCTGCCCAGCGGGAGTGCGCCTCCCGGTCGTGGCAGGCGTGGCACGGGTGCTGCTTCATGCGGGTGCGCAGCCCCGAGATCTGGCGCTGGCGCCGATCGCGCTCGGCCCTGCTCTGGGTGTCGGCGCGGGTGGCGTTCTTGCGCTCCAGGTCGGTCAGCTCCCGCCGGAGCCCGCTGTACTCGGTGAAGTCGCCGAGGTGGCACGTCATCGCCTTCTGGTAGCCGGCGAGGCCCTCCTCGAGCGACCGGACCTTGCGCGCGAGGTCGACGACGGCGCGATCGGCCTGGAACTGCGCGAACGAGCTCTCCAGGATCTCGCGGGTGCGATCGCGCCCGAACTGCTCGATGAGGTTGACGGCCATGTTGTAGGTCGGCCGGAAGCTCGAGTTGAGCGGATAGCTGCGACGGCTCGCGAGCGAGGCGACCGCCTGGGGATCCATCGCTCCCGTCCACTGGATGACCGAGTGCCCTTCGACGTCGATTCCCCGGCGCCCAGCACGTCCGGTGAGCTGGGTGTACTCCCCCGGCGTGATCGGCACCCTCGCCTCGCCGTTGAACTTCTCGAGTCGCTCGAGCACGACGGTGCGGGCAGGCATGTTGATGCCGAGGGCGAGCGTCTCAGTCGCGAAGACGACCTTCAGCAGCTTGCGCTGGAACAGCTCCTCGACGACTTCCTTGAAGGCGGGCAGCAGCCCGGCGTGGTGCGCCGCGACGCCACGCTCGAGGCCTTCGAGCCACTCCCAGTAGCCGAGCACCGCGAGGTCCTCGTCGAGCAGAGTGCGCGTGCGGGCCTCGACGATCCGCCTGATCTCCTCGCGTTCGTGCGCCTTGGTGAGACGCACTCCCGCCCTGAGGCACTGCTGCACTGCGCCGTCGCAGCCGGCCCTGCTGAACACGAAGAAGATCGCGGGCAGCAGGTTCTTGCCCTCCAACAGGTCGACGACGTCGGGCCGGTCCATCCGCCCGGGGTCGAAGCCGCCGTTCCGACCGCCGCGTCCGCCCTGCTTGCCGCGGTAGGTCGTCACGGGGCGACCGCCTGCAGAGGCGAGCCGCACCAGCTCGGGGTTCACCCGATGGGTTGCAGCGAGGCCGGACGAGTCGAACAGGTCGACGAGCTTCTGCCGCACGAGCACGTGCTGCTCGAGGGGCACGGGCCGGTCCTCCGACACGATGACGTCGGTGTCGCCCCGCACTGCCTGAAGCCAGTCGCCGAACTCCTCGGCGTTCGACACCGTCGCGCTGAGCGAGACCATCCGCACCCGCTCGGGGAGGTGGATGATGACCTCCTCCCACACCGCGCCGCGGAACCGGTCGGCCAGGTAGTGCACCTCGTCCATGACCACCCAGGCGAGGTCGCGCAGGAGGTCGGAGTCGGCGTAGAGCATGTTGCGCAGCACCTCGGTCGTCATGACGACGACTCGGGCGCCGGAGTTCACGTTGGTGTCACCGGTGAGCAGACCGACTTCCGAGGCACCGTACTCGGCGACGAGCTCTGCGTACTTCTGGTTGCTGAGCGCCTTCATCGGCGCCGTGTAGAAGACCTTCTGCCTGGCGCTCTGCATCGCCAGGAAGATCGCGAACTCCGCCACGATCGTCTTGCCGGCTCCGGTCGGCGCCGCGACCAGCACGCTTCGACCATCCTCGACCGCCGCGCAGGCGGCCAGCTGGAAGGGGTCGAGATCGAACCGCTGCTTCGAGCGGAACTGCTCGAGCAGCGGAGCCCTGGTGCGCGCCTTGGCGGCCGCGTACCGCTCGGCGGGAGACAGGTCCGTCACTCCCTCAGCCTACGGTGGCTGCCTGGGTTACGCCGCGAGCTCGGCCTCCAGTGCGCGATTGCGCTTCTCGATGCGCCGGTCGCGCAGCAGCGCGATCCCGGCGGCAGCGAAATAGAGCACGAGCATCGGGATCGCGAGGAGGAACATCGAGATGACGTCGGCGGCGGGCGTGGCTATGGCGGTGAACAGGGTGATGCAGAGGATGGCGACGCGCCACCCCTTGAGGATGCCCTTGCCCGTCACCACTCCGGCGAAGTTGAGCAGCACGAGGAAGACCGGCAGCACGAAGGCGACGCCCGTCGCGATGAGGAGCTTGAGGATGAAGTCGTAGTAGTACTTCGCGTCGAGGTTCGAGAGGTCTGCAGGTGAGACGAATCCCAGCATGAGCTCGACGATGTGCGGCATCACGACCCAGCCGGCGAAGCATCCGCCGAGGAAGAGCGGGATGGCGCTAGCCAGGAAGCCGATGGCGAAGTTGCGTTCGCGCCGAACCAGGCCGGGCACGAAGAAGGCCCAGATCTGGTAGAGCCAGACCGGGCTGGCGATCACGAGCGCCACGGTGACCGCGATCTGCAACCGCAGGTCGAAACCGGTCGTGACGCCCTGGAAGTTCAGGTTCGCCCTGCGATCCGACGACTCGGCGACGTGCGTGATCGGGGCTCGCAGCGCGTCGATGACGGCGGGCGCGACGATGAACCCGAGAATCGCAGCGACGACGATCGCGATCGCCGAGATGTAGAGGCGCTTCCGCAGCTCGAGCAGGTGGCCGGCGAGCGACATCCGCCCCTCCGGATCGCGCCGGGGACGCTTCGCCACGGTCTACGGGCGCGTGGAGTCGCCGTCCGGCTTCGCGGTGCTCGTCCTGGTCGACGAGGTCGCGCTGCCCGGCTCCTCCGTGGGAGTGGTCGTACCGGACGCTGCGCGCTCTTCCGCCGATTCCTGCTGCATCGTCTTGACCTCGCCGCGGAAGATGCGCATCGACTGGCCGAGGCTCCGCGCCAGGGCAGGCAGCTTCGGCGCGCCGAAGAGCAGCAGGATGACGATCAGGAGGATGAGGAAGTGCCATCCGGTGAGGTTGCCGAGCATCGTTGGGTGTCCTTCGTGCCGCGATCAGGTCACGGCCATCATAGGCGTCCTTCCCGAACACCGGCGGATTCCCGGCGGATGGCGGGTTACCCTGGTGCGGTGGGCGGGCTGACCTTCGACAAACTCATGATCATCGGGGTGATCGCGCTCTTCATCCTGGGTCCCGACCGTCTGCCCCATTATGCGGCCCAGTTGGGCCGGCTCGTGCGCTCGTTGCGCGACATGGCGAATGGCGCCAAGGACCGGCTCCGCGAGGAGATGGGACCCGAGTTCGACGACATCGACTGGAAGCAGCTCGACCCGCGCCAGTACGACCCCCGCCGGATCATCCGGGAGGCGCTGCTCGACGACGAGCCGGAACCCGTCATCAGCCGGCCGAAGCGGCCGAGCGCGTCGGCTCCCGCGGCCACGGCCACTGCATCGGCGGCCGCCGTGTGGGACCCGGTCGCGCCCGCGCCGTACGACGCCGAAGCGACCTGACCTCTCACCCCGTCGAGCGCTGTTCAGTCCGCGTAGCGTGCGGCGCCCTCCCGCGCCCACGCCGCCACCGCGGCCCTCGCCTGCTCGGGCTCGAGCACGCGCGCGACGCCGGCCATGCTGCCGATCAGCCGCTTGAGCCCGTGATAGTGCGTGACCCGGATGGTCGTGCGCACCCGTCCCTCCGAGGCGCGGCTGAGCGTCGAGCCATCGGGCACGTAGTCGGCGAGCAGCGGCAGCGCCGACTCGGCCACCTCGATCGTGACGAGGAGGTCGTCGGCGCTGGACTCGAAGAGGGTGTCGGGCAGCGACACGTCCTTGGCATGGGTCGTGATCGGTTCGTCGGTGAGGACCGGGTTGGAGATGCGGTCCAGGCGGAACGTGCGGACGGCGCGGCGCAGATGGCACCAGGCCCGCACATACCAGTCGGCGTCCATCGACTCGACCCGCAGCGGGTCGACCTTGCGGCGCTCGGCGTGACCGGCCGAGTTGGAGTAGTCGAACTCGACCTGGACGCCCTTCTCGACCGACTCGCGCAGCAGGGCGAGGGTCGCATCCGTCTCGGTCGCCTCGACCGCGACCGGGCTCGGCTGCGACGACGATCCGCGTGAGAGCTTCGCCTCGAGCGACGCGATCGCTGCCCGGTCGGCGTTCTCGGGCAGCGACGACAGGTACTGCAAGCCGGCGATGAGCGCTGCGGCCTCGCGGGCCGAGAAGCGCGGCGACTCGTCGATCGCGACGAGGTTCGTGAGGACGATCTCGTCGTCCTCCTCGAAGGCGTCCCAGTTGATGTCGAAGAGGTCCTCGTGCTGGTACTGGCTGGTCTCCCCCGGCACGCCCGAGACGCCGATGAGGCGGACGGCGTCGCGCACGAACTCGGGCTCGACACCGAAGTGCTTCGCTACCTCGGGAACCCGCACCCGGTCGTGGTCCATGAGGTACGGCACGAGGGACAGCAGGAACGCGAGCTTGTCCTGGGCGTGGAACGCGGGTGCCTTGGCGCGTTTAGCCATGTTCGGCCACCGTCCTCTCCAGTCGCTCCCGCACCGCATCCCGCAGCTGGGGCGGGTCGATGACGACCACCTCGGGGCCGAATCCGGCGAGCTCGTCCGCGATGATGTCGGGATCGGCGTAGTGCAGCGACAGCCGGTCGTTCCCGACCCGCGTCGTGCCTCGGCGCTTGAGCAGCCGGGTCGCGGCATCCGAGCCGGGCACCGCCTCGACGATCGCGACCCGGGACTCCCAGATCGCCTCGAGATCGCGCAGCGCCTGCTCCCGCGGGTCCTCCGCGGGCGGTTGGAAGCCCCGGGAGGTGAGCTCGATAGGGCTCACGATCCGCCGGAGGAGGAAGGTCTTGTGCAGCCGGGTGTCCGGCTCGGCCGCGTACAGGTGCCAGCGGCCCTGATGCTGGAAGAGAGCGAGCGGCTCGACCTCGCGGCGGCGTGCAGCGGCCTGCCCGGGCTTGAGGTAGTCGAAGCGGACGATCACGTGCTTCTCGAGCGCCGCGCTCAGCGGCTCGAAGGCGGCGTCCCGCACTCGCACCCGGGGAGCGTAGCCGAGCACGGGCTCGTCGCTCGTCACTCCGAGCGAGCCGAGCTTCAGCAGCGCCCTGCGTGACTCGCTGGACAGCGAGCCCTCGCGCCAGACCCGCGCCGCCAGGTTCAGCAGCGTGACCTCCTGCGGCGAGAACCGCACGTCCTCGGGGAGTTCGTAGCTTCCGCGCGGGATGCGGTACCTCAGCGTCTGGTTGTTCCCCGCCTGCCCCGGCGTCTCGATCGTCTCGAGCGGCACCCCGAGCTCGCGGATGTCGTCCTTGTCGCGCTCGAACTGCCGCTCGAGGTTGGCGTTGTCGCCGCCGGGCGCATAGCGCTGGCGGTAGCCCTGCACGGTCGACAGGATCTCGTTCTTGGTGAGGCCGCTCTCGGTCGCGAGGAGCGCCAGCACCAGGCTGAAGAGCCGCTCTTCGACCGGGATGCGGGGAACAGGACGCGAGGTCGGCACGAGAGAGATCCTAGAGTTCGGACACCCGGCCAGTGTCGGTGCGAGGAAAGCGGGAGGTCAGTCCTCTTCGATGCCCAGCACGTCGACCACGAACACCATCGTGGAGCCTGCCGGGATGGAAGCGGGAGCCTGTCCCTCAGGGTATCCGAACTCCGGCGGGATGACGACGACGAACTGGCTGCCGACGCGCTGTCCGATGAGGGCCTCGGCGAAGCCGGGGACGAGTCCGCCCTGGGGGTTGTCCTCGAGGCTCACCGCGTTGAAGGTCGAGGCGACGCCACGGTCCCAGCTGGAGTCGAAGATCGACTCCTCGGAGTCCCAGAGCAGGCCGGTGTAGTGGAGGACGACCTGGTCCTCCTGTTCGACCTTCGCGCCCGAGCCGACCTTGAGCACCTCGACACCGAGCTCGGTCGGCGGCTCCTCGGCGGGGATCGTGATGCCGGGCTGGCCGTTCGGAGCGAGGACGACCGCCGGGAAGCCGGACTGCGGCAGCTGATCGGAGCCGTTCGCCTTGCCGAGGTAGCCGGCGACGACGTCGACGACGAGCACGACGGTGGAGTCCGCCTCGAGCCCGAGCGACGGGTCGGGCGTCTGCTCGCCGAACTGGTCGGCGAAGGTCGTCGTGACGGCGAGTCGGGAGCCGACCTCGGCGCACTGGAGCGCTGCGCCGAGCGCGTCGGCCTCAGAGCCCGCGGTGCGTCGGATCGGAGCGTCCTGGCCGTAGGCGGATGCGCTGAAGGCCTTGCCGGTCTCACCGTTGTAGGCGGTGACCTCGAAGTCGACGATCTGCCCCTCGACGAGCGTGCGACCCTCGCCTCGCTCGATGACGGACACCTCGATGCCGTCGGTCACGAGCGGGGTCGGGAAGTCGACCTCGGGAGACGAGCCGATCGAGCCGGTGGCGTCGACGAGCCGCGAGGCGGACCCCTCGGTCACCGGCGAGGTGCAGGAATCGGAGGCGGGCGAGCCCGCGCAGGCGCTCAGTCCGACCGTGACACCGGTCGCCAGCAGCACCGCGAGAGTCTTGCGCACGTGTCCTCTTCCCTTTCCGCCCGGAATCACCGTAGGAGTCTATAGCTCCGGCGGAACCGACTTCTCCGCCGTGGAGCGGGCCTGCCGTACCGTCTTGCGGAGCCTCTTGTCGCTCGCCGTCCGCTCACCGACGGCGCCAGGCGTCCAGACCTCGACGTCCTCGTCGGTGAACTCCGTCTTCACCCGCCGCTTGAACTGGGGCAGCCGCGCGCCGGGCGCGAGCCTCCGTGCCGTCACGAGGAATCCGGTGTGCCCGACCATCCGGTGGTCGGGCCGCACGGCGAGGCCCTCGACGTGCCAGCCGCGCACGATCGTCTCGCTCGCGTCCGGGTCGGTGAACGACTCGGAGTCGCGGATGGCCTCCACCACTCGGGACAGCTGGGTCACCGTGGCGACGTAGCAGAGCAGCACTCCACCGGGCTTCAGCGCGTCGAGCACGACGTCGATGCACTCCCACGGGGCGAGCATGTCGAGCAGCACCCGGTCGACACTGCCTGCGGCGACCCGCTCCGGCAGCTCCTCGACGAGGTCGCCGAGGGTGATGGTCCAGTTCGAGGGCTCCTGGCCCGCGAAGCTCGTGACGTTGGCGCGGGCGACGTCGGCGAACTCCTCACGGCGCTCGAAGGAGTAGAGGTGCCCCTCTCCCCCGAGCGCGCGCAGCAGCCAGAGCGACAGAGCTCCGGACCCGACTCCCGCCTCGACGACGGTCGCCCCCGGGAAGATGTCCGCGAGCGCGAGGATCTGCGCGGCGTCCTTCGGGTAGACGATCGCCGCTCCTCGCGGCATCGACATGACGAAGTCGCTGAGCAGCGGCCGCAGCGCGAGGTATTCGATGCCCGCGGTGTTGGCGACGACCGAGCCGTCGGGCAGCCCAAGGATCGCATCGTGCGGCAGCGCGCCCCGGTGGGAGTGGAAGACGCCTCCCGCGGCGAGGGTGATGGTGTTGAGCCGGCCCTTGGGCCCGGTGAGCTGCACCTGGTCGCCCTCGCGGAACGGCCCCGTGCCGAGCGCGGTCACGCGGCGCTCCGCTCGACGAAGAGCTCGACGAGGTCGTGCGCCGTGCGTCCGTCGAGGGTGGGCCACACGGTGTAGTGCGCGCTCGACTCGATCGGCACGACGTGCGGCACCGCGATCGTCACGGCTCCCGCAGCGGTCGCGGAGGCTACGCCCGGGTTCGAGTCCTCGATCGCCACGCAGTCGGCGGGGCTGAGCCCGAGGAGCTCGGCGGCGCGCTCGTACGGCTCGGGGTGCGGCTTCGAGTGGGTGACGTCGTCGCCGGCGACGATGATCTCGAAGGCGCCGCCGGCGGCGCCGGCGATGTGCTCCGCCATCCGCCGCATCGACATGGTCACGAGCGCGTTGCGCATCCCCGCCTCCTCGACCGAGCGCAGCAGCTCGAGCGCACCGGGGCGCCACGGCACGCGCAAGCGCACCTGGTCGAGCACGCGATCGGTGAGGGTCGCGATGATCTGGTCCTCGCTGAGGTCGACCCCGCGCGAGCGGATGATGCGCGCCGAGTGCCAGAGACCCTGGCCGACGAGCTGCATCGCCTCCTCGTGCGACCAGGAGCCGCCATAGGACTGGATGAGCGCTGTCTCGGCGTTGATCCAGTAGGGCTCGGTGTCGACGATCGTGCCGTCCATGTCCCAGAGCACGGCGGAGGGGCGGGCGGAACTCATCGTCCCCATGGTACCGGTGCGGCCCGGTCGGTCCTGGCGGCTCGCGGGCGGGAGCAGTCGACCGTGCCGGGTCCTATCCTGTTACGAAGGAAGCGAGGCGCACATCGTGACAGACAGTGGCATGTCGAGAGGGCGGATCCTCGTAGCGGCCTTCGAGGGCTGGAACGACGCCGGAGAGGCCGCGAGCAACGCCGTGCGGATGCTCAAGGACCTGCTCGAGGCGGAGCCCATCTTCGAGGTCGACCCCGAGGACTACTTCGACTACCAGTTCAACCGGCCGACCTCCGTGCTCGACGAGCAGGGCGCGCGTCAGCTCGTCTGGCCCGGAGTGACCATCTACGGTCCCTCGACCGGCACTCCAGCCTCGTCCGACGAAGGCGGCCGCTCTCCCGACGACGTGTTCCTCCTGCTCGGCCAGGAGCCGTCGCGGGGCTGGAAGACCTTCACGGCCGAGATCGTCGATGCGCTCGAGACCGCCGACATCGGCGGCATCGTCTTCCTCGGTGCGATGCTCGCCGACGTGCCGCACACTCGCCCCATCTCGGTCTTCACGAGCAGCGAGAACGCCCTCGTGCGCGAGGAGTTCGGAGTGGAGCGCTCCAGCTACGAGGGGCCGGTCGGCATCCTCTCCGCACTCGCCGAGGCGGCGGAGAAGGCCGGGATCCCGACCCTGTCGATCTGGGCGTCTGTGCCGCACTACGTGCACAACTCGCCGAGCCCCAAGGCGACCCTCGCTCTCGTAGACAAGCTCGAGGAGATCATCGACGTCGTCATCCCCCGAGGCGACCTCGTGCAGGAGGCGGCAGCCTGGGAGGACGGCATCGACCAGCTCGCCGGCGACGACGAGGACATGGCGGCCTACATCGAGCAGCTCGAGCAGGCGCGCGACACCGTGGACTCCCCCGAGGCGAGCGGCGAGGCCATCGCGCAGGAGTTCGAGCGCTACCTGCGCCGTCGCGACGGCCGCAACCCCGACGAGCCCTGGCGCCCCCGGGACTGAGCTCGTCCCGCTGGCCGAGCAGCGCCTGAGCGCTTCCACCCTTCGCGCGACACGCCGACCCCGGCCGCCGACACACCCGTTTTCCGACTCACTCTTGCTTCGCCGACAGCCGCATGGCGGATTCGGAAGAGCGGGCTGCCGGGGCCCGGCGTAACGCGCGGCGGAGTCTTGATGCCCGCAGTTTCGCTGCGCCGCTTCGCGGCTGATCAGTCGGCGAAGGGCTGACCGATCCGCGAAGAGTGCTGCACCAGCGGATGCCGGGGCTAGGTCGCGTCGATCACGCCCGCCGACAGCAGCACCAGCAGCACGCCGCCCAGCAGGATGCGGTAGATCACGAACGGCAGGAACGACCGCTTCGAGATGTACCGCATGAGGAACGCGATGACGGCGAGGCCGACGCCGAAGGCGACGAGCGTGGCGAGCGCCGTCTCGAGGGCCCCGTACACCTGCGGCTCGCGGAAGCTCGTGCCGAGCTCGTACAGTCCGCTGCCGAACACCGCGGGAACGGCGAGCAGGAAGGCGAACTTCGCGATGGCGGGCCGCTCGTAGCCGAGGGCGCGTCCCGCGGTCGTCGTCGCTCCCGAGCGGGACACCCCGGGGATGAGCGCCAGCATCTGCGCTGCGCCGATGAGCAGGCCGTCGCGGTAGGTCATCCGCTCGATGGTGCGATCGCGGCGGCTGAGCAGGTCGGCGACGCCGAGCAGGATGCCGAACACGATGAGCACGATGGCGACGATCCAGAGCGAGCGGAACGTCGAGCGGATGGTGTCCTGCAGGAGGTAGCCCGCGATCACGATCGGGATGGTGCCGAGGATGATGAGCCAGCCGAGCCGCACGTCGGGGTCGTCCTTCGGCACGACGTCGGTGTGCGCTCCCCCGCCTCGCCGGAAGGAGCGGAACCACCGGGAGATGATCCGGGTGATGTCGCGCCAGAAGTAGAGGATGACCGCCGTCTCGGTGCCGAGCTGGGTGATCGCGGTGAAGGTCGCGCCGGGGTCGGTGGCCGACGGCAGCAGCTCTCCGACGATGCGGAGGTGGGCGCTCGACGAGATCGGGAGGAACTCGGTCAGGCCCTGGATCAGACCGAGGAAGATGGCTTCGAGGATGCTCACGGCCGCTCAGTATTCCAGTCGCTCAGTATTCCAGCAGCAGGTCCGTCAGCACGCGATGCCCGAACGCGAGCGCGTCGGTCGGCACCCGCTCGTCCACTCCGTGGAACATCCCCGGGAAGTCGAGCCCGGCCGGAAGCCGCAGCGGCGCGAAGCCGTATCCCGTGATGCCGAGCTCCGAGAGCGCCTTGTTGTCGGTGCCGCCGCTCAGCAGGTACGGCAGCACGGGCGCGCCCGGGTCATGCACGCCCAGCATCCGCACCATCGTGTCGACGAGCTCGCCCTCGAACGGATTCTCGAGCCCCACGTCGCGGTGCATCACGACGACCTCGATGTCGTCGCCCACGATCTGCTGCACGGCGGCGAGCACCTCGTCCTCCTCGCCGGGCAGGGTCCTGATGTCCACGAGCGCCTCGGCGGTGTCGGGGATGACGTTGTGCTTGTAGCCCGCCTGCAGGAGCGTCGGGTTGCTCGTCGTGCGGAGCGTCGCCTGGATGAAGCCGGCGGCGGTCCCCGTCGCCAGCACCACCTCATCCGGGCTCATGCGCTGCGGGTCGACCTGCAGGATCCGCGCGAGCGCGGCGACGAGCTGCTCGGTCGTGTCGGTCAGCCGCACCGGCCACTCGTGACGTCCGATCGCGACGACAGCCTCGGCGAGCCGCGTGATGGCGTTCTCGTGGATGAGGCGGCTGCCGTGCGCCGCACGGCCCCGCGCGACGAGCTTGATCCAGACGAGCGCCTTCTCCCCGGTCTGCAGCAGGTAGGCGCGCTCCCCGTTCAGATCGACGGAGTAGCCGCCGACCTCGCTGATCGCCTCGGTCGCCCCGGCGAACAGCTCAGGACGGTGGTCGACGAGGTAGTGCGAGCCGTAGACCCCGCCGTTCTCCTCGTCCGAGAGGAAGGCGACGACGAGGTCGCGATTCGGCCGGCGCCCGCTGCCGAGGATCTCCTGGAGCGCGGTGAGGATCATCGCGTCCATGTCCTTCATGTCGACGGCGCCACGCCCCCACAGCATCCCGTCCTTGATCTCGCCGCCGAACGGGTCGACCGTCCAGTTCGCGGGGTCCGCGGGCACGACGTCGAGGTGGCCGTGCACGACGAGGGCCGGGCGGTTCCCGGTCACGGGCCGGTCGTAGCTGCCCTCGATCCGGGCGACCACCGACGTGCGGCCTGGCGCGGCGTCGATCAGCTCCGGCTTCAGGTCCAGCTCCTCGAGGAGGGCGGCGACGTACTCCGCCGCCTCGGTCTCGCCCTTCGACTTCCCCTCGCCGTAGTTGGTCGTGTCGAAGCGGATCAGGTCGCGGGCGATGCGCGTGGTGGCGTCGAGCTCCATACGGCAACGCTACCCGCGCTGGATGGGCCGGAGATCGTGCTAATGTCTTACCTCGGTCGTCCGGCCGGATGAGTTCCGGCAACTGGACGATCACGACCTGCGCGGGTGGCGGAAATGGCAGACGCGCTAGCTTGAGGTGCTAGTGCCCGTATAGGGCGTGGGGGTTCAAGTCCCCCCTCGCGCACGCAGGTCGAAGGCCCTCGGGAGTCCGCTCCCGAGGGCCTTCCTCGTTCTCAGCCGCCGGGCTGCACCGCAACCCGTCCGCCGGTCACCAGTCCGCTGCCGCCTTGCGGAATCGCTTGCGCGCCGCCTTCCACCGGTCGAGCGCCTCCCGTTCGCGCTCCTCCTCGCCCGCATCGAGCGCTGCGGCGGCGGTGGGCGGCAGATCCGGGATGCCGGCGAGCGACTCGCGGAACGCCGCGCTGTCGCGGTGGTCGCCGACCGCATCCTGCGCGGATTCCGCGGCATCGGCGAGGGCGGTCGCCTTCTTGCCGAGCACCTCCTGCGTCCGGAGCGCCTCGGCGAGGTAGCGCACCCGCCGGAGCGCCTTGCGTGCCTCATGCCTGGTCAGATCGTCCTTCGCGGCGTCGACCCGCCTCGCGGCCTTGCGCACCGCCTTCTTCAGTCCGCGCTTGAGCGCCGCGCGAGCCTTGGCGGTCGCATCCGGTCCGAGCGGGGGCCGCTCGACGAAGTGCTCGAGCTCGTCGAGGAGTGCGAAGTACTCCTCCGAGTCCAGCCACTCGAGCACCGGGGCGAGCAGGGCCGTGCGCCCCGCCTCGTCGCGCACGCGCTGCTGCACCTCGGTGTCGAGGGGCACCGACGCGAGGGCACGCTCCGCCTGCGCTCGCCGCACGTCGGCCTCACGCAGGGGGGCGATGCGGCGCGCGATGCGCTTGAGGCGCTGGCGCAGGGCGTCGGCCTCCCTGCGGTCCACGACGCCGCGGAAGCCCGCGAGGGCCGCGCTGAGACGGCGCACCGACACCCTCATCCGATGGGCGCCCTCGGCGTCGCCGGTGCGGAGGGCGGCATCGGCGGTCAGCAGAGCATCCACGGAGCGACGGAGGATCGATAGCACGACCGAGAGCGCTGAACCGTCGTCGAGCACGGGAACGGGCTCGGCGAGCGTGTCGCGGCCGAGCGCGCGCGCCAGCTTCGACGCGCTGGAGGCCGGCTTCGCGCCCGCCGCGTCCAGGGCCTCCTCGAGGGCGTCGAGCAGCGACTGGCGTCGCTTCGGATCATCCGGAGCCGCGGGGCCGAGCTCGACCTCCCACTCCCGCCAGAGCCTCGTCACCCCCGTGCCGGTCTCGGTTCCGGCCACGGTGTCGTCGCTGACCTCCACGAGCACCTGATCGTCCACCAGGAGGTAGGTGGAGCGGCGTCGGGTCAGCAGCCGCGCCACCGGTCGCAGCTCGCGACCCCGGACGATGCCCGCCACCTCGGCGCGCAGCTCCTCGGGCAGGGTGTCCGACAGCGGGGCGGTGACCTCGGTGCGGCCTCCGTCGGCGGGGAGCTTCAGGTGCCAGCCCTCGTCGTGCCCGCCCTCGCGCCGCCGCAGCGTGCGCAGGCGGCGGGCCAGCCTCCCGTCCTCGGTGTCGAGGTAGTCGGCGAGCAGCCTGTGCTCCTCCTGGCGCACCGCGTCGGCGCCGACGGCGGAACGGAGCGCTTCGATGTCGGGGGCTGCCTGCTCGGGCAGGTCGTACTTGCGTTCGGTCTCGAGTGATCTCGGGGACATGACACCTCCGCCTCCGACGCTAGCGAGGGGCGTCCGGCGCTCTCTGCCCCCTTGCGGGCCTGCGCCTGGTCCTCCAGGGTCGAGGCATGGAACGTCGGCGGGCCATCGTCTCGGGGCGCGTGCAGGGGGTCGGATTCCGTTACTCGGCCCGCGCCGAGGCGGAGCGGCTCGGGCTCGCCGGCTTCGTGCGCAACCTCTCCGACGGCACCGTGGAGACCGAGTACGAGGGGCCGCCCGACCGCCTCGCGGAGTACGAGCGCTGGCTCGCGTCGGGTCCGCCTTCGGCATCCGTCGCCTCCGTGGTTGTGGATGCCCGCACGCCGGCAGGAGCCGACGGCTTCGACGTGCGCTAGCTCAGGCGCCCCACTCGGTCCAGGCGATCACGAGGATCGCCACGAGCGACATCGCCGCGATGGCGAGCATCAGCGTCGCGAGCAGGCCGAGCTTCAATCGCGGGCGGGTGATCCAGGCCACGCACAGCAGCATCCCGGCATAGAGCAGCACGTCCACCACGATGGCCGCCTCGGCGAGCCCGGCGGGTTCGGTGCCGCGCAGCAGGAAGAGCATGATCACAGAGACGGCCGCGAAGATGCCACCGGTGACGAGCCAGATGCGCCCGCTCGACGTGGTGAGAGCCGGCTGGTTGCGCACCTTGGTCAGGTCGTCCGGGTCGAACGGCTCTCTCACGGGAGCACCACCTCGAGCGTCGTGGCCCTGGCCTCGGGCAGCGCCATCGGCTTGGCGTTCTCGATGTCGTGGGCGTACTTGCGCAGGTACTCGTCGTCGATCGCGCTTTCCACAGTCTCGTCGTCCACGCCGCGGAGAGCGACGCGCACCGGCGCGCCGTCCACGAGCACCTCGAGCTCCTGGGTGCGGTCGGCGCGCTGCCACCACTTCCCCCTGGCCCCGAACACCGATCTCAGGTACGGCCTGCCGTCGGCGACCACCGACCAGATCACGGTGTCGACCGGGGAGCCGTCGTCGCGACGGGTGCGCACGGTGACCTCCTCCGCGTCGCGGAGCAGCGGGAGCAGGCGGTCGGTCGTCATTCCTCCATTGTGCGCTCCCCCACGCGTTCGAACCGGCTCACCTCGACGCCGTCCACCAGCGCCGTGCCGGTGAACATCGCGAGGGGCCGCACCCAGAGGTCGCCCGCGGCGTTGCGGTAGACTACGAGCTCCTCCTCGGTCTCGGAGTGGCGGGCGACGCCGATCACCTCGTACATCCCGCCCTTGAAGTGGCGATAGGTTCCCTGCACGTCGCCATGCTGACGGATGCCGCAGGGCGGTTTCCGCGACACGCCATGGATGTCGGTGGCGATTGACATATTCGAACGTATGTTCGACCATGAATCGGTGTCCTCCCTCGCCGTTTCATGGGCTCCCGACGACCTCTCCGAGGTCGATGGGAGCTGGAACGGCGAGGTCGAGGACGCGCCACGACAGAGTCTCCGCGCGGAGCGGAACCGGCCGGCCGACCCGGGCGAGGAGATCGCGCGGCTGCAGTCGCGCATCCGCTCGCTGCAGGCGACGAAGCTCGACACCCGCCTGCTGCCGACGCACGAGGCGATCGCTCCCCTGCTGCCGGGCGGCGGGCTCAAGCAGGGTGCCGCGTACTCAATCGACCGCTCCGCGACCCTCGTCATGACGCTGCTCGCCGGTCCCAGCGCGGCCGGCACCTGGTGCGGCGTCGTCGGCATGCCCGAGTTCGGGGTCGAGGCCGCGAGCCGCTTCGGGATCGATCTCGACCGGCTCGTGCTCGTGCCGCATCCGGGCGACCAGTGGCTGGCGGTCACCGCCGCCGTCGCCGACGTGCTCGGGGTCGTCGTCACCCGCCCGCCGAAGCGCGCGAGCGACGCGAGCGTCTCACGACTCGCCGCCCGGCTGCGGCAGCGCGGCACGACCCTCATCGTGCTCGGAACCTGGCCGCAGAGCGAGGCGATGCTGAGTCTCAGCGCGAGCGAATGGGAGGGCATCGGCGAGGGGCACGGCTACCTCTCCGCCCGCCGGGCCACGGTCACGGTGACGAGCCGCACGACCGGCAGGCCCCGCAGCGCCCGGCTCTGGCTGCCCGATCCGCAGGAGCAGGTCACCAGGGTCGAGAACGCCCCGCTGCGACTGCGGGAGGAGGCAGCCGGATGAGCCCGCGTCCCGAACGGCTGCCCGACACGTCGGCACGGCTGTTCGACGAGCTCCCCGTCATGGAGGCAGAGGCGGGGGCGGTCGCCGCGCCCGAACCCTCCCCTGACCCCGTCGCGAACCCCGAGCAGGTGAGCCCCGGGCCGGTGATCCCCGAGCCGGTAAGCCCCGAGCCGGTGGAGGCGGCGGGGCCGCTCACCCGCTCGATCGTGCTGTGGTGCCCCGACTGGCCGATCCGGGCCGTCGAGCAGGCAGGGCTCGTGACGCCGGGGGCTCCCGTCGCGCTGATCGAGAAGGGGCAGGTGTTCGCCTGCTCTGCCGCCGCCCGCCGCGACGGCGTGCAGCGCGGCCTCCGGGTGCGCGAGGCCCAGTCGCGCTGTCCAGAGCTCATCGCGCTCCCCTACGACCAGGGCGTCGACGCCAGGGCCTTCGAGACCGTGCTGGAAGGGCTCGAGGCTCTCGTGCCCGGCGTGCAGGTGCTGCGGCCCGGGGTGTGCGCCATCCGCGCCCGAGGGCCTGCGCGGTACTTCGGCGGAGAGCTGGCAGCAGCGACCGCCCTCGCCGCCCGCATCGCCGAGCTCGGCGCGCCCGACGCCAGGGCGGGCATCGCCGACGGGCCGTTCACCGCCGAGCAGGCGGCCCGCTCGACGACCCCGGCGAGACCGGTGCGTCTCGTCCCCATCGGAGGGGCGGCCGCGTTCCTCGCGCCGCTGCCGATCGCGCTCGTCGACGACGCGGCGCTCGTGACGCTGCTCGGCCGCCTCGGCATCCGCACCCTCGCCGACTTCGCCGCACTGCCCGCCGACAACGTGCGCGGACGCTTCGGCGAGTACGGCGCGCAGCTGCACGCCCTCGCCTCCGGGCGCGACAGCAGTCCCGTCGTGCCGCGCGTTCCTCCGCCCGACCTCGACGTGCCCGTCGACTTCGAGCCGCCGCTCGACCGGGTCGACCAGGTCACCTTCGGCGTGCGCGCCGCCGCCGACCGCTTCATCGCCCAGCTCACCGCCGCGCACCTGGTCTGCACGGCCGTGCGGATCGAGATCGAGTCCGAGCGCGGCGACCTCTCCGAGCGGTCGTGGCTGCACCCGCGGTCGTTCACCGGCGCCGAGGTCGTCGATCGGGTGCGCTGGCAGCTGCAGGGCGGCTCGGCGGCCGAGACGGGGCTCACCGCCGCGGTGACGCGGGTGCGGCTCGTGCCCGAGACGGTCGACGCGATCAGCAACCACGAGCAGGGGCTGTGGGGCTCAGCGCCCGACGAGCGGGTGCACTCGGCCCTCTCGCGCGTGCAGAGCATGCTCGGACACGAGGCGGTGTTCACGGCGGTGCTCGGCGGCGGCCGCACCCTCGCCGACCGGCAGCGGTTCGTGCCCTGGGGCGACCGCCCGCTGCTCGAGCGCTCCCCCGCCGAGCCGTGGCCCGGTCACCTGCCGCCTCCGCTGCCGACGACGGTCTTCGAGCATCCGCTGCCCGTCACGGTGCTCGACTCGCGGGGCGAGCAGGTCGACGTGACCGAGCGCGGAGCCCTCACCGCTCCTCCCGCCCGGGTGGTTGCCGGAGCCGAGGCCCGCGAGATCGCCGGCTGGGCGGGACCGTGGACGCTCGACGAGCGCTGGTGGGATGCCGCGGCGGCGAAGCAGCAGCACCGGTTCCAGGTCGTCGACCGGTCGGGCCAGGCCTGGCTGCTCGTGCTCGAGCGCGGGTCGTGGTGGATGGAAGCCAGGTACGACTGATGGGCTACAACAACCCGCCGATCCCCTGGTCGGAGTTCGAGCGCAGGCTCTCCGACAGCCGTCGCCCCGGTGCGCCGCCAGTCGGGGCGGACGGCGGCGACAGCCCCGCCTGGTCGCCGAAGCGGCAGGCCTACACGCCTCCTCCCGTCGAACGCGCCGTCGACGCGGATGCCGTGCCGTACGCCGAGCTGCACGCCCACTCGAACTTCAGCTTCCTCGACGGCGCGAGCTCGCCCGAGTCGCTCCTCGAGGAGGCTCAGCGGCTCGGGCTCGCGGGTCTCGCGCTCACCGACCACGACGGGCTCTACGGCATCGTGCGGATGGCCGAGGCGGCGGAGCAGACCGACCTCGCGACCGTCTTCGGCGCCGAGCTCTCGCTCGGCCTCACCCAGCCGCAGAACGGCGTGGCCGACCCGGAGGGATCGCACGTGCTGCTGCTCGCCCGCCGCGAGGAGGGCTACCACCGGCTCGCCGGCGCGATCACCGACGGTCAGCTCGCCGGGCTCGAGAAGGGCCGTCCGCTGTACGACCTCGAGTCGCTCGCCGAGCGGGGCGGCGGGCACTGGGCGGTGCTCACCGGATGCCGCAAGTCGACCGTGCGGCAGGCGCTCGAGCAGCGGGGCGCGGATGCGGCTGCACGCGAGGTCGAACGCCTCACCTCGCTCTTCGGCCGCGACAACGTCTACGTGGAGCTCTTCGACCACGGCAACCCGCTCGACTCCCGCCGCAACGACGAGCTCGCGGCGATCGCGGCGGAGCTGCGGCTGCCGACCCTCGCGACGGGCAACGTGCACTACGCGACTCCCCGGCAGCACCGCCTGGCGACCGCCCTCGCAGCGGTGCGGGCGAGGCGCGGCCTCGACGAGATGGACGGCTGGCTGCCCTCGGCTGGGGCAGCGCACCTGCGCTCAGGGGCGGAGATGACCACCAGGTTCGCGCGCTTCCCCGGCGCCGTGCCTCGCACCGTCGAGCTCGCCGAGGAGCTCGGCTTCTCGCTGCGCCGCGCACGTCCGAAGCTGCCCAGGCAGCGGGTGCCCGAGGGGCACACGCCGATGAGCTGGCTGCGGCATCTCGTCTGGGAGGGTGCAGAGGAGCGCTACCCGGGCATGGACGAGGCCAAGCGCCGCCGCATCGAGCGTGAGCTGCAGGTCATCGAGGAGAAGGACTTCCCCGGCTACTTCCTCATCGTGCACGACATCGTGCGCTTCGCCCGCTCGCGCGGCATCCTCTGCCAGGGTCGCGGCTCGGCCGCGAACTCCGCCGTCTGCTACCTGCTGCGCATCACCGCGGTCGACCCGATCTTCTACGACCTGCCGTTCGAGCGGTTCCTCTCGGCGATGCGCGACGAGGAGCCCGACATCGACGTCGACTTCGACTCCGACCGCCGTGAGGAGGTCATCCAGTACGTCTTCACGAAGTACGGCAGGCACAACGCCGCCCAGGTCGCGAACGTCGTCAGCTACCGGCCGAAGAACGCCGTGCGCGACATGGCGAAGGCGCTCGGGCACTCGACGGGTCAGCAGGATGCCTGGAGCAAGCAGGTGGAGCGCTGGGGCGCCGTCGTCTCGAGCGCCGACCACGACATCCCGCCCGCGGTGGTCGATCTCGCGCAGGAGGTGCTGACCTTCCCGCGGCACCTCGGCATCCACTCCGGCGGCATGGTGCTCACCGACAGGCCGGTGGGCGAGGTCGTGCCGATCGAGCACGCGCGCATGGAGAACCGCACGGTGCTGCAGTGGGACAAGGACGACTGCGCCTGGATGGGGCTCGTCAAGTTCGACCTGCTGGGGCTCGGCATGCTCGCCGCGCTGCAGTACGCCTTCGACATGATCCGAGAGCACACCGGCGAGGAGTGGGGCCTCGACACCCTGCCGCGCGAGGAGCAGGGCGTCTACGACATGCTGTGCCGAGCCGACTCGATCGGGGTGTTCCAGGTCGAGAGCCGGGCGCAGATGGGCGTGCTCCCGCGCCTGCAGCCGCGGCGGTTCTACGACCTCGTCATCGAGATCGCGCTCGTGCGGCCCGGTCCCATCCAGGGTGGCGCGGTGCATCCGTATGTGCGTCGCAAGCTCGGCAAGGAGCCGGTGACCTACCTGCATCCGATCCTCGAGCCGGTGCTCGAGCGCACCCTCGGGGTGCCGCTGTTCCAGGAGCAGCTCATGCAGGTCGCGATGGCGGTCGGCGGATGCTCGGGCGACGACGCGGACCTGCTGCGGCGGGCGATGGGGTCCAAGCGCGGCGTCGAGAAGATCGAGCGGCTGCGCGAGAAGCTCTACGCAGGTATGGCCGAGAACGGCATCACGGGCGAGAACGCCGACGAGATCTACGGCAAGATCCAGGCGTTCGCGAACTTCGGCTTCGCCGAGAGCCACAGCCTGAGCTTCGGGCTGCTGGTCTACGCGAGCTCGT
>JAPSJW010000002.1:441692-723580 GCA_031177985.1 Microbacteriaceae bacterium | reverse complement strand
TTGCCCCACTGATCGCTCCCCCCGGTCTGCAGGATGCACCCGTGCTGCCGGTAGAGCTCGAGGAAGTCCATCCCCTGCAGGATCTGGTAGCTGAACTCCGTGTAGGAGATCCCCTCCGCCGAGTTCAAGCGAGCGCTGACCGCGTCTTTCTTGAGCATGGTGCCCACCCGGAAGTGCTTGCCCACTTCACGCAGGAAGTCGATCGCACTGAGGGGCGCCGTCCAGTCGAGGTTGTTCACGAGCGTCGCCGGGTTGTCGCCGTCCACCTCCAGGAAGCGCGCCACCTGCCCTTGGAGGTAGCCCACCCATTCGGCGACGGTCTCCTTCTCGTTGAGCGTGCGCTCGCTGGTCGACTTCGGATCCCCGATCAGACCGGTCGAGCCGCCGACGAGCGCCAGGGGGCGGTGGCCGGCGAGCTGGAGTCGCCGCATCGTCAGGAGCTGCACGAGATTCCCGAGGTGCAGACTGGGAGCGGTCGGATCGAATCCGCAGTAGTAGGTGATCGGCGGCCCGCTCAAGAGGGCTCTGAGCGCCGTCTCGTCCGTCGATACGTGGACGAGGCCACGCCAGACCATCTCGTCCCAGATGCTGTCGAACGAAGCGTCGTTCTGCTGTGCGATCACGGTCCCACGCTACCAATGCGGCCGACCCGCCGACGGGAGTGATCAGGCTCAGAGGGTTGATTCGGTCAGATCGAGTCTCTAGGCTTGATTCCGCTCAAGCAACTCGGGAGGCACGATGTTCGTCATCACGGCGGATCAGGTGGGAAGCCGCACCGCGTCCGACGGCGTGGGCGACGCCGTCGCATGGGCGAGCTCCGAACTGGCACCTGCAGTGCCTCCGCAGCGCACCGCCGGCGACGAGTTCCAGATCCTCCTCGACGACGCCTCGCGCGCGTTCGCGGGTGTGCTCAGGCTGACTCGGGAGGGCGGATGGAGCGTCGGGATCGGTATCGGCGCCGTGCGCCTCCCCCTCGCGGAAGACGTGCGGGAGAACGCGGGCGACGCGTTCGTGGCCGCCCGTGATGCGGTCGAGCGGGCGAAGCGACGCAGCACCCGATTCGCCCTCGCGGGCCCCGCGGACGCCCCGGATGTCGAAGCGCTGATCGACCTCCTCCTCGTGCTGCGGCAGCGGCGCTCCCCCGAGGGCTGGGAGCTGCACGACCTGCTGACCTCGGGGATGACGCAGCTGGAGGCCGCACGTCGACTGGGGATCACCCCGCAGGCGGTCAGCCGGCGAGCCGGCGCCGCGCAGCTGCGCGTCGAGGCGGCGGCGTCAGAGCCCCTTGTTAGGCTCCTGACCCGATTGGACGAATCGACGGGAGGACGGGGATGAACGCGTCGCTCCTGCTGTGGGCCGGAGGAGTGCTGCTCGTCCTCGCGGCCGTCGCGTTCTCGGTGCTGGCGGCCTCCCCTGGTCGCCGCTGGTGGTGCCTTCCGGCGATGCTGGCCCTCGCGACCCTTCTCGCCCTCGGTCTGCTCGGGGTGCGACCTCCCGACACGCTGTGGGTGATCGCGCCCCTCCTCTTCGCGATCGCGCTGCTCGGCGTGATCTCCGGCAGCACGGTCGTCTCGCTCGTGCTGCACCTCGCCACGCGCGGGTCGGTTCCGCTCGGCACGCACGGCGGCATCCTGGTGCGCGATGCCGACTCCCCCTCCCCTCTCCAGCGCCGCAAGGAGGTGCTCCGCGGCGGCGTGACGATCGGCTTCCTCGAGCGCGCCGCGCTGCTCGGCTCCGTCGTCGCCGGACGGGCGGGAGCCGTCGCCGTCATCGTCGCCATCAAGGGACTCGCACGCTTCTCGGAGCTCGAGGACGAGACCGCGCGGGAGCGGTTCATCATCGGCACCCTCGCGAGCCTCGGCTGGGCGGCGGCCAGCGCCGCGGCGATCCTGCTGCTCGGAAGCTCCTGATCAGCTCTCGGGCGGAGCTCCGGGCGGTCGGGGCCGGTAGACCCAGGTGACCAGGACGACCGAGATGATCATCAGCAGGAACCACGAGACGAGCTTCGACGGCGATACCGGCTGCCGGCCGTCGAGCTGGTCGGGATAGGCCCAGGCGCCCGCCCAGGTGCCGATGTTCTCGGCGATCCAGATGAACGATGCGACGAGGGCGAACGACAGCAGCACCGGCATCCGCACCCGCGCTCGGAACACGCGCACGTGCATCACCGCGCGGAACCACAGCAGCGCGACGACGGCGACGAGCACCCAGCGCGCGTCCCGCCAGTAGTGGTGGGTGAAGAAGTTCAGGTAGATCGCGGCGGCCACGATCGCGGTCATCCAGCGCGGCGGCCAGTGCGCGAAGCGCAGGTCGAAGAGCCGCACCACCCGCACCATGTAGGAGCCGACCGCCGCGTACACGAACCCGCTGAACAGGGGCACCGCCGCGATGCGCAGCACGCCCTCGCCTTCGTAGCTCCACGACCCGACGTCGGTCTTGAACAGCTCCATGACGGTGCCGACGACGTGGAACAGCAGCACCACCCGCAGTTCGCGCAGGGTCTCGAGGCGGGCGGCGAGCATCACGACCTGCAGGATCACCGCCGCGACCGTCAGGACGTCGTTGCGCGCGACCGCCGCATCGTCCGGATAGGCGACCCGCGCCAGGACGATCAGCACGAGCAGCGCGCCGCCGAAGGCGCACGCCCAGCCCTGCTTGAGCACGAACACCGCGAACTCCACGGATGCCGCACGCAGCCGCGAGGGACTCGACCGGTCGAGGAGACGATGGGCCCGCTCGTCGATCCACCGTTCGACGGCGGTGAACTCGCGCTCCATGCCCGGATGCTACCCGTCCGCCTCGACGATCCCGATTGCTGTCGCGCGGCGGGACGGTCAGCAGATCACGAGCGCCGCTTCGGCACGTGCGCCTTGTAGGGCGACACGGTGGGATCGCCGGGCAGCCAGAACCGCCACGGATACTCCGCCGTTCCGCCCGCTCCGGCGACTCCCGTGCGGGGACCCGTCGCGTAGTCGCCGACCGGCTCCCCCAGCTCGAGTCGCACCCGTCCTGCCGCGAGATCCGTGCCGCCGTCTTCGAGCGTGATGCCGGTGGCGACGCAGAGGCGCGCGGGGCCCTTGGCGAGATCCGCATCCGATCGGCTCGTCACACGCCTGGCCCGCGCGGCGTCGACCCCATCGATCACCTCGCCCGCACGCAGCAGCACACCGCTCGCAGTTCCGTCGGGGGAGCACACGACGTTCGCGCACACGTGCATGCCGTAGGTGAAGTACGTGTACAGATGCCCAGGAGGGCCGTACATGACGGCGTTGCGGCGGCCCTTGCCGCGGAAAGCGTGCGAGCCGGGGTCCTGTTCGCCGAGGTAGGCCTCCACCTCGGTGAGCCGCACGGCGACGTCGCCCACCCGGAGGATGGCGCCCAGCAGCAGCGGGGCGACCTCGACGGCAGGCCGCTCGAGCAGGGTGCGGTCGAACACCTAGAGGGCGAGCCCTTCGCGCAACGCGCGCACGCGCTCGGTGAGCGTCGCAAGCTGCTCCTCGACGCGCACTCGAGCGGTGCCGCCTGCGCCGTCGCGGCTCGCGATCGAGCCCGGCACCGTGAGCGAGGCACGCACCTCGCCGGTCAGGTGCGGCGAGATCGCGGCGTACTCCTCGTCGCTCGGCTCGTGGAGATCGATCCCCTTCTCCTCGCAGAACCGCACGAGGGCGCCGCTGATCTCGTGCGCGTCGCGGAACGGCACCCGCTGCCGCACGAGCCAGTCGGCCACATCCGTCGCGAGGGAGAAGCCCTGCGGGGCGAGCTCGGCCATCCGCCCGGCGTCGAAGCGCAGGGTCGCGACCATGCCGGTGAAAGCGGGCAGCAGCACTTCGAGCGTGCGCACCGAGTCGAAGACCGGCTCCTTGTCCTCCTGCAGGTCGCGGTTGTAGCCGAGCGGGAGTCCCTTGAGCGTCGCGAGCAGCCCGGTCAGGTTGCCGATCAGTCGCCCGGCCTTGCCGCGAGCGAGCTCGGCGATGTCGGGGTTCTTCTTCTGCGGCATGATCGACGAGCCCGTCGAATAGCCGTCGTCGAGCGCCACGAAGCCGAACTCCCGGGTGGCCCAGACGATGACCTCCTCCGCGAGCCGCGAGAGGTCGATGCCCAGCTGCGCGGCGATGAACGCGAACTCGGCCACGACGTCGCGCGATGCGGTCGCGTCGATGGAGTTCTCGGTGGGCCCGGTGAGCCCGAGCTCGCGCGCGACGAGCTCCGGGTCGAGGCCGAGGGAGCTGCCGGCCACGGCCCCTGCGCCGTACGGGCTCGTCGACGCTCGCACCCGCCAGTCGCGCAGCCGCTCGAGGTCGCGCACGAGCGGCCACGCGTGCGCCAGGAGCTGGTGGGCCAGCAGCACCGGCTGGGCGTGCTGCAGATGCGTGCGGCCCGGAAGCACCGTGTCGAGATGCTCCTCGGCCTGCGCCGCGAGGGCATCGATCAGCTGCACGACCGCGTGCGCGATCGTGCCGGCGTGGTCGAGCAGGTACAGACGGATGAGGGTCGCGATCTGGTCGTTGCGGCTCCGGCCCGCCCGCAGCTTGCCCCCGAGCTCGGGGCCGACGACCTCGATGAGGCCGCGCTCGAGCGCGAAGTGCACGTCCTCATCCGTGTCGACCGGACCGAACTCGCCTGCCTCGATGCGGGCGCCGAGGGCGTCGAGTCCCACGAGCATCCGATCGAGCTCGTCGTCCTCGAGATAGCCGGCCGCGGCGAGCGCCTTTGCGTGCGCTCGGGAGCCGGTCAGGTCGTACGGCCAGAGCACCCAGTCGAAGTGGGTCGAGCGGCTGAGCTCCTGCAGCTCGGGCGACGGTCCGCTCGAGAATCGTCCGCCCCAGAGAGCGCCGGATGCGGCCATGCGTTCCTCCTCGATCCCGTCAGCCTAGGCGGCGCGCGCCAGCAGCCAGACCAGCAGGGCCTTCTGAGCGTGCAGGCGGTTCTCCGCCTCGTCCCAGATCACGCTCTGCGGTCCGTCGATGACCTCGGCCGCGACCTCGTAGCCTCGGTCGGCCGGGAGGCAGTGCAGGAACGCCGCGTCGGGACGGGCGAGGGACATCAGCTGCGGGGTGACCTGGTACCCGCCGAAGGTCTCGACGCGGTGCGCCTTCTCCTCCTCCTTGCCCATCGAGACCCAGGTGTCGGTCACGACCACGTCGGCTCCACTCACCGCCTCCTGAGGATCGGTGTAGAGGGTGACGGAGCCGCCGGTCTCCGCTGCCCGTCGCTCGGCGTCGGCCACGACGGACTCGGCGGGGCTGTACTCCCCCGGCGACGCGACCCGCACGTGCATGCCCGCCGTGGCTCCCGCGAGCAGGTAGCTGTGCGCCATGTTGCTCGCCCCGTCGCCGAGGAACGTGACGGTGAGCCCCGCCAGCGCGCCCTTGTGCTCGCGGATCGTGAGCAGGTCCGCGAGCAGCTGGCAGGGGTGGAAGTCATCGCTCAGAGCGTTGACGACCGGCACGCGGGTGCCTGCGGCCATCTCCTCGAGGCCCGACTGCGCGTACGTGCGCCAGACGATGGCGGAGACCATGCGCTCCAGCACGCGAGCCGTGTCGCTCGGTGTCTCCTTGCCGCCCAGCTGGCTGTTCGCGGTCGAGATGATGAGCGGGCTGCCGCCGAGGTCGGCGATGCCGACCGCGAAGCTCACCCGGGTGCGGGTCGACGATTTGTCGAAGATGACGGCGACGGTCTGCGGTCCCGCGAGCGGCTTCTCGCCCCAGCGGTCGGCCTTGATGCGCTCGGCGAGGTCGAGGATCTCGGCCTGCTCAGCGGGCGTCAGATCGTCGTCGCGCAGGAAGTGGCGGGTCACGAGGCGGCCTCCAGGGCTTGGGCGAACAGGTCGGTGAACTCGGCGATCTCGGCGTCGCCGATGACGAGCGGCGGGGCGAGACGGATGCTGGTGTCGTTGGCGGCGTTGATTATGAGTCCCAGCCGCAGGGCCTCGGTCGCGACCCGCTGGGCGGCCGGAGCGGTGAGCCCTACCCCGAGCAGCAGCCCGAGCCCGCGCACCTCGGCGACGAGCGGCGACCGCAGACCGAGGATCACCTCGCGCAGCTGCTCGCCGCGCACACGCGCGTTGGTCACGAGGTCGGCGCGCTCGAGCTCCTCGAGCACGGCGTTCGCCGTCGCGGTCGCCAGCGGGTTGCCGCCGAAGGTGCTGCCGTGGTGACCGAACTCGAAGAGGTCGCTGGCCTCGCCGAAGGTGACGAGGGCCCCGATCGGGATGCCGCCTCCGATGCCCTTCGCGACCGCGATCGCGTCGGGCACGATCCCATAGTGCTCGTACCCGAACCACCGGCCGGTGCGGCCCGCGCCGGTCTGGATCTCGTCGACGATGAGCAGCGCGCCGTGCTCCGTCGTGAGCTCCCTGGCGCGCTCGAGGAAGCCGTCGGGCACGGGCACGACACCCGCCTCCCCCTTGATCGGCTCCACGACGAGCGCGGCGACGTCGGGGCCGATCGCGGCCTCGAGCGCCTCGATCGTCGTCGGGATGTGGTCGACCCCCGGCAGCAGGGGCTCGAAGGGCTCGCGCAGCGCGGCCTTGCCGGTGAGCGACAGCGATCCCATCGTGCGCCCGTGGAACGCGCCCTCGAGAGCGACGATGCGCCGCCGGCCGCCGTTCAGGCGGGCGAGCTTGATCGCCGCCTCGATGGCCTCGGCTCCGGAGTTGCCGAAGTAGACCCGCCCCTCGTCGCCCGCGCCGCTCAGCCGCTTGAGCCGCTCGGCGAGCTCGATCTGGGGCATCGAGGCGAAGTAGTTGGAGATGTGCGAGAGCGAAGCGGCCTGCCGGCTCACCGCACCGACGACCACCGGATGCGCGTGGCCGAGCGAGTTGACCGCGATGCCCGCGAGGAAGTCGAGGTAGCGCTTGCCCTCGACATCCCACACCTCTGCTCCGTGCCCCGACTCCAGGACCGCCAGCGGGGTGGGAGCCGAGCGCATCATCGCGGCGCGGTGCCGCGCGGTCCAGTCGGCGGTCGCGGTTCCTGTCGTCTGCGGCTTCTCCGTCGCGTCCGTCTGCGTCACGGGATGACCTCCGTTCCGATGCCCTGCGTCGTGAACACCTCGAGCAGGATCGAGTGCGGTGTCCGTCCGTCGATGATCGCCGCCTTCGCCACTCCCCCGTCGACGGCCTCCAGGCAGGCCGTCATCTTCGGGATCATGCCCGACTGCAGGGCCGGCAGGAGCCTCGCCAGCTCGTCGCGCTCGATCACCGAGACGAGCGAGTCGCGGTTCGGCCAGTCGCGGTAGAGCCCCGCGACATCCGTCAGCACCACGAGTTTCGCGGCGCCGAGGGCGATGGCGAGGGCCGCCGCCGCCGAGTCGGCGTTGACGTTGAGCGACTGCCCCTCGTTGCCGAGCTCGGGCGCGATGGACGAGACGACCGGGATGCGCTCCTCGTCGAGCAGCGCGATCACGGGCGCTGGGTCGACGGCCACGACGTCGCCGACGAGCCCGAGGTCGACCTCCTCGCCGTCGACGACCGCACCGCGGCGGGTGCCGCGGAAGAGACCGTCCGTCTCGCCGGAGAGGGCTCGCGCGAGATCGCCGTGCTCCCCGATGAGGTCCACGAGCTCCCCCGCCACCTCGGTCGTGAGCACCTCGCGCACGACCGCCATCGCCTCGGGTGTCGTCACGCGGTAGCCCCCGCGGAACTCGCTCGGGATGCCAAGCTCGGTGAGCCGCGCGGAGATCTGCGGCCCGCCGCCGTGCACGACGACGGGGCGGATGCCGGCGTAGCGCAGGAAGACCATGTCCTCGGCGAACGCGCGCTTGAGCTCCTCGTCGACCATGGCGTTGCCGCCGAACTTCACGACGATGGTCTCGCCGTGGAACCGCTTGAGCCACGGCAGGGCCTCGATGAGCACCGCGGCCTTCGCGGCCGCCTCCGTCGTCGCCATTAGCTGGAGTACGCGCTGTTCTCGTGCACGTAGTCGTGCGTGAGGTCGTTGGTCAGGATCGTCGCGGTCGCGTCGCCCGCCTTGAGGTCGATGAGCACGTGCACGGCGCGGGCGCTCAGATCGACCTCTTCGCGGGGTCGGTCGGGTGCGCCGCTCGAGCAGACCCGCACGCCGTTCATCGCGACGTCGACCTCGTAGGGGTCGAAGACGGCATCCGTCGTGCCGATCGCGGCGAGCACGCGGCCCCAGTTCGGGTCGTTGCCGAACACCGCCGCCTTGAAGAGGTTGTTGCGAGCGACCGACCGGCCGACCTCGACGGCCTCGTCCTCGGTGGCAGCGTGCACGATCTCGATGCGGATGTCGTGGCTCGCGCCCTCCGCATCCGACTGCAGCTGGGCGGCGAGATCGAGGCACAGCTCGGTGACGGCGGCCGCCAGCTCCTCGGCGGCGGGCGTGATCCCGGATGCTCCGCTCGCCAGCAGGGTCACCTGGTCGTTGGTCGACATGCAGCCGTCGCTGTCCAGCCGATCGAAGCTCACGCGGGTCGCCGAGCGGAGGGCGGAGTCCAGCGTCACGGAGTCGGCGACCGCATCCGTCGTCAGCACGACGAGCATCGTCGCGAGCCCCGGCGCGAGCATGCCCGCGCCCTTCGCCATGCCGCCGACCACCCAGCCGTCGCGCTGCACGATCGCCGTCTTGGCGTGGGAGTCGGTCGTGAGGATGGCCTGCGCGGCATCCGCTCCGCCGTCGGCGCTCAGCTCCTCGGCCGCCGCGACGACCCCCTCGAGCAGCTTCGGCCGGTCGAGCTGCACGCCGATGAGCCCGGTCGAGCAGACGAGCACGTCGGTGGCGGAGACACCGGCCACCTCGGCGACCGCCTCGGCCGTCGCGTGGGTCGTCTGGAAGCCCTCGGCGCCCGTGAAGCAGTTCGCTCCACCGGAGTTGAGCACGATCGCGGCGACGACGCCGTCGCCGATCACCTGCTGCGACCAGAGGATCGGGTTGGCCTTCGCGCGGTTGCTCGTGAACACCGCGGCGCCCGCCTGCAGCGGACCGCGATTCACGACGAGAGCGAGGTCGAGGTCGCCGCTCGACTTGAGCCCGGCGGCGACGCCCGCCGCCTCGAATCCCTGTGCCGCTGTGACGCTCACGGTGCTACTCCGTCCAGGGGAAGGCCGAGGGTCTCGGGCAGGCCGAGCGCGAGGTTCGCCGACTGCACGGCCGCGCCCGCGGTGCCCTTCACGAGGTTGTCGATCGCGGTGACCGTGACCACGCGCCCGGCGGCCTCGTCGACCGAGACGCCGACGAGCGCGACGTTGGCGCCGACGGCGTCCGCGGTCCGCGGGAAGACCCCGTCGGGCAGCAGGTGCACGAAGGGCTCGTCGGCGTAGGCCTGCTCGAACGCGTCCCGCACCGACTGCGCGGTCGCGCCCTCGGCGAGTCTGGCCGTCGTCGTGGCGAGGATGCCGCGCGACATCGGCACGAGCACGGGAGTGAACGAGATGCTCACCGCGTCGGCGCCCGCGGCCGTGAGGTTCTGGCGGATCTCGGGGTTGTGGCGGTGCTTGCCGCCGACCGCGTAGGCGTTGGCGGAGCCGAGGAGCTCGCTGGCGAGCAGATCGGTGCGAAGGCTCCGTCCGGCACCGGAGGGTCCGACGGCGAGCACCGCGACCAGGTCGCGCGCCTCGGCGACTCCTGCCCGCACGGCGGGCGCGATGCCGAGTGTGATCGCCGTCACGTTGCACCCGGGCACGGCGATGCGGCGGGTCCCGGCGAGGTGGTCCCGCTGGGTGCCGCCGCCCGCGAGCACGAGCTCCGGCAGGCCGTAGGTCCAGGCGCCGAAGTACTCGCCGCCGTAGAACGCCTCCCAGTCGGCCTCGCTCGTGAGGCGGTGGTCGGCGCCGCAGTCGACGACGAGGACGTCGTCGCCGAGCTCGGCCGTGATGGCGCCCGATGCGCCGTGCGGAAGCGCGAGGAAGACGACGTCGTGACCGGCGAGGTTCTCCGGGGTCGTCTCCACGAGGGTGAGGTGCGCGAGCGAGCGCAGGTGCGGCTGCACGGCGATCAGGGGCTGCCCGGCGTTGGAGTGCGCGGTCACCGTGGTGACCTCGAGTTCGGGATGGGCTGAGAGGAGGCGGAGCAGCTCTCCCCCGGCGTAGCCGCTGGCGCCTGCTACGGCGACCGACAGGGACATGATGGGCCTTCTGGACGAGGACGGACGGGGCTGGAGAAAGGGCGACGTCCGATCGACCGGTGGCCGGGAGGAGGCGTCGCCTAGATTCGCCCGTCGCGCACGCGTCGGCGGAGCACCTCGGTGCTGCGGTCGCGCGTGTCGCTCATGGTCCTTCGACCATACTCCGCGCAACGGCCTCGGGTCGAATCCGGGGGCGAGCCCTCGTTCACTCGCGGAGGGTCGCTCCGAGTCGCTCGGTGGCCACGGCCAGCCCCGCGAGCTTCGCCTCGGTGGCCTCCGCCGCCGTCAGCGTGCGATCGGGTGCCCTGAAGCGCAGCGCGAGCGTGATCGACTTCGAGCCCTCCGGAACGCCGGTGCCGCGGTAATCGTCGACGAGCGCGGCGTGCTCGAGCAGGGCGCCGGCCCCTTCGACGACGGCGGCGAGCACGTCGCCCGCGGGCACCTCCGCCGGGACGACGACCGAGAGATCCTGGGTCGCGGCCGGATAGCCCGACAGCGGCCAGGAGGCGACCTCCGCGGGAGCGACCGAGAACAGCGTGTCGAGGTCGAGCTCGAGCACGCCGACCACGCGCGGCAGATCGAGCTCGGCGGCGAGCGACGGCAGCAGCTCACCGGCGAACCCGACGACGACGTCGCCGACCCGCAGCTCGGCCGTGCGACCGGGGTGCAGTGCGGGGTGCGCCGACTGCACCGGCGACAAGGTCGCCCCGACGGCGGCGGCGATGATCCGCGCGGCGTCGAGCACGTCGACGAGACCGGACGTCACGGCCGCCTGGCCCGGCTGCCGCTCGACCGCGTTGCCCAGCACGAGCACACCGGCTCGGCGCGGCTGCGCCGGGAGGCTCGCCTCGAGCTCGGCGAGGGTCGCCTCGTCCGGCTTGCGGTTGCCGATCGGCACCGAGTCGGTGCCGTATCGCACGCCGTCCTGGGGCAGGAACACGGTCCCCACTTCGAAGATCGCGAGGTCGGTCAGCCCTCGCGACAGGTTGCGGCGCGCGACCTCGACGAGTCCGGGCAGCAGGGTCGTGCGCATCCGGGCCGCCTCGGAGTCCAGTGCGTTCGCGAGCCCCATCGTCGGCACCCGGCGCCCCTCGAAGGCGTCGAGCGTCGCCTGCGAGAAGAAGGGGTAGCTCAGCACCTCGGTGAAGCCGGCGCCCGCGAGCGCGTCGGCGATCGTGCGGCGTCGGCGCTGGTCGAGCGTGAGTCCGCGGCCGGGCGGCGCCACCGGGAGCACCGACGGGATGCGGTCGAACCCGACGATGCGGGCGACCTCCTCCGCGAGCGACGGGGCATCGACGAGGTCGGGACGCCAGCTCGGAGGGACGACCGTCAGCGGGTCGCCGGCCTCGACGCTCGCGCCGATCGCGGTAAGGGCGTCGGCGACCTCGGCATCCGTGTACTCGACGCCCACCAGCCGCGACGCGAAGCCGCTCGAAAGTGCGATCGGTGCGGGGGCGGGCGCGTCGTCGAGCACGGTGCCCGTGCCGTCCGCGGTCCCGCCGGCGAGCTCCACGATCAGCTGCGCCACGCGAGTCGCCGCGCGGGTCGCCACCCGCGGGTCGACGCCGCGGGCGAAGCGCTTCTGCGCCTCGCTGGGGAGCTTGTGCCTGCGGGCCGTGCGGGCGATCGAGGTCGGGTCGAAGTTCGCCGCCTCGATGAGCACGTTCGTGGTGCCGTCGCCGATCTCGGTCGAGGCGCCGCCCATGACGCCGGCGAGCCCGATGGGGCCCGAGCCGTCGGTGATGAGCAGATCCTCGGGATGCAGGCTGCGGGTCTGGTCGTCCAGGGTGACGAGCGTCTCCCCCGGCTGAGCCCTGCGCACGACGATGCCGCCGGTGAGCCGGTCGAGGTCGTAGGCGTGGATCGGCTGGCCGAGCTCGAGCATCACGTAGTTGGTGATGTCGACCACGAGCGAGATCGAGCGGATGCCGGCGAGCGTCAGCCTCGCGACCATCCAGGGCGGCGTCGGCCGGGTCGGGTCGATGCCGCGCACCGCGCGCGCGACGAACACGGATGCGCCGACGCGCCCTCGCACGGGCGACGAGTCGTCGATCGCCACCGGGAAGCCGCCGTCGGCGTGCTCGGTCGGGTCCACCGCCAGCGCGGGATCGCGGAAGTCTGAGCCCGTCGAGTGAGAGAACTCGCGGGCGATGCCGCGGATCGAGAACGCGTAGCCGCGATCGGGCGTGACGTTGACCTCGACGGCGGAGTCGGCGAGCCCGAGCAGGGCGATCGCATCGGTTCCGGGCTCGGGGTCGAGGCCGAGCTCGACGAGGCGCAGGATGCCGGAGTGCTCGTCGCCGAGCCCGAGCTCCTTCGCCGACGCGATCATCCCGTCCGACACATGGCCGTAGGTCTTGCGAGCGGCGATCGGGAACGGTCCGGGCAGCACGGCGCCCGGCAGCGTCACCACGACCTTGTCGCCCTCGAAGAAGTTGCGGGCGCCGCAGACGATGCCGCGCGGTTCCGGCTCTCCCACGTCGACCTGGCACCACCGGATGGTCTTGCCGTTCGACTGGGGCTCCTCGACGAACGAGACGACGCGGCCGACCACGACGGGGCCGGCGACCTCGAAGCGGTGGATGTCCTCCTCCTCGAGCCCGACGCGCACGAGAGCGGCGTGGACGTCCTCGGGAGTGGTGCCCTCGGGCAGGTCGACGTACTCGCCGAGCCAGGACAGCGGGACGCGCATCAGACCACCATTCCGAACTGGGCGCTGAACCTCACGTCGCCCTCCACCATGTCGCGCATGTCGTTGAGGTCGTTGCGGAACTGCAGGGTCCGCTCGATCCCCATGCCGAACGCGAAGCCCTGGTACTCCTCGGGATCGACTCCCGCGGCCAGCAGCACGTTGGGATTCACCATGCCGCAGCCGCCCCACTCGACCCACCGGGCGCCGCCCTTGGCGTTCGGCTGCCAGACGTCCATCTCGGCGCTCGGCTCGGTGAACGGGAAGTAGTTGGGCCGCAGACGGATGCGGGCCTCCTCGCCGAACATCTGGCGCGCGAGGTGCTCGAGGGTGCCCCGAAGGTGCGCCATCGTGAGCCCGCGGTCGATCGCGATGCCCTCGAGCTGGTGGAAGACGGGGGTGTGCGTCGCGTCGAGCTCGTCGGTGCGGTAGACCCGGCCGGGCGCCACGACGTACACCGGCAGCTCGCGGCTGAGCAGCGCCCGCACCTGCACGGGGCTGGTGTGGGTGCGCAGCAGGAGGTGCGACTCCGGCGGGTCGACGAAGAAGGTGTCCTGCATCGCGCGCGCGGGGTGGTCTTCGTCGAAGTTGAGCGCGTCGAAGTTGAACCACTCGTGCTCGAGCTCGGGCCCCTCGGCGACCTCCCACCCCATGCCGATGAAGATGTCGCTCATCTGCTCCATGAGCAGGGACAGCGGATGCCGCGCCCCGAGCCTCCGGCGGGACGGCACGGCCGTCACATCGACCGTCTCGGCGGCGAGCTGCGCCGCCTCCTCGGCCGCGGCGAGCTCGGCCTCGCGAGCGGCGATCGCCTGGTTCACCCTGCCCCGCGCCTGGCCGACGAGTTTGCCCTTCGCGGCCTTCTGGTCGGCGGGCACGTTGCGCAGCTCGGCGTTGAGCTTCGCGAGGACGCTCGACTCCCCGGCGTGGGCGCTGCGCGCGGCCTTCAGCTCGGCGACGGTGGACGCCTCGGTGACCGCCGCGAGCGCGGCATCCGTGGCGGCCTCGACCGCCGCATCCGGGATGGGGGTGGGGTCTGACACGGGAGACGAGTCTACTGGCGGTGCGACTTCAGGACGTCCCGCTCCCGTCGCCTCCGGCGGCGCCGTCAGCAGCGCCGATGATCGGCGCATTTCCGACCGCGCTCTGGTCCCCCATGCCGCCCTCCTTCAGGCGGCCGGTGTCGAGCCGCTGTCCGCGGCGCCGCGCGAGCCTGCGAGCGAGGAATGACACCGAGAGGTTCACGGTGAGGTACATGGCCACCACGACGAAGTAGACCGAGAAGGCGTACTGCCCCGCGCCGAAGAACTCGCTCGTGAGGCGACCGCGCCGCACGAGCTCGGTCATGCCGACGATGTAGCCGAGCGAGGTGTCCTTCAGCAGCACGACGAGCTGCGCGACGATGATCGGCAGCATGTTGCGGAACGCCTGCGGGAACTCGATCAGCAACCGCGACTGCAGCGGGCGCATGCCGACCGCGAGCCCGGCCTCGCGCTGACCCTTGGGGAGTGCGCGCAGCCCCGCGCGCAGCGCCTCGCCGATGATCGTGCCGTTGTAGAGCGCGAGCGCGATGACGACCGACCAGAAGGCAGGCACCCCGAACACCAGCAGGATGAACAGGATCAGCAGCAGCACCGGCATGCCCCGGAAGAACTCCAGCACGACGGTCGTCGGGATGCGCACCCACTTGATCGTCGAGCTGCGCAGCAGGGAGAACACCACACCGAGGGCGATCGCCCCGATCGCCGCGAGCCCTGCCGCCGCGAGGGTTCCGGTGACGAGGGCGTTGAGCAGGTCGAGCCAGACCAGCGGGTCGTTGAAGATGTCCCAGCGGTCGGCGTCGAAGAGCCCCTGGCCCGAGAGCTGGAAGATGGCGAAGCCCAACCCGCCGAGCACGAGCACGGCGACCACCCACGAGATCACCCGCGAGCGGGCGAGGGCCTTCGGGCCGGGGGCGTCGTAGAGCACCTGGCTCATCGGTTCACCACCACCCGCTCCTCCAGCCGGTCGGCGAACTGGCCGAGCGGGATCGTGATCACGAGGTAGAAGAACGCGACGCCGAGCAGGATCGGGATCACCTGGTCGCCGTTCTGATTGGCGAGGCGCTGACCGGTGCTCACCAGGGTGAAGACGAAGAAGCCGGTGGCCACCGACGTGTTCTTGGTGAGCGCGATCGTGACATTGATCAAGGGCGGCACGACACCGCGCAGCGCCTGGGGAAGGATCACATTGCCGAGGGTCTGGCCGAAGGTCAGGCCGATGCTGCGGGCCGCCTCGGCCTGCCCGACCGGCACGGCGTTCACGCCCGAGCGGATCGCCTCGGCGAAGAACGGAGCGGTGTAGAGGGTGAGCGCGACGACGGCACCGATCTCGTAGTCGAGCCGCGCGCCGATGCGCGGAAGGACGAAGGCGATGAAGAAGAAGACGAGCGTGAGCGGGGTGTTGCGCAGCCACTCCGTGTAGACGGCGGCGACCACCCGAAGGCTCGGCACGGGGCTGATGCGCAGGGCCGCGACGAGAGCGCCCAGCGGCAGCGCGAAGAGCACCGTGAGGCCCAGCAGGTACAGCGTCATGCCGAAGCCCCGCAGGTACAGCGGCAGATTGTCGAGGATGACCTCCACCCGCGCTCCTTCCGTGACAGGCGATCGAGCCCGGCGCCGCAGCGCCGGGCCCGATCAGTGGTGATTCAGCTCAGGACTGGATCAGTAGCGGTCGACCATCGGGGGCTCGGGGACCTCGAGCACCTGACCGGCGGTCTCCTCGAAGAGCCGCTCCCAGGTGCCGTCCTCGAAGGCCTCCTCCAGCACGTCGTTGATGAACGTGCGGAAGTTGTCGTCGCCCTTCTCGAGGCCGATGCCGTAGGGCTCCTTGGTGAAGGTGTCGCCGACGAGCTCGAACTCACCCTCGTTCTGTGCCACGAAGCCCGAGAGGATGACGTTGTCGGTCGTGAGCGCGACCACCTCGCCGCCGCGCAGCGGGTCGAGGCAGTTCGAGTAGACATCCGTCGCCACGAGCTCGGCGCCGTACTCCTCGACGATCGTGGCCGCCGGCGTGGAGCCCTCGACCGAGCAGACGGGCTGCCCCTCGACGTCCTCAGGACCCTCGATGCCCTCGGGGTTGCCCGCGAGCACCATCAGGCTCTGGCCCGCCTCGAAGTAGGGCCCTGCGAAGTCGACGACCTCCTTGCGGGTGTCGTTGATCGTGTAGGTGGCCACGACGATGTCGACCTCGCCGTTCTGGATGAACGGCTCGCGGTTGGCGGAGACGGTCTCGCGGAACTCGATGCTGTCGAACGGGATGCCGAGCTTCGACGCGACGAGCGCGCCGATCGCGACGTCGAAGCCCTCAGGCACGTCGCCGGTGCCCAGCAGGCCGAACAGCGGCTGGTCGAACTTGGTGCCGATCGTGATCGAGCCCTCCTCGGCGAGCTCCGCCATGGTGGTGCCCGCGTCGAACTCGGGATTCTCCGCGATCTCGAGGTTGTAAGGGCCGTCGCCGGTCGGGGTCTCCTCCTCGGTGCCGCCGTCGCTGCCTCCGTCGTTGCCCGCGCTGCCGGGCGCGCCGCAGCCGGCCAGCAGCGCGGCGAGCGCGATGCCTCCGACGGCCGCGCTCATCCTCTTGAGTCTCATCGATCTATCCCTTCGTGATTGCTTCCGAAAGTGGATTGGTGCCTCCCCCTCCGCCGCCTCGTGGGCGCCCGACTCAGTGCGTCAGGATCTTGGAGAGGAAGTCTTTGGCCCGGTCGCTGGCCGGATGGTCGAAGAAGTCGGTCGGGGTCGCATCCTCGACGATGCGGCCGTCGGCCATGAAGAGCAGGCGGTCGGCCACCTTGCGGGCGAAGCCCATCTCGTGGGTGACGACGATCATCGTCATGCCGTCCTTGGCCAGCCCCGTGATGACGTCGAGAACCTCGTTGATCATCTCCGGGTCGAGCGCGCTGGTCGGCTCGTCGAAGAGCATGAGCTTCGGGTCCATGGCGAGGGCTCGCGCGATCGCCACCCGCTGCTGCTGCCCGCCGGAGAGCTGGGCGGGCATCTTCTTCGCCTGATTGGCGACGCCGACGCGCTCGAGGAGCTCCATCGCGCGCTTCTCGGCCTCCTGGCGGGACTTGCGGCGCACCTTGATCGGCCCGAGCGTCACGTTCTCGAGCACCGTCTTGTGCGCGAACAGGTTGAACGACTGGAACACCATGCCGACGTCGGCGCGGAGCTTCGCGAGCTCCGCTCCCTCCGAGGGGAGCTGCTTGCCGTCGATCGTGATGGTTCCGTTGTCGATCGTCTCCAGCCGGTTGATCGCACGGCAGAGGGTCGACTTGCCGGAGCCGCTGGGACCGATCACGACGACGACCTCACCGCGGCCCACCGTGGTGGAGATCTCCTTCAGCACGTGCAACTCACCGAAGTGCTTGTTCACGTTGTCGAGGACGACGAGCGGCTCCATGTGCTTACACAATCACACGGCTGTAATGGGGGGCAAACGGGGGACAGAACCGTAACCGGAGCGTAACGGCGGCTCAGGAGCGCAGGGCGAACGCGCTCTCGTACAGGCAGACGGATGCGGCCGTCGCCAGGTTCATCGACTCGGCGCGCCCGTAGATGGGCACCGCCAGGGCGCGGTCGGCGAGGGCGTACTGCTCGTCGGTGAGCCCGCGCGCCTCGTTGCCGAACAGCCACGCCGTGGGCTTCGCGAGGTCGCCGGCGTTGCGGGCCTCGAGGAGGTCCCCGCCCTTGACGTCGGCGGCGATCACCTGGAGTCCCGCCTGACGCGAACGGTCGAGCACATCGGCGAGGTCCGCCCCGTTCGCGACCGGGAGGTGGAAGAGCGAGCCGGTCGTGGAGCGCACCACCTTGGGGTTGTAGAGGTCGACGCTCCTGCCCGTCAGCACGACGGCATCCGCCCCTGCCGCGTCGGCGGCACGGATGATCGTGCCCGCGTTGCCGGGGTCGCGCACCTCCTCGAGCACGGCGACGAGCCGCGGACCGCGCGCGAAGATCTCGCGCACGCTCGTGGGGAACTGGTGCGCGACCGCCACGATCCCCTGCGGGGTGACCGTGTCGGCCATGTGGTCGAGCACCTGCTCGGTCACGAGCTCGACGTCGACGCCCGCGTCGACCGCCGCCTGCGCGATGTCGGTGTAGCGGTCGAGCGCCTGGGGCGTGGCGTAGAGCTCGACCAGCAGCTCGTGCCGGAACCCCAGGGCCTCGGCGACGGCCTGCGGGCCCTCCAAGAGGAAAAGCCCGGTACGGGACCGGGCTTCTCTCTTGGCGAGCTTCGCCACCGCGCGCACCCGAGGGGAGCGCGGGTTGTCGATCATGCGATCGAGCGTACTAGGCGGGCGCTGCTAGGCGGCGTCGACCTTGGGCGCCGACGTGTCGGCGGGCAGTGCGGCCTTCGCGGTCTCGACGAGCGCTGCGAACGTCGCGGGCTCGTTCACGGCGAGCTCCGCGAGGATGCGGCGGTCGACCTCGACACCGGCCAGGTTCAGGCCCTGGATGAGGCGGTTGTAGGTGAGACCGTTCTGACGGCTCGCGGCGTTGATGCGCTGGATCCACAGACGGCGGAAGTCGCCCTTGCGCGCACGACGGTCGCGGTACGCGTAGACGAGCGAGTGGGTGACCTGCTCCTTCGCCTTGCGGTAGAGGCGCGACCGCTGGCCGCGGTAGCCCTCGGCGCGCTCGAGGATGACGCGACGCTTCTTGTGCGCATTGACTGCGCGCTTGACCCTTGCCATGTTCTCTAGTCCTTCGTAGGAGTCGTCGCGTTACTTCGCGAGCAGGTTCTTGATGATCTTGGTGTCGGCAGCCGACAGCACCTTGTCGGCGTTGAGGCGACGGGTGCGCACCGAGGACTTGCCCTCGAGGTTGTGCCGCATGCCGGCCTGCTGCTTCTTGATCTTGCCGCTGCCGGTGACCTTGAAGCGCTTCTTGGTGCCCGAGTGGGACTTCTGCTTAGGCATTCTCTTCCTTCGTTTCGGTTGTCCTCGGCGCCTTGTTCGCGACGCGTCGTGCTTCGGCTTCGGCCTTGGCGTCCGCCTTGTTCTTGTGGGGGCCGATGATCATGACCATGTTGCGACCGTCGATGGTCGGGGTGGACTCGACGGAGCCGAACTCGGCCACGTCCTCGGCGAATCTCTGGAGCAGGCGCACGCCCTGCTCGGGGCGGGACTGCTCACGACCGCGGAACAGGATCATCGCCTTGACCTTGTCCCCTGCCTGGAGGAAGCCCTCGGCGCGCTTGCGCTTGGTCTCGTAGTCGTGCTTGTCGATCTTCAGGCGGAACCGGACCTCCTTGAGGATGGTGTTCGCCTGGTTGCGTCGGGCCTCTTTGGCCTTCTGCGCCGCTTCGTACTTGAACTTGCCGTAGTCCATGATCTTGACCACGGGCGGCTTGGAGTTCGGTGCCACCTCGACCAGGTCCAGGTCAGCCTCCTGCGCGAGCTTGAGTGCGTCCTCAATGCGGACGACACCCACCTGCTCACCCTGGGGGCCGACGAGCCGGACCTCCGGAACCCGGATGCGGTCGTTGGTACGCGGATCGCTGATGTGCGTTTCTCCTTACATCTGCCTGCGGCCGTCGTACGGCGGATGCCGTGCGGCGCGAAAAGGAGAAACCTGCGCCCCATGAATGGCGGGCGCCGCACCCTGCCTACCCGTCCTCGCGGACGGGCGGAGTGCCAAGACCCGGTAACCTGAAGAAGCGGTCGACGGGTGGGAGAATCTCCACTTTCGTACCGGGAACAGTCCCGGAGCCTCAGCAAGGATAGCAGAGACCGCGAACTCCCAGAAGGAAGTCATGAGCGAAGAGGACGTCGATCACGTCCGCGACATCGGCGAGGTACCTGCCGTCGAGGTCATCAACACCGTCGCGATCCACCTGCTGAGCGCGGCGGCGGTCAAGCTGGGCCTGTCGGAGGAGGGTGAGAAGGAGCTCGACCTCGACGAGGCGCGCAAGCTCATCACCGCCCTCGCAGGGCTCGTGACCGCGAGTGCACCCGACCTCGGCGACCACCACGCACTCGCACTGCGGGACGGTCTGCGCACCGTGCAGCTCGCCTTCCGCGAGGCGTCGCCCTTCCCCGACCCGCCCGGCAAGGGTCCCGGCGAGAAGTACACGGGCCCGGTCAACTAGCCGATCCGAGGCTCAGCGGGCGGCCGCGAGACGGATGCCGAGGGAGTCGACCCGTTCGGCGACCACCGCATCCGTCGCCCAGCGCTCGCCGAGCCGGCGCAGCAGCGCGTCGAGCTGTTCGCGGTGGAGCCCCGGCACCAAGGTGAGGCGCACCATCAGCTCGGGACCGGCGAGCCTCGCCGTCGGGTCGCCCGCCTCCGCCTGCACGGCCACGACGGCGTCCTCGCCCGTCGCCGCACGCCCGAGCGCTTCCGCCACCGCGGAGTCCTCGTAGGACGGCGTCCAGGGGATCTCGCGGGCGATCGCCCACACCGCCGGCCGACGCAGGGCGAACTCCGTCTCGCTCGTGGGGTCGAGCACGACGAGCTCGGTGTGCTCCCCCGCCGCCGCGAGGGCCACCCGAGTGCCGTCGGCGGGCACCGGGCGCGCCGACGGGTTCCACTCGCTCATCGCCGCGACCGACGTGAACGCGGGCAGCACCTTGCGTCCATCGGGCCCGGCGACCGTGACGATCGCGAGCTCCTGCTTCTTCTCGAAGCGCCGGCCGTGCTCGTCGACGCCCTCCTCCCCCGCATGCGCGACGAGCGGGATCAGCAGCCGGGCGCTGCGGACGGCATCGACCACGTCCGCGGCGCCTGCCTCGGCCGCGCGGAACCTGCGGAGCGCCTCGAGGAGGCGGGGGTCGGCGCTGCCGTCGTCGCCCGCACTGGGGTTCGGAGTGAAGGAGCGGCCTTCCCAGGGGACGCCCGCGCTGTCAGCCGCGCCGGGCATCCGTTCAGTCGCTCGCGACGTCGAGGGCCTGGGCGAGCGTGAAGTTGCCGGAGTAGAGCGCCTTGCCGACGATCGCGCCCTCGAGCCCCTGAGGAACGAGACCGCGCAGGTCGGCGATGTCGTCGAGGCTCGCGATGCCGCCTGAGGCGATGACGGGGCGGTGGGTGCGGTCCATCACCTGCTGCAGCAGGTCGAGGTTCGGGCCCTTGAGGGTGCCGTCCTTGGTGACGTCGGTGACCACGTAGCGGGCGCAGCCGGCCTCTTCGAGGCGGTCGAGCACGGCCCAGAGGTCGCCGCCCTCCTGCGTCCAGCCGCGGGCGGCGAGGGTCGACCCGCGCACGTCGAGTCCGACCGCGATGGCCTCGCCGTACTCGGCGATCACGTGCGCCGCCCACTCGGGGTTCTCGAGCGCGGCGGTGCCGAGGTTGATGCGCTTGGCGCCGGTCGCGAGAGCCGCCTCGAGGGTGGCGTCGTCGCGGATGCCGCCGGACAGCTCGACGTTGATCGAGCGAGGCGTGTTCTTGATGACCTTCTTGATCACGCTGTGGTTCGTGCCGCGCCCGAAGGCGGCGTCGAGGTCGACGAGGTGGATCCACTCGGCGCCCTGCGAGACCCACTGGTCCGCGGCCTGGATCGGGTCGCCGTAGCTGGTCTCGGTGCCCGCTTCGCCCTGGGTGAGCCGCACGGCCTTGCCGTTCGCGACGTCCACCGCCGGCAGCAGGATGAGACCGGGCGTCCTGGTGAACTCGCTCATTGCTGATCTTTCGTGAGAGTCGGATGCTGGGTGCGGCAAACGACTCCCGATACTAGCCCCATCGGGCCGAGCCGCCTGCCGCGCGTGCGCCTACAGCGATCGCACCCAGTTGGACAGGAGACGGATGCCCGGCAGGCCGGACTTCTCGGGGTGGAACTGGGTCGCCGCGAGCGGGCCGTTCTCGACGGCCGCGATGAAGGGCTGGCCGTGCTCGCTCCAGGTCACCTTCGGGGCCCGGATCGACGAGCTCTCGGGCATGGTCCAGTCGGTCGCGGCATAGGAGTGCACGAAGTAGAAGCGCTCGTCGCGCAGCCCCTCGAAGAGCACGGACCCTTCTGGCGCGTCCACGGTGTTCCAGCCGATGTGCGGCAGGACGGGTGCGTCGAGGGCCGCGACGGTCCCCGGCCACTCCCCCAGCCCCTCCGTCTCGACGCCGCGCTCGACGCCGCGCTCGAACATCACCTGCATCCCGACGCAGATGCCGAGCACGGGCCTGCCGCCCGCGAGCCTGCGCTCGATCAGCTCGGCGCCGCGGACGGCCTGCAGCGAGTCCATGACGGCCGCGAAGGCGCCGACGCCGGGCACGAGCAGCCCGTCGGCCTCCATCACGGCGGCACGGTCGGCGCTCAGCACGACGTCGGCACCGGCGGCCTCGATCGCCTTCGCAGCGGAGTGCACGTTGCCGCTGCCGTAGTCGAGGACGACGACGGATGGTCTGGTCACCTCAGAGTGCGCCCTTCGTGGACGGGATGCCGCTGACTCGGGGGTCGAGCTGCACAGCCGTGCGGAAAGCTCGCGCGAACGCCTTGAACTCGGCCTCGGCGATGTGGTGCGGGTCGCGTCCGCCGAGCACCGAGACGTGCACGGTGAGGGCTGCGTTGAACGCGATCGCCTCGAACACGTGGCGCACCATCGAACCCGTGAAGTGCCCGCCGATCAGGTGGTGCTCGAAGCCGGCCGGCTCGCCCGAGTGGACGAGGTAGGGCCGACCCGACACGTCGACGACGGCCTGCACGAGCGCCTCGTCGAGCGGGACGAGGGCGTCGCCGAACCGGGAGATGCCGGCCTTGTCGCCGAGCGCCTGCTTGATGGCGGTGCCGAGCACGATGCCGATGTCCTCGACGGTGTGGTGCACGTCGATCTCGATGTCGCCCTTCGCCACGACCTTGAGGTCGACGAGCGAGTGCTTCGTGAACGCCGTGAGCAGGTGGTCGAAGAACGGGACGGATGAATCGATCTCCGCGCGACCGGTGCCGTCGAGGTCGAGCACGAGGTCGATGCTCGACTCGCTGGTCTCCCGGCTGAGGTGCGCCGTACGGCCGTTCGTCATCATCCGATCCTACCGAGCGCCTCGAGGAACGCTGTCGTCTCCTCCTCGGTGCCGGCGGTCACGCGGAGGGCGTGCGGGATGCCGACGTCGCGGATGAGGATGCTCTCCTCGAGCAGCCGCTCGAAGGTGCGACGCGGGTCGTCGACACCCGAGAAGAGCACGAAGTTCGACCAGCTCTCGTACACGGGGTAGCCGAGCCGCGGAAGCTCGGTCAGCAGCCGGTCGCGCTGGGCGCGGATGTCGTCCACCATCGCGAGCATCTCGCGCCGGTGGTCGAGCGCGGCCACGGCGGCGGCCTGCGTCAGAGCGGAGAGGTGGTACGGGAGTCGCACCAGCCGCAGCGCGTCGATCGCCGCCGGGTCGGCGGCGAGGTAGCCGACCCGTGCCCCCGCAAAGGCGAAGGCCTTGCTCATGGTGCGGGAGACGAGCAACCGCTCCCTGCCGGGCAGCAGGGTCAGCGCACTGGCTGTGCCGACGGGAGCGAACTCCGCATACGCCTCGTCGACCACGACCATGCCCGGGTGCACCTCGTAGACCGCCTCGATCACGTCGAGGCCGAGAGGGGTGCCGGTCGGGTTGTTCGGGGCGCAGAGAAAGACGACGTCGGGACGCTCGCGCTCGACGGCGGCGACCGCCGTGTCGACGGAGATGCGGTAGTCCTCATCCCGCTCGGCGCCGATCCACCGGCTGCCGGTGCCGTCGGCGATGATCGAGTGCATCGAGTAGGTCGGCGTGAACCCGAGCACGCTGCGCCCGGGTCCGCCGAACGCCTGGAGGATCTGCTGCAGCACCTCGTTCGAGCCGTTCGCCGCCCAGATCCGCTCCGGCCCGAGATCATGGCCCAGGTAGTCGGCGAGGCTCTCCCGCAGCTCGGTGAACTCCCGATCGGGGTAGCGGTTGACCGTCCTCAGCGCCCGGGCGACCGAGGCGACGATGTCCTCGACGACGTCGTCGGGGATCGCATGCGTGTTCTCGTTGACGTTGAGCGCGATGCGCACCGGCTGCTGCGGAGCGCCGTAAGGCGTCTTGCCGCGGAGGTCGTCCCGGATGGGGAGGTCGGCGAGTTGCGTCACCGTCCCATGCTAGAGCGGGCCGGACACCGCATCCGTCGCCCGCTGTCTCGGCGACGGATGCCGCTCATTCGGTGTATTCGAAAGGGATCGCGAGCCGGTCGCCCACGACGAGCTCGGCGCCGGCGAGGTTGTTGAGCTGCATGATCTCCGCGACGACGTCGCGGGGGTCGGCCGTGGGGGCGAGATCCTCGGCGAGCTGCCACAGGGTCTGGCCCGGCTGAACCGTCAGGTACTCGAACTCCACGCCGCTCTGCTCGTGCGAGGCGATGGCGCTGCCGCCGTCGAGCACGCCGAACCAGGCGGCGGCGACGAGCGGCAGGGCGACGATGGCGGAGACGACGAGTCGGCCGCGACGGGTGATGCGAAGACGGGTGCGCGGCGCCTCGTTCCGGGTGCGCGGGGCGCCCTTCGCCGTCATGGGGCTCGGTGCGCTCATGGGGTAGGTGCTCATCGTCTCGTCCTCTCGTTCCGTCGTGCGGTCCTCCCGCGGTGCGGGGATCCCGCCTGCGGTCGTCTTGCGAGTTCCGGAGGTTCTTCGCATCCGGTGCTCGGCCGGGAGCACCGGATGCGAAGTCGTGTTCCGAACATACCTTCGAGTGTTCGAATCCACAACTCCGTATTCGAATCGATCGTGCACCGAACCACCGACACGCTCGAAGAGATGTTTGCCTCGGGGCTCGCTGCTGGATACAGTTTCGATCGTCCGCATCAGCAGTAGAGCAGCGGCCACCGACATCGGGCCGACCGAGGAGCACGCATGGACGAGACCGCCGCCACAGAGCCGGAGCGCACGCGCAGGCGCACCAGCCTCAGCGCCAAGCAGCAGGCGATCCTCGAGTTCATCCAGCGATCCGTCTCGGCCAGGGGCTACCCGCCGAGCATGCGCGAGATCGGCGACGCCGTGGGGCTCTCGTCGCTCTCCAGCGTCACGCACCAGCTCGGCCAGCTGGAGCTCAGCGGCTACCTGAGGCGCGACCCCAACCGGCCCCGCGCGATCGAGGTGCTGATCGACCTGCCTGCCACGGAATCGGACGACGCGCCGAGCGTCGCCGACGCCGCGATGGTGCCGCTCGTCGGCCGCATCGCCGCCGGCATCCCGATCACCGCCGACCAGCACGTCGAGGAGGTCGTGCCGCTCCCCCGCCAGCTGGTCGGCAAGGGCGACCTGTTCATGCTGAAGGTCGTCGGCGACTCGATGATCGACGCGGCCATCTGCGACGGCGACTTCGTCGTCGTGCGTCAGCAGCCCACCGCCGAGAACGGCGAGATCGTCGCCGCGATGCTCGACGGCGAGGCCACCGTGAAGGTCTTCCGGCAGCGCGACGGCCACACCTGGCTGCTGCCCCGCAACTCCGCCTTCGAGCCGATCCTCGGCGACCAGGCCGACGTGCTCGGCAAGGTCGTGGCGGTGCTGCGCTCGGTCTGAGCGTTGCGCCGTATGACGTCCTTGCTGGTGCGACGGCCGGGCGCCGTGCGAGCCTGAGACCGTTCGCAACCGCTGACGCGAAGCCTCGCGCTCCGGCCCGCCTCCTCGGCGACTCCCGGAGCACCGGCTGCGATTCCCCACCATCCGGGAGTCGCCCGTGGCTCCCGCTCGCGAGAGGAACGGACATGACCCAGCCCCAGGGCGCGCTGCTGGTCGGCAGCGTCAATCTCCCGGACGCCGAGAGCACCTTCCGCGCCGCAGCCGAGGTGCTCGGCGACCGGCTCCGCCGCATCCCCGACGGAGAGGTCGGCGATCGCTTCCACTGGATCGCCTTCCAGCCCGACCGGATCGCCCGCACTGCGGGCATCGAGCGCATCGGCGACGAGCCCGTCCTCATGCAGGGCCTCGACCTGCGGCCCGTGCGGGTCGCCGACGGAGTGGACCCCGCGACGCTGAGCTTCGGAGAGCTCGGCTATGCCGAGTCGGCCCTCGAGTCGTGGGACGTGTTCCGCCGGCTGCAGGACGACGGCGTCATCTCCGCGGATGTCCGCTTCCAGGTGTCGCTGCCGACGCCCGCTGCCGTCGTCGGGGCGTTCTTCCCCGAGGAGCAGCGCGCAGCGGTCGAACCGGTCTACGCGGGCGCGCTGTTCGGCGAGCTTGACCGCATCCTCGCCGCCATCCCCCATGAGTCTCTGGCGATCCAGTGGGACACCGCCGTCGAGTTCGCCTACATCGAAGGCGCCGGATACCCCGAGCGCTTCGGCGGCGCCTACCGTCCGTGGTTCCAGGACGTCTGGGCGGGCGTCATCGAGCGCGCCGCCGAGCAGGCGCGAAGGGTGCCCGAGCCCGTCGAACTCGGCTACCACCTCTGCTACGGGGACGCCGGCGAGAAGCACTTCGTCGAGCCGGCAGACACCGGCAACCTCGTCGAGTTCGCCAACCGCCTGATCGCGGCGGTGGATCGCCCCGTGCAGTGGGTGCACCTCCCCGTTCCTATCGAGCGGGACGACGACGGGTACTTCGCGCCCCTCGCCGCGCTGGAGCTGCCGGACGAGACCGAGCTGTACCTCGGCCTCGTGCACCGGGAGGACGGCGCAGACGGCGCCACTCGGCGCATCCGGGCGGCTGCCCGCCACGTCGACCGCTTCGGGGTCGCGACGGAGTGCGGATGCGGACGGGCACCTCGCGAGGAGACGCCCGCTCTGCTCGGAACGCATCGCGAGGTCGCCGCCGCCTGGTGACCCGGAGATGACGAAGGGCGCCCCGCTTCGGCGGAGCGCCCTTCTCGTCCCTCAGGTCAGGATGCCGCGGCGATCCCCACGGCGGCCCTCAGCTGCTCGGCCTCGCGCTCGGTCGCGAGAAGCGAGAGCCTCGTCCCGTCCTCCTCGTAGACCGTGTCCAGCACACGGGCGGTCCGGTGCGCGAGAGCGACGAGGTCGCCTCGCTCGTACGGGATGAGCAGCTCGACTTCGACGTCCTGCTGCGGCAGCATCGCAGAGAGCCGCTCGAGCAGCTCCTCCACGCCCTCGCCGGTGCGAGCCGACACGAACAGCGCGTCCGGCACGAGACCGCGCAGCACCATCCGCTGCTCGTCGTCCACCAGGTCGCTCTTGTTGAACACGACCAGCTCGGGGATGTGACGGGCGTCGACGTCACCGATCACGTCGCGCACCGTGGCCAGCTGCGAACCGGGGTCGGGGTGCGAGGCGTCGACGACGTGCAGGATCACGTCGGAGTCTGCCACCTCCTCGAGTGTCGACCGGAACGCCTCCACCAGCTGATGCGGCAGGTTCCGCACGAACCCGACGGTGTCGGTGAACGTGAACTGCCGGCCGTCGGGGGTCGCGTAGCGGCGCGTGGTCGCGTCCAGGGTCGCGAACAGCGCGTTCTCGACGAGCACGCCCGCCCGGGTGACCCGGTTGAGCAGGCTCGACTTGCCCGCGTTCGTGTAGCCGGCGATCGCGACGCTCGGCACCTCGTTGCGGTTGCGGTTCGCCCGCTTCGCCTCGCGCGCGGGTGCGAAGCCCTTGATCTGCTTGCGCAGCTTCGCCATCCGGTTGTGGATGCGGCGCCGGTCGAGCTCGATCTTCGTCTCACCGGGGCCTCGGCTGCCCATGCCCTGACCGCCGGCCGCCTGACCACCGGCCTGACGGCTCATCGAGTCACCCCAACCGCGCAGACGCGGGAGCAGGTACTCGAGCTGGGCGAGCTCGACCTGAGCCTTGCCCTCGCGGCTCTTCGCGTGCTGGCTGAAGATGTCGAGGATCACCGCCGTGCGGTCGATCACCTTGACCTTCACGACGTCCTCGAGGGCACGCCGCTGGCTGGGCGCGAGCTCGGTGTCGGCGATCACGGTGTCGGCGCCGAGCGATGCGACGATCGCCGCGAGCTCCTCGACCTTGCCCTTGCCGAGGTAGGTGCTCGGGTCGGGATGCGGTCGGCGCTGCAGCAGGCCGTCGAGCACGCGTGCGCCCGCGGTCTCGGCCAGAGCCGCCAGCTCGCGCATGCTGTTCTCGGCATCCTCGAGCGAACCCTGCGAGTACACGCCGATCAGCACGACGTTCTCCAGTCGCAGCTGCCGGTACTCGACCTCCGTGACGTCGTCGAGCTCCGTCGAGAGGCCGGCGACACGCCGCAGCGCCTGCCGTTCCTCGCGATCGAACTGGTCTCCGTCACGGGAGTCGGAATAGGCGGAATCATTCTGGAGCGCCTGTGCGCCGCTCGTGAACAGGCTCACCGATGCTCCTGGAGCATCCTCGCGCGCCAGCACCCGCTCGACCACGTCGTCTCGCGTCTCGTTCTCAATCATCGGGTTAACCTTACTTCTCGCGTGTCCGATAGGTTCTGGTGGCATGTCCGGCGACCACTACTTCTCGTCGTCGCCCGAGAGCGAGGCGAGGACACGCCCGCTGCACGTCCAGCTCTCGGGTCGTGACGTCGAGCTCGTCACCGCCAACGGCGTCTTCAGCCCCGAGCGGATCGACACCGGCACGGGGGTCCTGCTCGCCAACACCCCCACCCCGCCTCCCGGCGGTCACCTGCTCGACCTGGGCTGCGGATGGGGACCGGTCGCCCTGACCCTCGCCCTCGAGTCACCGAGAGCGACCGTCTGGGCGGTCGACGTCAACGAGCGGGCCCTGGAGCTCGTGCGGGCCAACGCGCGGATCCTGGGCCTCGATAATGTCAACGCCGCGCTGCCCGACGATGTTCCCGACGACGTGCGATTCATGACCGTGTGGTCGAATCCGCCCATCAGGGTCGGCAAGAACGAGCTCCACGGGCTCCTCACCCGGTGGCTGCCGCGCCTCGAGCCCGGGTCGGACGCCTGGCTCGTCGTACAGCGCAACCTCGGCTCCGACTCGCTGCACCGCTGGCTGCAGACCACATTCGACGGGGACTTCAGCTTCATCCGCGCTGCGACCAGCAAGGGGTATCGCGTGCTGCGCGGGCGGCGGCGGGTGGGGAACACCGGGGCTGTCGGGACGGTGTGAGCGCCTCAGCTACAGCTGCAGCGCGCCATCGAACACGAGCTCGGCGGGGCCGCTGAGAGCGACGTGCTCGCCGTCCTCGGCCGGGAACATCCGCACACCCAGCACCCCTCCCGGAACCTCCACGCGCCACTGGTGGGGCGCGCCGGAGCCCGCCCAGTGTCGAGTCGCGAGGGCCGCTGCGGCCGCTCCCGTGCCGCAGGACAGCGTCTCCCCGCTTCCGCGCTCGTGCACCCGCATCCGGATGCGGCCCACGCCGTCCTGCACGAGCGGGTCGGCAGGCACGACGAACTCGACATTCGCCCCGGCCTCAGGGGCGGGGTCGAGCTGCGGCACGAAGGAGAGATCGGCGCCGTCCAGTTCCTCGTCGCTCGCGAGAGCGACGACGACGTGCGGGTTGCCGACGTTGATGCCGAGCCCCGGCCGCGCCACAGACAGGTTCTTCGCCCGCACGAGCGGCTCCCCGCCGTCGAGACGCCAACGGCCGAGATCCACCGAGAAGCCGGATGCGGTGCGCTGCACGTCCCGCACTCCGCCCCGGGTGCCTATCGCCAGGGCGTCGCCGTTCTCGAGCTCCACGAGGCCGTTCTCGAGCAGGTAGCGCACGAAGACCCTGATGCCATTGCCGCACATCTCGCTCGGCGAGCCGTCGGCGTTGTGGTAGTCCATGAACCACTCGGCGTCCGGGTCCTCGGCCAGCGCCGCGGCCCCCTCGGGCAGACTGCGCGAGCGCACCGCACGCAGAACCCCATCGGCGCCGACGCCGAATCGCCGGTCCGCGATCGCCGCGAGCTGCGCAGCGGTGAGGTCCACCTCGCCATCGGGGTCGGAGAACAGCACGAAGTCGTTGCCTGTGCCCTGGCCCTTGGTGAACTGGAGTGTCGGACTCACGAGGATTCAGCGTACCGGCCGGGCCAGCGCATCCGCTGAGCGCTCGAGCGCCGCGTCGACGGCAGCAGGGTCGTCCGCGTCGGTCCAACGGATGCCGGCGTAGCGCCGGAACCAGCTCGCCTGACGGCGGGCGTAGCGGCGGGTCAGCGCCGCTGTCGCGTCGATCGCCTCCCGCTCGGTCAGCTCGCCGCGCAGCTGACCGAGGGCCTGCGCGTACCCGATGGCCTTGCGCGCCGTCACCCCGCGTTCGAGGCCGCGGGGCACGAGGCCGCGCACCTCCTCGACGAGCCCATCGCGCCACATCCCCTCGACGCGCTCGTCCAGGCGCGGCACGAGGCGCTCCCTCGGCGTCTGCAGGCCGATGAGGTGCGCCGGCCGCCACATCCGCTCCTCCTCGGGGAGGCCCGGGGTGAAGGGCCGGCCGGTGAGCTGGATCACCTCGAGCGCTCGCACGATGCGACGGCCGTTGTGCGGACCGATCGCCTCGGCGGCCGCGGGGTCGAGTTCCGCGAGCTGTCGGTGCAGCAGGCCCGGCCCCGACCGCTCGAGCTCCGCTTCGAGCTGGGCGCGCACCTCGGGATCGCGCTCGGGGAAGTCGAACTCGTAGAGCACGCTCGAGACGTAGAGCCCCGAGCCGCCGACGAGGATGGGCACGGCGCCGCGGTGCAGGATGTCGGCGACGACCGCCCGCGCCCGGCGCTGATACCAGGCGACGCTCGCCTCCTCCGTGACCTCGAGCTCGTCGAGCAGGTGATGCGGGACGCCCGCGCGCTCCTGCACGCGGAGCTTCGCCGTGCCGATGTCCATGCCGCGGTAGAGCTGCATGGCGTCGGCGTTCACGATCTCGGCGGAACCACCGCGAGCGGCGATGCGCTCGGCGAGGCGCAGCGAGAAGGCAGACTTGCCGGTGCCGGTCGCGCCGACGACGACCGCGATCACGACGCGGTCAGCGCTCCCCGTCGGCGAGGTCGTAGATCGGCGTCGTCGCGACCCGGAGCGACGGCAGCCCGAGCGACACGCGCGCAGGTCCCGCCTCGGCCGTGGGGGCCGGCACCGCGCAGGACGCGGCCTGAGCCGCATCCCAGGCGTCCCCCGCACGCGTGCGGCGGATGCGCAGCGGCGCACCGTCGGAGGCGGCGATGAGGTGGAACGGCGCCGCCTGGGTGATCCGCACGGTCACCATGTCGCCGGGGCGGGGAAGCGGTCCGCTTGCGGGCGGGTCGAAGTGCACGAGCCGCGAATCCTGCGCGCGTCCGGAGAGCCGTCCGGTCTGCGCGTTCTTCTTGCCGTCGGTCGCAGTGACCATCACCTCGAGCTCTCGGCCCACCATCCGCGCGTTCTCCTCGCCCGAGATGCGGTCCTGCAGGGCGACGAGGCGCTCGTAGCGCTCCTGCACGATCTCCTTGGGCACCTGGTCGGGCATCGTCGCCGCGGGCGTGCCGGGGCGGATCGAGTACTGGAAGGTGAAGGCGGAGGCGAACCGCGACAGCTCGACGACCCTCAGCGTCTCCTGGAAGTCCTCCTCGGTCTCTCCTGGGAAGCCGACGATGATGTCGGTGCTGATCGCCGCGTGCGGGATGCGGGCGCGCACGCGGTCGAGGATGCCGAGGAAGCGCTCGGAGCGGTAGCTGCGCCGCATGGCCTTGAGGATGCGGTCGGAGCCCGACTGCAGAGGCATGTGGAGCTGCGGCATGACCGTCGGCGTCTCGGCCATGGCGTCGATGACGTCGTCGGTGAATGCCGCGGGATGCGGGCTCGTGAAGCGGATGCGCTCGAGACCGGGGATCTGCCCTGCGGCCCTGAGGAGCTTGCCGAACGCCTGCCGGTCGCCGAACTCGACGCCGTAGGAGTTGACGTTCTGGCCGAGCAGGGTGACCTCGATGGCACCGTCGTCGACGAGGGCCTGGATCTCGGCGAGGATGTCGCCTGGTCGACGGTCCTTCTCCTTGCCGCGGAGGCTCGGCACGATGCAGAAGGTGCACGTGTTGTTGCATCCGACGGAGATGGAGACCCAGCCGGAGTGCGTCGACTCCCGACGGGTGGGAAGGGTGGACGGGAAGACCTCGAGCGACTCGAGGATCTCGAGCTGCGCCTCCCCGTTGTGCCTGGCACGCTCGAGCAGCGTCGGAAGCGAGCCCATGTTGTGGGTGCCGAACACGACGTCGACCCACGGCGCCTTCTCGAGGATCGTCGCCTTGTCCTTCTGCGCGAGGCAGCCGCCCACCGCGATCTGCAGCCCCTCGTGCTCGCGCTTGCGGCTCGCGAGCTGCCCGAGGGTGCCGTAGAGCTTGTTGTCGGCGTTCTCGCGCACGGCGCAGGTGTTGATGACGACGATGTCGGGGTCGCCGTCGACCGCGCGCGCGTACCCGGCGGCCTCCAGCGAGCCGCTCAGCCGCTCGCTGTCGTGCACGTTCATCTGGCAGCCGTAGGTGCGCACCTCGTAGGTGCGCTGGCGGGCAGGGGCGTCGAGGATCGTCATGTCGGCGTACAGCCTAAACCGCCGCCGCTCGCCAGGGGGTCAGGCCGCGAGGGTGCCGAGGAGCCGCCACACCGTCGAGGTCAGCGACGGATGCTCGATGGCGATCTGACGGAGCACCCGGTAGTCGTCCTCGGGCGCCACGGCGGGACGCTCGAGCACGGCGTCGGAGTGCAGTATCCAGACCACCATCTCGTCGACGGTCGGGAGCTCCTGCATGAACTCCCAAGGGTCGCGGCCGTCGCGGCCGCGATCCTCGATCATCGTCTCGAGCTCGTCGCGCGCCTCGGCGCGGAGGAGCTCGAGGCTCGCGCGGTTGAAGGTCCTGTCCTGCATCCCTTCGAGCCTAAACGCGGGTTCCCCGTCGTCGCCGGATGACGCAGCGGCTGTGGATCGAAGAGCCTGTGAACGGACGGGGCATCATTCGAAGCGCACGCTCGAGCCGCGCTGGTGCGGCAGCGCCCGCTCGACGGCCGCGCGCACCACGGATCCCGAGTAGCCCTTCCGCTGCAGGAACCCGGTCAGGCGCCGGACGGCCGTGTCGTGGTCGAGGGAGGTGAGCTGGCGAGCCCGCTTGACGGCGAGTTCCTCCGCTCGCCCGGACTCCTCGGCGCCGTCGACGAGTTCCAGCGCGTACGCGACGGCCGAGGACTCGAGCTGGCGACGGGAGAGCTCCGCGGCGATCGCGGACCGCCCCAGGCCCTTGCGCTCCTGCAGCACCCCGACGAGGTGCTGGGCGAGCGCGGCGTCGTCGAGCAGCCCGACGCGCTCGAGGCGGTCGAGCTCGTGCTGCACCGCGCCCTCGCTCAGCTCCCGAGACCGCAGCAGCCGCTCGAGCTCCGCGCGGGAGTGCGACCTCCGGGTGAGCGCGCGCATCGCGACGTTCTCGGCGCGGATGCGGGCGACCTCGGGGTCCTCCGGCGTCGGCTCGGCGTCGTCGTTCTCGATCGCGGCGACGAAGCGCACCCGCTGACGGGCGGCCTCGCGCTGTTCATCGACCTCGACGCTCGAAGCATCGAACGCCGTCTCCGAGCGCGGAGCGGGAGGACCTGCCGGGAGCTGAGCCGTCGGCTCGGCTCCCGGCAGGTACGTCACCCGGGCCCACCGTTCGCTTGACGAGTCGTCGCGTGAGCCCGTCACGGTCAGCCGACGGCCTTGCGGGCCGCGATCTTCGGCGCGATGGACTCCACCTTCGAGTCGGCGGCCGGCTCGGCAGCCGCGGCTGCGGCCGCCGCTGCCTTCGCCTCTGCGCCGATGCCGAGCTTCATGAAGATCTTGCGCTCGATGTCGTCCGCGATCGACGCGTTCTCGATCAGGAAGTTGCGCGCGTTCTCCTTGCCCTGCCCGAGCTGGTCGCCGTCGTAGGTGTACCAGGCACCGGACTTCTTGACGATGCCGTGCTCGACTCCGTAGTCGATGAGGCTGCCCTCACGCGAGATGCCGATGCCGTAGAGGATGTCGAACTCGGCCTGCTTGAAGGGCGGCGCCATCTTGTTCTTGACGACCTTCACGCGGGTGCGGTTCCCGACCGCCTCCGCGCCGTCCTTGAGCGTCTCGATGCGGCGGATGTCGAGGCGCACCGAGGCGTAGAACTTCAGCGCCTTGCCGCCCGAGGTGGTCTCGGGGCTGCCGAAGAAGACGCCGACCTTCTCGCGAAGCTGGTTGATGAAGATCATCGTCGTATTGGTGGAGCTGAGCGCACCGGTCAGCTTGCGGAGCGCCTGCGACATGAGGCGGGCCTGCAGACCCACGTGCGTGTCTCCCATCTCGCCCTCGATCTCCGCACGAGGCACGAGGGCGGCGACGGAGTCGATGACGACGAGGTCGATGGAACCGGAACGCACGAGCATGTCGGCGATCTCGAGCGCCTGCTCACCCGTGTCGGGCTGCGACACGAGCAGCGCGTCGATGTCGACGCCGAGCTTCTTCGCGTATTCGGGGTCGAGGGCGTGCTCCGCGTCGATGAACGCCGCGATACCGCCCGCGCGCTGGGCGTTGGCGATGGCGTGGAGGGTCAGGGTCGTCTTACCGGACGACTCAGGGCCGTAGATCTCGACGATGCGGCCGCGCGGGAGGCCGCCCGTACCGAGCGCGACATCGAGGGCGATTGACCCCGTGGGCACCACCTCGACGGGGGCGCGCTCGTCACTGCCCAGTCGCATGACTGAGCCCTTGCCGAACTGGCGATCGATCTGGGCGAGAGCTGCTTCAAGCGACTTCTCGCGGTCTGCTGGCGATGGCACTGGGGGTCTCCTTCGATTTGGTGGTGATGCGCCTCACAGGCTGCCGATCTTCCGCGGACCGATGAAGCAGGGTCCACAGCCTCCCGACAAAGGCTGGTGTCGAATCTCGACGTCCCTCACGCTAGGTCGGGCCGCCGACATCGGGTCGGCGGCATCCGCTCTTCGTGGAGAACCGTCTTCGATTCGACCTGGGGACGACGATACTCCGGCACCGAACAGATGTTCGATAGCAGCGCGGCGTGTCGGTCGGTCAGCGCTTGCGCTCGGGACGGCCCCTGCCGTGCCAGCGGCTCTCGGGCACGTCCGCGGCTCGGCAGAGCGCGAGCCAGACATCGCGCGCCGGCACGCCCGCCGCGATCGCGGCGTCAGCGGTGCGACCGCCCAGCTCCTCGAGAGCGAGGTCCGCGGTCAGCACGCGGCCGTAGTCGGCGCCGAACTCCTCGGCGACCGCGAGGGAGAACTCACTCGTGCGCATCGCGTCCCACGCTAGCCCCACTCCCCCGGACGCACGAACGCCCCGGCGCGAGCCGGGGCGTTCGGAGATGTCGGATCGGACGTCTACCGCGTGACGAGGTCTGCGTCGAACTCCGCCACGAGGTCCTCCGGCAGTGTGTCGGGGACGGGGCTGAGCCCCTCCACGACGGCGAGCCGATCGCCGACCTCGCGCATGATGGCCGAGATGGGAGTCTCGAGCGCCTCGGCGACGGAGGCGAGGATCTCGGAGCTGACCTCCTTCTGGCCGCGCTCCACCTCACTCAGGTATCCGAGAGCGACACTCGCCTTGCTCGCCACCTGGCGGAGGGTGCGGCCCTTCTGCAGGCGGACGTCACGGAGAACGTCGCCGATCTCTTGACGAACCAGAACCATGGGTACCCTCCCTTTCTGACGACCTGTCGCTCTAGCCGGGACTCGAGCGGAAGGGGCTGGACCCCCCGCCGTTGTGAGAACTCTAACCAGAGCAATCTGGGCGACGCTTGTGAATTCATGAGTTGTAACGTGATCGAAACGGCCGCTATTCCCCGGGGATCCGGTCCGCAAGCGCCTGCACAGCGAGGGTCACGGTCCGCGCTCTGACCTCGTCGCGGGGCCCCTCCAGCCTCAGCTCGATCGCCTCGACGGTGTCGTCCACGGCGATCCCGACGAAGACCGTGCCGGGCTCTCGATCGCCCTGCGGGTCGGGTCCGGCGACACCGGTCGTGGCCAGGCCCAGCCGGGCGGGCGTGCCATCCACGGCGAGTGCAGTGCGCACACGATCGGCGAGCTGACGCGCCACCTCGGGGTGCACCGGGCCGTGCTCGGCGAGCAGCTCGGCGTCGACGCCGATGACGTCCCGCTTCAGCTCGGTCGCGTAGGCCACGACGCCTCCGAACAGCACGGCGGATGCACCGGGCGGACGCACGAACTCGGCGGTCAGCAGGCCTCCCGTGAGGGACTCGGCGATCGCCAGGGTGAGCCCGCGACGCGACAGCTCGGTCACGAGCTCGGTCACGAACGGCACGGCGGAGTCGATGCGGCTGCCGAGGTCGTCGATTCCCTCCTCGGCGATCACCGCCCGCCCCGGTTCTGCCGCCAGGCCTGCACCAGGTAGTCGATGCCGGTCAGCACGGTGAGCACGACGGCCGCCGTCATGAGGGCGCCGTTCAGCCAGGCGACCCAGTCGCCCAGCACGGAGGCGAGAGGAACGAGGGCGAAGGAGATGGCGACGGCCTGCACCACGGTCTTGAGCTTGCCGCCGCGGGAGGCCGGGATGACCCGGTCGCGCAGCACCGCCATGCGGAACGCGGTGATGCCGAGCTCCCGGACGAGGATGACGGCGGTCACCCACCACGGCAGCTCGGCGAGGATCGACAGCGCGACGAGCGCTCCGCCGGTGAGCACCTTGTCGGCGATCGGGTCGAGGATCTTGCCGAAGTCGGTGACGAGGTTCTGGCGCCGGGCGAGGATGCCGTCGACGCTGTCCGTGACGATCGCCAGCACGAAAAGACCGGCGGCGAGGTACCGGAGGGTGCCCAGCTCGCCCGCATCCGCCAGCAGCATCCAGATGAAGACCGGCGCGAGCAGGATGCGGATGACCGTGATGATGTTCGCCAGGTTCCCGGCGCTGGCCTGGGTGTCCCCGTCTCGCACCACGCGGCCCCGCATGGGGTTCTGACGGGAGGGAAGACCCGCGGGCTCGGTAGCCACGTTCACTCCCTGCCGGTCAGCTGCCAGGCGTCCTCGTCCGAAGAGCCGTCGCCCTCATCGTAACCCGCGAACTGCTGCTCCACCGCGTCCTCCCCGTAGGGGTCGGAAGCCGCACTGCTGGGGGTGGGAGGAGTCGGCGGCGGATCCTCGCCACGGAGCCGCGCGAGCACCCCGGGAAGCTGCTCGGGCGTCACGAGCACGTCGCGGGCCTTGGAGCCCTCGGAGGGCCCGACGATCTCGCGGGACTCCAGGAGGTCCATGAGACGCCCGGCCTTCGCGAAGCCGACGCGCAGCTTGCGCTGCAGCATCGAGGTGGAGCCGAACTGCGTGCTCACGATGAGCTCGGCAGCCGCCAGGAGCAGCTCCAGGTCGTCTCCGATGTCGGAGTCGATCTGCTTCTTCTCGGCGACCTGCGTGACGTCGTCGCGGTAATCGGGGCGGGCCTGGCCGATGACGTGCTGCACGACCGTCGCGACCTCGCTCTCGTTGACCCATGCGCCCTGCACCCGGATCGCCTTCGAGGCGCCCATCGGGAGGAAGAGCGCGTCGCCCTGCCCGATCAGCTTGTCGGCGCCCGGCTGGTCGAGGATGACGCGCGAGTCGGTCATGCTCGAGACGGCGAACGCGAGCCGCGACGGCACGTTCGCCTTGATGAGCCCGGTGACGACGTCGACGCTCGGCCGCTGGGTCGCGAGCACCAGGTGGATGCCGGAGGCGCGGGCGAGCTGGGTGATGCGCACGATCGAGTCCTCGACATCCCGCGGCGCGACCATCATCAGGTCGGCGAGCTCGTCGACCACGACGAGCAGGTACGGGTAGGGCTTCAGCACGCGCTCGCTGCCAGGCGGGAGCACGATCTCGTCGGCGACCACGGCGCGGTTGAAGTCGTCGATGTGGCGGAAGCCGAAGCTCGCCAGATCGTCGTACCGCATGTCCATCTCCTTCACGACCCAGGCGAGCGCTTCGGCCGCCTTCTTCGGGTTCGTGATGATGGGGGTGATCAGGTGCGGCACGCCGGCGTAGATCGACAGCTCCACGCGCTTCGGGTCGATCAGCACCATCCGCACCTCGGAGGGCTTCGCCCGCATGAGCACCGAGGTGATCATCGAGTTGACGAAGCTCGACTTGCCCGAGCCGGTGGACCCGGCGACCAGCAGGTGCGGCATCTTGGCGAGGTTCGCGACCACGAACCCGCCCTCGACGTCTTTGCCGAGGCCGATCGTCATCGGGTGCGTGCTCTTGTGCGCGGCGGGCGAGCGCAGCACGTCGCCCAGGGACACGATCTCGCGGTCCTTGTTGGGGATCTCGACGCCGATTGCGCTCTTGCCCGGGATCGGCGACAGGATCGTCACCTCGTTGCTCGCGACGGCGTAGCTGATGTTGCGGGCGAGCGCCGTGACCCGCTCGACCTTCACACCCGGAGCGAGCTCGAGCTCGTATCGGGTGACCGACGGGCCTCGAGTGAACCCGGTGACCTTCGCGTCGACCTGGAACTGGTCGAGCACACCGGTGAGGGAGGCGACGACCTCGTCGTTGGCCGCGCTGCGCGCCTTCGGCGGAGTGCCGGGCGTCAGGAGAGCCGCGGACGGCAGACGGTACGGGGTGTCGGGCGCCGACGCGACGGGCGGCGGCTCGAACTCGCCTGCCGCGCCCTTCTCGCTCGCCGTGGTGGGGAATCCCGACAGCGGGGCCGGCGGGCCGTCCTCGCGCAGACCGGTCGCGGCGACGTCGCCCGTGAAGCGCTGCACCGCCTCCTCGGCCTTCGCCAGATCCTCGAGCAGCTCGACGTCGAACGGCGTCTCGTCCTTGGCGGGTTCGCGGGAGATGATCTCCGTCGCCTGATCCCGTCCGATGACCGGAGTGTCGAACGCGGGGTCGTCCTCACGGCGGGTCTTGTTGCGCCGCCACCAGGGCAGCGAGTCGGTCTCGACGTCGCCCTCGGGCGCATCCGCCGCATCGTCCTTCGTCGACGACGCCTGCTCCGTCTCCTCGAGCTGGGCGCCGAAGAGGTACGCGTAGAGCTCGCGAAGGCGCGGGCCGACCCGGTTCGGCGGAGTCTTCGTGACGATGAACAGCGACAGCACGAGCAGCACGATCGCGAGCGGCACGGCGAGCCAGGGGCCGCCGAGGGTGAGCAGCGGCTGCGCCATGACCCAGCCCGCCAGGCCGCCCGCGCGCGCGAGCACCTCCATGCCCTGCGCGGGCTGCGGTGCGCCGCCGAAGGTGTGGCAGAGCGCGCTGATGCTCACCAGCAGGATGCCGAGCCCGATGCCGATGCGCGTGTTGTCGTGGACGCTCGACGGATGGCGGAACAGCCAGGCCGCGAACAGCAGCATGATGACGGGGAGCGCGTACGCGACGCGCCCGAAGAACCCGCCGAAGGTGTAGGCGTCGAGGGCGATGGCGACCTCGGACGTCGGATTGAACCACTCCACGACGGCGCCGCCGATCGCGAGCAGCAGCAGGAAGAACGGCACGCCGTCGCGCCGCTCCTCCTTTGCGAGCGTCTCCTTGCCGAGCACGCGGAACGCGCCGCCCGCGATGTGCGCGAGGCCCATCCACAGCTTGACCAGGGGGTTCGGGCCCTCGTCGGGCGGCGGGACCGCCGGCAGCTTCTTCGTCGCCTGGGTGCGCGTCGAGGCGGCACGCGTCGACGACGTCCGGGCACGCCCGTTCGACCTGGTGCTCGTCGCCATGCCGCCACGGTACCCGCGGCATCCGTCGTCGGCTGTGAGCGACACTCGTCGCGGCGGTCAGAAACGGATGGCGTCGATCACCTTCACCCGCATCGCGAAGAGGGCGGGCAGCAGCCCTGCGACCGCGCCGGTGCCGACCGCGCAGGCCATGCCGAGCACCGCCGCCTCTACCGGGAACGCCGGTGCGTCGACGCTCCCGATGCCCATCATCCCCAGCAGCCAGTCGTTCCGCACGATGAGGATCGCGAGGACGACGCCCGCCGCGCCGGCGGCGATCGTGCCGACCACGCTCTCGAGCAGCACGGCGAAGAACACGCGCCCCGAGGTCGCCCCGAAGCTGCGGCGGATGCCGATCTCGCGGATGCGCTGGCGGAGCGTGACCAAGGAGATGTTCACGAGCCCCAGCGCGCCGAGCAGGAGGACCAGAGCCGCGACCCCCGCGACGAAGAGCTGCATGATGAGGAACGGGTCCTGCGGCCATGCGCCCCAGTCGTTGCGGCCCGCATCGACCGTCGCGTTCTCCCCCAGTGCCGCCCGCAGGTCCCGCACGACGACGTCCTGCACCGCCTGCGCCTGGTCGTCGGGCACCCAGACCTCGAGGTTGGGGTAGACGTTCGCGAGCATCGCGGGGTCGACGATCGAGCGGTAGTCGTCGGCCAGCATGTACAAGTAGCCGGTGTTCATCTCGCGCTGCCAGGGCTCGGCACGCACGACCCCGGTGATCACCGCCACCCGGTCTGTGCCGCCGAGCAGCTCGAGGGTGGGGTGGGTCCTGAGGTCGGGCGAGCCGAGCCGCTCCCACAGCACCTCGTTGATGATCACGGCGGGGGCGAGCATCGCGGCATGCGCCTCGGTGAACCACTCCCCCTCGACGGTCTGCACCCTGTGCATCTCGCCGAAGATCGGCTCGACGGCACGGGACTCGACCATGAGGGCGCCGTCCGGCAGCTGCACCTGCTGCTGCATCATGTAGTCCATCGAGGCGTACTCGATCGAGTAGCGCTCGGCCACTGCCATGAAGGCCTCCCGCAGCCGATCCGCCTCGATGGCCTGCCCGTCCGTCCTCGAGGCCCAGAAGACGATCGTCGCGGGGCGACCGCTCTGCGCCTCCTGCACCTCCATCTGCGCCTGCCGTGCGATCGACCCGAGACCGACCGTCGCGGTGATCGCCGCGACCGCGACCGCGACTCCGATCAGGCTCAGGAGCACCCGGGTGCGGTGGATGCGCAGCTCCTGCCAGGCCTCGTTCAGCGCACCCCAGATGCCGCTCACAGGGTCGCCCCGGCTCCCGCGACGGCGATCACGCGCTGCACGTCCACCGGCGACAGCACACCCCGGTCGAGCCGGTAGTGCTGCCGGGCGAGCGCGGCCACGTTGACGTCGTGGGTGATCGTGACGAGCGCTGCCCCTGAGTCCTCGGCGACCTCGTCGAGCAGCGCCATGACGGTCGCGCCGGTCTCGACGTCGAGGGCACCGGTCGGCTCGTCGGCGAGGATGAGACGCGGACGCCGCACGAGCGCCCGCGCGATCGCCACGCGCTGCTGCTCGCCGCCGGAGAGCTTCTCGGGCATGCTCGACGCCCTCGCCGCGAGACCCACCCGGTCGAGCATCGCCAGGGCGAGCTCCCCGCGCCGCCAGAAGTCGCGCCCGCGCGCGTAGAGCAGCGGGAGCATAACGTTCTCGAGCGCCGTGCGGCCCTGCAGCAGGTTGAACTGCTGGAAGATGAACCCGACGTCGGCACCGCGCATCAGATCGCGTCTGCGCGACGAGAGGCTGCGCACGTCGACGCCGTCGAACAGCACCGTTCCCGAGGTCGGGTTGTCGAGCAGCCCGAGGATGTTCAGCAGCGTCGACTTGCCCGATCCGCTGCGCCCCACGATGCTCACGTGGTCGCCCACCTCGAGCCGGAGGTCGACCCCGCGGAGGATGTGCAGCGGCTCGTCGTCGGGCAGCTCGACCGTGCGGGTCACGCCGCCGAGCTCGAGGAGGCTCACCCCTCCTCGCAGATGATGCCGCCCATGCCGTCGTCGAAGCAGCCCTCGGGAAGCGGAAGCCCGTCGGGGCCGAGCTGCTCGGACGGCGCCCCGGGCACGAACTCCAGGATCTGGTCGCCTTCCGCCAGTCCCTCCTTGATCTCCACGAGGGTCCCGTCGTTGAGGCCGAGCTTCACCGGCCGCACCTCGGTGGAGCCGTCCTCGAGCACGACGTGCACGTTGCCCGTGTCAGCGGCGCCCTCGACCGCCGTCGTCGGCAGGACGAGCACGTTCTCGGCGAGACCGCCCGCGATCGTGATGTCGGCAGGGAGCCCGGCGAACGCGCGCACCTCGGCGGGAACCGAGCAGGTCACCGTCGTCCCGCCTCCGCCTCCACTGTCGCCCGTGAGCGGATCCGGCGTGCCGCCGGTCGCCGTCCCGTTCGAGATGCGCAGGTTCGGGCAGGTGAACGGGGCCGGTCCGCCCTTGATCGTCACGGTCGCCTCCCCAGGGATAGAGAGCAGCCGGTACTGCTGCTCGGCGGTGAGCGGCCCGCTGACCGAGAACGACGGCGGCGCGACCTTTCCGACCTCGTCGCCGACCGCGACGACCTGACCCACGAGCACGTCGAACGCCGCGAGCACTCCCCTGCCACCCGCCGTGACGGTCGACCACTTGGTCGCCATCGTCCCGTCGGGATTCGGGGTCTCCGCGCGGATCCGCAGCAGCGCGGTATCGGCCTCCACGGTCGCGCCCGCCTGCACCAGCACCTCGCGCACCTCGCCCGCGAGCGTCGCCTTCACGGGCGCCGGAGCATCCGCCGAGATGGTGCCCTGCACCGTCACGTCGTTGCGGACCGTGCCGACTGAGACCGCCACCTGCGGCTCGACGAGCTCGACGGACGGCGCCGCGGCGGCGTCCTCGGGTGCGCGATCGGGGAAGAAGGCGATCTTCACGAGCGCGGCGGCGATGGCCGCCACGAGCACGAGACGGAGGATCGGGAAGACCCACTTGCGAGCGACGGACACGGAACCTCCAGCTGCGGTCGTCGCCACGCTAGCGTCACCGCGCCGTTAGTGAATCAGACTCGCGGATGACGCGCCACCCAACGATCTGACGTACGGCGACGTCTGGCTGCCACACCGGGCTCAGGCCTCGATGACCACCGGAACGATCATCGGACGACGACGGTGCTGCGTGTTGACCCAGCGCCCGACCGTGCGGCGCACCGCCTGGCTGAAGGCGTGCGTGTCGCGCACCCCGTTCTCCGCGGCCTCGGCGAGAGCCTTCACGACCTGCGGCTTCACGGTGTCGAAGACCGACTCGTCCTCGGCGAATCCGCGCGACTGGATCTCGGGGCCCACGATCACCCTGCCGGTCTGGGCGTCGACCGCCACGAAGATCGAGATGAACCCCTCCTCGGCGAGGATCCTGCGGTCCTTGAGGTCCGCATCCGTGATCGAGCCGACGCTCGAGCCGTCGACGTAGACGTAGCCGAGGTCGAGCTGGCCTGCGACCCTGGCGTGTCCGTCGCGCAGGTCGAGCACCATGCCGTTCTCCCCCACGAACGTGTTCCGCGGGTCGACACCGGTGTCGATGGCGAGGGCGGCGTTCGCCTGCAGGTGACGCCACTCGCCGTGCACGGGCAGCACGTTCTTCGGCTTCAGGATGTTGTAGCAGTACAGCAGCTCGCCCGCCGCAGCGTGACCGGACACGTGCACGCGGGCGTTCGCCTTGTGCACGACCTTCGCGCCGAGCTTCGTGAGGCCGTTGATGACCCGGTAGACGGCGTTCTCGTTGCCGGGGATGAGGCTCGACGCGAGGATGACCGTGTCGCCCTCGCCGATCTCGATCTGGTGGTCGAGGTTCGCCATCCGCGCGAGCACCGCCATCGGCTCGCCCTGGCTGCCGGTGCTCATGTAGACGACCTGGTCGTCGCGGAGGTCGGCGGCCTTCTTCGCATCGATCAGCACGCCCTCGGGCACCTTCAGGTAGCCGAGCTCGGCGGCGATGCCCATGTTGCGTACCATCGACCGGCCTATCAGGGCGACCCGGCGTCCGTTCGCGACAGCGGCATCCAGCACCTGCTGCACCCGGTGCACGTGGCTCGAGAAGCTCGCGACGATCACCCGGCGCTTCGCCTTGGCGATGACCGACTCGAGCACGGGGCCGATGTCGCGCTCGAGCGCCGTGAAGCCCGGGACATCCGCGTTCGTGGAGTCGGGCAGGAACAGGTCGATGCCCTTCTCGCCGAGCCGGGCGAAGGCTCGCAGGTCGGTGATCCGGTCGTCCAGCGGCAGCTGGTCCATCTTGAAGTCGCCGGTGTGGAGCACCCGGCCGGCGCTCGTCTCGATCGCGACCGCCAGCGCATCCGGGATCGAGTGGTTGACCGCGACGAACTCCAGACCGAACGGGCCGAGCTGCTCGCGCTGCCCCTCCTTCACCGTCATCGTGTACGGCTGGATGCGGTGCTCCTTGAGCTTCGCCTCCAGCAGCGCGAGGGTGAGGTTCGAGCCGATCAGGGGGATGTCGCGCTTCAGCCGCAGCAGGTAGGGCACCGCGCCGATGTGGTCCTCGTGCCCGTGGGTGAGGACCACCCCGAGGATGTCGTCGAGTCGGTCACGCAGGGGCGAGAAGTCGGGGAGGATCAGGTCGACGCCCGGCTGGTGCTCCTCAGGGAAGAGCACGCCGCAGTCGACGATGAGGATCTTGCCGTCGAGCTCGTAGAGCGTCATGTTGCGGCCGATCTCGCCGAGTCCTCCGATCGGGATGACGCGCAGCGTTCCTGCGTCGAGGGGCTTCGGGATGCTGATCTGGTCGGGCATCGGTTCCTTCTGTCGGATGCGGCGGGGCTTCGCGCCCCCTTGTCACGTCTAGCGGGTGGTGCCGGCCACCTTCGGCAGCGCGCCGCCAGCGGCGGCGTTGCGGTCGGGGCGGAAGTTGCTGAAGTCGACGATGTCCTTCACGAGGTCGAGCTCGTCCTCGATCTGGGCGGCCTCCCACTCCTCCGGACCCACGAGCGGCAGTCGCACGCGGGGCGAGTGGATGCGGCCGAGGCCGTGCAGGATGTACTTGGCTGCGACGGTACCGGGGACGTGCGTCATCACGGCGCGCACGAGCGGCTCGAGCGCCTTGTGCTCGGCGGTCGCGGCGTGCAGGTCGCCCCGGTTCACGGCGTCGACGATCTCGCGGTACGGCGTCGCGGCGATGTTCGCCGTCACGCCGATGAGACCCGTGCCGCCGATCGCGAGGGTCGGCAGCACATTGGCGTCGTCACCCGCGAAGTACATGAGGTCGGTCTGGTTGAGCACCCGGCTGACCTCGGAGAGGTCGCCCTTGGCATCCTTCACGGCGAGGATGTTCGGGTGCTTCGCGGCGCGGAGGATCGTCTCGTACCGAATCTGCACGCCCGTGCGGCCGGGGATGTCGTAGAGGATCACCGGCAGGTCGGTCGCGTCGGCGATCATCCGGAAGTGGGTGAGGATGCCCGCCTGCGTCGGCTTGTTGTAGTAGGGCGTGACGATCATGACGCCGTCTGCGCCGGCCTGCTCGCTCTTCTTGTAGAGCTCGATCGCGTGCGCGGTCTCGTTGGAGCCGCCGCCCGTGATGATCTTCGCGCGACCCGCGGCGACATCCTTGCCGACCTCGACGAGCCGGATCTTCTCCGGGTCGGTGAGGGTGCTGGTCTCGCCCGTGGTGCCGGTCACGACGATGCCGTCGGCCCCCGCGGTGATGACGTCGTCGATGTGCTTCTCGACATCCGCCCAGTGCACTTCGCCCTCGGCCGTGAACGGCGTGACGAGGGCCACGAGAACCTGGCCGAAGGGATTGGAGGCGGACACGGTGTCCAGGGTATCGGGTGCGGGGTGGGTGGCCGCCCCTCAGGGGTGCGGCGGGGCGCCGCTGGTGGGAGGGCTGCGGCTGGACGAGGATCACCGCGGGACACTCCGGATGCGTCGCTGCAGGGACCGGAGCGTCGCGCACTGATCCTCAGCCGACCGCACGACCGGAGAGGTGCAACCCTGCATCGACGTACGAGCGGACCGCCGCCACCACCGTCTGCGGCTCCTCGATGATCTGCCAGTAGTCGAACCGAAGCACCAGGAACCCGAGACAGGCGAGCAGTGCATCGCGCCTCCGATCGCGTCGGCGTTGACCGTCGGATCCATGATGCGCCTCGCTGTCGACCTCGATCACGAGCCGGTCGCCGACCACGAAATCGACGCGCTCGAGGTCGGTGAACGGGATGCGCTGCTGCGGACGGGCCTCGATCCCCTCGGCGAGCAGGAGGGCACGCAGAACGCTCTCGGTGCCGCTCTCCATGCGGCCGTCCACGCCGAGCAGGATTCCACGGCAGCGCCTCGGCACCCGGTGCGCGAGTGCGAGGATCTGCGGTCGGGTGAGAACGGAGCAACGGAGAGCGGAGTCCACCACGGCTTGCGCGTACTCGGCCCGCTCCACACGGACCGTCTGCACGAGTGCAGTCGCCGCGTCCTCCACTCCGTAGCGACGCTCGCTCGACCCCGCCTGCCAGAGCACGCGCACGTCCGCTCGCGACGAGAACGGTGACCCCGAGTCGGGATCGCGGAGTCGTGCGGTGCGGTGCACGGAGACGACGAGTCGATTCCCCGGAACCGCCCACAGTCCGAGGTGGGCGGAAGCAGACGCACCGGCGAGCCGCCCTCCCACGCGCGCTGCTCGGATCACCTGCGTGGGAGCGTCCGGCAGGGCGTAGACACCGTGCCGCACCCTCAGGACGTGACCTGCCCGGGCCGCCCGCTGCACCGCATCCGCCGACAGTCCCCTAGCGACCATCGAGGAGAGGTGAGCGACGCCACCCGACGCGCGCAACGCATCCAGCACCATGCCCCGAGGATGTGCGAGCCACGAGAGTTGCCGGACCCTCCGGACCCGATCGGTGGAGACGGAGGTGCGGTGGACGGAGAGTCGACTGCGGTCTGGTGAGGAGGCGATGCCAACTCGCCGGGCGAACCGCCGTACAGCCCGGCGTGTCAGCCGTGCATCCTCAGGTGACCGCGAGCGCGGGCCGACCGGCGGCCCCTGCGACGAAGGTCCCGCAGCCCGTCGGTCGAGCCCGGGCTACGGCGCGACGCGCCCGTTCGCCGTGAAGGCGGAGTGGGTGAGCGGCATGAGGTCCTTCCAGAGGCCCTCCATCTTCTCCGCACACATCTCGATCTCGCGCTGCGGGAAGGAGGGGAAGGTCGATTCCTCGTGCTTGGTCCGCAGGGAGAGGAAGTTCATGAGAGACCTGGCGTTCACCGTCACGTACATCGAGGAGTAGATCGTGAGCGGCAGCACGATCCGCGCCACCTCGCGAGCGACGCCGGCGTCGAGCATCCGCTGGTACGACTCGTAGGCGGCCGTCGCGACGGCGCGCACCTCGTCGCCGACCAGGGCGGTCTGCTCGGGGCTGCCGGGGAGGAACTCGTAGGCGCCGGGCTTGCCGACCTGCACGAGGTTGCGCTCCGGACCGGGCACGTAGAAGACCGGACGCAGCTCGCGGTAGCGACCGCTCTCCTCGTTGTAGGAGGCCATGCGGTGCCGCATGAACTCGCGGAAGACGAAGATCGGAGCCTGCACGTAGAAGGTCATCGAGTTGTGCTCGAAGGGCGATCCGTGGCGGTCGCGCATCAGGTAGTTGATGAGCCCGCGGTCGCGGTCGGTGGCCTCGGCGCCGCTCGCCGCCTTGTCGAGGGTCTTCTCGCCCTGCGTCGAGACGCGGGCGGCGAACAGCACGTCGGAGTCATGGGCGCTCGAGCGCACCAGCTCCACCGTGACGTCGGAACGGAATTCGATCTCGGGGGTCTCGTCCGGCACGGCCTTCACGATAGCGCCGACGGATGACGTCGGCATGGCGGCCACGCCGGATGCCGGTCCGGCGCGCCGGGGTTCCGCACGCTGTCCCGGCTGGAAGTGGCTCAGCCTGGGAGGACCCCTCGGGTTCCTGGTCGTCGCCCGCCTCGCCGCCCTAGGGTGAGAAGCGAGGGAAGGAGCCACCGATGGCACTCACTAGCGAAGCGACGACGCTCTGGTTCGGCAGCCTGACGGAGGGCAAGGGGACCACATCACTCGACTCCTCGGATGCCGCCGAGTTCCCCGTGACCTGGCAGGCCAGGGCGGAGGGCGAGGTCGGGAAGACCAACCCCGAGGAGCTGCTCGGCGCAGCGCACTCCGCCTGTTTCTCGATGGCGCTGTCGCACGCCCTGAGCGAGGCGGGCAGCCCGCCGGAGAGCCTGCAGGTGACCGCGGCCGTCACGTTCCAGCCGGGTGAGGGCATCACCGGGAGCCACCTCCTGGTGAGCGCGAAGGTGCCGGGCCTCGGCGAAGCCGACTTCGAGCGCTTCGCGGAGGACGCGAAGGCTAACTGCCCCGTCTCGAAGGCGCTCGCCGGCATCCCGATCACCCTCGAAGCCAGCCTCGCCTAGTGGCCGACCCGTCCTCCGCACGGCCCACCCGATCGGCGGCGGCGCCGATGACGGTGCTCGTGTCGGGCGCGTCCGGCATGATCGGCCGCGAACTGGTGCGCCAGCTGCGCGAGGACGGCCACAGCGTGCGCACCCTGGTGCGGCGGCAGCCCTCGAAGCCCGACGAGGTGAACTGGGCACCGCAGGCGGGCATCCTGGACGAATCGGTGCTCGAGGATGTCGACGCGGTCGTCAACCTGTCGGGCGCCTCGATCTCCCGCATCCCGTGGACGTCGCGGTGGAAGCGCGAGATCCTGCAGTCGCGTGTGCAGGCCACCCGTACGATCACGGATGCGCTGACTCGCGCACGCACGAGGCCGAAGACGCTCCTGAACGCGAGCGCGGTCGGCTTCTACGGGAACCGGCCGGGCGAGCGTCTCACCGAGGCGAGCCCCGCTGGCACGGGCTTTCTCGCGGAGGTCGTGCGCCGGTGGGAGGAGACCGCCGCCCTCGCCCCTGAGGGCGTGCGGGTGGTCACTCTGCGCACCGGGCTCGTCGTCGGCAGGGGCGGAGCGTTCGAGCCGATCCTGCTCGCCTCGCGAGCGGGGCTCGGCGCCCGGATGGGCACCGGCGGTCAGCACTGGCCCTGGATCAGCCTGCACGACGAGGCCGCGGCCATCCGCCACCTGCTCACCTCGAGGCTGTCGGGTCCGGTGAACCTCGCCGGGCCGGTCGCCGCGACGTCCGACCGCGCCACCAGGACGGTCGCGCGCCGCCTGCGCCGCTGGTACAGCTTCGTCATCCCCGAGCGCGCGATCTCGCTGGGCCTCGGCGAGGCGGGACGCGAGCTGCTGCTGCCGAGCCAGCGTCAGGTGCCGCAGAAGCTGCTCGACGACGGCTTCCGCTTCGAGCACGAGACCATCGAGCAGGCCATCGACGCGATGCTCGATCGCGGCGCCTGACGGCAGCACGCGATGCTCCATCGCGGCGACCGAAGGCAGCACGCGATGCTCGATCGCGGCGACTGAAGGCAGTGCGCGATGCTGGGCCGCGGCGACTGACGGGCGGCTAGACCGGCAGCCCGCGCTCCAGCCGCACCGCTCGCCTGACCGCCCAGCGGGCTCGCTTGCGGTCGCCGCTGGCGTCGTAGGCGAGTCCCAGACGCAGCCAGGCCCGCCACGAGTCGGGCTCCGCCTCGACGGCCTCTCTGTAGCGCGGGAAGCGCTCGTCGGCGGCCCTCGGGTCGGGCCGGCCGCTGGGCAGGCGGGGCAGCTCGTCGGCCGGCAGCGGACCCTCCGACGCCGCCACCCGCCGCAGGCGCTCCGCGCGCACCGTGAAGAGCAGCTCCGCCGCGAGGAGCCACGCCCCGAGCAGCGGCAGCAGGAACAGCGCGACTCCGATGCCGATGCCCGCAGGCTCCCCCGAGGCGACGAAGCGGATGGCGTAGCCGGCGACGAGCACGAGGTACAGCAGCAGCAGAGCCGCCATCACGAGGGCGGCGACGGCTCCCCTCATGACGCGGTGGCGGGCGCGCCGTCGAGATCGAGCAGGGCGTCGAGCCCCACGGTGACCCCGGTCGCACCGACGGTCGCGCGCAGAGCGAGCAGGATGCCCCGCTCGTACGCGGCGTCGGAGCTGGCGTCATGCACGATGCGGACCGTCTCACCCGTGCCGCCGATGACGACCTCCTGGCGGGCGGAGACGCCGTGCATCCGCAGGCTGTGGATGGGCACGCTCGCGACCTGCTGCCCGCGGGCGCGCTGGTCGGCGTGCGGGGCGATCACGGGGCCGAGCGATGCCCGCACCTCGCCGATGAGCTCCGCGGTGCGCACCGCCGTGCCCGAGGGCGAGTCGACCTTACCGGTGCCGTGCGTCTCGACGATCTCGATGGAGTCGTAGAAACGGGCGGCCTGGGTCGCGAAGCGTGTGGCGAGCACGGAGCCGAGGGCGAAGTTGGGGATGATGACCACGCCGACGTCGCCGCGGCGCTGCACCCGCCCGACGAGCGGCGAGATGCGGTCGGCCGACCACCCCGAGGTGCCGACGAGCACGTTCCTGCCGTGCTCGACCGCGAAGTCGACGATGCCGGGCGAGATGTGGGGCAGCGTCACGTCGACGACGACGTCAGCGGCGAGCATCTCCTCCAACGGCGAGCCGGAGCCCAGTCTCGCGACGAGCTCGAAGTCGTCGCCCTCCTCGACCAGCCGGGAGATCAGCCGTCCCATCCTGCCGGTGGCTCCGACGACCGCGACCCGTGTGCTCACCGGTCCAATCTATCCGGCGTTGCCGCGCGGTCGTCCTAGGCTGGGAGCCATGCCCGCCTTCCGTGAGGCCCGAGCGGATGACGCCGCCGCTGCCGCGCTGCTGACCGAGTACTTCGCGAGCCGCGCCGAGACCTTCCCAGCGGGTCCGGACGCCTACCGGACGGTGTTCCCCTCCGCGGAGGAGTTCGAACCTCCGCGAGGCGTCTTCCTCGTGGTCGAGGGCGAGGACCTCGCGGGTGAGGCGGCCGACGTGGGCTGCGGCGGCATCCGTCGCCTCTCGTCAGAGGACGAGACGGCCCCGCGCTTCGAGGTGAAGCACCTCTGGCTGCAGCCCCACGTGCGTCGGCAGGGTCTCGGGCGGCTGCTGCTCGCCGAGCTCGAGAGCCGGGCACGCGCGTTCGGTGCCGCCGAGCTCGTGCTCGACACGAACGAGAGCCTCGCGGCGGCGGGCGGCCTCTACCGGTCGAGCGGGTTCGAGGAGATCCCGCCCTACAACGACAATCCCAACGCGACCCACTGGTTCGCGAAGCGCCTCTAGACGGGCTGGTCGTAGGGCAGGCCGGTGCGCAGCTCGACCGGCAGGTGGCCGAGGTCGTTGTAGGTGATGAGCACGGGGGGCTTCGCGCTGCGGACCCGGATGATGGTGAGGCCGCAGTTGGCCTGGTTGAGCCCCATCCACCGCCAAGCGGGCGCTCCGAACACCTCGCGCACGAACCACGCGATGACGAAGTTGTGGGTGATGAGGAGGTCGTGGCGGTCTTCGCGAGCGGGCGTCAGCCACTCGGCCACCGCATCCGCCATCTGCGCCTCGCCCGCCTCGATCTGCTCGCGGGTGACGCCCCCGAAGAACGACTCGAAGGCGTGGGGCATATCGGGGGTCGGGCCGCCGGGGATGCAGTCCATCAGCAGCGCGCTCGGCTGCGATTCGAGCGCCGGCATGCGCTCGGTCATGATGCGCGCGGTCTCGGCCGCCCGCACGAAGGGCGAGTGCCAGGCGCTCGTGAACGGGATGCCGCTCAGCCGCTCGGCGATCGCGTGCGCCTGCCGGCGACCTCGCGGCGACAGCGGGCCGTCCTCGATGCCGTGCTCCGCGTCGAGCTGCTCGCCATGGCGCACGAGATAGATGAAATGAGCCATCAGGCTCTCCTTACTGTCACTGCACGGGGGCGGGCGACTCTGCCAGCCCCGCGAAGACGGCCTCGTCGACGGCGCCGACAGCGGCGATCGAGTACGGCCGCGACACGATGTCCTCGGCCAGCTCCTGCACGTCGTCCCGGCTGACGAGCGAGAGCCTGCGCAGCACCTCGTCGAGGTCGGCGAACTCGCCGAGGGTGAGCTCGCTGCGTCCGAGGCGCGACATGCGGGTGTCGGAGTCCTCGAGGGCGAGAGCGGATGCGCCGGAGAGCTGGCCGACGGCACGGCTGAGCTCCTCCTCGGTGACGCCGCCGGAGGCGATGCCGCGCAGCTCGGAGAGCATCAGCTCGGCCACCGTCGCGGCCTTCGCCGGCGAGCACCCGGCGTACATGCCGAAGACGCCCTGATCGGAGTAGCTGGGCGAGAACGAGTAGACGGAGTAGGCGAGCCCTCGGCGCTCGCGGATCTCCTGGAACAGCCTGCTCGACATCCCCCCGCCGAGGATCGAGTTGAGCACCGTGAGCACCGTGCGGTCGTCGCTCGCGGCGGCGACCCCGGTGGTGCCGATGATGATGTTGGTCTGCTCGATCGGGCGCTGCGTCACGACGAGCGGAGCGCCCTGCTCGATGCTCGCGAGCTCGGGGGCCCGGCGCTCGACGGGTGCGGCCTCGAGCGAGAGGTCCCATCCGGCGATGGTGAGCGCGCGCTGCACCCTGGCCACCAGATCGTCGTGCTCGACGGCGCCGGCGACGGTGATCACCAGGTCCTGAGGGCGGTAGTTGGCGCGGTAGTGCGACCACACCGCGTCGCGCGAGACCGCGCCGATCGTGTCGGCGTTGCCGCCGATGGGGCGACCGAGCGGATGCGCGCCGAGCACGGCCTCGAAGAAGCGCTCGCTGACCGCGTCGCCCGGGTCGTCGTCGGCCATCGCGAGCTCTTCGAGGATGACCCCGCGCTCGTTCTCGAACTCCTGCGGGTCGAGCAGGCTCGAAGTGAACATGTCGGCAAGCACGTCGACCGCCATCGGAAGGTCGCGATCCTGCACCTTCGCGTAGTAGCAGGTGTACTCCTTGGCGGTGAGCGCGTTGTGCTCACCGCCTACGGCGTCGAAGCTGACCGCGATGTCGAGCGCGCTGCGGGTCGGCGTGCCTTTGAACAGCAGGTGCTCGAGGAAGTGCGTGGACCCGTAGGTCTCGGGCTGCTCGTCGCGGGAGCCCACCGCCACCCAGAATCCGACGGTCACGCTGCGGGCGCCGGGCACCTGCTCGCTCAGAACGCGCACGCCGCTCGGCAGCACGGTGCGCGAGACGAGCGAATCGCCGGATGCGGTGAAACGGAGGTCGGCCAGGCCGAGCGGGAGTTCGACTGCACCGGTCATCCGTCCGAGCCTACGACATCCGCCTCTCGGCGGAGCGGCGCCGGGCGGAGCACGCCCCCGAGACTGGGGCTGAGTGTCTGCGGACAAACAGACAAGTCTGTCTGTCCGCCATGCTACAGTCGGATCCGTCGCCGAGGGGTCCCCCCTGATGCCCCGAGGCGGCGCGGAGATCCCCATCTCCACCCGGCGAGTCCAACGCTCGCCGGATCATCCGCGGACCCGAACCGCGGCGGCTCCTACCCCGGGAGTCGGAGGAACGGCTGAAGACACCTAGCTCGAAGGCCAGAAGGAGCACGCTGTGCCGACCGCAACACTCGTCCCCGAGACGGCACAGCGTGCTCCCGTTTCCGCGGGTGGACAGGGCGCGAAGGCCCGCATCCTCGAGACGGCGAGCGCGCTGTTCTACGCCGAGGGCATCAACGCCGTGGGCATCGACCGACTCATCAGTGAGTCCCACGTCACCAAGGCCACGTTCTACAAGCACTACGGCTCGAAGGACAATCTGGTCCTCGCCTACATGCGCGGACGGCACGAGGACGCGCGTGCCGAGTTCGACCGGATCGTCTCCGGGACCGCTCAGCCCGAGGACGCTCTGCGCGCCCTCGCCGCAGCCATCGCGGAGGACGCCTCGCGGCGTGGCTTCCGCGGGTGCGCGTTCATGAACGCCGCTGCGGAGTTCTCGCAGCTCACGCATCCGGTGCGGGTCGTCGTAGCCGACCACCGCGACTGGTACACCGAGCGGATCACCGAGCTCTTCTCCGGCATGGGCAGCCGGCGTCCGGGTGATGCCGCCGACGAGTTCGTGCTCGCGAGAGACGGCGTCATGAGCGGCGCCTACGCCGGCGACAGCGTCGCCGCGGTCGCCGCATTCGGGCGTGCGGTGGAGCGCGTGCTCGAGACCGCCGGTTCCTGACCTCCGCTCCCCCGGCGGCGGGCGATCGCCGCTAGCCTGACGCCATGATCACGCTCAGCTGGCTCCTCCTGATCACCCTCGCCGCAGCCGTGCTGTCGATCGTCGACGGCGTGCTGCGCTCCCGCGGCAGAGGATCGGGGATGGCCGTCGCGATCGCCGAGATCGTCCTCGGCGCCCTCCTGCTGCTGTCGGCCGTCTTCCAGGTGCAGCTGCCGGTCGGCACGACGCTGATCGCCGTGCTGCTCGAGATCGCGCTCGTGCTCGCCCTCGTGCTCAAGGGCACCGGACGCCGTAGATCCCCTGTGCTGACGATCGTCGCCCTCGTGGCTAACACCGTGCTGCTGCTGCTGTCGTTGGGCTGGATCACGATCCCGCCGCTCGGGCTGTAGGAAGGCGGAACGTCAGGCCGCGGCGCGGTCGAGGGCGGTGACCTGCGAGCGAGTGAGCTGCAGCGTCGTCGCCCGCAGGAGATCGGGGACCTGCCGGGCCGAGCTGGCGGACACGACCGGTGCGGCGACGAGGGGCTTGGCGAGCAGCCAGGCGAGCGCCACGGAGGCGATCGGCGCGTCCTGCTCCGCCGCCACCCGGTCGAGGGTCGCCAGCACCCGCGTTCCACGGCGGCCGAGGTGACGAGCGGCCTCGGCGCCCCGCACGCTCTTCGCGAGGTCGGCGCGCGACCGGTACTTGCCCGACAGGAAGCCGCCCGCCAGTGCGAACCGGGGCAGCACCCCGAGGTCGAGCCGAGAGGCGACATGCGCGAGGCCGCTCTCGTACTCGGTGCGGTGCAGGAGGTTGTAGTGGTTCTGGACGGCGACCATCGGAGCGACCCCGAGCTGCGCCGAGGCGATCCTGGCCTCGATGAGGCGGTCGCCGGTGTGGTCCGAGCCGCCGAACCAGCGCACCTTGCCCGCGCGGATGAGCTCGTCGACCGCGAGCAGGGTTTCCTCGAAGGGCACCTCCTGGTCGTCGACATGCAGGTACAGCAGGTCGATCCAGTTGGTGCGCAGGCGGCGCAGCGAGGCGTGCACCGCATCCGTCACCGCCCTGGCCGTCAGCCCCGGGTGGTCGGCGCTCTTGCCGACCTTGGTGGCGACCACCACACCGTCGCGGTTGCGGCGGTCGCGCATCCAGTTGCCGATCATGATCTCGCTGCGGCCGCCCGCGTAGGAATCCGCGGTGTCGACGAGAGTGCCGCCCGCCGCCGCGAACGCGTCCAGGATCTCGGTGGTCGTCGCCGCATCCGCCGTCCAGCCGAAGACGTTGCCGCTCAAAGCGAGCGGAAGCACCCGCAGGTCTGAGGAGCCGATGCGACGCAGCCGGGGCGCAGGAGCCGACACGATGGCGGCGGTCTCCTCGGTCGTGGGTCCGGGGATCACGGGATGCGGCATGGAGATGGCGGGCGGGCCGGCGAGCGGCTCGACGGGACCGGTGAGGACGCTCGGCTTCGCGCCGGGTGCCGTGCTCACGCTCCGCTCCTTCCGCGTAGGGAGCGCCGGGTGCGTTCCCTTTCGCTCAGACGGTACGGCACGGCTCCGACACCGTCCGGGCGACGCGGCCGATCGTTATCGTGCCGCGATCTTCGGCGCTCATGACGATGCCGCGTCGAGCAGGGCGACCTGGTGGCGGGTGAGCAGGACGTCGACCGCGCCGAGCAGCTCCGAGAGCTGAGCGGCGTCCTTCGCGCGCACGACAGGGGCGGCGATGCCGGGCTGCAGCATGACCCACGCGAGCGCCACCCTGCCGGGCGTCTCGCCCTGCTCGGCCGCCACCGTGTCGAGCGCATCGAGCACGCGGCTGCCCCGTCGCCCGAGGTACTCGGTGGCGCGGCCGAACATCACGGAGGTCGGCACGTCGTCGCGGGTGCGGAACATGCCGGTGAGGAATCCGCTGGCGAGGGGAAGTCGCGCGAAGGCGCTCCTGCCCGACTCGAGCACCGCTGGCCGCAGATCCTTCTCGTAGGCCTCGCGCTCCAGCAGGCTGTACTCGACGAACAGTGCCGAGAAACCGGGATATGCGCCCTGGCGTGCCAGCTCCTGAACCTCGCGCACCCGCTCCGCCCGGTGTCCCGACGCGGCGAGGTGGCGCACCTTGCCCGAGCGGAGCAGTGCATCCGCGGCTTCGAGGCTCTCCTCGAGCGGCGTCTCCCGGTGCTCGCCGTCGAAGGCGAGGAAGTCGAGATAGTCGGTGCCGAGGCGGGTGAGCGACGCGTCGACCGCGGCCCGGATGCTGCGCGCGCTCAGCCCAGGGGCATCCGGGTGCCTGCCGACCTTGGTCGACAGCACGACATCGTCCCTGCGCCGCCTCCTGAGCCAGCTGCCGATCATGACCTCGCTGCGACCGCCCGCGTAGTGGTCGGCCGTCGAGATGAAGCTGCCGCCTGTGTCGGCGAACAGATCGAGCACCTGCGCCGTGTCGTCGTGGCCGGCCGCCCAGCCGAAGATGCTGCCGTCGAGCCCGATCGGGAAGATCCGGACGCCCGTGCTCTCGATCTCGCGCATCCCGACGGCGGGGTGCGGTGGCTGGGTGGTCGTCATGCGGGTCTCCTCGGGTTGACGAAAGGCTAAAGCACGCCCCCGAAACGGGTGCGTGACTTCCGCGATGGGGAGGTCGGAGCTACAATCCGGCGGCCCGACGACGGATGCCCGCCCCGCCGAAGCGGAACGGGCATCCGTGATGCGGATCAGGCGTCAGCCCTCGGCGGGAGCCTCCGGGCCCTCGCTCGCGGCGGCGGAGCCGTCGGTGTCGCCACCGGTCTCCTCGACCACCGGAGCGAGCGACAGCTTGCCGCGGTCGTCGATCTTGGTGATCTCCACCTGGATCTTCTGACCGACGCCGAGCACGTCCTCGACGTTCTCGACCCGCTTGCCGCCGGCGAGCTTGCGCACCTCGGAGATGTGCAGCAGCCCGTCCTTGCCGGGGGTGAGCGAGACGAAGGCGCCGAAGGTCGCGAGCTTCACGACGGTGCCGAGGAAGCGCTCGCCGACCTCGGGGTTCAGCGGGTTGGCGATCGCGTTCACGGCGCCGCGAGCGGCCTCCGCACTCGGACCGTCGACAGCGCCGATGTAGACGGTGCCGTCCTCCTCGATCGAGATCTCGGCGCCGGTGTCGTCCTGGATCTGGTTGATCGTCTTGCCCTTGGGTCCGATGAGCTCGCCGATCTTGTCGACCGGGATCTGCACGGAGATGACGCGAGGCGCGGTGGGCGCCATCTCGTCGGGGGCGTCGATCGCCTGGTTCAGAACGTCGAGGATCGCGGTGCGAGCCTCCTTCGCCTGGGTCAGGGCGCCCGCGAGGACGCTGGCCGGGATGCCGTCGAGCTTCGTGTCGAGCTGGATCGCCGTGACGAACTCCGACGTGCCCGCGACCTTGAAGTCCATGTCGCCGAGTGCGTCCTCGGCGCCCAGGATGTCGGTCAGCGCCGCGTACCGGGTCTCGCCGTCGACGGTGTCGGAGACGAGGCCCATCGCGATGCCCGCGACGGGAGCCTTGAGCGGCACACCGGCGTTGAGCAGCGACAGGGTCGACGCGCAGACCGAGCCCATCGAGGTCGAGCCGTTGGAGCTCAGCGCCTCGGAGACCTGACGGATCGCGTACGGGAACTCCTCGCGGCTCGGCAGCACCGGCACGATGGCGCGCTCGGCGAGGAAGCCGTGCCCGATCTCGCGGCGCTTGGGGCTGCCGACCCGGCCGGTCTCACCGGTCGAGTAGGGCGGGAAGTTGTAGTGGTGCAGGTAGCGCTTCTTCGAGATGGGCGACAGCGAGTCGATCTGCTGCTCCATCTTGAGCATGTTGAGCGTGGTGACGCCGAGGATCTGCGTCTCGCCGCGCTGGAAGATCGCGGAGCCGTGCACGCGCGGGATGACCTGCACCTCCGCGTCGAGCGCGCGGATGTCCTTGAGGCCACGGCCGTCGATGCGCACACCCTCGGTGAGGATGCGGCCGCGGACGACCTTCTTGGTGACGGCCTTGTAGGCGGCGCTCACCATCGGCGGGATATCCCCGCCGAGCTCCCCGTTCTGCACCTTCTCGGCGATCTGGGCCTTGACGCGCTCCTTGAGCTCGTCGTCGGCGCTCTGACGCTCCTGCTTGTCGGCGATCTGGTACACCCGCGACAGCTCGTCGTAGGCGAGACCCGCGACGGCGTCGTACGCCTCCTGCGAGTAGTCGACGAAGATCGGGTACTCCTTGATCTCCTTCGCACTCTGGGCGGCGAGCTCCGCCTGAGCCTTGACGAGCTGCTTGATGAAGGGCTTCGACGCCTCGAGTCCTGCGGCGACGACGGCCTCGTCGGGCTTGGTCGCTCCGCCCTGGATGAGGTTCCAGCTGCCTTCGGTCGCCTCGGCCTCGACCATCATGATCGCGACATCCTCGCTGCCGTCGGCGTTGGTGACGACGCGACCGGCGACGGTCAGGTCGAACACCGCCTCGGCGAGCTGGCTGTGCTTGGGGAAGACGACCCACTGGTCCGTGCCGTTCGAGCCGGGGATCAGGGCGAGGCGCACGCCGGCGATCGGGCCGCTGAAGGGCAGACCCGAGATCTGGGTGGAGGCGCTCGCGGCGTTGATCGCGAGGGCGTCGTAGAACTCGTCGGGGGCGATGCTCAGCACCGTCACGACGACCTGCACCTCGTTGCGGATGCCGTCGGCGAACGAGGGCCGCAGCGGCCGGTCGATCAGGCGGCACACGAGGATCGCCTCGGTCGAGGGGCGGCCCTCGCGGCGGAAGAACGAGCCGGGGATCTTGCCCGCGGCGTACGAGCGCTCCTCGACGTCGACGGTCAGGGGGAAGAAGTCGAACCCGTCGCGCGGGTTCTTGCTCACGCTCGTCGCCGAGAGGAGCATGGTGTCCTCGTCGAGGTACGCGGCGACCGAGCCCTGAGCCTGCTGGGCGAGGCGTCCGGTCTCGAAGCGGATGGTGCGGGTGCCGTACTTGCCGTTGTCGAGAACAGTCTCGGCGAACTTGATTTCAGGACCTTCCAAGAGGTCGTACTCCATTCGTTCTGGAGCAGGAGCGGGCAGGAAGGGACTCGGCGAGGTTCCAGCCGGGAGTCTGCTTCTGGCCAACAGTAGAAATGCACCGTTCGAGACGGTAGATCACCACCGGTGACCAGCTTCGTGCCGGCCTGCTCCGTTGTGCATGTGATTCCACGATCGTGGAACCTGAACGAGTCTATCAGGTGGGCTCCGCTCGGCTCGGGGCGGCGCGGCGCGTCCGTGCGTGACAGACAGTTGACCGGTTGGTGAACATCGGCGATGGTGGTCAGGGCTTTCCCTGCATTCTCCTACCGTTACCAAGGGGAATTCCCTCCCTTACCGTTCCTTCTCCCTGAGGAGTCCTCCGAATGACGCACCCCTCCGTGCGGTCCCGGCCGGCCGCCACCCGCAGCGCCCTCGCGCTCGGCGCTGTGGCGATCGCGGGCGCCACGCTGCTGCCCGCCACAAGCGCCTCCGCCGCACCCGTCACGATCGACGTGATCGCGATCACCGACTACCACGGCCGCCTCGAGACCTCCAACGCCGTCGGCGGCGCAGCGGTGCTCGCCGGCGCCGTGGACTCGTTCCGGGCCGACAACCCCAACACGGTGTTCGTCTCCTCGGGCGACAACATCGGCGCGTCGACCTTCACGTCGTTCATCCAGGACGACGAGCCGACCCTCGACGTGCTCACCGACATGGACCTGTTCGCCTCGGCCATCGGCAACCACGAGCTCGACCGCGGCCGCGAGGACCTCGACGGGCGCGTCATCCCCTACCTCGCGGCGGACGGCAACCCGTTCCCCTACCTCGCGGCGAACCTCTACGACACCACCACCGACGCCCCTGCGTACGACGAGTACGCGATCGCCGACTTCGGCGGGATCTCGATCGGCTTCATCGGCGCGGTCACCGAGGACCTCCCGAGCCTCGTCAGCCCCGCCGGCATCGAGACCCTCGATGTGCGTCCGATCGTTCCCGAGGTCGCCCGAGTCGCCGACCAGCTCAGCGACGGCGTCGACAGCAACGGCGAGGCCGACATCACGATCGCGCTGATCCACGAGGGCGCGAGCAGCGAGTCCGACCCGGCTGCCGCAGGCACGCCGTTCGGCGACATCGTCGCCGGACTCGCGGGCGAGGTCGACGCGATCTCCGGCGGCCACACCCACGTCGAGGTCGCCACCGCGGCCGGCGTGCTCGGCCGCAACGGGCTCCCGCTCGCCATCGTGCAGGCCGGGCAGTACAGCGAGGTCATCGGCCACCTCAGCATCGTGGCGGACGACGCGACGGGCACCCTCACGTCGATCACCGCGGAGGTGCTGCCTCTGCGCACGGCCACCGAGGTCGACGGCGAGACGGTCTGGGTCGACAACTACCCCGCTGACGCGGAGGTGCAGGCCAAGGTCGACGCTGCGGTCGAGCTGGCTGCGGAGCTCGGCGCCGCGCCGGTGGGCACCATCACCGGTGACCTCAACCGCGCGCGCCAGTCGAACGGCGACGAGAACCGCGGTGGAGAGTCGACGCTCGGCAACTTCGTCGCCGAGGTGCAGCGCTGGGCGACCGACACCGAGATCGCGTTCATGAATCCCGGCGGGCTGCGCGAGGACCTCGCGTTCGCGGCCGGCGAGGGCGAGACCAACGGCGAGGGCGTCGTCACCTACCAGGAGGCCGCGGAGGTGCAGCCCTTCGCCAACACCCTGGTGACGATGGACCTCACCGGTGCTCAGATCCGTCAGGCCCTCGAGCAGCAGTGGCAGCCTGCGGATGCGAGCCGTCCGTTCCTGAAGCTCGGCGTCTCCGAGGGCTTCGAGTACACCTACGACCCGTCGGCTCCCGCCGGATCGCGCATCCTCGACATGTTCCTCGACGGTGCTCCGATCAGCGACACGGCGACCCACCGGGTGACCGTCAATTCCTTCCTGGCATCCGGTGGCGACAACTTCGGCGTCTTCGCCGAAGGAGGGGCTCGCGCCGACTCCGGTCGCGTCGACCTCGAGACGCAGGTGGCGTACTTCGACACCTTCGGCACCGTCACGCCGCCGACCGACCAGCGTGCCGTCGGCGTCGTCCTCTCGAGCAGCACCGTGGAGCAGGGTGGAACCGTCACCCTCGACCTCTCGTCGCTGCTCTTCAGCGCAGGCGAGGACAACCCGGAGACCGTCGAGGTCCTGCTGGGCGGCGAGCTGATCGGCTCGTCCGACATCGACCCGGCGATCGTCGACACGACCGACGAGGTCGGCCGCGCGACCGTCGACGCTGTCATCCCCGAGGACGCGACGGCCGGAACGGCCGCGCTGACCATCCGCACCGACGCCGGCACGGCAGTCGACGTCTTCGTCACCATCGAGGAGTCGGACGAACTGGCTGCGACGGGCATCGACGCCGGGCCGGCCGCGCTCCTCGCGCTGCTCGCGCTCCTCGCGCTGGCCGCGGGCGGCGGGCTGACCCTGGTGCGCCGTCGGGCCTGATCCGACACACCACACCGAGCAAGGGCCGCCCCGCGCAAGCGGGGCGGCCCTTCGTCGTCGGATCAGTAGGCGCCGGAGTCGACCCGCGCGAGCAGCGCGAGCTGCTCCCGTCGTTCGTACGCGTCCGCGGAACGGCCGGTGCGCCAGCCGAGGAGGAGCAGCAGGGCGCCGACCGCCAGGGTGATGAGGCCGAACACGAGCCGGTCCTCGCCGAGCGCGGCCCGGACGAGGGACGGAAGCCCGAGCACGACGACGCCGAGAGCGCCGAACGACCAGAGGAACCACTCGAGCATCCGCAGGCCGAGGGCCGACCATCGCCCGCCGCGCATCGACGCGACGAGCTCGAGATCGAGCACGACGGCGTCGGCGGGCGCGTCGCTGTGGCGGCCGACCTCACGATCCGCGACGCTCCACGCGTCGATCAGCTCCCGCACCGCCTCGGCCTTCGTCAGCGACCGCGAGATGCTCCCGCTCGTCGTGCGGTTGAGGAACTCGATCTGGCGCGGCGAGAGCCCTAGGACCGCGTCGTCGTCGCGCTCGACCGAGCTCGCTTCGACAGCGCGCGCCAGCAGCATCCGGTCGCTCTCGTCGAGCGAGCGCAAGGGACTGCCCTGCACGATGATGGGCGCGCGCAGCTCCCCCGCCTGCAGCGTCAGCTCCTCGGCGAGCCTGGCTCGGTCGTGCCAGGCCCGCGTCACCTCCGCGAGCGCGACCTCGCTCCCCCGCACCGAGAGCACGCCGCGGTCGAGATCGACCGTCACCGCCGGGTAGCGCGAGGCGAGCGCGGCTGCGGCGAGCGCGAACACCACGATGACGGATGCGGCGACACGCGCTGCGACGGGCACCGGGATCGGGAGGAGGACTCCGAGCGGAAGCCCGAGCAGAAGCGCGAGCACCGCGAGCGGAACCGCGTTGCCGACCACCACGTTGCCGCCGATGCGGCGCGCTCCGGTTGTGCTCACCCCGTCACCCTAAGGGAGGCGGAAGAGCGCCGAACGCGCGATCACTCGGGCTGGAAGCCGCCGAGGCCGCTCGCGTAGGCGGCGAAGGGGTCCCTGCTGGGCGCGCGGCGCTCGCTCGACCGGACGAGCGCCGCGAACTCGGTCGCGGCTCGCACGATCCGATCGGGAAGCGACCTGACCTCGTCGGCTCCCCCGCCCCAGTCCTCCGAGGCCGCGAACACCGAGGTCGGCGTGACGACCGCGTGCAGGTAGGTGAACAGCGGGCGCATCGCGTACTCGAGGGCGAGGCTGTGGCGAGCCGTGCCTCCGGTGGCGCCCATCAGCACCGGGAGATCCTTCAGCGCCTGGTTGTCGACGATGTCGACGAAGGACTTGAAGAGCCCGCTGTAGCTGGTCGTGAAGATCGGCGTCACGGCGATCAGGCCGTCGGACTCGGTGATCGTCGTCAGCACCGCGTCGAGCTTCGGGCTCGCGAATCCGGTGAGCAGGTTGTTGGTCACATCCTGTGCGATGTCCCGCAGCTCGATCGTCGTCACGTCCGCCTCGATGCCCTCGTGTGCCAGGCGTTCGACGGTTGCCCCCGCGAGTCGGTCCGCGAGCAGGCGGGTCGACGACGGCTGGCTCAGCCCCGCCGACACGACGGCGATCCTCTTGGTCGTCATGGTCAGGCTCCCTTCGCGGCGGTCTCGAGCCCGGCCCCTGCCTGCCGGACCTGCGGGGCCAGCTGAGCCTTCTCGAGGAGGTTCTGGTGGGTGGGGGCGTCCGGCACCTCGGCCGGACGGTCCTTCGCGAACTCGCGGCGCAGCACCGGGACGACCTCGGAGCCGAGGATGTCGAGCTGCTCGAGCACGGTCTTGAGAGGCAGCCCAGCGTGGTCCATGAGGAAGAGCTGGCGCTGGTAGTCGCCGAAGTGGTGCCGCATCGCGGCGTACCGGTCGATGACCTCCTGCGGGCTTCCGACGGTGAGCGGCGTCTGGGCGGTGAACTCCTCGAGCGAGGGACCGTGACCGTAGACCGGTGCGTTGTCGAAGTACGGGCGGAACTCGTCCACCGCATCCTGCGAGTTGGCGCGCATGAACACCTGCCCGCCGAGGCCGACGATCGCCTGCGCGGCGGTGCCGTGGCCGTAGTGCTCGAACCGCTGGCGGTAGAAGTCAATCAGCCGCTGGTAGTGCTCCTTCGGCCAGAAGATGTTGTTGGCGAAGAATCCGTCGCCGTAGAAGGCTGCCTGCTCCGCGATCTCGGGGCTGCGGATGCTGCCGTGCCAGACGAACGGCGGCACCCCGTCCAGCGGGCGAGGGGTGGACTGGAACCCCTGGAGGGGGGTGCGGAACTTGCCCGACCAGTCGACGAACTCCTCGCGCCACAGCCGGTGCAGCAGCGCGTAGTTCTCGATGGCGAGCGGGATGCCCTGACGGATGTCCTGGCCGAACCACGGGTACACCGGCCCGGTGTTGCCGCGGCCGAGGGTGAGGTCCACCCGGCCGTCGGCGACGTGCTGCAGCATCGCGTAGTCCTCGGCGATCTTCACCGGGTCGTTCGTCGTGATGAGCGTCGTCGCAGTGGAGAGGATGAGCCGCTCGGTCTGGGCGGCGATGTAGGCCAGCGTCGTGGTCGGCGACGAGGAGAAGAACGGCGGGTTGTGGTGCTCGCCGAGCGCAAAGACGTCGAGGCCGACCTCCTCGCTGTGCTTCGCGATCGTCAGGACCGCCTGGATGCGCTCGCGCTCCGTGGGTGTCCGGCCCGTCGTCGGATCCTGGGTGATGTCGCTCACCGTGAAGATGCCGAACTGTACGGCCTGCGATCCTGTCATGGCCCTCGCCTTTCTATGCATTTGCATGAACAGTATCGAAGAACACCGTTTCCTCGAACGCTATTCCCCCGGAACCGCGAGGTCGAGCACCGCACGCGCCGCCTGCTCGAGGGCTCGCCCATAGGAGGGGCCGTGCCCCGCGGCATGCACGGCGAGCGGGTGCAGCTGATGCAGCGGGATGCGGTCACGCCAGCCGGCGCGCAGCGGATGCACTGCGTCGTAGCCGGCGACGACCGCATCCAGCCGAGGGCAGCCGAAGAGCGCCAGCATCGCGAGGTCGGTCTCCCGGTGACCGCCGTGCGCCGCCGGGTCGATGAGCGTCACCCCCTCCTCGGACCAGAGCACGTTGCCTGCCCACAGGTCGCCGTGGATGCGCGCGGGCGGCTCGCCGTCGTCGAAGTCGCCGGCGGCGATGCGCTCGCATGCCTCGCGCACGACCACCGCGCCGGCACTGGAGATGCCGCCCGCCTCGAGGGCCACGGGGAGGAACGGGAGAACCCGGTCGCGTGCATAGAACGCGCCCCAGGTCCGCTCGCGGGCGCTCGGCATCTGTCGTCTGCCGATGAAGAGCGGCCCGTTCCAGCCCTCGGGCGGCGCACCGAATGCCGGCGCACCGGCGTCGTGCATCCGCGCCAGAGAACGGCCGAACGCCTCCGCGGCCTCCTCCGTCGGAGGCACCTCGCCGATCCGCTCGAGCTCGATGCGACCAGCACGCACGTCGACGGCGCGCGCGACCCGGGTGCCTCCCGCGGCGGCGAGCCAGCGCAGCCCCGCCGCTTCCGCCTCGAAGAACCCGGGCGGCGCATCGGAACGCTGCTTGACGATCGTCATGACCTTCAGCTCCCGAGCCCGCCTCGCACGAGGACAGCTCCGGAGAACCCCGGATCGCCGTCCAGGGGTTCGGCGGAGACCACGACCACCGGATGCCGGAGCAGGTCGGTGCCCGCCTCGAGGGGCAGGGCCGTGCTGAGCCCGCGCAGCGGCCCCAGGGGGATCGCGCTGCGGCCGTCCGCGGAGACGAGCCAGACCTCGTGATAGCTGCCGTAATCAGGGGTCGCGGCGAGCGTGACACGCAGCACCGCAGCCTCGGGCAGCACCTCGACCGCGGCGTAGCCGGATGCGGTCGTGGTCGACGACAGCACCGCTCGCGCCGAGGCCTCCACCGGCGACGGCGGAAGCGCCGCCCAGCAGACGGTTGCCGCCGCCACGCCGAGGGCGAGACCGCCCAGCACGACGCCCTTCGCCCGGGCACGCGCTCGCGCCGCTCTGCGGGACTGCACGCGGCCGGCCTCCCGGGCGATCCCGGTCACCGCGCCGAAAGGCGCCGGATCCCACAGGTCGTCGGGTGGAGCCACGTCCGGGCCGAACCCGAGCCTCTGCGCGACGGCCGACCAGGCGGCGTCCTCAGCCCTCGACCGCACCGCGGTCATCCCCGCGCCGTCCGCACGGCCCGTCCGCGACGAGCGCAGCGCATCCCTGTCCGCACGCCCCCAGTGTGGCAGAGGTCAGCGGGTCAGCCCCATCAGCAGCTCCACCCGCAGTCCGCGCTTCGTCTCGACGATGCGCGCCGGGATGCGCTGCTTCTCGCCGCGATGCTCGAGGCGCGAGAGCGCCTCCTGGTAGACGGGCTCGAGGCCGCGGGGCACGACGCCCACCGGGGGCGTGACCCTGCTCCCGGCGAACAGGCGCACCTCGATCGGTGCATCCGTGCGCTCCTGGTCGACGGTGCGAGGGCCGGTCGCCGTCTCGAGCTCCTCGCCGGACTCGAGGATCGTGCGCAGCGCATCCTGCCTCGGCCCGGCGTCGGCCAGGGTCATCGTGACCTTCGCATTGCGCGGGATGAGGTCGTACGCGTACTGGTTGAACGACCCGGACCCCCTGTCGTCCTTCGGCAGGCCGGGGTCGCCGACCTCGCCGTCGTTCCTCGAGAAGATGGAGAAGAAGCCCATGCCGGGATGCTACCGGCGTCGGATCAGGGTCGGACGCCGACGACCCGTCCGCTCTCGAGCGCGACCCAGAGCACGCCGTGCCGGTCCCGGGCGACTCCGTGCGGCTCCCGGCCGAGACCGTCGAGGTCGTAGTGCGCGATTCTCCCGTTCTCGTCGATCCGCCCGAGTCGATTCGCGCCCCACTCGGTGAACCAGCAGCCGCCGGCCCGATCGATCACCACGGCGTGCGGCTTCGCGCCCCGCTCCAGGGGGAACTCGTCCAGCGTGCCGTCGTCACGCACCCGCAGGATGCGGTCGCCGGCGATGTCGGCACTCCAGACCCCGTCGACTCCCACCGCCACGCCGACCGGAGCCGATCCCTCGGGAAGCTCCATGACCCCGATCGCCCCGCTCACGGATCGGCGAGCGAGCGCACCCGACTGGTTCAGCGCGACCCACTGCGAGCCGTCCCTCCCGCCGGCGAGCATCGCCGGGAACGCTCCTTCCACCGGGAGGTCGATCGCGAGCAGGTCGCCGTCGGCGGTGACGTGCCCCAGCTGATTCGAGCCGATGAGCGTCGTCCAGACTCCCATCGAGGTCGAGAGCCCGTATGGCCCTGAGCCCGGAGGTGCGGACACCACGTGCACGCCGCCTCGGGGGTCGACCCGGACCAGGGCGTCCGCCTTCGTCACGGCGCACCAGGCGCCATCGTCCGTCACCCCGACGGCTGCCGGCTGATCCCCGACCGGGTAGCGCTCCTCCGAGCCGTCGCGACCGAGTCGCGCGAGCTCCCCCGTGGCGGCGAGCGACACCCACAGCGCGTCGTCGTCAACGGCGACCGAATACGGGGCCGAGGATCCCAACTCGTAGGAGAGCTCTTCGACGATCAGCTTCGACTCGGCCACGGACTCTCCTTCGACGTCGTTCGACGCTAACCCGAGCCGGGGCTGCGCTCACGGGGTTGCGCACGCGCCCGCAAACGGTCAGTCCTCGGCGAGCACGATGACGTGGTCGGCGGAGCTGAGCGCGAAGCGCTCCGACTTCAGCGGGTTGACCCGCACCCCGTAGGCCTCGGAGCCGGTGTGGGCGTGCTCGGCGAGCCGGTAGCCGAGCGCCGTCTCGCCGCCTCGAGCACCGTGTAGAAGTCGATCTCCACCCCCGGGCGTGACGTGTCGCCCCGCTGGAACTGCGACCTGCAGCGACTCGAACGGGTCGAAGACGGGCGACTCGACATCTGCCACGACCGTGACGAGCGAACCGGGCGCGACGTACTCGTCCAATTCGGCGAGCATCGCGTGCAGACCGCGGTTGTAGCCCAGCACGAGAGTCCGCTCGGGCACGCGCTCGACGGGACGAGCCTCGACGATCGCGTCGGTGGCGGGCTCGACAGGCGTGCCGAGCCGGATCGTGCTGTCGTCCTCGGCGATCAGGACGAGTTCGTCGTTGGCGCTGATCACGGTCTCGGCCGGAGGGTTGATCAGCACCTTGCCGCCCAGCACGGGGCCGATGACGGTGCAGTCGGGGAAGGACACCTGCGCATCGAAGTAGGTACGGCCGACGAGCTCCGGATGGCGCGAGAAGTGCGGGTGCCGGGGACGACGAAAGGGCCGCCTCCCTCGGGAGACGGCCCTTCGCAAGAAGTTCGCGGTATCAGCGACTAGCGGCGCAGACCCAGACGCTCGATCAGCGAGCGGTAGCGCTCGATGTCGATGTCCTGCAGGTAGCCCAGCAGTCGGCGACGCTGGCCCACGAGGAGGAGCAGACCACGACGCGAGTGGTGGTCGTGCTTGTGCTCCTTGAGGTGCTCCGTGAGGTCCTTGATGCGCTGCGTCAGCATCGCGACCTGGACCTCAGGGGATCCGGTGTCACCGGGGTGGGTTGCGTACTCTTCGATGATCGCCTTCTTGACGTCTGCTTCGAGTGCCATAGATGGGATCCCCTTCCTCTCGTTGCGCGGTGCCCGTCGCTTCTCGACGAGCGCTCTTTCTCCGCGGCCGATTTCACGGCAACCGGGAAAGCCTAGCAGAGCCGGTCGGCAGGCACCCGTCCGCGCCGCTAGCCTGCGGGGATGACCTCGCCGATGCTCGACACCTCGACCCTCGCTCACGGACCCGCGGCGTTCGCGGCGGCGCACGGCCTGACCTATCAGCCGACCTCCGAGCCGTCCGGCTTCGGCGGTGCGCTGTTCGAGAACCTGCGGAACGCCGTCGTCGTCGACCGGTTCACCGCGGAGGGATTCGAGGTGGGGACGATCACCGGGGCGCCGGGCGGATCGCAGACGCACCGCGGAGCGACCGGCGCGACGGTGACGACCTCCTTCAGCACCTCGGTGCGCCGCTCGTACGGGTACCTCGCCATTCGTCTGCAGCGCCGCCTGCCGCATCTCGTGCTCGACGCGACCCGCAACGACGGCCTCTTCGGCTCGAGCATCCCGATGCCGATCGCGAACGACCAGCGGCTGTCGCTCGAGGGCGACTTCGACCGGTATTTCCGGCTCTACTGCCCCGAAGGCTACGAGCGCGACGCGCTGTACGTCTTCACCCCCGACCTCATGGCCCTCCTGATCGACGAGACCGGCGACCTCGACGTCGAGATCGTCGACGACTGGTTCTTCGTCTACTCGACGAAGCCGCTCGACCTCGGGAGAGCCGCCACGTGGGAGCGCCTGCTCCGCATCCGCCTGGTCGTCGGAGAGAAGGCGATCACCCGCACCGACCTGTACGCCGACGAGCGAGGGGCAGCGGCGACCGGCGCTGTCGTCGCCGAGCCGGGGCGGCGGCTCACCATGGGGTTCCTCGGGGTGAACCCGCGCAAGCGCACCTTCCTGTGGCTGATCGGCGGCTTCCTCGCCATCGACGCCGTGGTGATCACCGTGGTCATGCTGTCCCTGCGGTGAGCGGAGGGTGGGACGAGCGAGCGCTGAAGGGACAGGCGCGCGGGTGTCAAGGTCTCGGACGGCGGGCCGGCGCCCCGTAGCCTGAGCGCATGGCTGAATCGGCGAGCGTCGTGCCCTGCGGTGCGCAGTGGGCCGTCGAGGTGGGCGGCGAGCGCCTCTCGCACCACGAGATCCAGTCGGATGCGGTGGCCTCCGCCAAGGAGCTCCTGCGTGAGCGCGGCGGCGGCGAGCTTCTCGTGCTGACCGTCGACGGCAGTGTCGTCGCCCGGGGCGAGGTGCCCGCGCCGGTCTGAGCTGCGGCCTGGCTGCACGCGCAGGCCGCGTCGAGGGAGCCGCCTCTAGGCTGATGCCACTGGCATCCGGCGAGGAAGGACGGCCGTGGGCGAATCGGTGCTGCTCGACATCCTCCTCATCGCCCTGCTCATCGGCTATCTCGCCTACGGCTTCTCCGCGGGCCTCGCACGCAGTCTCGGGGGCATCCTCGGGGTGATCGCGGGCGTCGTCGTCGCCTTCTTCGCCATCCCGCTGGCGACGGATGCGCTGCCGAACGCCCTGCTGCGCATCGCGGCGACGATCTTCCTCGCCGTGTTCCTCATCGGTCTCGGTCACGCCGTCGGCGCGGCGATCGGGCGCGGCATCCGCAAGTCCATCTCGAAGACGCCCCTGCGCCCCGTCGATCAGCTCCTCGGCGGTGCGGTCACCCTCGTGGCGGCGTCCCTCGTCGCCTCGGTGGTCGCGGTCAGCGTGGGCTCGCTCGGCATCCCGGCGTTCTCCCGGGCCGTCGCCGGCTCGCTCGTGATCCGCACCATCGATCGGCTCACGCCCGACCCGGTGCAGTCATGGCTCGCGGAGGCGCGCTCCTTCGCGTTCGAGCAGGCCCTCCCCCAGCTCGCCGACGAGTTCGGGGGCGGCGGTCAGGATGCGGCCGTTCCGGAGGCGCCGAGCGGCACGGGACTGCAGCAGGCGGCCGCGTCCGTCGTACGGGTCTCGGGCACCGCCTACCTCTGCGGGCAGACGAAGACGGGGACCGGCTTCGTCGTGGCGGCGGATCGCATCGTCACCAACGCGCACGTCGTCGCGGGAATCGACGAGGCGGTGGTCGAGGTGCCGAACGGCCAGGTGCTCGGCGGCAGCGTCGTCTACTTCGACCCGATCGACGACCTCGCCGTGATCGCCGTGGACGACCTCTCGGTTCCGCCGATCGACCTCGCCGACACTCTGGCGACCGGCCAGACCGGCGCCGTGCAGGGCTACCCGTTCGGCGGACCCTTCACCCAGTCGGGAGCGGACGTGCTCTCGGTCGACACGACGACCGTGCCCGACATCTACGAGCAGAGCACGAACCCGCGCGAGGTGTACACCCTCGCCTCGACGGTGCGCGAGGGCAACTCCGGTGGACCGCTGCTGACGGCCGAGGGCGACGTCGCCGGGGTCGTGTTCGCGCGGAGCCTGACGGACGGCCGGATCGGCTACGCGATGACCATGGCTGAGCTCGATCCGGTGGCGGAGTCGGCGGCAGCGCTCGGCGACGCCGTGGACACCGGCGGCTGCACAGGCTGAGAGCATCCGGTCGCGGGGTGCCATCTTCCGATGCCGGGCATCCCGCCCGCAACCCCTGTGCATGCGGCGTCTTCGCGCGCGTACCGTCCCAAGGGTGATCGACGTGCAGCTGGTGCGAGGGGACATCACCCGGTTCGCGGCGGATGCGATCGTCAACGCCGCGAACGGCTCGCTGCTCGGCGGAGGCGGCGTCGACGGCGCGATCCACCGCGTGGGGGGACCGCGCATCCTCGCCGAGTGCCGGGAGGTGCGGCGCACGACGCACCCCCACGGGCTGCCCGCGGGCCAGGCCGTCGCCACGACCGCAGGCCACCTGCCCGCCCGATGGGTGATCCACACGGTCGGTCCGGTGTACTCGCGGTCACAGGACCGGTCGCACCTGCTGCGCTCCTGCTACCTCGAGTCGCTCGCCCTGGCCGAGCGGCTCGGCGCCCGGACCATCGCCTTCCCTGCCGTGAGCGCGGGGGTGTACGGGTGGCCGATGGACGACGCCGCGCACCAGGCGATGCGAGCGGTCACCGGCTCGTCCGCCACGGTGGAGCGCGCCACGTTCGTGCTGTTCAGCGCCGACGCTCTGCACGCGTTCGAGGACGCGCTCGCGGCTCACCAGAAGTCCAGCAGGTGAACTCGGCCGCGCCATCCTCCCCGCCGTCGGACGTCATTGACACCATCGGATGATGCGCTGCACGATCGTCCCGCCGTACCTGCTGCTCCATCTCGCGAGGCTCGACTCCCCCGAGTTCGCCGGGGCCGCCGAGGCCGCGCGCCAGTCGCTCGTGCTCGACGAGCCCTTCCGCGGAGTCCGCATCGGCGAGGCGGCGCCGCCCCGGGCACCGCAGGCGCGCCCGGGCCTGCGACCCACCGACCGCGAGCCGGGACCACCGCGACGCACCATCTACGACGCGAGGGGCGCTGAAGCCCTTCCGGGCGACCCGGTGCGGATGGAGGGCGACAGGGCGAGCGGCGACGCAGCTGTGGACGAGGCGTACGACGGTCTGGGGCACACGCATGCCCTGCTGCAGGAGGCGTTCAACCGAGCCTCCATCGACGACGCGAACCTCCCCCTCGACGCCACAGTGCACTTCGGGCGCAACTACGACAACGCGTTCTGGGACGGCGAGCGGATGGTGTTCGGGGACGGCGACGGCGTGGTGTTCGAGCGGTTCACCCGCAGCATCAGCGTGATCGGCCACGAGCTCGCCCACGGCGTCACGCAGTACAGCGCGAACCTCGAGTACCGGGGGCAGTCCGGAGCGCTCAACGAGTCCGTCAGCGACGTGCTGGGTGCGCTCGTCGAGCAGCGCGCGCTCGGCCAGACCGCCGAGGAGGCGAGCTGGCTCATCGGCGTGGGCCTGTTCACCGACCGGGTGGAAGGCACCGCGCTGCGGTCGATGCGCGCTCCCGGATCGGCCTACGACGACGACGTGCTGGGCCGCGATCCGCAGCCGGGCCACATGGTGGACTACATCGAGACCGAGGACGACAACGGCGGCGTGCACCTGAACTCCGGCATCCCCAATCGGGCCTTCTACCTCGCCGCAACGGCCATCGGGGGCGAGGCGTGGCGCGGCGCCGGCCGCGTCTGGTACGACGCGCTCACCGCGGGTACCCTGGCGGTCGACACCGACTTCGTCACCTTCGCGCAAGCGACGACGGATGCCGCTGCCGCCCGCTTCGGCAGCGGTTCCCGCGAGCGCGAGGCCGTCGCGGAGGCGTGGCGCGAGGTCGGGGTCACCGGCTGAGCGACCCGACCCGGCCGGCGGCGACGCACGGAAGGCGAGGTGCACCATGCGCGTCCTGGTCGTGCGCTCCGGCGGCTTCGCCGGCATCACCCGCCGGTGGGAGGTCGACCTCGACGAGGCACCCGACCGAGACGAGTGGCTCGCGCTCATCGAGACCCTCCCCTGGAACGAGCGCCCTGCCGATCCGGGCGGGATGGACCGGTTCTCCTACCGCATCCGCTGCTCCCGGCACCAGATCGTGCTGCCCGAGGGGGCGCTCACCGGGCCGTGGCGCGAGCTCGTCGACCGGGTGCAGACGGTCGCCGACGGACCCTAGCGCGCGAGCCGGAGATCGCGGCGCCGCCGCTGAGCCCGGCGCGCCGCAGGCCAGGTCACGATGAGCGCAGCCGCCACCCCGATCACGCCGCCGATCGAGTTCGAGAGCAGATCCCGCGGGTCCGACACCCGCTCGGGCAGGAAGCGCTGCGCCGTCTCGATCGCGATCGTCAGCGCTGCCGAGAACAGCACGGCGAGCCACCACCGGCGCCGCCCGAAGAGCAGCAGGAAGAAGAGCCCCACGGGCACGAACATCAGGATGTTGGCCGTGAACTCGATCGTGTTGTAGCCGATCCAGGCGGTCTGCTCATGTCGCGCCAGGAAGGCGACGAGGCGCCAGAGGAGGCTATCGGCCGAGTCGTCGAGCGGCTGCGGCCCGAGGGTCAGCCAGCCGACCAGTCCCAGGTAGGCGAACGTGACGACGCTCAGCACAGGGTGGGACCGGAACATCGTCCCATCCTCACCTCACAGGCTGGGCGGGTGCTGGAGCGCCACGCGCCTCAGTCGTCCTGGTCGAGCGCCCATTCGGTGAAGTCGCGGGCGCGGCCGTCCTCGGCGAAGCGCACCACCCAGAGGTTCGAGTAGGTCTCGGCGTCGACGTACTCGGTGACGCCCTGCACGATGCCGAGCTCGGGTGTGTCGACGAGCACCTCGTACTCGAAGCGGAACGACCCGGGGTCGTCCGCGCTCTCGAGCCATCCCTCCAGGATGTCGTCGATGCCCTCGAGCGGCTCCTCGTCGTGCGGAGCGAAGCGGTACACCGCATCCTCTGTGAAGAGTGCGCGGATGTCCTCCTCTTCGTTGCTCTCCCACGCCTTGAGGTAGCCGGCGACCCAGCTCGCGACCGTCATGGTCTATTCCTAGCGGTTCGGTGCGCGCGGGCGCCAGACCCGGGGCCTCGTCGGACCCGCGGGTATCGTGACCGGCATGGCCGCTCCCACCCCGACTCCCCCGCCCGTGGCGCTGGTGACGGGGGCCACGGCCGGGATCGGGGCGGAGTTCGCGAGGCAGCTCGCCGCGCGCGGCTTCGACCTCGTGATCGTCGCCCGAGACGCGTCGCGGCTCGAGGACAGCGCCGCGCGCCTGATCGCGGAGCACGGCATCAGCGTCGAGGTTCTGGCCGCCGACCTGACGGCGTCGGAGGGGCTGTCGGCGGTGGAGGCGCGGCTCTCCTCGCAGGAGCGGCCGATCGGCATGCTCGTCAACAACGCGGGGTTCGGCCTCGGCGGCTCGTTCGAGGAGAACCCGATCGAGGACGAGGACAGGCTGCTCGAGCTGCTCGTGCGCGTGCCGATGCGGCTCACCCACGCCGCGCTGCGCCAGATGCTGCCGCGGCGCCGCGGCACCATCGTGCAGATCGCGAGCGTCGCCGGGTACACGCCCCGCTCGACCTACGGTGCCGCGAAGGCGTGGCTGCTGAGCTTCGGCCGCTGGGCGAACCTCGCCTATCGCCGTCGCGGCGTGACGGTCACGACGGTCGCCCCCGGCTTCGTGCACACCGAGTTCCACGATCGCATGGGCGCCGTCAAGGACGGGATCCCGCGGGTGATGTGGCTGAGCGCCGAGCGCGTGGTGACGGAGTCGCTGCGGGCGGCATCGCGCGGGCGCGCCGTCCTGATCCCGTCGAAGCGCTACAGGCTGCTGGTGGCGGCGGCGCGCATCCTACCGGCGAGCGTCACTGCACGCGGAGGGTTGCGGATGCGCTGACGGCAGGAGTCGCATGGAAGCATGCGCGATCCTCTCAACGACTTCCCCAAGCCGCCCTTCGACGTCGTCGACGGCAAGCCCGACCCAGCACCGGACACCGGCGAGCAGTCCTACACCGGCCACGGCCGTCTGCAGGGGCGCAGGACCCTGATCATCGGCGGCAACACCGGCATCGGCCGGAGCGTCGCCGTCGCCTACGGCAAGGAGGGGTCGGACGTGGCCCTCACCTACCACAGCGATCCCGAGGCAGCGGATGAGGTGGTCGCCTTCCTGCAGGAGCAGGGCCGCACCGCGACCGCGATCGAGCTCGACGCCTCGGAGGAGCAGCAGTGCGTCTCGGCGGTCGAGAAGGCGCTCGAGGCGCTCGGCGGCATCGACACGCTCGTGTTCGTCGCCGGCTACCAGAGCAACCTCGACGACATCGCGGAGCTCGAGACCGAGCAGCTCGTGAAGACCTTCGCGACGAACGTCTACTCGATCGTGTGGACCCTGAAGGCGGCCCTCCCGCACCTTCCTCGCGGCGCTTCCGTCATCACGACCAGCAGCATCCAGGCGTCCTCTCCGTCGGCCGACAAGGTCGACTACGCGGCGACGAAGGCCGCGATCCTCAACATGACGAAGTCGCTGTCGGTGCAGCTCGCGCCCCGCGGCATCCGGGTGAACGGCGTGGCCCCCGGCCCGTTCGTCACCGAGCTGCAGATCGTGTCGGGCAGCGGCGTCGAGGACCTCGGCGAGGACGCGCCCCTGGAGCGCCCTGGTCAGCCTGTCGAGACCGCCGGAGCCTACGTGTACCTCGCGAGCGACGACGCGACCTACACGACCGGGACGACGATCCTGGTCGCGGGCGGCCTCTACGACTGAGGCCTGCGAAGCCCTTCGGGCAGGCCGGCGCTCGCCACCACGGTGAGGCGCTGCGTCGGCCTCGTCATCGAGACGTAGAGCGCGGCGGCTCCTCGACCGTGGTCGGCGCCGCGGTCCAGGATCTGCTTCGGCTCGACGACGACGACCGCGTCGAACTCGAGGCCTTTCGCCTCGTGCGGGGTCAGCAGGGTGACCGCTCGGCGCAGCCCCAGCGATCCGTAGCCGACCGCGTCGGTGCCGAGGGTCTCCCGCAGGGCGGTCTGCAGCTCGGCGAGCTCGGCCGCGGGCGCGATGACCGCGACGGTGCCGCCGTCGGCGAGGTCGCGCTGCACGGCGTCGAGGACGGATGCCGCCCGCTCGCTCCGGGAGACCTCGCGCACGTCGACGGGATGGTCGCCCTCGCGCACCGCGCGCGACCGGGTGACGGCGAGCCCCGCGGCCAGCGCGACCTCCTCCGCGGCGTGCGCGACGGCGGCGGGCGTGCGGTAGTTCACCGTCAGCTCCTCGAGCCGCCAGTGCTCGCCGAACACCGGATCGAGCGCGCCCTTCCAGTCCCTGGCCCCCGCCGCGGCCTCGCTCTGCGCGACATCGCCGACGATCGTGAAGGAGCGGAGCGGATTGCGGCGCAGCAGCACTCGCCACTGCATCGGCGAGAGCTCCTGCGCCTCGTCGACGACCACGTGGCCATAGGTCCACTCGCGGTCGGACAGCGCGCGCTCGGCCGTCGTCTCCCGCACCGTCGTCTCCTGGAACCCGGCGGCGAGCGTCTCGGCGTCGACGATGCCCTCGACCTCCATGTTGCGGATCGCCGCCTCGGCGTTCTCGATGTCGCGCTCGTGGGCGGCGCGCTCCTCGCGGGCCTGGCTGTCGCTGCGGGCGTCGGCCTCCCCGAGCAGCTCCGCCGCCTCGTCCAGCAGCGGCACGTCGCTGACCGTGAACGGCGCATTCCTGTCCCTGCGCAGCAGCGCGCGCTTCGCCGGAGTCCACCGCGGAGTGAGCTCCGCCAGCCAGTTGGGTCGGGCGTAGAGGTCCTGCAGCAGACGCTGCGGCGTGAGCGGGATCCACGCGGTGTTCAGCAGCACACGCACGTCGTAGGAGTTGCGCACGTCCTCGCTGAGATAGCGCAGATCGCTCTCGTCCACCGTCCGTCCGCGCGAGCGCAGCGTCGACGCGAGCTGCTGCGTGATCGCGGCGATCGCGACCTTGTTGAACGTCACGCGCGCGATGTTGTGCGGCTTGCGGGTGTCCCACGCACGCCGCATCGCGTCCTCGACGAGCCGGGGCTGCACGATGATCCGCTCCCCGTCGACCTCGATCTCCTGCGCCTCGGACGGGACCCGCTGGCGGGACTTCACCGCGCGCTGCAGCAGGCCGGCCATCTGCTTGGAGCCCTTGACCTCGGCGACCTCCGGGGCGTCGTCCTCCGCCGCATCCACCCCCGGATAGAGTTGGCCGAGCGAGGACAGCACGACACCGGTCTCCCCGAGCGAGGGCAGCACCGCCTCGATGTACTGCAGGAAGGACCTCGTCGGGCCGACGATGAGCACACCGGATGCCGCGAGCCGCTCGCGGTGCGAGTAGAGCAGGTAGGCGGCGCGGTGCAGCGCGACCGCCGTCTTGCCGGTGCCGGGGCCGCCCTGCACGACGAGCGCTCCGCGCAGCTCGGAGCGGATGATGCGGTCCTGCTCGGCCTGGATCGTCGCGACGATGTCCTGCATGCGCCCGGTGCGCTGCGCGGTGAGCGCGGCCAGCAGCGCGGCCTCGCCCTGCACCTGCGACCCGCCCTCCTGCAGCAGCTCGATGTCGAACACCTCGTCGTCGATGCGCACGACCGTGCGCCCGTCGGTCGTCAAGTGCCTGCGGGCTCTCGCGCCGAGCGGGGTGGCGGCGGTCGCCTGGTAGAACGCACGCGCCTGCGGCACCCGCCAGTCGAGCAGCAGCGGCCGCTGGTCGTCGTCCCGGAGCCCGATGCGTCCGATGTAGTGCACGTCGCCGCCCTCGTCGGAGCGCATGTCCAGGCGGCCGAAGACGAGTCGCTCCTGCACCGCGTCGAGCTGGCGGATGCGGTTCTCCCAGATCCGCGCGAACGCGTCGCGCTCGGACTTCGCCTGGTGGGTGCTGCCGACGCTCGTGCGGCGCACCGCGTCGAGCTGACGACGTGCCTCGCCGCCGACCTCGTCGAGGCGTCGGTACAGCTCGGAGACATAGCGCTGTTCGGCCGAGAGCTCGGATGCCTGCACGCCGCCCCTTCCGCAACAAGGGCATCAAGTCTACGCGTCGCCGGTGTCCGGTTCTGACACGATGGACGGCGTGAATCGCACGGTCGACTACGCCCCGCTCACCGATCCCGTCGACCCTGCGGCCGTCGACGCCTTCAAGGCGCAGACCAAGGCGTCCGGCGCCGGGTGGGCCACGATCGGCGCGGGACAGATCGTCACGGCGGTGATCGCGGCGGTCGTGGGGCTCGCCGTCCTCATCCCGATCACCCTGGTGCTCACCGTGACCTTCACCTCGTTCGGAACCGCGGGTGCGGGTCTCGGGTCTCTCATCGGACCCCTCGTCGTGCTGCTCGCGCTCGGCGGCACCGGATTCCTGGTGTTCCGCACGGTCATCCCGTCGCGCAGACGCTGGGAGAACTGGTACCGGCTGAGCGAATTCGCGCGCCGCAACGGGCTCATCTACTCCCCCGCATCCCCCGGGCCGTCCTACGCGGGAGCGATCTTCGGGCTCGGCACCGACCGCAGGTCGCTCGATCATTTCCGGTCGGCGGACGGGCGCTTCCTCGACTTCGGCAACTACCGGTACACGACCGGCAGCGGCAAGCAGCGCACCGTGCACAACTGGGGCTTCCTCGCGCTGCACCTGGATCGACGGCTGCCGCACATGCTGCTCGACTCGAAGGCGAACAACGGGCTGTTCGGCGTATCGAACCTCCCGATCTCGTTCGACAAGGAGCAGGTGCTCTCGCTCGAGGGCGACTTCGACCGGTACTTCACCCTCTACTGCCCCCGGCAGTACGAGCGGGACGCGCTGTACGTCTTCACACCCGACCTCATGGCGCTCCTGATCGACGAGGCGGCCCCCTTCGACGTCGAGATCGTCGACGACTTCATGTTCGTCTACTCGCGGACGCCGTTCCGTCCGCTGGAGCCCGGCGTGTACCAGCGCCTGCTGCGCATCGTCGACACGATCGGCGCCAAGACGCTGTCGCAGACCGACCGCTACCGCGACGAGCGGGTCGGCGACTTCCAGGCGAACATCGTCGCTCAGCCCGGCCGGCGACTCAAGCGCCGGATCCCCGCCGTGGCGATCGTCGTCACGCTCCTGGTCGTCGGATACCACTTCTGGTCGATCGTCGGAGGCATCCTCTCCGACTGACCGGACGCGCTAGCGGCTCACGGGCGCCGAGCGCAGCGCGTGGCGTGACGCGAGGATCGCGCCGAGCAGCACCTGCTCGTCCGCCTGCGCGCCGATCCGGTTCCGTCCCGTGACGATGCGCTGGCGAGCGAAGGCGAGCTTCGTCGCATCCTTGATGTAGCGACGCATCAGCCGGCCGATGCCGCGCTGATTCGCCCACTGCATCGCCATCCGCCTGCCCTGGAAGGTCGCGATCGTTGAGACCTCCTCGGTGCTGAACCAGCCGACCGAGGCGTACTCGAGCAGCCGGTCGTACGTGAGCTTGGCCTCCTGGCGGCGCAGCCAGAGGACGAGCAGCACCACGCCGATGAAGAGCGGCACCTGCACGAGGAAGTAGTAGCCGTAGAAGTCGTAGACGAAGAAGAGCGCTCCGTTCCAGAACGCGTGCAGCGCCATCGCGGGGATGAGCCCGAGGATCCAGAACCCGATCGCGCCGAAGCCGTTGGTGCGCCGTGCCGCGAGGCCGAGCAGGATGCCCGTGAACGCGGTGAACATGACGTGCGCGAACGGCGACATCAGTCCGCGGATGATGAAGATCTCGGCGACGCCGACGAGGCCCCCGCCGTCGAGCAGCGCCGAGCCGAAGTAGAGGATGTTCTCGGTGAAGGCGAAGCCTCCGGCGATCCAGCCCGCGTAGACGAGGCCGTCGACGGGTCCGTCGAAGTGCTTGCGCGCGAACCAGAACAGGAGCAGCAGGCCGAAGCCCTTGCCCACCTCCTCCACGACGGGAGCCTGGATCGCCGCGCCGAAGAACTCGTACGCGGGACCGGGGCCGCCGTTGGCCATGATGATCGCGTCGATCTCGGCGCCGACGATGAGGGCGATGAGCACCGACATCCCCGCGCCCCAGAGGAACGCGAACGCGATGGCTCCGCGCGGCTCCGGCTCCCAGCGATCGATCCACTTGAGGCCGAGGAACACGATGGTCAGCGGGATGAGCGCCATGATGCCCGCGATGGCGAAGGCCACCGGTCCGAGGCCTGCGACCAGGTAGAAGGCGACGAAGAGCGTGATGAGCGACAGCACGACGATGCCGATCGTGCCCCAGACGATGAGCGCCCGGTTGCGGCGCACGGGCTGGGCGAGCACCGGCTGAGCCGCGTACTGGTTGTCGCGCGAGACGTCGACGGGCGCCCCGACGGGGGCGAGCGGCTGATGGAGGAGTGCGCCCGAGGCGGTGTAGTCGGGCGTGGACGCGGTCGGGTCGCTCATGCTCTCACCATATCGAGAGCGCGGGGGTCAGCCCTGCTGCTCGCGGAGGATCTGCAACGCCCTCGACACGCGGTCGCTGAGGCCCGCCACGCCCTTGGCCGCACGCCGGTCGAGCTCGGCGATGATGCGCGCGATCTCGACCCGCTGCGTCTCGTGCACGCGGTGCCAGGTGCGGGCCGCTTCGATGCTCGCGCGCCGCGCCAGCACGGCGAGCACGCTCGAGACGACCGGCATCAGCACGCCGACGAGCAGATAGGCCGGTTCGAGGCCGCCCGTCGTGACCGCCACGACGATCGCGACCAGCGCCGCGAGGCCGAGGTACGTCGGGATGCCGCGCCGGGTCGCCAGCGCCGCGAGCGGCCTCGGCGACCGGTCACGCGGCGGTGCGTGCCAGGTCTCGAGGCGGGCATAGCGCGAGTGCAGCTCGGCGAGCTCAGCCGCCGTGATGCGGGAGCCCCGGCGCGCCCGCACCTCAGCCAACAGGACGGCGAACTCGCTCGGCATCCGACGCCGGACGAAGACGGCCCCCACGGAGGCTCCGCCCGCGGCCAGGCTGGCGAGCGCGAGCGCCAGCAGCGATCCGCGCACCACGTCGCCCTCCTCGATCGCCACGCGCACGCCGCGGTCGAGTCCGAAGAGGATGCCGACCAGCAGCAGAGAGCCGAGCGGCACGCCCCAGAAGATGGCGGGTCCGCGCCTGGCTGGCACCGCCTCGCGCGCGTCCACGAGATCGAGGCGCTGCGCGGTCAGATCACCGAGCTGGAACAGCAGTGCGACGAACCATGCCGCGGCCAGCACGAAGGCGATCAGCGGGGGCACGTCCACTCCCTCGACGATACCCGTCGCCGAGGGAGAGTCTGTGCGCCGTCGCCGGTGTCAGGCCGCCTGCACGAACGGCTCGCGGTTGGCGGTGAGGACGACCGGGAGGTCGCTGGAGGCTGGGTCGAGCAGAGTGCCGACGGGCTCGATGCGCATGGGGACGTCGTCGAAGATGCCGCGGCGGATCGCCTGGAAGACGTCGACGGCGCCCTGCTGAGCAAGGCCATGGGTCATCGGGCGCAGAGCGACGCTCTCGATGCCCTCGCCGAGCGTCACCGCGTCGTGGGGAGCAGGCTCGCCGGGAGCCACGACACGGGCACCGAGTCCGCGAGCCCAGGCTCCGACGACCGATCCGATCCGGCCGCGCTCGTCGACCACGACGGTGTCGCCTCGGCCGACGGCGTTGATCTGGCGCAGCAGCAGACGTGCGATGAGCCCGCGGGTCAGCAGAGCCGCGGCCTTCTCATCCGGCACGTTCTTCGGTACGCCGATGAGGTCGTCGGTGCGCAGCACGCCGCGCAGCGCCAGGCGCGAGGGGTCGATGCGCCATGCCACGCGGTCCTTCGGCGCGAAGCCGGCCGTGTCAGCGCCCACGGCGTCGATCGTGCCGACCGCGTCGCCGTAATCGAGTCCTACGGCTCCGAGTCGCACGCGGATAGCGCCCGCTCCCGGGCGGCCGGTCGTGGTGGGCTCGAAGGTCGGAAGAGTCGTCATCCGGGGGGATCTCCTTGTCATCGTTCCCCAAGGAAAACCGGACCGGACCCGTGGGTATTCCCTAGAAGACCTTGCCCGGATTGAGGATCCCCAGGGGGTCGAAGACGGCCTTCACCTGCCGCTGCAGCGCGAACTGGTCGGGCCCGAGCTCCCGCTCGAGCCACCGCCGTTTGAGCAGGCCGACGCCGTGCTCGCCGGTCAGAGTGCCGCCGAGACGGAGCGCCGTGAGGAACAGCTCGTCGGCCGCGTGCCATACCTGATCAGGGACCTCGTCGCCCTGGAAGACGAAGTTCGGGTGCAGGTTGCCGTCGCCCGCATGCGCGACCGTCGGGATCTCCAGGCCGAACCGCCGCTCGATGTCGGCGATCGCGGCGAACATCGCCGGCAGCGCGCTGCGGGGCACGGCGACATCCTCGATCAGCACGTTCCCGCGAGCGGCCATGGCCGGGTGGAACGCCCGGCGGATGGCGAACAGGCGCTCGCTCTCGGCGAGGTCGTGCGACACGGTGGCCTCTCCGCCGAGCGACTGCACCACCCCCAGCGCACCCTGCGCCTCTGCGGCAGAAGCGGGTCCGTCGAAGTGCACAAGGAGGTAGGCGGCGCCTGCGGCCTCGAGCTGGAGATAGTCCGCGATGCCTCGCATCGCCTTGGGATCGAGGAGCTCCATGACGGCGGGGCGGATGCCCGACGCCGTGATGACGGCGGCTGCGCGAGCCGCCTCCTCGACGGAGCGGAACCAGGTGCCGATCGTCGTCGGCACCTCACGCACGAGGGGACGCAGGCGCACCGTCGCCTCGACGATGACCCCCAGCGTGCCCTCGGAGCCGATGAAGAGCGCCGTGAGGTCGAGCCCGGTGACGCCTTTCACGGTGCGGTGCCCGAGCTCGAGCAGACGCCCGTCGGCCAGCACGACCTTGAGCCCGAGCACCGCTTCCCGGGTGACGCCGTACTTCGCGCACAGCAAACCGCCCGCGTTCGTCGCGATGTTGCCGCCGATCGTCGAGATCGCGCGGCTCGCGGGGTCGGGAGCGAACCACAGCCCGTGTTCGCGCAGCCGGTCGTTGAGCGCACCGTTGAGCACGCCGGGCTGCACGACCGCCAGCTCGTCGTCGACGGAGATCTCGAGCACCCGGTCCATGCCGAGGGTCGAGAGCACGAGCTCGCCCGCGCCGCCGATGGCCCCGCCCGCGAGCCCCGTGCCTGCGCCACGCGGCACGACGGACGTGCGCGTCTCGCTCGCGATGCGCAGCACCGACTGCACGTGCTCGATGGACTCCGCCGTCACGACGGCGAGCGGCCGCCCGGGCGCCGCGTGGCCGGATCGATCGGCCCGAGCCGTGTCGAGCGCGGCCTCGTCCGTGGCGACCGCCGTGCCGAGGTCGCCGCGCAGCAGGTCGAGCACGTCCGAGCGGATCACTTCGCCAGCTTACTTCTCGGGCCTCGCGGCAAGCCGACCGTGATGTCCGATAACCGCGAACGGCTGTCGGCGCCCCGTGCGACAGTGGACGGCATGGACGCCTCCTTCGCCGAACGCTACCGAGCCATGAGCTCGCGCGACGCGCGGTTCGACGGCCAATTCATCACCGGCGTCCTCACGACCGGCATCTACTGCAGGCCGAGCTGCCCCGCGGTCACGCCGAAGCCGGGCAACGTGCGCTTCTTCCGCACGGCCGCGGCCGCGCACGAGGCGGGGCTGCGCGCCTGCAAGCGCTGCCTCCCCGACGCCGTACCCGGCTCCCCCGACTGGAATCTGCGCGACGATCTGGCCTCGCGTGCCATGCGTCTCATCGGCGACGGCGTCGTGGAGCGCGAAGGCGTTCCGGGGCTTGCGCGGCGGCTCGGCTACACACCGCGCCACCTCGGGAGGGTGCTGACCTCGGAGCTCGGAGCCGGTCCACTCGCGCTCGCGAGGGCGAACCGCGCGCAGACGGCGCGCACCCTGCTCGTCTCCTCCGATCTCCGCATCGCCGATGTCGCGTTCGCGGCGGGCTTCTCGAGCATCCGCCAGTTCAACGAGACGATGCTCGCGATCTACGAGCGCACCCCCTCCGAGCTGCGGCGGATGCGCGGAGCTCACGCGCACGCTCCGGCAGGCGAGGGCACGATCAGCCTGAGGCTGCCGGCCCGCCCGCCGTTCGACGGCGTCGGGCTGCTGAGGTTCTTCGCCGACCACGCGGTCCCAGGCCTCGAGGAGGAGCGCGACGGCGCCTTCGTACGCACGCTGCGACTGCCGCGCGGCTCCGCCCGTGTCGAGCTGGCGCTCGACGGCGACGCCGCCATCCGCTGCACCGCTCGACTCGAGTCCCTCGCCGATGTGGCGACGCTCGTGGCCAGGGTGCGACGCATGTTCGACCTCGACGCCGACTCGGTCGCCATCGACGAGGCGCTCTCGCGCGACCCGGCCCTCGCGCCGCTCGTCGCCTCGGTGCTGGGCATGCGGATCCCCGGATCGGCGGATGCCGAGGAGGCGCTGTTCCGGACCCTCGTCGGCCAGCAGATCTCGGTCGCCGCGGCCAGGACGGTGCTCGGCCGCATCGTGACGGAGCTGGGCGACGACGGCGCCTTCCCCTCCGCCGCGAGGATCGCCTCGGACGGGGCCGCAGTGCTCCGCGGCCCCGCGAAGCGGGTCTCCGCGATCCTGCGCATCGCAGAGGCGGTGGCCGCGGGCGAGGTGCCGCTCGACCTGGCGACACCGGTCGGCGAGTTCCGGGCCGCCCTCGAGGCGCTGCCGGGCATCGGCCCGTGGACGAGCGGCTACCTCGCCATGCGCGTACTCGGCAATCCGGATGTGCTGCTGACCAGCGATCTCGTGCTGCTGGCCACCGCACGCGACCTCGGATTGGCGTCCACGGCGCGCGAGCTCGACCGGGTCGGAGCCCGCTGGGCCCCCTGGCGGAGCTACGCGGGCCTGCACCTCTGGCGGGCTCGTACGATGAGGGGATGACGAGTCAGGGCGATGGCGACTGGACTCCGGCGGACGACCGGGACGAGAGCGAGGGCGAGCGTCTCGATCGCAACTGGCACGAGCTGCTGCAGGAGCTGCGGGTCACCCAGACGGGCACGCAGATCCTCACCGGCTTCCTGCTGACGGTCGCCTTCCAGCCGACCTTCAAGGAACTCACCGCCACGCAACAGGGCCTCTACCTCGTCGTCGTCGTGATCGCGGTGCTCACCACGATCCTCGCCCTCGCCCCCGTCCTCCTGCACCGGCTGCTCTTCCGGCAGGGCGCCAAGGAGGCGATCGTGCACCTGACCGACGCCATCCTCAAGGCGGCTCTCGTCGGCACGGCGCTCGTGCTGGCCGGCACGGTGCTGCTGATCGTCGGCAGGCTGCTCGGCGAGTTCGCGGGAGTCCTGTTCGGGGTGGGCACGCTGCTGGTCGTCACCGCGATCTGGTCCGTGCTCGTCCCGCTCGCCCGTCGTCGGCTGCGCGACTAGTCGCCGGGCGCAGAAGAAGGGCGCCCCATGAGGGACGCCCTTCTGACTTCTCTGCGTGCTCGGGTCAGCGACCGGTCGCGTCGGGCTCGCGAGGAACCTCGCCCCGCCAGGCGCCTGTCTCGAATCCCTGGGACTCGATGAGCTCCTTGAAGCGGTCCAGGTCCTTCTTGACCTGAGCGTCGTCCACGCCGATCAGCGCGCCCGCGGCCTCGACCACGCCCTCGGGCTTCCAGTCCATCTGCAGCGCGACGCGCGTCTTGGCGTCGTCGAGCCGGTGGAAGGTGACGACTCCGGCGTGGCTCTCGCCCTCGGTGCTCTTCCAGGCGATCCGCTCATCCGGGATCTGCTCGGTGATGACCGCGTCGAACTCGCGCTCGACACCGCCGACCTTCACGACCCAGTGCGTGTGCGTGTCGTCCTGCTGGACGATCGACTCGACCCCGCCCATGAAGCGCGGGAACTCCTCGAACTGGGTCCACTGGTTGTACGCGACGCTGATGGGCACGTCTACGTCGATGCTCTTCTCAACCGATGCCACGGTCTTCCCTTCTCTCGTCCTTCGCTCTCGACGCTACGCGGCGTCCTCGGGACCGCTGTAGGGGGTTGCAGACGGCAGACGGATGTGGTGTGTCGGCTTTCAGCGTCCGTCCAGCCGGCGTACGGTCATGCGCTCTTCGAGGACTTGGACTTCGACTTCGACGAGCCGGACTCGCCCTTGCCGCGAGTGCGCTCGACGCTGCGCCGCAGGGCCTCCATGAGGTCGAGGACCTCGCCGCCGTCCTCCTCCTCGCGCTCCCCGAAGGTCTCCTCGGTGTCGAGCGCGTCGCCCTTCTCGAGCTTCGCCTGGATCAGCTGCTTCAGCTGCTCCTGGTAGTCGTCGCTGAAGTCCTCCGGGGTGAAGTCCGATTCGAAGCTCTTCACGAGAGCCTTCGACATCTCGAGCTCCTGCTTGGAGATGCGCACGGACTCGCTGAGCGAGGGGAAGGCGGCCTCCCGCACCTCGTCGTTCCACAGCAGCCCCTGCAGCACGAGCACGTCGCCGCGCACCCGCAGCGCCCCGAGCCGGGTCTTCTGGCGCAGCGCGAACTGCACGATCGCCACCCGGTCGGTGTCCTCGAGGGTCTTGCGCAGCAGCGCGTACGACTTGATCGACTTGGAGTCGGGCTCCAGGTAGTAGCTCTTGTCGAACATGATCGGGTCGACCTGATCGACAGGCACGAACTCGACGACGTCGATCTCACGGCTCTTCTCGGACGGCAGGGAGGCGAGGTCCTCCTTGGTCAGGATGACCGTGCGCTCGCCGTCGTCGTAGGCTTTCTCGATGTCCTCGTACGGCACGATCTCGCCGTCGATCTCGCACTTGCGCTGATAACGGATGCGCCCGCCGTCCTTCTTGTGCACCTGATGCAACGAGGCGTCGTGATCCTCGGTGGCGGAGTACACCTTCACCGGCACGTTCACGAGACCGAACGTGATGGCGCCCTTCCAGATCGATCTCATGTGCCAAGTGAACACCGTCCACGGGCCCGGATGCCAGCGGTTGCGCCGAGGAAGCGCCGCGTGCGCAGAATGGGGCATGCCGACGCCCGACGAGCAGTACGTGTCGGTCGACGGCCGCCGGCTGAAGATCTCGAGCCTCGCGAAGGTCATGTACCCGGCCACGGGGACGACGAAGGGCGATGTCCTCGACTACTACGCCCGCGTCGCGGATGCGCTCGTGCCGCACACCCGCGACCGGCCGGCCACCCGCAAGCGCTGGGTGCACGGCGTGGGAACCGAGGACGAGCCCGGTCAGGTCTTCTTCCAGAAGAACCTGGACGAAGGCACGCCTTCGTGGGTGCTGCGCCGCACGATCGAGCACAGCGACGGCCCGAAGGACTATCCCCTCGTCAACGACAGGGCGACCCTCGCCTGGTTCGCGCAGATCGCCTCGCTCGAGATCCACGTGCCGCAGTGGCGCTTCGGCCCCGACGGCGAGCGCCGCGATCCCGACCGCATCGTGCTCGATCTGGATCCGGGCCCAGGCGTGGGCCTCGCGGAGTGCGCCGCAGTCGCGTTCCGGGCGAGGGCCATCCTCACCGACATGGGCCTCTCCCCGTTCCCCGTGACGAGCGGGAGCAAGGGCATCCACCTCTACGCCGCCCTCGACGGACGCCAGACCTCTGATCAGGTGTCGGCGGTCGCGAAGGAGCTCGCGCGTGCGCTCGAGGCGGACGATCCCGATCTCGTCGTCAGCGACATGAAGAAGAGCCTGCGGCAGGGAAGAGTGCTCGTCGACTGGAGCCAGAACAGCGGCTCGAAGACGACCATCGCGCCCTACTCGCTGCGCGGGCGCCTCACCCCGACCGTCGCCGCTCCGCGCACCTGGGAGGAGCTCGAGGACCCTGCGCTGCGGCACCTGGACTACCGGGAGGTGCTCGAGCGGGTGGAGGACCATGGCGACCTCCTCGCAGAGCTCGAACGCGGGGACGGCGCCGACGCCCCGTCGCGCGACCGGCTCTCGACCTACCGCAGCATGCGCGACGGCGCCAAGACCCCCGAGCCGGTTCCTGCCGAGGCCCCGCCGCCCTCGGAGGGACGCAGCTTCGTCATCCAGGAGCATCACGCGCGGCGCCTGCACTACGACTTCCGCCTGGAGCACGACGGGGTGCTGGTGAGCTGGGCGATCCCCAAGGGACCGCCCACCGATCCGGCCCAGAACCACCTCGCGGTGCAGACCGAGGATCATCCGCTCGAGTACGGGTCGTTCGAGGGCGTGATCCCGGCCGGCGAGTACGGCGCGGGAGAGGTCTTCATCTGGGACAGAGGCACCTACGACCTGGAGAAGTGGCGCGAGGGCAAGGAGGTGATCGTGACGCTGCACGGCGAGGTGCACGGCACGAACAAGTACGCGCTGATCCGCACCGGAGGACGCGACGGGGACGCGAAGGACAACTGGCTCATCCATCTCATGAAGAGCGGGGACGGGGCGAGCTCGCCGCGGCGCGACGGCTCGAAGGAGAAGAAGCCCCCGGACGCCGGGGCCGAAGCGACCGACGGAGGACGTCGCGCGGTCGGCCCGACCCCCCGCGTCCGATCCCAGCACGCCCCCATGCTCGCGAGCGCCGGCGACCGCGGCGAGATCGGCGACGCGCAGGAATGGGCGTTCGAGATGAAGTGGGACGGCATCCGCGCCCTCGCGACCGTCGCCGACGGTGCGTTCTCGCTCGTGACCCGCAACGACATCGACGTGACCGGCACCTACCCCGACCTCGCTGAGCTCGTGAGCGCTGTCGACCGTGCAGCGGTGATCGACGGGGAGATCGTCGCCCTCAACGCGGCCGGCCGCCCGGACTTCGGACGCCTGCAGCAGCGCATGAAGCTCACGAGGCCGCGCGATGTCGATGCCGCGGCCCGAGATGTCCCCGTGCACTTCTTCGCGTTCGACCTGCTCGAGTACGACGGCGTCTCGCTGCTCGACGAGCCGTACGACGAGCGACGGAGGCTGCTGGAGGAGAACGTGCGCCAGGTCGGTCGGGTGCACGTGCCACCGGCCTTCGACGGCGACCTCGACGCGGCCCTCGACGTGAGCGGCACCCTCGGCCTCGAAGGGGTCATGGCGAAGCGACGCGACGCGCGCTACGTCAGCGGACGCCGGTCCCGCTCCTGGATCAAGCTGAAGCACACCCGCATGCAGGAGGTCGTCATCGCCGGCTGGCGCCCCGGTCAGGGCAACCGGGAGGGGACGATCGGCTCGCTGCTGCTCGGCATCCCCGACGATCAGGGGCTCCGCTACGTGGGCAAGGTGGGCACCGGGTTCGGCGACAAGGTCCTGCGCGACCTGCAGAAGCAGCTGGCCGCGCTAGAGACGGGCGAGAACCCGCTCAGCGACCTCCCCAGGCTCGAGGGGCGGGACGCGAGGTTCGTCCGCCCGGAGCTGGTGGGCGAGGTCGAGTTCGCAGAGTGGACGCCGCAGCGGAAGCTGCGGCAGCCGAGCTGGCGCGGTCTGCGGCCGGACAAGCGGCCGGACGAGGTGCGTGTGGAGGCCTAGCGGCGTTCCAAGGTGCGCCCGTCGCGCAGCTCGACGACCCGGTCCGCGAACTCCTCGAGTCGGGCATCGTGCGTCGTGACGAGGGCGGCGAGTCCCGTCTCCCGCACGAGCTCCCGCAGCATCGCCATCACGGCGGTGGTGGTGCCGCTGTCCAGCTGTCCCGTCGGCTCGTCCGCGAGGAGGATGCGCGGGCGGACGGCGAGGGCGCGCGCGAGGGCCACCCGCTGCTGCTGACCGCCGGAGAGCTCCGGCGGGCGCTGAGCGGCGTGCTGGCCGAGTCCCACCCGCTCGAGCAGCTCGCGGACCCGCGCATCCCGCTCGGCCGCGGGGGTGCTCAGGAGCCGGAGCGGAACCTCGACGTTCTCGGCGGCCGACAGCACCGGCAGCAGCTCGAGACTCTGGAACACCACGCCGAGCTGCCGTCTCCGCAGCTCCAGCAGGTCGTCCTCGGCGAGCGAGGCGAGCGGCCTGCCGCCGTACCGCACGACGCCCTCGTCGGGCTGCTCGAGCCCTGCCAGCACATGCACGAGGGTGGTCTTCCCCGCCCCCGACCTGCCGCGGAGCAGCACGAGCTCCCCCTCGTCGAGGCGCAGGTGCGCCCCGTCGAGCGCACGGGTGGCCGAAGCACCGGACCCGTAGACGCGAGTGAGCCCCTCGGCCTCGAGCAACGGCGCGTGTCTCGCGGTCATCGCCCGGCCTCCCTCGCCGCGCCGGCATCCGCCGAGCGCTCCGCCGCCGCGGTGGCTGCGGTCGGTCGATCGGGGAACACCTCGACCCGGTCGGTCTCGAGCGCCAGGCGCACCCGTTCGCGCAGGCCGAGCGCCGTGAGGTAGTCGGCGGGCAGCTGGAGGCGGCCGGCGGCATCGAGCACCGCGAACTCCTCGGCGATATGCCGTTCGCTGCCGTCGTCGTCGAGCTCTGTGCGTCGCAGCACCTCGGTCGAGGTGCGGCCGTCCCGCAGCTGCACGGTGCGCCGCACGTGGTCGGAGACACCCGCGTCGTGCGTGACGATGAGCGCGGTCACTCCGAGCTCCGCGTTGACCGAGCGGATGGCTTCGAGCACGTCGGCCGAGCTGCTCTCGTCGAGCTCGCCCGTCGGCTCGTCGGCCAGGAGCACCCTCGGCTCGTTGGCCAGAGCGACGGCGATGGCGACCCGCTGTCGCTGGCCGCCCGACATCTCGCCCGGTCGGCGATCGCGCACATCGCCGACTCCGAGCAGGTCGAGCAGCGCCGTCACCCGGCTCTCGCGCGACCTGCGTGCGGTGCCGCCCGCGACCATCGCCATCACGACGTTCTGCGCGGCCGTGAGGTAGGGAAGCAGATTCCGCTCGGTCTGCTGCCAGACGAAGCCGACGTCGTTCCGGCGGAACTCGACGCGATCCCGATCGCTCATCGCGAGCAGGTTGCGGCCCGCCACCTGTGCGGCGCCGGCCGTCGGCCGGTCGAGGCCCGAGAGGATGGTCAGCAGCGTGGATTTGCCGGATCCGCTCGCCCCCACCACTGCGACGATCTCGCCGCGCTCGACGCGGAGGTTGAGGCCCTGGAGAGCCTGCACCTCGACCCCCTGCGCCACGAAGATGCGCACAAGGTCGATGCAGAGGATCTCCGGTTCGGCCGGCATGGCGGTCGCTGTCATCGTTCGCCTCCTCGAGACGGGTGGGCGGCGGTGCGCGACGGAGTCACGAGCGCCGGGATGAGGGATGCCGCAGCCACCGCGATCATGGCGAGCGCGGCGAGGGCCAGCACGAGCGGATCCGCCTGCACGGCGGGCTGCTGCTCGGAAGCGAGGAGGGTGCCCAGGTCGAGGCCTGCGACGACCAGGTGCGGGAGGGCCGCCCCGAGCACACCCCCGGCCAGCAGTCCGGCGACGAGGAGCGGAGCGGCCTCGATCGCGAGCACTGCCGCGAGCTGTCGCCGGTCGGCGCCCAGTCTGCGCAGGACCGTCGCCACCGTGCGCCTGCGCTCGATGGTGAGGAGGGCCGAGCAGGCGATCGCGGTCGCGGCGAGTCCGGCGGCCACTGCGATCGCGACGAGCAGCGAGAAGCGCAGCGCACCGAGGATCGGCGCGCCCTCGATGTCGGCGAGCCGTTCCCGCCTCGTCTCCGTGCGAGCCGTCGATCCCACCGCCTCCGCGGCCGCCGACGCCACCTCGCGGGCATCGCCGCCCGGCGCGAGCCCCACGAGCACGATACGCGGAGCGAACCCTCGCAGCTCCAGGCGTTCGAGCGCAGCCCGGTCGACCGCGATCCACTCCCCGTCGCCGAGGCCCGCATCGGTCTGGGCGACGGCGGCGACGTGCACCGGCACGTCCTCGAGCTCGAGCTGCTGGGATCGCAGCTCGTCGGCCAGCTCCGCCGACACGACGACGGGCACCGCCTCGCCGTCCACCTCGTCGAGGCTGCTCGGGAACTCCGGGTGCAGCGCCGCGACGGCGTCCCCGTCGATCGCGATCACGGTGGCGCTGAGTCGGGCCCCGTCGTCGTCGATGCGGGCCGGGTCGCGCCGATCGACACCTGCGACCACTGCCACGCCGGGCAGGGCCCCGATCGCTGCACGGGCGTCCTCGTCGGCGACCGGCCCTTCGACGCGCACATCGGATCCCACCTGGGAGGTGGCCGACTCGGCCGCCCCGGTCGCGAGCGTCGTCAGCAGGATGCTCGAGGACACCGCCACCGCGACGGCGACGATCACGGCGAGGTTCGCGACTCGCGCGATCGGCGCCCGCACGGCGCCCGCCACCCCGACGAAGGCGGCGAGCCCGGTTCCGCCGGTCGCGCGGCGCTGCAGAGCCAGCAGGGGGCCCGGTAGCAGGCGCTCGACCGCGATCGCCACGGCGATCGCCAGGAGGAGCGGCGCCACGATCGCGAGCGGATTCGGGGCCCCGTCCGAGGCCAGGCCCCGGGTGACCAGCAGGGCTCCCGAGAGGACGGCGACGGCGACCAGCAGCGTTTCGCCCGCGTTCCTGAGCACGCCCGAGCGCCCGGAGGACAGGTCGGCTCTCCCCACGCGTCCGAGCGGCGGAGTCGCCGCCACGGCGAAGATCGCCGCGGGAGCCAGGCCGAGCGCGACGGCGGGCAGGAGAGTGAGCGCCGTCGTCGCGCCGGGAACGAGCGCGAGCGCGGCGAACGCTCCCGCCGCGGCGGCCGGGATGCCCACGACGAGCCCCTCGAGCGCGACGGCACCGCGGAGGGCGGCCGGATGGGCTCCCCTCGAGGCGGCGAGCACGAGCGCGGGTCTGCGCACCTGGACGACGCCTGTCGCGACGAGCGCGAGGAGCGACACAACGACACCGAGCGGACCGACGCCGACGAGAACCAGCAGCGAGGCGACCGACGTCGATCGGTCGAGCGTTCCCTGGATCGCCTCGGCGGCCTCGCTGGAGAAGGCGGCCTCCGTGGCGCCCACCCCCTGCCCCCCGTCCTGCAGCTGTTGGCGAGTCTGCGTGAACGCGCGCAGCTGCGGGGCGAGCTCCGCGGCATCGACGGCGGAGACCGCGCCGGGGTCGAAGGGGTACCAGGCGATGAGCCTCGTGAGCCCGCCGATCCGCGCGAAGGCCTCGACGCTCGCGGGGTCGACGTAGACCGTGCCCGTCACCCGCTGAGCGGAGTTGCCGTCATCGAGCACCTCGGGCGTGAGCACGGAGGTCACGTGCTGCCAGTACCGCGCCTCGGCGTCCACGGGCTCGAAGGTCCCCGTGAGCCGGAGGTCGAGCGAGAGTCCCGCGTCGACGACCCTGCGGGTCTCGCCGACGAGCCACTGCATCCGCTCCGCCGTCTCCGCCGAGACCATGATCTCGAGCGGAACGGAGCCGCCCCTCAGCCCTCCGTCGCCGGCGAACGGCACGGGCGACGCCCCGTCCGCGATGCTGACCCTCTCGGCGATCCGCGGGTCGAAGGCGAAGCGGACCGAGCCGATCGCCGCCTCGGGCTTCCCGTCGGCCGGCGCCGAGAACGGGCGCGACACCGCGGCGTAGTCCGCCGTGCCGAGCAGCGGCGCGAGCCTGCTGCCCGCTCCGGCACGCACCCGCTCGAGCGCAGCATCCGTCGCGCCGTACAGCTCGGTCAGCGGCGGAGGCAGCTCAGCATCGCCCTCCGCCGGCCCGAGAAGGATGCCGCCGTTCGCCTCGGTCGACAGGTCGCGCTCGGACCCGGCCACGGCGCCGAGACGGTCGCGCAGCTCGGCCGTCGTCACCAGCTCGGCTGCGCGCGGCGCCGCCGTGACGAGGAAGACGGCGACCGCGACGAGCACCGCGACGACCGCCGACCGCCAGGGATGGGCGAGGTAGTGCGACGCGAGCAGCGAGGCCGGAGACGTGCGGCGGCTCACGAGACCCTCGCCCCTTCGCCGGGCACCGCTGTCGCCGCCGCGGCCCGCACGCGCGCCGCAGCCAGGCCGATGACCGCAGCGGCGGCCGCGGCAAGCGCACCGAGCAGCCACAGGACGAGGCCGGGGTCGACGCCGACACCTTCCCCCGATCCGGCTGGTGCACCGGGAGCGGTTGCGCGCACGAGAGCACCCACGGTGAGGGCGCGGACGACGAACCCGACCAGAACGCCGCCGACCATTCCTGCGAGCACCGCTGCGCCCAGTTCCGACGCGCGCGCGACCGCCTGCCCGCTCGCGCGCACCCCGACGGCGCGCAGCGCCGCGACCTCGCCCGCTCGCGCGGACGCGAGGGCCGAAGCGACGGCCGCGAGGGCGATCGCGGTGAGCAGCACCGTGCCGACGACGCCGATCGTCAGCGCGGCGGGAACCGCGGAGAGGGCGCGGTCGGAGGGGTCGGGGAGCGTCGTCTCGGCCGCCGGCTCACGCTCGGCGAGAGCCGTGAGCGCCTGGGTGTCGGCAGCGTCGACCCAGAGCACGTCGGGCCGTGGCACGTCCTCGGCGGTGCGCAGCTGCCGGTCGGCGAAGCCGGCGAGGTCTGCCGACGCCGCCTCCTGGAGGCCCGCGCCGGGTATCACGGACGTCAGTCGCGAGACGACTCCCTCGACGGTGCGGCCGCTCCCGCTGAATCGCAGCGATGCCGGGTCGCCTACCCGCAGGCCGTTGCGCTCCGCGAGCCCGCTCGTCAGCACGACCGGAAGCGGGAGGTCCTCCTCGGCGAGCGCCGGCATGAGCCTCACCGACACGTCGTCCCTCGAGGTGCGCTCGAGCTCCAGAGACGGTTTGGCTCCGCTGACGACCACCTGCCCGTCGAGGTCGGGGAAGGCGTCGAACTGGGGAACCCATTCGCTCGAGAGGTCGATCTCACCGCTCCCCTCGGGCACGATGGCGTCGATCGCGACCTCCACCTGGGGCGTCTCGGCCGCGCTGACGTCGAGGTCGATCGCGAGCAGGCGTGCGTCCTGCGCTGGTGAGGGCAGCTCTGCCCGACCGTCGACGACAGGGAGATCGGAGAGCGTCCCGGTGCCGTCGAGCACCCAGAGCAGCAGCTCGACGCCCGGCGTGATGCCACCCTCCACCACGAGGGTGCGTGAGCCGTCGGGGATCCCTGGCGCCGGGAGCTCCGACTCGATCGCTGCCGTCAGAGCCGCCGGATCGGCGGCTCCCCCGCCGTCGGAGAGCACGCCCGCGGCGGTTCCGGAGTCGAGGATCTGCAGCAGGGCCTCGTCCTCCCCCAGCTCCACCGGCACGGTGAGCCCTGCGGCCGCCGCCTCCGAGCCGACGGGAGCGGCGGGGACCGCACCGCCGACGACGGGCAAACGGGCATCCGCGCCGACCAGCAGCTCCCTCGCGGCGGCACCGGCGCCCTCGCGAGCGGCGGCATAGCCCGCCGCGACGACGGCCGACCCTGAAGCGAGGGCGGCCAGCAGCACGACCGTCGCGAAGGCGGGCACCCGGCGGGCGACCTGCCGTGCGGCGAGAGCGCGACCGAGTCCCCGTCCGCGGGCGGAGGTGCGCTCGACGCCGCGTGCGACCGCGACGGACACGACGAGCACGGCGAGCGCTCCCGAGAGAAGCACGAGCGCCGGTGCCGCCACGGCGAAGGGGTTCGTCGCCGTAGCCGTCGAGGCGCTCGCGATCCGGGCCTGCCAGAGCGCGACCGCAGCTATGGCGACGACGACGAGGACGGCGCTGGCGCCGAGCGCGCGGGTCGTGCGCTCACCGAGCGCGGTCCGTTCCGCGCCGGCTGCTCCGCGCAGGGCCGACGCCGTGGTCGCCCCGGTGACCAGCACGGCGAGGACGGCGGTCGCGCCCGCCGCAGCGAACGCCGCGGCGACGTCGGGCGCCACCAGGGAGCCCGCCGCCGCTCCGAGCGCTGCGGCGGGGGTCGCGACGAGGAGGGCCTCGAGCGCCGTGCGGGCGACGAGCCGGCGGGCGGAGCTGCCTCGCGACAGCAGCAGCACGTCCTCGGAGCGGCGCACGCCGGCCAGGAGCCGGGCGAGCTCCCGGAAGGCGACGACGGCGACCGCGACGACGATCGCCAGGGCGGTGAGGCCGGCCGACCTGGCCGCCTCGACCGCGTCAGTCACACGCAGGGCCCACCCGGTGCCGCCCTCGACCGAGGAGATGCCGTCGGCCTCGGCGAGCACCTCGGCGCCGGGTGCCAGGGCCGGGAGGTGACGAGCGCCGACGGCGGCGTCATCCGGCCGTACCGACCAGCCGGCTCCCGTTCGTTCGACGAGCATCGGGACACCCGGGAAGGCGGCATCGACCGCGTCCGCGAGCGCACCGCCGTCGGCAGAACCTTGGAGCTCGACCGCGAGCACGGCGGATGGAGCAGCGCTCGCCTGCCGCACCGCCTCGTCGGCCGCCAGCGCCAGCGCTCCCCACATGGCGGTCGCGAGAGCAGCGCACAGGGCCGCGGCCGCGCCGAGTGCCGCGAGGTGTCCCGCCCTCGCCGAGGACGACGCCAGCGCGAGGCCGCCGGGGGACTCCGGATGGGGGGCGGCCGAGCGCATCCGCATAGTATACGAGGGATCGTCGGCGATGCGGACCGTCCGTCGCGGTGCGTCAGCGCGTGCCGGCGGGCGGTCCTCAGGGCTCGCGTTCGGCAGGGGGCACGGGGAGCCGCAGCGCCCCGGTGATCGGCGCCACGCCGCTCAGACGCTCGGGCGACAGCACCCGCCCCACGTGCTCCGCGTCCATCAGTCCCGACTCGACCACCAGCTCCGCGATCGAGGCGTTCGTCGTGAGGGCCGTGTGCGCCAGGGTCGCCGCCGCCTGGTAGCCGATGTAGGGGGTGAGGGCGGTGACGACCCCGACGCTCGACTCGACCTGTGCCGTGAGCCGCTTGGTGTTCGCCTGGATGCCGTCGACGCAGTGCACGCGCAGGGTGTAGCAGGCGTTCGTCATCCAGGAGAGCGACTGCAGCAGCGAGTGGGCGATGACCGGTTCGAAGGCATTGAGCTGCAGCTGCCCGCCCTCGGCCGCCGCGGTGACGGTCGCGTCGGCGCCGATGACCGAGAACGCCACCTGGTTGACCACCTCCGGGATGACCGGATTCACCTTGCCCGGCATGATCGACGAGCCCGCCTGCCGCGGCGGCAGGGTGATCTCGCCGAGGCCCGCCTGGGGTCCGCTCGAGAGCAGGCGCAGGTCGTTGCAGATCTTGCTGAGCTTGACCGCCGCGCGCTTCAGGGTGCCGCTCAGCGTCATGAAGATGCCGGCATCCGACGTCGCCTCGATGAGGTCGGGGGCCGTCTCCATCGGGATGCCGGTGAGCGCCTCGAGCTCCTGCCGCACCGCATCGGCGTACCGCGGGTCGGCCGTGATGCCCGTGCCGATCGCGGTCGCGCCGAGATTGATCTCGTTGAGCCAGTGCCGCACCTCGGTGAGCCGGTCCGAGTCCTCATCCAGGGTGTGCGCGAAACCGGTGAACTCCTGGCCGAGCGTCATCGGCACGGCGTCCTGCAGCTGCGTGCGCCCCACCTTGAGGATGTCGTGGAACTCCATGCCCTTGTCGGCGAAGGCCCGCGAGAGCAGCGCGTGCTCGTCGAGGAGGCGGTTGAGGGAGAAGACCATCGCGAGCTTGATCGCGGTCGGATAGACGTCGTTCGTGCTCTGGCTGCGGTTCACGTCGTCGATCGGATGCAGGTGCGCGTAGTCGCCCTTGGCGAACCCGAGCAGCTCCAGGCCGCGATTGGCGATCACCTCGTTCGCGTTCATGTTCGTCGAGGTGCCCGCGCCGCCCTGGATCACCCCTACCCGGAACTCGTCGTGCAGTGCGCCGTCGACGATCTCCTGGCACACCCGGTCGATGACGTCCGCCTTCGTCTCGTCCAGCGCGCCCAGTCTGCGATTCGCCCTGGCCGCCGCCTGCTTGACCCTGGCGAGCGCCCGCACGAGGTCGGGGTAGTTCGAGATCGCCCGGCGCGTGATGGGGAAGTTCTCGAGGGCCCGGGCGGTGTGAATGCCCCAGTAGGCGTCGGCGGGCACCTCCATGGAGCCGAGCGAGTCGACCTCGAGCCGCGTGCCGCCGTCGAGCGACGGCGTCTCGGGGAGCGAGCCCCGTTCGGGGTTCTCGTCACCGTGCAGCGGGGTGTCGGCGGCCTGCTGGGCCTGCGCGGACTGATGCATCTCGGGGTCCCCTTCGATCCTCGGCCTGAGTCTACCGATGCCCTCCGGGCGGCCGTCGGGGTCGGTGGAATGGGACACTGTGGGGCGTGACTGAGCACCTCGAGCACGCGATCGCCCTCGCAACGGCCAACGTCGACGCGGGCGGCGGGCCCTTCGGAGCGCTGGTCGTCCTCAGCGACGGCCGGGTGTTCGAGGGGGTCAACCGCGTCACACTCGACCTCGATCCGACGGCCCATGCCGAGGTCGTGGCGATCAGGACCGCGTGCGCCGCCCTCGGCCGCTTCGAGCTGTCGGATGCCGTGCTCTACACGAGTTGCGAGCCCTGCCCGCTGTGTGCGAGCGCTGCGCTCTGGGCGCGCATCCCCCGCGTCGTCTATGCCGCCGACCGGCACGACGCCGCCGAGGCCGGCTTCGACGACGCCGCGTTCTACGAGTACTTCGAGGGCGGTGCCCGCCAGGTGCTCAGCGTCACGAGGGGAGCATCCGAGCGCAGTACCGCGCCGTTCGAGCGCTGGTCGGCCGCCGAGGCGCGCACCGAGTACTGAGGTGCGACCGCCGTCCGGACGACGCGCGTCGCGCGCTCTAGCCGCCGGTGGTGCACCGGGCAAGGGGTCGGTCCGGCTGCGCCATTCTCCGTAGCGTCTGACCGTGCCCTCTCTGACCGTCGTCGTACCCGCCCTGGACGATGCGGAGGCCCTGCGCGAGTGCCTCGCGGCGCTCGCGCGACAGACCCAGCCGCCCGAGGAGGTCATCGTCGTCGACAACGGGAGCACGGACGACACCGCCCTCGTCGCGGAATCGGCGGGAGCCAGAGTGCTGCGCGAACCCCGCCGCGGTATCGCGATCGCCGCCGCGACCGGCTTCGACGCCGCGACGGGCGAGCTCCTCGCACGACTCGATGCCGACTCCGTCCCCGCGGACGACTGGGCCGAGCGCCTCCGCGACCTGCTCGACAGCCGCCTGGCCGCGGCGACCGGTCCAGCCTCGTTCTACGGGGGCTCCGCCGCTCGGCGCTGGGTCGGAAAGCGGCTCTATCTGCCCTTCTACTTCAGGGTCGTGGGAGCCGCGCTCGGCCACCCGCCGGTGTTCGGGTCGAACTTCGGCATGACCCGCGAGGTGTGGGAGCGGGTGGGACGGCACGTGCACCGCACGCCCGATGTGCACGACGACTTCGACCTGAGCTTCCTGCTGACGCCGCCGATCCGGGTGCGCTACGAGCGGGGGCTCGAGGTGCGCATCTCAGCCCGTCAGCTGACCGCTGGATCGTTCGCGCGCCACGTCGTGCGGGCGATCACCACGATCGCCCGCAACCTCCGCCGCCCCCGCAGGCGGGCAGGATAGGCGTCGCCGGGCGCGCGCGCGACCACTCCACGAGCGACGGGCCCGCGAGTACCGTGGCGGACATGGAGCGAGACATCGACAGCGACGACATCCTCGACGACGGCACCGTGCCCCAGGACGCGGACTTCGCACGCGGCAAAGAGCGGGCGGACACCGAGGACGGCTCGCTCTCCCCCGGTTCGAGTGCGACCGGCGACCCCACCTCGATGGGCGAGGGCACCCCTCCAAGGCGGGATGGCTGACGCTATCGAGGTTCACTAGACTCCAGGGGCCCGGGGGACGCCTGTCCCGCGATTCCGTGGAGGTGGAAGGGCGTTGGAGGACTTCGAGCGCGCGCCCGCCGGCTGGTATCCGGACCCGCTGGGGCTGCCTCAGCTGCGCTGGTGGGACAGCACGGCCTGGACCGAGCACACCTCTCAGGCGAAGCAGCCGATGGTGCTGCAGGAGAGCCGGTTCGCCTGGGCGGATCCCGACGAGGAGTTCCCGACCCGGCGCGCGCGGCGGGAGCGCGAGCGCGCGAGGGCGGGCCGCGCAGCCGAGGACGAGCCGACCGCGGTCGGCCTGCGCGAGCTCGATCCGCCCAGGGCATCCGATGCCGAGGCCGGAGACGAGCCGGACGCGAGCGGAGGCTCCACGGCACCGGCTCCTCAGGTCGCGGAGCTCAGGGAAGCCGTCGCCGCGGTCAGCCAGACCACGGGATCGGATCGCGCCGTGCGCCCGGACGCCGGAGACCGGCCGCTGCCCGACCCGGTCTCCCCCTCGACCGAGCGCCCCATCCCCATCGTCGTGCCGAACATCAGCGTGCATACCGCACCCGTGTGGATCCTCGCCCTGCTGCCGCTCCTGCAGCTGGTGGCGAGCCTGCTCGTGGTCTCCGCCTTCGGCATGGGCGGCAACCTCCCTCTGGTGCTGGCCATCTGGGCGGCGCCCTACCTGCTGACGGTGCTGCTGGCGACGCTCGACCGGACGACGCTGCGCCGCGCGGGGTTCCCTCGTCCCGCTTCGTGGGCCTGGGCGCTGCTCGGCGCCCCGGTGTACCTCGTCGTGCGCGCCGTGCGCACGGCACGGGAGCAGGGCAACGGCTTCGCTCCGCTGCTGGTCTGGGCGGCCCTCGTGCTGCTTCAGGTGGGCTCCATCGTCGCGGTGCCGGGCATCCTCATCTCGGCCCTCCCGTCGGTGTTCTCGGCCGAGGCCGAGCAGTCGGTCACAGCGGATGCGCTCATCACGGGGGCCCGGCTCGAGGTCGACTGCCCCGACACACCGCCGGTGCTCGTGGGCCAGGAGTTCACCTGCGCCGCCACGAGCACGACGGGGAGCGACTACGACGTGCTCGTCAGCCTGCAGCGCTCGAACGGCTGGATCAGCTGGCAGGTGCTCGACTGGGGCGTCTTCTCCCTCGACCGCTGAGCCTCGCGTCGTCCGTGGAGGCCCCGTCCTAGGCTGACAGCATGTCGGTGCTCGCGATCCTGTCCCGTCCATCCCTCGAGGCGCCGGCGGCCCGGCCGTCCTCCGAGCCCTTCGAGCTGGCAGACCCGGACGTGCCGCACCTGAGCGTGCTCGACCTCGCAGCGACGCGAGGCGACGGCGTCTTCGAGACCGTGAGCGCGCGCTTCGGCCGCCCGCACGCACTCGACGCGCACCTGCGCCGATTCGCGCGCTCGTCGGCCCTGCTCGACCTCCCGGCTCCCGATCTCCCCGCCTGGCGGTCGGCGATCCTCGCGGTGGCATCCGAGCTGGCCGATGCGGGCGAAGCACTCATCAAGGTCGTCCTGTCGCGCGGCGTCGAGGGCGGTGCGGCACCGACCGGCTGGGTGCACGGGGCAGCGGCGCCGGACTTCACGGCCGCCCGCACGCGTGGCATCCGGGTGGTCTTCCTCGACCGCGGGTACCGGCACGACGTCGAGCAGACCTCGCCCTGGCTGCTCGCGGGCGCCAAGACGCTCTCCTACGCCGTCAACCGCGCCGTGCTGCGCGAGGCGGCGAGACGCGGCGCGGACGACGTCATCTTCGTGAGCTCCGACGGCGTCGTGCTCGAGGGCCCCACCTCGACCGTGCTCTTCAGGTCGGGCGATCGGCTGCTTACTCCCGGAACCGGTCTCGGCATCCTCGAGGGCACCACGCAGGGCGACGTCTTCGCCTGGGCCGAGAGCGCGGGCATCGAGACCGGCTACGCGCTGCTGGGCCCGGAGGAGCTCGCTCAGGCCGACGCGATCTGGCTGGTGTCCAGCGGGCGGCACGCCGCCCCCGTGCGCGAGCTCGACGGCGTGGCGAGGGCCGTCGACGCCGACCTGACGGCGCGGATCAACGCCCACCTGCTCGACCGCGAGCACTAGCCGGCGCTCACCCCGGTCACCCCCGCGCCGGAGACGTACACCGGCGCGCCGGTCAGCTCGAGCTCCACGACGCCGCCGGACGGCGTCTCGATGCGGTCCGTCCCCCACTGGTCAGTGACCGTGATCGGCGTGCTCGTCGCGATGAGCACCGTGCGCGCCGCGCCCGTCGCCCACAGCGCGCGCTTGGACGCCCCATCCGGACCGGAGAGGAGGATCGATCTCGTCCCCTCGACCGGCCTCTCGGAGCGCAGGACGGTGAACCCCTCCAGCTGCCGCGTCGCGGTCGCGAACGCGACGCCCGCCGGCTTCGGCGCCAGGGTTCCCTTCTGCTCCGCCGGATTGCGGAACAGCCCGAACCGCGCGGCCGCGTTCGTCGGGTCGGCCCAGTCGTCGAGCAGGTCGTAGACGAAGTAGCGATCGACTCCCGCCACCGCGCTCAGGATGGCGTCGCGGGCCAGGTAGCTCGCCTGCTGGGCCTCGTCGACGCCGCCCGCCGCTGTTCCGACGGTCGCCCACCCCGTCTCGGTGAGCCAGAGCTCGACACGCTCGTCGGGCGAGAACCGGTCGACGAGCGCTCGCACCCTCTCGAGCACCTCCTCGTTGTGGCCCTCGGGCGCCGACGGGAAGCCGTAGTTGTGGATGCTCACCACGTCGATGAGGTCGAGGCCGCCGAGCTCGAAGAACCGCTGCAGCCAGTCGTAGGACTCATCGGTCGTGAGCCAGTGCGCCGTCAGTCCGCCGAGGACGGGCCCCACGACGGTCGCTCCCGGCGCCGCCTCTCGCAGGGCGGCTCGAGCGGGGCCGAGCAGCTCGAGATAGCACTCGGGCGTGCGTCCGCAGGCGCTCGTCGTGGTCTCGGCGTTCCACTCGTTGTAGATCTCGTACGCGGCGTCCGCGCCGTAGCGCGCCGCGGCCGCCGCCGCGAAACGGGCGAAGGCGGCGATGCCCTCCGCCGAGCTGGGGGTGCGTCCTCCGTCGTAGTGACGATTGGCATAGGCGAGCACGAACACGGGCTGGATGCCCCTCGCGCGGAGCTGGGCGACGGCGGCGTCGATGTTCGGGTCCCACGAGAAGACACCCGGCTCCGTCTCGAGGTTCTCCCAGCGGAGGCTCACCCGCGCGCTGGCGATCCCCAGGTCGGTGAGCAGCGGTGTCTGGTCGAGCGCCCCGTGCAGGTCGACGTGCATCGTCGTGCCCCACCGGACGGCCGCGGGTCCACGTGCCCCGACGATCCCGACGTCGAGCCTGCGCACGGTCGTCCCCGCCGAGAGCTCGAGCGAGTAGAACCCGTCGGGCACACCCAACAGGGAGATCGCGGCAGGAGCGGCCGCCGTGACGACGATGCCCTCTTTGACCGCGGCGCCGGTGGTGTCGGTCAGCTCCCAGGCGACCCGGGCGGCAGACGAGTCGACGACGACGTCGGGCGCCTCGCGCGGCAGCACCAGATCGGGCGTCAGCACCCGGATCGTCTCGTGCGCCGTCTCGAACCCGGGGTTGCGCAGCAGGTTCGTCGAGCTGTCTTCTCTCCTGACGGACAGGTCGTCGATCCAGATCCGACCCGTGCTCTCGGTGACCAGCGCGACGACGAGGCTGCTCTCATCCGCCTTCGTCCTATACGACCAGGTGAGCTCCGTCCAGCCTGCCGAGCCCTCCGCGATCCAGGTCGAGGGCGACCACGCGGCATTGACGACGAATCGCGCGGTCTGCGCGTCGGCCACCTGGTGCGTGCGCACCCAGGCGCTGAACGAGTACTCCGTCGACGGCTGCGCTGCGATCGTCTGGGTGAGCCCGCCGAACGACCCGCCGCTCCTCGGTCCGACGTTCGCCACCTGCGCCGCAACCGACCCGCCGCGCCGCACGTCGCGGTCGATGCTCGCCGTCACCTGCGCGCCGCCGGAGGAGAAGATCTGCCACGACGGAAAGGAGCCGCTGACCGACGTGCCGGCCCGGGCGGGCTCAGCGGGACCGAGGATCGAGCCCGCCAGCGCGATGGCGGCGAGCGCCCCCGTGAGCGCTCGGAGCAGCGGGCGGACTGAACGCAGGGACACGGAGAACCTTACGACGTCGGGACCGGGCGCGGAGCACGGCAGGCGACGGCCCCGAGCGCGAGAGCCGCAACCCTGGACGCATACCCCCGTATCGCCCGGGTGGGCCCTCGCGGGGCCGCCGCCTCACCATCCCCCGGTGGTGCGTGAGAACGATGCTACGGGACCCGCGCGAGCGCTCCAGCCCCCAGAGGGGGGCTCACTCGTACGGGGGACAGCGGATGCACGACCCCGCCCGCCGACCTAGAGTGATCGGGATGAGGGACCTCGCGACGCTCCTCCCCGGCCGCGCGGCCGTGCTCGACGGCGGACTCGGCACCCTGCTCGAGGCGCGAGGGCACGACCTGACTGGTCAGCTCTGGTCGGCGCGTCTGCTGCTCGAGGAGCCGGACGCGGTGCTGGATGCGCATCGCGAGTACTTCGCCGCAGGCGCCGACGTGGCCATCACGGGGTCGTATCAGGTGAGCGCGGATGGGATGGGCGACGCGACGGCCGCCGATCGAGCGCTTCGGCGCAGCGTCGAGCTCGCGCGCCGCGCGGCGGATGAAGCCGGCGGGAGGATCGTCGCCGCCTCGGTCGGCCCCTACGGCGCAGCCCTCGCCGACGGATCCGAGTACCGCGGCGACTACGGGCTCACGGTGGCGGAGCTGCGAGCGTGGCATCGCGACCGCATCCGGACCCTCGTCGACGCCGGACCCGACCTCCTGGCTGCCGAGACGATCCCCTGCCTCGCCGAGGTCGAGGCGATCGCGGCGGAGTTCGAGGACGCCGGCGCCCAGGGCTGGATCTCGGTGACGGTCAATCTCCGCGACCTCCGATCGGGCGAGAGCCTGCGCGAGGCGGGGGTGATCGCAGACGCCTCGGATGCGGTGGCCGGCGTCGGGATCAACTGCTCGCATCCCGCGGAGGTGCTGCGAGGCATCCGGGCGCTGCGCGAGGTCACCGCCAAGCCGATCGTGGTCTACCCGAACAGCGGCGAGCACTGGGACGCGCGCAGCCGCTCCTGGCGCGGCGAGCCCGGCTTCCCCGACGAGCTCGTCACCGCCTGGCGGGACGCGGGGGCGTCCCTCGTAGGGGGATGCTGCAGGGTCGGTCCGGAGGAGATCCGGCGCATCGCGGGCGCTCTCGGCGCCGAGGTCACGCCGACGCGCTCGTGATGAGGGCGAGCAGCGCGTCGGCGTAGGCGGTCGCCGCATCCGCGCCCGAGTAGCTCGTCGTCGCACCGGCGCGCTCGATGTCCACCTCGTACCCGCCGTCGACCGCCCGCAGCGCGCGGAAGGTCCCTCCGAGCAGGGCGCGCAGCTGGTCCTCGCGGGGAAGCCACAGGGCGTCCTCGAGGGCGACGGAGTCGAGAGCCCACTCGGTCGTCCCGTTGAAGCCGAGCACCGTGCCGGTGTCGAACTCGTGCGCCTCGATCGTCATGTCGCTCACGGTGAAGACCTCGGAGTCGAGCTCCGGTCGGTCGATCCGGAAGAAGTCACCCGAGGCGGGACGCCATCGCACGCCCGCGCCGCGCAGCGCCCTGGCCATCTCCGCCGAGATCATCGGTTCATTATGCGCGAGCCGCGCTGACCGTCGCCTGTGTCGATCCCGCCCGCGTATACCCCCGTCCAGGGGGCGCTGTCCAGACGTGGTGTGCATTTTCCCGGTCGTATTCGATAGCGGGCATGACCACCCAGATCGCCGGCGACACCCGCGGCACGAAGAGCCCCTCGACCCTCCGTACCACCCGTGCCCTGAGCGAGAAGCTCGCTCGCGAACTGGACGAGGCTGAGGCGCAGATCGCCGAGCTCGAGCTCGAGATGGCGACCTTCCTCGCCTCGCGGAACGCGAGCGGAACCGACGACGCGAGCGACCCGGAGGGCCCGGCTCTCGCGTTCGAGCGCTCTCAGGCCGAAGCATCCCGCGCGCTGACGCTGGCGCACGCGGCCGAGATCCGCACCGCGATCCAGCGACTGCACGCCGGCACCTACGGGGTCTGCGTGTCGTGCGAGGGCGAGATCGCCCCCGCCCGGCTCGAGGCGCGCCCCTCGGCGGCCTACTGCATCAGCTGCGCCTCGAAGACGCGTCGCTGATCAGCACTCCGGTCCGCTGACGGCCGCCGTTCCCCCGGGCGGCCGTCAGTCGTCGTCGCGTTCGGCGAGGGCGTCGCGCAGCAGTGCCATCAGGGTCGCGAGCTGCACGTTCGACTCCTCGCCCTCGGGCGCGTCGACGCCGTCGAGCGCGCGCGAGGCGAGCCCCGCCTTGTTGTCGATCAGCTCGGCGATCTTCGCGTCGATCGTGTGAGCGCCGATGATGCGCCACGCGGTGACCGGCAGCTCCTGCCCGATCCGGTGCACCCGGTCGATGGCCTGGGTCTGCTCGGCGCTCGTCCAGCTGAGCTCGGCGAGCACGACGTTCGAGGCGGCCTGCAGGTTGAGACCCACACCAGCGGCCATGAGCGACGCGACCGCGATCTGCACCTCCGGGTCGGTGTCGAAGGCGTCGATGGCCTCCTGGCGCTGCTTCGAGCTCTGATCGCCACGGATGCTGATCGAGCGGATGCCGGACTGCGCGAAGTGCTCCTCGGCGCGGTCCATCACGTCGATGTGCTTCGCGAAGAAGACGACCTTGCCGACCGACCGCGCGAGCTGCGCCGTGTAGTCGGCGGCGAGGCCCGCCTTCGCCTGGCCGATCTTGCGCACCATCGTGAAGACGTTGTCGCCGGTCTTCTGCGCCTTCGACTCCTCGAGCTCGTCGTGGGCGACCATGCGGATGAGGCGCTCGCGGTCGGGGAACTCGTCCTTGCTGAGGGCGTAGCGACGGTCGTACCGGTCGACGAGGCGAGCGACGAGGGCGCGCTCCGCCGCGCGGACGCTGCGACCGAGCTCGCCGTCGAGCTCGACGGGGATGTCGGCGATGCGGCGGGCGGGGATGTCGGCCGCGACATCCTCCTTCTTGCGGCGCACGATGCCCATGTCGATGACCGCCCTGCGGGCCTCGGCGAAGAAGCCGGGGTCGGCGGGGGTGAGGCCGGTGTCCTCGAGCTTCGCCAGCAGCTGCGGGCGGGGCTTCTTCTCGTCGATCCAGCCGAGGAACTGCCAGATCGCCCTGAAGTCCTCGATCGAGTTGATGAGCGGGGTGCCGGTCAGCGCGATCATCAGCGCGTCGGGGTGCAGGACCCGGATGCTGCGGCTGATCGACATGACGTGCTTGCTGCGCTCGCTCTTCAGGTTCTTGATGAAGTGCGCCTCGTCGACGACCATGCCGCGGAAGCCGAAACGGCTGAGCCAGCCGACGTGCCGGTCGAGCACGTCGTAGTTCACGATCACCACGTCGCTGAAGGCGTCGACGTCATGCCCGTCGCCGTGCACGACGGTCGCCCTCCGGTGCGGCGTCCACAGTTCGACCTCGCGCGCCCAGTTGGTCTTGACGACGTTGGGAGCGACGACGAGCAGCGGATAGGCGCCCGCGGCGTTCGCGGCGAGCAGCGACTGCGCCGTCTTGCCGAGGCCCGGCTCGTCGGCGAGCAGGAACGTGCGGTGCCCGCGGCGCACCTGCTCCACGAAGCGCGCCTGGTGTCGCATGAGCTCCAGCTGGCCCGGCGTGCGCAGATTCGCGGCCTCCGGCAGGTCCATGCTCGCCGCTCCCCCGCCAGCGCCGTACTCGAAGGCGCGGAACAGCGGCTCGATCAGCTCCCAGTTGGCGAGGCGGTTCGTGAGCTGCGGGGTGACGCGCTGCGCCGCGCTGAAGTCGGGCGCGAGGAACGGGTTCGCCATCTGCAGCTGTCGCACCGACTGCGGCACGACCTGCTTCTCGGCCGCCTTGTCGACGGGCGCGGGCTCCGTGGTGACGATGAGCTCCTCCGGCGGCAGCTCGACGCCCGCCGCGAGCAGCAGGTCTCGCCGCAGGGCCTTCGCGGCCGGCGTCACCGGAGCGTCGTCGGCGAGCATGCTGATGAGGCTCGTGTCGCGCGCCGCGGTCTTCGCGAGGATGCCGGCCAGGCCGTCCAGGCGCTTCTGCTCGTTGGCCCGCTCCGTCTCGGTGAGCAGGGCATCCGTCTTCACACGCGCGCGCTCCTCGCGCAGCAGCAGCGCGGCCACCTGGAACCTGGCGCGGTTGGCCGGCTTCAGCGGGCCCCGCTGCACGGCCGTCTCGACCTCGCGTGCGACGCGGGCGAGGACCGGGATGACGCCGGTGTCGTCGCGACCCCTGCGCGAGACGGTGCTGCGCTGGGTCGATCGCGAGACTGTGCGCCTGCGCGAACGCTGGCCCGATTCGGCCATGATCCTCCTTGTGCCGGATGCGGCACGGACGAGCTGTGCGGCGTCCGCCCGTCGATGACGGCGGTGCGCCCGTGGGATGGGACTCGGCGACGGTCGCATCGAGATCCGGACGGGAACGACCGGTGACGCGCGTCATCGCTGTGTATCAGTGTAGCGCGGCGCGCAATCCGACTGCACGCCTGCGGCGAATACTACCTGAGAGGGTGATTTCCCGACTCGCTTCCGGGAATTCACGACGTGTTCAGAACGCTGTGTTTCGATGGAAACACGAGTCATTGGTCGCTACCGAATAGAGAGTCATGAGTCTCCGAACGGCCGAGTATCCGAGGCCGGACCACTTCCTGCTCCATCTCAGTGACACGCACCTCGTCCCCCAGGGCGAGCTCTACGGCACCGTCGACGCCGAGAACAGCCTGCGGGTGCTGCTCGACCAGTTCGAGGCATCAGGCTCCCGCCCGGAGGCGATCGTCATCACGGGCGACCTCGCCGACCACGGGGAGCCCGAGGCCTACGAGCGACTCAAGGCGATCGTCGAGCCGGCCGCGCAGCGCATCGGCACGACCGTCGTCTGGGTGATGGGCAACCACGACCGGCGCCCCGCCTTCCGGCAGCACCTGCTCGGTCAGGTGCCGAGCGAGGCTCCGGTCGACCGCGTGCACTGGTTCGGCGGACTGCGCCTGATCGTGCTCGACACCACCGTGCCCGGACACCACCACGGCGAGGTGGCCCCCGAGCAGCTGGACTGGCTCGCCGAGGAGCTCGCGGAGCCGGCCCCGCACGGCACGATCCTCGCCATGCACCACCCTCCCGTGCCCAGCGTGCTGGATCTCGCCGTGCTCGTGGAGCTGCGCGACCAGCCTCGTCTCGCCGAGGTGCTCGAGGGCTCCGACGTGCGGAGCATCCTCGCCGGGCACCTGCACTACTCGACGACCGCGACCTTCGCGGGGATCCCCGTCTCGGTCGCGAGCGCCACCTGCTACACGCAGGACCTCACCGTTCCGGTCGGCGGAACGCGGGCTCAGGACGGGGCCCAGGCGTTCAACCTGGTGCACGTATATCCGTCGACGGTGCTGCACTCCGTCGTGCCGATCGGCGGCTACGGCGTCGTCAGCCACGTCACCGCCGAGGAGACCAGGGCGATCCTGCGTCGCGAGGGCGTGCGCATCGCACCGGCCGAGTCGTACCTGATCGAGGAGGACACCGCTCTCACGGTGCCGATCGACATCGTGCGCGAGAAGGTGTCGAGCCTCTGACGCTCAGCCGGTCGCCCGGCTCGTGAGGTTCTCGCTCCGCTCCCACGGTGCGGGGAACGAGTAGTACCGCTCGAGGAACGAGCGCACCGCCTGCGCTCGCCGCTTCGCGCCCACCTCCGGGAAGCTGCCGTCGTTCAGGCAGAAGAAGTCCTGGTCGCGGCTCTCGAGCAGCTCGAGCATCGAGGCGAGCCCCTCGTGGGTCGTCGTGTCGATGTAGCGCACCCGCGCCGTCTCCTGTTCCACGGCACGCCCGGTCAGCAGCGCGTAGTAGTGGTAGAAGCTGTTGGTCACCGAGATGTCCGTGCTCGAGCGGAAGGCGTGCGAGATGGTGCGCTTGAACTCGTCGGGGAACTCGCGCTCGAGCTCCGCCATGACGCTGCGACGCAGAGGCGCGGGTGAGTGCTCGAGGTGGCGGACGATCGTCGCGCCGAACCGCTCCTGCAGGAGGGCGCGATTGACCCGCGCCGCGTTCTCGAAGCCGCTGCGGAAGGGCTCGCTGACGCCGAGGCCGATGCGCGTCGTCGCCTCGACGAACTTGCTGACGCCCCCCGGTGAGAAGAACATGTCGGGCGAGACGGGCCGCCCGAAGAACATGTCGTCGTTCGAGTACAGGAAGTGCTCGGAGAGCCCGTCGATGCGGTGCAGCGACGCCTCGATGGCGTGCGAGTTGTGCGTGGGCAGCACGGAGGTGTCGGCGAAGAACTCCTCGCTGCGCACGATCCGCACCCGGGGGTGGTCGTCGAGCCACTCCGGGCGGGGCGAGTCGGTCGCGATGAAGATGTTGCGGATCCACGGCGCGTAGAGGTGCACCGAGCGCAGCGCGTAGCGCAGCTCATCGATCTGCCGGTAGCGCGCCTCGGCGTCGTCGCCCTCGCCGACCACGTATGAGGCCATGCGCTTCGCCCGCGCCCGCCGGAACTCGACGTCGGTGCCATCGACCCAGGAGAAGACGATGTCGATCTCGAACGGGATGTCGCGCGCGAGCCGGGTGAACATCGGCTCGATGGTGCGCCACTGGCGGCCGTGCACCTCGACGGTCGTCTCGACGATCTCCTCGCGCGGGATGACGGTGCGGGTCATCGCATTGTCGAGGGGAGCGACCACCCGATCGGACTTGAACGACCAGAACTCGAGCTGTGCGCCGTGCTTCGAACCGTAGCGGAGCCGCCCCACCGGCTCGATGCGGGGGCGGTAGAGACGGAACACCCGCGACTTGGGGTCGGTCGAGAGCCGGCCGTCGGCGACGAAGAGAGCGCGCGAGGAGCGCGGACCGATCGCCTTGGCGTACAGCGGCTCTGAGGTCGCTGCGGCGGCGAGCGCCGCCACGGCGTCGGCACGCCGCTTCCAGTCGACGACGATCACCGGGCGGTCGTCGCCGCGGACGAGCATGAAGGGGATGTCGGCGGCCTCCAGCGCCTCCCGCACGAACAGCAGGTCGGCGACCATCGCGTCCTGGGGGCTGAGCCCCTCGTTCAGGAGCGTGAGCTTGCCTTTGCGGACGACGACGTCGTTCCGGTGCAGCGTGCGCGGCCACGAGGAGACCGTGAGGAGCGTCTCTCGTCGTTCGTCAGCCATCCCGCCAGCTTATTCGAGCGGACGCAGCCCCACCGTCGCGGGGCCCTCCAGCAGGGTGCCGTCCGCGCCGAAGCGGGAGCCGTGCAGGGGGCAGTCCCAGGAGAGCTCCTGGTCGTTCCACGTGACGATGCCGTGCTGATGCGGGCAGATCGCCGAGAGGCTGCAGTCGACGCCCGCGACCGTCGACCGGGCGACCGGCCGCAGCCCGTCCCGCCCGACGATGCCCTGCCCCTCGTCGGCCGCCTCCTCGGGGAGCCGTTCCGTGAGCGCCTTCCAGTACCCCTTGGCGTACCAGGCCGCGACCTGCGCGTTCATGTATGCGCCGGAGAGCATCGCGGCGGGTGTCGTGATGCGACGGTGCAGCGTCGTCGCCCACGGCATGTGGCCGCCGAGGATGTCGGAGGCGAGCGTGAGCGCGCAGGCGACGGCGTTCGTCATCCCCCACTTGTCGTATCCGGTCGCGAGGTAGATGCGGCCGAGCCCCCTGGGCAGCCAGCCGACGAACGGCACGCGGTGCGGGGTGCGGTAGTCCTGTGCGCTCCAGGCGTGCGTGCGCACCGCCCCGGGGAAGTGCTCGGCCGTCCAGTCCTCGAGGTCGTCGACGAGGGCCTTCGGCGACGCGGCCCGTCCGACGACGTGGCCGTTGCCTCCGACGATCAGCTTCTCCGGCCCATCGCCCGGCGCCGTGCGGATCGTGCGTGAGGGCGAGTCGACGCTGATGTACATGCCCTGCGGCAGCGGACCCGGCGCGTCGAACGCCAGCCCGTAGGAGCGGCGGGGCTGGAGCTTCGCGAAGTAGAGGCCCCGGTCGAGGATGGGGATGCCGGTCGCCAGGATGACGTGCCCGGCGAGCACCTCGCCCCGGGTCGTGCGCACCTTCGCCGGCTTGCTCGCCTTGGCGCCGGTGACCCGCACGTCCTCGATGATGACTCCGCCGTGGGCGCGCACGTCGGCGGCGAGCGCGGCCAGCACGTCCATCGGGTCGAACTGCGCCTGGTCGCGCAGCACCAGGGCGCGCGAGGTCTCGAACGGCAGGCCGGCGTCCTTGCGGAGTTCCACCGGCAGGTCGACGTCGCGGGCGATGGCGTACTCGCGATCGATGACGTCGGCGCCGTGCTCGCTCGTGGCATAGCTCACGGCGTCCCGTCGCTGGATAGGGATCCCGTGGTCGTCGGCGTACCGCATGAGCCACTGCTGACCCTCCAGCTGCGCCTCGACGTAGGCCTCGAGGATCGACCGGTAGCTGTGGGACCGCACCTCCTGCAGGCGCGCGCCCTGCAGCACCGTGAGCTTCGCCGTGGTGTTGCCGGTGGTGACCGAGCCGATCCGCCTGGCCTCCAGCACGGCGACCCGGCGTCCGGCGCGGGCGAACAGCAGCGCGGCCGTCAGCCCGGTGAGGCCCGCTCCGACCACGACCTCGTCGTACTCGGCGCCCTCCTCGAAGGGGTCCGTCTCGATCGCGTTCCTCGAATCCAGCCACAGCGACGCCACGGGCACCCTCCTCGGTTCCCCCCTCACGCTACTCAGCGTGCCGAGCGAGGCAAGCACTTGCGGATGCGCTCTGTCGTCGGGCGACCCGTGAGCGCCGCGGGTCAGACCCCGCCGCCTCCGCCGCCTCCTCCGCCGCCACCCGACGATCCGCCGCCGGAGCTGCCGCCGCTCGAGCTGCTCGAGCTGCTTCCGGAGTAGGCGCTCGCCGCCGTCGAGGAGAGCGACCCGACGCTCGAGGCGAAGGCGGCCGCGCTGAACGACCCTGAGCCGGAGTACCACTCCGGCGGCTCGTCGCCGTACCAGGTGCCGAGCACCTCGGCCCATTGCTTCTCCAGCCCGAAGAGCACGGCGAACGGCAGCATGTCCTCGTAGAGCCGCACGATCGCGCCGCGGTCGCCGGGAGCGACGGCGGAGCGCTCGGCGCCCTGCGGGGACTGCAGCATCGCGAGCCGGTCCTGCTCGGCCAGTCGGATGTACCGCTTCATGCCCTCGAGGTGGTCGCGCAGCTCCGCCCCGCGTGCGGTGAGCGGAGTGTGGGCGGTGAGGATGATGATGGCGACGATCGCGAGCGGGAGCGGCACCCACATCAGCGCCGGCCAGACCCCGCCGCGCTGATCCTCGAGCAGGAAGAGACCGACGACGAACGCGCCGACCGCCGCGATCCCCGCGACGAGCACGAGCAGCACCGGGACGGCTGCGCTCTGCTTGCGGCGCCAGCCCTGCGCATCCGTCTGATTGACGACGCCCTTCATCAACGGGACCATGCGCCTTCCCAGGGCCGTGTCGTTCTTCACGATCGGCCGGAAGGCACCGGGATGAGCGCCCCCGGGGAACAGCGCCTTCATCAGCCGCCTCTCCGCCGGGGAGACCTCGCCGTCGCCCGCGACCTCCACCGTGTACCCCTTGCCCCCGTGCGAGGAGGACGAGGCGTTGTCGACGATCCGCAGGATGCGCCGCACGGCGAGGTCGACGAGGGTGGCCGCGACGGCGCGCCTGCTGCGTCCGATCACGACGGCGGCGGTGAACAGGTCGGCGCCTTCCGGCCTCGAGTACTCGGTGATGATGGTGGGCCTGCCGGGTGCGTCGCGAAGGCGCGTCGTCCGGTGCCAGACGGCGTACCCGACGGCGCCAAGCACGGCCCCGAGCAGCGCCAGCTGCAGCCAGGCGAGCCACGAGCCGAGGTAGCTCTCGTCGCGCGGCACGAAGGTTCCCTGCTCGAACCCGACCGCGATCGTCACGTTCTCACCGGGAGCGAGGGCGCCCTGCGATCGCGCCTCGAGGACGACCTCGTCGCCCTCCTGCCTGCGCTCCACTCCCGCGCAGGGGTCGGTGGCCCCGAACGGTCCCTGATAGCACGCCGTCTCGCCGGTCAGCTCGGCCGCCAGCTCCTCGGACAGGTGCACCCTCGCCGTCAGCTCGCCGAAGGGCTGACGCCAGCCGTCGCCGTTGGTGTCCCAGTAGAACTCGTCGGCCCCGGTGTCGCCGAAGAACCTCGTCACGTCCCGCTGGGTGTAGGTGATCACATAGGTCTGCCTGCCGTGCACATAGTCGTCGCCGGCGCTCACCAGGGAGACGAGGTCGCCGTCGTCGGTGTCCTCGATCTCCCACTCCCTGGGCGCTCCGCTCTCATCCGTGACCGACTCGACCTCGAGACCGGTCGGATGACCGTCGTAGGAGTCGATGAACACGCGCCGGATCCCCCGGTTCTGGTCCACCTCGGGGAACACGGCGACGAGCGTCTCGACGACCCTGAGCAGCGAGCGGCCGTTCTCATCCCGGTCGAGGAAGTAGTCGGCGGTGAAGCTCTCGAACTCGAAGTCGTCGACGGCGGCCGTCGCGGGCGCTGCGGGGACGAGCGCGAGCAGAGCGACCAGGAGAGTCAGGAGCGAGGCGAGGGGGCGCGGCACGAGGGTGTCCCTTCGGGTCGGATCGGACTCACGGTAGCAGTGGCACGTGGCGTCCGAGTCCTAGAGTCGGAGGGTGGTCCCGGATCCCGCCGTCGAGCGCCTCAGGGCACTGCTGCGGGTGCCGACGGTTGCGGGGGCCGATCGCTTCGAGGAGCTGCACGAGGTGCTCGCGCGGGAGTACCCGCTGGTGCACGATCGGCTCGAACGGGAGCGCGTCGGAGACTCCCTGCTGTTCCGCTGGCCGGGATCCGGCGGACCGGTCGTCGTGCTGATGGCGCACCTCGACGTCGTGCCGGCCGTCGCCGACGGCTGGTCGCATCCGCCCTTCGACGGCGTCGTCACCGGGGAGGGCGACGATGCTGTGCTCTGGGGAAGGGGCGCGCTCGACGACAAGGGCAGCGTCGCGGCGATCCTCGAGGCGGTCGAGGATGCGCTCCGCCGGGGCCTCCAGCCCTCGGGGGACCTCTACCTCAGCTTCGGCGCCGACGAGGAGACGATGGGCGATGGGGCGCGCGGGATCGTCGACCTGCTGGAGCGTCGCGGCGTCCGCCCCGAGCTGGTGCTCGACGAGGGCGGCGCCGTGATCGAGAGTCCGTTTCCCGGCGTGCGCGATCCCCTCGCCGTCGTCGGGGTGAGTGAGAAGGGCATCCTCAACCTGCGGCTCAGCGTCGACCAACAGGGCGGGCACGCGTCGACGCCGCCGAGGCGGACGGCGACGGCTCGGATCGCCCGCGCCGTGCTGCGGATCTCGAAGCGGCCGTTCCCCGCCCGGTTCGGCACCGTGAGCGAGGAGATGGTGCGGAGGGTGGGCCGCCGCGCCACGGGGCCGATGCGTGCTCTCTTCGCCCGGCCGAGGCTCACCCGACCGCTGCTCCTCGCCCTCTTCCTGCGGGCGGGCGACGAGACCAGGGCGGCGGTGCGCACCACCGCCGCGGTCACCCAGCTCAGTGGCAGCGAGGCGGCGAACGCTCTCGCCGAGCGCGCCGGCGCGGTCGTCAACGTGCGGATCGCGGTCGGCTCGAGCGTCGCGCAGGCCGTCGCCCGCATCCGTCGCGTCATCGCCGATCCCGGCGTGCGGCTGGAGGTGCTGACCGCCTCAGAGCCCTCCCCGGTCTCCCCCACGACAGGCGCCGCCTGGGAGATGCTCAGCGGCACGATCGAGCGGGCATTCCCCGGGGTGATCGTCGCGCCCTACGTGATGCTCGGCGCGAGCGATTCGAGGCACTTCACCCGGATCTGTCCTGCGGTCTACCGCTTCAGTCCGTTCGAGATGTCACGGGAGGAGCGCGGCTCCCTGCACGCCACCGACGAGCGGATCCGGGTGCGCTCGTTCCTCGGCGGCGTCGCGTTCTACCGCCTGCTGCTGACCGAACTCGCTACGCGTCGCGGATGACCTGGATCGGCGTCGTCAGCGGAGGCGCCTCGCGCAGCCTCTCGAGCGCGGGCCTCAGCTCGGCGAGCCAGGCCGTGTAGCCCTCGTCGTTGAGGTGCAGGCGATCGTCCGAGTACACCGGGTTGAGTTCGCCGTCCTCGAGCGCGAACGCCGGCCACAGGTCGAGCCACTGCGCATGGATCGTCGCGGAGAACTGCCAGAGATGCCGGTTGGCGTCGCGGATCTGGTCGGCGAACTCGTGCCCGCGCGGCAGGATCGACTGCACGAGGATGCGGACCCCGGGGATCTCGCGACGCAGGGTCATGAGCGCGTACTCGATGTTGCGCACGAGGTGCTCGACCGGCTTGCGGGTGCCGAGGTCGTTCGTGCCGATCATGAGCACGATCCAGTCGGGAGCCCGCTCCACGACGCCCTGCACCTGCTCGAGCATGTCGTCGGTCGTGTAGCCGCCGACCGCGAGATTCACGACCTCGAGATCGGGCAGCCAGTCCTGCCAGCTGCCTCCTGCGGTGATGCTGTCACCGAGGAACACCGCGACCGGTGCTGTCCTGTCGTCCACTCGACCTCCCGAACGTTCCTCCCATCATGGTGGAGGTACGCCCCCGGTACCACTCGACCGGTGCTGGCTGCGCCCGCGCGGACGCGTCAGGAGCAGGGCGAGAACGCCTCGACGGCGGGCGACAGGGTCGTCGTCGAGCCGAGCAGGTACACCGTCGAGACACCGGTGCTCGCGATGCTCGACAGAGCCGTCGAGGGGAAGCAGTCGGGCTTCGCGAGGTACAGCGCGGACCCGCTCGCTCCCGCGGCCGCTCCCGCCGCGAGGGCCGCGGGCCAGACCTCGCCGCTGACGACGAGAGCGGCATCCGACGACGGAGGGAACGCCTTCGCCAGCGCGGCGGGAAGGCTGTAGGAGCTCGTCGAGGAGACCCGCTGCACGACGACCCCTGGAACGGAATCAGCGGAGCTAGCGATGCCGCTCGAGACGGTCGAGGTGTTGCCGGCGACGATCACGCGAGTCGCTCCCAGCTCGGCGATCAGGGCTCTGGTCGCCGTGGGGAGCGTGCTCGCCGCGCCGTCGACGACCAGGAGCGGGGCGTTCCGCGCCCCCGCGACGGCTGCCGTCGCGAGGCCAGTCTGGTACGTGCGGCCGGTCGCGATGAAGACGACCGGTGCCCCGTCCGGGTGGCTCGAGCGCACGACGGCGCGGGAGATGTCGTAGCGGTCGGCCCCCGAGATCCTCTGCACCGGCGCGTATGCGCCGAGGGCCGCCTCGACCGAGGCCGACACCGACGCGGTGCTGCCCACGACGATGATGCGATCGGGGTCCATCTGGATCAGCTGCGCGCGGACCGAACCGGGAACCGTCGACGAGGACACCAGGAGAAGGGGTGCTCCGGCGGCACCGGCGGCGGCGGATGCGTTGAGCGCGTTGGCGTAGGAGCTCGCGTTGACGACGTAGACCGTGCTCGCGTCTGGCGTGAACCGGTCGGCGAGGCTGGTGGGGATGCCGTACCGGTCGGAGCTGATCCGCTCGGCCTCGACCCCGGGCGGGGCGCTCGGCGGCAGCGGCCCGGCGCTGTTCGGGTACTTGGCGAACACCTGCACACCCCACGTGGTGCCGTTGGCGCTGATGAATGCGATGCCGATGTCGGTGTAGTCACCCATGATGTTCGCGCGATGACCCGGCGAGTTCATCCAGGCGGTGAACATCGCCTGCCCGGTCTGCTGTCCACGGGCGACGTTCTCACCGGCGCGGGTCCAGCCGGCCGGGATCTGCTGCGCGTAGTCCGGGTTGTGCGCCATCTGATTGTTCGCGGCCATCTGCCGCGCCCAGTCCAGTGCCACCTGATCCATCGCGGCATTGCGCTTCAGCCCGGGCAGCCCGGCGTCCCACCGCGCCTGATTGACGAGCGCGTGGATGTCGTCGGCGGGCGCCGCCGTCGCCGGCGCCTGAGCGCCGAGCACCGAGGCCGCAGCGACGGCGATCGCCGCGAGCACTCCCGTCCACCGACGGGCACCGCTGCGTCCCCGCGTTCCCGCTCGAGCTCCAGAGACCATGTCCATGTCGTACCCCCTGCCCCACGATAGGCAGGGGGTGAACAGATCTGTCAGCCCCCTTCTCGGGGGCACGAGCGCGGGTTAGCCTACGCCGTCGACTTCGTGTGCCACACCGTCTTGGTCTCGGTGAAGGCGACGACGCGCTCGAGCGACAGAGCCGGCACTCCGTCCTGGGGCTGCAGCACGCGCTTGAGCGTCTGCGCCGCCGCGATCTCGAGATCGACCCAGTCCGCGCCCTCCGCTCCGGCGAGATCGATCGCGTTCACGTCGGCGTGCGCGGCGAGCCACGGGCCGATCTCGGTCGCCCTGCCGGTGAGCACATTGACGACCCCTGCCGGCACGTCGCTCGTCGCGAGCACCTCGGCGAGGGAGATCGCACTGAGCGGATGCCGGGAGCTCGCCACGAGCACGACGGTGTTGCCCGCCACGAGCGCCGGCGCCAGCACCGACACGAGCCCGAGCAGCGACGAGTCCTGCGGAGCGAGCACCGCGACGACGCCGGTCGGCTCCGGGACCGAGATGTTGAAGTAGGGGCCGGCGACGGGGTTCGCGTTGCCCGCCACCTGCGCGTACTTGTCGCACCATCCCGCGTACCAGACCCAGGCATCCACCGCGGCGTCCACCTGCGCCTCCGCGGCCTCGCGCGAGACGCCTTCGCTCGCCGCGATCTCGGCGGCGAACTGCTCCCTGCGCCCCTCGAGCAGCTCAGCCACCCGGTAGAGCACCTGCCCGCGGTTGTAGGCGGTGGTTCCCGCCCAGCCGGCGGTCGCCGCGCGCGCCGCGACGACGGCATCCCGCGCGTCCTTGCGGCTCGCGAGCGAGGCGTTCGCGAGGAACGAGCCGTCGGCGCTCCGCACCTCGACGGTGCGCCCGGACTCCGACCGCGGGAACTTGCCGCCGATGAACAGCTTGTAGGTCTTCGGCACGCTGAGCCTCGTCACTTCTTCGCTCCCTTGCGGTCGGTCTTCTCGACGGTGCCAGAGATCGCGGCGACGGTCGGCTTCGAGGGTGCGAGGTAGCCCGCGAGCCCGTGCCGTCCGCCCTCGCGGCCGTAGCCGCTCTCCTTGTAGCCGCCGAACGGGCTGGCCGGGTCGAACTTGTTGAAGGTGTTCGACCAGACGACGCCCGCACGCAGCTGATCCGCGATCGCGAGCACCTTCGACCCCTTCTCGCTCCAGATCCCGGCGGAGAGCCCGTAGGGGGTGTTGTTGGCCTTCGCGACCGCCTCGGCGGGGGTGCGGAAGGTCAGCACCGAGAGCACCGGTCCGAAGACCTCCTCGCGGGCGATCGTCGAGCTCGTCGAGACATTCGTGAAGATGGTGGGCGCGAACCAGAAGCCGTTCTGCGGGATCTCGCACTCGGCCGTCCACCGCACGCCTCCCTCGCGCTCGCCGAGGTCGCTGAGCTCCCGGATGCGGTCGAGCTGCTCACGTGAGTTGATCGCCCCGATGTCGGTGTTCTTGTCGAGCGGGTCGCCGAGCCGGAGCGTCGAGACACGCTGCTTGAGGCGCTCGACGACCTCGTCGTGCACGTTCTCCTGCACGAGCAGCCGGGAACCCGCGCAGCAGACGTGGCCCTGGTTGAAGAAGATCCCCTGCACGATGCCCTCGATCGCCTGGTCGATCGGCGCGTCGTCGAAGACGATGTTCGCGGCCTTGCCGCCGAGCTCGAGGGTCACCTTCTTGCCGGTGCCCGCGACGGTGCGCGCGATCTCCCTGCCGACCGCCGTCGAGCCGGTGAAGGCGACCTTGTCGACCCCCGGGTGACGCACGAGGGCCGCACCGGTGTCTCCCGCGCCGGTGACGATGTTGACGACGCCCGCCGGCAGGTCGGCCTGCTGGAGGATCTCCGCGAAGAGAAGCGCCGAGAGGGGCGTCGTCTCTGCGGGCTTCAGCACCACGGTGTTGCCTGCGGCGAGCGCGGGCGCGAGCTTCCAGGCGAGCATCAGCAGCGGGAAGTTCCACGGGATGATCTGCGCGGCGACACCGAGCGCCCGCGGCGCAGGTCCGAGGCCCGCCCACTCGAGCTTGTCCGCCCAGCCCGCGTAGTAGAAGAACCAGGCCGCCACGAGCGGCACGTCGACGTCCCGGGCCTCACGGATCGGCTTGCCGTTGTCGAGGCTCTCGGCCACGGCGAGCTCCCGCGCGCGCTCCTGCACGAGCCGAGCGATGCGGAACAGGTACTTGCCCCGGTCGCTGCCGCGCATCCGCGACCAGGTCGTGTCGTATGCGCGCCGGGCCGCGGCGACTGCACGGTCGACATCCGCTGCGCTGCCGGCGGCGATCTCGGCGATGCGCTCCTCGGTGGCCGGGGAGATGGTCGTGAAGGGGTCGCCCGATCCGTCGACGAACTCGCCGTCGATGAACAGGCCGTAGCTCTCCTTGAGGGAGAGGATCGACCGGCTCTCGGGAGCCGGTGCGTATTCGAGGAAGCCCATCTGCTCTCCTTCAGTCGACGGTCACGTAGTCGGGACCGGAGTAGGCGCCGGTGCGCAGCTTCTGGCGCTGCAGCAGCACGTCGTTCAGCAGGCTCGAGGCGCCGAACCGGAACAGGTGTGGCACGAGCCACTCCTCGCCGACCGTCTCGGCGACGGTCACGAGGTACTTGATGGCGTCCTTCGACGCACGGATGCCGCCGGCCGGCTTCACGCCGATGCGCTCGCCCGTCAGACGGTGCCAGTCGCGCACGACCTCGAGCATGAGGAGCGTCGTCGGCAGGGTCGCGGCCGGGTTGATCTTGCCCGTCGAGGTCTTGATGAAGTCGCCGCCGGCGAGGATCGCGAGCCACGAGGCCCGGCGCACGTTGTCGTAAGTCGCGAGCTCCCCGGTCTCGAGGATGACCTTGAGGTGGGCGTAGCCCCCGTCGGCCCTGCGGCAGGCCTCCTTGACGGCCACGATCTGGTCGAACACCAGCCCGTAGCGGCCCGCGAGGAACGCGCCGCGGTCGATGACCATGTCGATCTCGTCGGCGCCGGCGGCGACGGCCTCTCGCGTGTCGGCGAGCTTCACGTCGAGCGACGCGCGTCCGCTCGGGAAGGCGGTGGCGACGGCGGCGACCGAGACGCCGCCCTCGGGCCGGTGGGCTGCGCCGAGCGCCTCGACGGCGTAGGGCACCATGTCGCCGTATACGCAGACCGCGGCCACCCGGGGCGCGGTCGGATCGGACGGGTCGGGGGCTACGGCCTTGGCCGCCAGCGAGCGCACCTTGCCGGGAGTGTCCGATCCCTCGAGCGTCGTGAGGTCGATCAGCTCGATGATGCGGTCCAGCGCCCACGCCTTCGAGGTCGTCTTGATCGACCGGGTGCCGAGGGTCGCCGCGCGCTGCTCGAGGCCCACGGCGTCGACGCCCGAGAGCCCTTCGAGGTGCAGCCGCAGGCTCTTCTCCGTCAGGTCCTGTCCCAGGATGCGCTGGGCTCGCTCGGCGGGCGCGAGCCCGTCGGGTGCTGTCAGTGTCATTGCTCCTCCACCAGGGCGTTCGCGGTGCCCTCGTCCGTCACGATCACCGTCGCCAGCCCGCTCGCCACGACGGCGCGGGCGACGGGATGCTTCGCCTCGCCCGCGACGACGAAGACCGACGTCGGCACGGAGCGCAGGGCATCGAGCCCGACTCCCACGGTACGCCCGTCGAGCTCCGGATCCACGGGGTTGCCGTCCGCATCGAGGTAGCGGCCCAGCACGTCGCCGACCGCCCCCTTGCGCACGAGCTCGTCGACGTCGGCCGCGGTCAGGTAGCCGCTCGACACGTGCACGCTGTCCGCGTCGGCGGCACCGGCGCTGAACAGCACGACGGATGCCGAGGCGGCCAGCCGCAGCACCTCGGCCACGGTGCGATCGGCTTCGATCGCACGCTTGGTCTCGATCCGCTCGAGGATCGCAGGGCTCGGCAGCAGCACAGCCTGCCCAGCTGCCTTCTCGGCGATGCGCGCCGCGGTCGCCGCAGCGGTTCCGGCCCGCTGGTTGAGCGTCACGCCGCCGTTCACCTGGACGACGCGCACTCCGCGGCTCCAGCCCTGCGGAAGCGCGTCGGCGACGTCGGAGAGCGTGCGGCCCCAGCTCACCCCGAGCACGTCGGGAACGGGGCGGAGCGCCGTGAGCAGGTCGGCCGCGGCGTGGGCGACGGTCGCGCGCAGCTCCTCGGGAGAGTCCGATCGCGGCACGACCACCGCGTCAGCGAGTCCGTACCGCTCCCGCAGCGCGCGCTCGAGCGGCAGGCGCCTGGCACGCGGGTGCACGATCTCGATCCGCACGATGCCGTCCTGCCTCGCGCGGGTCAGCAGCCGGCCGACCTTCCAGCGGGTGATCCCCAGCTGCGCGCCGATCTCGTCCTGGGTCCTGCCGTCCTCGTAGTAGAGCTCGGCGACACGCACGGTGAGGAGGTCGTCGGGCACCCGCTCAGGGTAGGCAGGCTCTCGCCGATCCGACAACATCCGTTGCCTGTTCTGCTCGAAAGAGCAGTCCGGCCGGGCCTCGGCGCTCAGACGCGCATCAGGCCGTGGAGTTGCCGACTCGTCCGCCGAAGCCCCCCGAGTACGGAGTGCCGGCGGCCCTCAGCCAGTCGACCGGATGCCCGCGCAGCACGTTCTCGAGGTTGTCGAGCGACTCCTCCCACCACGCCTGCACGCCCGGCACCGCCTTCGCGGGCACCTCGACCTCGACGGTGAGGACGAGCGCGGTGCTCGTGCCTCGGGTGCCCCCGTCGAGCTCGTCGAGCACGAACCGCCAGTCGCCGCGGTCGTCGGTGCTGACGCGCAGTTCCCGCGGAGGCTGGAGACGCTCCACCCGCACTGTCGTGTCCGGGGTCGGCTCCGGATAGGACCAGCGCAGCACGAGGTCGCCGCCCTCGACGGGCTCGACCGTCGGCTCCGCGAGCCAGCCGCCCAGCAGATCGCGATCGACGAGCGCATCCCACACGATCACCCGCGGAAGGTCGATCACCCTCGAGAACTGGAGGCTGCGCGTCACCCTCTCAGGGTAGGCCGCTCAGGGTCGAGCGGACCGGAGGCCTGCCGCGCGCCCGCTAGGGTGTTTGCCATGCCGGAGCCGCTCGTCCTCGCCGTCGATCTCGGAGGAACCAAGGTCGAGGCAGCACTCGTGGACGCGTCGGGAGTCGTCCTCCCGGGTACGCGGCACCGCGCCCCCACCGGTGGGGGGTCGAGCTCCGAGCAGCTCTCCGACTCGGTGACCCGGGTCGTGCGCGCGAGCATCGCCGACCTGCCGGACGAGGCCGAGCTGATCGGCGCGGGCATCGGAAGCGCCGGCCCGATCGACGTGCGCGACGGCCGCGTGTCGCCGCTCAACCTGACCGCCTGGCGGGGCTTCCCGCTGCGCGACCTGGTCGCGGCGATCGTCGCCGAGACGCACCCGGACGTGCCGGTGCGGCTGCGCATGGACGGGCTGTGCATCACCCTGGCCGAGCACTGGGTGGGTGCCGCACGCGGCTACGACAACGTGATGGGGATGATCGTGTCGACCGGTGTCGGCGGCGGCCTCATCCTCGGCGGCATGACCGTTCCCGGGCCCACCGGCAACGCCGGGCACGTCGGTCACCTCGAGGCGGCGGGCTTCGATGCCCCGTGCAACTGCGGCGGGTACGGATGCCTCGAGGCGATCGCCTCGGGCACCAAGACCGTCGCCTGGGCGCGGTCGCAGGGCTGGGAGGGCTCCTCGGGCGAGGAGCTCGCGCGCGACTACGCGGCGGGTCAGGAGATCGCGGTCGCGGCGGTGCGACGCGCGGGCCGCGCGATCGGCCAGGGCATCGCCTCGGCCACCAGCCTCGTCGACCTCGACGTGGTGGCGATCGGCGGCGGGTTCTCGAACGTCTCCCCCGACCTCTTCGACTTCGCCAGGGAGGCGATCGCCGAGCGCCACGAGTTCGACTTCGTGCGCAAGGTCGTCGTCGTGCCGAGCGGCCTCTCGAGCGATGGGCCCCTCATCGGCGCCGCAGCGCTCGTGCACCGCGCGGCGCTCGTCCCCTGACCCGGGTCAGCGCAACAGCTCGTCCTCCACGACCGTGCCGCGGTTGAGCACGAGCGCCGCCGGCACCGCGACGAGAGTCAGTGCGCTCAGCACGATCATCGGCGTCGCCCAGCCGCCGGTGGCCGAGTGCAGCAGTCCGAAGAGCAGCGGCCCCGTGGCACCGGCGGTGTAGCCGACGGTCTGCACGAAGCCGCTGAGCGCGATCGACGCGCGGGCGTCGCGGGTGCGGTCGTTGATCAGGAACAGCGCGACGGGGAAGAGCAAGGGCCCGAGCCCCACGAGCACGACCCACAGCACGGTGGCGGAGGCGGGAGCGAGCAGCAGCCCCAGCCACCCGGCGACGAACGCGCCGACGCCGACGAGCACGAGGATGCCCACCCGTCGCATCCGCGAGGCGAGCGCGGGGACGACCAGCGAGACGGGGAGGCCGACGAGGGCGAAGAGCGACAGCAGCGATCCGGCGGCGATCTCGCTGACGCCGGCGGTCTCGATGAGCAGCTCGGGCAGCCACGCGAACACGGCGTACGCCCCCATCGCCGACACGGCGAAGACCGCGGCGACCGCCCACGCCGTCGGCGACCCGGCCATCCGGCCGAGCAGGGGCCCGGCCTCCGTCGGCAGCTCGGGCGACGGGTCGGCGGCCTCCCGCCGGAGCGCCCGCCTGTGGCGCACGACCAGGACGATCCAGGGCAGCACCGCGAGCACGGCGACCGCCGCCCACACCGCGAGCGAGGTGCGCCAGCCCGCGGTGTCGGCGATCGGCGCCGCCACGAGCGGCGGCAGGAAGGTGCTCACCGACATCACGGTCGTGTACACGGTGGTGAGCGTCGCGAGGCGGTCGGAGAAGTACCGCTTGACCACGGGCGGCAGCAGGATGTTGCCGAACCCCATGCCGGCGAAGACGAGCAGGCTGCCGCCGAAGAGCGAGCCGAGCCCCGGCCCGCCTGCACGCAGCAAATGCCCGAGCACCATGGCCACGGCGGAGGCGAGGACCACGACCTCGAGACCCAGTCGACGCGCCACGATCGGGGCGAGCACGCCGCTCACCGCGAACGCCACGGGCGGCAGCATGCCGAGCAGGCCGATGCCGAGCTCGTCGAGCGGCAGGTCCTCGGCGATGCTGCCGGTGATGGGCGACACGGCCGCGACCGCAGTGCGCAGGTTCAGCGCGAGCAGCGCGATGCCGACGAGGGCGAGTGCGCGGCCCGCCCAGAGCGGCGGCCGGGCGGGAGACGTCACTCGTTCGAGTGTACGTGGGCGCCGACGGCTGTCCGCCGCCTAGGCTGACCGCATGGACGACCTGGCCCGCCGCCTGCCGCTCAGCATGCGTGATCGCGGCGACGAGTCGGGCATCAGCGGAGACTGGTCGCCGCGCACCCGCGGGATCCTGCTGCAGCTGGCTGATCTCGCCGAGGAGCTCGGAACGGAGGGCCTCGAGCGCCCCTCGCTGCGGGCGGACCGCTCGCTGCGCCAGGCGGCCGAGGAGCCGCTCGCCGCTCTGCGCCGGGGCGCCGCGACCGACCATGACGACCTGCCCGCCGCGCTGCGCTCGGCCGCCATCGCTCTCGGCGGGGATCGCCGCAGTCGAGGGGTCCGTCCGCTCTGCGCCGCGGTCGTCGCGCTGCTGGAGGTCGCGACGGCGCTCGATGAACGGCTCGAACTGGATCCGGTGACCACCGGGGCGGTGGCGGTGGCTCAGGCCTACTCGGGGCCGCTGCCCGCTCGACTGCTCGCTCGTGAGCGCACGCTCGTCGCGACGGATGCCGGCTGGAGTGTCGGCCGTGGACCTCTGATCGAGGCTCCGGCGGCCGCCATCATTCTCGGGCTGTACGGGCGGGCGGCGCTTCCGCAGCGAGGATCCGCCGGGTGACGGCCTCGTCGTCGCGGATCCTCTCGATCAGCTCCTCGACCCCGGAGAATTTCAGCATCGGGCGGATCCATTCGACGAACAGCACCTCGACGCTCTTGCCGTAGAGGTCGAAGTCCCGGTCGAGGGCGTGCGCCTCGACCTGCTTGTCTGGCACCCCATCGAAGGTCGGATTGTTGCCGATCGACACGGCCGCCGGATGCGTCTCGCCGTCGACGACGAGCCAGGCCGCGTACACGCCGTCCCGCGGCACGAAGCCCTCCAGACGATCGGCTGCGAGGTTCGCGGTCGGATACCCGAGCTCGCGGCCGCGCTTCTCCCCCTCGACGACGACCGAACGCACACCGGCCGGCCGGCCGAGCATCTCGGCGGCGTCGCGCACGCGTCCCTCGTCGAGCGCGGCGCGGATGCGCGTCGACGACGCCCGCTGCTCCCCCGCGAGCACATCGTCGATGAGCACGACCTCGAAGCCGCGGCGGGCGCCCTCGTCGCGCAGCGTGTCGACGGTGCCCGCTCCTCGCGCCCCGTACCGGAAGTCCGAGCCGACGAGCAGCTCCCGCGCGTCGAGCGCGCCGACCAGCACCTCGTCGACGAACGACTCCGGCGCCTGCCGGCTCCGCTCGAGCGTGAACTCGAGCTGCAGCACGGCGTCGACTCCCGATTCCGCGAGGAGGTCGAGCTTCTGCGGGTTCGACACGAGCGGCAGCGGGCAGCGCTCGGGGGCGAGGATCTGCAGCGGGTTGCGGTCGAAGGTGACCACGACCGACGAGTGACCGCGGGCGAGCGACCGCTCGTGCAGCGCCTCGAGGATCGCCCGGTGGCCCACATGCACGCCGTCGAACTTGCCGACGGTCACGGCGCTCGGTCCGAAGCCCGCGGGAACCGCGGCGGGATCGGTGAAGACCTGCATCAGGCGGTCCGCTCCCTCGTGCGGGCGAGCCAGACCATCCCGACGATCGGCAGCACGAGCGGGATGAACAGGTAGCCGCGCCCGAAGTACGACCACACCGTGTCGGCCGGGAACAGCTGCGCGTCGAAGATGCTGAGCAGACCGACGACGAGCACGCCGACCAGCTCGAAGGCGATGGTGGCCCAGGCGACGGCGGTCCAGCGACGCCCGGGCGCGACGAGCGCGACGGTCGCGAGGATGTACACGATTCCGGCGAGCGCGGACAGCAGGTACGCCACGGGAGCCGCGTCGAAGCGGGTCACGATCTGGACGAAGGAGCGGGCGGTGGCGGCGAGCGCGAGGATCGCGTAGACAGCGATCAGCACCCGGCCGAAGCCTCGCGAGCGGGACGCAGCAGCCATCGCCTCAAGCGTAGGGCTTTCGCGCTCAGCCGACCTGCACGAACCAGATCCGGTCCATCCGATACACCATGACGGCGATGGCCAGGGAGGCCGCCCCCAGCACCACGGTGCTCCACCGGGTGCGGTCGAGCAGGGCCCACACCGCAGCGGCGGGCGGCAGCAGGACCGCTGACACGAGATAGGTCCAGAACTCGAGCCCGTTGCCGGTCGGCAGGTTGCCGAAGGCCGGCGCGAGCAGCACGACGACGAGCAGCACGATCAGCCCGAGCTCGACGAGCGCGGTCGCGCCGAGAGAGTAGTCGTCGGGGACACGGCCGGCGAGGCCGGCGATCACCACGACGAGTCCCACCACGGTGGCGAGGGACACCAGCACGACGGTGAGCCACGGGATCATGCGTCCTCCTCGGGCGGGAAGTTGACGAGGGTCGTCAGGCGGCCGTCCCGCGCGCCCGCCAGTCCGATGAGCCGCTCCCCCGGCCCGACCGCAGCGACGATCTCAGCGTCCTCGACCTCCGCCCGGATGCGCTTGCCGTTGCCGAGGTCGCGCGCGGCCTGGTCGTCGAGGTCGATCGCGGGGAAGAGCCGGCGCGCGAGCGCCGCGGGCGGCAGCAGCGCCGCCGCCACGTCGAGGTCATCGGTGAGCGCGACCGCCTCGTCGATCCCGAGCGGGCCGACCCGGGTGCGGCGCAGCGCCGTGAGATGGCCGCCGACGCCGAGCGCGGCACCGAGATCGCGCGCGAGCGCCCTCACGTAGGTACCGCTCGAGACGTCGACGACGACGTCGAGGTCGAGGGTGTCGCCGCGGCGCTCGGCGAGCACGTCGAAGCGGCTGACCGTCACCTCTCGGGCGGCGAGCACGACCTCCTCGCCGGCCCGCGCACGGTCGTAGGAGCGCTTCCCGTCGACCTTGATGGCGCTGACGCTGCTCGGCACCTGGGAGATGCGTCCGGTGAGCGGCGCGATCGCCGCGCTGATGTCCTCGGCGGTGATCCCCGACGTGTCGGCAGGCGACGCGAGGGGCTCGCCCTCCGCGTCATCCGTCGTGGTCGCCCAGCCGAGCCGGATGGTGGCCGTGTACTGCTTGTCGAGACCGACGAGGTAGGTGAGCAGGCGCGTGGCGGTGCCGATGCCGAGCACGAGGAGTCCGGTGGCGGCGGGGTCCAGGGTGCCCGCGTGGCCGACCCTGCGAGTGTTGGCGGCGCGACGCACCCTCGACACGACGCCATGGCTCGTGGGGCCCTCGGGCTTGTCGACGAGCAGGATGCCGGAGCGGCTCACGGGCGGGGCGCGGGCAGAGGAGCAGTCGCCGCGATCACGGTTCGAGGCTATCCCACGCGGCTAGGCTGAGGAGTATGCGGATCGGCGTGCTCGGAGCCGGCGCGGTCGGGGGAACCCTCGCCGCACTGCTCGCCGCGCGCGGCCACGACCTGGAGATCACCGCCCGGGGCGACCATCTCACCGCGATCCGACGGCACGGCCTGCTGCTGCAGGGCGCCTGGGGCGACACGGTGTCCCGGCCGTACTCCGGAGAGCGCCTGCAGCGGCCCCCGGAGGTCGTCTTCCTCACGACCAAGGCGCAGGATGCGGAGCAGGCGCTCCGCGACAACGCGGAGCTCATCGGCAGGGTCCCGCTCGTCGTCGTGCAGAACGGTCTCGACGGTCCCCGGCTGGCCGAACGGCTGGTGCCCCGGGCATCCATCGTCGGCGGCCTCGCGCTGTTCGCCGCCTCCTACCTCTCCCCCGGCGTCGTCACCGTCACGGCGGCCGGTGCGATCTACCTCGGCACGCTGTCGCACGACGACGTGCCCGCCCGCTTCGTCGCGGGGCTGTTCGGCGACCGCCCTCCCGCCGTCATCACGCCCAACCTCGTCGGGGCGCAGTGGACGAAGCTCGTCGTCAATCAGGTGAACGCGCTCCCGGCGATCACCGGCCTGTCGGTGCAGCAGTGCGTCGCGCACCCGGCGCTCCGCCGCATTCTGTCCGCAAGCATCCGGGAGTGCGTGCGCACAGGTCAGGCGGCGGGTGTGCAGTTCGAGGCGCTGCAGGGCCTCGCGCCCGGACTGCTGAAGCTCGTCTCGCTCGCGCCCCTCTCCATCGGAGCAGCGCTCCCCCGCGCCATGGCCAGGCGGATGGGCGACGTGCCGAACCCCGGGTCGACGCTGCAGAGCATCCGCCGGGGCCAGCGCACCGAGATCGACCACCTGAACGGCGCGGTGGTCCGCTCCGCTCGCGAGCGCGGTCGGGACGCCCCGGTCAATGCCGCCCTCGTGGAGCTCGTGCACGAGGTGGAGGAGACCGGCCGCTTCCTGCTGCCGGCCGAGGTGCGGCGCAGGGTGCCGGTGTGACGAACGCGGGGACCGCGGAGGTCGTCGTCGTGACCGGCGCCATGGCGTCGGGCAAGTCGACGATCGCCGAGGCCCTGGCCCGCTCGCTGCCGAGGGCGGCGCACGTGCACGGCGATCAGTTCCGCCGCTGGATCGTCTCCGGCGCCGCGTCGATGGAGCCTCCGCTCACCGAGGAGTCGGTCGCCCAGCTGCAGCTGAGGCAGAGCCTCGCCGCTCAGGTGGCCCGCGGCTACGCCGGGGCCGGCATCACGGCCGTCGTGCAGGATCTCTACCTGGGCGGACTGCTCGACCGGATGGTCTCCTTGCTGCGGGGCGTGCCGCTGCGGGTCGTCGTGCTGGCGCCGTCGGCGGCCGAGCTCGAACGCAGGGACGCGGCACGCGGCAAGCGCGGCTACACCGGCTGGACGGCGGATCAGTTCGACGCCGAGCTGCGCGAGGCGACGCCGCGGATCGGCCTCTGGATCGACAGCACCGGCCAGAGCCCCGAGCAGACCGTGGCCGAGATCCGCACCCGCTGGGACGACGCTCTGGTCTAGCAGGCGTCCGCGAAGATCCTCCGCGGAGTCTCCGGGTCGCGGACGTCGTAGATGGCGTGCGCCGCCCACCGCGGGTCGACACGAGCCACATAGCGCTCGCCCTCCTCGTCGGCCGGGGCGCCGTTCAGCCACACCGCCGTGTTCCAGGCACCGCGTGCCGACTCCTCGAGCAGGAACCGGCCGTCGACGAGCAGCACGGCGTCGCCGTCGGCCGCGCGGAAGGGAGTGAGCACCGACGAGCGCAGGGCGTCGAGGTCTCCGTCGAAGGTCGCGCGCTCCACGGTCACGCCGCGCTCGGCGAAGACCGCGGCCAGATCCTCGGCGAACGCCTTGGAGGCGTCGGCGCCCGCCGCGTCGATCGCGACGACGGCGCGCCCCCTGCTGTAGTTGTGCAGGATCTCCTCGGCCAGCGCATCGAGGACGTCGTGCTTCTGCGGAGCCCACCGTGCCATGCCGGGCAGTCTAGCCCCGTCGCCTACAGTGTTCCGGTGGAGCTCGCCCGACGCCTGAACGACTGGTTCCGGCGGGAGGCCAGAGTGCTTCCGTGGCGTGCGGATGGCTTCGGCGCCTGGGGCATCCTGGTCAGCGAGGTGATGCTCCAGCAGACGCCGGTCGCGCGCGTCATCCCGCGGCTCGAGCGCTGGCTCGAGCGCTGGCCGACCCCATCGGCGCTCGCCTCCTCGCCGCCCGGCGACGCCATCCGCGCCTGGGAGCGGCTCGGCTATCCCCGGCGAGCGCTGAGACTGCACACCGCGGCGACCGCGATCGCCGAGCACCACGACGACGACGTGCCCCGCGACCTCGATGCCCTGCTCGCGCTTCCCGGCATCGGCGCGTACACCGCGCGGGCCGTAGCGGTCTTCGCCTACGGCGAGCGGCATCCGGTGGTCGACACGAATGTGCGACGCGTGCTGGCACGCGCCGTCGACGGCCAGGCGCAGCCGGGGCCGCCCTCGGAGCGACGCGACCTCGCCGCGATGGAGCAGCAGCTGCCGACGGATGCCGCGGAGGCCCGCGTCGCCTCGGCCGCGTTCATGGAGCTCGGCGCGGTGATCTGCACCGCCCGAGCGCCACGGTGCGCCGACTGCCCGATCGCCGACCTCTGCGCGTGGCGCCTCGCCGGCTTCCCGGACTACGACGGCCCCCGTGCCGTCGCTCAGAAGCGCTACGAGGGATCGGACCGCCACGTGCGGGGCCTGCTGATGCGCGAGCTGCGGTCGAGCGACGTGCCGGTGCCCTCCGACTTGCTCGCGGCGGTGTGGGCGGACGCGGCGCAGCGCGAGCGAGCGCTGGCCGGCCTTGTCGCAGACGGGCTGGCATTGCTCGTGGATGACGGCTACGCCCTGCCCTGATGCCCGCCTAGGCTGATCGGGTGCCCGCAACGCCCGTCCGCGTCCGCCCCTCCGACGACCGGCTCGCCGAGGCGCTCACCCTCCTTCCCGCCGCCGTGGGCATCGAGGAGGGCTTCACCGAGGAGGAGCTCGCCGCCGCCGAACGGGCCGCCGTCCGCTCCTTCGACGACCGCCCCGATGAGTCCGCGCTGCCCTTCGAGACGATCGACCCCGAGGGCTCGATGGACCTCGACCAGGCTCTGCTCCTCGAACGAGATGGCTCCGGCTACCGGTTCCGGTACGCGATCGCCGATGTCGCCGCCTTCGTCGAGCCCGGTGATCCGCTGGACGCCGCCGCCCGCCGCAGAGGTCAGACCCACTACCCGGCCGACCGCCGCATCCCGCTGCATCCGCCTCGGCTCTCCGAGGGCGCGGCCTCGCTGCTGCCCGACGAGACCCGTCCCGCCTACCTCTGGGACTTCCGCCTCGACGAGCGCGGCGAGGTCCGCTCGACGGGACTCTCCCGCGTGCTCGTGCGCAGCATCCGTCGCTGGACCTACGAGGAGGCGGCGGAGTCCATCGACCAGGGATCGGCCGGGGAATCGCTCTCGCTCCTGCCCGAGATCGGGCGACTCCGCCAGGAGCTCGAACGCGAGCGAGGAGGAGCGAGCCTCGAGATCCCGGAACTCCAGGTGCAGCGTGAGGACGGGCAGTACCGGCTCGAGCGCCGCACCGTGCTTCCCGTCGAGGACTGGAACGCGCAGCTGTCGCTGCTGACCGGGATGGCCGCGGCGCGCATCATGCTCGACGCGGGAGTCGGCATCCTCCGCACCATGCCGCCGGCGGGAGCGGATGCCGTCGAGCGATTCCGACGGCAGACGCGCGCCCTCGGGCTCCCCTGGGAGGAGCCGCTGCCCTACGGCGAGTACCTCCGCGGGCTCGACGCCACCGAGCCGCGCGCCCTGGCCGTGCTGCACGCGGCCGCGTCGCTGTTCCGCGGCGCCGCGTACACCGCCTTCGACGGGACGGCGCCGGAGGACGCGGAGCAGGCGGCGATCGCCGCGCCGTACGCGCATGTCACCGCTCCGCTGCGGCGGCTGGTCGATCGCTTCGCGCTCGCCTGCTGCGAGGCGGCGGTCGCCGGGCGCGCGCCCGAGCAGGCCGTGCGCGCAGCGCTTCCGGAGCTGCCCGGTCTCATGGCCCGCAGCGGATCGCTCGGCGGCACGCTGGACCGTAGGGTCGTCGACACCGTGGAGGCGGCGGTGCTCCAGCCGTTCGTCGGCGAGGGATTCGAGGCGACGGTGCTCGAGGCGGACGAGGACTCCGCCACGGTGCAACTGACGGAGCCCGCGGTGACGGCACGCTGCGCCGGGGTACTCACGCCCGGCGCGGTCGTGCGTGTGCGTCTGACCGTCGCGGCGATCGACGACGCGGAAGTGCAGTTCGAGGCGGTCTAGGCGCCCTGAGGTCGACGGATGTCGCCGCACGGGAGCAGGATGGGGACATGCCTGAACTGCCGGAGGTGGAGGCCCTCGCGACCGACCTGAGGTCTCGCCTGGTCGGCCGGACGATCGACCGGATGCAGGCGGTGTCCTTCGCCGCCGTGAAGACCTTCGACCCGCCGCTCGGCGAGCTCTCCGGAACCGCGGTCACGGCCGTCGACCGGCACGGCAAGTTCCTCGACGTCTCAGCGGGCGGACTGCACCTCGCGATGCACCTCGCTCGCGCCGGCTGGCTGCGCTGGCGGGAGTCCGCTCCTCCGGCGATGACCCGACCGGGCAAGGGACCGCTCGCCGCCCGGCTCGTGCTCGACGACGGCTCGGGGTTCGACCTCACCGAGGCGGGCACGAAGAAGAGCCTCGCGATCTACCTCGTGCGCGATCCCGCCGAGGTGCCGGGCATCGCCCGGCTGGGCCCCGACCCGCTCGATCCCGGGTTCGGCCTCGACGACTTCGTGGCGATCCTCGCCGGAGCCGGCCGCGCCCAGATCAAAGGCGTGCTGCGCGACCAGTCGAACCTCGCGGGCATCGGCAACGCGTACTCGGACGAGATCCTGCACGTCGCCCGCATGTCGCCGTTCAAGCCCGCGGCGATGCCGCGCGAGGATGCCGAGCGTCTCTTCGAGGCGATGCAGACGACCCTGCGGGAAGCCCTCGAGCGCGCGGACGGCCTCGCGGCATCCGAGCTCAAGCGCGAGAAGAAGACGAACCTGCGGGTGCACGGCCGCACCGGCGAGGCGTGTCCGGTCTGCGGCGACACCGTGCGTCAGGTCACCTACTCCGACTCCAGCCTGCAGTACTGCCCGACCTGTCAGACCGGCGGCAAGCCGCTGGCCGACCGGGTGCTGTCGCGGCTGCTGAAGTAGCGCTCAGCGAGCCGGCGGCTCGTCCCCGTCGTCTGTCGCGCCATCCTCGTCGTCCTCATCGGACTCCTCGGCCTCGTCGAAGTCGTCATCGTGCGGCTTGATGTACGGGTCCTCGTCGCCGGCGTACTCCGCCTGGGCGGCGAGCGACGACACCTCGGCGTCCTTCGCACGCGCCTGCGCCAGAAGGCTCTCGATGAGGTTCGCGTTCTCGGGGATCGCGTCGGGGATGAACTCGAGCGTCGGGGTCAGGCGGGACGTGATGTTCCGGCCGACCTCGGTGCGGAGCATGCCGGTGGCGGACTTGAGCGCCGCAGCGCTGTCCTCGCGCTCCTGGTCGCTGCCGTACACCGTGAAGAAGACGCTCGCGTGCTGCAGGTCGCCCGTCACGCGCACATCGGTGATCGTCACGAAGCCGAGCCGAGGGTCGCGGATGCCCTTGTCGAGCCGTCGCGCGATGATCTCCTTGATCCTGTCGGCCAGCTTCCTGGCCCGCTGCGGATCCGCCATGACCTTGCCCTGCCTCTCTCAGCTTCGGGGTGGTGTCGCCCTGTGCAGCTCCCCGTCAGGGGGTTTCGATTCGCGTGGCGCTCAGCGCCCGCGCTACTCAACCAGCGACTCACGCGGGGTCCCCGCTCGTCTCACGCTCGGGGGAATCGGGGTAGGGGTCCCCGCCGTCCCCCGAGTGGGAGACGAGCGGGGACCCCGAACCACGAGTCCTGACAACGACTACGCGCGAGGCTTCTCGCGCGTCTCCGTCGTCTCGATCTCGTCGCCGACCTGGATGTCGTTGAACTTGCCGAGACCGATACCGGCCTCGAAGTCCGTCCGCACCTCGGTGACGTCGTCCTTGAACCGACGCAGCGACTCGATCGCGAGGTTGTCGCCCACCACGACGCCGTCGCGGATGACCCGCGCCTTGGCGTTCCTGGTGATCGTTCCGCTGCGCACCACGACGCCGGCGATGTTGCCGAACTTCGAGGAGCGGAAGATCTCGCGGATCTCGGCGACGCCCGACTGGACCTCTTCGTACTCCGGCTTGAGCATCCCCTTCAGCGAGTTCTCGATGTCCTCGAGCGCCGAGTAGATGACGGAGTAGAAGCGGATGTCGATGCCCTCGCGCGCAGCGCGCTCGCGGGCCTTGACGTCGGGGCGCACGTTGAAGCCGATGACGATCGCGTTGTCGATCGTCGCCAGGTCCACGTCGCTCTCGGTGATGGCACCCACACCGCGGTGCAGGATGCGCAGCTGCACCGAGTCGTCGACCTCGATCTTGAGCAGCGACTCCTCGAGCGCCTCGACGGCACCGGAGACGTCACCCTTGATGATGAGGTTGAGCGACTCGACCTTGCCCTCTTCGAGCGCGCGGGTGAAGTCCTCGAGGCTGATGCGCTTGCGGGCCTTCGCCAGCTGGGCGTTGCGCTCGACGGCTTCGCGCTTCTCGGCGATCTGACGCGCAGTGCGGTCCTCGTCGGTGACGAGGAAGGTGTCGCCCGCTCGCGGAACGCTCGAGAGACCCTGCACCTGCACCGGACGCGACGGACCGGCCTCCTCCACGGGGTCGCCGTTCTCGTCCATCATGGCGCGCACGCGGCCGTAGGCCGTGCCTGCGACGATCGGGTCGCCGACGCGCAGCGTTCCCGACTGGATGAGCACGGTCGCGACGGCGCCGCGGCCCTTGTCGAGCTTCGCCTCGATCGCGACTCCTCGGGCGTCCTTGTCGGGGTTGGCCCGCAGGTCGAGTCCGGCGTCCGCGGTGAGGATGACCGCGTCGAGCAGCTCGGGGATACCGATCCGGTTGAGCGCGGAGACGTCGACGAACATCGTGTCGCCGCCGTACTCCTCGGCCACCAGACCGAACTCGGTGAGCTGCTGACGCACCTTGGCGGGGTTGGCCCCCTCCTTGTCGACCTTGTTCACCGCGACCACGATCGGCACGTTCGCCGCCTGGGCGTGGTTCAGGGCCTCGACCGTCTGCGGCATGATGCCGTCGTCGGCCGCGACCACGAGGATCGCGATGTCGGTGACCTGCGCACCACGGGCACGCATGGCGGTGAACGCCTCGTGACCGGGGGTGTCGATGAAGGTGATGGGGCGTTCCCAGCCGTCGTGCTCGGTGGTCACCTGGTACGCACCGATGTGCTGGGTGATGCCGCCGGCCTCGCCTGCGACGACGTTCGCCTGACGGATCGCGTCGAGGAGCTTCGTCTTACCGTGGTCGACGTGACCCATGACGGTCACGACCGGCGGACGGATGACGAGGTCTTCCTCGTTCTCGTCCTCGAGCTCCTGCTCGAGGTCGATGTCGAAGCCCTCGAGCAGCTCCTTGTCCTCGTCCTCGGGGCTGACGATCTGGATCTTGTAGCCCAGCTCGTCGCCGAGGATCTCGAACGTGGCCTCGTCGAGGGACTCCGTCGCCGTCGCCATCTCACCGAGGTGGAAGAGCGCGGTGACGAGGGTTCCGGGCTGCACCGACATCTGCGTCATCGACTCGAGCTTGTCGGCGAGGTCGGTGATCGAGGCGCCGCGGCGCAGACGGATGATGCTGCCGTTGCCACGGGGGACGCTCACGCCGCCGAGCGACGGGGCCTCCCGCATCTCGAACTCGGCGCGCTTCGCCCGCTTCGACTTGCGGGCGCGGCTCTTGCCGCCTCCGCGACCGAAGGCGCCGGCGGTGCCGCCGCCTGGGCCGCGACCACGGCCGCCGCCACCGCCGGGACGACCGGCGAATCCGCCGCCGCCCGCTCCGGGAGCACCGCCGCCGGGGCGCTGGAAGCCGCCCGCACCGGGCCGGGCTCCGCCGCCCGCGCCGCCGGGGCGCTGGAAGCCGGTGCCTCCGCCGCCGGGGCGCTGGAAGCCGCCGGCACCCGCAGGACGGGGTCCGCCTGGGCGAGGTGCGCCGGGGCGCGGAGGACGCGGAACCGCGCCCGCTCCGCCGCCGGGGCGCGGCATGCCCTGGTTGGACGAGAAGGGGTTGTTGCCGGGACGGGGACGTCCCATCCCCTGGCTCGACGAGTAGGGGTTGTTGCCCGGGCGCGGGATGCCGGGGCGCGGGATGTTGCTGGGGCGCGGGGTCGCCGAGTCGTTGCGCGGCGCGGGCGCTGCGGGACCGGGACGCGGTCCGCTCGGAGCGGCCGGTGCCTCAGGCTCGGCGGCGGGTGCCTGCGGCTGCTGAGCCTGCTGGGCCTGCTGGGCCTTCGCTGCGGCCTCGGCCTGGGCCTGGCGCTCGGCGACCGACAGCGGAGCGGCGGGGCGGGGTGCCTCGTCCTCGACCTGCGGGGCGGCGGGCGCGGGGGGCTTCGGCGCGCTCGGACGGGCGCCGGGGCGGGGCCCAGGGGCGTTCGTCTTGGCGGCGGGCGCCGCGGAGGGCTTCACGCCGTCCTTCTCGAGGGCGGCCCTCAGGCGCCGCGCGACCGGCGGCTCGATGCTCGAGGACGGTCCCTTGACGTACTCTCCGAGCTCCTTGAGCTTGTCGAGAGCGATCTTGCTGTCGACGCCGAATTCGGCGGCGACTTCGTGCACACGTGGTTTGGCAGCCACACTTCTCCTGTCTGGGTCCGCCCCAGGACAGGAGCGGACATTAGTGGTGGACGGATCTCATTTCGAGCCGCTCATCAGTTGTCCATTTGCCGTTCAGCCTGTTCTTCAGGGAGCCCGCTCTGGGCTCCGATGGTGTCGCTGAGCATCCGGGGATCCAGCGGCGCTGCGACCCGCAGCGCACGCCCGAAGGCCTTGCGCTGGATCGCTGCGTCGACGCACGCGGGAGTGGGATGTACCCAGGCCCCGCGACCCGGCAGTGTCGCGGACGGATCTGCGACGAGATCTCCGCCTCGAGCGACGACCCGCAGAAGTGCGTTCCGTCGTTCGCGCCGGCGACAGCCCAGACACGTTCTAACAGCGTCCATCCTACCCCTATTCCCGTACCCGGACGGGGTCGATGGGCCTCAGCCCTCGAGCACCGAGTCGGGCTGGATGTCGATCCGCGCTCCGGTGAGCTTCGCCGCGAGGCGGGCGTTCTGACCCTCTTTGCCGATCGCGAGCGAGAGCTGGTAGTCCGGGACCAGCGCCCTGACGGCCCTGAGCTTCTCGTCGAGCACGAAGGAGCTCGTCACCTTGGCCGGGCTCAGCGCGTTGGCCACGAACGTCGCGAGATCGTCCGACCAGTCGACGATGTCGATCTTCTCGTTGCCGAGTTCCGCGGTCACCGAGCGCACCCGCTGACCGAGCTCGCCGATGCAGGCGCCCTTGGCGTTGACCCCCGGCTCGGTGGCGCGCACCGCCATCTTGGTGCGGTGACCCGCCTCGCGAGCCAGCGAGACGATCTCGACGACGCCGTTGGCGATCTCGGGCACCTCGAGCGCGAACAGCTTGCGCACGAGCGACGGATGCGTGCGGCTCACGGTGATCTGCGGCCCCTTGAGGCCCTTGCTGACGCTCGTCACGTACACGCGGATGCGCTGGCCGTGCGGGTACTCCTCGCCCGCGACCTGCTCCTCGGGAGGAAGGATCGCCTCGACGGTGCCGAGGTCGACGTGCACCATCCGCGGGTTGGGACCCTGCTGGATGATGCCGGCGACGATGTCGCCCTCCTTGCCGCGGAACTCGCCGAGGACCTTGTCGTCGCCGATGTCTCGCAGGCGCTGGTTGATGACCTGCTTGGCCGCGAAGGCGGCGATGCGCCCGAAGTCGCTCGGGCTGTCGACGGCCTCGCCGATGACGGCGCCGTCCTCGTCGAGCTCGGGCACGTAGACGGTCACGTGGCCGGTCTTGCGGTCGAGCTCGACCCGGGCCCTGCTCGCCGGCTCCCCCGGCTTGTCGGCCTCGCCGGTGTGCTTAAGGTAGGCCGTGAGGATGGCCTGCTCGATGATGCGAACGAGTTCGTCGAAGGGGATCTCCCGCTCGCGCTCCATGAGCCTCAGAACGCTCAGGTCGATGTCCACGGCAAGCCTCCACTGTTCAACTAGGGAACCTAGAGTAGCCGACCCTGGTCACCAGGGCTGATCGGTGAAGCCGCCTCCGCTGTCCTCGCCGCGGTCGCGGTTGTCCTGATTCTCCCGCTCCTGCTCGCTCTGCTCGCCCTGCTCCTGGAGCTCCTCGAGCTGCTCCTCGCGCTCCTCCGCCTGACTCGGATCGTCGGGGTTCTGGTTCTGGTCGCGCTGCTGCTCGGCGTTCTCGCGCTTCTGCTGCACGCGATCCTCGGCGTCGTCGCGCTCCTGGTCGGCATCGCGCTCGTCGGGCTGCGGCGGCTGCTCGGGCGGCGTGCACTCCGGACCCGCGGCAGCGAGCACCTTCTCCGCCGTCTCGTACAGCAGCACGGCGCCCTGCGCATATCCGCCGTCGACGTAGCTGTCGCCCAGGCGCTCCCAGGCGAGGGCGAGGTTGATGCTCACCTGGCACCGCTTGTCCTCGGGAGCCAGCTCCAGCGCCCGCTCGAAGTCGTCGATCGCCTCGACGTAGTACTCGGCGGCCGCGTAGCCCGCCCCGCGGTCGAAGTGCGCGATCCACGGCTCGAACCAGTTCGTCTCGAGCAGCGGCTCTGCCGCCTCGACCGCCCCGAGACCGTCACCGCGTGCGTAGGCCGACTGCGCTCCGGCCGCCTGGATGGGAAGGCTGAAGAGCTTGAAGGCGAGCAGCAGCAGCGCGATCGCGAACGGGAGCGAGGCGATCAGGAGGATCCAGCGCCTGGTCATGGCAGTCCTCTCCGCGCCGCGCGCAGCTCGGCCGCCGGTGCCACGAGCAGCACGCCTTCGCGCAGCATGAGCAGTCCGAACGGGATCGCGAGGATCCAGTAGAGCTCGAAGGGTCCCGAGATCTCGGCGTCCTCGACGACGAGTTCGCCGACGTCGATCCCCTCGACGGCGGAGCCGACCGGAGCGTCCGCCGTGCGGTGCAGGTAACCGAGGCCGAGGTCGTCCGCGATGGTCTGCAGGTTCGTCTCGTCGATCCGGGAGATGGCATCGACGCTGGGCGACTGGGAGCGGTCCTGGATGTAGCCGAGCTCGGAGAACTCGTCGGCGTAGCCGTCGAACTCGAGCATGCGGCCGCCCTCCTCCGTGCCGTAGCCGAGCACGGCACCGCCGTCCACGAGGTCCGCCAGGGGCGCGAACGACTCAGGCGGCACCGCGGCCGTCTGCTCGCCGTCGCCGAGATAGAAGAGCACCCGATCCTGCTGGGGGCGCGCCTCCTCCGCATCCGCGAGCAGCTGCTCGAGGAAGGTCAGCGGCGCGTCGATGCTGCTGCCCCTGGAGTAGTCCGTGATCTCCTGCGTCAGCACGTCGACGCCGGAGACCAGCGCGGAAGCATCCGAGGTCAGCGGAACCCGCTCGACCGTCGACGAGTCGAAGGTCACGAGCGAGAACTGCGCGCCCGACAGCGCCTCCGCGATCGCGGCGACATCCGCCTTGACGCCGTCGAGTCTCGGCCGGCCCTCCGCCCAGTCCTCCGCGGCCATGCTGCTCGTGGTGTCCACCGCGAAGTAGACCTCGAGGCCGCCGCGCACCTGCGGGCCGGCACCGTCTGGGGGAAGGGCGGGGCGCAGTGCGACGCCGGTGAGCAGCACGACCGCGACGAGCCGCAGCGCCCAGGCGAGCCGGTGCTTCGGGCCGCTCGCGACGAGCTGCCAGACGACGTAGCCCGCGACGAGCAGCAGCGCCGGCGCCAGCACCCACCAGGGCAGCACGGGAGACAGTGTCATCGCTGCAGCCTCCTCGCGAGCAGCAGCAGGCCGGCGAAGCCGCCCAGCGCGACGAGGAAGGGCACGGCCGGCTGGTCGTCGTACACCAGCTGCGTCGGGCCCTCCAGCAGGGCGGCCTGCTCCGCGCTGATCCGCTCGACGATGGCGGGCACCGCAGCGGGGTCGTCGAGCGGGTAGTAGGCGCCGCCGGTCGCCGTCACGGCGTTCTCGAACTCGATCGCGAGCTCGTCCAGATAGTCCTTCGCGCTCGTGTCGCCCGGATTCAGTCCGTAGACCCGCACGTCGCGCTCCGCCGCGAGGTCTGCGGCATCCTCCAGCTCGAAGATCGGATCGCCCGCGAGCAGGTTGTCGGTTGCGAGGATCACCGAGCGCGACCGCTCCGAGTCGAGGTTGTCGAACCGCAGCACGCACGAGGCGAGGCCGTCGCCGATGAGCGAGGAGCCGTTGCCGATCAGCGTGCCCGCGTAGTACGACGAGTCCTCGCTCTCGAACTCCCCGTCCAGGCGCGCGAGCTGCTCGATGACGTAGTCGTAGTCCGTCGTGAGCGGGAAGTAGGTGACGGCGGAGGCGTTGAAGACGACCAGGCCGATCCGCTCCCCCGTGAACTGCTCGGCGAGGGTGCCGAACACCTCGATGAGCTCACGGTCGTACTCGATCATCGAGCCGGAGACGTCGAGGCAGAGCACGATGTCGCGGTTGTTGAGATCGGGATGCACCACGTCGACGGACGCGGGGCGCATCGTGAGCCCGACGGCACCCGCGAAGGCGATGCCGACGAGTGCCGCGGTCGCGGCCAGCAGGCCGGCGAAGCGCCCGAGGGCTGCACGGTAGCCGGGCAGTCTCGTCAGCCGGTCGGCGTGCGCCACCGGGATGGGCGGGGCGTCCTCTCGGCTGCGCCTGAGCCTGCGTCGCAGCAGCACGACCCCGCCGGCGACCGCGGCCACGACCGCCAGCCAGACCAGCGGCATCCACCAGAAGATCAGCTCCACCGCTGCACCAGCTCCCTGGCGCGGCCCGCGGCGCTCTGCACGGTGTCGCTCGGGTCGGGTGCGAACGATCCGGGGTAGAGCCGCTCGACGACGCGCGCGAGCTCCCGCTGGTCGGCACGGTGCAGGTCCTCGAGGGTCATCTGCAGCACCCGCTCGCCCTTCGTGGTGAAGGTGAACTCGCGCACGAGCACGCCGAGGCGCTGATGCGCCTCACGGGTCGGCAGCGCGCCGCGCCGGTGCTGGTCCTCGACGTAGGCGATCAGGTCGAGGTACTGCCGGCGCAGCTCGGTCGACGTCGGAGGCACGTCGAAGGCGCCGTGCGCGGGCGGATGGGGCCTGCGCGGTGGCCGGGTGAGCCGGAACAGCAGGATGTAGAACGTCACGAGCACCGCGACGATCACGACTCCGAGGATCGGCCAGAGGGCCGAGTACTGCTCGGGCGGGAAGAACTCACCGTCGGGCACGCTTGTGCCTCTCGAGCAGGCGGAACAGCCCGGGCAGCACGTCGGCGGTCGAGACGACCCGCTCGCTGCTGATACTGAGCGCCTCGAGGAAGTCCTCGCTGCGCGCCGCCGACAGCGCCACCGAGGACGCGAACTCCTCGCGCAGCGCGCGGTCGCCGCGCACGAAGGCGGGCAGCGAGTACTCCGTCCCGACGTCGTGCATCGACCGGCTGGACCACTCCTCGCGCATGAGGTCGGCATCGCCGATCGTGATCCAGAGGATCTCGTGCTGCACCGAGAGGCGCGCGAGGAGGTCACGCTCCCGGTCGCCGAGCTCGCGGTCGTCGGCGACGATCAGCAGGATCATCCGCCGGGTCAGCCGCGAGGCGGTGAACGCCAGCTGCTTCGTGAGGTCGCTCGGTCCGGACGCGAGCGAGGTCGAGGAATGCACTAGCTGCAGCAGACGCTCGAGATGCGCCTCGGTGGAGCCGGGTGTGCGGAACTCGGTGTGCGTCGCGTCCCCCGCGATGAGGCACACCTGATCGCCGTGCCGGGAGGCGATGTAGGCCAGCGCCCCCGCCACCTCGATGCCGATGTCGCGCTTCACCTCGCCGCTCGCGGCGAGCGCCGCCATGTTGCGACCGGTGTCGACGAGGAGGGCGAGGGTGTGCTTGCGCGCGGCGATGTAGCGCTTCGTGAGCGGATGCCCGTGGCGGGCCGTCGCCTTCCAGTCGATGTCCTTCAGCTCGTCGCCCGGCACGTAGGGGCGCAGGTCGTCGAAGTCCATGCTGCGGCCGTGGAACACCGACACGTACTCGCCGTCGAGCAGGCCGCGCACCTTGCGGTGCGCGGTGATCGACAGGCGCGTCTTGACGCGGCGGAGCAGGCCTGCCACGACCCTCCTACGGCGCCTTCACGGAGTCGAAGACGGCGTCGATGATGCGCTCAGGCGGCACCTCGTCGGCGATCGCCTCGAAATTCAGGATGATCCGGTGACGCAGCACGACGTGGCGCAGCGCCTTCACGTCCTCGGGCAGCACGTGGTCGCGGCCTGCGAGCAGCGCGAGCGCACGCGCCGCCTTGCTGAACGCGATGCTGGCGCGCGGGCTCGCTCCGTAGTCGATGCACTTGGCGAGCTCCTCGCCGATGTACTCCCGCGGGTTCCTCGTGATGTAGACCGCCGAGACGATGTAATTCGTGATCGCGGGGTCGAGGTAGACCCGCTTCGTGAGGTCCTGCAGGAAGAGCACGTCCTGCAGATCCGCGGCGGGGCCCTGCTCCGGCTGGTCGTAGACGCCCGTGTCGATCCGGCGGAGGATCTCGATCTCGTCGGCGAACGCCGGGTAGTCGAGCACCTCCTTGAGCAGGAACCGGTCGAGCTGGGCCTCGGGCAGGTGGTAGGTGCCCTCCTGCTCGATCGGGTTCTGCGTCGCGAGCACGAGGAACGGCACGGGAAGCGGGTAGTTGGTGCCGCCGATGCTCGTCTGCCGCTCCTGCATCGCCTCGAGCATCGCGCTCTGGGTCTTGGCGCTCGAACGGTTGATCTCGTCGAGCAGCACGAAGTTCGCGTGCACCGGACCGAGCTGCGTCTCGAACGCGCTGCGGGAGTAGTCGAAGACCTGAGTTCCGACGATGTCCGAGGGCAGGAGGTCGGGCGTGCACTGGATGCGCACGAAGCTCGCCTGCACGGCCTTCGCGAGCGCCTGCGCCGCCGTCGTCTTCGCCAGTCCCGGAACGCTCTCGAGCAGGATGTGCCCACCCGTGAGGAGCGCGATGAGCAGGCTGCGCCGCAGCCCCTCCTGCCCGACGACCTTCCGGCCGTAGGCCTCGGTCATCGCGCCGAGCACGCGCCGGGCGCGCTCCAGCTCCTCGCTCGTGAGCGTCGGTGCCATGTGCGGGTCCACCCCCGGGAGAGACGTGCCGAGACTATGCGGCGGGTGCCGCCTGATCACCGTACCCGCCGGGTGCGGGACGCGCTAAATCACGTCGGCGTCCTCTCGGGTTCAGCGTCGATCCACCGGCGGGTCGCCCGGCATTAACCCCTCCTCCCCACCGTTGAGGCCGTCCCCATCCCCTTCGAGAACGGATCTCAGTGCCCGTTTCGCCTTCCCGCCGACGTCTCGCCGCTCCGGCCGCTGTCGCCGCACTCGCCGTCGGCACGTCGCTCGCCTCGCTGCCCGCGACCGCCGCTGCGGCTCCCGAGGACGAGCTCGCGTCGCGCTTCACTTTCGCGGTGCTCCCCGACACGCAGTTCTACTCCCGGTACTCCGCCGACCAGTTCCTGCCTCGGTACGGCAGCGACCCTTACCGCACTCAGACGGCCTGGCTCGCCGAGAACGCCGACGACCTGCACATCCCGTTCGTCGCCCATCTCGGCGACGTCGTCGACCGGGTCACCGTTCCCGGCGAGTGGGAGGCGGCCGACGTCGCGATGGAGAACCTCGAGAACGCGGACGTGCCGTACTCGATCCTCGCCGGCAACCACGACGTGCGGAACTCGGACGACTCCCTCGACGACACCGACTACGACCTGACCCAGGAGCCGTACATGCAGTGGTTCGGCACGGAGCGCGCCGCGAGCCAGTCCAGCTACGGCGGAAGCGACGCGACGGGCTTCAGCCAGTACCACGTCTTCGAGGCCGAGGGTCAGCAGTTCCTCGTGCTCGCGCTGCCCTGGCGGGCCTCGGACGAGACGATCGCCTGGGCGCAGGGCGTGCTGGACGCGCATCCGACCCTGCCCACGATCTTCACGACGCACAGCCTCCTCAACGTGGAGCCCGACGGCATCTCGCCGCGCGAGACCGAGTACGGGCTCGAGCTCTGGGACAAGCTGATCCGCAGCAACGACCAGATCTTCCTGACCCTCAACGGGCACTTCCACGGCTCGACGCAGCTGACGAAGACCAACGACGCGGGTCACCCCGTGCACCAGATCCTCATGGACTACCAGATGGCCTATGAGGGCGGGAACGGCTACCTCGGCCTGTTCGAGTTCGACCTCACCAACGGCAGCATCGCCGTGCAGACGGGTTCGCCGTGGGTGGTCTCGAAGCCGCAGGAGCTGCTGACCTCCTACGACCAGGCCTTCCTCGAGGAGCCGCACCAGCAGTTCACGATCGACATCGACTTCGAGGAGCGCTTCGCGGACTTCGCACCCGAGTTCGGACCGGGCACCGCCGACGAGCCGTCGCTCACGCAGCGCGCCCGCGACATCCTGCTCGACGGCTTCGAGGGCCCCGATCCCGTCGGACTCGAGCAGCCCGGCAGTCGCGACGACTTCATCGAGGTCGACGGCACGCTCGCCCACTGGCGCTTCGGCGACGCGGAGGGCGTGGTGGCCGAGGGTCAGACCTTCGAGGACATCGCGGGCGATGCGGACCTGCACCGGGTATCGATCGCGGAGTCCGGCTCGGACACCGCCCAGCAGGGCGACGTCACCGTGACCTCCGACGCGAATCCCTACTCGGCGGATGGAGCCGCGGTCTGCTTCGCGAACGCCGACCAGCGCACCGACCGGTTCAGCTACCTCGCGACGGATGCGGCCGCTGCCGTCAACGACGCGAACCTCGAGAACGGGTACACGATCGAGACCTTCCTGCGGGTCGACGCCTCGTGGACGGCCCCGGCCAACCAGTGGTCGAAGGCCATCGTGCGCTCGGGCAACCGCTCCCAGCTGCCCGGCATGCCGTGGTCGCGATGGGATTACACCGCGTCGCCGGCGGCGCTCGGCATCTCGAACCTGCGCGAGTTCCAGTGGACCGAGGTGCCCGTGGAGACGACGAAGGGCGACCGCACCTCCTGGTCGGGCGAGATCATCCTGGACCGCTGGGTGCATGTCGCGCTCGTGAACGACCCCGCCACCAGCAAGACGACGATGTACGTCGACGGGGCGCCGGTGCTGCGCAACGCGCTCGACACGCTCGGGCACAGCCTGAACGAGGACATGCCGTGGATCCTCGGCGCCGACTTCGTCGACGACGCCGCCCGGAACGGCTGGAACGGCTGCATCGGTGAGACGCGTGTCATCGACCACCCGACGAGCCCCGAGCAGTGGCTGACCGCCCGTCCCGCGCTCGACGGACTCACCGCACACTTCCCCGAGTCGCCGCTGCCCGCGGGCACCGAGTTCGAGACGCTCTCGGGCACCGGCACCCCCGGCGCCACGGTCACCCTGTCGGGCGACCTCGCCGGCACCGCGGTGGTCGGCGAGGACGGCATCTGGACCCTGGAGGTCGGCCCGTCGGCGGCAGCTGCAACCCTCGAGCCCGGCGCCTACGAGCTGTCGGTGGTGCAGGGGTTCGGCGACCGGGTGTCCGAGCCGGTCGCGGGCACGATCACGGTCGCCCCTGCGGTCGTCGACCCCACCGAACCGCCGGCCGGCGGCCCCGGTGACGGCGGAGCGCCCGACGCTCCGAGCGACGTCGACGGCGATGGCGACGACCTCGCCTCCACGGGAGCCGACCTGCAGCCGTGGATCCTCGGCTTCGCCGCGCTGCTGATCCTGGGCGGCGGAGCTCTCCTGATGATGCGCCTGCGCGGCCGACGAGGCTAGCCGAGCGCGAGAGGAAGGGCGCCGCTCCCCACGAGGGGGCGGCGCCATTCCTCGTCCGCGACGATCAGCCCAGGCGCTCGGCGACCGCGGCGATGTCGACGCTCTCGCGCTCGCCGGTGCGACGATCCCAGAGCTCGACCTGACCCTCGCCCGCATTGCGGCCGACGATGACGATCACGGGCACGCCGAGCAGCTCGGCGTCGCCGAACTTGACACCGGGCGACACCTTCGGGCGGTCGTCGTACAGCACGTCGAGACCCTTGGCCTCGAGGTCGGCCACCACGTTCTCGGCGATGCGGTAGATGCCGTCGTCCCTGCCGGTGGCGACGACGTGCACGTCGAACGGCGACACCTCGGCGGGCCAGATGAGGCCGCGCTCGTCGTTGTTCGCCTCGGCGATGACGGCGAGGATGCGGGTGACCCCGATGCCGTACGAGCCCATCGTGACGGTGACGAGCTTGCCGTTCTCGTCGAGCACCTTCAGTCCGAGCGCTTCGGCGTACTTGCGGCCGAGCTGGAAGACGTGTCCGATCTCCATGCCGCGGGCCAGCTCGACGGGACCGGAGCCGTCGGGAGCAGGGTCGCCCGCCTTGACCTCCGCCGCCTCGACGTAGCCGTCTGCCGTGAAGTCGCGCCCGGCGACCAGACCGAAGACGTGCTTCTCGTCGGCATTGGCGCCGGTGATCCAGGCCGTGCCGTCCACGACCCTCGGGTCGAGCAGATAGCGCAGCCCCGTCGCGGAGTCCTCGCCGAGCACGGGTCCCGTGGCCGACCAGGGCCCGATGTACCCCTTGACGAGCCCCGGGAACCGGTCGAAGTCGGCCTCCGTCGCCTGCTCGACCTCGGCGGGCGCGAAGGCGACCTCGACGCGCTTGGCGTCCACCTCGCGGTCCCCGGGCACGCCGATGACGACGACCTCGCGCGTGCCGTCCACGTGGGTGAGCGCGAGCACGACGTTCTTGAGCGTGTCGGCCGCCGTCCAGGGACGGTCCTCGCGCTGGTACCGGTCGTTCGCGAGGTCCACGAGGGTCTGGATCGTGCGCGAGTCCGGCGAGTCGAGCACCCTGGGCTCGGGGAGGCCGTCGAAGGGGATCGCCTCGGGGACGGCGGTCGTGTACGCCTCGACGTTGGCCGCATAGCCGCCCTCGGAGCGCACGAAGGTGTCCTCGCCGATCGCGGTCGGGTGCAGGAACTCCTCGCTGCGCGACCCGCCCATCGCCCCGGCATCCGCCTGCACGATGACGTACTCGAGTCCCAGCCGCTGGAAGATGCGCTCGTAGGCGTCGCGGTGCTGGGAGTACGAGACGTCGAGTCCCTCATCCGTGTAGTCGAAGGAGTAGGAGTCCTTCATCGTGAACTCGCGGCCGCGCAGGAGGCCAGCGCGAGGTCGCGCCTCATCCCGGTACTTGTCCTGGATCTGGTAGATCGACAGGGGCAGGTCCTTGTACGACGAGTAGAGGTCCTTCACGAGGAGGGTGAAGACCTCCTCGTGGGTCGGAGCGAGCAGGTAGTCCGCTCCCTTGCGGTCCTGCAGACGGAACAGGCCGTCGCCGTACTCCACCCAGCGGCCGGTGGCCTCGTAGGGCTCGCGGGGCAGCAGCGCAGGGAAGTGCACCTCCTGCGCTCCGAACGCCTCGAGCTCCTCGCGGATGACCCGCTCGACCTTCGCCTTCACCTTGAGCCCGAGCGGCAGCCAGGCGAAGATGCCGGGTGCTTGACGCCGGATGTACCCGGCGCGCACGAGGAGCCGGTGGCTCGTCACCTCGGCGTCGGCGGGGTCCTCGCGGAGAGTGCGGACGAAGAGCTTGGAGAGGCGCGTGGACACCCGCCCCATGTTAGCGGCGCGGGTCGGCCGGTCAGGCGGTGACGACGAGCGGCGCACCGACAGCGCCCGCGGGCATCTCCGCCGCGAGGCGGTTCGCCTCCTCGATGAGCGTCTGCACGATCTCGGCCTCCGGCACGGTCTTGATGACCTCGCCCTTGACGAAGATCTGACCGCGGCCGTTGCCGCTCGCGACGCCCAGGTCGGCCTCGCGGGCCTCGCCGGGTCCGTTGACGACGCAGCCCATGACGGCGACGCGCAGCGGCACGGTCATGCCCTCGAGCCCCGCGGTCACGTCGTTGGCGAGCGTGTACACGTCGACCTGGGCACGTCCGCAGGAGGGGCAGGAGACGATCTCGAGCTTGCGCTCGCGCAGGTTGAGCGACTCGAGGATCTTGAGGCCCACCTTGACCTCCTCGGCGGGAGGAGCGGAGAGCGAGACGCGGATGGTGTCGCCGATGCCCTCGGAGAGCAGGATGCCGAAGGCGGTCGCGCTCTTGATCGTGCCCTGGAAAGCAGGACCCGCCTCGGTGACCCCGAGGTGGAGCGGCCAGTCGCCCTGCTCGGCGAGCAGGCGGTACGCCTTGACCATGACGACCGGGTCGTTGTGCTTGACCGAGATCTTGAAGTCGTGGAAGTCGTGCTCCTCGAACAGGCTCGCCTCCCACACCGCGCTCTCGACGAGCGCCTCCGGGGTCGCCTTGCCGTACTTCTGCAGGATCTTGGGGTCGAGCGAGCCGGCGTTGACGCCGATGCGGATGCTGATGCCGGCGTCCTTCGCCGCCTTCGCGATCTCCCCGACCTTGTCGTCGAACTTCTTGATGTTGCCGGGGTTGACCCGCACGGCACCGACGCCCGCGTCGATCGCCGCGAACACGTAGCGAGGCTGGAAGTGGATGTCGGCGATGACCGGGATCTGGCTCTTCATCGCGATGATCTTGAGCGCGTCGGCGTCGTCCTGATGCGGGACGGCGACGCGCACGATGTCGCAGCCGGTCGCCGTGAGCTCGGCGATCTGCTGCAGGGTCGCGTTGATGTTGGTCGTCTGCGTCGTGGTCATCGACTGCACACTGACGGGGGCATCGCCGCCGACGAGGACCTTGCCGACCTTGATCTGGCGGGTCTTGCGCCGCGGGGCGAGGACCTCGGGGACTTTCGGCATTCCGAGATTGACTGCGGGCACGTCAGCAGTCTACGGGCGGCCGGTGAACGGTCGCTGGAGACGCCTAGAGCACCGAGATCGGGCGCACGATGTCGGCGTAGATGAGCAGGGCGCTCATGCCGCCGAAGAGGATGACGACCGCGAAGGTGACCGGGATCAGCTTCGCGACGTCGACCGGGCCAGGGTCTGGGCGACGGAACAGGCGCGCGAAGCCGCGGCGCACCGCGTCGATGAGAGCACCCGCGATGTGCCCGCCGTCGAGCGGGAGCAGCGGGATGAGGTTGAAGACGAAGAGCGCGACGTTCAGCGACGCGAGGATGCCGATGAGGGCTGCCGTGCGCTCGACGACCGGGATGGTGTCGATGCTCGCGATCTCGCCGGCGAGCCGGCCCACCCCGACCACGCTGATCGGCCCGTTCGGATCGCGCTCGGCTCCCCCGAACGCGGCATCCGCCACATCCATGAGCCGCTGCGGCAGGTTCAGGAAGATCTTCGACACCTCGACGATGTTGGTGCCCACCATGGGGAGCACCTCGGTCACCGGCTGCTGCACGATCGCGCTCGCCGGGCCGATACCGAGGAACCCGACCTCCTGCACGATCGGCTGTCCGTCTGCGCCCTCGACCTCGCGCCCGAGGTCGTCGTAGACGTAGCGCTCGGTCGCGAGCGGCGTCGCCGTCAGCTCGACCTGCCGTCCGTCGCGCTCGACCACGATGTCGAGCGGGTCCCCCGCCGACGCGCGGATGAGCGCGGTCGCCTGATCCCACTCGGTGATGGCGGTTCCGTCGACCGACACGATCGTGTCGCCGGGCAGGATGCCCGCCTCGTTGCCGGGAGCGGCCGGGTCGGAGGCGGCGCACTCGGTGCGCTCGGAGCTCTGCGGGATGACGCACTCGCTCACCGAGCCGATGGTCGTGGTGGCCTGGGCGACGCCGAATCCGCAGAGCAGGATCGTGAACAGCACGACCGCCAGTACGAGGTTCATGAACGGGCCGCCGAACATCACGATGATGCGCTTCCACACGGGCAGGCGGTAGAAGGTGCGGGACTCCTCCCCCGGGGCGATCGTGTCGGCGTTGGCGGTGCGCGCATCCTGCACGAGCGTCTGGAAGAAGCCGGTGCTCGCGTTGCGCGCCTTCCCGCCCGGCTTCGCCGGCGGGAACATGCCCGCCATCGAGATGTAGCCGCCGAGGGGGATGGCCTTGACGCCGTACTCCGTCTCGCCTCGCCGCCGCGACCAGAGCGTGGGGCCGAAGCCGATCATGTACTGGCTGACCTTGACGCCGAAGAGCTTGGCTGGCACCAGGTGCCCGATCTCGTGGAGCCCGATCGAGACGGCCAGCCCCAGCACGACGACGAGGATGCCTACGAGGTAGAGCAGGACCGTTTCCACCGCCGAAGTGTAACGCCCCGATCCGGGGATCTCGCCCGGCTGTCAAGGCCCTCACCCCGCGAGAGGGGCCGCCGTATCCTGACAGCGATGAGTACCGACATCACCCCGAGAACCAGCGTGTCCGACGAGCGAGTCGGGACGCTCCTCGCCGACCGCTATCGGCTGGACGCCGTGGTGGGCACGGGCGGCATGGCCACCGTCTACCGGGCGACGGACGAGTCGCTCGGCCGCCGCGTGGCCATCAAGGTCTTCCGCCCCGATCTCGCCGACGCCGACGACATCCGCAGGCAGCGCGAGGAGATCCGGCTCATCGCGAGCCTCAGCCACCCGGGCGTCGTGACCCTCTTCGACGCCGTGGCCGACGACGCCCCGGGGGGCGCAGGCCGCGCCTTCATCGTCATGCAGTACGTCGACGGCCCCGACCTCAGGGAGCGTCTCGCGCAGGGCCCCCTGGGCGCCGCGACGACGGCGCTCGTGGGTGCGGATCTCGCCGACGCCCTCGAGTACGTGCACTCCCACGGCGTAGTCCACCGCGACCTCAAGCCCGCGAACATCCTGGTGCCGAGCAACAGCTCGACCGGCCCGGTGGCCATGCTGACCGACTTCGGCATCGCGCGACTGGTCGACGGCACCCGTCTCACCGCGACCGGCTCGGTGCTCGGCACCGCCAGCTATCTCAGCCCGGAGCAGGCCGTCGGCGCCGGCCTCAGCCCCGCCTCCGACGTCTACTCGCTCGGCCTGGTGCTGATCGAGAGCCTCACGGGCGAGCGCTGCTTCCCCGGCTCCGCCCTCGAGTCTGCTGCCGCTCGGCTCTCCTCGGACCCGCCCGTGCCGCTGGAGTTCGGCGAGGAGTGGGCATCCCTGCTGCGGCGGATGACCGCTCGCCGCCCCGAGGACCGGCCGAGCGCCGGCACGGTCGCGGCTCGGCTCCGTGCGATCGCCCTGGAGACGGCGGAGATCTCCGATCCGACGCTCCGACTGCCCGTCGCGGCCGCGGAGCCTCGCGGTTCGCTCCACGACGACCGCACCGTCGCCATGGAGGCGGCACCCGCAGCGATGGCGGCACCGGCAGCGATGGCCGCGCCAGCAGCGTCGGAGGCGGTGACCGACCGGTTCGCAGCAGCGCCGCTTCCCGCGTCGGCGACTGTCGTCGCGGCACCCATTCCGACTCCGCGCCGGCGCCGCCGTCTCTCCCCCGCGCTGATCGCGGCGATGATCGCGGGAGTGCTCATCGTCACGGCCGGCAGCGTCTGGGGCGTCATCGCCTCCCAGCCTGCTCCGGCGCCCGCGCAGATCGAGTATCCGGCCGTCGAGGGCGAACTGGGCACCAGCCTCGAACAGCTCCAGGAGAGTGTCACCCCGTGAGGAAGACCCTGCTGATCGTCCCCGCGCTCGCAGCATCCCTGCTGCTCGGGGGATGCGCCGCGAACCCGTACCCCACCGACACCGCCGAGGCGATGCAGGCCTCGGTGCTCGAGGTCTCGGAGGCGAGCGCCGCAGGCGACTTCGGCACCGCGCTCACGAAGCTCGACGTCCTCGCCGTGCGCGCCTCGGACGCGCGCGACCGCGGCGATCTGTCCGACGAACGGTACGACGACATCGCGTCCGCGATCGAGCTGGTGAGGGCGCAGCTCGAGGCCCAGGCCACCGCGGCGGAGGAGGCTCAGCGCACCGCGGACGAGCAGAGGATCGCGGAGCAGGCTCAGCGCATCGCCGACGAGCAGCGTGCCGCCGAGGAGGCGGAGGAGCAGTCGAACGAGGGCAATGACGACCAGGGCAACGGGAACCAGGGCAACAACAAGAAGGACGACGACGACAAGAAGGACGACGACGACGACAAGAAGGGCGAGGGCAAGAAGGACGACTAGCGCGCGATGAGCGCGTCGGCCTCTCGCCGCGCCTGACGCTCCGCGTCGAGCACCGTCTCCAGGTCGAGCTCCGCCGGGGCGGAGTGCCCGTCCACCACTCGCTGCACGACGTCGAGGATGTCGAGGAAGCCGACCCGGCCCTCGTGGAAGGCCTCGACAGCCTGCTCGTTCGCGGCGTTGTAGACCGCCGGGTACGTGCCGCCCGCTCGGCCGACCTGCTTGGCGAGCGCGACGGCGGGGAACGCCTCATCGTCGAGCGGCTCGAACGTCCACGAGCTCGCCGTCGTCCAATCCAGCGGGCGCCCCGCTCCGGGGACGCGCTCGGGCCACGCCAGCCCGAGCGAGATCGGGAGCTTCATGTCGGGCGGGCTCGCCTGAGCGATCGTCGAGCCGTCGACGAACTCGACCATGGAGTGCACAATCGACTGCGGGTGCACCGTCACGTCGATCCTGTCGTAGGGCACACCGAACAGCAGCGCAGCCTCGATCACCTCGAGACCCTTGTTGACGAGCGTCGCGGAGTTGGTCGTGATGACACGGCCCATCGCCCAGGTCGGGTGAGCGAGGGCCTCGGCGGGGGTGACCTCCTCGAGCTCCTCGCGACGGCGGCCGCGGAACGGCCCGCCGGAGGCGGTCAGCACGAGCCGTCGCACCTCGTCGGGGCGTCCCGCACGCAGCGCCTGAGCGAGCGCCGAGTGCTCCGAGTCGACCGGCACGAGCTGCCCGGGGGCGGCGAGGGCGGTGACGAGCTCACCGCCGACGATGAGGCTCTCCTTGTTGGCGAGGGCGAGCGTGCGCCCTGCGCGCAGGGCGGCCAGCGTCGGGGCGAGACCCACCGAGCCGGTGATCGCGTTGAGCACGACGTCGGCCTCGACATCCCGCACCAGCTGGGCCGCCTCGTCGGCGCCCAGCGCGGTGTGCTCCACGCCGAAGCGCGCCGCCTGCTCGGCGAGCGCGTCGCGGTTGCTGCCGGCCGAGAGGCCGACCACCCGGAACCGGTCGGGGTTCGCGGCCACGACATCCAGCGCCTGGGTGCCCACCGACCCGGTGGAGCCCAGCAGGACGACCGTGCGCTGGGTCATCCGTCTACTGCCCGCCGGTCGTGGCCAGGATGTCGACGACGAAGATGAGGGTGTCGGTGCCCGAGATGCCGGCCTCGGCGTTGCCGCCCTCGCCGTATCCCTGGTCGGGAGGGATGACCGCCAGCACCTGCGAGCCGACGTTCTGCCCCTCGAGCGCGGCCGCGAAGCCCGGGATGACCCCGGTCGTCGGGAACTGGGCGGGTGTGCCGCGGGACCATGACTCGTCGAAGATCGTGCCGGAGGCCCAGATCGAGCCCTGGTAGTGCACGGTCACGGTCGCGCCCGGCTGCACCTCCTCGCCGTCGCCCTGCTGCAGGACGGCGATCTCCAGCTCCGCCGGAGGGTCGGTCTGCGGGATGGTCACGGTCGGACGACCGGTGTCGTCGAGCGCGACGGTCGGCAGGCCCTCGACGGGCGGCTGCGGCTCGCCCTCGGCGCGCTCGAGGGGCGGCGGCACGATCGAGACGACGTCGATGATCGCGACGAGGGTGTCGGTGCCCGCGAGGCCCAGCGTCTCGGAGCCCGCCTCGCCGAACGCCTCGGCGGGAGGGATGACGCCGACGACGCGGCTGCCCTCGGTCGTGCAGTTGAGGGTGTGCGCGATGCCGGGGATGACGACGGTGTCGTCGATGTCGAACTGCTGGCCGACGGCGCCCTCCTCGTAGGCTGTCGCGTCGATCTCCTCGCCCGTCGTGCCGTTGAGGATCGTGAACTCGACGTTGACGATGTCGCCCTCCTGGGCGAGCTCACCGTCCCCCGCGAGCACCACGGTGCGCTGCGTCTCCTCCGCTTCGAGGCCGGACTCGAGGTCGACCTGGGGCTTCGCGCCGAAGTCCCCCGTCACCGAGATCGAGTCGGAGAGATCGCCGGAGGGGGTGCGTTCGCAGCTGCCCGCGTCGACCTCCTCCGCGTTCTCGGGGGCCGGGGCCGAGGAGCAGCCGGCGAGGGCGACGACGAGGCCGGCGGTGAGCAGGGCGGCGGGAAGGCGCACGAGGATTCCTTCGAGGAGGGAGAAACGACTCCCTTATCCTCCCCCAGTTCGCCTGAGCGTTGGGACAGATCAGGCTGCGAGCGAGAGCGCGGTGCCCGTCTGACGGTGCGGGGCCGCCTGCCGCCTGGCCAGCGCGGTCCTCGATTCGAGTGAGACGACGCGCGCGGAACCCGTCGATTCGGCGCGAGCCTCCACCAGCAGCCGCTCCAGCGTGAGGTCGAGCACCCGGCACACGCTCTCGAGGATCTCGCTCGAGGGCTCCTTGCGTCCGCGCTCGATCTCGGAGAGGTAGGGCATCGACACCCTGGCTCGTTCCGCCACGTCTTTGAGCGTCAGTCCCCTCAGCAGGCGGATGCGGCGCAGAGCCGCGCCGATCGCATGTCGCAGCAGCATGGTCGAACGCTACCGATCGCCGGCTGTCGGCTCCCAGCGAATTCGCTCAGGGCAGAAAGCCTCGGCCGGGCTGGAATCGGGTGCCGAGACTGGCCAGGTCGGCGACCGTCGCCGACGGGAAGGACACCATGGCCCAGGACACCGCGATCGCCTCTCCGCTCTTCGACCGGCTGAGGGAGTCGCGCATCGTCTTCCTCGGCGAGGAGGTGACCGACGAGTCGGCCAACCGGGTCTGCGCCGAGCTCCTGCTGCTCGCCGCCGACTCCGACGACGACATCCAGCTCTACATCAACTCTCCCGGGGGCTCGGTCGACGCCGGGTTCGCGATCTACGACACGATGCGCTTCGTCCGGCCCGACGTCGCGACGCTCGTGCTCGGGCTCGCCGGGTCGATGGGTCAGTTCCTGCTCTCCTCGGGTTCCCGTGGCAAGCGGTACGCGCTGCCCAACGCACGCGTCGTCATGCACCAGCCGCACGGCGGCTTCGGGGGAACCGCCGCCGACATCAGCATCCAGGCCGAGCAGATCCTCTCCCTGAAGCGCATCATGGCCGAGCTGACCGCCGAGCAGACCGGTCAGACGGTCGAGCGCATCCTCGCCGACGGCGACCGCGATCGGTGGTTCACCGCGGAGGAGGCGCGCGACTACGGCTTCGTCGACGCGGTCATCGACAGCGCTTCACAGCTCCGGAGCTGACCGCGAGCGGCGCCGCGCCCTGAACGCGACCAAGAGCAGGGCGGCGAGCACCGCGAGGGCGCCCAGGCCGATGAGGAACGGGGCCGCCGGGAACCCGAGGAGCTCGATGGGGCGGGTCTCGTACCGTACGGGCTGCACGTCCTCGGCTCCGGGCGCTGCCTCCGCGACGATGTCGCCGTCGATCGCGGCAGGGTCGAGGTAGCCCTCCAGCACCGTCAGGTATGCACCCTGTGCGCGCAGCTCGGGAAGGGTCGTCCGCCCCGCCCAGGTGGCGTCCAGCGGGACCGGCCCGCCGTCGCCCAGCCAGACCGGCGCGGCCGGGTCGTCGCCGAACACGAAGAGCCGGACGCTCTGCGGCTCCTCCGCCGAGCGGGCCATCCGCATCGGATAGACCAGCTCCTCGCTCTCGAAGGTGAGCACGATCGGATCCAGGTCGCCCGCGAGCACGTCGTCGCTCGTGAGGCGCAGGGCCGCGAACGACCAGCCCTCGTCGATGTAGGGAGCCAGTTCCGCACTCGTCGCCGCCGGCAGCTCGTAGCCGTTTTCGGTGAGCCAGGTCGTGAGGCCCTCCAGGTCGTCGGCGGCGAGCGTGGTGGCCTCGACGGGGCCGAGCTGCACCTGGTCGAGCACCTGCGGCGGCGCGCCTCCAGCGACGCCGTCCGAGGAGGAGCCCCACCAGTCCTCCTCCACGACGACCAGGGGCTGGATCTGCTCGACGATGCGCTCGAAGAGCCCGGAGTCGCCTGCCCTCACCTCTGCCGGGGTCGGCGTCGGCACGACGAGGCCGACATCCCCCGACGACGAGTCGAGCGCGAGGGTCATCGTGATCTCCTCGAGACCCGGCTCCACCCAGCGGATCGCCGCGGTCTCACCCGTGACCCCGTACTGCGCACCGGGAGGCGGCGCGACGCCGCCGCAGGCGCAGGCCTGCGCGGGAGCGGCGACCTGGGAGGCGACGACGATGCCGGTGAGCGCGAGAAGCGAGGAGAGCCGTCTCATGCCGCCAGTGTGGCAGGTGCGCTCAGCTTCGACGGATGCTGGGCTCGTGACGCACCGGGAACGCCAGCGACGCGGAGATGAAGCACTTCTCCCCCGCCTCGACGTGCAGCCGCAGCGCGAGCTCCTCGTCCCCGGCGGAGATGACGACCTCGGGTCGCAGGACCGCCTCGGTGAAGCGGCCGCTCGCATCCGCCAGCACCTCGATCGTGCCGCTGGCGCGATCCAGGTACTGCTCGACCACGATGCCGTTGCGTGCCGCGAGCCAGAGGTAGGTCAGGGAGTGGCATTCGGCGAGCGCCGCGAGCAGCAGCTCCTCGGGGTTCCAGCGGTCCGCGTCTCCGCGGAAGGGGGTGTCCGCGGAGCCGAGCACATCGTGCTTGCCCGCCGCCCGCAGCACCTGCTGACGCCCGTACCCCCGCACGTCCGACGTGCCCGTGCCGGTGTTCCCCACCCACTCGAGAGAGATCTCGTAGCCGTGCTCGTTCCTCAAGGAAGCCTCCTGACCCGGGCGTAGACTTCCTCCATCATGACTGACACCCTCGCGCCTGCGTCCGGTACCGCTCAGGATCCCGAGATCCCCCAGGAACGCAGCATCGTCACGGCGATCCCCGGCCCGAAGTCCCAGGAGCTGCACGAGCGCCGCAAGGCCGTCGTGCCGGTCGGGGTCCACTCGGCTCTTCCGGTGTACATCGAGCGCGCGCACGGCGCGATCGTGGTGGACGTGGACGGCAACCGCTTCATCGACCTCGGCGGGGGCATCGGCGTGACGACCGTCGGTCACACCGTCGACACCGTGGTCGACGCCGCCCGCGAGCAGCTGGGCCAGGTGTTCCACACCCTCTTCACCATCACGCCGTACGAGTCGTACGTGCGGGTGGCTGAGAAGCTCGCCGAGCACACCCCCGGCGACTTCGCGAAGAAGACGGTGCTCGTGAACTCCGGCGCCGAGGCTGTCGAGAACGGCGTCAAGATCGCCCGCAAGCACACCGGTCGCAACGGGGTGGCCGTGCTCGATCACGCCTATCACGGGCGCACGAACCTCACGATGGCGATGAACTACAAGGCCGCTCCCTACGCGACCGGTTTCGGGCCGTTCGCCGGCGACGTCTACCGTGCTCCGAACTCCTACCCGTACCACGACGGGCTCACCGGAGAGCAGGCGGCCGCCCGCACCATCGGCTACCTGGAGAAGACGGTGGGCGCGAGCGACCTCGCGTGCCTCGTCGTGGAGCCGGTGCAGGGCGAGGGCGGCTTCATCGTCCCTGCAGACGGCTACCTGCCGGCGCTGCAGGAGTGGTGCACCGCCAACGGCGTCGTCTTCATCGCCGACGAGATCCAGAGCGGCATGGCGCGCACCGGTGCATGGTTCGCGAGCGAGCACTTCGGCCTCGTCCCCGATCTCGTGCTGTCGGCCAAGGGCATCGCAGGCGGTCTGCCGCTCGCGGGTGTCACGGGCCGCGCCGAGATCATGGACTCCGCGCAGCCGGGCGGGCTCGGCGGCACCTTCGGCGGCAACCCCGTCGCGGCTGCGGCATCGGTCGCGGTCTTCGAGCACATCGAGACGACCGGCCTCCTCGCCGAGGCGGCGCGCATCGAGTCGACGCTGCGCCCGGAGCTCGAGCGGCTGCGTTCGAAGCACGACATCATCGGCGACGTGCGCGGCATCGGCGCCATGCTCGCGATCGAGCTCGTTCAGCCCGGCACGCACGAGCCGAATCCGGAGGCCGTCAACGCGATCTCGGCCGCGGCGGCCCAGCGCGGAGTCATCGTGCTGACCGCAGGCACCTACGGCAACGTGCTGCGATTCCTGCCGAGCCTCGCGATCTCCGACGAGCTGCTGCTCGACGCGGTCGGTGTGCTCGACGAGGCCTTCTCCGCCCTGTGAGCCGCACGCCGGCGTTCGCCGAGCTCGCGGTCCTCGACCGCAACGGCATCGACGAGTCGCGGCACTTCGGCGCGGTGGCCGTCGTCGGCGCCGACGGGCGGCTCCTCGCCTCGGTCGGCGACCCCGACCTGGGCGTCCTGCCGCGGTCGACGCTGAAGCCGTTCCAGGCGATCGCAACGCTGCGCTCCGGTGCGACCCTCGAGAACGGCGAGCTCGCCATCGCCGCGGCGAGCCACGCCGGGGCCCCCCAGCACGTCGACGTGGTGCTGGGGATGCTCGAGCGCGGCGGCCTCACCGAGGACGACCTGGGCTGCCCGCCGGACTGGCCGCTCGATCCCGAGGCCGCGCGGGCCGCATCCGCCCGCCGCCGGGTCTTCATGAACTGCTCCGGCAAGCACGCGGCGATGCTGCTGGCCGCTCGAGCCGCGGGCGACCCGCTCGATGGCTACCTCGGCGCCGAGCATCCGCTGCAGCGGCGGATCGCCGCGACGGTGGCCGAGTTCACCGGCACTGCGGCGGATCGCTGGGGCGTGGACGGCTGCGGCGCTCCGGTTCCCCTCCTGCCCCTCCGTGCGCTCGCGCTCGGCATCGCCCGAGTGAGCGCCGGAGACGACCCGGACGCCGTGCGGCTGCGCACGGCGATGCTCGCACACCCCGAGCTGGTCGACGGCCCGGGGCGGGTGAACACCGTCACGATGCAGCGGCTCGGCATTGTGGCGAAGAACGGCGCGGAGGGCGTGCTCGTGCTCGGCACGGGCACCGCGGCGCTCGCGCTCAAGATCGCCGACGGCAGCCTCCGCGCCGCGACGGCCGTGGGCCTGACGCTGCTCGCGCGGCTGGGCCTCGTCGAGGCGGCCGCGGCGGAGGACGTGATCGCCCGGACCACCGCTCCCGTGCTCGGCGCGGGCCGGCCAGTCGGCGGTGTGCGGGTCACCGCGGAACTCGGCTGATGGAACAGCGCCGTCTCGCCGAGCTCCTCCGCGAGGCGGCACCGCGGGTGCTCGCCTCGCTCACCCGGCGCTACGGACGCTTCGACGCCGCCGAGGACGCGGTGCAGGAGGCGCTGATCGCGGCGGCCGAGCAGTGGCCCCGCACCGGTGTGCCCGACGCCCCGCGAGCCTGGCTCCTCGCCGTCGCCTCGCGTCGCCTGGTGGACATCGTGCGGAGCGAGAGCGCGCGCCGAGGACGGGAGGAGCGGGTCTTCCTCGAGCAGACGCCCACGACGGTCTCCGACACCGACGACACCCTCGCGCTCTTCTTCCTCTGCTGTCATCCGTCCCTCTCAGCGCCGTCGCAGCTCGCCCTCACCCTGCGCGCCGTCGGCGGCCTCACGACCGCCGAGATCGCCGCGGCGTTCCTCGTGCCGGAGGCGACCATGGCCCAGCGGATCAGCCGGGCGAAGCAGACCGTGCGCGCCGCGGGCGCCCGCTTCGAGCTGCCCGCCCCCGCGGAGCGCGGCGAACGGCTCGCCGTCGTGCTGCAGGTGCTGTACCTCGTGTTCAACGAGGGCTACGCCGCCTCATCCGGAGCGGCGCTGCAGCGCCGCGACCTCGCGCTCGAGGCGATCCGCATCACCCGGCTGCTGCGAGAGGCTGCGCCCCGCGACCCGGAGGTCGCCGGTCTCCTGGCGCTCGAGCTGCTGACGGATGCCCGGCGCGACGCGCGCACGGATGCCGACGGCATCCCCGTGGCCCTCGAGGACCAGGATCGTTCGCTCTGGCACGGAGACCAGATCGACGAGGGGCTCCGGCTCGTGCGCGAGGGGCTCGCCTCGGGAGAGGCCGGCCCCTACCTGCTGCAGGCTGCGATCGCCGCCGCCCACGACGAGGCGCCCGACGACGCGCGAACCGACTGGCGACGGATCGTCGCGCTGTACGACGTGCTGCTGCGCATCTCCCCCGGCCCCGTCGCGCGCCTGGGCCGCGCCATCGCGATCTCGCGGGTGGACGGACCCCGAGCGGGGCTCGCGCTGCTGGATGGGCTCGCGGGCGAGCTGGGCGGATCCCACCGGCTCGACGCCGCACGCGCGCGACTGCTCGAGCTCGACGGGCGCATCGCGGACTCGATCGCGGCCTACCGCGCCGCCGCCGCCAAGGCAGGCGCAGACGCCGAGCGCCGATGGCTCGAGCGCAAGGCGGAGCAGCTCGCCACCTGACCGCGGACCTCAGGCGAACAGGGCGTCGAGAGCCTCATCGAACGCCCGAGTGTGCCGGTCCACGTCCTCCGTGGTCGTCGCGGGGCACATGAGCGCCATGTTGTGGAACGGCGTCATGAGCACGCCGCGGTTCAGGGCGTGCAGATGCAGGAACTGCTGCAGCTCGAAGTCGTCCGCCTCTGCCGCCTCCCGGCCGTCGCGCGGCGGATGCGGGAGGAAGCTGTACTCGCTGCGCGCCCCCAGCTGGGTGACCTGCCACGGGGCGGCGACGCGGTCGATCCCCGCCTGCACGCCGGCCGTCCACTCGGTGGCCCGATCGGTCATCGACGCGAAGGCCTGGGGGGTCAGCACCTCGGCGAGGGTGGCGCGGATGCCCGCCATCGAGAGCGCGTTCCCGGCGAGAGTGCCGCCGACCCCTCCGACGTCGATGTCCTCGAGCTCCAGGGAGTCGCGCACGGCCGCGGCGAACGACTCGGACATGCCGAAGGCGCCCGCCGGGACACCGCCCGCGATGGCCTTGCCGACGACCACCGCATCGGGTCGCAGCCCGTCCCGGAGCACCATGCCGCCTGGCCCCGCGCTCAGGGTGTGCGTCTCGTCGAGGATGAGGACGGTGCCGGTGCGGTCGCAGGCCGCTCGCACCGCATCGTGCCAGCCGGGCTCGGGGAGCACGATGCCGATGTTCGTGAGGGCTGGTTCCGCCAGCACGGCGGCGACGTCCCCCGCCTCGAGCGCCCGTTCGAGCGCCCCGACGTCGTTGAACGGCACAACGACGGTCGTGGTCTCGAGCGGCACCGGGGCACCGATGTTGCCGCGCCTCGCGGTGACGGCGCCTCGCCCGTCCAGGGTCGCGAACGCCTCGTCGACCGTCCCGTGGTAGCAGTAGTCGATCACGAGGATCTTCGGCCGACCGGTGACCTGCCGCGCGAACCGCAGGAGGCTGCGGTTCGCATCCGTCGCCGAGAGGGTGAACTGCCATGCCGGCAGTCCGAACCGGTCGGCGAGCAGCCCGGCCGCGATCGCGGCGTCCTCGGTCGGCAGCATGAACGTCGAACCGTGCTCGAGACGGTCGCGCACCGCCGCGACGGTGGGGGCGGGAGCGTGACCGCACATCGCGCCGGTGTCGCCCAGGCAGAGGTCGCTGTGCTCGAGCCGGTCGGCGCAGGTGAACCGCGCGCCAGCCGCATCCGTGACGTGCACCGGCCACGCGCCCGGCCACTTCGCCATCCAGAGCATCGGCACCCCGTCGGGCATGTGCTCGAGACCGCGCCGCCAGAGCCGCTCGCACTCCGGGTGAAGCGCGCGGAACCGCGCGGACTCCTCGGTGCTCAGGCGCTCCAGCCGGGCTCGGTCGACCGTCATCCGTCTCAGCTCCTCGCCATGCGCCGTTTGCGCGCGGCGCGGCCCAGCTGGGCCGTGACGACGATCACGAGCGCCAGGAGGAACACCGCCGACGCGATGACGTTCGCCTCGGCCGGGATGCCGCGCGCCGCGGCGGTGTAGATGTACTTCGGGAACGTCGTCTCGGCGCCCGAGTTGAAGTTCGTGATGATGAAGTCGTCGAAGCTCAGGGCGAAGCTGAGCATCGCCGCCGCGACGATGCCCGGCAGCAGCAGAGGGAAGGTCACGCGCCACCACACCTGGGAAGGGGACGCGTAGAGGTCGCGGCCGGCCTCCTCGAGGGCGGGGTCGAGTCCCGCGACCCGCGCGCGCACGGTGACGACCACGAAGCTGATGCAGAACATCGTGTGGGCCAGGATGATCGTTCCGATGCCCTTCGGCACGCCCGCCGTGAGGAACTCGGCGGCCAGTCCCGCGCCGAGCACGACCTCCGGCGTCGCCATCGGGAGGAACAGCAGGAGCGTCGTCGCGGCGCGGAACCGGAACCGGTACCTCACGAGCGCGATCGCGATCGCGGTGCCCATCGCGGTCGCGAGCACGGTGGCGACGACGCCGATCAGGATGCTGTTGCCGAAGGCCTCGCAGACGCCCTGCGCCTGGCAGACGCTCGTCCAGTTGTCGAGCGTGAATCCACGCCACACGATGTTCGAGCGCCTCGAGTCGTTGAACGAGAAGGCGACCGTGTAGGCGATCGGGATGAAGAGGAAGACGAGCGCGATGACGCTGTAGGCCGCGAGCGCGTACCTGCCGAGCCCCCTCACAGCAGGTCCTTCGTTCCGCTGCGGACCACGTACGCGCTCACGAGCACGAGGATGGCCGCCATCAGCAGGATCGACAGCGAGGCTGCTGCCGGGTAGTTCTGCAGCACGAGGAAGTTCGCCTCGATCACGTTGCCGACCATCGCGGTCTCCGTGCTCCCGAGGAAGTCGCGGCTCGCGTTGATGTAGTCGCCCGCCGCAGGGATGAAGGTGAGCAGCGTGCCCGAGACGATGCCCGGGAGCGAGAGCGGGATGGTGATGCGCCAGAACGCGGTCGACCGCTTCGCGTACAGGTCGTCGGCCGCCTCGAGGTAGCGCAGGTCGAGCCGCTCGAGGGAGGCGTAGATCGGCAGGGTCATGAACGGGATGAAGTTGTAGGTCAGGCCGAAGACGACCGAGAACGGGGTGCCGGTCAGGTGCGCGCCATCCGGCAGCAGCTGCACGGTCTGGAGGGCGCCGACGAGCCAGCCCTCGTCGGCGAACATCTGCTTCCAGGCGAGGGTGCGCAGCAGGAAGCTGATGAAGAACGGCGCGACGACGAGCACGAGGGCCAGGGACTGCAGGAAGGGGGCCTGCCGGAGCTTCACGCCGATGAAGTAGGCCAGCGGGTAGCTGAAGACGAGCGCGAGCGCCGTCGCGAGCGCTGCGTAGCTGAACGAGCGGAAGATGTGCGGCGCGTAGGTCTCGACGACGGCCAGGTAGTTCTCCCAGCGGAATGCCGTCTGGTACTGCCCGATGTCGCCGAACTCGACGGGCTCCTGGAACGACGTCATCACGAGCGAGACGAGCGGCGCGAGGAAGAAGACCGCGAGGTACAGCACTCCCGGCAGCAGCAGAAGGAGGGCGACCTTGCTGCGACGGCGTGGCGCGGGATCCGCGGCCGCAGCGACGCCGGGCGCAGGCGCCTGCAGGAACGCTCCGAAGGCCATCAGGCCTCCTCGAGCTCGGCCTGCAGCCGCTCCCGCCGCTGCAGCGCCAGGGCCGAGGTGTCGACGTCGTCGCCTGCGCTCGTCGCGGGGGGCTCCGGGCTGTCGGAGAGGCCGAAGCCGTGATCCACCGACCAGGTGAGCCAGACCTCTGCGCCCTCTTGCATGACCGGGCCGAAGCCGAGATTCTGCGCGAAGACGGCGACGATGCCGATGCCGGGCACCGCGACCTGGTACTGCGTGCTGACGCCGCTGAACGAGGCGTCGATCACGCGTCCGGGGCCGAGCACGTTGCGGCCGGTCTGAGGGGTCGGCTCGTCGGGTAGCAGCACGAGCTTCTCGGGCCGCACGCCGATCGTCACCTCCCCCGCGTGCCGCTGCGCACGCACCCGCGGCACCGCCAGACGTCGGCCGCCGACATCCACGACGATCGTGTCGCCGTCCGCGCTCACGACCTCACCGGTGAAGAGGTTCGAGTTGCCGAGGAAGTTGGCGACGAAGGCCGTGCGAGGGAGCTCGTAGAGCTCCTCGGGGGCTCCCAGCTGCTCGATGCGACCCTTGTTCATGACGGCGACCGTGTCGGCCATGGTCATGGCCTCCTCCTGGTCGTGCGTCACGTGCAGGAAGGTGAGGCCGACCTCGCCCTGGATCGTCTTCAGCTCGAGCTGCATCTGGCGCCGGAGCTTGAGATCCAGTGCGCCGAGCGGCTCGTCGAGCAGGAGCAGCGCGGGGCGGTTGACGACCGCCCTCGCTAGCGCGACCCGCTGCTGCTGACCGCCGGAGAGCTGAGCCGGACGGCGCTGGGCGACATGGTCGAGCTCGACGAGGCGCAGCGCCTCGTGGGCTTTCGCCGTGGCGTCCTTGAAGCCGCGACGCTTCAGCCCGAAGGCCACGTTCTCGAGCACGCTCATGTGCGGGAAGAGCGCATAGCTCTGGAAGACGGTGTTGACCGGACGCTGGTACGGCTTCGTGCTCGTCACGTCCTTGCCGCCCAGCAGGATCCGGCCGGCCGTCGGCTCCTCGAGCCCGGCGATGAGCCTCAGAGTGGTCGTCTTCCCACAGCCGGACGGGCCGAGGAGCGCGAAGAAGGAGCCGGCGGCGATCGAGAGATCGAGTCCCTCGATCGCCGTGAAGCCGGGGAAGCGCTTGGTGATGCCGTCGAGTCGGAGGTCGGCCCCGGACTCGGCGAACGTGCTGCGTGCCATCGACCTCTTCCTAGACCCCGAGCAGGACGCTCTGGAACTCGGCGCCGAACGTCTGCTCCTCCTGGCTGGTGAGGGTCCGGAAGACGTGCACCGTGGACAGCGTCTCCTCGTTGGGGAAGATGAGTTGGTTCTCCGCGAGCTCGGGATCGATCTCGAGGGCGGCCTCGTACGCTCCCTCGACGGGGGTGACATAGTTCACCCACGCGGCGACCTCCGCGGCGACGGCCGGGTCGTAGTAGTAGTTCATGAGCTTCTCGGCGTTGGTCTTGCGACTCGAGCCGATCGGCACGACGAAGGTGTCGTTCCAGAACGTGCCACCTGCCTCGGGGATGATGAACTCCCACTTGTCGCCCGACTCGGCATTGAGCACAGTGATGTCGCCCGACCAGCAGATCGCCGCGAGAGTGTCCTCGTTGGCGAGGTCCTCGAGGTACGAGTTGCCCTTGACGTTGCGGATCTGACCCGACTCCACCTGCTCGCGGAAGACATCGAGCGCTGCCGTGAACTCACTCTCGCCGAAGTCGGTGATGTCCGCGCCCTGCTCGAGCATGATCAGCCCGATGGTGTCGCGCATCTCGCTCAGCACCCCGACCCGGCCCTTGAGGTCGGAGCCCCACAGGTCCTCGACGGTCCTGAGTCCGTTGGGCAGCCGCTCCTTGTTCCAGCAGATGCCGGCGAAGCCGCCCTGCCAGGGCAGCGACATGGCGCGACCCGGGTCGAAGTCCGGGTCCGCGAGCGAAGGTGTGAGGTTCGCCTTGTTCGGGATGTTGGCCTCGTCAAGCTCCTGCACGTACCCGAGGCGGATGAGGCGCGCCACCATCCACTCGGTGAGGCAGACGGTGTCGGCGCCGATGTCCTGACCGAGGGCGAGCTGGTCCTTGACCTTGCCGTAGTAGGAGTTGTTGTCGTCGACGTCGACGAGGTAGTTGACCTCGATGCCGGTCTCGGCCATGAAGCGGTCGAGGGTGGGGTGGTTCCCCTCCTCGTCCTCGTCGAGGTAGGCGGGCCAGTTCGCCCAGTTGAGGGTCTTGTCCTCATCGGAGTTGTCCTCCGCCGGGGTGGGCTTCGAGGAGCCCTGCGGGGCGCAGGCGGCGAGCGCCAGCGCGGCGGCGCCGATGCCGGCGCCCTGCAGCATCTGCCTGCGGCTCAGGGCGCTTCGGCGGGCCTGCAGCACGAGCTGACGGATGAGGGGGTCTGCGGGGAGGTCTCTGGTCATGAGCTCGGGAACTCCAATCAGGGCGGGCCGCACCGGCGGGGCAGGACGTGGCTAGATACTGGCACAGCGGGCGGAGCCGGAACAGTCTTTGCCGCGCGAATCCCCCGCTCCGTAACAAGAACTTCACGGATTCAGCGGCAGAACGGTGGAAAACGGTGCGGATTCCGGCGTGCGCGCGGATTACGCTGAGCCTCATGAGAGTGGCTGTCGCCCGCGAGATCAAGAACAACGAGTTCCGGGTCGCGATCACACCCTCGGGGGTGCACGACCTGGTCGTCCACGGCCACGAGGTGCTCGTCGAGACAGGGGCGGGCACGGGCTCCTCCATCCCCGACGAGGAGTACGCCGAGGCCGGTGCCCGGATCGCCCCCGATGCCGCGACGGTCTGGAGCGAGGCCGAGCTGCTGCTCAAGGTCAAGGAGCCGATCGAGAGCGAGTACCGGCACTTCCGGGACGACCTCGTGCTCTTCACCTACCTGCACCTGGCCGCGGATGCGGCGCTCACCCGCGCTCTGCTCGACTCGGGGATGACCGCGATCGCCTACGAGACCGTGCAGCTGCCGAACCGGACGCTGCCGTTGCTCGCCCCGATGAGCGAGGTGGCCGGACGCCTCGCCCCTCTCGTGGGAGCGAACGCGATGATGAAGCCCTCCGGCGGCCCGGGACTGCTGGTGCCGGGGGTGCCCGGGACGAAGCCGGCGCACGTCGTCGTGCTCGGCGGCGGCGTCGCCGGAACCAACGCGGTGGCGATGTCCGTCGGCCTCGGCGCGGAGGTCACGGTGCTCGACACCAACATCGCCCGGCTCCGCGAGCTCGACGCGCTCTACGCGGGGCGGGTGCGCACGATCGCCTCGAACGCGTACGAGGTCGACCGGGCCGTGGTCGGGGCCGACCTCGTCATCGGCTCCGTGCTCGTGCCGGGCGCCAAGGCGCCGAAGCTCGTGAGCAACGAGCTCGTCAGCCGGATGCGCCCGGGCAGCGTGCTCGTCGACATCGCCGTCGACCAGGGCGGATGCTTCGAGGACTCCCGCCCGACAACCCACGCCGAGCCGACCTTCCCGGTGCACGGGTCGCTGTTCTACTGCGTCGCCAACATGCCGGGCGCGGTGCCGCGCACCGCGACGTACGCGCTGACGAACGCCACGATGCCCTACGTGCGGGCCCTTGCGAACTCCGGCTGGCGGGAGGCGCTGCGCTCCGATCCCGCGCTCGCCCTGGGGCTCAACATCTCCGGGGGCTCGCTGGTGAGCGAGCCGGTCGCCGCGGCGCACGGCCTGTCCGCCGCGCCGCTCGCGGAGGCTCTCGGCTGACCGGGCCCCACCTCGTGGCTCAGGCACCCTCGCCGGGCAGCGGAACCGTCGCCCGGCGCAGGCGCCCGTCCGTGGACAGCAGCCAGCCCGTCCTCGCCGGATCCTCGAGCGGTGGCGGAAGCCGCCGCTCCCCCGTGATCGCCCGCAGGTCTGAGGCGGTGCAGCCGTCGAAGAGCACGTCGTGCGTTCCCCGTACCGCGGCGAACGCCGACCACGCGGACCGCCACGCCTCGGGGTGACCGACGACCGCCCCGGTCGCCCGCCCCACGGTGATGGCGTCGGACGACGCCGCGGGATCGAGCTCGTGATAGGCGAGCCCGTGCTCGACGAGCGCCCGCGCGAGCTGCGCCGGTCGCACGGTCACGATCGCGAGCGGCCGTTCGAGCTGCGGCGGCTCGTGCCGGAGGCCCGCTCCGAGAACCGGCTCCTCTGCGGGCAGGGCGAGCTGGACGGTCGTGCCGCGCCAGTGACCCCTGCCGGGGACGGCGTGAGGATCCCACGCCGTCGCAGAGCCGACAAGCGCGACGTGCTCCGCCCGATCAGCGAGTCGGAGCACCAGTCGGTCGTCGAACGCGGGGAGCAGGGACTGCAGGGCGCCGGTCAGCCGCTGGGCCGTCGCGATGACGCCCACGCCCCGAGAGCTGCCCTCGCGCAGCAGTCGAGCGACCCGATCGGCCAGCTCGACCGCGTGATCCGGGCCGCATCGCGCGAGCACGGCGTCCAGGTCGTCGAGCAGCACGAGGGGCGCCGCAGCATGCTCGAGGGCCGCCGTCACGGTGTCCCAGATCGCTTCGAGACCCGACGCGCGCGCCGCGCCGGCCTGGGCGCCGACGAGATGCAGCACGGTGGTCTTGCCCGAGCGGGCGCCGCCCACCACCAGCAGGTGGCGACCGTGCGACATGTCGAGCGACAGGGTCTCCTGACGCTGCTGCGCGGGCAGGTCGCGCAGCCCCAGCACCACCCCTGGGCCGGACGGGAGCTCCGACGCTTGCAGCACGGCCGGCAGCGGCTCGCACCAGGGACGGCGTGGACGGTCGAAGAGCCTCCCCGCTTCGGTGACCGACTCGACCAGGCGCGACGACGCGATGCCGACCTGGGCGGTCTGGAGCGCGCCGCCGTTGCGCCGCACCAGGACCCGGCCTCTCGGCTCGGCTGGAAGGGTCGCGGCATCCGTCACGCCGAGCACTGACATGCTGTCGGATGCGTCGTTGACTCGCAGGCTCATCCGCAGCCCGGTGTTGGCGAGCACCGCGTCGCGGACGACGCCGGAGGGTCGTTGGGTGCAGAGCACCAGGTGGAGCCCGAGGGACCTGCCGCGGGCCGCCAGATCGGCGATGAGACCGTGCAGGTCGGGGAACCCGCTGACGAGCGCGGCGTACTCGTCCACGACGAGCACGAGCCTCGGCAACTGCACCTGCGAGGCGAGATCGTCGATCGAGCGGCATCCGGACGCCGCGAGCACTCGCTCACGGTGCCGCAGCTCGGCCGTGAGGCTCTCGAACGCGCGCTGCGCGGAGGCCTCGTCCAGATCGGTGATGACCCCGACGCAGTGCGGGAGCCCCTCGAGCGGGCGGAATGCGGCGCCGCCCTTGAAGTCGACCAGCAGGAAGGTGACCCGGTCGGGCGGGTACGCGGCGGCGAGCGCCACGACCCACGACACCAGCAGCTCGCTCTTGCCCGCTCCGGTGGTGCCGGCGAGCACCGCGTGCGGCCCGTCCGCGACGAGGTCGACTTCGAGCGGGTCGTCGGCTCCCCGTCCGAGGACGGCACGCAGGGAGGAGCGGTCGGAACGGTGGTCGACGTCGACGAGGTCGTCGAGGAGCACGGCCGACGGGGGTTCGCGATCGGCTCCGCCGAGGCCGGCGCGCTCTGCCGCCTCGGCGAGGGCCCGGGCCGCCGCGGCCGCGGACTCCTCATCGAGGAAGGCTGGAACGATGTCTCCCACGAGGGCGCGATCCGGGTGCGCCACCACTCGGCCGAGCCGAGAGGACTGGCGCAGGTCGACCACGACCCGGCAGTGCGGCGCGAGGCCTGAGGCGGATGGAGCGCTCGACACGACAGCGGCCGGCTGCCCCGAGGCGCGCTCCCGCGCGATCAGATCCCCCTCTGCGATCGTCACCCGATGCGGCAGCTCGATGCCCCAGCCCTCGACACCCTCCAACTCATAGCGGTCGGGCGGAAGGGCACCGGCCAGCTGCAGCGCGAGTGCACGCCGCATCGGGCGGGTGAGAGCATCGGGCCCGACGAGCCCGACGCCTTGACACGCGTCGGCGACCAGCGGGGCGTCCTCCACCCGCTCGGCTCGGCGGCGGAGAGCCGCCAGCGCCTCGTCGAACTCGTCCGGCTCCCCCGCGCGCGGGCCTGCCCCCTCGAGCTGCAGCCCGCTCGGCGCGAGGCCGCGTCCGAGCAGCACGGGCAGTCGCGGTCCGTCCCCCGATCGGCGACCCGCCGACCAGCGGTCGGGGTCGACCGCAGAGCCGACCCGCGCGGCCGACGGAGCCGCCGCATGGAGCTCCTCGCGCTCGACGGCGTGCTGCGCATCGATCGCCCGCTCGGTGGCGGCGACGTCGCGCTCGAACGACTGACGGCCTCGCCTGCGGGTGCGCCGACCCTGCAGACGCGAGTCCGCGAGGCTTCCGATGGCGATGACGGGTCCCAGCGCTGCGAACAGGAGGGCGAAGAGCGACCCGGTGACGAGCCACAGCGCAACCGAGGCGACGACCGGAGCGAGCGTCGCGATCAGCGGGAACGAGTACGGAGCCGGCTCATCGGGCCGGGTCGGAAGCGCGATGCGGACGGGCTGCACATCCCGGAGTCCAGCACCGCGAGCATCCGCTCGTCGCATAGCGCCGTCCCTCCGTGGAGAACACCGGCTGGGGAGGACAGGAAGGCCGGGTCAGCTGACGACGAAGAACTGGTCGCCGATGTCGACTCGTGTCCCACGCGAGACCGGATACCGTCTGCCCGGCTCGCAGCGGCGCGCCTCCCCGTCGGGGGGACGCACGACCGTCCCGTTCCCGGAGAACCGGTCGAGCACCCAGAAGGAACCGCCCTGCTGACCGAACTCGAGGTGCGTCTTCGACACCGAACGGAGCGGATCCGCGATCGGAACGAGGTGATCGACGTATTCGTTCGGCTCGGTCACCGGGTTGCGCCCCACGAGTCCGCCGCCGGTCACCGTCACGCTCTCCCCCGTGCTGAATTGGAGCACGAAGCGGTCGGGGACGGACGGTGCTGTTGGGGGTGCCGGGGGACGCGCCCGCGGGATCGCCTCCGACGGCTCGGGCACATCGATGCGGGGCGTCGCACGCGGAACAGCGGTGATCAGCGGGTGCGGCGTGGAGGGGGGCGCCGAGTCCGCGAGCGTCGGCCGCCGCTCCGCGGAGTCGACCGGCGCGGGCTCCGCCGGTTCGAAGGCGACGGGTTCCGATCCTGGCGCCGTGCGCGGCGTCGGCTCCGACCCGCGGTCGACGACGGGCACCGACCCCACGCGGACCTCGGGCTGCACGGGCTCGGGCTCCACCAGGGGCTCGGGCTCCACCAGGGGCTCCGGCTCCCGCCTCCGCCCGCCGGGCTCGAGGCGCTCGAGCACGGCGGTGTCCGCCGCAGCGACGGCGCGGGCGTCCCGCACAGGCTCCGGAGGCGCGAAGCGCACGGCTCGGCCGCACTCCCCGCAGAACATGGCGCCCTCGGGCAGCGGCGCACCGCAGGACGGACAGGTCATCGGGTCGCCACCGCCCGGCCTCGTCGTGGCAGCCGCAGCACCGGCGCTGAGAGCCCCAGTGAGCGCAGCGAGATCAGCGCCCGCAGCCGGGCCCGGCGGGTGAGCGGCGCGTCGAGGGCCGCCCGCAGCTCCCGCACCGCGCGCCACACCGTCGCGGCGTCGCTGTCGTTCGGCTCCTCAGGGGCGAAGGCGGCTCGATCGGCGATGGCCGCCAGGACGTGCGGCTGGGTGCCCCCGACGAGCGACGCGATCTCGCTGCGGGTGGCCGAAGGGCCCGGGTCGATACCGTGATCGAGCACGGCATCCTCGTACTCCTCCCACGCGTTCACGATCCGCTCGCGGGGCGTGCCGCGGGTGCGCCGGAGCCCGCGACGGCGCACCTTGGCGAGCACCACCAGGATGAAGGGAAGCGCCAGCACGAGGGCGATGAGCAGCAGCAGTCCCACGACGCGGGCGATGGCGAGCAGGAGGGCGAGGAGCGGATCGAGCGCGTCGGGCTGCTCCTGATCGATCTGCGGCGGCGTCTGCTGGTCGGGCACAGGGGGCTCGGCGCGCGGCGGGTCGACGATCGACTGCGGACGGGACACCGTCGCCGGCTCCTCGGGCAGCTCCTCGGGGATCTCGCGCTCCTCGGGAACCGGGTCGAGCGACACCCAGCCGTGCTGGGCGGTGTGGACCTCGATCCAGGCGGAGACGTCGTCACCGACGACCTCGACGGCCTCCGCGGCGTCCGAGGCCGCCTCGGGAGCGAAGCCGAACACCACACGCGCAGGGAATCCCAGCTCCCGCGCCATGAGCGCTGCCGTCACGGCGTACTGCTCCGCGTCGCCGACGAGCACCTGGTCCGTGAGGAACTCCGTGATGCGGTCGGTGGAGTGACCGGAGCGGCTCGGCTGCTCGCCCTCCCGCAGCCCGGAGCTCACATAGCCGGTCTCCCGCAGGCCGTCGAGCATCGCGAGCAGCCGCTCGCCGGGCGACTCGGCACCGGCCGTCAACTCGTCGAGCACGGCTGTCAGCTCGTCCGGCACCGACTGCACTGCCGGAACGGCCGCCGCGCCCGGCGTGGCGGTGCGCAGCTGCGGTTCGCCGGGCTGATCGGGCAGCACCGCCTCGACGGTGTAGCCGTCCCCTCGCGAGAGTCCGTCCACCTCGGCCGCGGTGCCGGTGGTGTCGTTGTAGTAGAACGACTCCCGGAGCTCCCCCGAGGCGTCGCCCTCGAAGTCGATGGCCTCGAGCTGCCCGATCGTCGGCACCCAGACCCCCTCGTAGGATCCGATCTCCACGCTGTACCGGATCCGCTCGCCCGCCAGATCCGACTGGTCGACGCGGTACGGCACCCGGCTGAACTGGCCGGCGTCGCTGTCGACGGTCTCGCTGCCGACGGCGAACACGACACCGTCGTAGCTGTCGAGCGTCGCGATGCGGATCCGGGCGTCCAGCGGCAGCCCCCTGACGGTCATCACCGTCTCGTCGGACCACTCCGGCTGCAGATAGCGCCGGTAGCTCGAGAGCGGGCTGACGTGCTCCCGCGGGTCGAACGGCTGCTCGATCGCGGTGCGCAGCACGTCGCGATCGCCCGGCGGTGCCGCGATGGCGCTGGCGCCGACCGCGGCGGTGCCCGCCACCGCCATGATCACGAGAGCGGCGACGAGGGAGCGGGCGCCGAGCAGACCGCTCTCCGGCACAGCCTCGACCGTGGCGCCGGCTTCATCCGTGGTGCGGGTCGCGAGCAGTCGCAGCGACTCGCGCCTGCGGTACCAGCGCCGCCAGAGGATCCAGAGCAGCAGCACCGCCAGCAGCGCGAGCGTGCTCGCGACCGGCTGCTCCGCCTCCTCCGCTCCGAACAGGATCCCGGTGAGGAACAGCAGCACCGGGCCGATGGCCGCGAGCTCCCCGTACAGGGCGCGCAGCGCGATCGAGAGGGTCGCGGTGCCGATGCCGAGCACGAGCACGAGGGCGGGAACGAGAAGCGCCTGGTAATCGCCCACCGGCAGCGAGATCGTGAGCAGCTGCTTCCACCCGAGCGCGACCCCGGCCAGCAGGTCGACGAGCCCCTGCGGACTGGGCAGCACGCCGGCGATCGCCCGATCGGGCACCGCGACGGGCACCCCGACCGCGAGGAACACCGCGAACGCGGCGAGCACGAGCACGGCGGACGGCCAGCGCCATCGAGCTCCCGCTAGCGCGAGAGCGGATGCGGCGAGCAGCCCCGTCGCCAGGAGCACGAGGAAGGCGGGCGAGCGGTACACCGGCCACAGCGGCGCGGCGGCGATCGCCAACGCCGCGATGCCGAAGGACACGGTGGCGAGGGCGAACCCGGGTCGCAGGCCGCGCATCAGACCGCCGCCGATCGGGCGAGGGACTTGCTGAGATCCTCGAGGTAGCCGACGGTCAGCACCGTGAGCCCGGCGACCCGCCGCAGCTCGGGTGCGGCGTCGACGTCGCAGACCACCGCGACGACCTCGATCCCCGGCGGGAAGCGCGAGGCCGCCGCTCGCAGCTCCGCCACGCCGGGGACGGACCCGCAGACGAGGAATGCGACGGAGATGCCCGAGACCTGAGCGCCCGACACCCGCGCGACGTCCGGCAGCGGCAAAGACGTGGCCGTGTGCTCGACGAGGGCCAGATCGTCGAGCAGCCGCGACCTGTTGAGGGTCGAGAGCGGCCGCACGGCGAACACCTTTCGCTTGGCGAACTCGGGCGTGCGCTCGCCGACCACGACCGACACCGCGCGCGAGTCGCGGATGGCCCTGGCACCGAGCGACCCCGTGACGCTGACGGCGAGCTCGAACTCCTCGTCGGTCGCGTAGTCGCTCGAGGCGAGGCTGAGCGCGATCACGAGGTGGCTGCGGCGGGTCTCCTCGAACTGGCGCACCATGTAGGTGCCCGTCTTCGCCGTCGACTTCCAGTGGATGTACCGCCGGTCGTCGCCCGGCGAGTACTCGCGCAGGGCGTGGAAGGCGATGTCGCTCGCCGTCAGATCGCGGGTCGGGTTGCCCTCGAGGTCGCGCACGAGCCCGGTGCTCATGCTCGCGATGCCGATCGTGCGGGGGTGCACGAAGAGCTCGGCGCGCTCGGTCCACACCGTCTCCCGCCGCACGAGGCCGAGCGGGTCCGCTCGCACGGTGCGCACGGGGCCTACGGGCACGACGCCGCGCCGCACCGTCGGGATCGAGAAGCGATGACGGTGGGTCGCGCCCGTGCGCAGCCCCGGCAGCGCGAGCTCGGCGAGCCCCGCACCGACGGGGACCTCGATCGAGATGCCGAGCGCGCGGCTGCGCCGCCGGTTCGTCACGACGACCTCGCCCTCGGCGCTCTGGCCGACCACGACGCGCTGCTCGTTCACCTCGAGCCGGATGTCGAGGGCGGCCTTGCCGACGAGGTAGAGGGCGGCGAGCGCCAGCAGCACGGCGCAGGCGACCCCCGCCACCACGAGCTCGATCCAGTCGAGCGCGTATCCGGCGACCAGAGCGACGGGCACGACGGCGGCCAGGGTCCAGCCGAGCGGCGTCACGACCGCGGCGACCCTCCGCCACCCGGACGCGATGGCGCCGCCGACGAGCGTCGCCACCCGCACCGCCGTGATGATGGCGTCGGCGAGCCATCCGGTGCGGTCGCCGACGATGCGCGTGCGCGCGTTGCTCAGCCCCGCGGTCGAGGTCGGGAACGCGGAGTCGCCGCGCAGTGCGGTGCCGGTCTGCTGCGGAGCGCCCGCGCGGCTTCGTCGGGTCTGGGCGGCTCGGCCGCGACCGCTCGGGCTGTGCGTGGCGTCGGCGCGGGCGGGCCCGGCGGGAGGGCGCAGCGTCACACGGCTTGCCTCTCGCTCGGCGGAGGCGTCTCGATCAGCAGCTGGGCGATGATGCTCGGCGCGGTCACGCCGTCGAACTCGGCCTCGGCGTCGAGCACGAGCCGGTGGGCGAGCACGGGCTCGGCGAGCGCCTTCACGTCGTCGGGCACCACGTAGTGCCTGCCGCCCGCAGCGGCGAGGGTCTTCGCGGCACGGACCAGCGCGAGCGCGCCGCGCACGCTCACCCCCAGCCGCACCTCGGTCGCGGAGCGGGTGGCGTCGACGAGCCGCGAGACGTAGTCGTTGATCGACGGATCGACGTGCACCGTTCGGGCGAGCGCCGCCATCTCCACGACCACGTCGGCCGTCACGACCGGCGCGAGCGTCGTGTCATGGGCCCTGGTCGTCGATCCCTCGAGGATGCGCAGGGTCGAGGCGTGGTCGGGATAGCCGATCGACGCCTTCATGAGGAAGCGGTCGAGCTGCGCCTCGGGGAGCCGGTAGGTGCCGGCCTGCTCGATCGGGTTCTGCGTCGCGATGACCATGAACGGGTGGGAGACCCGGTGCGTCACCCCGTCGACCGTGACGTGCCGCTCCTCCATGACCTCGAGCAGCGCGCTCTGGGTCTTCGGGCTCGCCCGGTTGATCTCGTCGGCCAGGACGATGTTGGAGAAGATCGGACCGCCGTGGAACTCGAACTCGCCGCTGCGCTGGTCGTAGACGGTGACGCCGGTCACGTCGCCTGGCAGCAGGTCGGGCGTGAACTGGATGCGGTTGGTCGTGCCCTGCACGCTCTGCGCGATGGCGCGCGCCATCGACGTCTTCCCCGTTCCCGGGAAGTCCTCCAGCAGGAGATGCCCCTCGCTGAGCAGGGAGACGAAGCCGAGCCGCACCACGAAGGTCTTGCCCAGCAGCACGTGCTCGACGTTGGCGACGAGGCGGGCGAAGACGTCGGAGAACCACTTCGCCTGCTCGGGCGTCATCGTCATGCGGTCACCTTCCGGGTCAGTTCGTGCAGTTGAACGGCTCGCTCCACCCGTTGTCGGGATAGACCGTGCCCCCTATTGTCACGGACGCGGCGACCCTGGCCTGCGTGACACCGCCGCCGAAGAGCCCAGCCGGCTCCGGCGCGACCTCCGCCTCCTCCCAGTCGCTGAGGAGACCGCCGTCGTCGTACTGGAAGACGTAGCTGAACTCGCCGCCGACCATGATCGGCCTCTTCGCCGTCGCGGGCGACCCGACCTGGCAGTCGAGGATCGAGGCCCGCACGTTGACCGGTACGCCGCTGCTCGGCTGCGACTCCTGTCCGCAGTACTGCTCGGAGGCATCCCGGCAGGCGCGGAAGGCGACGTTCACCGTCGTGCCGTAGACGCTGGAGTCGGCGATCGAGGTGAGCCAGTCGCCCTCGTCGACGTCGAACCAGCCACCCCCGTTCACGCGCGCCTGGTACTTGTGCGCGTGCCCTCCGCCGCTCGCCACGCTGAGGTCCTGGTTGACGCGGATGTCGTACTGCCCGGAGCCAGGGCGCTCCTGCACGCTCACGGTGCCGCTTGCCTGCCCCGGCGGCTTCTTCGCTTCGATCGGCCCCGTCGCTGCGGCAGTGCAGAACAGCCCGTTGTCGGCGTAGATCACGTAGGTATAGGTCTTGCGGTCGACGGCCGTCGTGTCGATCCAGCCGGACGAGACCGAGCCGCTGATCGCGTTCGGCTTGCTCTGCGGGGTGCAGTCGATCGCGCCGGACTGCCCTTCGACACGTCCGACCGTGTAGGAGACCCCTCCGGCGCCGTTGGGATCGCTGCCGCCCCAGGTGATCCTGACCTCGCCGTTCGTGTTGTCGCTGTTGATGGCGGCCTGCGGCGACCCTGGGGCGCTCGGCGGCCCGACCGTCCGCGCGCTCGTGATGGTCTCGAGCCAGTCGCCCTCGCCGAGCACTTGGGCGGAGTTGCGGGCGTATACGGCCACCTCGTAGCTCTGGTTGAACACCAGCTGCCCGCCCGCCGTCGTGGTGAGCGGTCCGGCCGCTTCCGTGCGGAACGAGACGCCGGGCCCGGTCACCGTGACGACGTAGCCGGTCACGGCGCTTCCCGGCGAGGGGTTGGGCACAGCGGGCCACGAGATGCGCAGCGAGGCCGTCTCCCGCGACTCCCCGGACGGCACCGCGCTGACCGAGGCAGGAGCGTCGGGAAGAAAGTCGGAGCTGAGGGGGACGCTCACCGGGCTGGGCGCGGAGTCGCCGAGAGCGTTGCTCGCGACCGCCGAGAACCGGTAGGGCACGCCGGCCTGGAGGTCGGTCAGCTCGCAGACGAGCGACAGGCCGCAGTCGTGGGAGTACCCGCCGTTGCTCTCGCTCACGATGCGGTACCCCGTGATCGGCGAGTTGTTGGCTGCGGGAGCCGAGAGCCGCAGAGTCAGCTTCCCGCCCTCGAAGACCGCGTCCTGCCGCACGGGCGCGGTCGGGGCGTCGGGCACGTCCTGCACCGAGATGCGGATGGAGCCCCAGACGTAACGATCCGGATCCCTCGTCGCATCGGCGACCTGGTACTGCAGGTTCACGTCGACGGGAGCCGCATCCTCCGACACCGACACCGTCAGCCGGCTCCTGTCCTCACTCGGGGTCACCCGCACCCCCGCCGGGAGGCCGCCGCCGTCGAGCCCGCGGATGCCGACGACGCTCAGCGCGCCGCCCGGGAACGGGTTGGTCGCCGCGTCGTTCCGCAGCACGTCCAGCACGGTCGTCGCCCCGCGCTGCACGGTCGCCGTGTCGGGCACCGGCCTCGCGAGCGGCCTGGTGGAGGGCACCACGGTGAGCTGCACGCGCCCCGCCGTGCCCTCCTGCGCTCCGTCGCGCACGCCGACGGTGATGGCGGTCACGCTGTCGGTCGCCGCATCCTCGTCGGCCCTCAGGGTCAGCCGCTGCCCGTCGAGGGAGTAGGTGAAGCCCTGCGGCAGCGGCCGCTGCACGGTGAAGGTCAGCTGATCGACATCGTCGGGGTACGGATAGGTCGTGAGCTTGACGAGGTCGAGCACCTTCTCCTGTGCGGGCTCGAACTCGATGAGCCCGCCGTTGAACACCGGCGGCTGGTTCTCGCGCGGGAGCACGGTGATGGGCAGCACGATCACGGCGACGCGACCGTCCGGATCGTCCGCGCTCTCGCCGTCCGTCACCTCGAAGGAGATCGAGGCGGTGCCGAAGTAGGAGTCGGCCGAGGTGAAGCGCAGCGTCTGGTCGTCGACCACGAGGTCGCTGCCGTCCGAGTGGGTCGCGCGGACGCTCGCGGAGTCGGTCAGCCGCACGGGCGCGCCGCCCACGGCGACGACCTGCTCGTTGATGTCGATCGTCAGCGGCTCCTCGCTGTCGACCACGAGGTCGGGGGCCCTCCGGTCGCGCTGCGGCAGTGCATCGTCGAAGCCGGGCACCCAGACGAACGCGTACGCGACGACCGAGGCGTCATCGGGATGAGCGACCGAGAAGGGGATGATCTGGCGCTCGTCCCGCAGACGGATGCGCAGCGACTGGTTCTCGAGCACCTCGACGCTGCTGCCGAAGCCGGGCAGCACCGACACGTCGGGCGCACCCGCGGCCGCGTCCGCGAAGAACACGTTGGCGAGGACGTCGACGTCGATGCTCTCCCGGTCGAGCACGTCGGACAGCGAGAGGACGGTGTCGTTCGCGATCGGTCGGCTCAGCGGAGCCTCCGGGTCCACGGTCACGGTGACGAAGGCCGTCGCGGTGCCGCCGACATCGTTCTCGACCGTGTAGAGCACTCCGTACACGCCCTCCTCGCGGGGAGGTGTGATGCTCACGACGCTGCCGTCCGAGGACACCTCGGCGGTGGTCCTGTCGTCTGTCGGCTCGACCGCGGCGACGGTGAGCGCCCGGCCGTCCGGGTCGGAGTCGTTCGCGAGCACCTGCACCCCGACGCTGCGGCCAGGGCGGACGACCGCCGAGTCCTCTATCGCCACCGGGTTGCGCGCGCCCTCGGGACGGGGGCTGATGCCGATCCGCACGAGCCCCGACGCCGTCGCGCCGAGGCTGTCCACGAGCGCGACCCTGAACTCGTCGGTTCCGGCGGAGTACTCCCCCGCCTCGTACTCGACCCAGTCGGCACCGGACTCGACCACGGTCCCCTTGGCGGGGTTGGTCTCCTGGCCGAGGAACTGCACCGAGTCGCCGTCCGGGTCGATGCCGGCGAGCGGGATGGGCACCCGCACGGTCTCGCCCGCGAGCACGCGGGCGACGATCGTGTCGGGCACCGGCGGGTTGTTCGTCGCCTCGTCGGCCTCGCGCACGGCGATGCGCACCTCGGCCTGCGCGACCTGCCCGTCCGGTCCCTTCACCTGGTAGACCGCGCTGAAGTTGCCCGGACGGGACGGGGCGAGGTAGCGCAGCTCGTTCTCACTGGCGAACAGCAGACCGGAGCCGTCGGGCAGGTCGCGGGCGAGCTGCGGCTCGAGGGAGAGCTCCTCGCCGTCGGGGTGCTCGTCGTTCGCGAGCACCGGGATGTCGATCGCGTCGCCGACCCGCACGGTCGCGGTGTCATCCGTCGCCACCGGCGGCTGCAGTCGCGCGGGCCGAGGGATCTCGATGACGGTCACGATGCCGTCGGCCTCGGCCAGCCCGTTGCTGACCCGGTACGCGAATGAGACCGGTGCGTCGAGCGGCGCGGTGAGCGAGATGCGCACGGCTCGCTGCTCGAGCACATCGACCTCGAGTCCCAGCTCCGTCGGCACTCCATCGACTCCGGTGACGAGCAGCACGCCGCCCGCGGGGTCGATGTCGCTCGCCGCGATGTCGATCGTCTCGTCGGAGAGAGACGGTATGAACACCGTCTTCGGCACCGTGATCGGGGTCGAGTTGGGGTCGGGCGGTGCCACGACGTCGACCCGGATGAGGCCGGTCGCGGTCTGGTCGCCGTCTGTGACGACGTATTCGAGGTAGTGCGTGCGGGCCTGCTCGCTCTCGAAGCGGAAGGTGCCCGCCTCGTAGCTCGGCACGATCGTGACGCCGGTCTTCTCGGGAACGCTGTTGAGCCGCAGCTCGCCGCTGCCGCCTCGCGCATGCACGAGCGGCTCGATCGTGCGCTCCTGGCCGGCGTACGCGAGCACGGCGAAGGGGTCGGCGACGAGCGGCACCTCTCCAGGGGATTCCACCCTCACCTCGAGAGTCCCGGTTCCCGCCGAGCTGCCGTCGGACACCACGAGCCCGACCGATTTGGTCTCCCCGCCCGCGCCCGCGTCGGAGAAGACGAGCACTCCGCCCGGCCGGTGGCTCACCCGGTCGGGAGCCGCCGCACTGGCGGACTCCAGGTAGAACGGGTCGCCGTCCGGGTCCATCCAGTCGCCTAGCACGTTCTGCTCGACCCGGCCGCCGGTCTCCACGCTGACCCTGGTCGAGCGCATCTGCCGCGGTGCCTCGTTCTCGTCGTCGCCGCGCACCTGCACCGTCACCCGTGCGGTGGAGCTCGCTCCACGACCGTCGGTGATCGTGTAGTCGAATCCCACCTCGCCGCTCGCGCCAGGTGTGAGGGTGAGCTGCAGCTGCTGGCGATCGGAGATCAGGTCGAGACGCCCGATCTCCTGGGGCAGCGTCGTGAACTCGGAGATGACGAGGACGTCGCCGTTGGGGTCGTAGTCGTTGAGGAGGACAGGAAGCACGCTGGCACGCCCGGGCCGCGCCCCGAACTCGTCGGCGATGGCGACCGGCGGAACCTGCGTCTTCTCGAGCTCGGGCGGGGTCTCGTCGTCGTTCTCCTCCGCCTCCTCCGGGTTCTGGGGCTGCTCGATGAGCTCGTCCCAGTTGTCGATGAGCTCCCCCGCGTCCTGCACCGCCCACGCGGCACCGCGCCGAGGGTCGCTCAGCAGCACCCGGTCGCCGTTCACGTCGAAGGTCAGCTGCGCCGAGCTCGACACGGCGTCGAGATCGAGCGAGCGCTCCTCGCCCGCGCACGAGCGCCATCCGTCGCCGGAGGCCCAGGCGGCGAAGACGCACTCCCCGACGACGACAGGGGCCGCGGGGAGTCCGTCGAGATCCCCGACGGACCGCTCGACATCTCCGGAGAAGCCGACCGAGAGGAGACCGCCGGTGTGCGCGACGAGCACCCGGTCGCCCGTCGCCGACGCGCGCTGCAGGGTCGGGCGGGAGCCGGCGGGGAGCTCGTCGGAGAGGTCGACGATCACCCCGTCGAGCGACAGGGTGCGCGCGACGACGTCGAGCACGACCGCGCGGCCGCTCACGCTCGTCACGGCGAAGGCGCCGTCCTCGCCGCCGATCTCGACCCTGGTGCTCGACGCCACGGCGTCGCTCACGGCCGCATCGACCCGGTACACGTTGCTGTCGCCCGGCGAGAACACCACGAGGGTGCCGTCCTCGTCGACGCTCGCGAGGGAGTCGGCGCCGAGCGTGAGGGCAGGCGACGACTCGGGGTCGAAGGAGGCGAGCGCATCGAGCGGCACGAACCACACCTCGCCCGTGCCGCCGGAGAAGACCACCGCCCTGCTGCCGGCGAGGAAGACCTGCGGCGCGTCCGGCGGAAGCGGCACGGTCTCGACGACCGCGGCGGTCGCAGGATCGAGGAGGTCGAGGGTGGCGTTCGCCCGGTCGACCGAGAGCACGGTGGTGCCTCGCTGCACGACCTCCAGCTCGGTGCCGGCCGTGACCACGGCGGTGTCGAGCTCGAGCACCTCGGTGTTCGCGCGTCCGACAGCCTGCTGCTCCCCGTTGGCGACCCAGACCGCACCGTCGTCGAGATCCATCCGCTGGGTCTCGAACCCCGTCGAGACGATCGCGGCGGTCGCGACGATCGCGGCCACGACCGCGCCGCTCACGGCCGTCGCGACCGTGGAGCGGTGGGCGGCGATCCAGCGGAGGATCACTCCGGGATCTCCTCGCAGCGCTCAGCGCTCGCGTCTCCCAGTCGTCCGTCCCGGTTCACCGAGACGGTGAGGCACACCCGCTCGCCCGGCTCGCCCTCGACGACGAAGCGCGGGCTCGTCTGGATGCTCGACTCGCCATCCGCCGTCATGACCTGGTAGCTGTCGGTGTCGCGGATGCCTGGGTCGGACCAGGAGAACTCCACGGCCCCGCCCTGGGGCTCAGCCGCGATCTCCCGCACGACGGGGATCTCGGCGCTGCCCGCCCTGATGAGCACGAAGGTCGCGATGCCGCCGAGCGTGAGCACCAGCACGGCGGTCGCCACCAGCGCCCACGCGAGCACCTGCATTCCGCGTCCGCCCGCACCGGCCGCCGTGCCGGTGCTGCGAGCCCCGGCGGAGTCGCGCACCATCGTGCCGACCGGGCGATACGACGAGGCGGGCGAGGAGCCGCGCCGACGCCGCCGGGACTTCGCCGGTGCGGAGCTGCCCACGCCGCGCAGCCTGGTGCGGTCCTCCAGGTCGGCGACGGTGGCGAGAGCCCAGTCGTCCATGGCGACGTCGATCGCGGTCTGGTTCACCCCGAGCTCGCTCTCGACGCTCTGCAGCTCGCGGACCAGCTCGAGCACGCTCGCCTGCCGGTTCTCGGGCTTGCGCGACATTGCCCGGTGCAGCGCGCGCTCGAGGCTCTGCGGCACGTCGGGCCGACCGATCGGCTGGGGCTTCGCACGGTTGATGCGCCCGATGAGGTCGCTCGAGGTGTTCGACTCCCCCGGCACCTCGAACGGCGAGCGCCCCGCCAGCAGCGAGTAGACCGTCGCGGCGAGCGACCAGACCTCGCTCGCGATCGTGCCGGGCGTCTCGTCCATGAGCACCTCGGGGGCCGACCACGGGATCGACATCCCCACCGCCTCGACGTCCTTCGACTCGCTGAGCGTCGCCGCGATGCCGAAGTCGCTGAGCACCGGATGCCCGTACGCGGTGAGCAGGATGTTGCTGGGTTTGATGTCCCGGTGCAAGACGCCCGCGCGATGGGCCGTCTCGACCGCGCTGCCGATCTTGATGCCGATGCGCAGCACCTCGGGCACCGGAAGGCGCTCCACGCGGTAGCGCTGGCTGAGCGACGACGAGCACAGCTCCATGACGAGGTACGGGCGCCCGTCGGATGAGACGCTCGCCTGGTACACGGTGAGGATCGACGGATGCGAGCTCAACTGAGCCATCAGGTTGGCCTCGGCCTGGAACATCTGGCGCACCTGGTCGTTGACGACCTCGCTCAGCAGCACCTTGACGGCGACCTGGCGCCGCGGCATGTTCTGCTCGTAGAGGAAGACGTCCGCGAACCCGCCGGAGCCCAGGACGTGGACGTGGGTGAATCCCGGCAGCACGGGAGGTCGCGATGGCAGGCGTCGCGCCACGGGAACCCCCTCGCCCTCTTCGGAATCGCCCTATTCTAGGCAGCCGCCTGCACGGCGGGAGCCGGTCCTCCCCCTAAAGGGGGGCTGATCGGGCGGGTGCCCGCACGACCTCGAGCACGATCGTCGTGACGTTGTCGCGACCGCCCGCCGCCAGCGCCGCGTCGACGAGGGCGCCCGCCGTCTCGGCGACGCTGAGCCCCGCCGCGAGGTGCAGCCGGATGCGCTCGTCGTCGACCTCCCGGGTGAGGCCGTCGGAGCACACCAGCACCCGCATGCCGGTGCGCAGCGGGAGGCTCCAGAAGTCGGGGAACGGGGGCGCCCCGAAGCCGACCGCCCGCGTGATGATGTTCGCCTCGGGGTGGTTCTCCGCGTCCTCCGCGGCAAGCTCCCCCGCGTCGACGAGCTCCTGCACCACCGAGTGGTCCACCGTCACACGCCGCAGCTCGTTGCGCTCGAGCAGGTAGACCCTGCTGTCGCCGACGTTGAACACGAGGAGGGACGGGTCGAGACCCTCGAGCGCGAGCGCGACGCCGGTCACCGTGGTGCCCACGCCGAGAAGGGTGTCGCCTGCGACCCTCGTGATGTCGTCCGTCGCGTCGATGAGCGCCTGCTCCACCGCGTCGGCGTTCACCCAGTCGCGCACCAGGTCGGAGTCGAGGCGCGTGACCACCGCGCGGCTGGCGAGGTCGCCCGCGGAATGCCCGCCCATCCCGTCGGCCACGGCGAAGACGGGAGGACGCGCGATGACGGAGTCCTCGTTGATCTCGCGGCGCCTGCCCACGTCGGTCGCGACGCCCCAGGCGAGCTGCAGCGTCTCGGAGCGGCCGGGCAGGGCGATGGAGTGGAGCGGATTGCTCTCGCCGATCCAGGTCAACGACGCCTCTCCAGGCTCACTCGGGGCGGTGCGGAGGAAGGATCTCGAGGGTGACGCCGTCACCGAGCTCGATCAGGGTGCCGGGCGACACTACCACCGACTCGCCCGCCGTGAGCATGCGCGGCCGGTTGCCTGGAAGGCGCACCGTCGAGCCGTTCGTGGAGCGCAGATCGGTCGCCACGACGGTCGTTCCGAGCTGGCGGAGCTCGAGGTGCGTCGACGAGACCTCCTGCTGCGGCGAGGGGACGGCGATCAGGCGCGGTGCGGGCACCACCGGGATGCGCGGACCGCGCGGAGAGCGCCCGATGAGCACGGGGGCGTCGAGCGGGAGCGCCGGCTGATGGCCGACGCGGAACCGGTAGGGCGGCGGGCCGGAGGAGACCCTCGGCTGCTCGCCGACGGGCGCAGCCGCGCGGGGTCGCAGCACCGTGTCGGCGACGTCCGGCCCGCCGGCCCTCGGAATCAGCACCGTGTCGGAGGTGTCCGGGAGTCCGACGGGAGCACGGCCGGGCAGGGGGACGACGACCGTGTCGGAGACGTCCGGCTCGAGGGTCGATCCGGGCCGCGGCGCGATGGCCGACTCGACGGTGTCGTCGAGATCCGGCTCCGCCCGTGTCCCCCGCCTGAGCCTCGGATCGGGGACGACCGTGTCGTCCTCGACCACCTACTCTCCGCCGCCGATGAACGACATGACGTGCTTGACGCGGGTGTAGTCCTCGAAGCCGTACTGCGAGAGGTCCTTGCCGTATCCGCTGTGCTTGAACCCGCCATGGGGCATCTCGGCGACGAGCGGGATGTGCGTGTTGATCCAGACGCAGCCGAAGTCGAGGTGCTTCGCGAAGCGCATCGCCCTGCCGTGGTCGCGCGTCCAGATCGACGACGAGAGGCCGTACGGCGTGCCGTTGGCGTACTCGAGCGCCTGCTTCTCGCTCGACGCCTTCTGCACCGTGATGACCGGTCCGAAGATCTCGGTCTGGATCGCGTCGTCGTCCTGACGCAGGCCGGTGACGACGGTCGGCTCGAAGAAGTAGCCGCGGCCCTCCCGCCTGGTGCCGCCGATCTCGACGGAGGCGTGCCCGGGCAGAGCGTCGACCATGCCCTTCACCCGTGCGAGCTGGTTCTCGTTGTTGAGCGGGCCGAAGAACGTGTCGTCGTCCTTCGGCAGCCCGGTGCGCACGTTCTCGCGGATGTGCGCGGTCATGGCCGCGACGAACTCGTCGTGGATGGCCTCGTGCACGATCACCCTCGTGGCGGCGGTGCAGTCCTGACCCGCGTTGAAGTAGCCGGCGACCGCGATGCCCTCGACGGCGGCGGGGATGTCCGCGTCCTCCCAGACGACGACCGGTGCCTTGCCGCCGAGCTCGAGGTGCGTGCGCTTGAGCTGCTTGCCCGCCGACTGCGCGACCTCCATGCCCGCGCGCACCGAGCCGGTGATCGAGACGAGCTGGGGCGTGGGGTGCTCGACGAGCAGCTGGCCCGTCCTGCGGTCCCCGGTGACGACGTTGAGCACGCCGTCGGGCAGGAACTCCGCGGCGATCTCGGCGAGCAGCAGGGTCGTCGACGGCGTCGTGTCGCTCGGCTTCAGCACCGTCGTGTTGCCCGCGGCGATCGCCGGCCCGATCTTCCAGACCGCCATGTTGAGCGGATAGTTCCAGGGCGTCACCTGGGCGACCACGCCGATCGGCTCGCGCCGGATCGACGAGGTGTGGTCCTTCATGTACTCCGCCGTCGCCCGCCCCTCGAGGTTGCGCGCCGCCCCGGCGAAGAACCGCAGCTGGTCGACCGAGAGCATGATCTCGTCGTCGATGAGCGTTGCGCGCGGCTTGCCGGTGTCCTGCGACTCCAGGTCGGCGAACTCCTCAGCGCGCTGCTCGAGGGCGTCCGCGATGCGGAACAGCGCCAGCTGACGCTCGGCGGGCGTCGCATCGCCCCACTCCTCGAAGGCCGTCGAGGCGGCCTCGAAGGCGGCGTCGACATCCGCCTGACCGGAGACGGGGGAGGTCGCGTAGACCTCCTCGGTGGCGGGATCGATGACGGGGAACGATTCGTCCCCCCGCGCCTCGACATACTCTCCGCCGATGAAGTTCCGCAGCTCACGAGCGCTCATGGCACAACTGTACTGACCGGACGCTGCGACGCAATCGGCGGATTCGACGGATTCCGAAGCGCGGGAGGAGAACTGCGACGGAATCGCTTGTGACGACGGCATCCCGCTGACACAATCGCTCCATGAGCTCCCCGTCGCGCCCGACCTCGGGACGCCCGATCCAGCTCGACGACGTCTCCAAGTCGATCATCGAGCAGCTGCAGAGCGACGGCCGGCGGTCGTACGCCGAGATCGGCAAGGCCGTCGGCCTCTCGGAGGCGGCCGTGCGGCAGCGGGTGCAGAAGCTCACGGATGCGGGCGTCATGCAGGTCGTCGCGGTCACCGACCCGATGCAGCTGGGCTTCTACCGCCAGGCGATGATCGGCATCCGGGTCACCGGCGATACGACGACCGTCGCCGAGGAGCTCGGGCGCATCCCCGCCGTCGACTACGTCGTGCTCACGGCGGGCAGCTTCGACATCCTCGCCGAGGTCGTGTGCGAGAACGACGAGGACCTCATCGACCTGCTCAACAAGCGCATCCGCGGCATCGAAGGCGTGCAGGCCACCGAGACCTTCGTCTACCTGAAGCTCCACAAGCAGTTCTACAACTGGGGAACCCGATGACCACCACAGAACAGACCGTCACCCACACCGAGGACGCCGCCCTGCAGGCGAAGGCCAAGGACCACCTCTGGATGCACTTCTCCCGCCAGTCGGTGATGGAGTCGGGGGCAGGCGTCCCCGTCATCGTCAAGGGCGAGGGTCACCACATCTGGGACTCCACGGGCAAGCGCTACATCGACGGTCTCAGCGGGCTGTTCGTCGTCAACGCGGGCCACGGCCGCAGGCGCCTCGCCGAGGCCGCAGCCAAGCAGGCCTCGGAGCTCGCGTTCTTCCCGATCTGGTCCTACGCGCATCCGTCGGCCATCGAGCTGGCCGATCGCCTGGCCGACTACGCTCCGGGCGACCTCAACCGGGTCTTCTTCTCGACCGGCGGCGGCGAGGCCGTCGAGACCGCCTTCAAGCTCGCGAAGCACTACTGGAAGCTGCAGGGCCGGCCGACCAAGCACAAGGTGATCTCGCGCGCCGTCGCCTATCACGGCACGCCGCACGGTGCTCTCGCGATCACCGGCATCCCCGCCATGAAGGAGATGTTCGAGCCCGTGGCCCCCGGCGGCTTCCGAGTGCCCAACACCAACTACTACCGCGCGGACGAGATGGGCTTCTCGGGCACCGAGGAGGAGTTCGGGCTGTGGGCCGCCAACCGCATCGAGGAGATGATCCAGTTCGAGGGGCCCGAGACGGTCGCCGCCGTCTTCCTCGAGCCGGTGCAGAACTCCGGCGGATGCTTCCCGCCGCCTCCCGGCTACTTCCAGCGGGTGCGCGAGATCTGCGACCGCTACGACGTGCTGCTCGTCAGCGACGAGGTGATCTGCGCCTTCGGGCGCATCGGCCACTTCTTCGCGTGCGATGCCTACGGCTACGTGCCCGACATGATCACCTGCGCCAAGGCGATGACGAGCGGCTACTCGCCGATCGGCGCCACGATCGTCTCCGACCGCATCTACGAGCCCTTCAAGCACGGCGACACGGCGTTCTACCACGGCTACACCTTCGGCGGTCATCCGGTGTCGGCGGCCGTCGCCCTCGAGAACCTCGACATCTTCGAGGAGGAGCGGCTGAACGACCGGGTGCGCGAGAACTCGCCCGCGTTCAGGGCCACGCTCGAGAAGCTGCTCGACCTGCCGATCGTCGGCGACGTGCGCGGCGACGGCTACTTCTTCGGCATCGAGCTCGTCAAGGACAAGGCGACGAAGCAGACCTTCGACTCGGACGAGTCGGAGCGCCTGCTGCGCGGCTTCCTCTCCAAGGCGCTCTTCGACGCGGGCCTCTACTGCCGGGCGGATGACAGAGGCGACCCCGTCGTGCAGCTCGCTCCCCCGCTCACGATCGGGCAGCCCGAGTTCGATGAGATCGAGCAGATCCTGCGCTCGGTGCTGACGGAGGCGGGCAACCGGCTGTGAGCCGCCGCGGGTCGAGCAGCGCCGCCGCGTATCGCGACCCTGCGGCCTACCGCGACCTCTCCTTCTGGCACGCGACCGTGCCCGGCCCGCTCTCGCCGCGACCTCCGCTCGAGGGTGACACCGCGGCCGACGTCGCCGTCGTCGGAGGCGGCCTCACCGGGCTCTGGACGGCGTACTATCTCGCGAAGTCCGACCCGTCGCTCCGCATCGTCGTGCTGGAGAAGGAGATCGCGGGCTTCGGCGCCTCCGGTCGCAACGGCGGATGGTGCTCGGCGCTGTTCCCTTCCTCGACCGCCGCGCTCGAGCGCCGGCACGGCCGGGACGCCGCCCTCGCCATGCGGCAGGCGATGATCGCGACGGTCGACGAGGTCGGCCGGGTGGCCGCGGCGGAGGGCATCGAGTGCGACTACGTCAAAGGCGGCACTCTCGCACTCGTGCGGGGCACCGCGCAGCACCGCGCGGCGCGCGCGGACCTCCGTGAGGCCGAGCGCTACGGCGTCGACCCGCTCTCCTGGCTCGACGGCGACCCGCCGAGGGTGCTCGATCCGAACTGCGCCAGGGTGCACCCGGCGAAGCTCGTGCGCGGTCTCGCCGAGGTCGTGGAGCGGCTCGGGGTGCGCATCGCGGAGCGCACCGAGGTCCTCGACTGGCGGCCGGGCATCGTGCGCACCGACCGGGGCGATGTGCGGACGCCCCGCATCGTGATCGCCCTCGAGGGGTACTCGCCGACGATCCCCTCGCTCACGCGCTCGGTGCTGCCGCTCTACTCGCTCATGATCGCCACGGAGCCGGTGCCGGCGCGCCTCTGGGACGAGCTGGGCATCGCCCACGGACAGACCTTCACCGACTACCGGCACCTCCTCGTCTACGGGCAGCGCACAGCGGATGACCGGGTCGCCTTCGGTGGCCGCGGCGCCCGCTACCACTGGGGCAGCGCGGTGCGCCCTGCCTACGACCGGGTCGACCGGGTGTTCCGGCACCTCCGCGACGCGCTGGTCGACCTGCTGCCGCCGCTGCGGGAAGTCGCCGTCACGCATCGCTGGGGCGGCCCGCTCGGCGTTCCGCGGGACTGGCACGCCTCGGTGCGCTTCGATCCGGACACCGGCATCGCGAGCGCGGGCGGGTACGTCGGCGACGGGCTCAGCACGACGAACCTCGCTGGCCGCACCCTCGCCGATCTGCTGACCGGCCGCAGCACACCCCTCACCGAGCTCCCCTGGGTCGGACACCGATCCCCCAGCTGGGAGCCGGAGCCGCTGCGCTTCGCAGGTGCCAACGCGGGTCTCGTCGCGATGCAGCTCGCCGACGTGGAGGAGCGGATCACCGCGCGGCCGTCGGTCGCGGCGAAGCTGATGGGACCTCTGGTCGGGCACTGAGCGCGTTGCTATGCTCATCCGGTCGCCGTCTCCGGGCGACGAGCACACCCCTTTCTGAGGAGTCCCGTTGGGCATGACTGCAGCGATACGGATGCGCACCGCCGGCTGAGCCGTCGGTGACCGCCTGATCCTCCTCGCGTTCCGCGACGGCCGGCCTTCCCCGTACCCATCACAGGCCGGGCGCGCTTCGTCGCGCCCTCGTACGGAAGGCACCTCCAGGTGTCGCGCACTCTTCCCAGCCGCGCCGGCGACCGCCGCCGCGCACTCTCTCAGAACTTCCTCGTCGACCCTCGCGCGATCGAGCGGATCGTGCAGGTCGCTGCGCCGACGGGCCTCGTGCTCGAACCCGGCGGCGGCGCGGGCGCCCTCACCCGCCCGCTGACCGCGCGCGCCTCCGCCGTCTGGACCTGGGAGCTCGATCCGCACTGGGTCGAGGTCCTGCGCTCGACGACCTCGGCCCGGGTCGTGCCGGGCGACTTCACGCGCGCTCGCGAGCCGGACCGCGGGTTCCAGGTCGTCGGCAACATCCCCTACTCCTCGACCGCGCGCATCCTGGACTGGTGCTTGCGCGCCAGGAGGATGCGGTCGGCGACGCTGCTGGTGCAGCTCGAAGTCGCGCTCAAGCGGTCGGGCGGCTACGGCCGCTGGTCGCGGCTGACGGCGCTCACCTGGCCGACCCACGCCTGGAGCTTCCACGGGCGGGTGGGTCGGCGGGCCTTCCGACCGGTGCCGCGGGTCGACAGCGGGATCCTGAGGCTGGAGCGGCGCAGCGCGCCGCTGCTCGATCTTTCTGCGCGCCGGATGCACGCGCGCGTCGTCGAGGCGGCGTTCGGCGATTCGGGATCCGATGCCGGGCGCGCCATCACCCGAGCCTTCGGCCGGCCCACAGCCACTGCCCTCGACCGCGCGGGTGTCGCGCGCTCCACCCCGGTCGCCCTGGTGCATCCGGACTCGTGGGTGGAGGTGACCAGGCGGCTCCTCCGCTAGGGAAGCACCGGGCGCGGCATCCCGTCCTGCCACTCGAGGTCGAGCACGTGCATGCCGCGCTGGGTGTACGACGCGTCCCAGCCGTGCACCACCATCCGGTCGCCGCCGTCGACGACGTCCTGGCCGCCGGGTCCGCGGATGGCCCCGTCGGTCGCCTCGGTCGACAGCCAGGGCCCCTCGACCTTCGTGAACTCGCCGTCGAGCGAGTCCGCTGTGGCGAGGCCGATCGCGTACTCGTCCCCGCCGTAGGAGTTCGCCGAGTAGAAGAGGTAGAAGGTGCCGTCGCGCTCGAGAAGGGTCGGGGCCTCGACCAGGTCGCCCTCCCACTCCTCGGTCTGCATGAGAAGGCGTCTCGGCTCTCCCGCGAGGGTGAGCCCGTCGGCGCTCAGCGGCGCGAGATAGAGCCAGGTGTCGAGCCCGCAGCAGTTGCCGTCGTTCTTCCAGAGCAGGTGCAGGGTGCCCTCCTCGTCGAGGAAGGTGCCGGCGTCGATCGCCCCGCCGAGCTCGGGCGGGCAGATCAGCATCTCCTCGCCGACGACGGTGAACGGCCCCGCCGGATCGGTCGCGGTCGCCACTCCGATGCACTGGTACGTGGGCCGGAAGTTCGTCGCGGTGAAGTACAGCACGTACGACCCCGGTGCGACCTCGGCGACCTCCGGAGCCCAGGTCTTGCCCGGGATGATCCAGGACGGCAGCTCGGGCAGCGCGTCCTCCCTGGAGAGCTCCCAGCTCTCCAGATCGGTCGACGTCGCGACCTGCACGTTCGTCGTGGCGCTGTTGGTCGCGTAGGCGTAGTACGTGCCGTCGACCTCGAGGATGTCGGGGTCGGGGAAGTCCCTGTCGATGACCGGCTCGATCGCCGGGCTCTCCGGCTCGGGGGTCGCCTCGCCCGACGGCTGCGCCGCGCATCCGCTCAACAGCAGGAGCGCGGCGGCAGCCGCGACGAGCGCACGCGACCTCATCCCTTGAGACCCGACCGCGAGACGCCCTCCACGATGAAGCGCTGCAGCAGCACGTAGAGCAGCAGCACCGGAAGGCTCGCGATGACGGCTCCTGCCATCAGCAGGTCGTACCGCACGGCGTTCGCGGACTGCAGCGTCGACAGGCCCGCCGGCAGCGTCTGCACCTCGGTGTTGAAGAGCACGTAGACCGGCCAGAGGAAGTCGTTCCAGTTGGTGAGGAACGCCAGCAGCGCGAGCGTCGCCATCGCCGGCCGGGCGAGCGGCAGCACGACCTTCGTGAAGATCATCCACCGGTTCGCGCCGTCGAGACGAGCGGCCTCCTCGAGCTCGTGCGGCAGGCTGACGAAGAACTGGCGCATGAAGAACACACCGAACGCTCCCGCCGCGGTCGGGATGATGACCGCGACGATCGAGTTGAGCCAGCCGAGCTCCGACACGATCAGGTAGTTCGGGATAACGAGGATCACCGGCGGCACCAGCAGCGTGGCGATGATGATGCCGAAGACGACGTTCTTCCCCCGGAAGTCCATGCGCGCGAGCGGGTACGCCGCGAGCGACGCCGTCGCGACCACGAGCGCGGAGTTGAGCACCGCGGCGATCATGCTGTTGGCGAACCAGCGCAGCACGGGGGTGTTGCCCGAGCCGAGGATCGCCTCGTAGGCCTGCGTCGTGAACGGCGCCGGGATCCAGCTCGGCGGAACCGCGGTCGCATCGGCGCCGGTCTTGAACGACGTGACAACCATGAAGATGAGCGGACTGATGAAGAGCAGGGCGAGCAGCGAGAGCACGACGTACTTGATCGCCGTGCGCACCCGCGAGCCCGTCGAGACGCGGCGCGTGGTCGAGGTCGTCGCGGTCATCGGATCTTCTCCTTGCGCTCACGGAACAGCCAGAACACGCCGATGCTCAGGATCATGAGGAACACGGTGAGCACGTAGCTCATCGCGGCGGCGTCGCCCATCTGGTAGCTGCGGAGGCCGGTCTCCGCGATCTGATAGATCGCGGTGCGGGTCTCCCGGCCCGGTGCTCCCTGGGTCATCAGGTAGGACTGGCCGAACATGTTGGCCGACGCGATGAGCGTCGTGATCGTGATGAACGAGAGGATCGGGCGGAGCCCGGGGAGCGTGACGTTGACGAACTGCCCCCAGCGCCCGGCGCCGTCCACCCTGGCCGCCTCGTAGAGCTCCTGCGGGATGTCCTGCAGCGCCGCGAGGTAGATGACCGCGTTGAAGCCGAGCGTCCACCAGACCGTCACCCCGATGAGGGCGACCCAGGCGGCGGGAGTCGAGGTCGTCCACGCCGTGTTGTCGGGCAGCCCGAGCAGGCCCGCGTAGTAGTTGACGAGACCGATGTTGCTGTCGAGCAGGAAGCGCCAGAGCACCGCGACGACCGCGACGCCCAGGACGTACGGCGCGAAGTAGACGGCGCGGAAGAAGTTCCGCCCGCGGAACTTCTGGGCCATGAGGAGCGCGACCGCGAGGGGCACGGTCAACAGGAACGGCACGCTGCCGATCGTGAAGATCGCCGTCGCCCGCATCGAGTTCCAGAAGACCTCGGAGGTCGTCGACCCCGAGGTGAAGAGGTCGACGTAGTTGTCGACTCCGACGAAGGGCTGGAACGGGAGCGTGTAGTCCCAGTTGTGCAGGCTGATCCAGACGCCGAGCACCGCCGGAAGGGCGACGAACACGCCGAACAGCGCGAGGTACGGCAGCAGGAACAGCCATGGCGTGAACCGACCCTGCTGACGGATGCGGCCACCCGGTCCGCTCGCCGGGCGAGAGGCGCCCGCGGGGCGGGGCGCCCCCTCTCGCGAGGGGGCGCCCGCCTGGACGGTGGAGGTCATCCGCTACTCCCCGCCGAACGACGCGAGGTTCTCCTCCATGAGCTGGGTCGCCCTGTCGGCGGCCTCCGACATGGCTTCCTCAGGCGACTGCTCGCCGAGCACTCCGTCGGCGACCGCGACCTCGAGCGTCTCCGTCTGCACGGTGCCGATGCCGGGCACGGGCGGAAGGAACCGCATGGTGTCGATCTGCTCCGCGATGGGCTGCTGCGGCATCCCGTCGAGTGCTCCGCCGGTGCGCTCCGACTCGCGGGCCGGGATCATGCCTGCGCCCGCCCAGTCGGCAGAGTGCTCGCTCATCCACGCGATGAAGACCTTGGCGGCGGTCTGCGCGTTCGTGTCGTCCTGCCGGGGCAGGAAGAACTGGTGGGAGTTCGCCCAGACAGCCGGCTCCTCGCCGATCGTCGGCACCGGTGCCATCGCGTAGGGAAGCCCGGACGCCTCGAGGTCGTTGATCTGCCAGATGCCGTCCCAGGTGATCGAGGTCTCGCCGTTCTTGAACGCGACGTACTGCGAGTCGATCGCGACGTCCTCGGGGCTGTAGCCGTCCTCGACGATCGAGCGCTGCCAGGCGAGCGCCTCGACGCCGCCCTCGGAGTCGAAGTTCGCCGCGGAGCCGTCCTGCTCGTAGGGGTCCGTGCCGTTCTGCCACTGCAGCGTCAGGTTCATGAGGTGTGCGGGCCACCGGCTCGGCATCCAGAACGGGTTCTCGAAGCCTGCCTCCTGCAGCGCGTCGAGCGCGGCCTGGAACGACTCGGCATCCGTCGGCGGCTCGGTGATGCCCGCCTGCTCGAAGTGGTCGGTGTTGTAGTACATCGCGAGCGAGTGCACGTCGAGCGGGATGCCGAAGCGCTGCTCGTTGTAGACGCCCGCGTTCCAGACCTCCTCGCTGAAGTCGTCGCCCGAGAGGTCGAGCTCCTCGGCGAGGTCGTCGAGCGGCAGGATGACGTTGCGCGCGGCGTTCGTGGCCAGCTGGTCGAGGTGCATGACCCCGACATCGGGACCCTCGTTCGCCGTGACGGCGGCGGGGAGGCGCTGATAGAAGTCCGCCCACTGCTGCGTGTTGGACTCGACGGTGATGTTGTCGTGCTCCTCGTTGAACTGGTCGACGAGGTCCTGCATGAACGGACCGTCGCCGCCGGTGAAGCCGTTCCAGAAGTCGAGCGTGATCTCCGGTCCGGTGTACTCGCCCGTGAACTCCTCGGTCGGCCCCTGTCCGCCGCCGCCGCTGCAGCCGGCGAGCGCGAGCACCGCGACCGTTCCGGCGCCCATGGTCCTCAACAGGCGCTTGCGCCCGGACACCCCTGGATTGCTCATTCCTGGTCCTCCTCATCGAGTTCGCCGCGGGCGTGACGGGCACGCACGCGGTGCCCGGCGCTGGTGCTGCACCGGTTCTTTCCTCAATGTACAGCGCTGTAAACCCGTGGGCAAGGGCTGAGCGGTGAAGACCCCGGTCGTCCCTATCATGGGCGGAGGAAGGGGAGCGCATGCCTCGGGTCAGACTCGTCGACGTCGCGCAGCGCGCGGGCGTCTCGATGAAGACCGTGTCGAACGTCGTGCACAATCATCCGCACGTCGCCCCCGAGCTGCGCGCCCGCGTGCAGGCCGTCATCGACGACCTCGGCTACCGGCCGAACCTCACGGCGCGGAGACTCGCGACCGGCCGCACCGGCATGATCGCGCTCGCGATGCCCGAGATCGACCATCCCTACTTCGCCGAGCTCTCGCGCCGGATCGCCGAGGAGGCGACCCGACGCGGCTACCGGGTGCTGATCGAGCAGACCCTCAGCCAGGACGACGCGGAGCACGCGGTGCTGCGCGACCGCGAGGAGGGACTCGTCGACGGGGTCATCTTCCAGCCGGTGCGGATGGGCACCCTCGAGATCGCGCGACTCGACCACGACACCCCGCTCGTGCTGCTGGGCGAGTCGGCGAGCCCCGTGACGACGGATCACGTGATGATCGACAACGTCGCAGCCGCGCGGGATGCGGTCAGGCATCTCCTCGCGCTCGGACGCACCCGGGTGGCGTTCGCGGCCGTCGTCGCCGACGACATCACCGGTTCGACCAACCGCCGCCTGGTCGGCTACCAGGAGGCGCTCGTCGAGGCGGATGCGCCGCTGACGCCCGATCTCGTGTTCTCCTCCCCCGACTTCTCGCCCGAGGGAGGCGCGGCGTCGGTGCGTCGGGCGATCGACACGGGCGTCGCCTTCGACGCCCTGCTGTGCCGCGACGACAAGTTCGCGCTCGGCGCGCTCAAGGCCCTCGCGGATGCAGGACTCCGAGTTCCCGAGGACGTCGCGGTCATCGGGTGGGACGACACGCAGCTGGCTTCGTACACCTCACCGACCCTCACCTCGGTCTCGCCGGACAAGACCGCCCTCGCCGAAGTGGCGCTGGAACTGCTGCTCGAGCGCATCGGAGGCCACCAGGGACCGGGGCGGCACCGCATCGTCCCGCACACGATCGCGGTGCGGCAGAGCGCCCCGTATCGCTGACCCGCCTCCGCAGCCCGCTTTACAGCGCTGGAATGAGCAGGCAGGATGAGCGCATGCTCGACGACGAACGCACCGCCCTGCGCGAGACGCACCCGACGCCGCAGTTCGTGAGGCCGGACTGGGCCTCGCTCGACGGGCCCTGGGCGTTCCGCTACGACGACGAGGACCGCGGCCTCCGCGACGGCTGGCACCGAGCGATCGGCGCGGATCGCGAGATCGTCGTGCCCTTCCCGCCGGAGTCCGAGCTGTCGGGCATCGGCGACACCGCCTTCCACCCGGTCGTCTGGTACGAGCGGACGATCACCGCGGAGGAGCTGACGCGCAGCGGCCGCTCCCCCGAGCGCCCCGTCACCCTGCTCCGCTTCGGCGCGGTCGACTACCGCGCGCGCGTCTGGGTCGACGGCGAGCTGGTCGGCTCCCACGAGGGCGGCCAGAGCCCCTTCGCGGTCGACATCTCGCGACAGGCGGCGGAGGGCCGGGACATCCTCGTCGTCGTCCGCGCGGAGGACGATCCGCTCGACGTCTCGCAGCCGCGCGGCAAGCAGGACTGGCTGGTCGAGCCTCATGTCATCTGGTACCACCGCACCACCGGCATCTGGCAGCCCGTCTGGCTCGAGAGCCGGCCCGAGCTCGCGCTGCGCTCGCTCGCCTGGAGCACCGACGTGGCGAGCGGCGTCATCACGCTCGAGTACGCCCTGAGCCGCCGCCCGGCGGCCGGAGCCCGGCTGAGCGTCGCCCTCACCCTGGACGGCGAACGGCTCGCCGACGTCTCGGTCGCGGTCGACGGCGTGCGAGGGCGCCTGCCGCTGTCGGTCGAGGCACTCGCCCACGGGCAGGCCTACGAGCGACTGCTCTGGTCGCCCGAGCACCCCCGCCTGGTCGACGCGACGGTCGAGCTCACGGATGCCGCGAGCGGCGTCGCCGACACCGTGCACTCCTACCTCGGCATCCGTTCGATCGCGACCGGCGGCAGGCGGCTGCTGCTGAACGACCGGCCGTACCTGCTGCGCGCCGTGCTCGAGCAGGGCTACTGGCCGCAATCGCACCTGGCCGCCCCGAGCGCCGACGCCCTCCGCGCAGAGGTGCAGCTCATGAAGGACCTCGGCTTCAACGCGGCGCGGCTGCACGAGAAGGCCGAGGATCCGCGCTTCCTCTACTGGACGGATCGGCTCGGCCTGCTCGTCTGGGGCGAGCTCGCGAGCCCCTTCGAGTTCAGCACGGACGCGGTGCAGCGGTACACGCGCGAGTGGCTGGACGTCGTCGACCGCGACCGCTCGCATCCGTCTCTCGTGACCTGGGTTCCCGTGAACGAGAGCTGGGGGGTGCAGCACGTCTCGCACGACCCGGCGCAGCTGGCGTTCATCCGTGCGCTCTACCAGTTGACCAAGGCGCTCGACCCGACGAGGCCCGTCGTCTCGAACGACGGCTGGGAGCACGCGGAGTCGGATCTCGTCACGGTCCACGACTACGAGTACCGCCGCCAGGTGCTGGAGGAGCGCTACGGCGACGAGGCGGGGATCGCGGGAGTGCTCGACGGCGTCGGGCCCGCCGGCCGGGTCGTCGCGCTGCTTCCGCTCCCCGCCGATGCGCCGGTGCTCGTCACCGAGTTCGGCGGAGTGAGCTTCGCCCCCGACAGCGAGATCCGCACCTGGGGCTACAGCGTCGCCGAGTCGGCCGAGGATTTCGAGCAGCGCCTCGAAGCGGTATTCGCTCCCGTGCGCGACAGCGCAGCCCTCGCGGGCTACTGCTACACCCAGCTCACCGACACGCTGCAGGAGGCGAACGGGCTGACCGACGAGCACCGCCGGCCGAAGCTGCCCGTCGAGACGCTGCGGCGCATCATCACCGGCTACTGAGCGTCAGCCCCGCTGAGCCCACCGCACACCGCTTCCGAGGGCTCACTGCGGGTCGGCGAACAGCTCGGAGATCGCGGCCAGGTCGTCGGCCCCTGGGGTCCACGCCGTCGCGGCCTCGGCGTTCTGCCGCAGCTGCTCCGGCCTGGTCGCTCCCGCGATGACGCTCGTGAGGTTCGGCTGGGCCAGCAGCCAGGCGAAGGTCGCCTGCAGCATCGTGACGCCCCGCTCGGCGCAGAAGCGCTCGAAGGCCTCGATCGTGTCCCACGGCGCGTTGTCGACGAGATGCCGGCGCTGCCGCATGATGCGCGAGTCCTGAGGGCCTCCGTCGCGGCTGAACTTGCCGGTGAAGAGGCCGTTGTAGAGCGGGAAGTAGGGCAGGAAGCCGAGACCGAACTCCCGCACCGCCGGGAGCACCTCGCGCTCGACGCCGCGCGCGAGCAGGCTGTACTCGTTCTGCGCCGAGACGAAGTGCCGGGTGCCGCGCAGCGTCGCGGTGAGGTCGGCCTGCGCGATCTGCCAGCCGGCGAGGTTGGAGTGGCCGAAGTACAGGATCTTGCCCGCCGTCACGAGCTCGTCGAGCGCATCGATCGTCTCCTCGATCGGCGTGAGCGGATCGGGCGTGTGCAGCTGGTAGAGGTCGATGTAGTCGGTCTGCAGCCTCCGCAGCGAGTCCTCCACGGCACGGCGGATGTATTGCCTCGATCCTTTGGCGCCCCACGACTCGATCGGCATGGCGTAGTCGCGATGGCCGAACTTGGTGGCCAGCACGACCTTGTCCCGCTTGCCCTTCAGCGCATTGCCCATCAGGGTCTCGCTGAGACCGGGCTGCCCGCCGTAGATGTCCGCGGTGTCGAGGAAGGTCACGCCGAGGTCGATCGCCTCGTGGAGCACCGCGTCCGTGCCCTCCTGCGTCTCGGTGACGGTGCCGGTGCGTCCGAAGTTGTTGCAGCCGAGGCCGATGGAGGAGACGCGCAGGCCGCTGCGTCCGAGGGTGCGGTACTCGATCGTGGTCATGCTCCTATCCTCCCCAATCCGGCAGCCGTGGTGCGCCGTCCCCAGGTCCGAAAACCGCCGGAAGGGTGTCCGCGGCCGCCGTTACAGTCGGAGCATGCTCACCCGCACACGAACTCTCGTGGCTCCCGCGCACCTGGTGCGCACCGAGAGCCCCATCGGCCGACTGGAGATCGGCAGCGACGGCGAGGCCGTCACCTATCTGGCCATCGAGCGCCAAGGCGCCCTTCCCTGGCAGGAGCTCCCCGAGAACCCTGTTCCGGTGCTCGACACCGCCGTCGAGCAGCTCGGCGAGTACTTCGCCGGCGCGAGGCGCTCCTTCGACGTGCCCGTACGACTCGTCGGCACCCCGTTCCAGCTCTCCATCTGGCAGGCGCTGCAGGAGCTGCCGTTCGGCGGCTACACGAGCTACGGGGCCCTCGGGCTCCTCACCGGCCGTGCGACGGCCGGCCGCGCGGTCGGCGGTGCGGTCGGCTCGAATCCCGTCCCGCTCCTGGTCCCCTGCCACCGTGTGCTGGCCTCGAACAACCGCATCACCGGCTACAGCGGCGGCAACGGCATCCCCACCAAGCGGTGGCTGCTCAGCCACGAGGGCATCGAGGCCGCGTGATCCCGCGATCCGTGGTCGAGGGCGACGACGGCAGGCTCCGCTGCGCGTGGGTGGGGCGGGACGCCGAGTACCAGCGCTACCACGACGAGGAGTGGGGCGTGCCGCTGCACGGCGACCGGGCGATCTTCGAGAAGCTGAGTCTCGAGGGCTTCCAGGCGGGGCTGTCCTGGATCTCCATCCTGCGACGACGCCCGGCGTTCCGGGAGGTCTTCCTCGGGTTCGACATCCCGGCCGTCGCGAACCTGGAAGCGACCGACGTCGAGCGTCTCCTGGCAGACGATCGGATCATCCGCAATCGTGCCAAGGTCGAGGCGACGATCGCCAACGCACGAGTGGCGCTCGAGCTGGTCCGAGACGCCGCGGGCGCTCTCGACGAGCTGGTCTGGAGCTTCGCTCCCCCGCCGCGCAGTGCTCGCCCGGCGGCCCTCGGCGACATCCCGGCGGTGACCCCTGAGTCGACGGCCCTCAGCAAGGAGCTGCGGAGGAGGGGCTTCCGCTTCGTCGGCCCGACCACCATGTACGCCCTGATGCAGTCGGGCGGCATGGTCGACGACCACGTCGAGGGCTGCTGGCGCGCGGCGGCCGTCGCCGCGGCGTGACGGCGCCGGCCTTTGTCAGACCACCAGCTCGAGCTCTCCCGGCTTTCCGGGCCGCAGCACGATTCCGCGGCTCTGCGCCCAGGCGACCAGCTCATCGACGTCGGCGGCGTCCACCCGGTCCTCGAGCACGGCGCGGGCGAACTCGCCCTTCGCCTTCTTGTTGAAGTGGTTGAGAGCGCGAGTGGTGCCGTCGGCGGTGCCGGTCACGACACGCAGGAACACGCTTCCCTTCGGCGCCGGACCCAGCGCCGCATATCCCTCCGAGCGGGCGTCGACGATGAGCGGCCGCACCTGCTGCAGCACCGCCGTGATCGGCGCGGCCCAGTGCGCCTTCAGCCTGAGCCCCGGCAGGCGCGAGTCGTGCGAGAGCCGGTAGGCGGGGATGGGGTCGAGACCGCCCAGGAGACCGAACAGGGCCGAGTGGATGGCGACATGAGCGTTCGCGAACTCCCGAGCGCCCGCGTCGAGGGTCGCGGCGTCCAGCCCGTCGTAGAGCACGCCCGTGTACCGGTCGAGCGCCGGCAGCAGCGGCGAGGAGCCGAGCGCGCGGTTGCGGTCGAGCTCGAACCGCTGAGAGGGGCCCAGCTTCAGCCCCGCCGCCGCCGCGCTGAGGTTGCGCGACAGCGCCCGAAGCGAGGCGAGGGCCTTCCGGCGCGGCCCGGTGAGCTGCGGATAGGACAGCGCGGCGAGGTCCAGGCGCGACCCCTCCGCCCCGCCGTCCCGTTTGGTCTCGGAGGGCGGCAGGAGCAGCAGCATCAGCTCTGCAGGAAGGCGATCGCCTGCTCGACGTTCGAGCCGAGCGGCTCGACCGAGTCGAGGGTCACCCGGGAGACGGCGGCGCTGGAGCCGCTCCACTCCGCGTACTCGTCGAGGCTCTGCTCGACCTGGTGCCACTCGGGCTCGGCGATGTGCGGCAGGTTGCGGTACCTCGCCTCGATCCGCTTGCGGTGCAGCTCGGTGTCGCTGCAGACCACCTCGATGAACTTCAGGGCGGCGCCGTGCTTCTGCGCGAGCGCCACCCACTGCTCGCGGGCGGGGTCGACGGCGTTCACCGCGTCGACGATGATGCTCTGGCCGTTGGCGAGCACCGCCTCGGCGATCGTCTCGGCCACCAGGTAGGCGGCGAGCCCGGTGGGCTGATCGGCGCCGATCCCTGCGGCCAGGATCGCCGACTCGATCGGGTCGACCGACACCACCGGGAAGCCGAGTCGGTTGCCCACGACCTCCGCGATCGTGCTCTTGCCTGCGCCGGGCAGCCCGGCCATCGCGACGAGCACGGGACTAGGCGAGGGCGGCGTAGCGGGCGACGACCGTCACGACGTCGTTCGCCACGGAGAGGAAGCCGTCCTCGGCGTTCGCCGTGATCCAGCGCTCTCCCTCGGTCTTCACCCGCACCTCACCGGCGCCGAGGATGGCGAGGATCGGCTCATGCCCAGGCAGGATGCCGATCTCGCCCTCCGTCGTGCGTGCGGTGATCTGCGCGGCCGTCCCCGACCAGACCTCCTGGTCGGCCGAGACGACACTGACGCGCAATTCGGCCATGGTCAGCCGTTCTCCTTCTGGATGCGGTCCCAGGCCTTCTCGACGTCGTCGATGCCGCCGACGTTGAAGAACGCCTGCTCCGCGACGTGGTCGAACTCGCCCTTGACGATCGCGTCGAACGACTCGACGGTCTCGGTGAGCGGCACGGTGGAGCCGGGCACGCTCGTGAACTTGGTCGCCATGTAGGTGTTCTGCGAGAGGAACTGCTGGATGCGGCGCGCACGCGACACCGTGATCTTGTCCTCTTCGCTGAGCTCGTCGACACCGAGGATCGCGATGATCTCCTGCAGTTCCTTGTTCTTCTGCAGGATCTGCTTCACGCTCGTCGCGACGCGGTAGTGGTCCTCGCCCAGGTAGCGGGGGTCCATGATGCGGCTCGTCGAGGTGAGCGGGTCGACCGCGGGGTAGAGACCGCGCGAGGCGATCTCGCGGCTCAGCTCCGTCGTCGCGTCGAGGTGCGCGAAGGTCGTGGCCGGCGCCGGGTCGGTGTAGTCGTCGGCGGGCACGTAGATCGCCTGCAGCGACGTGATCGAGTGACCACGGGTCGACGTGATGCGCTCCTGGAGCACACCCATCTCGTCGGCGAGGTTCGGCTGGTAGCCCACCGCGGAGGGCATACGGCCCAGCAGCGTCGACACCTCGGAACCCGCCTGGGTGAAGCGGAAGATGTTGTCGATGAAGAGCAGCACGTCCTGCTTCTGCACGTCGCGGAAGTACTCCGCCATCGTGAGGGCGGAGAGCGCGACCCGCAGGCGGGTGCCCGGCGGCTCGTCCATCTGACCGAAGACGAGGGCGGTCTTGTCGAAGACGCCCGCCTCCTCCATCTCGCCGATGAGGTCGTTGCCCTCACGGGTGCGCTCGCCGACTCCGGCGAACACCGACACACCACCGTGGTTGGCGGCGACGCGGTAGATCATCTCCTGGATGAGGACCGTCTTGCCGACGCCCGCACCACCGAAGAGGCCGATCTTGCCACCCTGCACGTACGGGGTGAGCAGGTCGATGACCTTGATGCCGGTCTCGAACAGCTGGGTCTTCGACTCCAGCTGGTCGAACGCCGGGGGCTTGCGGTGGATGGGCCAGCGCTCGGTGATCTCGAGCTTCTCGTCGCCCTCGAGGTTCAGCACCTCGCCGATGACGTTAAACACCTTGCCCTTGGTGACGTCGCCCACGGGCACGGAGATCGCGGAACCGGTGTCGCGCACCTCCTGGCCGCGCACGAGGCCGTCGGTCGGCTTCAGAGCGATGGCGCGCACCAGGTCGTCGCCGAGGTGCTGCGCGACCTCGAGGGTCAGGACCGTCGACTCGCCGCCGAGCGATACATCCGTCTGCAGGGCGTTGTAGATCTCGGGGATCGAGTCGTGGGGGAACTCGATGTCCACCACCGGACCCGTCACACGGGCGATACGGCCGACACCGGCGGGCTTGCTCGCCTCGACGTCGGGGGCGGGAGCTGTCGTGCTCATGGGTTCTCCTGTATCCGTTACTTCGCAGAGCTGAGGGCGTCGGCGCCGCCCACGATCTCGGCGATCTGCTGGGTGATCTCGGCCTGTCGCGCGTTGTTGCGCAGGCGGGTGTAGTCGCGGATGAGGTTGTCCGCGTTGTCGCTCGCGGACTTCATCGCCTTCTGGGTGGCCGCGTGCTTGCTCGCGGCGGACTGCAGCATCGCGTTGAAGATGCGGCTCTCGATGTAGACGGGCAGGAGCGCGTCGAGCACCGTCGTGGCGTCAGGCTCGAACTCGTACAGCGGCAGGATCGTCGTGTCGGTGATGTCCTCAGCGCCCTCGACCACCTCGAGCGGCAGCAGGCGCACGACCTCGGGGGTCTGCGTCAGCATGCTCACGAAGCGGTTGTAGATGATGTGGATCTCGTCCACGCCGCCCTCGCTCGTGGGCTGCACGAACTTCTCGACGAGGGTCTGGCCGACCTCCTGCGCCGTGGCGAACTCGGGGTTGTCGGTGCCGCCCACCCAGGTCTGCTCGGCATCCCGTCGCCGGAACGCGAAGTACCCGACCGCCTTGCGGCCGATCAGGTAGTAGACGACCTCCTTGCCCTGACCGCGCAGGAGCTTCGCGAGCTCCTCGGCCTCGCGGAGCACGTTCGAGTTGAACGCGCCCGCGAGTCCGCGGTCGGAGGAGAAGATGACGACCGCTGCGCGCTCGACCTTCTCGGGCTCGGTGGTGAGGATGTGCTCGACGTTCGAGAAGCTGGCCACGGCCGAGACGGCCTGGGTCACGGCACGCGAGTACGGGGTCGAGGCCGCGACGCGCGCCTGCGCCTTCGCGATCCGCGACGCCGAGATCAGCTCCATGGCGCGAGTGATCTTCTTGGTCGTCTGCGCCGAGCGGATCCGCTGGGTGTAGACCCGGAGTTGCGCTCCCATGTCGTTGCTTTCCTGTCGTTAGAAGTCCGTCTGGCGTCAGCGACGCGACTTGACGATCTTCTCCTGGTTGACGTCCTCGGCGGCCATCTCCTCGAACTCCTCGCGACCGGCCGACGCGAGCGGCTTGCCCTCGCCGGTCTGGAACTCGAGCTTGAACTTGTCGATGGACTCGCCGAGCTGGGCGACGGTGTCGTCGTCGAGCACGTTGGTCTCACGCAGGCGGTTGAGCACCTCGGTGTTGCGGGCGAGGTAGTCGAGCAGCTCGCGCTCGAAGCGCAGGACGTCCTCGACGGGGACCTCGTCGAGCTTGCCGTTGGTGCCGGCCCAGATCGCGACGACCTGCTCCTCCACCGGGTACGGCGAGTACTGCGGCTGACGCAGCAGCTCGGTGAGGCGGGCGCCGCGAGCGAGCTGACGACGGCTGGCCGCGTCGAGGTCGGAGGCGAACATCGCGAAGGCCTCGAGCGAGCGGTACTGCGCGAGCTCGAGCTTCAGCGTTCCGGAGACCTTCTTGATCGACTTGACCTGCGCGTCGCCGCCGACCCGGGACACCGAGATGCCCACGTCGACCGCGGGACGCTGGTTCGAGTTGAAGAGGTCGGACTGGAGGAAGATCTGGCCGTCGGTGATCGAGATCACGTTGGTCGGGATGTACGCCGAGACGTCGTTGGCCTTCGTCTCGATGATCGGCAGACCGGTCATCGAGCCTGCGCCCAGCTCGTCGGAGAGCTTCGCGCAGCGCTCGAGCAGACGGGAGTGCAGGTAGAAGACATCGCCCGGGTAGGCCTCACGGCCCGGCGGACGGCGCAGCAGCAGCGAGACGGCGCGGTAGGCCTCGGCCTGCTTCGACAGGTCGTCGAAGATGATCAGGACGTGCTTGCCCGCGTACATCCAGTGCTGGCCGATGGCGGAGCCGGTGTACGGCGCGAGGTACTTGAAGCCCGCGGGGTCAGATGCCGGAGCCGCGACGATGGTGGTGTACTCCATCGCCCCGGCCTCCTCGAGAGCGCCCTTGACGCCCGCGATGGTCGAGCCCTTCTGGCCGATCGCGACGTAGATGCAGCGCACCTGCTTCGTCGGGTCGCCCGACTCCCAGTTGGCCTTCTGGTTGATGATCGTGTCGATCGCGATGGCCGTCTTGCCGGTCTGGCGGTCGCCGATGATCAGCTGACGCTGACCGCGTCCGATCGGGATCATCGCGTCGATGGCCTTGATGCCGGTCTGCAGCGGCTCGTGCACGCTCTTGCGCTGCATGACGCCGGGGGCCTGGAGCTCGAGAGCGCGGCGCTCCTCCGAGGCGATCTCGCCGAGACCGTCGATCGGGTTGCCGAGCGGGTCGACGACGCGGCCGAGGTAGCCCTCGCCGACGGGCACGGAGAGGACCTCGCCGGTGCGGGTGACCTCCATGCCCTCCTCGATGCCGGCGAACTCGCCGAGCACGACGACACCGATCTGGCTCTCCTCGAGGTTGAGGGCGAGGCCGAGGGTGCCGTCCGCGAAGCGGATGAGCTCGTTGGCCATGACGCCGGGAAGACCCTCGACGTGCGCGATGCCGTCACCGGCGTCGACGACCGTGCCGACCTCCTGCGCGGTGGCCTTGCCCGGCTCGTAGGACTTGACGAAGTCCTTCAGGGCGCTCCGGATCTCATCCGGGCTGATGGTCAGTTCTGCCATGGTGTGTTCCTTAGTAGGGAGGAGTGCCGTCAGCCGACGAGCTGGAGCTTGAGTTGGTCGAGACGCGTCGCGACGGTGCCGTCGATGACCTCGTCGCCGATCTGCACGCGGATGCCGCCGAGCACCGACGGGTCCACGACCTGGTTGATGCTGACGCCGCGTCCGTTGCTGCGGCCGAGAGCCGCAGCGAGCTTGTCGAGCTGCGCGTCGTCGAGGGGTGCAGCGCTCGTCACTGTCGCCACGGAGAGCTGCGCCTCGTCGGCGACGATACGCGCCGCATAGCGGATGTGCTCGCCGATGCGGCGTTCGCCGGGGCGCTGCACGAGGTGCCCGAGGATCGCGAGGGTCTGGGGCGACGCCTTGCCCTCGAGCAGGCGCTGGACCAGCGCGAGCTTGCCCGCCGGATCCCCCAGCTTGCTGCCGACCGCGAGCTCGAGGTCGGAGTCGGAGGAGACCGCGGCGGCGAAGGTGAAGAGCTCGCGCTCGATCGACAGGTCCTTGCCCGCGGAGAGCGCCGTCGCGCGGATGGCGAGCTCCTCGATGCCCGTGACGAAGTCGTCGGGCGAGGACCACCGCTCCTGCGCGAGCGAGACCAGCAGGTCCTGCACGCGCTCGTCCTGCGTTCCGAACAGGTTGCGGATGATCGTCGCCTTGTCGGCGTCCTCGGTCGAGGGGTCGACGAGGATCGAGCGCAGCTGACGCGAGCCGCTGATCACGCGGCTGGCGGTGAACAGCTGCTCGCCGATCGTCAGCGCGGTCGCGCCGGACGTCGACGCGAGCGCCGCGCGGCCCTTGTCGAGGGCGCCTCTCGTCGCAGAGCCCACTAGCGACCCGCCTTCGCCTTCTCGTCCGCCTCGAGGTCGGCCAGGAAGCGGTCGACGAGCGCGGTGGCGCGCTTGTCGTCGGTGAGCGACTCGCCGATGACACCCGACGCGAGGTCGATCGCGAGCGTGCCGACCTCGGAGCGGAGCTCGACGAGCGCCGCCTGGCGCTCCGCCTCGATCTGCACCTGAGCGTTGGCGACGATGCGTGCGGCCTCGGCGTTCGCGTTCTCCTTCAGCTCGGCGAGGATCGCCGCGCCGTCCTGTCGGGCCTGATCGCGGATGCGGGCCGCCTCGGCGCGAGCCTCGGCGAGGAGCTTGGTGTACTCCTCCTTGGTCGCGTCCGCCTCGGCCTGGGCCTTCTCGGCCTTCTCGATGCCGCCCTGGATGGCCTCGGCGCGTGCGTCGAGCGTCTTGTTCAGCGAAGGCAGCACCTTCCACCAGAAGAAGACGAGCACGATCGCGAAGCAGACCAGCGACCAGATGATGTCGTAGTCAGCGGGCAGGAGAGGGTTGATGGTCTCCCCCTCGCCGGCAGCAGTCAGGATCGCGCGAAGCATCCTGGCCTCCTTATCGAGAAGTCCGCGAAGCGGATCAGGCGGGGAACGGGATGAACGCGACGGCGATCGCGATGAACGCGAGCGCCTCGGTGAAGGCGATGCCGAGGAACATCAGACCGGTCAGGCGGCCCTGCAGCTCGGGCTGACGGGCGACAGACTCGACGGTCTTGCCGACGACGATGCCGACGCCGATCGCGGGACCGATCGTGGCGATGCCGAAGGCGATCGGCGCGATGTGGCCGGTGAGTTCAGCGAGGTTCACGAGGGGGTTTTCCTTCCATCGGGGAGGACCGGGCGGGTGCCCGGCCGGTTTCAGTGCTCCTCAGCCAGCGCGAGCTGGATGTAGACAGCGGTGAGCAGGGTGAAGACGTAGGCCTGGAGCACGGCGACCAGCACCTCGAACAGGGTGAAGGCCAGGCCGAAGGCGAAGGTTCCGACCGAGAAGAGCGAGTAGAGCCCGCCCGCGGTGAAGAGGAAGAAGTGCGTCGCCGAGAAGCAGAGCACGAGCAGCATGTGCCCGGCGACCATGTTCATGAGGAGACGGATGGAGAGCGTCACCGGGCGGAGGATGAAGGTCGAGATGAACTCGATCGGCGTGACGACGAAGTACAGGTACCACGGCACGCCCGACGGGAACAGCGAGTTCTTGAGGAACGCGCCCGGGTGCTTGCGGAGCCCCGCGTAGATGAACATCACGTACGAGATGATCGCGAGCACGAGCGGGAGGCCGAACACCGACGAGGCCGCGATGTTGAGGAACGGGATGATGCCCGTGATGTTCATGAAGACGATGAAGAAGAACATCGCCGTGAGCACCGGCAGGAAGCGGCGGCCGTCCTTCTCGCCCAGCGTGCCGATGACCATGTTGTCGCGCACGAAGCCGAGGCCGAGCTCGACGATCGACTGACCGCGACCGGGCACCATGCGCATCTTGCGGGTCCCGAGCCAGAACAGCAGGAGCAGCACCGCGACCACGAGGAAGCGGATGAGCATGATCCGGTTGATCTCGAACGGGGTGCCCTCGAACAGGACCGCGGCCGGGAAGAACTCCTCGAGCGAAGGACCGTGGAACTCCCCGCCGCCGTGGCCGTCGTCAGCGAGAGGCAGGATGCGGGGAAGAACGGTGGCTAGCAGCGCTGTCTCCAGATTCGGGGCGCGGAAGCGCGCGACGAAGAACGGGGGGATGCAGGAGAAACCCTATCAATAGAGTACGACCGCCGACGAATCGCGGGCGGTTGCGACGGGGCCTCAGGTCGTGGGGTCGCGGTCGCCCAGATCGCTGACGTATGGCACCCGTGCGCGCTGGAACGCGAGGACGTCGGCGATAAGGCTCGCGAGCACCGAGGCGACGATCGTCAGGAAGAAGACCATCGGGTCGATGAAGGTCTGCGAGCGCAGCCAGATCGCGAGCAGCACGAAGATCACGAGCTTGAAGAACCAGGCGCCGAGCACGATCCCGAAGAACAGCACCGACCCCGGCTCGTTCTTGGTGACGCGGGCCGCGATGAGGATGCTGGCCGCCGTGAGCCCGAGGAACACCGCGCTCGTGACCGCCCCGAGCAGGCCGCCGACGAGGCCGGGGGTGCCCGCCACGAGCAGTCCCACTCCTCCCCCGACGATCGCGATGACGACGGCGGCGATGCCGCCCCAGCTGAGAGCCCTGGTCAGGATGGGGGCGACGCTCATGGAGTGGGTCCTTCCGAGGGGATGGTCGCGAGCGACCCGGTCGAGGCTGCGTCGAGGCCGTCCGCGGCGGCGGCCTCCTCGTCGAGTTCCGTCTCCGAGGTCTTCTGGGCGGCGGTCTCTGCCGCCTTCCGGCGCCCGAGCGGAGCGAGGGTGACGATAGCGCAGACGATGAGGCCCGCGAGCGTCAGGCCGCCGGCGAGAGGCCAGGGCAGGAAGAGGAACGAGAGCCCTCCCACCGAGACGACGGTGGTCCAGGCGTAGAAGATGAGCACGGCGTGCAGATGCGAGTGGCCCATGTCGAGCAGCCGGTGATGCAGGTGCAGCCGGTCCGCGCTGAACGGCGACTTGCCCGCCCGCAGTCGGCGCAGCACCGCGAGCCCGAAGTCGAGCAGCGGCAGCACCAGGATGCCGAGCGGCAGCAGGAGCGGGATGTAGGCGGGGAACAGGGCCGAGCGGTCGCTCACGAAGACGGCCGGGTCGACCTGTCCCGTGACCGAGATCGTCGAGGTGGCGAGCAGCAGACCGACCAGCAGCGCACCGGCGTCGCCCATGAAGAGCTTCGCCGGCCTGAAGTTCCACGGCAGGAAGCCGATGCAGGCCCCGATGAGCACGGCGGTGACGAGCGAGGCGAGGTTGAAGTACGGGGTCTGCGCGTCGCGCTGCAGCAGGTAGGTGTAGACGAAGAAGACGCTCGCGCCGATGAGGGCGACGCCCGCGACGAGGCCGTCGAGGCCGTCGATGAAGTTGATGGCGTTCATCACGAGCACGACCGCGACGACCGTGACCGCGAGCGAGATGCCGGGACTGAACACCGAGATGCCCCCGATGGGCAGCGTCGACAGCTGCACTCCGCCCCAGGCCAGCAGGAAGCCTGCGCCGATCTGCGCCGCGAGCTTCGTCATCCAGTCGAGATCCCAGATGTCGTCCGCCACGCCGGTGCCGACGATGAGCACGGAGGCGCCGAGGATCGCGAGCACCTTCAGGTGCTGGTCGAAGACGCTCTCGAAGGGGGGCAGGAACGAAGCGATGCCGACGGCGGCGAGCATCCCGAAGAACATCGCGACCCCGCCGAGGCGCGGGGTGGGCCTCGTGTGCACGTCGCGCGCCCGGATCTTCGGGTACAGCCGGTAGCGGTGGCTGAGCTTCCAGATCAACCAGGAGAGGCCGAACGTCACGACCGCCGAGACTCCGACGACGAGGCCGTAGAAGACTATTCGCACTTGTCGGCCCCGACGACGCGCTCGATCTCCGCGCGCGAGACGACCCCCTGCCTGACGATCCGCAGCTTCCCCGACGGCAGCGCCGTCGCGTCGACGATCGTCGACCCCCGGTCGGGAGCCTCGTCGTCGTAGTCGTCGCCCACCGGGCCGGCCTCGAGGTACACGGCCACCGACTCGCCGAGCATCTCCCGTGCCTCGCTCGCCGTGGCGGCGGCCGGCTGTCCGGTGAGGTTGGCGCTCGAGACGGCGAGCGGCCCTGTCTCAGACAGCAGCTCGCGAGCGATCGGATGGGACGGCATGCGCAGCGCGACGGTGCCGCGCGTCTCCCCCAGATCCCACTGCAGCGTCGGACGCGCGTGCACGATGACGGTGAGGCCGCCGGGCCAGAACTCGGCCACCAGCGCGCGCACCTCAGGCGGAACGGTGTCGGCGAGCGCGTCGAGGGTGGGGATGCCGGGGATGAGGACGGGCGGCGGGCTGGAGCGCCCGCGGCCCTTCGCATCGAGCAGCCGCTGCACCGCCGCGGGCGCGAAGGCGTCGGCCGCGACGCCGTAGACGGTGTCGGTCGGCATCACGATGAGCTCACCGCGCCCGATCGCTCCTCGTGCGAAGCGCATTCCGGCGAGCAGCTCGCTCTCGATCGAGCAGTCGTGGAAGGAGGACATGTCGCGTTCATCGTAGTGCGACAGACTTGGAGCACCGTGGTGCTCTATCTCTTCGACTTCGACAAGACCCTCTACGCGTACGACTTCCGCCGGCGCCTGCCGGCGCTCAGCCGCCTGAGCGGCGTGAGCCAGTACCGGCTGGCGAGCAGGTGGTGGGCCGCCGGTTACGAGCGGCGAGCCGAGAGCGGCGAGTGGCCGGATGCCGAGAGCTACCTCGACGAGTTCGCCCGGGTCACGGGGGCGCGTCTCGATCTCGCGCAGTGGACCCAGGCCAGACGCGAGGCGATGACGCGCATCGACGAGAGCATCCGTGCCCTCGAGCTGGCGGCCACGCTCGGCGAGGTGTCGCTGCTCTCCAACAATCCGTCCGCCTTCGGGGCGGCCCTGCCCGAGCTCGCGCCCGAGGTGGTCGAGGTGCTGGGCGAGCGCATCCTGCTGAGCTGCACCCTCGGCATCCGCAAGCCCGATCCCGAGACGTTCCGGCGCGCGACCGACCGCTACGGCGTCGCGCCGGAGGACGCGCTGCTGCTCGACGACAACGCGGAGAACGTGGAAGGCGCGCGCGCCGCCGGACTCGCCGCACACCACGTCACCTGGACCGGCGGCGTGCCTGACACCGACGCCATGATCGGCGCTGTCCGGGACTTCGCAGCGGGGAGGACCGCATGAGCCTGCTCTTCATCTTCGACATGGACGACGTGCTGTACCGCTACGACTGGCGCAAGCGCATGGCGGGCCTCACGGAGCTGACGGGGCTCGAGCTCGCGGAACTGCGCCGGCGCTGGTGGCACGATCGCGGCGAGTTCGCCGCGGAGGCAGGGGTCTACCGCACCGCGGAGGAGTACCTCGACGCGCTGCAGGCGGCGATGCGGGTGCCGATCCCCGAGCACGAGTGGGTGCGCATCCGCGGGTCGGCGATGACGCCGGATGCCGCCGCGATCGACGCGGTGCGCCGCGCGGCCGAGCTCGGTCGGGTGACGCTGCTGACCAACAACGGCGCACTTCTGGGCAAGCACATCGCGACCCTCGCCCCCGAGCTGGTCGAGGTCTTCGGCCGTGAGCACCTCTTCACCTCGGCGCACTACGGCGCTCGCAAGCCCGACCCCGAGGTGTTCGAGCGCGTGCTCGCGGCCTACGGCGCGACGGCCGAGGAGACGTTCTTCGCGGACGACCTCCTGGAGAACATCGAGGGAGCCGCGACCCTCGGCATCACGGCCCACCTGTTCACCTCCGCCGAGCGGCTGCGGCACGCGATCGAGGAGTTCGCCCGCAGCCGCTCGACGACGCGGGCCTAGCGGCGGCCGGCCTTCCTGCGGAACATCACCGCTCCCCACACCGCCGCGATCGCGATGATCGCCGCGCACCAGGTCACCGCGAGCAGGGGCTGGGCGTCGAGCGCCGTGCCCATCAGCAGACCGCGGATGGCCTCGATGATGGGCGTGACGGGCTGATTCTCGGCCACCCACCGCAGCCATCCGGGCAGCGTGTCCAGGGGGACGAACGCGCTCGAGAGGTAGGGCAGGAACAGCAGGATGAAGCCGAAGCCGTTGGCTGCCTCGGCGCTCGACGCGGCGAGACCGATCGCCGCGAAGAGGTAGGTGATCGCGAGGATCCACAGGGCGACGAGCCCGAAGGCGGCGAGCCACTCCGCAGGGTTCGCGTCCGGCCGGAACCCGAGCAGCAGCGACACCAGCACGACCACCGCCGTGGCCACCAGGTTGCGGGCGAGGCTGGAGACGACGTGGCCGGTGAGCACCGCCCAGGCCCGGATGGGCATCGTGCGGAACCGGTCGACGATGCCGAGCTCCATGTCCCTCGCCACGGCGATGGCTGTCGAGGAGGCGCCGAAGCCTGCGCAGAGCAGGATGATGCCGGGGACGACGTAGTCGAGGTAGCCGCCCTCGCGGTCGATGGCGCCCCCGAAGACGAAGGTGAAGAGCAGGAGCAGGAGCACCGGCAGCACGATCGCCATGAGCAGCGCTTCGGGGTCCTTGAGCGAATGACGGATGCTGCGGCCGATGAAGACGGCCTCCTCGGTCCCCGGAGCGGGGCGGTGGGCGGGGCGGGCGGCGATGGCGGTCATCGGTTCTCCTTCTGCTAGGCGGCGACGGCGTCGCGGGGGTCGGCCGTGAGGCGCAGGAAGACGTCGTCGAGACTCGGCTTCCGCACCGTGATGGTCATGCCCGGAACGCCGGGATCCAGCTCGTCGATCGCGGCGCGGAGCCCGGCGATGGTGCCGTCGGTGGGGCGCTCGCGCACCACGCGGTCGCGGGCGTCCCTGAGCTCGACCACCTCGCCGCCGGTGCGGGCCTTGAGCTGAGCGGCGGTGCCCTCGGCGACCAGCCGTCCGCCCTCGAGCACCGCGACCCGATCGGCCAGCTCGTCGGCCTCCTGGAGGTACTGCGTCGTCAGCAGCACGGTCGTCCCCTCGTCGCGGAGCGAGCGGATGACGGTCCAGAGCTCCTGCCTGCTCCGGGTGTCGAGCCCGGTCGTCGGCTCGTCCAGGAACAGCACCGGAGGCGTCGTGACGAGGCTCAGCGACAGGTCGAGCCTCCGGCGCATGCCGCCGGAGTACGTGCGCACGGCGCGATCGGCCGACTGCTCGAGGTCGAAGCGGGCGAGCAGCTCGGCCGCACGCTCCCTGGCCGCCCGGCGGTCGAAGCCGGCGAGCCGCGCCATCATCACGAGGTTCTGGCGACCGGTGAGGATCGTGTCGACGGCCGCCGACTGCCCCGTGAGGCTGATGCGGCTGCGCACGCCGGCCGGGTCGCGCTCCACGTCGGCACCTTCGACGACGACGGTTCCCTCATCGGGGGCGACGAGGGTCGCGAGGATCGAGATGAGCGTGGTCTTGCCCGCTCCGTTCGAGCCGAGCAGCGCCACGAGCGTGCCCCGCTCGACGTGCAGGGTGACGCCGTCGAGCACCGGCCTCCCCCCATACGACTTTCGAAGCTCTGTGATCTCGATGGCCTTGTCCGTCACGGTCGTTCCTCTCGTGTAACGCCTAAACTGTTTATGTACTACAGATTGGCTTAAGTGATACACAGTTCTAGGATGGGAGTCAAGCGCTAGGAGGCCCGCCGTGACCGACACCGACCCAGAGCTGCCGCGGGCCCTGGCGCTCGCCTGGGGGGTCGCCGCCGCTCCGCAGCGGGGGCCGAAGCGAGAGCTCAGCATCGAGCGCATCGTCGAGGTGGCCGCGGAGCTGGCCGACGAGGGCGGTCTCGCAGCCGTCTCGATGTCGGCGATCGCCCAGCGACTCGGCTTCACGACCATGGCGCTCTACCGCTACGTGTCGGCGAAGGAGGATCTCATCCTCCTTCTGCACGAGCACGGCATTGGTCTCCCGCCGATCGGCATCCAGGACGCCGGGCACTGGAAGGACGCGATCCGCACCTGGACCCGGGAGGTCGTCGCCGTCTACTCCGCGCACAGCTGGCTGCTCGACATCCCGATCGTGGGCATCCCGCACACCCCCAACAACCTGGCCTGGCTCGACGCGCTGCTCCAGGTGCTCGAGCGCACCGGCCTCGAGCCCCGCGACCGGATGTCTGCCGCCCTGCTCGTCACGGGATGGAGCCGCTGGCAGGGCATCGTCAACCGCTCCTACGACATCGCGATCCGCGACGCCGGAGTCACACCCGAGGAGTTCGAACAGGGAGACGCCTCCCTGCTTTCGGCCCTCGTGAGCGCGGACGCCTTCCCGGCGCTCCGCGATGTGATCGACAGCGGCGCCTTCAGCGACGGCACCGATCCCTTCCCCTGGGGGCTCGAGCGCATCCTCGACGGCATCGAGCGGGCGATCGACGGCACCCCGACGCCGCCTCCGGAAGGGCACGTGGCCCCGGACGCCTACCCGAAGGACGCCGCCGTCCGGGAGGCGCGGGCGAAGCGCCGCGAGCTCGAGGGCAAGCTGCGCGAGGCCGTGCGCAAGGAGAAGGACGTGATCGCGAAGGCCCGAGCTCGCGAGGCCAAGGGCAAGTAGGTCGTCAGCGCAGCGCGGTCGTCGCGCGGTCTCTGCCGAGCAGGTCGCGATGGGTCGCCGCGGCGCGCCAGCCGTCGTCGGTCAGCAGCCGACGGATACCGGCCCCCTGCAGCTCGCCATGCTCGAGCACGAGCGTGCCGCCGGGGTGCAGGAGGCGGCGGGCCGTCGACGACACGCTGCGGACGACGTCCAAGCCGTCCTCGCCGCCGTAGAGGGCGAGCTCCGGGTCGTGCAGCCGCACCTCCGGGTCTCGGGGCACCGCTCCGAGCGGGATGTACGGCGGATTCGAGGCGACGACGTCGACCGTGCCGTCGAGGTCGGGCAGCGCCTCCGAGAGGTCGGCGAAGACCAGCCGGAGGTTGTCCGCCCCCACGTCGCGCGCGTTCTGCCTGGCCCAGATGAAGGCCTGCGGCGACACCTCGACAGCTGTGATCGAGGCGTGCGGAACCTCGGTCGCGAGCGCCAGGGCGATCGCCCCGCTGCCCGTGCCCAGGTCGACCCCGACCGGGGAGGGACCGGCCGCCGCCTGCAGCGCGTCGATCGCGAGCTGAGCGACGAACTCCGTCTCGGGGCGCGGCACGAAGACCCCGGGCCCGACGGAGAGCTCCAGGGAGCGGAAGTACGCCTTGCCGGTGATGTGCTGCAGCGGCTCCCGCGCAGCGCGCCGCTCGACCGCCTCGGTGGCGGCGAGCAGCTCGTCGGCGTCGAGCTGGGCGCCGGTGTGGACCTTGGCCTGCACCTGGCCGCGCGACAGGCCCAGCACCCAGCCGAGCAGCAGCTCCGTGTCGACGTCGGGGGTCGGCACACCGGCGCGGGCGAGCACCTCGACGGCGTGCTCGCGGAAGCGAGCGATGGTGATCGGGTTCATGAGGAGGTCGGCGCTGAGCGCCGGATCAGCTGCTCTCGCCGAGATCGGCCAGCCGGCTCTCCTCATCCGCCTGGATGCAGGACTGGATGACCGGCTCCAGAGCGCCATTGAGCACCTGGTCGAGGTTGTAGGCCTTGTAGCCCGTGCGGTGGTCGGCGATCCGGTTCTCGGGGAAGTTGTAGGTACGGATGCGCTCCGAGCGGTCCACGGTGCGGATCTGCGTCTTCCGCGCCGCGCTCGCCTCCGCCATCTGCTCCTCCTGCTGCTTCGCGAGGATGCGTGCGCGCAGGACGCGCATGGCCGCCTCCCGGTTCTGCAGCTGGCTCTTCTCGTTCTGCATCGCGACGACGATGCCCGTCGGCAGGTGCGTGATGCGCACCGCGGAGTCGGTCGTGTTGACGCTCTGCCCGCCCGGGCCGCTCGAGCGGTAGACGTCGATCTTGAGGTCGTTCTGGCTGATCTCGACCTCCTCGGGCTCGTCCACCTCGGGGAAGACGAGCACGCCGGCGGCGGAGGTGTGGATGCGGCCCTGCGACTCGGTCGCCGGCACCCGCTGCACGCGGTGCACGCCGCCCTCGTACTTCAGGTGCGCCCACACACCCTCGGCCGGGTCGGTCGAGGAGCCCTTGACCGCGAGCTGCACGTCCTTGACGCCGCCGAGGTCGCTGGAGGTCTGCTCGATGATCTCGGTCTTCCAGCGCTTCGACTCGGCGTAGTGCAGGTACATCCGCAGCAGGTCGCCGGCGAACAGGGCCGACTCCTCGCCGCCCTCCCCCATCTTGATCTCCATGATCACGTCACGGGAGTCGTTGGGGTCGCGCGGGATCAGCAGTCGGCGGAGCTTCTCGTTGGCGTCGGCGAGCTCCGTCTCGAGCCCCGGGATCTCCTCGGCGAGCGAGGCGTCCTCGGAGGCGAGCTCGCGAGTGGCCTCGAGGTCGCCCGTGAGCTCCTCGACCCTGCGATACGCCTCGACGATGCGCGAGAGCTCGGCGTAGCGCCGGTTGACCTTCCGGGCACGAGCGGGATCGGAGTGCAGCTCGGGGTCGCCGAGCTGCTCCTGGAGATCCTCGTGCTCGGCCAGCAGTGGTTTGACCGACTCGAACACGGGGAGGTCAGTCCTCCTTGTGGTGGCCGTTGCCGGGTGCCGGCATCGACTTCTGCACCTGCATGAGGAACTCGACGTTCGACGAGGTCTCCTTGAGGCGTCCGAGGACGATCTCGAGGGCCTGCTGCTGCTCGAGACCGGCGAGGGCGCGACGCAGCTTCCAGATGATCTTCGTCTCGTCGGCGCTCATGAGCATCTCCTCGCGGCGGGTGCCCGACGCGTTGACGTCGACCGCCGGGAAGATCCGCTTGTCGGCCAGGTGGCGCGACAGGCGCAGCTCCATGTTGCCGGTGCCCTTGAACTCCTCGAAGATGACCTCGTCCATCTTGGAGCCGGTCTCGACGAGCGCGGTCGCGATGATGGTGAGCGAGCCGCCCTCCTCGATGTTGCGCGCGGCGCCGAAGAAGCGCTTCGGCGGGTAGAGCGCCGACGAGTCGACGCCGCCCGAGAGGATGCGCCCCGAGGCAGGAGCAGCGAGGTTGTACGCGCGGCCGAGGCGGGTGATCGAGTCGAGCAGCACCACGACGTCGTGACCGAGCTCGACGAGGCGCTTCGCACGCTCGATGGCGAGCTCGGCGACCGTCGTGTGGTCCTCGGCCGGACGGTCGAAGGTCGAGGCGATGACCTCGCCCTTCACCGTGCGCTGCATGTCGGTGACCTCTTCAGGGCGCTCGTCCACGAGCACGACCATGAGGTGCACCTCGGGGTTGTTCTTGGTGATCGCGTTGGCGATCGCCTGCAGCACGAGCGTCTTGCCCGCCTTGGGGGGCGAGACGATGAGGCCGCGCTGGCCCTTGCCGATCGGCGACACGAGGTCGATGATGCGGGTCGAGAGCTTCTGCGGCTCGGTCTCGAGACGCAGGCGCTCCTGCGGGTAGAGCGGGGTCAGTTTGCCGAACTCGACGCGCGTCGCCGCATCCTCGACCGGGAGGCCGTTGATCGAGTCGATCTTGACGAGGGCGTTGTACTTCTGACGGCCCTGGTTCTCATTCTCGCGAGGCTGACGGATGGCGCCGACGACGGCGTCGCCCTTGCGCAGCGAGTACTTCTTGACCTGACCGAGCGAGACGTAGACGTCGTTCGCGCCGGGGAGGTAGCCGGTCGTGCGCACGAAGGCGTAGTTCTCGAGCACGTCGAGGATGCCGGCGACGGGGATGAGGATGTCGTCGTCGCTGAGCTCCGGCTCGAAGTCGTCGCCGACGGCGCCGCGTCCGCGCTTGCGGTCACGGAAGCGGCCGCGGCCCGCGCGCTCGTCCTGCTCCTGCTGGCTGCCGCGCTGCGCGTCGGGCTGCCCGCCGCGCTGCTCGTTCTGACGGCCCTGGTCGCCCTGGCGGTCGTTCTGACGGCCCTGGTCGCCGTCCTTGCGCTGGTCGGCGCCGTTCTGCCGGTCGCCGTTCTGGCGCTCTCCACCGTTCTGGCGGTCGGCGTTCTGCCGGTCGGCGCCCTGGCGGTCGGCGTTCTGCCGGTCGCCGCCCTGGCGGTCGCCGTTCTGGCGATCCCGATTGCGGTCGTTGCGGTTGCGGTTGCGGCGGTTGCGGCCGCCGCCCTGCTCCTGCGAACCGCCCTGCTCCTGGCCTGCGCCCTCGTCCTGCGCGTCCTGGTCCTGTCCGCTCTGCTCCTGCACGGAACGCGGCAGCTCGTCGTCGGCCAGCGCGACCGCCGGCGACTCGGCCGGTGCCGCATCCGTCGCGACGACCTGCTCGGGGAGCTCGATGCCCGGCTGGGCCTGCGCCACGTGCGACCTCGCCGAGCGCTTCGGCTCAGCGACGGGCCCCTCGGGGAGCACGATCTGGTCCGGCGAGACGGGACCGGCGGTTCCGGCGCGGCGCGAGCGGCGGCGCGGGGCGGCCTCGGCGGCGGGAGCCGCGATCGGCAGCTCGAGCGCGACGGAGTCGGGCTGCGCGGGCGCCTCCGTCGGCGCCTCCTGCACGGGGGCGGCGTCCTCGACGGCGGGCTGGTCGCCCGCGCCGGAGCCTGCCGCACGGGCAGCGGTGATCGCGTCCACGAGCTCGCCCTTGCGGAGTTTCGATGCACCCGCGATGCCCAGCTCGTTCGCGAGAACCTGGAGTTCTGCGAGCTTGAGGGACTTCACGGATGCGGTGGAGTCCGCTGCGGAGCGGACGTCGACATCAGTCACTGGTAGGTGTTCCTAACTCCTGGGCACTGGAGGCTCCAGGGAGGGCAACGCTCGTTCGGCGCCTGCTCGGGCTTCGCCAGGATGCTCTTCGGGAGGGCACACTGCCGGCGGATCGCCCAGGAGGTGCGGGTTAGCGAATGCTGGTGAGAAATAGCACCGGACGCCGAGTGGCTAGGCCACCGCGCCCATCGGGTGCGCCATCACTGTAGCACCTTTGAAGTCCACGGCCAGCATGAGCGCCTGCCATGTCGTCGTCGCGTTCCGCTCCACCAGCTCGGCGGCGAGAAGCCGCTGGGAGGGGTCGCTCGCGAGCACCAGCACCGAGGGACCTGCGCCCGAGACGACGGCGGGCAGCCCGTTCTCGCGCAGCACGCGGATGAGGGCGTCGGTCTCGGGCATGGCGCTCGCCCGGTAGCTCTGATGCAGCTTGTCCTCGGTCGCGGCGAGCAGCAGCTCGGGGCTCTGGATGAGCGCGGCGACCAGCAGCGCCGAGCGCGAGACGTTGAAGATGGCGTCCTGGTGCGGCACCGAGTCCGGCTGCAGGCTGCGGGCGAGAGCGGTCGACATCGTCGACTCGGGCACGAAGACGACGGGCGACACGCCCCTGTGCACGATGAGCTTCTTGTGCTGCGGCCCCTCGGGGGTGACCCACGCGATGGTGAGCCCGCCGAAGAGCGCCGGGGCCACGTTGTCGGGGTGGCCCTCCAGGTCGGTCGCGAGTCGCAGCAGCGCGTCGGAGTCGAGGTCGACGACGCCCTCGAGCAGGCCCTTCGCGGCCACGACGCCCGCGACGATCGCGGCTCCCGACGAGCCCATGCCGCGGCCGTGCGGGATCACGTTGCGGGCGACGAGGTCGAGCCCCGGGAAGGGGACGCCGTAGGCGTCGAAGACGTGGCGGATGGCCGTCACGACGAGATTCGTCTCGTCGGTCGGCACCTCGCCCGCTCCGACGCCGTGCACCTCGACCGTGGCGCCGGGCTGCTGGCGCACGGTGACCTGCAGCTCGTCGTAGACGCTCAGGGCGAGCCCCAGGGTGTCGAAGCCCGGTCCGAGGTTCGCCGTCGTGGCGGGCGTCTTGACCGAGACGGAGCGGCCGACGAGGGTCATGCGCTCGTCAGTCCCAGCACGCTCGCGACCTGCGCGGTGTCGACGGGCACGACGGTCGGCTGCACGTCCGAGCCGTCTGCGGTGCGGAGCGCCCACTGGGGGTCCTTGAGGCCGTGGCCGGTGACGGTCAGCGTGACGGTGGCTCCGGCCGGGATCATCCCGGCGGCGCTGCGCTCGAGCAGGCCCGCGACGCTGATCGCCGACGCGGGCTCGACGAAGATGCCGACCTCGGCGGAGAGGATGCGGTGCGCCTCGAGGATGCGGTCGTCGTCGATGGCGCCGAAGTAGCCGTCGCTCTCCTCGCGGGCGGCGAGCGCGAGCTCCCACGACGCGGGGTTGCCGATGCGGATTGCGCTCGCGATCGTCTCGGGGTGCCGCACGATCTCGCCGTGCACGATCGGGGCGCTGCCCGCGGCCTGGAAGCCCAGCATCCGCGGCAGCTTCGTCGTCTCGCCGCGCTGCAGCTCCTCGCGGTAGCCGCGGAAGTAGGCGGTGTAGTTGCCGGCATTGCCCACCGGGACGATGTGGAAGTCCGGCGCGTCGCCGAGCACCTCGACGACCTCGAACGCGGCCGTCTTCTGCCCCTCGATGCGGTCGGGGTTGACGGAGTTGACGAGGTGCACCGGGTAGTTGTCGGCGAGGTCCCGCGCGATGTCGAGGCAGTCGTCGAAGTTGCCCTGCACCTGCAGCAGGTGCGCGTTGTGCGCGATCGCCTGGCTCAGCTTGCCCATCGCGATCTTGCCCTCGGGGACGAGCACGGCGGCGGTGATGCCCGCGTGCGTCGCGTAGGCGGCCGCGGAGGCGGAGGTGTTGCCGGTGGAGGCGCAGATGACGGCCTTCGCGCCGTGCTCGACGGCCTTCGAGATCGCCATCGTCATGCCGCGGTCCTTGAAGGAGCCGGTCGGGTTCATCCCCTCGAACTTCACGTACACCTTCGCGCCGGTGCGAGCCGAGAGCGCGGGAGCCGGGATCAGCGGCGTCCCGCCCTCACCCAGGGTGATGATCGGGGTCGCGTCGGTGACGTCGAGACGATCGCGGTACTCGTGGAGCACTCCACGCCATTGCTGAGCCAACTACAGACCCTCAACTCTCAGGACGGAGACGACGGCACGCACCACGTCGGATGCCGCCAAGGCGACGGCGGTCGCGGCGAGGTCGGACTCCTTCGCCTCGTGCGTGACGATCACCAGAGTAGCGGTCGGCTGGTCCGGTCCCCGCTCCCCCGTGACGTTCTGAGACACGGCCTCCACCGACACGCCCTGCTCACTGAAGAGCGCGGCGATCGTCGCGAGCACTCCCGGCTGGTCCTCGACCTCGAGGGTCAGCTGGTAGCGCGTGGTCACATCGGAGATGGGGAGCACCGGCAGCTCGGCGTGCGTGGACTCGGCGATGCCGGGCCCGCCGATGACGTGCCGACGGGCGGCCGAGACCACGTCGCCGAGCACCGCCGAGGCGGTCTCGATGCCACCGGCACCCGCGCCGTAGAACATCAGGCTGCCGGCCGCCTCCGCCTCGAGGAAGACGGCGTTGTTGGCGCCGTGCACCGCGGCGAGCGGATGCGCCGCAGGGACGAGCGCGGGATGCACCCGGGCCGAGACCCCGTCGATGCCGCTCTCGGCATCCGTCAGCCGCTCGCAGATCGCGAGCAGCTTGACGACGTAGCCGGCCTTGCGCGCGGCCTCCACCTGCTCGTGGGTGATCTTCGTGATGCCCTCACGGTGCACGCCCGACAGCGGCACGGTCGTGTGGAAGGCGAGGCTCGCGAGGATGGCGGCCTTCTGAGCGGCGTCGTAGCCCTCGATGTCGGCGGTCGGGTCGGCCTCGGCGTAGCCGAGCTCGGTGGCGACGGCGAGCGCGTCGTCGAGCGACTCCCCCGTCTTCTCCATCCGGTCGAGGATGAAGTTGGTCGTGCCGTTCACGATGCCGAGGATGCGCTTCACGCGGTCGCCCGCGAGGCTGTCGCGCAGCGGGCGGATGATCGGGATCGCACCCCCGACGGCGGCCTCGTAGTAGAGCTGGGCGCCCACCTGCTCAGCGGCCTCGAACAGCTCGGGCCCGTGCGTCGCGAGCACCGCCTTGTTCGCGGTGATCACGTCGGCGCCCGAGTTGATCGCCTGCAGGATGTAGCTGCGGGCCGGCTCGAGGCCCCCCATCAGCTCGATGACGATGTCCGCGCCCAGGATGAGCGACTCGGCGTCGGTCGTGAAGAGCTCGTGCGGGATGTCGGCGGTGCGAGGAGCGTCGACGTCGCGCACGGCGATCCCCGTGAGCTCGAGCCCTGCACCCACCCGGTTGGCGAGCTCCTCGCCGTGCTCCAGCAGCAGCGCGGCGACCTGGGCGCCGACGCTGCCTCCGCCGAGGAGGGCGATGCGCAGGTTGCGGTACTCGATCATGAGGTCCTTCCGAGCTCGGCGTCGCGCGAGAGCAGATCCTGCTCCGTCTCCCGGCGGACGATCACGCGGGCCGCCCCGTCGCGCACGGCGACGACGGCGGGACGTGCGAGGTAGTTGTAGTTGTTGCTGAGCGACCAGCAGTATGCGCCGGTGGCAGGGACGGCGACGAGGTCGCCGGGGCCGACGTCGCCCGGCAGGTAGTCGGCGTTCACCACGATGTCGCCGCTCTCGCAGTGCTTGCCCACGACGCGCACGAGCGCCGGCTCCGCCGTGCTCGAGCGGCTCGCGAGGCGCACGGAGTACTCCGCGCCGTAGAGGGCCGGACGGAGGTTGTCGCTCATCCCCCCGTCGACGGAGACGTAGAGCCGGGTGGCGCTGCCGGTTCCGATCACCGTCGGGGTGCTGAGGTCGCCCGGGCCGTGCGAGGCCCCGCCGTCCTCCAGGCTCACCTCGACCGGCTTGATGGTGCCGACCGTGTAGAGGGTCGTCGTCGAGGGCCCGATCACGCTGCGGCCGGGCTCGACGGCGACGTGCGGCACCGGCACTCCGTGGCGAGCGGCGCCGTCGGCGACGATGTCGGCGAAGCGCGCGGCCAGCTCGTCGATGTCGAGCGGACGGTCGGCGGTCGTGTACGCGATGCCGAACCCGCCGCCGAGGTTGAGCTCGGGCGCCGGGCCGTGCTCCAGCAGCCGGGCGTGCACCTCGAAGAGCCGCCGTGCCGCCTCGGCGAAGCCCTCGGATTCGAAGATCTGCGAGCCGATGTGCGAGTGCAGCCCGACGAAGTCGAGCGAGCGGTGCGAGCGGATGATCGCGACCACGCGTTCGGCGTCGGCCAGCGGGATGCCGAACTTCTGATCCTCGCGAGCCGTCGCCAGGTAGTCGTGCGTCGAGGCGTGCACGCCGGAGTTGATCCGCAGCCGCACCCGCTGCCGCACGCCCCTCGCGTCCGCTGCTCGGGCGACGCGCTCGATCTCCATCTCGCTGTCGAGCACGATCGTGCCGACGCCGACCGACACCGCGCGATCGAGCTCGGCCTCGCTCTTGTTGTTGCCGTGGAAGCCGAGCAGCGCGGGAGCGACCCCCGCGGCGAGCGCCACGGCGAGCTCCCCGCCGCTCGCGACGTCGATTCGCAGTCCCGACTCCGTCACCCAGCGGGCGACCGCGACCGAGAGGAACGCCTTCCCGGCGTAGTAGACGGATGCGGAGCCTCCGACGCGGGAGAACTCGCGCTCGAAGGCGGTGCGGATGCTCACGGCCCTGGCACGCGCATCCGCCTCGTCGACGACGTAGAGGGGCGTGCCGAACTGCTCGGCGAGCGTGGTCGCCGGAACCCCGGCGACCACGAGCTCGCCGGTGTCGGCGCGGGCGGCGCCCCGCGACCAGATGGCGGCGGGGAGCTCGTTGGCGTCGACCGGCGGCTGGAGCCACGCAGGGGCGAGCGGATTGGCGGACATGGGCACCTCACGGGAGGGTGGTCGAGTGAGGCGAGCGGACCCGGCTTGGTCCCTGAAGCCGCCCCCATCCTAGCGGGACGCCCGGGCGCGTCAGCCTCCCGCGCAGGAGCCGCGCTCCTCGAGCGCGCCGCCGCCGAGCACGACGTCGCGCCCGGCGAGGGTGGCGCGGATGCCGTCCTCGCCGATCACCAGATCAGTCGCCTCGATTGAGGGCGGGAGGAACTGCGCGACGCACAGCGCCCCGGGCTGGAGCAGCGAGCCGACGACCGAGGCGAGCGGCCCTGAGGTGAGCTCCTCCTCGGTGAGGGTGGAACCCGCGACCGTAATCGACCTCGCGCTGAACGCGACCTGGCCGTCCACGAGACCGGGCACGAGCTCCGCCGCGACGGGAACGACAGCGACCCCGAGGTCGAACTCGGTCTGCAGGGCGATGGCTCCGTCGACCAGGGTGACATCCTCGGGTGCGAGCCCGACCTGCGCGGCGGCGAGCGCGGCGAACTGGTCCTCGTCGAGCGTGAAGTCGACGTCGAGCGACTCGGCGGGCTGGGTGTCGTCGAGCGGGATGCCGCGTGCGATCACCTCAGCCGACCCGGTGAGCTCGCCGACCGCCAGCTCGGGTGCGTCGATCGTCACCTCCGCGACCCGGCCCGTGACGGCCTGCAGCAGCAGCGAGCCGCCGCCGATCCCGATCTCGAGGCTCGACGGGTCGTCAATGGCGAAGATCTGGGTGACCCGGTCGCGGATGTACCCGGTCGCGTAGCTGCGAGCGGCAAACTCCGCCGCCACCGCGAGCACGACGAGCAGTACGACGACGATGACGAGCACGATCGTGAGGGTGCGGCCCCGCCGGCGTCTGCGGGGCGGCGCCTCGGTCGCTTCGGGCAGACGGATCGTCGGGGACTCGCTCATGGCATCCGCTCTCTCGTGGTCGACTACATGCGCTCGGGCGCGGACACGCCGAGCAGGCCCAGTCCGTTGCGCAGCACCTGGCTGGTCGCCTCGTTGACCCAGGCGCGGGTGCGGTGAACGTCGGTCACCTGCTCCTCGCCGAGCGGCGTCACACGGCAGTTGTCGTACCAGCGGTGATAGGAGCCCGCGAGGGCCTCGAGGTAGCGCGCGACCCTGTGCGGCTCCCGCAGCTCGGCGGCCTGCTGCACGATCCGCGGGAACTCGGCGAGCGCGCCGAGCAGCTCCGACTCGGTCTCGTGCGTCAGCAGCGAGGCGTCGAAGCCCTCGGCGCGCAGCACGCCGGCCGCCTCCGCGTTGCGGGCGACGGAGCGGGTGCGCGCGTGCGCGTACTGCACGTAGAACACGGGGTTGTCGTTCGTGCGCTTCTGCAGGATCTCGGGGTCGAGCGTGAGCGGCGAGTCGGCCGGATAGCGCCCCAGGGAGTAGCGGAGCGCATCCGTGCCGAGCCAGGCCTGCAGGTCGTCGAGCTCGATGATGTTGCCCGCGCGCTTGCTGAGCCGGGCGCCGTTGATCGTGACGAGCTGCCCGATGAGCACGTCGATGTCCCTGTCGGGGTCGTCGCCCGCGGCCCCCGCGAGCGCCTTGAGCCGGTGCACGTAGCCGTGGTGGTCGGCGCCGAGCAGGTAGATCTTGTGGGCGAAGCCGCGGTCGGACTTCGAGAGGTAGTAGGCCGCATCCGCTGCGAAGTAGGTGTAGACCCCGTTGCCTCGGCGGATGACGCGGTCCTTGTCGTCGCCGAAGTCGGTCGTGCGCACCCACACGGCGTCGTCGGCGTCGTACACGTGGCCCTGAGCACGCAGCCGGTCGACGGCCGCGTCGATCGGCGTGACCCCCGTCGACTCGTCGGGGGTGTGGAGCTGCCGCTCGCTGAACCAGACGTCGAAGTGCACGTTGAAGCGGTCGAGGGAGGCGCGGATGTCGGCGAGCTGGTAGGTGTAGGCGAGCTCGCGGGCCTGGGTGAGGGCCTCGTCGCGCGGGAGGTCGAGGATGCCCGGCTCGGCCTCCAGCACCCGCGCGGCGAGCTCGGCGATATAGGCGCCCGCGTAGCCGCCCTCGGGCGTCGGCTCGCTCCGGAGCGCGGCGAGGATCGAGGCGCCGAAGGTGTCCATCTGGTTGCCGGCGTCGTTGATGTAGAACTCCGTGGCGAGCTCGGCACCGGAGGCCCGCAGCAGTCGGGCGAGCGAGTCCCCCAGCGCCGCCCAGCGGGTGTGGCCGATGTGGAGCGGCCCCGTCGGGTTGGCGGAGACGAACTCGAGGTTGATGCTCTGACCCGCCAGCGCGTCGTTGGAGCCGTAGGCGTCACCCGCGTCGACGATCGTGCGGGCGATCTCGCCCGCCGCGGCGGCCTCCAGGGTGATGTTGATGAAGCCCGGACCCGCCACGTCGACCGCGGCGACGCCCTCCGTCTCGCGCAGGGCGACGGCGAGCTCCTCGGCCAGCTCCCTGGGGTTCGTGCCGACCCGCTTGGCGAATCGCATGGCGACGTTCGACGCCCAGTCGCCGTGGTCCCGGTTGCGGGGGCGTTCGAGGGTCACGTCATCGGCGGTGACCTCGACCTCTGCGCCTCGTCGGCCGACCGTCTCCCGCGTGATTGCGAGGAGGGCGGCGGAGAGTGCGGCGGGATCCATGGTGTCCGATCCTACCGGCGGGTCCCGACGCCTCCTGGCGCGTCGCTCCCGCGCTCGACCGCCTCCGCTAGGCCAGCCGCACCGGGCCCCCGTCGTCGTACGGGAGCTGCTCGGCGACCGCGAAGACCTCGAGATCGTCGAGGATGAGGTCCGCGTGATGGTTGGTGAGAAACGCGGTGTCGGCGGCGTCCCTGCCGGTGGCGATCCGCACGAGGGACTGCCGCGGGGCGAGCCGGGTGGCGTCGAGCACGTGCCACGCGCCGTCGACCCACGCTTCGGCGACCGCGTGGAAGTCCATCGGCGAGAGCCCCGGCGCATAGACGGACGCGAGCCGGGTGGGGACGTCCTTCGCCCGCAGCAGTGCCACGACGAGGTGGGCGTAGTCGCGGCAGACGCCCCTGCGGGCGAGCAGGGTGTCCGTGGCGCCGTCGGTGCCCGAGCTCGAACCGGGCACGTAGCTGAGGCGGTCGGCGACCCAGCCGACCACGGCATCCGTCAGCGGCAGGCCCTCCAGCCCCGCGAACTCGTAGCGGGCCGTCGGGGTGAGCGCGTCGGAGTCGCAGTAGCGGCTGGGACGCAGGTAGGCGAGCAGCTCCGTCTCCCGCGGCGCGCGCTGCTCGCGATCCCCCGAGACGGTGGCCGAGTACTCGGTGACGAGCTTCCCCGGTCCGAGCCGGAGGCGGTGCAGGCGGGTGCCGCCATCGATGAGCTCGGTCGGCTCGACCTCGCGGCCGTCGAGGACGAACCGCAGCTGCTCCGAGGCGAGCTCGGCGCTCTCGCTCACCGCGATGGCGAAGACCATGTCGGTCTCACCCTGCAGGGTGGCTTCGAGGCGGGAGGAGACGGTGCGCTGCATCCCTCGATCGTCGCACGCGGGTGTTACGGCCAGAGACGCTCGCGGGTGAACGCGCCGTTTCGGGCGGTGTAGCGCATCCGCAGCTGGTCGCGGTCGCGGGTCGACTGCCAGAACTCCACCTCGGTCGGCTCGACGACGAAGGCCGACCAGTCCTCCGGCACCGCGTCCGGGTGGGTCTCGACGAGACGCCTGGCGCCGTCCAGCCGGCGCTCCACCTCGTGCGGCGCTGGCATCGGCTCGCTCTGCCGTCCCGCGAGCGCGCCTGCGCGGGCGATCGGATGGCGCGCGAGGAAGTCGGCCTCGCTCACGTCACGCGGTCCGCGCTTGGCGACGCCGGCGATCCGCACCTGACGCCCGACCTCTCGCCAGTAGAGGGTCAGGGCGCAGCGCGGATCGGCGAGCAGCTGCCGTCCCTTCGGGCTGTCGACACTCGTCGCGAACCAGACGCCCTCGGGCGTCACATCCTTCAGCAGCAGGGTGCGAGCTTGTGCTCCTCCCGCCCCCACGGTGGACAGCACTGCGGCGTTCAGCTGGGAGACCTCTCGGTCGAGCGCGTCCTCCAGCCACTGCACGAGGAGGTCGAGAGGATGCTCCGGCAGCGTCTCCAGATCGAACGCCGGGGTCTCGGCGGGGAACACGGGCACGGCGCGCAGCCGCTCTCTGAGCGAGGCCATGCCCTCACGATAGGCCCCGTTCCGCGGTGCTACGCTGGTCGCCGTCCCCGCCCCCATAGCTCAGGGGATAGAGCGTCTGCCTCCGGAGCAGAAGGCCGCAGGTTCAAATCCTGCTGGGGGCACGAAAGAGAAATGGCTCCGTCCGTCAGGGCGGGGCCATTTCTCTTTCGTTCGTCGAGTGGGACGCGACCCTGCTCGTGGGCCCACGCCGAGCAGTCCGCGGCGCCGCGCAGCGGCGTCGAGGCGGCTCGGTGGGGAGTCACATCCTGCTGGGGCAGCCACCATCCGCGACACGCCGCGGCCGCACGTCCCCACTCGTCGTTATCCGCCATCCGCCCGTCGGGAAAGCACGAGCGAGTCGGAAAACGCGCGTGTCGGGGCGTCATCCGGCGTGTCGCGGTCGCCGTCCGGGAGTGCCGGGGCCCCCATCAGTGCCGCGCCTGGATGCCCGGTCCGCGCACCTGCGGGGGCACGAACAGCACCGCGCGGTCGGCGTCGCCGAGCGAGCGGAAGTAGCCGACGAGCGTGCGGCCCTCGGAGCGCGGCGCCCAGGTGACGACGCGGTAGTACAGCTCCTCGCGCGGCCCCAGCCGCACGATGCGGATGACCGCGGCGGGTTCGGTCTTCTTGTCGCGCATGACGATCCACTCGTCCATCGCGACCTGGATCGGCGGCCACGGCGGCTGCCAGTCGTTCTTCGTCAAAGGTTGCTCCTCATGGGATGGGGAGCAGCCGGCCCTGCGTCTTCGATTGTAGGTCGGAGGCTCCGACACGGCGACGGCCGATCGGTACCCTGATCGCGTGCCGCTCTCCGTCGTCGTCGCTCCCGACTCCTTCAAAGGATCGATGTCCGCGAGGGAGGTGGCCGAGCACCTCCGTGCCGGTTGGCTCGAGGCCCGGCCGGACGACTACGTGGTGACCATCCCGCAGGCCGACGGGGGCGAGGGCACCCTCGACGCGGTCGAGGCCGCCGTCCCCGGCGCGCTCCGTCACACCGTCGCGGGAGTGACCGGTCCCGACGGCCGCCCCGTCGACGCCGACTGGCTCGAGCTGCCCGACGGCACGGCGGTCGTGGAGCTCGCAGCCTCCTCCGGGCTGCCGCTCATGGAGCGTCTCGATGCGCTGGGCGCGACCACCCGGGGTCTAGGCGAGCTGCTCGTGGCGGCCCTCGATGCGGGAGCCCGACGCCTGCTCATCGGGCTCGGCGGCTCCGCCTCGACCGATGGCGGCACGGGCGCTCTGCGCGCGCTCGGCGCGCGCTTCCTCGATGCGGACGGCATCGAGCTGCCGGAGGGCGGCGGTGCGCTCGACCGGCTCGCACGCATCGACACGTCGGGGCTGCGCGCGCTCCCCGAGGGCGGAGCCGTGCTCCTCACCGACGTCACCGCTCCCCTCACCGGACCCTCCGGCGCCGCCGCGGTCTTCGGTCCCCAGAAGGGCGCGACGGCAGAGCAGGTTCGTCACCTCGACGCGGCACTGACGCGGCTGGCGGCGGTGGGGGGCGGACCGCCCGACGCTCCGGGATCGGGCGCGGCCGGCGGCACCGGGTACGGACTCGCCGCGCTCTGGGGAGCGACGATCGAGTCGGGCGCCGAGCGGCTCGCCCAGCAGAGCGGACTGCTCGATCGGCTCGCGGCGGCGGATGTGCTGGTCACCGGGGAGGGCAGCTTCGACGAGCAGTCCCTCGGCGGCAAGATCGTCGGTTCCCTCCTCGACGGCGCACGCCGGGCGGGAACGCGCGCCGTTGTCATCGCGGGCAGGGTCGCCGTGCAGACGGACGCCTGGACGGCCTCGCTCAGCGAGCTGGCGGGCTCGAGCGAGTCGGCCATCGCCGATCCCGCGCCCTGGCTACGCGAGGCGGCGCGCCGGGCGGCGCACGACATCCGCTGATCCCCCAACGGAAACGGGCCCTCGTGCGTCTCTATCGGTATGAGCACGTTGTCCGCACCCCGGGCGGTCGCCGCCAGAATGGGAGCGCCGGCCGATCCAGGCCGCGCGAGGAGGAGGACCGTGGCTGCTGAGACCTCGGGCTGGGAGCGCGTCGTCGAGACGCTCGTCGCCGAGCGCGGCGACGCTCTGACGAGGTACGCGTACCTGCTCTGCGGCAACCCGGAGACCGCGAGGGACCTCGTGCAGGACGCCCTCGTCCGCACCTTCGGTCGGCTGCGCAACGGCCACTCGGTGCAGAGCGCCGAGTCGTACGTGCGCAAGGCGATCCTGAACACCTACCTCGACGGCGGGCGGCGGACCACCCGTTGGCGGAAGATCGCCCACCTCGAGGTCACCTCCGAGTCGGTCGAGTCGTCGGCTGCGGCGACGGATGCGCGGCTCGACCTGCAGCGCCAGCTGCGCAAGCTCGCGCCGCGCGAGCGCGCCTGCGTCGTGCTGCGCTACTACGAGGACCTCAAGGTCGACGACATCGCGGAATGGCTGGGCATCAGCTCCGGCGCCGTGAAGCGGTACCTGAGCGATGCGCTCGGGAAGCTCGCGGTCGCCCTCGAGCCGCGAGCGGACGGAGCAACCCGTGCCCACTGAAGACGAGCTGAGGGACGCGCTCGCGTCCGCTCCCGTTCCACGCGCGGGGAGCGGGCTCGACGCCCGCGACATCGTCCGCCGCAGCCGCAGACGCCGCCTGCCCGGGCAGATCGGCGCCGGCGTGGTGAGCGCGGCCGCCGTGCTCACACTCGTGGTCGGCGGAGTAAACGGGTTCTGGCTGAGCTCCACCGCGGGCGGCGGCGGCACCGCCTCGGACCAGAGCATGCAGGAGGACGCGCCCGCGACGGAACCCGCCCCGGAGTCGGGCACGACGCTCGGGCCTGCGCCCGCCGATCGGGTGAACCTCTGCTCCGGATCACTCGCCGATGTCGGCGATGCGCCATCCGGTCTCGAGCTGACGACCGAGTTCCCCGACGCGCCCGCAGGTGAGGGCTGGGTCGAGGGCACGGTGACAATGACGAACACTGGCGACGAGCGCGTCGTCGGCACGACCGCCGCGACACCGGTCATCACGCTGTCCCAGGACGGGATGGTGCTCTGGCACTCCAACGGGCCCACCATCCTGTCGCTCGTCGAGGTGGATCTCGAGCCGGGTGAGTCGCTCGAGTACGCCACGTCCTTCCAGCCCGTGCGCTGCGATGTGGAGGACGACGAGACGGGCGCGTTCCGCGAGGGGCTTCCCGCGCTCCCGCCCGGCGTCTACGACGTCTCGGCCCTGATCGACCTCACCCGCACCGATATCCCGGGCGCCCCGCCGGAGCTCGTCGGCGGCCCCATAGGCCAGGTGACGCTCGAGTGAAAGACCCTCGCGGAAGCGTCTTCGAGCCCCGCTAGACTCCGGAGCATGCGGTCCCGCTGGCTCCCGTCGGTCGCCCTCGCCCTTGCCTTCGTCGCCGCCCCCGGCATCGCGGCAGCAGAGGAGCCGCCCGACTTCGGCTCGTCGACCGTCGTCGACAGTGCCGGTGTGCTCGGCGCCCGCGCCTCCGAGGTCGAAGCGGCGATCGACCGGCTCGCCGACGAGGCGGGGATCAATCTGATCGTCGCCTTCGTCGACACCTTTGAGGACCCCTCCGACCGCGTGGCCTGGGCCGACCAGACCGCGGACCTCAATCAGCTGGGCGAGCAGGACATCCTCCTCGCCGTCGCCGTCGACGACCGGCTCTACCAGCCGTCGTTCTTCGACGGGTTCCCGCTGAGCGACGGCCAGCTCGCCGACGTGGAGGAGCGGCGCCTGCTGCCCGCACTGCGGGACGGCGACTGGGCCGGCGCGGCGATCGGCTACGCCGACGGGCTCAGGGAGGCATCGGCCGGAGGCGGATTCCCGACCGGATGGCTGATCGGCGGCGTGGCCGCGGCGGCAGCCGTCGGCGGGGGCGTCTACCTCGCCCGCCGCAGGCGCACCGCCACGAGCACGACGGCCGCCGAGGGGCCCAGTCAGGCCGAGCTCGACAAGCGCGCGGCAGCGGCGCTCATCGCCCTCGACGACGCCGTCTCCGACAGCGAGCAGGAGCTGGGCTTCGCCATCGCCCAGTTCGGCGAGGAGACCACGACGGCCTTCGCGCAGGCGCTGACCTCCGCCAAGGCGAAGCGGCAGGAGGCCTTCCAGCTGCAGCAGCGCCTCGACGACTCGAGCCCCGAGACGCCGCAGGACCGCCGTGCCGGAACCGAGCGGATCATCGCCCTCTGCGCCGAGGCGGATGCCGAGCTGGATGCTCAGGCCGACGCCTTCGACGAGCTGCGCGCGCTCGAGACGAACGCTCCGCAGGCGATCGCCCAGGAGCGTGCCGACCTCGCCGCCGTCGAGCCGAGGCTGCTCGCCGCCGCGTCGACGCTCGACGACCTCGTGGCCACCTACTCCCCCGCGGCCGTCACGGCCGTCGCCGGCAACGTCGACCAGGCGCGGCAGCTCGTCACGGTCGCGACGTCCGCGCTCGACGGAGCCGAGCGGTCGCTCGCCTCCAACGCGACGAGCGGCGCCGCCGTCGCCGTGCGCGGCGCTCAGGCGACGATCGACCGGATCGCCGCGCTCCTCGAGGCCGTGGAACGACGCGCGCAGGAGCTCGGCGAGGCGAGGACGCGACTCGACGCCGCCATCCGCGACGCGCGCCAGGACCTCAGCACCCTTCCCGACGACCCCGCGCTGGCGTCCGCGAGCGCCGCGCTGGCTGCCGCTCTCGACGACGCGGAGCGCACAGGCGCCCGCGATCCGCTGACCGCGATCGACGCGCTCGACCGAGCGGACGACGCCCTCGACCGAGCGCTCGGCGAGCATCGGGATCGCGCCGAGCGCATCCGTCGGCAGTCGGCGATGTACGAGCGCACCGTCGAGCGCGCCCGCGCGCAGCTCGCCGCCGCTCAGAGCTACCTCTCGACCAGGCGCGGCGGTGTGGAGGTCGATGCGCGCACCCGCCTCGTGGAGGCGGAGCGGCTGCTCACCCTGGCCGTGACGACCGGTACCGCGGACCAGGCTTCCGCGATGCAGTCGGCACAGCAGTCGTACGAGCTCTCGTCCGCGGCGCTGACGCTCGCCCGTCAGGACGTCGACCGCTACGTGTCCCGCTGGCCGGACGACGGCTACGGCTCCGACTACCGCTCCGCGGAGCTCGGCGGCCTCGCCGACTGGCTCTTCAGCGGGGGCAGCGACGACTCCGACGAGGGCTGGTGGGGCGGTGGCTCCTCCGGAGGCTGGGGCGGATCGAGCCGCAGCGGCGGATGGAGCGGCTCGAGCCGCAGGTCGTCGTCGCGCCGTTCCTCAGGGTTCGGCGCGGGCTTCGGAGGATCCTCCCGGCGGAGCGGTGGAGGATCGCGATCGCGCAGCAGCGGCCGCGGCGGACGTTTCTGAGACAGGCAAGCAACCCCTAGGAAAGGAAGAACCATGGCCAAGCAGTCCATCCTCGGGCGCATCGCCCAGCTCGCAAAGGCGAACATCAACGCGCTCCTCGACCAGGCCGAGGACCCGCAGCTCATGCTCGACCAGATGGTGCGCGACTACTCCAACAGCATCTCCGAGGCCGAGAGCGCGATCGCCCAGACGATCGGCAACCTGCGCCTGCTCGAGCAGGACCACCGCGAGGACATCGAGGCGGCAGGCGACTGGGGCCGCAAGGCGCTCGCGGCGAGCGCGAAGGCGGATGAGCTGCGTGCGGCGGGCAACACCACCGACGCCGCGAAGTTCGACAACCTCGCCCGGGTCGCGATCAGCCGTCAGCTCACGGCCGAGAACGAGGCGAAGCAGGCCGAGCCGACGATCGCCAGCCAGACCGAGGTCGTCGAGAAGCTGAAGTCGGGCCTCGAGGCGATGCGCGGCAAGCTCGGCGAGCTGACGGCGAAGCGCGACGAGCTGATCTCGCGCGCGAAGGTCGCCGAGGCGCAGGGCCAGGTGCACGACGCGATCAAGAGCATCGACCTGCTCGACCCCACCAGCGAGCTGGGCCGGTTCGAGGAGAAGATCCGCCGCGAGGAGGCGCGCGTGCTCGGTCAGCAGGAACTGGCCGCATCGAGCCTCGACGCGCAGTTCGAGAGCCTCGAGGATGTCGGCCGCCAGGCCGAGATCGACGCTCGGCTCTCGGCCCTGAAGAGCGGCGGCCAGTCGGCGGTCACCGCCGGTCCCATCACCCGCGAGCAGTGACTTCTCGATGACCCGGATCGCGGGGGGCGCCACGCCGGTGCGCGCGCCCCGCGACCGGGTCGTCGGCATCGACGTCGCGCGGGGTCTCGCGATCCTCGGCATGATCGCCGCGCACACGATCACGAGCGACGCGCAGGAGACCCTCGTCGACGGCCGTTCGTCCGTGCTCTTCGCCGTGCTCGCGGGGGTCTCGCTCGGTCTGCTGTCGGGAGGCTCCGACCCCTCCGACGACCGCGCTGCCGCCCGCGGCTCCATCGCACTGCGGGCGCTCGTGCTCATCCTGCTGGGCCTGCTGCTGAACTCCTTCGGATCCGGCGTCGCGATCATCCTCGACTACTACGGCGTCGGCTTCCTCCTGGTGCTGCCGCTGCTCTTCGCCAGGCGCCTGGTGCTCTTGGCGGCGGCCGCCGCCGCGGCGGTCGTCGGCCCCCCGCTGCTCGAGCCCGTGGAGGCGCTCGAGCGCCTTCAGCCGGCGATTCAGGTGTGGTCGTACTGGCTCGTCACCGGGTACTACCCGATGCTCACCTGGATCGCCTATCTCCTCATCGGGCTGGCGGTGGCCCGGTCGGGGATCGACCGCATCCGCACTCAGGTCGCGATCACCGGATGGGGCCTCGCCGGCATGGTCGCGGGCTATGGAGGGGACGCGCTGCTGCCGTACGCGACCGCCGCGGCGCACTCGAACTCGACCCTCGAGGTGCTGGGCAGCGGAGGCTTCGCCCTCTTCCTCACGGGCACGCTGTGCCTCGTGACGTCGCCGCGCACGAGCGCGCTCGGCGCCGTAGCCCGGGCGATCGGCTGGCCGGTCGCCGCGGCCGGCGCCATGCCGCTCACCATCTACTCCGGTCAGATCCTCGCGCTCGCCGTCTGGTGGCAGCAGGGCCCGAACGACGCCCCCGGGGCTGAGAATCTCGCCTTCTTCCTCGCCCTCGCCGTCGGCTCGCTGCTTTTCGCATCCGTATGGCGGGCGCTGCTCGGCACCGGCCCCCTGGAGCGAGTGATGCGGCTCGCAACGCGGAGGCGCCGATGGGAAGGAACCGCTACCCCTTCCGGTTGAGTCCGCCATGAGCACTATCGGCATCATCGGAGCAGGCCACATCGGAAGCCAGGTCGCCTACGCGGCGATCGGCGCCGGATACGACGTCGTGATTGCGAATTCGCGCGGTCCCGAGACGCTCGGATCCCTCGTCGCGGACCTCGGCCCTCGCGCGAGGGCGGCCACTGCGGAGGAGGCCGCTGCTGCGGGCGACTTCGCTCTCGTGGCGGTGCCGCTGCGCGCCTACGCCGACGTGCCGGTCGACGACCTGGCAGGCAAGGTCGTGCTCGACGCGAACAACTACTACCCGCAGCGCGACGGCGAGATCGCGGCGCTCGAGGACGAGAGCACGACGACCTCGGAGCTGCTGCAGGCGCATCTTCCTGCTTCGCGGGTCGTCAAGGCCTTCAACCACATCTACTCCTCGCAGATCACCTCGGCCGCTACTGCAGCCGGCACGCCGGGTCGACGCGCCCTCGCCGTGTTCGGGGACGACGCCGACGCGCGGGGCTTCGCGGCACGGTTCCTCGACGAGCTGGGGTTCGACGCCGTCGACGGCGGACCGCTGGCGGAGAGCTGGCGCATCCAGCGCGACACCCCGGGCTACGGCGCTGAGCTCGACGCCGCCGGCCTGCGCGCCGCGCTTGCCGCGGCGGTGCGCCCTGGACACACTGGCTAGCGTGACCAGCTTCCTCGTCGTCCCGCAGTGGCAGGGCTCCAGTTCCTCGCGTGCCATGCGGCTCGTCGACGGAGCGGAGGCGATCCGCGGCGACCTGCCCTCCGCAAGGACCCGCGTGCTCGAGGTGCCTCTCGAGGCGGGCGACGCGCAGGGAACGGGCGTCGACCGGTACAGCTCTCTCGTCGAGGTGCGGCGACGGATGCTCGACGCGCTCCGAGAGCTGGAGGCGCCGGTCATCGTCGTGGGCGGCGACTGCGGAGTGGAGCTCGCCGCGGTGGAGCATGCGGCGGCCGATGGCGACGTGGCCCTCGTCTGGCTCGACGCGCATCCGGATCTGAACACGCCGGGGTCGTCGCAGAGCGGCGCCTTCCACGGGATGGTGCTGCGGGCGATCCTGGGCGAGGGCGCTCCAGGGCTCACCGCGAGCACGGCGCTGGTGCCGGGCAGGGTGCTCCTCGCGGGCGTCCGCGCCCCCGATGACGCCGAGACGCTGCTGCTCGAGGAGCATCCGCTCCCCTGGCTCGACTCCGACGACGTGACGCCCGAGAAGGTCGTCGCTGCGGTCGAGGCGACCGGAGCGTCCCGGGTGTACGTGCACATCGACCTCGACGTGCTGGACCCGGGCGACATCGACGGGATCGGCTTCCCTGAGCCGTTCGGCGTCCCGGCCGCCAGACTCGTCGAGACCGTGCAGGCGCTCACCGCGCGATTCCCGCTGGCCGGCGCGGGCATCACCGAGTTCGCTCCATCGAGCCCCGACGCGGCCGACGGTGACCTCTCGGTCGTGCTGCGCCTGATCGGAGCGCTGCGCGGCCCGCGACCCGCTTAGCCCCGTCCGCGCCGACCGAGAAACGCCTTGCGCGACACGCCCGCCACATCCGCCGACACACCCGTTTTCCGACTCACCCGTCCTCTTCCGACAGGGATCTGGCGGAGAACGACGAGTCGGCGAGCGTTCACCCGCGTGTCGGGGAAACCGCGACCGCTCCCCTGTGTCACCGCGGCCGCTGATCCGGCGGAGGGCCCGCAGCCGTGCACGCAGGCGCGGCAGTGAAGGAGCCCCGACGCGGGCATTCCTCGCGCCGACGGCGGGACGCCGTAGCATCGGAGGATGGAGCGCAGAGTCAGCGTCGAGCGCGACGGAGAGCTGCTGATGATCGGGCTCGACCGGCCGGAGAAGCGCAACGCCGCCGACCTCGCGATGCTCGAGCAGCTCGCCGCCGCCTACGGGCAGCTCGACTCAGACGCCTCCCTGCGCGTGGGAGTGGTGCACTCGACCAGTGAGCACTTCACCGCGGGTCTCGACCTCGCGGATATCGCGCCGAGGATCGGCGCGGACGGACTCCGCTTCATCCCCGACGGCGGACTGGACCCCTGGGGGCTGACGACGCGCCCCGTGCGCAAGCCCGTCGTGCTCGCCGTCTCGGGCATCTGCTACACCCTCGGCATCGAGCTCGCCCTGGCGAGCGACGTCGTCGTCGCCGACCGCTCGACGAGCTTCGCGCAGCTCGAGGTCGCCCGTGCGATCCTGCCGTTCGGGGGCGCGACCCTTCGGTTCGCCCGCGCTGCGGGGTGGTCGAACGCGATGCGCTGGATGCTGACCGGTGACGCATTCGATGCCGAGGAGGCCCTGAGGATGCGCATCGTCACCGAGATCGTCGAGAACGGCACGCACGTCGCACGGGCGGTCGAGCTCGCCAGGCGGATCGCCGCGGCCGCGCCGCTCGCCGTGCAGGCGACGCTCGCCAACGCGAGGCTCGCGGTCGCCGAGGGCGACGCCGCGGCGGCATCCGCACTGCCGGCCGAGCTCGTACGACTGGCGGGCAGCGACGACGCCCGGGCCGGCATGGAGGCCTTCCTCACTCGCACGACGCCGCGGTTCGAGGGGCGCTGAGTCGTGAAGCACATCCCCCGCACGCTCGAGGTGCAGCGCACCATGAACCGTGAGCAGCTGGCGCAGCGGGTGAAGATGGGCGACCATCTCGACCTGCCTCGCGAGGTCGAGCATGCGGGGGTCTTCTCGCAGCGCGCCTGGGCGGTGCGGGCTGCCACCGAGCTGACGGGTCTCGGCTACCGCACGAGCGTCGCGCGGCGCGGCTTCAAGTTCGAGCTGCTCGTGCATCATCTGTCGACGCTCGACGACGAGACCGTCGAGCACTTCGTCGACGAGGTGTACGAGGTCATGGAGCGCAACCACGGCGCCTACAGCGGATGGGGAGGGCCCTTTGCCCGAGAGTGAGTACGACGTCATCGTGATCGGAGGGGGTGCGGTCGCGGAGAACGTCGCCGACCGCGCCGTGCAGGGCGGCCTCACCGCCGTGCTGGTGGAGAGCGAGCTCGTCGGCGGGGAGTGCTCCTACTGGGCGTGCATGCCGTCGAAGGCACTGCTGCGCAGCGGGATGGCGCTGCGGGCGGCCCGGCGGGTGGGGGGCTCGCGCGAGGCCGTCACCGGAGACCTCGACGTCGCGGCGGTGTTCGCGCGGCGCAACTCGTTCGTGCACGACTGGGACGACAGCTCGCAGGTGGAGTGGGTCGACGGAGCGGGCATCGCGCTTGTGCGCGGGCACGGGCGGCTCACGGGCGAGAAGCGCGTGGAGGTGACCGCCGAGGACGGCACGATCACCCGGCTGACCGCGCGACATGCCGTCGTCGTGAGCGTCGGTTCGGACGCCGCCGTGCCCGACCTCGAGGGCATCCACGATGTGCCGATCTGGACCTCACGGGAGGCGACGAGCGCCCAGGAGGCCCCGGCGAGCCTCGCGATCCTCGGCGGCGGGGTCGTCGCGGTCGAGATGGCGACCGCGTACGCGACCTTCGGCACGACCGTCACGATCCTCGCCCGAAGCGGATTGCTCTCCGGGCAGGAGGACATCGCCGCCGAGCTCGTCGGCGAGGGGCTGAACGAGCTCGGGGTCGACGTGCGCACCGGCACCTCGCCCACCAGGGTGCGAGCCACGGACCGCGGAGTCGCACTGGAGCTGCCCGACGGGTCGGCGGTCGAAGCCGAGAAGCTGCTCGTGGCGACCGGTCGCCGACCGAGGACGTCGGACATCGGACTCGACGCGGTGGGACTCGAGCCGGGGTCCTGGCTTGACGTCGACGACACCCTGCGGGTCGAGGGTTTCGACTGGCTCTACGCGACCGGCGACGTCAACCATCGTGCGCTGCTCACGCATCAGGGCAAGTACCAGGCCCGCGCCTGCGGCGACGTGATCGCCGCCCGGGCGAGCGGGCGACGCGTCGACGACGCCGCCTGGGGCGCGCACGTGGCCACCGCGGATGTCGCTGCGGTGCCGCAGGTCACCTTCAGCGAGCCCGAGGTCGCGAGCGTCGGCCTCACCTCGCAGGCCGCACGCGACGCCGGCTACGACATCCGCGTGGTCGACTACGAGCTCGGCTGGGTCGCCGGAGCCGGCCTGCAGGCGGACGACTACTCGGGCAAGGCGCGGATGGTGGTCGACGAGCGTCGCAAGGTCGTGCTCGGCGTCACCTTCGTCGGTCCCGACGTCGCCGAGCTGCTCCACGCCGCGACGATCGCGGTCGTCGGCGAGGTGCCGCTCGATCGGCTCTGGCACGCGGTTCCGGCCTACCCGACCGTGAACGAGATCTGGCTGCGGCTGCTCGAGACCTACGGCCGCCCCACCCCCTGAGTCAGTCGGCGAGGCCGGCGTACACCCCGAGCAGCGCGCTCGCGGTCGCGCGCCACGGGAAGCCCTCGGCGTGCGCTCGCGCCCCCGCCGAGAGCGCAGCGAGGTTCTCGGCATCCGACAGCAGCACCCCGAGCACGATGGCCCATTCGCGGGGGTCGCGACTGGTCAGCAGCACTCCCGAGGTGCCGTCGTCGATCGACTCGGCCGTCCCCGCGCTGCGGTAGCCGACGACGGGCGTGCCGCTCGCCGCCGCCTCGAGCGCCACGAGTCCGAGCGTCTCGAGATGCGAGGGCACGAGGGCGACGGAGGCGATGGCGAGCAGGTCGGCGAGCGTGCTGCGCTCGAGGGCTCCGACGAAGCGCACGTCCTCCGCGACCCCGAGGTCGCGCGCGAGCGATCGCAGCCCGTTCGCCCAGTCCTCAGCCCCGGGTGCCGCGTCCCCCGCGACGACGAGCACGGGTGCCCACCCCCGCAGCGCGTGCAGCTCGGCGAGCGCCCGGATGGCGAGGTCCTGTCCCTTGAGCGGCTCCAGCCGGCCGGCGACCGCCAGCACCGGTCGATCGTCGATGCCCAGCTCCCGGCGCAGCGCGTCCCTCGACGGCGTCTCCCCGGGCACGAAGAGCGAGGTGTCGACGCCCGGCGGCACGATCCACACGCGGTCGGCCGAAGCCCCCACGACGTCGAGCAGCCCGTCGACCTCGGCTGTCGACGAGGCGATGATCGCGTCCGCCTGCTGGGCGAGGAACGCCTCCGCGCGGAGCCTGCCCTCTGGCTCGGGCGCGACGCCCGCCGGCGCGACACGGTTCACGAGCGCGCCGAGCGAGTAGAAGCTCTGCACGAAGGGGATGCCGAGCTCGATCGCGACGGGCAGCGTCGCTAGTCCGCTCACCCAGTGGTGCGCATGGATGAGGTCGTACCCGCGCGTGCCCTCCCGCGCGAGCTGCGCGACCGCCTCGCCGAACTCGTCGGCCGCCGGCTGGAGCTCCCCCGGCCCCACCGGACCCCTGGGGCCGGCGCGCAGGGCGCGCACGGCGACCCCTTCCGCGAGCTCTCGCACCTCGCCGTCCTGCTCGGCACGGGTCAGCAGCTCGACCTGCACGCCGAGCGCCGCCAGCTCCAACGCCACCGACCGCAGGGCGACGCCCATCCCGCCCGAGTCGGGCCGTCCCGGTTCGGCGTCCGGCGCCTCGGGCATCGAGACGAGGGCTATCCGTCCGAGCGTCGCGGGCATGCTGCCACTGTATTCTGCGGTCCATGGCGACACCTCCGCCGCATCCCGCGCGCAGGCGGGCTCCCCTGGAACGGCTCGCGGCGGCGATCGTGCGGAGCGGACGCCGCATCCCTGGAGTGCGGCGGATGCTGCTCTGGCCGGCGATCGCCGTACCCGGCTACTGGTTCGCCACCCTCTGCGGCGCGATCTGGGCGCTCCTGCTCGGCGGCTGGCCCCTGCGCAGACGCGGCGGCGTCCTCGTCGCGAGCGGGCTGCCCGGGTGGGCCTTCGGCCGCGGCGGCACGACCATCGGGGCCGTCTATCTCACCGCCCGGAATGTGTCGCCCGGCGTGCTCGAGCACGAGGCGGTGCATCGGGCGCAGTGGCGTCGCTACGGGCTCGCCTTCCCGCTGCTCTACGTCGCGGCCGGTCAGGATGCTCGCCGCAACCGCTTCGAGGTGGAGGCGGGCCTGGAGAAGGGCGGCTACACCAGGCGCTGAACGGTCAGCCCAGGAGCGCCACGCGTGACGGCGGGAGCGCGCTGGAGCATCCGTCACGCAGCTGGATCGCGCGATCGCCGAGGCACGCCAGCCAGGCGGTGATCTCGGGACCGTCGGAGCCGTCGACGACCATCTCGCTCAGCCACGCCCGCACGGCCCGCCCCAGCGCTTCGCCGGGCGCCGAACCGCTGTGCTCCCGCACGAGCCAGCTGACCGTCACACCGCCCGGCGCCGGAAGCTCGCGGACGTCTGCCGCGGCCGGGACCTCGAGGAAGGCCCTGCCCTTGGTGCCGGCCGGAAGAGCCCCGAGAAGGGTCGCGACCCGCTCGACGCCGGTCTCGTCCGCAGCGAGGAGCAGACGGGAGGCGGAGAGCCTGCGGCGCACAGCGGCGGCCTCTGAACGGGACATCCGGGTCAGTATGGCATGCCTAACCTAAGGGCGCCGGGGTGGCAGGGCTCTCAGCCGGTCCAGGCCGGCGGGTGCCGCCGCTGCCAGCCGATCCGCCGCTCGAGCTGCGCGCCGATCGAGAGGAGCGTGCGCTCGCCGCCCGGCCGTCCGATGAGCTGCACGCCCATCGGGATGCCGTCGGCGGACTCCGCGACGGGCAGCGAGATGGCCGGAAGACCGGCGACGTTGACGAAGCTCGTGAACGGCGTGAACAGGCACTGCTGCTCGAAATCGCGCTCGGGCCGGTCGCGTTCGAACCATCCGATCGGCGGCGGCGGAAGCGCGAGCGCCGGCGTGAGCACCGCGTCGAATCTCGAGAACGAGCGGATGATGCTGCGTTCGAACCCGGTGAGCGTCGCGAGCGCCTCGGCGAGCTGCTGCGCCCCGGTCGCGCGGCCGGTGCGGACCAGCCAGCGGGTGAGGGGCTCGACGAGCTCCAGCTGGCCGTCGTCGAGCGGGAGAGTCGCCGCGCCCGCCTGCCAGACGGTGCGGAACGCTGCGGCGTACTCGGGCGCCGGCTCGGGCTCGAACTCCTCGAGCCCGTGCCCGATCGCCGTGAGCTCCTCGAGCGCACGGCTCAACGCTTCTCGCGCCTCGGGCGAGACCCGGATGTCGTACTCCGTCGACCAGGGCGACCAGGTCGTCACTCCGAGCTGGAATCTGCCCTCGCCGCGGACGGCCGAGGCCAGGAGCGGTGAGCCGTCGTTCGGGGCACGGGTTGCGAACTCGTACGGGCCTCCGGCTGCGAGCCCGTCGAGCAGCATCGCCGCATCGGCGACCGTGCGGGCGATCGCGCCGGGGACCACGAGACCCGCCAGGCGATCGAGCCCCGACCCCACCGGCAGCAGCCCGCGGGAGGGCTTGAGCCCGACCAGGCCGGTCGCCGCCGCGGGGATGCGCACCGAGCCGCCGCCGTCCGAGCCGGGAGCGAACGGCAGCAGCCCGGCGGCGACCGCGGCGGCGGCACCGCCGCTCGATCCGCCCACGCCGAGCGCCGGGGCCCACGGGTTGCGGGTCGCACCCGAGAGGCTGCTCTCGGTGTAGGCCGGCATGCCGAACTCGGGAGCGGCGGTGGTGCCGAGACTGACGGCTCCCGCGGAGTCCAGCACCCCCACGAGCTCGTCGGAGCGATCGGGCACGTTCTCGGCGAGCACCCGCGACCCGTAAGTCGTGCGCTGCCCCGCCCGTGCCACCAGGTCCTTGTCGCCGAGCGGCAGACCCCAGAGCGGCTGTGCTCCCGGCCCCTCGGCGTCGAGGCGGTCCGCCTGCGCGAGAGCGCGGTCGCCCGCGACGGTGACGAAGGAGCCGATCCCGTCGTCGAGCCGAGCGATCCGCGCGAGGTAGTGCTCGACGAGGTCGCGCACCGACACCTCACGACGGTGCAGCCAGTTCCACTGCTCCTGCGCGGTCAGATGGTGCAGCTCGAACATCCTCCCGAGCCTAGCCATGCCCCTAGCACGCCGCCGGACGGCGGCGCCAGCGCCTCCGGCGCCCGACGCCGATGCCTAGCGTTGAGGGATGCGCGAGAACACGCCGACGGCGATGACGGACACGGGCGAGCGGAGCGGATCGAAGCTCAAGCAGGGAATCACGGGGCCGCTGCTCTTCCTCTTCATCCTCGGCGACGTGCTGGGCGCCGGAATCTACGCGCTGATGGGCGCGCTCTCGGCCGAGGTCGGAGGCGCACTCTGGCTGCCGCTGCTCCTGTCGCTCCTGCTCGCCCTGCTCACCGCGGGCTCCTACGCGGAGCTCGTGACGAAGTACCCCAAGGCGGGCGGCGCGGCCGTGTTCGCGGAGCGCGCCTTCGGCATCCCGATCGTGTCGTTCCTCGTCGGCTTCGCGATGCTCGCCGCCGGGGTGGTGAGTGCGGCGGGGCTCGCTCTCGCCTTCGCCGGGGACTATCTGGCCACGTTCCTCCCGGTGCCCGCAGCCGTCGCCGCACCGCTCTTCCTGCTGCTCGTCGGAGCGCTCAACGCCCGCGGCATCCGCGAATCGCTCGGCAGCAACGTCGTCATGACGGCCATCGAGCTGACCGGGCTGCTGATCGTGATCGTGGTCGTCGCCGGGTTCTTCGTCTCGGGCGGCGGTGACGCGTCCCGGCTCGGCGAGTTCCGCGAGGGCGTCAGTCCCGCCGTGGCGACGCTCTCGGCCGCCGTCATCGCCTACTACTCCTTCGTCGGCTTCGAGACGAGCGCGAACGTCGCGGAAGAGGTGCGGGACCCCGCCAGGGTCTACCCGCGTGCCCTCTTCGGCTCGCTGCTCGTCGCCGGCCTCGTGTACGTGCTGGTCGGCGTCGCGAGCTCGATCGCCCTGCCGCCGGGCGAGCTCTCCGAGTCGAGTGGACCGCTGCTCGCCGTGGTCCAGGCGACCGGCGCTGGCATCCCCGATTGGCTGTTCAGCCTCATCGCGCTGGTCGCGGTGGCCAACGGGGCTCTGCTCACGATGATCATGTCGAGCAGGGTCACCTTCGGGATGGCCGAGGAGGGTCTGCTGCCGAGCGTGCTCGGCAGAGTGCTGGTCAATCGGCGCACCCCCTGGGTGGCGATCCTCGCGACCACCGCCATCGCGATGGTCCTCACGCAGCTGGGCGACCTGGCCCTGTTGGCCGAGACCGTGGTGTTCCTGCTGCTGCTCGTCTTCATCAGCACGAACGTCGCGGTGCTCGTGCTGCGCCGCAAGCCCGTGGAGCACGACCACTTCAGGGTCTGGTCCTTCGTGCCCGTGCTCGGGGTGCTCTCCTGCATCCTGCTCCTCACCAGGCAGCGCCCGGAGGTGTGGCTCTTCGGGGGCATCGCGATCGCCGTCGGAGTAGGCCTGTTCTTCCTCGCAAGGCTGGGGCGCCGCTAGCTCCGATTCCGAGAGAGAGGCCCGTCGCACTGCGGCGGGCCTTTTTTCCGCGCCCGGACTTGACACGGGGTTCCTTACGTGGTTGGTTCATTACTGCAGTAACTAACCCACTCACCAGGAGGCCGGATGGACGACAGCAGGCCGATCTTCCTGCAGCTGGCCGAGCAGATCGAGAACGAGATCCTCTCCGGCGCGCTGCCCGAGGAGTCGCAGGTGCCCTCGACCAACGAGTTCGCCGCGTTCCACCGCATCAACCCCGCCACCGCCGGGAAGGGCGTCAACCTCCTCGTCGACGACGGGATCCTCTACAAGAAACGAGGCATCGGCATGTTCGTCACCGCCGGCGCCCGCGAGCGCCTGCTCGCCAAGCGTCGCGAGGGATTCCGCACCGAGTACGTGGGTCCCCTCCTGCAGGAGGCCCGCAAGCTCGGCATCACCACCGACCAGCTCACCGACATGATCCGGAACGAGGACACGCAATGACCACCATCGCCGAGGCGACAGGCCTCAGCAAGCACTTCGGCGCCGTGCGCGCCGTCGACGATGTGACCTTCGCGCTCGAGGAGGACCGCATCCACGGCCTGCTCGGCCGCAACGGGGCGGGCAAGTCGACGCTCATGCAGCTGCTCACGGGCCAGGAGTTCGCCACGTCCGGCAGCGTCCGGGTGTTCGGCGCCTCTCCCGCCGAGAACGCGAGCGTGCTGCGGAACGTCTGCTTCATCAAGGAGAGCCAGCGCTACCCCGACGACTGGAAGCCGAAGCACGTCTTCCGCTCGACGCCCTGGTTCTTCGAGCACTGGGACGCGGAGTTCGCCGAGCAGCTGATCGACGAGTTCCGGCTGCCGCTGGGCCGCCCGATCAAGAAGCTCTCGCGCGGCCAGCTCTCCTCGATCGGGGTCATCGTCGGACTCGCCTCGCGGGCGCCGCTGACCTTCTTCGACGAGCCCTACCTCGGCCTCGACGCCGTCGCCAGGCAGCTCTTCTACGACCGGCTGCTCGCGGACTACGCCGAGCACCCCCGCACCGTCGTGCTCTCGACCCACCTGATCGACGAGGTCAGCAACCTGCTCGAGCACGTGTTCGTGATCGATCAGGGCCGCCTGCTCGTCGACTCGTCCGCGGAGGACCTGCGCTCATCGGCCACCACGGTCGTCGGCAAGGCGAACACGGTGGACGAGTTCGTCGGCGGCAGAGAGGTCCTCCACCGCGACGCCCTCGGCGGGCTCGCCTCCGTCACTGTCGCCGGCCTCGACGATGCAGAACGTCGCGCCGCCGCAGCCGCGGGCCTCGAGCTCGCGCCCGTCTCCCTCCAGCAGCTCGTGGTGCGCATCACCGGCACGGCCCAGAAGGAATTCGAGGTCTCGGCATGACCGCCATCGCTCTCACTCAGTCCCCCACGCGCACTCCCGGCGCCCTCCAGCGTGTCGTGAACGTCGTGAAGCTCCACTTCGCGAATCCCTACACGGTGCTCATCAACCCGTGGATCATCCTCATCGGGATCTTCCTGGTGAACCTCGCCATCTGGGCGATCATCATGAGCCAGGTCACCGATCCGGCCGACCGGGCCGACGTCACCGAGGGCTTCAGCTACAGCGGCTCGAGTCTGTTCATCTTCGTCTACATGATGATCGTCGCGATCCAGGCGATGAATCAGACCTTCAGCTTCGCGCTCGGCATGAGCGTCACGCGGAGGGACTACTACCTGGGCTCAGCGCTCACCTTCGTGCTGCTCTCGGCGGTGTTCGCCGTCGGGATGGCGGTGCTGGCCGCCATCGAGGAGGCGACGAGCGGCTGGGGCGTCGGCGGACGGATGTTCACGAGCATCTACTTCGGCGACGGTCCGTGGTTCGAGCGGCTCGCCTTCGTCTTCCTGGCGATGCTCTTCTTCTTCTTCGTCGGAGCCGTCGCCGCGACCGTGTTCGTGCGGTGGAAGGCCCTCGGCCTCACGGTGCTCCTGGGGCTGCTGGGCCTGATCACCCTGGCGTTCGTCGCCCTCGTGACCTTCACCCGCAGCTGGGGCTCCGTCGGAGAGTGGTTCGCGACGACAGGGTTCCTCGGCAGCGCGCTCTGGAGCCTCGTCATCTCGGCCGTCGCGGGCGTCGCAGGCTTCTTCATCCTCCGCAGGGCCACTCCTCGCGGCTGAACGCTCCACAGGTGCCCCGCCGTCCGCGGCGGGGCACTCAGCCGTTCCTGCTACTGTGCCGCGCATCCCCCTCTGCCGAAGGAGAGCCGTGATCCGCCGCGTCCTCGCAGCCTCTCCCCTGCTGCTCGGCCTGGTGCTGGTGGGCTGCACTCCGGCTCCCCTGGTGGGCTCGGAGGCCTCGACTCCCACCCCGACGGCGACGACCGCACCCGATGCCGCCGGGGAACCGTTCGACGTGCCGACGGACTGCTCCGCCGTGCTTCCGCAGGAGCGGCTCGACACGCTGGCCTCGACCGGCCTCGTGCTCCTCGGGGGCCCTGGCGGGCGCTACGGCGACGACTACCTCGCCGAGCCGACGCCCGAGCAGCAGGCGGGCGGGATCACCTGCATCTGGGGAGACCCGACCACCGAGGAGAGCGCCTGGACGGTGTCCGTCGCTCCGCTGGACCCCGCGGGGCAGCAGGCGGTGCAGCAGGAACTGCTCGCGCAGGGCCTCGCCGAGGTCCCGGTCGAGGACTACACGACCTTCGGGCAGGTGGGCGACGACGACCACGAGCCCGCGATCCTCAATGTGCTGCGCGAGGAGAGCTGGATCTCGGTGCTGGCGACCGTGGGCGGCGACGCCGCCTTCGACGAGGTCGTCGTGCTCGCCGACGAGGTCGCCCGCACCGTCTACGGCAGCTGAGCGTCGGGGGCCGTGAACCCCGGCTCCCGGCTCCGCTCCTCGAGCGAGACCAGCTCCTGGTAGGCGGTGATCTGCACTCCGCCCGGCGCCTCCAGCCGGGAGTTCAGCGAACGCCACGGCGTCTCGGTGGGCGGGGCGACCACCTGCGCTCCCCCGGCTTCGAGGCGCTCCGTCGTCTCGGCGGCATCGTCGACCTCGAACGCGACGCGCATGCTCAGCGTCGAAGGCCGGCTGACGTCCCGTCCGACCTCGACCCTGTCGATCATCCGCACCTGCGCGGGGTTCGCGAGCTCGAGGGTCGCCGCCGGGATCGCGAGGATCGCCACCCTGGCGTCTCCTTCGCCCTCGAAGGCGGCTTGCTGCGGAATGCCGAGCACGTCGCGGAAGAACGTCACGGCGGCGTCGAAGTCGTCGGTCTCGAGGACGAGCCGGAGGGAGCGAACGGTCATGCTCCGAGCGTAGGTATCGGCGGCGCCGCTCGCCACAGACATCCCGCCGACTCGCGGCCGCCGGCTACTGCTCGGCGACCTCTGCCGCGGCCTCGAGTGCCCTCACTTGAGGCTCTTCTGCATGAGCACCGTGCCGAGCCAGCGCTCGAACTTGAACCCCACCTTGCCCATGTGGCCGATCGTCTTGAAGCCGAACTCCTCGTGGATGCGGATCGACGCGTCCGCACCGCGATCGGCGATGACGGCGATCACCTCCTTGATGCCCGCGACCTTCGACCTGACGAGCAGCTCGGCGAGCAGCGCGCGCCCCAGCCCCTTGCCGGTCGCGGCCGGTCCCAGATAAATCGAGTTCTCGACGGTGTAGCGATAGGCCGCCTTCTCCTTCCAGGGGTACACGTAGGCGTACCCCAGGATCTGACCGCGGGGCGACTCCGCGACGAGGAAGGGCATCTTCAGCTGCTGCACCTTCGAGAACTTGCGACGCAGCTGCGCGAGCGTCATCGGCTTCTCGTCGAAGGTCACGGTCGAGTTCGCGACGTAGTGGTTGTAGATCTCGCGCACGTAGGGGAGGTCGGCCTCGACGGCGTCGCGGATGGAGTACTCGAACGCGGGCTCCTCGGGAGCCGCTGGACGGAGATGACGGGGCAGCCTGCGCCGTGGAGCGTACTCCTCCTCCAGCATCACGCACCCCTTCCCGAACCCGGCGTCCCCGTCATCGTACGTGCCAGTCGACGGGAGGCGCTCCCTGCTGCACGAGCAGCTCGTTGGTGCGGCTGAACGGCTTCGAGCCGAAGAATCCGCTGGAGGCGGAGAGCGGGCTGGGGTGCGCCGACTCGATCACCGGCACATCGCGCAGCAACGGCTTCAGCTGGCGCGCGTCCCTGCCCCAGAGGATCGCGACGAGCGGGCCGCCGCGGGCCGCCAGGGCACGGATGGCGTGCTCGGTCACCTGCTCCCACCCTCTGCCGCGATGCGAGCCGGGGGTTCCCGGGCGCACGGTGAGCACGCGGTTCAGCAGCAGCACCCCCGCATCCGCCCACGAGGTCAGATCGCCGTGCTGCGCGGGCGGAACCCCGAGGTCGTCGGCCAGCTCGCGGTAGATGTTGACCAGACTGCGCGGAAGCGGGCGCACCTCCCGCTCGACCGCGAACGACAGCCCGATCGGGTGCCCCGGCGTCGGGTACGGATCCTGCCCGACGATGAGCACCCGCACGTCGGCGAGCGGCCGCTCGAACGCCCGAAGCACGTGCCGTCCGGCGGGCAGGTAGGGGCGGCCCTCCGCGGTCTCGGCGCGCAGGAAGTCGCCCAACGCGGCGATCCGGTCGGCGACGGGCTCGAGCGCCGCCGCCCAGCCCGGGTCGATGAGCGCGGGCAGCGGAGTCCGCGTCATCCGCCGATGGTGCTCACGACGACGCCGTCCTCGCCGGGCACGACCCGCCACACGTTCCCCGCGCCCTCGACGCGCAGGGTGCCCTCCCCGACGATGAGCGAGGTGTCCTCGTCGATCGCCACGCCTCCGTCGACGATGCCCGCCTCCGTCGCGGCGATGAGCCTCGTGAGGGTGCCCCACTGGGCGGCGTGCGCGTCGATCGCGAGATCGACGAGCGCGAGCCCCTCGTCGACGGTCACCTCGTCCAGGTCCTCGCCCGCGTCCTCCGGGGCGACGGCGATGCCGCCGATGCGCCACCCGCCGATCAGCGCACGGTCCGCGGCGATGGCCGCGCCCGCGGAGAAGCCGAGATACGGCAGGCCATCCGCCACCAGCAGCCGCAGCTCGTCGACGATCGGCGCGACCGCCTCCAGGTACGAGGGGGTGAGGCCTCCGCCGACCAGCAGCGCGTCGATGTCGCTCAGCGCGGCCGAGGTGAGCTGCTCCCCCTCGGTCAATGCGGTGACGACCGGCTCGCAGGCCGCGACACTCGGCAGCAGCGTGGTGTAGCGCGCCGCCGATTCGGCGGCATCGGCCTCGTCCTCTCCCACGATGATCACGCCGACGCGCGGGACGACTCGCCCGGCACCGGCGGCGCGGGCCTCCGCTTCGGCGAGGAAGGGGCGGTAGAGGGATGCCGAGTGCTCGGGCGACCAGCCGCCGCCGACGAGGTGGATGCTCATGGTCCAACGGTAACGGGCGGCAGCACCGACGACGCGACGCGGAGGCACCAGGGCTGCACTAGCATCCGTGCATGTCGACCGCCGCCCGCTCCGGAGCGGCGCTTCCGTTCTCGCTCGTCGGCTACCTCTTCCTCGTCGAGATCGTCAGCGGCATCCTGCAGGGGTTCTACGTTCCGCTGATCCCCGACCTGGTCGATCATCTCGGCATCCGCGACGCCGACTTCAACTGGTTCGAGGCCGCGCAGCTGCTGCTCAGCGCGATCGTGGTGCCGCTCCTCGCGAAGCTCGGCGACATGCACGGCCACAAACGGATCCTGCTGGTCTCGACCGCGCTCACCGCGGGGGCGACCTGGTGGCTCGCCTTCACCGGGGACTTCACGTCGTTCCTCATCGCCTGGGCGCTGCAGGGCTTCTATGTGGTCTGGCTGCCGCTCGAGGTCGCCCTCATCTTCGACCGCGGACGGCGCACCGGCCGCGCGGCTTCCGAGACCCGGCGGGCGGCCGGCTACCTGGTCGTGGCGCTCGAGGCCGGTGCGATCCTCGGCGCACTGGGCGGCGGGCGCATCTTCGCCGCGCTGGGCGAGAACGTCGCCGGAACCCTGGTCGTGCCTGCGGTCGCCGTGACGCTCGTCTTCTTCGCGATCCTCTTCGGCGTGCCGGAGTCGGAGCCCCTCGCCGGGCGCTCGCTCGACGCCGCCGGGTTCGCCGTGCTGACCCTCGGCCTGCTGCTCATCACCTCGGGGCTGACCTTCCTGCGCATCAACGGCGCGGGCGCCTGGTGGGTCTGGGCGGCGATCGCCGCCGGGGTGCTCGTCTTCGTGCCGTGGACCCGGCTCGAGCTGCGGCGGCCCGACCCGGCGATCGACCTGCGGGTGCTCGCGGACCGCTCGATGTGGCCCGTGCAGCTCACGGCGGGACTCGTCGGCGTCAGCCTGCTCGGCGCGCAGGCGCCGCTCTCCACCTTCGCCGGCACCGATCCGGCCGCCGGCTACGGACTGGGGCTCTCGGCGAGCGGCATCTCCAACGTCATCGGCGCGTACCTGGTCTCGATGATCGTCGGTGCTCTGCTCTTCCCCCGGGTCTCCCGCTGGGCGAGTCCCCGTGCCGCCATGATCGCCGCCGCCCTCCTCGTCGCGATCGGTTATCTGCTCTTCCTGCCCTTCCACGACACGGTGCCGCAGGTCTTCCTCAACATGTGCGTCGCCGGAATCGGATCGGGCGCCCTCGTCGGCGCTCTTCCGGCGGCCGCAGCGGCGGCGGCGGCGCGCGGTCAGACCGGCGTCGCGACCGCGCTCACGAACACCACCAAGACGATCGGCGGAAGCTTCGCCTCGGCCGTCTTCGCCGTCGTGCTCGCGCAGGGAGCCGTCGGGGCGGCCGGAACGGCGTCGACCCTCGAGGGCTACCTCATCACCTTCGCGATCTGCGGGGGAGGCGCCCTCGTCGCCACTGGCCTGCTCTTCCTCGTGCCCCGGATCGCCTTCGCCGACGCAGCCGAACTCGCCGGCCCAGGCACGGAACGCACCGCCCTCTAGCATCCGCACGCGGTTTCGACCAGTGCGCGCGCTCCCCTCGGCGCCGCGTTACGGTGAAATCCCGCCCGCGACTGGAGGACGATGGAAACCTGGCCTGGAAGTGCGTATCCCCTTGGCGCAACCTACGACGGCAACGGCACGAACTTCGCTCTGTTCAGCGAAGCCGCCGAGCGAGTGGAGCTGTGCCTCCTCGATGAGGACCGCACCGAGACCCGGATCCAGCTGACGGAGGTCGACGCCTTCGTCTGGCACGCCTATCTGCCGGGCGTCCAGCCCGGTCAGCGCTACGGCTTCCGAGTCCATGGCGCGCACGACCCCGCCGAGGGACTCCGCGCAAGCCCGAGCAAGCTGCTGCTCGACCCGTATGCGAAGGCGATCTCCGGTTCGCTCGACTGGAACCCGGCGCTCTTCTCCTATCAGTTCGACGACCCGAAGAAGGCGAACGAGAACGACTCGGCGCCGTACACGATGCTGAGCGTCGTCATCAATCCGTTCTTCGACTGGGCGGGGGACCGCCCGCTGAAGCGCACCTACGCCGAGACGGTGATCTACGAGGCGCACGTCAAGGGCCTCACCTACACGCATCCCGACATCCCCGAAGAGGATCGCGGCACCTACCGCGCGATCGCGCACCCGGCCATCATCGAGCACCTCCACAAGATCGGCGCCACCGCGATCGAGTTGATGCCCGTGCACCAGTTCGTGAACGACGACGTGCTCGAGCAGCGGGGCCTGGCCAACTACTGGGGCTACAACACCATCGGCTTCTTCGCTCCGCACAACCGCTACGCCTCCGGCGGCGACCTCGGTCAGCAGGTGCAGGAGTTCAAGGGCATGGTGCGCGACCTGCACGCGGCGGGCATCGAGGTCATCCTCGACGTGGTCTACAACCACACCGCCGAGGGCAACCACCTCGGCCCCACGCTGTCCTTCAAGGGCATCGACAACCGCACGTACTACGCCCTCGTCGAGGACGACAAGCAGTACTACATGGACTACACCGGCACGGGGAACTCGTTCAACGTGCGCCAGCCGCACGCGCTGCAGCTGATCATGGACTCGCTGCGCTACTGGGTCACCGAGATGCACGTCGACGGATTCCGATTCGACCTGGCCTCCGCGCTCGCCCGGGAGTTCTACGACGTCGACCGGCTCTCCACCTTCTTCGAGCTCGTGCAGCAGGACCCGGTGGTCTCGCAGGTGAAGCTCATCGCCGAGCCGTGGGACGTCGGCCCTGGCGGCTACCAGGTCGGCAACTTCCCGCCCCAGTGGACCGAGTGGAACGGCAAGTACCGCGACACCGTGCGCGACTTCTGGCGCGGGGAGCCCTCGACGCTCGCCGAGTTCGCTTCGCGGGTGACCGGCTCCGCCGACCTGTACGAGCACGACGGACGTCGCCCTGTCGCCTCGATCAACTTCGTGACGGCGCACGACGGGTTCACGCTGCGCGATCTCGTCTCCTACAACGAGAAGCACAACGACGCCAACGGCGAGGACAACAACGACGGGGAGTCGCACAACCGCTCCTACAACCACGGCGCGGAGGGCCCGACCGACGATCCGGCGATCCTCGCCGTGCGGGCCCGCCAGCAGCGCAACTTCCTCGCCACGCTGCTGCTGTCGCAGGGCGTGCCGATGATCTCGCACGGCGACGAGCTCGGACGCACCCAGCGGGGCAACAACAACGGCTACGCCCAGGACAGCGAGATCACCTGGATCGACTGGGCCCACATCGACGGACCGCTGCTCGAGTTCACCGCCGATGTGGCGGAGGTGCGCAAGAACCACCCGATCTTCCGGCGCAGCCGCTTCTTCGACGGCCGCCCCGCACTCCGCGAGGAGGGCGCTCCGCTGCCCGACATCGAATGGCTGCGACCCGACGGCACCGTGATGAGCCCCGACGACTGGGAGACCGGCTTCGGGCGCTCGGTCGCGATGTTCCTCAACGGCCAGGGCATCCGCGAGCTCGACGCCCGCGGTCAGCGGGTCGTCGACTCGAGCTTCGTCCTCGTGTTCAACGCGCACGACGGAGAGGTCGTCTTCACGACGCCGTCCGAGGAGCACGCGCCGGGCTGGGACGTCGTGATCGACACAGGCGGCGCGCTCGACCGCAGGGCCCCGCTCGAGCCGAAGAGCGAGTTCACCGTGGCCGCCCGGTCGCTCGTGCTGCTGTGCTCGCACGTCGACGAGGAGCCCGAGCCCGACAACTCGGTCGAGGCATCCGTCGCCGTCATGACCGGATCGGCGTCCGAGGAGACAGCGTGACCAGCACCACCCCCCGTTCGACCTACCGCCTGCAGGTGCGGCAGTCGTTCGACCTCGACTCCGTCGCCCGGCTCGCGGACTACGTGCGGGAGCTGGGCGCGGACTGGCTCTACCTCTCCCCGCTGCTGACCGCGACCAGCGGCTCCGACCACGGCTACGACGTCGTCGACCACAGCCGCGTCGACCCGGTGCGCGGTGGAGACGCCGCGCTGGAGCGCGCCTCGGCGAAGGCCAGGGAGCTCGGACTCGGCGTGCTCGTCGACATCGTGCCGAACCACATGGGCGTCGCGAAGCCGCGGGAGAACTCCTGGTGGTGGGACCTGCTCACGCACGGCCGCGAATCGCGCTACGCCGACGCGTTCGACGTCGACTGGGAGTTCGGCGGCGGCAAGGTGCGCATCCCCGTGCTCGGCGCCTCCCTGGAGGAGGCGCTCGAGGCGGGCGAGCTCACCGTCGACGGCGACGAGCTCGCCTACTACGACCACCGCTTCCCGCTCGCGCCCGGCTCGGCGGCCGACGGGGCCGACATCGCGACGATCGTCGGCCGGCAGCACTACGAGCTCATGAACTGGAAGCGCGCCGACTACGACCTCAACTACCGGCGGTTCTTCGCCGTCAACGAGCTCGCCGCGATCCGCGTGGAGGAGCCGTGGGTGTTCGAGGAGAGCCACGCCGAGATCCTGCGCTGGGTGCGCGAGGGCCTCGTCGACGGCATCCGCGTCGACCACCCGGACGGTCTCGCCGATCCCGGCGGCTACCTCGACGCACTCGCCGCGGCGACCGGCGACGCCTACGTGCTCGTGGAGAAGATCCTCGAGGGCGACGAGCGTCTGCCCGCGCACTGGGCGACCGCAGGCACGACCGGCTACGACGCGCTCGCCGACATCGACCGGGTGCTCGTCGCGCCGGAGGGTCAGGGCGCGCTCGACGAGCTGGATGCCAGGCTCCGCGGGGAGCGCGCGGACTGGCACGAGCTCATCCACGGCACCAAGCGCGCGATCGCGGATGGCATTCTGCGCTCCGAGGTGCTGCGCCTCGAGCGGCTGCTGCCCCAGCCGGTGGAGAACGGCGCGGATGCGATCGCCGAGCTGCTCGCCTGCTTCCCCGTCTACCGCAGCTACCTGCCGCTCGGCGAGGGACACCTCCGCGAGGCGACGGAGTCGGCCAAGCGGCACCGCCCCGATCTCGAGGCGGCCATCGACCGCGTCGTGGAGGCGCTGCACGACCGCAGGTCGCCTATCTCCGTGCGTTTCCAGCAGACCAGCGGCATGGTGATGGCGAAGGGCGTGGAGGACACCGCGTTCTACCGGTACTCGCGTCTCGCCTCCCTCACCGAGGTGGGTGCCGATCCCGCCGAGTTCGCGATCGGCGTCGACGAGTTCCATCGTCGTCAGGTCCAGCGTCAGGCCGTGATCCCCGGCTCGATGACGACGCTGTCGACCCACGACACCAAGCGCGGCGAGGACACCCGCGCACGCATCCACGTGCTCGCCGAGCTGCCCGAGCGCTGGTCGCAGTGGCTCGACGAGATGCGGGGCCGCATCGACCTCGGCGACGGGCCGTTCGAGAACCTGCTGTGGTCGACGATCGTCGGCGCCTGGCCAGCCTCCCGCGAGCGCCTGCACGCCTACGCCGAGAAGGCATCGCGTGAGGCCGGGAACTCGACTCGGTGGACGGAGCCCGACGAGGACTTCGAACGGCGGATGCACGAGCTCGTCGACCGGGTCTTCGACGACCCCGAGGTCGGCGGCGCGGTCGACGCGATCGTCGCCGAGGTGCGTGACGCCGGCTGGTCGAACTCGCTGACCGCCAAGCTCGTACAGCTCACCGCGCCCGGTGTGCCGGACGTCTACCAGGGCAGCGAGCTGTGGGAGACGAGCCTCGTCGACCCCGACAACCGCCGTGAGGTGGACTTCGGGCTGCGCAGGCTGTTCCTCGCCGCGCTCGACGCGGGCGAGCTCCCTCCGATCGACGAGTCGGGCGTCGCGAAGCTCCTGGTCACCTCGCGGGCCCTGCGCACCCGCCGGGATCGTCCCGAGCTCTTCGACCGGTACGCGCCGGTCGCGTCCGTGGGCGAAGCGGCGGATCACGTCGTCGCGTTCGACCGCGGCGGCGCGGTGACCGTCGGAACCCGGCTTCCGCTGGGCCTCGCCCGGCGCGGCGGCTGGGGCGAGACGCGGATCCTCATCCGCAAGCGCCCGTTCGTCGACGTGTTCACCGGGGCGCGCTTCGCGGGCGGCGAGGTGCGCCTGGCCGACCTGCTCTCGCGCTATCCCGTGGCCCTGCTCGTGCCGGAGGACGCGCCGGTGGAGGAGCCGGCCACCGCCGCCGTGCACCAGGAAGACCCCCTGACCGCCGAAGAGCCCCGCGAGGGCGCGGTCGAGGCGGAGCCGACCGACGCGGAGCAGGGCATCGACGACGACCGGCACGGACAGCAGGAGGAGCAGCAGTGATCCCCGAGGTGTGGGCGCCGAAGGCGCAGCGCGTGGAGCTCGTCACCGGCGAGGAGCGCACCGCGCTCGACGCCGCCGGCGACGGATGGTGGCGGGGCTCAGCGCCGCTGGCGGCGGGCACCCGCTACTCCTACTCCGTCGACGGGCGGGGGCCGTTCCCCGACCCGCGCTCGCTGCGGCAGCCGGACGGCGTGCACGAGGCCAGCGCCGTCTGGGATGCGTCGGAGCACGAGTGGCGCGACGGCCGCTGGACCGGGCGTCAGCTGCCGGGCGGCGTCATCTACGAGCTGCACATCGGCACCTTCACCCCCGAGGGCACGCTCGACTCGGCGATCGACCGGCTCGACCACCTCGTCGAGCTCGGCATCGACTTCGTCGAGGTGCTTCCCGTCAACGCCTTCAACGGCACGCACAACTGGGGTTACGACGGCGTGCTCTGGTACGCCGTGCAGGAGACCTACGGGGGCCCTGCCGCCTACCAGCGGTTCGTCGACGCCTGCCACGAGCGCGGGCTCGCGGTCGTGCAGGACGTCGTCTACAACCACCTGGGGCCGAGCGGCAACTACCTCCCCGAGTTCGGGCCGTACCTGCACGACGCGAGCGCGAACACCTGGGGACTCTCGGTCAACCTCGACGAGGAGGCCGTGCGCCGCTTCATCGTCGACAACGCCCTCATGTGGTTCCGCGACTTCCACGTCGACGCGCTGCGCCTCGATGCGGTGCATGCGCTGGTCGACACGTCGTCGAAGCACATCCTCCAGCAGCTCGCCGAGGAGACGGATGCGCTGAGCGCCCACCTCGGCAGGCCGCTGACGCTGATCGCCGAATCGGACATGAACGACCCGAAGCTGATCCTCCCCCGCGAGGCGGGCGGCTACGGGCTGACGGCGCAGTGGAGCGACGACTACCACCACTCGGTGCACGTCGCGGTGTCGGGCGAGACCACCGGGTACTACGAGGACTTCGCCTCGCTCGGCGCGCTCGCCAAGACGGCCACGAAGGGCTTCTTCCACGACGGCAGCTACTCGTCGTTCCGCGAGCGCGAGCACGGCCACCCGATCCCGCCGGAGGTTCCGGTGTGGCGCCTCGTGACCTTCGCGCAGGACCACGACCAGATCGGCAACCGCGCCACCGGGGATCGCCTGTCGCAGAACCTCGACGAGCACCAGCTCGGCATCGCCGCGGTGCTGTGCCTCGCGGCGCCGGGCACGCCGATGCTGTTCATGGGTGAGGAGTGGGCGGCCTCCACCCCGTGGCAGTTCTTCACCTCGCATCCCGAGCCCGAGCTCGGCAAGGCGACGGCCGAGGGACGCATCGCCGAGTTCGAGAAGATGGGCTGGGACCCCGAGGTCGTGCCGGATCCGCAGGACCCCGAGACGTTCACGCGATCGAAGCTGGACTGGGACGAGCTCCGCGACGGCGCGCACGGGCGACTGCTCGACCTGCACCGGGAGCTCATCCGGCTGCGCAAGGCCGAGCCGGCGCTGACCGACCCGTCGTTCGCGAGCCTCTCTGCGGAGTTCTCGGACGAGGAACGCTGGTTCAGGCTCGACCGCGGCCCGGTGTCGATTCTCGTCGCCTTCGGCGAGGAACGGGACTTCCCGGTGGGGGGCGAGCTGCTGCTCGCGACCGCCGCGGGCGTCACGACGGATGCGGGACGCACGACCGTGCCGGCGCGGACGGCCGCGATCGTCCGGCGCGCCTGAGTGCGCCGCTAGAGCCTCGGGCTCAGCTCGCTGCGGATGACCTTGTGCGGAGCGGCCTGGGCGACCGGCTTGATGGTCACCGAGTCGAGGTTGACGTGCGCGGGCAGCTGCAGGGTGTGCACGATCGCGTCGGCGACGTCCTCCGCGACGAGCGGATGGGGCACGTTGTCGTAGACCGCGTCCGCCTTGGCGCGGTCGCCGCCGAACCGCACGAGGCTGAACTCCTCGGTCTTCACCATGCCCGGCGCGATCTCGACCACGCGGATCGGCTCCCCGGCGAGCTCCAGGCGCAGCACCTCCACCATCGCCCGCTCGGCGAACTTGGCGGCGTTGTAGCCCCCGCCTCCCTCGTAGGTGACGTGACCCGCGATCGACGTGACGGTCAGGAGGTCGGCGACGCCCGCATCCGCCGCACCTCGCCGAAGCGAGGTGATGAGCGCGCTCGTGACGAGCTTCGTGGCGAGCACGTTGATCTCGTACATGCGCCGCCAGTCCTCGACGTCGCTGTCGATCACCGATGCGAGCCCCAGCGCTCCCCCGGCGTTGTTGACGAGCGCGTGCAGCGGCCCTCCGGCCTCGACGTGCTCGCGGAGCCGCTCGACATCGTCCGACACGGTCAGATCGGCGGCGAACGGGTCGACGCCGGTCTCCTCGGCGAGCGCTTCGAGCCGGTCTCGCCTGCGCGCGACGGCCACGACGTCCCACCCGGCAGCGCGCAGGCCCCGCGCCGTCGCTGCGCCGATGCCGGAACTCGCCCCTGTCACGACAACGCGCTTCGCCATGGCGTCCACGCTAGCGGGCTAGGCTGACTCGGGATGACGATGCAGACGGCTCCGGCGGCGTCGCCGTCGGGGAAGAAGCGAGAGCGCGTCCCCTTCTGGGACAACGCCCGCTTCGCGTGCATCGTGCTCGTCGTGGTCGGGCACGGCATCCAGCGACAGACCGCTGACTCGAACAACGCGCTGATCCTCTACCTGTTCTTCTACGCATTCCACATGCCGGCGTTCGCGATGATCAGCGGCTACTTCTCGAAGGCCACGCCGCCGAACTCGCGGCAGATGCTGAAGCTCGTCACCGACATCGTGCTCCCCTACCTGATCTTCGAGTCGATCTGGACGCTCGTGCAGTTCCTCGTCGAGGGCAAGCAGGAGTTCAACCCGACCCAGCCGTCCTGGACGCTGTGGTTCCTGCTGGCGCTCGGCATCTTCCGGGTGATCCTGCCCTACCTGGTGCTGCTGCGGTTCCCGCTGATCATCTCCATCGTGGTCTCGGTCGCGGTCGGGTACTTCGACAATGTCGACTCGACGTTCTCGCTCTCGCGGGCCATCGGCATCCTGCCGTTCTTCCTCCTCGGCTGGCGGATGCGCCAGTGGGGCTGGGTCGACCGATGGCGCGTCTCCGATCGGCGCACCTGGCAGGTGCGGGGCGCTGCCATCGCGATCCTGGGCGTCTGGCTCGCGGTCGTCATAGCGCTCATCGAGCCGTTCCGGGCGATCGACCTGCGCTTCTGGTTCTTCTACGACGACTCCTACCGCGGCCTCGGCGAGGACGAGTGGTGGGCGGGCCTCGTGCGGCTCGGGCTGATCGCGCTGGCGGTGCTGCTGAGCGCCTGCTTCTTCTCGCTGATCCCCCGGCGCGAGACCTGGTTCACATCGTTCGGGCAGGCGACGATGTACATCTACCTGCTGCACAGCTTCGTGCTCTACCCGATCCGCGAGACCGGCGTGCTGCGCGACGAGCACTCGTCGGCGGTCTGGCTCGTCAGCATGGTGCTCGCCTGCGTCGCCATCTCGATCGCGCTCGCGAGCCCGCTCGTGCGGCGGATCTTCCGGCCGCTGATCGAGCCGAGGCCGCAGTGGCTCTTCATCCCGCTCGACGACGGTCCGCTGCGCTCCTCCCGCACCGATCCCACCGGCTCTCGCCGCGAGCACTGACGCGCGTTACGCGATGTGTCGGGCGTCGTTGCCCTCGCTCGCCCGCCTTCCTAGGCTCGCTTCCGCGTCGGTATCCGCTTCCGACGGCAGATTTTCGCTTATCCCGGAGGAGCCTCACGTGAGCGACTGGAAGTTCGAGACCAAGCAGGTGCACTCGGGCGCGGCGCCCGACCCCACCACGAATGCGCGCGCTACGCCGATCTACAAGACGACCTCGTACGTCTTCAACAGCGCCGACCACGCGAAGAACCTGTTCGCGCTGGCCGAGTTCGGCAACATCTACACCCGCATCATGAACCCCACCCAGGCGGTGCTCGAGGAGCGCGTCGCAGCGCTCGAGGGTGGCACGGCAGCCCTCGCGACCGCCTCCGGATCGTCGGCGATCCTCTACTCGGTTCTCAACATCGCTCAGGCGGGCGACCACATCGTCTCGTCGTCGTCGATCTACGGCGGCACCTACAACCTCTTCAAGTACACGCTGCAGAAGCTCGGCATCGAGGTCACGTTCGTCGAGAACCAGGACGACGCCGAGGAGTGGCGCTCCGCCATCCGCCCGAACACGAAGCTGCTCTTCGCCGAGACCATCGGCAACCCGAAGATCAACATCCTCGACATCGAGCTCGTCGCCGAGGTGGCGCACAGCAACGCGCTGCCGCTCATCGTCGACAACACGATCGCGACGCCGTACCTCATCCGTCCGTTCGAGCACGGCGCCGACATCGTCGTGCACTCCGCCACGAAGTTCCTCGGCGGACACGGCACGGTCATCGCCGGTGTGCTCGTCGACGGAGGCACCTTCCCGTGGTCGCAGCACGTCGACAAGTTCCCCGGCCTCACCGAGCCCGACCCGTCGTACCACGGCGCGAGCTACACGGGCGTGCTGGGCGACGGCATCGCCTACGCCATCAAGGCCCGCGTGCAGCTGCTGCGCGACACCGGCGCCGCCCTCGCTCCCGACAGCGCCTTCACGGTGCTGCAGGGCATCGAGACCCTCAGCCTGCGCATCGAGCGTCACGTGCAGAACGCCCAGGAGATCGCCGAGTGGCTCGAGAACCACGAGGACGTCGCGAGCGTCAACTACTCCGGTCTCCCGTCGAGCCCGTGGTACGAGGCCGCCAACAAGTACTCGCCCAAGGGTGTCGGCGCCGTGCTGTCGTTCGAGCTCAAGGGCGGTGTTGACGCCGGCCGCGCGCTGGTCGAGAGCGTGACGCTCTTCAGCCACCTCGCCAACATCGGCGACGTGCGCAGCCTCATCATCCACCCGGCGTCGACCACGCACTCGCAGCTCACCCCCGAGCAGCAGCTCACGACCGGCGTCACGCCCGGCCTCGTGCGCCTCTCGGTGGGCATCGAGAACGTCGACGACCTGAAGGCCGACCTCGAGGCAGGCTTCGCCGCAGCGCGTCAGGTCGTGGCTGCCGCCGACGCGCACGCCTGATCGATCCCCGGAGGGCCCGCGGCTGTAACAAAGCCGCGGGCCCTCCGTCGTTCACGGATACTGGGACGACATGGACTGGCAGACCTCCGAGGACACGGTGCCTTCGGCCTTCATCACCGAGGCGAACGTGCGCTCGGTGCTCGGGCGACCCGACGTCACCGGCGCCTGGCGCGAGGGCGACCCGATGGGGAACCGGCTCTTCGTGTCGGTCGGAGCCGTCGAGCTGGAGCGCGGCGGTGCGATCCCCGGCGTGCGGGTCGCCTACGAGACGTTCGGGGAGCTCGCGCCCGACCGGTCCAACGCCGTGCTGGTGCTGCACGCCCTCACGGGCGACAGCCACCTCGTCGGCCCTGCCGGACCCGGTCACGCGACCGCCGGCTGGTGGGCCGGACTTGTCGGCCCGGGCAAGGCGATCGACACCGATCGGTGGTTCGTGGTCGCGCCGAACGTGCTGGGCGGCTGTCAGGGCACGACCGGCCCGGCGTCGCTGACCACCGACGGCCGGGAGTGGGGCTCCCGCTTCCCGTTCCTCACCATCCGCGACCAGGTGGCGGCGCAGGCCGCGTTCGCCGACGCGATCGGCATCGACCGCTGGGCGGCGGTCGTCGGCGGCTCGATGGGCGGCATGCACGCGCTCGAGTGGGCCGTCACCCATCCGGAGCGGGTCGAGCGGCTCGCAGTGCTCGCCGCGCCGCCGGTCGCGAGTGCCGACCAGATCGCCCTCAACTCGGTGCAGGTCGAGGCGATCCGGATGGACGCCCGGTTCGCCGACGGCGACTACTACGAAGCGGAGGAGGGGCCCTACCGGGGTCTCGCGCTCGCCCGCCGCATGGCGCTGCTCAACTACCGCTCCCCCGACGAGCTGAACGAGCGATTCGCCCGCAGCTGGCAGAGCGGGGTCAGTCCGCTCGGGCACGGCGGCAGGTACGCCGTCGAGAGCTACCTCGACTTCCACGGCAACAAGTTCACCCGGCGCTTCGACGCCAACAGCTACATCAGCCTCGTCGAGGCCATGAGCTCGCACGACGTCGGCCGCGGCAGGGGCGGCATCGAGCGCGCGCTCGCGCGGGTGACGGCGCGCACTCTCGTGCTGGGTATCGACTCCGACCGCCTGTTCCCGGTGCCCGATCAGCGCCGGATCGCGGAGCTGCTGCCGTCGACGATCGACGGCGGAGAGGCCGTCGTCATCAACTCCGCCTTCGGCCACGACGGCTTCCTGATCGAGGACGACGCGGTGGGCCACCACCTCGCGCGACTGCTCTCCATCTGAGCCAGACTCGCAACCGGCGCGGGTAAGGCTATGCTAACGCCGACCGGTCTGTCTGCCCGAGGCGGACCGCGCTGATCCAGGGGGTGTCACCGTGCAGAGCCGTGCGGGAGTCGAGCGCGTGCGCATAGCGCTCGTCGACACGCACCGCCTGTTGCTGGACGGCCTCGCCTCGCTGCTGAGCAGCAAGGGCTTCGACGTCGCCGTCTCGGCCGCGACCTGGCAGGAGCTCCTGGATTCCCCGCACTACCCGGTCGACGTCGTGGTCATCGACGCGCATCTCGACGACGGCATCCCGATCTCCAGTAAGGTGCGGGTGCTCGAGAGCGACGGGAGCGCGACGGTCGTGACCAGCCGGTTCACGGACGCCGCGTCGGTGAACGCCGCCCTCAAGGCGGGAGCCCTCGGCTTCGTGCCGAAGACCGACCCCGCGGATGAGCTCGAGAGCGCTATCCGCTCGGCGTCCCGGCGCGAGCCGCACCTCTCCGACTCGCTCGCCTCGGCGGTCGCGGCCTTCGCGGCGACCCCGAATCCAGGCCTCGGCCGGCAGGAGCTGCGCGCCCTCGTGCTGTACGCCGACGGCCGATCGATCCGCGAGGTCGCCGCCGAGATGGACACCACCGAGGAGACGGTCAAGTCGTACATCAAGCGTGGGCGACGCAAGTACCGTCAGATCGGCATCGACATCGGCACCCGGATCCTGCTGCGGCGGCACGCGGTGCGCGAAGGCTGGCTGGCGCCGGACAAGTAGGCGGCCCCGGGAACGGGTGAGGGCCGCCAGGTCTCCCTCGCGGCCCTTCCAACCCCCGGTACAGACGCCGCCTCACGGCAGCGCCGGCATCGCCTTCGGGTGGTGACGCCTCTCCGGTTCCACGCTAGGGCGCATCCCCGGATCGATGTGTGGCAGCGCGTTCCCGCGCGCCCCTCTGGGCACCACAGTAGCCGCACGGCGGGGGCGGGTAGACCGGTGTGGCACCCCCATTTGTGGTGCCTCTGTGTGAGCATGAAGAATCATGGAACTCTTCGCCAAGGAGCGCGACCGCCTCCTGTCGAGGGTCGCCAGGGCCTACGGTCTCAGCTTCGCCGTCGTCTCGGTGCTGTGCGCGAGCATCCCGGGCGCCGTGGACTTCGCCTCCTACGTGCTCGCCCTGCCGCTGTACATCGTCCTCGGGGTGAGCCTCGTGCTGCTCGGGAACCGTCGGTCGCTCCTGCTCATCGCGGTCGTCATCGGGTCCGGCCTCGGAGTCATCCTCGTGCTCGGGCTCACCGGGTCCGGGCCGTCTGCCGGCGGCGTCTCGGCCATCGTGCAGCTGGGAGCCGGAGCGCTCGCCGCGACCGCGATCGTCCTGTCGACGGAGCGCATCCGCATCGTGGTGCTCGTCGTGCTGTTCCTCACCGTGAGCGCGGTCACGACGGCGGTGACGCTCGCGACGGAGTCGCCCGCCCGCACGCTCTCCATCCTGGTGCTCGGGTGGGGGCTCGCGAGCATCGTCGGCTTCTGGATCTCCGCGGCGATCCCGCACGCCGCCAGGCGCATCGCGAGCATCGGACGCGCGCACCGCACGGAGCGCCAGGCCAGCGAGCGCGAGGCGCAGCGCCGTCAGGGCGCGCGCCTGCTGCACGACACCGTGCTGGCGACCCTCACCCTGCTCGCCCACAGCGGCGTCGGCGTCGCGCCCGCCGCCCTGCAGCAGCAGGCGGCCGACGATGCCCGCCTGCTGCGTCAGCTGCGGCTGGGTGCGACGCCCACCCCCCAATCGTCCGGCTCGTACACCCTCGAGACGGTCGTCGAGGAGCCCGCGCTCGGCACGACGCTCGAGTCTGTGAAGCAGCGTTTCGGCCGGATGGGACTCGAGGTGAGCTGGCACGGCACGGGACAGGTCCTGCTGCCGAGCGACGTGCTCGACGCTTTCCTGCTCGCTCTCGCCGAGTGCCTCGAGAACGTGCGCCGGCACTCCGGCGTCACCGAGGCACACGTCACGATCACGGATGACGACACGACGGTGCGCGCCATGGTGACGGATGCGGGCGTCGGCTTCAACCTGGACGACATCGACTCAGCGAGACTGGGACTCAAGGAGTCGGTGATCGGCCGGCTCCGGGAGGTCGGCGGCTCCGCCCGCCTCTTCTCGAGCCCTGGTGCGGGCACGACCGTCGTGCTCGAGGTGCCGCGGTGAGCTTCAGCCAGATCGAGGAGAACACCCTCGGCACGCCGATCGGCAAGCCGGGCAAGAAGGGCATCGGGCAGGCGGCACGGCGCCTCACCGCGGGCACGCCGCGACCCTCGATCGGCATGGGCTTCCTTACGGTCGGAGCCGCCGTCGTCGTCTCGCTGCGCGCCGTCTACGGCATCAGCTGGTCCGCCACGCTGATCCCGGTGTATCCGGTGCCCGGCGCGGCGATCGCGGCCTGGGGGCTGCTCATCACGACGATCGTCGCCTCGGTCCTCCTCGTGCGGATGCTCGGCGAGCGACTGCCGACCTGGCTCTTCGCGACCCTGCTCGCCGGACTCACGGGTTCCTTCGCGCTCGATCTCGTCGCGATCTGGGGCCTGGGCGACGTCGGCGCCTACTCCACCGCGGCGCCCACGGCCGTCATGGCGCTCGTGCTCTTCCTGACGGTGCGCCCGCACCGGCAGGTGCTCGGGATCGCGATCGCCTTCGGCATCGCGTTCGTCGCCGCGGTCGTGCTCGGCACCCGCCTGACGACCGACAACGCGGCGCAGCAGCTGACGACGCTCGCCTTCGCCGTGCTGCCCGCGTTCATCGGCTCGGTCGCGGTGAGGGGCTTCCAGCGGATGGTGCAGCTCGAGCTGGATCGCGTGCTGGTGCAGTCGACCGTCTCCGCTCCCCGTTTCGCGGTCGGCATGCTCGCGAGCGAAGAGCTCGCCCGGCTCGACCTCGCCGCCGAGAAGCTGCTCGACTCGATCGCGGACGGCTCCACCGCGCTTCCCCTCGACCCCAAGACCGCGTCGACGGCAGCCTCGCTCGCCACCGAGCTGCGCCTGCACCTCATCGAGGGCCGTCGCGAGACCTGGCTCTATCACGCCATCACGGAGTCGGAGATGCTCGGCCGGTCGGTGCGCCTGATCGACAAGAACAGCCTCGCGGGCCTGCTCGACCCCGTGCAGCGCGACGGCCTGCTCGGCGCCGTCTGGCTGCTCGTGAACGAGGCTGCGCAGACCGGCGGGAACCGGACGGTGACGCTCACCGTCGGCCCCGTCACCCCGGGCGGTGCCGGCGCCAAGCTCGGGGTGCCGATCGTCATCACCACGACCGGCGCCAGCCGGAATCGTGTCGACCCGGCGACGTGGGACGCCCTGCGGCGGGTCGGGCGTTACAGTGACACCACCGAGAACGGGAGCCTCCGCGTCGATGTCGAGTGCCTCGTGGACAACCCCGCGGACTAGGACAAGAAGAGGAACACATGAGTTCTGCCAGCAAGCCGATCCGCCTCGCGATCGTCGATGATCACAGGATGCTGCTGGGGGCGTTGACCGAGTGGATCCGGGGCGCCGCGCAGGACATCCGGATGGTGGCCGCCGTCCCGACCTGGCCGGAGCTGCTCACGCACCCCGAGTTCCCCGTCGACGTCGTGCTGCTCGACCTCGACCTCAAGGACAACATCCCCATCTCGGTGAAGATCTCGACGCTGCGGGCCGCCGACGTGCGCGTCGTGCTGATGAGCACCTACTCCGAGCCGAACGTGGTGCGCGAGGCGCTCGCGGCGGGAGCCCTCGGCTACCTCGTCAAGAGCGAGGACGCGACCATGATCGTCGAGGCGATCCGTGCCGCCTCCTCCGGGGAGTCGTTCGTGTCGGCGGAGCTCGACCTCGCGATCAACGGCGGGGAGGTGGGAGGCGCTCCGAAGCTCTCCGCCCAGGAGCGCAGGGTGATGGCCCTCTACGGCGGTGGCGAACCGGTGAAGGCCGTCGCCTACCAGCTCTCGATCTCCGAGGAGACGGCGAAGAGCTACCTCAAGCGCATCCGCGAGAAGTACCGGGTCGCCGGCATCGACGTCGGGACGAAGGTCGCGCTACGCAAGCGTGCGATCGAGGACGGCATCCTCATCGAGTCGGATATCCCCCGCGGCCTCTGACCGCCGCTGCAGCACGACCGCGAGCACGGCGAGCAGCACCCCCGGCACGCAGAGCAGCAGGCCGATCCAGCCGGGCGAGAGGTAGCCGAGTCCCGCGGCGATCGTGAGGCCGCCGAGCCACGCGCCGAGGCTGTTGCCGATGTTGAGCGACGCGTGATTGACCGCGGCGGCCAGGGTCTGGCTGTCGCCGGCGACATCCATCAGCCTCGTCTGGATCGCTGGCGAGAGCGCTGACGCCGAAGCCGAGACGGCTGCCACGCTGACGAAGAGACCGAGGACGGTCGACGCCGTCGTCACGAAGAGCACGAGCGAGACGGCGAACAGCCCGAAGCAGAGGAACAGGGTGCGCAGCACCGAGCGGTCGGCGGCGCGTCCGCCGAGGATGTTGCCGACGGTCATGCCGACGCCCGCCGAGACCAGCACCCAGGGCACGGCCGTCTGATCGAGCCTCGCGACCTCGGTGACGACGGGAGCGATGTAGGTGTAGACGGCGAAGAAGCCGCCGAACCCCACGGCACCGACCAGGAGGGCGAGCCAGACCTGGAGTCGCCCGAAGGCCCGCAGCTCCCGCTTGAGGGTCGCCGCCGGGTCGCCCGCCTGGAAGGGCACGACTGCCCAGACGGCGAGGAAGGTGGCGGCGAAGATCGCGGCGACCACCAGGTACGCGATCCGCCAGCCGGCCACCTGGCCGAGGAGGGTGATGAGGGGCACGCCGACGATGTTCGCGACCGTCAGACCCGACAGCACGAGCGCGACGCCGCTCGCGCGCTTGCCTGGGCCCATCAGCTCGGCCGCCACGAGCGCGGCGATGCCGAAGTACGCGCCGTGCGGAAGGCCCGCGACGAAACGGGCCGCGAGCACGCTCTCGAAGGTCGGCAGCATCGCCGACAGCAGCGTCGCGACGGTGAAGGCGATGAGCAGGGTCAGCAGCAGGCGCTTCCGGGCGAAGCGGGCCGAGAACGCCGCGATGGTCGGCGCGCCGACGACGACGCCGAGGGCGTACGCGGAGATGAGCCAGCCCACCCGCGCATTGGCGTCCTCGGGATCGGCTGCCGCCAGCTGCGGCAGCAGGTCGCGAGCGAGCTCGGGCAGCAGGCCCATCGCCACGAACTCGGTCGCGCCGATGCCGAATCCGCCGAGCGCGAGCGCGAGCAGCGCGAGGCGCACGCGCGCCGGGGAGAGCGAGGTCATGGGCGAGCCGATCGGTTGGAGAGGGGACGGACGGCTCGCCGTCGAGCGGTCCTACTCTACGTCTGCGGCATCCTGGATGGCCTGCTCTAGCCGCTCGACCTTGCCGGTCAGCTCGCCGGTGTGGCCGGGGCGGATGTCGGCCTTGAGCACGAGCGACACCCGGCTGCCGTAGGCCGAGACAGCGTCGGTGGCGCGGCGGATGACGTCGAAGACGTCGTCCCACTCCCCCTCGATCTCGGTGAACATCGAGGTCGTGCGGTTCGGGAGGCCCGAGTCGCGCACGATGCGCACGGCGGCGGCGACGGCGTCGTGGACGGAATCCCCTGAGGTGCCGCCGCTCGGGGCGACGGAGAAGGCGACGAGCATGTGCCGATCCTCTCAGACCGAGGCGAGCGCCGCATCGTCGGGGATCGGCCGCGGCGCCCTCGCGAACCGCACCAGGTGCAGCAGCGCCCAGCCCAGCAGCACGAACCAGGCGAGATTGCGGGCGGTGATGAGGAGCATCATCCACAGCTCGGGGTTCAGCAGGGCGCCGTAGAAGTAGGGGTAGATGATCTGCGTGGCGAGCGCGATGCCCAGCGAGAGCAGGGCGGGGAAGCGGAACGAGACGCCGGCTCCCGCACGATGCGTGATCATGCCGAGCAGCACGGGCACCGTGAGCCAGGTCACGAACTGGGGCGATCCGACCTTGTTGAACGCGATGAGAGCCACCACGACGGCCAGCGCGAGCACGGGGAGCACCGTCGTGCCGTCGGCACCGCGGCGCACCGCGAGCCAGCCGAGCACCGCAACGGCGAGCGCGACGAGCACGAGCACGGGGGTGACGAGCGCCGCGATCCGGTCGTCTCCTGGGCCGTCCACCTGGTAGGTGAGGATGCCCGTGTCGTAGTAGATCGTCGTGTCCCCCGCCCCGGACCACGCCCGCCACAGCCACGGGGTCGTCACCGGCGCCTCGACCTGGAGGCCACGGCCGGTCTGCCCCGTCACGAAGCTCAGCAGCGACGATCGGCCGCCGGCGAGGAAGCCGAGGAGAAGGATGCCTGCGGTCGCGGCCGCCGCCCCGACGGCGACCAGCAGTCGCGAGCGCAGCGCCACGAAGGCCGCAGCGATGATCGCCGCGGGCCAGATCTTGATCCAGGCGCCGAGGGCGAGCAGCGCCGAGGCGAGCGCCGGACGGCGGACGAGCAGCAGGGCGCCGGCGAGCGCGATCGGCACGGTGATCGAGTCCACCCGGCCCACCGCGACGGGTCCGAGCAGCAGCAGGAACCCTGTCCACCACCAGCCGTAGACGATGCGCCCACGGGCACGCCCCCAGTCGGTCAGCACCGCGAGCCCCGCGAGGTCGAGCAGCAGCACGAGGCCGAGCCACGTGCTCGCATAGAGCTCGGGGCCGAACGCGTACGACGCGACGATGGGCAGCAGCGCGGCGATCGGGTAGACGAACGGACCGTCGAGGCCGACGACGTAGCCGTGCACGACGGCCTGCTGAGCCCACTGGTAGTAGACGAGGGTGATGTCCCCGAACGGCATCCCCGGGCCGTAGAGCCCGAAGAGGCCCAGCCACAGGTGCACGAGCACGAACGCGATCCAGAGCGGCAGCGGATGCGACGCGAGCCTCGAAAGCGCGCCGGCAGCAGCAGGGTCGGTCGCCGCGGTCATGGCAGACAAGCCTAGAGGCACGGCACCGGTAACAATCCGTAGTCTCGGCACGCGCCGGGGCCGCGGATCGCGCATCATGGATGTCCACAGCATCCCGAGGAGTACCCGCATGCCCCGATTCCGCACCACGCTCCCGACGGTCGCCGCCGCATCCGTGGCCCTCGCGCTGGCGGCCTGCTCCCCGACCGGAGGCACCTCGGACGAGCCGGCCTCCGACTACGTGACCGAGGGCAAGCTCACGATCGGCACCGGCGAGCCCGCGTACTACCCCTGGGTCGTCGATGACGATCCGGAGTCTCACGAGGGGTTCGAGGCCGCCGTGGCCTACGCCGTGGCCACCGAACTCGGCTTCGCCGCTGGCGACGTGCAGTGGGTGCGAACCACCTTCGACGAAGCGATAGCGCCCGGCCCGAAGGACTTCGACTTCAACCTGCAGCAGTTCTCGATCACCGAGGAGCGCGCCGAGAACGTCGACTTCAGCTCGCCCTACTACGAGACGACGCAGGCGGTCATCACGACGGCGTCCTCACCGGCGGCGGAGGCGACCACGATCGCCGACCTCGCCGAGTTCGCGATCGGCGCGCAGACCGGCACGACGAGCTTCGTCGCCATCGAGGAGCAGATCGACCCCGCGCAGGGCGCCCTCGCCTTCAACTCCAACGAGGACGCGAAGCTCGCCCTCGAGGCGGGGCAGGTGGACGCGATCGTCGTGGACCTCCCGACGGCGTTCTACCTCACCGGCGTCGAGCTCACCGACGGCGTCATCGTCGGGCAGCTTCCGGCGATCGAGGGCACCGAGGGCGACGCGTTCGGCCTCGTGCTCGAGAAGGACAGCCCCCTCACTGACGAGGTCACCGCCGCCGTCGACGCGCTGCGCGAGTCCGGACGGCTGCGGGAGATCGCGGACGTCTGGCTCGCCGAGGCCGCCGACGCGCCCGTGCTGCAGTAGCTTTCCCCGCATGACCGGGGACCTCGACCAGGAGGCCCGGCGCCCGAGCGACATCGAGCTCGGGCGCCGGGCCTTCCGGCGTCGGCAGAGCACCCGCAGCGTGCTGGTCAGCGTCGCGAGCACGATCGTCTTCGCGGTCGTCGTCTGGCTGACGATCATCAACACCCCCGGCTGGGCTCGGGTGCAGTCCACCTTCTTCGACCCCGAGGTGTTCGTCTCGGCCCTCCCCCGCGTGTGGGACGGGTTCCTGCTGAACCTGCGCGTGCTGGTCTTCGCGGTGATCGGCACCGCAGTCTTCGGCCTGCTGATCGCGACGCTGCGCACCCTGCGCGGCGCGGTCTTCTTCCCGCTCCGAGCCCTCGCCGCCGGCTACACCGACCTCTTCCGGGGGCTGCCGCTCATCATCGTGCTGTACCTCGTGGGGTACGGCATCCCCGGGCTGCGCTTCACCGAGGAGCGCATCCCGGCCGAGGTGCTCGGCACCATCGCCCTCGTGCTGACCTACTCCGCCTACGTCTCCGAGGTGTTCCGCGCCGGAATCGAGGCGGTGCATCCGTCGCAGCGGCTCGCAGCCCGCTCGCTGGGCCTCGGGCACTACAAGACGCTGCGGCTCATCGTGATGCCGCAGGCGATCCGCAAGGTGACCCCGGCGCTGATGAACGACTTCGTCGCCATGCAGAAGGACGTCGGCCTGATCTCGGTGCTGGGCGCGGTGGACGCGGTGCGCGGTGCCCAGATCGAGGTCGCCGCATCCTTCGACTACACCCCTTATGTCGTGGCGGGCGTGCTGTTCGTGCTGCTGGCGCTGCCCCTCATCCGTCTCACCGACTGGTACTCGGCGAAGCTCCGCGCGCGCGAGCAGATGGGGTCGATCGTATGAGCGCCGTGCTGCGACTGGAGGACGTGCACAAGAGCTTCGGCCGCACCGAGGTGCTGCGCGGCATCTCGCTCGAGGTGGCCGCGCACGAGGTGGTCGTGCTGATCGGCGCGAGCGGCTCGGGCAAGTCGACGCTGCTGCGCACCATCAACCTGCTGGAGCCGATCGACGACGGGCGGGTGTGGCTCGGGGATCGGGACATCTCCGACCCGCGGGTGCGAGCGGACGCGGTGCGCAGCCGCATCGGCATCGTCTTCCAGCACTACAACCTCTTCCCTCACCTCTCCGTGCTCGACAACGTCACGCTCGCCCTCAGGCATGTGCAGGGCGTGGACCGCGCGGCCGCGGAGCAGCGCGGACTGGAGCTGCTCGAGCGCATCGGCCTCGCGTCGTTCGCCCGCGTCTTCCCCGACCGCCTGTCGGGGGGTCAGCAGCAGCGAACGGCGATCGTGCGCGCGATCGCGACGAACCCCGAGCTGCTGCTGCTCGACGAGATCACGAGCGCTCTCGACCCCGAGCTCGTCGGCGACGTGCTGGCGCTCGTCAGGGAGCTGGCCGACGAGGGCACCACGATCGTGATGGCGACGCACGAGATGGCGTTCGCCCGGGAGGTCGCCGACCGGATCGTGTTCCTCGATAGCGGCGTGATCCTCGAGCAGGGCAGCCCGTCGGAGGTGTTCGGCGCCCCCCGCGAGCCGCGCACCCGCGAATTCCTCGCGCGCTTCCTCTAGGGCCGCTCAGACGGATGCTGCCGCAGCAGCTCCGCGATGGTCGCGGGCAGCGCGGCGATGAGGCCGAGCACGGTGAACGGGCCGCCCGCCGAGGCCCGCCTGGCCGCCATGCCGTGCAATACAGCGGCCGTCGCGCCGAGCTGGGCGAGCATCCGCTCGTCGCCGGCCACCTCGTCGGCGTGCGTCGCGACGAGCGCGCCGAGCACTCCGGCGAGCGCGTCGCCCGCGCCCGCCGTCGCCAGCCACGGCGTGGCGGAGCTGGCGAAGAGCGTGACCCCCGGCCCTGCCAGGACCGTCCTGGCTCCCTTCAGCAGCACGGTGACCCCGAGCTCGTCCGCGGCGCGACGGGCGGCCCCGGTCGGATCGCCGGCGATCTCCACGGGGTCGGCCCCGATCATCCGCGACAGCTCGCGGAAGTGCGGCGTCACGATGACCGGCGCCTCGATGCGGGGCACCAGGTCGAGCGCGCCCGCGTCGACGACCATCGGATTCCCGCGCGCCACGGCGTCGTCCAGCAGGCTCGCCAGCTCCTCGTCGCGGTCGGCGGCGTCCTGACCCGATCCCACGACCCAGGCCTGCACGCGGCCGTTCGCGCTGACCGCCTCGGGCCGCCGCTGCAGCACGTGATCGGTGGCCCGCTCGGCCCCGAGATAGCGGACCATGCCGACGCCGGTGTGCAGCGCGGCATCGACGCCCAGCACCGCGGCGCCCGGGTAGCGGGCGGACCCGGTGACGAAGCCCACGACGCCCCTGGTGTACTTGTCGTCATCCGCTTGCGGCACCGCGATGTGCCGCGCGGCGTCCGCTTCGGTCCAGGTCCGGGGCTCCACCCTGCTCACGATAGTTTGGATGCCGTGGCTCTGAGCATCCCTGACCGTGTCGTCGTCTTCGACTACGGGGAGGTGATCTCGCACTCCCCCAGTCCCGCCGATCAGGCAGAGCTGCTCGCCGTCGCAGGCGTCGAGGCCGAGCGCTTCTGGGAGCCGTACTGGCGGCACCGGGACGGCCTCGACCAGGGCACCCTGTCGGTGCCCGAGTACTGGGCGCGTGTCGGCGCCGACCTCGGCATCACCTGGCGGGCGTCGCACGTGCAGCGGCTCTGGGTCGCCGACTTCCGCAGCTGGATCAGCGTCGAGCCGGGCACGATCGACCTCATCGAGGAGCTGCACGACGGCGGCACCCGGGTGGCGCTCCTCTCGAACGCGGGGTTCGACTTCGCGACCCCGTTCCGCTACTCGCCGATGGCGCAGTTCTTCGAGCGGATGTTCGTCTCGGCCGAGATGGACGCCATCAAGCCCGACCCGGCGATCTACGCCGAGGTCGCCGGGGAGCTCGGCATCCCGCTCGATCGGATGGTGTTCGTCGACAACAAGGAGGTGAACACCGCCGCAGCCGCCGCCCTCGGTGTCACCGTGCACCACTTCACCGGTGTCGAGGGCCTCCGTCGGTTCCTGACCGACCTCGCGGCTGCATGACGGGCGTCTTCGACACACTGACCCTGCGCTCGGTGACGACGCGCAACCGCCTCTGGGTCGCCCCGATGTGCCAGTACTCGGTGCTGGCGGAGGACGGCGTGCCCACCGACTGGCACCTCGTCCACCTCGGCGGGCTCGCCCGCGGGGGCGCAGGGCTCGTGATGGCCGAGGCGACCGCCGTCGTGCCCGAGGGTCGGATCACCCCTCGCGACACCGGCATCTGGAACGACGAGCAGACGGATGCCTGGCGCCCGATCGCCGCCTTCATCGCCTCGCAGGGGGCGGTGCCCGCGATCCAGCTCGCCCACGCCGGGCGGAAGGCGTCGACCTTCGCTCCCTGGGGCTTCGATCGCACGGGCTCCGTTCCGTTCGAGGAGGGCGGCTGGGAGACGGTGTCCGCGTCCCCGCTCGCCTTCGGCGACTTCCGCGCTCCCCGCGCCCTCGACGTGACGGGCATCGACCGCGTGATCGAGTCGTTCGTCCAGGCCACGCTGCGCTCGCTCGAGGCCGGATTCCAGGCCGTCGAGGTGCATGCCGCGCACGGCTATCTGCTGCACCAGTTCCTTTCGCCGCTCAGCAATCACCGCGACGACGAGTACGGCGGTGCGCTCGAGAATCGCGCACGGCTGCTGCTGAGGATCGTGCGCGCGGTGCGCCCGTTGCTCGGGGACCTGCCCCTGCTGGTGCGGCTCTCGGCGACCGACTGGGTCGAGGGCGGATGGGACGTCGAGCAGACGGCGACGGTCGCGTCCTGGCTCGACGGCGAAGGCGTCGATCTCGTCGACGTGTCGAGCGGCGGCCTCGCGGCGGAGGCCCGGGTTCCGACGAGCCCCGGCTATCAGGTGCCGTTCGCCGAGAGGGTGGGTGCCGCGACGGAGGCCGAGGTGAGCGCCGTCGGCCTCATCACGACGCCGGAGCAGGCGGACGAGATCGTCACGGCGGGGAGAGCGGACGTCGTGATGCTCGGACGCGAGGTGCTGCGCGACCCGCACTTCCCGCTGCGAGCGGCATCGGCTCTCGGCGTCGACGTCGACTACTGGCCGCCTCAGTATGCAAGGGCGCGTCCGCGGTCTTGACGGCCCCGATCCGGGGGCGTGTACGATGACGATTCTCCGGTTTCACCAGCCGGAAGCGACGAGATCAGGCGTCGCGAAGGGGGAACATCGATGAAGCGTGGACTCGCTGTCGCCGGCATCGTCGCCGCGACGGTCGTGCTGGGGCCCGTCACGGCCGCCGGCGCCACGACGGTGGATGAGGCACAGCCCTCCTCGCTGGGCGTCGGCGACCTATTAGGCGACGCGGTCGGCGGGGTGGGCGACGTCCTCATCGATATCGGCTGCGGTCTGGGAATACCGATCTGCCCACCCCCGCCCCCACCACCGCCACCACCACCGCCACCACCACCGCCACCACCGCCGCCGCCGGTCATCCCTGACGAGCCAGTGGACCCCGTGGATCCGGTGGAGCCCGTCGACCCGGTCGACCCCGTGGACCCGGTGGACCCGGTGGACCCGCCCGACGAGCAGCCCCAGCCGAACCCGCAGCCTCCGACGAGCGGCGGTTCCGCGCCGAGCCCCGCTCAGGGCGGCGTGCGCCCTGCGGGCGAGGCTCCGAATGCCGATGCTTCCGCCGACGGGGCCGAGGACGCATCGGCCGGCGGTTCGACCACCGACGACGACGGCACGCCGTCCGCGGGGATCGACGACGGCAGGATCATCCCGCAGGTCACGTCGCGGGGCCCCGACGCCATCCGCGATCCCGGCGGGCAGATCTTCGCCGATTACGAGGCCGGCAGCGTCGGCGCGCTCGGCATCCTCATCGCCGCGATCGCCGCGGGCACGGCGGCCGCGATCGGCTTCGGAACCTGGGCCTACCGCTACCGCACCTCGGTGAAGGCCTCAGGCTCCCGCCGCTGACCCCGGGTGCCGCCCGCCCCCGTCTCAGCGACGGCGGCGGGTGGCATCCTGCACCTCACCGACCAGCTCCTCGATGATGTCCTCGAGGAACAGCACCCCGCGGGTGCGGCCGTTCTCGTCGAACGCGCGCGCGAGGTGCAGGCCCGACCTGCGCAGGATCGCGAGCGCGTCCTCGAGCTCCGTGCCGCGGAAGACCGACACGAGCTGACGGATGCGCTTGGGTGGAACGGGCTCGGCGAACTCGTCGTCGTCGAGGTCGATGACGTCCTTGAGGTGCAGGTAGCCGGTCGGCTCGCCGTCCTCGTCGACGAGCACGTAGCGCGAGAAGCCGTGCTGGGCGACCGCGCGCTCCACGTCGGCCGGGCTCGCGTCCTCGGGCAGGGTGATCAGCTGATCCATGCCGACCGCGACGTCCTGCACCTTCTTCTCGGTGAACTCGAACGCCGCCGTGAGGGCGCCGCTGCGGTCCACGAGCACGCCCTCGGCCTGCGACTGGGCCACGATCGTCTGCACCTCGTCGAGCGTGTAGATGCTCGTGGCCTCGTTCTTCGGCTCTACCCTGAACAGGCGCAGCACGCCGTTCGCAGTGCCGTTGAGCGCCACGATGATCGGCCGCAGCACCGTCGCCACGAAGACGAGCGGGGTCGCGAGCACGAGCGCGGCGCGGTCGGGCACCGAGAACGAGATGTTCTTCGGCACCATCTCGCCGAGCACGACGTGCAGGAACGACACGAGCAGGAGGGTGATGCCGAAGGCGACGCCTCCGATCACCTCCTCGGGCCAGTGGGTGAGCTCGAGCGGGATCTCGAGCAGGTGATGGATCGCCGGCTCCGAGACGTTGAGGATCAGCAGCGAGCACACGGTGATGCCGAGCTGGCTCGTGGCGAGCATGAGCGTCGCGTGCTCCATGGCCCACAGCGCCGTCCGAGCCGAGCGCGACCCCGCCTCGGCGAGCGGCTCGATCTGCGAGCGGCGCGCGGAGATGACGGCGAACTCTGCGGCCACGAAGAAGGCGTTGAAGAGCAGCAGGATGGCCAGCCACGCGATGCCCCACCAGTCGGTCGTCACGAGCCGCTCCCCTCGTCCTGGGGTTCGACCGGCCGCGGCGTGAACCGCACCCGATCGATCCTGCGGCCGTCCATCCGCTCGACCCGGAAGGTGCCCGCCTCGGTCTCGACGAGGTCTCCGACCGCGGCGATCCGTCCGAGCTCGCTCATCATCCAGCCGCCGACGGTCTCATAGGGCCCTTCCTCGGGCACCACGACGGTCGTGCGCTCCCGCAGCTCGTCGGGGCGCAGGATGCCGGGGAAGGTCAGCCAGTTGCGCGAGCGCACCACATCGGCGCGGGTGCGGTCGTGCTCGTCCGACACCTCGCCGACGAGCTCCTCGACGAGGTCCTCGAGAGTCGCGACCCCGGCGGTGCCGCCGTACTCGTCCACGACGACGGCGAGCTGGAACCCGCGCCCCCGCAGCTCCGCGAGGAGCGAGTCGAGGCCCATCGTCTCGGGCACCCGCAGCGCCTCCGACTGCAGGGCGCCGACCGGCACTTCGGCGCGCTTCTCGCGCGGAACGGCGACGGCCTGCTTGATGTGCACGACGCCCACGACGTCGTCGATACCGTCGTCGATGACCGGGAACCGCGAGAAGCCGGTGCGCCGGGCGAGGTCGATGACGTCGCTCGCCTTGTCGCCGCGCTCGACGCTCGCGACGCGGGGCCGCGGGGTCATGACGTCCTGGGCGGTCAGATCGCTGAACGCGAGCGTGCGGGAGAGCAGCGTCGCGGTGTCGCTGTCGAGCGACCCCTCCTGCGCCGACCTGCGCACGAGCGAGGCGAGCTCCTGAGCGGTGCGCGCCCCCGAGAGCTCCTCCTTGGGCTCGATCCCGATCGAGCGCAGGATCGCGTTGGCGGTGCCGTTGAGCAGCGCGATCGCCGGGCGGAACACGGTCGTGAACACGAGCTGGAACGGCACCACGAACTTCGCCGTGTGCCTCGGGAGGGACAGGGCGAAGTTCTTCGGCACGAGCTCGCCGACGATCATCGACAGCAGCGTCGCGATCGCGACGGCCACGATCGTCGCGATGACGCCGACCGCCGTGTCCGGCAGCCCGAGCCCGCCGAGCAGCGGTTCGAGCAGCGTGCTGAGGGCAGGCTCCATGGTGAAGCCGGTCAGCAGGGTCGTCAGCGTGATGCCGAGCTGGGCGCTCGAGAGATGGGTCGAGGTGTGCTTGAGCCCCGAGATGACGGGGCCGAGCCCTCGCTCGCCGCGGGAGGCGCGAGCCTCGAGGTCGGCCCGGTCGAGGTTCACGAGCGCGAACTCCGACGCGACGAAGAAGCCGGTGCCGATGGTCAGAAGCAGTCCGACACCGAGCAGGATCCACTCAAGCGCCATGACGGCCCCCGATCACCGGCGAGGGTCTGTGAACAGGGGACGAGGTCGAAGACGGAGGGTCATCCATTGTCCGCCGAGTATAAACGACCTCCCGTGCCCGCTCGCTGGGGACGGGAGCGATCGAAGGGCTCAGTCGCGGGAGACCGTCACCACGAGACCGGCAGAGCCTTTCCCTCCTCGTAGCCCGCCGCGGACTGGATGCCGACGAGCGCCCGCTCGCTGAACTCGGGCAGGTTCCGGGCGCCGGCGTAGGTCATCGAGCTGCGCAGCCCCGACGTGATCATGTCGAGCAGATCCTCGAGCGACGGACGCAGCGGATCCAGGTAGATGCTCGAGCTCGAGATCCCCTCGGCGAAGAGGGTCTTGCGCGCGAGCTCGTAGGCGTCGAGGCGCCCGAACCGCTCCTTGACCGCCTTCGTCGACGCCATGCCCCAGCTCTCCTTGTAGAGCCTGCCGTTCCCGTCCCGCTGCAGGATCCCCGGCGCCTCGATCGTGCCGGCGAACCACGAGCCGATCATGACGGATGCCGCGCCTGCGGCGAGCGCGAGCGCGACGTCGCGCGGGTACCGCACTCCCCCGTCGGCCCAGACGTGCGCCCCCAGCTCCTTCGCGGTCTCCGCGGTCTCGAGGACCGCCGAGAACTGCGGGCGTCCGACGGCCGTCATCATGCGGGTCGTGCACATCGCGCCCGGACCCACGCCGACCTTGAGGATCGTGGCTCCGGCTCCGACGAGCGCCTTCACGCCCTCGCGGGTCACGATGTTGCCCGCGACGATCGGCAGCCCGAGGTCGAGCGCCGCGACCTGCTCGAGCGCGCGCAGCATGCCGGTCTGATGGCCGTGCGCGGTGTCCATGACGAGCACGTCGACGCCGGCCTCCGCGAGCGCCTTCGCCTTGGCGGCCGGATCGCCGTTGATGCCGATCGCCGCACCGACCCGCAGGCGCCCCCGCGCATCCGTCGCCGGCGTGTAGAGCGTCGCGCGCAGAGCGCTCTTGACGCTCAGCGTGCCGATGACGTGCCCGTGCCTGAGCACCGGCGCGAAGTCGACGCCTGCCGCGCTGAGCAGATCGAAGGCCGCGCGCGGACCGTCGACGTCATCCGCGTCGATCGACGTGAGCGAGCCGTGCAGGAGGTCGCCCAGCCGGGCGTCGGGGAGGGCCGTGCCCAGCCGGGCCGCCGGGATGCATCCGAGGTACTGCCCTTTGGCGTCGTGCAGCACGACGCCGTGCCCCTCGACGGGAGGCAGCTGCAGCAGGGCGTCCGCGACCGTCTGATCGGGGCCGAGCGCCAGCGGGGTGTCGTAGGCGACCGGCTGCTCCTTGACCCAGCGGATGGCGGCGTCGAGATCCTGCAGGGGGAGGTCCTGCGGAAGCACTCCGAGTCCCCCGCGCCGCGCCAGCGTGGCGGCCAGCCGGGGACCGGTCACCGAGTTCATGTTGGCCGCGACGATCGGCAGTGTGGCGCCCGTGCCGTCTCCCGGCTCGAGCGACACCGACAGGCGGCTGCCGACATCCGACTGGCTGGGCACGAGGAACACGTCGGAGTACGTCAGGTCGTGCGTCGGGGTCGTCTCATAGAACCGCATGCTGTTCACGCTACCCGCGCATCCCGAGCCCGCGCCCCCGCACGGGAGCCGTTAAGCTTGGGAGGGCGCCCGACGCAGGGTCGCCGCAACAGCAACGCACGAAGAGAACCGAAAGTGGGCGGTCGGCTGTGTCAAGCCAAGTGACCGGGCTCGCGCCTGAGGAGGGCTCCTCCGGCGAGTTCGGGGCCAACGAATGGCTCGTGGAAGAGATGTACGAGCGGTACATCGTCGACAAGAACTCGGTGGACCAGTCGTGGTGGCCCACCCTCGAGAACTACACGCCGTCCACGACCGACCCCACGCCGACGGCGACGCTCCCCGTGCTGACCGCCGAGCAGACGAACGGCGCACCGCGGCAGGCGGAGGCGCCTCAGGCGCCTGCGCAGGAGGCCGTCGCTCAGCCGGAGACTCCCGTGCAGCCCGAGGCTCCGGCTGCTGAGCCCGAGGCTCCCGCACAGCCCGAGGCTCCCGCACAGCCCGAGGCCGCCGCTCAGCCGCAGGCCGGCCCCACCGGCGCAGAGCCCTCCGCCGAGGCGGAGCAGCCCGCCGTCACGGAGCACGAGTCCGAGCAGGCCGCGGTCGAGGACCAGGCGGGCGGCGGCGAGGCGCAGATCCCCGACGAGGTCCCCTCAGCCGAGCAGGCCACCCAGGCGCCCGCGCCTCCCGTGCCGACGAGCGCGTCGACGCCCATCGCGCGCACCACATCCGTGCAGGCGAAGCCGCAGCCGATCCCCGCCGAGGCTCCGCCGAAGACGGCGCCGATCCCGACGGCCGAGGAGCTCGAGCACGAGGACCAGGTCAGCCCGCTGCGCGGCATGGCCAAGACCCTCGCTACCAACATGGACGCCAGCCTCGCCGTCCCGACCGCCACGAGCGTGCGGTCCATCCCGGCGAAGCTGATGATCGACAACCGCATCGTCATCAACAACCACCTCAAGCGCGCTCGCGGCGGCAAGATCTCGTTCACCCACCTCATCGGGTGGGCGATCGTGCAGACGCTCAAGGAGTTCCCGAGCCAGAACGTGCACTACGCGGAGGTCGACGGCAAGCCGAGCCTCGTCGTGCCCGCGCACGTGAACCTCGGCATCGCGATCGACCTGCCGAAGCCCGACGGCACCCGGTCGCTGCTCGTGCCCGCGATCAAGCGCGCCGACACGATGACCTTCAACGAGTTCCTCTCCGCCTACGAGGACCTCGTGAAGCGGGCGCGCGGCAATAAGCTCACCGCGGCCGACTTCCAGGGCACCACGATCTCGCTGACCAACCCCGGCGGCATCGGCACCGAGCACTCGGTCCCCCGCCTCATGCAGGGACAGGGCTGCATCGTCGGCGCCGGTGCGCTCGAGTACCCGGCCGCGTTCCAGGGCGCCAGCCCCAAGACGCTGACCGAGCTCGGCATCGGCAAGAGCATCACCCTCACGAGCACCTACGACCACCGCGTCATCCAGGGTGCGGGCTCGGGCGAGTTCCTCAAGAAGGTGCACGAGCGCCTGATCGGCCAGCACGACTTCTACGAGGACATCTTCGCGGCCCTCCGCATCCCCTACGCCCCGATCTCGTGGGCCGAGGACATCAACGTCGACCTCTCGGAGCGGGTCAGCAAGACCTCCCGCGTGCAGGAGCTCATCAACTCCTACCGAGTGCGCGGCCACCTCATGGCGGATGTCGACCCGCTCGAGTACCGCCAGCGCTCGCACCCCGACCTCGAGATCACGAGCCACGGCCTGACCTTCTGGGACCTCGACCGCGAGTTCGTCACCGGCGGCTTCGGCGGCAAGCGCGCGGCGCTGCTGCGCGACATCCTCGGCGTGCTGCGCGACTCGTACTGCCGCACCGTCGGCATCGAGTACATGCACATCCAGGACCCCGAGCAGCGCTCCTGGTTCCAGCAGCACCTCGAGCGGCCCTACCAGAAGCCGACCAAGGAGGAGCAGCTCCGCATCCTCTCGAAGCTCAACGAGGCCGAGGCCTTCGAGACCTTCCTGCAGACCAAGTACGTCGGCCAGAAGCGCTTCAGCCTCGAGGGCGGCGAGTCGACGATCGCGCTGCTCGACGCGATCCTGTCGGGAGCCGCGACCGCCGGTCTCGACGAGGTCGCCATCGGCATGGCGCACCGCGGACGCCTCAACGTGCTCACCAACATCGCGGGCAAGACCTACGCCCAGATCTTCCGCGAGTTCGAGGGCACCCAGGACCCGCGCACCGTCCAGGGCTCAGGCGACGTCAAGTACCACCTCGGCACCGAGGGCGCCTTCACGAGCGCCGACGGCAGCCAGATCCCGGTGTACCTGGCCGCCAACCCCTCGCACCTCGAGGCCGTCGACGGCGTGCTCGAGGGCATCGTGCGCGCCAAGCAGGACCGCAAGCCGATCGGCACGTTCTCGGTGCTGCCGATCCTGGTGCACGGCGACGCCGCGATGGCCGGTCAGGGCGTCGTGCTCGAGACGCTGCAGATGTCGCAGCTGCGGGCCTACCGCACGGGCGGCACGATCCATCTCGTCGTCAACAACCAGGTCGGCTTCACGACGCCGCCCGGCGAGGGCCGGAGCTCCGTCTACTCGACCGATGTCGCCAAGTCGATCCAGGCCCCCGTCTTCCATGTGAACGGCGACGACCCCGAGGCCGTCGTCCGCGTCGCCGAGCTCGCCTTCGACTACCGTCAGCGGTTCCACCGCGACGTCGTCATCGACCTCGTCTGCTACCGCCGGCGCGGTCACAACGAGGGCGACGACCCGTCGATGACGCAGCCGCTGATGTACAACCTCATCGAGGCGAAGCGCAGCGTGCGCACCCTCTACACCGAGGCGCTCGTCGGCCGCGGCGACATCACCCAGGAGGAGTTCGAGGCGAGCCACCGCGACTTCCAGGAGCGTCTGGAGCGCGCCTTCGCCGAGACCCACGCGGCGCAGACCAACTCGATCCCCGTGGTCGTGCAGGATGCGAACGCGGTCGCCGACCTGGAGCGCCCGGAGTCCCAGCAGGACGACGCGAGCGGCGAGCCGGAGTCCACGGCCATCTCGACCGACCTGCTGAACCTCATCGGCGACGCGCACGCCAACCCGCCCGCCGGCTTCACGATCCACCCGAAGCTGCAGCAGCTGCTGAAGAAGCGCGTCGACATGAGCCGCAACGGCGGCGTCGACTGGGGCTTCGGCGAGCTCATCGCACTCGGCTCGCTGCTGCACGAGGGCACGCCCGTGCGCCTCGTCGGGCAGGACTCGCGCCGCGGCACCTTCGTGCAGCGGCACGCGGTGCTGCACGACCGCGAGAACGGCCAGGAGTGGCTGCCGCTCGCGAACCTCAGCGAGAAGCAGGCGAAGTTCTGGATCTACGATTCCCTGCTGAGCGAGTACGCGGCGATGGCGTTCGAGTACGGCTACTCGGTCGAGCGGGCGGATGCGCTCGTGCTGTGGGAGGCGCAGTTCGGCGACTTCGCGAACGGCGCCCAGATCGTCATCGACGAGTTCATCTCGAGCGCCGAGCAGAAGTGGGGCCAGCGCTCCAGCGTCGTGCTGCTGCTGCCGCACGGCTACGAGGGTCAGGGTCCCGACCACTCGTCGGCGCGCATCGAGCGCTACCTGCAGCTGTGCGCGGAGAACAACATGACGATCGCGCGTCCGTCGACGCCGGCGTCGTACTTCCACCTGCTGCGCCGTCAGGCCTACGCCCGTCCGCGTCGCCCGCTCGTCGTCTTCACCCCGAAGGCGATGCTGCGCCTGCGCGGCGCGACGAGCGCGACCGAGGACTTCACGCACGGCCGCTTCGAGCCGATCCTCGACGACCACAAGATCCAGGACCGGGACGCCGTGCGCAGGGTCGTGATGGTCTCGGGCAAGCTGTACCACGACCTCGCGGGCGAGCTCGAGAAGCGTCAGGAGAAGCGGGTGGCGCTCGTGCGCTTCGAGCAGCTGCACCCGCTGCCGTTCGAGCGCATCAACGGCGTGCTCGACGGCTACCCCAACGCCGAGCTCGTCTGGGTGCAGGAGGAGCCGGAGAACCAGGGCGCCTGGTCGTTCCTCAACCTCGAGCTCGTTCCGCACCTCAACGGGCGCACGCTGGGAGTCGTCTCGCGCGCCTCGGCGGCGAGCCCGGCGACCGGGTCGACGAAGCGCAGCGCGCAGGAGCACGCGAGCATCATCGACCGGGCGCTCTCGCTTTAGCCGATCAGACACGGAAGGGCCGCGCGACGCAGGTCGCGCGGCCCGTCCGCGGTTGTTTAAGCGTTGGTGCGCGGCGAGGTGGACCAGAAACACCCGAATAGAC
>JAPSJW010000002.1:308251-441682 GCA_031177985.1 Microbacteriaceae bacterium | reverse complement strand
CGGGCCCCCCCCCCCGCGCCCCCCCCCCCCTTCCGCGTTTCTTGACGCGTTCGTCCGCGTCGAGGTGCAGCAGACTCACCCGATTCGACGACGACTGCGGGCGTCTGCTGCAAACGAATGAGCGGGATGAGCGGGATGACGGATGAACGGGAGCGGCGGGCCGCCGAAGGGGGCGAGCACCGTCGCGGGCGCGCCGGGCCTGCCGGGGCTAGCGGGCGGTGAGCTCCTGGATGCGGGCGGTGACCGCGGCGCGCAGCTCCTCGGGAGCCTTCTCCTGGCAGGCCTTGCGCACCTTCTCGGTCAGCGTGATGCCGACGAGGTGCTCAGCCGTGCAGTCGGCGCAGTTCGAGAGGTGCTCGCTGATGTCGAGGAAGTCCTGCTCGCTGAGCTCCTGGTGCAGGTACTCCTCGAGCTCGGCTTTCGCCTTGTCGCATCCGCAGTCGGTCATTTCCTTCTCCCGGTGGCAGGCGCGGCGGCGATGCCGCGATCACGCGCGTAGTCGGCCAGCAGTTCCCGCAGCATCCGTCGACCGCGGTGGAGGCGGCTCATGACGGTTCCGACGGGAGTCTTCATGATGTCGGCGATCTCCTGATAGGAGAAGCCCTCCACGTCGGCGAAGTAGACGGCGAAGCGGAAGTCCTCGGGGATCGCCTGCAGCGCGTCCTTGACGGCACTGTCGGGCAGGTGGTCGATCGCCTCCGCCTCGGCCGAGCGAGTCGTCGTGGCGAGGGTGGCCGACTCGGCGCCGCCGAGCTGCCAGTCCTCGAGGTCGTCGATGGTGCCCTGATACGGGTTCCGCTGGTTCTTGCGGTAGATGTTGATGAACGTGTTCGTCTGGATCCGGTAGAGCCAGGCCTTCAGGTTCGTGCCCTGCTTGAACTGGGCCCACGACTGGTAGGCCTTCACGAAGGTCTCCTGCACGAGGTCGCCGGCGTCGGCTGGGTTGCGCGTCATGCGCATGGCGGCCGCATAGAGCTGGTCCATGAAGGGCAGGGCCTGCTCCTCGAATGCGCGACGCTTCTCGCGCTCGGCCTCTTCCGAGTCTCCGGGCGCGGCGACCTCCTCGAGGGCGGCGTCGATAGCGGCCTCGTCGGGCAGGTCGGGGGTGTCGTTCGTCATCAGGACCGATTCTAGGTCGGCGAGCCCCGGGATCACCCCGGCGGAGGTAGGCCGATCCGCCAGCATCACTGCCATCGCGTGCGCCTCCCCTGATTCCGTCCTGCCGATACTGTGGTAACCGATGCAGGTGCACAGGTATTCCGGGCCCGAGTTCAGTCCGTACGGCGACGACGAGCCGCAGCCGGAGGAGACTCCCGGCGCGTGGCGCGCGCCCGTTGCGGAGGCGCCGCTCGCCGCGCGCCTGTCGCTTCCCGGCTCGAAGAGCCTGACCAACCGCGAGCTCGTGCTCGCCGCGCTCGCCGATGGGCCGGGCCGGCTTGTCGCGCCCCTGCACTCCCGCGACGCCTCGCTCATGGTCCAGGGCCTCCGAGCGCTCGGCGTGACGATCGAGGAGGTCGAGGGCGAGAGCCCGTACGGCCCGGATCTGCTCGTGACGCCCGCGGAGGAGCTCGAAGGCGGGCGCCCCATCGACTGCGGCCTGGCCGGCACGGTGATGCGCTTCCTGCCTCCCGTGGCTGCCCTCGCGCTCGGCCGGATCGAGTTCGACGGTGACGAGAGCGCCAGGCGACGCCCGATGCGCACGATGATCCAGGCGCTGCGGGATCTCGGCATCGACGTCAACGACGACGGACGCGGCAGCCTGCCGTTCAGCGTGTGGGGCACCGGATCGGTCGAGGGCGGCGAGCTCGCCATCGACGCCTCCGCCTCGAGCCAGTTCGTGTCGGGTCTGCTGCTCTCCGCCGCCCGGTTCGAGCGCGGGCTGACGCTGCGACACACCGGCGAGCGCCTGCCGAGCCTGCCGCACATCGAGATGACGGTCGACACGCTCGCGCGCCGAGGTGTGGCGGTGGGCTCGACCGAGCCCGGTGTCTGGGTCGTCGAGCCGGGGCCCATCCGGTCCCGCGACGTGGCGATCGAGCCCGATCTCTCGAACGCCGCTCCGTTCCTCGTCGCCGCGATCGTCGCGGGCGGCACCGTGGCGATCGACGGATGGCCCGGGTCGACCACCCAGGTCGGCGCCGATCTCGAGACCCTGCTGCCGCGCTTCGGCGCCTCCGTCGAGCGCCGGGACGGTGCGCTCGTCGTCGACGGCGGCGCCGGCCTCGCCGGTGGCGGCCGCATCCCCGGGGTCGACCTCGACCTGTCGAGGGGCGGTGAGCTGGCGCCAGCCCTGGTCGCCCTCGCCGCTCTCGCCGATGGCCCCAGCCGCATCACCGGGATCGGCCACCTGCGAGGCCATGAGACGGATCGCCTCGCCGCGCTGAGCGCCGAGCTGAACGGGCTGGGCGGCCGGGTCACAGAGCTGGAGGACGGGCTCGCGATCGAACCGCAGCCCCTCCACGGCGGCACGTGGCGCAGCTACGAGGACCACCGCATGGCGACGGCGGGTGCGATCGTCGGGCTGGCCGTCGCGGGCGTCGAGATCGACGACATCGGCACCACGGCTAAGACACTCCCCCAGTTCCCGGAGCTATGGGCGCGCACCGTCACAGGGGTCGGATGAGCTGGCTTCCGCCCGACGACGACGACGACGACGAGTACGGCGAGTACGACGAGTCGTCGGCCAGGGTGCGGCCGAATCCGAAGGGGAACCGGCCGCGCACGAAGACGCGCCCCGAGTACGCGGATGCGGTGCCGGGCAGGGTGTTCACGGTCGACCGCGGGCGCTACGGCGTGCTCGTCGACGAGGGCACCCCCGACGAGCGCGAGCTGACCACGACGAAGGCCCGCGAGCTGGGCAAGGGGTCGATCGTGACCGGCGACATCGTCGAGCTCGTCGGCGACACGAGCGGAAGCGAGGGATCGCTCGCCCGCATCGTGCGCATCCGTCCTCGCACGACGATGCTGCGGCGCAGCGCCGACGACACGGACGAGGTGGAGCGGATCATCGTCGCCAACGCCGATCAGATGATGATCGTGGTCTCGGCGGCGAACCCCGAACCCCGCCTGCGGCTCGTCGACCGCTACCTCGTCGCGGCCTACGACGCGGGCATCGCGCCGCTGATGGTCGTGACGAAGGCCGACCTCGTCGACCCCGCGCCGTTCGTCGAGAACTTCGCGGGACTCGACCTGCCCGTCTTCACCAGCACCCCGGACGATCCTCCGCTCGACGAGCTGGGAGCGGCGCTCGAGGGCCACAGCACGGTCGCCGTCGGGCATTCCGGCGTCGGGAAGTCGACGCTCGTGAACGCTCTCGTTCCCGAGGCGCATCGCGCGACCGGCGTCGTCAACGAGGTCACCGGGCGAGGACGGCACACCTCGTCGTCGACGGTGTCGCTCCGCTTCCGCGGCGGCTGGATCATCGACACCCCCGGCGTGCGCTCGTTCGGGCTCGGGCACGTGAACCCCGACTCGATCCTCGACTCCTTCTCGGAGCTAGCCCGGGTCGCGCAGGACTGCCCCCGCGGCTGCACGCACCTGTCCGATGCGCCCGACTGCGCGATCGTGGAGGCCGTCGGCCGCGGGGAGCTCGGACCGACCGGACCGCAGCGCCTCGACTCGCTGCAGCGCCTGCTGCTGACCCTGCGGACCGTCCCCTGATCGGTCGCGCTACGCTGGCGCGGTGACGGAGTACTCGCCGCGCGACGACCTCGCGCTCGCGCTCTCGCTGGCCTACACGGCCGACCTCATCTCGCACGACCGATTCCGTGCGGTCGATCTCGAGGTGACGACGAAGCCCGACCGCACCCCCGTGACCGATGCGGATCGCGCTGTGGAGCGTGCGCTGCGCGACGGCATCCTGGCGAGCCGCCCCGAGGACGGGATCCTCGGCGAGGAGTACGGCGAGCAGGCGGGCGAGGGCGGCGGATCCCGGCGTCAGTGGATCATCGACCCCATCGACGGCACCGCCAACTTCCTGCGCGGCGTCCCCATCTGGGGCACGCTGATCGCACTCGCGGTCGACGGAGAGCCGATCGTCGGCGTCGTCAGCTCGCCCGCCCTCGAGCAGCGCTGGTGGGCGGCGCGCGGTCTCGGTGCCTGGACCAGCCGATCCGGCGGCGAGCCGCGGCGGATGACGGTGAGCGGGGTCTCGCAGCTCGCCGATGCGTCGATCAGCTACAACCGACTGCGCGGCTGGCTCGACGCCGGCCAGCTCGACACGCTCGCGCGGCTCGGCACGAGCACCTGGCGCGCGCAGGCGATCGGAGACATGTGGTCGTACATGCTCGTCGCCGACGGCGCGGTCGACGCCGTGCTGGAGCACGACCTGCAGCCGTACGACATGGCGGCGCTCATCCCCATCGTCGAGGAGGCGGGCGGGCGCTTCACCTCGCTCGACGGCCGGCCCGGCCCGTGGCACGGCACCGCCCTCGCGAGCAATGGCGCCCTGCATGAGGAACTGCTGTCGAACCTGCGGTGAACGCGGTGTATTCGAATGAATGCAGGGGCGGCCAGGACGCCTCGGCGGTCTAAGCTTTCCCTCAGCTTCCTCGGCTATGGCCGGGGTCCCCCCTGCACCCAAGAGAAACGATCACAGCATCATGACCATCGATCTGAAGAAGTTCGCGCTCCGCGCATCGGCCGCCGTCGCAGTGACCGTCGCGGGCGTCGCCCTGACCGGCTGCAGCCTGCTCGGCAACATCGTCGGCGGAGGCGGCCAGGAGCCGCAGCGCGACGATGACGGCACCGTCACGGAGGGCACCGAGAGCGGCGACGTCTTCGCCATCCAGGTGGGCGACTGCCTCAACGACATCAACGTCGAGGGCGAGGTGTCCGAGGTCCCGATCACCCCCTGCGACGAGCCGCACGACTCCGAGGTCTTCCACGAGTTCGAGCTGCCCGCGGGCGACTTCCCCGGCAACGAGGCGGTCAACACCGCCGCGGAGGAGGGCTGCGCCGGCGACGCGTTCACCGAGTTCGTGGGCGTGCCCTACGAGTCGTCCGAGCTCTACGTGAGCTTCTACACCCCGCTCGAGAGCGGCTGGGCATCGGGCGACCGGGTCGTCAGCTGCACGGTCTACGACGACGCGGGCAAGACCACCGGAACCCTCGAGGGCTCCAACCGCTGATCGTCCCGGAGCGGTTCCTCGGAACGGCGTCGCCCCTCGCGGGCGGCGCCGTTCCGTCGTTCCGACATGCAACGTCACACGTTTTGCCGGTCGCCGAGCGCCCTGCTTAGAGTCCCGGTACCGCCGCGCACAGCATCCGCGGCTCCCCCGACACCGAGGAATCATGACCGCACGCAGCCTCCTGCCCCTCGCCGCCGCGGCGGCGGCATCCGCTCTTCTCCTCTCAGGCTGTGCGAGCTCTCCCGCCGCCTCCGGCGCGGGGAACGACGACTCCGTCGACATCGCGCTCGTGCGTCAGCTGGGCTCGGGCGACTACTTCGAGCTCTGGCTCGCGGGCGCCGAGGCCGAGGCCGAGCGACTCGGCGTGAACCTCAGCGTGTACAACGCGAACGGCGACGACGCGCAGCAGGCCCTCGACCTGGAGTCCGCCATCAACGAGGGCGTCGACGCGATCGCGGTCGACCACGGCTTCACCGAGACCGTGCAGCCTGGAGTGACGGCAGCCCTCGACGCGGACATCCCGGTCGTCGCGTTCGACGTCGACGCCGGCGACGACCGTGCTATCACGATCGCGCAGAGCGACTCCGACCTCGCGAGCCTCGTGCTCGACGAGCTCGTGGCCGACACCGACGGCGAGGCCCAGGTCATCTACGCGTACGTCGCCGGCTTCGCTCCGCTCGACCGTCGCAACGCGGTGTGGGAGGACGTGAAGGCCGAGAACCCCGACCTCGAGCAGGTCGCGCAGATCGGCGTCGTCAACGAGTCCACCGCCTCCGAGGTCGCGAACCAGGCGAAGGCCGCGCTGCAGGCCAACCCCGACGTCACGGCGATCTTCGCGCCATACGACGAGTTCGCCAAGGGCGCGACCCTTGCGGTGCAGGAGCTCGGCCTCGAGGACTCCGTGCGGATCTACGGCGCCGACATCTCGACGGCCGACATCGAGGTCATCACGGCCGACAGCAGCCCATGGGTCGCCACGGCGGCCACCGACCCCTCGAACGTCGGCGCCGTCACCGTGCGAGCGGCCTACCTCGCCGCCACCGACGCCGACCTCGAGCAGGCCATCGAGGTGCCGCCCACGCTGCTCACCCAGGACGCCCTGCGTGAGGCGGGTGTGAGCACCGTGGAGGAGCTCTCCGGCGCCTTCCCCGAGCTCAGCACCCCGGACGTCGCACCGGTCGACTGACGGATGACGGACGCCTCGGCCGGATCGGAGCCGAGAGCGCGGGCTCGCCCCGTGCTCTCGGCTTCTGCCGTAGTCCGCACCTTCGGCGCATCCGTCGCGCTCGACGGTGTGGACCTCGAGCTGCACGCGGGCGAGGTCGTGGGGCTGGTCGGCGCCAACGGCGCCGGGAAGTCGACCCTCGTCGCGATCCTCTCGGGCGCGCTCGCACCGACCTCGGGCACCGTCTCGATCGACGGCTCCCCCGTTCGGCTGAGCGGTCCGGAGGACGCCGCGGCCGCCGGCATCGCGACCGTGCAGCAGGACGTCGACGCGGCACTCGCGCCCGACCTCAGCGTCGCCGAGAACCTCGTGCTCGATCGCATCACGCGCGGCGAGCTCGGCTTCCTGCCGAGCCGTCGGACGATCGAGCGCGCCGCGCGCGAGCTCGTCGGGGACGGGTTCACCCTTCCCCTCCGCACCCCCGTCAGCCGCCTCCGCACGGCGCAGAAGCAGCAGCTGCTGATCGCGAGGGCGCTCGGCCGCGGGGCGCGCGTTCTCTTCCTCGACGAGCCGACCGCCGCACTGTCGATCACCGAGCAGCGCGCACTGCACGACCAGGTGCGCCGCCTCGCCGCCGAGGGCACGGCGGTGGTCTACATCACCCATCACCTCGGCGAGCTCACCGCCGTGAGCGACCGGGTGGTGGCCCTGCGCGACGGCCGGATCGTCGGCCGGTTCGCGGCCCCCCTCGATCCGGCGCCGATCGCCGCGGCGATCCTCGGCTCGCTCGCGGGACCCGTGCGTCGCCCGCCCCGCACCGGCACCGCCGGGGAGTCGGTGCTGCGAGCGCGCGGCGTGGTGCCGCTCCTCGGACGCCCCGGGTTCGATCTGGAGCTGCGCCGCGGCGAGGTGGTCGGCATCACGGGTCTGCTCGGCTCCGGCAAGACGGAGCTGCTGCGGCAGCTGGTGGGCGCAGACGCGCTGCTGGCCGGGACGCTCGAACTGGACGGACGCGCGTTCCGGCCGCGGCATCCGTCGGACGCCATCGCGGCGGGGATCGGCTTCGTGCCCGAGGACCGCCGCAGCGGCGCCGAGTTTCCCGACTGGGACCTCGCGCAGAACGCGAGCCTGGCCGACCTGCGGCGGCACAGCCGCTTCGGCCTGCTCGACCGCCGGTCGGAGCTGCGCGGCGCCCGTGAGCTGATCGAGGCGCTGCGGATCAAGGCTCCCGGCCCCTCGGCGCCGCTGAGCTCCCTGTCGGGCGGCAACCGGCAGAAGGTCGTCGTGGCGCGCTGGCTCGCCGCGCGCTCGCGCGTGCTCGTGCTCGATGAGCCGTTCCGCGGAGTGGATCTCGCGGCACGCGCCGACCTCGCCCGACTCGTGCGGTCGGATACGGTGGAATCCGCTCTCGTCGCCTCCAGCGACCCCGAGGAGATCCTCGAGGTCGCCGACCGGGTGCTGATCCTCTCCGACGGGCGCCTCGTCGCCGAGGTGCGGCCCGACGAGGTGGACGAGGAGTCTCTCGCCCGATTGATGGTCGCCGGCCTCGACGCGCCGGCGGGAAGGACAGCATGACCGTCGCCGACCGCGCCCGCGATCTGGTGTACCGGTACGGCCTGCTCGTGCTGCTGCTCGCCCTCATCGTCTTCTTCGCCTCGACCGAGCCTGCCTTCGGCACGGTGCGGAACGTGCTCGTCGTGCTGCAGGCGGTCGCCATCACGGCGATCGTCGCGCTCGGCGTCACGATCTCGCTGACCGTCGGGGGCTTCGACCTCTCGATCGGGTCGATCGTGTCGTTCGTGGTGATGGTCACGACGGTCGCGCAGGTGTACTTCGGACTTCCGGCGTGGGTGGCCGTGCTGCTCGGACTCGCGGCCGGCGCCCTGATCGGCCTCATCAACGGCCTGCTCGTCGTGCTCGCGCGAGTGCCCGACCTGCTCGCGACGCTCGGCACGATGTTCGTCTTCGCGGGCTTCGCCCTCGTCCCCACCGCGGGCCAGTCGGTCGCCGCCGGCGCGACCTTCAACGGCGAGCCGGCGCCCGGCCGCATCGGCCCCGACTTCCTCTGGCTCGGTCGCGGCAGCGTGCTCGGCGTGCCGGTGCCCGTGCTGCTCATGATCGTGCTCGGGGTCGTGGTATCGGTGCTGCTCGCCCGCAGCCGGCCGGGGCGCCTCCTCGCCGCGGTCGGCAGCAACCCCGAGGCAGCCAGGCTCTCCGGGGTGCACGTCGGGCGGGTCAAGGTGCTCGCCTACGTCGCCTCGGGCACCCTGGCGTCGGTCGGCGGGGTGCTCCTCGCCGCACGCCTCGGGCGCGGTGACGTCAGCGCGGGATCGCCCTACCTCGTCGAGACCGTCGCCGCGGCGCTCATCGGGTTCGCCGTGCTGGGCGCCAACCGGCCGAACGGCTTCGGCACGATCGTCGGCGCGGTCTTCGTCGGGGTGCTCATCAACGGCCTGACGATGCAGAACGTGCCCTACTACTGGCAGGACCTCATCAAGGGCGCGCTGCTCGTCGGCGCCCTCATCCTCAGCTTCAGCGCGATCTTCCGGAAGGATCGGACATGACCGCGACCCTGCTCGACCCGAGCACCGTCGGCGCCTACCTCGCCTCGCGCGGCGACCTCGCGCACCTCATCGACCCGTCCACCGTCACGGTGCGGGAGGTGGGCGACGGCAATCTCAACCTCGTCTTCATCGCCACGGACGCGCAGAACCGCTCCCTCGTGATCAAGCAGTCACTGCCCTATGTGCGCATGGTCGGCGAGTCCTGGCCGCTCAGCCAGGACCGCATCCTCGCCGAGGCGAGGGGCTACGACGCGGCCACCCGGTTCAGCCCCGACTCGATCCCCGAGTATCACGGCCTCGACGAGCCGCGGCGGCTGATCGTCCTCGAGGACCTCTCCGGCTGGACCGTCTGGCGCACCGCCCTCAACGAGGGACGCGTCTCCCCCGGAGCCGCCGCCGTCGTCGGACGCCACGTCGCACGGGTCGGCTTCGGCACCTCCGTCTTCGCGCTCGACTCTGCGGCGCACAAGGCGGCCGTGGCCGCCTCCGTCAACCCGGAGCTCTGCCGGATCACCGAGGACCTCGTCTTCACCGAGCCGTACCGCGACGCCGAGAACAACGCCTGGGACGAGCAGCTGACGGATGCGGTGCTCGCGCTGCGCAGCGACGCCATGCTCGCCGAGGTGGCCGAGCTGAAGCTCGCCTTCACCACGCGCGCGGAGGCGCTGGTGCACGGCGATCTGCACACCGGCTCGATCTTCGTTCCCGGCGGCGACACGCGAGATGCGGCCAAGGTGTTCGACGCCGAGTTCTCGTTCTACGGCCCCGTCGGCTTCGACCTCGGCGCGCTCTTCGGCAACGTGCTGCTCGCTCGGGCGCGAGCGACCGTGCTCGACCGGCCCGACGAGTTCGTCGACTGGCTCGACGGCCTCGTCGCCGAAGCCTGGCAGGCGTTCGAGATGGAGTTCCGCGCCCTCTGGCCGACCCGCGCGGACGACTCCTACACCGACCGATTCCTCGACGCCTGGCTGCGCCGCACCTGGTCGGACGCCGTCGGGTTCGGCGGCGTCAAGGCGATCCGGCGCATCGTGGGCCTCGCCAAGGTGTCGGACATCCAGACCCTCGACACCGACGATCGCGTGCGGGCCGCGGGACTCGTGCTCGAGACCGCGCAGACCTGGGTGAAGGAGCGCTCCGCCCTCGGCACCGCCGAGGACCTGCTGGAGCGCACCCTCGGCATCCTGGGGCGCCGGTGAGCGACTTCCCGCCCTCCGTCGCGTGGACCGGCGACGCGGTGCGGATCATCGACCAGCGCCACATCCCCGAGCGGCTCGAGGTGCGCGACCTGGACACCCTGGAGGACGTCGTGGATGCCATCGCGACGCTCGCGGTGCGGGGCGCCAACGTCATCGGCACCACGGGCGCGCTCGGGTTCGCCCAGGCGGTGCGTCAGGGCCTCGACCCGGAGGAGTCGGCTCGGCGGCTTATCGCCGCCCGGCCGACGGCGGTGAACCTCCGGGTGGCGGTGAACGCCGCCCTGGCAGCGCAGGGGGAGGGCCGGGACCCGCTCGACGTCGCGCTCGGTCTGCTCGACGCGGACGCCGAGCAGTGCAGGCGCATCGGCGAGCTGGGTCGCGACGAGCTGCGCGACGCTCGCACGATCCTCACGCACTGCAACACGGGCAAGCTCGCGACGACGGGCTGGGGCACCGCCCTCGGCGTGCTCTACGCGAAGCGGGAGGCGGGCCACGAGCTGCACGTGCTCGCCACCGAGACTCGCCCACTGCGTCAGGGGGCGCGGCTCACCGCCTGGGAGCTCGAGCGCAGCGGCGTCGACGTGCGGCTGATCGCCGACTCCGCCGCCGCCTGGGCGCTCGCGAAGGGCGGCGTGGATGCCGTGGTCGTCGGCGCAGACCGGATCGCCGCCAACGGCGACACCGCCAACAAGATCGGCACGAGGGCGCTTGCTGTCGCTGCGCACTACGAGGGCGTGCCGTTCTACGTCGCAGCGACTCTCAACGCCATCGACCTCTCGACTCCCACGGGCGACGACATCGAGATCGAGGAGCGCGAGGCACGTGAGCTGCTCGACGGGCTGCACGCCGAGCTGCCCGCCTGGAACCCCGCCTTCGATGTGACGCCCGCCGAGCTCATCACGGGCATCATCACCGAGGTGGGCGTGCTGCGGCCGCCGTACGGCCCGAGCCTGGAAGGAGCGGTCTCCTCATGACCGATGCGACTCTCACCGCCGTCTACGAGCTGCACGGGGGCGACGCTGAGCGGCGCGCGCATGCTCTCGCGGTCGAGCAGAGCCATGAGCTGCCCACCGAGCTCGCGCCGGAGCACACCCGCCGTTCGTCCCTGGCACGCGTCGTCGCGCTCGACGAGCCCCGCGACGACTACGCCCTCGCCACGATCGAGTACCCGGCGGCGCTCGCGGGCGACGAGCTGCCGCAGCTGCTCGTGCTGCTGCTGGGCAACGGCTCCCTGCAGGAGGGCGTGCGCATCGTCGACGTCGACCTGCCCACGGACCTGCTCTCCCGCTTCCCCGGCCCCCGCCTCGGGGTGGAGGGGGTGCGGGCGAGGGTCCGCGCCGAGGGCCGCCCGCTGCTCGCCACCGCGCTGAAGCCCGTCGGGCTCTCCGTCGTGGAGCTCGCCTCGCTCGCCTACGAACTCGCGGCAGGCGGCATCGACATCGTCAAGGACGACCAGGGGCTCGCGAACCAGCACTGGGCTCCGTTCTCCGAGCGGGTGCAGCGGGTCTCCGAGGCCGTGGCGCGAGCCAATGCCGACACGGGCGGCTCCGCCGTCTACCTCCCGGCGGTGAACCCTCCGGTCGACCGCTTCGAGGGTCGCCTCGCCGAGGTGCGCTCCGCCGGCGCCGGCGGCGCGCTGATCGTGCCGGGGGTCGGCGGCTTCGACCAGCTGCGGCGAGCGGGCGAGGTGCTCGACGGGGTCGTGCTCGCGCATCCGTCGTTCCTCGGCGGCTTCACCGCCTCGCGCGAGCACGGCATCGCACCCGACGTGCTGTTCGGCCTGCTGCTGCGCATAGCGGGCGCGGATGCGGCGATCTTCCCGAGCTGGGGCGGCCGGTTCAGCTTCACCCGGGAGGAGTGCGAACGCATCGCCGCCCGTTCGGCCGCGCCGCTCGACGGGATCGCGCCGATCTTGCCGGCGCCGGGCGGCGGGATGACCGTCGAGCGCGTGCCCGAGCTGGTCGACGCCTACGGGCGCGACGTGCTGCTGCTGATCGGGGCCGACCTTCAGCGTGGAGGGGATCCGCGCGCGGCCGCCGAGCGCTTCCGCGCGGCAGCCGAGTCGGTCTAGACCCGCAGGAACGCGGCGAGAGCGGGGTCCCGCCGCAGCTCCTCGAGCTCGTCGGCGGTCGGGCGGACCGGTCGGTCGCGCTCGACGGTGACGCTGCAGAGGAAGCCGAGCGGCTCGTCGTCGGCCGCCCGGAACTGGTGCCAGCCCCACGAGGGCACGAAGACGACGTCGTTGAGCTCGAGCTCGACGACGCGGTCCACCACGAGAGCGCTGCCGCGGCCACGGATGGGGATGACGACGTGGGTGTGCTCGTGCTTCTCGAGCGTGGTGTGCCCGCCCGGGCCCACCTCGAAGTAGCGCAGCGAGACGCCCTGGCCGTGCTCCGCATCGGTCAGCACCTGCCGCGTGACGGAGCGGAAGGTGCCGTCCGCCTCCTTGTAGGCGAGCAGGTCGACGCCCTGCCAGCGGTAGGGCTCGGGCTGCGTCACGTGGGAGTCGGTGGTGCGAGTCGTCATCTCCTCGATGCTACGTCGCCCGGTCGGGAGACGCCCTCGCGCTACTCCGCGTGACGCGCGAGGTGTGCCGGCAGCCGGTCGAGGCAGGACTCCCAGCCGGCGCGATGCGACTCGACCTCCTGCTCGTCGGTCAGCCCGTCGTGCAGCAGGGCCAGACGCGTCCCCTCGCCCTCCTCCTCGAGGTCGAGGCTGAAGCGGCTCTCCTGCTCGTCGCCGTCCCACCGCCAGGTGGCGACGAGGCCGTGCTCGGGCGAGACGGACTCGAACCGCCCGGTGACGGCGATGCCCGCCGACTCCGAGCGGATGCTGTACCCGCCGCCCACCCGGGCCTCGACGGCGCACAGCGTGCCGAACGAGGGAGGCCAGAACCAGGAGCGGAGCCGCTCCGGGTCGGTGAAAGCCGCCCAGACCGACCGGCGCGGCGCCTCGAGATGGCGGGTGATGCTGACGTCCATGGGGCTCCTTCGTCCGAGTCCACTGTGGAGCCTGGGATCGATGTCACAGCAGGAAGGGCGCCGTGTGCCGCGCCGTCCGGGAGTGCGTCACACGGACGTGCGCCGCCGCTCCAGGCCTTCGAGCAGCAGGTCGAGCGCGAAAGCGAACTCCGCGTCGTCGTCGCAGCCGCCCAGACCGCCGTCATGGCTCGCCGCGCCCGCGAGCTCGGCGAGCCGGGGAAGCGGGCCGGACCAGGCCGCCACCTGCGCAGCCCGCGTCGCCTCGTCGGGGCGGACATCGGGGCTGTCGTCGAAGAGGTCTTCGCTGAACCCCAGGATGCGGCTGCCCAGAACGTGCAGCGAGTGGTGGGCGAGCGCGAGCGAGAACCCGCCGCGCCGCAGGATGTCCAGCACCGCGTCGAGATAGACGAGGATCGCCGGAGTGGGCTGTTCGAGCCGCTCGATGACCGCGGCGGTCCACGGATGACGCAGCATCGCGGCCCTGGCGCCCAGGATCGTGCCGCGGAGGGCGGTCGCCCAGTCGTCGTCTTGCTGCACGCCGATGGTCGTGACCACCCGGTCGGCCATGGCAGCGAGCAGCGCGTCCTTGTCGCGCAGGTGGTGGTAGATCGACATCGGATCCACCGAGAGGCGCGTGCCCAGCTTGCGCATGCTGAGCCCATCGATGCCCTCGGCATCGGCCAGCACGATGGCCGCCTCGACGATGCCTTCGAGCGTCAGCTTCCCGCGCTCCGAGCGCTCGAGGGCGCGGTCTGGGCGGCGGGGCATCCTCCGATGCTAGCCCGGCGCGGACTTGACATCAGGGTTCCGGCGGAGCATTCTCTACAGCGTAGACCTACACCGTAGAAAGAGAGCCCTCATGACCGACTCGACGACGCTTCCGCCCCGGTGGATCATCCGTGCGATCTGGCGCGGCCACCGCACGCTCGTCCGCCTGACCGGTGGACGGCTCGGCCTGCGAAGGCCCGAGTCGGGCAAGCGCGCGGGCATGATGCAGCTGCACACGGTGGGACGGCGCTCGGGAGTCGAGCGTGCGGTCATGGTCTGCTACTTCGAGGACGGCGACGACCTCATCACGCTCGCGATGAACGGCTGGAGCGAGGAGCACCCCGCATGGTGGCTCAACCTGCTGGGGAACCCGGACGCCTCCGTCGACCTGCCCACCGGCCCCAGGCGAGTCACGGCCCGCGCCGCGGCCCCCGAGGAGCGTGCGCGCCTGTGGCCCGGCTTCGCCCTCCACCCCGGGTGGGGCGACATCGACGCGTTCGTGGCCCGGCGCACACGCGAAGCGCCCGTCGTCATCCTCTCGCCGCAGGGATGAAGGCTGGGCGCCGTGTAAAGAACACTTGACACGACGTCTGCCCTTCTTTACATTGGGCGATGTCAGGTTTTCTTTACACCGGAAGGTCCGCCATGAGCATCGAACAGAAGAGAGCTTGGGTGCTGCTGGTCACGGCGGTACTGGGCTACGGCGTCTATCTCGTGCTGATGCTCAGCGCCGCGCGCGATCGGTCGCTGCCCGAGGTCGACTACGCGGTCCCGCTCCTCGGGACCATCGGCGGCTCCATCGTGCTCTCCATCGTCGCGTCGATCATCTGGGGCATCTTCTCCCCCAGGGGCGATCACCGTGTCGACGAGCGCGACCGTGAGATCGGGCGCTATGGCGATCTCGGCGGCCAGGCATTCGTGATCATCGGCGCCCTGGCGGCTCTCCTGCTCGCACTGCTCGAGGTTCCGCACTTCTGGATCGCGAACGCCGTCTACCTGGCGTTCGTGCTCTCGGCGGTGCTCGGCTCCGTGCTGCGGCTCACCGCCTACCGCTTCGGGATGCCGCGATGAGTCCCACCCGCGTGACCAACCGCATCCGGGCGCTGCGCTTCGAGCACGGCGAACTCACCCAGGCGCAGCTCGCCGAGCGCATCGGCGTGACCCGCCAGACCATCATCGCCATCGAGCAGGGGCGCTACTCCCCCTCGCTCGAGCTGGCGTTCCAGATCGCCGACGTCTTCGGCGTCGGCCTCGACGAGGTATTCGGCTACAAGATGGAGGAATCGTGAAGGCGATCGTGCACGACGAGTACGGCGACCCGGCGGAGGTGCTCCGGCTCGATCAGCGGGAGCGCCCGACGATCGGGGCTAAGCAGGTGCTCGTCGAGGTGCGGGCAGCAGGGGTCGACCAGGGGGCCTGGCACCTCATCGCGGGGATGCCTCGCGTCGTGCGCCTCGCGACGGGCCCGCGCCGGCCACGGGCGGGGAGAGCGGGCCGCGACCTCGCCGGAGTGATCGTCGCCGTCGGAGCCGAGGTCGCGGATCTGAGCATCGGCGACGAGGTCTTCGGCACGGCTGAGGGCGCGTGGGCGGAGTACGCCGCGGCCGACGCCTCGCGCATCGCCGTGAAGCCGAAGGGGCTCTCCTTCGAGGAGGCCGCTGCGCTGCCGATCTCGGCCGGCACCGCCCTGCAGGCGCTCGACGCCGCCGGCGTGAAGGGCCGCTCCCGCGTGCTCGTCCTGGGCGCGGCAGGCGGAGTGGGCCACTTCGCGGTGCAGCTCGCCAAGGGCCTGGGCGCGCACGTGACGGGTGTCGCCAGACCGGCCAAGACCGACTTCGTGCGCGGACTCGGCGCCGACGAGGTGATCGACTACCGGTCCCAGGAGGTGACAGGCACCTTCGACGCCATCCTCGACACCGGCGGTCACCGGCCGGTGCAGGAGCTCCGCCGCCTGCTCGACCGCGACGGCACCCTCGTCATCATCGGCAGCGAGACCGACGGGCGGATGCTCGGCGGCCTCGAACGCGCGATGGGGGCATCGCTGCTCTCGCCGTTCGTGCCGCAGAAGCTCGTCATGCTCGTCACCACGGAACGGCGCGAGGTGCTCGATCGTGTCGCCGAGGCGGTGGTCGAGGGCAGGCTGCGCCCCAGGATCGACTCCGTGCTGCCGCTCGAGCGGGCGGGCGAGGCGCTGCGCCGGCTGAGAGCGGGCGAGGTGCGCGGGAAACTGGTGCTGAGGATCATTTGACCCTGCCGGCCACGCGCCGCTAGTTTCGGCAGGTGCCGCACCTCGTCCCCTCGCCGCAGCGCCTGTCGGTTCCATGATCACCGTCGAGGAGCTGCGCGGCATCCGCATCTTCGCGCCGCTCCCGGAGCACGCGCTCTCCTATCTCGCCGGCGCTGTCGAGGACATCCGCCTCTCCCCCGGCGAGTACTTCGCGCACGAGGGCGACGAGCGCGCGCTGTTCGTCGTCGTCGAGGGGCGCGCCGAGATCACCAAGGTGATCCACGGCGAGGAGCGGGTGATCGGGGTGCGCACGCCGGGTCTGTTCTTCGGCGAGGTGCCGATGACGCTGAGCACGCCGTTCCCGGCCAGCGGTCGCGCCTCGACCGTGTCCCGAGTGCTCAAGCTCGACGTCACGGCCTACTACACCCTCGCGGCGCTGGCACCGTCGGTGCCCGCGCGGGTGGCAGGCCTCGCGCGACGCTACCTGGAGTCGCTGCAGGAGATCGCGGCCGAGAGGCCGGCGACCGACGTGCAGCTGATCGGTCCGCGGCTCGACGCCCGCACTCATCAGGTGGCCGGGTTCCTCATCCGCAATCAGGTCGCGTTCGAGCGCCGCACGGTCGACGCCGCCGATGGCACGGAGGCCTACCCGGTTCTGCAGCTCGGCACCGACAGGCGTCTGTCTTCTCCGACCATGCGGGAGATCGCTTCGGCTGTCGGGCTGGACGTCGAGCCCAGCCGCTCGGACTACGACGTCGTGGTCATGGGGGCGGGCCCAGCCGGGTTGACGGCAGCGGTCAACGGGGCAGCCGAGGGACTGCGCACGGTCGTGATCGAGGCGGTCGCGCCCGGCGGACAGGCGGGCACGTCGACGCGGATCGAGAACTACACCGGCTTCCCGTTCGGCATCTCGGGCGACGACCTCGCCGCGCGCGCCCTGAAGCAGGCGAAGCGGCTCGGCGCCGAGATCGTCGTCACCCGGCGGGTCGAGGCACTTCGGCCCGGCGTCCACGAGGTCGTGCTCGACGGCGGCGAGACGCTCCGCGCACCGGTCGTCATCGCGGCTACCGGCGTCGACTGGCGCACGCTCCCCGTCGCCGGGATCTCGCGGTTCATCGGGAACGGCGTCTACTACGGGGCGGCCAGAAGCGACGCGACCCTCGCCAAGGGTGCCGATGTCTGCATCGTCGGCGCGGGCAACTCCGCCGGTCAGGCCGCACTCTTCTTCGCACGGCACGCGCGGACGGTCACGATGATCGTGCGAGGCGACTCCCTCGAGGCGAGCATGTCGCGCTACCTCATCGACCAGATCGGCGACAACGGCGGCATCCGCGTCCAGACGCGCAGCGAGGTCACGGCGGTGCACGGCGGCACGGCGCTCGAGGGCGTCACGGTGCTCGACAAGGCGACGGGCGCTGCAGCTCCGCGCGATTGCACGGTGCTGTTCGTCATGATCGGCGCCGACGCGGTCACCGACTGGCTGCCGCCGGAGGTGGCCCGGGATCAGCGGGGCTTCATCCTCACCGGACCCGAGGCGGCCGCGTCGCCCTCGTGGACCGCGCAGCGCCGCCCGTTCGCGCTCGAGACCAGCGCGCCAGGGATCTTCGCGATCGGCGACGTGCGCTCGGGCTCGGTGAAACGAGTGGCCGCGGGTGTCGGGGAGGGCGGGATGGCGATCGCCTTCACCCACCAGTACCTGGCCCTGTTCCGGACGGCAGAGGACGGGTAGCGACTCGAACAGCGCGTGACGACAACCTCATGGTGGAGATGGGGGGAATTGAACCCCCGTCCATCGCTGTAAACCTGCGCCTTCTACGGGCGTAGCTTGTGCAGACGTTCTACTCGGCCCCGACCTTTGTCACAAGCACCTAAGTCGACGGGCCCAGCCTCAGTGCAAGTCCCCTTCCGTCCTGAGACACGGCGGAAGAGCGAGTCTCCTAGCTGACGCCGGAACCCGGGTAGGAGACATCCCCGGACCGACGGACCTGTTTAGTGCGCTTGCTTAGGCAGCAAGGGCGAGGTCAGTGCGCTTAGTATTGGCACTTGTTTTTTCGCAGAGATCGTTAACGAGATAACCCTGCATCCTCGACCCGCTTCTCGCAGAAATCCAGGCGATGTCGAAACCGATCATCCCCATGCGTCGCTCGATGTGAGCGGGTCGTCATCACGCGCTGTTGAGTTGCCAAATCCCGCACGGATGCGGGCCGTCCAGTCTACGACAGGAACAACACTCACGGCCACCGCCGACATTCCCGCTGGCAGAATCGGACCATGACCGAGACGACCATCACCGTGCAGGGCTCCTTCTCCTCCTGGTACCCGGCGGAACGCGCGACGGTGCAGGTCGACGTCTCCCTCGAAGGACCCGACCGGGAGCAGGTCGTGCGAGCCACGACGCTGTCGGCGGATGCGGTGCGCGCGTCGATCACCGACCTCCACTCACCCGATCAGGGTCCGATCACCTGGTGGTCCTCCGACCGGGTGACGGTGTGGGTCGAGAAGCCCTGGAATCAGGAGGGCAAGCAGCTGCCGCCCGTGTTCCACGCGTCGATCTCGTTCCGCGCGAAGTTCAAGGACTTCGACGCGCTCGCTCGCTGGATCGAGTCGACCGCGACCATCGAGGGTGTGCAGCTCGGCCACATCGAGTGGGCGCTGACCGAGGCGCGCAAGACGAGCGTCACCGCGGAGGTGCGCTCGCGCGCTGTGCGCGACGCGCTCGACAAGGCGAAGGTCTTCGCACAGAGCATCGGCCTCAGCACCGTGCGGGCCGTGGCGATCGCCGACCCCGGCATGCTCGGGGACTCGACCTCGGCATCCGGTGGTGCGGGGATGTACAAGTCCGAGATGCGTCTGGCCTCCGCCGACATGTCGTCGGTCGTGCTGAAGCCCGAGGACATCGAGGTGAGCGCGACCGTCGACGCGCGGTTCGTCGCCAGCTGACCGGCGCCGCTCGGGTCAGTCGCCGAGGTTGTTGCGGCTGCGCATCGCCCGTTCGGCTTCGCGCTTGTCCTGACGCTCGCGCAGCGTCTGGCGCTTGTCGTACTCGCGCTTGCCCTTCGCGACCGCGAGCTCGACCTTCGCCCGCCCGTCGAGGAAGTAGATCGACAGCGGCACGAGGGTGTAGCCGCCGTCCTTGATCTTGTTGGAGATCTTGATGATCTGCTCCTTGTGGAGCAGCATCTTTCGCTTGCGGCGCGGCGGGTGGTTGGTCCAGGAGCCGGCCGAGAACTCGGGGATGTGCACGGCGTCGAGCCACGCCTCCCCGCCGTCGATGTAGCCGTAGCCGTCGACGAGGCTCGCGCGACCCGCACGCAGCGACTTCACCTCGGTGCCGGTGAGCACGAGGCCCGCCTCGTAGGTGTCCTCGATGGTGTAGTCGTGCCGGGCCTTGCGGTTGCTCGCGACAACCTTCTGGCCTTGTTCCCTGGGCACGATTCCTCCACTGCCGATCGTGCGCTCCCGCTGAGCGCAGCGCACCAGTCTAGCGGGGACTACACCTTGAGGTAGCGGTTGATCGCGACACCGGCCGAGGCGGCTGCGAGCAGCACGCCGATCGCGACGAGGATCGGCGCGACGGCGATCGCGTCGCCGAGCCCGATGAGACTCGTCGCCGTCGACTGCAGCGCGGTCGACAGGTAGCCGCGCACGAAGAAGTGCACGATCGCGACGATCGCCCCGCCCGCCAGCAGCGATCCGAGCAGCGCGGCGAAGACCCCCTCGAGGATGAACGGCGTCTGGATGAACCGGTTCGAGGCGCCGACGAGGCGCATGATCCCGAGCTCCCGCCTGCGCGAGAACGCGCTGAGACGGATGGTCGTGGCGATCAGCAGCACGGCCGCGATCAGCATGACGGTCGCGAGTCCGATCGCGGTGTAGCTGGCCGCGTTGAGGATCGAGAAGATGCGGTCGAGGTATTGCCGCTGGTCGACGACCTCCTGAACTCCCGCGAGGTTGGAGAGCGCGTCCTCGAGGATCTCGGACTGCGACGGGTCGACGAGGTTGACGCGGAAGCTCTCGTTGAGCGCCTCGGGGGTGAGGAACTCGGCGAAGGCGGAGTCGGCGAACTGCTTCATGACGTTCGCGTAGGCCTGGTCGTGCGACTCGAACTCGTAGTTCTCGATGAACGGCGCGAGGGTCTCGCTGTTGAGCTGGGCCTCGATCTCGGCCTTCTGCTCCTCCGTCGCCTCGGCCTGGGTGCAGGTGCCGGTGGTGTCGGCATCCGTGCAGAGGTAGACGGCGACCTCGGCCCGGTCGTACCAGTAGCCCTTCATCTGGGCGATCTGCAGCTGCAGCAGGATCGCCGCGCCGACGAAGGTCAGCGAGATGAACGTGACGAGCACGACCGAGACGACCATGGAGGCGTTGCGGCGGAGCCCGGTCGCGGCCTCGCCGAGGATTAGCGCGAGTCTCACCGGAGCCCCTCGTTCGCCATGCCGAAGGCCTGCACCGGGATCGCCTGCGTCTGGTAGCCGCCTTCGCGCTCGTCGCGCACGATCTGACCGGATATGAGCTCGATGACGCGGCGCTTCATCTGGTCGACGATGCCCGCGTCGTGGGTCGCCATGATCACGGTCGTGCCGCCGAGGTTGATCCGCTCGAGCAGGGTCATGATGCCGGCGCTGGTCGACGGGTCGAGGTTTCCGGTCGGCTCGTCGGCGAGCAGGATGGCGGGCTTGTTGACGATCGCGCGCGCGATGGCGACGCGCTGCTGCTCGCCGCCCGAGAGCTCATGCGGCAGGCGCCCGGACTTGCCGGCGAGGCCGACCATCTTGAGCACGTCGGGCACCGCCTCCTGGATGAAGCCGCGGCTCTTGCCGATCACCTGCAGGCTGAACGCGACGTTGTCGAAGACGCTCTTGTTCGGCAGCAGGCGGAAGTCCTGGAACACGACGCCGAGGTGCCGGCGGAAGTAGGGCACCTTGCGGCTCGGCAGGGTGTTGAGATGCTTGCCGAGCACGTGCACGTCGCCCTTGGTCGGCTTCTCCTCGCGCAGGATGAGGCGCAGGCAGCTCGACTTGCCCGAACCGGAGGCTCCGACGAGGAACACGAACTCGCCCTTGAGGATCTCGAGCGAGACGTTGTTCAGCGCCGGCCTCGCGTTGCGCGCGTAGGCCTTGGTGACGGAGTCGAAACGGATCATTTGCGGCCAGCCTAAGGAGGCATCCGGCGAACGACGGATGCGACACTCCCCCCAGAGCAAGTCACAAGCGTCGAGCGCGTGACCGGCTCTGGAGGGAGTGCCGCGTGGTGGGTCGTCAGTGCCGCTCGGGGATGCGGCGCAGGAGCGAGGCGAGCGCACCGCCGATGAGCAGACCGGCCGCCGCGATCATGCCGGTCAGCAGGTCGGGGCCGGTCGTCGCCAGCGAGTCCGCGCGGTCGGTGGCGGGGCCACCCGAGGCGCCGTCGCCGGAGCCTTCGACGGGCGCGGCGGGGGCCGGCTCGTTCGGCTCCTCACTGGGCTCCTCACCGGGCTGCTCGCCGGGCTGCTCGTTCGGCTGCTCGCCCGGCTGCTCCACCGGGTCGGGTGCGGTGACGGTGTACTCGTAGACGACCTCGGTGCGGTGGCCGGCCCGGTCCACCGCGTACGCGGCGACCTGAGCCGGGCCGACCTGGGTGGTGTCGAGCAGGAGCGAGGGGGAGCCGACGATGCCGCACTCCGCCACGCCCGAGGTGGCGTCGGTGCAGTCGAGCGCCAGCTCGACCTCCTCGCCCTGCTCGAACTCAGCGGCGGCGGGCAGGGTCACCGCCGGGGCGACCGTGTCGAGGCGCACGGTGCGGGTCACGTCGGCCGAGCGGTTGCCGAGCTTGTCGAACGCCCAGGCACGGAACTCCGTGACCCCCTCGAAGGTGTGATCCCAGCCGAGGCTCGACTCGCCGACCGCGTCGCCGTTCGCCGACACGGCTCCGTCGCTGGCCCAGTGCAGAGACCCGATCCCGCTCGGGTCCGCGGCGTCGAAGGCGATGCCGAGGTAGGACGTGTACCAGCCGGACGCCGGCTCGGGCGCGACGGAGATCGTGACGCTGGGCGGGGCGGTGTCCGCGGGCACCACCTGGTACACGTAGGGCGCGTGGGAGCTGTGCCCGGCGACGTCGGTGGCGGTGATCGAGATCTCGTGCCAGCCCAGCGTGTCCGTCGGCACGGGAGCCCCGACCGGCAGGTCCGATTCGCAGGAGGCGATACCCGACAGGTCGTCTTCGCAGGCGAAGTCGAGGGCGACCATCGAGCCCTGAGCGAGCTGCGGCGGGTTGCCGTAGGTGATCCGCGGGAACGACGCGTCGATGCGGAAGGTGGCGCTGGCCGGCTGGTCGACGTTGCCTGCGGCATCGGTCGACCAGTACTCGACGATGTGCTCACCCTCCGAGAGGAAGACCTGGCCGGAGGCTGCTCCGGGCAGGGTGACCGCGGCGCCGCCGTCGATGCGGTAGCTCACGCTGGCTACTCCGGAGCCTCCGGTGTCGGTGGCGGTGATCGAGAACGGGGTGACGCCGCTTATCCAGCCGGATGCCGGGACGGTGATCCGGTTGAGAGTGGTGTCTGGGGCGATGGTGTCGGGGTCGCCCTCGGCGGCGGCGGCCGCGAAGGCCACCGTCCCGAGGGAGAGCGGCGCGGCGAGCGCGACCGCGACACCCGCACGGGCGGAACGGGTGCTGAGGAATGTCATGTCTCGATCGTGGCCGGGTGGGAAGGTTCCCAGGGGGGCCGATTCGGGGCGCTTACGTTGCGTTTACGTTGGGCTCAGGCCGCGACTGCACGCGCGCGACGCACGCCTGCTCCGAGGCGGAACAGGTCATCGAACTCCAGCTGCTCGCCCGCGCGATAGGCCTGCTGGAACTCGCCGGGAGTGAGGCCCTCGGCGATGCGGTCCCGGTGCTGCTGAGCATCCGCCCCCTCCGTCTGCACCGGGTTGTAGCCGTAGCGGCGGCCGAGCCGGTCGACCGCCCCGAAGATCATCGCTCCGACACGATGCTGCTCGAGGAACGCGCACGCGCCGCCGACGGCGTGCATGAGGGCGAGCGACCCCATCGGGTCCTCCCCCAGATACGCGGATGCGGCGCCCGGCACGAGCGTGTCGACCGCGTCACGTGCGCGCCGCACGTCGATCAGCACCTTGCCGGCGACATACGTGGCGCTCGTCGCGATCCACTGGTAGCCCACCTCGAGGGCGATGCGACGCGACTCGGCGAGGCTGTCGAGCGCCTGCGCGGGCTTGCCGAGCGCCCGCAGCGCCTGGCCCTGGCACATGAGCACCTCGGCCCGAGCCCAGGGCTCGGCGTGCTCGGAGGTCGCGACGGCCTGCGCGATGAGACCCTGCCCCTGTTCCTTGTCGCCGAACAGGGTCGCCGCGTACGCGAAGTAGCCGAGCATCATCGCCACCCGGCTGGTGTCTCCGGCAGCCGTGGAGGACTCCATAGCGCGCTGAAGGTAGGCGGTGGCGGCCGCGGGGTCGCCCGACTGATACGCGAGCAGGGCGACGCCGGAGAGGGCGATGCCTTCCACACGGTCGTCGGCGTCGCCCGGAACGGCCAGCGCCGCCTCGATCGCGCCGCGGCCTTCCGCGAGCAGTCCCCTGCTCATCCAGTAGTGCGCCTGCCCGCCCGTGAGGCGCAGCGCCGCCCCGCGATCGCCGAGCGCGACGGCGGTGCGGAGGGCCTGCTGCAGGTCGGGAGTCGAGACGTCGAGCACCGCCCAGGCCTTCGAGGCGCCGTGCGAGCGCAGCTGCGGCTCGATCGCATCGACCTGCGCCGCGAACCACTCGAGGTGACGACGGTCCCAGCCCTCCTCGTCGGAGACGGCGAGTCCAGCGCGCGCATACGCCTTCACGGACTCGAGCACGCGGAACCGTGACCCGAGCCGCTCGTGCTCCACGACGGCGACGAGGGAGCGCTGCGCGAGCCTCCGGGTGAGCGGGACGACGTCGCCTTCGGCGACGCAGATGCCGGCCACGGCATCCGTGTCGAAGGTGCCGGCGAACCGGGAGAGCTGACCGAGGAGGTCGCGCTCGTCGGCGGAGACGAGGTCGACGCTCGTGCGGATGGCCTCCGTCACGCTGGAGTGACGGGAGGAGGTCGTGCCGGTCGCGGTGCCCGCCGTCACCGCCTCGGCGACCTCGTCGAGCTCGAGCACGTCGAGCTGCGCCGCCGCAAGCTCGAGGGCGAGCGGGATGCCGTCCAGCAGCGTCACCAGCCGGCGCACGGCGTCGGAGCGGCGTTCGAGGTCCAGTTCGGGACGGGAGTCGGCGGCCCGGTCGAGGAAGAGCTGCTCGGCGTCGCCGAGCGCACCGCCGAGCATCGGCGCGACCTGCACGAGGCGCTCCCCCGGGATGCGGAGGGCCTCGCGGCTCGTGACGAGCACGGTGAGCCCCTCGCACTGCTCCAGCAGGGCCCGCACCGCGGCGCGGACAACCTCGAGCACGTGCTCGGCGTTGTCCAGGATGAGGAGGGCGCGGCGCCCGTCGAGCACGCGGGCGATGGCCTCGACCGCCGGCGTGGTGGCGCCGACGAGGTCGGCGATGGCGGGCACGACCTGGTCGGGGCTCGTGATGGAGGCGAGGTCGGCCATCCACTGCTCGTCGTCGGTGGTGCGGGTCGAGCGCCGCGCGCTCTCCACCGCCAGACGCGTCTTACCGACACCGCCCGGGCCGACCAGGGTGACCAGTCGGGCCGCGGCGCGACCGTCTTCGACCGCCGCCAGCTCCCGCTCGCGTCCGACGAACCGGGTCAGCGGGATCGGGATGCCGTGCCGCACCACGCGGGTCGCGGCGTCGCGGGGCGCCACGACCTGGGCCACCTGGCGCACGATCGACTGCCGCAGCTCGTCGAGCGACGACGGCAGGTCGAGCCCGAGCTCGTCGTCGAGCCGGCGGCGGAAGGCGTCGATCTCGGCCAGCGCGTCGGAGGTGCGGCCCGCGCGCGCGAAGGCGAGCGCCCGCAGCTCGACCGGACGCTCGTGCAGCGGGAACTCGCCCGCGATCCGCTCGAGACCGAGCGCGGCGTCGCCGTGGTCGTCCGACTCGATGCGCAGACGCGCGAGCTCCTCGGCGGCCGCTCGACGCAGCTCGCGGAAGCGGATGCGCAGGGTCTCGGCGAAGGGCCGGTCGGCGAGGTCGTGCAGGGGGTCCTCGGCCCACAGGTGCTCGGCTTCCTCGAGCTCGTCCCGCGAGCGGGCGTGCGGATCCTCGAGCAGGCGCAGCAGGCGCACCAGATCGATCCGGTCGGGCTCGACGTCGAGGCGGTAGCCGCCGCGGCCTCCGGCGAGCACTGCCCCCAGCGTCCCGGAGCGCAGCTTCGAGACCGCGACCCGCAGCGACGCCGCAGCGGACTCTGGCGGGTCGGCCCAGAGCTCTTCGATGAGCGTGTCCGTCGACACGACGGCCCCCTCGGCGAGCGCCAGCCGCGCGACGATCGCTCCGGGGATGACGCCCTTGACGGGATGACGCTCCTCCCCGACGAGGACGGCGACTCCGCCGAGCAGGGAGACGCAGAGTTCGGGCACCCGAGCACGATAGGGATCCGGCGTGCCTCTGTCGATCCCACGAATCTGGGATACCGCCCGTTCTGGGGCGTGAGTGAGGCTCGCTCGCCCGCGATACTGGGAGCGATGAACGAGGTCAGGCACGTCGAGGCCCGGGCGGCCCTCGCCCGTGTTGCGCAGGCCCGCCTGAGCTGGATCGACTTCGCCGAGGAGGCCCTCGACCTCCTGCGCCGGGTGGTGCCGTTCGAGGCGGCCGTGATCTCGCCTTTCGATCCGAAGACCGGCCTCATCGCCGGCTCCATCAAGATCGGGCTGCCCGACGACGCCTACCCGTCGTTCGCACACTACGAGTACAGGGTCGAGGCCTCCGACACCTTCTCGGCGATCGCAACCCGCGACGACCCGCTGGCGCTGCTGAGCGACGAGACGGGCGGCGACAAGCTGGCGAGCGCGCGCTACCGGGAGTTCCAGTCCCCCGTGCTGGGCCTCGAGCACGAGGCGCGTCTTGCCGGGGTGATCGGCGGGGAGCTCTGGGGCGGTCTCGCCATCCACCGGGAGCCCGGTCCGCGCGACTTCGACGCCGACGAGGCGGAGCTGCTGCGCTCCTTCGCCCCGATCCTCGCCGCCGGGATGCGCTGGGGGCAGGCATCGTTCAAGCGGATGCAGCGCCCGGCACACGGCGTCGCCGTCGTCGACGAGCTGGGCCGCATCGTCGCCCGCACCGACGACGCGGCCGTGCTGCTGAAGGAGCTGGACCCGAGCGGTCGCCGCGCCGTGCCGATCCCGGTCGTCACCGCGGTCGTCACGGCTCGCATCGGCGGCACGGCGGAGGTGCGGGTGCAGGCGCCCGGTCGCGGCTGGATCCGCGTGCGCGGCTCACTGCTGACGGATGCCGCGGGCGGCACCCGAGCGGTCGCTGTCAGCCTCGACACCGTCGCCGGCGACGACGCGGCCGTGCTCACGATGGCGGCTCTCGGTCTCTCCCGTCGCGAACAGGAGGTCGTGGAGCTCGTGATCGACGGCGCCTCGACCGCGGCCATCGCCGACCGCCTGCACCTCTCGCCATACACGGTGCAGGACCACCTCAAGGCGGTCTTCGGCAAGGCCGAGGTGCGCAGCCGCCGCGAGCTCGTCGCCCGTCTCACGGCCTGAGTGCCCCTCGACACGCCGCAGGCGGGAAGGTAGACGGCGCGTTCCCGTCGGACAACCCCTGACGCATCCTCGTTGCCGTTCCTAGCGTGAGGAGGGAGCACCGCGCAGCGGCCGCACACGGCGACTGGGACCTGCGTGGCGGACCCCTTGGGAGGGACCGAATGTATTTCCACCGTCAGGAACTGCAGCACAAGGCGAAGCCCGACAAGCCGGACGCGGTCTACGCGCGCAAACTGCAGGAGGTGCTGGGCGGCCAGTACGGCGAGATCTCGGTCGCGCTGCAGTACGGCTTCCAGGCCTGGAACGCGCACATCCCCGGCAAGTACCGCGACCTGCTGTACGGCATCGGAGCCGAGGAGATGGGGCACGTCGAGATGCTCGCGACGATGATCGCGCAGCTGCTCGAGAAGGCGCCGCTCGGCATCACCGACGACGCCGTGCAGAACGACCCGACCGTCGCCGCCGTGATCGGCGGCATGGACGTGCAGCACGCGATCGTCGCGGGCGCCGGAGCGCGCGCCGTCGACAGCAACGGCAACCCGTGGCAGGGCTCGTACATCACGGCGAGCGGCAACATGCTGGCCGATTTCACCGCGAACGTGAACGCCGAGATGCAGGGCAGGGTGCAGGCCGCGCGGCTGTACCACATGACCGACGACAAGGGCGTGCGCGACCTCCTCGGGTTCCTCATCGCCCGCGACACGATGCACCAGAACCAGTGGATGGCCGCGTGCGTCGAGCTGCAGGCCGACGGTCTGGAGCAGCTGCCGGTGCCGAGCAACTTCCCGAAGTCGAAGGAGGCCGACGACGTGGCCTACCAGTACATCAACTTCAGCAACGGAGAGCACGCGTCCGAGGGCAGCTGGGCCAGCGGCCCGACGCCTGACGGCCACGGGGAGTTCGAATACGTCGCAGAGCCGCCCGCGGGCGTCCCCGCCCCGCCGCCCACCCATCCGGATGCGCGCTTCTACGGCACGACGGAGCTGCCGAACACGATGGAGAAGATCGCCGGCACGGTGCAGGACAAGCTCCGCAAGGAGTGAGAGACGGATGCCGGGCCGGTCGGTTTCTCCATCGCCGGCCGGTCCGGCATCGCTGCGCGTCAGGGGCGCTGCGCCTCAGTCCTCGATGGTGCGCTTGCGCCAGCGGATGCCCGCGGCGATGAAGCCGTCGATCTCGCCGTCGAACACCTTGGAGGGGTTGCCCTCCTCGTACTCGGTGCGCAGGTCTTTCACCATCTGGTACGGCGCGAGCACGTAGCTGCGCATCTGATCGCCCCAACTCGCCGTGATGGTGCCGGCGAGCTCCTTCTTGGTCGCCGCCTCCTGCTCCTTCTGGATGAGCAGCAGGCGGGACTGCAGCACGCGCATGGCGGCCGCACGGTTCTGGATCTGCGACTTCTCGTTCTGCATCGAGACGACCGTGCCGGTCGGAAGGTGGGTGATGCGCACGGCCGAGTCGGTCGTGTTGACGCTCTGGCCGCCGGGGCCGCTCGATCGGAAGACGTCGACCCGGATGTCGTTCTCGGGGATGTCGATCTCCGACGTCTCCTCCATGAGCGGGATCACCTCGACGGCGGCGAACGAGGTCTGGCGCTTGCCCGCCGCACCGAAGGGCGACATCCGCACCAGGCGGTGGGTGCCCGCCTCGACGCTCAGCGTGCCGAAGGCGAAGGGCGCGTCGATCTCGAAGGTCGCCGACTTGATGCCCGCCTCCTCCGCGTAGGAGGTGTCCATGACGGTCGCGGAGTAGTTGTGCTTCTCGGCCCAGCGCAGGTACATGCGCATGAGCATCTCGGCGAAGTCCGAGGCGTCGACGCCGCCGGCTCCGGCGCGGATCGTGATGACCGCGGGGCGCGCGTCGTACTCGCCGTCGAGCAGGGTCTGCACCTCGAGCTCGCCCAGCACCTTGCGCAGGCTCTCGAGCTCGGCCTTCGCCTCGTCGGCCGACTCCTGGTCGTCGCCCTCCTGCGCCATCTGCACGAGCACCTCGAGGTCGTCGAGACGAGACTCGATGCTGTTGATGCGCGCGAGCTCCGACTGGCGGTGGCTCAGCGCGCTCGTGATCTTCTGCGCCTTGTCGGTGTCGTCCCACAGGTCGGGACGCCCGGCCTGCTCGCTCAGGTCGGCGATCTCCCGTTCCAGCCGCTCGACCCCCACGACCCCCCGGATGTCGCGGAAGGTGGACCGCAGCGCGGCGATGTCGTCTGAGATGTCGAGGTCGATCATGGCTGGTACAGCCTACCGGGGCACAGCCGAGGGGCCCGGGCGCGATGCGCTCCCGAGCCCCTCCCCTGCTGCTGTGGCTCAGTCGAGCTGGCCGTAGAACTCCGGTGCGGTGCGGGCGCCGGTCGCCTGCTCGAACGCGTAGGCCAGGCCGAGCAGCGGCCCCTCCGCGTAGTCGCGTCCCAGGAACTCGAGGTTGACCCCTGCTCCCGCACCGACGGTGCCGCCGTCGGCAGCGGTCGACTGCCCCATCGGCACGGTCACCGCCGGCATGCCGGTGTTCGGGCTCAGCCGCATGTTCAAGCCCTGCGTGCCGTACGGCGTGCCCGACGGGTACACCAGCGCATCGAGATCGAGCGAGTCGAGCAGCTGCGTGACGAGCACGTTGCCGTTCGCGATCGCTGCGGTGTGCGTGCCGTTCGGACCGGCCCACGCCTGGTAGGTCTCCTCGGTGATGGCGTCACGGGTCAGGTAGGTGCTCTGCCGCGACGGCACGTACTCGCCGCCCGCCACGATCGCGGCGAGCGACCGCTCTGTCACCTCGGGGGCGAGGTGCCCGTCGATGTACCCCTGCAGGTCGTGCTTGAACTCGTTCGTGCTTCCGCTCGGCTCGGCGAGCACCGCGCTGAATCCTGCCGGCGGCACGACCTCGACGACCGTGGCACCCTGCGCCTCGAGGGCCGCCCGCGCCTTGGCGAAGAGCCGCTGGTTGGTCGGGTTGGTGCCGATCATCGACGCGACGTACCCGATCCGGGCTCCGGCGAGCGCTTCCTCGTCGAGGTAGGCGGTGTACGACTCCGGCACGTGGCCCTCCTGCTCGGAGGTGATCGGGTCGGCCGGGTCGATGCCGACGACCGCGTCCAGGGCGACCGCAGCATCCGTCACACTGCGCGCGATCGGGCCGCCGGTGTCCTGGCTCAGCGCCAGAGGGATGATGCCGTCGCGGCTGGCGAGGCCGACCGTCGGGCGGATGCCGACGAGCTGGTTGTAGGTCGCCGGGATGCGGATCGAGCCGCCCGTGTCGGTGCCGAACCCGATGCCCGCGAGGTTGGCCGCGATCGCCGCGCCCGTGCCGCCGCTCGAGCCGCCAGCCGTGCGGGAGGTGTTGTACGGGCTCGCGACGAGAAGCGACGAACCGGCCGGCTGGTAGGAGGAGAACTCCGAGGCGAAGCCGAACGCGAACTCGTCGAGGCTCGCCTTCGCGAGGATGACCGCGCCCGCCTCGCGCAGGCCGGCGACCATGAACGCGTCGCTGTCCGTCTGGTTCTCGTTCCAGCATCCGCAGCCGCCCGTCGTGGGCATGTCGACGGTGTCGTAGTTGTCCTTCACCGCGATCGGCACCCCCAGCAGCATGTTCGTCATGCCGTCAGCTGCACGGGTGGCATCCGCCTCGGCCGCCGCCGCGAGGGCGACGTCGCTGACGGTGATGATCGAGTTCAGCGCCCGACCGCCCGGCTCGACGACCGTGCGGTCGTAGGCGGCGATGCGGTCGAGGTACTCCTGGGTGAGGGCCACGGAGGTGGTGACGCCCGCGTTCATGGCGGCCTGCATGTCGACGACCGAGGCCTCGATCAGCTCGAACGGGCCGTCGTCGTAGATGATCCGCTGGCTCAGGGCCGCGAGGTCGGCGACCGTGAGCACGCCGTCGGCGTCCACGTCGGCGGTCGCCACCGCATCCCACCCCTCGGATGCGGCGGTGTCGCCGAGCCGGTCCGCCACGAGCTCGAGGTCGGGGGTGGTCACCTGCTCGTCGCCGGTCAGGTCCAGTTCCGTGTAGTACGGCGCGAGGAACACGGCCGCCTCGACGGGTGCCGCCGACGCGGCGGGAGCCACGAGGGCACCGACGCCGACAGCGCCGACGAGGGTCGAGGCGACGGCCAGGGCGGCGCGTCGGGGGCGGACGGTCACGGCGGAGTTCCTCCGGTCGGAGCTGGCGGTGCGGGGGAAGGTGCGGGCGCTCATCGGACGCCGCCGATCCGGCGACGCAGCACGACGGCGCCGGTGAGGATGCCGCCTGCCGCGAGCAGGGCGAGGGCCAGGAGGCCGTAGGGCAGCGCGTCCGCTCCGGTGGAGGCGAGGTCGTCGCCGGCCTCAGGAGCGGGCGTCGGCGTCGGGTCACCGCCTGAGTCGCTGTCACCGCCAGAGCCGCCGCCGTCGCCGTCGCCCGGGTCGACCGGCGGGGCCGTCACGGTCACGTCGGCGGTCGGAAGCGGCTCGATGTCGGCGGTCGCGCTGTCCGCGTCGACGAGGTGGACCGACTCCACGGCGACGGTGCCCTCACCGTCGTCGGTGCTCAGCAGCTCGAGGGTGATCGGGAGGTCGCCGGCGAACGCCGGGGAGCTGCCGAGCCGGGTGTGCACGAGGGTCACGGTGCCCTCGTCGGACTCGACGGCGTCGAAGCCGCCCGCCGGGGCGCCGGCGGCGCTGTCGTCGACGTAGTCGAACAGCGCGCCGTCGAAGGAGATCGTGAGCTCGTAGGCGTAGACGTCGACGAGGCCGGTGAGATCGATGGCGACCTCGACGGTCTCGCCGACCTCGACCTCGGGCGTCGCCGCGAGGGCGACTCCTGCTGCCACGGGTGCGGCGAGGGCGGGCGCGGCGGTGAGACCGGCGAGGCCCAGGGTGAGACCGCAGACGGCGAGCACTCCTCGTGCTGCCCTGCGGCTCGTTTCGGTTCTCTGCATGGAGCGCAGTCCTTACTTGTCGGTGCGGGCTGCACCCCGAAGAGCGCACGCCCTTGGGATGAGGTGACCGTAACCGGGCCGTGTTTCGCGCTCGCGTGCACGTCGTTTCGAATGTGTGACGCGACAACTTTCCTCGGATACGGCGCCGCTGAGGTGCCTCGCGGCGGCGTAGGGTCGAAGGGATGAGCACCGCCGAGCAGCCGTTCCGCTGGCGGTCGGTCGCCCTCCCGGCGTTCCTTCCCACGCTGCTGTTCTCGATCGGCGAGGGCGCCATCCTGCCCGTCATCCCGCTGGTCGCCGACTCGCTCGGCGCGACCCTCGCGATCGCGGGGCTCGTCGCCGCGATGCTGACGATCGGCGAGCTCGCGGGCGGTATCCCGAGCGGCGCGCTCGTCAGTCGCATCGGGGAGCGCACCGCGATGATCGGCGCCTCGCTGCTCTCGATCGTGGGCCTCGTGGTCTGCGTGATCGCGCCGAATCCGTTGTTCCTCGGCTTCGGCGTCTTCCTCGTCGGGCTCGCGACCGCGGTCTTCGGCCTCGCCCGGCACGCGTTCATGACGAGCTTCGTGCCGATCGCCTACCGGGCCCGCGCGCTCTCCACGCTCGGCGGCATCTTCCGCGCCGGCGCCTTCATCGGCCCGTTCATCACGGCCGGCGTGCTGCATCTCGTCGCCGAGCCCGCTGTCGCGTTCTGGATCCACATCGTCGCGTGCCTCGGTGCCGCCGCCGTGCTGCTGATCGTGCGCGACCCGACGGAGGAGCTCGCCGCCGCCCGCGCGCCTGGGGCGGATGGGCGGATGCTCCGCGAGGGCGAGGCTCTCGTCGAGAAGGAGGCGGTGGGTCTCTTCGCCACCCTCCGCTCCCGGCGCGACGTGCTGGCGCGGCTGGGACTCGGGGCGGCCCTCATCGGAGCGATGCGCTCGAGCCGCGCGGTCATCCTGCCGCTGTGGGCGGTCAGCATCGGGCTGCCGGAGCCGACGACGGCGCTGCTCATCGGCATCGCGGCGGGCGTCGACTTCGCCCTGTTCTACACGAGCGGGCAGATCATGGACCGCTTCGGCCGGCTGTGGAGCGCCCTGCCGTCGATGATCGGCCTCGGTCTCGGGCACCTCGTGCTCGCAGCCACGCACGACGTGCCGAACAACGTCACCTGGTTCATCGTGGGAGCGATCGTCATGTCGCTCGCGAACGGCATCGGCAGCGGCATCGTCATGACCCTCGGTGCGGACCTCGCCGACAAGCGGGACCCCGCGCCCTTCCTCGGCGCCTGGCGCTTCACGGCGGGGCTCGGCGGGGCAAGTGCGCCGCTCGTGGTGTCAGGGGTGACGGCGATCGCGTCGATCTCGGTCGCGGCCGCCGTGCTCGGTGTGCTCGGTCTCGCGGGAGCAGTCATCCTCGGCCGCTACGTGCCGAGGTACGTGCCGTTCCGCGGCCGCGAGCGCCGCTGAGCCGCGCTCCGGCTCCGTGTAGCGATCGACTTGCAGCAAACGCGGTCTACGAAGCGCCCTTCCGGGCGATTCGCTGCAAGTGGGTGCACTAGGCCGCTTGGCGCCGCGGGTCTCGTCCGGCGAGGGTGAGCAGCTTCTCTTGGAGCGGCGCGCTCTCGTCGAGGGGCATGCGCGGCGCGAACATGCAGATCTCCTGCTTGTCGCCGGAGCCGGCGAAGATCGTCCACGCGGCTTCGACGAGCTCGGGGTCGAGCTCCTCGCGGCTGCCGGTGGCGCGGGCGAGGTCCCAGGTGTGCACCACGACGTCGCCGACCTGCTCACGCAGGTACTCCTCGACGGTCACCGTGTCACGGCTCAGGCGCACGGGAGTGTTCGGGTCGGCAGCGGTCCAGGCGGCGGTGGCGGCCTCCGAGTAGCGGGCCCACTCCGCGTGCAGGTCGTCGCCGACGGGCTGGATGTCGGCCCCGGCCTCCTCCATCGGCCGCCCGCTGACGAGCGGAGCTACCCAGCGCTGCTCGTCGATCACGTGCCGCACGAGTCCCCGAACATCCCACCCGGGGTCGGGTGTCGGAGCCTCCCAATCGGTGACGACGGCGAGGCGCTCGGCGAACTCGGCGTGGGCCTTGCGCTGCAGGGCGAGCCAGTCGAAGGTCATGGCATCACTGTAGAACCGCCACGGCGGCACCGCCGGACGGTTCGCCTCAGTCGAACACGCTGCGCGCGATCGACGTCACTTCGATGCGGACGCCGTCCGGCACCAGCAGCGACATGAGGGGCGGATGCCACGTCGCGGCCAGCGTGACGGTGGCGCTGCGGCCGTCGGTCGTGGTCGCCTCCCGCACCGCCAAGTCGTCGAATCGAACCGGAGCGACTCCCAGGTACTCGTCGACCGCGGTCGCGACATCACCCGGTGCGAGCTCCGCACGCAACTCCCCGTCGACGACTCGCACGTCCGCGAGGTCGAACGCCTCGGCTCCGACGATCGCGGCTCCGTCCGCCAGGGTGAAGAGCCGCTTGCGCTCGAGGTAGAGCGAGGTGGCAGACACCACGAGCAGGATGAGCACCAGCGCGAGGAAGGCGTAGAACGCGGTGAGCGGCAGCGTCGAGCCGTCGTCGTCGCACCCGCGCCGCCTCATCCGGTGCCCCAAAAGCGCGACACCTGCTGGGTCGCGCTGCGGTCCAGCGCCACGGAGAGCGGCGCGTCGACGGTCAGCGCAGGGGGCGTCAGCGGCAGCGCTACCGAGACCCGCACGCTCACCGTGACGAAGCTGCGCCGGCTGAGGCAGTCACCAGGTTCCGGATGACACGACACCTCGACGGATGCTGCGTTCGCTGGCAGCCCGAAGTCGGCGAGAGCGAATGCGACGGCGCGCTCGGCGGCCGCCTCGGCCTCATCGAGACTGTCGGCTTGCACGAACACTCGGGCGGCCTGCCGAGCGGCCCCCTCCGCCGCGAAGGCGCCGGCCTGCAGCGAGGCCATCGTGAGAACGAGGTAGACGAGGGGCACGAGAAGGAGCACGCCCGTGGTGACGAACTCGAGCGCCGCCGATCCCCGATCGTCAGTCCACCTGCTCCAGCGCCGCATGTCCGCTCACCTCCAACCCACCGTCCCAGCCGATCAGCCCGAGCAGCGGCAGCGGGGCGCGGACGGTGACGACGGCGGCCGGGTGGCCGAGATGGGTGGCGGTCGCCGCGGTGACGTCGGTCGCGTAACCGGGACCCAGCGCAGCAGCGATCAGCTGCTGGGTGCGGGCGGCGCCGTCGGCGAGGGTGCTGTCGGCGAGCGCACCGTAGCGTGCACCTTCAGCTGCGGCATCCGTCACCGTGTTGCGCACGTGCAGCGCGAGGCCGAGCTGCATCACGGAGAGGGTGAGTACGGTGAGCAGGGCCCCGACGAGCACGAACTCCGCGGGTGCGGAGCCCTCGTCGCGCCGGAGCACGTCAGAAGCCCGTGACGCGCTCGATGGCCTGCTCGAAGACACCGCTGAGCGCCGGCCCGGCGATGCCCCAGATCACGATGACGAGGCCGGCGGTCATCAGTGTGATGAGCACCCACCCGGGAACGTCGCCTCGCTCGTCCTCTGCCCGTTCCCTCAGCCGGGACAGTGCCGCTTCGATTCTGCTCATGGTCGCCTCCTCCGAGGAACAGTGCTGCCGCCATTGTGCGGAGAACCGACGCGGGCACGAGCGAGTTGTCCACAGGTCGCGCCAGATTCGAGGCGTCCTTCAGAACCCCACCTGCAGGACCAGCAGCCCGGGGAAGATGGCGAACGCGACGGTCGTCGGCAGGATGAGGAAGACGAGCGGCACGAGCATGACGACCTCCTTCTTCCCCGCCGTCTCGAGCAGCCGCCGTTTCGCGTCGTCCCGGCTGTCCTGCGCCTGAGCACGCAGCACCTCGGCGATCGGCGCACCGCGTTCGAGGGCTCCCGTCAGCTGGTCGACCGCCCGCGTCAGCGACGGCAGGTCGAGTCCGCGCGCAAGGGCCCGCAATCGATCAGCCAGTGGCAGGCCGGCCGCGACCTCGGTCACGACGCTCCCGAACTCCCGCGCCAGCTCGCCGCTGCTCACCCGGCTCACGCGACGGAGCGCATCGAGGATCCCTTCCCCCGCGGCGAGGCTGAGGGTCAGGAACTCGAGCACCGTCGGCAGCTCCTCGGTCATCCGCTGCAGCCGAAGCCGGGCGGCGCGCTGAAGGAGCGCGTCGCGAGCGGCGACACCCGCCGCCGCGAGCAGCACCACCAGCACGACCCCGATCAGCGGAGGGAGACTGCTCGTGCGGTTGGCGACGATCGCGAGGCCGGATCCGGCAGCGGCTCCGAGCGCGCCCCACAGGAGCTGGCGCGAGCGGAAGGCTTCCACGGTGAGCGTCGATCCCGATTGGCGGAGCCGGCGCGCGACGGTATCAGAGTCGCCGAGCACGGAGCCGAGCAGGGCCCTGGAACGCACGACCCACGAGGGCACGAGCACTCCGAGCACCGGAAGGGGGCTGACCGCCTCCCGATTGAGGAGCGCCCGGGCGCCCGGTGAGACGTCGACGACGTACGGCGCCACCCGCGCCAGCAGTCGCGGACGGGTCAGCACCGGAAGAAGGCTGACCAAGGACCACAGCCCGAGGCCCAGCCCGACCCCGCACACCAGCGCCCAGCCGAGCTGCGGCGTCACTCGAACCACCGCCGCTCTTCGGGCAGCCGGCCGAGCGCGACCATGAGCCGATAGGCGAGCAGGGTGACCGCCAGCCCCACGGCCAGCAGCACGGCACCGGCCGGCGAGTTGTAGGCGGCCGCGGCCTCCGGACGGGTCGCGAGCAGCACGAGCACGATCCACGGGGCTGCGACGCCCAGCCGCGCAGCGTTGACGACCCACGACTGCCTCGCCTCCACCTCCGAGCGGATGGCGGCGTCCTCCCGGAGGTAGGCGGAGAGATTGCGCAGCACGGACGTCAGGTCGCTGCCTCCCACCTCGCGCGACATGCGCAGAGTCTCGAGCAGCCGATCGGCGACAGGGTCTGCGAGCCGACGCTTGAGGTCGTCGAGGGCGATGCCGAAGCTGCCGGTCGCGCGGTAGTCGCGGTCGAACTCCTCGAACGCGGCGCGGACATCCGTCGGCCCCACGCTCGCGAGGGTCGACAGGCTCTCGGGCAGCGCGAGCCCCGAGCGGATGGCGGAGAGCAGGTGGTCGACGACGTCCGGCCAAACCGTGCGGGCCCGCCGACGGCGGACTCTCGCGCGATGCGAGACGACGAGTCCGGGAACCGCCGCGGCGAGGGCGGCGCCGATCACGGCGAGCGGCAGCACGGGCACGAGGACGTAGACGACCCCGAGGGCCGCCAGGCCGAGCGCGACGCTCACCACGACGAGCGTCGCGGGACTGACCTTCGGCAGGCCTGCCTGAACGAGCAGGCGCCTCGTCCGCGACATCGTCGTCCGCTCCGGTCGCGCGGTGCGCGGCCACAACCACGGCGAGGCCGTCAGCACGAGTCCTGCGCCGAGCAGCAGGCCGAGTGCCAGGGTCACGGTGCCCGCCCGAGCACGATCGTCGGGTCGAGGCCTGCCGCGCGGAACTTCGCTGTCTTGGCCGGGAAGCCGCCCGTTGCTTCCAGCACACCGCGCTTCGTGCTGAAGATGGGGCTCGTCTCGATGACCCCGCCGGTCACCACTCCGCTCGGCGCGTGGATCTCGGCGACCCGCCGCCGTCCGTCGCGCCCGAGCTCGCAGTGCACCACGATGTCGATGCAGCTCGCCACCGTCGGCACGACGAAGCCGGAGTCGATGTTCCGGCCGGCGAGCAGCGGCAGGGTCGACAGCTTCACGAGTGCGTCGCGGGCACTGTTGGCGTGGATGCTGGACATGCCGGGAAGCCCGCTGTTCAGCGCGATCAGCAGATCGAGCGACTCCGCCTCCCGCACCTCGCCGACCACGAGCCGGTCGGGGCGCATCCGCAGCGACTCCTTGATCAGCCGCCGCAGGGTCACCTCCCCCGTGCCTTCAAGGCTCGGCTGGCGGCACTGCATCGACACGACGTCCTGCGCTGCGAGGTCGAGCTCGAACGTCTCCTCGACGGTGACGATGCGGTCGGAGCGGCGGCATGCCGCGAGCAGCGCGTTCAGCAGCGTCGTCTTGCCCGCCTGCGTCGCGCCCGACACGAGGATGTTCTGCCCGGCGAGCACGCACATCCGCAGGAACTCGGCGGCCTGGGTCGTGAGCGACCCGAGGGCGACCAGCTGCTGCAGGTCGCGGATGCGTCCGCTGAACTTGCGGATGTTGACCGCCCAGTGCCGGTGGGTGATGTCGGGGATGACGACATGCAGCCGCGAGCCGTCGGGAAGCGACGCGTCGACGAACGGGCTCGAGAGGTCGACGCGGCGACCGGTGCTCTGCAGCATCCGTTCGACGAGGTCGCGCACCTCGGCATCCGTCAGTGTCAGCGGCGTGAGCTCCGAGACGCCGGCCCTGGCGATGAAGACCTTCTCCGGATCGTTGATCCAGATCTCCTCGACGTCGGGGTCGTCGAAGTAGGGCTGCAGGGGGCCGAAGCCCGTGATCGACGCGAGCACCTGCCGATGCGTGCTCGCCTCATCCGCCAGCAGCGGAACGCTGCCGCCGAGCGCGCGCTCGCTGTAGGCGCGGACCTCATCGCGCACGTACCGGTCGGCGACGCCACCGTCGCGGGAGAGGTCGACTCCGTCGCGGCGCACCCGGTCGCGCACCCGCTCGGTGATGATGCCGATCGCGCTCGTCACGGGACCATGGTGCTCATCCCCCGCGACGCGCGTCGCGAGTTCTCCACAGGGCTACTCGGCCTCGCCGTCGAGCTGGCTGATAATGGCGGCGGCGTCCTCGTTGCCGAGGTCCGCAAGGCGTCGGAGCTCCTCGACGTCTCCCTGCTCCTCGGCGAGTTCGACGAGCAGGTCGGTCGCGTCCTGATTGCCCGACTCCGAATGCTGCCGGAGCTCCGCCATGTCGCCGCGCTCGGCGGCGTCCTGGATCAGCTCGGCCGTGGCATCCGCGTCGCCGCGCTCGGAACGCTCCTGCAGGTCGGGGTCGATGTCGCTCATGGTCTCTTGGTACCCGGCGGGACGACGGCCCGCAATGGGCTTCCGGATCAGCGCGATAGTTGCACTTCTCGTTTCTGCCGTCCGAGGCAATTGACTCCGATGGCAGAAAGCGAAATCGGGAAGACGACGATTCTGCGCTCCGTGGGAGCCGGCCAGCCACACCTACACTGGTACGGCTTGCGGGAGTGGTGAAACTGGCAGACACGCAGGATTTAGGTTCCTGTGCCCTAGGCGTGCGGGTTCGAGTCCCGCCTTCCGCACGAGACGAGCCGCCGCTCGTCGGCGGGTCGACTCGTGCACCAGGCGGACGACAACTCGCGCCGGGCCCCTGCCCGCCGGTTCCGACGCGTCGCGAACCGACGTGGCGGCCGTGCGCGGCAGGGCGGGTTCGAGTCCCGCCTTCCGCACCGATCGCGCCGTCGCAGCAGCGCGGCAGCGGCGCCCAGAGGGCGAGCAGCGCGGCTACCGTGGACGCATGCCAGAGCAGCCGCCGTTCAGCCCGACGATCGCGCTGCTGACGGCGGCGCGCATCGCCGAGGCGGCGCTCACGAGGGTGCTCGAACCGCATGGGCTCACTCCGCGCAAGTACGGCGTCCTCGGTCACATCGCGGCAACTCCGGGCCTGTCGCTGAGCGAGCTGGCGCGGAGGTCGGGAATCACCGTGCAGAGCGTGCACACCCTCATCGGCTCGCTGGCGGAGGCAGGGCTCGTGGAGTCCGTCGTCGAGGGCACCGGCCGCGCGGCGCGACTGACCGTGACGGGGCAGGGCGCGACGACGCTCCAGCAGATCGCGACAGAAGTAGCGGGGCTCGACGCCCACCTCTTCGTCGGAGACCTCGAGCCGCTGGTGCAGCCGCTCCTCGATCTCACCCGCAGCCGCCTCGCACGCTGACCTTCAGTCCACCTGATACCCTTCAGTCGAACTGAAGGAGTGACCATGGAAGCAGCCCTGCTAGCCGTGCATGTGCTCGGCGGCATCCTCTTCGTCGGCCCCGTGACGGTGGCCGCGTCCCTCTTCCCGCGGTACGTCGCAGACGGGAACACCGTCGGCGCCGCGGCCGCCCTGCACCGCATCAGCTGGGCCTACGGGCGGCTCGCGCTGATCGTGCCGCTGGTCGGCATCGCGCTCGCCTTCGTGCAGGACCGCATGGGCGAGATCTGGATCACCATCGCCATGGTGCTCACGGCGATCGCGGGCGGACTGCTCGCGTTCCGCATCGTGCCCGAGCAGCGGGCGGCACTGGCCGCCGCCCCCGCGCCCGACCGTCGCACCCGCCTCATGGCGCTCACGGGCACGTTCAACTTCCTCTGGGTCGTCGTCGTGGTGCTCATGGTCGTGCGCCCCGGATCGGACTACGTCTCGTGAGCCGCGGTGTGCTCCGCACCCTCGCGGTGCTCTCCGTGCTCGAGCTCGCGACCCTCGCCGTGCTGCTCGTCAACCTGGCGACCGTGCACCTGCGGCCGATCACCCAGGCGATGGGGCCGATTCACGGCGCGGTGTACCTCTGCGTGGTCGTGATCGTGCTGTTCGCGCCGGGCCTGCGGGTCTGGGAGCGGATGCTCGGCTGCCTTCCCGTCTTCGGCGGGGTGCTCGCCCTGTGGCGCGCCCGCGCCCGCACGACCGAAGCGCCCTAGGAGAACCGCAGCGCGTCCCGCATCCGTCGCGCCGCCCGGCCGAGCAGCGCCTCGGCCGCCGGCTGCACCCGGGCCGCTATGCGCGACTCCGACAGCGCCGCCACGACGAAGGCATCCCCGTCGTCGTGCTCGACGACGCCTACCTCGTGCCGCAGGTGCAGCAGGGTTCCGGTCTTCGACGACCAGGTCGCCGAGTCGGAGGAGAAGTCGGGCGCGAGGCGCTGCCGGTGCACGTTCGAGGCGAGCAGCTCGCGCATCCGCGATGCGGTCGACGGATGCCACGGCGCGTCCGCCCAGAGGCTCGCGAACAGCTCGGCGAAGCCGCGAGCACTGCCGACGCTCGCGCTGGCGGCGTCGAGCTGCGGGATGGCGTGGCCTCCGCCGCGGGTGCGCGGCGAGAGCGCCGCGGCGTGGGCCACCGCCTCGCCTTCCGCGCCGAGCCGCTCGAGGATCGTGTCGGTGAGGTCGCGGATGCCGTGCCGCACGATGATTCCCGGGAACCCCCTGGCGACCAAGAGCTCGGTCACCGTGACTGGCGACGCCAGCTCGAAGAGGGCGTCGGCAGCACCGCCGTCGCTGAAGCTCACGGCGAGATAGAGCAGGTCGTCGACGGCGACCTCGACGGGGTGCCGGAACCGCGGGATGCCGACCGCTCCGGGCGTCTCGATGCGGCCCGGCTCGACACGGATGCGCCGGTCGCCCGCGATCTCACCGCTCGCCACCCGCTCGAGCACCGCGACGGCCAAGGGCACCTTCGCGAGCGACGCCACCGGCAGCACCTCGTCGGGGCGGATGCCCAGCTCCCGCCCGGTGCGCAGGTCGCGCACGAGCAGCGAGACGCGCAGCCCGGCGGCGTCGAGCTCGCGGTCCAAGTCGCGCAGCATCCGTTCGTCGTTCATATGCTGGCCTCCAGCATCCGCTGCACCGGCTCGCGCAGAGCGGTGCGGATGCGGGAGGCGTCGTCCGCCAACCCCGCGACGACAGCGACGCCGCGCTCGAGCGCCGGGACGGCGAGCGGCGCCCAGCCGAGATCGGCCCCGCGCGCCTCCGCCTCGGTCGCGAGCACCAGGTCGGAGGAGGTGAGCGCTTCGGCGAGCGCCGCCGCGAGCCCCGTCGCGACCCGCACCTGCGACGCGAGCAACCCGGCGGACTCTGCGGCGCGCACCAGCCGGTCGCGCACCGCGGGCAGGTCGTCCTCGGGCGACACCCACACGCGCACGAGGTCGTGCTCCTCATCGCTGCGCGACGGCCGCAGGGCGTCGAGGTGCAGCATGCGCTGCGTCACGCGCGATCCCGCGAGCCCGAGCGGCACCCGCCAGGCACCCTCCCCCGCAGCGACAGGCACCAGAGCCGCGCGCACCTCGCCGTCGCGCACCAGCTCGGCGCGACTGACGGGGTCGCCCTGCCGGAGCTCGAGTCGCAGACCGGCCCTGCGCGCCTCGAGGTCGAGTCGAGCGAGCTCGACCGGCGACCAGGTGAGAGGGACGGCGAGCGAGAAGGGCGACAGCAGCGCCTGCTCCGCGTCGTGCACGAGCGACGAGGCGTCGCGCACGAGCCTGCGTGCGGCGGGCAGCATCCGCTGGCCGAAGTCGGTGAGGCGTGCGGTGCGGGAGGACCGGTCGACAAGGGGACCGCCGAGATGCCGCTCGAGCGCGGCGATCCGGCGACTCGCCACCGACTGGGGGATGCGGGCGGCGGCCGCTCCGGAGGTGAAGCTGCCGCGCTCCGACACCGCGACGAACGCGGTGCAGGCGGCGACGAGATCCACGGGGCCACCCTATGCCGGATCGGCATGGACTCGCTCTTCTGCGTCTTCGACAGCATGGTGGCGGCCCGAGCAGGCTCGGGGGCATGAGATACGCCAGCATTCCCCTCGCCGCCCTCGCGCTCGTGCTCTCCGGCTGCGCTCCCAGCGCTCCTCCGCAAACCCCGGTCGAGACGGCGACCCCTTCCGCGTCGCCGGACGATGACTTCCGCTCGCTCGAGGAGGAGTACGACGCCCACCTCGGCATCTACGCGATCGACACCGGCACCGGCGAGACCGTCGAGTTCAACGCCGACGAGCGGTTCGCCTACGCGTCGACCTTCAAGGCGCTGGCCGCAGCGGCAGTGCTGCAGGAGACGACGGATGAGCAGCTCGAGCAGACGGTGACCTACACCGCCGACGAGCTGGTGGAGTACTCCCCCGTGACCGAGCTGCACGTCGACACCGGCCTCCCCCTCTCGGAGATCGCCGCGGCGGCAGTGCAGCTGAGCGACAACACCGCGGGCAACCTGCTGCTCGAGCACCTGGGCGGACCCGACGGGCTCGAGGCGCAACTCGAAGAGCTGGGCGACGACGTCACCGAGGTCGACCGCTGGGAGCCCGAGCTCAACACCGCCGAGCCCGGCGACCTGCGCGACACGAGCACTCCCCGCGCGCTGGCCGACGACCTGCGGCAGTACGTGCTCGGCGACGCGCTCGAGCCGGCCGACCGCGAGGTGCTCGTCGAGTGGCTGCAGGGCAACCAGGTCGGCGACGCGCTCATCCGCGCCGGCGTGCCGGACGGCTGGACGGTCGGGGACAAGACGGGCGCAGCGGCCTACGGCACCCGCAACGACCTCGGGGTGCTCTGGCCGCCGCAGGGCGACCCCATCGTGCTCGCGATCCTCTCCCACCGGAACGACACCGACGCCGGATCGGAGGCGCCGCACCACGATGCGCTCATCGCCGACGCCGCTCGCGCCGTGGTCGACCTGCTCGGCTGACGACGGGGGCCGGGGTGCTTCCGCCCCGGCCTTCCGCCCAAAAATCTCCCGTTGCCTCCGAGATTAGGTATGCCATACTTAGGCAATGCTTACCTCAGCCGGTGCACCGCCGATCATCGACGACCGCCCGGCTTACCGCCCCTATACGGTGCGTGTCGCCCGCATCCGTCGCCTCTCGCCGCACTTCGTGCGCGTGACCTTCACGGCCGACGACTTCGACACCTTCGGCACCGCCGGGCTCGACCAGCGCATCAAGCTCGTGCTGCCGCTGCCGGGCATCGGCTGCAGCCACCTGCGGGCGGATGACCCCGAGGTGATCGCGAGCGGAGCCTGGCACGCCGTCTGGCGCGAGCAGCCCGCCCACCTGCGCAACCCGTTCCGCACCTACACCGTGCGCGCGGTGCGCCCGCACGAGCGCGAGCTCGACGTGGACTTCGTCTTCCATGGCGACGGCGGCCCGGCGGCTCAGTGGCTGATGCAGGCCGCTCCCGGTCAAGAGCTCGTCATCATCGGACCCGACGAGCGCAGCCGGTGGTCGCGCACCGGCCTCGACTGGCGCCCGGGCACCGCGACGACCATGCTGCTCGCGGGCGACGAGACCGCCGCTCCCGCCATCTGCAGCATCCTCGAGTCAATGCCCGCCGACCGGTTCGCGCACGCGTTCGTCGAGGTCCCCTCCGAGGAGGACGCCCTCGCGATCGACATCCCCGACGGATGTCGCATCACCTGGCTGCCTCGCGGCGATGCGCCGCTCGGCTCGAAGCTCGACCCGGCCGTGCGCCAGTGGGTCGCCGCCAACCGCGCCGCGATCCTCCCCGTGATGGCCGACGAGCGCGAGGACCTCGACGACATCGACGTCGACCTCGAGCTGCTCTGGGACTCGCCGCAGACCGAGTCGACCAGCGACTTCTACGCCTGGCTCGCCGGCGAGGCGAGCGTCATCAAGGGCCTGCGCCGTCACCTCGTGACCGAGACCGGCGTCGACCGCAAGCGCGTCGCCTTCATGGGCTACTGGCGCATGGGGAAGTCGGAAGCGCAGGAGTGACCGGCACCCTCGAGCGAGGCGGACGCCTCACCGAGGGCTCCCGCACCGGCCGCAGGCGCAGGCTCGTCGTCGGCTTCGCCATAACGCTGCTCGCGCTCGCAGTCGCGCTCGTGGGAAGCGTCGCCGTCGGCGCCCGCGACGTGCCGCTCGTCGACGCGCTCGTCGCCGTGTTCTCCCCGGGCGCCACGGATGCCGACAGCGTCGCGGTGCGCGACCTGCGCCTGCCGCGCCTCGTCATCGGCCTCGTCGCGGGGGCCGCTCTCGGCATCGCCGGCGCCCTGATGCAGGGCCTCACCCGCAATCCGCTCGCCGACCCTGGCCTGCTCGGAGTCAACGCGGGCGCCTCCTTCTTCGTCGCCGGCGCCATCACCTGGTTCGGCGTGACCACGGCGAGCGGTTTCGTCTGGTTCGCGTTCGCGGGCTCCGCCGTGGCCGCCGTCGTCGTCTACGGCATCGGGGCGATCGGCCGCGAGGGCGCGACACCGGTCAAGCTCGCGCTCGCGGGCACCGCGGTCACCGCCGCCTTCACCTCGCTGCTCACGATCACCCTCGTCGGCGACGTCGAGACCCTCGACCGGTACCGGTTCTGGGCGGTCGGATCGCTCGTCGGACGGGATCTCGACACGACCCTGCTCCTCCTCCCCTTCGTCGCCGCCGGCGCCCTGCTGGCGATCGGCGGTGCGCGAGCGCTCGATGCCATCGCGCTCGGCGACGACGTGGCGCGCGGGCTCGGCACCAACCTGCCGCTGGCGCGCGCCGTCGTCGGCCTCGCGGTCGTGCTGCTCTGCGGCTCGGCCACGGCGATGGCCGGACCCCTCGCCTTCGTCGGCCTCGTCGTGCCGCACGTCGCCCGGCGCTTCACCGGGCCCGACTACCGCGCCATCCTCGTGCTCTCGGCGCTCCTCGGCGGCGCCCTGCTGCTGCTCGCGGACACGATCGGGCGCGTCATCGTGCTGCCCGGCGAACTCGAAGCGGGCCTCGTCGTCGCCGCCATCGGTGCTCCTCTGATGATCGCGATCATCCGCTCACCACGGCTGGCGAGACTGTGAGCGCCGCAGCGGTCGAGACAGCCGACGTCGTCGCGCGGGTCCGGCGGGCGCGGCGGCGGCGTGCCACCGTCGTGCTCTCGGTGCTCGTCGCGCTCCTCGTCGTCGTGGCCGCCGCATCCGTCTCGGTCGGCTCGTACAGCCTCACCCTGCCCGACCTGCTGGCGACGCTCGCGGGCCGCGGCAGCCGCGCCGACAACCTCGCCGTCTTCGGGCTGCGGCTGCCCCGTTTCGCGCTCGCCGTGCTCGTCGGGGTCGCGTTCGGCCTGTCCGGGGCGCTGTTCCAGAACCTGCTGCGCAACCCGCTCGCCTCGCCCGACATCATCGGCGTCTCCGGGGGCGCGAGCGCCGCCGCCATCGCCGGCATCCTGCTGCTCGGGCTCGGATCGGTCGGCACCTCCCTGCTCGCCTTCGCCGGGGCGCTCGCGGTGGCGACGGCGATCTACCTGCTCGCCTGGCGCGGCGGCGTACTGGGCTACCGCTTCGTCCTGGTCGGCATCGCGACCGCGTTCCTCATGCAGGCGGTCATCGGCTACCTGCTCACCCGTGCCGAGATCCGCGAAGCGTCGGGCGCGTTCGTCTGGCTCGTCGGCAGCATCTCCTCGACCCGCTGGCAGGACGTCGCGCCGGTCGCCGTGGCCCTCGCAGTGCTCCTGCCGGCAGTGATCGCCTTGAGCCGCAGCCTGACAGCGCTCGACCTCGGCGACGACGCCGCCAGCGGGCTCGGCGTTCGGGTCGAACGCACCCGCGCGCTCGGCATCCTCGTCGCCGTGGCGCTCGCCGCGCTCGGCACCGCCGCTGCGGGACCCGTCGCCTTCGTGGCCTTCGTCTCCGGCCCGATCGCCCGCCGGCTGCTGCGCACCGGCGCCGCGGCACTGCCCGTCAGCGCACTCGTCGGCGCACTCGTGATGGGTGCCGCCGACTTCGTCGCGCAGCACCTGTTGCCGGGCGACGTCGTGCTGCCGGTCGGCATCGTGACGGGCGCGGTCGGAGCGCCCTACCTGCTCTACCTCCTCGCCACCGCCAACCGCACCGGAAGGGGCGCCTGATGAGCGACGACCGGCACACCCTCGCCGCCCGCGATCTCTCCCTCGGCTACGAGGGCCGCAAGGTCGTGGACGGGCTGACCCTCGAGCTCGCGCCCGCCGGCATCACCGTCATCGTCGGCGCCAATGCGTCGGGCAAGTCGACCCTGCTGCGCGGCCTCGCGCGCCTGCTCAAGCCGAGTGCGGGCGTCGTCGAGCTCGACGGCGCCGACGTCTCGCACCTGCCGGGCAAGCGGTTCGCGACCCTCGTCGGCCTGCTGCCCCAGCAGCCGATCGCTCCGGACGGCATCACCGTCGCCGAGCTCGTCGCGCGGGGCCGCTACCCGCACCAGGGCTGGTTCCAGCGGTGGTCGACGGATGACGACGAGCGCGTCGCTTCGGCACTCGCCGCCACCGATGCGGCCTCGTTCGCGGACCGCCACGTCGAGGAGCTGTCGGGCGGCCAGCGTCAGCGCGCCTGGATCGCCATGGCGCTCGCTCAGGACCCCGACATCCTGCTGCTCGACGAGCCGACCACCTACCTCGACGTGACGCACCAGATCGAGGTGCTCGATCTGCTCCTCGAGCTCAACCGGTCGCGCGGGGCGACCGTCGTGATGGTGCTGCACGACCTGAATCTCGCGGCCCGGTACGCGGACGAGCTCGTCGTCGTCGCCGCGGGCCGCATCGTCGCCCAGGGCGCGCCCGGCGATGTGCTGACGGCCGACCTGGTCGAGTCCGCCTTCGGCCTGCAGTGCCGGGTGATTCCCGACCCCGTCACCGGCACCCCGCTCGTCGTGCCGCTGGGCCGGTTTCATCGCGATGCCATCTGAGGTTAGGCTACCCTTAGTACGCGCGCTCCTGCCGCATCCCTCCCACCGAAGGACCCCCGTGACCCGTCCCCTCCTGCGCTCCACCGTCGCACTCGCGGCCGCGAGCGCGCTCCTGCTCACCGGCTGCACCTCCTCCCCCTCGGACAGCGGCGGCGGCGACACCGCGACGGGCGACGGCCAGTTCCCCGTCACCATCGAGCACGCCTACGGCGAGACGACGATCGAGGCCGAGCCCGAGCGGGTCGCGACCTGGGGCTGGGCGAGCGCCGACGCGGCGATCGCGCTCGGCGTCATCCCGGTCGCGATGCCCGCGCAGAGCTACGGCGGCGACGAGGAGGGTGTGCTCCCCTGGATCCGCGACGCCCTCGACGAGGCCGGCGCCGAGACCCCCACCATCCTCAGCGAGGGCGAGGAGGCGCCGATCGAGGAGTTCCTCGAGGTGGCTCCCGACGTGATCCTCGCGCCCTACTCGGGCATCACCGGGGAGGAGTACGAGCTCCTCAGCGAGATCGCCCCGGTCGTCGCGTTCCCCGACCAGCCCTGGGCGACCCCGTGGAAGGAGACGATCAGCATCGTCGGCGAGGCCCTGGGGCGCACCGACGAGGCCGACCAGGTGCTCGCCGACATCGATGCCGCCATCTCCGAGCAGGCCGAGGCCCACCCTGAGTTCGAGGGCAAGACGATCGCGATGACCTGGGACACGGCCGGCACGTTCTACGTCTACAAGCCCGCCGACCCGCGCGTCGAGTTCACCCTCGACCTCGGCTTCGAGAGCGCGCCTGCCGTGGAGGAGCTGTCGAACGGCGACGCGACCTTCTTCTACACGCTGAGCTACGAGCAGCTCGACCAGCTCGAGTCCGACGTGCTCGTTGCGTTCGGCACCACGCAGGAGGAGGCGGACGCCTTCCTGGCTGCGCCGTACACGCAGGTGATGCCGCAGGTGCAGTCCGGTGCCGTCGCGATGCCGATCGGCACGGCGTTCATCTCCTCCGTGTCGCCGCCGACGGCGCTCAGCCTCACCTGGGGCCTCGAGGACTACGTCGCCCTGCTGGCCGACGCGGTCGCGAACGCCGAGTGACCTCGAGAACCCTCGGAGCCCGTGGCTCCGGGGGTTCTCCCATTCCCTGAGCCCTATTCGCCGCTACCCTGTAGGGACCCTTCCCCGCCGCCGCTCGTCGCCCGCACAGCAGCAGGGCGACAGACGACTGGAGCACTACCGCAATGGCCCCTTCCGCACTCATCCCGTGGCTCGATCCCGAGACGATCATCCAGGCAGCCGGGCCATGGGCGCTCGTGGTGGTCTGCCTCATCGTCTTCGCCGAGACGGGACTGCTGGTCGGTTTCCTGCTGCCCGGTGACACCCTGCTCATCATCTCGGGGCTGCTGACCAACACGCTGTTCGTGTTCGGCGTCGACATCTGGTGGGTCTGCCTCGCGATCGGAGGCGCCGCCTTCGTCGGGGGCGAGGTCGGCTATCTGATCGGGCACAAAGCCGGTCCGCGGATCTTCGAGCGCAAGGAGACCGGCCTCTTCAGCATCGAGAACGTGAAGCGCACGAACAGCTTCTTCGAGCGCTTCGGCGGCTTCGCGATCATCATCGCCCGGTTCGTTCCGATCGTGCGCACCTTCGCCCCGGTCGCCGCGGGCGTGGGCCACATGGATTACCGCAAGTACACGCTCTACAACGCCGTCGGCGCGCTCATCTGGGGTGTCGGCCTCACCTTCGTCGGCTACCTCCTCGGCTACGTCGGCCCGCTCGCCTTCGTCGTGCAGGAGTACATCGACGTCATCCTGATCGGCGCCGTGGTGCTGACCGTCGTGCCGACGGTGTTCCACTACATCAAGTCGAGCCGCAAGGCGAAGAGGGCCCGCGCGGAGGCGGAGGCCGAGCCCATCGAGGCGCTGGTGCTCAGCCCGAAGGACTTCGACCAGAAGCTCGGCGACTGACCGACGAGGAGGGGCCGGTCCAGCAGGACCGGCCCCTCCTCTCGTGTTCGGACTCAGCGGCGGGGCTCCCACCGGAAGAAGTACCAGGCGGATGCCGCGGCGGCGGCTCCCCAGCCCACGCTGACGACCACGAGCAGCGGCATGACCGCCATGTCGCCGCCGTCCCAGGCGAGGGCGATCAGCTCGGCGAGCGCGCCGCCGGGCACGAGCCGCTCGATCCACGTCGCGTCGGCGAATCCGCTGAAGGCGACCCAGGCCGCGGCGCCTGTGGCGAGGAAGAAGAGCGGAAGCGTCGTGACCTGGGCGTGCTCGGGCGAGTTCGTGACGCCGGAGGTGGCAAGCGCGAACCCGGCGAACATGAGGTGCGCGACGACCACCGCGAGCGCCAGCAGCCAGGGGTTCTGCGGCGGCGTGCCGACGACGGCCAGCACGATGAGCACGGCCGACACCTGCACCAGGGAGACGACGACCGCGGGCAGGATCAGTCCTGCGACGATCTGTCCGTCAGGAGCAGAGCCACTGCGCAGTCGCTTGAGGAAGAGCGACTGCCGGCGGGCTGCGAGCGTCGTCGTGGCGGTGACGTAGACACCCATCCCCGCCATCAGGACGACCTGGAGGATGGCGATGAGGGAGCCGCCCGCCGCGTTGATCGCGAGGAAGACGCCGAGACCGAGCGGGATGAGCACGGCGCTCGCTGCGACGAGCGTGTTGCGGAAGAGCATGCGGCCTTCCGCCAGAGCGATGGGGATCATGACGCGGTCCTTTCAGGAGCGGGCGAGCGTGCGGAACACGTCACCGAGGTTCGAGGTGGTGGCGGAGAGGCGTTCGAGCTCGAGTCGCTCGGCGTCCGCCCAGGAGAGCAGCCGGTGCAGGTCGCGCTGGAGGTCGTCGGTCTCGACGACGGCGAGCGCGCCATCCGTCGCGGTGATCGGCACCGGCAGCTGCACGCCCTCGGGCGCCAGGAACGAGATGCGCGACGGGTACGACTCGACGAGCTGCTCGAGGGTGCCCTCGGCCTGCAGCCGCCCCTGGTGCATGAGCCCGATCCGGTCCGCGTTGCGCTCGGCCTCCTCCAGGTAGTGCGTGGTGAGCACGATCGTCACCTCGCGCTCCCGCAGGTCGGCCACGGCCTCCCACAGGTCGTCCCTCGCCTCGGGGTCGAGCCCGGTGGTCGGCTCGTCGAGGAAGAGCAGCTCGGGAGTTCCCCAGATCGCGCAGCCGAAGTCGAGGCGGCGCTTCTCGCCGCCGGACAGCTGCGCGGCGCGCGTGTCGCGGCGATGCTCCAGACGGATGACCCGCAGCAGCCGGTCGACGCTGTCCTTGCGGCTCGACGGGGCGCCGGTCAGGGCGAGCATCTCGGCCACGGTCAGCTCGTTCGCGATCCCGGCTTCCTGCAGCATGAGCCCCATGCGCGGTCGCACGGTGCGACGATCACCGGGGTCGCGTCCGAAGACCGCCACCCGTCCGGCGCTCGGCTTGCGGAAGCCTTCCAGGGTCTCGAGGGTCGTCGTCTTGCCGGCGCCGTTGGTGCCGAGGAGCGCGTAGAGCTCTCCGCGCGCCACGTGCAGGGAGAGGTCGTCGACGGCGACGTGGCGGCCATAGCGGCTGGTGAGGCCGTCCACCCGCACCACCGATTCAGTGTTCGTGTCCATGTCCTCCACCCTCGCGAGGTCGCCGACGACGCTGTAGTGCCGCCGCGCACCGCTCCGCATGACATCTGTCATGCCCGCGCGTGACGCACCGCACCACCGCCCGGCGCTCGGAGCAGGAAGGATGGGAGCGTGACCGACCCGATCAGGAGCCCGCTGAGGAGCGCCCGCCGCTACACGACGGCTTCGTTCGTCGTGCTGGCGGTCTTCTACGTGCCCCTGGCCCTCGTGCAGTCGCGCGAGCCGCTCCTGCTCGTCAGCGGCGCCGTCGCCGGTGCCGCGACCATCGCGATGACCTTCTTCTGGGAGCGTCCCGCCCCCGTCTGGCTGACCGTCCCCGCCGTCGCCGCGGTGCTCACCTCGACGGCACTCGCGGCCGCGCACGGGCAGAACCCCATGGTCACGCTCCTGTCGGGGTTCGTGCTCGCGCTCGTCGCGTCCTACCCTCATCCGCGCGCCTGGCTGTGGCGCGCGCTCGCACTGATCCCCCTCCTGCTCCCCGTGCTCATCGCGATCCCGTTCGCACCGGACGGGAGGGCGGTGCCGCACGTCTTCAGCTCCCTCTTCGCCTATGCGGGCTCGCTCGCCGCGCTCCTCCTCAACCGGTGGGCGTTCGGCCTCTACCTGCAGCTCGACGCGGCTCAGCGCACCGCGGGTGACCTCGCCGTGGCCCAGGAGCGTTTCCGATTCGCCGCGGACCTCCACGACATCCAGGGCCACACGCTGCACGTGGTGCGGCTGAAGGCGCGGCTGGCGTCGAAACTCGTGGATCGCGACCCCGAGCGCGCGAGGCAGCAGCTCGACGAGGTGCTCCAGCTGGTCGACGAGGCGATCGAGTCCACGCGGTCGCTGGCCTTCGGCGATCGCACGGTCACCCTCGCCGGCGAGCTCGCGAACGCGCGCCAGCTGTTCGAGGCGGCGGGCATCCGCAGCACCGTCGATGGCACTCCCGCGCCGCAGGGGCCGGCCGACGAGCTGCTGGGGCTCGTGGTCCGCGAGGCGACGACCAATATCCTGCGTCACGCTCAGGCGACCTCCGTCGATCTCACGGTCGGCCAGCGGTCCGTGCGGATCGTCAACGACGGGGCCTCGGAGTCCCCACGGTCGCCGCGTGGCCTCGCCCGGCTGGCGCAGCGCCTCGAGCAGGCCGGCGGCCGCCTCACCACCCGTTCCGAGGGCGGCGCCTTCATCACCGAGGCGGTCATCGGATGACGCGTGTGCTCCTCGCGGATGACGAGCGCCTGCTGCGCCTGGCCCTCGCCGGGCTGCTGGAGCTGGAGGCGGACATCGAGGTGGTGGCCCAGGCGGAGAACGGGCGGCAGGCGGTCCAGCTCGCCCTGCGGCACCGACCGGACGTGGTGCTGCTCGATCTGGAGATGCCGGAGCTCGACGGCATCGACGCCGCGATCGAGATCCTCGCCGCCCACCCCGAGCAGGCCATCGTGCTGCTCACCCGCCACGGGCGGCCCGGCGTGCTGCGACGAGCGCTGCGGGCGGGCATCCGCGGATTCGTGAGCAAGGCGGTCGACCCCGAGCGACTCGCCCAGGTCATCGCCGACGTGCAGGCCGGACGCCGCTACATCGACTCCGACATCTCGACCGCGGCGATGATGGACGACAACCCGCTCACCGATCGCGAGCTCGAGCTGCTGCGGCTCACCGTCGAGGGGCTCTCGGTGCGGGAGATGAGCCTGCGCATCCACCTGGCGCCCGGAACGGTGCGCAACTACCTCTCCTCCGCGATGCAGAAGACCGGCAGCGCCTCACGTCACGAGGCCGCCCGGGTCGCCACCGACCGCAACTGGCTCTGAGCGGAGCGCTCAGGCCCCCGTCGCCACGAGCACCAGCAGCGTGACGTTCAGCACGATGAGCAGCCCCGCCGCGATGGACGCGGCGACCGTCGTGTACCAGCGATTGGCCGCATCCCCCAGCAGTGCGCGGCGCGCCGTGAGCACCACGAGCGGCACGAGGGCGAAGGGTATGCCGAACGACAGCACCACCTGGCTGAGCACGAGCGCGAGGGTCGGATCGACCCCGAGCACGAGGATCGCGAGCGCCGGTACGAGGGTGATGATGCGACGGGTGAGCAGCGGGATGCGGGTGCGCAGCAGCCCCTGCATGATCTCGGCACCGGCATAGGCTCCGACGGAGGTGGAGGCCAGTCCCGATGCGAGCAGGCCGATCGCGAAGAGGGTCGCGACGACGGGCCCGAGTCCCACGGCGATGGCGGCATGCGCGCCTTCGAGCGAATCAGTGCCGTCCACGCCCTGCAGGTTCGCGGCGGCCAGCAGCAGGATCACGACGTTGACGGTTCCCGCGATCACCAGGGCCACGGTCACATCGATGCGCGTCGCCCGCAGCACCCTGCGGCGCTCGTCGCCCACCACACGGCCGAACCGGTCGCGGGTGAGTGCGGAGTGCGCATAGATGGCGTGCGGCATGACGGTCGCCCCGAGGATCGACGCGGCGAGCAGCACCGAGCCCGAGTCCTCGAACCGCGGCACGAGGCCGCCGACGACGGCCGTGGCATCCGGGGGCCCGAGCACGATGCCCGCGCAGAACCCGACCGCGATCACGGCGACGAAGCCGATGACGACCCGCTCGAACGCTCGCGACCCGCGGCGGCTGTGCAGCGCGAGCAGCAGCATCGAGACGACACCGGTGATGACCCCGCCGACCACAAGGGGCAGCCCGAAGAGCAGGTTGAGGGCGATCGCGCCGCCCAGCACCTCCGCCACGTCGGTCGCCATCGCGACGAGCTCCGCCTGCAGCCAGTAACCGTACCGGGCGGGCCGCGAGCGGATGCGCGTGCCGAGGGCCTGCGGAAGGCTCTCCCCCGTCGTGAGCCCGAGCTTCGCCGAGAGGTATTGGATCAGCCACGCCATGACGTTGCCGGCGACGACCACCCACACGAGCAGGTACCCGTATTGCGCGCCGGCGCTCATGTTGCTCGCGACGTTGCCCGGGTCGAGATAGGCGACGCCCGCCACCATCGCGGGCCCGAGCAGCGAGAATAGGGCGGGCGCCCGCGTGCGCGCCTGGGGCGACGTCGACATCCGCACCTCCCGAATTTCGGTAGGCCGAAATTAGCACGGATGCGGCGAGCGCGTCAGGGTCGGACGATCCAGATCGACTCGCCCGCTTCCGGCGGCAGCTCGGCGCCCTCGACGTCGCAGTCGAGGTCGATGCCCAGCTCGGCCAGGGCGCGCAGCAGCGACGGGTCCCGATCGGAGATGCGGGCGACCCGGCCGCGGCCGATCTCCTTGAGCAGAACGGCATCCGGCGTCGCGACCGTGCCGTCGGCCGCCGGGATCGGGTCGCCGTGCGGGTCGCGAGTGGGATGGCCGAGCTGCTCGTCGATCGCGTCGAGCAGCCGGTCGCTCAGGACGTGCTCGAGCACCTCGGCCTCGTCGTGCACCTCGTCCCAGGTGTAGCCGAACTGCCGCACGAGCCAGGTCTCGACGAGACGGTGCCGGCGCACCATCCGCAGCGCCTGACTCCTGCCGGAAGCGGTGAGCGTGATCGCTCCGTACGGAGCGTGCTCCACGAGTCCCTGTGCGGTGAGCTTCTTCACCATCTCGGTGACCGAGGACGGCGCGAGCCCCAGACGCGCGGCCAGCTGCGACGACGTGATCGGCGCGTGCTGCCACTCGGTGTGGCCGTAGATGACCTTCAGGTAGTCCTCGACGACACTCGAGGCCGAACTAGCGATGGTGCTGCTCCTCGTGCGCGGCGTGCTCCGCCGGCTCCAGCTGGAAGGTCGAGTGCTCGACGTCGAAGTGCCGGCTGAGGCATCCGCTCAGCTGGTCGAGCAGGCGCCCGGAGCCGCCGCTCTCGAACAGCCCCTGCTCGACGACGACGTGCGCCGAGAACACGGGAGCTCCCGACGTGATGGCCCAGACGTGCACGTCATGCACGTCGACGACGCCGCGCGTCTCGAGCAGGTGACGGCGGATCTCGGCGACGCTCATCCCGGGCGGCGTCGACTCGCTGAGCACCCGGAAGACGTCGCGCAGCAGCGTGACGGCGCGCGGCACGATGAGCGCTGCGATCACGAGGGAGGCGATCGCATCCGCCGGCAGGAAGCCGGTCATCAGGATGACGAAGGCTGCCACGAGCGCGGCGACCGACCCGAGGAGGTCGCCGAGCACTTCGAGGTAGGCGCCGCGCACGTTGATCGACTCACGGGCGGCCGGCCGCAGCAGCGCGAGGGAGACGGCGTTCGCGAGGAGACCGATGAGCGCGACGACCGCCATCGGAAGCGACGCGACCTCGGCGCCCTCCTGGTCGATGAGCCGAGAGATCCCCTCGACCGCGATGTACACCGCGACGCCCGCGAGCAGCAGGCCGTTCGCGAGAGCGCCGAACACCTCCGCCCTGCGATAGCCGAAGGTCTGTCGGTCGGTGGCGGGCCGTGCCGCGACGGAGGTCGCGACCAGAGCGATGCCGAGAGCGAAGACGTCGGAGAGCATGTGCCCGGCATCCGCGAGCAGCGCGAGGGATCCGGTCAGCACACCCCCGACGGCCTGCACGAGGAAGACGGATGCGGTGATCGCGAGCGCACCGACCAGCCGCTTGCGCGACCCGTCGGAACCGTGATCGTGACCCACCCCTTCAGGGTAGACGAGCCCAGTATCGTCGGCCCAGTACCGTCGGCCCGTAGCGAGCCCAGTGGCGTCAGCCCAGCAGCTTCTCGCGCACGATCGGGAGGATCGCCCGGAAGGCCCGCGACCGATGCGACAGCCGGTCCTTCTCCTCGGGCGCCAGCTCGGCCGAGCTCACGTCCAGCCCCTCCGGTCGGAAGATCGGGTCGTACCCGAAACCGTGCTCGCCGCGCCGCTCGTTCAGCACCTCGCCCGGCCACTCGCCGCGGACGACGTGCTCGTAGTCGCCGTGCACGAAGGCGGCCACGCAGATGAAGCTCGCCCGGCGGTCGGCGACTCCCTCCAGGTTCCGCAGGAGCAGCGCCACGTTGTCCGCGTCGACCCGTGTCTTGGCATAGCGGGCCGAGTGGATGCCGGGCGCGCCTTCGAGGGCGTCGACCGCGATCCCCGAATCGTCGGCGATCGCGGGCAGGCCCGTGTGAGCAGCAGCTGCCCTCGCCTTGATGAGCGCGTTCGCCTCGAAGCTGTCGCCGTCCTCGACGGGGTCGGGCCCGTCGTAGGCGACGAGATCGATCCCCTCGAGACCGTCGGCGAGGATGCGCCGCAGCTCCTCGACCTTGTGCGCGTTGTGCGTCGCGAGGACGAGGGTCGCCACTACGAGTCCGCGGTCTTCCGGCGGCGCCCCGTCAGCGCGAGCAGACCCAGGCCGAGCAGGCTGATGCCGCTGCCGACGAGAGGCGCGACCTCGAGACCCGTCGCGGCGAGCTCGGGAGCCTCGGGCTCCTCCGGCATCGGAACCGGTGCGGGCGGCGTCGTCGGCTCAGGGGTGACGGTGACGCGGGGGAAGTCCCCGATGTACTCGGCCCACGGACCGCTCGGGTCCGGCACGAACGGGGGAACCTCGCGCGCCTCGAATTCGCCGCCCTCACCCTGGCCGACGAACGTGCGCTCGCCGTCGGTGATGCAGATGTCCGCATACGTGCCGCCGTTCTCGGCGTCGAGCGTGAGCAGGAAGTAGACCGGATCGGGGGTGACCCGCACGTCGTACACCCACTCCTCGCCGTCGACGACCTGGCTGAAGGTCGCCCCCGCGGAGCCGAAGGTGGCCACATGCGCCTGGGCGAAAGGAACGGAGCCCTCACAGGCGAGCTGGATCTCCTCAGGCAGGTCCGACCAGCCGCCCGCAGACGCCACCCCCGTGACGGGAGCAGCGATGTTCGCGTCGTAGCGCTGCGACGCGGGAGTCGACCCGTCGGGGTTGAAGCTCAGATCGAAGAAGGGAGCGGTGTCGTCGTCGTTGCCGAAGTAGGCCGCAGCCTCGTCTCCATACTCGGTGGTGATCGTCACGGAGGGATCGTCGAGCGGAGCGAACCCGCCGGGGAAGTCGATGTCGGAGCTGATCGTGAACTCCGCCTTGCCGATCCCGTACTGGGGCACGCACTCGGCGAACCAGTTGTCGGGGGTCTCACCGGGCGCCGCGAAGACATGGTCCCCGAAGGTCGCGCACGGTGTCGTCACATCGGCCGCAACAGCAGGGGTGGCCGCGCCGGCACCTGCGGCGACGAGCCCGAGCGTTCCCGCTCCGGCGATTGCCATACTCTTCTTCACAGCTCTCCTCAGGGGTCCACCGAACAGTATCCCGGTGCCGGGCGCCGGGACGAGAGAAACCGCGAAAGAAGCCCCAGAAGAAGGGGCGAAAGGACGGCGGATGCGCACGGCACGCAACGGCGTCTACATCCGATCCGGCCGACTCGCCTCCGGGCTGTGGAACGTGCGGGCGTACGGCGACGACACGCAGCCGGACGGCACGGTGCTGGAGGGCGACTTCCCCGAGGGCGAGTTCTCCTGGGCGACGGGCGACGCCGCCAAGGGCCTCGTGCGGGTCGACATCGGGCCGCGACTGCTGCCCGCTGCGCCTCCGCTGTGGTTCGTGCACGTCGACGAGCCGCAGTCCGAGCCGCCCGCGACCCACCTCGTGGCCTTCGGCACCGAGACCTTCCCGGCGGGGACGATCATCGACCGGTACACCTTCGCCACCGCGGGCGTGCCCAACGGAGACCAGGCCGGAGCCGTCCGATGGTACCCGCGCGACGGTCTCGTGCATCAGGTCTTCGTCGCACCGCAGTGGCGCAGGAGGTTCGTCGCCTCGACCCTGCTCTACACCGCCGACGCGTTCCACCAGGCGAACGGATGGCCCGGCAAGCTGCACGGCGACGGTCGCCGCACCGCGCTCGGCCAGCTGCTGCTCGCCGGGCTCCGGCACCCGAATCGGGCGAAGCAGCTCACAGAGGAGATGCCGCCGATGGACGCCGCGTCGGGCTAGGCGCCCTGCGGCGGCTCGAGCAGCAGCCGCACCCGCTCCTCGACATAGCTGGCGAACGGAACCGGGGAGACGGATGTCGTGTGCGTCCAGCGCACGAAGAGCCCGGCATCCGTCAGCACCAGCGGGTTCTCGACGCCCTCCCCGTCCAGCGGCAGCGGCCGAGCGTCGAAGTTGACCGTCTCCCCCTCGGAGTAGCGCGCCCTGACTGCCGCCGCGCGGTAGCCGCGCCGCTCCTCCGCCGAGATCGACTGGAAGTTCGGATGCGTCGGAGGCACCGCCCTGGTGCCGCGCCCGACCGCATAGAGCGTGCCGTCGGTGCCGAGCAGCAGCACCCCGAGCCGCCACACCCGCCCCAGCGGCTCCATCGTCGGAGCGCGCTGGATCAGCAGCACCCGGCGTGCAGGCACGAAGCGGGCGAGCGCCTCGTCGCGGGCTCCGGCATCCGTCAGCCGTCGCGTCGCGTCCGCGACCAGCGACCGTGCTTCGACGAGCGCCGCGCTCATGTCAGCCTCGGATCAGAGTCCGAGTGCCTCGCGCTGCAGCGCGGCCAGGCGCTCGGTGCCCACGAGGGCCAGATCGAGCAGGGAGTCGAGCTCGCGGCGGTCGAATGGCGCGCCCTCCGCGGTGCCCTGCACCTCGACGAAGAGCCCCCTGCCGGTGACGACGACGTTCATGTCGGTCTCGGCGCGCACATCCTCGACGTAGGCGAGGTCGAGCAGCGGCTCACCATCGACGATGCCGACGCTCACGGCGCTCACCGAGTCGATCAACGGGGTCGACTTCTGGCCGATGAACTTCTGGCCGCGCGCCCACTCGATCGCGTCGGCCATCGCGACGTAGGCACCCGTGATCGCGGCCGTGCGGGTGCCGCCGTCGGCCTGCAGCACGTCGCAGTCGATCACGAGGGTGTTCTCGCCGAGCGCCTTCGTGTCGACGACGGCGCGCAGGCTGCGGCCGATCAGCCGCGAGATCTCGTGGGTGCGGCCGCCGACCTTGCCCTTGACCGACTCGCGGTCCATCCGGTCGTTGGTGCTGCGGGGCAGCATGCCGTACTCGGCGGTGACCCAGCCCTTGCCCTTGCCGGTCAGCCAGCGAGGAACGCCGTTGGTGAAGCTCGCGGTGCAGAGCACCTTCGTGCGGCCGAACGAGATCAGCGCGCTGCCCTCGGCCTGCTCGCTCCAGCCGCGCTCGATCGTGATCTCACGCAGCCCATCCGCTGCCCTGCCGTCGCTCCTGGTCATCGGATGCTCCTCACGTCGATCGTTCCGGTCTGGATGAGCTCGACCGAGGTGACCTCGGGGCCCAGGAAGCGGTGTGCGAGGCGCAGGAACTCGTCCTTGCTGTCGCCGGTCGCCTCGAACTCGTAGCGGGCGGGTGCCGGATCGGTGCGCTCGAGGTCGTGCGCCACGAGCGTGCGGTACACGTCGAAGGCGGTCTCCTCGGCGCTCGAGACGAGCGTCACCTCCGGGCCCATCACGTACTGGATCGCGCCCGCCAGCAGCGGGTAGTGCGTGCAGCCGAGCACGAGCGTGTCCACTCCCACGGCCTTGAGGGGCGCGAGGTACTCCTCGGCGACGGAGAAGAGCTCGGGGCCGCTTGTGACCCCCGCTTCCACGAACTCGACGAAGCGCGGGCACGCCCGGGCGGTGATCTCGAGGTGGCTCGCCGCGGCGAAAGCGTCCTCGTAGGCCTTCGACTTCACCGTGCCGACGGTGCCGATGACTCCGACCCGTCCGTTGCGGGTCTGCCGCACTGCGGCGCGCACCGCGGGCTGGATGACCTCGACCACCGGGATGCCGTGACCGTCGGTGTAGCGCTCTCGGGCATCCCGCAGCACGGCGGAGCTCGCCGTGTTGCAGGCGATCACGAGCAGCTTCACGCCCTTCGCGACGAGGTCGTCCATCACCTCGAGGGCGTAGCCGCGCACCTCCGCGATCGGCTTCGGCCCGTACGGCGAGTGCGCGGTGTCCCCGACGTAGAGCACCGACTCGTGCGGCAGCTGGTCGATGATCGCCCGAGCCACCGTGAGACCTCCGACACCGCTGTCGAAGATCCCGATCGGCGCGTCAGTCATGGCTATCCATCCTAGGGCGGGCACGGCGCCGCGCTGGCTAGTCTCGAAGAGTGACCACAGCGCTGCTGACCGACCGGTACGAGCTCACGATGATCGACGCGGCGCTCCGCAGCGGACGGGCATCGCGACGATGCGTGTTCGAGGTCTTCACGCGCCGCCTTCCCGAGGGGCGGCGCTACGGCGTCCTCGCCGGCACCGGACGACTGCTGCAGGCGATCACCGAGTTCCGGTTCACGGATGCGGAACTCCGCTTCCTGAGGGAGACCACGACCCTCTCGGCAGACACCCTCGACTGGCTTCGCGACTACCGGTTCCGCGGCGACATCGTCGGCTACCGGGAGGGCGAGGCGTTCTTCCCCAACTCCCCCGTGCTGACGCTCGAGGGCGGGTTCGCCGACGCCGTCATCCTCGAGACGCTCGTGCTGAGCGTCCTCAACTACGACTCCGCGGTGGCGTCGGCCGCCGCCCGGATGGTCTCGGCTGCCGGTGACCGCCCGCTCGCCGAGATGGGCTCCCGCCGCGCGAGCGAGCACTCCGCCGTGGCGGCCGCGCGCGCCGCCTTCATCGCGGGGTTCGCTGCGACGTCCAACCTCGAGGCGGGCCGCACCTGGGGCATCCCGACGATGGGCACCGCGGCCCACTCGTTCACGCTGCTGCACGACAGCGAGGAGGAGGCCTTCGAGGCGCAGGTCGCCGCCCTCGGCAGCGGCACGACCCTGCTCGTCGACACCTACGACATCCCGACGGGGGTCGAGACGGCGATGCGGGTGGCGGGCACCTCGCTCGGGGCCGTGCGCATCGACTCGGGCGACCTGCCGACCGTCGTCGCCGGCGTCCGTGCCCAATTGGATTCGCTCGGGGCCACCGGCACCCGCATCACCGTCACCAACGACCTCGACGAGTTCACGATCGCGGCCCTGCGCGCCGCGCCCGTCGACTCGTACGGTGTCGGCACGTCCGTCGTGACGGGGTCAGGGCATCCGGCCTCCGGCATGGTGTTCAAGCTCGTCGCCCACGAGGACGACGAGGGCCGCTTCATCGACGTCGCCAAGAAGTCGGCCTCGAAGTCGACCGTCGGCGGGCGCAAGCACGCCTACCGCACCCTCTCGAACGGCGTCGCGACCGCCGAGGTGCTCGACCTCGCCCCGGTCGAGACGGATGACGGGCGCCCGCTGCAGGTGCCGCTCATCACCGACGGGGTCGTCGACGAGCGCTGGATCGGACCGCAGGGAGTCACGGCCGCGCGGGAGCACAGGGCCGCGGCGATCGCCGAGCTCCCCGCGGACGCGCTGCGCCTCGGCCGGGGCGACGCGGCGATCCCGACCGTGTACCGGTAGGGATCCCCGCTCGAGAGCAAGCCCTACGGCTTCAGCTTCTCGTAGATCTCCTTGCAGGTCGGGCACACCGGGAACTTCTCGGGGTCGCGCGAGGGCACCCAGAGCTTGCCGCAGAGCGCCCGCACAGGCTTGCCGGTGACGGCCGACTCCATGATCTTGTTCTTGGGCGCGTAGTGGGAGAACCTCTCGTGGTCGCCCTCTTCGACGACCTCGCGGGTGAGCAGCTCCTCGAGTTCCCGGTCGAGGGTCGAAGTGCCGCCGCCGGTGTGGTCCGTGTCCGCCATGCGCACCAGGGTACGCGGGACGGAACGCGCCTGCAGGATCAACTCCGCAGTGCGAAGGCGACGAGCTCGGGCGCCCGCCGCTCGAAGATCCGGCCGCCGAGGGCGACTCCGCCGGACAGCGCCAGCACGCCGATCCCGAGCCCCGTCCACAGCGCCGCCCAGTGCCACTGCGGGTCGACGAAGAGACCCATCCCCCCGAACCAGAGCACCGGTGCGGCGAGCACGACATTCGCGAGGAACGACAGCGACTGGATGAGCGGGGCGGCATTGCCCGATGACTGCGGGTGCGAGAACGGGCTGTCGCCCGGCTTCGTCGTCGGATACGGGAACGACGCGGACATCACGCTCGAGATGCCGAGCCCCGCCCACAGCACGCTGAGGCCGAGGCCGAGGATGGAGGGCAGCACGGCCCAGTCGCCGTAGTAGTAGGCGCTGATGACGGAGCCGGCCACGATGACGAGGCTTCCGAAGAAGAGCAGCGGAACGACCCGGCCGAACCGGTCGGACGCTCCGCGCACCGCGCTCGCGACGTGCATCCAGACCGCGGTGCTGTCGTAGGCGACGTCGTTGTGGATCGCCCACCCGATGAACAGGGCGATGATCGGCACGGGCAGCAGGGCGAGGTCGCGGGCGTCGACGCCGGCGATGAGGAGCGCCACGATCATGAACGCGGGTACGAACGGCAGCGTCACGAACTGGATGCGGTACCGCGGGTCACGCGCCCAGTAGGTGAAGGCCCGCGCGGCGACCGCTCCCCACTTCGTGTCGGGCAGGGAGTCGAACCAACCGAGCCCCTCGTACTCGCGGGCGGGACCTTCGCGCTGCGGCGTGATGAGCATCCGCACCACCAGTGCTCGCCAGGCGAGCAGCAGCAGCCCGGCGGTCACGGTGGCGATCAGCAGCTTGAGCAGGCCGCTGCCGACGGAGCCGACGGCGACATCCGCTGGCGCGGACCATGCGGCGCCGAACGGGGTCCATCCGACGACGTCGGCGATCCGGGTGAGGGCCTGGACGCCCTCGGTGCCCCAGTCGACGTTCCCCAGCACCACGGCGGCGCCGGCGAGCAGCAGCAGCGACACGACCGCGATGGAGCCGATGGCCTCGCGGGAACGTCGCGTGGCGAAGAGGAAGGCTCCAGCCGAGGTCGACACGCGAGCACCGATCACCCCGGTCACCACGATGAGCGGCGCGGCGAGCAGAGCGACGAGCAGAGCCAGCGGCCCTCTGCTCCACGTCACGACCTGCAGCACGCCGGCCAGGAGGAGCACCAGAGACGGGATGCTGATCAGCGCCGCGACGGACAGGCCCAACACCAGCCGGTTGCTGGGGATGCCGAAGAGCGCGAAGCGACGCGGGTCCATGGTGTCCTCGACGCCCGCGGCGAGGGGCACGACGAGGAACCCGAGGAGCGCCAGCGCACCCAGCGGCACGACGGCGGCGCGAGCGAACTCAGGCTCGACCGCGCGCAGCAGCACGAGCCCGAGCAGCAGGGCGAAGGCGATCCCCAGCCCGTAGAGCACTCCGAGCACGAGTCCGACGAGCTGCCAGGGGCTGCGACGGAACGCGTTCGCGAGCAGCCTCAGCTTCAGTCGGAGAAACTGTTCAACCACTCGAGTCCCTCCGCGGAGGTGCGACCCCCGGCGAGCTCGACGAAGCGCTCCTCGAGCGTCTTCCCCGCGCGCACCTCGTCCATCGAGCCGTTCGCGAGCAGCACGCCGTGCACGACGACGCCGACCGTGTCGCAGATGCGCTGAACGAGGTCCATGCTGTGGCTGGACAGCACGACCGTGCCGCCCGCGGCGACGTAGCGCTGCAGGATCTCCGTCACGTTGGCCGCCGACACCGGATCGACCGACTCGAACGGCTCATCGAGCACGAGCAGGCGGGGCGAGTGGATCATCGCCGCCGCCAGCGCGATCTTCTTGGTCATGCCGGCCGAGTAGTCCGTGACCAGACGGTCGAGGGCCTCGTCGAGTCCGAACGCCGCCGACAGGTCGGAGGCGCGCTTGCGCACGGTCTCCTTGTCGAGCCCGCGCAGCTGCCCCGAGTAGCGGAGGAGCTGCGCGCCGGTGAGTCGGTCGAACAGCCGAAGCCGGTCGGGCAGCACACCCATGTTCCGCTTCGCCGCGACAGGGTCCTTCCAGACGTCGGCGCCGTGCACGTTGACGGTGCCTGCGTCCGGTCGCAGCAGTCCGGTGACCATCGAGAGCGTGGTCGTCTTGCCCGCGCCGTTGGGTCCCACCAGGCCGAAGAACGACCCCGCCGTGATCTCGAGATCGATGCCGGCGACCGCGGTCTTGTCTCCGAACCGCTTGAGCAGGCCTTCGACCTTGAGCACGACCTCCTTCGGCTTCTCGGGAGCCGGCGGAGGAGTCGGGGTGGCGCGCGGCTTGCGCGGGGCGCGCGCCTTCGGAGTGGAGCGCGCGGGGCTCTTGCCCCGCGGCGAGCGCGGCGCGACGACGGATGCGGCGGCCGGGGGCGGCTCGGCGTCGGTGTGTGCCAAAACGTTCGTCTCGCTCGAGGACTCGGTCGGCGACTCGACGACCGGAGCGGCCGCATCTTCGGCGGGAGGCTCGGGCTGGGCTTCGACGGACGGGCTCTCGTCGGTCGACTGGTCGTCGGTCGACTGGACGTCGGTCGACTCAGCGTCGGTCGACTCAGCGTCGGTCGACCCAGCGTCGGTCGACGCAACGTCGGCCGGCGCCTCGACCGCCGCGGCCGCGTCGTCGCGGGCTTCAGCGGTGTCCGACTCAGGGGCGACGACGGTGCTGCCGGCCGTCGCGGGCGCCTCTTCGCGTGTCTCGGCAGCGTCCGACTCGGCAGCGTCCGATTCGGCGGCGACCACGGTGCCCGCCGCGGCTGCCGCAGCGGTCTTCGAACGCGTCCTCGCGGTGCTCGACGCCGAGCGAGATCGGGTGGACGTCGACCGCGACCTGCTCGCGGGCTTCTTCGCGGCGGGGTTGGCCGGCCGCGCGCTCTCCTCCTCAGAGGCCGCGTCCGCACGGGCCGTCGACGGCTTGCGGGTTGTCGACGTGGTGGTCCCCGGGGTGCCGGATCCCCTCGGCGCGCGCGTCCGCTGCGCCGTCGGCTTCTTCATGACGGGCGCGTCGGACTCGACCGGACTCGCGTCGGATGCCTCCGCGCGCGCGTCGGCACTATCGAAATCGGAGTCCACGTATCCCACCGTATCAATCGGGCAGGAGCGGCTGAGGCCGCATCACGAAACGACAACGACCGTTGTCAAGAGGGTGGTGCGGTGCAGGCCCGACGTTAGGGTGGATTGAAGCACAAGGGCGTGTCCGTATCGACACCGTCGGGTGAACAGTGGGAAAACGACCAGCGAAGGCCCCTCACCTCTGACTTCAGGAGTACCCCGTGACCACTCAGATCGTCATCCTCGCTGCCGGGATGGGCAGCCGCCTCGGCCGCTCCCTGCCGAAGCCTCTCACCGAGCTCAGCGACGGCCGCACCATCATGCAGCAGCAGTTCGACAACATCCGTGCCGCGTTCGGCGACGACGCCAGCGTCACGATCGTCGTCGGCTACAAGCTCGAGTACATCGTCGAGGCGTTCCCCCAGGCATCGTTCGTCTACAACGAGCAGTACGACCAGACGAACACCTCGAAGTCGCTGCTGCGCGCACTGCAGGCCTCGAAGGACGGCGGCGTGCTGTGGATGAACGGCGACGTCGTCTTCGACCCGGCCGCTCTCGTGCGCGCCAAGAAGATGGTCGACCGCGACCGCTCCTTCGTCTCCGTGAACACCGCGAAGGTGTCGGATGAGGAGGTCAAGTACACGACGGACGCCGAGGGCTACATCAAGGAGCTCTCGAAGACCGTCAAGGGCGGTCTCGGCGAGGCCGTCGGCATCAACTTCATCTCGAGCCGCGACAAGGCGCCCCTCGTGCGTCAGCTGAAGCGCGTCGCCGACCAGGACTACTTCGAGCGTGGCATCGAGCTCGCGATCGAGCAGGACGGGCTGAGGGTCGAGCCGGTCGACATCTCGGACCTCTACGCCGTCGAGATCGACTTCGCCGAGGACCTCGAGCGCGCGAACCTCTTCGTCTGATCCTCCCCGCCGCGTCTCACGTGCGCCACGGGACCGCTGAGTACAGTGGTGCCTCGTGACCCGGAACAGTGCGAGCGCCGCCGCGCCCTCGACGTGGTCGCCTTTCGCTCGCTACCGCCACTCGCTCTGGCTGCTGACGACCCGTGACCTGAAGGTGCGCTACTCGACGTCGGCGCTCGGCTACGTGTGGTCGATCCTCGACCCGCTCGTCATGGCGGGCATCTACTGGTTCGTCTTCACTCAGGTCTTCCAGCGCACGGTCGGGCACGAGCCGTACATCGTCTTCCTCCTCGCGGCCCTGCTGCCCTGGATGTGGTTCAACGGTGCCGTCTCGGACTGCACGCGCGCGTTCCTCAAGGAGTCGAAGCTCATCCGCTCGACCACGATCCCCCGCTCCATCTGGGTGGGCAGGCTCGTGCTGTCGAAGGGCATCGAGTTCCTGCTGAGTCTGCCCGTGCTCGCGGCCTTCGCCATCGCGACCGGCGCCGAGCTGCACTGGGAGGCGCTCTGGTTCCCCCTCGCCGTGGTCATGCAGACGGCGCTGACGGTGGCCTGCGGTCTCATCGTGGCGCCGCTCGTCGTGTTCTTCCGCGACCTGGAGCGGGCGACGAAGCTCGTGCTGCGGTTCCTCTTCTACGCGAGCCCCATCATCTACGGGCTCAGCGACCTCCCGGGCGATCTGCACGTGCTCGGGGCGTTCAACCCGCTGAGCGGCATCTTCAGCCTCTACCGGGCGGCGTTCTTCCCCGAGCAGCTCGACTGGTTCGCGGTGGGCGTCTCCGCCGGCATGACCGCCCTGCTGCTCCTCGTCGGCGTGCTCATCTTCCGCCGCAGCCTGCGCGCCGTGCTGAAGGAGATCTGACGTGGCGCCCGTGATCTCGGTGACGGATGCCGGCATCCGCTTCAAGAGGAACAAGCGCGCCAAGCGCAACTTCAAAGACCTTTTCGCGGGGCGCCGCAGGCGCACGGGACCCGGTGAGTTCTGGGCCCTGCGCGACGTGTCGTTCGACGTGCAGCCCGGCGAGGCGATCGGCGTCGTCGGCCGCAACGGTCAGGGCAAGAGCACCCTGCTGAAGCTCGTCGCCCAGGTGATCCTGCCTGACGAGGGCCGGGTGCAGGTGGGAGCGGGAGTCGCTCCCCTGATCGAGATCACCGGCGGCTTCGTCGACGACCTCACCGTGCGAGACAACGTCTATCTCACCGCAGGGCTGCACGGCATGAAGCGTGCGGAGATCGACGAGCGGTTCGACGAGATCATCTCCTTCGCCGAGATCGGCGACTTCCTCGACACCCCCTACAAGCACCTCTCGAGCGGCATGAAGGTGCGCATCGCCTTCTCGGTCATCTCGCGACTCGAAGAGCCGATCCTGCTCGTCGACGAGGTGCTCGCGGTCGGCGACAGGGCGTTCAAGGAGAAGTGCTACCGCAGGATCGACGAGATGCTCAAGGCCGGGCGCACTCTCTTCTTCGTGTCGCACAATGAGAAGGACCTGAGGCGGTTCTGCACCCGTGGTCTCTACCTCGACAAGGGTGCTCTCGTGGTCGATGGACCGATCAACGAAGTGCTCGACCGCTACAACTCGGATTACGGAGTGACCTGATGCCGAACGCCGCCGCGCTCCAGCCCAACGAGCCGATCGAGAAGACCGTCGACCGGGTGCTGAGCGTGCAGCGGCCGCTCGTGCTCGCCCACATCCGCGCGATCCGCGCCTCCCGGCCGAACGCCTCGCCGGAGGAGATCATTCGCATCCTCGAGCGCCGGTACCTGGCAGCCGTCACCACGGGTGGTGCCGCCGTCGGTGCGTCTGCGGCGATCCCCGGCATCGGCATGGTGTCGTCGCTCGCGCTCTCGGGGGTCGAGACGGTCGGGTTCCTCGAGGCGAGCGCGCTCTTCGCGCAGTCGGTCACCGAGGTGCACGGCATCGCCATCGACGACCCTGAGCGTGCTCGGGCGCTCGTGATGACCCTCATCCTCGGCTCCGCCGGCACCGACCTCGTGCAGCAGGTGGTCGGGCAGGCGACCGGCGCCGGGCCGGCTCGCAACGCCTACTGGGGGGAGCTGGTCACCAAGAGCCTGCCGAAGGCGGTCGTGAGCCAGCTCAAGGACCGTCTCCGCAAGATGTTCCTGAAGCGCTTCGCTGCCCGGCAGGGCGGCGCGGTGCTCGGTCGCCTGATCCCGTTCGGCATCGGCGCCGCGATCGGCGGCACCGGCAACCACCTGCTCGGGCGACGTGTCATCCAGGCCTCGCGCGACGCCTTCGGTGCGGCGCCTGCCCAGTTCCCGGCGTCGCTCGGCCCCGTCGTGCCCAAGGAGCAGAAGGAGCCCCGCTCCCGCATCCGCGGGCCCATCTTCAAGAGGGACCGCGGATTGAACGAGACGACCCGCAAGGCCCTGATGGGCATCCCGCCGCTCCACGAGGGCCCGGCCGCACCCGAACCTTCCGCGCCCGAGATCGGCCCCGCCGGCGATCCGTCGAGGCTCGACTAGGCGGGTCAGCCGCCCGACGGCATCGCCTCGTCGTCCTCGTCGTCGAGCGGATCCGATTCGCTCGACTCCTCGTCGTCGCTGTGCAGCGCCGCATGCCGGTCCCACTCCTCCAGCAGCTGCGCGATCGCCGCGTGGAATCGTGCGGTCGGCACCCCGGGGGTGGTGTCGCCGAAGTGCCGCTCTGCCCAGAACGTCAGATTGCGCTGCGCCGCCTCGTCCGACTGGACGCGATCGATCTCCTCCAGCGCGTGCGATGCCCGTTCGACGGTCAGCCACTCCGCTGCGCCGAGGAACCCGGTCTCATCGATCTCCGCATCAGGAGACACCGGCCTCGTGACGAGGATCGGCCGACCGGTCGCCAGGCGGTCGTAGACCATCGCGGAGATGTCGGTGATGGCGACATCCGCCGCCGCGAGCTGCCAGCCGAGATCGGGGCCGTCATCGAAGACATGGAACGCGGACGGGTCGCGACGATTGGCCTCCGTGATCGCCTGCTGAATGCGCCGGTCCGCCTGCCCGTAGCCGGCGTCGATCACCCCGCTGCGCGGGTGCGGGCGATAGATCAGCCGATGCCGAGGCGAGGCGAGCACCGCATCCGTCAGCGCCACTCCGTGCGACGCGATGGACCCGTACGCGGCCGAGGGGCGGTCACCCTCCCAGGTGGGTGCGTACAGCACGACCGTGCGGTCGTCGGGCGTGTACGGGAGGGTGCCGGCGAAGTGGTCCGCCTGGGGGCGGCCGATCGTGATGACCTTGCCCTCGACGTCGAAGTTCCAGAGCTTGCGGTTGAGCCGGTCGATCGCCGCCTCGCCCGCCACGAGGCTGTAGTCGTAGGCCTTGAACTGGTTCGTCGTCATGTACATCTTGTCCGACTCGCCGTGGTTGATGAACACGTGCCACATGCGGCCGTAGCGGAACATCTGGAAGTTCCGGGTGTTCTGATTCACGTACAGCACGATGCGGATGTCCTGCTGCCGCACGAACTCCTCGAGGTCGGTGATGCTGCGCAGGTGCACCGTCGGCACCGGCGCCTCATCCCAGAGCGCCAGGGTCGCGCTCGGCGACCGGGCGATGATGGCCACACGGTGCAGCTTGTCGAGTTCGGCGAGCGGGGCGTACCACTGGCGGATCTGGTAGAGGTTCACCGGGGCGTCGGCGAAGTAGACGGCGATGCGGATGCTGCGGGGGGCGGGCGCGGGAATCGAACGGACCCTGCGCGCGACCGCTCCACGCGCGCGCCGCGAGGTGATGATGTTGCCGAAGACCTTCTTGGCCGAGGCCAGATCGCTGCGCAAAGACATCCCTCTATTCAACAGCGGCCGGAGCGCCTGAGACACCCGGTTAGGCTGGCGGGTGTCCCGATTCACCTTCGCCGCCGGGAATGCCCGCCGTCTGACGGCTGCGCCGCTGTATCTGCTCGGCGCCCTGGCGACCCGGGTGCTCCGGCGTCGGTCGGAGATATGGGCGATCGGATCCGGATCGGGAGTCGGCGAAGGCGCTCTCGCGCTCGCCCGGCACGCCCGGCAGAGCGACCCGACGCTGCGGATCGTGTGGCTCGCCCGATCGGAGGCCGACCGGGCTGCAGCAGCGCGGCACGGATTCCGGGCCGTGCTCAAGGACAGCATGCGGGGCTTCCGAGTCACCGCCCGCGCGGGTGTCGTCATCGTCACCCACGGGCTCGGCGACGTGAACCGCTACGCCGTCCGGGGCGGTTTCCTCGTGCAGCTCTGGCACGGCGTCCCGCTCAAGCGCATCCAGCTCGACGCTCCCGTCACCTTCGCCAGCGGGGTGCTGCCACGGGTGCTTCCGCGGCTGCTGCGGCGCGCGTACCGGAGGTCGGTCTCGCGCGTGCGGCTCATGCCTGCCGCGGGCGACCTGGCGGCGGAGCGGCTCTCCTCCGCCTTCGGGCTGCCGGCCGATCGGGTCGTCGTCACCGGGGACCCGCGGGACGACGTCGTGCTGAACCGCGACCCCGAGGCCGCCAGGCGGGAGCTCGCCGATCGGCTGCTCCTGCCCCGCCATCGGCTGGGCCGGGTCGTGCTCTACGCGCCCACCTGGCGTGACGGTGAGCCCGACCCAGCAGCTCCCGCCGAGGAGGACTGGCGGCAGCTCGCCGCCTGGGCCGAGCAGGCCGAGGCGACCCTGGTCATCCGCCCCCACCACCTCGGGGTGGGCGACTACGCCGAGGGGCCGCGCCGCAGCGACCGCATCCGGCTGCTGCCGCCCAGCGAGGCCCCCGACGTCAACCCGCTGCTGCCCGCGGTCGATGTGCTCGTCACCGACTACTCCTCGATCGCCTACGACTTCTGCCTGACCGGGCGCCCGATCCTCTATCTCGCCCCCGACCTCGACGCCTACACCACGTCGCGGGGGCTCTACGAGCCGTACGAGCGGTTCAGCGGCGGGCGCGAGGTGTCGACGTGGGGCGCCATCCTCGAGCAGCTGAGACGCCTCGACGCCGACCCGCTCTACGACCGCCAGGTGCGCGGGCACACGGAGAGCGTGCGCGCCGCGCACCACCGTCACCTCGACGGCCGCAATACTGGTCGCGTGTACGACGAGATCCGACGGCGGAGCGGCGCTTCGTGATCGTCGTCGAGACCGCGCGGCTCGAGCACTCCGTCGCGCCCCAGTTCGTCCTGACCGGCAGCTACGACACGGATGCGCCGAGCGCCGCCGTCCTCAGCGGCCCACGGATGCGGGTGGCCGGCTCGATCCGGGCGGCCGACGGTCGCTTCGAGGCCACGATCCCTGCGGTCGCCGCCCGGTGGGGCTCCGAAGCGCTGCCGCTCCCCTCGGGCAGCTACACCTTCGAGGCCGGGGCGACCGCCACCGCGAGAGCAACGCCTTCGGTGCTCGAGAAGGGGCTCTTCCGGTGGGAGCTCACCGGCGCGGCCGAGCTGCGCATCGAGCCCCCGCTGCGGGACGACGAGCGCGGCCAGGCGAACCAGGCGCGGCTCGAGCGCGAGTACCGCTCCTGGCCCGACAGCCCCGAGCGGGCGGTCTTCTTCGAGAGCTTCTGGGGCCAGAACGCCTCGTGCAACCCGAGGGCGATCGACCGGGAGCTCGCCAGCCGGCAGCCCGACGTCATCCGCTACTGGAGCACCGTCGACGCGTCGATCGCGCTGCCCGATGGGGCGGTGCGCGTCGTGGAGGGCAGCCTTGAATGGTGGCAGGCCCGCGCCTCCGCACGACTGCTCGTGGTCAACGACTGGCTGCGGAAGCGCTGGCGCAAGCGGGCGCACCAGACCGTGCTGCAGACCTGGCACGGCACGATGCTGAAGAAGCTCGCGCTCAGCCGCTGGAAGCTGGGACCCCGGCCGGCCGCCGCGACCCTCCTGGAGCGCGGACGTTGGGACGTGCTGCTCGCGCAGAACCCGCATAGCCGCGAGGTGTTCCGCAGGGCCTATGCCTGGACGGGGCCGGTGTGGGAGGAGGGCTACCCTCGCGACGATCAGCTCGTCACCGGCGACGGCGCACTCGTGCGATCGAGACTCGGAATCCCCGAGGGTCGCATCGTCGTGCTCTACGCACCCACCTGGCGCGACGATCGTCCGCAGACGGTCGACCACCTCGACGTCGAACGGTTCACGGCCGCCCTCGGCCCCGAGTACGTGACCCTCATCCGCGGGCACTCCCGCTCGCTGCGGCCGGGCCGCGATGTCGACGCGCCCGCGGTGCTCGACGTGACCGGCTACCCGGATGTCGCCGACCTCTTCCTCGCCGCGGATGTGCTGGTCACCGACTACTCGTCGGTCATGTTCGACTTCAGCGTCACCGGCAAGCCGATCTTCTTCTTCACGCCCGACCTGGAGGACTACCGCGACCGCCTGCGCGGCTTCTACTTCGACCTGATCGAGGTTGCGCCGGGACCGGTCGTGCAGACCGCCGGGGAGCTCGTCTCCCTCGTCAGGGACCGCGACCAGGTCGCTCGCGACTACGAAGTGCGCTACGCCCGGTGGCGGGAGCGCTTCAACCCGCGCGACGACGGCCGAGCGGCCGAACGCGTCGTCGATCGCATCCTGCGGGAGGGGCTGCTCTAGATCGCGGTGCGCGAGGTGTCGACGGCGTTCTTCGCCCCGCGCGTCAGCCCCAGCAGGAAACCGGCGCCCCAGGAGAGGTGCATGGTCGGCAGCACGACGACGAAGTGCGCCCGCTCCCTGAGCGGGATGCCGCGCCCGACGAGGAACGAGAGCACGAGCACCAGCAGCAGGTAGGCGATCGGCCCCAGATGGATCAGCGACAGCACCGCGCTCCACACCCCTGACACGACGCCTGTCACCTGCAGCAGGAGCAGCACGAGACTGGCCACGACGTTCCCGAGCAGGAGCGGCGGCACGAAGAAGCGCCACGGGTTGCGTCCGCCGTAGCGGCGCACGAGCTCGCCTCGCCACGCACCCGTCGCGCTGAACTGCCGCACGAGCTTCGTCCAGCGCTCGCGCGGCCAGTAGGTGACCTCGAGGCTCGGATCGAACCACACGAGGTGTCCCGCCGTGCGGATGCGGAGATTCAGCTCCCAGTCCTCCCCGCGGCGCAGCGATTCGTCGAAGAAGCCGACCTCCTCGAGCACCTCGCGACGAAAGACGCCCAGGTAGGCCGACTCGGCCTCACCTGCCTCGGGGCTGCCGTGATAGCGGGCTCCGCCGAGCCCGAACTTGCTGTTGTACGCCCGGGCCACCGCCGCCTGGAACGGCGTCTTCCCGCGGGCGAGCATCACGCCGCCGACGTTCGCCGCCCCGGTCTGCTCGAGGATCTCGAGGGCACGGCGGGTGTAGTCGGGTTCGAGCTCCGAGTGGGCGTCGACGCGGACCACGAATGGATGCGAGCTCGCCCGGATCGCGAGATTGAGGCCGATCGGGATGTCGGTGCCGGGGTTCTCCACCCAGCGGATGCGGGCATCCGCTGCCGACAGCCGTTGGATCAGCTCGGTGGTTCCGTCGGTCGAGGGACCGAGTGCCAGCACGAGCTCCTTCGGACCGGCGTGGTCCTGATCCAGCACGCTGCGAACCGCCCGCTCCACGTAGCTCACTTCGTTGAGCACCGGCATGACGTAGGACACGCCGACCTGCTGGTTCTCCTCGGCGGCCATGGATTCCAATGCTCGAGGCGGTCGGGGGCTTCCGAGACTACCAGCCGGCATGCGTCGTGGAATCCGATCGTTACGGCGCTTCGCCGAGGGTGACCTCCACGGTCTGGGGGTCGCCGTTGCGGAGGAAGGTCAGCTCTGCGGTGGCGCCGGCAGGGAGCACCCGCACCTGGGCCGTGAGGTCGGTCGAGTTGGTGATCGGGTGGCCGTTGAACTCGGTCACGACGTCGCCAGGACGGAGCCCCGCCTGCTCGGCGGCGCCGTCCGCGACGACCTCTTGGATGAGAGCGCCGACCGTGGTGATCTCAGCGTCCTCGGCGCTCGCGGCGTCGGAGACGGAGGCGCCCAGCAGCCCGTGGCTCGCGGTGCCGTCCTCGATGAGCTCCTGTGCGATGCGCTCAGCGAGGTTGGACGGGATGGCGAAGCCGACCCCGATGCTTCCCGCGGTGCCCGAGGCGCCGCCGGCGCTGGCAATCGCGACGTTGATGCCGATGAGGTTGCCATCACCGTCGAGCAGCGCGCCGCCCGAGTTGCCGGGGTTGATCGCCGCATCCGTCTGGATGACGCTGAGCGAGATCGTCGACGACGCCTGCGACTGCGGCTGCTCATCCTGACCTGGGATGTCGAACTCCCAGAAGTCGAAGGGCGAGTCGCCCTCCTGCTGCCCGTCGTCCTCGGGAACCTGCTCGTTCTCCTCGGGGGCGGCCGAGCTCGCCACCGTGATGCTGCGGTTGAGGGCGCTGACGATGCCGGTGGTGACGGTGCCGGAGAGGCCGAGCGGTGCACCGATCGCGATCGTCGTGTCACCGACGTTGAGGTCGTCGGAGTCCGCGAACTCGATCGCCGGGAGGTCGGCCGACGGGTCCACCTGGATGACGGCGAGGTCTGCCGTGGGGTCGACGCCGACGATCTGGGCTTCGAGGAGCCGGCCGTCGGAGGTCTGCACGGTGACGGTCGCGTTGCCGGCGGCGCCGTCGAGGGTCACGACGTGGGCGTTGGTGAGGATGTGACCCTCGTCGTCGATGACGACGCCGGAGCCGGTTCCCTGGCCGTTCTGCGCTGCGACCTGAATGGTGACGACGGAGGGCGTGGCTGCGGCGGCCACCGCCGTGGTGGCAGTCGCGTCGGCCGGGTCGTTCACCGTGATCGTCTGGGGGGTTCCGCTGCCGCCGTCGCTGCTGCTGTTGCCGGCGAGCACCCAGTAGCTGACACCGGCGCCGGAGGCACCGCCGAGGAGAGCACCGACCGCGAGCGCAGCGACGACCGGAAGACCGCCGCGCTTTCTCGGCTCCTTCGGAGCGGTAGCGGCGGGACCGAATGCGGAAGCCGCATGGTGGTCGGCCGGCTGGTGTGTGCCGTAGGGCTGGCCGCCGTAGGGCGGGAGCGGAGTCGTGTGCTGCGCGTCGGCAGATGCCGGAGGAGCAACGTACGGCTGCGGCGCGGTCGGGTAGTGCTGAGGGGCAGCGTACGACTGCTGCTCGTAGCCGCTCGCGGGCTGCGGCGCGGTGTACTGCTGCTCGGGGGCGGCGTAGGGCTGCTCGGGCGCCGGGTAGCCCTGCTCGGGCGCCGGGTAGGGCTGCTCGGGGGCCGGGCGGGCCTGCTCGGGCGCCGGGTAGGACTGGGCAGCCGGTTCAGTGCTCGTGGCAGCGGCGCCTCCGGCCGGGTCCTCCGACGGGGTCGGCGCGACGGCACTCTCCTCGGAGGCAGGAGCGTTCGGGTTCACCGAGTCGTCGCCGGGGTGGTGCTGATTCTCGTTCTGCTCGGTCATGGGGTGCTCCTTTCAGCGAACCCCAGCATCCTCGGCCACTCTGTCAGCACCATTTGGTCAAGCTGTGAGCGGGCTGACGGAACTTTATGCGGTTCCTAGCAGCCGGGACCCGAAGGGTTGGCGGTGCACTCCAACTCTACGAGGACCGTGTCGGCGTCGCCGACGACCACCGGCACCGCCGGACCGGGCACGGAGAGGGTGCCCGCGATGGGCGTCCACGGGCCGCCTGCGAAGCGGAACGCCGCGACGAAGGTCACGGTGTGCTGCACGGTATACGTGCCCTCGGACGTGAAGGTGTGACTCGTGGGCGTGCTCTCGAACTCGTCGAGGCCGAGGTCGGCCCAGGAGGCTCCCGGATGAGCGAAGGCCGCGGTGGTGCCGTCGCCGTAGTCCCAGCTGTATGACACGGGCGTGAAGCGCACCTCGGCCGGCTGCCCGAGGAGGGTGCCGCTCTGCACGTGCTCGGACGCGCCCGAATAGAAGTTGGCGGGGAGACGGACGATCGCCCAGCCCTGCGGCTCCATGCCGGTCGTGCCGAGCTGCGGCGTGAAGCTCGCGATGTCGGAGAGAGTCACCGTCGGAGCCGCATCCTCCGGGTCGGCAGGCTCGCCCGGGCGAGCGATCGTCTGGTGGCAGAGGTCGTTCACGATGTAGTTGCAGTGCGCGCGCGGGTCGACGGGGCCGCCTGGGGCGTCGACGTATGGTCCGGGGCCTTGTGGGGTGCTGGGATTGGTACCGGGGATGACGGTGTTGCCGATGATGTTGGCGCTGTCGCCCTCGATTGCGCCTTGAACGCCGGGGCACCCCGTCGTTGCGATCTGCGCATCGGTACATCCGGACGCCATGGGCGTAGGACCGGCCGCCGGAGCCAATGCCAGAAAGACGGCGAGTATCAGGTGCACACTCCCTCCGCATCCCTCGGACTCCGACTGCTCAGAAGGAGATCGCCGTCCCGTAGGTCAAAGCCCACGTCGAACGCTTGCAGGTCCGGCCGATCGGCGCTCACGACAGAGTTGCCATCAGCGTCGACTACGTCGACCGCACCCACGTTCAGGCAGATGTACGCCAGGACAGCGGGAGACTCACCGGGCTCAGCGGACCAATCGGCAAGGCTAATCGCCTCAATAACGGTCGTTCCCACGCTCCGCCAGTGCTTCTCCTGGAACTCGGCGAATGAGGCTCGCGCCAACTCTGTTGCTTCTCCTACTGAGTGCTGGTCGATTGGGCGAACTTCCCGCCCACCCTCGGCCAAGTTGGCATCCACAGCCGCCTGGTATTCCGCATAAGCCGCCTCAGCCGCCGCGAGCGCCTCCTCCTCGCTGTCGAACAGCGGCTCATCTTCAGCACTCGGCGACGACGTGGCAGAGGGATTAGGCGATGGGGACGACGCCACGCATCCGCTCAGCATCAAGGTGAGCGCCAGCAGCACCGGGGCGAGGACTCGGGGCATGCCCCACACGGTAGAACACCTCGGCAGAGGCCGCGACCGTTGTCCACAGCCGGCCCGCCGCGAGCCGGCTTGGGGCGGAGAGTAGGGTGACGATCGTGGCAGCACCCTGGGAACGCGCGGCGCGTGGGGCCGGCCTTCTCCGCCCAGACGAGTCCCTCGCGCCGACGATCTTCGCGGAGTTCTCGGCGCTCGCCACCGCGCATGGAGCGCTGAACCTCGGGCAGGGCTTCCCCGACGACGAGCCGCCGGAGCAGGTGCGGGACGCGGCCAGCGCCGCCATCGCGAGCGGCGGCAACCAGTACCCGCCCGGGCGGGGCATCCCGCTGCTGCGCCAGGCCATCGCCGACCACCAGCGGCGCTTCTACGGGCTCGACGTCGATCCCGATCGCGAGGTGATCGTGACAGCGGGCGCCACCGAGGCGCTGGCCGCCACCCTCCTCGCGTTCTGCGAGCCCGGCGACGAGGTCGTCGTGTTCGAGCCGTACTACGACTCCTACGCGGCCGTGGTCGCCCTCGCGCGGGCCCGGCTCGTGACGGTGCCGCTGCAGTCCCCCCACTTCGAGCCCGATCTCGATGCCCTGGCCGCAGCCGTCAACGACCGAACGCGCCTCATCCTGGTGAACACGCCGCACAACCCGACCGGCGCCGTCTTCGGCCGCGGGGTGCTCGAGACCGTGGTCGCGCTCGCCCACCGGCACGATGCCCTCGTCGTGACCGACGAGGTGTACGAGCACCTCGTGTACGACGGCGCGCACGTGCCCGTCTCCGCCCTTCCGGGCGCAACGGAGCGCACCATCACGATCTCGAGCGGCGGCAAGACGTTCAACGCGACCGGCTGGAAGATCGGCTGGGTCGTCGCTCCCCCGCACCTCACGGATGCCGTGCTCGCCATCAAGCAGTACCTCACCTACGCGGGCGGCACGCCGTTCCAGCACGGCATCGCTCGCGGCCTCACGCTGCCCGACGAGCACTTCGACGCTCTGCGACGCGATCTCGCGGAGCGCCGCGATCTCCTGAGCGCGGCTCTCACCGCCGCCGGCTTCGACGTCAGCCCCGCCCCGGCGGGCTACTTCCTGGTCGCGGATGCGGCGCGCCTCGGTGTCCAGGACGGCGATGCGTACGCCAGGCAGCTGCTGCGCGAGCAGGGGGTCGCGGCGATCCCGGTGAACGCGCTCGTCAGCGAGGCGGGCAGGGCGCGCTACTCCTCGCTTCTGCGCTTCGCGTTCTGCAAGAGCCGCACCGTGCTCGAGCAGGCCGCCGAGCGGCTCAGCTCGGCACGACCCGGTAACGCCTGAGCGAGAGCGCGGGATTGACGCGGCGCACCTCGTCGATCCTCTCTCGCGAGATCCAGGCGACCGCCACATCCGTCGATTCGCCGATCGTCACGAGCTCGACGCCCATCGGGTCGACGACCATGCTGTTGCCGGCCCCGATCGGAGGCGCGTGGTCCGCTGCGGCGAGGTAGATCGTGTTCTCGATCGCGCGCGCGGTGAGCAGGGTGCGCCAGTGGTGCTCCTTGAGAGGGCCGCGCACCCATTCGCTCGGCAGCAGCACGAGGTCGGTGCCGGCGTCGACGAGCCGTCGCGTCACCTCCGGGAACCGCAGGTCGTAGCAGGTCTGAAGCCCGACGGTGAGATTCCCGACGACGAAGGTCTCGGGATCCTGCAGCTCGCCGGGGACCACCCAGTCCGACTCGCGCTGGCCGAACGCGTCGTAGAGATGCTGCTTGCGGTACCGCGCGACGAGCGCACCGGAAGGATCGAGCGCCACGAGGGTGTTCGAGAAGCGGCCCGCGACATCGAGCCGCTCGAGCACTCCCGCCACCAGGTGCACGGAGGAGGCCCGAGCGATCTCCGCCAGCCCTGCGACAAAGGGGCCGTCGAGCGCTTCCGCCGCCTTCACCCAGTCGGCGCCCATCGTCGGCGTGAAGTAGGCGGTGTACTCGGGCAGCACCACGAGCGACGCTCCGCGCGAGGCCGCGATCTCGACCAGCCGGCGCGCCTCGTCGAGGTTCGCGCGCGCATCGGCCCCAGGGGCGAACTGCGCCACCGCGACGCCGACGGATGCTGTGCTCACGCGATCAGCGTAGCCACTACGTCCGGGACGCCGGCGACGCAAGTCCTGGCGCCTCCCAGGCTGGACGGGGATAGTGCAGTCCGTACCATTCCCGCCCGATCGGAGCATCCCCCATGCGACTCCCCCGAGTCCGCGGCCCTGTCAGCGCCGCGCTTCTCGACACCCTGACCTCTGCACCGGAACAGCGCGACGATGCGCTGGCCGGGCTCGACGTCGTCGCACGCGAGGTCATCGGCGCCAGCGAGGACCTCGCCCGCGACGACGACCTGCAGCTCACCCTCTTCTGTCTCTACGAGCTGCACTACTCGGGGTTCGACGGCGTGGACGACGCCCTGGAGTGGGAACCCGGGCTGATCGCGGTGCGCACCGCGATCGAGCGGGCGTGGGAGGCCCAGCTGCGCGCAGCGATCCCCCTCCCGGAGCGACCGGCTCTCGAGGCTGATGCCGTCGCCGAGACGCTGTTCGCGCTCGCTGCCGCGGATGACGGCCCCAGCCTCTCGCGCTACGTCGCGAAGAAGGCGACGAGGGAGCAGCTCGACGAGTACCTCATTCAGCGCTCGATCTCCCAGCTCAAGGAGGCGGACCCGCAGACCTGGGCCATCCCTCGTCTCACCGGCCGCGCCAAGGCGGGACTGATCGAGGTGCAGGCCGACGAGTACGGCAACGGCCGGCTCGAGCGGATGCACTCCCAGCTCTATGCGCGCACCATGCGAGGCGCGGGCCTCATCGACGAGTACGGCGCCTACATCGACATCGTGCCCGCGGTCAGCCTCGCGTCGGCGAACCTCATGTCGTTCTTCGGCCTCAACCGCCGACTGCGCGGAGCCTCGGCCGGGCACCTCGCCATGTTCGAGATGACGTCGTCGATCCCCAACCGCATGTACGGCAACGGCTTCCGTCGCCACGGCTTCGGCGAAGACGTCACCTGGTACTTCGACGAGCACGTCGAAGCGGATGCCGTCCACGAGCAGATCGCCGCTCGCGACCTCGCCGGGGGCCTGGTCGAGTCGGAGCCGCAGCTCCTCGACGATGTGCTCTTCGGGGCCGCGTCTGTGCTCGTCGTCGACGGCTGGGTCGGCCTGCACATCCTGGACTGCTGGCAGAACGGCCGCACCTCGCTGCGCGCCCCGGTCGCGACGGCGGCCTGACGATGCACGAGGAGACCCCCGTCATCGTCGCCTGCCCCAACGGACCGCTGCTGGTGCGAGGCGATGTGCCGATCGAGAACCCCGACGGCACGCCCGTGCAGAAGAACCGCCGCACCGTGGCGCTCTGCCGCTGCGGCGCATCCGTTCTGAAGCCCTGGTGCGACGGCAGCCACAAGATCATCGGCTTCCGCACCGACCTCGACCACGGCGACGTGCCGCAGTGAATCCGGCGGTCCGGCAGTATACGCATAGAAGACGGCGTTTGTCCCCCTTTTGGTGACGGCGGGATGAATGGTCTCAAATGGTCCTAACCCGCTAACACCCACTGAGGTTCCACCATGCTCGAGGATCTGCAGCTCGAACGCGACCTGACCGTCGCCGTCGAGCGGGGGGAGATCGTCGTCTACTTCCAGCCCCAGGTCGACCTCGCCTCCGAACGAGTGGTCGCGATGGAGGCTCTCGCCCGCTGGAAGCACCCCCAACGCGGCATCGTCGGTCCCGACGCCTTCATCCCCATCGCAGAACGCAATGGCGTCATCCACACCCTCGGCGAAGCGGTGCTGCAGACGGCGTGCCGGTACGCCTCCAGTGTGGCGAGCAAGTTCTGGCCGGTCGAGGTCGCCGTCAACGCGTCGGCCGACCAGCTGACGACCCCCTGGTTCTTCGATCGCATCCACGCGCACCTGGCGCACTGCGAGCTGGAAGCGCGCTACCTCACCATTGAGGTGACCGAGTCGCAGGCGATCGGCAATCCCGAGATCGCCCGACAGCTCGGGGTGCTGCGCGAGGAGGGCTTCGGCATCTCGATCGACGACGTCTGGCCCGAGTCGGTCTCCACCGACCGCGTGCTCGCCCTGCCCGCCACCGAGCTCAAGGTCGACCGCTCGGTGCTCTATCGCGACGATGACGACGAGGGGCTGCGCTCGCTCGTGGCACTCGGCCGCGAGCGCGGCCTGAGGGTCGTCGCAGAAGGCGTCGAGACCCGCGGGCAGCTGGCCAGGGTCAAGGCTGCGGGCTGCGACCGGGCGCAGGGCTATCTTTTCGGCCGCCCCGGCCCATCCGACGACATGGACGACCTGCTCGCCTCCACCGGCGACTGAGGCTCGTGCCGCCCGCTCACGGGCGCGGTGCGTGCCCTAAGGCATCGCAGAGGCCGCTCATACGACAGAAGCCCGGCGGGTCGTTCCGCCGGGCTTCGATGCTGTCGAGACGTCAGAGTCCTGCGTACGGGTCCTCGTGCACGTCGATCGGCCCGGGCTGCTCGGGCTCGGGCTCGCGCTCGCCCTCGCCGCCGACCTCGATCTCGGTCCAGGTCACCGGCATCCCCGGGGAGAAGAGGATGTCGATGCCCGAGCCGCCGCGCAGCGGCGGGATGTTGACGTAGTCGCCGCCGGCTCGGATGGCGGCCAGGATCTTGCCTCGCAACTCGTCCACGGGGTGCGGCAGGAAGTAGTCCTTGCCCTCGACCGTGAGTCGGTTGATCTTCACTCTGCTCTCCCTAGGGTTCGTGACGGTGTTACTGGAGCGTGCCGTGCGGCTCGGGGATCGGGTGCAGACCCGCCGGCTCGTTCGCGCTCTCCATGAGCACCTCGAGCCACGCCCGGTTGATCTTCGGCGGACGCTTGCCGTTGTACTTGAAGTGCAGCGGGATGTACGGGCTCACCCAGATGGTGCTGCGCCCGCTTCCGCGCTCCATGCCGTGCTCCCACGTGAGCATGAACTGCTCGTTGCGGCGCAGCTTGGCGGCGATGACGACTTCGAGGTGCGCGAGGGTGCGGTCCTCGATCTCGATCTCGGACACGCGCGCGCCGTAGATCAACAGGCCCATGAGGGCTCCTTCCTTGGATCGGGGAAGATCAGGCTTCGGGCTCGGGCAGCAGGCGAAGACCCGCGGCAGAGTTGGCCTGCTTCGTCAGCGCAGCAACCCACTTCGGGTTGAGCGCCGGTGTCTCCTCGGTCTCGTACTGGAACGTCAGCGGGATCGTGGCGTTGATCCAGATCGTCGTCCGCCCATACTCGCCCGCGGTGTCCACCCAGGAGAACGCGAACTGCTCCCCTCGACGGATCTTGGCGAGCATGACGCTCTGCAGATGGGCGAGAGCGCGGTCGTCGAACGTCGCCGTCAATCTCGAGTCATAGGTGAGGATCCCCACCGGGCGCACCTCCGGGTCGTGTCGTGCTGAGAAAGCCTATCGTCGGCTGGGGTCGAACCCTGATCATCCGATCACAGTTCGACCAGACGGATGCGGTCGCGGCCCTCGCGCTTGGCCTGGTACATCGCCTCGTCGGCCGCCCGCAAGGCGGCGTCCGCGGTGACGGAGGAGCCATCGTGCGGGGTCCACAGGGCCACCCCGATGCTCGCGGTCACCCCGTATGGCGCTGGCACCGACGAGAGCGGCACCCCGATCGAGAGCCGCAGTCGTTCCGCCACCTGCATCGCCTCAGCCTCGTCGGCGTCCTCGCAGACCACGACGAACTCGTCGCCGCCGTATCGGGCGACGGTGTCTGTTCCGCGCACCGCCGAGCCGAGTCGCTCGCCGATCTCAGCGAGCACGGCGTCACCGGCCCGGTGGCCGAGGTCGTCGTTGATGATCTTGAAGCCGTCGAGGTCGATGAAGATCAGCGCGACCGTGCGATGACGTCGATCGGCGATCGTGATGGCGGAGGCGAGGCGCTCCTGCAGCGACTTGCGGTTGGGCAGGCCCGTGAGCTGATCGTGCAGCGCCCGATGCTCCAACTCGCGCTGCAGCCGCATGCGACTGAACGTCTGCGCTGCCTGGCGGGCGAGCGCGGCGAGGAGTCCGCTGCTCTGCTCCCCGAGGGTGCGGGTCCGCCCGAAGAAGGAGATGACGACACCGAAGCACACCCCCTCGTCGGCGATGGGGGAGATCGCGAGGGCCTCGAGCCTGGAGAGGTGCAGCGCTTCGGCGAGCTGCGAAGAACGGGCGGATGCGGCGTCGAGGTTGCCGAGCATGATCGACTCACCTCTGACCATCGATTCGAGCGCGAGAGGCTGAACCTCCTCCCAGAGCTCCTCGCGGAGGCCGTCATCGCCCAGCCGGACGACGTTCGACCCGTCGAGCAGCACCACGGCTGACTGGCGCGCGTCGAGCGCGAGGCGCACGCTGTCGCGCAACGCGCGCGCGAGGTCGTCCGCGCTGGTCGTAGCGCCGAACGCGCTCGATGCATCCTGCAGGACGCGAAGCCGTACAGCCGCGGACTCCGCCGCCCTCCTCGCGACGACCAGCTGCCGCTCGTAGTCGTGACGCCCCGTAACGTCGAACACGGCGGCGCGGACGCCCAGGAGGTTGCCGTTCGCATCCCTGTCGGCCAGGGCGTTGACCAGCACGGGCAGCTCGCGGCCGTCAGCGCAGACCACGGAGAGCGCCACCTCGCGCACCTCGCCGGAGAGCGTCAGCACGCTCGTGTAGCGGGTCTCGTAGAACAGCTGGCCGCCCGCCGTCAGCAGGTCGCGGAAGGAGCGTCCGACCAGCGCATCCGCAGAATGGCCCGTCCACTTCGCGAAGGTGTCGTTCACGCGCGTGATCGTGCCGTCGCCGGTCGTGAGGAGGTACCCGATCGGAGCTCGCTCGAACAGGTCCTCGTAGGAAGGCGTGGCTGGGCCTTCGTCGGTCATCGCAGGAAGGACTCGATCGCGTCCGTGAGCTCGTCCGGGCCGGAGAGATTCGGGCAGTGACCCGTTGCGGCGAGCTGCACGAAGGAGCTTCCGGGAATCGCCTCGTGGACGTAACGACCCACCTCGACGGGAGCGATGACGTCATCGGAGCACTGCACCACGAGGGTCGGCACGCTCACGCGAGCGAGGTCCCGACGGTTGTCGGAGAGGAACGTGACGCGGGCGTGGTGGCCGGCGATGGCGGGGTCGACCTCGCAGAAGCTCTCGGTGAGCGCCGCGCCGAGTTCTGGCCGGTCGGGGTTGCCCATGATGAGCGGCGCCATCGAGGTGGACCAGTCGAAGTAGTTCTGGTCCAGTGCATCCAGCAGCGCCTCGATGTCGGGCTGCGAGAACCCGCCGCGGTAGCCCGCGTCGTCGATGTAGCGGGGGGACGGCCCCACGAGCACGAGCGCGCCGAAACGCGACGGGTCGTGACCCGCGGCGAGGACGCCGACCATCGCGCTGACGGAGTGCCCCACGAACACGGCGTCCTCGAGGCTCAGCGCCTCGAGGATCTCGAGCACGTCGTCGGCGTAGCCGTGCAGGGAGTCGTACTTCGCTCGGTCGTACGCCGTGCTGTCGGAGCCGCCTGCGCCGACGCTGTCGAAGAGCACGACGCGGTAGTCGCGTTCGAAGCGCGGTGCGACGAGGTTCCACATCTCCTGGCTGCATCCGAAGCCGTGCGCGAACACGACCGGGCGGCCTTCGGGGTTGCCCGACACGGTGACGTTGTTCCGGCGGAGGACATCCGCTCCAGCAGTGGAGATGGTCAAGAGATTCCGATCGGATGAGGTGCGACGAGCCGCGGTTCGATGCCAACCCTAGCGTGAAGGGCGCTCGGCCAGCAGGTTTCAGAGCCGGATGGAAGGGGCTTGACTCAGCCCTCCGTGTTGGGTAGGAACGCCGCGAGCACCCGCTCGACAGAGCCGCCGAGCCCCCACTGCTCGCGGAGACCGCGCAGCTTCTCCGCCGCTCCATCCTCAAGCCGTATCGCCGCGTCGAAGGCGGGCAGCTCGAGGTCGGTACGCACCGCGACGACCTGGCGGGCTCCAGCGATGTAGTCGCTCGCGGCGAGCAGTTTCCCCGCGACGGATGACGACAGCGGCGAGTCGGCGGCGGAGGCAGCAGCGAGGATGCCGTCGAGGTCTCCGAACCGGGTCACCAGAGAGGCGGCCGTCTTCTCTCCGATGCCGGAGACGCCGGGCAGCCCGTCGGACGCGTCCCCGCGCAGGACCGCGTAGTCGACGTACTGCCGGGCCGAGACGCCGTACTTGCTGCGGAGCCACTCGTCGGTCACGACCTCGAGCCGGCTCATCCCGCGTGCCGTGTAGACGACCCGCACGTCGCGCTCGTCGTCGACCACCTGGAAGAGGTCCCGGTCGCCCGTGACGACGTCGACCGGGATCGTCGCCGTCGCGGCGAGCGTGCCGATGATGTCGTCCGCCTCGTACTCCTCCTTGCCGACGATCGGGATGCCGAGCGCGTTCAGCGTCTCGACGATCATCGGCACCTGCACGGTCAGCGGATCGGGCACGACCTCGACGTCGGCGCCCGCAGGCACGACCTCCGCGACCCGGTGCGACTTGTAGGTGGGCAGCAGGTCGACCCGCCATTGCGGTCGCCAGTCGTCGTCCCAGCACGCCACCAGCTCGGTCGGCTGGAAGTCGGCGACGAGCCGCGCGATCATGTCGAGCAGGCCGCGCACCGCGTTCACCGGGGTGCCGTCCGGGGCCTTGAGGGAGTCGGGCACGCCGTAGAACGCTCGGAAGTACAGCGCGGCGGTGTCGAGCAGCATGAGGCGGGGCTGGGTCACGCCTGCCAGTGTGTCAGGTGGCGCGGGGGCCCACGAGCAGGGTCGCGTCCCACCCACACAGACACAAAGAAGAAGGCCCCGCCGAAGCGGGGCCTTCTTCTTTTCGTTGCGGGGGCAGGATTTGAACCTACGACCTCTGGGTTATGAGCCCAGCGAGCTACCGAGCTGCTCCACCCCGCGGCACGAGGATCAACTTTAGCACAGCATCTGCGGGGCGCGTCACAGTCGCGGGTGGTCCCTGAGCCATCTATCGTGAACACACCATGCCTGAGCACACCTCCACTATTCACTGGCAGACGGGATTCGCGACGCCGATCCTCCCGGTGGCGGACATGAGCCGCACCGTCGACTTCTGGCAGGGGCTCGGCTTCCTCGTCGTCCTGTTCCGCGACGGCGGGTACGGCTTCGCCACCTCGAGCGGCGACATGCGGGATGTGATGCTGCATTTCAGCCTCACCGAGGATCTCGATCCGTTCGTCGCGGCCGGGATGGCCTACGTCAACGTGTCCGACGTCGATGCGGTGCACGAAGCGGTCATGGCGACGGGACTCGTCGAGCAGGCTCTCGACGTCGACGGCGTGCCGCGCTTCTCCACCCTCGACCTGCGGGAGCGGTGGGACAGGAGGATCTCCCTCGCGCGGGCCACGAAGCCCTGGGATCAGCCCTGGAACATGCGCGAGTTCGCGCTCTGGGATCCGGACAACAACCTCATCCGCATCGGCCAGAACATCTAGTCGCGGGGAGCGCGCGCCGCGATCGACACCGACAGCGGGAGCCAGCGCTCGGCAGGCCAGCCCCACATGCCCTCTCCGCGGTCGACGAGAGCCTCGTGCATGCGCCAGGGCACCTCGTAGTGCTCGCGTAGGAACTCGAGCCGCAGACCGGCGTCGAGCAGCGCCTCGACGACCTCACCCAGCGGATGCTGCCACTCGAACGAGCGCGTCTGCTGCAGCACCGCATCCGTGGCGTAGTCGGCGCCGTCCTCCGCCACGATCGCCTGACCCGGGTGCGAGTACGGGTAGCTGAACACCGGGAGGCCGGTGGCAGCATCGGCCCCGTCGAACACCTGAGCAGCGGGATGGTTGTCGGCGAAGTACAGCCGTCCGCCCGGCTTCAGGAACCAGGCGACGATGCGAGCCCATTCGACGATGTCCGGCAGCCAGGTGATGGTGCCCCAGGTCGTGAAGACCAGATCGAACGACTCGGGCTCGGGCAGCATGTGGCGGGCGTCGTAGACGTTGGCGTGCACGAAGCGGGCGCGGTCGGCCAGCCCCACCTCAGACGCGAGGGCACGCGCCTGATCGATGGCAGGGCGCGAGAAGTCGAGACCCACGACGGATGCGCCCCGCTGCGCGAGCACGAGCGAGTCCGCCCCGAAATGGCACTGGAGGTGCAGCACTCTCAGTCCTTCGAGCCCCTCCGGGTAGAGGGAGGCGAGTTCGGCCTCCTCGATCCGATAGAGGCGCCCCCGCCCCTCGCGCAGGGCGGTCTGGTCGTAGAACTCGCTCGCGACGTGCACGGGGACGCGCTCGTCCCACTGAGCGCGGTTCGCCTCGAGCCAGTCCCCTTCCCGGGGATCCGGCTCGAGGTCGACCCGCTCCGTGCTCACTCGCTTGCGGCGATCGCCGCCTCGAGGGCAGCCTGCAGCCGCTGGTCGGCCTCAGCGGCCGCCACCAGGTCGTTGTTGGCGTAGGCCTCCTCGCGGTCACGCAGAGCCTGCTCGGCATCCTGAAGAGCCTGCTGCAGATCCGGGTTGTCGCTCGGGGTGGTCGGCTCCTCGGGCTCGGTCGGCTCCTCCGGCTCGGTCGGCTCACCCGTCTCGGGGTCGACCGGTTCCTCGGGCGCGGGCGTCTCGCCGTCGCCCGCGTCGGCGCCGGAGTCGCCGCCGAAGAGCGTGTCGAGCGCCTGGTCGAGCGTGTCCTCGAAGGCCACCTGCTCACCGAAGGCCACGAGCACCTTGCGCAGCAGTGGGTAGCTGGTGCCCGAGGTCGACTGCACGTAGACGGGCTGCACGTACAGCAGTCCGCCGCCCACCGGGAGCGTCAGCAGGTTGCCCTGCAGCACATCCGTCTCGCCGCGCCGGAGCAGGTTCAGCTGGTTGGCCACTTCGGTGTCGCTGTTGAAGGCGTTCTGCACCTGGCCTGGGCCGGGAACCGTGTTCTGACTCGGCAGCTCGAGCAGGGTCAGCTTGCCGTAGTCCTCCCCCGGATCGGAGTTCGCGGCGAGGTACCCCGTGAGCACGTTGCGGGAGTTGCCGCTCGCGCTGTTGCGCGGGATGAACGTGGAGTACAGCGTGAACGCGGGCTGCTCCGTGCCGGGCACCTGCATGGTGAGGTAGTACGGCGGCTGCAGCTGGTTGTTCGAACTCGTCGCCACCGGGTCGTTGGGGGTGACCCAGGCGTCGTCGCTCGAGTAGAACGAGCCGGCGTCGGTCACGTGGTAGGTGCCGAGGATGTTGCGCTGCACCTTGAACAGGTCCTCTGGATAGCGCACGTGCGCCATGAGGTCCTCGCTCATCTCGGACATCGGCTCGACCGTCGACGGGAAGATCTTCTGCCAGGTCTGGAGGACCGGGTCCTCCTCGTCCCAGGCGTACAGCGTCACGCTGCCGTCGTAGGCGTTGACCGTCGCCTTCACGGAGTTGCGGATGTAGTTGATGTCGTCGATCGCGTAGCGGGGCTCGGGAGTCGTGCTGTCCGCGGTCGCCGCGCTCATCGACTCGACCTGCGAGTAGGGGTAGTTCGCGCTCGTCGTGTAGCCGTCGACGATCCACACCAGGTCGTCGTCGACGATCGCCGGGTAGATGTCGCTGTCGAGTTTCAGGTAGGGCGCGACCTTCTCGATGCGCTCCCGCGGGTCGCGGTTGTAGAGGATCTGGCTCTCGTCATTGACCGCGTCCGACAGCAGGATCTGCTCCGACTGGAACTTGATCGCGTAGAGCAGGCGGGTGAAGACGTTGTCGAGCTTCGGGCCGCCGTCGCCCTCGAACGTTGTGCGGACGTTGCCGCCCTCGGCGTCCTCCTCATCGGACGGGTAGTCGAGCTCGATGGGGTTGGCCCCCTCGGGCGCGCCGACGATCGAGTAGGCGGGAGACGCCTCACCGAAGTACACGCGCGGCTCGAAGTCGGGCAGGTCGCCCTCGGACGGGATGCCCGACTCGAGGAACACCGGCTGACCGTCGGAGGTGCGCTGGTTGCCGTAGGCGGCCACCACTCCGAAACCGTGGGTGTAGACGACGGTGTCGTTGTACCAGGTGCGCGATCCGTCGCTCAGGCCGTCCTGGTTGAGCTCGCGGACGGCGAGCACGGTGTCCTGGGTCTGTCCGTCGATCTCGTAGCGGTCGACGTCGAGCTGGTCGGCGAACTGGTAGTACTGGCGCACCTGCTCGAACTGACCGAAGGTGTCCGAGATCAGAGCGGGGTCGATGAGGCGGATGTTCGCCGTCGTCTCGGCGTCCTCACGCAGGGCGCCGGGCTCGGCATCCGTCGTCGCGGCGTACGGGATGGTCTCCACCCCGTCCACGCCGTAGGCCGTGCGCGTCGCGTCGATGCTGCGCTCGATGTACTGCGCCTCGAGCGTGCGAGCGCTCGGGTCGACCTGGAAGCGCTGCACGAGGAACGGGAACGCGGTGCCGACCACGATGCTGCTGACCAGCAGCAGTGCCGTGCCGAGGATGGGCAGCCGCCACCGGCCGATGACGGCGGTGACGATGAACAGGATCGCGACGGCTGCGGCCGCCATCGCCAGGATCTGGCGGCCCGGGATGGTGGCGTTGACCTCGGTGTAGCCGGCACCGGTCTGGAGGAACCCCATGCTGGGATCGGTGAGCGCGGTGAACTGGTCGAGCCAGATGCTCAGGGCCTGCAGGGCCAGGTACAGCGCGGCGATGACGGCGAGTTGGATGCGGGCGGTGCGGGAGATGCGCACCTCGCGGCCGCTGACCCGGATCGCGCCGTAGAGGTAGCTGGTGGCGAGGGCTGCGAGCCCCGCGATGAGCACGACGGCCGAGGCGTAGCCGAGGAGGCCGCGATAGAACGGCAGCTCGAAGAAGTAGAACGAGATGTCGAGGCCGAACTGGGCATCGGTCTCGCCGAAGGGGGTGCGGTTCAGCCACTGCAGCGCGACCTGCCAGCGGGTCGACGCCGAGACGCCGGTGAAGACGCCGAGCACGATCGGGATGCCGTACATGGCGACCCGGCGCAGCGGCTCGACCACCTGCTGGTAGCGGTCCAGCTGCGAGTTGAGCTTCGCGTAGACGGGACGGAACCGGTACGCGATCTCGATGCTCGCCCAGACCGGCACGGCCATCGCCACGAACCCGATGAGGAACATGACGGCGCTCGCGATCCACTGCGTCGTCAGCACGCTCAGGAACCCGAGATGGTCGTACCAGAGCACATCGGTGTAGAGGCTCGAGAAGATGAAGAACAGCACGACGAGCACCGCGAGGATCACGGCGGTGATCGTGAGCGTCGCCCTCGTGCGGTTGGCAGGCGGCGTTGCAGTAGACAAGGAGTTCTCCTGGCTAGGGGGCTGTCAGAAACTCATCGTAGGGGGGCGAGGCTGTGCGCCGCCCGGGTCACCCCGCCGTGCAGCGCGGGAGCTCGGACGTGTCGCCGCCCTCGGAGACGACCTCGAGCACCGCGAGCGCGTCGTCGAGGGTCTCGACCTTGAAGACCTCGAGCCCGTCGGGCACGTGGCCGACGACCTCGCCGCAGTTGGCCGCCGGAGCGAGGAACCAGTCGGCGCCCGCGTCGAGCGCCCCGTAGAGCTTCTGGCGGATGCCGCCGATCGGCCCGACGTCGCCGCCCGCGGTGATGGTGCCGGTGCCGGCGATCTCCTCGCCGCCCGTCAGCGGCCCCTCGGAGAGCTTGTCGACGATGCCGAGCGCGAACATCATGCCGGCGCTCGGACCCCCGACGTTCTCGAGCTGGATGCTCACGTCGACCGGGAACTCGTACTCGCTCGCGATGGACACGCCGATGACCGCGGTGCCGTCGGCATCCGCGGGCGACAGCTCGAAGGTCTGCTCCTCGCCGTCACGCAGCACCACGATCGGGGCGGGATTGCCGACGCCTACCTCGGCGACCTCCTCGCGCAGCGCGCTGACGTCTGCGAAGCCCTGGCCGTTGAAGCTGACGATCTCGTCGCCCGCCTGCAGCACTCCGTCGGCCGGAGTGTCGGCGAACGTCTCGGCGATGGTCAGGGTGCTGTCGAACTCGTAGTCGAGCTCGGTCAGCGCCGCGGCGATCGCCTCCTGCTGCGAGTTCTCCATCTCGACGCGGCTCTGCTCGTTCGACTGCTCGACGCTCGTGCCGACGGGGTAGATCTCGTCGATCGGCAGCACCGCCCTGCTCGGGTCGAACCACGCCGCGCCGACGTCGAACCAGCTGATCGGGGTCTCCCGGTTGCCGACGATCGTGACGGTCAGCATCCGGAGCTCGCCCTCGGTGGGATAGGTCTGCTCGCCCGGGAGCGAGATCAGAGGCACCTCTTCACCGCCCACAGCGACCGTGCTCAGGGTGTCGAAGGTCGGACCCGGACGCTCGATGACATAGGGAGCGGGAAGCAGGGCGACGACGAGACTGCCGAGCAGTCCGCCGGCGAGCAGGAGCCAGCCGAACCATCCCCTGCGTCGGGGCGCAGGCGCATCGGGTTCGATGTCGGGGAAGAATGCCAATGCTGTCCTTCTGGGGTCACCGTGCGTGTTCGCCACGGGCGCACAGCAAGGGCTCTCAGCCTATGCCGATTCGCCGGTCAGGCGACGGCGCAGCGGCTAGCGTAGTTGCCATGCCTGACAACGAGCGGGACGAGGCCGACGACGAGTTCCGCGAACTGCTTCGGCAGTTCCTCTCCGGGGAAGGCGACATCGACCCCGCGAAGCTCGCCGCGGCCGCCGGTCTGCCGAACGACCCGGCCCTGGTCGCCCAGATGATGTCGCAGCTGCAGAGCGCCCTCCAGAACAGCGGCGAGGGCGTCAACTGGACGCTCGCGCTCGACCAGGCCAAGCAGGTCGCGAACCGCACCTCCGTGCCGTCCCTTCCCGAGGAGCGGATGCGGCTCGAGCAGGCGCTCCACGTCGCATCGCTCTGGCTCGACGAGGTGACCTTCGTCTCGGCTCTCACCGCCGAGCCGCGCCTCGTGAGCCGCACCGAGTGGGTCACCGCGACCATGCCGGTGTGGACCCAGTTCGCCGAGCCGGTCGCCTCGAGCATCGCTGATGCGCTCACCGGCGTGCTGCGCGACAACGCCCCCGAAGAGCTCGACGGGATGCTGCAGGGCGCGAGCCAGCTCATGCGCAACGTCGGCGGCACCCTGTTCGCGATGCAGCTCGGGCAGGTCGTCGGCCAGCTCGCCACCGAGGTCGTCTCCGGCGGCGACATCGGCATCCCGCTGCTCGACGAGGCGCAGGCCGCGGTGCTGCCGCAGAACGTGCGGGGGTTCGGCGAGGGTCTCGACATCCCCGAGGACCAGGTCGAGCTCTACCTCGCGGTGCGCGAGCTCGCCCACGCCCGCCTGTTCCGGCACGCGCGCTGGCTGCGCCTGCAGCTGCTCACCGCGATCACCGACTTCGCGCGCGGCATCCGCATCGACACCGACCGGCTCGAGGAGCTCGCCGCGGACTTCGACCCGAGCAATCCCGAGGAGCTGCGCAGCGCGCTGATGAACGGCTCGCTGATCCCGCCGAAGAGCGAGGAGCAGCTCGCCGCGCTCGGCCGACTCGAGACCGTGCTCGCGCTCATCGAGGGATGGGTCGACGTGGTCACCGCCGAGGCGACGCAGCGGCTGCCGAAGTCCGCCGCGATCGCCGAGACCGTGCGACGCCGCAGGGCGTCGGGCGGACCCGCCGAGTCGGCGTTCTCGACCCTCGTCGGCCTCGAGCTGCGCCCGCGGCGGCTGCGCGAGGCGGCCGCCATGTGGCGAGCGCTGACGGATGCGGTCGGCGCCGAGAAGCGCGACGAGCAGTGGACGCACCCCGACCTGCTGCCGACAGCGGCGGACATCGACGACCCGACGGCGCTCATCGCCCGCATCCGCGACGGACAGCCGGAGCCCGACGACGTGGACCAGGCGATCGCCGATCTGCTGAACGACGAGACCGGGAACCGCCCGCACGAGGACTGACGCTGTGGAGAACCTCCGCGGCCGCACGCGGCCCGGAGGCACCATGACGGCATGGTGCTCGCACTCGACCAGCGCTTCCCCGTCGTGTGGCGCGACCCGCACACCCTCCAGATCGGAGTCGCTCCCCCGCGCGTCGTGCTGACCGACGTCGGCACGACCGAGGAGCGGATGCTCGCCGCGCTCGAGCAGGGCACGAGCCGGTCGATGCTCGACCTCATCGGCGGCGCGACGACGGCCGGATTCCTCCGAGCCCTGGAGCCGGTGCTGGCCGGGCCTCCGGCGACCACGGGCACCGTGCTGCTGCACGGCGCAGGGCCGGTCGTCGACGAGCTCGCCGCCGTCCTCGCGGCCCGCCGACTCCGGGTGCTCGTCGGCGACGGGCGACGGCAGCGGATCGATCTGGGGGTCGTCGTCGCGACCGGCGTGCTCCCACCCGACGTGCCGCGGTCACTCCTGCGACGCGACCTCCCCCACCTCGGCGTCGTCCTCCACGAGACCTCGGCGCGCGTCGAGGCGCCGGTCGAGCCGGGCCGCACCGCGTGCCTCTGGTGCGCCGAGCTGCATCGCACCGACGCGGACCCCGCATGGCCGGCGATCGCCGCTCAGCTGCTCGGTCGCCGGTCGGGCGCCGACGAACCGGTGCTGAGGACGGAGCTCGTCGGTCTCGTCGCCCGTCTCGTGCTCGCGCGACTCGACGGGGCGGAGCTGCCGCCCGTCGCGATCGAGCTGGCCGCCGACGGCAGAAGGTCGGAGCACCCGGCCGCACCGCATCCACGCTGCGGGTGCCTCGGGCTCGACCGGGTCGCGCGGGGGGACGCCGTCGCCTAGCGGCGCTCGATCTCGCGGAGGAAACGACTCGGCTCCCGCCGCATCGATCGGCCGAGGCCGGTGGCCGACCAGGACAGTCGCAGCCGCTTCCGCGCCCGGGTGATGCCCACGTACAGCAGACGGCGTTCCTCGTCGATCGCCTCCGGCGTCTTCGCATAGGTGATCGGCATGAGCCCCTCGCTGAGGCCGACCAGGTAGACGGAGTCCCACTCGAGGCCCTTGGCCGAGTGCAGCGTCGCGAGGGTCACCGCAGACACGGTCGGCTCGTGCTGAGCCGACTGGCGCTCGACGAGGTCCTCGACGAACTGCCGCAGCGTCGTCCCCGCCGGCGCCTCCTCGGCGAGCGCCATCAGCGCGTTGAGCGACTCCCACCGATCGCGCACCGCGCCGGCCGTCTCCGGCGGCTCCTGAGTCCAGCCGATCGAGCGCAGCACGTCGCTCACGCTCTTGAACAGCGGCTCGGCGGCGGCGGTCGTGACGCTCGCCCCCTTGAGCAGCATCATCGCCTCCTTCACCTCGCGCTGCTCGAAGAAGCGAGTCGCCCCTCGCAGCTGGAAGGTGACGCCCGCATCCGTCAGCGCGCGCTCGAGGGCCGCGCCCTGCACGTTGATGCGATAGAGCACAGCGATCGACTCGGGTCTCGCCCCCGCCGCGATCTCTGCGGCGATCGCCGTGGCGACGGCACGGGCCTCCCCCGCGTCGTCGGGATGGCCGGTGACCGTGGGGGACGACGAGCCCGCGGGCTTCGCGACGGCACGGAGGTCGAGGGCGCCCGCCCGTCCGCGCATGAGGCGGTTCGCCGTCTCGACGATCGCCGGGGTCGAGCGGTAGTTCTGCTCGAGCCGCAGCACGGTGGCCTGCGGGTAGCGCGACGAGAAGCCGAGCAGGAACTGGGGACTCGCCCCCGCGAAGGAGTAGATCGTCTGGCTCGCGTCGCCCACCACGCAGAGGTCGGTGCGCGTGCCGAGCCAGAGCTGCAGCAGCTCATGCTGCAGGGGCGAGACGTCCTGGTACTCGTCGACCACGAAGAACCGGTACTGCTCGCGCACCTGCTGAGAGACCCACGGCTCGGCCGCGATCATGCCCGCCGTCGCCAGCAGCACGTCCTCGAAGTCCGCCTGCCGGCGCTCGTCCTTGAGCTTCTCGTACGCGCGCTGCAGGTCGACCGCCTTCTCGACCGTGAGAGCCGGTGGCAGCGAGCGGCTCGTCGCCGCCTTCGCGTACTGCTCGATGCTGAGCTGCGACACCTTGCGCCACTCGATCTCGCCTGCAGTGTCGCGCAGGGTCGCGGTGTCGAGCTTCAGACGGATGCTCTCCGCGGCGTGCGCGAGCAGCCGCGCCTTGGAGTCGACGATAGTCGGCACGCTCCCGCCGATGACCTGCGGCCAGAAGTAGTTCAGCTGCGCGAGCGCGGCAGCGTGGAAGGTCCTGGTCGCGACGCCATGAGCGCCGAGCGCGCGCAGCCTGCCCCGAAGCTCGCCCGCCGCCCTCGTCGTGAAGGTGAGCGCCATGACGCGGTTCGGCGGGTAGACGCCGGTCGCCACCCCGTAGGCGATGCGGTGGGTGATGGCCCGGGTCTTGCCGGTGCCGGCTCCGGCGAGCAGGCACACCGGGCCGAGCAGCGTCTCCGCCGCCGTCCGCTGCTGGTCGTCGAGCCCGGCGAGCAGAGCCTCGGCCGAGGCCGGTGCCGTCGTCGTCACCAGCGATCCTCCCCGAGCGGACCGCCGTACCAGTCCTCGATGATGGCGCGCGCGATCGAGGTGCGCCCGGGCAGGCGGACCTCGTCGAGGGAGCTGCCGAGCTCCTCCCGTGCGAACCAGCGGAGGTCGAGGATCTCCGCGCCATCCGGCGTCAGCACGTTCTCGAACTCGGTGTCGAGGCGGGCCCGGAAGCCGAGCATGAGGCTCGCGGGGAACGGCCAGGGCTGGCTGCCGAGGTAGACCGGATCCGCGACCCGGATGCCCGACTCCTCGAACACCTCGCGCAGCACCGCGGCCTCGAGCGACTCCCCCGGCTCGACGAAGCCGGCGAGCAGCGAGTAGCGGTTCGACTCCCAGAGCGCGTTGCTGCCGAGCAGCAGCCGGTCGTCCGCATCCGTCACGCCGACGATGATCGCCGGGTCGGTGCGCGGGAAGATCTCCTTGCCGTTCACCGGGTCGATGCGCACCCAGCCGCCCCGGCCTGCCGTCGTCGGCTCACCGGTCACGGGTGAGAAGCGGTGGCTGGCATGCCAGTGCGCCATGGCGAGCGCCTCCGTCAGCAGCCCGGCGTCCCGGTCGCTCAGGTCGGCGCCGATTCGGCGGAGGTCGGCCCACTCCCCCTCCGTGAGAGCCCCCGCGTCCGCGACCATCGCGGCCACGATCGGGGTGCCGGCGGGAGCATCCGCCGCCTCGGTGGTGGTGCGTCCGAGGTAGATGCGCTCCTCGACATCGCCGAGCGCGGCGGGCGGCAGCAGGGCGAGAGCGGATGCCGACGCGAGGAGCGCCTCGCCCCCTGCCACCACGACGACCCGGGTCGCAGGATCGGCCCAGAGCTCGTCGAAGAGGTCGGGCCGGTCGCGGGTCAGGTGGTCGCGGTCGACCTCGTAGCGCGACAGGGGAAGGCGGGCGAACGGGGTCGAAGACACTGCGGGGACCGTTTTCGAAGGGCGTGGCGTACGGCGGCGAGCGAGGGGTCGCGACCTACCCTGTCGGTATGGCTCGATCCCCTCTCACTCTAGCCGCGCTCGCGACCTCCGCCGTAGCGGAGCTCGAGGTCGCGGGGGCGGCCCGGTTCGGCTCCGGCGAGGGCGACTACGACTCGGCGATCCTCGCGACGCCGTCCGGTGAGTACCGCCTCATCCGCGTGCCCCGCTCCGCCCGCGCCGAGCGGGACCAGTCCGCCGACCTCGTCGCGCTGCGCGCCCTCAGCCAGGGAGTCCGCTCGCGGCTCCCCTTCGCGGTTCCCACCTATCTCGGCCAGGCGCCCGCGCAGCCCACTCGCGGCGTCGTGTACGACGTCGTGCCCGGCCGGAAGACGACGCTCGCGGCGATCGACCAGCCGCTCGCAGCCTCCATGGGCGAGGCGATAGCGGCGATCCATTCCCTTCCCACGAGCTTCGTCGCCGACGCGGGGTTGCCCGGCCTCGCCCCGATCGAGTGCCTGCGCGCGGCCGTGTCGGTCATGGACCGCGCCGCCGCCACCGGCCTCGTGCCCGCCGCGCTCCTCGCGCGGTGGACGGCCGCGACCGAGGACTCGAAGCTCTGGCAGTTCCAGCCTGCGGTCATCCACGGCGACCTCTCCGCATCCTCCTTCCTCGTCGACCCCGAGGGGGTCACGGGCGTGCTCGGCTGGCAGGAGCTCAAGATCGGCGACCCGGCACGCGATCTCGCCTGGGTGATCGGCTCCCGCACCGAAGGCGTGCCCGATGCCGCCTTCGACGCGTACCACCAGGCGCGCGGCTCCCACGATCGTCAGCTCAAGCAGCGCGCGACGCTCTATGCGGAGCTCGAGCTCGCCAAGTGGCTGCTGCACGGCACCGAGACGCGCAGCACCGAGATCGTGGACGACGCGGTCGAGCTGCTCTCGGGGCTCGTCGACAGCGTGCGCGACGACATCATGAACCCGCTCTCGGCGCAGACCATGCCGACGCCGACCGTCGACGAGGTGCAGGAGTACCTGGCGCGCGCCGAGCGCGCGGTCTGACCTCCGCTCCTCCTAGCCGAAGGTGCCGTTCCAGAGGGCGAGCAGCTCCTCTTCGTCGTAGATGCGCTGCGGGCGGATGATGCGGTCGTCGGCGACGAAGTAGAAGACGGCGTCGATGAGGTCGGGATCGATTCCGCGCCAGCGGGAGTAGGCCAGACGGTAGAGCGCGAGCTGCAGCTGCTTCTGCTCGAGGTCGTCCGCGTCGCGCGGCGCCTTGCCGGTCTTCCAGTCCACGACCTCGTACCGGTCGCCCTCCTGGTAGATCGCGTCGATCTTGCAGATCACGATGCGCCCCGCGAACGGCAGATGCACCTCGCGCTCGACCTCGATCGGCTTGCGATCAGCCCAGGGGGAGCGCTCGAAGGTCTCGAGCAGCGCGGCGAGCGCCGCCTCGTCGACGGCCGTGCCGAGATCCGCCTCGGTGCCGAGCGCGTCGAGTTCGTCGGTGCCGCCGCCGAGCCCGTAGCGCCGCTCCACCCAGGAGTGGAACAGGGTGCCGAGCCGGGTCGCCCGGTACGGCCGCTCCGGCATCGGGCGGCGCAGCCCCGCAGCGACCGAAGCCGGATCGGTGACGAAGTCCTTGAAGCGCGAGGCGGGCACCCGGTCGGGCAACGGCAGGAGACCGGACAGCGCATCGGCCCGGTCGCGCTCCTCGAGCAGCAGCTCCAGGTCGCGGGACTCCGGTCCGCACAACCCCGGTACCGCGGTTCTCACCGCTTCGGCCGCCGCCTCGACGGCGCCACGGCGCCCGCCCAGTGGGTCGACCGGCCACGCGATCCGCTCGACGTCGTCGCCGAGCGGGTTCTCCTCCGCCTCGGGGGCCGGAGGAAGCGCCGGCAGCACCCCCGCGGCCTCGAGGTCGCGCAGGAAGGGACTCGGGTCGCGGGGCTTCAGCTGGGTCGCCCAGAAGCTGCCGCTCACGAGCAGGCGGTGCCGGGCGCGGGTCACGGCGACGTAGGCGAGCCGGCGCTCCTCCGCGAGCTGCCGCTCGCCGACGGCCTGCTTGAACCGCTTCTGCTCGTCGAGCAGCTCCTTGCGGCTCGTCGCCTCACTCCACGCGAACTCCGGGAGGTCGGCCGCGTCACCGCGGAACGGCCACGGCAGCTGCCCGAAGGCGAGCCAGCCGGTCGTGCCCTCGACGGGTTTCGCCGGAAGCTCGTCGACCACCATGCGGGGAACTGCCACCGCGTCCCACTCGAGCCCCTTCGAGCCGTGCACGGTGAGCACCTGCACGGTGCCGGGCTCCGGGTCCTCGGGGCGGGGCGACAGGTCCTCGCGCTCCTCGGCCAGCCGCAGCCACGCGAGGAAGCCGCCGAGCGTCGCGGCGTCGTCGATCGCGAGATAACCGTCGAGCGCGTCGAAGAACGCCTCCATCGCGGCCCGGTCGGGCGAGCGCGCGTCGTTCGCGAGCACCTCGAGGTCGAGCTGCAGCTCCTGCTCGACCACCGTGACGAGGTCGGGCAGGTCGAGGCCGACCCGCGATCTCAGCCGCGCGAGCATCCGCCCCGCCTTGCGGAGCCGCTCGACGCCCTCGGCGCTGAACCTCTCGAGCTGGGAGTGGTCGGGCTTCGCGGTGCCGATGAAGTCGAGCGCCTCGACGATCGAACCGCCCTCGCCCTCCGCGAGGCTCGACCGCATCGCCTCGCGCACCTCGTCGTCGAGGCTGCGCCCCGCGTAGTCGCGATCGCGCAGCCACGAGGCCAACCGGCTGAGGGCGTGCAGGTCCTGCACCCCGATGCGCCAACGGCTGCCGGCGAGCAGGCGGATCAGCTCGAGTCCGGCCGACGGATCGTGCAGCACCGAGAGGGTGCTCACGAGGTCGGCGACCTCGGGCTCGGCGAGCAGTCCGCCGATGCCCAGCACGTGGTACGGGATGCCGCGCCTGCGCAGGGCGCGCAGGAAGTACCCCTGCGCCTTGCGGGCACGGAACAGCATCGCGAGCGAAGGCTTCTCCTCGGCGCGCAGCTGCTGCTCGAACCAGGCGGCGACCGCCTCAGCCTCCTGCTCGATGGTCTCGGTGAAGACGCCGTCGACGGGGTGAGTCGTGGCGACCGGCGAGGGCACCAGACGCTCGACGGGAACCCGAGCCGTCGCCGCGAACGGTGCCACGATGGCGTTCGCTGCGTCGAGGATGCGGGTGCCGTTGCGCCAGCTCGTCGAGAGAGCGAAGGGCTCGCCGCCCGCAGCGAACTGCTTCGCGAAGTCGTCGAGGTTGCTGGCGCTCGCACCGCGCCATCCGTAGATCGACTGATTGGGATCGCCGACCGCCATGACCGGATGCCCTCGGAACATCTCGGCGAGCAGCCAGGTCTGCACCACCGAGGTGTCCTGGTACTCGTCGAGCAGCACCACCGGGAACTCCCGACGGAAGTCGTCGGCGACCTTCGGCTGCTTGCGCACGATCTCCAGGGCGAAGGCGACCTGATCGGAGTACTCCACCGCGCTCCGCAGCTGCTTCGCGCGGGAGTACTCGACCGCGAGGTCGACCAGCACGTCGAGGGCGCCGATCTTCTCGACGAGCTCGTCGACCTCCCTGTAGGCGCCCCGGCCGCCGAGCGGCAGCTCCGCCACGGCCGTGAACCGGGCGGCGAGGTCGCGCACCGCCGTCGGGTCCACGACGTTCTCGGCGAGAGCCCTGCTGAGCCGCAGCACGGCCTCGGTGATGGGGTCGAGGTTCTTCTCGAGGTCGGGCAGCCGCTCGTCCATCGACTTCACGACCACCGAGCGGGCGAGCTGCCACGCCGCCGCCTCTCCCAGCACGACGCCGTCGCTCTCCCGCCCCAGCAGGATTGCGTTGTCGCGGTAGATCGCGTTCGCGAACGAGTTGTAGGTGGCGACGGTCGGCGTCTCGAACTCGTCATGATCGGGCACCATGCCGAGCGCGGCGAGCTGCGCGATGCGCTCACGGATGCGGGCGGCGAGCTCCCCCGCCGCCTTCCTCGTGAACGTGAGGCCGAGGATCCCGGCGGGACGCACCCTCCCGTTGGCGACCAGCCAGAGCACGCGACCGGCCATCGTCTCAGTCTTGCCGCTGCCCGCTCCCGCGACCACGAGCGCCGGTTCGAGGTCGGACTCGATGACCGCGCGCTGCTGCGGCGTCGGGCGGGGGCGGCCCAGGGCATCCGCGATGTCGTCGGCCGAGATGAGCCGGGTGAGTGTGGTGTCAGTCACTGGTCACCGCCGGCACCCGATGCAGCCTCAGCCGGGGGGTCAACCCGAAGTTCGACCACTCGTCGAGCTCGCGCACGCCCGAGAACTCGCTCGCGGCGATCGTGGCCGCCGCCCGCCTGATGCGCTCGCGCACGCCCTCGATGCCCTCCTCGTCGAGCACCGGCTGCAGCCCGTCGGTGTAGAGCTTCTCGCCCGAGCCCTTCTTGACGAAGAGCAGCTTGGCGCCGCCCGACCGGTGCTCGCCGTGCACGGCCAGGGCCTCGTCGAGCAGCCCCTCGGCGTAGGCCAGCTGGTAGGCGTGCAGCTGGGCGTGCTCCGTGATGTCCTTCTTCGACGGCGGCGTGCCGGTCTTCAGGTCGACGATGACGACGGAGCCGTCTGGCGCGCGCTCGACGCGGTCGATCGATCCGCTGACGATCGCCTCGCCGACCTCGACCTTGAAGCGCTTCTCGGCTCCGACGAGCGTGCCGCCCAGCGTCATGAAGTCCCCGAGATACTGAGCGAGGGCCTCGGTGAAGCTGCGCGCGATGCGGCGGTGGCGCTCCTCGAGCCAGCGCGACTCGAACTGCAGCTCGTGCCAGCGCTGCTCCACCGCCCGCCAGAGGCTCTCGACCGATGCGTCCTCCGCGGTCTCGAGCGCGAAGTGCAGCACGGTGCCGAGGTTCGCCACGACGCCGGACTCGGTTCCCGCCACGGTCTCGAGGAACCAGTCGAGCGGCGAGCGTTCGAGCTTGTCGAGCGTCGACGGCGACACCGGCACCTTCTCGCCCTCGTGAAGCGGACCGGTGGTCGACAGCGGCAGCAGCCCGTGCCACTCGGCGGGGTCGGCGCCGGGCACGCCCCGCTCCGCGAGCTCGGCGAGGGTGGCCGCCGCCTCCTCCCTGCGCTGCGTCGAGGTGCGCGAGTCGGCGAGGGTGCGGCGCAGCCACCCGACGGTGCCGCGCAAGGAGAGCGGACGGCTCGACGTCGCGTCGATCGTCGTCGTGCCCGGCGGCAACAGGGAGAAGAACCGGCTCGAGGCCTCGTCGTCGTTCGCGACCGAGGCCAGCACCAGGCGCTCCCGGGCGCGCGACGCGGCGAGGGCGAACATCCGCATCTCGTCGTCGAGCACGAGCTTGCGCTCGTCGAGGCCCGCGGAGTCGATGCCGAGCGCGACCCGCACGAGCTCGTGCGGCGCGAGCAGCGAACCCCTCGGACGGAGGTTCGGCCAGGCGCCGTCCTGCAGGGCCGCGATCACGACGGTGTCGAACTCGAGCCCGACGACGCCGGAGGGCGTCGACACGAGCACCGCCTCCCCTGTCCGCTGCGGCGACAGGATGTCCTCGGGGATCTCCGCGTCGAGCACCTCGGCGAGGAAGTCGCCCGCCGGCCGGTCGGGCTGCCGCTCGGCGAAGCGCTTCGCGGCGGTGAACAGCGCGACGACCCCGTCGAGGTTGCGATTCGCCTCCGCCGCGGTGACTCCGGTGCCGAGGGCCTGATCGTGCCAGCTCTTCGCGAGGCCGCTGCGCTCCCAGGCGATCCAGAGCAGGTCCTCGATCGATCCGTCGCTCTCGCGCACCCGCTGCAGCGTCGAGGCGAGCCGTTCCGCGGTCCGTGCGAAGCGGGCGTCGATCGTCGCGAACCGCCCTGGGGCCTCCAACCCCTCCACGAGCAGTGCATCGCTCGTGCGGGTGCCACCTCCCGCGATCTCCTCGGCGCGCAGCGCGAGACGGAGCCTCCGCAGCGACAGGCGCTCGAGCCCGCCGAAAGGTCCGAGGAGCAGCTCGACCGCGGTCTCCGCCGTGAGCTCGGACCGTCCGAGCGCGACATCGACGATGCGCAGCAGGGCGCGCGCGGCCGAATCCTCGCGCAGCGGTGCCCCCGCGGCGGAGGTGCGGGTCGGCACCTCCGCAAGCGCAAGCGCCCGCGCAACGCTCGGCACCGTCGCACCGCTGCGCACCACCACCGCGAGCTGGGACCAGGGGACGCCCGCGTGCAAATGCCGCTCGCGCAGCACCCGCGCCATCGCGGCGTACTCCCGGGCCGGGCTCGCCGCCTCGATCCTGCCGAGGGCCGTGTCGGCGTAGCGGCTCGTCGGGGGCGGCGCGTCGTCGTCGAGGATCGGGGCCGGCGGCAGGTCGGCGCGGGGCACCGCCGCGCGCTGGGAGCCGGCGGCCGCCGTGCCGATCCGCGTCGTCACCTTGCGCACGAAGTCGCGCAGCTCGGCGCCGTGCCTGTGCACCGTCGAGAGGGTGAGGGTCGCCGCGTCGGGAAGGCCGAGCACCGTCGCGAGGCGGCCGAGCGCATCCGGTTCTGCTCCGCGGAACGCGTTGACCGCGACATCCGGATCGCCGAACGCGACCACCGCGACGCCGCGCTCGGCGAGCGCCCGCAGCACCGCGAAAGTGGACTCCGTCGCGTCCTGCAGATCGTCGACCACGACGAGGCTGAGCCCGTCGACGCGGTCGCCTCCCTCACCCTCGCGGATGGCGCGCACCGCGAACCGGGCGAACTCCGACGGGTCGAGCTGGCTGCCCCGGTAGGCCGTCACGACCTCGAGGTACTCCTCGAACACGTCGGCTGCCGCCCGCCACTCCGGGCGCCTCCGCTCATCCGCCAGCCGGCGCAGCTGGTCGGGCGCGATGTCGAACTCCGTCGCGCGCATCATGAGCTCGCGCAGCTCGGTGCGGAACCCGCGCAGCCGGCGCACGTCGGCGGTGAGCGGGTCGGGCCACTCCGGTCCGATGCCGAGCTCCAGGTGCCCCTCGAGGATGCCGGCGAGGTCGAGATCCTGGTCGCCGCCGGTGACGAGACGCGGCGGCTCCTGCCCGGCCCTGCGCGCGGCGTGCCCGACGATCTCGAACGCGAGCGATCCGACGGTGCGGGCCAGGGGTCCGTTCGTGGGGCGTGCGAGCCTCAGAGCGATCGCGTCGCGCAGCCGCGTGGCTGCGGCGCGCGAGGCGGCCAGCGCGAGCACGGCATCCGGCGACCAGCCGCGCCGCTCGACGCGATCGGCGATGAGCTCGACCAGGGTCGTCGTCTTGCCGGTGCCCGGCGCGCCGAGCACGGCCGCCGAGGCGTCGTCGGGCAGCGCCAGCACCGCCCGCTGCGACTCGTCGAGTTCGCGTGGCGAGCTGCGAGGGCGGCCCTCGGCCGCCTTCAGGAACCCGCTCGTCGTCACCTGGAGAACGGTAATGGAGTCGAGCGACATCATCCGCCGGACGCCCCCGCCCCGCGCCGGTTCTGCTACCGGCGAACCGGGCCGGATGCGGCATCCGCGGTGTCCTAGTCTGTGTCCGTGGAGATTCGCATCGGCATTGCCAACAGCCCCAGGGAGCTCAGCTTCGAGACGTCGCAGCCCGCGGCGGAGATCGAGAAGATCGTCGCGGAGGCGCTCGACGCCGGAGCCTCCTTCTTCAAGCTCAGCGACGACAAAGGCAAGGTCTACCTCGTCCCGACCGCCTCGTTCGCCTACATCGAGGTCGGCTCCGACCAGTCCCGCCGCGTCGGGTTCGTCGCCTGACATGGAGCTGCTGTTCGCTGCCGTCATCGCCGCCGGCATCGGTGCCGTGATCAGGTACGTCGTGCCCGGCCGCGAGGCCCACGGGATCCTGCTGCTCCCCGCGGTGGCCTGCGCCGTCACGTGTGCCGTCTGGGTCGCCCTCGTCTGGCTGGGCTGGACCTTCGACGGCGGCTGGATCTGGGTCGTCGGCCTCACCGCGGGCGGCGTCGCCGCGCTGCTCGTGGCATTCCTGCTGCCCCGCGGCCGTCGCGAGCGCGACGAGGAGCTCTTCGCGAAGCTCTCGCGGGGGTAGTTCCTCCTCGCGGTTCTCGGTTCTCGGTTCTGGTTCGCCGAGGTTGCAGTAGAGCCCCTTCGTCGCGGCTCTCGATCGCCGAAGTTCGGGTTTCGGCGGTTATCCGGCCCGGATATTCGCCGAAACCCTAACCTCGTTTCCGTCTGTGGAGACTCGGACGCGTGCGACTCGCGGGTGCCGCAGTCTGTCGGCGTGCGCAGGAGCAGTCCCCTTCCCGAACCCCTGAAGCAGCGTCCCTTCTCGGTCGCCAGAGGCGTCTCCCATGGAGTGACGCTCTCCCGGATGCGCGGGCGCGACCTCGACCGCCCGTTCCGCGGAGTCCGGTCCTGGGCTCCCGCGACGGAGGTGCGAGCACGCGCGCTCGCCTTCGTTCAGGCAGCGGGTGACCGTCACACCTTCAGTCATGTCACCGCGGCCCAGTTGTACGGCTTCCCTCTGCCTCCGCGGATCGCCCGCACCGGGGATCTGCACGTCGTCGTCCCATCCCCCGCGCGCTCCTCACGGATGTGCGGCGTCGTGGCTCATCATTCGCGCGCGGACCTCCAACGACGCGACCTCGATGGCATGCACGTGGTCGGCCCGATTGTCGCCTGGGTGCAGCTCGCCAGCATGCTCGGCCGCAACGACCTGGTCGTGATCGGCGATTACCTCGTCGCCAAACCGCTGCCCCTCGCCACGCTCGACGAACTCGCCGCCACCGCCGTCCGGGCGGCGGGCAACCGCGGAGCCCGTGCGCTACGGGATGCGGCTGGTCTCATCCGGGAGCGGGTGGAGAGCCCCATGGAATCTCTCCTCCGCCTCGTGATCGCCGACGCAGGACTTCCGGAGCCGGTAGTCAACGAGTCGTTCTTCCACCAGGGACGCTTCCTCGGCAGGGTCGATCTCGCCTATCCCGAGCTCAAGATTGCGATCGAATACCAGGGCGATCACCACCGCACCGACCGTGCTCAATGGCAAGCCGACATCCGCCGACGCGAGCGTTTCGAGGATGCCGGCTGGCGCGTCATCGAGGTGACCTTCGCCGACCTGACAGTCGCCATGACCGAGCTGATCGCGCGCATCCGTACCGCCATCCAGCACCGCGCAGCGCGAGGTTAGGGTTTCGGCGGATATCCGGGCGCGTGAATCGCGGAAACCCTAACCTCGCAATAACGAAGCACCGGGACGACCCTCAGGCCGTGAGCCCGAGCGCATCCATGCGGCGGGTGTGTGCCGCGACGAGCTCCGTGAACACGGGCTCGATCCGCGCCTCGTCGGAGGCGTGGTTTGCGGAGAAGTGCAGGACGCCGCGCGCCACGAGCATGGTGTCGCCGACCAGGCGCCTGCCCCACAGCGCGAGCCTCGAGGCGAGGCGGGGATTGTCGGCGAGCGCCTCGCGCAGCTGGGCGGCGATGTCGGGCTCGCCCGACGCGTCCTCGTAGACCATCGCGATGCGGGCGCGCACGTCGAACGCGAGCCCGCCGGCGAGCCGCACGAAGAAGTCGTCGAGGAAGCCCGCCGTCACGTAGCAGGTGACGAGGTTCTCGTACCAGTCGGCTCCGCGGGTGCGTCGCTGGAACTCGTCGATCGCCGGAGCCGCCGCCGCGAGGAGCTCGGCGGACGAGAATCCGCGGCGGTCGATCTCGGCGATCAGGGTGCGGTGCTTGGTCAGAGAGACGGATGCGGCGTGCCCGAGAGCAGCCTTGGCCGCAGCATTCGGCGCAGTTTCGATGGCGCGAGCGAGGTTCTCGAATAGAGTTAGCTGCAGGTACGCGGCCTGTCCGAGATATGCAGGCAGGTCGGGCGTCAGTTCCGCGAGGTCCACCTTGGTCGTCGCGACGTCCTCGCCCCTCGGCCTCAGCCGCAGCACGGGAACGTGCGCGCGCCGACGCCGGAACCAGTTCACCACGAGCCCAAGCTTAGGTCACCGGTAAACTGGCCCCGCTTCTACTCAGACAGGCATGAATTCAGTGACATTCAGCGATCTCGCGATCGACCAGGACATGGTCGACGCCCTCGCGTCCAAGGGAATCCTCGAACCGTTCCCCATCCAGACGCAGACCATCCCCCTCGCCCTGACCGGCCAGGACATCATCGGCCAGGCCAAGACCGGCACCGGCAAGACCTTCGGCTTCGGCCTCCCGCTCATCCAGCGACTGGGGCTCGACCCCGAGCCGGGCGTCAAGGCGCTCGTCGTCGTGCCGACCCGCGAGCTGTGCGTGCAGGTCGCCGAGGACCTCGAGGTCGCGGCGAGCAACCGCGCGACCAAGATCGTCGCGATCTACGGCGGCAAGGCCTACGAGGGCCAGATCGAGCAGCTCAAAGCCGGCGCGCAGATCGTCGTCGGGACCCCTGGCCGTCTGCTCGACCTCGCGAGCCAGCGCATGCTGAGCCTCAAGAACGTGCAGGTCATGGTGCTCGACGAGGCCGACAAGATGCTCGACCTCGGCTTCCTCTCCGACATCGAGAAGCTCTTCGCGCAGACCTCGCCGACGCGCCACACGATGCTGTTCTCCGCGACGATGCCCGGTCCGATCGTGGCGCTGGCTCGCCGGTTCATGAACCGGCCGATCCACATCCGCGCCACCGACCCGGATGAGGGCCTCACCCAGGCGAACATCAAGCACGTCGTCTACCGCGCGCACTCGCTCGACAAGGACGAGGTCATCGCCCGCATCCTGCAGGCGGAGGGCCGCGGCAAGACGGTCGTCTTCACCCGCACGAAGCGCGCCGCGGCGAAGCTCGTCGAGGAGCTCAACGACCGCGGCTTCAACGCTGCCGCGGTGCACGGCGACCTCAACCAGGAGCAGCGCGAGCGCGCCATGGCGGCGTTCAAGGCCGGCAAGAAGGACATCCTCATCGCGACGGATGTCGCGGCGCGCGGCATCGACGTCAACGACGTCACCCACGTGATCAACCACACGGTGCCCGACGATCACGACACCTACCTGCACCGCGCCGGCCGCACCGGCCGCGCCGGCAAGACGGGCATCGCGGTCACGTTCGTCGACTGGGACGATTTGCACAAGTGGGCGCTCATCAACCGCGCCCTCGAGATGGGCATCCCCGAGCCGGTCGAGACCTACTCCTCGTCGCCGCACCTCTTCGCCGACCTCGACATCCCCGCGGGCACGAAGGGCCGGCTGAAGCCGACCCCGACGCCGAAGGTGGAGCAGGACGCGAGCCACCCCCGCACGGAGCGCAGCGAGCGCACCGGCGAGCGCGGCGAGCGCACCGGCGAGCGCAGCCGCAACCGCACCCGCACCCGTCGGAGCGGAGGCGGCGAGCAGCAGCAGTCGTCCGAGCAGCCGTCGGGCCAGCAGCACAGAACGGATGCTCCGCGCACCGACGTGCAGGAGGGCGGCGGCACGCATGACGGCGCCGCGCCCGCCCGCAGGCGTCGCACGCGGCGTCGTCGTCCCGCCGGCGGTGCAGGCGGCGGAGCGCCCGCGGCGCCCCAGGGCTGAACGCTCAGCCGCGGCCGTCGGGGTCCGGGTCGGGAACGGCTCCGTCCTCCACGGCCCGGCTCAGCTCGAGGGCGCCCAGCAGTGCCGACAGCGCCTCGGTGGCGGCAGCCAGCTGATCGTCGTCGACGCTCGACCGCAGGCGGCTCATCAGGGAGCGGCGCGCATCGCGAGCAGCCTCGATGGCGTCGTGCGCGCGGTCGGTGAGCACGACGACCCGACGGCGGCGGTCCCTGGGATCCTCCGTCGTGCGCAGGTAGCCATCGCGCGCCAGTTCGGCGACCGTCTTGGACATGGCCTGCTGCGTGACGCCCAGCTGAGCCGCGAGGTCGGTGGCGGTGCACTCGGCCCGCATCAGCCGCTGGAAGACGTAGCCGTGCCGCACTCGCAGCGCGGGGTGTCCCCGCTGCGTCAGCTCTCGCAGCACGTGGGCGTCCGCCGCCGCTCCGGCGAGGGAGACGAGGGCGATGAGATCCGGTGGAGTGTTCATTGCACAACCATAGTTGTGTATTATCCCGCCCATGACCGCACACACCGATCAGATCGTCCGTCGATATTTCGCGACGGTGGCCGACCTGTCGTCGACCGCTGACGACCTTCGCGTGCTCCTGGCTCCGGATGCCACCTTCCGCGAGCTGCCCAACCCGATCTCGCCCCGCGGGCACGTCCGCACCCTCGAGGAGACCATCGAAGGGTTCATGGCAGGCAAGCGCCGGCTCGAATCCCAGTCGATCGACCTGCTGGAGGTGCTCGTCGCCGACGACCGCGCCGCCGTGCGCTCCGTCTGGCGCGGCCGAGCGAACGGCGTCGACCTCGTGGCGCACATGGCAGGCTTCCTGCAGGTGCGCGACGGCCGGATCGTCTCGCACGACACCTATGACTGCTACGAGCCGTTCGCGCTGCCCTGATCGGGCCGCCGCTACTCGACGAGCGGACGCTCGAGCGGAGCACCCACCGGCTGGGAGCCGCGACCCTCGGCGACGATCGCCTCGAGCACCGCGGCGTCGGTCGTGTTCTCCCCGAGCAGGTTCGGCTTGCCCGTGCCGTGGTAGTCGCTGGAGCCCGTCACGACGAGGCCGAACTTCCGCGCGGTCGCGAGCAGCCGCTCGCGGGCGGCCGGCGGGTTGTCACGATGACGCACCTCGAGGCCGAACAGCCCCGCGTCGACGAGCTCGCGCATCCGCTTGTCGCTCAGCACCCGCTCGGGGCCGCGCGCCCCGGGGTGCGCGAGCACCGGCACTCCCCCGGCGGCGCGGATGAGGCGCACGCCCTCGAGCGGCTCGGGAGCGTAGTGCGGGCGGTAGTACCCGCCGCGCCAGTGCAGGATGCTCTCGAATGCGGCGCTGCGGTTGGGCACGTACCCGCGCGCGACGAGAGCGTCGGCGATGTGGGGGCGGCCGACGGTGGCCCCCGGCACCGTCTGTGCGAGCACGTCATCCCAGGTCAGCGCGTAGTCGGCCGAGATGCGCTGCACCATCGCCTCGGCGCGGTTGAGGCGTTCGCTGCGGATGCGCGCGGTCTCGGCGACGAGGTCGGCGTTGCCTGGGTCGAACAGGTAGGCGAGCATGTGCACGCTCGCGTAGTCGAGCTGGGTGCTCAGCTCCATGCCGGGCACGAGCGTGAGCGCCGTGCCCTCGGCGGCCGCGGTCGCCTCGTACCAACCGGCCGTCGAGTCGTGATCGGTCAGCGCGACCACGCCGAGCCCTGCGGCGATCGCCGCCCGCACCAGCTGCGTCGGGGTCTCGGTGCCGTCGGAGACGCTGCTGTGGGTATGCAGGTCGATCGGTCCGAGCATCCAGTCATCGTACGACCGCACAGGATCGCGCGCTGAGAGGCGGCTAGGCTCGGGCGGCGATGGCCCGCTACCTCTCCGCAGCTCTGCTGCTCATCCTCGCCGTCGGTGCGCTCATCCTCGCCTGGCCCGACCTGTTCGGGCTGGCCAGGGCACCGTTCGTGGCGCACATCGTCTCGTTCCGGGCGCTCGCAGCGGCCGGCGCGCTGGTCATCGTGCTCGCCCTGGCGCTGCTCGCCATCGCGATCAAGCCCCTCCGGCGGTTCACCGCGTCGCTCGCGGTCGTGGCGCTGCTGTTCGCTGCGGTGAACGTCGCCGTCATCGCGAACCGCGGCTGGGGAAGCCCGGTCGTGACGGATGAGGCCGAGGGCGACGTGACGGTGCTCGCCTGGAACACCCTCGGCGATGCGGTCGAACCGCAGGTGCTCGCCGAGCTGGCGACGCAGCGGGGCGCGGATGTCATCGCCCTTCCCGAGACGACTCAGGAGTACGGGGCGGGCCTCGCGGCGCTGCTCGAGGCTCAGGGCCGCCCGATGCAGGTCTTCACCGCGGCGTACGACCAGATCAGCAAGGCGCGCAGCACGACGATCCTGGTCAGCGCCGAGCTCGGGCCGTACGCAGAGGTCGCTCAGGTCGGCGCGCAGCTGCCGAGCATCGCGGTGGCGCCGGTCGACGGCGCCGGACCCACCTTCGTCGGCGTGCACGCGGTCGCTCCGCTCGCCGTCTACCTCGACGAGTGGGAGGCCGACCTGCACGATCTCGCCGATCTCTGCGCCGAAGGGTCGGTCGTGATGGCGGGCGACTTCAACGCGACTCTCGACCACTTCGCCGGACTCGGGCGCGACTCGGCTCAGCTCGGCGGATGCGCGGACGCGGCGCTCGCGACGGACAACGGCGCGGTCGGCACCTGGCCCACGAGCCTTCCCCCGCTCGCAGGCACCGCGATCGACCACGTGCTCGCGACGGAGGACTGGGAGGTGCGGGGGTTCGTCGTGCCCGACGCGTTCGACGATGCCGGAACCGACCACCGCCCGGTGATCGCGCAGCTCTCCCCCGCCGGCGGCTGACGCGCGCCGACTCGCGCCGGAGGGGCGAGAATGGGGTCATGGCTGACACCGGCAAGGCTCCCGCGCCGCGCGCGACCTCCAACCGCTCGACGACTCCCGTGTCGGAGTCGTTCAAGGACTACATCTCGGGCCAGTGGGCGGACCGGGGCGACGAGCTGCCCGCGCCCCGCGAGGCTGCCCGCTACGCGGCGGAGCGCCGACGCCGGATCAGCGAGCTCCACCCCGGTCGCACCCTGATCCTGCCCGCCGGACCGGCCAAGGTGCGGTCGAACGACACCGACTACCTCTACCGCGCGCACTCGGCGTTCGCGCACCTGACCGGCTGGGGATCGGACGCCGTGCCCGGGTCGGTGCTCGTGCTGAGCCCGACCGCAGACGGGCACGAGGCGACCCTCTACTTCCGCAAGGCGGCGGGCCGCGATTCGGACGAGTTCTACGCGAACCCCGACATCGGCGAATTCTGGACGGGCCGCCGCCCGAGCCTCGAGCACGTCGCAGCCGACCTCCAGGTCGCCACCCGCGACCTCTCCGAGTTCACCGCCGTGCTGGACGCGGTCGACCCGGCTACCCTCATCGTGCGCGAGGCCGACCCGGCGCTGACCGACTCGGTCGACGGGCGCCGTCTGCTCACCGCCGAGGCGGAGTCGCTCGACTCGGACGGCGACACGATCCTCGCCCGAGACCTCAGCGAGCTGCGGCTCGTGAAGGACGAGCACGAGGTCGAGGAGCTGCGCCGCGCGGTGGCGGCGACGAAGCAGGGCTTCGACGACGTCATCCGCGAGTTCCCCGCCGTGCTCGACCACCCCCGCGGCGAGCGGATGGTCGAGGGCACCTTCAACCGCAGGGCACGAGCCGAGGGCAACGCGACCGGGTACGAGACGATCGCCGCCGCCGGACCGCACGCCTGCATCCTGCACTGGACCCGCAATGACGGGCCCGTGCAGGCAGGCGATCTGATCCTCATCGATGCGGGAGTCGAGCTCGACAGCTACTACACGGCCGACATCACCCGCACCCTGCCGGTGAGCGGCACCTTCACCAACGTGCAGCGCCGCGTCTACGAGGCGGTGCGTGAAGCGGCGGATGCGGCGTTCGCGATCGTGCGGCCCGGCATCCGGTTCCGCGAGATCCACCAGGAGGCGATGCGGGTCATCGCCGCGAAGACCGCCGAGTGGGGCCTGCTGCCGGTGACGGCGGAGGAGTCGCTGCAGCCGGAGCACCAGTACCACCGCCGCTACATGGTGCACGGCACGTCGCACCACCTCGGCCTCGACGTGCACGACTGCGCCCAGGCCCGCCGCGACCTCTACCTCGAGGGCGTGCTGGAGCCTGGGATGGTGTTCACGATCGAGCCGGGGCTGTACTTCCAGCCGGACGACCTCACCGTTCCCGAGGAGCTCCGCGGCATCGGAGTGCGCATCGAGGACAACATCGTGGTTACTCAGGACGGCGCGGAGAACCTGTCGATCGGCATCCCGCGCACCGCGGACGACGTCGAGGCCTGGATCGCCGGACGCTAGTCCTCGAGGGGCCGCGCGAGCGCCTGCTGCGCGGCGGTCACGAGGTTCGGGTCGATGAGGATCTGGTAGTTCGTCGCGAGCACTTGGTGCGTCGAGGTGAAGTCGCGGTTGCGACGGCTGATGGCGTAGCTGCCGAGCCCGAACAGCATGCCGAACGCCGCGCCGAAGAGGACGGCGGCGAGCAGCAGACCGAAGTTGATGACGGGCGAGAAGAGCACGAACAGCGTTCCGATGAAGAGCCCGAACCAGGCGCCGGAGGCCGCTCCGGCGAGCGCGGCCCGCCCGTAGGTCAGCCGGCCTGTGACCCGCTCGACGGTCTTGAGGTCGTTGCCGACGATCGACAGCTGCTTCACGTCGAAGTCCGCCTTCGACAGGCGATCGACGACGGCCTGCGCCTCGAGGTAGGACTCGTAGGTGCCGAGCACCTCTCCACGGGGAACGGTCGGGGTCAGCGGGCTTCTGCGGCCGAACGGCGACGGGTTGCTCACCGGATCATTGTTGCACCGCGGGAGTAGTGTTTTACCGTGAGCGCCACGAGAGTCTTCGCGTCCCGACTGGTCGGGTGCTCCGTCTTCGACCCCGCGGGCGACCGGGTGGGCAAGGTGCGCGACATCCTCGTCGTCTACCGCAAGAGCGCCTCCCCTCGCGTCGTCGGCTTCATCGTCGAGGTGCCCGGCAAGCGCCGGGTCTTCGTCTCGATCGGCCGCGTCACGAGCATCGGCTCCGGCCAGATCATCACGACGGGCCTCATCAACCTGCGCCGCTTCGAGCAGCGCGGCGGCGAGGAGCGGATCGTCGCGGAGCTCGTCGGACGCCGCGTGCGCCTGCGTGACGGCTCGGGCGAGGCGACGATCGAGGACGTGGCGATCGAGGAGGAGGCGCTCGGCGAGTGGGTCGTGAGTCAGCTCTTCCTGCGCCGTCCGAAGTCGGGCCCGAGCCCGTTCGCCAAGGGCGCGACGCTCTTCTCTACCTGGTCGGAGGTCCTGCAGGCGAGCGGCAAGCAGGCGCAGTCGGCGACGCACCTCGTCGCGAGCTACAGCGAGTTGCTGCCGGCGGACCTCGCGAACGTCCTGCTGGACCTTCCCGAGCAGCGGATGCTCGAGGTCGCCGCTGAACTCAGCGACGAGCGCCTCGCGGACGTGCTGGAGGAGATGCCGGAGGAGAGCCAGGCGACGATTCTCGGCAAGCTCGACGACGACCGCGCGGCCGATGTGCTCGACGCGATGCAGCCCGACGACGCCGCCGACCTCATCGCCCAGCTTCCGGAGGCGCGCGGCGAGGCGCTGCTCGGGCTCATGCAGCCCGAGGAGGCGGACGACGTCCGCTTCCTGCTCACCTATGCGCCCGACAGTGCGGGCGGCCTCATGACGACCGAGCCGATCATCGTGTCGGCCGACGCCACCGTCGCCGAGGGGCTCGCCCTCATCCGCCGGCACGAGCTCGCGCCCGCCCTGGGCGCCGCCGTGTGTGTGACTCTCCCGCCGTACGAGCCGCCGACGGGCCGGTTCCTCGGCATGGTGCACTTCCAGCGGATGCTCCGCTACCCGCCGAGCGAGCGCCTCGGCACCCTGCTCGACACGACCCTCGAACCCGTGCTCGCCTCGACGAGCGCGGCCGAGGTGTCGCGCATCCTGGCCAGCTACAACCTGGTCTCCCTTCCCGTGGTCGACGAGTACCACCGCCTGGTCGGGGTGGTGACCATCGACGACGTCCTCGACTACCTCCTGCCTGATGACTGGCGAAGTACCGACGCTGACGACAGCAGCTCGCAACCTTCGACAGCGTCCATCCCGCAGAGAGTGAAGGAGGGGACCCATGGCCCGCGCTGACCGCACGCCGCGCATCCCGGTGTCGCGCATCCGCCCCCGCGTCGAGACCGAGGCGCTCGACGCCCCGCGCGGTCTGCGGACCCGCGCCCCGAGGCAGAGCCGCGACCGGTTCGGCCGGTTCACCGAGTGGATCGCCCGCAAGATGGGCACCCCCTGGTTCCTCTTCGGGCTCACCCTCTTCGTCATCCTGTGGATGGCCTTCAACACCCTCGCCCCGGTGGGGTGGCGTTTCGACAGCGCGGCGATCGGCTTCACCGCGCTGACGCTCATCCTGTCGCTTCAGGCCTCCTACGCGGCGCCCCTCATCCTGCTGGCGCAGAACCGTCAGGACGACCGGGATCGCGTGCAGTTCGAGCAGGATCGCCAGCGCGCGGAACGCAACCTGAACGACACCGAATACCTCGCCCGCGAGGTCGTCGCGCTGCGGCTCGCCGTCAAGGACATGGCGACGAAGGACTTCATTCGCGCGGAGCTGCGCTCGCTGCTCGAGGAGCTCGATCGGGAGCGCGAGGAGGACTCGAAGGACAAGGTCGGGTGAGCGTCCGCGAGGACGCGGTCCGCGCCTCGCTCGCCGGCGTGATCGACCCGGAGATCCGGCGCCCGATCACGGAGCTGGACATGGTGGGTGCGGTGACGGTCGACGACGCCGGTGCCGCGGCCGTGGAGCTCAAGCTGACGATCGTCGGATGCCCCGCAGCCGACGCCATCGAGCGCGACGTGCTCGCGGCGACGCTCGCGACCCCTGGGGTGTCGAGCGCGGCGGTGCAGGTGGGCGTCATGACGCCGGCCGAGCGCCGGGCGCTGACCGACCGGCTGCGCGCCGGGCGGCCCAAGGGCGTCCAGTTCGGCGCCGATTCCCTCACCCGGGTCATCGCGGTGACGAGCGGAAAGGGCGGTGTCGGCAAGTCGACGGTGACCGCCAACCTCGCCGTCGCCCTCGCCGCTCGCGGCCTGCGGGTCGGGCTCGTCGACGCCGACGTGCACGGCTTCTCGATCCCCGGGCTGCTCGGCATCCCGCGCGCGAAGCCGACGAAGGTCGACGACATGATCCTGCCCCCCGTCGTGCACGGCGTGAAGGTGATCTCGATCGGCATGTTCGTCGGCACTGAGTCGACCGCCGTGTCGTGGCGCGGGCCGATGCTGCATCGCAGCATCCAGCAGTTCCTCACCGACGTGTTCTTCGGCGACCTCGACGTGCTGCTGCTGGACCTGCCGCCCGGAACCGGCGACGTCGCGATCTCGGTCGGCCAGCTGCTGCCGCACGCCGAGGTACTGGTCGTGACGACCCCGCAGCCCGCAGCGGCGGACGTCGCCGAGCGCAGTGGCCTCGTCGCGAGGCAGACCGGCCAGACGGTGATCGGGGTGGTCGAGAACATGGCGGGTCTGCCTCAGCCCGACGGCTCGGTGCTCGAGCTGTTCGGTGCCGGCGGCGGCGAGGAGGTCGCGCGCAGACTCGGGGTACCGCTGCTGAGCCGACTTCCGCTGAGCGTCGCGCTGCGTCAGGGCGGCGATGCAGGTCTGCCCGTCGTGCTGGGGGCGCCGGCGGATCCCGCCTCGCTCGCCCTCACCCGGCTCGCGGACGCCCTGAGCGTCCGTCCGCGCGGGCTCGCCGGCCGCAAGCTCGGGCTCACCGTCACCTGACGGCTCGGGGCGAAGAAGAAGGCCGGGCCCCGACGGGGTCCCGGCCTCTCGTGGAGGGTCGTCGCCTAGGCGCGACGGGTGGGCACGCGACGGTAGCCGTCGCGCACCACGAGCACGACGCTCGAGGCGATCGCAAAGACCGACAGCGCCGCGATGGAGAGCATTTCGAGGTTCATGTGTCCAGGATGGACCCGCCGACTGTTCAGCACAATCGAATGTTCCTACACGTGCCGTGTAGCTTTGCTTTATGGACGTCAGGCGACTGGAATTGCTGCGCGAGCTCTCCGAACGCGGCAGCGTCACCGCCGTCGCGCGCGCGACCAATCGCACCGCGTCGGCGGTCTCGCAGCAGCTGAAAGTGCTCGAGCGCGAGGCGGGGATACCCCTCACCGAGCCGGCGGGGCGCGGCATCCGTCTCACCCATGCCGGGCGCATGCTGGCCCGCACGGCCGCCGATGTCGCGGCGGCGCTCGAGCGGGCGGATGCGATCTGGCGCGAGTTCGCCGGCAGCGCCCACGGCGTCGTCACCCTCACGACCTTCCCCACCGGCGGCCAGATGCTGCTGCCAGGCGTGCTGACGAGGGTCGCCGAGGTGGACGGGCTGACCCTCACCTGCACCGATCAGGATCCCCTGGTGCCCGACTTCGCCGACCTCACCGGCGACTTCGACATCGTGCTCGTCGACGCTCCGGGCGTCCAGGCCGCATGGCGGGAGCGAGGGCTGGCCGTCGTGAAGCTCTTCGCCGAACCCCTGGACGTCGCCCTGCCGGAGGGGCATCGTCTGGCGCGCAAGAAGCGGCTCGTGCCCGCCGACCTGGTCGGCGAGGAGTGGATCGGCGTGCCGCCGGGGTTCCCGTACGACCGGATCCTGCAGCGCATCGCCGAGGTCACCGGAGCTCCCGCGAACATCACCCAGCGGTTCCTCGACAACCTCATCGTCGAGGCCGTCGTCGCCGCCGGTCACGGCATCGCGATCCTCCCCCGCTTCACGACCCGCGAGCACGAGAACGGGCTCGTCACCCGACCCCTCGACGGGGTCAGCACCGAGCGGGTGATCTTCGCGATCCTGCGACCGGAGCTCGCCGAGCGGCCCTCCGTGCGGGTGGTGCTCGACGCGCTGAAGGAGGAGGGGGCGCGGATCGTCGCCGCCCATCCCGCCTGATCGGAGGTCGCGCTGCTCGGCGCGCTGAGGCCGCTGCGGCGGCGGTGAACACTAGGGTTGAGGCCGTGTCGGACAAGCAGCTGAGCTGGAAATTCTCGGAGGAGTACGTCGTCGAGTCGCCCGCGATCGTCGAGGCCCGGCAGCACTCCCTCGAGCTCGGCATCGAACCCGTCTCGCCCGGTGTCGGCGCCCAGCTGGCCGTCATCGCCGCCGCCACGGCAGCCAAGACCATCATCGAGGTCGGCACCGGCGTCGGAGTCAGCGGGCTGTGGATGCTCGAAGGCGCCCGCGAGGCGCAGCTGACGTCGATCGACGTCGAGCTCGACCACCAGCAGGAGGCTCGCAAGGCGTTCACGAACGCCGGGATCGCGCCCAACCGCATCCGTCTCATCCACGGGCGCGCGCAGGACGTGCTCCCCCGCATGAACGAGTCGAGCTACGACCTGGTGCTCGTCGATGCCGACGCGCATTCGGTGCTGGAGTACGTCGAGCACGGCCTGCGTCTCGCCCGGCCGGGAGGCACGGTGCTCGTGGCGCATGCGCTGTGGCGCGGCCGTGTCGCCGACCCCGCCCAGCGCGATGAGACCGTCGCCGATTTCCGCACGCTGCTGCGGGAGCTCGCGAGTTCGAGCGCGGTCGTCACGGCGATCTCGCCCGCCGGCGACGGCCTGCTGCAGATCACCAGGCTCGCCGACTGACGACGCACGAATGCGTCGGGTCGACGGCCCGGTCGTCTACGACTCAGCGCGTCCGTTACTGGGGTGACACGACTCCGGCGAGCGCATCGTGCAGCTCCTTGGCCTCGGCGTCGTTCACGGAGACGACCAGACGGCCGCCACCCTCGAGCGGTACTCGGACGATGATGAGACGCCCCTCCTTAACGGCCTCCATCGGTCCGTCACCGGTCCGCGGCTTCATGGCTGCCATGGATAGTCCCCTTCCATCGGTACTTCTCTATTATCCGCGTTTAGATCGTCGAGCGAAAATCGTCACGGCGGAGACCAGTCCAGGCCGTCGACCCACCACATGAAGTGGGTCCATGCGACCTGCCCCGCGAGCGAGGCGACGATGAGCCCAGCGCGCCACCATCGCGAGGTCGGCAGGGCGAGCGCCCCGAGCAGCGGGAACAGCGGCATCAGCAGCCGGAAGGTGCTCGACTGCGGGAAGAACACCGCGAGCAGGTAGAGCACGTACGAGGCGGCCCAGAAGCGGATGTCGACGCCCAGTCGGCGCGCCCACGGCGTGAAGAGGTAGGCGAAGAAGGCGGCGACCAGCACCACCAGCAGGCCGTAGCCGAGCCAGTCGGGCAGCCAGTAGGCGGCGCCCTGGAACCACGGGGTGAACGGGATCAGGTGGCCGTAGCCGACGTACGGCGCGCGCCACGCGAGCTCGGTGTCGGTGTACGCGCTGAACGACCCGGTCGCGATCCAGGCGATGATGAGCCAGGAGAGCCCCATCACGCCGCTGAACACGGCCACGACCGACGAGGCGACGAACTCGTTCCGGGGGAACGGCTGCTCACGCCTGCGCCACCACCGGTACACGACGTGCAGCAGCATGGCGAGGGCGAACGCGAGTCCCGTAGGCCGGGTGAGCGCCATGACGGCGACGACCGGCAGCATCCACCAGTAGCGCCGGTCGAGGAGGAGCAGCAGCGCCAGGGTGAGCAGGAACGCCTGCATCGACTCGGAGTAGGCCACCTGCAGCAGCGGCGACAGCGGGGAGAAGCAGAACAGCACGACCGAGAAGAGGGCTGCGGACTCGCCGAGCCCGACCCGCAGCATGAGCCGGTAGAGCAGCAGCGCCGTGCCGGCCGAGAAGACGAGGGTGACCCCCACCGCCACGACGGGGAACGACAGCGTCGTGACCTCCGACAGTGCGCGCACCAGGAACGGGTAGACGGGCATGAACGCCCACTGGTTCTCGCTGACGTGTCCGTCGGGGTTCGTCGGCAGCACCGTCGGGTAGCCGACGACGGAGATGATGTAGTACCAGTGGCCGTCCCAGATCTTGGCGAACGCCCAGTAGCTGGGGCTCGCCTCGGTCCAGTTGTTCGCCTGCTGGATGGAGGCGTAGTAGAGCAGCAGGGCCGTCGTCACGGCCCGGGAGATCGCGAAGACCGCGAGCACCTTGGCCCACCACGGCAGCGCTCGCAGGCGCTGCGTGACGGGGCGGGTGCGCGGAGTCGCCTCCGCCTCCGTCAGCCCTGCAGCCACGCCCTGAGCCCCTCCTCGCAGGAGCGGATCTGGTCCAGCGGCACCGCTTCGTCGTCGGCGTGCGCCTTCGACGGGTCACCTGGTCCGTAGTTGACGGCCGGAACGCCGAGCTCGGAGAACCGGGCGACATCCGTCCAGCCGTACTTCGGCCGCGCCTCGCGACCGACCGCGCGCACGAACTCCTGCGCGAGCGGGTCCGTGAGTCCCGGCCGGGCACCCTCGGCGCGGTCGACGACCGTCAGCTCGAACTCGGGGAACAGCGAGCGCACGTGCTCGATCGCCTGCTCGACGCTGCGGCTCGGCGCGAACCGGTAGTTGATGTGCACCATCGCCTCGTCGGGGATGACGTTGCCGGCGACCCCGCCCGAGATGCCGACGGCGTTCAGCCCCTCGCGGTACTCCAGGCCGTCCACCTCGACGGTCTGCGGCTCGTAGGCGGCCAGGCGGGAGAGGATCGGGGCGAGATCGTGGATCGCATTGTGTCCCATCCACGCCCGGGCACTGTGGGCGCGCGTGCCGAACGCCCGCAGCTCGACGCGCAGGTTGCCGTTGCAGCCGCCCTCGACATCCGCCCTCGTCGGCTCGCAGAGGATCGCGAAGTCGCCGAGCAGCAGCTCGGGATGGTTGCGGGCGAGTCGCCCGAGCCCGTTGAGCTCGGCGCTCACCTCCTCGTGGTCGTAGAAGATCCAGCTGATGTCGACCTTCGGCTCGGCGAGCTCAGCGGCGAGCTTCAGCTGCACGGCGACACCGGCCTTCATGTCGACGGTGCCGCGGCCCCAGAGGCTCTCGACTCCGTCGATGGTCTCGAAGCGGGTCGGCAGGTTCTCGTTCACGGGAACGGTGTCGATGTGCCCGGCGATGACGACGCGGCGGGCACGCCCGAGAGTGGTGCGGGCGACGATCGCATCCTCGTGCCGGATGACCTCGAGATGCGGATGCGCGCGCAGCGCCGCCTCGATCGCGTCGGCGATGCCGCGCTCGTTGCCGGAGACGGATTCGATGTCGCAGAGCTGCCGGGTGAGGTCGACCGACGAGGCGGTCAGATCGAGCACGGGCAGAGTCGAGTCCGCGACGGGCATGGCCATCAGCCTACCGTCGCTAGGCTGGCGACATGACTTCGCGGGCGGCCTGGGGATACGGAGTCGCGACCATCGCGACGAACGGCACGGTACTCGACACCTGGTTCCCACGTCCTCAACTCGGGCCCCTGCCGCCCGGCACCGACCCGTACATCGCGCCGTCCGACTTCGACGACCTGACCGGGCCGGACGAGCGCAGGGCGGTGCGCTGCGACTTCCTCACGGTGCAGATCGACCTCGACGCGCCCCCCGCCTCGACGCCGGACGCCTACCTGCGCCTGCACCTGCTGAGCCACCTGCTGGTGCAGCCGAACACGCTGAACCTCGACGGCATCTTCGCGCACCTGCCGATCGTCGTCTGGACGACGGCAGGACCGGTGCATCCCGACGACTTCGACCGCCTGCGCACGCCCCTGCAGAGGGCGGGCGTCGTGCCGCTCGGCATCGACAAGTTCCCCCGCCTGCTCGACTACGTGACCCCGTCGAGGGTGCGCATCGCCGACGCGGCTCGGGTGCGTCTGGGCGCCCACCTCGCCCCTGGCACGACCGTCATGCACGAGGGCTTCGTCAACTTCAACGCGGGCACCCTCGGGTCGTCGATGATCGAGGGCCGGGTCTCGCAGGGCGTCGTCGTCGGCGACGGGTCGGATGTCGGCGGCGGCTCCTCGATCATGGGCACCCTCAGCGGAGGCGGCACCCAGCGGGTGAGCATCGGCCAGCGCGCGCTCCTCGGCGCGAACTCGGGCATCGGCATCTCGATCGGCGACGACACCGTGGTCGAGGCGGGGCTCTACGTCACAGCGGGCACCAAGGTCACGGTCGTCGGCGACGGTCCGGAGGCGGGGCGCACCGTGAAGGCTGTCGAGCTCAGCGGCGTGCCGAACCTGCTGTTCCGCCGCAACTCGGTCTCGGGCGCCGTCGAGGTGCTCGTGCGCGGCGGCTCGGGCGTGCAGCTGAACGCGGCCCTGCACGCCTGACGGGCGTCATCCCCCCGCGACACGCCGCGCCGGGGACTGAACGCGGGCGGCGCCCCCGGCGTTTCGTCCCGGATGCGGCGTGTCATGCCCGGCTGCGCGGCGGCAGGGCTGCGGCGGGACGGGAGTGGGGGTCGCTACTGCCCGCGGTCGGCGGGCCAGTCGCGCGCAGCGGAGCCCACGTAGAGCTGCTGCGGACGTCCGAGCTTGGTGCCCTTGTCGGTGACCATCTCGCGCCAGTGCGCGATCCAGCCGGGCAGCCGGCCGATCGCGAACAGGACCGTGAACATCCGCGTCGGGAACCCCATCGCCTTGTAGATGACGCCCGTGTAGAAGTCGACGTTCGGGTACAGCTTGCGCTCGATGAAGTAGTCGTCGGCCAGCGCGACGGCCTCGAGCTCCTTGGCGATGTCGAGCAGCTCGTCGTGGATGCCGAGCGCGGCGAGCACCTCGTCGGCGCTCTCCTTGACGAGCTTCGCGCGCGGGTCGAAGTTCTTGTAGACCCGGTGCCCGAAGCCCATGAGGCGGATGCCGTCCTCCTTGTTCTTCACGCGCTCGACGAAACGGTCCACCCCCTCGCCCGAGTCCTTGATGCGCTGCAGCATCGTGAGCACGGCCTCGTTCGCACCGCCGTGCAGCGGCCCGTACAGGGCGTTGATGCCGGCCGAGATCGACGCGAACAGGTTCGCCTCGGTCGAGCCGACGAGACGCACCGTCGAGGTCGACGCGTTCTGCTCGTGGTCCTCGTGCAGGATCAGCAGGCGGTCGAGCGCCTTGGCGAGCACCGGGTCGACCTCGTAAGGCTCGGCCATGGTTGCGAAGTTCAGCTTGAGGAAGTTCTCGACGAAGCTGAGCGAGTTGTCGGGGTAGAGGAACGCCTGCCCGAGGCTCTTCTTGTGCGCGTAGGCCGCGATCACCGGGATCTTCGCGAGCAGCCGGATGGTCGAGATCTCGACCTGCTCGGGGTCCCGCGGGTTGAGCGAGTCCTGGTAGTAGGTCGACAGGGCCGACACGGCGCTCGACAGCACCGACATCGGGTGCGCGTTGTGCGGGAGCGCCGAGAAGAAGCGACGCAGATCCTCGTGCAGCAGCGTGTGGCGACGCACGCGCTCGTCGAACTCGCCGAGCTGGTCGGCGGTCGGCAGCTCGCCGTAGATGAGCAGCCAGGCGACCTCGAGGAACGTGGAGTTGGCGGCGATGTCCTCGATCGCGTACCCGCGGTAGCGCAGGATGCCCTGCTCGCCGTCGATGTAGGTGATCGCGCTCCGTGTCGCGGCAGTGTTCACGAACCCCGGATCGAAGGCGGTGTAGCCGGTCTGCTTCGTGAGGCTCGACAGGTCGATGCTGTCGTGCCCTTCGACGCTTCGCACGATCGGGAACTCCGCCGTTCCCCCCGGATACTGCAGCGTGGCCTTCTCGGCACCCTGGGTGTCAGTCACCCGTACAGCCTAAGCGGTCCCCAGGAACACTCCCGCATCCTCCAACGAGGTGGCTGCCCGATTGGAGGTCGTCGCCGATTCAGGCGCGGATGCGGCCCGCCGCGGCCTCGATCGCGGCATCCGTGGCGGTGAGCGCGACTCGCACGTGGTCGGTGTCGCCGTAGAAGGTGCCCGGCGCGACCAGGACGCCGCGGTCGGCGAACCAGTCGACGGTCGCCCAGCTGCCCTCGTTCCGAGTGACCCACAGGTAGAGGCCGCCCGTGCTGTCGTCGATGCGGAACCCGCCGTCGGAGAGCGCCTCGATCAGCACCTGCCGGCGCAGCCGGTATCGCTCGCGCTGCTCGGCGACGTGCCGGTCGTCGTCGAGGGCGGCGATCATCGCCGCCTGCACGGGCGCGGGCGGGATGAGTCCCGCATGCTTGCGCACGGCCAGCAGCTCCTGCACGATGCGCTCGTCGCCCGCGACGAAGGCCGCTCGATAGCCGGCGAGGTTCGACTGCTTGCTGAGCGAGTAGACCGCGAGAAGCCCTTCCCGCGTGCCGCCTGCCGCCCGCGGATCGAGGACGCTGGGCGCCTCGCCCTCCCAGGACAGTTCCGAGTAGCACTCGTCGCTCGCGAGCACCGCGCCCAGTTCGCGCGCCCGGGTCACAGCGGAGCGGAGCTCCTCGACGCCCAGCACTCGGCCGTGCGGGTTCGCCGGCGAGTTGATCCAGGCGAGCTTCGTGCCCTCGGGCCACTCAGCGGGGTCGTCGGCGCGCACGACAGTGGCGCCCACGAGCGCCGCACCGATCTCGTAGGTCGGGTAGGCCGTGGCGGGCTGCACGACGATGTCGCCCGGCCGCAGGCCGAGCAGCAGCGGCAGGGTGGCGATCAGCTCCTTGGAGCCGATCGTGGGCAGCACTTCGGAGTCGCCGAGCCCCGCCACTCCCCTGCGCCGCTCGAACCAGTTCGCGATGGAGCGCCGGAGCGCCGGGCTGCCCGCGGTCTGCGGGTAGGAGTGCGCATCCGTCGCCCCCAGCAGCGCCTCGCGCACGAGATCGGGGGTGGGGTCGACGGGCGAGCCGACCGACAGGTCGATGAGACCCTCAGGGTGGGCTCGGGCCCGCTCGGCGGCGCCGGCGAGTGAATCCCAGGGGAAGTCGGGGAGGTCGAGCGCCATCAGGCCGGCGTCACGCCTGAGGAGGCAGGGCCGCGACGAGGGGGTGGTCGGAGTGGATCACGCCGACCTTGGCGGCACCGCCCGGGGAGCCGATCTCCTCGAAGAACTCGACGTTGGCCTTGTAGTAGTCCGCCCACTGCTCGGGGACGTCGTCCTCGTAGTAGATCGCCTCGACGGGGCAGACCGGCTCGCATGCCCCGCAGTCGACGCACTCGTCGGGGTGGATGTAGAGCATCCGGTCGCCCTCGTAGATGCAGTCGACCGGGCATTCGTCGATGCAGGCGCGGTCTTTGAGGTCGACACACGGGAGGGCGATCACGTAGGTCACTTCGCGGGTTCCCTTTCGCTGCTGCTGGGCTTTCCCATCCTAGCCTCGCTGCTGGAGCGGAGATCGGGCCAGCCGAGCACGACGGCCGCGACGACCACGGGAGCGAACGCCCAGATGGTGCCGACGAGGTTGTTCGCCACGATGACCGAGCCACCCGGTCCCTCGGTGGCCATGAGGGCGGCGATGCCGACGACGCCGACCGCCGCCGCGGCGGCGAGCACGCGGGTGCCGAACACGATGCGGAGGCCCGCGAGCAGCCCGGTCACGAGCAGGATCGACACGAGGAGTCCGATCGGAAGGGGCGTGGCCCCCACGCCGAGCACGCTCGAGTGCGAGACCGTCGCGATGGCGCCGACGAAGGCTCCGAGCAGGAGGGCGAGCACAGCGCCGATGACCTTCGCAGTCACCGACTGCTCCGAGAAGGTCGGAGCATGCGTCTCGTGCTCCCGGATGCGGCGGTAGCTCTCGGTGCGGGTGATGGGCAGCGCCGTGCCGTCGGTGAAGGTGACGAACCCGGAGGTCACGGAGGCCCGGCTGCCGTAGGCGGCGATCGCGGAGACCTTGCGGTCGAGCACGGGGCTGACGTCGATGCGGGTCGCCGCCGACGACGCGGGCTCCGGCTGGATCGCGTAGTAGGCGACGCCGAGGACGTCGGCGGCACGCCGAGCCGCCTCGGCGACCAGGAGATGGTCGGGATGGGCCGTGCGGTCGTGCTGGTCGTAGCTCACCACGACGGTCGGGTGCACGGCATCGATCACGGCAGCGATGTCGGCGGCGATCTCGCCGAACTCCGCTCCCGCGAGCGAGTCGGCCGCCCCTGCCGGGCTCAGCCGTGCCGAGCCGCGGTAGCGACGGGACCCGCCGCGCCAGCGCGCATCGCGATCGCCCAGATAGCGGTGATCCTGCACTCCGAGGATCCGCAGCGCCTCGGCGAGCTCGCGCTCGCGACGTTCGGCGAGCAGGTCGGCCTCGGGCCCCGTGCCCTCCTCGCCGCGCGTGCAGGTGAGCACGGTGACGGGCACCCCCTCATCCACGAGGGTCGCGATCGTTCCCCCGGTCGCGATCGACTCATCGTCGGGGTGAGCGTGCACGAAGAGCACGCGCTCGGCGCTCGCCATGCGCTACTTGGGCGTGACGATGTAGGTGGCCACCGCGGCGGACCCCTCGGTCGCGACGACGAGGGTCACCGTGTGGGCCGACGAGTCGAAGCTGCCGAATCCGCTGTTCTCGTCGCTGGAGACCGACGACGAGGTGAAGCCTGCGTCTTCGAGGGCCGTCTGCGCCTCGGCGAACTGGCCGGCATCCGTCAGCGTGGTCTGGGCGACCCAGCCGCTGCCGTTGGGGCCTGCACCGCCGCCGCGCACCTCGCCGACGAGGGGCACGTCCGCCTCGGGGAATCCGTCGGGGAGCTGGCCGTCGTTCGAGATGTCGGTGCCGCCGAGCGCCTCGTTGATCAGCTCGTCGACGCCCCCCTGCAGCTGCTCGACACCCTCGTTGACGACTCCCTCGACCACGCTGTCGACGGCCGAGCAGCCGGTGAGGGCGAGCGCCGACGCGAGGGCGAGGGATGCCGCGGCCGTCCCGAGACGCATCAGGCGTCCTGCCTCTTGAGCCGCGACGCCTGGCGAGCCCGCGCGTTCTGCTCGAGCACGACCTTGCGGATGCGGACGACCTCGGGGGTGACCTCGACGCACTCGTCCTCGCGGGCGAACTCGAGGCACTCCTCGAGGGTCAGCCGGCGCGGCGGGGTGAGCTTCTCGAAGGTGTCGGCGGTCGACGAGCGCATGTTCGTCAGCTGCTTCTCCTTGGTGACGTTCACGTCCATGTCCTCGGCGCGCGAGTTCTCGCCGACGACCATGCCCTCGTAGACCTCCTGCGTCGGCTCGACGAAGAACGACATCCGCTCCTGGAGGGCGAGCATCGCGAACGGCGTTGCGACGCCGGCGCGGTCGGCGACGATCGAGCCGGTCGTGCGGGTCTGGATCGACCCCGCCCACGGCTCGTAGCCGTGCGCGATCGCGTTGGCGATGCCGGTGCCGCGGGTGATCGTGAGGAACTCGGTGCGGAAGCCGATGAGCCCGCGGCTCGGCACCACGAACTCCATGCGCACCCAGCCGGTGCCGTGGTTCGTCATGCCCTCCATGCGGCCCTTGCGGGCGGCGAGCAGCTGCGTGATGGCGCCGAGGTAGTCCTCGGGAACGTCGACCGTGAGGTGCTCGAAGGGCTCATGCAGCTTGCCGTCGATGGTCTTCGTGACGACCTGCGGCTTGCCGACCGTGAGCTCGAAGCCCTCGCGTCGCATGTTCTCGACGAGGATGGCGAGCGCGAGCTCGCCGCGGCCCTGCACCTCCCAGGTGTCGGGCTGGCCGACGTCGAGCACGCGGATGGAGACGTTTCCGATGAGCTCGCGGTCGAGGCGGTCCTTGACCATGCGCGCGGTGAGCTTGTGCCCCTTCACCTTGCCGACGAGGGGCGAGGTGTTGGTGCCGATCGTCATCGAGATGGCCGGCTCATCGACGGTGATCGCCGGCAGCGGGCGCACGTCGTCGGAATCGGCGATCGTCTCGCCGATCGTGATCTCGGGGATGCCCGCGACCGCGACGATGTCGCCGGGGCCGGCCGACTCGGCGGGATAGCGCTCGAGCGCTCGCGTCTTCAGCAGCTCGGTGATGCGCACGTTCGAGTGCGAGCCGTCGTGGCGCACCCAGGCGACGGTCTGCCCCTTGCGCAGCTCGCCGTGGAAGATGCGCAGCAGCGCGATGCGGCCGAGGAACGGCGAGGCGTCGAGGTTGGTGACGTGCGCCTGCAGCGGGTGCCCGTCCTCGTAGGTCGGCGCAGGGATGTGGGTGAGGATCGCGTCGAACAGCGGCTCGAGGTCGTCGTTGTCGGGGAGCGACCCGTTCTCGGGCTTGTTCCGCGACGCGGCGCCCGCGCGGCCGGAGGCGTAGATGATCGGCAGGTCGAGGATCGAGTCGACGTCGAGGTCGGGCACCTCGTCGGAGAGGTCGCTCGCGAGCCCGAGCAGCAGGTCCTGGGTCTCGGCGACGACCTCGTCGATGCGGGCATCGGGTCGGTCGGTCTTGTTCACGAGCAGGATGACGGGCAGCTTCGCCTCGAGCGCCTTGCGCAGCACGAAGCGGGTCTGCGGCAGCGGCCCCTCGCTCGCGTCGACCAGGAGCACGACCCCGTCGACCATGCTGAGGCCTCGCTCGACCTCGCCGCCGAAGTCGGCGTGACCGGGGGTGTCGATTACGTTGATCGTCACCGCGCCGTCGGTCGCGTGCTCCCCCGCGTAGAGCACCGCGGTGTTCTTCGCGAGGATCGTGATCCCCTTCTCGCGCTCGAGGTCGTTCGAGTCCATGGCGCGATCCTCGAGGTGCGCATGCGCCTCGAACGAGTTCGTCTGCCTCAGCATCGCGTCGACGAGCGTCGTCTTGCCGTGGTCGACGTGGGCGACGATCGCGACGTTGCGCAGGTCGGAGCGGGTGGCCAGGGGCATACGGGTGAGTCCTAAAGCTGGGGGAAGGCGGGGATTCCCGCGGCGCGAGTCTACCGGGCGACGCCCGGCATCCGCTCAGCTCTCGACCGGACGCCAGTCCCAGACGTTCCAGAGCACGCCAGGCGGCAACGGCGAGCGCGACACTCCCTTGATGTCCTCGTCGTGCGCCGCGAGGGTCGGGAGCTGGTAGAGCGGCATGCCGTAGGCGTCCTCCCACAGCAGCCGGTCGACCTCGCGCAGCTGCTCGGTGCGCTGCTCCTCGTCGCCCGGCCCCTGCACCGCGGTGAGCAGCGCGTCGACGGTCGCGTCGGAGTACTCGTTGTAGTTCTCGATGCCCGTCGAGGCGAAGACTGCGGCGAGCGCGGAGACCGAGAAGTTGCTGTTCTCCCACCCGAAGAGCGCAGCGTCGTAGCTGCCCTCGGTGCCGAGCACCGGGAGGATGTCGGCCGTCGAGCAGTCGGTGACGCGGAAGCCGGCCTGCGCCGCCGAATCCCGGATCAGCTCGAACTCGCGCACCCGGCGCGGGTTGGAGGAGGAGAACAGGATGCACACCTCGGGTTCGGTGACCTCCGCCTCGGCGAGCAGGTCGCGTGCGGCCTGCACGTCGACCTCGGCGTACACGTCAGAGCCGTTGCGCTCGACGCTCGTCTCGTAATCCGGATCCGACTGATCGAAGACGAACGACGATCGCGGGCGCGCCTCCTCCTGGATCGGAGCGACCAGCTCGTCGAGGATCTCGGCGCGAGGCACGACATGCAGGAACGCTCGGCGGACGAGCGGGTCGTCGAAGTGCCCGCTGCGGCCGCCGTCGACGCGCAGGTCGAGGTGCTCGTAGCTCGCGTCGGACCCGGCGAGCACCGTGACCCCGTCGAGCATGAGCATCCGCTCCGCCGACTCAGGCGAGACCTGGGGGTCGATGACGTCCACTTCGCCGGCCTCGAGCGCGGCCACGGCGTCGAGCGGGTCGGGGATCGTGCGCACGACGACCGTCTCGTACGACGGGCGGCGAGCCCCCGCGTACTCGGGGTTCACCGCGAGCTCCACCTGCTGCTCATCCGCCGACTCGACGATGAACGGCCCGGCGCTCGGCGGGATCTCCTCGCCCGCGGCGAGGTCGAAGGAGCTGTTCCACGCGCGGGACAGGGCCGCGAGCGCCTCGGTGTCGGCGTCCGTGATCGCGTCGAGCACCGCCTGCTTGGCGTCGTCCGGGTCGTCGAGAGCGAGGGCGCGTTCAGCGACGGTGTGCGCGGGCGGGCCCACCTCGAAGGCGAGCTGCCAGTCGACGAAGTACTCGTCCCAGCGCAGCGTGATCGATCGGCCGTCCTCGCCCAGCTCGGGAGTCGCGGTGACCCCCTGCAGGCCGTTGCTGGTCTCGCCGTCGAACCAGACGGCATCCGTCGGCACCTCGTCGGTGAAGCGCCCCGTCTCGTCGTCGATGAAGTCGGCGGGCTCGAAGCCCTCGGTGTTGAGCACCCCGGAGTTCGCCACCCAGCCGAGCAGCAGATCCGCGGCGTCGACCGGCTCGCCGTCGGACCAGGTCACGTTCTCACCGACGCGGTAGGTGACCTCGAGCGGGTCCTCGCTCTCGACCGTCATCGTGCCGAACGACTCGTCGGCGACGAGCTCCCCCGCAGCGTCGTAGGACACGAACTGGGAGGTCGTGAGGTGACGGATGGCGTTGTTGGTCGCCTGGTTGCCGAAGGAGGTCTGCGCGTTGAACGACGTGAACGGGCTGCTCAGCGCGACGGTCACGGCCGACCCCTCCACCGGCTCGGGGGCGGTCGTGCACCCCGCGAGCAGCAGCACAGCGGCGAGCGATACGGCGGCACGCCGGAACGACCGTCGGTGCGGGAAGAGCATCATCCCAGTCTGCCACCGCAGCGCTCGCGCGCCGCGACACCGGCTGCGCGTCAGGAGGCGCGCGCCGCGGCCCTCGCGTCGCGGCGCTGACGCTGCTCCTCGGGGTCCGGGACCGGCACGGCGGCGATCAGCCGCTGCGTGTAGGGCTCCTTCGGGTTGCGCAGGATCTCGTCGCGCGTGCCCTGCTCCACGATCCGGCCGCGGTGCATGACCGCGATCCGGTGCGCGAGCAGGTCGACGACGGCGAGGTCGTGGCTGATGAAGAGGCAGGCGAAGTGCAGCTCGCGCTGGAGCTCCTGCAGCAGGTCGAGGAAGCGTGCCTGCACCGAGACGTCGAGCGCGCTCGTCGGCTCGTCGGCGACGAGCAGCTCGGGGCTGAGCGCGAGGGCGCGGGCGATGCCGATGCGCTGGCGCTGGCCACCCGACAGCTCGTGCGGGAAGCGGTTGCGGTAGCTGCGGGGCAGCTCGACCTGGTCGAGCAGCGTCTCGACGCGGCGGTCGAGGTCGGCGCCCTTGGCCTCGCCCGCGAGCAGGAGCGGCTCCCCGATGCTCTGGCCGATCGGCATGCGCGGGTTGAGGCTCGAGGCGGGGTCCTGGAAGACGATGCCCGTCTTCCTGCGCAGCGGTCGCAGCTCCTTGGGGCCCGCGTTCGAGATGTCGATGCCGGCGCTGATGAGCTTGCCTTCGGCGATGGGCAGCAGCCCCACGGATGCGCGGCCGATCGTGGTCTTGCCGGACCCCGATTCGCCGACGAGGCCGAGGATCTCGCCGGGGAAGATCTCGAGGTTGACGTGCTCGGCGGCACGGAAGGCGGGGATGCGTCCTCGCTTGGGGTACTCGATCGCCACCTCCTCGAGCTTGAGCACGGGCTTCGTGGCGTCCACGCCCTCCTTGGGCTGCACGACGCGCACGGGCGCGTCTCCGAGGTGCGGAACCGCCTGGAGAAGCTGCTGGGTGTACGGGTGCTTCGGCGCGTGGAACACCTCGGACACGGTGCCCGCCTCCACCACGCGACCGTCCTTCATGACGAGGATGCTGTCCGCGAGGTCGGCGACCACGCCCATGTCGTGCGTGATGAGCAGGATCGCGGAGTCGAGGCGCTTCCGGAGGTTGCGCATGAGATCGAGGATCTCGGCCTGCACCGTCACGTCGAGCGCCGTCGTGGGCTCGTCGGCGACGAGCAGTACGGGGTCGCAGGAGATCGACTGGGCGATCATGGCGCGCTGCCGCTGACCGCCGGACAGCTGGTGCGGGTACTTGTCGAACGCGACCTCGGGGTTGGGCATCTCGACCTGACGCAGCAGTTCGAGCGCGCGCTCCCTGGCCTCGGTCGGACCGATCGGGAATTGCGAGCGCAGCGCCTCCATGATCTGGAAGCCGACCGTGTAGACCGGGTTCAGCGCCGTCATGGGCTCCTGGAAGATGACCGCGATCTCGCCGCCGCGCACCCTGCGCAGCTCGGCCGGATCGATGCCGCCGAGCTCGCGGCCGAGGAGCTTGATGGAGCCGTCGACCTTCGCGTTCGAGGGCAGCAGGCCGAGGAGCGCCATGGAGCTCGAGCTCTTGCCCGAGCCGGATTCGCCGACGATGGCGAGCACCTCGCCCCGGCGGACCTTGTAGTTCATGTCAACGGCCGCGGGGTAGTACGCGCCGTCGACCCAGAAGTCGACGTCGAGGCCGGTGACCTCGAGCACGGTCTCGGTGTTCGGGGTGCTCACTTAGGAATCCTCTCCCGGTTCTGAGAAGGTGAAGTCATGATCTTCCGGCCGGCGAGCTTCCGCCCGACCTCCGGCCGGGTGCTCGCCGTCGCCGGCGCCGTGCTGTCGCTCGGCGCGCTGGCCGGTTTCGTGGCCGCGGGCGACTGGGCGGGCCTCCTGCGCTACGGCTGGGTGCCGCTGCTGATCGGAGTGCTCGCCTGGGTGCTGTTCTGGCTGCCCGAGGTGCGAGTGGAGGAGCACGCCGTCACGGTGCGCAATCCGTTCCGCACCGTCCACATCCCGTGGTCGGCCATCCAGGTGGTCGACACGAAGTACTCCCTGACGCTGCACACCTCGGACGGCGTGATCAGCGCGTGGGCCGCGCCGGCTCCCGGCCGCTACTCCGTGGCGTCGACCAGCAAGGAGGACGGCCGCATCGTCGCCCGCACGGCGCTCGGACCGCAGGGCACCGTGCGCCCTGGCGATCTTCCGCGCTCCGCGTCGGGAGCCGCCGCCTACCTCATCCGCACCCGTCTGGAGCAGCTGCGGGAAGACGGCGCCTTCGATGCGCTCGCCGCGCCTCATCGCACTCGCACCGAGTACCACCGTGTCACGATCGCCGTGCTGGCCGGCCTCGTGGTCGCGTCGGTGCTCGGCGCGCTGCTGTAGCGCCCGCACTCAGCGGCCGCCGTCCGCGTCGGGCGACCCGGCGGTCGAGCCGGGCCGCCCGGGCGTGCCGCGACCCGTCGCGTCGACCGTGCCGCGCGTGTTGCTGCCGGTGTCCGAGGGGCCCGCTGAGCCGCGGTGTCCGGACTCCTTGCGCTCGGCCTTCTCGAGCGTGCGAGCGCTCGGCACGCGCTTCTGACGGGGGTCGAAAGCGTCGCGCAGACCGTCGCCGATGAAGTTGATGCAGAGCGCGATCGCGACGATGAAGAGACCCGGCCACCAGAACAGCCACGGCCTGGTGGCGAAGGCGGCCTGGTTGTCGCTGATGATCTTGCCGAGCGACGTGTCGGGCGACTCCACGCCGAAGCCGAGGAAGCTCAGCGCGGTCTCGAGGAGGATCGCCGCCGCCATGAGCAGCGTCGAGTTGACGATGATCACGCCCACCGCGTTCGGCAGGATGTGGCGGAAGATGATGCGCCCGTCGCTCGCTCCGGCGACCCGCGCCGCGTCGACGAATTCGCGCTCGCGCAGGCTCAGGAACTCGGCGCGCACGAGGCGCGCGAGGCTCGTCCAGGAGAACAGCCCGATGACGACGCCGAGCACCGCTGCGCCCAGGTTGCCGAGGCCGTTGCCGAGCACCGCGCCGATGACGATCAGCGGGATCGTGATGATGACGTCGGTGAAGCGCATGATGACCGAGTCGACGCCGCGCCGGTAGTAGCCGGCGAGGGCGCCGAGCGCGGTGCCGACGAGGGTCGCGATGACGCCCGCGATGACCATGACCATGAGCGACTGCTGGGCACCGCGCATGACGACCGCGAAGATGTCGCGGCCCACTTCGTCCTGGCCGAACGGGTGGGTGACGCTCGGCCTCGTGCGGTCGACGATGTCGGTCAGCTCGGTCCAGGTGAACGGCCACCAGCCGGGGATGCGCAGGTCGCCGATCACGACGCCGACGCTCGAGAACGACAGCAGCACGATGAAGCCCAGCACGATCATCGCGATGACGGCGCCGCGGTGCCGGAAGAACCGCTTGCGGACGATCTGACCCTGACTGAGCCCCTCGACCTCTTTGAGCTCGATGTTCGACTCGGCGTCGGTGATGCCGGGCTCGTGGTGGCCTGGCTCGGGGATCGGGAGATTGACGTTGGTCATTACGAGAGCCTGATCCGGGGGTCGAGCGCGGCGTAGACGAGGTCCGCGATGAGGTTGAAGATGATCGCCAGGGTGCCGGTCACCAGGAAGAACGCCATGACGGGGTTCGGATCGATGTGGTCGAGGCCGTTCACGAACAGCTGACCCATGCCGGTCCACCCGAAGACGCGCTCGGTGATGACCGCGCCTCCGACGATCGAGCCGATGTCGAACGCGACGATGGTCGCAATCGGGATCATGGCGTTGCGGAAGGCATGCCGCACGACGACGGTGCGCTCGGTGAGTCCCTTGGCGCGCGCGGTGCGGATGTAGTCCTGGTTCAGCACCTCGAGCATGCTCGACCGGGTGTACCGCGTGTAGCTGGCGATCGAGATCAGGATGAGCGCGAGGGTCGGCAGCAGCACATGCGTGAAGGTGTCCACGCCCTGGATCCAGAAGTTACCGCCGAGGTTGGGGGTCTCCGCGCCGATCGTCGCGATGGGGCGATTGCCGACCCGGCTGGATCCGGCGTAGGCGCTGAACCAACGCATGTGCTCGTCGATTGAGATCACGACGCCGATCAGCAGCGCGACGATCGCCGCGGTGCGCACCGACTGCCACCGATCAGGCCCGCCCCACAGCCAGCCGATCAGCCCGCCGATCACGAGGGCTCCGACCGCGAGGCCGAGGTACAGGGGCAGCGTCATCGCGTAGAACACGAACGGCTTGAGGAAGAGGTAGAACAGGACGCCCACACCGGCCACCGTCAGCGACGAGTAGAGCGCGCGCTTGTTCTTGAGTCCGGTCGAGATTGCCGTCACACCGTAGGCGGCACCCACGGCGGAGAGGATGACCACCACGGGGCCGAGCGACGGGTTCTCGAACCACCGGGTGAGGTCCATGTAGACGAGCACGCCCGCCGTCACGACGGCGGCGATCGCGAACACGATGACCTTCCGCCTGATCGCCCCGCCGATGAGTGCCATCCAGAAGAGCCCGGCGAGCACGGCGAGCACCCCTATCACGAGGGGTGGGATCGTCGGTTCCTGGAGGAAGTCGTTGAAGCCGATCGCCACGTACTGCTTGAGCAGCACGGCGACCCAGAAGATCGGCAGCGAGAAGAAGAGGAAGGTCGTGAAGGTCACGCCGTAGTCGAAACCGCTGTACTGCCTCAGTGCAGTGACGATTCCGATGACGATGCCGATGATGATCGCGAGGATCGCGGCGGTGGTGACGAGTTGGAGGGTCTGGCCGAGCGCCTGCCCGAGCAGCACGGTGACCGGCTGGCCCTGGATGTTGACGCCCAGGTCGCAACGGCCGATGAAGCATCCCCCGACGCCCGCGAGCCAGATGAAGTAGCGCAGGTACGGCGGCACATCGAGGTTGAGCAGGTTGATGCGCGCCTCGATCAGCGATTCCTTGTTGGGCGAGGCGCTGAGCCGGAGTTCCTCGAGCGGGTCGCCCGAGAGCGCGGTGAGGATGTACATGAGGTACGTCGCCGCGAGGAAGACGAAGAAGGAGGCGATGAGCCTCCGGATGACGAACGTTGCCATGGGTCGGAAGTGGCCTTCGTGGTGTGAACAGGGTGCTGGGCGCGGGGGGGGGGGGGGCGCCCCCCCCCCCCCCCGGGAGG
>JAPSJW010000002.1:0-308241 GCA_031177985.1 Microbacteriaceae bacterium | reverse complement strand
TCGTATGGGGCCTCGTTGTTTTAAACGGGGTGCGGGCCGGGGGGGCGGTTCGCCCCCCGCGCCCAGACGGGGTCAGTGAGGAGTCAGCCGTGGCTGATTACTCGCTGAGCTCCCAATCCCACACGTTCCAGAAGATGGTCGGCGCGATGATCGAGGGGTCGACGCCCTCGAGGGTGTCGCGCACGCCGGTCACCGACGGGAACTGGAAGATCGTCACGCCGTAGGCGTCACTCCAGAGGATCTCGTCGATCTGCATCTGCAGCTCCAGCTGAGCCTCCGGGTCGAACTCCTGGTACAGCTGGTCGTAGAGCTCGTCGATCTCGGGGTTCGAGTAGAAGTTGAGGTTGTTGATGCCTCCGGTCTCGAAGTTCGGTCCCGAGTCGGTGACGCCCAGGCCGGTCGACTGCCAGCCGAACAGCGACGCGTCGTAGGCGCCGGCGGTGCCGAGCAGGCCACCCCAATCCTCGCTGCCGCAGTCGGTGACGTTGAAGCCGGCCTCAGCAGCCGATGCCTGGATCAGCGAGAACTCGTTGACACGGCGCGGGTTGTTCGACGCGTAGAGGATGCACACCTCGGGGTTGGTCACCCCGGCCTCGGCGAGCAGCGCCGTAGCGCCCTCGATGTCGACCTCGGCGTAGGCGTCCGAGCCGTTGGCCTCGACGATCTCGTCGTAGCCCTCAGCGCCGGGCACGATCAGCTGCGAGTTGCGCACGAGCGCCTCGTCGCCGATGATCGGCTGGATCAGGGTGTCGACGATCTCCTGACGCGGGATCGTCTTGAGGAACGCCTCACGCACGCGCTGGTCCGAGAAGACGCCGGGGTTGCGGCTCTGGTCGAACTGCAGGTCGATGTGCTCGTAGGTGCCCTCGAGACCGGTCAGGATCTCGACGCCCTCGATCTCCTCGAGGCCGGCGACCACGTCGGTCGTCGCCTGGGGCGAGATCACGTCGACCTCGCCGTTCTCGAGCGCCTGCACGGCTGCCAGCGGGTCGCCGATGAAGCGGATGGTGACCTCTTCGATGTTCGGCTGGCGGTCACCGGTGTAGTTCTCGTTGGCGGTCAGCGTGATGTACTGATCGGCCACGAACTCCGAGATCTGGTACGGACCGCTCGAGACGAGCAGGTCCTCGTCCTCGGGCAGCTCGGTGAAGTTGAAGATCGTGTTCCACGAGTTCGACACCGACGCGAGAGCCTCACGGTCGTTCTCCTGGATCGCGTCGAGGATGGCCTGCTTGCCCTCCTCGGGGTCCTCGATGCCGAGGGCGTCCTTCGCGACGACGTGCGCCGGGAGGATGGTGCCGGTGGTGCCGAAGACGAGCTCCCAGTCGACGTACGGGTTGTCGTAGGTCAGGGTGATGCTGCGGCCGTCGTCGCCGACCTCGGGCAGCTCGGAGACGAGCGAGAGCTGCGTTCCGGTGTCGAAGAAGACGGTGTCGGTCGGGTAGTCCTCGGTGAACTCACCGGTGTCGGGGTTCTGGAACTGCGAGGGGTCGAAGCCCTCGTCATCCAGCGCCTGCGACAGGGCGGCCCACGACAGCAGGAGGTCTGCCGCGTCGATGGGGGTGCCGTCGGACCACTCGACGTCCTCGTTGAGCGTGTACTCGACGACCTGGGGGTCCTCGCTCACGAGCTCGTAGGTGCCGAACGAGGTGTCCTGAACGAGCTCCGGGGTGTTGTTGTAGTAGTTGAACGTCCCGTAGATCAGGTAGTTGATGTTGTTATTCGCCGTGGCGTTTCCGAACGACGTGTTGCCGTTGGCGGAATAGAACGCCTGGTTCCAAGCGATGCCGACACTCGTGCCCTCGTCCAGTCCGCTGTCGGCCTCGGGGGCCGAGCAGCCGGACAAGACCAGAGCACCGGCGGCGATCGCGGCGCCCGCGGCCGCGAACCTGCTGATTCTCAATGTTCCTCCTGTGCAAGATGACACGGCAGGCGAGTCCTAGCGCGCAGCCGTGCGGGATAGAACACACCCTAAACGGGGGCCCAACCGTGGCCAAACTGTAGGGGTATTCGTTACACAGTGGTAACGCACGGTGGTGAAGCTTGCGCTGGAAGCAGGATTTCTGCGCGGCGGTCGCAGCAGGCGCGCGATCGTTGCGTTTCGAACCCCCGCGACGCTTCCGCGTCAGACCGGGCTTGTGGGAGACCTCAACCGGTGACTGCGCCGGGCGGCAGCGGTTTGGAGGATTCGGCCGCAGGAGACCGTCGCCGCCCCAGACGCTGGGCGCCGAGCAGCGCCACCCGCGTCATGGCCTCGTAGATGATGGCGCCGCTCATCTTCGAGACACCGTGCTCGCGCTCGCGGAACAGGATGGGCACCTCGACGACCTCGAAGCCCGCGTCGATCGCCCGCACGGTGAGCAGGATCTGGAAGAAGTAGCCCCGCGCCTCGACCGGCGTCGTGAGCACCTCGCGGAGGATCTCCGCGGGGTAGACCCGGAACCCCGCCGTCGCATCCTTCACGGGGATGCGCAGCAGCGTGCGCGTGTAGATGTTCGCGCCGCGGCTCAGCACCTCGCGGCGCTTGGGCCAGTTCTCCACCGCTCCGCCGCGGGTCCAGCGCGACCCGATCACGAGCCGGCGGGCGTCGGGCTCCCCCGCGCTCTCGAGCATCGCCGGCAGGGTCTCCGGGGGATGGGAGCCGTCCGCATCCATCTCGACCAGCAGCGAGTAGCCGCGCTCCATCCCCCACGCGAAGCCCTGCAGGTAGGCCGTGCCGAGTCCGAGCTTGCCGCTGCGGTGCAGCACGTGCACCCGCTCGTCGCCCGCCGCGAGGTCGTCGGCGAGCTCGCCGGTGCCGTCGGGGCTCGCGTCGTCGACCACGAGAAGGTGCGCGTGCGGCACCGCGGCGAAGAGTCTCCTCGCGATCAGCGGGAGGTTGACCGACTCGTTGTAGGTCGGCACGATCACGAGCACCGACTCGGCTCGAGCGCTCACCGTTCGCCCTCAATCACCGGGACCTGCTCGCTCTCGGCGACGGGTTCCTCGAACAGCGCGGTCTCGGCCTCCTCGAGCTTCGACGCTGCGTGGATGCCGTCGCTGCGGTGGTGCCCATAGACCCAGAAGCGGAACAGCGTGAAACGGAAGATCGTGCCGAGGCCCAGACCCACCACGTTCGTCGCGATGTTGTCGGCGACCAGGTTGTCGAACCCGAGGATGTAGTGCGAGACGCCGAGGCAGGCGAGAGCGACGACCATGCCCCCGATCGACACCAGCACGTACTCGAGCAGCTCGCGCACGAAGTTGCGCCGACGGTGCTGACGGAAGGTCCAGTAGCGGCTGCCGACCCAGTTGAACGCGATCGCCACCGAGACGCTGAGGATCTTCGCCCCCAGCGGACCCTGGAAGAAGTGATCGGTGCCGAAGACGCCGAGGCGGAGCAGGTTGAACAGACCGACGTCGATCACCATGCCGATGAGACCGACGACTCCGAACTTGACCGCGTAGCTCGCGACCTTGCTCCAGAACCATTGAAGGCCGGATCTCACGCGGAAGTCTTCCTCATCACTCGCTAGCCTCGCACGTTCGCGGCCGTCCGGGGAATCGGGACGTGTTCGCCGATCCTGGCCGACGACAGCATAGAGGAACGACGTTTCCACCCCGTGTGCGCCGTAGCATCGCAGGGTGTCGCGCGCCCGCATCCGTACCGAGATCCTGCTGGTGCTCGGGCTGTCGCTCGGCGCGTCGGCCGTCTACTCGGTCGTCGCGATCGTCAATCGGCTCACCCGCGAGGAGCGACTCTCGGAGCAGACCGCGACCCTCAACCCGACTCTCGACGAACGCGAGATCTTCGATCTCGTCTACCAGCTGCTCGACATCTTCTTCGCGCTGGTGCCGGTCGCGCTCGTCTGCTTCCTGCTCTGGCGCGAGGCGCGCCCCCGGCTCGGTCGGCTCGGGCTGGACCTCGAGCGTCCGGCGCGGGACACCGGTCAGGCCGTGCTGCTCGCTCTCGCCATCGGCATCCCCGGCATCGCGCTGTATCTCGCGGGCAGGGCGCTCGGGATCACCGTGGCGGTGAACCCCGCGGGCCTCGACGCGCACTGGTGGACCATCCCCGTGCTGCTGCTGAGCGCCGCGCGCGCCGGCATCACCGAGGAGGTCATCGTGGTCGGCTACCTCTTCGCGCGCCTCAGGGACCTCGGCTGGTCGACCTGGCCGATCATCCTGACCAGCGCGGTGCTGCGCGGCACCTACCACCTGTACCAGGGGTTCGGCGCCTTCGTCGGCAACATCGCCATGGGCATCCTCTTCGGATGGCTGTACAGCCGCAGCGGACGGGTGCTTCCGTTCGTCGTCGCGCACTTCCTGATCGACGCTGTGATCTTCGTCGGCTACCCCTGGGCGGCAGGGGCCTTCCCCGAGTTTCTCGGCCTGCCCGCCGACTAAGTCGCGGCCCGCCACGAATCGTTGACACCCGTCCGGGGGGAATGCCAGTCTGACGACGACCGCACATCGCCGTGCGGCCAGTCGATGCAGAGGAGACGCCCATGGGCGATACCGCACCGTCCGCCCCCACCGACAGCGCCGAGTTCGAGCGGATCGAGGCATCCGATCGGTTCAAAGAGCTGAAACGACGGCACCGATCGTTCGTCTTCCCCGTGGCGGCGCTGTTCCTCGTCTGGTACTTCGCCTACGTGCTGCTGGCCGACTACGCGCACGACTTCATGGCGACTCCCGTGCTCGGCAACATCAACGTCGGGTTGGTCCTCGGACTGCTGCAGTTCGTCTCGACCTTCGCGATCACCACCTGGTACGTGAGCTTCGCGAACAAGCGGCTCGATCCGATCGCCGAGGAGATCAGAACGGATGCCGAGGCCGGCATCCTGACGACCGGCACCGACACGACCACCGACTCGAAGGGGGCAGTGCGATGACCATCGGCGAGCCGATCCTCAACATCTCGATCTTCGGCGCGTTCGTCGCCGTCACGCTCGTGATCGTGCTGCGGGCCAGCCGCAACAACAAGACCGCGGCGGACTACTACGCCGCCGGACGCTCGTTCTCGGGTGGCCAGAACGGCACCGCGATCGCGGGCGACTACCTCTCGGCCGCGTCGTTCCTCGGCATCTGCGGCGCGATCGCCATCAACGGCTACGACGGCTTCCTCTACTCGATCGGGTTCCTCGTCGCGTGGCTGGTGGCCCTGCTGCTGGTCGCCGAGCTGCTGCGCAACACGGGCAAGTACACGATGGCCGACGTGCTCTCGTTCCGCCTGCGCGAGCGCCCGGTGCGCATGGCTGCGGCGACGGCCACCCTCGCGGTGTGCTTCTTCTACCTGCTCGCGCAGATGGCGGGCGCCGGGGGCCTCGTGTCGCTGCTCCTCGGCATCAACGAGGCGATCGGCCAGTCGGTCGTCATCGCCGTCGTGGGCGCGCTGATGATCCTCTACGTGCTCGTCGGCGGCATGAAGGGCACGACGTGGGTGCAGATCATCAAGGCGGCCCTGCTCATCGTCGGCGCGGGCGTCATGACGATCTGGGTGCTCGCGCTCTACGGGTTCAACCTCTCCGATCTGCTGGGCGCCGCGGCGGCCAACTCCGACACGCCCGTGCTCGAACCGGGAGTGCAGTACGGGCTGACCGACCTCACGCGGCTCGACTTCCTGTCGCTGGCGCTCGCTCTGGTGCTCGGCACGGCGGGCCTGCCCCACGTGCTGATGCGCTTCTACACGGTGCCGACGGCCAAGGAGGCCCGCAGGAGCGTCGTGTGGGCGATCTGGGCGATCGGCATCTTCTACCTGTTCACCCTCGTGCTGGGCTACGGGGCCGGCGCCCTCATCGGCAAGGAGACGATCACGACGGCTCCGGGTGGCGTCAACTCCGCCGCACCGCTGCTGGCGTTCGAGCTCGGAGGGCCCGTGCTGCTGGGGATCATCTCGGCCGTCGCGTTCGCGACGATCCTCGCGGTGGTCGCCGGCCTCACCATCACGGCGGCGAGTTCGTTCGCCCATGACGTCTACGCCAGCGTGATCAAGAGGGGGAAGGTCTCTCCGAACGGCGAGGTGCGCGTCGCACGCATCACCGTCGTCGTGATCGGCATCCTGGCGATCGTCGGAGGCATCGGCGTGCAGGGCCAGAACGTCGCGTTCCTGGTGGCGCTCGCGTTCGCGATCGCGGCATCCGCCAACCTGCCGACGATCATCTACTCGCTGTTCTGGAAGCGGTTCACCACGACAGGCGCGCTGCTCAGCATGTACGGCGGCCTGGGCTCGGCGCTGCTCCTGATCGTGCTGTCCCCGGTGGTCTCGGGGGCCGAGACGTCGATCTTCAAGACCGTCGACTTCTCCGTCTTCCCGCTCAACAACCCCGGCATCGTCTCGATCCCGCTGGGCTTCCTGCTCGGCTGGCTCGGCAGCTACCTGCCCGGCCGCAAGGAGGACGCGGCGAAGGCGAGCGAGATGGAGGTGCGCTCGCTCACCGGCATCGGCGCCGAGAAGGCGACCAGTCACTGACCCGTTCGTGGGTCGAGTAGCGCCGCTGAGCTACTCGACCCACGACGGGGTCAGGTGAACGCCTCGATCGGCGGGCAGGCGCACACGAGGTTGCGGTCGCCATAGGCCTGGTCGATGCGCCGCACGGGCGGCCAGTACTTGCGGTGCACGAGACCCGGCACCGGGTACACGGCGGTCTCCCGCGAGTACGCGTGCTCCCACTCGCCCACGATCGCCGACTGCGCGGTGTGCGGCGCGTTCCGCAGCGGGTTGTCGTCGGCGGGGTACTCGCCGGCCGCCACCGCATCCGCCTCGGCCTTGATCGCGATCATCGCCTCGATGAAACGGTCGAGCTCGGCGAGGTCCTCGCTCTCGGTCGGCTCCACCATGAGGGTGCCGGCGACCGGGAACGACATCGTCGGCGCGTGGAATCCGTAGTCGATCAGACGCTTGGCGACGTCGTCGACCGTCACCCCCGTCGCCTGCGTGAGCGGGCGGATGTCGAGGATGCACTCGTGCGCCGCGAGGCCGTTCTCCCCTGCGTAGAGCACCGGGAAGGAGTCGCGCAGACGCACCGCCACGTAGTTCGCCGCGAGCACCGCGGATGCCGTGGCGCGCGCGAGACCCTCGGCGCCCATCATCCGCACGTAGGCCCAGGAGATGGGCAGGATGCTCGGGCTGCCGAACGGAGCGGCCGACACGATGTTGCCGTGCTCGGGCAGCTGGGAGGCGTCCCGCCCCGCGACGAGGTCGCGCTGCGCGAGCGGATGCCCCGGCAGGTAGGGCGCGAGGTGCTCCTTCGCGGCCACCGGCCCCACCCCAGGGCCTCCGCCGCCGTGCGGGATGCAGAACGTCTTGTGCAGGTTCAGGTGCGAGACGTCGCCGCCGAAGTCGCCGAATCGGGCGTAGCCGAGCAGGGCGTTGAGGTTCGCCCCGTCGACGTAGACCTGGCCGCCCGCCGCGTGCACCGCCTCCGTCACCTCGCGCACCTGGTGCTCGTAGACGCCGTGCGTGGACGGGTAGGTGATCATCAGCGCGGCGATCGCATCGGCGTGCTCGGCGATCTTCGCCCGCAAGTCGTCGAGATCGACGTCGCCGTTCTCGTTCGTCGCGACCACGACGACCCGCAGCCCCGCGAGCACCGCGCTCGCGGCGTTGGTGCCGTGGGCGCTCGCAGGGATGAGGCACACCGTGCGCCGGTCGTCCCCGTTCGCCAGGTGGTAGGCGCGGATCGCGAGCAGGCCGGCCAGCTCGCCCTGACTGCCCGCATTGGGTTGCAGCGACACCGAGTCGTAGCCGGTCACGTCGGCGAGCCACTCCTGCAGCTGCGTGACGAGCTCGAGGTAGCCCTCGACGTCCGCCTCGGGGGCGAACGGATGCAGGGCCGCGAACTCCGGCCAGGTCACGGCCGCCATCTCGGTCGCCGCGTTGAGCTTCATGGTGCACGAGCCGAGCGGGATCATGCCCCGGTCGAGCGCGTAGTCCTTGTCGGCGAGGTACTTGAGGTACCGCATCATCGAGGTCTCGCTGCGGTGCGTCGAGAAGACCGGATGGGTGAGGTAGTCGCTGGTGCGCTCGAGCGCGGCGGGGAGGGCAGGGGCACCCCGAGCCGCGTCCCGCTGCTTGAAACCGAACGCACGGAGCACAGCCCGCAGGTCATCCGCGGTCGTGGTCTCGTCGACCGAGGCGCTCACGGTGTCCGCGTCGACGAGGTGCAGGAGCACGCCCTGTTCGGCGGCCCGCTTGACCACGGCGGCAGCGCCTCCGGGAACGCGCACGGTGAGGGTGTCGAAGAACGTCTCATGAACCACGTCGGCTCCCGCGGCGGAGAGGGTCGCCGCCAGCTGCGCGGCCTGGCCCGCCACCCGCGTCGCGATGCTCCGAAGCCCGTCGGGCCCGTGGTACACCGCGTACATCGACGCCATGATCGCCAGCAGCACCTGCGCCGTGCAGATGTTGCTCGTCGCCTTTTCCCGACGGATGTGCTGCTCGCGGGCCTGCAGCGAGAGCCGGTACGCGGGGTAGCCCGAAGCATCCTGCGAGACGCCGACCAGGCGACCGGGCAGCTGGCGCTCGAGCCCCTTGCGCACGGCGAGGTACCCGGCGTGCGGGCCGCCGAAGCCCATCGGAACGCCGAAGCGCTGCGAAGTGCCGACCGCGACATCCGCCCCCAGCTCACCGGGCGGGGTGAGCAGGATCATCGCGAGCAGGTCGGCCGCGACGACGGCGACGCCGCCGCGCTGCTTGACGGCCGTGATCACCTCAGTCGGGTCCCACACCCTGCCCGAGGCGCCGGGGTACTGCACGAAGACGCCGAAGGCGTCGGGCAGGTCTCGGTACGCCGCGGAGGAGAAGTCCACCTCGGCCAGACGGATGCCGACCGCCTCCGCGCGGTGCCGCAGCAGCGCCTTCGTCTGCGGGAACGCATCCGCGTCGACGAGGAAGACGGCGCTCGACGAGCCGGAGGCGCGGCGTGCGAGCAGCATGCCCTCGACGACGGCTGTGGCCTCGTCGAGCATCGACGCGTTCGCGGTGGCCATGCCCGTGAGGTCGGCCACCATCGTCTGGAAGTTGATCAGCGCCTCGAGCCTGCCCTGCGAGATTTCGGGCTGGTACGGCGTGTAGGCGGTGTACCAGCTGGGGTTCTCAAGCACGTTCCGCTGGATGACCGAGGGCGTGACGGTGTCGTAGTAGCCCAGCCCGATCATGCTGCGGCGCACGCGGTTGCGCGAGGCGAGCGTCCTCAGCTCGGCGAGCGCCTCCCGCTCGGAGACCGGAGGCGGCAGAGCCGACTCGGCGCGCGAGCGGATCGACTCGGGCACGGCCGCCGCCATGAGCGAGGCGAGGGAGTCATAGCCGACGGCCGAGAGCATCCACTGCTGCGCCTCGTCGTCGGTGCCGATGTGGCGGTCGGCGAAGGACGCGCTCACTCGCCGATCAGCCCGGCGTACTCGTCCGCGGTCAGCAGGCTGTCGGCCGCCGTGGGGTCGGAGAGCCGCACCCGGATGAGCCAGCCGTCGCCGAAGGGGTCGGAGTTGACCAGCTCCGGGCTCGACGTCACGTCGTCGTTGACCTCGACGACCTCGCCGTCGAGCGGGGCGAACAGCTCACCCACCGACTTCGTGGACTCGACCTCTCCGACGGTGCGCCCGGAGGCAACGGTCGTGCCCACCTCGGGCAGGTCGACGTAGACCACGTCGCCGAGCTTCTCGGCCGCGTAGGCGGTGATGCCGATGGTCGCGACGTCCCCCTCGAGGGCGACCCACTCGTGCTCGTGGGTGTACTTCAGTTCCGACTGGTCGACCATCTCAGGCCTCTCTCTTGTAGAACGGCAGGGCGACGACGGATGCGGGGATGCGCGTGCCCCGCACGTCGACGAACAGCTGGGTGCCTGCGGCGCTCACCGCAGGGGGGACGTAGGCCATCGCGATCGGATGGCCGAGGGTGGGCGACAGCGCGCCGGAGGTGACCTCGCCGATCGGGTCGCCGCCCTCCGCATCCGCGAGCACCGGGTAGCCGGCGCGCGCCGCGCGCCGGCCCTCGGCGGCGAGTCCGACGAGCACGGGAGCATCCGCCGGCGGTTCGACGCCGAGACGGCCGACGAAGTCCTCCTTCGTCAGGTCGACGGTGCGGGCCAGTCCGGCCTGAGCGGGACGGATGGCACGGCTCAGCTCCGAGCCGTAGAGCGGCATGCCCGCCTCGAGGCGCAGGGTGTCCCGGGCGGCGAGGCCCGCGGGCAGCAGCCCCGATCCCGCGCCGGTCTCGGCGATCGCCTCCCACAGCTCGGGAGCCGCCTCGGGGGCGAGGAAGAGCTCGAAGCCGTTCTCTCCGGTGTAGCCGGTGCGGGCCACGAGCACCTCGTGTCCGCGGAAGCTGCCGCGGGCGAACCGGTAGTACCGCAGCCCCTCGAGGTCGGTCACGTCGAGACCCTCGACCTCCGCCAGGATCTCCGGCGACTTCGGCCCCTGCAGCGCGATGAGCGCGACGTCGTCGCTCTCGTCGAACACCTGCGCGTCGAAGCCGTCGGCTCGTCGAGCGAGCTCCGACGCCACCAGCTCGCGGTTGGAGGCGTTCGCCACGACGAGGAAGCGGTCCGCCCCGGTGCGGTAGACGATCAGGTCGTCGAGCACGCCGCCGTCGTCGGCGAGCAGCAGCGTGTACTTGGCGCGGCCCTCCTCGAGCGCCGACATCCGACCCGAGACGGCGTAGTCGAGCGCTTCGGCGGCCTGCGCGCCGAGCACCACGACCTCGCCCATGTGCGAGAGGTCGAACAGCCCGGCGGCCGTGCGCACCGCGTGGTGCTCGGCGAGCTCGGAGCTGTAGCGCACCGGCATCCGCCAGCCGGCGAAGTCGGTGAAGGAGGCTCCGGCATCCTCGTGGATGCGGTGGAGCGGAGAGAGGCGATCTGACACGGAGTCCTCCTGGCGCGCGTGGGCTGCTGGATGAACTCCCCCTCTGTCATGGGCCTGAGAGTTTCGCCGGAGCTGATCCGGGTTTCACCGTGGGCGGCCCCGCGCGGACGCGGAAGCACTTTTCAGAGTGGCCAGTCCGACGCGGTACTCGAGACCTGAGAGATTGGCGGGGAGGCTTGCTCCTTCGGTGGTCCGGTTGCCCGGACGCTCTCCCGCGTCGTGTTGCGGCCCTGTCTTCGATTGTGGTCAGAGTCTACAAGCGCGGTGTGTCGACCGTGTGAACTCAGCGCTCATCGTCAGGGCGGTTCTCGCGATCCTGTCGGAACCAGCGCACCGCCTGCCAGACGAGCACCCCGAATCCGCTGAGGGCGGCGAGCCCGAAGAGGATGCCGACGAGGGGCGAGTCCACAGGGCTCGGGATGGGGAACGCGATCACGCCGTCAGCGTAGCCCGTCAGATGTCGAGGTCGTCGAAGAACGGCGTGGGCGGACCCGCGTGCGGCTGGATCACCGGCCGGCCGATGCCGAGCTCTGCGGTGCGCCGACCGATGTCCTCCGAGAACGTCTGCGAGGACGGCTCGTCGAAGCTGCTCGGCTCGTCCTTCGACAGCAGCTGGCTCGATGGGCCGATGACGACCTCCACGTTCTGGGGGACGCCGTCCTCGCCGAGGGTCGGCACGTCGACCAGGTCGGCGGTCTCCGCTCGCGCGAGTTCGGTCGCGTACTGCAGCAGCGTGTGCGCGATCTGATCCCCCGTGAGGAAAGACCCGTTCGAGTACAGGATTCTCTTCACCCGTTCCACACTCGTCCTGACGAACCGATCGCGGCGACCCGGTTGACTTGGGAGCAGCGGTCGCGTAACCGCTTCTCGCGCGCGAGGCGATCGACTGCGACCATGGATCATGTCCATCCTCAGAACAGCCGGCGACGACGAAGTCACGGGCCTCGCGGCCGAGCAGTATGCCGCCGACCGGAAGGCGATCGGCTACGTGCCGAGCCACACCCGGGTGATGTCGCTGAACCCGGAGGCCGTCGCCGCCTTCGAGAACCTCATCCGCGCTATCGTGCCGTCCCTCGGGCTGCGCCGGTACGAGCTCGTCACCCTCGCCGCCGCCGGCGCGCTGCGCTCCAAGGCCTGTCGGCTGGCACACGGGCGCAAGTCCCTCAAGGCGATCGACGAGGAGGAGCTCATCGCGATCGCCGCCGACTTCCGCACCGCGGGGCTCACCGAGGCAGAGGTCGCGATGATGGAGTTCGCCGAGAGGATGTGCGGCGACTCGTCCTCGATGACGGATGCCGACAGCGCGCGATTGAGAGAGCTCGGCTTCAGCGACCGCGAGATCCTCGACATCACCCTCGCCGCATCCGCTCGCAACTACTACAGCCGCGCCCTGCACGCCCTCGCCGTCGAGGTGGACGAGCCGCCGGGGCTGTCCGCGCAGCTCCGAGAGGCTCTGCTCGCGCACCTCTGATACCAGCAGGGTCTACCCCCTGTTCACGTGACCTGCCTAGGGTGAGGCGTTCCGTTCCACCTCCACGCAAAGGATCGCGTTGAATCTCCCCCGCTCTCTCGCCGTCGCAGGCGCCGCCGCTCTGGGCCTGTCCCTGGCGCTGCCGACCGCCGCGAGCGCCGCACCCGGCGACCGCATCGATCTCACCCTCATGGCCACGACGGATGTGCACGGTCACGTCTTCGACTGGGACTACTTCCGCAACGCGGCCTACCCCGAGAACCAGACCCTCGGCCTCAGCCGGGTCGGCGCAGTCGTCGACCAGGTGCGCGCCGAGCAGGGCGCCGAGTCGGTCATCACGGTCGACAACGGCGACGCCATCCAGGGCACCCCGCTCACCTACTACTACGGCTTCGGCGACGCCCGCCAGAGCGTGCTCGACGGCACGGTCGAGCACCCCATGGCGCAGGCTTTCGACGCGATCGGGTACGACGCGCAGGTCGTCGGCAACCACGAGTACAACTACGGGCTCGACATGCTCGAGGCCTACGACGACCAGCTCGAGGCCCCGCTGCTCGGCGCGAACGTGATCGACGTGGCGACCGGGCTGCCCTACCACCAGCCGTACGAGATCATCGAGCGCGTCATCGACGGCAAGACGGTGCAGGTCGGCGTGCTCGGCCTCGTGACCCCGGGCGTGCGCATCTGGGACAAGCAGTACGTCGAGGGCGTGCTCGAGTTCCAGGACATGGTCGAGGCCGCCGAGCGCTGGGTTCCCGAGGTCGCCGCTCAGGCGGATGTCGTCGTTGTGCTCGCGCACACCGGCCAGGGCACCGTGCCCGACGCCGACTACGAGCCGGCCGACCTCAACGAGGACGTGGCGGGCAACATCGCCCGGATGGTGCCCGGCATCGACGTGCTCGTCGCTGGCCACAGCCACCGCGACGAGCCGCAGACGATCGTCACGAACGTCGATGGCGAGCAGGTGCTGATCACGCAGCCCGAGTACTGGGCCGGCAGCGTCAGCGAGGTCTCGCTGAGCCTCGTCGAGGACGCCGCGGGCGACTTCGACGTCGACTGGGCGACGACTCCCCCGGTGGTGACGCCGCACTACGGCACCGAGGTCGATACAGAGGACCCGGACGTCGTGAACGCCCTCGCCGACGAGCACGAGACCACCATCGACTACGTCAACACGCCGGTGGCGACCAGCACCGAGGAGCTGTCCGCGGTGACCTCGCGCTACGAGGACACCGCGATCATCGACTTCATCAACCACGTGCAGGCCGAGACGGTCGAGCAGGGACTCGAGGGCACCGAGTGGGCCGACCTGCCGGTCATCTCGCAGGCGTCGCCGTTCTCCCGCACCGCGGTCTTCCCCGAGGGTCAGGTCACGATCCGCGACATCGCGGGCCTCTACATCTACGAGAACACGCTGCGCGGCGTGCGGATGACGGGCGCCGAGCTGAAGGACTACCTCGAGTTCTCGGCCCGCTACTTCGTGCAGACCGAGGTCGGCGCCGAGTTCGACCCGGAGACCGGGACCAACGCCGTCTACCCCGACCGCCCCGAGGGCGTGCCGGACTACAACTACGACGCGCTGTCCGGTCTCGACTACCTGATCGACATCTCACAGCCGGTCGGTCAGCGGATCCTGAACCTCACCTACCCTGACGGCACCCCCGTCGGCGATGACGACGAGTTCGTGCTGGCGGTCAACAACTACCGGCAGAGCGGCGGAGGCGGCTTCCCGGCCGTCGCCGAGGCGGAGGTCGTCTACGACGAGCTGCAGGAGATCCGGCAGCTGCTGATCGACTGGGCGCAGGAGCGCGGCGTCATCGACCCCGCAGACTTCTTCGACGTCAACTGGGCGATCGTCACCGAGGCTCCCGTCGGCACCCCGGTGCCCGGCGACGGGCAGGGCGGCGACGGCCAGGTCGGCGACGGAGAGCTCGCGGCCACCGGCTCGGAGCTGTCGCCCGCCGCTGCGGTCGCGGGTCTCGGACTGCTGCTGCTGGGTGCGGCCTTCGCGGCCCGCCGGCGTCGCACCGCGTAGTACAGCTGGAGCGAAGGGCGGGTGCTGCGGCATCCGCCCTTCGTCGTCTCAGTCCGCCGAGCCGTCAGCCCCGCTGAGGTGCAGGCACGCGAAGCGCCGTGACGGTCCCGTCCCCTGGGTCGGCGAGCAGCTCGAGCACTCGCCCGTCGGCGCCCTCGTCCGTCAGCGCAATGACATCGTCCCCGCCGGGTACGGCGTCCGCACCCTCGGGCACGGGGATGACGTCGTCGACGGCGTAGCCGTCGGCCGTCTCGACGGGGATGCCCGCGATCTCGGGCGAGCTGACCTCGAGCCAGAAGCGGGGCGACGCATCCGCCACGCCGACGTCGTGAACGGTCAGGCCGGGCCACTCGTAGGCGGTGCCCTCGGCGTCACCGTCGATGAGTGTGCTCACGGGCTCCTCGTCGAGCACCTCGACGAGGAGATCGACGACCTGCGTCGTCGACTGCTCGTAGCTGAGCGTGAGCAGCGGCTCCTCCGCGGCATCGACCACGCGGACCGCATCCGTCGAGAGCACGATGCGCACCGAGGACTCCGGCACAGCCGTCGGAGCGACCGTTCCTGGGGGCATCGTCGGCGAGGTCTGGTCGGGTGCCACGGTGCCTGTCGAGCATCCGCCGAGCAGCCCGGCGGCGAGCGCGGGCGCAGCGAGCAGCAGGAAACGACGTGTGGGCACGAAACGAGGCTAGGCGCCCCTTGACGGGGGCGTCGGCCCTGTTGCCGTTCCGCAACGGGATCGTTGCCGGGATGTGATGGTCGCGAAGGGCCAACCGTCACTCGACGCGCGTTCCGTGCCGGTGGCTCGCAACCGCACGCAACCCCGCGAGCCTAAGGGACCGGAGCGGCATCCTCCCCCGGCGGCTCCAGCAGCTCGAAGTCCTGCCGCGACACCCAGTACAGGAAGCCGACGCCGCCGAGCAGGCCGATCCCGAACAGGATGAAGCCAGCGCCGAGTGCCGCACGGCCCAGGGCGAGCGGCACTCCCACGGCGAGCAGGATCGCTCCCATGGCACCGCCGAGGGCGAGAGCGACGACGGTCCATCGCCAGGACACGTTGGCCGCGAAACTCGCAGCCCGCAGTCGCTGAGGGTCGCGAGCGAGACGCATCGCGAGAATCGCGAACACAAGCAGTTCGAGGGCGATCAGGACGACGGCGATCCAGGCCATCGGCTCGACGGACTGGTACTCCTCGTCGGTCATTCCGGAGGCCGCCGCTGGAGCTCGCTAGTTGTTGAACCGGAACTCGACCACGTCGCCGTCCTGCATGACGTAGTCCTTGCCCTCGATGCGGGCCTTGCCCTTGGCGCGGGCTTCGGCGATCGAGCCGGTCTCGACGAGGTCCTCGAAGGAGATGACCTCCGCCTTGATGAAGCCCTTCTCGAAGTCGGTGTGGATGACACCGGCCGCCTGCGGGGCCTTCCAGCCCTTGCCGATCGTCCAGGCGCGCGACTCCTTGGGGCCCGCGGTGAGGTAGGTCTGCAGGCCAAGGGTGTCGAAGCCGATCCGGGCCAGCTGGTCGAGGCCGCTCTCGGTCTGGCCGGTGGAGGCGAGCATCTCGGCGGCGTCGTCCTCGTCGAGGTCGATGAGCTCCGACTCGAGCTTCGCGTCGAGGAAGACGGCGTTGGCGGGCGCGACGAGAGCCGCGAGTTCCGCGCGACGCGCCTCATCCGTCAGCACCTCCTCGTCGACGTTGAAGACGTAGATGAAGGGCTTCGCGGTCAGCAGGCCGAGCTCGCGGATGGGAGCGAGGTCGAGCTTCGCGCTGGACAGCGGGGTGCCGGCGTCGAGCGCCTCCTTCGCGGCCTGCGCTGTCTCGAGCACGACCGGCTCGATCTTCTTGCCCCGAACCTCCTTCTCGTAGCGCGGGATGGCGCGCTCGAGGGTCTGCAGGTCGGCGAGGATCAGCTCGGTGTTGATCGTCTCCATGTCGCTCGCCGGATCGACCTTGCCGTCGACGTGCACGACATCCGAGTCGGCGAAGCCGCGCACAACCTCCGCGATCGCGTCGGCCTCACGGATGTTGGCGAGGAACTGATTGCCGAGGCCCTCTCCCTCGCTAGCCCCGCGCACGATGCCCGCGATGTCGACGAACGAGACCGTGGCCGGCACGACCCGCTCGCTCGAGAAGAGCTCGGCGAGCACCTGCAGCCGCGCGTCGGGAAGGTTCACCACACCGACGTTCGGCTCGATCGTCGCGAACGGGTAGTTGGCGGCGAGCACCGTGTTCTTCGTCAGAGCGTTGAAGAGGGTGGACTTGCCGACGTTGGGCAGTCCGACGATGCCGATAGTGAGAGCCACGGGGCTCTACTCTACGGCGCGGCTCCCTCAGCGATGAGCGGCGCGTCCGCCCGTCGGACGTCGGCACCTCGTGCGAGGGTTCCGACGTGCCCATCGACTTCACCGCCATCGACTTCGAGACCGCCAACTCCTCCAGCGCATCCGCGTGCTCCGTCGGCCTCGTCAAGGTGCGCGACGGGCGAGTGGTCGATCGCGGCTACTGGCTGATCAAACCGCCGCTCGGGCACGACTCCTTCTCGGAGTGGAACGTGCGGATCCACGGCATCATGGCGGCGGATGTCGTCGACGCGCTCCTCTGGAGCGAGCAGCTGCCCGACCTGATCGCGTTCGCCGACGGGGACCACCTCGTGGCTCACAATGCCGGATTCGACATGGGCGTCATCCGCGGTGCCTGCGAGGCGAGCTACCTCGAGGTGCCCTCGTTCGAGTACCTGTGCAGCCTGCAGGTCGCCCGCCGCACCTACCACCTCGACTCCTACCGGCTCCCGGTGGCCGCGATGGCCGCAGGGTTCGAGGACTTCGACCACCACAACGCTCTGGCCGACGCCGAAGCGTGCGCCGCGATCATCGTGCACGCCGCCCGCCGTCACGACGCCGAGTCGCTGCAGCACCTCTCGACCATCACCGGCGCACGCATCGGAGCGCTCGGAGCGATCGCCGACGAGCGCACCGCGATGGCGCTCGGCTAGCCGTTCCGCGGGAAGCCGAGGTCGACGCCGCCGTGCGACGGGTCGAGCCAGCGCTGCGTGATCGCCTTCTGCCGGGTGAAGAAGTGCACGGCATCCGGACCGTAGGCCTTGGTGTCGCCGAAGAGCGAGTCCTTCCAGCCGCCGAACGAGTAGTAGCCGACGGGGACGGGGATCGGCACGTTGATGCCGACCATGCCGACGGTCACTTCGCGCTGGAAGCGTCGCGCGGCACCTCCGTCGTTGGTGAAGATCGCGGTTCCGTTGCCGTAGCGGGAGCCGTTGATGAGGGCCAGGCCCTCCTCGTAGGTCGCCACGCGCACGACCGAGAGCACGGGCCCGAAGATCTCGTCCTGATAGACGGCGGATGAGGTGGGCACCTTGTCGAGCAGAGTGGGTCCCAGCCAGAAGCCGTTCGCATCCCCGTCGACCTCGATGCCGCGCCCGTCGACGACGATCTCCACGCCGTCCTTCTCAGCGGTGTCGAGGTAACCGGCGACCTTGTCGCGGTGCTCGCGCGTGATGAGCGGCCCCATGTCGCAGGAACGGGTGCCGTCGCCCACCTTGAGCCCGGCCATCCGCTCGGCGATCTTCGCGATCAGCTCGTCGGCGACCGGCTCGACGGCGACGACGACCGAGATCGCCATGCAGCGCTCCCCCGCCGAGCCGAAGCCCGCGTTGACGGCGGAGTCGGCGACGAGGTCGAGGTCGGCGTCCGGCAGCACCAGCATGTGGTTCTTCGCGCCGCCGAGGGCCTGCACGCGCTTGCCCGTCGCGGTTCCCCGCTCGTAGACGTACTTGGCGATCGGCGTCGACCCGACGAACGAGATGGAGGCGATGTCGGGGTGGTCGAGGATCGCATCCACCGCTTCCTTGTCGCCGTGCACGACGTTGAACACGCCGTCGGGGAGGCCGGCCTCCTGCAGCAGCTCCGCGAGCTTCACGGCGGCGGAGGGGTCCTTCTCGCTCGGCTTGAGCACGACCGCGTTGCCCGCTGCGAGGGCGATGGGGAAGAACCACAGCGGCACCATCGCGGGGAAGTTGAAGGGACTGATGATGCCGACGACCCCGAGGGGCTGGCGCACCGAGTAGACGTCGACCCCCGTCGAGGCGTTCTCGGTGTACTCGCCCTTGGCGAGGTGCGGCATGGCGGTCGCGAACTCCACGACCTCGAGGCCGCGCGCGATCTCGCCCAGAGCGTCCGCCGTGACCTTGCCGTGCTCGTTGGTGAGGATCGCCGCCACCTCCTCGCGGCGCGCGTTGAGGATCTCGCGGAAGGCGAAGAGCACCTGCTGCCGCTTGGCCCAGCTCGCGGTCGACCAGGCGGGGTATGCGGCTGAGGCGGCGGCGACGGCGGCCTCGACATCCGTCGTCGTGGCGAGCCGCACCTCCTTGGTCGTCTCGCCCGTGGCGGGGTTGTAGACGGGGGCGGTGCGCGAGGATTCGCCGCTGAAGGTCGCGCCGTTCACCCAGTGATCGAGGATCGTCATGCGGTCAGGCTAGTCCTGGAACATTTCCTGGACATTTAGATCGGCACGGAGAGCCGGAGGAGCGATGTCGGGAGCCGTTGCGACACTGATCCCATGGAACTCCTGCTCCCCCTCCTCCTCGGTCTCGTGCTCGGTGTGCTCCTCGGTGCGGCCGGTGCGATGCTGCTCGCGCGCAGCCGAGCGGTCGAGACTCCCGTGGGCGAGGACCCGGCGGTGCTCGAGGCCCGCCACGCTGCCGCGGTGGCCGAGATCCGGGCTCAGGAGGCGGCTGAGCGTGCGCGTCTGGGCGCAGAGCTCGCCGCCCTCCAGGCGACGACCGCCGGGCTCCGCGAGCAGGTCGTCTCCGCCCAGGATCAGTACCGCGAGTTCGTCGAGCGCACGCGCGCCGAGCAGCTCGCGGCAGCGGAGCGCGAGCGCGCGGAGAGCAAGGTGCTGCAGGCGCTGACGCCCGTGCAGGAGACGCTGCGCACGATGCAGGCGAAGGTCACCGAGCTCGAGACCCAGCGCAGCCTGCAGCACGGCGAGCTGGCGCAGCAGCTGAAGAGCGCGACCGAGTCGGAGGAGCGCCTGCGGAACACCGCAGAGGCCCTCGCCTCGGCGCTCAAGAACAACTCGACCAGAGGCGTCTGGGGCGAGACGCAGCTGCGCAGCGTCGTCGAGGCGGCCGGCCTGCTGCAGCGGGTGAACTTCGATGTGCAGTCGAGCATCATCTCCGACAGCGGGCACGGGCGCCCCGACATGGTCATCCACCTGCCCGGCGGCAAGAACATCGCCGTCGACGCCAAGGTGCCTTTCAACTCCTACCTCGAGGCGAGCGCGATCCCCGCGACGGCGACGGATGCGGAGCTCGCGCGCCGCGAAGAGCTGCTGAAGCGGCACGTCAAGGCGGTGCGCGATCACATCACCGCGCTCGGCAGCAAGAGCTACTGGGAGGGCCTCGACGCCAGCCCCGAGATGGTCGTCGCATTCATTCCGAGCGAATCGCTGCTCTCGTCGGCCATGGAGGCCGACGCCACGATCATGGAGTTCGCCTTCTCCAAGCGGGTCGCCCTCGCATCGCCGGTCACCCTGTTCTCGGTGCTGAAGACGGTCGCTGTCAGCTGGCAGCACGAGGTCGTCACGCAGGAGGCGAAGACGCTCTTCGATGTGAGCCGCGAGCTGTACGGCCGCCTGTCGACACTCGCCGGGCACATCGAGAAGCTCGGGCGCTCGATCGAGCGCAGTGTGAAGGATTACAACTCGTTCGTCGGCTCGATGGAGCGGCAGGTGCTGCCCTCGGCCCGCAAGCTCAACGTGCTCGACGACTCGAAGGTGCTGGGCACCCTCGAGGGCATCGAGGAGACGCCCCGCACCCTCACCGCGCCCGAGCTGACCTCCGCCCTCGCGCGGCAGGAGGAGCGTCAGGTGCAGCTCGAGTTCGCGGCGATCGACGAGACCGGGGTCGGCCGCACCGAGATCGACCTCACGGTCGTCGAGGGCCGCGCGGCGGTCGACGACGCGCGAACCGCCTGAGCCGGTCGTTTTTCTGCAAGACCCGCCGGCAGCCGCATCCGTAGCGTCGGGGGCATGACGGATTTCAGCATGACCCTGTACATCGCCGCCCCCGCCGAGCCGGTATGGGAGGCGATCGTCGGCGACGACGGCAACCGGGCTCTCATGTTCGGGAGCGTGCTGCGGAGCGACCTGAAGCAGGGCTCGCGCTACGAGTACGTCGGGCCTGGCGAGGACGGCGCGGAGGTCGTCCACGTGTACGGCGAGGTGCTCGAAATCGAACCCGGAACGCTGCTCAGCCTCAGCGAGCACCCCGGGCCGTCCTACGACGAGAAGCACGCCGAGCGCGAGAGCCGGATGACGTGGCGCCTGACCAAGGAGTCGGACGCACTCACCAAACTCGAGTTCACCAACGATCACTGGAGCGAAGGCAACCCCAGCGCCGCCGCATCCGCCGAGACCTGGCCACGCGTGCTCTCCAGCCTCAAGACCCTCGTGGAGACGGGGAAGCCGATCGACTTCGGCTGGTGAGCCCTAGAGCCACTTCTCCGCGAGGTGGTCGGCCACCACGCGGCGGATGGTGCCGGAGCGTGAACGCAGCACGATCGACTCCGTACGGATGATCGGGCCCTTGCGGCGCACACCCTCGACCAGTCCGCCGTCGGTCACGCCTGTCGCGACGAAGAAGGTGTTGTCGCTGCGCACCAGCTCGTCCGCCTCGTACACGTAGTCGAACTTGAGGCCGGCGGCCTCCCCGCGCTCGCGCTCCTCATCCGTCTTCGGGGCCAGGCGCCCCTGGATGAGACCGCCGAGGGCCTTGATGGCGCAGGCAGAGGCGACGCCCTCGGGGCTGCCGCCGATCCCGACGCACATGTCAATGCGGGTCTCGTAGCGCGCGGCGTTGATGCCGCCCGCGACATCGCCGTCGAGCAGGAGCCTCGTCCCTGCTCCGGCCTCACGGATCTCCTCGATGAGCTGGGCGTGACGGGGCCTGTCGAGCACGGCGACCTGCATCTCCCCGATCGGCTTCTTCTTCGCAGCCGCGAGCGCGCGCAGGTTGTCGCCGATCGACTGCCGGAGATCGACGACGCCGATGCCCTCGGGCCCCGTGACGATCTTCTCCATGTAGTAGACGGAGGAGGCGTCGAGCATCGAGCCGCGGTCGGAGACGGCGATCATCGACAGGGCGTTGGGCCGCCCGGCCGCCGTGAGCGAGGTGCCGTCGATGGGATCCACCGCGATGTCGCACTGCGGCCCGTGACCGGTTCCCACGTGCTCGCCGTTGAACAGCATCGGCGCGTGGTCCTTCTCGCCCTCGCCGATGACGACCACGCCGTCGAAGTCGACGGTGCCGAGGAACTTGCGCATCGCGTCCACCGCCGCGCCGTCGGCGCCGTTCTTGTCGCCCTTGCCGACGAAGGGGACAGCGCGGATCGCCGCTGCCTCGGTGGCACGCACGAGCTCCATCGCCAGGTTGCGGTCGGGGTGTCGGTAGAGGGTGCCGGGTTCGGTCGAGGCCATGATCGTCTCCGCGTGCGAGAGGTGGCGTCGTGGTGGAATCCGGCGGATCGACGCCCTCCCAGCGTAGGGGACCCCCCTCCCGCTCTGGCTAGAGTGGACGCGGAACAGCCGTCGAACAAGGAGTACGAATGCCCGTCGCGACCCCCGAGCAGTACGCGGAGATGCTCGACAAGGCCAAGGCAGGCGGTTACGCCTTCCCGGCCGTGAACGTCTCCTCGTCGGCCACCATCAACTCGGTGCTGCAGGGCCTGACCGAGGCCGGCTCCGACGGCATCATCCAGGTCACCACCGGCGGCGCAGACTACTTCGCCGGCCAGACCGTGAAGGCTCGCGCCTCGGGCGCCCTGGCGTTCGCCGCGTTCGCGACCGAGGTCGCCAAGAACTACCCGATCACGGTCGCGCTGCACACCGACCACTGCCCGAAGGACGCCCTCCCCGGCTTCGTCCTCCCCCTCATCGAGGCGTCGGAGGCGCAGGTGAAGGCCGGTGGCAACCCGATCTTCCAGTCGCACATGTGGGACGGCTCGGCCGTGCCGCTCGACGAGAACCTCGAGATCGCCAAGGAGCTGCTGCCTCGGATGAAGAACATCCGGGCGATCCTCGAGGTCGAGATCGGCGTCGTCGGCGGCGAGGAGGACGGTGTCAGCCACGACATCAACGAGCACCTCTACACGACCCTCGACGACGCGGTGCAGACCGTCGAGGCCCTCGGGCTCGGCGACTCCGGCCGCTACATGGCCGCGCTCACCTTCGGCAACGTGCACGGCGTCTACAAGCCGGGCAACGTGAAGCTGCGCCCTGAGCTCCTGAAGGAGATCCAGGACGGCATCGCCGCCAAGTACGGGACCTCGGCGAAGCCCCTCGACCTCGTCTTCCACGGCGGCAGCGGCTCCACGGATGCCGAGATCGCCGAGGCGGTCGCGAACGGCGTCGTGAAGATGAACATCGACACCGACACCCAGTACGCCTTCACCCGCTCGATCGCCGACACGATGTTCAAGAACTACGACGGCGTGCTCAAGATCGACGGCGAGGTCGGCAACAAGAAGATCTACGACCCGCGCGCCTGGGGGAAGATCGCCGAGTCGGCGATGGCCAAGCGCGTCGCGGAGGCCACCCAGCAGCTCGGGTCGGCGGGACACTCGATCTCCGCCTGAGTCCGGCGGCCCCGAGGTTCGAGAAAGGCCCCTTCCCGCTCGACGGGGAGGGGCCTTTCTGTCACCTCGGCCCGGTCCTGCTCGGCGGGCAGCGCGAGGTTGGGGTTTCGGCGGTCATGGAGCCGTCAGAATCGCGGAAACTCGAACCTCGCGCACGCCGGCGTGGGCGAGGCACTCGGGGTGCCGAGCGCCGACGAACGGATGCGGCGGGTCAGCTCTGCCAGTCGAGCTTGCGACGTCCGCCGAGGGCGCGCTCGTCGCGGTTGCCGGAGGCGTCGGTGCGCAGCTCCTTCGGCAGGGAGAACATGAGGTCCTCCTCGGCCGTGACGATGGTCTCGACCTCGCCGTAGCCCGCGTCGGCGAGGTCGTCGAGCACCTCCTGCACGAGCACCTCGGGCACGGAGGCGCCGCTCGTCACACCGACGGTCGCGACCCCGTCGAGCCACTCCTGACGGATTTCGCTCGCATAGTCGACCCGGTAGGCGGCCTTCGCGCCGTGCTCGAGGGCGACGTCGACGAGCCGCATCGTGTTCGAGCTGTTGCTGCTGCCGACCACGATCACGAGGTCGGCATCCGCCGCCACCTTCTTGATGGCCACCTGACGGTTCTGGGTCGCGTAGCAGATGTCGTCGCTCGGCGGGTCCTGCAGGTTCGGGAACCGCTCGCGCAGCATCCGCACCGTCTCCATCGTCTCGTCGACGCTGAGCGTGGTCTGCGACAGCCAGACGAGGTGGTCCGGGTTCTTCACCCGCACCTTGTCGACCTCGTGCGGTCCGTTGACGAGGGTCGTGCGCTCGGGCGCGTGACCCATCGTGCCCTCGACCTCCTCGTGTCCGGCGTGACCGATCAGCAGGATCTCGTAGTCGTCGCGAGCGAAGCGGGTCGCCTCGCGGTGCACCTTGGTGACGAGCGGGCAGGTCGCGTCGATCGCGTGCAGCTCGCGCTGGGCGGCCCCGGCGACGACGGCCGGCGAGACGCCATGGGCGCTGAACACCACGTGCGAGCCGACCGGCACCTCGTCGACGTCGTCGACGAAGATCGCGCCCTTCTTCTCGAGCGTCGAGACGACGTGGATGTTGTGCACGATCTGCTTGCGCACGTAGACGGGGGCGCCGTAGTGGTCGAGGGCCTTCTCGACCGCGACGACCGCGCGGTCCACTCCTGCACAGTAGCCCCGGGGTGCCGCGAGCAGCACCCGCTTCCGACCGGTGACGGGGAGGTCGCGTAGCCTGTTACGCGCTGCGGGGATCCGCGGCATCTCGAGGCTCACGGCCGCGCCGTTGGTGATGGTCGTCACCCCTCGATTCTAGGTGAGCGAGTTCTGCAGACGCTGGGGAGGGATCATGTCCGACGCTGCCCCGCCGACCCTCGACGCTCCCTGGCCGGTGGCTCTGCTCTCGACGAAGCTGAAGGGCTGGATCGAGCGCCTCGGCACCGCCTGGGTCGAGGGCGAGATCACCCAGTGGTCGGTGCGCGCCGGCACCGTGTACGGCAAGCTCAAGGACCTCGAGCAGGACGTCACGATCTCCTTCACGCTGTGGTCGTCGGTGCGCGCGCGGCTGAAGTCCGACTTCAAGCAGGGCGACCGCGTCATCGCGCTGGTCAAGCCGACATGGTGGGTCAAGGGCGGCTCGCTGACGATGGAGGCCTACGACCTGCGTCACGTCGGCCTCGGCGACCTGCTGGAGCGGCTCGAGCGGCTGCGGCAGCAGCTCGGCGCGGAGGGGCTCTTCTCGGCCGCCCGCAAGCGCCCGCTGCCCTTCCTCCCTCGCAGGATCGGACTGGTCACCGGCAAGGACAGCGACGCTGAGAAGGATGTGCTGCGGAACGCCCAGCTGCGCTGGCCCGCCGTCGAGTTCCGGGTCGCCTACGCCTCGGTGCAGGGCGACCGCGCGGCGTCGGAGGTGCTCGGCGCCATCCGCGCCCTCGATGCCGACCCCACGATCGACGTCATCATCGTCGCCCGCGGCGGCGGCGACTTCCAGAACCTGCTCGTCTTCAGCGACGAGAAGCTGGTGCGAGGCGTCGCGGCGATCACGACGCCGCTAGTGAGCGCGATCGGTCACGAAGCCGACCGTCCGCTGCTCGACGAGGTCGCCGATCTGCGCGCCTCGACTCCGACGGATGCCGCCAAGCGGGTCGTGCCGGATGTCGCCGAGGAGCTGGCACGGGTGGGGCAGGCGCGCTCGCGCATGCGGTCGGCCCTCACCTCCCGGGTGACCGGCGAGATCGACCGGCTGGAGCACATCCGCTCCCGCCCGGCGCTCGCGCAGCACACCTGGATCGTCGACACGAGGGCCGAGGAGCTGGCGCGCTGGGTGGTGCGCAGCGAGGAGCTGCTGCACCGCTGCCTCGAGCGGGCCGAACGCTCGACCGCCGAGCTCGCCACCCAGCTGCGCGCCCTGTCGCCGCAGCGCACCCTGCAGCGGGGCTACGCGATCGCACAGCTGCCCGACGGGCGCGCGCTCCGCTCCGCGGCAGACGCGGCTCCCGGCACTGCCCTCCTCCTCACCGTCGCCGACGGCCGGCTCTCCACGACGGTCGACGCCGTCGAGGGCTCCGTCAGCCCGACCGATTAGGCTGGTCGCCGTGACGAGCACGACCCCGCCCGACGTCTCCGCTCCCGACGTCTCAGCGCTCAGCTACGAGCAGGCGCGCGACGAGCTCATCCGCGTCGTCAACGAGCTGGAGCAGGGCTCATCGACGCTCGAGCAGTCGCTCGCCCTGTGGGAGCGCGGCGAGGCGCTGGCCCGCCGCTGCGAGGAGTGGCTGCAGGGCGCGAAGGCGCGGCTCGAGGCCGCGCGCTCGGCCGCAGCGGAGTGACCGCGTGAGCGATCCGTCGCGCGAGCCCGCCACCCCGGAGGAGCTGGCGGCGCTCAAGGCCGAGAACCGCAGGCTGCGCCGGCAGGCGCAGACGCCCGTCAACCTGGTCGTCGCGCTGGTCGCCTCGCTCGGCATCGTGCTGTTCCTCGTCTTCGTGGTCGTGCGTCCGGATCCGGGCGACCCCGAGCCCATCGACTTCCGCTCGATCGCCGCCGACGCCTCGGCAGCGGTCGACACCGAGCTCGCCGCGCCGCAGGTCCCGGCCACCTGGGTCTGCAATCGGGCCGACCTCCAGTCGGTCGACGGCATCAGCACCTGGTACGTGGGACTCGTGACGAGCGAGACCGGCTTCCTGGCCATCGAGCAGGGCGTCGATGCCGACGCCACCTGGCTCTCCAACCGGATCGAGGGCGCGCGCGCCGACGGCGACCGCGAGATCGACGGAGTCACCTGGCAGGTCTACGACCAGCGCGACGACCCGGATGCGGGCAACCTCGCCTTCGCCCTCAGCGCGGAGTTCGAGGGCAGTACCGTCGTGCTCCGTGGCACTGCTCCCGATGAGGAGTTCGACGCGCTCGCCTCACTCGTGGCGGGCGAGCTGATGACGGAGGAGACACCATGACGGCACCCGGTGACGCCTGGCGTGAACTGGTCGAGGGCAACACCCGATTCATCGCGGGGGCGCCCCAGCATCCGCGGCAGGATGTCGAGCACCGTGAGCTGCTCGCCTCGGGCCAGCGTCCACGCGCTGCCCTCCTCGGCTGCAGCGACTCCCGTCTGGCGGCGGAGATCATCTTCGACCTCGGGCTCGGCGACCTCTTCGCGGTGCGCAATGCCGGTCAGGTCGTCTCCGAGTCGGCGATCGGGTCGCTCGAGTACGCCGTCGCCGTGCTCGGCGTGCCGCTCATCGTGGTGCTCGGTCACGACTCGTGCGGCGCCGTGCGGGCCGCGATCGACTCCCACGCCGCCGACGCCGCGCCGCTGCCGCCGCACATCCGCTCGATCGTGAACCGCATCGAGCCCGCCGTGCGGGCGATCGGAGGGGCGGACCCAGACCCCGCGACCATCGACGCGGGAGAGGTCGGGCGCGAGCACGTGCGGGGCACCATCCGCAGCCTGCTCGACGCCTCCGAGCTCCTCTCCGACGCTGTCGCCGCGGGTACGCTGGCTATCGTCGGCGGCACCTACCGACTGGCCGAGGGCCGCGTCGACGCGGACGTCACCGTCGGGTCCCTCTGACCCTCCGCCCACGAGCACCGAAGGAAGGCACGCTGCTGTGACCGAATCGCCCGAGTACCGGATCGAGCACGACACGATGGGCGAGGTGAGGGTGCCGGCGAGCGCGCTCTACCGCGCGCAGACCCAGCGCGCGGTCGAGAACTTCCCCATCTCGGGCACCGGCCTCGAGGCCGCCCAGATAGTGGCGCTCGCACGGGTCAAGCGCGCTGCCGCGATCGTCAACGGCGAGCTGGGCATCCTCTCCCCCGAGATCGCGCAGGCGATCGTCGGAGCGGCCGACGAGATCATCGGCGGAGCGCACCACGACCACTTCCCGGTGGACACCTACCAGACGGGCAGCGGCACCTCGTCGAACATGAACATGAACGAGGTGCTCGCGACCCTCGCCACGAACGCCCTCGGATCGCCGGTGCATCCGAACGACCACGTCAATGCGTCGCAGTCCTCGAACGACGTGTTCCCGACGTCGGTGCACGTCGCGGTCACCGGTGCCCTGCTGCGCGATCTCGTCCCGGCGCTCGAGCACCTCGCGGGCGTCCTCGAGGAGAAGGCGTCGGCGTGGGCGGGCGTCGTGAAGTCCGGCCGCACGCACCTGATGGACGCGACGCCGGTGACCTTCGGCCAGGAGTTCGCGGGCTATGCGCGGCAGATCCGGCTCGGCATCGAGCGCATCCAGGCCGCCGTGCCGCGCGTGGCCGAGGTGCCGCTCGGCGGCACCGCGGTCGGCACGGGGATCAACACGCCCGCCGGCTTCCCGCAGCGGGTCATCGCCGAGCTCGCCGACGACTCCGGCCTGCCCATCACCGAGGCCCTCGACCACTTCGAGGCGCAGGGCGCCCGCGACGGGCTCGTCGAGGCGTCGGGCGCGCTGCGCGTGCTCGCGGTCTCGCTGACGAAGATCTGCAACGACATCCGCTGGATGGGATCCGGCCCCAACACCGGACTCGCCGAGCTGCACATCCCCGACCTCCAGCCGGGCAGCTCGATCATGCCGGGCAAGGTGAATCCGGTCATCCCCGAGGCGACGCTGATGGTCTGCGCGCGCGTCATCGGCAACGACGCGACGATCGCCTGGGCCGGAGCCTCGGGCAACTTCGAGCTCAACGTCGCCATCCCGGTGATGGGCACGGCGCTGCTGGAGTCGATCCGCCTGCTCGGCAACTCGTCGCGTGTGCTGGCGGACAAGACGGTCGCAGGGCTGGAGGTCAACGAGGAGCGCGCCCGTGCCCTCGCGGAGTCGTCGCCCTCGATCGTGACGCCGCTCAACAAGATCATCGGCTACGAGGCCGCGGCGAAGATCGCCAAGCACTCCGTCGCCCAGGGCATCACGGTGCGCGAGGCGGTCGTCGAGCTCGGCTTCGTCGAGCGCGGCGAGATCACCGAGCAGCAGCTCGACGGTGCGCTCGACGTGCTGTCGATGACCCGCCCGGGCTAGCCGACAGGGCTCACCGCGTCGCGCCGAGGGAGGTCGCGGCGGCGACCCCCAGCCAGAAGCCAGCCAGCAGGAACGGCCCGAACGGGATGCGGCGCCCGCGCCCGTGCCCCGTCGCGAGAAGCACCGCGCTCACGACGCCCCCGGCGAAGAACGCGCTCACCACCCCCACGAGCACGGCGTCCAGTCCGAGGTGCCCGAGCAGGATGCCCAGCAGCCCCGCGAGCTTGACGTCTCCCATGCCCATCCCGCCGGCGAACGAGAGCAGCAGCAGGAAGCCGAAGTACCCGGCTCCCGCGAGCAGCGCAGTCCAGCGCTCATGGCCCGCGACGACCCAGTCGACGGCCACGCCGGCCAGCGCCAGCGGATACCCGGGCAGCACGAGCGCGTTCGGCAGGCGGTGCTCCGCGGCGTCGATGCGCCAGAGCTCCGGTGTGACGGCGGCCAAGTAGAGCAAACCGATCAGACCGCCGAGGCCGTGGCCGGGCTGCACCATCAGCTGCCAGGCACCGACCACGGCTACCAGCGCGACGGCGAGCGCAAGGGTCGCACGCCGCCTGCGAACGACGGGCGCGACGGACAGCACGCAGCGACGCTAGCCGCCGGTGGCGGAGCCCGCGCGGGTTATCCACACGGGCTCCGCGTGACGCGGATCAGGCGAGCTCGTTCGACTCCAGCATCTCCGTGACGAGCGCCGCGATCGCCGACCGCTCGGAGCGGGTGAGCGTGATGTGCCCGAAGAGCCCGTGGCCCTTGAGGGTCTCGATGACCGAGGCGACCCCGTCGTGGCGTCCCACCCGCAGGTTGTCCCGTTGGGCGACGTCGTGGGTGAGCACGACGCGCGAGTTCTGCCCGATCCGGCTGAGCACCGTGAGCAGCACGTTGCGCTCGAGCGACTGCGCCTCGTCGACGATCACGAACGCGTCGTGCAGCGAGCGTCCGCGGATGTGGGTGAGCGGCAGCACCTCGAGGATGCCGCGCTCGACGACCTCGTCCATGACGTTCTGCGAGACGACCGAGCCGAGGGTGTCGAACACCGCCTGCGCCCAGGGATTCATCTTCTCCCCCGCGTCGCCGGGCAGGTAGCCGAGCTCCTGGCCGCCGACGGCGTAGAGCGGACGGAACACCATGATCTTGCGGTGCTGCTGCTTCTCGAGCACGGCCTCGAGGCCGGCGCAGAGGGCGAGGGCCGACTTGCCGGTTCCGGCGCGACCGCCGAGCGAGATGATCCCCACCTCGGGGTCGAGCAGCATGTCGATCGCCAGGCGCTGCTCGGCGCTGCGGCCGTGCAGGCCGAACACGTCGCGGTCGCCGCGCACCAGGCGCAGCTCGCCGCGGCCGGTGACCCGGCCGAGGGCCGACCCGCGGTCGGAGTGCAGCACCAGGCCGGTGTTGATCGGCAGGTCGGCGACGGCCCGGGAGGCGAGGCGCTCGTTCTCGTAGAGGTCGGACATCTGCTCCGCCGAGAGCTCGACGTCGGCCATGCCGGTCCAGCCGGAGTCGACCGCGAGCTCGGCGCGGTACTCCTCGGCGGCCAGGCCGATCGACGCTGCCTTGACGCGCAGCGGCAGGTCCTTCGAGACCACCGTGACGTCGTAGCCGTCGTTGGCGAGGTTGAGCGCGACGGCGAGGATGCGGGAGTCGTTGTCGGCGAGCTGCAGTCCGCTCGGGAGCACCGACATGCTGGAGTGGTTCAGCTCGACACGCAGCGACCCGCCCTCGCCGACTGCGATCGGGAAGTCGAGGCGCTCGTGCTGGATGCGCAGCTCGTCGAGGTTGCGCAGCGCCTGCCGCGCGAAGTACCCGATCTCTGGGTCGTGCCGCTTCGATTCGAGCTCGGTGATGACGACCACGGGCAGCACGACCGCGTGTTCGGCGAAGCGGAAGACCGCCTTGGGATCCGACAGCAGCACCGACGTGTCGAGCACGTAGGTCTTCTCGCCGACGGATGCCGTCGACGGCTGCTGAGCGGAGGCGCTTCTCCCCAGCTTCGGAGGGTTGAGCTCGGCCACGTGGACTCCATCCCCGGGCGCAGGGCCCGGACCCTTTCGCGGGTGCGGCCACGAGCTGTCGCGGAACGAACTTACGTGGCCGCTCCGACCAGGCGCTCTGCCTGATAGAGCCGACGCTACGACCGACCGGAGCGGCGCGCGCGATCGACACGCTGACGTATCCGTTACATCCAGGTGAACTAGACGGTGGCGGCCGAGGCGAAGGAGACGAACGAGGCGCGCACCATGTCGAGCGTCTCGTCGGAGGTTCCGGCGTGGGCGCTGAAGCGCACGGCTCCGTCGCGCACCGTCGCCGAGACGCCGTGGTTGTGCAGCGACGCCGTGAGCAGCGTCAGGTGCGCGGCTGCCGGCCGCACGACGACGATCCCGGCGCGTTCCGCATCCGCACGCGGCGACTCGACCGCCAGGCCGAACTCGTCCGCCAGCGCGATGAGGGCGCCGGCGCGTTCGCGCACCCGCTCGCCGAGCGGCACAACGCCGACCGACTCCACGAGCTCGAGTGCGGTGGCGAGACGCGCCTGGGCGATGGGATCGGGATGGGTCACTCCGAAGGCCCGAGCGGACGCTGACGGCGCGGGAACCGCGTCGACCGGCACGCCGTCGTCGTCGGTCGCGGACCAGCCGGAGAAGACGGGCGTGAGGTGGTCGAGAGCACGGTCGCTGAGCCCCAGGAAGCCGGTGCCGTATCCGGCCCGCAGCCACTTCTTGCCGCCGCACGCGATGATGTCGGCGACCGACCATGGCGCGTCGACCACGCCGAAACCCTGGATCGCGTCGACGATCAACAGGCGGTCGCCGATGACCTGCCTGATGCCCTCGAGGTCGACGAGATACCCCGTGCGGAAGTCGACCAGCGAGACCGCGACAGCCACCGTCGTCGAGGTGAGCTGATCGCGCAGCTCCCCCGGCGTGACATGACCATGATCGGTCTGCAGCCACAGCGGCGTGACGCTGCCGAGCGTCTGCGACGCGCGCTGCGCCGCGAACGTCAGGGACGGGAACTCGGCTGGCGACAGGGCCACTCCGCCGGTGAGACCGAACAGGGCGTGCATGAGCGCCGTGCTGGTGTCGGGCTGGAACGCGACCTGATCGTCGCGCAGCCCGGTGAGCCGCGCGACAGCGCCGCGCACCCGCGCGTCCTGGTGCTGGAAGCTGTCGATAGTGCCGAACCGTGCCTTGGCGAGCTGGCCCAGAAGAGCTCCAGCCTCGGCCTCGACCGCGCGGCTCACCGGGCCGACCCTCGCGTAGTCGAGGTAGCCGGGCTCGGCGTCGAAGCCGGCGGCGTACTCGTCGATGGTCATCGTTCCAGCGTAGGCGGACCCGGATCAGCTGCCGAATCTGCGCTGACGGCGCGAGAAGTCGCGCAGCGCACGCAGGAAGTCGACTTCGCGCAGGTCGGGCCCGAGCGCCTCGACGAAGTAGAACTCGCTGTGGGCACTCTGCCAGAGCATGAAGTCGCTCAGCCGCTGCTCGCCCGAGGTGCGGATGACGAGGTCGGGATCGGGCTGGCCTCCGGTGTACAGGTGCTCGGCGATGAGATCCGTGGTGACACCCTCGGCGATCTCGTCGATGCTCATGCCCTTCGCCGCGTCGCGCAGGAGGATGCTGCGCACCGCATCCGCGATCTCGCGCCGACCGCCGTAGCCGACCGCGAGGTTGATGTGCAGGCCGGTGTTCGAGGCGGTGCGCGCCTGGGCGACACGCAGTCGGGAGACGAGGCTCTCGGGCAGCCCGTCGGGGGTGCCGACATGCTGCACCCGCCAGTCGCGGAAGTGCGAGAGGTCATCGGCGAGGTCGGCGATGATGCCGTACAGCGCGTCGAGCTCCTCCTCGGTGCGACCGGTGAGGTTGTCGGTCGACAGCAGGTAGAGCGTCACGACACCGATGCCGAGGTCGTCGCACCAGGTGAGGAACTCGTGCATCTTCTCCGCGCCCGCGCGATGGCCGTGCGCCGCGGTCTCGAGCGCTCGCTGCCGCGCCCAGCGCCGGTTGCCGTCGATGATCATCGCGACGTGATGCGGCAGCGGCTGATCGGCGAGCGAGCGACGGATGCTGTTCTGATACAGCCCGTAGAGGAAGCTCCAGCCGCGTGGAGACCGTCTCGAAGGCACGAGGCAACGCTAGTCGAACCTCGCGCCTGAACTCTCCGCGGCGCTGCTCCCTTAAACTGACGCCATGACCGCTGTGCCCGAGCGAGACCCCGGATCGGATGTCCGTCAGGAGCCCGGTACCGACCTTCCGAACGTCCCGCTGCTCGAGGACTCGATCGAGTACGACAAGCTCGACCAGAAGCCGACCTGGCGCGGCTGGATCCACGCGGCGACCTTCCCCATCGCGATCGTGCTCGGCATCGTGCTCCTCTCGCTCGCCGACGGCGCGGCGGCGAAGTGGAGCTCCGCGGTGTTCGTGGTGTCGTCCCTGCTGCTCTTCGGGGTCAGCGCGCTCTACCACCGCATCGACTGGAAGCCCTCGACGAAGCGCCTCCTCAAGCGCTTCGACCACGCGAACATCTTCCTTCTCATCGCCGGCTCGTACACGCCGATCACCGTGCTCGCACTGCCCGAGCCGAAGGCGGTTCTCCTGCTGAGCCTGGTCTGGGGCGGCGCCCTGGTGGGCATCGGTTTCCGCATGTTCTGGATCGGGGCTCCGCGCTGGCTCTACGTGCCCCTGTACGTGCTGCTGGGCTGGGCCGCGGTGATGTTCATCGCCGACTTCTTCACCGCCGATCCACTGATGATGAGCCTGATCATCGCCGGCGGACTCTGCTACACGGTCGGCGCGGTGTTCTACGCGCTCAAGCGGCCGAACCCGTTCCCCGGACACTTCGGGTTCCACGAGATCTTCCACACGCTCACCCTGGTCGCGTTCCTCTGCCACTGGACGGGCATCTTCATCGTGGCCACCCAGCCGCCGATGCTCGGCTAGACCCGGGGGCTCTCGTCCTCATCGGGGCCGGGCGCGGTGTCGGAGCGGCCGTCGGACATCTCCGCCTGCTCGGTCGCGATGCGCTCGCGGATCTCCTCCCGGTAGCGCACCCGGCGCACCCGTCGGGACATGTCGAGGATGAGGAGGACGGCCGCCACGGCGACCGCGAGGATCGCGAAGAAGCCGACCACTCCGGGCGTGACGAGGTTCGCGTCGAACGGCTCGGGAGTGGACGTGGAGAGCAACAGGATCAAGGTCGTCGTCTCCTCGGTTCGGCCGGATACCCTGGTTCAAGACTACCGAGGAGGCGGGATGGCGACTGACCTGGAGGCGCGCTACGGCCGCTCCCCCTCGGTCGGACGACGCGGCAGGATCCTCGCGATCGTCGCCGCCATCGGCGTCGCCGCCGTGCTCACCGCGTGGGTCGTCTGGGGCGGTCTGCTCTCCCCCGACGCCGGCATCGAGGCTCGGGTGACGGGCACCGAGCTGGTCAGCGAGCGCGAGATCGCCGTCACCTATCAGCTCACGACGGCACCGGGCGAGGAGGTCAGCTGCGCGGTGCAGGCGCTCAACCAGCTCTTCGCTCCCGTCGGCTGGAAGGTCGTCGATCTGCCGGCATCCGAGGAGCTCACCCGCACGCTCACCGAGACGGTGCTGACCACCGAGGCGCCGGAGACCGGGTTGATCTACCGATGCTGGCCCACCTAAGCTTGGGGATTCGCCACGAGAACCGGCCCATCTGAGCCGGAACGAGACCTTCGCAACCGGCCCACTCGGCCGGTTGCGCTGTGTTAGGAGGACCACGTGAGTAACGACAACTCCGTCACCTGGCTGACCCAGGAGGCCTACGACCGTCGCAAGGCCGAGCTCGAGCAGCTGAGCGGCGAGGGCCGGCTCGAGATCGCCCGCCGTATCGAGGCGGCTCGCGAGGAGGGCGACCTCAAGGAGAACGGCGGCTACCACGCCGCCAAGGAGGAGCAGGGCAAGATCGAGGCGCGCATCCGCGTGCTGACCGAGCTGCTCAAGAACGCCGTCGTCGGCGAGGCGCCCCCCAGCGACGGCGTCGTCGCCTCGGGCTCGGTCGTGACAGCGAAGATCCTCGGCGACGAGACGACGTTCCTGCTCGGCAGCCGCGAGATCGCCGGCGACAGCGACCTCGACGTCTACAGCGAGCAGAGCCCGCTCGGCACCGCGATCCTCGGCCTCAAGGTCGGCGAGTCGACGAGCTACACCGCTCCCAACGGCAAGTCGATCCCCGTCGAGGTCGTCGCGGTCGAGCCCTACTCCGCCTGACCGCCCCCCTCCACCCCGGTGACACGCCGCGGCGGGGACAGGACGCGCCGGGCGGGCACGGCCTGTCGTCCCACGCGCGGCGTGTCACGGGAACCTACTCGGCCTGAGTCAGCGGCCGACCGTCGGTGAGAACCCGTCGATCCTGAGCCGTTCGAGCACCTGCTCGACGTGCTCGGGACCGCGGGTCTCGATGCTCACGTCGAGCTCGACCTCGCTGATGTCGAGGTCGCGGCCCTGCCGGGTGTGCAGCACCTCGACGACGTTCGCCCCCGCATCCGCGATCAGCTCGGCGACCCGTGCGAGCTGACCCGGCCGGTCGGGCAGCATCAGCCGCAGCTTGAGGTACCGGTCGGAGGCGGACAGGCCCCGGCTGATGACGCGCTCCATCATCATCGGATCGATGTTGCCGCCGCTCAGGATCACCACGGTCGTGCCGGTGTCGCCGATGAGTCCGCTGAGGATCGCGGCGACCCCGACGGCGCCGGCCGGCTCGACCACGAGCTTCGCCCGCTCGAGCAGCATGAGCAGCGCGCGGGCGATCTCGTCGTCCTTGACCGTGACGATCACGTCGACTGTCTCGCGGACGATCGCGAAGTTGAGGGCGCCGGGGCGGGACACCGCGATGCCGTCGGCGATGGTGGGCTGCACGGGCACGTCGACCGGCTCGCCCTGGGCGAGTGAGGGCGGATAGGCGGCCGCATTGGCGGCCTGCACGCCGATGATGCGCACCTCGCGACCCAGCTCCGCGGAACGCTGGCGGATGGCGCTGGCGACCCCGGAGATGAGCCCGCCCCCGCCGATCGGCACGATCACGGTGTCGACGTCGGGCACCTCGTCGAGGATCTCGAGCCCGAGGGTGCCCTGGCCTGCGATGACGTCCTCGTGGTCGAAGGGCGGGATGAAGACCGCGCCCGACTCCTGCGCGAACTCGGCGGCTGCGCGCAGCGGCTCCTCGACGGTGTGCCCGACGAGCACCACATCGGCGCCGTAGTCCCGAGTGGCCTGCAGCTTCGGCAGCGCGACGCCCACGGGCATGAAGATCGTGGCGCGGATGCCGAGCTCACGGGCCGCGAAGGCCACACCCTGCGCGTGATTGCCCGCCGACGCCGCGACGACGCCGCGTGCGCGCTCCTCGGGGGTCAGTCGCGCCATCCGGTTGTAGGCCCCACGGATCTTGTAGGAGCCGGTGCGCTGCAGGTTCTCGCACTTCAGGTAGACCGTCGAGCCGAGCACCTGGCCGAGGAAGGTGGAGCGCTCGAGCGGGGTGACGTGCGCGGCGCGGGAGACGAACTCCCGGGCCTCCTCGAACGTCGCGAGATCGGGGCCGGGGAGCCACTCAGCCACGTGTCGCCTCCGTCACATCGGCCAGTTCTGGATCGGGGTTGCGTCGCCACTCGCCGCTCGCGATGTAGCCGATCATCACGTTGAGCACGGCGACGATAGGCACCGCGAAGAGGGCGCCAGGGATGCCTGCCACGAGAGACGCTCCCGCCACCGCGACGACCACCGCGAGCGGATGCACCTTGACCGCCGTGCCCATGATGAGCGGCAGCAGCACGTGACCCTCGACCTGCTGCACGAGCAGCACGATGCCGAGCATGATGAGCGCCGGCACCGGACCGAGGTACACGAGCGCGACGAACACGGCGATCGTGCCGGTGACCACGGCGCCCACGATGGGCACGAAGGAGCCGAGGAAGACGGCCACCGCGATCGGGATGACGAGGGGGAAGCCGCCGAAGAACAGGCCGAGGATCCAGGCTCCGATGCCGATGCCCACGGCGTCGATGAACGCGACGAAGATCTGCACCTTGACGAAGGTCGTGAGGGTGAGCCAGCCCGCCTTGCCCGCCCCGTGCACCGCGACCCGCGAGCGGCGCGGGAACAGCCGCACCGCCCACTGCCAGATGCGCTTGCCGTCGATCAGGAAGAACAGGGTGGCGAAGAGCGCGAGCAGCAGGCCCGCCAGGAAGTGGCCCGCGCTCGACCCGACCGAGAGCGCGCCGCTGATGAGCACCTGGCTGTCCTGCTGCACCTGCTCCCAGGCCTGGACGATGAACTGCTCCAGCTCGCGCTCATCGATGTCGAATGCGGAGTCGCGCAGGAAAACCTTGAACTGCTCGTAGGCCTCGACGCTCTGGGTGGCGAGGTCCTGCCGCCCCCGCAGGATCTGCCACACGACGACGTAGACCAGTCCGGTGACGACCCCGAGCAGTGCGAGCATCGCCGCGACGACGGCCGACCACTTGGGCCAGCCCCGGCGCTGCAGCCACGCCGAGAACGGCACGAGCAGGGCGGCCAGCAGGATCGCGACCAGCAGCGGGATGACGATGTACCGCAGCTGGATCACCAGCCAGACGATCACCCCGATGAGCCCGAGCACCACGAGGCTCCGCCATGACCAGGCCGCGGCGATCCTCATCCCGGCCGGGAGGGCGTCCTCGGCGCGGAACGGGGCCTCGTCGGGAGGCGTCACGGGCGTGCCGCGCTCCTCGCGGCGGGGCCTCGAGAAGCGGAGCGGCATCCCGTCAGTCTAGGACGCGGCGCTCACGCCACCGCGCTCGCGCTCACCGCCGCCGCGCTGGCGCTCACCGCCGTCGCACGGATGCGGAGCCGCACCTCGTCGCCCGCGGCGGGTGCCTGCTCGACGTCGTGCTGCACGGACACGACCGCGCCGTCGTCGAGCCGCACCTGCGTGCGGCGGACCGACCCGAGGAAGCTCGAGGCGATCACGGTGCCGCGAAGCCCCTCCTCGCCGAGGACGAGGTCCTCCGGTCGCACGAGCGCCTCGACCGGACCGTCGGGCTGCGGGTCGCCCAGCAGCGGCAGACGCACGTCCTGGAAGGCGACCACGCCGTCCGTCAGGTGCGCAGGCAGCCGATTCGACAGGCCCACGAAGTCGGCGACGAACGCGGTCGCCGGAGTGCGGTACAGCTGTTCGGGCGTCCCGATCTGCTCGATCCGCCCCTGCCTCATCACGGCGACCCGGTCGGCGACGGCGAGCGCCTCCTCCTGGTCGTGGGTGACGAACAGGGTCGTGATGCCGAGCTCGGTCTGGATGCGTCGGATCTCGTCCCGCAGCGAGGTGCGCACCTTCGCGTCCAGTGCGGACAGAGGCTCGTCGAGCAGCAGCACCCGCGGCCGGGTGACGAGCGCACGAGCGAGCGCGACGCGCTGCTGCTGGCCGCCGGAGAGCTGGTGCGCGTAGCGGCCGCCGAAGGCGCCGAGCCCCACGAGCTCGAGCGCCTCCGTGGCGCGGGCCGTGCGCTCGGGACCGGCGACGCGGCGCATCCGCAGCCCGAACTCGACGTTCTGCGCCACGGTCAGGTGCGGGAACAGCGAGTAGGACTGGAACACCATGCCGATGTCGCGCTTGTTCGTCGGCTTCGCCGCCACGTCCTCCCCGTCGATGCGGATGCCGCCGCCGTCGATGCTCTCGAGACCGGCGATCGTGCGCAGCGCCGTCGTCTTGCCGCAGCCGGACGGCCCCAGGAGGGCGACGAACTCCCCCGGCTCGATGCGGAGATCGACGCCGTCGAGCGCGCGGTGGCCGGGGTACTCCTTGACGACGGAGGCGAGCTCTACGGAGGCGGGGCCGGTCATGAGGTCCTTCCCGGGCGGCGGCCGGAGCCGACCCGCCCGATGACGAGCAGCAGGAGGAACGCGAAGAGCAGGGCGAGCAGGGCGAAGATGACGGCCGTGAACGGGTCGTTCTTCGAGACCACGACGAGCGCGGTCTGCAGGTTCGTGCGGTTCAGCAGGGATGCGATCGTGAACTCGCCCAGCACGACCGCGACGGCGATGAAGGATGCGGCGAGCATGCCCCTCCGGAGGTTCGGCAGCAGCACCCGGACGACGACCGTCGGCCAGCTCGCTCCGAGGGAGCGTGCCGCCTCGGTGAGGGTCTGCACGTCGACCGCCTGCAGGTTCGCCTGCACCGCCCGGAAGGCGAACGGCAGCACCAGCACTCCGTAGGCCAGCGCGAGCGTCCAGACGCCGCTGCCGAGCATCCGTGCGACGACACCGTAGACAGTCGCGAGCCCGATGACCAGCACGATCGCCGGGATGGTGATCGGCAGCAGGCACACGAACTCCAGCACCGGCATGAGCCGGGGGAACCGCAGACGGATGAGCAGCATCGTCGGCACGAGCAGCACCAGGACGAGCAGCACCGTCACGATCGCGAGCACGACCGAGTTGCCGAGGCCCACCCACACCTGGCGGTAGCCGCCGTCGAGCTGCCCCGTGAACAGGGTGATCCAGCGGCTGAGGTCGTGGCCCCCTTCGAGGCCGCGTCGCAGGGTGAACTCGGTCATCGCGGCGATGGGCACGGCGAAGATGAGGCCGACCAGGCCGAGGATCGCCCACCGGGTGGTGCGGCTCGGGGTCATCGCTGCCACCGCGATGCCCGGCTCTGCAGCACGGAGTAGAGGGCCATGACCGCGGCCATCACGAGGATCATGCCGAGCGCCAGCACGCCCGCCAGGTTCTCCCGGCCGAGCACGGTCTCGCTGGTGAGGGCCGCACGGATCTGCAGCGGCACGATCTGCGAGCCCTGACTGGCGAGCACCGCGGCGGTCGCATACGACGAGAACGCGTTCGCGAACAGGAGGAGCAGGCTGCCGAGGAAGGACGGCGCGAGCACCGGGAAGCCGATGCGCAGCCAGAAGGTCGCCCGGGTTCCGCCGAGGGTGGCATTCGCCTCGGCCCACTGCGGCTTGAGCGCCTCGAGGGCCGGCAGGAAGGTGATGACCATCAGCGGCACCTGGAAGTAGATGTAGGGCAGGAACAGCCCGGGAAGGTCGTACAGCCAGACGCCCTCCGCGAAGATGTCGACACCCCAGACGTCGGCGAGCAGCACCGTGACGATCCCCTGCACGCCGATCGTCGCGGTGAAGGCGAACGCCAGCATGACGCCGCCGAACTGGGCGAGCACGCCGCTGATCGCGTCGACGGTCGAGCGGAGTCGACCGTCTGAGCGGCTGCCGAGCAGCGCGTAGCAGACGAGGGCGCCCACGACGGCCCCGACGACCGCGGTGACGGCCGACAGCAGCATCGAGTTGCCGAAGGTGTTCAGCACCACCGGGTCGCCGAGCGCGGAGAGGTTCGCGAGGGTCGGGGCGCCTTCGGCGTCGAGGAACCCGCTGCCGACGGCGAGGGCGGTGGGAAGGGCGAGGAACAGCACGACGTAGGCCGAGAACGGAACGAGGCCGAGCATCGCGCCCCGTCCGCGCCTGGGCGCGGAGGACCGGACGGCCGGAGCAGGGGAAACCCGCACTCCGGCCGTCACGGTCTCGAGGTCGCTACTGGACAGCTGCGGCCCATTCCTCGCCGAGCAGCGTGCCGGCGGCCTCGCTCTGCTCGGCGGTCGGGACGACGCTCTCGGCGGGAGCCTCGGGCAGCGCCTCGAACAGCTCTTCGTCGATCGTGCCGGCCTCGGCCATCGCCTCGGCGCGCACCGGACGGGCGCCGCCCTTCAGCCAGAGGTTCTGCACCTCGTCGCTGTAGAGGAACTCCTGCCAGAGCCGGGCGGCCGCGGGGTGCGGGGCATCGGCGTTGATCGCCTGGTAGTAGTAGCCCGCGTAGCCGGTGCCGTCGAAGATCTTGACCTCCCAGTTGCGCTGCCCCTCGAGCTGCGTGCCGTAGCCCACGTTGAGGTAGTCCCAGTCGAAGACGACCGGGGTCTCGCCCGACGCGATCGTCGCCGGAGTCGGGTCGACCTTGACGAAGTTGCCCGCGGCGTTCAGCTCCGAGAAGAAGTCGATGCCCGGCTGGAAGTCGTCGACCGATCCGCCGCTCTGCACGGTCGCGAGACCGACCGCGGCGAACGCCGCGCCCGCCTGCGTCGGGTCGCCGTTGATGGCGACCTTGCCGACGTAGTCGGCGCCGAGCAGGTCCTCGAGGGACTCGGGCTCGGGAACCGCGTCGGGGTCGTACCCGACCGACATGTAGCCGCCGTAGTCGCCGACGAAGAGACCGGTCTCCTCCTTCAGCTCGGCCGGGATGTCGTCCCAGTTCTCCACCTGGTAGGGCGCGAAGTGGTCGGTGCTCTCCAGGGCGACGGCCAGGCCGAGGTCGAACACGTCGGGGGCGGTGTCCTGACCCGCGAGGTTCTCGGCGGCGGAGATCTCCTCGGCGCTCGACGCGTCGGGGCTCGCCTCGGTGAGGGTGATCTCGGGGTAGCGCTCGGCGAACAGGTCGAGGATCTCCCCGTAGTTCGCCCAGTCGCGGGGCAGCGCGATGACGTTGAGAGCGCCTTCGGCGCGGGCGGCGGCCTCGAGCTCCTCGAACGAGCCGAAGTCCTCGAGGCTCGTCGCGGTGGCGGCGTCGACGTCGCTCGCCGACTCGGCGTCGCTGGACGCGCACGCCGACAGGGTGATCGCGGTCGCCGTCAGGAGCGCGGCGGTCGCGAGGATGCGCTGTGTACGCAAGGGTTCCTCCGTCGCCCGGCGGCGGCGCGGCTGGAGCGCGCTGGGGGCGCCGTTCGGGTCGCTCCGGACGGTACGGTCGGCCGCTGTCGCATCGGCGGCGCTCAGATGAACGCTGCGGGAACGAGCGGGTGACACTCCGTCGCCAGCCGGCGACGAGACGGATGTCGCACCCCGCCAGTAGGGTCGCTGGCGATGGTCGAGAAGGTCAGCGCCGCCGCCGGGCGCCGCATCGCGCTCGCAGCGCAGGGCTTCGGCCGACCGCAGCCGGCATCGGTCGGCACCCGGCAGCTCAACGCCATGATCGAGCGGCTGAGGCTGCTGCAGCTCGACTCCGTCAACGTGTTCGAGCGCAGCCACTACCTTCCCCTCTTCGCCCGCCTCGGCGCGTACGACAAGGCGCTGCTCGACCGGCTCACCTTCTCGACCAAGGCCCGCTACGTCGAGACCTGGGCGCACGTCGCCTCGCTCATCCCGCTCGAGAGCTGGCCGCTCTGGCGCTGGAGACAGCGGCGGATGCGCGAGAAGCACTTCTCGAAGCCGGCTTCCTGGGCGCACAGCAACGCGGCCATGCTCGACTGGCTGCGCTCCGAGCTCGCCGCCCGAGGGCCCGTGCGCGTGAGCGAGATCGAGCACGAGGCGAACCGGCGCAAGGGCACCTGGTGGGAGTGGTCCGACGTCAAGCTCGGGCTCGAGTACCTCTTCGACTGGGGCGAGGTGGTGCCTGCTGGCCGACGCAACTTCGAGCGCATCTACGCGCTCGCCGAGCACGTCATCCCGGCCGACCTGCTCGAGCTCGAGGTGCCCGAGGAGGAGGCGCACTACCTGCTGATGCGCGACGCGGTCCGGGCGCATGGCATCGGCACCCTCGGAGACTTCGCCGACTACTACCGGCTTCGCAACGATCGCGCCAAGGTGGCGCTCCAGCGGCTCGTCGACGAAGGCGAGGCGCTCCCGGTGCGGGTGGCCGGCTGGCCCGACCGGCATCCCCACCAGGCCTATCTGCACCGGGACGCGCGCATCCCTCGCTCGATCACGGCCGCGGCGCTGCTCTCGCCCTTCGACCCGATCGTGTGGGAACGCGACCGGGCGCTGCGGATGTTCGGCTTCCACTACCGCATCGAGATCTACACTCCCCCGCCGAAGCGGTTGTTCGGCTACTACACGCTTCCGGTGCTCGTCGACGACGAGCTCGTCGGGCGCATCGACCTCAAGAGCGACCGGCAGGCCCGCGTGCTGCGGGTGCAGTCCGCCTGGTACGAGGAGGGGCACGGCGCGGAGGTCGTGGAGCGGATCATGCCCGCTGTGCGAGCGGCCGCGGCATGGCAGGGACTCCACGGCTTCGTGGTGCAGGACTGGGGAACGATGGCCGGTGAGCTGGCCCGCCAGCTCGGGGTGCCGGTCGCTCCGCGGAACGAGTGAGCGCGGGTACGGCCACGCGCGATAACGATCGAGCGTCGTTACCGGAGTGTGCTCGTCCCGTTACCGCGCGGTGATCGCTTAGACCCGAGCGACCCCTAGAGTCGCCGCCATGAGAACTGCTCCCCTCCTCGCCGGTGCAGCCGCCCTGCTCGCGCTGACCGGCTGCGCCACCGCGACCCCCTCCTCGTCGCCGCCGCCGCCGACCGCCACTGCAGCACCCGAGCCGACAGAGACTCCTGCGCCCGAGCCGCATCCCGAGGCGACCTCGCGCGTACCTGCGGACTGCGACGCACTGGTGCCCGCGGAGGTGCTCGGCGAGGTGCTGTCAGCGCCGGTCTCAGCCGTCGATCCTCTCGAGGTGACGCTCGCCGCGTATCCGGCGATCCCCATGCACGCGGCGGTGTTCAGCCGTGGCGGGCTGGTCTGCGACTGGACCAACGGTGAGCCCTTGTCGACGCCCTCCGGTGACAATCCGGCGCACGTTTCCTTGCACCTCGAGCTCCTCCCCGGCGCCGCAGCCCAATGGGAGAAGCTGGCGGGCTACTACGACATCGAGACCGACCGTGCCATCAACTGCCCGGACAGCATGCCGGGCTACTGCGACGTTCAGGCTCTTCTCGGTGAGTACGGGGTGCATCTCGCGGGCTACGGCATCGCCGACGACGCCCGCGCCGACATCGAAGGCACTGTGGATGCCCTACTGGCGTCGATCGCGGACCTCGGCGCGTCCGACCCTCAGTGGCAGGCGCCGCGGGCCGAGCCGGAGCTGCCCTCGTGCGAGGCGATGTTCGATCCCGGCCTGATGGCACAGCTCGGGCTGCCCGGCGAAGGCGGTCCTGGTGGCGGAGGAGGCTGGAGCATCGCGGCAGGCGCCCGGGAGGATGCGGGAGACGCGCCATGCGCCTGGACGCCGCCGGACGGCGAACCCGTCGCCTGGGTGGACACGATGCGCGGCGGTGCATGGCTCGCGGATCGCGCCCAACAGATCGCCGGCGCGCCCGAGCTGGAGCTCGCCGGGCTGCGCGAGCACGACGCGGCCTTCTTCACCTGTCGCGACAGCTGCAGGCTCAACCTCGTGCTGGGCACCAGCTGGATCTCCCTCCACGTCGGTTTCCTGGGGACGACGCAGGAGCTCGATCCGAATACCCGGGCGATCGCGGAGCTCATCGTCAGCCGCACCTACGACGGCGCCTGAACGCTAGAAGGTCCCGCCGATCTGCGTCAGCCGCGCCACGCGGTCGCGGATCGGCGGGTGAGTCGAGAACATCTTCGTGAAGAAGCCGGGTTGGCCGGGTTCCGACAGCCACATGTGCGCCATCGACGCGTTCTGCCGGCGCAGCGGCCTGCCGTATGACTCGAGCTTCAGCAGGGCGCTCGCGAGAGCATCCGGATGCCGCGTGGTGAGCGCGCCGGTCGCGTCGGCGAGGTACTCCCGCTGACGCGACACCGCCGCCTGGATCGCCGCCGCGACGATCGGCGAGAGCACGAGCGCGATGATCCCGAAGATCAGGATGACCGGGTTGCCTCCGCCGCGGTTGTCGCGGTTGCCGCCGCCGTAGAAGACGATCCGCAGGATGATGTCGCTGATCAGGCCGACGGCGACCACGAGGCCGAAGACGATCAGCGAGACGCGGATGTCGTAGTTCTTGACGTGCCCGATCTCGTGAGCCATGACGCCCTCGAGCTCGTCGTCGTCCATGAGCTCCAGCAGCCCCGTGGTCGCCGCGACGATCGCGTGCTCGGGGTCCCGACCGGTCGCAAAGGCGTTCGGCGCGGGATCGGGGACGATGTACACCTTCGGCATCGGCATGCCCTCGGTGATCGCGAGGTTCTCGACGACGCGGTAGAGCCGCGGATTGTCGGCCTTCTGGATCTGCTGAGCGCCCGACATCGCCACGGCGATGCTGCCCGCGGCGAAGTACTGGATGAACGCGTAGATGGCGGCGATGACGAAGACGATGACCGTGATGGTCCAGTCTCCGAGCATCAGCGACGCGATGAAGCCGAGTCCCGTGATGATGACCAGGAACAGCAGGATGATGAGGACGGTGTTGCGCTTGTTACGGGCGATCGCGCTGTACATCGCTACTCCTCAGTGTTCGACGAGAGCTGGGTCGACGGCGGCCGCATCGAAGGCGGCCGGGGTGGACGTGGCCGGGGACGACGGAGCCCGCGGCGGAACCGCGGGCTCGGACGTCGCTCGGGGCGACGAGGTCAGAACTGCACCCGGGGCGGCTCGGCGATGGCCGCGGCATCCGTGACCTCGAAGAACTCGCGCTCGGTGAAGCCGAGGCCGCGCACGAACAGCGTGTTCGGGAAGACCTTGATCTTCGTGTTCAGCTCGCGCACTCCGCCGTTGTAGAAGCGGCGCGACGCCTGGATCTTGTCCTCGGTGTCGACGAGCTCGCCCTGCAGCTGCAGGTAGTTCTGGCTGGCCTGCAGCTGGGGGTAGGCCTCCGCGACGGCGAAGATGCTCTTCAGCGCCTGCTGCATGTGATTCTCGGCGACCGACGCCTCGGCGGGGCTCTGCGCGGTCAGCGTCTCGGCGCGGGCCTTGGTGACGTTCTCGAACACCGCCTTCTCGTGGGCAGCGTAACCCTTCACCGTCTCGATGAGGTTCGGGATGAGGTCGGCGCGGCGCTTCAGCTGCACCGTGATGTCGCTCCAGGCCTCGTCGACGCGCACGTTGAGGGTGACGAGCGAGTTGTAGGTCGCCCAGAGGTAGATGCCGACGATGACGATCAGCAGGACGACGACGCCCAGGATGATGAGCAGTTCCATGACGAGAACTATAGGCCCTGCGGATGTCGGCACGGTCAGCCTCCGAGCACCCGGCTTACGCGGCGTTTACGGAGAAGCGGCTCGCGATCGCGGCGGTCACCGAGCCGGTTCACGCGGTGCGTGCCCAACCGGACGCGCGAGGTGTCAGTTCGGCCCCGTGGAGGCGCCCAGCGTGGGGCACAAGTGCGACTTCACGAGACACCACCCGCCGTGCCCCGGGTGGGGTTCGAACCCACACTCGCACGATTTTAAGTCGCGTGCCTCTGCCGATTGGGCTACCGGGGCCCGCTCAAACTGTAAGGCCCGCCCGATTCGGAAGGGCGCAGGCCCTAGGCCTTCGGGCGCGACGCGAACTGCTCGAAAGCGGCACGCGGGGCGACACGAGCGGAGAGCGAGACGAGGTCCCGGCGCAGCAGGAAGTTCAGGATCCAGTTCGCGAAGACCCGGATCTTGCGCTCCCACATCGGGATCGCGAGGCCGTGGTAGCCGCGGTGCATGAACCAGGCGAGCACGCCCTTGATGGCGATCTTGCCCGACTGGAAGACGCCCTCGCCGAGCCCGATCCCGGCCACGGCGCCCTGGTTCTTGTGGAAGTACTCCTTGGGGTCCTCGCCGCGCAGCGCCGCCGTGATGTTCTTCGCGAGCAGCTTGCCCTGACGCACGGCGTGCTGCGCGTTCGGAACGCAGAAGCCGCCGACGCCGCCGCCGGTGAGGTCGGGCACGGCGCTGACGTCGCCCGCGCCCCAAGCGTCGGGGATGATCTCACCCTCGGCGTCGCGCACGCGGAGGTCCGCACCGACGCGGAGACGCCCGCGCTCCTCGGTGGGGAGGTCGGTGTTGCGCAGCACCGGGTTCGCCATGACTCCGGCGGTCCAGACGATGACGTCGGACTCGAAGCTCTCGCCGGTGGACAGCTGCACGACCCCGTCGACGCAGGACTGCAGCTGCGTGTCGAGGTGCACCTGAGCTCCGCGCTGGGCGAGGTTCTTGAGCACCCAGTGGCTCGTCGGCAGCGACACCTCGGGCATGATCCGCCCCATCGCCTCGATGAGGTGGAAGTGCGTGTCGTCGATCGTGAGGGTCGGGTAGTACCGCAGCAGCGCGCTCGCGAGGCTGCGCAGCTCGCCGAACACCTCGATGCCGGCGAAGCCGCCGCCGACGACGACGAAGGTGAGCAGGCGGTCGCGCTCCGGACCCGGGGGCAGCAGGGCCGCCTTGTCGAAGTTGGTGAGCACGAGGTCGCGCACGGCGATGGCCTCTTCGATGTTCTTCAGACCGATCGCGACGTCGGCGACGCCCGGGATCGGGAAGGTGCGGCTGACCGAGCCGGCGGTGACGACGATGATGTCGTACTCGAACTCGTAGGGCTCACCCACGGGCGGGGTGATCGTCGCCTTCTTGTTCGCGTGGTCGATGTCGGTGACCTTCGCGGTGATCACGTTCGTCTTGTAGAGGTGACGACGGTGCGCGACCACGGCGTGGCGCGGCTCGATGGATCCCGCAGCGACCTCGGGGAGGAACGGCTGGTACGTCATGTAGGGCAGCGGGTCGACCATGGTGACCTCGGCCTCCCCTCGCGCCAGCTGCTTCTCGAGCTTGAGGGCGGTGTAGAACCCGGCGTAGCCGCCGCCGACGATCAGGATTTTGCGCACAGGGAAGTCCTTCTGAGAGGGAAGATCGCCCCTAATCTACTCTGAGTTCCGCAGCGACCTGAAACTGCGCACCGCGAGCACGACGAGTGCGATCAGTCCCGCCCCGAACAGCAGCAGCACGAGTGCGGGAAGCCCCACCTCTCGCAGCTGGTTGAGCGTGGGCAGCAGCGTTCCGAGCGGCTCCGAGGCTTCCGGTGCTGCGATCGGCGTCGGCTCGGGCAGCGGTGCGGCGGATGGCGTGGGCACCGGCGGCGCGTCGGCCCTGCGGTTGATGCGCACCCACTCGGCGAGATCGCCCATCGGGTTGGCGTCGACGAGCGGCACGTCCTCGCGCACGGCGGCCGAGGCGTCGACGATGCCGTAGCCGTACAGCGGATCCGCACCGGGCGCACCGGCGGGCTTCGCGGTGGCGAGGAGGCGCTGGATGACGTTGGCCGCGTCGAGGGTCGGATGCGCCGAGCGCACGAGCGCGACGATGCCGGCGACGATCGGAGTCGCGCCGCTGGTGCCGTTCCAGGCGACATGGCCGTCGCCCGGGACCGCCCCGACGAGGTCCTCGCTGGGCGCGGAGACCGAGATCGTGATGCCCTGCGTCGAGGCGGTGTCGCTCGCCGAACCTCGGCGGTCGACCCCCGCGACCGTGAGCACGCCGGGCATCGTGGCGGGGGCGCCGACGGAGGTCGTGCCGCTCCCCCTGTTGCCGGCCGCGGCGACGATGACGACGTCGTTCTCCATCGCGTAGAGGAACGCCTCGTCCCAGCTCTCGGGCCATTCCAGGGTGTTGCGGGTGAGCGACATGTTGATGATGTCGGCGCCGTTGTCGACGGCCCAGCGCACCGCATCCGCTATCTGCTCGTCGGAGTCGGTCTCGCCCTCGCCGAAGCCGACCGAGATCGACAGCAGATCGGCCGCCGGCGCCGTGCCGATGACTCCGGCGCCGCCCGCGCTGCCGCGGCCCGCGGCGAGCGAGGCGACCATCGTGCCGTGCGCGTTGCCGTCGCTGCCGACCGGCGTCTCGCCGTCGGAGCTGCCGAGGCCCGAGACGTCGGTGCCGTCGACGACCGCGCCTGCGAGGTCGGGGTGCGTGCCGTCGACGCCGGTGTCGATGATCGCGATGGTGACCCCTTCGCCGCGGGTCACCGCCCAGGCGTCGCGCACGCCGTAGGCATCGAGCCAGTACTGGCGGTCGCGCACCTCGTCGGCGACGGCCGGCGCGGCCGGCGCGAGCGCGACGGTCAGCGCGGTGACGAGGGCGACGCCCGCGGGAGCCCTCACGGCAGCCCCGGTCCGGGTTCCGCGCACTCGCAGACCGCCGGGCTCCAGGACGCTCGCTCGAGCGCGAGGTCGCCGATCGGATTGAGCCCTGGGCCTGCGGCCAGGGAGTGACCGACGAGGGCGTGCAGGCACTTCACGCGCTCGGGCATGCCGCCCGCCGAGACGCCCGCGACCTCCTCGACGACCTCGATCGACTCGCGGTCGGCGAGGTAGGACTCGTGGGCCGCGCGATAGGCGGATGCGGTGTCGCCCTCGAGCAGGGCGGCGAGCTCGGGCATGACCCCGGTCGCCTCGAGCGTCGAGACGGCGGCCGTCGCCGCCGGATGGGTCAGGTAGTAGAACGTCGGGAAGGGGGTGCCGTCGGAGAGGCGGGGCTTCGTCGACACGACGGTCGGGTTGCCGCACACGCAGCGCGCGGCGATGCCGACGACGTCCCGGGCGGGACGCCCCAGCTGCTCGGAGACGATCCGCACGTCGCGCTCGCTGGGCGGATCGAAGGGCGGGCGGGTCACCGTCCGTCCTCGATGACCGGCGCCACGAGCTCGTCGGGCACCGCGTCGGAGAGGCCGGCTGCGAAGATCGTGGAGAGGGTGGTGGCCAGCCAGTCGACCTCGGTCGTCTCGAGCTCGGCGCTGATCGGCGCTCCGTCGGGGGTGGCGATGCGGTCGGGGTCGTCCTTGATGATGTAGCTGTACTCGCCGGGGTACACGTAGTAGAGACGCTCACGCGCCTGCGCCTCGATGTAGGCGGGGTCCTCCCAGCGGGCGATCTCCTCGTCGAGCGACTCGACGGACTCCCGCTGCTGCTGCACCTCTGCTTCGAGCTGGGCGATCTCGTTGCGCTGCTCGACGAGGGTCTTGAGTCCCGGCGCGAGCACGACGACGGCGAGCACGAGCAGCGCGAGCACCGTGAAGGTGAAGCCCGAGACGCGGATGCCGCGCAGCCACCGCTCGGGAGCGGTCTCGAGCTGCGGCATCGCCACGGGCACGCGCTTGCGGTCCCGTCTCGTCGCCATGTCCTCGATGGTAGGCGACGGCGCCGGGGTCCCCCAGGAGCCCGGCGCCGTCGTTCAGGGATTCGTTATGCGCTGAAGCGCGGGAAGGCGCTCGCGCCGGCGTACACCGCTGCGGAGCCGAGCTCCTCCTCGATGCGGAGCAGCTGGTTGTACTTCGCGACGCGCTCGGAGCGGGCGGGGGCACCGGTCTTGATCTGCCCCGCATCCGTCGCGACCGCGAGGTCGGCGATCGTCGTGTCCTCGGTCTCACCGGAGCGGTGGGACATGACGACGGTGTAGCCGGAGCGCTGGGCGAGGGACACGGCGTCGAGCGTCTCGGTCACGGTGCCGATCTGGTTCACCTTGACGAGGATCGAGTTGCCGACGTTGCGGCGGATGCCGTCCGCGAGCCGGGTGGGGTTGGTGACGAACAGGTCGTCGCCCACGATCTGCACGCGCGAGCCGAGCTGGGCGGTGAGGTGCTCGTAGCCCTCCCAGTCCTCCTCGGCCAGCGGGTCCTCGATGCTGACCAGCGGGAAGTCGTTCACGAGGCCGGTGAAGTACTCGGTGAGCTGGGCCGCGTCGTACTGCTGCTTCTCGAAGTTGTAGACGCCGTTCTCGTAGAACTCGGTCGCAGCGACGTCGAGGCCCAGCGCGATGTCGGTGCCGGGGGTGAAGCCTGCGGCACCGATCGCCTCGACGAGCAGCTCGAGGGCTGCACGGCCGCCGGGCAGGTCGGGGGCGAAGCCGCCCTCGTCGCCGAGGCCCGTCGGCAGGCCGCGGCTCTTCAGGATGCTCTTGAGGGCGTGGTAGGTCTCGACGCCCCAGCGCAGTCCCTCGCGGAAGGTGTCTGCGCCGATCGGCAGGATCATGAACTCCTGGATGTCGACGCTCGTGTCGGCGTGCGCACCGCCGTTGATGACGTTGAGCAGCGGCACCGGGAGGGTGTGCGCGTTCGGTCCGCCGATGTAGCGGAACAGCGGCAGGTCGGCCGAGTCGGCGGCGGCGCGGGCGACGGCGAGCGAGACGCCGAGGATCGCGTTGGCGCCGAGGCGCTTCTTGTTCTCGGTGTCGTCGAGCTCGATCATCGCGTGATCGATGAGGCGCTGGTCGGTCGCGTCGAAGCCCTCGAGCGCGGGGCCGATCTCGTCGATGACAGCGTCGACGGCCTTCTCGACACCCTTGCCCAGGTAGCGGCCCTTGTCGCCGTCGCGCAGCTCGTACGCCTCGAAGGCGCCGGTCGAGGCGCCGGAGGGGACAGCGGCGCGCGAGACGGTGCCGTCGTCGAGGAGCACCTCCACCTCGACGGTGGGGTTGCCTCGGGAGTCGAGGATCTCGCGGGCGTTGACTGCCTCGATGAGGGCCACGGATGTTCTCCTTGCGTTGTGGTGGACGTGCGGTCGCCATCCTAGCGACCGGCGGGAAACGGTCAGCCGGCCAGCCGCTCGGCGCGCTCGTGCTCTCCGGGGGCGCGGTAGAAGTGGGTCTGCCCGTCGCCGTCGAGTCCGCGCACCGAGCCGGTGTTCTCCCAGCCGAGCGCGTCGAGCATGAGGCGCTTCGGGTAGTTGGACTCGTGGGCGGAGGTGAAGACGGCCGGGGTCGGGGCGCGCTCGGTGATGGCGACCAGGAGCGCGGAGCCGATGCCTCGGCGACGGTACTTCTCCCCCACCACGAGCCGACCGACGAAGGTGTGGTCGAAGAACGTCTCGTCGAACTGGGCGAAGGCGAGCACTGTCTCGTCGGCTCGCGCGACGATGAGCCCGCCGCCCGCCTGCCAGGCGTGCAGCCTCTCCTGACGCTGGCGGGCGAGAGCCGGGTCGGGCCAGGCCAGCGCGGAGATGCCGGGGAGGTCGCGTTCGCGTGCCTGGGTGAGGGTGATCGAAGCGGTGGTCACGCGCTCACGGTAAGGCGCACGCGGGAGCTGCCGACAGGTGTTGACACGGTCAGTCGAGCGTCCTCACGTCGAGGTCGTCGACGGATGCGGTGGCGTCGCTCACGAACGCGAACCGGCGGTAGCCGAGGGCGGCGAGGCCGGCCAGCTGCGCCTTCGTGTTGCGCGCGCGACGCTCGAGCCGCACCCGGGCGCCGGTGGCGAGCAGAGCGGACTTGAGCACCGCCAGCCGCGCGGGCGGGACGTCGTCGTGCACCAGGGCGATCGCGTCCTCCCCCTGCTCCTCGCCGAGTTCGACGAGGTCGACGATGCGCTCGAAGCCGAGCGAGAAGCCCGTCGCGGGGACGTCGGATCCGAGGAACCGGCCGATCATGCCGTCGTACCTGCCGCCTCCCCCGAGCGAGTAGCCGAGCTCGGGGTGCTGCACCTCGAAGATCGGGCCGGTGTAGTAGCCCATGCCCCGCACCAGGTATGGGTCGAAGCTCAGCGGCACCGCCGCATCCGTCGCCGTGACCGCGGCGGCCAGCTCGGCGAGCTCCCGCACCGCCGCCCGGTCGACGCCTGCCGGCAGCGCGGCGAGCAGCTCGGGCTCGGTGACCCCGCCCTTCAGCTCCGCGGCCGAGTCGAGGTGCGCGGCGAGCGCCGTGACCGAGGCCTCGGCGGCGCCGCGCTCGCGCAGCTCGCCGATCACCCCGTCGATGCCGATCTTGTCGAGCTTGTCGACCGTGATCAGCACGCCCGCGTGGTCGTCGACCGGGAAGCCGAACGCGGTCAGCATGCTCGTGAGCAGCCGCCGGTCGTTGATGCGGATCGTCCAGTCGCGGAGGCCCAGCGCGCGCAGCGTCGCCGCGCTCGCCGTGAGCAGCTCCACCTCCGCGAGTGGCGACGGGTCGCCGATGACGTCGATGTCGCACTGCACGAACTGCCGGTAGCGGCCCTTCTGGGGGCGCTCGGCGCGCCAGACGGGCGCGAGCTGGATGGCCCGGAACACCGTCGGGAGCTCAGCGCGGTGACTCGCGTAGAACCGGGCGAGCGGCACCGTGAGGTCGAACCGCAGCCCGAGGTCGGCGAGCGAGGAGGGCTCCTCGGCGGCCGCGCGCACCGCATCCGCCGTCAGCCCGCGCTTGAGGACGCCGAAGGCGAGCTTCTCGTTGTCGCCCCCGAGCCCCGAGTGCAGCCGCGACGCGTCCTCCATCACCGGCGTCTCGATCTCGTCGAAGCCGTGCGCCCGGTAGGTGGCGCGGATGACGGCGAGCACGCGTTCGCGTCGCGCCTTCTCGGCGGGCAGGAAGTCGCGCATCCCGCGGGGCGGGTTGACGGGGGAAGCCATGCGTCGATTCTCGCAGGAGCGGATCGCGCTCCCCGACTAGGGTGAACCGGTGCGCATCGTCGTCCTCTCCGGTGGTGTCGGCGGGGCCCGCTTCGCCCTGGGGCTGCGTGAGTTCGCCGCGGCGGGCGGTCACGACATCACCGCGATCGTCAACACCGGCGACGACATGTGGCTCGCCGGGCTGCGGATCACCCCCGACCTCGATTCGCTGCTCTACGCCCTCGCCGGCGTCAACGACGCGGAGCGCGGCTGGGGCCGCGCGGGCGAGACCGAGCGCGTCGCGGCGGAGCTCGCGGAGTACGGCGTCGGGTGGCCGTGGTTCACGCTCGGCGATCTCGACCTCGGCACGCACATCGCCCGCACGGCGTGGCTGCGCGACGGCGTTCCGCTCAGCTCGGTCGTCGAGCGGCTGTCGCGGCGGTGGCCGCTCGGAGTGCGCCTGCTGCCGGCGACCGACCAGGAGGCGGAGACGCACGCGCTGCTGCCCGGCGGCGGGTCGCTGCACTTCGAGGAGTGGTGGACCCGGCATCGCGGCGACATCGAGACGGCGGGCTTCGAGTACCGCGACGTGGAACGCGCTGCCCCGGCGCCCGGCGTGCTCGAGGCGATCGGCGAGGCCGACGTCGTGCTCCTCGCCCCATCGAACCCCGTCGTGTCGATCGCTCCGATCCTCGCCGTGCCCGGCATCCGCGACGCGTTGGCCTCGGGGCCGGCGCCCGTCGTGGGCGTCTCGCCGATCATCGGCGGCGCGGTCGTGCGCGGCATGGCCGACCGCTGCCTCAGCGTCATCGGCGTCGGAACCACCGCACTGGCCGTGGCGGAGTGGTACGGCGCCCGTCGCGACGGAGGCGTGCTCGACGGCTGGCTGGTCGCCGAGGAGGACGCGGCGGTCGTGCCTCAGGTCGAGTCGCTCGGCATCGCCCCACGGGCCGTGCCGCTCTGGATGCGCTCCCCCGAGCTGACAGCGCGGATGGCCGAGGCGGCGATCGCGCTCAGCGGCGCCTGAGCGCGTCCAGCTGGTCGGCCGTGTCGACGTCCCGCCGCAGCCCCGAGGTGGCCGGCAGCTCGAGCTCGACGAGTCCAGCCTCCGCGTGACGGCGAGCGGAGTCCGACCCGAACGCCGTGCGCAACGGCACCCCCGCGCGAGCCGTCACGAGGGTCGTGCCCGTGCCGTCCGCGTCGCGCAGGAAGGCCCTCGGGTGCCGCGACGCCTCGCTGAGCAGCCGGCCGAGCTCGCGCGGGTCGAGGGCCGGAAGGTCGCCGAGCAGCACCGCACGCGGGAGGCGACGCGGGAGGCGCGCCTCGGCGGCGGCGATCGCCGTCGCGATCGACCGCGGGCGGCGTTCGGCGATGCGGCGAGCGCCCGAGCCGCGGGGCGGGCGCCAGCGGGCATCCGCCGTCACGACCACGACCGCTCCGACCGAGCCGGACCTCGCGGCAGCGGCGATCGTGCGCTGCCCGATCGTTCGGGCGAGGGACGCCGGTCGCGGCTTGAGGCGCGACTTGGCGAGCTGGGGAGGCTTCACCGGCACGATGATCGACCACCGGCGGGTTGCGGGCATCCGACCATTATCGGACCCGGCGCTCAGGCGGCGCGGCCCAGGATGCGCACGATCCGCTCGCGGTGCGACTGCAGAGCGAGCTCGAAGGCCGCGTTAGCCCGCTCGACGTCCTTCGTGACGACGAGGTCGAACCGCAGCCCGAAGAAGGTGTCACCCATGATGCGGGACTGCGCCGCGGCATCTGCCGGCCCCATGCCGAGCCGCAGCAGCGCGCGTTGGCCGATCTGCTGCCAGTTGTCGTAGAGCGAGCGGGTGAACGAGCCGTCCTCCTCGAGCGACTCGAGGAGGAATCCCTCGAACTCGAGGCGCTGCAGCTCCCGATTGCGCGGGTCGAGCGTCCACTCCCACGAGGCGCGGAGGTTGTCGAAGTACGTCGCGAGGCTGTCGGTCGACTGAGCGACCTTCTCCTCGACGACGGACTGGCGGGCCGAGACGGCCCGCACGATCTCGGCGATCAGCTCCCGGCGGGTGCCGAAGTGGTACACGAGCGTGTACGTGCTGACCCCCAGCGACGAGGCGAGAGTGCGGAAGCTGAGGCTCGACAGCGGCTTGTCGAGGAAGTGGTCGAGGATGCGCGCCAGCAGCTCCGGCTTGCGGGAGGGATCTGCCGTGCGCGACACGAACCAAAGCATAACGAGTGTTTGGCTAACTCCAGAGGTTTCCCCTATTATCGGAGCCGGGGGTCACTATGACTTTCCCTGCCGCTCGGCTTGACGGGTAAACATGCCGTGGCGGCTCGATGCCCCCTCCGTTCGGGTCGGAGGGGGCATCATCTCGTTCCGGGGACGGCGTCGCCGCAGCGTCAGCGCGCGGCCGACTCTGCCGCGCGGATCTCGCCCTGCAGCGACCGCACCGCCCCGCGCAGCGCACGCTCCGCATCCCACCCTCTGTCACGAGCGAGCGCCACGAGGGCGAGCAGCTGGCCGCCGAACTCCTCCTCGGTCGCGGGGGCCTCCGCCGCGACCGGAGACCCGACGTCGACCTTGGACGCCCGTCCGAGCACCTTGTCGGCCAGCGCCAGAGAGGGCATCGACTGGGGGATGCCGTCGAGCACGCTCGAGCGCGTCGGCTTCTCCGACCGCTTCAGCTCGTCCCACGCGGCCACGACGTCCTCCGCGGTCTCCGCGGTGGCGTCTCCGAAGACGTGCGGGTGGCGGCCGATCATCTTCGCGGTCATGTGTGCGGCGACGTCCTCGATGGTGAACTCGCCCGCCTCGGCCGCGATGTCGGAGTGGAAGAGCACCTGGTAGAGCACGTCCCCGAGCTCCTCGACCAGCTCCTCGGTGGTGCCCGACTCGATCGCCTCGATGAGCTCGTAGGTCTCCTCGACGAGGTACTGCACGAGGGACTCGTGGGTCTGCTCCCGGTCCCAGGCGCAGCCGCCCGGAGCGCGCAGCCGCTCGAGGGTGGCGATGAGCTCGTCGAGTCGCGGATGAGGCTGCCCCGTCATGCGCCCATCCTCGCATCGACGACGGATGGGACGATGAGACGGTGCTGCCCGCCGACTCCCCGATCACGACGGCGGTGCTCGGGCTCGTCCTCGCGGCGCTGCTGGGCGTGCTCATCTGGAACGCGCTCCGCCGGGACCGCATCCAGTACCGCCGCTTCCGGAGGCTGCGCAGCACCCGGAGCCGACAGCGGGTGTTCCGCACCTGGCTGCTGCAGTCGCTCGCGCTGTTCGGCGGTGCGTCGATCGTGGTGCTCCTGGCAGCGGGCGGATTCGCGGAGCCGTTCCTGGCCGAGGCGGCGCTGCTCTGGCCGGTGCCTCTGCTCTCGGCTCTTCCCGCCGGGCTCGCGGCGGCACTCGGGATCGGGCTCCTCGTGCTCCTCGTCGGCGGCACCGTGCTCATCGTCGTGCTGGCGCGCCGCCAGGGTGAGATCACGACGGTCGGCGACGTCGGCGCGCTGCTGCCGCGCAACCGCGCCGAGCTGCGCTGGGGTGCGCTCCTCTCCCTCAACGCCGGTGTCGTCGAGGAGCTGCTGTTCCGCCTCGCGGTGCCGGCGCTCCTCTTCGGCCTGAGCGGCAGCGCACTGCTCGCCTGCGTCGCGAGCGTGGCTCTGTTCGGCGTGCTGCACCTCTACCAGGGCGTCGCCGGAGTGCTCGCGTCGACGGTGCTCGGGGCCGCCTTTCTTCTCATCTACATCGCGACCGGCAGCATCCTCTGGGCGATGCTGGTGCACGCGCTCGTCGACCTCCGCTCGCTGGTGCTCATCCCCGTCGTGCTGAATCGGGTGCACGAGAAGGAATAGCTCGGCCGCCGACAGCGCTGTGAACAACATGCCGCTCACCGGAGAATACGAACCCAGCACGGCCGACTGGGCACGCACCCAGGCGGAGACCTACGAGGCGACCGGAGGACGCGAGGGAGCCACCCTGCGCGGCCGCCCCGTCATCGTGCTCACGACCGTCGGCGCGAAGTCGGGCAAGCTGCGCAAGACGGCGCTCATGCGGGTCGAGCACGAGGGCGAGTACGCCGTCGTCGCCTCGCTCGGCGGCGCTCCCAAGCACCCCGTCTGGTACTGGAACATCACGAAGAACCCGCACGTCGAGCTGCAGGACGGGGCGGAGAAGCACGACTACCTGGCCCGCGAGGTGTTCGGCGAGGAGAAGGCGGTCTGGTGGGAGCGCGCCGTCGCGACCTGGCCGGCGTACGCGGACTATCAGACGAAGACCGACCGGGAGATCCCGGTGTTCGTGCTCACCCGCACCGACTAGCGTCGGCGCCCCCAGCGTCGGGACCTTCGCCGCTCCTCCTGTGCGGCGGCCGCGCGCTCCGCGTTGGCGCGGAGCCGTGCCGCGCGCCTGTTCCGCCAGGCCTGCAGCTCGGCGTCGACGTCCCGCGTTGGCGTGACGACCGGCGGACCACCGAGCAGCTGACGGCGCGCCTCGATCACCCGGCGGTTGAAGTCCTCGAGGGCGGCTCGCACATCCGTCTCGTTCGCCAGCGAGTCGAGGCGCGCGTCGAGCTCCTCCCCCTCCTTGCGCAGCACGAGGGCCGGCGGGCCGATGCCGGTGAGCCGCTCGTCCTGGATCTTGCGGCGGATCCACCAGTCGGGGTCGTGCCTGCCGCCGAGTCCCGGCAGCGGTTTCCCCGCGCCGGGGAGGTTCTCGAAGTCGCCGCGGCGCATCGCCTCCTGCACACGCAGGTCGGCGACCTGCGACGACGACAGCGGGGGCGGCACGCGGGCGGATCGACGCGCATCCGCCTCGTCCGCCGGTGCGGGCGGCTCGGCCGGGGCGTCCCGCTCGAGACGGTAGCGCGCCGCCTCCAGGCGTGGGTCGTCAGCCATCCCTCCACGCTACCCACGGCCCTGAGATCCGGCTGGGCGCCGCCGCTCAGGCGGCCGTGGGCTCCGGTGCCGCATCTCCCGCGGCGCGAGCCACCGGCGTGCGGGGCATCGCGAGGGTCGCCACGACGGTCAGCACGGCCGCGATCGCGACGGCGAGGAAGACCGCGCCCGACGCGGCGGTGACCGCCGCCGGATCCGTCTCGTCCGCGCCACGGGCGGCGAAGATTGCGTTGGCGACCGCTCCGAAGATCGCGACGCCGACCGACGAGCCGATCGAGCGAGCGAACATGTTCGCCCCGGTGACGACCCCGCGCTCGCTCCAGCCGACGCTCGACTGCGCGGCGATGAGAGTCGGGACGGCCACGAAACCCATGCCCGCGCCGATCACGAAGCAGGACACCCCGACGACGACGATGTCAGGCGTGGCGGACGTCGCCGCGAGCGCCGCCGCCCCCACGAGCGCGATCGTCATGCCGATCAGCGCCGTGGTGCGGAACCCGAACCGCAGGTAGAGGCGGCCCGAGAGACTCGCGGCGATCGGCCAGCCGAGCGTCAGCGGCGCGAGGGCGAGCCCGGCGACGAGCGGAGTGACCCCCAGCGACCCCTCGAGGTAGGTGGGCACATAGGAGGTGAGACCGACGACGAGGGCGCCGACACCGAGCGAGATGAGCGCCGTCGTCAGCAGCAGTCGACGCGACACCGTCCAGAGCGGCAGCACGGGCTCAGCGGCCCGCCGCTCCGCGAGCACGAACGCGACGAGCAGGGCCACGCCCACCGAGAACACGGCGATGCTGAGCGGGGAGTCCCACGCCCAGGCCTGACCCCCCTCGAGCACGCCGAGGATGAGGAGCGACATCGACACGGTCAGCAACCCGGCACCGAGGTAGTCGATGCGGTGCTCGCGCTTCTCGATGCGCTCGTGGAAGTTGCGCCACAGCAGGAACGCGGCGAGCAGGCACAGCGGGATGTTGACGAAGAAGATCCAGCGCCAGTCGAGGAACTGGCTGAACAGCCCGCCGAGGGTGGGACCCACGACGCTCGACACTCCCCACACGCTCGCGATGTAGCCCTGGGCCTTCGCGCGCTCCTGGATCGTGTAGATGTCGCCGGCGATCGTGATCGACATCGGCTGCACCGCTCCGGCGCCGAGTCCCTGGATGGCGCGGAAGGCGATCAGCGCCGGCATGCTCCAGGCGAGCCCGCAGAGGATCGAGCCGAGCAGGAACAGCCCGATGCCGACGAGGATGACGGGCTTGCGCCCGACGATGTCCGACAGCTTCGCGTAGAGCGGCACCGACACCGCCTGGGCGAGCAGGTAGATCGAGAACAGCCACGGGAACTCCGTGAACCCGCCCAGGTCGTCGACGATCGACGGCACGGCGGTCGCGAGGATCGTCGCGTCGATCGCGATGAGGCCCGTCGTGACCATCAGGGACAGGAGGATGGGACCGCGCTCGGAGCGCAGACCGACGTCGAGAGAACTCAGGATGTGCCTTCCCAGGGAATACTGCAGTCCCTGCAGACAACTCTGCACCCTGCCCAGGACATTCCCCTGCCGGGATACTGGAGAGCATGGATCGCGCGGCGGAGCACCTCGAGGCGGCTCTCGAGCCTCATCGGCCGCACGGCGTCAGTCGTCTGAAGCACCTGGCGGACAACGCGCTCCGGGTCGCCGCGGGCGAGCTCCCGGTGCTGCACGACCTCGTGGTGCGCCGCAAGGACACCGGGGCCGTCGTGCTGCGCACGAAAGCGGATGTCGGCTCCCCCGAGTACCTGCTGGCGCAGGTGCGCGACGACCTCGAGACGAAGACGATCGAGGAGTTCTTCGCCGAGTGGCGCTAGGGCCTGTCCCTACGCCGACTCGGTCTCCGGAACCGGCACCGGCTCGGGATAGAGCGCGTTCAGCAGATCGCCGACCCAGGCGATGAGCGCCTCGTCGGGCAGCGGCTGCCCGGAGCGGTTCGGCAGCGGCACCGACATCGACTTCGTCTGCGTGAAGTACTTCGCGCCCGGGTAGAGGCGCTGCAGGCGCACCTGCAGCGAGTCGGCCAGCGGCATGCCCGCGATGCGCAGGTTCTGCCCCATGGCGACGACCTCGCTGAGCCCCGCCTTGACGGCGCGACGGCGCAGGCGGGAGACCGAGATCAGGTGACGCACCTGCTCGGGCGGGTCGCCATAGCGGTCGGTCAGCTCCTCCAGCACGAGATCGATCTGCTCGGGGGTCGACGTCGGCGAGCTCGCGATCGAGAGCTTCTGGTAGGCCTCCAGCCGCAGTCGCTCGCTCTCGACGTACTCCTCGGGGATGTGCGCGTCGACGGGCAGCTCGAGCCTGAGCTCGGTCTGACCCTCCGCCACGTCGCCGCGGAAGGCGCTGACGGCCTCGCCGATCATCCGCAGGTAGAGGTCGAAGCCGACGCCCGCGATGTGACCCGACTGCTCGCCGCCGAGCAGGTTGCCCGCACCGCGGATCTCGAGGTCCTTCAGCGCGATCTGCATGCCCGCGCCGAGCTCGTTGTTCGCCGCGATGGTCGCGAGGCGGTCGTGGGCGGTCTCGCTGAGCGGCTTCTCGGCGTCGTAGAGGAAGTACGCGTAGGCACGCTCCCGCCCGCGACCGACGCGACCGCGCAGCTGGTGCAGCTGCGAGAGGCCGTACTTGTCCGCCTGGTCGATGATGAGCGTGTTCGCGTTCGCGATGTCGAGGCCCGTCTCGATGATCGTGGTCGACACGAGCACATCGAACCTGCGTTCCCAGAAATCGACCATGACCTGCTCGAGCGCCTGCTCGCTCAGCTTGCCGTGCGCGACCGCCACCCGCGCCTCGGGCACGAGCTCGGCGATCTGCGAGGCGACGCGGTTGATGCTGCTCACCCGGTTGTGCACGAAGAACACCTGTCCTTCGCGCAGCAGCTCCCGCCGGATCGCGGCGGTGATCTGCTGATCCGAGCGCGGACCCACGAAGGTGAGGATGGGGTGCCGGTCCTCGGGAGGCGTCGCGAGCGTCGACATCTCCCGGATGCCGGTCACCGCCATCTCCAGGGTGCGCGGGATCGGCGTCGCGCTCATCGCGAGCACGTCGACGTTGGTCTTCAGCTTCTTCAGCGCATCCTTGTGCTCGACGCCGAAGCGCTGCTCCTCGTCGATGATGACGAGACCGAGGTCCTTGAACACGACATTGTTCGAGAGGATGCGGTGGGTTCCGATGACGACGTCGACGGTGCCGTCGGCGAGGCCCGCGAGCGTCTCGCGCACCTCCTTGTCGGTCTGGAACCGGCTGAGCGGCTTCAGATGCACGGGGAACCCGGCGAACCGCTCCTGGAAGGTCTCGAGGTGCTGGCGCACCAGCAGCGTCGTCGGCACGATCATCGCGACCTGCTTGCCGCCCTGCACCGCCTTGAACGCGGCGCGCACCGCGACCTCCGTCTTGCCGTAGCCGACGTCGCCCGACAGCAGCCGATCCATCGGGATCGGGCGCTCCATGTCGGCCTTGACCTCGTCGATCGTGGTCAGCTGGTCATTCGTCTCCGCGTAGGGGAACGCCTCCTCGAGCTCCCGCTGCCACGGGGTGTCGGCGGGGAAGGCGAAGCCCTGGCTCGCCATCCGCGCGCTGTACAGCTTGACGAGCTCGACCGCGATGTCGCGCACCGCCTTGCGGGCGCGGCCCTTGGCGGCCGCCCAGTCGCTGCCGCCCATCTTGCTGAGCGTCGGGTCCTCGCCGCCCACGTAGCGGGTGAGCTGGTCGAGCTGGTCGGTCGGCACGTAGAGCCGGTCGCCCGGCATGCCGCGCTTCGACGGCGCGTACTCGATGACGAGGTACTCGCGCACGACCTTCTCGCGCTGGGTCGAGCCCGCGAGCCGCCCCCGCGTCGAGGTGCCGCTCGCGACCTCGCGCTGCACGAGCTCGACGAACCGGCCGATGCCGTGCGTCTCGTGCACGACGTAGTCGCCGGTCTTCAGCTGCAGCGGGTCGACGACGTTCTTGCGCCGGCTCGCGAGCTTCTTCTCGGCGCGGGCGCCGTAGCCGGCGCTCCGCCCGTAGAACTCCGCCTCGCTGAGCACGGCGACCTTCGCCTCAGGCAGCTCGAAGCCGTGCTCGACGCTGCCGGCGACGAGGTGCACGACGCCCGGCTCGACATCCGTCAGCTCGCCGTCGACGATGCGTGCGGGAACACCGGCCTCCGCCAGCACGTCCGCGGCGCGCTCCACCATGCCGTGGCCCGCAGCCACCACCGCGAGCGTCCAACCGTTCTGGGCACGATCCTTGACGTGCTCGACAGCGCCGGCCACCTGGCCGGTGAAGCTCGGCACCGAGGCGCCCTCGACGCGCACATAGTCGTCGTCGGCCTCCACGCCGGCGTCGAAGCTGGAGATCGTCCACCACGGGCGGTCACCCGAGCGCTCGCGCAGCTGCTGCACGGTCAGGAAGTCGCCCGCGTCGAGGTCGATCGGGCTCTCGGCGCCCGCCGTCGCGGCGTTCCACGCCGCGTGCAGGAACTCGCGGTTCGTCTCGACGAGGCTGACGGCGCGGGTCGCGACCCGCTCCGGGGAGAGCACGGCGATCGCCGCATCCGTCGGCAGGTAGCTCGTGACGGGCACGAGCCGGTCGACGAGCGCGGGGGCGAGCGACTCCATCCCCTCCACCGGAATGCCCTCGGCGATCTTCGCGAGCATCTGGCCGAGGCTCGGGAACTCGTGCTGCATCTCGGCGGCCCGCTGGCGAACGGATGGGGTGAGCAGAACCTCGCGGCTCGGCTCCAGCTCGACGCGGGTGACGTCGCCCGGCAGCGAGCGCTGGTCGGCGACGGAGAAGTGCTTCAGCTCATCCACCTCGTCGCCGAAGAGCTCGACGCGGACGGGGTGCTCCTCGGTGGGCGGGAAGACGTCGACGATGCCGCCGCGCACCGCGAACTCGCCGCGTCGGGTGACCATGTCGACCCGCGAGTACGCCAGGTCGACGAGCCGGCCCACGAGGTCGCTCAGCTCGGTGCCGCGCGCGCCGCGCTCGAGCACGATCGGCTCATCATCGATGAGGCCGGCGGCGATCGGCTGCAGCACCGCCCGCACCGAGGCGACGAGCACGAGGGTGCCCTGGGGGTTCTCCTCCCAGCGCTGCAGCCGACGCAACGCGCGGATGCGCTTGCCGACGGTCTCGGCGGAGGGGCTCAGCCGCTCGTGGGGCAGGGTCTCCCAGGCCGGGAACTCCAGCACCTCGACCCCGGGCATCCAGCACGGGAGGGCGGTGCGCACGGCTTCGGCCTCGCGCCCCGTCGCGGCGATCGCGAGCAGCGCCCGCGGCCCCTCCCGGCGTTCGAGCAGGGCGGCGAGCAGGGGCACGCGGAGGCCGTCGACCGCGGAGAAGTCGGCGCTGCGCGGGGCGGACTCGAGCGCACGCGCGAACGTCTGGGCGCGCGAGAGCCCCGGAATCATCCCGGAAAGAGTCACCGGAAGAGTCTAGTTCGAGGCACCGACGACCGGCCGGGCGCGATAGCTCGGAACGGCCGGAATCCAGCCGAGTTCGCTGCGGGCTGACTCGTTCGACACCCGCATGGCGGTCGCCGTCACCACCTCGGCGAGGTAGGGGGCGACGGTGCGCCACATCCCCTCGCGCAGCACGAGGGGTCGCCGGGTGCCGCGCTGCACGGCACGGTGCTCCATGACCTCGCGCCACGAGGCCGGGGCGTCGTCGACCACGTTGTAGGCGGAACCCGGGGTTCCACGGTCGAGCGCCAGCACGGCGGCGCGTGCCGCGTCGTCGACGTGCACCCAGGGCAGGAGTCCCAGCCAGTCGCGGGGCACCGGAGCCACCCCGCTGTGCGGTCCGTGGACGATGCCGTACCGCACGGAGATGCCGTCGGCGGCCCTGGTCTGCTGCTCGAGGCTCAACAGGGCGGTCATCGACTCGGCAGTCGGCGTCTCCCCCGCCTCGCCGAACGGAGCGGATTCGTCGAGCGGCGTCATGCCGTGGTCGCGCAGCCCGTAGCCGAGCGCCGACGAGGCCGCGACGAATCGGGTGGCGCCCGTGCGCCGCGCGGCAGCGATCAGAGTGCTCGTCCCCTCGTGCCGCAGCCGGTCGGTCGCCCGGAGGTCGTGGTGCCGCAGCGGGGGGCGGCGCAGCGCGGTCGCCTCGTGCACGACCGCGTCGAACCGCCGATCGGCGACGACGGCGAGGAATCCGGCGCGGTCCCTCAGGTCGGCGACCAGCTCATCCGCGCCGCTGCCCTCGAGCGATCCGGGGGTGCGTGTCGTGGCGGTCACCTCGTGACCCGCCGCTAGCAGCTGAGGGATCATGGCGCGGCCGATCGCCCCGCTCCCCCCCGCCAGCAGCACTCGCATGCCCCAACGCTAGGTGAGCCGGCGGATGCGGCGTCACGGGTGGCGGTGAGCATTGCGTTGCGTTAACGAGGTGGGGGTTTCGGCCCTCCCGCGAGGTCGGCCCCCCGGCGCACCCAGACCCGCACCACTCGTCACACCGAGGTTGCAGAAGGGCCCCGCGGCTCCAGCAAATGAGGGGCTCAAGTGCAACCTCGCGCGCCGCGAGCGCCCGAGGTGAGGGTTTCGGCGCTCACAACGGGCTTAGAGGGCCGAAACCCTCACCTCGTCAAGCGAGCGAGGCTGAAGCCGCGTCTCTCAGTCGCCGTGGAAGCTCAGCGCGGCGAGTGGAACCGCTGCTGCGCGGCGACGAGGCCGTCCGTCGTCAGCAGCTCGACCGCATCCGCCGCATCGGAGAGCAGCGACGGCAGCGCCTTGCGCTCCTCGCCGGAGAAGTCGCGCAGCACGTAGTCGGCGGCGTCCATCCGCCCGGGCGGGCGTCCGATGCCGACCCGGATGCGGGTGAAGTCGGGAGTGCCGAGGGCCACGGCGATGTCGCGCAGGCCGTTATGCCCGCCGTGTCCGCCGCCGCGCTTGAGGCGCACCTCGTCGAACGGGATGTCGAGCTCGTCATGCACGACCACGATCCGCTCGACAGGGGTCTTGTAGAAGCGCACGAGCGCCGAGACCGGCTTCCCCGACAGGTTCATGTAGGTCGAGGGCTTCGCCAGCACGAAGCGCGGCCCGCCAGGCACGGCGCGCCCCTCGGCGACCAGAGCCTGCGCCTTGTGCGTGCGGAAGCTCGCGCGCATCCGACCGGCCAGCTCGTCGAGCACCATCTGCCCGACGTTGTGCCGGTTGCCGGAATAGGTCGCCCCCGGGTTCCCGAGACCGACGATGAGCCAGCCCTCAGAATCCACGGGGGCGTCCTTCCGGAAGAAGCGGATGCGTTACTCCGCGGACTCCGCAGCGGCGGCCTCGCTGGCCGCGGCAGCCTCGTCGTCGGCCTCGGTGCCGGCAGGCGTCGAGACGACGAGCACGACCGTGTCGGGGTCGGTGATGAGGGTCGAGCCCTGGGGCAGCGGCACCTGCGAGGCGAGCACCTGGGTGCCGTCCTCGGCGCCCTCGATCTGGATGGTGACGCTCTCGGGGATGTGGGTCGCCTCGGCCTCGATCGACAGAGTCGCGTTCTCGAGGTTCGAGATCGTGCCGGGGGCCGACTCGCCCTCGACGCGCACCGCGATGTCGACGGTGACCTTCTCGCCGCGACGCACGAGCACCAGGTCGACGTGCTCGATGAGCTGCTTGACCGGGTCCTTCTGCACGTCCTTCACGAGCGCGAGCTCGGTGCCGCCGTCGAACTCGAGCTCGAGCACCTGGTTCGCCTTGCGCAGCAGCAGGGCGAGTTCGTGGCCCGGAAGGGTCAGGTGACGCGGGTCGGTGCCGTGGCCGTACAGCACGGCGGGGATCTTCGCGGTGGCGCGGATCTTGCGCGCGGCCCCCTTGCCGAACTGGGTGCGCAGCTCGGCCTTGAGGTGGTTGTCGGGCGTGGTAGCCATGGGGAATCTCCTTGAGCGCGGACCCGGCGGGCCCGGAAGTGTGGGGTTGTCGACTCGAACGCCTGGACTGCGTGAGGAAGAACCGTGGCCCTGCTCACCGCGTCGATCACGGAGTCCGCGAACGGACTCCCTCGCCGAGGCAGACCCGGAAGACTGGGCATCCGGGCCGACCTGCGAGTTTACACGGGCGGGGGCCCAGCGCGTAACCGCGCCCGCTGCTCCCCTCTGTCAGGTTTTCGGACCGATGTCGCGTGCCGGAACCCGGTTCTCGTCCGAAAACCTGACAGGGGTCAGTAGAACTCGACCGTGTTGACGACGTTGCGCAGCTCGCGCCCGTCGAGCAGCCGCGTCGCGTTGTCGGCGAACAGCTCGGCGATGAGGCGCGGCTCGTGCTCGCTGATCGCGGCGGTGTGCGGGCTGAGAAGCACGTTCGGCAGATCCCACAGCGGGCTGTCCTCGGGCAGCGGCTCGACCGCCGTGACGTCGAGCGCCGCGAACCCCACCCGCTCGTCCTGCAGCGCCTCGATGAGCGCCGGCTCGTCGACCGTCGACCCTCGGCCCACGTTGACGACGGTCGCGCCGGGCTTGATGGCGGCGAGCACCTCGCGGCTGAGCATCCCGTTCGTCTGCTCGGTTCCCGGCAGGGCGAGCACGACGGCGTCGCTCACCGCCGCGACCTCGGCGAACTCCTCGACGGGGTGGACGCGCTCGACGCCCTCCGCCTCCACCTCGCGCCGGTGCACCCCGAGCACCCGGTAGCCGAGCGCCGAGAGCTTGCGCGCGGTCGCTCGCCCGATGCTGCCGAGGCCGACGACGGCGACCGTCATGTCGACGGCGTGGCCCATCGTGCGGCGATTCGCCCACTCGTGCCTGCGCTGGGCCTGCTGCAGATAGGGGAGCAGCTTCGCGCCCGCCAGCACACCGAACAGCGCGAACTCGGCGAGCGGCTCGGCGTGCACCCCCGCGGAGGTCGTGAAGACGATGCGGTCGAGCTCCTCGCGGCTGAGCTCCGCGGACTTCACCTGCTGGCCGCCGCCCGCCGGGATGGTGTGCACCCACCGCAGGTTCGGATTCGCCCGCACGGTGCGCGCGAGCGCCTTCCCCGAGTGATCCGGCACCCCGAACAGCGCCTCGGCGGTGTCGAGCATCCGCTCGTACTCCTCCTGCTGCTGCGCGTTCCGCTGGTGCTTGATCATCCAGTCGGCGTTCGCCTTGGCGAGCAGCGAGGGCTCGTGCACGATGTCGAGGCGCGGCTCCCGCTCCCGCAGCAGCGCCACGTTCTCGTCGCTCAGGGGTGTCGCGATCACGACCCGCAGCTGCGTCATCCGTCTCTTCCTTCCTCTGCTGGTGCGGCTTCGTCGGCCAGTGCCGACTCGGCTTCGCCGGCCAGCGTCTCGGGTGTCGCTCCCGGCGCGTCGAGCGACAACACCGTTCCCGGCTCGTCGTCCGCGAGCGGCTCGAGGGTCGCCAGCTGCGAGTCGAGCAGCGACGCGGGCATGAAGTGCCCCTCGCGCTCGGACAGGCGCTGCAGCAGCAGCTCACGCGACCCGTCGAGGTGCACGAAGAACGCGGTCGGGCATTGACTCAGGATGAGCTCGCGGTAGGAGCGTCGCAGCGCGGAGCAGGCGACCACCAGGCCGCCGTCTGCCTGCGCCATCCTGCGGCCGATCTCCTCGAGCCACGGGCGGCGGTCCTCGTCAGTGAGGGGCACGCCTTTCGCCATCTTGTCGACGTTGGTGATCGGGTGCAGCGAGTCCGCGTCGAGGAACGGCAGCTCGAGGCGCGCCGCGAGCAGTTCTCCGACCGTCGACTTGCCGCATCCGCTGACGCCCATCACGACGATGTGCGGATGCGCTGCGACCGGCATGACTCCACGCTACCTTCCCAGGCTCCACCGACCTCGCCGCCCACTAGCCTGATGGAGGTTCCCGCAGTCGAGCGATCAAGGAGAGCAAGCGTTGGCACAGGCGAACATCGGGGTGGTCGGCCTCGCGGTCATGGGCAGCAATCTGGCCCGCAATCTGGCGAGTCGTGAGGGCAACACGGTGGCGGTCTACAACCGCTCCCCCGAGAAGACGGATGCGCTCGTCAGCGAGCACCCCGAGGCGGGCTTCATCGCCACGAAGTCGTACGAGGAGTTCGCGGCGACCCTCTCGAAGCCGCGCACGGCGCTCATCATGGTGCAGGCCGGTCGCGGCACCGACGCCGTCATCGACGAGCTCACGAAGGTGTTCGAGCCGGGCGACATCATCGTCGACGGCGGCAACGCCCTCTTCACCGACACCATCCGTCGCGAGAAGGCGGTGCGCGAGACCGGCATCAACTTCGTCGGCGCCGGCATCTCGGGCGGCGAGGAGGGTGCCCTCAACGGCCCCTCGATCATGCCCGGCGGCTCGGCGGAGGCCTGGGAGACCCTCGGCCCGATTCTCAAGTCGATCGCAGCCGTCGCCGAGGGCGAGCCCTGCGTCACGCACGTCGGCACCGACGGCGCCGGCCACTTCGTGAAGATGATCCACAACGGCATCGAGTACGCCGACATGCAGCTCATCGCCGAGGCCTACGACCTCATCCGCCGCGGCACCGGCAAGACGCCGGCCGAGATCGCGGAGATCTTCGCCGAGTGGAACAAGGGCGAGCTCGAGAGCTATCTGATCGAGATCACCGCCGAGGTGCTGCGCCAGACGGATGCCGACACCGGCAAGCCGCTCGTCGACGTCATCCTCGACCAGGCGGGCTCGAAGGGAACCGGCGTCTGGACGGTGCAGACCGCGCTCGACCTGGGCATCCCCGTGTCGGGCATCGCCGAGGCCGTGTTCGCCCGCTCGCTGTCGTCGAAGCCCGCCCAGCGCGCCGCCGCATCCGCTCTGCCCGGCCCGGACAGCGAGGGCTGGAACCCCGGTGACCCCGACGCCTTCATCGAGGGCGTGCGCCTCGCGCTCTACGCCTCCAAGGTGATCGCCTACTCGCAGGGCTTCGACGCGATCGTCGCCGGAGCGGAGCAGTACGGCTGGGACATCCAGAAGGGCGAGATCGCGAAGATCTGGCGCGGCGGCTGCATCATCCGCGCCCGGTTCCTCAACCGCATCACCGAGGCGTACGCCGAGAACCCCGACCTGGTGGCCCTCGTCACCGCGCCGTTCTTCGTCGAGATCATGGAGCGCGCGCAGACCGCCTGGCGCAACGTCGTGGCGGATGCCGCGCGAGCCGGCATCCCGGCGCCCGCGTTCTCGTCGTCGCTCTCCTACTACGACGGCCTGCGCGCCGACCGCCTGCCGGCCGCCCTCGTGCAGGGGCAGCGCGACTTCTTCGGAGCGCACACCTACAAGCGCGTCGACAAGGAGGGCACCTTCCACACCCTCTGGAGCGGCGACCGCACCGAGGTCAGCGCGGTCGACGCACACTGACCCACCGAGTAGCGAAAACCGCACCAAGGCTTCGGCTTTGGTGCGGTTTCTGCTGTTTCGCTGCGGCTTCGGGGCCGGCGCCGTAGCCCTCGCGGTTCCGCGGGCGGAACGGAGGTAGTCGCGGCCGCGCCACGCCGACGACGGATGCCGCGGGCGGCGTGTCAGGGAGCGGATACCTCCGGCGCGTCCGCGGTGCTGTCGAGGAACTCCCGCGCCCGGCGCACTCGACGCCGACCGATTGCGAGGACGATCGGCAGGGCCACCACGACGAAGACGGTCGCCAGGGCCGTGAGGACGAGGGAGAGCGGGTCCCAGTCGCCTCTCGCGGGGATGTGCAGGAGAATGCCGGTCCAGATGCCTGCCGTCGTGAAGGTCTGCGGAACCGTCGACCACGGCCGCTGGACGAGGAAGTCGGCGGCCAGCGCCCGGTATTCGTCGCGCTTCTCGGGCGCGATCGGCGCCCGGCGGTCCAGGACCTCCCGGTGGAAGGCCCGCCCGGTGTAGGTGTCGGTCGCCCAGGCCAGCGCGCGCGGACGGTGCGGCGCCGACCAGCCCGCCGCGGCGGCGGCGAGGCCGCCCGACATCATCGCGACGGACAGGACCATCAGCAGCGCAACGGCGCGTGGTCCGCCCATGATCGCCAGCGGCAGACCGATCAGCAGCACGACCCCCGCGGTGACGCCGAACGCCGTTCCGCATCGCTTGATCAGCATCCGCCGGATGCGCTCCGGCGTCAGGTCGTCGCTCATCCGCCGCCCTCCCCGGCGTCGCGCAGGTACTCGAGCGCGCGGCGGCGGTTGCGCAGGTACGCCCTCGCGGCGATGGGGACTCCGACGGCCGCGATGACGCCGAGCCCGGCGAGGATCCAGAGCAGCCAGGCCTGACTCGCGAGACCGAGGGCGCCGATCAGAGCGAGTGTCCCGATGGCGTTGAACGTCGAGGGGATGCTGAAGAACGGCGTCTGGGCGAGGTGGTCGGTCGCGAGCCGCACGTAGTCGTCGCGCAACGAAGGATCGGGGTCCTCCCGCCGATCGAGCACGCCGCGGCGGAAGCGCTCGCGCGACGACTCGGGCACGTCGGTGGCGACCGCGGGCGGCCGGGGAGTCGTACGTCCTGCGACGCTCGCCGCCAACCCTCCCCCGGCGATCGAGAGCGCGACGGCGGCCGAGAGGACGATCGGCCCCGGGTCTCCGAACATGATGAGGAGCTGCAGCCCGATGATCGGGATGCCGGCCACGACGACGAACGCCGTCCAGCATCGGCGCAACAGCGCGCGGTGCGCCTGCTCGTACGACGGGACCATGGTCACCTCGCCGCGGCCAGGAAGCGCCGGACCAGGCGCAGTCGTCGCTGGCGCACCACCAGCCCCACCACGACGACGACGGCGAGAAACGCGACGAGGGCGATCCGCCACGGGTCGGCTTCTCCGCGGTCGAGGGGGAGGATGGCCAGGCCGAGGAGCACGCCGCCGCTCAGGAAGACGGCACCGGGGAGCTCCGACGTGCGCTCGAATACGTAGGCCTCGGCGAGGTCGGTCATTTCCGCCAGGCGTTCGGCGGGAACAGCCGCTCCGCCGAGCACGGTGCGACGGAACTCGGTGCGCGCGTCGAGATCCGCGTCGCTGTACGGCCGGAGAACGGCGGTGCCATACGCGCTGAAGTACCAGACGGTCGCGGCGCCGCCCCAGCACCCGAACATCAGCGCCTGAAGGAGCGCGGGGGTCGGGCCGAAGCCCCCTGGGCCCGGTCCGAAGGCGGAGATGAGCAGCGAGATCGCAGCGACCGCGGCCGCGACGGTGACCGCCCGCATCCACGTCCGCTGCAGCGTCATGCTCACATCATGCCGCTGATGCGAGTCGCGCTCAGCCCTTTGCGGGAATGCGTCTCAGAATCGTTCGCCCGCCGAGCCCGATCCCGAGCGCCACGACCGCACCGACGATCGCCGGCCACGGCAGCGTCACGGCGAGCACCAGGCACCCCGCGAACCCGAGGGCCGAGAGCCAGCGCGGCAGCCACCGCCCCTCGGTCTGCCGCACCGCCGATGCGTTGGCGATCGCGTAGTAGCCGAGCACGCAGGCGCTCGAGAAGGCGACGAGCGCTGTCGCGTCGAGCAGCAGGATGCCGAGCATCGCGAGCACTGCCACGGTCACCTCCGCGACGACCGGGCTGCTCGTCCGCTCCGACACCCGGCTGAGCGCGCCGGGCAGGTCCCGCTCCCGCGCCATCGCGAGCGAGGTGCGGCTGAGGCCCGCGAGCACCCCCAGCAGCGAGCCGAGGCAGGCGAGGCCCGCGACGAGGCGCAGCACCGCATCCGCGCCGCCGCCGACGAGCTCGGCGAGGGGCGACTCGGTCGTGGCGAGCAGGTCGGGTCCGAGCAGCGTGAGGCACACCGCGCCGACCGTCGCGTAGACGGTGAGGGTGATCGCGAGGGCGACGACGATCGCGCGGGGCAGGGTGCGGCGCGGCTCCCGCACCTCCTCGCTGAGGGTCGCCATGCGCGCGTAGCCCGCGAACGCGAAGAACAGCAGTCCGGCTCCCTGCAGCACACCGTACGGCGTCGTCGAGAGCGTCGAGACGGATGCGGGCGCCGCTGGCGGCGACACGAGCGCGAGCACGAGCACGACGGCGATCGCGGCGAGCACGATCGACACGATCGCCGCCGACACGGCCGCGGTGCTGCGGATCCCCGAGACGTTGACGAGCGCGAGAGCCGCCACGACGGCGACGGCGAGCGGCTTGTCGACACCGGGCCAGAGGTAGGCGCCGGCGATCGTCGCGATGGCCGCGGCGGACGACGTCTTGCCCAGCAGGAAGAGCCACCCCGCGGCGAAGCCGGTGCCCGGTCCGATGGTCGCGCGCCCGAAGGCGTAGGCGCCGCCCGAGACCGGGTAGGCCATCGCCAGCTGCGCCGAGCTCAGGGCGTTGAGCGTCGCGACGATGGCCGCGATCAGCAGCGACACGAGCAGCAGGGGCCCCGCCACCTCCGCCGCGGGCGACCAGACGAAGAAGACGCCGGCACCGATCATCGCGGCGAGGCCGACGAACACGGCGTGGGTCGTGCCGAGTCGGCGCTGCAGGGCGGGCATCCGATGACCTTAACGGCGGCCGGTGAACAGCGCGTGACACACTGGACGGGATGCACGAGGACGACGAGCCGGAGCTCCGCGGCTACGAACCCGGCGACGGCCGGCCCCTCCGCAGCCCGCACCTCGTGCGGGTCATGCGGGTCGTCGTGGTGCTCGGCCTGATAGGGCTCGTGCTGCCGACGATCCTCATCACGGCAGGCACCGCCAACTCGACGGCGCAGCAGACCTGCAGCGTCTACGCGCAGGCCTATGTGGACAACGCGACCGGCTCGTACGCGCGCTTCGAGCTCTTCGGCCCCGAGGGCATGGGCTGGAACTGCTACGCGAGCTCGTTCGGCGAGGAGGACCGCCTCATCGCCGCGCTCGGCCCCATCCCGGGCCAGCCCGTGCGGATCGAACCCCGACAGGACACCTGATGCACGTCTTCCAGATCGGCGCCGCAGGCGGCGTCGGCACCCCGCTCTCCCGCCTCCTCGTCGCGAACGGGCACACCGTCAGCGGCATGCACCGCTCCCCCGAGCAGGCCGACCGCATCCGTGAGACCGGGGCGCAGCCGGTCGCCGGCGACCTCATCGCCGACACGGTCGAGCAGCTCGCCGAACGGATGCGCGGCGCAGACGCGGTCGTGTTCTCGGCCGGGGCCCACGGCACGGGCCTCGACAAGACGACCGCGATCGACGGCAAGGGCCTCGAGAAGGCGGCGGACGCTGCTGCCGCCGTCGGCATCAGTCGCTTTCTGCTGGTCTCGGTCTTCCCGGATGCGGGTCGCGGCCGCGAGCCGAACGAGCGCTTCGAGCACTACATGCGGGTGAAGAAGACCGCGGACGTGTACCTCACGCGCACCGACCTCGACTGGGTCATCGTGCGCCCCGGAACGCTGTTCGACGGTCCGGGCTCCGGCACGGTCGCCGCGGGGCCGGCGCTCGAGTACGGCGACGTGCACCGCGAGAACGTGGCCGCGTTCCTCGCTGCCGCGATCGAGGAGCCGCGGCTCAGCCGCCAGATCGTCGAGCTGACGGATGGCGACACTCCCGCCGCCGAGGCGGTCGCGGCGCTGCTGCGCTGACCCAGGCGGTTCGGGTCAGGCAGCTCCGTCGAACATCGAGGTGACCGACCCGTCGTCGAACACCTCGTGGATCGCGCGGGCGATGAGCGGCGCGATCGACAGCACCTCGAGCTGCGGGAACCGCTTCTCCTCAGGGATCGGCAGCGTGTCGGTGACGACCACGGAGTCGATGTACTCGCTGTTGAGCAGCTGAGGCGCCGGGTCGGAGAAGACCGCGTGGGTCGCCGCGACGACGACGCCGATGGCGCCGTTCTTCTTGAGTGCCTCTGCCGCCTTGGCGATGGTGCGTCCGGTGTCGATCAGGTCGTCGACGAGCAGACACACCCGGCCCTCGACCTCGCCGACGATCTCGTGCACGGTCACCTGGTTGTGCACCATCGGGTCGCGGCGCTTGTGGATGATGGCGAGCGGCACGCCGAGCTTGTCGCTCCAGATGTCGGCGACGCGCACCCGGCCCATGTCGGGGCTGACGACCGTGAGGGTCGACGGGTCGAGCTTCGCCCGGAAGTGCTCGAGCAGCACGGGCATCGCGAACAGGTGGTCGACGGGTCCGTCGAAGAAGCCCTGGATCTGCGCGGCGTGCAGATCGACGCTCATGATGCGGTCGGCGCCGGCTGCCTTGTAGAGGTCGGCGACCAGGCGGGCCGAGATCGGCTCGCGGCCGCGACCCTTCTTGTCCTGACGGGCGTAGGGGTAGAACGGCGACACGACGGTGATGCGCTTGGCCGAGGCGCGCTTGAGAGCGTCGACCATGATGAGCTGCTCCATGAGCCACTCGTTGATGGGGCTCGTGTGGGATTGCAGCACGAACGCGTCGCATCCGCGCACGCTCTCGTTGTAGCGGGCGTAGATCTCACCGTTGGCGAAGGTTCGGGCGTCCGTCTCGACGAGCTCGGAGCCGAGCTCCTCGGCGATGTCGAGAGCGAGCTGCGGATGCGCCCTGCCGGAGACGAGCACCAGCCGCTTCTGTCCGGTGATCTTGATGCCCGACATCGGACTCGCTTCCTGCCGTCGCCGGCGTCTACTGACCCTCGGGCTCCCCGGCCGCGGCGGCCGCAGCGGCTGCCGCGGTGCCCGGGCGGTTGGCTTCGACCCAGCCGCTCATGTTGCGTTGCGGAGCCACGTTGATCGCCAGCGCACCGGCGGGAACGTCCTTGCGGACCACCGTGCCGGCTCCCGTATAGGCTCCGTCGCCAATCCTAACCGGGGCCACGAACACGTTGTGCGACCCGGTGCGAACATGCGACCCGACCTCGGTGCGGTGCTTGTTCACGCCGTCGTAGTTCGCGACGATCGTGCCCGCGCCGATGTTGGCGCCGACCCCGATCTCGATGTCGCCGACGTAGCTCAGGTGCGGCACCTTGCTGCCCGCGCCGATGTGCGCGTTCTTGGTCTCGACGAAGGTGCCGATCTTGCCGTCCTCGTCCACGCGCGTGTTCGGCCGCAGGTAGGCGAAGGGTCCGACGGATGCGCGAGGACCGATCATGGCGAGCGTCGCGTCCGCGCGCTTCACGACCGCATCCTCGCCGACCTCGCAGTCGACGAGGGTCGTGTCCGGACCGATGATCGCCCCGCGCTCGATGACGGTCGAGCCTTTGATGCGGGCGCCCGGCAGCAGCTCGACGTCCTCGGCGAGCCTCGCCTTGAGGTCGATCCAGGTGCTCGCCGGGTCGTGCACCGTGACGCCCGCCAGCTGCCAGCCGCGCACGATGCGCGCGTTGAGCTCGAGCGCCGCCTGCGAGAGCTGCACCCGGTCGTTGATGCCGTGCACCAGCCAGTGATCGGCCACCGGCACCGCCTCGATCGGGGCGCCGGTCGCCTTGATCGCGGCGGCGGCATCCGTCAGGTACTTCTCGTGCTGGGCGTTCTCGGTGCCGATGCCCTTGATGACGCTCTTGAGGGCCCTGGCGTCGAAGACGTAGACGCCCGCGTTGATCTCGGTGATGGCCCGCTGCTCGTCCGTAGCGTCCTTCTGCTCGACGATTCCGGCGAAGCCGCCGTCCTCGTGCCGCAGGATGCGGCCGAAACCCGTGGGCTCGTCGAAGATCGCGCTCAGCAGGGTGAGCGCGTTGCCCGCGAGGCGGTGCGCGTCGAGCAGCGCCTGCACGGTCGCCGCGTCGAGCAGGGGAACGTCTGCGCTGAGCACGACGACGCAGCCGTCGAAGCTCTCGGGGAGCGCGTCGAGCGCGACCTCGACCGCGCGGCCGGTGCCCGGCAGCTCGTCCTGGTCGACGATGACGGCGCTCGGCTCGTGCTCGGCGATCGCCGCTGCCACCGCATCCCGGTCGTGTCGCACCACCGCCAGCGTGTGCGCGGCGTCGAGCTCGCGTGCGGTTGCCAGCACGTGCCCGATCAGAGGAACGCCCGCGAGCTCGTGCAGCACCTTCGGCTTCGCCGACCTCATCCGGGTGCCCTGCCCTGCGGCGAGGATGACGATGGCGAGGTCGGATGCTGGCATGCGCCCATTCTTCCAGCCCAGGTCTGTGAGACCTCATCTGGCAGACTGTTGCGGCGTCTCTCGGCGCGGTCCGCCTTGGTGTAACGGCAGCACGACAGCCTTTGGAGCTGTTAGGACCAGGTTCGAATCCTGGAGGCGGAGCGGCGTGCCGATCAGACCATGGAGGCCGCGCGTCGGCGGATCCAGGTCTCGAACTCCCCGACGTGCCGGAGCTGATACGGGGTGGCGGACTCGCGGTTGCGCCGGAGCGCCTGGTCGAGTTCAGCGCTCGGCCCTCGATCCGACAGTAAGAGCGCCTCCGCGTGGGAGAAGTACGCCTCGTGCCCGGGGCCTTTGAAGAAACCGAGATCCTGCTTCTGCACCCGCGCAAGCAGCTCGTCGCGATCGAGGAGGAGGTCTAGGACCGGCCAGCCGTTCTCACGGAGCTGCGCCACCATGTCACCGACGGCAGCTCGAGCTTCTTCGATGGAACGCATCTCCCACCACCGCTCTACGTGCCCGAATGAGCCGGCGGGTTGGAGCCGCTCCCGGAAGAGGCCGTGTGATTCGGCAGGGATAGGGGGTAGCCCCGGGATGCGGTGGCGTTGCCAGTCCCAGGCGGCCTCCGGAACGAGGGAGAGGTTGATCGTGCACTTCGCGTATTGAGCCGTGTTCGCCTTCGAGGACTGCACGTTGACAATCGCCCAGTCCCCGAGACTCGTGCTCTTGCGCCAGGTCGGAGCGGTGCCCTTGTAGCCGTGCGCTCGTGCCTCAGGCCCGAGGATGTCCCGCAGAGCATCCTTGAGAGCCTTCTGCATCGTCACTAACGGGACCTCCACCTCAGCCTCGCGCCCAGGCCACCGGAGCTTCCACACGTGATCATCTTGCCTGGTGACCAGGTCGCGGGGGCGGTAAGACTGACCACGCAGAACGAGCACTCCACCGCCTCGGGTGACGGCTCGCCATAATGGAGCGATGTCCGAACGGGATGAAGTCGACAGGATCGTCGACGCGTGGCAGCGCGAGCGTCCCGATCTCGACTTCACTCCGCTGCACGTGCTCAGCCGGGTGCGACGGCTCGGGCGTCAGCTCGAGCGCGCCCGGAGCGCGGCGTTCGCAACGGCCGGGCTCGACTCGTGGGAGTTCGATGTTCTCAGCGCCCTGCGGCGCGCCGGTTCGCCGTACCAGCTGAGCCCCAAGGGGCTGCTCGCGCAGACCGGCGTCTCGAGCGGCACCATGACGAACCGCATCGACCGGCTCGTCGAGCGCGGACTCGTCGAACGGCGCACCGACCCGCACGACGGGCGCGGCATTCTCGTCGTCATGACGCCCGAGGGGCGCGACCGGGTCGACTCGGCGATCAGCTCGCTGCTCGCCGCCGAGTCGGACCTGCTCGACGGGCTCGGCGCCGGGGATCGGGAGCGGCTGGCGGGGCTACTGCGCAAATTGAGCATCGACTTCGACGGAGCCTAGGCCGCCGCAGCCAACCGTCGAGCTCGCGACGCCTCCGCAAGCTCGCCGAGCAGCACGCGGGTCGTCGTCCAGTCGATGCAGGCATCGGTGACGCTCTGCCCGAACACGAGCGCGTCGAGGCGTTGCGGGTCGAGGTCCTGGCGGCCACCGAGCAGGAAGCTCTCGAGCATGACTCCCGCGATCGGGTCGCCGGCCGCGATCTGGTCGGCGAGCAGCCGCGCGACCTCCGCCTGACGGATGTGGTCCTTGCCGCTGTTGCCGTGGCTCGCATCCACGACGACGGTCGGTCGCTGACCGGCCGCCTCGAGCCGCGCGGCAGCCGCACCGACAGAGGCGCTGTCGAAGTTCGGCACACCGCGTCCGCCACGCAGGATGACGTGCCCGGTCGGGTTGCCGGTCGTGCGCACGACGGCGGCGCGACCCTCCTCGTCGGTGCCGAAGAACACGTGCTGCTGCGCCGCGACCGTGGCGCCGTCGATCGCGACTTGGACGTCGCCATCCGTCGCGTTCTTGAAGCCGATCGGCATCGAGAGACCCGACGCGAGCTGGCGGTGGATCTGGCTCTCTGTCGTGCGGGCCCCGATCGCGCCCCAGCTCACCGCATCCGCCACGAACTGCGGAGTGGTCGGCTCGAGGAACTCGGTTGCCACGGGAACGCCGAGGTCGAGGATGTCGAGCAGCAGCGAGCGCGCGGCGCGCAGTCCGCTGACCACGCGATGGGTGCCGTCGAGGAACGGGTCGTTGATGAGCCCCTTCCAGCCGCCCGTCGAGCGCGGCTTCTCGAAGTAGACGCGCATGACGACGACGAGGTCGTCCTGGTGCTCGCGGGCGACGTCGGCGAGGCGACGGGCGTACTCGAGGGCGGCGACCGTGTCGTGCACCGAGCAGGGTCCGACCACGACCAGCAGCCGGTCGTCCTCCCCGCGCAGCACAGCCTCGACGTCGCGTCGGCTCTCCTCCACGACGCGCGCGTGCGCATCCGTCAGCGGCAGCTCATCGCGCAGGTCGCGCGGACTCGGCAGCGTCTCGAAAGCGGTGACCCGCAGATCGGTCGTGCTGTGGTCGGTGGTGCTCATGCTGTTCCCGTTTTCCGGCGGGAGTCCCAGAAGTCCACCCGCCTGTTAATGGCGAAAGGCAGACCATCTGGTCTGCCTTGGACTCTGGAGGAGCTGCTGTCAGCGCGTAGCGCGCGCGGCTCCTCCAGAGCCACGGCCATACGCATACCAGCGGAAATCCACGGGACGACCGTACCCCAGGATGCGGGTGTCGCGCCAACTCGGCGCGTTGTATGACGAGAGGGCGGCTACCCGAGATCTTGTGGCGGCTGACGACAGTGATCTACGGTGTGCCGCGGAGAGGGTCGAAACGATGAAGATCGGCAGTCCGCGCGCGCAGCGCCCGCTGAGCAGAGTCACTACGGCGGTCGCCGCCTCGCTCCTGTTGCTGACTGGATGCGCCGGCCAGGACGTCACCTCAGCCGCCGCATATTACGAAGCGGGCGGGGACGGCTCGCCTCAAGCCTCGCTGCCGGGTCAACTCTTCTGGGATGCGGACTGCCTGCGTTTCGAGAGCTCGAACGGAGACATCTGGCTGCCGGTGCTGCCTCGTGAGGGAACGCGACTGTCGAAGACGTCGGTGTCGGTCGGCGGCAGCCGCTACCCGTTGGGAGAACGAGTGGAGCTTCCGGGCGGAGAGGGATCGGCTTCCCTCGCGTCCATCCCCGAGTCGTGCGCCGACACCGGTGACCTCTGGTTCGTCGCGGGCTGAGAACGGGCCGTGTCAGGAGAGCCGGTCGCTCAGCTCCAGCCACCGCTCCTCAGTCTCGGAGACCTGCGCCTCGAGGGTCTGAAGCTCGGCCGAGAGCGCCGCGAATCCTGAGTAGTCGGACTGGTCGGTGGTCGCCATCCGTTCGTGCAGCTTCGCCACCTGCGTCTGCAGGCGCTCGAGCTTGCGCTCGGCCGCGGCGAGCTCCTTTTGCGCTACGCGGAGCTCGGCTCCCGAGAGCTTCGGTTTCGAAGTAGGAGACCCGGCGGGAGCTGCGCCCGCGGAGGCGGCGGCGCGGCTCTCGGCGTTCTCGGCGCGGATCGTGGACGAGCGCAGCTCCAGGTACTGCTCCACCCCGCGCGGCATGTGCCGCAGGGTGCCGTCGACGATCGCATACTGCTGGTCGGTGACGCGCTCCATCAGGTACCGGTCGTGCGACACGACGATGAGGGTGCCGGAGAACGAGTCGAGCAGGTCCTCGATCGCCGCGAGGATGTCGGTGTCGAGGTCGTTGGTCGGCTCATCGAGGATGAGCACGTTCGGCTCCGACAGCAGGATGAGCAGCAGCTGCAGCCGGCGCTTCTGGCCGCCCGACAGGTCGCGCACCGGCGTCGACAGCTGCGCCGAACCGAACCCCACTCGCTCGAGCAGCTGGCCCGGGGTCAGCTCCTTGCCGCCCGCGACGTAACTCGTGCGCAGCCGGCCCACAACATCCGAGACCCGGTCGTCGAGCACGTCCTGCAGTTCGCCGAGCTGCTGGCTGAGCAGCGCGACCTTGACCGTCTTGCCGCGCTTCACGCGTCCACTCGACGGCTTCACGTCGCCGGTGATGAGCCCGAGCAGGGTGCTCTTGCCCGCGCCGTTCACTCCGAGGATGCCCGTCCGCTCCCCCGGTGCGATGCGCCACTCGATGTCGCGCAGAATGACGTCGTCGCCGTAGGAGACCGACACGTCGAGCAGGTCGACCACGTCGCGCCCCAGCCGCTGCATCGCCATCTGGCTGAGCGATACCGAGTCGCGCGCCGGCGGCTCGTTCTCGATGAGCTCGTTCGCCGCATCGATGCGGAACTTCGGCTTGGTGGTGCGGGCGGGCGCGCCTCGGCGCAGCCACGCGAGCTCCTTGCGCAGCAGGTTCTGCCGCCTGGACTCGCTCGCCGCCGCCATCCGGTCGCGTTCGACCCGCTTCAGGATGTACGCCGCGTAACCGCCCTCGAACGGCTCGACGAGGCGGTCGTGCACCTCCCAGGTCGCGGTGCACACCTCGTCGAGGAACCACCGGTCGTGCGTCACGACGGCGAACGCACCGGATGTCGGCGACCAGCGCCGCTTCAGATGCTGCGCCAGCCACGCCACGCCTTCGACATCGAGGTGGTTGGTCGGCTCGTCGAGGAAGAGCACGTCCCAGTCCTGCGTGAGCAGTGCGGCGAGCGCCGTGCGCCTGCGCTGGCCGCCGCTGAGGTCGCGGATCTGCGCGTCCCACGGAATGTCGCGCACGAGCCCCGCGATCACATCGCGCACGCGCGCGTCGCCAGCCCACTCGTACTCGGGGCGTCCGGCGACGACCGCCTCGCCGACCGTCATGCCTGGGTCGAGCGCGTCGGTCTGGTCGAGCATGCCGAGCGTGACGCCGCCGCGGCGGGTGACGCGGCCGGAGTCGGGCTCGAGGCGACCCGCGAGCATCCGCAGCAGGGTGGACTTGCCGTCGCCGTTGCGTCCGACGATGCCGATGCGGTCGCCCTCGTCGATGCCGATCGTGACGGAGTCGAAAACGGTGCGGGTCGGGTATTCGAGGGAGAGCGCCTCGGCGCCGAGCAGATGAGCCATGTGCTTCCAGGGTACGCGGGCTGGAGCCGGGAGCGACGACGCCTGAAGACGTCGCTCCTTGTCGGTCTCGATAGATTGTGAGCACTTCGGGGAAGGCGACGATGTGAAACAGGTCGCGGGGATCGTGCTGATCCTCCTCGGGATGCTGTGCGCACTCCCGGTTCTCTTCGTCTCGTGGATCGAACGCGACGCCGACGTCACCTGCGCTGAGCGCGCCCCGAACGGTGTCCCAGACGCGTCCTTCGCCTCGGCTGCTGGCGATTGGAGTTGGGTCTCTCCGGTCGGCCTGACCTGCCGTTATCCCGCCGTCGGGAAGTTCCCCGGACTGACCGTCGCGCCACCGGAGGACCTGACGGTGGTCGTGGTCGTCGCGTTCCTGACGGCGGTAGCGGGGGTGGTGCTTATCGTGGCAGGCCTTGTCAGTGCCGTGAGAAGGGCGAGTAGACCCCTCTGAACCCGTGAGGCTTACGACTTCAGCGGTGCTACTCGACCCACGGGCTCACCCCGCGGGCGCCGCCTTCGCCCGATGCAGCTTGCTCACCGGCAGCGTGCCGTTGAGGTGGTAATCGCCGATCGCCTGCTCGCGGTAGATCGCCGGGTTGTGCGACGCGATCGTGCGGGCGTTGCGCCAGTGCCGGTCGAGCTGCCGTCCGCCCGAGACCGCGGATGCTCCACCCACCTCGAAGAGCAGGGTCGCCGACTCGAGCACGAGGTCGATCACGATCTGCTGCGCCTCGAAGACCCGCACCAGTGCCGTGTAGTAGCGGTCCTCATCCGTCTCGTCGAAGAGCCGGGTGCGGTCGGCGGTGTCGAGGGTGCGCACGGCGTCGAGCACGATCGCCTCGACGGACGAGGCGATGCTGCCGATCCGCCCGATCACGCGCTGCACGAGCGGCTCCTCCCGGGGCACGGAGTTGCCGGGAATGCCGAAGGTGCGGGTGCGCGGCTTCACGAAGGCGACGGCGTCGCGCCGCACCGCACGAGCGATGCCGGCGAGCGCGGCCAGCAGGATCAGCTGGTAGAGCCCCTGCGCGTAGGCGAGCGGACGGTTCTCGTCGTTGTCGGTCCACGGCAGCACGTGCGCCGGGTCGACCGCGACGTCGTCGAAGATCGTCGTGCCACTGCCGGTGAGCCTCTGCCCGAAGCCGTCCCAGTCGTCGAGCCGGGTGACGCCGGGGGCGTCGGCGCGCACCGAGAGCGCCACGAACTGGTCGCCCTGGCGGGCGCCGGCCCAGATCCAGTCCGCGAAGATCGTGCCGGTGCTGTAGTACTTGCGCCCGTTGAGCAGCAGCCGACCGTCCCGCTCCTCGAGCGTCGTCGACGGGGTGGTCGAGTCGCCGCGCTCCGCCTGGGCGTTGCCGAACAGCACCTCGCCCGAGCCGATGCGGGTCAGCCACTCGGTGCGGTGCGGAGAGTCGGGCAGGGCGCGCTGGGTCTCGACGAAGGCGACGTGCCCCCGCAGGAGCTGCGGCAGATTGGAGTCCGCCTCTCCCAGCTCGATCAGCAGCCGGAACAGGTCCTCGAGCTCGATGTCGGCGCCACCGAACTCGGTGGGCACGCGCAGCGCCCCGAAGCCCGCGTCGCGCAGCGCCTGCACCTCCTCGACGGGCAGGATGCGGTTGGTCTCGCGCTCGACGGCGCGCTCGGCGATCGCGGGGAGCAGCGCGCGCACCGCATCCGTCGCCGCTGCCGTGATGACGGCCATCAGGCGCTCCTCTGCAGTTCGTCGACCTGCAGGTTCGCGCCGCCGCGGAACCGCGCGCCCGGGTGCTCCGCGAAGAGGCGGGCGTTGCCCTGCCCGAACAGCCGCTCACGGAAGGTCGACTCCTCGTAGCTCTCGCGGTAGAGCCCGCGGCGCTGCAGCTCGGGCACGAGGTACTCGACGAAGTCCTCCGCCGTGCCGGGCGTGAGGAACTGGCGCAGGTTGAAGCCGTCGAGGTCGGTCTCGGCGATCCAGCCCTCGATCGCGTCGGCGACCTCGGTCGCGCTGCCCGCCGCGTAGAACGGACTGCGGTCGAACGCCGTCACGGCGTCGAGTGCCTCGCCCACGGTCGTCGTCGGGGTGTAGTGCCTGCGGCCCGACTGGGCGTTGTCGCGGCCCGCCTTGTTCTCGGCCTGCAGGATGTCGAACACCCGGGCCTCACGGGGGTAGGCGGCGAGGTCGATGCCGCCACCGCCGGCGTGCGCGAGGTAGCCCTCGGCGCTCGACAGCCTGCGAAACTCCTCCGCCTTCCGCTCCGCGTCGTCCCGGTCGCGACCGAGGATGATCACGGCGCTCGCGTAGGTCTTGATGTGCTCGGGTCCGCGGCCCCACGCGACGGCGCGGCGGCGGATGTCGGCGACGTTCTCGCGGTACACCTGCAGGTCGCGGCCGCCGACGAAAGCGCCCTCGGCGTGCTTGGCCGCGAACTCCCGTCCACGGTCGGAGCTGCCCGCCTGGAAGATGACCGGCGTGCGCTGCAGGCTGGGCTCGGTGAGGTGGGGACCGGCGACCTTGAAGAACTCGCCCTCGTGGTTGATGTACCGCACCTTCGACGGGTCGGTGTAGACGCGGTTCTCGCGATTGCGCACCACCGCGTCGTCGTCCCAGGAGCCCTCCCACAGCTTGTAGAGCACGTCGAGGTACTCGTCCGCGATCTCGTACCGGTCGTCGTGGCCGACCTCGTCGTCGAGCCCGAAGTTGCGGGCGGCGTTCGGCAGGTAGGAGGTCACGACGTTCCAGCCGAAACGGCCCTTCGTGAGGTGATCGAGGGTCGAGGCGCGGCGCGCGAAGGCGAACGGCGGCTCGTAGGTCGTCGAAAAGGTGGCGGCGAAGGCGAGGTGCGTCGTCACGGCGGCCATCGCCGGGATGACGAGCAGCGGGTCGTTGCTCGGGATCTGCACCGCCTCCCGCAGCGCGGTCTCGGGGCCGGCGCGGTACCCGTCGTAGGTGCCGATGACGTCGGCGAGGAACACCGCATCGAAGAGCCCGGCCTCCAGCAGCTTCGCCTCCTCGATCCAGAAGTCGAGGTCGTTGAACCGGTGCCTGGTGTTCGCCGGATGCACCCACAGCCCGTGGGAGATGTGGCCGACGGTGTTCATCTCGAAGAGGTTGAACCCGATCTGCTTCGTCGTCATCGAGAGCCCTGTCTAGGTCGGAAACGGTTGCGGCCACTATGCCGACAGCAGCGGTGGACGGAGCGTTCTATTGCGCCCTGTGACCCGCTGTTACGCGGATCGCGTCGTGTTACGACACCTGGCGCAACACAGGTTGCCGAGGCGTCGGATCGCCGCTCATCGTGGGGAACCGTCTCGACCACACGACCCGCCAGGAGCATCCGTCATGACTGAACAGCAGCCGGCCCCCGTCCTCCCCGAGAGGAAGAAGAGCCGCACCGGACTCGTCGTCGGCATCGGCGCGGGTGTCGCCGCACTGGGCGTCGCCGCCGCCCTCATCGTGCCCAACATCGTCGACTCGAACTCCGCCGCGAACGCGGCAGGGGGCACGGAGAACGAGCTCACGACCGTCACGGTGGGCACGACCGACGCGTCGCAGCCGCACTGGGAGATCCTCACCGAGCTGCTGCTCGAGGAGGGCATCCAGCTCGAGACTGTGAACTTCAGCGACTACCCGCTGCCGAACCCCGCCCTCGCCGCCGGCGAGACCGACCTGAACGCCTTCCAGCACCTCGACTACCTGTCGAACCACAACGTGGCGACCGGCGACGACCTGCAGCCGATCGGCTCGACCGTCATCGTGCCGCTGCCGCTCTACAGCGAGAAGCACGACTCCGTCGAGGAGATCCCCGAGGGCGCCGAGATCGCGATCCCGAACGACCCGAGCAACCAGGGCCGCGCGCTCTTCGTGCTCGAAGCGGCGGGCCTCGTCACGCTCGTCGGCGACCCCGACGTGCCGACCCCCGACGACATCGACCCCGACGCGTCGACCGTGGTCGTGACGCCGGTCGAGGCGTCGCAGACCCCCGCCGCCCTGCAGACCGTCGACGGCGCGATCATCAACAACAACTTCGCCCGCGATGCCGGCCTCGACTTCGCCAACGCGCTGTTCTCCGTCGATCCCGAGGACCCGCGCAGCTGGCCGTACCTCAACGTCATCGCCGCCCGCGCCGACGACCTCGACAACCCCGTGTACCAGAAGGTCGCCGAGCTCTACCACGACCCGTCGGTGACCGAAGCCGTCGTCGAGGCGTCGGGCAACACCGCGATCGTCATCGACCTGCCCGCCGAGGAACTGCGTGAGCGCCTTGCGAGCATCGAGGACGCCAAGCGCGCCGCCCAGGAGTGACCATCCGGAGGGGAGGGTGCGCTGAGCGCCCTCCCCTCCCACCGAACGGAGGATCGCATGCCGATCATCGAATTCAGCGACGTCACGAAGACGTTCACCACGCAGCAGGGACGGGTCGTCGCGCTGGACAGCGTCGACCTCGCCATCGAGCAGGGTGAGATCTTCGGCGTCATCGGCTACTCGGGCGCAGGCAAGAGCACCCTCGTGCGCCTGATCAACGGGCTCGAGAGGGCCACCAGCGGCCGCATCGTCGTCGACGGGGTCGACATCAGCTCGATCCCCGAGGCCAGGATCCGCCCGCTGCGCGCCCGGATCGGCATGATCTTCCAGCAGTTCAACCTGTTCCGCTCCCGCACCGTCGCCGGCAACGTTGCGTTCCCGCTGCGGGTGGCCGGCTGGCCGAAGGCGAAGCGCGACGCCCGCGTCGCCGAGCTGCTGCACTTCGTGGGCCTGCTCGAGAAGGCGCACTCCTATCCCGACCAGCTGTCGGGTGGTCAGAAGCAGCGCGTCGGCATCGCGCGCGCCCTCGCCACGAGCCCCCGCATCCTGCTCGCCGACGAGTCGACGAGCTCGCTCGACCCGGAGACGACGCAGGACGTGCTCGCCCTGCTGCGCAAGGTGAACCGGGAGCTCGGCGTGACCATCGTCGTCATCACCCACGAGATGGATGTGGTGCGCTCGATCGCCGACCGCGTCGCCGTGCTCGACGCCGGCCGCATCGTCGAGCAGGGCACCGTCTTCGACGTGTTCTCCGCGCCCCGCAGCGAGACAGCCCGCCGGTTCGTCAGCACCGTGCTGCACGACCAGCCGACCGCAGGCGACCTCGAGCGACTGCAGGAGGCGCACGCCGGACGCATCGTCACGGCGCGCGTCGAGGACGGCAGCCGGGTCGGCTCGGTGCTGTCGGATGCCGGACGTCACGGCGTGCGCTTCGAGATCGTCTTCGGCGGCATCAGCTCGCTGCAGGAGCGGTCGTTCGGGTCGCTGACCATCGAGCTTCTCGGGCCCGACGAGGGCGTGGATGCGGTGGTCGCGGAACTCGCGGCCGTCACGGAGGTCGTGGAGCGCCGCGGCGTCGCGCGCGAACTGGAGGAGGTGCCCGCATGAACGAGGGCTGGATCTGGGACCGTCACACGCCGCTCGCCCTGGAGGCGCTCGGGCAGACGCTCTACATGGTGGCCGCGACCCTGCTGATCGGCGGGGTGCTCGGCCTGGTGCTCGGGCTCGCGCTCTACGTCACCCGCGCGGGATCGGTGCTGCCGAATCGCTACGTCTTCGGAGTGCTCAACGTCGCCGTGAACATCGTGCGACCCATCCCGTTCGTCATCCTGCTCGTCGCGGTCGCACCGCTGACGACGCTGCTGGTCGGCAAGTTCATCGGCACGACGGCCGCGATCGTGCCGCTCGCCATCGCGACCGCCTTCGGGTTCTCCCGCATCGTCGAGCAGAACCTCGTCACGATCGAGCCCGGGGTAATCGAGGCCGCCCGCGCCTCAGGGGCCGGGCCGTGGCGCATCATCGCGACGCTGCTGATCCCCGAGGCCCTCGGCCCGCTGCTGCTCGGCTTCACCTTCGTCTTCGTGGCCGTGATCGACATGAGCGCGGTGGCCGGCATCGTCGGCGGCGGCGGGATCGGCGACTTCGCGCTCGTCTACGGGCACCAGCGCTGGAACCAGGAGGTCGTCTGGATCGCGGTCGGCGTCATCATCGTGCTGGTGCAGCTCGTGCAGTTCACCGGCAACACCCTCGCGAGGAAGGCCCTGCGCCGATGACCATCGAGACCATCCCCGACCGGGTCCGTATCGTCGCGGTGAGCGGCAGCCTCTCGGCGCCGTCCCGCACGACCGCCCTCGTCGAGGCGGTGGGGCAGCGCTTCGCCGACGCCCTGGACGGGTCGCTCGAGGTGATCGAGCTCGGAGCGATCGCGCCGTCCCTCGCCGGCGGCACCTCACGGGCGGCGCTCGGCGAGGACGCCAGGCGCGCCCTCGCGGCGGTCGAGCACGCGGATGTCGTGGTCGTCGGCTCCCCCGCCTACCGCGCCGCGTACACCGGCATCTTCAAGCACTTCTTCGACTTCGTGGGCCAGTACGCCCTCGTGGAGAAGCCGATCGTGCTCACCGCCACCGGCGGCAGCGACCGGCACGCGCTGCTGGTGGAGCACCAGATGCGGCCGCTGTTCGGGTTCTTCCAGGCGCTCACCCTGCCGCTCGGCATCTTCGCGAACGAGAGCGACTTCGAGGACTACCGGATCGTCTCGCCCGACCTCGACGAGCGCATCGGGCAGGCGACGGAGCGGGCGGTCGGCCTCATCCGTCTGCAGCTGCGCTCGACCGGACGCACCCTGGAGGCGTACCACCCGAGCTTCTGACGGCTCGCGCCGGGCTGTCAGTCCGACAGGATGCGCGCCCCGTGCACCGGACCGGTCGCCCGCACCGCGGTGCGGCCGGCGGCGGAGAGCGCCACCTGGAGTTCCAGCGCGCCGTCGATGTCGGGCACCAGGAACGCGACCGTAGGGCCGGACCCCGACACGATCCCGGCGAGCGCACCGTTCGCCTCGCCGAGCTCGAGCACCTCGGTGAGGCTCGGCTCGAGGTGCAGGGCCGCGGCCTGCAGGTCGTTCGAGAGGGTCTCGGCGAGCATGTGGGGATCGCCCGCACGCAGCGCCTGCAGCACGTTGGCGTCGACGGAGGGCGCCGTCTCGACCGGGAAGATGTCGAGCTTGTGGCGCTCGCGGTGCCGGTCGAGCTCCGCGTAGACGGCGGGCGTCGAGAGGCCGAAGTCGGCGAGCACGAGCACCCAGTGGAATTGCCCCGCGGCGAGCGCGGGGCTCAGCTGGTCGCCGCGGCCCGTGCCGATCGCCGTGCCGCCGGTCAGCGAGAACGGCACGTCGGCGCCCAGCTGCCGGGCGAGGTCGTGCATTTCGTCGCGTGGGAGCTGCGTGCCCCACAGGTGGTCGAGCGCGAGCAGCGTCGCGGCAGCATCCGCCGAACCACCGCCCATCCCGCCGGTCACCGGCACGTGCTTGTCGAGGCGGATGCGCGCTCCGCCGTTGTACCCGGTGTGCTCGGCGAGCAGACGCCCGGCCTTGATCGCGATGTTCGACCCGTCGGTCGGCACCCGGGACAGTTCGACCGTGCCCGAGACGGCGACCGAGAAGTCGGGAGCCGCGGAGACGTAGACCTCTTCGTAGAGCGAGACGGCCTGATAGGCGATCGCGACGTCGTGGTACCCGTCCTCGAGCAGGGCGCCCACCTTGAGGAACACGTTGATCTTCCCCGGTGCTCGTGCGTGCACCACCTTCGGCGGGACGTCGGAGGCCATGGGTCCAGCCTATGGCTCAGGCCGACGGTGCCCGAACGATCGCGAGGAAGTCCTCGAGCCGCAGCTCCTCGCCGCGCGCGGTGGGGGCGACGCCGCCCGCTTCCAGCCGAGCTGAAGCCTCGGCAGAGCCGCCGAAGGTCTCGGCGAGCGCCTGGCGCAGCATCTTGCGGCGCTGGCCGAAGGCCGCGTCGACGAGCCGGAACGTCGCGACCCGCTCCTCCTCGGTGCCGGGCTGCGGCATCCGTTCGAAGGCGACGAGCACCGAGTCGACGTTGGGCACCGGCCAGAACACCTGCCGCGACACGGTCGCAGCGACGCGGAACCGGCCGTACCAGGCGGCCTTCACGCTCGGGCCGCCGTAGATCTTCGAGCCAGGGTCGGCGGCGATGCGGTGCCCGACCTCGGCCTGCACCATGACCAGCCCGCGCTCGAGCGAGGGGAACGTCTCGAGGAAGTGCAGCAGCACCGGCACCGAGACGTTGTAGGGCAGGTTGGCGACGAGGGCGACCGGGTCGGACGGAAGGGAGGTGACCCGCAGCGCATCCGCCGTGACGACGTCGAGGTCGGCACCGGGCGCGAGCTGCTCGACCGTGAGGGGCAGCTGCTCGGCCAGCCGCTTGTCGATCTCGACCGCGATCACCCTCGCGCCCGCCTCGAGGATTCCGAGGGTCAGCGACCCGAGCCCTGGACCGATCTCGACGACCGTCTCACCCGGCTGAACGGATGCGGTGCGCACGATGCGACGCACAGTGTTCGCGTCGTGCACGAAGTTCTGCCCGAGCTTCTTGGTGGGCGTGATGCCGAGGTGCTCAGCGAGATCGCGGATCTCGGCCGGCCCGAGGAGCGAGACGGTCACGCGATATCCGCGGGGTCGGGTTCGAAGTCGGGGGTCTCGACCGGCTCCGCGTCCCAGCGGCCGTACACCAGCTCGGTGTTCGAGGTGATCTGCGCCGCGAGCATCGAGACGTCGGTGCCGAGGGTGTCGGCCATGAAGCGCAGCGTATGCGGGATGAGGTACGGCGCGTTGGGCCGGCCGCGGTACGGCATCGGGGTGAGGTAGGGGGCGTCGGTCTCCACCAGCAGCAGCGCGCGCGGCACAGCGGCGAGCGCGTCGCGGAGGTTGTGCGCGTTCTTGAACGTCACGGTGCCCGCGAACGAGAGGTACCAGCCGTTGTCGGCGCACTCGCGGGCGAGCAGCTCGTCGCCGCTGAAGCAGTGGAAGACGGTGCGGTCGGGTGCGCCGACCCGGTGCAGCGTCTCGAGCACGTCGTCGTGCGCGTCGCGGTCGTGGATCTGCAGGGCGAGGCCGTGCTTCTTCGCGATCGCGATGTGCGCCTCGAACGACTCGAGCTGCGCGTCGCGCCCGGTCTCGTCGGTGCGGTAGTAGTCGAGGCCGGTCTCCCCCACGGCACGCACGCGCGGCCGCCCGGCGAGCGCATCGATCTCGCCGAGCGCGTCGTCGAGCGTACCCTCGGCCTTCAGCCTCGGCGCCTCGTTCGGGTGGATCGCTACCGAGGCGAGCACCCGGGGCTCGACCGCTGCGACATCCGCCGACCAGCGGGAGGTCACCAGATCGGTGCCGACCTGCACGACCCCGCGGATGCCGACGCTCGAGGCGCGGTCGAGGTGCTCCCGGTAGTCGATGGCGTTCGCGCCGTCCTCGATCTCGAGATGCGTGTGGTTGTCGTACACGCCGACGACGAGCGACTCCGGAAGCGGCGGGTACTCGAGCTGCCGGGTCTGTCCCTGTTCGGTCGAAGTCGATCGATGCCGTACGAAGGGATCCATGGCCCCAGATTACGCGGCGGGCTGCTCGATCCTCGGGAACAGGGTCCCGTCGAGCCCGGTGACTGAGCCGGAACCGCGCCACTTCGCGGCCTCGGAGATGACCTGCTCGTCGATCCCACCCTCGCCGCCGAGCGCGGTCCAGAGCTTCGCGGTCGCCTGCGGCAGCACGGGCGAGAGCAGCACGGCGAGCGTGCCGAGCCCGCGGTACGCGGTGTGCAGCACGGTCGCCAGACGCTCCCGCGTCTCCTCGCTCTTCGCGAGGTTCCACGGCTCCTGCTCCGTGATGTACCCGTTCAGCTCGTCGACCAGGTTCCAGATCGAGGCGAGCGACTCGTGGATCGCGAAGCGGTCGATCGCGGAGTCCGCGGCATCCGTCGACGCCTGCTCGGTGATGCGCACCCGACGATCGGCATCGGTCAGCTCGCCCGGCTCGGGGACCTGGCCGTCGAAGTAGCGCTGCACCATCGCGATCACGCGGCTGGCCAGGTTGCCGAACCCGTTCGCGAGCTCGGCCTGGTAGCGCGCCGACAGGTCCTCCCACGAGAACGAGCCGTCCTGGCCGAAGTTGATCGCGCGCATGAAGTAGTAGCGGAACGCGTCCGACCCGAAGGTGTCGGTGATCTGGTTCGGCGCGATGCCCGTGAGCTTCGACTTCGACATCTTCTCGCCGCCGACCAGCAGCCATCCGTGGCCGAACACGTTGCGCGGCACCGGCAGCTCGGCGGCCATCAGCATCGCAGGCCAGATGACGGCGTGGAAGCGGGCGATGTCCTTGCCGACCAGCTGCACCGCGGGCCACCGGCGCTCGAACTCGGCGTCGTCGGAGCCGTAGCCGACCGCGGCGATGTAGTTGAGCAGCGCGTCGAACCACACGTAGACGACATGCGACTCGTCCCACGGCACCTTGATGCCCCAGTCGAAGCTCGACCGCGAGATCGACAGGTCGCTCAGGCCCTGCTTCACGAACTGCACGATCTCGTTGCGCACGCTCTCGGGCTGCACGAAGTCGGGCTGCGACTCGTAGAGGTCGAGCAGGCGCTGCTCGAAGTCGCTCATGCGGAAGAAGTAGTTCTTCTCCTTGAGGATCTCAACCGGCCGGGAGTGGATCTTGCAGACGAGCTGGCCGGCGTAGTCGCCGGTCTCGGTCTCGACGAGGTCGTCCTGCTGCTTGTACTCCTCGCAGCCGACGCAGTAGTAGCCCTCGTACTCCCCCGAGTAGATGAGGCCCTTGTCGTACAGGTTCTGCAGGAAGGTCACGACGGCCTTCTCGTGCCGCTCGTCTGTGGTGCGGATGAAGTCGTCGTTGCGGATGTCGATGGTCTTCAGCAGCGGCTTCCACGCGCTCTCGACCAGCTCATCCGCCCAGGCCTGGGGCGTGGTGTCGTTGGCGACCGCGGTGCGCAGGATCTTCTGGCCGTGCTCGTCGGTGCCGGTGAGCAGCCAGGTGTCCTCCCCGCGCTGGCGGTGCCAGCGGGCGAGCACATCCGCGGCCACCTCCGTGTAGGCATGCCCGATGTGGGGCACGTCGTTGACGTAGAAGATGGGGGTCGCGATGTAGAAGGACTCGCCGGCGGGCATGCGCTCGATTCTAGGGCGCGCGCCCGCCGGCGACCGGCGCGTTACGGTGCGACCACCACCCGGACCGGGGCGCTCGCCGTCGTCCCCGCAGCGTTGCTGAACTCGACGACGTAGCTGTGCGTGCCCGGCGAAATACCGGTCAGGTCGAGCGTCGCCCGTTGCGCGGAGGGTGTAGCCGCGACGAGCTCGCCTTCCCCGACCACCGTCTGACCCTCGAGGATGCGCCAGGCTGTCGCGTTCGTGCCCCACCAGAGATCGGCGGTGAGCTGGAAGCTGCCGTTGCGGTCCCAGTTGTCCGAACTCAGAGTCGGCTTGCCTGGCGCCGCATCCTTCACCGTCACAGTGACCGGTTTCGTGGCGGTGGTGCCCTGGGAGTTGACGAGCTCACCCGTGTACAGGTAGGTGCCGTTCGCTCTGCCCGCGATGTCGACGGATGCCGATTGCGCGGCAGGCGTCGCAGGGCTGAGCGGCACCGTCGCGATCAGCTGGCCGTTCTCGAAGAGGCGGAAGATGCTGGCGTTCGATCCCCACCACAGGTTCATGCGCACCTGGTGGTTCCCGTCGTGGAGCCCGTGCTGCCACCCGCTGGTCGAGCTGAGCACCGCCTGCCCGGGTACCGCGACCTCGTCGTCATCGGGACGCGCGCACTCCTCGCGCTCAACGTCGGTGGGCGTCCAGCGGAACCAATCGAAGCGTGCGCCGAGCTCGCCGGCGGTCGTCGCGCCGCGCATGGCGTACGGCCCGATCGCGGTGGGCGCGAGGGCGCGCAGGTCGACCGGTCGTCCGTACTGGGTGAACGTCTGCCCGTCGGTGGAGAGGAACGCTCGCGCGGCATTCCCGTCGCTGGTGAGACGCAGCCAAAACGTGTCGCCGAGCTCCGCTGGAGGCGCGACACTGTCAGAGGCGGTGTTCCGGTCGACGCCGTTCGTGCGCCAGATGAACTCGAGCCGCTGGCCGTTCGATCCGAAGGTCAGGTCCCACTTCGCGTAGTTGGCGTCATCGCGGTACAGCAGGATGCCCGCCTGCTGGAAACGCTCGGTCGGGTCGACCGTCAGCTGCGTCGTGACCTCCCAGTCGCCCTCGGGCGCGCTCTGCTGGATGAGCGGCACGCCGTTCACGCCCGCTCCGTAGGTGGGCAGCACCAGCGCACCGCCCTCGAGGGTGTGCCGCGCCCCCTGCTCGCGCACGATCGTCGGCCAGACATCGCGGTCGAGCTCGCTGCCCTCGAACTCGTCCGAGCCGGCACCCTGGCACTGCTCGCGCAGCGGATCAGGGTCGGGGCCTCCCTGTCCAGGGCGCACCGCATCCGGATCGAGCTTCGCGTAGGCGATCGTGCCGCCCAGTCGGTCGCCCGACTCGTAGAAGAGGTAGGTGCCCGTCTCGTCGGTGGCGATGTCGGGGGCTGCGACCCGTCCGACATCCGGCCCGACACCCGACGACTCATGCAGCGTCAGCGGCTCGCCGACCTCGGTCAGCGCCGGGTTCACCGCGCGGGCGTGGATCTTGCCCGACGACGCGTGATAGATCACGTACAGCTGACCGTCCCACTCCCACAGGTTGGCGCTCGAGACGTTCTGGCCTTCGACGGGTCCAGGACGCACGATCGGGTCGGGCCGCACATGCCACTCGCGAGCATCGGCCGACTCCGCGAGCCGGATACGACGGATGTTGGGCTGGGTGTTGTCCATGTAGAACATCCCGTACTTCCAGCCGGTCGACGGGTCGGGGTGCTCGAAGACGCGCGCGTACGAGGTCTCGGTCGTGCCGGGCCCGCCGTCAGCGTTCGTCACGGCGACATCGCCGTACTCGAAGGTCACGCCGTCGTGCGAGGTGGCGTACCGCGTGGTGCCGTTGTCGCCATGGAAGTACAGGAAGAGCTGCTGCTCCTCGGGATGCCAGAATGCGTCGGGAGTCGACACATGCGGAACGCGGTCGTAGTGCGGGGGCCACTCGTTCGCGATCAACGGGTTGTCCGCATACTCGGTCCACGGGCCGGCGAGGGTGTCCGCGTACATCATCGAGATCCCGCCTGGATCGTCGTGCGGGGCGTAGTACAGGTACCACTCACCGAGCGGGTCCTCGAAGTGCTCCCCCGCGTGGAAGATGCTCGGGAAGATGAACTCGTTCGTGGGGTTGTAGTCGAGGGTCTCCTTGTCGGTGAGCACTCCACCGAACTCGAAGACCGGTAGCGGGTTCGGCTCCTCAGCGACGGCGGATGATTCGCCCGCGATGAGCGTGCCTGCGGCGACCGCGAGAGCCGCCGTCATGGCGAGAGCCTCCCGCCATCGACCGCGCAGGGTGGTGTCTGTCATCGGTACCTCCTCCGGTACTCGGCACTGCATCGTGCCGTTCGACCCGTGTCGCGAGGCGACTTGCTAATCCGTATTAGCGCCGGTAGGGTGCGATGCTAATGCGGATTAGCCGACCGGCGCTAGTCCCCTAGGTCCTCGAAGGAGAGCACGATGGCAACGGTCCGCCGCGAGCGCATGACGCAGCGCCGCATCGCCGAGCTCGCCGGTGTGAGCCAAGCGACGGTATCCCTCGTGCTCAACGGGAAAGCCGATACGGCGGCGTCCCGCATCCCCGAGGAGACGCGGCAGCGCGTGCTCGACGTCATCCGCGAGACCACCTATGTCGCCGACCCCGCGGCGCGTCGGCTCGCCGGCGCCCGTAACAAGATCGTCGGGGTCTTCACATACGAGCCGGCCTTCCCCAGCGAGAGCGCGGACTTCTACACACCGCTTCTGACCGGCATCGAGGCGGCGGCCGAAGACCTCGGGTGCGACCTGCTCGTGTTCACGAGCGCTCCTGTCTTGGGCGGGCGGCGGCGCATCTTCCACGAGACCAATCGGCTCGGTCTCGCCGACGGATGCCTGCTGCTCGGACTGGAGATGGATACGGATGAACTCGAGCGTCTTGTGCGCGAAGGCTTCCCCTTCGTCGCCGTCGGCCGCCGCGACACGGAAGGCGTCCCCTACGTGGGCGTCGACTATGTGAGCGCCTCTGCCGCGCTGGTACGTAGGGCGATCGACGCCGGTCACGAGCGGCTCTTCTATCTGCACCTCCCCTCGACCGGAGAGTCGGTGCTCGACCGTCAGCGCGGCTTCCGCCTGGCCCTTGAGGACACGGCCGTCGACGCGACGCTCAGAGCAAGCGACGGCAGCGACCTCGTGAGCGACTGGACCGCGATCCGTGAGTCGGGTGCGACCGCGCTGTTCGTCGAGTCTCCCGCCGTCGCCCAGTCTCTCCTCGAGATCGCGCGTGCCGAGGGGCTCAGCGTCCCGGGCGACCTGTCGTTCGTCGTGCTCGGGGAACCGTCCCGGCCCCGTGATCAGGCGACCGACTTCACCCGCTTCAGCCCACCGCGCACCGAGCTAGGTGCGCGGGCCGCTCAACTGCTCAGCCGCATCCTCGAAGACGGCGACCAGCCGTCCGATGAGGAGCTGCGAGTGCTGCTCGATTGCGACATCGTGCCGGGCTCGACGCTCGGCGCACCGGAAGGACGGAACTGACCCATGCGATCCCTCGAGACCGACGTACTGGTCGTCGGCGGCGGCCTAGGCGGCGTGGCCGCAGCGCTGGCTGCCCTGCGGGGCGGGCACAGCGTGGTGCTCAGCGAGGAGTACAGCTGGCTGGGCGGACAGCTCACCAGCCAGGCCGTTCCGATGGATGAGCACACGTGGGTGGAGCAGTTCGGCGTGACCGCCTCCTACCGATCACTGCGTGACGGCATCCGCGAGTATTACCGGCGCTCGTACCCGCTTGTCGAGCGGGCGCGGGCGGACCACCACTTGAACCCCGGGGCGGGACTCGTGAGCCGTCTCTGCGCGGAGCCGCGAGTAGGGGTCGCCGTGATCGACGCGATGCTCGCTCCGCATCTGGCGACCGGACGCCTGACGCTCGTGCAGCCGGCCCGGCCAGTGTCGGCCGAGGTCGAGGGCGACCGGGTGCGCAGCGTCACCGTCGAGCGCACCGACGGCGAACGGGTCGTCATCGGTGCCCGGTACGTGCTCGATGCGACCGAACTGGGCGACCTGTTGCCGCTCACCGGCACCGAGTACGTGACCGGTTTCGAGTCACGCAACGACACGGGCGAGCCGAGTGCCCCTGAAGAGGCGCAGCCCGACAACCAGCAGGCGTTCTCGTGGTGCTTCGTGGTGGACCACGTGGACGGTGACCACACCGTCGACCGTCCGCATGACTACGACGCGTGGCGAACCCTGCAGCCGGAGTTCTGGGGCGCCCCGATGATCTCGCTGACCGGCCCCGATCCACGCACGCTCGAAACCGTCACCCGCAGCTTCAACCCGCTCGTCGACGACGACCCGTTCGATCGGGTCGCCGATCAGCGGGCCAACGCCGGCGACCGCGAGCTCTGGACGTTCCGCCGCATCGTGGCCCGCAAGAACTTCGAGTCGGGCTTCTATCCGAGCGATGTCGTGCTCGTGAACTGGCCGATGATTGACTACCTCGGCGGAACGCTTCCAGACAACCCAGATGCCGACAGCCACCTCGCCGCCAGCAAGCGGCAGTCGCTTTCGATGCTCTACTGGCTGCAGACGGAGGCACCGCGGCCCGATGGCGGCACGGGGTGGCCGGGCCTGCGCCTACGCGGCGACATCACGGGAACGGACGACGGACTCGCGATGGCGCCGTACATCCGAGAGTCCCGCCGCATCCGAGCCGAGTACACGGTGGTCGAGAACGACCTCTCCGTCGCGGTGCGCGGCCACGCCCGACCCGCGACCTACCCCGACAGCGTCGGGGTAGGGATGTACCGCATCGACCTCCACCCGAGCACGGGTGGCGACAACTACATCGACGTCGCCTCGGCGCCGTTCGAGATCCCGCTCGGAGCACTTCTCCCGCAACGAATGGAGAACCTGCTCCCGGCGAACAAGAACGTCGGTACCACCCACATCACCAACGGGGCCTTCCGGCTCCACCCGGTGGAGTGGAACATCGGCGAGGCAGCGGGCTGGCTAGCGGCCTTCTGCTTGGACCGCGCGACTGGCCCTCGCGCGGTCCGCAACACTCCTGCGCTTCTGGAGGAGTTCCAAACCCTGCTCACCGCCCGAGGCGTCGAGGTGCACTGGCCCGACGTCACCGGGTACTGACCACTAGGAGTCACACCATGAGATCAGCAAGGTCGCTGACCGCCGCCGGGATGCTGGCCGTCTCGGCGTTCGCCCTGACCGCCTGCGCCGGGGCCGCCCCAGCCCAGACGGAGGACATCGAGCTCCGGATGACGATCTGGACCTCGAACGAGGACCATCTCGCGCTCTTCGACTCGATCGCGGAGGAGTACCTCGCCGACCATCCAGAGGTGTCGTCGATCACTTTCGATCCACTGCCCTTCGAGGACTACACGACCACGGTCACGACTCAGATCGCCGGCGGCAACGCCCCCGACCTGGCGTGGGTGCTCGAGAACGCGGCACCCGACTTCGTCGCCTCCGGGGCGCTCGCTCCGCTCGACGAGGTGCTCGAGGGCACTGAGGGCTACGAGTTCGACGACATCTCGGCGAGCGCCGCGGAGCTCTGGACGGTGGACGGCGAGCTCGTCGCCTATCCGTTCTCGACCTCGCCCTTCGTCATGTTCGCGAACGACGACCTGCTCGCCCAAGCGGGCCAGCCGACGTCGGCCGAACTCTTCGCCGACGGCTGGGACTGGCAGGAGGTGAGCGAGGTCGGCGCCTCGGTCAACGCCGCGACCGGCAAGGCTGGCTTCGTCATTCGCGACTTCGACTACGTCACCTGGGACAACCTGGCCGCGGTCTGGCTCGGCTGGGGCGCGAAACCCTGGAGCGAGGACGGCACGCAGTGCGAGTTCGACAGCCCCGAGATGGCGGAGGCGTTCTCGTTCCTCCACGACGCTGCCTTCACCAAGAAGTCCATGCCAGGTCCCGGCACCACCGCCGACTTCTTCGCCGGCGAAGCGGCGTTCACGGTCACTCAGATCTCGCGCGCGTCCCTGCTCGAGGAGGCGGGCTTCGGCTGGAACCTGTTGCCGCTACCGGAGGGCCCCGCCGGTGAGTACTCGATGGTCGGCCAGGCCGGCATCGGGGTGCTCGCACAGAGCCCCCACGCGGAGGCGGCCGCCGACTTCCTGGCGTTCTTCAGCAACCCCGAGAACTCCGAGAAGCTCGCGCAGTACTTCCCGCCGCCCCGGGAGTCGCAGCTGAACGCCGAGACCCTCTCCGCAGCGAACCCTGTGCTCACCGAGCAGCAGCTGGAGGAGGTCGTGGTGCCCGCCATCGGCACGGGCGTCGTGCGGCCGCAGCACACCGATTCGGCCGAGGTCGGCCAGCAGGTGCGGGCCGCACTCGACGCCATGTGGACCCAGGACGCGGACGTCGAGAACGTGCTCGCCGACGTCTGCGGCGCGATCGAGCCGCTCTTGGAGGGCTGAGCGTCTCATGACGACCACACCGCAGGCGCTGCCGGACCGAGCCACGGTCCGGCCCGGCAGCGCCGGCGCGCGGAGCCGCCGGCCCTGGTTCACCTACCGCCGGCGCGACCAGCTCGCCGGCTACCTCTTCGTCGCTCCCCAGCTGCTCGGCATCGTCGCGTTCGTGCTGGTGCCCCTCGGACTCATCGGCTACTACTCGATGCACGAATGGAACGTGCTCGCGAACACCTTCACCTTCGTGGGCGCCGACAACGTGGAGCGGCTGTTCACCGACCCCAAGCTCGTCCCCGTGCTGCAGGCTACGACGGTCTTCTCGGTCGGACTCGTCGTCGGCAACCTCGGGCTGGCGCTGGGCCTCGCCGTGCTGCTGAACCGCAGCATGCGCGGCATCACGGCGTTCCGTGCGATCTTCTTCTCGCCCGTGGTCGTCTCACTGGTCGCGTGGACGATCGTCTGGGGGTTTCTCCTGCAGGACGACGGCGGCATCAACGGGCTCCTGCAGCTCATCGGAGTGGAAGGGCCCAACTGGCTGCGCGAGGGCCCCACCGCGATGGCGAGCGTGATCGTCGTGCAGATCTTCAAGAACGTGGGCCTCAACATGGTGCTCTTCCTCGCGGCGCTCCAGGGCGTCCCGGCGGAGCTGCACGAGGCCGCCCGAGTCGACGGTGCGAATCCCCGCACCATCTTCGGGCGCATCACGCTCCCGCTGATCTCCCCGACCATCCTGCTCACCGTGATCATCACGATCGTCGGCTCCCTGCAGGTCTTCGCGCAGATCGCAGTGCTCACCCAGGGCGGCCCCGGCGTCTCGACGACGGTGCTCGTCTACTACCTCTTCCAGCAGGCGTTCGAGTTCCACCGCTTCGGCTACGGCTCGACGCTCGCGATCCTGCTCTTCCTGATCGTGCTGGCCCTGACCATCGTGCAGTGGCAGCTCCGACGCCGATGGGTCTTCTATGAGAACTGACACCCTGCCCCGCCCGGTCGAGGCGGGCTCCCGGCCGAAGCGCCGACGCGGCTGGCGCTATGCGCTCTTCTACGTCGCGCTCTCGGTGCTCGCGATCCCGTTCGTGTTCCCCACCTGGTGGATGATCACCTCGTCGTTCAAGCCGATCAACGAGATCTTCGCCTTCCCCCCGGCGCTCTGGCCCGCGAATCCGACGCTCGACGGCTACGTGCGCGCCTTCACCGAGCAGCCGTTCGCCCAGCAGTACCTCAACAGCCTCTACATCGCGGTCGTGGTGACCCTCGGCACGATGCTGGTCGCCTCGCTCGCGGGATACGCCTTCGCACGCATCGCCTTCCCCGGCCAGAACCTGCTGTTCGTGGTGGTGTTGATCGGGCTGCTGATCCCCAGCGAGGTGACGATCGTGCCGCTGTTCCAGATGTTCAACTCGCTGGGGCTCATCAACACGCATTGGCCGCTGCTGCTCGTGACGACATTTGGGGCGCCGAGCGTGCTGGCGACGTTCATCATGCGCCAGTTCTTCATCTCGCTTCCTGGCGAGCTGGAGGAGGCCGCGCGGCTCGACGGCCTTGGGCGGTTACGGATGTGGTGGCAGATCGCGATGCCGCTCGCGAAGGCGGCGCTCGCAGCCGTCGCGATCTTCACCTTCCTGCACACCTGGAACCTCTACCTCGAGCCGACCGTCTATTTGCTGTCGCCCGAGCTCTTCACCCTCCCCCAGGCGCTGACCCGCTACACCGACGCCTACGGCGGCGCGCAGTGGAACGTGCAGCTGGCTGCGGCGACCATGACGGCCGTTCCGGTGCTGCTCGTCTTCCTGGTGGCCCAGCGTCAGTTCGTCGAGGGTCTTGCGCACACCGGGCTCAAGGGCTGAGGCGACCCTTCGCGGACGACCGCTTCAGGACCGCCGAGCGGCGAGGGCGCCCTCGTAGAGGTCGCGGCGCGAGAGCCCGGTGAGCTCCGCGACCTCGGCGGCGGCCTCCTTGAGGCGGGAGCCGCCCGCCACGAGCTCGAGCACCCGGGCGATGCCGGTGGGCAGGTCGGAGACCGGAGCGGCAGCGCCCTCGACGACGATCACGATCTCGCCGCGGGCCCCCTCGGCGAAGCGGGACGCGAGCTCGGAGGCGGTGCCGCGCACGATCTCCTCGTGCAGCTTCGTCAGCTCCCGGCACACCGCGACCCTGCGGTCGGCGCCGAACGCGGTCGCGAGGTCGGCGAGGGAGTCGCCGATGCGGTGCGGCGACTCGAAGAACACGAGGGTGCGGCGCTCCGCCGCGAGCTCCCGCAAGGCGGCGAGGCGGCCCTTGCGCGGCAGGAACCCCTCGAAGGCGAAGCGGTCGGTCGGCAGCCCCGACAGTGCGAGCGCCATCAGCACTGCCGAGGGACCCGGCAGCAGGGTGACGGTCACCTCCGCTGTCGCGGCGGCGGCCACGAGGGGGAAGCCTGGGTCGCTGATCGCCGGCATGCCGGCGTCGGACAGCACCAGCACATCCGTCGTCCGCGCGAGCTCGACGATCTCGGCCGCGCGCTCGACCTCGTTGTGCTCGTGCAGCGGGATCAGCCGTGGGCGGTTCTCGATCCCGAGGGCGCGCATCAGCTGCACCGTCGTGCGGGTGTCCTCGCTCGCGATCACCTCCGCGTTCGCGAGCGCATCCCGCAGCCGCTGGCTGGCGTCGCCGAGATTGCCGATGGGCGTCGCCGCGAGGATGATCACCCGGCCATTGTCCCGCGGGGAGCGACCTAGCATGGTGCGGTGACCGAGACGCTCGCCGAACCCGCGCAGCGGGAACCGCGCGGCTCGCGGCTCGACGCCTGGTGGGGGCGGATGCTCTCGACGCCGACGAGACGGCGCGCCTGGGACTGGGGCGGCCCCGCGGTGGTGACGCTGATCGCCGCGTTGACCAGGCTGTGGGACCTCGGTCATCCGCACTCGCTCGTCTTCGACGAGACCTTCTACGTGAAGGACGCCTACACCCTGCTGAACCTCGGGTACGAGGCGAAGTGGCCGGAGGGCGCGGACACCGAGTTCAACGCCGGCAACCCGGACGTCTACACGACCGACGGGTCGTTCGTGGTGCATCCGCCGCTCGGCAAGTGGATCATCGCGCTGGGACTCGCGGTCTTCGGTGCGGAGTCGAGCGTCGGCTGGCGCGTCGGAACGGCGGTCGTCGGCATCCTCGGCGTCGTGCTGCTGATGGTGGTGGCCAAGCGGCTGTTCCGCTCGACTCTGCTCACGGTGCTCGCCGGGTTCCTCTTCGCGATCGAGGGCAGCGCGATCGTCATGAGTCGCGTCGCGATCCTCGACAACATGGTGATGCTGTTCGCACTCGCCGGATTCCTCGCGCTCTTGCTCGACCGGGACTGGGTGCGCCGCCGGCTGGCCGACCGGGCGCTGGGCGACTCCGGACCCGCCCTGTGGTGGCGGCCGTGGCTGCTCACCATGGGTGTGCTCCTCGGGCTCGCGAGCGCGGTGAAATGGAGCGGGTTCTACTTCCTCGCCTTCTTCGCGCTGGCTTCCGTCGTGCTCGACGTGCTCGACCGCAGGCGCGCCGGCGTGCCGTTCTGGTTCAGCGGCACGGTGCTGAAACAGGCGCCGGTGAGCTTCCTGCTGACGGTGCCGACGGCGCTGGCGGCGCATCTCGCGACCTGGACCGGCTGGTTCCTGACCGACGGCGGCTACTACCGGCAGTGGGCGGCCGAGGCGGGCAACGCGGCGACCGGGTTCTTCTCCTGGGTGCCGCTGCCCCTGCAGAGCTTCTGGCACTACCAGGTGTCGACGTACTCGTACCACGTCAACGAGCACTCCCCTCACTCGTACAGCGCGAACCCGCTCACCTGGCTGCTGATGGTGAGGCCGACGAGCATGTACTACCGCGGTTCGGAGCTCGACGAGAACGGATGCACGATCTCCTACTGCGCGGAGTCGATCACCGGCATCGCGAACCCGCTCATCTGGTGGGCGGCGACCGCGGCGGTGCTGTTCCTCGTCTGGCGGCTCGTGCGCTACCGCGAGGAGCGGGTCGGGCTCATCCTGCTCGGCGTCGCGGCAGGCTACCTGCCGTGGCTGCTGTACCTCGAGCGCACGGTGTACCAGTTCTACACGATCGCCTTCGAGCCCTGGCTGCTGCTCGCGCTCGTGCAGGTGATGGCGCTGCTGCTCGGCACCCGGGACGATCCGTCATGGCGGCGGGTCAGCGGCATCCGTCTTATCGGGGGCTTCCTGGTCGTCGCGGTGCTGCTCTCCGCATACTTCTGGCCGCTGTGGACCGGTCTGCCGATCAGCTGGGACTTCCTGCGCAGCCACTACTGGCTGCCGACCTGGCGCTGAGTCGAACTGTTACAGCGGCGCCCTGCCGCCGTTCGGCGGCGCGGGTAGCCTGACGGGATGCCCGACCGCGAGTACGGATTCCGCACCCGAGCCATTCACGCAGGCAACATCCCCGACGCTGTCAGCGGGGCTCGCGCGCTGCCGATTTACCAGACGAGCGCCTTCGTCTTCGACGACACGGCGGATGCTGCGGCCCGGTTCGCGCTGCAGAAGTACGGCAACATCTACTCCCGCCTCGCGAACCCCACCGTCGCAAGCTTCGAGGAGCGGATCGCGAGCCTCGAGAACGGGCTCGGGGCGGTCGCCACCGCGAGCGGACTGTCGGCGCAGTACATCGTCTTCGCGGCACTGGCGGGCGCCGGCGATCACATCGTCAGCTCCGCGAGCCTCTACGGCGGCACCGTCACCCAGCTCGACGTGACGCTGCGCCGCTTCGGCGTCGACACCACCTTCGTGCACGGCACCGACCCCGCCGACTACGCCGCCGCGATCACCGACAAGACGAAGCTCATCTTCGCCGAGACGGTGTCGAACCCGTCCGGGGAGATCGCCGACCTCGAGGGGCTCGCCGAGGTCGCGCACGCCCACGACCTTCCGCTCATCGTCGACTCGACGATCTCGACGCCGTACCTCAATCGCCCGATCGAGTGGGGCGCCGACGTCGTGACCCACTCGGCCACGAAGTTCCTCGGCGGGCACGGCACGACGCTCGGCGGAGTGGTCGTCGAGAGCGGCCGCTTCCACTGGGCGAACGAGCGCTTCCCGCTGTTCGACCAGCCGGTGCCGCACTACGGCGGCCTCAACTGGCACGGCAACTTCGGCGAGTACGCCTTCCTCACCCGGCTGCGCGCGGAGCAGCTGCGCGACATCGGTCCTGCCCTGTCGCCGCACTCCGCGTGGCTGCTCGCCCAGGGCGTCGAGACGCTGCCGTTCCGCATGCAGGCGCACGTAGACAATGCCCGCACCGTCGCCGAGTGGCTCGAGGCGGATGACCGCATCGAGTTCGTGAACTGGGCGGGGCTCGCCTCGCATCCGCACTTCGAGCGCGCGCAGAAGTATCTGCCGAAGGGGCCCGGCTCGGTGTTCAGCTTCGGCATCAAGGGCGGCCGCGCCGCGGGCCAGACCTTCATCGAGTCGGTCGATCTCGCGAGCCACCTCGCGAACATCGGCGACGCGAAGACGCTCGTCATCCACCCCGGCTCGACGACGCACGCGCAGCTCTCCGAGGAGCAGCTGGTCGCCGCGGGTGTGCAGCCGGGGCTGGTGCGTATCAGCGTGGGCATCGAGGATGTCGAGGACATCCTCGACGATCTGGACCAGGCGCTCGCCGCCGCGACCAAGGAGGCCTGACATGACCGCGACCGATACCGTCACGACGCAGCTCAGCAACGGGCTCACCTGCGAGCTCCCCGCCTCCTCTCCGCTGGCGAAGCTGCTGCGGTCCCAGCGCACCTGGGTCGGCCCGTCGGCCAAGGAGCGCCTCGCGATCCTGCGCAAGGCGAAGTCGATCGCGATCGTGGGGGCCTCGCCGAACCCGGCGCGGTCGAGCTACTTCGTCGGCACGTACCTGCAGCAGTCGAGCGACTACCGGGTCTACTTCGTTAACCCGAACGCCGACACGATCCTCGGAGAGAAGGCCTACCCCGACCTGAAGTCGCTGCCCGAGGTGCCCGACATCGTCGACGTCTTCCGCAAGGGCAGCGACATCCCCTCGGTCATCGACGACGTGCTCGAGGTCGGCGCTCCCGTCGTGTGGGTGCAGCTCGGCATCTGGAACGAGGAAGCCGCCCGCTACGGGGAGTCGAAGGGCCTCACCGTCGTGATGGACCGCTGCATCAAGATCGAGCACGCCCGCTTCCACGGCGGACTGCACCTGCTCGGCTTCGACACCGGGGTGATCTCGGCGCGCAAGACGGTGCGCTAGGAGCGCAGCAGCGCCTCGAGCTCCGCGGGCTGGGTCACCGGCAGCCGACACACGAAGTTCTCGCAGAGGTACGCGGTCGAGGCGCCGTCGCGGCTCGACCGCCCCTCGAACAGCTCGAATCCGTTCTCCGCGAAGGCGCGGGTCGACTGCTCGTCCGCGACGGCGACGACGGCTCCCGCTCGATGCCAGCGCCGGGCGACGGATGCGGTGCTCCCCTCCCCCACGACGACCAGCTGGGTCACAGGTGTGGTGAGGGCGCTCATGCCCGAGAGGGCTGCTCCGAACGCGAGCGGCTGCTGCCGGGCGGGCCCCGCGAGCGGGGCGAGCGCGGCCTCGGCGGCGCTCAGGTAGCGGCGGTCAGCGGTGAGCAGGTGCAGCTTGATCGCGGCGGCGGCGAGCGCGCTCGTGCCGCTCGGATACGCCCCCTCGCTCGGATCGGAGGCGAGCGCCGTGCCGTGCTGCGCGAGCACCGGATCGGGGCCGCCGGGCACGGCGAACCCGTCCTCGGTCAGGGTCGAGTCGACGAGCCGGCGCGCGAGGACCGCGTACTGGGGCTCCCCGGCGGCCGTCGCGAGCTCGAGCAGACCGGAGGCGAGCATCCCATAGTCCTCGAGCGCCGCGACCGCGGTCGACACCTGCCCCGCGCGGGAAGCGCGCACGAGCCGGTCGTCCCGCACGTGCTGCTCGAGCAGGAAGTCCGCCGCCTCCGTCGCTGCCGCCAGCCACTGCGGGCGCTCGAGCAGCCGGCCGGCGAGGGCGAGCGCCTCGATGGCGAGACCATTCCAACCGGTGAGCACCTTGTCGTCGACCGGCGGCGGCTCCAGCCGTGTGCGGGCCTCGGCATCCACCTTGTAATAGCCGCCCTCGACCCGGCGCCCGTCGATCGTGCTCTCGCTGTCCTGACCGCTGCCGAAGGCGCCGCCCGGCTGACGCAGGGTGCGCAGCAGGAAGCCGACGATGCCCTCGGCCACGTCGGCCCGGCCGATCCGCGCGTAGGCGGACAGCAGCAGGGAGTTGTCGTAGAGCATCCGCTCGTAGTGTGGGTCGGACCAGTCCGCCTGCGTCGAGTAGCGGAAGAACCCGCCCTCGACCGCGTCGCGCAGATCGGATGCTGCGATCGCCTCGAGGGTGCGCTCCGCGAGCGCCTGGGCCCGTTCGTCGCCGAGCGAGCCGCGATCGAGCAGGAAGTGCAGCACGGTGCCGACCGGGAACTTCGGCGCGCCGCCGAAGCCGCCGTGCACCCGGTCCTCGTGCTCGTCGAGGTGACGCACCGCCTCGGCGAACTGCTCCTCCGACGGCAGATCACCCGCCGCTCTGCGGGTCGCGGCGCCGAGCGCCTCGACGATGCGCCGGGCGTTGTCGTCGACCTGGTCGCGGCGCTGGGTCCAGCCGTCGAGCACGGCGTCGAGCACCTGACGGAACGACGGCATGCCCTGCACCGGCTGCGGCGGGAAGTAGGTGCCGGCGAAGAAGGTGCCGCCGGTCGGCGTCGCGAACACGGTCAGCGGCCAGCCGAGCTGCGGCGTGAAGACGCCGGCGGCGGTGATGTAGGCGGAGTCGACGTCGGGATGCTCCTCGCGGTCGACTTTGATCGGCACGAAACGCTCGTTGACGTAGGCCGCGACCTCGGGGTCGCTGAAGCTCTCCCGGGCCATGACATGGCACCAGTGGCAGGTGGCGTAGCCGATCGAGATGAGCACGGGCACGTCGCGCCGCGCCGCCTCGGCGAACGGCTCGGGCCCCCACGGCCACCAGTCGACCGGATTGTCGGCGTGAGCACGCAGGTAGGGGCTGACGGCGTTCCGGAGTCGCTCGGCCATGACTCCACGCTACGCGCCGAGGTGGCTCGCAGCGGGGGTGGTTGCGCCGAGCGGAACGGAGGTGCTCGAAACGACGACACGCCACCCGGACGGACCCGGACGGCGTGTCGGAAGCGGAGATACCTCCGCTCGGTGCGGGCTCAGCCCTCGTTCGGGTCGCCGCCGACGCGGCCGGCGCGCTCGAGCGCGTCGATCGAGGCGACCTGCTCCTGCGAGAGCTCGAAGTCGAAGACGTCGAAGTTCTGCGCCATGCGCTCACGCGAGTTGGACTTCGGGAACACGACGAACCCCCGCTGCAGGTGCCAGCGCAGCACGACCTGCGCCGGGCTCTTGCCGGTCGCCTCGGCGATCGACGTGATCTCGGGCAGCTCGAGCAGCGGGTACTTGCCCTGGCCGAGCGGCCCCCAGGCCTCGATCTGGATGCCGTGCTCCTGCGCGTACGCCGTCACCGGCGGCTGCTGGTGGTAGGGGTGCAGCTCGATCTGGTCGATCGCGGGAACCGTGTCGGTCTCGGCCGCGAGGCGCTCGAGGTGCGGCACCATGAAGTTCGAGACGCCGATCGAGCGAGCCTTGCCGCTCTCCTTGATCTGCTCGAGCGCCTTCCACGCCTCCACGTAGCGGTCCTTGCTGGGCACCGGCCAGTGGATGAGGTAGAGGTCGACGTACTCGAGCCCGAGCTTCTCGAGGCTCCGGTCGATCGCGTCGAAGGCCGACTGGGTGCCCTGGTCGTCGTTCCACAGCTTCGTGGTGATGAACAGCTCGTCGCGGGCGATCCCCGACTTCGCGATCGCGGCCCCGACCCCCTGCTCGTTCTTGTAGATGGCCGCCGTGTCGATGTGTCGGTAGCCGACCTCGAGGGCATCGGTGACGATCCGCTCGGTCTCGGGCGGGTCGACGAGGAAGACCCCGAAGCCGAGCTGGGGGATGCTGTTGCCGTCGTTGAGCTGAACGGTGGGTACGGTCATGCGCAGTGCCTTTCCGTGCGTTGAGTTGCCTTTCCACCCTAGGCGGCGCGACCGTCGTCGTCTGGGTCTGGCGGTCGGCGCCAGATGTCGATAGGGGCGCGCTTGAGAGCACCCCTGCTGCGCGGGGGAAGGCGCTTGCGGCCCGGTCGATTCATCGGCCAGGACAGCGACAGCGCCAGAACCGGACTGCGGTTGTACCAGAGCCTCGCGTAGTGCTCGACGGTCTCGCGCAGCATCGGGATGCACTCGTCGTCGAGCCGATAGAGGCGATTGACCCAGTCGGCCCTGCACACGAGAAGGCCTTCTCGCTCGAGCAGCCTCAGGTGCTTCGACACTGCCGACGCGGTGATGCCGTACTCGATGGCGATCGAGTCGGCGACTTCTCCGGAGGTGTGCTCCCCGGAAGCGAGGATCTCGATGATGCGCCGCCGCACGGGGTGCGCGAGGAGTTCGAACGGATGCATGTGCCGACGCTAGGCCTGCGGGTCACCCGCCCTCGCCCATCCCCGACAACGGTGGACAGGTCGGCAGTCCGCCGAGCTGTGGAGGGCCCGCCGAGCCCCGGGGAAGCCCCACGAGAATCGCGCGATGTCTCTTTTTCCGGTCTCTGCCGTCGGAGTCAATTGACTCCGACGGCAGGAACGGAAAATGCGACTATCAGCTGGAATCGGCTCGGCTCGGCCCGGGAAGCCCAGGATGGAGGGCACGCGCGGACTCCTCAGCGGTACCGGCGCCCCTCATCGCGCCGGTACAGCACGAGGGCGAGCCCGAGCGCGCCGGCCGTCCAGGCGAGCAGCCCGATCCACACCCAGGGCTGGAGCTCGCCGCCCTGCACCGCCCAGATGACGAGCTCGCGCGCGTGCCGCGACGGCAGAAAGCGCGAGATCGCGTCGAGCCAGTCTGCGAAGAGGATCGGGGGCAGGAACAAGCCGCCGCCGAATGCCAGCCCGAACATGACCACCTGAACGATCGCGATCGCGGCCTTCGACGGGAACGCGTACCCGATGCTCACCCCGAGGAAGGCGAACGGCAGAGCCGCCAGGATGAGCGCGGCGAAACCGAGCAGCAGACGGGGCACGGACGCGGTCGCTTCGGTGAGCAGCGCCCCCAGCACGACGACGGGCACGATCGCAAGGATGCCGAGCAGCCCCGTCGCGACGACCATGCCGAGGATGCGGGACAGACCCGGCGCGGGGAGGGTGCGGAGGTACGGATGCCAGGGCTTCTCCCGGTCCTCGGCGATGCCGAGTCCGAAGCTGAAGAGCTGGTTGGCGAGCACGGCGAAGACGCTCAGCGAGATGACCGCCTGCGTCGCGAACTCCGGATTCTCGGCGACCGCGCGCTGAGGCACCACGAAGAACGCGAGCGAGAGGGCGGGGAAGACGAGGGCGCCGATCACGGCGATGGGCACCCGGAGGGTTTCGAGCAGCGAGTAGCGGGCGTGCAGCCCGGCGAGCGAGAGAGTGGACATCAGGAGACGCTCCCAGCGGTGGCGAAGGCGGAGGACGAGGATTCGGTGAGAGCGAGGAAGGCCTCCTCGAGCGACGCCCCGCGCACGGTGAGGTCGCGGAAGTCGAGCCCGGAGGAGACGAGCGCGCGGAGGAAGGCGTCCGAGTCGACGACGGTCAGGTCGAGCGCACCGTCCACGGTCGAGCGCTCGTGCAGCACGCCCGGCAGCGCCGCGACCGCCGCAGCGTCGCGCGACACCAGGCGCACCAGCCGGCTGCCGACCCGTCCGACGACGGAGGCGAGGGAGCCGTCGGCGATCACGCGCCCCTCGGCGAGCACGACGACGCGCTCGGCGAGGGCCTCGATCTCCTCGAGGTAGTGACTCGTGACCACCACGGTCGCGCCGGCCTCGTGCTGGCGACGCACCGCATCCCAGAGCCCCCGGCGGGCGTCGACGTCGAGGCCGGTGGTCGGCTCGTCGAGCAGCACCAGGCGCGGCCTGCCGACGAAGGCGAGGGCGACCGACACCCGGCGCTTCTGGCCGCCCGAGAGCGAGCCGGTCTGGCGACGCAGCAGGTCGGTGAACCCGAACTCCTCCGCGAGCTCCGCGGTCGGCACGCGCGAGGGGAAGTGACCGCCGACGAAGTCGACAACCTCGCCCACTCGCAGGGTCGGCGGCAGGGCCGTCTCCTGCGGGGTCGACCCGAGGGCGCGGCGCGCGGCGGCCGAGGAGGGGTCTGCGCCGAGCAGGCGGACGACGCCCGTGGTCGGTCGGCGCAGCCCCTGCAGCAGGGACAGCACGGTCGACTTGCCGGCGCCGTTGGGGCCGAGCAGCCCGAGGATCTCCCCCGGGCGGATGTCGAGAGAGACGTCGTCGAGGGCGGTCACGTCGCCGAAGCGGCGGGTGACGCGGTCGAGCGAGGCGAGGGATGTCATGGTGCTCCTTCCAGAAGCGCGCGCAGCGCATCCGTGTAGTCCTCGAAGGCGCGGCGGCCGCGCTTCGTGAGGGCGAGATAGGTGACCGGGGTTCGGCCGGCGTGCGCCTTCTCGACGACGACGTAGTCGGCGTCCTCGAGCTTGCGGAGGTGCGTCGAGAGGTTGCCCGCCGTCATGTCGAGCAGCTCCTGCAGCCGCGGGAACGTGATGCTCTCGCCCTCGTCGAGGGTCGCGAGCGCCGCGACGATCCGCAGCCGCGCCTGAGCGTGGATGACGGGGTCGAGGTCCGTCATCCGTTGAGGCCCTTCAATCTGCCCGTGCGCGCCCAGGTGGCCATGACGACCGCACCGATCAGGAACACCCCTCCGCCCGCGAGGGCGAAGAGGAGGTAGAGGTGCGGGTACCCGACGAAGGCGCCGACGAGGGCGACGACGGCGATCCAGGTGCCGAGGGCCACGGCGGGCTTCACGTGCCAGATCGCGCCCGCCATCACGTACATCAGGGCGACCAGGAGGATGAACAGCACCGGGAACAGCACGTTGGCGACGTCGCGCGGCATCCCATGCTGAAGGAGGGCGGCACCGAGCAGGTAGACGGCGACGAAGCCGGCGGAGCACGTGATGCCGAACACCTTACCGGTGAAGGCAGCGGCGGGCGTCGAGCGGAAGCCCCGCCCCATGCGGATGCCGAGAATCGCCGAGACGACGACTCCGGCAACCATGAGCCCTGTGAAGATGCCGATCGCGATCGGCGCCGGCAGCGCGAAGGCGGGCCGCAGCGCGTCGATCGACCACAGCGCGAGGAATCCGACGACCCAGACGATGCCCCAGGCGAGGAGGATCCAGGGCACGCTGCGCGCCTGGCGCCGCTCGAAGTCGTCCTGCTGCGACGCGACGAGGGCGAGGGCAGCAGCAGGGTCGAGCGGGCGGTCTTCGTTGTCATCCATGAGTACTTTGTAGCGCAAACCACTTTGCCGCGTCCAGTACGCCGGTGGACTGCGTCGCCGCCGCCGTACGATGAAGGGCTCATGTCCGAGACCCTCCCCCGCATCTCCTACCCGCCCGAGCTGCCCGTCAGCGAGCGCCGGGAGGACATCGCGCGCGCCATCCGCGAGAACCAGGTGGTGATCGTCGCCGGCGAGACCGGCTCGGGCAAGACGACGCAGCTGCCGAAGATCCTGCTCGAGCTCGGCCGCACGAGCATCGGGCACACGCAGCCCAGGCGCATCGCCGCCCGCACGATCGCGGAGCGGATCGCCGAGGAGCTCGGGAGCGAGCTCGGCGGGCTCGTCGGCTACCAGGTGCGGTTCACCGACCGGGTCGGCAAAGACACCCGCATCAAGCTGATGACCGACGGGATCCTCCTCAACGAGATCCACCGCGACCGCGAGCTGCGCAAGTACGACGCGATCATCATCGACGAGGCGCACGAGCGCAGCCTCACGATCGACTTCCTGCTCGGCTACCTGCGGAACCTGCTGCCGAAGCGCCCCGACCTCAAGGTCGTCATCACGAGCGCGACGATCGACCCCGAGAGCTTCTCGCGCCACTTCGGCGGCGCCCCCGTGGTCGAGGTGAGCGGCCGCACCTATCCGGTCGAGATCCGCTACCGCCCGCTGGTCGCAGAGACGACGGATGCCGAGGACGACGCCGACGACACCCCGAGCGACGACCGGGACTACCTGCAGGGCATCAACGACGCCCTGGACGAGCTCTCCCGCGAGAAGCCGGGCGACGTGCTCGTCTTCCTCTCCGGCGAGAACGAGATCCGCGACGCGGAGGACGCGATCCGCGGCCGCAACCTGCCCGGCACCGAGGTGCTGCCTCTCTACGGGCGGCTGAGCTCGGCCGAGCAGCACCGGGTGTTCGAGACGAGCCGGACGCCCGGCATCCGTCGTCGCGTGGTGCTCGCGACTAACGTCGCGGAGACCAGCCTCACGGTTCCGGGCATCAAGTACGTGATCGACGCCGGGACCGCCCGCATCTCGCGCTACAGCGCCCGCGCCAAGGTGCAGCGGCTGCCGATCGAGCCGATCAGCCAGGCGAGCGCCAACCAGCGGTCCGGCCGGTCGGGGCGCACGAGCGACGGCATCGCGATCCGGCTGTACTCGCAGGAGGACTTCGAGAAGCGGCCGGAGTACACCGACCCCGAGATCCTGCGCACGAACCTGGCTGCCGTCATCCTGCAGATGATCTCGCTCGGCCTCGGCGACATCCAGGCCTTCCCGTTCCTGCAGCCGCCGGACTCGCGAGGTGTCAAGGACGGACTCGACCTGCTCTACGAGCTGGGTGCGATCGAGCGCGCTCGCACCGAGGACGGGCAGCCCCGCATCACACGGATCGGCCGCCAGCTCACCCAGCTGCCGATCGATCCGCGGTTCGCCCGCATGGTGATCGAGTCGAAGCGGCACGGCACGACACGCGAGGTCATGGCGATCGTCGCCGGTCTCTCGATCCAGGATCCGCGCGAGCGCCCGGCGGAGAAGCGCCCCCAGGCCGACCAGCAGCATGCGCGCTTCGCCGATCCGACGAGCGACTTCCTCAGCCTGCTGAACCTCTGGAACTACCTCGAGGAGCAGCAGCGGGAGCTCAGCGGCAACCAGTTCCGCCGCAAAGTGCGTGCCGAGTATCTGAACTACCTCCGCATCCGGGAGTGGCAGGACGTCTACCGCCAGCTGACCCGCACCGCGAAGCAGCTAGGCCTCGTCGTCGGCGATCCGCACGTGAACGCCGACGGCATCCACCGCTCGCTGCTCGCCGGGCTGCTCAGCCGCATCGGCCTGAAGGATGCGCAGAAGCGCGACTACGTCGGCTCGCGCAACCAGCGGTTCGTCATCTTCCCGGGATCCGGCCTCGCGAAGAAGCAGCCGAACGCGATCATGGCGGCGGAGCTCGTCGAGACCAGCCGCCTGTTCGCGCGCACCGTGGCGAGCATCGACCCCGCGTGGGCGGAGCCGATCGCCGGCGATCTCGTCAAGCGCAGCTACTCCGAACCGCACTGGGAGAAGCGCCAGGGCTCAGCGGTCGCGTATGAACGGGTGACCCTCTTCGGCGTGCCGATCATCGCCCGCCGACGCGTGCAGTTCGCGCGGATCGATCCCGTCTACGCGCGCGAGCTGTTCATCCGCCACGGGCTCGTCGAGGGCGAATGGCCCGGCGAGCGGAAGGGCAGGCTCTTCGAGTTCGATCGGGCGAACCGCCGGCTGCGCAAGGAGCTCGAGGAGCTCGAGGAGCGCACCCGACGACGCGACATCCTCGTCGACGACGAGACCGTCGTCGAGTTCTACGACAAGCGCGTGCACGCCGACGTCACCGACACCCGCGGGTTCGAGCGGTGGTGGCGCGCCGAATCGGAGAAGAGCCCCGACCTGCTCACCATGACCCGGGAGACCCTGCTCGGCGACGCCGAGGCCAGCGTCGACGAGCGCGAGTTCCCCGGCGAGTGGGAGCAGGGCGACCAGCGCTTCCGGCTGAGCTACCGCTTCGAGCCCGGGGCGGAGGACGACGGCGTCACCGTCACGATCCCGGTGGCGATCCTCGACCGGGTCTCCCCCGTCGGGTTCGACTGGCTCGTGCCGGGGGTGCGCGAGGAGCTCGTGGCCGCGCTGCTCAAGAGCCTGCCGAAGGCGATCCGGCGCAACGTCGTGCCGGCCGCCGACTGGGCCAGACGGCTGCTCGAGGACCTGCCCGCGAACGTCGATCCGGGCGAGCTGTCGCTCGTCGAGTACCTCGCGCAGCAGATCCAGCGCAAGACCTACACGCCGGTGCAGATCGAGGACTTCGACCTCGAGCGGCTGCCGCCGCACCTCAGAATGACGTTCGCCGTCGCCGACGAGCGCGGGCGGATGCTCGCCCGCTCGAAGGATCTCGCCTCCCTGCAGAGCAAGCTGCGGTCGCGGGCGCGCGAATCCGTCGCCGCCGTCACCGCGCGGACCCCCAATGCCATCGAGCGCTCCGGCCTCACCACCTGGGACCTCGCGGAGCTTCCCAGGCACGTCGACACCCGCGCGGGCGGCAACGTCGTGCGCGCCTACCCCGCTCTCGTCGACGAGCGCACCTCGGTCTCGATCCGGCTCGTGACGACGCCCGCCGAGCAGGCGCGGATGACGCGGGCGGGCATCCGTCGGCTGCTGCTGCTGACGATCCCGTCGCCACTGAGCTACGTCAAGGACCACCTCTCCCAGCGCGAGAAGCTGACGCTCGCGCAGAGCCCGTACCCGAACGTGACCGCGCTGTTCGACGACGCGCTCGTCGCCTGCCTCGACGCTGCTCTGCGCGAGACCCATGCCGACGGGCTGCTCTGGACCAGGGACGAGTTCGAAGCAGCACGAACCCGCATCTCCGCGGGTCTGCTCGACGCCCTCTACGCCACGGTCACGACGATCACGACCGTGCTCGAGGCGTCGCGCGAGGTCGAGCGAGCGATCTCCCGCACCACGAGCATGGCGGTACTGCCTGCAGTCAGCGACGCGCGATCGCAGCTCGCCGCCCTCGTGTATCCGGGATTCGTGTCGGCGACCGGCGTCGCCCAGCTGCGGCACCTGCCCCGCTATCTCCGGGGCATCGTCGCCCGCCTCGAGAAGCTGCCGACGGATGTCGCACGCGACCGGGTCTGGATGACCGAGGTGCAGACCGCGACGTCCCGCTACACCTCCGCCGGCGGAACGCTGCCGCTGCCCGCCGATGCCCCCGCCCACCTCGTGCGCGCACGGTGGATGCTCGAGGAGCTGCGGATCAGCTTCTTCGCGCAGCAGCTGGGCACCGCCGAGACGGTGTCGCTGCAGCGCATCCAGAAGGCCCTGGCCGCGGCCGGCTGACCCTACCGGCCGAGCCGCCGGCGCAGAGCGGATGCCGCGAGCAGCATCGCGCCGGCGAGAAGCGCGAGGAGCGCGACCCAGGTGACGGGTGCAGCTTCCGCACCGGTGACGGCCAGCCGGTCGTCGCCGGGTCCCGGAGCACCGGGGGCGTCAGGGCCGGACGGACCTGGGACGTCAGGGCCGGGGCCGGGGCCGGGGCCGGGGCCGGGGCCGGGACCAGGACCGGGGCCGGGCCCAGGGCCAGGACCAGGACCAGGACCGGGTGCGGCGATGACGACCTCGTACTCCTCGACAGCGTCCGGCGCCACTCCGTTGGAGGCGGTGACCTCGAACGTGTAGGTCCCGGGAGTGGTCGGGGTGCCGGAGAGCTCTCCCGTCTCGCTGTCGAGCGTCAGGCCGGGGGGAAGCTCCCCATCCGTCACGGAGTAGGTCGGGGTCGGGCTGCCGGTCGCTGTGATCGTGGAGTCGTACGGGGTGTCGACCGTGCCGTCGGGCGGCTCGGGCGAGGTGATGGTCGGGCTCGTCTCGACCTCGCCCGGCTCGCAGCTTCCTGCGGAGGTGATGGTGTTGGTGTCGAGGGTGACCGCGCCGGTACGGGCCAGGAGGCGGCCCGTGATGTCCGCTCCCGTATTCGCGGTGATGGAGACATCCGCGAGGATGGTCCCCGCGAAGTCCGACCCGCTGCCCAGCGTCGCGGAGCTGCCCACCCGCCAGAACACGTTGCAGGCGGATGCTCCTCCGGTGATGATGATGTCGCTGCCGGAGGACGTGATGAGTGTCTCCGCCGCCTGGAACACCCACACCGAGTTCGCGTCGCCGTCGAGCGTCAGAGTGCCGGAGAGACGGAGCAGATTGCCCGCGTACACACCGGGCACGAGCGTGAGATCCACGAGATCGCCGAATCCGGTCGCCGTGGGGGTGAGGCTGGAGGCGACGTTGAAGGCCTCGGTGAGATCCGCGCGTGCCTCCGCCGCCAGCTCATCGGCGGAATGCTCGGTGCCATCGACGATGACCCCTGGCGGGAAGCCGGTGATCGCGGTACCGGGGCTCACCCCGACATTGCCCTCGATGACCGTGATGCCCGTATTGGTCACGGTGCTCGACCCGAGCACTCCGAAGAACTCTGCGGTGCCGAGGTCGATCGGTCCATCGATGACGACATCCGCCTGGGCTGTCGCTGGCGTAAGCGCTAAGCAGGCGCCGATGAGCAACCCGCTGACGATCATCGAACGGTTTTTGCGTGTGGTGGTGCGTGTGACGGCCATGGCCAGCCCCTGGTTCCGAAGGACTGGCTCCTGATCCACGCCGCGCCGCCCAGGCGCTGCGGTGCCCCTCTGTGCTGGGTTTACACCCGGGCGTCACGGAAGTCCATGAGCGCCAACGAACGCTCAGTGTTTCGGTCGACCGATCTTCGGCCGGCCGAAACCGCTACCGGAGCACCGACAGCGCGAGATGCCGCTCGGCCGACGCCCCCTGGGACCGATACCACGCGACCTTCTCCCGCAGCCGCGCCTGTTGCAGCAGCAACGCGTCGATCGACTCCTGCACTTCGCGATCGTGCTCCTCGAGCAGTGCGAGCCGCTCGTCCAGTGTGTCGGCGTCGCGGCACAGCTCGGCGTAGCGCTTCAGCGCGGCGATCGGCATCCCCGTGTCGCGCAGGCAGCGCACGAGCCCCAGCCATTCGACGTCCTGCTCGGTGTAGGCGCGCCGGCCGCCCGCGGTCCGGCCGACGGCGTCCATGACCCCGGCCTTCTCGTAGTAGCGGAGGGTGTCCAGACTGAAGCCGGTGCGCTCGGCGACCTCGGCGGGCGTGTACGTCGTCATGAACCTCATTCTGCCTCTTGAACTGGAGCGCGCTCCAGGTCTGAAGATGGCGGCATGACAGCAATCAACCTCGCGCTCGGCGCGATGATGTTCGGAACCCGCATCGACGAGAAGACCTCCTTCGACCTGCTCGACCGCTTCGTTGACGCGGGCGGCGAATGGATCGACACGGCCGACTGCTACTCCTTCTGGGCCAGCGACTCCGGTTTCGGCGGCCAGAGCGAGGAACTCCTCGGACGCTGGCTGCGCGCCCGGCCCGGCGTGCGGGATCGCGTGAAGCTCAGCACGAAGGTCGGCGCCGAACCGTTGCGCCGGGACGACTGGCCCGCATCGCGCGAGGGGCTCAGCGCATCCGTCGTGCGTTCGGCTACCGAGGGGAGCCTGCGCCGGCTCGGGGTCGACCGGGTCGACCTGCTCTGGGCCCACATGGAGGACCGGCGAGTGCCGATCGAGCAGACGGCGGATGCGCTGGGCTCGCTCGTCGCCGAGGGCATCACCGAGCGGGTGGGCACCTCGAATCACCCGGCGTGGCGCGTGGAACGCGCCAGACAGCACGCCCTGACGAGCGGGCTGCGCCCTGTCGACTCCGTGCAGCACAGCTACAGCTACCTCTCCCCGCGCCCAGGGAGAGTGGTGGAGGGGCAGAACCACCGCTTCGGCATGCTCGACGACGAGCTGCTCGACCTGGCCGCGGAGGAGAGTCTCGACATCTGGGCCTACACGCCGCTCCTGGCCGGCGCGTACGACAACCCCGAGAAGCCGATCGACGACGTGTACGACCATCCGGGAACGACGCGGCGTCTCGCCGTGCTCGACGAGGTGGCGCGGGAGCTCGGCGCGACACGCGGTCAGGTGGTGCTCGCCTGGCTGGTCGGGCACTCCCCCGCGATCACGCCGATCCTCGGCGGCAGCAAGCTCCACCAGCTCGAGGCCGCCCTGGAGGGCGTGCAGCTCGTGCTGCCCGAGGAGCTGCGGCGGAGGCTCGACGAGGCGGAGGGGTGACGGGACCGTCGGTCGAAGGGCGCTACTCGACCGGCGTCTGGCGGATCAGGCGGCGGGGGCCAGCACCTTGCGCATGCACACCGCATCCGCCATGACGCGATAGGGCTCGAAGACGGGGATGCGCTCGTACCCGAGGCGCTCGTAGAGTCGCACGGCGGTCGTGAGCAGCTCGCCCGTCTGCAGCACGAGCTCACGAGCGCCCAGCTCCCGTGCGACGTTCTCGAGCTCGGTCATGATGCGCTGGGCGACCCCGCGTCCGCGGACGGAGGGCGACACGAACACCTTCTTCACCTCGAAGCCGTCGCCCCACGGCCGCAGCGCGCCGTGCGCGACCGGCTCGCCGCCGGCCTCGAGCACGATCGTCGTCGCGATCGTCCGCGGGTCGATGGTGAGGGCGCGCTCCACCTCGCCCAGCTGCTCGGGGGTGCGGGTGCGGGCCACCTCGGCGTAGATGGCGCTGGTCTCCGCATCCATCGCGGTGCGGAGCGCGACGGCGCGCGGGTCGAGCCAGTCGACCCGCGCGACGTCGAGCGTCGTCGGCTCCGTCGTCACCGCGCGGCGGTGGTCGCCGACGCGTTCGACTCGTACGAGGTGTTCGTCGACTCGAAGAAGTTGACCAGCTGCAGGGTGTCGTTCGCCGCTGCCATCCACTTCGCCGGGTTCGAGACGTTGTAGTGCGGCCCGAAGCCGAGCTCCTCGAGACGACGGTCGGCGAGGAACTTCACGTACTGGTTGATGTACGTGGCGTTGAGGCCCAGGATGCCGTTCGGCAGGAGGTCGCGGTTGTAGGCCTCCTCCATCTCGACGGCGTCGAGGATCATCTGCTTGATCTCGGCAGCGAACTCCTCGGTCTGCAGGTCGGGGTTCTCGTCGAGCACGGTGAGGATGAGGTTGATGCCGAACTTCAGGTGCAGGCTCTCGTCGCGCACGATCCAGTCGACGAGCGAGCCGAAGTTGCGCAGCAGGTTCCGCTGGCGGAACGACAGCGCGACCATGAAGCCCGAGTAGAACCAGATCCCCTCGAGGATGATGTTGTAGGCGACGAGGTTGCGGATGAAGTTCTTCTTGCCCTCGGTCGTGGTGATGTCGAGGGTGTCCTCCGTCATCCGCTTGATGAACTTGACCTCGAACTCCTCCTTGCGGGCCATCGACGGCACGTCGATGTGGGAGTTGTAGGCCTCGTCGCGATCGATCGGGAAGGTCTCGAGCACGTACTCGAACGACATGCAGTGGTTCGCCTCCTCCCACATCTGCTTCGCGAGGTAGAGGTGCGCCTCGGGAGCGTTGATGTAGGGGTAGACGCCGAACGCGAGAGCCTTGTTGACGAGCAGCTCGTTGGGGTTGAAGTACGACATGAGGAACGTGATCGCGTGGCGCTCCTCGTCCGTCATCTTCTTGAAGTCGGCGATGTCCTCACCGAGCTGGATCTCGTTGGGGAACCAGGTGTTGGCGACCGCCTGGTCGTAGAGGTCCATGGCCCACTTGTAGGTGACGGGCTTGAGGAGGAGGCCCTCCTTGATCCCGGTGCCGAGGATTCCCATGCGTCAGTTCTTCTCTCTCGTGGTCAGGCGGTAAATCACTGGCAGCTGTCGCACTGCAGGTCGTCCATCGGGTCGACCGGCACGTAGTACTCCTCGAAGCTGGTGCGCTCGTTCATTCTGCGTCGCCCTTCTGGGTGAGGCCTCCGAAGCCGAAGCCGCGGCGGGGAGCGGTGGCCGCCTGGGCGGCGGGCGCCGCCTCGGGGGCCGCCGAGACGGATGCAGCAGCGCCGAAGCCGCGCTTCCCGCCCTGGTTGATCTCCTCGGTCTTGTTGACCTTGACCGTCGACTGCTCGGCGGTGTGACGCGGCTTCATGTGCAGGTAGTACGTGGTCTTCACGCCGCGCTCCCACGCCGCGAAGTAGATGTCCATCATGTCGCCGAGGTCACGCGTCTCGAGGTACATGTTGCGGCTGATCGCCTGGTCGATCCACTTCTGCGCACGAGCCGCGACCTCGAGGAAGGCGTACGGCGAGAGCTGGAAGCTCGTCTTGTACACCTCCTTGATGTCGTCGGGGATGCCGGCGACGTTCTGGATGTCGCCCTGGCTGCGCAGGATCGCCTCGCGCGTCGACTCCCAGATGCCGAGCTTCTGCAGGTCGTTCACGAGGTTGCGGTTGACCTCGAGGAACTTGCCGTTCGAGGTCGCGCGGCTGAAGATCTGCGAGAACTGCGGGTCGAGGCCGGGCGTGGTGCCGGCGACGAGGCCGATGGATGCCGTGGGCGCGATCGCCATGAGCGTCGCGTTGCGCATTCCGCCCTTGACCTTGGCGCGCAGGGCGTCCCAGTCGAGACGGGTCTTGCGGTTGACCTTGATCTCGACGCCGCGGTCCTGCTCGGTGAGCGCGATCGAATCGAGCGGCACGAGGCCCTGCGACCAGCGGCTGCCCTCGAAGTTCGGGTAGGCGCCGCGCTCCTGCGCGAGGTTCGCCGACTCGTCGATGGCCGCGTACGAGACGTGCTCCATGATCTCGTCGATCAGGTCGTACGCCGCCTCGCTCTCGTAGGAGAGACCGAGCTTCTCGACGACATCCGTGAAGCCCATGACGCCGAGTCCGACGGCGCGGTTCTGCTCGTTGGAGTGGTCGGCCTCCTTGACGCTCGAGCGGGTGATGTCGATCAGGTTGTCGAGCTGGCGCACGGCGAGACGGGCGCTCTGCTCGATCTTCTCGAAGTCGAGGCGCCCGCTGTCGAGCAGGTGCTGGGAGAGGTTGATCGAGGCGAGGTTGCAGACCGACACGTTGTCGACGTCCTGCGGGAGGGTGATCTCGGTGCAGAGGTTCGACAGGTGGATCGTGCCGGTGTTGTTGTTGAGCGCGCGGTTGTTGATCGTGTCCTTCCAGGTGAGCCACGGGTGGCTCGTGGTCTGGAGGGAGATCAGGATCGCCTTGAACTGCTCGCGGGCGCCGATCTTCTTGAACATCCGCAGCTGACCGGACTCGGCCATCGCGACGTACTCCGCGTAGCGCTTGGAGAACTCCGCGCCGTAGAGCTCGTTGAGGTCGGAGACCTCGAGCGGGTCGAAGAGGTACCAGTCGTCGTCGTTCTGCACGCGCTTCATGAACTCGTCGCTGATCCATACCGCGGTGTTGGCGGTACGGGTGCGGCGGTAGGGGTCACCGGAGTTCTGACGCAGGTCGAGGAACTCGGGGAAGTCGAGGTGCCAGTTCTCCATGTAGAAGCACAGCGCCCCGAACTTCTTGCCGCCGCGACTGACGGCACGCAGCACGGAGTCGATGGTGTGCATGAACGGGATCGGGCCCGTCGACACGGTGTTGTTGGAGCGGATGGGCGAGCCCTGCGCGCGCAGCTTGGTGACCGAGAGGCCGATGCCGCCGGTGCCCTTGGTGAGCCACATCACGTCGCGGGTCGTCTTCGCGATGTGCTCCATGTCGTCCTGCATCTCCATGACGAAGCAGTTCGCGAGCTGGGGGTAGATCGTGCCGGCGTTGACGAGGGTGGAGCCCGCCGCGAGGTACTCGAGCTTGGACATCTTCTCGTAGAACGCGATCGCGGTCTTCGTGGGGTCGGCCTCGTTGAGGCTGAGACCCATGGCGATGCGCATCCAGAAGTACTGCGGCACCTCGAGGGCGTCGCCGTTGCGGCCCTTGATGCCGTAGCGGTTGTTGAGGGTCACGACGCCGATGTACTTGAGCAGCTCGTCGTGCGCGGGCTCGAGGTGGCGCGAGAGCTCCTCGAGGTCGAACATCGTCGTCAGGCGCGGGTCGAGCAGGCCCTCGTCGACGCCGCGGGTCACGTTGGGGGCGAAGTGCGCCGCGTGCAGCGCCTTCAGCTCGGCCTCGTTCTCGTAGTCACCGAGCACGCGCTTGTAGATGGTCTTGAGGAGGAGGCGGGCGGCGACCGTGTCGAACGCCGGGTCGTCCTTGACGTTCTGCAGCGCGACCTGGATGACGGCCTCGTCGAGCTGCTGCGTCGTGATGCCGTCGAAGAGGGTGATCTCGAGCTCGGTCGCGATCTGGGTGACCCAGGCGACGTTCTCGTCGAGACCGCGCGTGGCGTGCTCGATCGCCAGATTGATCTTGTTGGCGTCGTACGGCTCGCGCTCGCCGTTGCGCTTGACGACAGTGATCGACATCGGTTGGACTCCTCGAATTCCCCATCAGAACTGCGGTCGGATCGACCCCCGGCCTGGGCGTTGAATCACTATATATCGGGCCACCGACATTGCAATGGCCCTAGATGTAGTGGCGTGTCGTCCACAGGTGTGGACAACTCCGCGGACTTCCCCACAGTCTGTGGAGGACCTCCGACACGGGGTCTGCGGGCCCGTGACCAGCACATTCCTGAGCGCTCAGCGCGGACTAAGCTGGTTCCTTCGTGAGCACCTACGGCAGCCTGTTGAGAACGCCCGGCGTGGCGCGGATCATCGCTGCCCAGCTGACCGCCCGTTTCCCCTCGGGAATGCTCTCGCTCGCCTACCTGCTGCACGTCGAGTTCGTGTTCGGATCGTACGGCGCCGCCGGCCTCGTGCTCGCAGCGACGAGCGTCGGCCAGGCCGTCGCCGGGCCGCTCACCAGCCGGTGGATGGGCGTCTGGGGCATGCGTCCCGTGCTCATCCTCACCACCGCGATAGCCGCCCTGTCGATGCTCACGATCGCGCTGGCTCCCATGCCGCTCTGGGCATACATGGTCGTCGGGCTGGTGGGCGGTCTCAGTCAGCCACCCGTGCAGCCGGCCGTCCGCACGATCTATCCCAAGATGGTGACCTCCAGGCAGCTCACGCCGCTCTTCTCGCTCGACGCCTCCGCGCAGGAGCTCATCTGGATCGCGGGACCCGTCGTCATCACCGTCATCGCGACGCAGGTGTCGACCGTTCTCGGCATCCTCGTCGCCGCCTTCTTCCTCATCGCGGGCGGCGCCTGGTTCATCGCCTCGCCGGAGGTCGGCCGGGTGCGGATCCCCCGCTCGAAGCGGCGCCTCGGAGCCGTGCTGCGCCGGCCGCCCGTGGTGCTCGCGACCGTCGTCGGCTTCCTGCTCGTCGGTGCGGCTGCGGCGACCGAGGCCTCCGTCGTGGCGACCTTCGGCGACCACGGCCCCGAGGCCGGCATCGTGCTCGCGATCTGGGCCGTCGCCTCGCTCGGCGGCGGATTCGCCTTCGGGCACATCCCGATCGGGCCCTGGGCGCTCGCCCGCCGCATGCTCGTCATCTTCATCGGGTCGGTGCTCGCCGCCCTCGCGTGGGAGTTCTGGTCGCTCTCCCTCGCCCTCGTCATCGCCGGGCTGTGCATCGCGCCCGCCCTCGCCGTCATGTTCGCGATCGTCTCCGCGAGCGTGAAGTTCAGTGACACGGCGGAGGCCTACGGATGGGTCGGCACCGGTCAGCTGATCGGCGCCGCCGTCGGGTCGGCCGTCGCCGGGTTCCTCATCGACGGCTACGGCCCCGACGGCGGCTTCTGGGCTGCGGCGGTCATCGCGGCGGTCGGGTTCGTGGTGCCCGCGGTGTTCCATCGGGCGCACCCCGACCTGCGCGGCCGGGACGCGTCGCCCCTGCCCGACACGGATGCGGTGGCCACCCAGCCGAGCTAGGTCGACTCGGTCGAAGGCGCCCCGGGGAGCGCTGTCGCACCGTGGGAGCGGTACACCGCCCCGCCCGGACGACAATGCTCCTCCCGGCGCACCTTCGGGTCACGCAACGCGACTGGTGCACCAGCTCAGCCTGGAAGAATGGAACGGTGACTGCCTTCTCCCCGCTCCTCGACCTCAACGACGGCCACCGCATCCCCCAGCTGGGACTCGGCGTCTACAAGATCACCGACGACTCGGCCGCCGAGGTGGTGTCCGCCGCCATCGAGCACGGCTACCGCCACATCGACACGGCTGCGCTGTACCACAACGAGCGCGGCGTGGGAGAGGGCATGCGCCGCAGCGGCGTCGACCGCAGCGAGCTGTTCGTGACCACCAAGGTGTGGAACGACCGCCAGGGCTACGACGAGACCCTGCGCGCCTTCGACGAGAGCATCGGCAAGCTCGCCCTCGACTACGTGGACCTCTACCTCATCCACTGGCCGGCGCCGACGCAGGACAAGTACGTCGACACCTGGCGCGCCCTGCAGCGCCTGCGCGAGGAGGGCCGCGCCCGCTCGATCGGTGTCAGCAACTTCCACACCCATCACCTCCAGCGCCTGTTCGACGAGACCGACGTCGTGCCGGTGCTCAACCAGGTGGAGCTGCATCCATGGCTGCAGCAGCGCGAGGTGCGCGCCTTCGACGAGCAGCACGGCATCCTCACCGAGTCGTGGTCGCCGCTGGCCCGCGGCCGCGTGCTCGACGACGAGACCCTCGCGGGGCTCGCGCAGAAGCACGGCAAGACGCCCGCTCAGGTCGTGCTGCGCTGGCACGTGCAGTCGGGGCTCGTCGTTATCCCGAAGTCGACGTCGATCGACCGCATCCGTGAGAACGCCGACGTGTTCGACTTCGAGCTCGACGCCGACGACCTGGAGAAGATCGCCGCGCTCGACTCCGGACACCGCACGGGCCTCGACCCCGACAACCACGACTGAGGTCAGACGACCGGCGGCACCGTTCCGGCTGAGGGCTGTGCGTCGTCGCCGTTGTCGACGTCCTCGGGGTTCGGCAGGGTTGTGAGGAAGCGGAAGTACACGAGCGCCGCGACCGTCGCCACCCCGCCGCCGACCGCGAACGGCAGGGCGAGGTCCACTCGCCCGAGCAGGCCGCCCACGAGCGACCCGAGCGGCATCGTGCCCCACAGCAGGGTGCGCCACGACCCGTGCACGCGCCCCAGCAGCCGACCCGGGATGATGCTCTGCCGCAGGGACATGACGAGCACGTTCCACACGATGACGGCCGCCGACGAGAGGAAGTAGACGACCGCCGCCATGACGAGCGACGGGAAGAGGCCGAGCACCAGGAACGTCACGGTCGCGAGCAGATTCGCCCCCGCCATGGTGGAGCCCGCGCCGAACCGCGCCTTGAGCCGTGGCGCCAGCACGCTGCCGAGGATGCCGCCGACGGCACCCGAGAGCATGAACACCCCGAACAGAGCCTCCGGCAGCCCCAGGTCGTCGATGAGGAAGAGCGCGAAGCTTGCGGTGGACGCCGAGAACCAGAACCCGATGAAGGTGCTCAGCAGCAGCAGGGTGGCGAGCATGCGGTTCGAGAAGATGAATCGGAAGCCGTCGGTGTACTGACGGCGGAGAGTCGTCCGCTCCGTCGCGGAGTCCACGTGCGAGCCCGCGGCGGCGCGAGGCAGCAGCAGGGCGAGCACGGCGGATGCGGCGAACACCAGTGCGTTGGTGCCGAGCGGGATGAGCACGGACACCGCGAAGAGCACGGAGGTGAACGGGCCGGCGAGGAAGTTCTGCACGACGAGCTCGCCGGCTTCCATGCGCCCGTTCGCGCGAGGCAGGTCGGGCTTCGCCACGACGCTCGGGATCACCGCCCTGGCGGCGGTGTCGTAGACCGTCTCCCCCATGCCGTAGATGAAGATGACCACGTAGAGCCACCAGATGGTGAGGGTTCCCGTCGCCGCGAGCACGAGCAGCACGACGCCGAGCGCCCCGCGGAGGAAGTTGGCCGCCGCGAGCGCCGTGCGACGGTCGATCCGGTCGACGATCATGCCGGCGGGGATCGCGAAGAGCAGCCACGGCACCATCGCGATCGCCGCGACGCCTGCGACGAGGAGCGCGTCGTCGGTCAGCCGCACCGCGAGCAGCGGACTCGCGATCCGCGCGATGCCGTCGCCAAGGTTGGAGGCGAGGCTCGCGACGTAGACGTTGGTGAAGGCGGTGCCGAGGCCGCCCCGCCGCGCGGTCACCAGCGCGGATGCACCGTGGCGCGGAAGTAGCGGTCGTACAGGTCGCGCACGCCCGAGCGGAAGCCCTCGCTGAGCTGAGGCACGTCGCCCGCCTGCGCGTTGGACGTAGCCTGCTCGATCGAGCGAGCTCCAGGGATCACGGTCGTGACGCCCTCGAGCTGGGCGACCCAGGCGAGCGCGGCCTGCGCTGTGCTGCGTCCCTCGAGTGCGGGCTCGGCGGCGACGAGGGCGGCGAAGTCCTGGGCGGCAGCGACGCCGGTCTCGTAGTCGACGCCCGAGAAGGTCTCGCCGACGTCGAACGCGTCACCCTGCCGGTTGTAGTTGCGGTGGTCGTTCTCGGCGAAGGTGGTCGTCGTGTCGTACTTTCCGCTGAGCAGCCCCGAGGCGAGAGGCACGCGGGCCAGGATGCCGACACCAGCGGCGGATGCGGCGGGCAGCACCTCGTCGATCGGCTTCAGCCGGAACGCGTTGAGGATGATCTGCACGCTCGCGATGCCGGGCCGCGCGATCGCCTCGAGTGCCTGCGCGGTCGTCTCGACGCTGACGCCGTAGGCGCGGATGGCGCCCTCCTCGACGAGGGTGTCGAGGGCGTCGTACACCGGGTCGCTGCCGAAGACCGGGGTCGGCGGGCAGTGCAGCTGCACGAGGTCGAGGGCGTCGACACCCAGGTTGCGGCGGGAGCGGTCGGTCCAGGCCCTGAAGTTGTCGAGCGTGTAGTTGCCCGGCTCCTGCTCGACCCGGCGGCCCATCTTGGTCGCGACGAAGACTTCGAGCCCCGGGTTCGAGGCGAGGAAGCGCCCGATCAGGCTCTCGCTGCGGCCGTCGCCGTAGACATCCGCGGTGTCGAAGAGGGTGACGCCGGCCTGCACCGACGCCTCGAGCACGGCGAAGGCCTCCGCCTCGCTCACATCGCCCCAGTCGGCGCCGAGCTGCCAGGTTCCGAGACCGATGACCGAGACGGTCGCACCGGTGCGACCGAGAACGCGCTTCTCCATGCCCTCAGCCTAGGCGCGCCTCCCGACCCGCGACGGCGGTTCTGCTGATCGCAGAGCTTCGGGCCCGCCGACGGCGCGGTTCAGCCCGATCGCACAGCTCTGCTAGCCGGCGACGGCCTGGCTGACCGCCGTGGGTCCGTCGTACTCGCGGTCGTCGATGCCGCGCAGCGCCTCGAGCACCTCGTCCGGGGCGCCGTGCTCCTCGGCCTTCGAGACGACGTCCTCCTTGCTCGCGGGGTAGTCGATGCCGGACAAGTACTTCTGCACCTCGATGGGGTTGGGGGCGTCGGACATGTTCTTCTCCTCGTTCTCCCGCTCAGGGGCGGGGCCTGTGCGCGTCGAACACCACGTCCGGCGCGTTCGACTTCCACTCGAACACCGTTCGGCAGTTCTCGTAAGACCTTGAAGTGGGCGGAGGACTTCTCCATACTCGTGACCCGTTCGTGACCGGCGGACGCGCGAAACGTGACCTTCGTTGGGTGTTTCTCTGCCGGTCAGCGGGCCTACCGTGTGGTCATGAGGCGAACCCCGATTGTCACAGCAGCACTGCTGGCCGCGTGCCTGGGGCTCGCGGGATGCTCCGCGGCAGGGGGAGGCAGCGCATCCGAGCAGGGCGACATGCCCGTTCCGGCCGCACCGGCGCCCGACGAGGGCGTCGCCGAGGACGGCGGCGGAGCGGTCGGCGAGGACGCCGGAGACGACCGCGAGGTCATCACCAACGGCTACCTCACGATCACCGCCGAGTCGCCCGTCGAAGCAGCGGATGAGGCCGTCGCGATCGTCGAGGGCGTCGGCGGGCGGATCGACAGCCGCACCGAGTACGCGCCGGTCGACGGCGACGACGGCAGGGCGTCGCTGACCCTCCGCATCCCGGCGGACGAGCTGACCGGGACGCTCGACGCGCTCGAGGAGCTCGGCGAGGTCGAGGAGGTGTCGATCCAGTCCGACGACGTGACCCGCGAGGTGCAGGATCTCGACGCCCGCATCACCGCCCTCGAGGCCTCGACCGAGCGTCTGCTGACTCTGATGGCGACCGCAACGGACACCAAGGCGCTCATCGAGCTGGAGAGCGCGATCAGCGAACGGCAGGCCGAGCTCGAGTCGTTGCAGGCGCAGCGCCGGGGGCTCGACGACCAGGTCTCGCTGTCCACGGTGACCCTCGACCTCATCTCCGAGGCGGAGTCGCCCGTCGACGAGCCGGACACCTTCCTGACCGGCCTCATCGCCGGCTGGGAGTCGCTGCTCGCATTCCTCACCGGGCTCCTGGTGGTGCTCGGAGTGCTGCTGCCGTGGCTGCTGCTGCTCGGTCTGCTCGGGCTGATCGTGCTGCTCGTGCTCAGGCGCAGGCGGAAGCGCGCCCGGGCGGTGGGAGCACCGGCCGCAGAGGGTCCGGTGACGGCCGCCCGCCAGGATGAGGCTCCGGCCCCCTGATCAGGATCCGCGCAGTCGCTCCTGCAGACCGATGGCGTCGAACGGAGCCCTCACCTTGACGTCGTTGTCGAAGTAGACGTAGGCGTCGCGCCCCGAGTCGAGCCAGCCCTGCACGGTCGCCGCCCAGCGGTCGAGGGCCTCGTCGTCGTAGCCGCTGACGTACAGCTCGGTGTCGCCATGCAGCCGGGCGTACGCGAAGTCGGCGGTCACCCGGTCGAGCTTCGGCCACTTGCCCGCGGTATCCGCGACGACGGACGCCACGCCGTGCTTCTCGAGCAGCGCGTACCAGCGGTCGTCGACGAACGACGGATGCCGCACCTCCACCGCGTGCCGCAGCGGGCGCTCCGCATCCGTCGTCACCCAGTCTCGCCCGTCGAGGCGCTCGTCGTGCTCGGTCGCGAGTCGCGCTGCGTCGGTCGTGGTGTGCGGCAGCATTCCGAGGAAATCGTCGAGCAGCGCCTCGTCGAAGGCGAGCTGCGGCGGCAGCTGCCAGAGCACCGGACCGAGCTTCGCGCCGAGCGCGAGCGGGCCGGAGGCCAGGAAGTTCGCGACCGGCACGCGGCTGCGCTTGAGCTTCAGGAGGTGCGTGATGTACCGCGGCGCCTTGACGGGGAAGACGAAGTCGTCGGGCGTCTGAGCCGCCCAGGCTCGGAAGTACTCCGGCTTCTGCAGCGAGTAGAACGTGCCGTTGAGCTCGATCGAGTTCAGCTTCGAAGCGGCGTACTCCAGTTCGCGGCGCTGAGGCAGACCCTTCGGGTAGAACTCACCGCGCCAGGGCGCGTACCTCCAGCCGGAGATGCCGATGCGGGCGACGGGCACGGCTCCGCCTACGGAGCGGGGAGGAAGGAGACCCCCAGCCAGACGAGCGCCTCCTGCTCGAACTGCTCGACCACATCCGTGCCCGAGGGACAGGTGACCTCGGCGATCATGGCGATGTTCGTCGCGGCGAACCCGCGCGAGATCGTCACGGTCGACGAGCCGTCGTCGTAGTCGCTCTGGATCGCCAGGAACTCGACCGAGGTGCCGTCGAAGCTGTCCTCGATGAAGTACGACCCGGGCTCGGGGAGGTCCGTCTCCTCGAACCAGGTCTCGAGGATCTGGATCGAGTTGCCGTGGTCGTCGCCCTCGACGAAGTCGAGGTCCGTCGCGAGGGTCTGGTACGAGTACGCGGTGCAGCCGGTCTCCTCGTCGAGGTAGTTGCCGGTGCCGTTGGTGAAGTTCTCCTTCTCCAGGTCGTAGTCCCAGCCGGTGTCGCCGAAGGTGGCCGAGAATCCGGGCTGCAGGTCGGCCGGGAGCTCGGAACCAGCCTCCATCGTGACGGGGTCGGGCAGATCGCCCGCGGTGTCCGGAGCGTCGGGCTCGCTCGGGCTCGGCGCACTCTCCGTCGCCGTGGGCGCAGGCGTGGGGACCGGCGCCGGCCGCGCGAGGTTGCCGAACGCGTTCGCGACGATCACCGCGCCGACGATGAGCAGGATCACCAGGAGCACGCCCCCGCCGATCAGCCACCAGGCCCACGCCGGGAAACCGCGCTTCGGCGGCCGGGGCCCTCCTGGCGGGGGGCCGTACTGCTGCTGGCCGGGGTAGGGCTGCTGCGGATACTGCTGCGTGGGCTGGTAGGGACCCTGCGGATACTGCTGCGTGGGCTGGTACGGACCCTGTGGCTGGGGCGGCTGCTGCGGCGGCTGAGAGGCGGCCGGCGGATACGACGGCTGCTGCCCGGGGGCGCCGTACGGCTGCTGCGGGTACGGCGGCTGCTGTGGACCGGCCGGCTGAGCCTGCTGGGGCGGCCCCTGAGGCGGATAGGGCGGCTGAGGGACGCCGGGCTGCCCCTGAGTCGGATAGCCGGGCTGCTGGGGCGGCTGATTCGGATCGGTCATGAGCGTCCCTTCCGCGTTCAGCGTAGCGGCGGGATCAGGCCGGGAGGATCTCCTCCAGGAGCGATTCCACCCGCCGACGGATGTCGTCCCGGATCGGGCGGACCGCCTCGAGGGGCTGCCCGGCCGGGTCGTCGAGGGTCCAGTCCTCGTAGCGCTTGCCCGGGAAGATCGGGCAGGCGTCGCCGCAGCCCATCGTGATGACGACATCCGACTCGCGCACCGCATCCACGGTCAGCACCTTCGGCGTGCTGCCCGCGATGTCGATGCCCTCCTCGGCCATCGCCTCGACGGCGACGGCGTTGATGGCGTCCTTCGGCTCGGATCCGGCCGAGAGCACCTCGACGCGGTCGCCTGCCAGGTGGCGGAGATAGCCGGCGGCCATCTGGGAGCGCCCGGCATTGTGGACGCAGACGAAGAGGACGGTGGGGCGCTCGGTCACGGGACGAGAGTACCTGCCGGAACGGGCCGGTGAGTGGACGACTGCGCGAGGACCGAGTCGAGCTGGCCGTAGCCGGTGCTCAGCAGGAACGACGGCGCGCGGCCGTAGCTCTTCATGCCGAGCACCCAGAGCCCTGGTTCCGGGTGACGCAGCACCTCGGCTCCGTGGCGCGCGACGGTGCCGCAGGTGTGGATCGTGGGATCGATGATCGGCGCCAGGAGGCGCGGGCACTCGAGCACCGGGTCGAGGTCGAGGGCGAGGGCGTCGAGCATCCGCAGGTCGGGAGCGAACCCCGTCGCGAGCACGACGCGATCGGCGACCAGTTCGCCACCGTCCGCGGCGACCATCGCGACACCGTCGCCGTCCGCCCGCATCGAGCCGATCGCGAATCCCCGGACGACGTCGATGTCCGCGGCGTCGACGGCGGCCTCCAGCCTCCGTTCGAGCGCGACGCGCGCCGACACCGCGTCGTCACCGTCGGGCTTCAGCCGAGCAGCGTCGGCGCGGCGCAGCACCCATGTCGCCCTCGTCGACGGATGCGCCGCGCGCAGCGCCACGAGGGCGAGCAGCGCCTGCGCAGCGGAGTGGCCGGCGCCGACGACGGCGGTGTGCCGGTCGGCGAAGCGCTCGCGATCGGCACCCAGCACGTCGGGGACGGCGCCGCCGACGCGGTCCGCGAGCTCCCGGGCGCCTGCGGGCGGCGGGACCGGCGTGGCGAAGGTCCCCGAGCAGTCGAGCACCAGGGAGGCGTTCACGACCTCGCCGGTCGCGAGTTCGAGGTCGAACCCCTGCGGACTCCGCGACACCGACACCACCCGGGCGTCGTAGCGGATGCGGGGCGCCAGCTGCGGAAGCTCGGCGAGGGGCTGCAGGTAGCGGGCCACCAGTTCGCCGCCGGTCGGCAGCTCCTTCCGGTCGGGCTCGATCCAGCCCGAGTCGCGGAGGGCTGCGGCCGCGATCTCGTCCACGACCTCCGACCAGGGCGAGAACATCCGCACGTGCGACCACGCCGCGACCGAGGCCGCCGCGCGGGGACCGGCCTCGAGCAGGACGAAGGGTGTCTGCGACGCGGCGAGCCGCGCCGCGGCCGCGAGACCGATGGGCCCCGCGCCGATGACGGCGACCGGCGCGCTTCCGCTCAGCAGCACGACGGACCTGCAGCGGGCACCATTCCGGCACAGAGCGAGACGACGGGAAGCGTGCGTCGAGAAGGCGCGGGCGGCTCCGACTCGAGGGCCGCGGGGCGGCGGCGGGCGCGCTCGGTGCGGGCGATCGCGGACTCGATCGCGTGGGCTCGCAGGACGTATTCGGGGCTGGCGGGAAGCATCCGACCTCCTTCATCGATGTCTGTCGATGGAGTATGGCGGATCGCATCGATGCTCGTCAATATCGATTTGCGTCGATATACTGCCAAGATGTCCACGCCCGTACTGCTCCCCCTGCGCGATGTCGCGGAGTACTGCACTCCGATCACCCAGGGGGCGCTGAGCGCCCCGGACGCGGAGACCCTCGCGAGGGCTCTCAAGGTGCTCGCGGATCCCGCCCGGCTGAGGGTCATCTCGCTGATCGCCGCCTCACCGGAGTCCGAGGCCTGCGTCTGCGACCTGGTGGACGCGCTCGAGCTGAGCCAGCCGACCGTCTCGCATCACCTCAAGCAGCTCGTCGAGGCGGGTTTCCTCGTCCGCGAGAAGCGCGGCACCTGGGCCTGGTACACCCTCGTGCCCGGGTCCCTCGAAGCGCTCGCGAAGGTGCTCGTGCCCTGATCCGGTGCGCCGTCGGCGGTGTCGGTCACAATGGGGACATGTGCGGCCGATTCGTGGTCAACCAGACCGTGAAGCAGTACCTCCCCTCGCTCGTCGAGGGCTTCGATCTTCCCGAGAGCTACAACGTCTCGCCGACGCAGGACGTCGCGGTCGTGCGCGAGCGCGGAGGCGAGCGCGAACTCGCCAGCGTGCACTGGGGCATGGTGGCTCCGCGAGCGAAGGAGTTCGGCAAGGGGCGCCCCGTGATCAACGCCCGCATCGAGACGATCGCCACCAACGGCATGTTCAAGGGTCCGCTGCTGAAGGCCCGGTGCGTCGTGCCGGCGCTCGGCTACTACGAGTGGCAGCAGCGCGAGACGGGCAAGCAGCCGTTCTTCATCCACGAGCCCGAGGGAGCTCTCGCCATGGCGGGCCTCATCCGCGCCTGGGCGGACCCGGCCAAGGATGAGGACGACCCCGACCGCTGGCGGCTCTCGATGTCGATCATCACCCGCGATGCGCATGTGGCACCGGGCGAGGTGCACGACCGGATGCCCGCCTGCCTCACCCCCGAGGCCATCGACGACTGGCTCGGCGAGGGCCTCGACGCGACGGAGCTCGTCGCCCTGCTCGACCGCTCATCGTTCGAGGTGGCGCACTCCCTGACCCACTACGAGGTGTCGAGAGACGTGAACAGCCCCCGCAACGACTACCAGGAGCTCATCGAGCCGCTGCGTTGAGCGCCGGTCGGCGCCTGGCCAGGCGGGCGGCCAGGGCGACGCCGACGAGCGCGCCCACGGTGTTCGCCACCAGGTCGCGGGGGTCGGAGATGCGGTCGTCCATCGGCAGCTGGGCCACCTCGATCGCCAGAGTGGCGCCGATCGCAATCAGCACGGCGAGCCACCAGCGACGGATGCCCACCGCCACGACGAGCAGCGCACCGAGCGGCAGGAACATCAGCACGTTGGCCACGAACTCGCGCAGCGTGCCCTGACTCCAGGTCGTGGCGTCGGTCCACAGTCCGAAGCTGAAGACGCCGTTCGCCGCCTCGTTGGCCGGGTTGCGCCAGGGCACAGGCCCGAGGGTCGCCCACCCGATGAGACCGGCGTAGAGGACGATCCCGACGAGGGCGAGGCGTCGCAATGTCATCCGCCCATTCTGGTGGGCACTGAGGATCCGAATCTGCGCGGGGAATGCGAGAACCCTGCCGCGTTGCTGAAGAGGGGGTGAAGCGCATCGGATTCCTCTCCTTCGGACACTGGCAGGACGTGCGCGGGTCGCGCTCTCGCACGGCGGCGGACGCGCTGCTGCAGGGCCTCGAGCTGGCCGTGGCGGCGGAGGAGGTCGGCGCGGACGGCGCCTTCTACCGGGTGCACCACTTCGCTCGGCAGTTCGCATCACCCTTCCCGCTGCTCGCGGCGGTCGCCGCCCGCACCTCGCGCATCGAGTTCGGCACCGGCGTCGTCGACATGCGGTACGAGAATCCCCTCTATCTCGCCGAGGAGGCCGCCGCGACCGACCTGCTCGGCGGCGGGCGTCTGCAGCTCGGCATCAGCCGCGGTTCACCCGAGACCGCGCTGCGCGGCTTCGAGTCCTTCGGGTACGTGCCCGAGGAGGGCCAGACGGATGCCGACATGGCGCGGCAGCACACCGAGGTGTTCCGCGCGGCGATCGCAGGAGCCGGGGTCGCGCAGGCCAACCCCCAGTTCACCGGCACGTCGGGTCCGCTCGCGATCGAGCCACGGTCGCCGGGTCTGCCCGACCGGATCTGGTGGGGCGCAGGCACCCGCGCGACGGCCGTCTGGACCGCCGAGCAGGGCATGAACCTGATGAGCTCGACGCTGCTCACCGAGGACACCGGGGTGCCGTTCGACCAGCTCCAGGCCGAGCAGATCGCGCTCTACCGAGCGGCCTGGAAGGAGGCCGGCTGGGAGCGGGAGCCTCGCGTGTCGGTGAGCCGCAGCGTCCTGCCGCTCTTCGACGACGAGAGCCGGCACTACTTCGGTCTGCGCGCGCAGGCCGACGCCCAGGACCAGGTCGGCTACCTCGACGGCGCCGTCTCGCGCTTCGGACGCAGCTACCTCGGCGAGCCCGACCGCATCGCCGAGGAGCTCGCGCGCGACGAGGCAGTGCGAGCCGCCGACACGGTGCTCGTGACGGTGCCGAACCAGCTCGGCGTCGACTTCAACGCGCGGATGCTGGCCACGATCGTCAAGGAGATCCGACCGGCGCTGGGCTAGCGCCCCTCCCGCCGTTCGGTGGCGACCCAGGCGGCGATCTCGGCCCTGCGCGCCGCCCCGAGCTTCGCGAGGATGTGCTCGACGTGCGCGGCGACCGTGCTGACCGAGAGCACAAGAGCCGCGGCGATCTGCCGATTGGTGGCGCCGTCGGCCACGAGCTCGGCCACGGCGCGCTCGCGCGGCGAGAGCGGGGAGCCGGAGCCTGCGGCCCTGATCCTCGCGGCGGCGGACTGCAGCGGACCCGATCCGACCGCCGCTGCCGCAGCGGCGACCTCCGATGCCAGGGAGTGCGCGGCGGACGGCCGCCTCGAGCGCACCAGGCATCCCGCCAGATCGAGCGCCGCCCAGGAGCCCTCCCAGAACCGCCGCCTGGCTCGCCATCCCTCGGCGGCCTCTCCGAGCAGCGTTGCGGCTTCGCCCGTCCTGCCCTCGGCGAGGCGCAGCAACCCCTCAGCGTGAGGAACGGCGGGCAGGGTGCCCGGGATGGCTCGCCGCCGCAGCGCCTCGGAGCAGTCGCTCACCCAGCTCGCGGCCTCGTCGAGCTGGCGCTTCGCCAGCAGGACGCGAGTACCGAGCGCGACGAAGGGGAACAGGTAGGCGGCATCGTCCACCTCGGCCGACGCTCGCTGGCCGCGACGGCACAGCTCCTCGGCCGCCTCGAACTCGCTCCGCTGGGCAGCCAGCTCGGCGAGGCCCCAGAGGGCCGGCGACACCCGCTGAAGCTCCCCCATCCGCTCGCCGAGCCGAAGGGCCTCATGGAGGTGCTCGGCCGCTTCGGCGCCCCGCCCATGTCCGAGCGCGAGGAAGCCGAGCACGTGCAGGGCGGTGATGCGGGTCGTGACGCCGTCGCCTGCGGCGAGCGCCAGCCGCGCCTGCCGCTCGCTCTCCCGCCACTCCCCCGCCGCCCAGCGGACGTGGGCGAGGTGCGCCACGAGGTAGTGGTGGTCGTTCCAGCGCTCCACCGATGCGGTGTACGGCAGTCCCACGGTCAGGGCGCGTTCCGCTCGCTCGTGCTCGACGAGCACCGACGCGCAGGACGCGTGCATGCGGTGAGCTCTGGCAGCCTCCGCCTCCAGTCCAGCCTGCTCGGCCTCGGTCGACGCCGCCTCGAGCAGGGCCCAGCCCTCGTCCCCTTCGCCGGCGAAGACCAGCACGGAGCCGAGCGTCGTGTCGATCGCCGACCGCAGCGCGGCACCCGACGCTCCGGTCGGGGCCAGCGCCCGAGCTCGTCGGGCGAGGTCGGCCGCCGGTTCCAGTCGGCGGTCGAGCATGTGCGCGGCCGCCATCGCGGCGAGCAGTTCCGCCTCGAGGTCCTGACGGCGCGGGCGGACTCCATCGAGGTCGGCGAGCGCATCGCGGGCGAGCGAGATCCGAGCCTCCAGGCCGTCGCCGAGAAGGTGACGCACCGCCATCAGCCTCGGCACGAGCTCCGCCGCTGCGACCGCGTCTCCCGCCCGCCGGTACAGGTCGGCGGACCGTTCCAGCTCCTCCGCTGCAGCGCGGTTGTCGTCGACCGCCGCGAGCTCCGTGCCGAGCCTCGCGCCGAGTGCGGCCCGCTCGACGATCGACGCCTCGGGATCGATGGTCCGCGCCGCGCGCCGGAGACACTCGACCGCCTCACGATGCGCCGACACGCGAGCGGCCTCGAGCGCCGCCTGCAGCGCGGTGCGATGGGCATCCTCGCTGCGGCCCGCGTGCTCCCAGTGCGACGAGAGCACCGCCGGCCGCATGCCGGATCCGGCGGCCGCGATGGCGGCGTGCAGCTCGCGACGTCGCGCCGCCGGGATCCCGGCGTAGACGGCGTCACGGATCAGGGCGTGCCGGAAGTCGAACGCCCAGCCGCCCTGTCTCGCGACGAGCAGCTGCCGGTCGACGGAGGGAGCCAGCAGCGCGAGCACCGAGGCCTCCGTCTCGCCGAGAGCGCCGGCGAGGGTGCGGGCGTCGAAGGAGCGGCCGACCACCGATGCCGCCGCGAGCGTGGCGCGCTCCTCCGTGGCGAGCTCCCGCACCCGCGCGAGCACCGCATCCGCGACCGTCTCGGGCACCGCGTCGACGGATCCGGCTGCGAGCAGTTCCTCGATGTGCAGGGGGATGCCGTCGCTGCGTTCCACGAGCAGGTCCAGCATCGCGGGGTCGGGGCGTGACCCCACGATCGCCTCAGCCACGTCGGCGATGGCGGAAGGCTCGAGGCGTGCGAGCCGCAGCTCCTCCGCGCGCCGCTGGGCGAGGAGCCGCGCGCGCCAGCTGCGGAGCGCGGATCCCGGCGCGACCTCGTCGCTGCGGTAGGTGGCGAGCATGAGAGTGCTGGTGACGGGGAGCGCCGTGGCGAGTCGATCGAGCACGTCGAGGCTGAGCTCGTCCGCCCAGTGCACGTCCTCGACTGCGAGGAGGGTCGGATGCTTCCCCAGCACCCGCTCCACCTGCAGCGCCAGCTCGGCGACGAGGAGGCGACGGCGGCGCGGTGCGTCCTTGTCGGACCGTTCGTCGAGGAGCACGCCCTCGAGGGCACGGCCCTCGCCGACCCGCCCCCGTCGCATCAGGTCTGCCGCGAGGGAGTACAGCAGCGCCCCGGGCGCGCCGGAGTCGGAGGGGAAAGCCGATGCGGCCACGACCGCCTCCCGCGCCGCGAGCGCCGAGATGGCCTCGTGCAGCATGCGGGTCTTGCCGATGCCCGCCTCGCCGGCGACCAGCAGCAGGTGGCCCGCCCCGCTTCGGGCGGATGCCCAGCGCCGCTCCACCAGGGCGAGCGCATCCTCCCGTGCTACGAGCACCGGGCTGACACGGCTGCGGTCAGGCGTTCGCTCGCCCGTCATGGCCGGATTCTAGCCACCGTGGGGGTCTTGATGGGTCGAATGACCGATGTCCGGTGCAGCCCGGCGGCGGCACGCTGAGACCGAGAGAAGGGAGTGCCCGATGGCACGATTCATGGATGTCCACGATGGCTTCGTCGGAGTGACGAAGGAGCAGCTCGCCGAGGCTCACGAGGCCGACCTCGCGATCGAGGGAGAGGAGGGTGTGCACTTCGAGCAGGCGTGGCTCGACCCGGAGTCGGGCAAGGTGTTCTGCCTGTCGACCGGCCCGTCGAAGGAGGCGGTCATGCGCATCCACGAGAGGGCCGGCCACCCGACGGACCAGGTCTACGAGCTCGCCGTCGAGGTGTGAGCCGGGGCGGGGCGGGCAGCCCGACCCGCCCCACCCCCTCCTCGCGTTCAGGGCGTGCGCAGCATCACCCAGTCGAAGCTGCCGAGGGTCACGCTCGTCACGGCCTGCCCCGAGAGCAGGTCGGTGCCCGTGACGTCGACCGTCACGGTGTCGCCGCCGTGGTTGATCAGCGTGAGCACGTCGCCGCGACGAGCCGCCTCCACGAACTCGCCGAGGCCCGCCAGCACGGGCTCGACGCCCGCCTCGCGCGCGACCCACCCGGTGAGGGCGGTCATGCCAGCGTCATCCGGGATGGTGCCCAGGTAGTAGCCGCGGCCGGCACCCGTGCTCCGCACCGTCAGGGCGGGGGAACCCGCCGTGCGACCGTCGGTGAAGGAGCCGAGCACCTCGGCGTCGACCACCCGCACCTCCTCGGCGAAGTAGGTGCCGACGATCGGACCCGCGGGTGAGTCGAGGGTCGCGTGCGCCTGGCCGGGGCCACCGCCGCCGACCGCCGCTGCGATCTCGCCGGCCGAGGACGCGCCGACGACCAGCGAGGGCGCCACCAGCGCGCCGAAGTCGTCGACGCGCACTCCGAGGGTGTCGCCGAGCCGGGTGAGGAACCCGCCCTCGAGGAAGGCGTCGGTCTCGTCGACGACGTCGGAGAACGCGGAGACGAGCAGGTGGCCGCCCCGCTCGACGAACGCCGCCACGTTCTCGGCGGCCGCATCCGTCAGCAGGTAGAGCTGGGGTCCGACGATCACCGAGTACTGCGAGAGGTCGTCGGCGGGCCGAACGATGTCGACCTGCAGGTGCTGACGGTGCAGCGCGTTGTACCAGCGCTGCACGAGCACGGCGTAGTCGAGCACGACCGGATGGTCGGGGTTCTGGATCGCCCACCAGTTCTCCCAGTCGAACAGCAGCGCGACCCGCGCATCCCTTCTGCCGACCGGAAGCTGCGGCAGGGCGGCGAGCGTCCTTCCGAGGTCCACGACCTCCCGGCGGGTGCGGGTGTGCTCACCCGCGTGCGGGACCATCGCGGAGTGGAACTTCTCGCTTCCGCGTCGTGACTGGCGCCATTGGAAGAAGAGGATGCCGTCGGCGCCCCGACCGACCGCCTGCGCCGACAGCGCGGCCATCTGCCCCGGCGCCTTCGGCGCGTTCGACGGCCGCCAGTTCACGGCGTTGGAGGACTGCTCCATGAGGATCCACGGCACATCGGGCTTGAGCGAGCGCATGAGGTCGCGCGCGAAGGCGGCGTTGCGGAACGACTCCGGGTCGTTCGGGTCGGGGTAGGAGTCGTCGGAGATGACGTCGAGCTCCGCGGCCCACTTGGCATAGTCGGCCGGAGGGAAGGCGCCCATGAAGTTGGTGGTGATCGGCTGCGTCGCACCGGCCGCCCGGATGATGTCGCGCTCCATCGTGTAGAGCGAGAGCAGCGTGTCGGAGGTGAACCGGCGGAAGTCGACCATGCCCGCGGGGTTGCGGCTGTACGGTGCCTTGCGCGGCGGGAGGATCTCGTCGAACGATCCGTACAGCTGCGACCAGAAGGCGGTCCCCCACGCCTCGTTGAGCGCGTCCATCGTGCCGTACTTCTCGCGCAGCCACACCCGGAACGCGTCCCGCGCGTTGTCGCTGTAGTCGTAGTGCAGGTGGCAGCCGTACTCGTTGTTCACGTGCCACAGAACGACGGCCGGATGCTGCGCGTACCGCTCCGCCAGTGCGGTCACGAGTTCCGAGGCGAGGCGGCGGTACACCGGCGAGCTGGGCGCGAAGTGCTGCCGGCTGCCCGGCCAGTAGGTCGCGCCGTTCTCGTCCTGAGGGAGCATCTCGGGGTAGGCGGCGGTCGCCCACGGCGGCGGAGACGCGGTCGCGGTGGCGAGGTCCACGGAGATGCCGTTCTCGTGCAGCAGGTCGATGACGCGGTCGAGCCACTCGAAGTCGAAGACGCCCTCGGCGCGCTGGATGCGCGACCAGGCGAAGATGCCGAGGCTCACCATCGTCACGTTCGCCTCGCGCATGAGACGCACATCGTCGAGCCACACCTCCTCGGGCCACTGCTCCGGGTTGTAGTCGCCGCCGTAGTGCATGGGTCTCCTCGTCGAGTCGTGAACGTTCACAGCCTAGGGGACGACACACTCTCTTCCCCCTCGGCCGGTCCCCTGCCAGCATGGGCGGATGACGCCGGAGTTCTGGATCACGACGCTCGTCGTCGTCGCGACGCCCGGCACGGGTGCCCTCTACACGATCGCCGCGGGCCTCTCGCGGGGCACGCGGGCGAGCCTCCTCGCCTCGCTCGCCGGCACGATCGGCATCGTGCCGCATATCCTCGCGGCCGTCACGGGACTTGCAGCCGTGCTGCACACGAGCGCCGTCGCCTTCAACCTGCTCAAGTACGCCGGGGTCGCGTACCTGCTCTACCTTGCCTGGAAGACCTGGCGCGATCGCAGCTCGCTCGCCGTGGAGCCCGACCACTCGCCGCAGTCGGCCTGGTCGGTCATCCGCACCGGCGTGCTCATCAACCTGCTGAACCCGAAGCTGACGATCTTCTTCTTCGCGTTTCTGCCGCAGTTCGTGCGACCCGACCGTGCGGACACAGTGCTGCAGATGCTGCTGCTCAGCGCCATCTTCATGCTGGCGACCTTCGTGGTCTTCGCCGCCTACGGGGTCTTCGCCGCCGCGTTCCGCACGCACGTCATCCGTCGCCCTCGGGTCGTGCAGTGGATGCGGCGCACCTTCGCAGCCGCGTATGTCGCCTTGGCCGCGAGGCTCGCCGTTCCCGAGCGCTGATCGCTCAGGCGCGTTCGCGCCTGCGGTAGCCGCGGCCCTCGTGCCATGACTCGATGACGAGCAGCTGGCGCTCCTCGTCCACCGACGTCAGCACCGCCTCGGTGATGTCGAGGTGGAACTGCCCAGCACCCGGGTGCTGCGGATCGACCCGGCCGACGTACTCGAGGGCACGACCGGCGAGCTTCGCGTCGCCCGGAAGACCGCCCTGCTCACCTCGGCGCACGAGGGTCGCCGCGTGCACGGCGACGCGGGGGTCGCGCCGCACGTCGGCGAGCTTCTGGGAGTCGGGCATCATGCCGAATTGCACCTCTCCGTCGAGGAACTCGACCTCGGTGCCACTCACCCGCGGCGAGCCGTCGCGGCGCAGGGTGGCGAGCACGTGGTCGCGGCCCTGCTCGAAGCGGGCGCGGATGCGTGCGGCGAGATCGGCGGCGTCGTGTTCGAGTTCATGCCAGGCAGCCATGGCGCACAGGGTAGGCGCCGCCACCGACGTCGTAGGATCGCTCAGGTGCCTGAGCCCTCCCGCGAGCCGCAACCGCCGCAACCGCTGCCCGAACCCGCGGCGGCGCCGCAGAAGCTCACCAAGGAGGAGTATCTCGAGCGCCGTCGCCGTGACCGGGAGCAGGCGGAGCCGCTGGAGCCCACGCGGTCGCTCGTGAAGCCGCTCCCCGGCGCCTACACGGTCGAGTACCCGCTCAGCCTCGCGGGCCGCGTCGTCGAGGCGGTGCGCGCGACGACCCTGTCCTTCCTGCTCGGGTGCCTGCTCGCGGCCGGAACCATCTTCATGCTGGGTCTCGCGGCCGAGGAGAATCTCTTCGACTACGACACCAACCAGGGCATCGACGCCTGGAGCCGTGCGGGCATCGGCGCGGTCTCGCTGATCGCGGTCGCCGGGGGCATCATCGTCACCCTCGCCCGCGGCATCGTCGATCGCGCGACGTCGGCCGCGCTCGCCCGGGCGGCCCGAGCCGGAGCCCCGACCCTCGCCCGTCCGGTCACCGCCCAGCGGCGCAGGGTCGCGGGCCGGTCGTTCGGGGCGTTCCTCATCATGTCGGGCTGGCTGCTGCTGTTCGCGCTGCTCGCTCTGCTGATCACCGTCCTCGTCTACTTCGAGGATCCCGACGATCCGGTGGGCGGAATCGCAGTCGCCGTCGTGGTCGGCTTTCTCGCGCTCGTCGTCGGCGCGATGCTCGCCACCAAGCCGCTGCGAAAGGCCCACGCCCGCGACCGCATCATCGCCTCCGATCATTGGAACACGGTGCTCTGGAGCACCGAGCAGCGATCCACCGCGGAACGGCGAGAGGTGCAGGTCGAGCGCTCCGAGAAGCGCCGAGCGGGCGTTCCGCGAGCCGGAGCGATCACGACTCGCATCGGCACCGTGGCACTCATCGCGACCGGCACACTCCTCATGCTGGTCACGATCTTCCGCAAGCCGGGGGGCCGCTTCTCGACCGGCACGCAGTACTACTCCGATGCGGTCGAGGGGTTCCTGTCGGCCGTCATGGTGGGCGCGGTGGCGACGGCAGCCCTCGGCGCGCTGGCCCTGCTCGTCGGCGTTCTGCTCACCCGCGTGGGGCGGCAGCGCGACATGGCCGAGCTCGAGAGCGCGATGGACGACGAACGGGCGAAACGGCCGAAGCACCGTCTGCTCCAGCGCGCCGCCCGCCCCGCCTCCGCGGAGTGGGCCCTGCTCCTGACAGCGCTCGGCGGCGCCGGGTTTCTGCTCTCGGGGCTGAGCCTCGCCTTCGCGCTCCAGCGGGTCGTCCCGTTCGTCGGGGCTGAGACCTCCCTGACGGTGGCGCTCGGCGCATCCGCTCTCGCCTTCCTGGCGGGGCTCGGGTTCGAGGTGCACGCCCTCGAGGCCGGGAGGCGGCTGCGCAACCGCATCGAGCAGCGCTGGCCAGGGGCTCTCGACTAGCGCGAGCACCGGGAGCACGATGGGTGGCATGACCGAACGCGACCTCTTCCCGATCGTCGCCTGCGCGGATCTGCCCGGCGCGATCCGCTTCTACGAGGCCACCTTCGGCGCGGTGCTCGACTACCGCTTCCCCGACGAGGGAGAAGCGGTCTACGTCACCCTCCGGATCGGCGACTCGAAGGTGGCGCTCGCGGCCGTCGGCGACGGCCCGAACGCGTACGGCGAGCGCTCGCTGCCCGCGACCGGCCATCCGGTCGACCTCTGCGTGTACGTCGACGACCTCGACGCGACCCTCGCCGCTGCTGCGGATGCGGGCGGCGAGCTGCGGGTCCCGCCCGCCGACATGCCCTGGGGCGAGCGAGTCGCGTGGGTGCGCGATACCGAGGGGATCATGCTCCTCGTCATCCAGGGCTGACCGCGGGCCGTAGGGTAGTTCGCGTGTCGAAGGTCCTGAGCAAGCTCCCTGTCGGTGAACGAGTCGGTATCGCCTTCTCGGGCGGACTCGACACCTCTGTCGCGGTCGCGTGGATGCGCGAGAAGGGCGCGGTGCCCTGCACCTACACCGCGGACATCGGCCAGTACGACGAGCCCGACATCGACGCCGTGCCCGATCGGGCGAAGCAGTACGGCGCCGAGCTCGCCCGACTGGTGGACGCCAAGGAGGCCCTCGTCGAGGAAGGCCTCGTCGCACTGCAGTGCGGGGCGTTCCACATCCGCTCGGGCGGGAAGACCTACTTCAACACGACCCCGCTCGGCCGCGCCGTGACCGGCACCCTGCTGGTGCGCGCGATGCGCGAGGACGGCGTCGACATCTGGGGCGACGGCAGCACCTACAAGGGCAACGACATCGAGCGGTTCTACCGCTACGGACTCATGTCCAACCCGCGGCTGCGCATCTACAAGCCGTGGCTCGACTCGGACTTCGTCGGCGAGCTCGGCGGCCGAACCCAGATGAGCGAATGGCTCGTCGCGCGCGGGTTCCCCTACCGCGACCCCACCGAGAAGGCCTACAGCACCGACGCCAACATCTGGGGCGCTACCCACGAGGCGAAGCAGCTCGAGCACCTTGACTCGGGGCTCGACATCGTGCAGCCCATCATGGGCGTCGCCTCCTGGCGGGATGACGTCGAGGTCGCGACCGAGGAGGTCTCGGTGCGCTTCGAGGCGGGCCGCCCGGTCGCCATCAACGGCACCGAGTACCGGGATGCGGTGGCGCTCGTGCTCGAGGCGAACGCGATCGGCGGCCGGCACGGCCTCGGCACCTCGGACCAGATCGAGAACCGCATCATCGAGGCGAAGAGCCGCGGCATCTACGAGGCGCCCGGCATGGCCCTGCTGCACATCGCCTACGAGCGACTGCTCAACGCGATCCACAACGAGGACACGATCGCGAACTACCACGCGGAGGGCCGTCGCCTCGGACGCCTGATGTACGAGGGCCGCTGGTTCGACCCGCAGTCGCTCATGCTGCGGGAGTCGATCCAGCGCTGGGTCGGCTCCGCCGTCACCGGCGAGGTCGTGCTCCGACTGCGCCGCGGCGACGACTACACGATCCTCGACACGCGTGGTCCCGCGCTCAGCTACCACCCCGACAAGCTGTCGATGGAGCGGGTCGGCGACGCGGCCTTCGGGCCGGACGACCGGATCGGCCAGCTCACGATGCGCAACCTCGACATCGCGGACTCGCGGTCCCGGCTCGAGCAGTATGCCGCGGCGGGCATCATCGGCGGCGCGACGGCGGAGCTGGTCGGCTCCCTCGAAGCCGGCGCGGCGGAGAACATCCTCGAGGGCGACGCGCACGATGAGGCGACCGACCGGCTCGAGCGCGCTGCCGACGAGCTCGGCGAGGGCGCGGCCTTCGACTCCGGCACCGACTGACGCTGCTCCGGCTCTACCACGAACGCTCCCCGGATCTCGAGGTGCGTGCAGGGTGCTACCCGCCCAGCCGCCGCAACGGCTTGAATGAGGCATGGCCAAGGCGAGCACACCGGCGGTCGAGATCGAGGTCGGCGGGCACACTGTCAGGGTGAGCAACCCCGACCGGGTGTACTTCCCCGCGCGCGGTGAGACGAAGCTCGATCTCGTGAACTACTACCTCTCGGTGGGCGACGGCATCGTGAATGCACTGCTCGAGCGGCCGACGATGCTGCACCGCTACCCCACGGGGGTGACGGGCGAGAAGGTGCACCAGAAGCGGCTGCCGGCCGGCGCGCCCGACTGGATGGAGACCGTGCGGGTCTTCTTCCCGCGCTACAAGCGCACCGCCGACGAGCTGTGCGTGACCGAGCTCGCGCACGTGATCTGGGCCGTGCAGATGTCGACGGTCGAGTTCCATCCGTGGAACAGCCGCCGAGCCGACACCGAGAAACCGGACGAGTGGCGCATCGACCTCGACCCGATGCCCGACTGCCCCTTCGACCGCGTACGCACGGTGGCGCACGTCGCCCACGAGGTGCTCGACGAGCTCGGCGCCACCGGCTGGGTGAAGACCTCGGGAGGCGACGGCCTCCACATCTACGTCCGCATCCGCCCCGAGCACGGGTTCGATGACGTGCGCCGTGCCGCGCTCGCCTTCGCCCGCGAGGTGGAGCGGCGAGCGCCGCGGGACGTGACGACGGAATGGTGGCGCCGCGACCGCGACCCCTCCGCGCTCTTCGTCGACTACAACCAGAACGCGCGCGACCACACCATCGCGGCCGCCTACTCGGTGCGCGGCAATCCCCTGGGGACCGTGTCGACGCCCCTCCGGTGGGACGAGGTCGACGACGTGCAGCCGCAGGAGCTGACGATCGCGACGGTTCCGGGGAGGTTCGCCGAGCTGGGCGACCTGCACGCCGGGATCGACGACGCGGTGTTCGACCTCGCACCCCTCCTCGAGTGGGCCGAGCGCGACGAGCGGGAGGGCCATGGGCCGCCTCCCGAGCCGGACGAGGACTGAGCGCGGCTACAGGTCGAGGTCGTCGTAGGCGACCGGCGAGTGGTCCGCGTGCTCCGGGCCGACCGGCGGCGGCGACACTCGCCGTGCGATCCGGCGGCGCAAATCGTCGATGAGGCCGAGATTGTCGGGGTCCGGAAGCTCCGACGTCGACGACTCCGACATCAGGGGTGAACCCGGGGCCAGCAGCAGCCTCGCGCGCACGGGGCGCCCCTCCATCCCGTAGGCGGTCACCTCGACAGTGTCGGCAGCCTGCCCGTTGGCGAGCACCGCGGCGTACTCGAGGAGGAGGTCCGCGGTCGTGTCGTCGAGCAGCAGGTGCTTGTCGGCGAACGTGACGTGCTTCATTGGAGCACGGTAGGCGCCGTGACTGAGAGCCGAGCAGGGGTTGCCTTCCGCTCGCCTGCGTGCCTAGAGCTCGCCTCGCTGCCGTCCGCGATCACGATGGGTCCTCGTCCCCGAGCAGAACTGGCAGAGTGAAGACATGAGTCGACAGGCCGACCCTTCAACCGCGGCTTTAATCTGGGTACCCGCGATGCTTTCCGGGGTGATTGGACTTATGGCAATCAGCACGCGGCCATTCCACCCGACGTGGACGGTTGTCGTAGGCGTCGTGGCCGTTGGGCTTGTCGTAGCTGGAGCCTTCTTCATGACCCGGGCCATACGACGAAGGAACGGTGGGTAGTCGAGGGTGCGCGCGACGAGTCGCTCTGGCCCGCCAGGCCGCGCCTCGAACCCGGGTTCGACGGAGGCCCGTGGAACGACGAACGCCCGGGCCATCGCGGCCCGGGCGTTCCCTGTCGATCTGGACGGTCAGAGCGGGTCGGCGTCCGTGCGACGCTCGACGATGCGCTCACGCGTGACCGGCGCGGCCTCTGCCGTGCGGGTGGTGGAGACGGCGGTGCGGCGACGGGTCGCGAGGATCAGCCCCACGATGAAGACCACAACACCGGCGACCATCAGGATGTACCCGATGGTGTCGAGGTTCACGTTCGGGAGGACGAAGTCGAGCCCCCAAACGAGAATCGCCCCGATGACGAAGAGCACTACACCAGTTCCGATACTCATGGCAGCGACGCTACTCCGACCTTCGGGTTGGCCGCGTGGGTATTGACTTTTCGCTTCGCCGTCCGTTCAAAGCCCCAGGGACGGGGGCGCCGGACCCGCTCATCCGCTCGCTAGCATGCGGAACATGCCCATCACACTCGAGAACGTCGGCATCGCGGTTCGCGACCTGGAGGCGACGATCGCCTTCTTCACCGACCTCGGACTCACGGTCGTCGGCCGGGACACGGTCAGCGGGGAGTGGACCGACATCGCCGTCGGGCTCGACGGCAATCACGCGCGGATCGCGATGCTGCAGACACCCGACGGCCAGGGCCGGCTCGAGCTGTTCGAGTACCTCCACCCCGAGGCCATCGAGACCGAGCCGACGCTTCCCCACGAGATCGGCATGCATCGCGTCGCGTTCTCCGTGGACGACATCGACGAGGCACTGGCGATCGCGGCGAAGCACGGCTGTCACCCGCTGCGCGGCGTCGCGAACTACCAGGACGTGTACAAGCTCACCTACCTGCGTGGTCCGAGCGGCATCATCGTGATGCTCGCCCAGGCTCTTCAGCAGAGCTGAACGGCTCCTCGGTGCGCTGGACGTCTCCGTGGCCGTCCACGAAGACGACGAGCCCTTCGGTCTGACGACCGCGGAGGAAACCGCGACGCACTCGGCGCCGCAGCACCGCCTGCACGCGCGACTTGTGCACCGGAACCCAACCCGACTGCGCCAGGAGGGCGAGCTCCTGTTCGAGAATGGCGTAGCGCGCCGGGAGCTCGAGGCGCCGACGCTGATGCACGCTCGACATGATGCCGGATCAGCTCGCCTCTGACCAGTGGCCGGCGCCCTATGACTGGTGAGACGCGAAAGGCCCGGCGACGTGCCGGGCCTCTCGGTGGTGGAGCTAAGGGGATTCGAACCCCTGACCTTCTCATTGCGAACGAGACGCGCTACCAACTGCGCCATAGCCCCGAGTCGGGAAGCAACATTACCACGATGGCGGAGGCCGGGACCGCTCGCAGGAGGCCGTCACGGTGCAACCCCTCCCGGCCGTCAGCCGCCCGTCCTAGCGTGGAACGGTGGACTGGCTCGACCCCGCCGACTACGACCTGGCACGCCAGGTGCTGCAGCGCGGCGTCGCCCTCGTGTTCCTGGTCGCCTTCCTGTCCACGTTCAACCAGTTCCCCGCGCTGCTCGGCGAGCGCGGACTGCTGCCGGTGCGGAGGTTCCTCGACGCGACCACGTGGCGCCAGGCGCCGAGCATCTTCCGCTGGCACTACTCCGACCGGTTCCTGCGGCTCGTCTGCCTCATCGGCATAGGCGTCGCCGCGCTCCTGGTGCTGGGCATCCCGCAGCTCGGCCCGCCGTGGCTCCCGCTGATCGCCTTCCTGGTGCTCTGGGCGCTGTACCTCTCGATCGTGACCGTGGGCCAGACCTTCTACGCCTTCGGCTGGGAGTCACTGCTGCTCGAGGCGGGGTTCGTCGTCGCGTTCCTCGGCTCCGACCAGGTCGAGCCGCCGATGCCGATCCTCGTGTTCCTCTGGTGGCTCGTGTTCCGGCTCGAGTTCGGCGCCGGGATGATCAAGATGCGAGGCGGTCGGGAGTGGCGCGACCTCACCGCGCTCGACTACCACCACGAGACGCAGCCGATGCCGAACCCGGTGAGCCGCTTCGCGCACCTGCTGCCGAAGCCGGTGCACCGGCTCGAGGTGATCGGCAATCACGTCGCCCAGCTCGGGCTGCCCTGGCTGCTGTTCGCGCCGCAGCCGATCGCCAGCATCGCCGCCCTGCTGCTCATCGTCACGCAGGGCTGGCTCGTCGTCTCGGGCAACTTCGCCTGGCTCAACGTGCTCACGGTCATCCTCACCTTCTCGGCGGTGAGCGACGAGGCGGTGCAGTGGCTGCTGCCGTTCCTGCCGCTCGACGTCGCCCATCCGTCGACACCGTTCTGGTGGCTGATGATCGTGGTCGCCGTGACGGCGGTGCTCGTCGTGCTCAGCTGGTGGCCCGCGAAGAACCTGGTGTCTCGCCGCCAACTGATGAACGCGAGCTTCAACCCGCTGCACCTCGTGAACGCCTACGGCGCGTTCGGCACGGTCACGAAGCGCCGCGACGAGATCGTCGTCGAGGGCACGGACGACGCGCCGGAGAACGAGAGCGGATGGCGCGAGTACGAGTTCAAGGGCAAGCCGGGTGATCCGACGCGGATCCCGCGGCAGTTCGCCCCGTATCACCTGCGGCTCGACTGGCTGATGTGGTTCCTCGCCCTCGGCATGCGGGCGGACTGGTTCACCGTGTTCCTACTGCGGCTCCTCGAGGGCGACAGGGCGACCCTGCGACTGCTGCGCGTGAACCCGTTCCCGGATGCTCCCGCGCGGTTCGTGCGGGCCCGGGTCTTCAGGTACCGGTTCGCCACCCGGGCTGAACGCCGCGAGACTGGCATGATCTGGGTGAGGGAGCCGCGAGGAGTGCTCGTGCCTCCCACTCGGCTGAAGGGGCGCGGATGATCGACGCGAACGTCGTAGGCGCAGGACCGAACGGTCTCGCCGCGGCGGTGACTCTGGCGCGCGCCGGGCTCGACGTGGTGCTGACGGAGGCCTCCGACCGCGTCGGCGGCGGCACGCAGACCCGGGAGCTCGTGCCGGGCTACCGCTACGACGTCTGCTCCGCCGTGCATCCCGCCGGCATCGCGTCGCCGTTCTTCCGGGCCTGGGGCCTCGAGAAGCGGGTGCGGATGATCGTGCCCGAGCTCTCGTACGCCCACCCGCTCGACGACGGCAGGGCGGGCATCGCCTGGCGCGACCTCGACCGCACCGCCGACGGGCTCGGGGTCGACGGGCCGCAGTGGCGCCGGGTGTTCGCGCCGCTCGTGAAGCACGTCGACGGTCTCGTCGACTTCACCGGGCACCCGCTCCTGCGCATTCCGAGGGACCCGGTCGCCGCGATCTGGACGGGCGCTCGCGCCCTCGAGTTCGGCACGACCGCCCTCGCCACCCAGCGGTTCCAGACCGCCGAGGCCCAGGCGCTCATCGCCGGGGTCGCCGCGCACTCGAATCACCGCCAGCCGACCCTCGCGACGGCCGGCGCGGCGCTGCTGCTCGCGACGCACGGGCACGCCCGCGGCTGGCCGGTGCCCGAGGGCGGCTCGCAGGCGATCGCCGACGCCCTCGCCGCCGACTTCGAGGCGCACGGCGGGCGCATCCGGTTGGGCACCCACATCGACACCGCTGACCAGCTGGAGCCCTCGCGGGTGACGCTGCTCGACACGACACCGAAGCATCTCGCCGGCTTCACCGAGCTGCCCGGCCGCTACGTGCGCGCGCTCGAGCGGTTCAAGTCCGGACAGGCGGTGTTCAAGATCGACCTGGCCCTCTCCGGCCCGATCCCCTGGACGAACCCCGAGGTCGCCAAGGCGCCGACCGTGCACGTGGGCGGCAGCTACGACGAGATCGTGGCGGCGGAACACGAGGTCTCGCGCGGACGCATCCCCGACCGGCCCTACGTGCTGCTCGTGCAGCCGACGGTCGTCGACCGGACGAGAGCTCCCGCCGGCGGCGCCGTGCTCTGGGCCTACACGCATGTGCCCTACGGCTGGCAGGGCGACCTGACCGAGGCGATGATCGCCCAGATCGAGCGGTTCGCCCCCGGCATCCGCGACCTCATCGTCGGCAGCACCTCGATGGCGCCCGCCGACTTCGAACGGCACAACGCGAGCTACCCCGGAGGCGACGTGTTCAGCGGCGAGTTCAGCATGCTGCAGCTGCTCAAGCGCCCGATCATCTCGCCGACGCCGTGGCGCACTCCGGTGAGGGGGCTCTACCTGTGCTCCGCGTCGACCTCCCCCGGTCCCGCCGTGCACGGCATGAACGGCTACCTCGCGGCGAAGCTGGCGCTCAACGAGCAGTTCGGGGTGCGGAGGGTGAGCTTCCGCTAGCCCTGGTGGTCCACCCACGCCTCCTCGGGCGGAACGAGCGCCTCGAGCTCGTCCCACAGCTCCTCGGGCAGCTCGGCCTCGGCCGAGGCCAGCGCCCGCTCGAGGCTGCGCTTCTTGCTCATGCCGACCACGGTGGTCGCGACGCGGGCGTCTCGCAGCGAGAACTGCAGCGCCGCGGTGCCGAGGTCGGTGCCGTGCCGCTCGCAGACGTCGGCCATGGCTTCGACCGCCGCGAGGGTCGACGGATGCGCGGGCCGGTACGCATAGGTCGTCGAGCCCGAGCGGGGAGCGGCGAGGATCCCGCCGCCGTAGATCGCGGCGTTGACGACGCCGAGTCCGCGCTCGATCGCGGTGTCGACGAGGCCGGAGGCGCTGCGGTCGACGAGGGTGAGCCGGTTGTGCACGAGCAGCACCTGGAAGACGCCGAGGTCGAGGTACCGACGCATCTCATGCACGTCGCCGCCGGCCAGCCCGATCGCCCCGACCCGTCCCTCCCGCTGCAGCTCGGCCAGGGTGTCGACGGCACCGCCGGCCTCCGTCATCCGGTCGAAGTGGTGGAACTCGGGGTCGTGCAGGAAGACCATCGGCAGGTGGCCGATGCCGAGGCGCCGCTCGCTCTCCCAGACCGACTCGCGCACCCGGCGCCCGGAGTAGTCGCCGTCCTTCGGATCCGTCTTGGTGAGCACGAGCCGCCCGTCGGGCAGCCCGCCCGCCTCGGCGATCGCCGTGCCGATCCGTCGCTCGCTCTCGCCGTCGCTGTACCCGTTCGAGGTGTCGATCGTGCGCACCGGGCTCTCGAGGATCGCGTGCACGAGGTCGACGGCGTCGCGCTCCGCGACCTCGTACCCGAAGGTCTCGGGCATGCTGCCGAGCGGCCCGCCCCCCGCGGTGATCGCGGAGACGGTGAGCCCGGTGGGGCCGAGCGGTCGGAGCCAGCTGTCGGACGAGGGTGCGGGTACGGAGGTCATCCTCCGACGCTAGGCGGCACGCCCGCCCGGGCGCCATCCCGCGGCGGCGAACGCGACGACATCGCGCGCCCGGAACGCCCGGTCGCCGAGTCCCACGTCGAGCAGCCGGTCGAAGAGCTCGGGCCGGCGCTCGGTCGCCCGCAGCACGACGTCGAGGGCGAGCCGCGAGTCCACGAGCGGGTAGAGCCGCCTGAGCTGCCGGAACTGCCTCCCGAAGCGCGCCTCGAGCGCCTCGGAGTACCGGCGACCCGCGTCAGACGGATGCTGCACCGCCGCGGCACCGGCGAGCGCCCCCGAGGCGATCGCCGTGTAGATCCCCTCACCCGTCAGCGGATTGATGAGGCTCGCGGCGTCCCCGACGAGCAGCACGGGGCCGACAGCAGCAGCGGGCCGAGCGACCGACAGGGGCAGCGTGTGGCCGGTGAGGGCGACACCCTCGAGGTCGTACTCGGGAAGCAGCTCCCGCATCCGCCGCTCGAGCTGGGCCCGCCCGCCGGTGAGCGCGGCGGCCGACATGCCGTAGCCCACGTTCGTCGTGCCGTGCGCCGTGGGGAACGCCCACGCGTAGCAGAGGCCGCCTGCCCGATGAGTGTCCCAGCGGATGACGAGCTCACGCGCTGTGCCGGAGGGCGTCGGCGCGTAGCCCCGCAGGGCCACCGCGAGCTCCCGCCCGCGATTGGGTCGCTCCCCGACCGCCCTGCGCACGACGCCAGTCGCACCGTCGGCGCCGATCACGGCGGGAGCACGCCAGCGGCCGTCGACGACGGCGCCTTCGGCATCCGTCTGCACGGTCGCGACCCGGTGCTGCTCGAACCGGGCGCCCGCGGCGATCGCGGCGCGCAGCATCCGCTCGTCGAACTCGCGGCGCGGCACGACGTAGCCGGGCGAGGCGGTCACGGCGCCGGAGCTGCGACCGCGCGGCGCGATGAGGCGCACCGCCGCCACATGCTCGGCGGGCTGGACGGCGTCGATGCCGAGCCGTGCGAGCTCCGCCACGGCGTGCGGCGCGATGCCGTCGCCGCACACCTTGTCGCGTCCGGGAGCCGCCCGGTCGAGCAGCAGCACCCTGGCATCGGGGCGGGCCCTGAGCGCTGCGATCGCCGCCGCGGATCCGGCCGGACCGGCTCCCACGACGACGAGGTCGTACCGCTCAGCCGGCAGCGCGGCGCCTCCGCAGCACCGCGTCGAGGTCGGTCGGGCGCACCTCGACGTCGACGATGCCCATCGCCGCGTACCCGCTCTTCTCGGGGCGCTTGAACGGGGTGACCTCGGGCTCCTTCTCCGCCTCGCGGATCGCCGCGGCGGCACGCTCCGCAGCCTCCCGCAGCTCGGCGGACGGGTCGAACCGCACGACCTTCTGCATGTCGGGGCGCCCGAGGTACAGCGGCTTCGGCAGCGGCACGGGGGTCCACTCGCGGGTCTGCTGGCGTTGCGGCTGCCGCTGGGCGACCCGTTGCGGCGCGGAACGCTGCTGGAGCTGCGCCTCGACGCGGATGCGCGGCCTCCGCACCTTCGCAAGGCGCGCGAGCATCGCGGTCGAGAGCGACGCCATGCCGACGGATGCGCCGAGCACCAGCCAGGAGGCGCCCGCGGTCGCGAGCAGTGCGACCTGCGTCCCGGCGACGCCGAGACTGCCGAAGAGCAGCAACGCCGTCACGGCACGGGTGCGGCGCAGGCGCTTCACCGCGCGGAGCTTCGAGTCGTCGATCGCCGTGACGACGGGCTCGAGCTTCGCCAGCCGACGGGCGGCCTCGCGCGCTGCGGCGGCGTCGCGCGCACGCGCGATCGCCTCGGCCTTCTGCAGCTCGGCGCGCACGATCCGCTGCTGCTCCGCGACGCTCTTCGCCGTCGCCTCCGCCCGCACCTCGACCGGCACCTCCGCCGTCTCGGCCAGCACGCGCAGGGTCTGCTGCAGGCGCACCGCGTTCCGCTCGGTCGCGAGGTACTCGCGGCGGCGCAGCCAGCTCGGCACGAGGTAGAGCATCCAGAGCCCGGCGGCAGCGGCGAGCATCAGCCCACTGAACGCTCCCGGGAACTCCATGCCCCCCAAGGTACGAGCGTGGAGCCCGCAGCGACACACGACGCGCGGAACGATGCAGCGGATCGGGAGCATCCGTCGCTGTTTCCGCTTCGGGGAGTGTTGTCGCCTACGGCGAGCGTTACACCGCTCCCCCGCGGTGACAGCACTCCCCCGCGCGACGGATGCTCGCACCGGTCACCAGAACTGGGGGCGTCCGGGGCCCCCGAACGGGGTCGCGCGTTCCTAGACTGGCGGCGTCATCCGCCGCAGGAGGAGCCGTGAGCGACGCGCCAGCATCCGTCAGCACCGACGAGCGATCGGGGCGAGCCGTCGAGGTCGTCGTCGCGATCCTGCTCGGCGTCGTCTCCGTGACGAGCGCCTGGGCCGCCTTCCAGGCGTCGCTGTACTCGGGACTCAACTCGACCGAGCTCAGCCTCAGCCAGGTCTCCCGCACCGAGGCCGACAGCCTCTACCTCGAGGCCTCGCAGGCCCAGGGCATGGACCAGCTGATGTGGGGCCGACTCACCGAGGTGACGGTCGACTTCGATTCCCCCGACCCCGCGGTCGTCGCCGCGGCCGAATCGCGCTTCGACACCCTGCTGTTCAACGGCACGTCGGTGCGGCTGCAGGAGGCGATCGACCGCATCACTCCGGGCGACAACCCGCTCGAGGACCCGACCTACCTCGACGAGCTCTACGGCCCCTCCGAGGCGAAGTACGCCGAGACCGAGCAGCACATCCGCGACGCCGCCAGGTACAACGTCTTCAGCGACTACCTGACCCTGTCGACCGTCATGATGGCCATCGCGCTGTTCCTGCTCGGCATCACGAACGTGTTCAAGCGCCGTGCTCTGCGCTGGCTGCTGGTCGGGTTCGCGGTCGTGACCTACCTCGTCGCGGGAGTGATCCTGCTGCTGGTGCCGGTCGCGTCGATCTAGCTGCCGGGCTTCAGAGGGGTCGCCGCGCGCGCCCGGTCGACGGGCGGGATCGCCGCAGCCTGCTCGTCGGCCTGGCCGTCGAGCCAACGCCGGAGCACCCCAGCCGGCACCTCCTCGACGGTCAGCGCGAAGCAGAAGTGGTCGCGCCAGTCGCCGTTGATGTGGATGTACCGCCGGCGCAGGCCCTCGTAGCGGAACCCGAGCTTCTCGACGACGCGCAGCGACGGAGCGTTCTCCGGCCGGATGCAGATCTCCATGCGGTGCAACCCCAGCGAGAAGAAGCAGTGGTCGGTCGCGAGCGCGACGCCCGTCGGGGTGATGTTCCGGCCGGCGAACCGCTCGCTCACCCAGTAGCCGATCGTCGCCGACGAGAGCGACCCCCAGGTGATGCTCGACACGTTCAGCTGGCCGGCGAACTCGCCGTCCCACTCGAGCACGAACGGCAGGCCGAGCCCGGCCCGCGAGTTCGCCTGCAGATTGCGGACGCTGGAGCGCACGTCGACCGACAGCGGCGCGTTCGGGAGGGTCGCCTCCCACTGCCGCAGCCACGGACGGTTGCTGATCAGCTCTCGTTCGAGAGCTCGCGCATCCCGCAGCCGGATCGGACGGATCGACACCCGCCCCTCGCGCAGCGTCGGGATGAGTGGGGCCACCGCGTCAGTCTAGATCGGCGGCGAAGTCCCGCAACCAGGGGCGCAGCTCGGGCCCGAGGTCCTCACGCTCGACCGCGAGCTGCACGATCGCCTTGATGTAGTCGAGACGGTCGCCCGTGTCGTAGCGTCGGCCGCGGAAGACGACGCCGTAGACGCCGCCGGTCCACGAGGGTCCGTTCGCCATCTCCTGCAGCGCATCCGTCAGCTGGATCTCGCCGCCCTTGCCCGGTGCGGTCGTCTCGAGCACGTCGAACACCTCGGGCCGCAGCACGTAGCGGCCGATGATCGCGAGGTTCGAGGGGGCGGTGCCGGGCGAGGGCTTCTCGACGAGGCCGTTGATCTTGACGACGTCCTCCTCGTCGGTCGCTTCGACGGTCGCGATGCCGTACATGTGGGCCACCGACGGGTCGACCTCGAGCAGGGCGACGACGGACGCGTGGCGCTGTTCCTGCACCTCGATCATCCGCGAGAGCAGCACGTCGCGGTGGTCGATGATGTCGTCGCCGAGCAGCACGGCGAACGGCTCGCGGCCGACGTGCATCCGCGCCCGGAGCACAGCGTGCCCGAGACCCTTCGGGTCGCCCTGACGCACGTAGTGCATGTCGGCGAGGTCGGTGGAGAAGTTCACCTTCTGAAGCTTGTCGGTGTCGCCCTTCTTCTCGAGGGTCGTCTCGAGCTCGGCCACCCGGTCGAAGTGATTCTCGAGCGCGTTCTTGTTGCGCCCGGTGATCATGAGCACGTCCGTGAGCCCGGCCGCGACGGCCTCCTCGACGACGTACTGGATCGCGGGCTTGTCGACGACGGGGAGCATTTCCTTGGGCATCGCCTTCGTTGCCGGGAGGAAGCGGGTGCCGAGGCCCGCAGCAGGAATAACGGCCTTGCTCAGTCGAAATGCCATGCGACTCAACCTATCCGGCCCGGATGAACAGCGCGGTGGGCTTTTCGGGGGACCTACACTTATGCCATGCCCGCCGACGTGGGATCCGAGAAGCGAGCGCTCCGCGCCGAGCTGCGGGAACGACGCCGCATCCTCACCTCGACCCAGCGCGAGGAGTTCACGGACTCCCTCACCCGCAACCTGGTGAAGCTCACGACGGATCTCGGAGTCGGCTCCCTCGCCTGCTACCTCTCGACGCCTGACGAGCCGAGCACCAGGGACTTCCTCGACTGGGCGGCCTCGCGCGGCCTCCGCGTGCTCCTCCCCGTCTCCCGCGCGGACGGCCTGCTCGACTGGGCGCCGTACGACGGAGAGGACGAGGAGCTCGACGTGCTCGGCATGCCGAAGCCGACGACCGAGCTGCTGAGCCCCCTGGCGATCAACGACGTGGACTTGATTGTGGTGCCGGCGGCATCCGTCGACCGCAGCGGCATGCGGATGGGGTGGGGCCTCGGCTACTTCGACAAGACCCTCGGTTCGATGGAGCGCTGCCCTCCCGTCTATGCTGTGATCTTCGACAGCGAACTCGTCGACGAGGTGCCGAGCGAGCGGCACGACCAGCGTGTGAACGGCGTCGTGACCCCCTCCGGCATCACCGCCTTCTGACACCGCCCTTCTCGCGAGGACTTCAGTGCCCACCTATTCGTACCGCTGCACAGAGTGCAGCCACGCCTTCGACATCCACCAGTCGTTCACCGACGACGCGCTCACCGAGTGCCCCAACTGCGGCGGAGTGCTGCGCAAGGTGTTCTCTCCCGTCGGGGTGACCTTCTCGGGCTCGGGCTTCTACCGCACCGACTCGCGCGCGGCAGCGAAGTCGTCGGAGGGCGGGTCGTCGTCCTCCTCGTCGGGATCGTCGGACTCGGGGGCGTCCTCGTCCGGGTCGTCCTCGTCCGGGTCGTCGTCGTCCGGGTCGTCGTCCTCCGGCTCGAAGGGCTCGGGCTCCAAGGGCTCGGGCTCCAAGGGCTCCGGCTCCTCGAGCTCGTCCGGGTCGAGCGCCGCCGCGAGCTGACGCTCCGTCGTCCCCCGCCCATCCGCCGTCACCGAACGAGAGGGACAGCATGCTGAAGGGTTTCCGCGAGTTCCTGCTGCGCGGCAATGTGATCGACCTCGCGGTCGCCGTGGTGATCGGCGCGGCGTTCACCGCCATCGTCAACTCGATCGTCAACAGCGTGATCAACCCGCTGATCGGGGCGCTGTTCAGCGCGGACACCCTCAGCGAGGCGCTGCCGGTCTACGTTCCGAAGCTGATGGGCGGCGACCCCGCCGTGCTGTACTTCGGCGCGGTCATCGCGGCCGTCATCAACTTCGTGCTGGTCGCCGCGGTCGTCTACTTCGCGCTCGTCACGCCGATCAACTACCTCACCAAGAAGGCCTTCAAGAAGCAGCAGGAAGCGTCGGAGGCGGAGAAGGCGACGACGCCCCCGTCCGAGGTCGAGCTGCTCACCGAGATCCGCGACCTGCTCTCCCGCACGGATGCCGCCGGCCCCGGCAAGCACGCCGACCCGGCCTCGGCAGGTGCCTACCCCGCCGCTGCGGGTGCGCTCGCGAACGAGAGCTCACCGGAGACCCGCAAGCCGGCGTAGCGCCCGCATGATCGCCGAGCCGCCGCCGTTCCGGCTCGATAGTTTCTTTTCCCGTCTCTGCCGTCGGAGTCAATTGACGCGGACGGCAGGAAGCGAAAAAAGAACTATGGAGCGATTCCTGGCTCGGGCGGCGCACCATCCGCAGGAAGAGGCCAGACGCGGCCGAGCCCGTTCAGTAGTGCGGGGGCTTGTCCGCCTTCAGGCGGTCGTCGTTCTCCGTCTCCGAGTGACGTTCAGGCTCGGGCAGGGGGGACGGATCGCTGCCGGGCGGCGGTTCCGTCCGCACCCGCCGCGGTCGACGCCGCGGTGCAGGAGAGGCCTCGCCGGACGGCGGCGGCGAAGAGTCGCCAGACGACGGCGGAGCGTCGCCAGACGACGGCGGAGCGTCGCCAGACGACGGCAGAGCGTCGCCAGACGACGGCGGCGAAGCCTGCCCCGACGACGCAGCGTCGTCAGCCCTGTCGGACAACCGAGATCGGCTCCGTGCGGGGCGCCGGGTCGACGCCGAGCATCTCGGCGACGCGCGACGCTACCGACTCCGGGTCGCTGAAGAGCTCGAACGAGTGCACCCTCACGTAGTGCCAGCCGAGCCGCCGCAGCACCTCGGGGCGCAGCCGCAGCGACTCGCGCAGGCTCGACCTGTGCAGCAGGGTGTCGGTCTCGATCGTGGCGCACACGCCGCCGTTCGCCGCGACGAGGCCGAGCTTGCCCCGGTGCCCAAGAGCGACACGGATGCCCCGGGCCTCGAGGCGACGACCGAGATCGACGAGCATGGGGTCGCTCTCGTCCGCGGGCGACTGCAGCTCGGCACGGGCTCCGATGTCGTCGAGGATCTCGGCGAGGGCGATCGCGCCGTTCTGCATCCGTGTCTCGTCGATGTCGGACGAGCGGAAGCAGCTCACGATCACCATCGAGCGCCTGGCCCTGGTCATCGCGACCGCGAGCAGGCGGTCGCCGCCGGGGGCGCCGAGAGCGCCGAAGTCGCTGAGCACGCGGCCGTGCGGGGTGCGCCCGAAGCCGATCGAGAAGATGACCCTGTCACGGCTGAGCGCGGTCGCCTGCTCGATCGTGAGCACGGCGAACGGCTCGGCGCCGTCGCGCAGCAGGAACTCGGTGACCTCGCCGCGCGACGAGGCCGCCTGGAACACGGCCTGCTGCACGCGCACGGCGTGCTTCTCGCTCGCGGTGATGACCATGAGCGACTCGTGCGGCCGACGGCGGGCGTGCTCGAGCACGAGCTCGACGACGCGGTTCACTTCGGCATCCGTGCTCTCGACGGCGCCGCTGTCAGGGTCGGGCAGGCCCTGCCCGTTCTCGACGTACTCGAGCGCGAGGCTGCCGTGGCCGAGGAAGCTCCCGGCCCACGGGATCGACACGATCCGTCCGCCGTAGAACCGCCGGTTGACGAGCTCCGCGAGGTCCTCGCCGCCCGGCCGGTAGCTGCGCGTGAGCGAGAGCGTCGGCATGAGCGTGGAGAGCTTCGCGAGCGCCGACTCGGTATGCAGGTCGACGGGGGCGGATGCCGCGGGCTCGGCCGCGACCGCCACCTCGAACGGTGCCGGGGTCTGCGTCACGGGGTCGCCGAAGGCGACGACCTGCTTGCCGCGGCGGATGGCCGCGACGTTCTCCGTCAGGGTCGTGGCTCCGGCGTCGACGAGCACCACCGTGTCGAACGGCATGGTGTCGGCGATCAGGGGCACCTCGTAGGGCGACGCGACCCAGACGGGCGCGACGGCGCGCGACAGGTGCGGCGCGCTGATCTGCAGGCCGAACGCCGTGACGTTCTCGCGCAGCAGGGTCTTGCGCAGCGCCTGCGCTTCGTCGGGCCAGTCGACGAGCCCGATCTTCCAGTTCTCCGCGAGCTGCCAGGCGAGCAGCTGGGCGCTGCCCGAGACGTGCGCCTCGTCGACGAGCCGGAAGTCGGCCTCGAGCCGGTCGAGCACCGAGGTGTTCGCGCCGAGCAGCGCGCGGTCCGCTTCGAGCAGCGACTCGAGCGCGGAGGTCCACCAGGCGAGCTCGAGCTCGTGCGCGACCTCCTCCTCTGGCACGTGACGGATGGCGAGGTCGGAGATCAGCGGCGTCACCTCGAGGTCGCGCAGCGTCGCCATGAGCTGCGTGCGCTCCTGGAGGTTGTGCAGCACGTCGGACTCGGCGGCGAGCCCCTCGATGATCTGCGAGAGCTGGTGGATCGGCAGCGACGCGAGCTGCTCTTCGCGGGTGTGGCGACCCAGCGGGTCGTCGAGTGCCGCGAGGTCCTGCGTCACCTGCTGGTAGGCGACCTGCACATCCGCGATGCCCACCGGCACGTCGGGGTTCACGCCATCGGCGACGTAACGCTGCCAGAGGATGCGCTGCTGCTGGATGCGCATGAGCGCCTCGTGCAGATCGCTGACGTGCACGCCCGGGCGCACGTACTCCTTGGCGAGCTTGCGCAACCGACGTCGGTTCGCGCCCGACATCTCGGGCGTCTCCCGGCGGGACGCGGTCGCGGCGATGAGCTCGCTGAGCGAGCGGTCGTAGACGACCGGCAGGAAACGGTCGAGCGTGTCCCGGGTGTCGACGAGCAGGCGCAGGTAGACGCCCAGCTCGTGCAGGTTCTGGAACGGGCGCAGCCGGGTCTGCGAGAGCAGGGCCTCGGCCCGCACGAGCAGGCGCGGCAGGGTCTCGGCGTGCAGCTGCTTCGCGAGCTCGTGAGCGCGTGTGGCGGCCTCACCGGTCGCGAACTGGGCGCCGTACCAGGGCGAGTCGCCCGGCCCGTACTTAAACTCGCCGAGGCGGGCAGCCTGCACCATCGTCTCCGCGACGCGCTTGCGGTTGGTGGCGAGGGCCTCGACCGATCGGCGGCTGAGCCGCGCGGTCGTGCTCGGCGGAGTCGGCAGCAGGGCCAGGCGGCTGAGCTCGGTGACGCAGTCGAGCACGCTCACGCCGAGCACCGGGTCGGCCTTGGCCAGCGCTCCGCGGTAGTCGAGGAGCACCTTGCGCAGGCGCACGAGCGCGTCGTCGACCTCGCCGAGGTTCGGTTTCTTCGCCTTCTCGTTGCGCGAGATCGACTTCAGCAGGTCCCGGCGCAGGGTCGCCGGGGCGACTGCGAGCCCCGGCAGGCCGATGTCGCCGAGTCGCTCCACGACGCCGTCGAGAGAGGCGCGGCGCGGGCTCGTGACGAGCACGCGCTTGTTCTGCGCGACGAGGGCCCCGATCGCGTTGACGATCGTCTGGGTTCCGCCCGTGCCGGGCAGGGTCTTCACGACGACCGAGTTGCCGGCGGCGATCTGCGCGAGCACGTGCTCCTGCTCCGCGTCGGCGTCGAGCAGCAGGTTGTCGGTCTGCGGCGGACGCTCGTCGGCCGGAGCCGCCTCGGTCGGGTTGAACGACTCCTCGACCGCCCAGCGGGCGCTCGTGTTGCCGGCCAGCGCATCCAGCACAGGGTGCTCGAAGGTGCGGGCGTCGGCGACGAGTGGCTCCGCGACCTCGGCGAACGACGAGACCACGAGGCGCGGCTGCACGTTGAACCACTCGAGGTGGCCGGTGAGTCCGCGCAGCCGGTCGATGACCGGGTTCGGCTTAAAGCTGCCGTCCTCCTCGGTCAGCGCGACGAAGGCGTCGGGGTCGAGCTGGATGCCGAACTGCCGCGACAGGGCGCGTGCGAGTGCGGGGTTGAGGTACGGGCGTCCGCGCAGCTTGACCTCGAAGTCGCGACCGTGACGACGGATGGCGAGCGGGCGCAGCAGCACCGGAGCGCGGAAGTCCTCCTCGTCGACCGTCCACTCGGCGATGCCGATGCCGAGCCGGACGGAGTCGATGCCGCGTGTGGACTGCAGCTCGAGACCCTTGGCGGCGATCGCCTCCGCGGCGACCCGGGCGGCTCGCAGGGCGAGGTCGTCGCGGATGAGGTTCGACAGCAGCGTCGTCTTGCCGGTGATGAACTGGGCGAGACCGCCGGGGTGGGTCGTGCTCAGCTCGATGCGGGTGCGTGGGGAGTCGTCGAAGTGCAGCAGCGGTGAGCGGCCGCCGAGCGAGGCAAGCTCGTGGCGCCAGGCGTCCCACTGCGGCTCGGCGATGTTCGCCGCCGCGAGCTTCGGGTCACCGAGGCTGAGGACATGAGGGGCCGTCGCGTTCGACACCGGGTTCAGGGCGTCGTCGTGCACGTCATCCTCCTGCAGGAAGTCGTCGTGATGTCTATCGGCACGCCACACACCGGTCACCCTAGGTCGACAACCGCGTGAAACCGGGCAGGAACAGGGAGTTTCGCGACATCCGCCCGCCGTACACTGGCGCCATGCCGCGCGGTCCCTTCCTCGCACTCGCCGCATCCGAGGTCGCGCGCAACGCGACCCTGTTCGTCGCCACCCTCGTCGTGCTGCTCGCGGCGCTGCTGGTCGTCGGGCTGGTGGTGCTCTTCCGCCGTCGCGGCGCGTCCCGGCCGGAGTCGGCCGCCGCCGTCCTCGGCCAGCGCGCGGGGATACAGCTGGTGCGAGCGGATGACGCGCTCGCCGGCGCCACGCAGGAGCTCGGCTTCGCGCAGGCCCAGTTCGGCGACGACGCCACCCGCCCCTTCGCCGAGACGATCGCGGCCGCGCGCGCCGACGTGACGGAGGCGTTCCGCCTGCAGCACGCCCTCCAGGACCCCTACCCGGAATCGGTCACCCGCACCCGGGAGTGGACGCTGCAGATCATCGCCCTCACCGACCGCGCCCTGCGGTCGCTGACGGAGCAGGAGCGGTCCTTCGCGGAGCTCCGACGCCGTGAAGCGGATGCACCGTCGGCGGTGGAGTCGCTGCGGGCGCGGAGCACCGAGCAGGAGCGACGGCTCGCCGCCGTGCGCGACGCCGTCTCGGCGCTGCGTTACGCGCCCGCCCTCGTGGCCCCCGCATCCGCCGCCGTCGCTGAGGCCGAGACGCAGCTCGCCGAGGCGCGGTCGTCGACGGATGCGGCGTCCGCCGGCCTCGGCGGTCGCGCCCCGCTGACCGAGCACCTCGACCGCGCCGCCGACGCGCTGCACCGCGCGACGGTCGCCCTCGACACCGCGGAGCGAATCGCGCGGGAACTGGACAGTGCGGCGGAGGCGGCGCGCACCGAGCGCACCCGTGCCGCAGCGGATGTGGCGGAGGCGCGCGCGGTGTCCGCGCCGGATCCGGAGACCGCGTCCGAGATCGCCGAGGCGGTCGCCGCGCTCGATGCGGAGCTCGCGAAGCGCCCCGCAGACCCGCTGGATCCGTTCGCGGAGCTCGAGCGCTTCCAGGTCGCCGGAGCCCGCCTCGACGCGGCGCTCGCCTCGGCCCGCAACCAGCGCGACCGTCTGGAGCACGCCCGGGCCGCCCTCGCCGGAGCGCTCGTCACCGCGCGCAGCCAGATCGGGGTCGCCGAGTCGGTCGTGCGCGGCAGCCGCGACGTGCGCGCCAGGTCCTGGCTCGCCGAGGCGGAACGGCAGCTCGCCCTCGCCGAGGCCGAGGCGGATCCGGTGCTCGCCCTCGACGCCGCCCGCCGCGCGGCGACCCACGCGCGAGACGCGGAGGCTCTCGCCCGCTGAAGCGCGCGCGAGCAGCGCCGCGCGAGCCGGAGGTGCCCGCTCCTCACACCGGCGACGTCACCCCGGTCGTCCGCTCGAGCAGCTCCCAGACCTCCGCCGCGAACTCCTCGTCGCGGGAGCGCGGTGAGCCCTGCGACGCGGTCGGCTTGCCGCGCAGCGCGAAGGGTCCGCGCGGGCCGATGAAGTAGCCGCCGCGCACGCCGGGGAAGGTCGCGGCGAACAGGATCGGCCAGACCGCCTTGTGCGTCGGCTGGGCGATCGCGTTCCAGAGCGCCTGCACGGTGCGCTGCACGGCGACCGGGGCATCCGCCACCGGACCGGCTGCGATCTGCGATCGTGCGATGCCCGGGTGCGCGGCGACGCTGCGCACGCCCCATCCGGCCCTCCGCAGCCGACGGTCGAGCTGGCGGGCGAACACGAGGTCCGCGAGCTTCGTCTGGCTGTAGACGAGGCTCGCGCGATAGTCGTGGCCGCGCATCACCGTCTGCACACCGACCGGATCGAAGTCGCCGCTGCGGTGCGCCAGGCTGCTGACCGTGACGACCCGCGCGCCGGCGCGGTCCCGCATCAGGGGCAGCAGCATCCAGGTCAGCGCGACCGGACCGAGCACGTTCGTCGCCCACTGCGACTCGAAGCCCTCAGCGGTGATGCGCAGCGGCGGCGCCATGACGCCCGCGTTGTTGATGAGCACGTCGATGCCGCCGGGCGCGAGGTCGCGGATCTCGTCCGCCGCCTCCCGCACCGAGTCAGGGCTCGCGAGGTCCAGCTCGACCGACGAGGCGTCGACCGCGGTGCCGATGCCGCGCACCCGCCGGAGCGCGGCATCCGCTCGTTCGCTCGGTCGGTTCGCCAGCAGCACGCGGGCGCCCCGCTCGGCGAACGCGATGGCGGTGTGCAGCCCGAGCCCCGTCGTCGAGCCGGTGACCACGACGGTGCGACCGACCTGCGACGGCATGTCGTCGGTCGTCCAGTCGGCCATGGCTACCGCTCGGATTCGGATGCATCGGTCTCCGAAACACCGCCGCCGCCGACGACCTCCGACAGCTCGGCGATCTCGTCGGCCGTGAGCTCGAGGTGCGCGGCCTTCACCGAGTCGCGGATGCTCTCGGGTCGCGATGCTCCCGGGATCGGGATGACGATGGGCGCGAGCGCGAGCTCCCAGGCGAGGGCCACCTGATGCGGGCTGACGCCGTGCTTGTCGGCGAGCGACTGGAAGGCGCCGAACTCCCCGCCGAGTTCAGACGCGCGGGCGATGCCGCCGAGCGGGCTCCAGGGCAGGAACGCGATGCCGAGGTGGTTGCACAGTTCGAGCTCGGGGCGGCTCGACAGGAACCGCGGCGAGAACTGGTTCTGCACCGAGACGAGACGCCCGCCGAGCACCTCGTTGGCCTCGTGGATCTGGTCGGGGTTCGCATTCGAGATGCCGGCCATGCGGATGACGCCCTCGTCGAGCAGCTCGGCGAGCGCCCCGACCGAGTCCGCGTAGGTCACCTCGGGGTCGGGCCGGTGGAACTGGTACAGGCCGATCGCCTCGACGCCGAGGCGCTTGGCCGATGCCTTGGCGGCCTCCTTGAGGTACTCGGGACGGCCGTTGAGGGTCCAGCTGCCGTCGCCCGGGCGCAGGTGCCCACCCTTGGTCGCGACGATGATGTCGGAGGTGTCGCCACCCCAGCTGCGCAGCGCCCGCGCGATCAGGGTCTCGTTGTGACCGACCTCGTCCGCGTGCAGGTGGTACGCGTCGGCCGTGTCGATGAAGGTGACCTCCTCCTCGAGAGCGGCGTGGATCGTCGCGATCGACCGCTCCTCGTCGGGCCGGCCTTCGATCGACATCGGCATGCCGCCGAGTCCGATCGCCGAGACCTCGACATCGCCGATTGTGCGCTGCTGCATACGTCGTCCTCTTCCTTCGAGCTCGGCCGCGAAGACACGGCCACATCCGACGCTAGAGGCCGCGACGGATGCGCGCCTGCCGTTGCGAGCACGCGGTGCGGCGGCTACGGCAGGGCGACGAGATCGCGGGGAAGGGCCGCGAGCGAGGTCGCGCCGCTCTGCTGCAGCGCGAGCCGCAGCTCGCCGTCGAGCCGGCGCAGGGTCGCCTCGACCTCCGCCGCCCCGCCCGCGGCGAGCGCGTACATTACCGGACGCCCCACGAACACGGCCCGGGCTCCGAGGGCGAGCGCCGCGAGCGCGTGCGCACCCGAGCGGATACCGCTGTCGACGTACACCTCCGCGGCGCCGTCGACGGCGGCCACCACCTCGGGAAGGGCTGCGAGCGCGGAGACCGACTGCGGCATCCGTCGCCCGCCGTGCGTCGAGACGATGACCCCGGCGGCCCCCGCCTCGACGACGGCGGCGGCGTCGTCGCCGCGCAGGACGCCCTTCACCACGATCGGCAGCCCGCTGATGGCGGCCAGCCAGCGGATGTCGTCGAGGGTCGGCGGCGCGGGCGGCCCGGCCTCCAGCAGCACGCGCAGTTCGGCGTCGGTGAGGTTCGAGAGGCGCTCGCGCGCCCGGCCCTCGGGCCACTCGGTCGGCTCGACTCCCGGCGCGGATACGAGGAGCGCCGTCGTGTCGATCGTGAGGATGATCGCGCCGGCTCCCGCGTCGACCGCGCGGCGCACGAGCGCCTCGGTCACTCCGCGATCGGCGAGCAGGTAGACCTGAAACCACCACGGCGCCCCGGCGGCTGCGATGTCGGCGAACGGAACCGCCGTGTTCGTCGAGACGCCGAGCAGAGTACCGATCCGGCCGGCCGCCTCCGCGGTCTCCTGCTCCCCTCGCGGATGCGCCGCGACCTGCTGCGCCATCGGGGCGATGAGCAGCGGTGTGGTCACCTCGGTGCCGAGGATCGAGGTCGCCAGCGAGAGGTCTTGGGCGCCGCGCAGCGCGAGCGGCCGGAAGCGGAGGGCGTCCCATTCGGCGAGCGCCGCATCCCGGCCCTCACGGGAGCCGGCCGTCGCGGCGAAGTACTCCGCCACGTACCAGGGCAGGTGCGCCTCGGCTCGGTGCTGCAGGTCGGCGAAGTAGGAGGGTTCCGTCACGGCTCCACGGTACCGAGACCCGCACAGCTACTCCGCCCGATACTCCAGGATGTCGCCCGGCTGGCAGTCGAGCACCCGGCAGATGGCGTCGAGGGTAGTGAAGCGGATCGCCTTCGCGCGCCCGTTCTTCAGCACCGACACGTTGACCGGCGTGATGTCGATCGCCGCGGCGAGATCGTTGACGCTCATCTTCTTCTTGGCGAGCTCGACGTCGAGGTTGATGACGATCGGCATCAGACGACCTCCGCCAGGTCCTGCTCGAGCTGGGACGCCTTGCGCAGCAGCCCGCGCATCACCACGACGAGCAGGGTGAGGCCCGTGCCGATCATGCCGGCCACGAGCACCAGCAGCACGATGCCGGGAGCGACCTCGTCCTCGTAGCCCATGTTCGCGAAGGTCACCTTGTCGAGCCAGATGAGGGTGACGAAGAAGAGGCCGATGAGCACGGTCGCGCCGAGGACCGCTCCGATGATGATGTCGACATAGCGGAAGGCGCGCTCGCTGAAGATGCGCGCCGAGGCGACCATCGACAGCAGCACCCAGACGCAGACGAGCACAACCTGAGCGCAGACGACGAACAGCACGGTGCCGACGATGAAGGGCACGCGGAGGCCCTCGATGAGCGGGTTCATCGGCTCCTGGATGCCGACTTGCACGATGCCGTACTGGATGACGAGGCTGAGCAGCCCGAGCAGGAGAAGAAGGGCCTGGAGCCCTCGAATGGTCAGCCGTTGCATGTTCTACCGTTCCTCGATGTATACCTATCGACAAACGATAGACGTGGAACCGCCGCGGGGCAAGCGGATAGCGTTCCAGGCGTGACTCTGCCCTCCGTCGACACCACCGTGCTCTACCCCGACGGCACCACCACCACCGAGGCGACGGTGCTGCACGTCGAGCCCGTCACCGGCGGTCTCGCCGTGCTCCTCGATCGCACCTCCTGCCACCCGGTCGACGCCGGCTGGCCCGACCAGGGCGCCGACCGCGCGGTAATCTGCGGAGACGACGGCGCGATCGAGGTGCTCGACTGCCTCGTCGGCGCCACCGACGGCGTGGCACTCTTCGTCGGGGCGGACGTGCCCGTGCGCAAGGGCACCGACGGCTGGGCGTTCGTCGCCGCCCACATCGTGCCGCGCGACACCGACATCACCGAGGGTGACACGGTCACCGTCGTGGCCGACGAGGAGTATCGCCGAGAGCTCTCCCTCGGACACACCGCCTGCCATCTCGCCTCGCTCGCCCTCAACCTGGCGCTCGCCGGTGCCTGGAGCAAGGAGACGACGACGGATGCGCTGGGCTCCCCCGACTTCGACAAGCTCGCGATCGAGAGCTCGACGATCGGCGCCTTCGGCTCGACCGACGTCTACCGCATCGGCAAGTCGCTGCGGCGCAAGGGCTTCGACGCCTCCGCCGTCGACCGGCTCGACGAGATCGAGGCCGCGGTCAACGCGACGCTCGGCGAGTGGGTCGTCGCAGCGGCATCCGTGTCGATCGAGCGCGAGGGCGAGCGCCTCACCGACCGCCGTTACTGGGTGGCCGAGCTGCCGGAGGGCACGACGCGCATCCCCTGCGGAGGCACGCACGCGACCAGCACCTCGGAGCTCGGATCCGTCGCCGTGACGCTCCAGCGTTCCGAGGTCGAGGGTGCGGTGCAGGTCGTCATGCGCACGACGGCGACGCCGCTCGACTGATAACGAGAGGGAGGGCTCAGACATGGACAGCGACGTCCACCCCGCCCGCGCCGTCGAGCACAACCTCGCCTCCGCTCTGCTCGCCATGGGCACGGCAGGCGGGGTTTGTGCTGCGTGACGACGACGTCACCTGGGCGCTCGGCGGATCGCCGATCGACTACCACAGCGCGGTCGTGGCATCGCGTCTCAGTCGCGTGGAAGCCGACAGGGCGTCGCTGAGAGCAGGCGCATCCTCGAGGAGCGCGGTGTGCCGGGCACCTGGCATGTCGGTCCGTCCACGCAGCCGGACGATCTGGGACAGAGGCTGCAACGAGCGGGCTTCACACCGGACGGTTCGGAGCCCGGCATGGCGGCATAACTCGCGGTGCTGCCTCCGGTCTCGACCGCAGCTGCGACGTCGGTCGCCGTCGAGCAGGTGGTGCAGGAGCGGGTTCTCGACGAAAGGGCGCACACCCTCGGGCTCGGCTTCGGTGAAGGGCCGTGAGAGGCAGACTGGGTGGGGTCAGATGTTCCACCGGACTGCATGACCACGCCGGACTGGCGACACTTCCTCGCGCGCCGCGATGGACGTGCGGTCGGCACGGCGACCGTGCACCTCACCGGCCAGGTCGCCGGCATCTACTTCGTCATGAGTCTGCCGTCGCAGAGACGCGAAGGCATCGGTCGCGCCGTCATGCAGGAGGCGCTGCAGTAGGCGCGTGGGCAGGGTGCGCTCCCGGTCCCGAGACCTCAGAGGCGGGTCTCCCGCTCTACGAGTCGCTCGGCTTCCGCACCGTCTGCCGCGATCGACCTGTTCACGTTCCGGCCTGGCGACTAGGAGATCAGCAACCCCACCGCCGCGACGACCGAGAGCACCGCGATGCCGAGCGCGATCGCGACGAGCACGCGGTGCACGGTGAGGAACGTGGTGGCCTTGCCTTCCGCGTCACGAGCGCGTGGGTCGGACGAGACGCGACGCAGGAACTGCGGCCACGCGACGACGTTGAAGACGGCTCCGAGCAGCAGAACGACGGCGGCGAGGATCTCCACGATCCGAGCCTATGCGCGGCGCTCGTGGGCGGTGAACGCGGCTCTAGAATCGGTCAACCTGCTCGCGGACCCTTGGACGACATGCCCTTACACCCTTACGGAACCCGTCTGGCGACATGGAAGCGCCTGACCGAATGGCCGATGGTGATTGCTTCCGTCGTCTTCCTAGGCGCATTCGCGTTCAGTGTCATCCAGAATCTGCGACCGCCGGACGACGCTGTCGCCGAGGCGGTGATGTGGGTCGTATGGGTTCTCTTCGCGATCGAGTACATCGTGAGCCTGTCGCTCGCCACCCGACGACGGCGCTGGTTCGTCAGGCACCTCCATGAATTGGCGATCGTCGCGCTTCCCCTATTCCGTCCCTTGCGACTACTCCGACTGGTGTCCCTCATCTCGACGCTCCAGCGCGCCGCAGGATCCGCCTTGAGGGAACGGGTCACCATCTATCTCGTCGCCACTTCGACCCTTCTAGTGCTGGTGTCGGCGCTCGCAGTTCTCGACGCGGAGCAGAACGCGGAGGGCTCGAACATCCACTCGTTCGGAGACGCCATCTGGTGGGCATTCGTGACCATCACCACGGTCGGCTACGGCGATTTCTACCCGGTCACTGCACCTGGACGACTGACTGCGGTTGGTCTGATGATCGCGGGCATCGCTCTGCTGGGCAGCGTCACCGCCACCTTCGCGTCATGGTTCGTCGAGCGCATCCAGCAGGGCGCGGTGGACGACCAGGAGACGCCGGACACTCCTACCAGATGATGCCGCCGCCGGCGGAGATGCCGAGGAAGGTGACGACGGCGAGGCCGATGCCCCACACCGCGCGGGCGGTGCCGCCCCGGCGTCCGCGACGGGCGTTGAGCACGCCGATGATGCCGGTGATGATCGCGATCGTGGCGAGCGGCGCTCCGAGGATGACGCCGACGAAGAGCGGGATCGGCATGAGCACGAGGCCCAGGATGCCGGTGAGGAGTGACACGGTGGCTGCGGCGTTGCCGCGACGTCCCTCTGTGAAGCTCATGCACTCATCCTCGCAGACCTGATCCGGCGACTGCTGAGCGGGCGGAGGCGGCACAATATGCACCCTTCGCGGGGGCACGCGCAACCGGTGGGGCCGGGGACACCGCCGTCCCTAAGGTGGTGGACGCCTGGGCAAGAGCGATTTCTCGACGGAACACCGGAGGAGACATGACGATCGACAACCAGAGCAAGGGCCTCTCGGCCGCCGATCTCGAGGCGGAGGGCGTCACGGCCCTTCCCGACAAGGAGGTCGCGTCGATCCTCGACCTCAACGCGGACCTCGACCTCGACATCGGAGCTGCGGCTCCCATCGACCTCGGCATCGCGGCGAACGCGAACGTCGCCGCCCCCATCGACGCCGCGGCTTCGGCCAACCTCCTCTCGGAGGGCTCGACGGCTCAGGCGCTCTCCGACCAGGGCGCGATGATCACCCAGGGCATCGAGGGTGACGCGACCGCTAACGCCCAGCAGGACAGCGTGATCGACCAGACCGCCGACGAGGGCGCCGCGACGGACGAGGAGATCGTGCCGGACGCCCTCGCGACCGGCGGCACCGTCGGCACCGGAACCGGCGGACTGCTCGACGGCAACCTGCTCAATGTGAACGTCGACCTGAACGCCGACGCCGACATCGCGGCTCCGATCAACGGAGCCGTCGCGGCGAACGCCAACGTGGCTGCTCCGATCGACGCCGCGGTGGCCGCGAACATCGGGTCGATCGACAGCAACGCGACCGCCATCTCGGATCAGGACGTCATCATCGAGCAGTCGATCGTGGGCGACGCGACCGCGGAGTCGAACCAGCAGTCCGACCTGCAGCAGTAGCCGATGACCACCCGCCAGGCGGGGTCGCCCCTCTCGGGCGGCCCCGCCGTCCCGGATGCCGTCCCGCCGGTCCCCCAGCGCGCCGACGGCGTGCAGCTGATCGGCGAGCTGCAGCACTCCGGCTACCGCACCCCGCCGGCGCTCGTGCAGCGCGCCGACGGGCAGACCGTGCAGCTGACCCCGCTGCTCTACGCGACCCTCGAGGCGATCGACGGTCGCCGCGATCTCGACGCGATCGCGGCATCCGTCGCCCAGCGCACCGGCAAGGACGTGACGCGCGGTGACGTCGCGACCCTCATCTCCCAGCACCTGCTGCCCTACGGCGTGCTGAAGCTCGCCGACGGCTCGGAGCCCGAGGTGAAGCGCAGCGACACCCTGCTGGGCATGCGTGCGCGGATGCGGATGACGAGCCCCGAGACCACCCAGCGTCTCGCGCGGCCCTTCGCGGCGCTCTTCTCCCCCTTCGTGGTCGTGCCGGTGCTCGCCGCCTTCGTTCTCGTCACGGGCTGGCTGCTCTTCGTCGAGGGGCTGGCGGATGCGACGCGTCAGGCTTTCGAGGACCCGGGCCTTCTGCTGCTGGTCTTCGCGATCACGATCCTCTCGGCCGGCTTCCACGAGTTCGGCCACGCGGCCGCCGCGACACGGGCGGGCGCGAAACCCGGCGCCATGGGCGCGGCGCTCTACCTGATCTGGCCGGCGTTCTACACCGACGTCACCGACTCCTACCGACTGAACCGCTGGGGCCGGTTGCGCACCGACCTGGGCGGCCTCTACTTCAACGCGATCGTCGCAGTCGTGCTCGGCGCGGTGTGGTGGTTCTCGCGCAACGACGCGCTGCTGCTCATCATCGCCGCGCAGCTGCTGCTGATGCTGCGGCAGCTGCTGCCGCTCGTCCGCTTCGACGGCTACCACCTGCTCGCCGACCTCACCGGCGTGCCCGACCTCTTCTCGCGCATCGGCCCGACCCTGAAGGGCCTCGTCCGTCCGGGCGACCCGCGAGCGCGGGAGCTCAAGCCCTGGGCGCGCGCGATCATCACCGTCTGGGTGCTCACCGTCGTGCCGCTCCTCCTGCTGACGCTGGCACTGCTGGTGCTCGCTCTTCCGCGGGTGATCGGAACCGCGATCGCGAGCGCCGGCGACCAGTACGCCGCCCTCACGGCGCACGCCGACGGCGGAGACCTCGCGGGCGCCGCCGCTCGCGGGCTCGCCCTCCTCGCGATCGCGCTGCCGGTCATCGGCGTCGTCTACCTGCTCGTGCGGGTGGCGACGCGCGGCATCCGTGCCGCGTGGACGCGCACCGAAGGCCGCCCGGTGCGCCGCGCCCTCGCGTTCGCGCTGATCGCCGCGATCGCGGCCGGCCTGGCTTGGGCGTGGTGGCCGCACGAGGGCGCCTACCGTCCGATCAGCGCGGTCGAGACCGGCACGGTGCAGGAGGGTCTGAACTCGCCGTCGCGGGCGGCCCTGCCGTCGGGCGACATGGTGACTGTGCTGCCCGAGGGCATCGAGCTCGCGAGCAGTGCCGAGGAGGCGCAGCTCGCCGTTGTGCTCGTGCCGTCGGACCCGTCGTCCGATGCGCCGGCCTGGGTGTTCCCGTTCGACGCGCCCGAGCCGCCCGAGGAGGGCGACAACCAGGCGCTGGCCGTCGCCACCGAGGACGGCGCGGTCGAGTACGACGTCTCCTTCGCGCTCGTCTGGGCGGGGGGCGAGACCGTCGACACCCAGAACGAGGCCTACGCGTTCGCGAGCTGCGAAGGATGCGCGGCCGTCGCCGTCGCCTTCCAGGTGGTGCTGATCGTCGGGCAGGCCGACGTCATCGTGCCGGAGAACCTCTCCGCCGCCGCAAACTACGGATGCGTTCAGTGCGTCACCTACGCGCTCGCCAGCCAGCTCGTCATCACCCTCGACGAGGCACCCGGTGAGGACGTCATGGCCGAGCTCGAGGCGTTGTGGAAGGAGATCGCGGAGTTCGGGGCCTCGATCCGCGATGTGCCGTTGTCGCAGATCCAGGCGCGGCTCGAGGAGTACAAGGCGCGCATTCTCGAGGTGCTCGGGGTCGAACCCGGTGCTCCCCCCGCGACCCCGGCACCGACTCGGACCGCGACTCCTGCTCCCGCGCCGCTGCCGGGTCAGGAGGAGGAGGCTCCCGCGGACGAGGAGCCCGCGCCCGAGCCCACCGCGCCCGCGCCTGTCGAGGAGGAGCCCGCACCGGAGGAGCCGGCGCCCGCGCCGACCCCGACCCCGGAGCCGACGACCGTTCCGGAGCCCACTCCGGTCCCCACGCCGTAGCCTTTTTCTGCCGCTCGGGCAGCGCCCGGCGCAACACCCGCGGGTCGAGTGGCGCCCGGCGCAGCCGGACGCGCACCGAGACCCTGCCCGCCGAGCCCCCGCATCCGTTCCTGCACCGCCGGCTGCCCGAGGAGGACGCCCATCAGCACGAGCCCGAGCCCGCCGATCTGCTGGCCGACGAGGGTCTCTCCGGCGACCAGCACCCCGAGCAGCACGCCCGCCACCGGATTGAGCAGCCCGATGATGCCGACCGTGCCGGCGGGGAGCTTTCGCAGGCCCGAGAACCAGGCGACGAAGGCGACCGCCGTCGCGACGAACGACACGTACCCGAAGCCGAGCAGCGCGGGGGTGTCGAGCACGGGCGGCCCGCCCTCGACCGCGACCGCGATCGGCACGAGCACGAGCCCTCCGGCGACGAGCTGCCACGACGTCGACGCGATGAGGTCGATCGACGGCCCGTTCCAGCGCTTGGCGAGGATGTAGCCGACCGACGACATCGCGAGTGCGGCGACCGAGGCGAGCACGCCGTCCCAGCGGATGCCTTCGGCGCTCGTCAGCAGCAGCAGGGCGACGCCGGCGATGCCGACTCCCGCCGCCACGAGGGAGAGCAAGCGCGGACGCTCGGCGATCAGCAGCCAGGCGAGCAGCATCATCGCCACGGGCGAGGTCGCCATCACGGTCGACGCGATGCTCGAGGGCAGGAGCTGCGCCGCGAGGTACACGAGCACGAAGAACGCTCCGACGTTGAGCACGCCGAGCACGAGGCTCCGCCACCACCAGGCGCCGCGCGGCATCCGTCGTCGCAGGAGCAGCAGCATGATGCCGGCGGGGAGCGCCCGCAGCACGGCACCCCAGAGCGGGGCGTCGGCCGGGAGGAACTCGCGGGTGACAAAGTAGGTGGACCCCCATGCCACCGGCGCGATCGCCGTGACGAGAGCCCAGCGCAGATTACCTTCCACGGAAGACAATATATCTTGCCAGGAAGATAAAGTGAAGGGGTGGCCGATCGAACCGCGCAGATCCAGGAGGAGTGGCGCCGCGAGCGCCCCGACCTCGACCCGAGCCCGCAGGGCATCATCGGACGCCTGCACCGCCTCGCTGGCTACCTCACCGAGGAGCTCCTGACGGTCTACAGCAGGCACGGGCTGAGCGAGGGCGACTTCGACGTGCTGGCGACGCTGCGTCGCGCAGGCGCCCCGTTCGAGCGCGCCGCGGGAGAGCTCGCCGCGCACACGATGGTGACGACGGGGGGCATGACGAAACGACTCGACCGCCTCGAGGGAGCTGGTCTCGTCACCCGCCGGGTGAGCGAGGTCGACGGGCGTGGACGGGTCGTCGCGCTCACCGACAAGGGCCGCGACCTCATCGACGGGGCGTTCACCGAGCACCTCGCCAACGAAGAGCGACTGCTGTCGTCGCTCAGCGCGACAGACCGTGCGGCGCTCGAGCGCATCCTCACCCGCTGGATCGCGGAGTACGAGGGCGACTAGGCCCGTCGGTCGACCAGCGCCCGGCTCGCGCGGGTCGAGCAGCGCCCGGCTTCGCCGGACGCATATCGAGACCGCGGCCGCCCGCGGGGCGAGTAGCGCGCCGCACAGCGGCACGCGTACCGAGACCCCGTTCCCCCGCCGCCCGCGCACTGGAATGATCGACCCGCGACGGAAGGTTGGCACCGACATGGAAGAGGCGCTCGCGGGCCAGGGGTTCTGGGTGATCCTGGTCGGCGCAACGGCGATCGTCTTCGCCCGGTCGCAGGCCACCTACTGGATCGCCCGCGGAGCGGTCGCCGGCGCCGGCTCCCTCCGCTGGGGACGCTGGCTGAAGGGCCCGAAAGCCGAGCGAGCGAGCGACCTGCTGCGCCGCTACGGCCCGCCGATCGTCACCCTCAGCTACTTCACGATCGGCTTCAAGTCGGTCATGAACGCGGTCGCCGGTGCGAGCCGGATGCGGTGGTGGGTTTTCACGCTCGCGATGCTGCCCGGCTGCGCGCTCTACGGCGTCATCTACGCGACGGTAGGGCTCGCCGCGATCTGGGCGGCGATCACCTCGCCCTGGGGCTTCGGAGCACTGCTGCTCGTGCTGGCAGCGCTCGGCGCGTTCTGGTGGTGCACCGCGCGGCGTCGCGCGGCCGCCTCGGCCCCCGAGTACATGGCTCCGGGCGCCCCACCTCCCGCACCACCCTCGCTCGAATCGTAGTTCGCCTTTCTCTATCTGCCGTCGGCGTCAATTGACTCCGACGGCAGGAACGGAAAAGGGAGAGTATCGCTGGCTGGCCTGGGAAGGTTCACCCGAGGCGAAGGCTTCCGGGACGGGCCGGACACTGGTGTTCACGAAACCGCACGATCATCGAAAATCATCGAAAGAGGCGCGATAGTTTCGGCGCGCGTACACTCTCACCGTGAGCACCACTGACCCGTCCGAGCGTGTGACCCTCTCCCTTGTCGCTGAAGAGGCGGGAGTGAGCCTCTCGACGATCTCGAAAGTGCTCAACGGACGCACGGATGTTTCGAGCGCAACCCGAGCTCGGGTGGAGGCACTGCTCGAGCAGCGGGGCTACAACCGCCGCAACACCGGGCAGGCTCGCACCCAGCTCATCGAGGTCGTGTTCCACGAGCTTCAGGCCTCGTGGTCGATGGAGATCATCCGCGGCGTCGAGGACGTCGCCGCAGCGAACGGCCTCAGCGTCGTGCTGACCGAGAGCGGCGACCGCCACTCCCCCGGACCGGAGTGGGTCGAGGGCGTGCTCCGCCGCCGACCGGTCGGCGTCGTTCTCGTGTTCTCGGATCTGCCGCCGCAGTACCGCACGATGCTGAAGTCGAGGGCGATCCCGTTCGTCATCGTCGACCCCGCGGGCGACCCGTCGCCCGACGTTCCGTCGATCGGGTCGGCCAACTGGTCGGGGAGTCTCTCCGCCATCCGTCATCTCATCGAGCTCGGCCACACCCGCATCGCGACGATCAGCGGACCCGAGGACATGATGTGCTCGCTCGCACGGGTCGACGGATACCGCTCCGCGATGAACAAGGCCGGACTGCGCATCGAGCAGGGCTGGGTGCGGTTCGGCGACTTCCAGGTCGAGGGCGGGCACCGGATCGCGTCCGAGCTGCTCGACTCGGACAACCCTCCGACCGCGATCTTCGCGGGAAGTGACCTGCAGGCGCTCGGCGTGCTGGAGGCGGCGCGGGAGCGGCGCATTCGGGTTCCGGAGGACCTGTCGGTCGTCGGCTACGACGACATCCCGCTCGCGCGCTGGGTGAGCCCCGGACTCACGACGGTGCACCAGCCGCTCAAGCAGATGGCCGTCGAGGCCGCGAAGCTCGTGCTGCAGATGAGCAAGGCGCCGCTCGCGACGATCCCCCGCATGGACCTGGCGACGAGCCTCGTGGTGCGCGCGAGCACGGCGCCGCCCGCGGCGGCCTGACTCGCGGCGTTGGGTAGCCCGCGAAGCGCGGCGTATCGAAACCCCAACTCCGCATCGAGGTTCGACTTTCGGCCCTTATCCGTCTCGGATAGGGGCCAAAACCCTAACCTCGCGCGTCAGAGACGACGGATGCGGCGCGTCAGAGACGACGGATGCGCGGCGTCAGTGTCGAACGGAGCGAATCGCCGCCACGATCACGGCGACCAGCAGCACCTGCACGCCCAGCGACAACGACCCCCACGACCCGGTGAGCAGCCAGAACCCCACCGACATCAGCACTCCCACCACGACCAGTGAGGCGATGATCCCCGCCCAGAGTCTGTCGGTGCGGCGCGATGCGGTGCTGTGCGTCGAGTTCTGCGTGTCTGTGGTCATGTCGGCTCCCGAGGCGGTTCGAGCGGCGAACTCCATGCCCGCCGCTGGACACCGTACTCCCGAAGGTGAGCGGAACCCGGGTAACATCCGGGGAGGATCGAGGCGACAACTGCACCCGCCCGAGCCTCCCCGGATGCGTCACTCTCCGCTGACGGTCACCTCGGCGTGGAGGCGGCGCGTGTGGTCGAGCACCCGCGTGTCGCCCGTGACTGTCATCGGCACGGAGGCGACGATGTCAGCGCTGGAGCGTCCGAACTCGAGCGCGAGCTCCCCCGGCTCGACGATGCGGTCGCCGGCGATGCCGGTGAAGCTCGTGAGGTCGGCGGGAACCGTGAACGACGCCCGAACCCGCTCCCCCGGCTGCAGGGTCAGCCGGCGGTAGGCGATCAGTCGGCGCACCGGTTGCACGACCGACGTGACCGGATCGTGCAGGTACAGCTGCACGACCTCGGCGCCTGCACGCGAGCCGGTGTTGGCGACCGTGATCGAGACCGAAACCGAACCATCCGTCGCGAGGGAATCACCGCTCGAGGAGACGCCGTCCCACTCGAACGTCGTGTAGCCGATGCCGTGGCCGAAGGGGAATGCGGCCGTCGGGTCGATGTTCGACACCTCGGTGCGCCGGGCGAGCGGCGACGCGAGGTAGGTCGACGGCTGCGCGCCCGGGTCCTTCGGGATCGACACGGGCAGGCGGCCGCTCGGGTTCACGCGCCCGCTCAGCACGCCCGCGATCGCGCGGGTGCCCTCCTCGCCGGGGAAGAAGGTCTGCACGATCGCCGCAGCATCCGTCGCCGCGCGCCCGAGGGCGTACGGACGCCCGGAGAGCAGCGTCACGACAGTCGGCGTGCCCGTGTCGAGCACCGCCTCGAGCAGCTGCGCCTGCGCTCCCGGCAGGTCGAGCGACGCGGCGTCGCAGCCCTCGCCGCTCGTGCCGCGGCCGAAGAGTCCTGCGCGGTCGCCGAGAGCGAGGATGACGACGTCGGCCTCGCGGGCGGCGCTCACGGCGGCGTCGAAGCCGTCGCGCTCGCCCCCGTCGATGCTCGTGCCGTGCTCCACCACGAAGGCGGCGTCGGCGAACTCCTCCTCGAGCGCCTCGCGCAGCGTCGGCAGCTCGATGCCCCACGGGATCTCGGGATGCCGCACCCCCACGTGCGCAGGGAACGAGTAGCAGCCGAGCACCGCGAGCGGGTCCTCGGCGGTCGGTCCGATGAGGGCGACCGTGCGCGGCTCGGCGAGCGGCAGCACGCCGTCGTTGCGCACGAGCACGACCGCCTGCTCGGCGATGCGCCGGGCCAGGTCGCGGTTGCCTACGGAGTCGAGGTCGACGGTGCCCCGCACATCCTCGGGAGCGTCGCCCTGGGAGCCGAGCGCCGAGGGCACCGGCGACCAGTCGGCATCGAGCAGCCCGAGCTGCCCCTTCTGCACGAGCACTCGACGCAGCGCACGGTCGACGAGCGCGACGTCGACCGTCCCCTCCTCGATCGCTCGCACGAAGGCGGCCCCGAACGTCTTCACGGTCGGCAGCTCGACGTCGATGCCGGCTCGCAGCGCCGCCTCGGCGGCCGCCGTGTAGTCCGCGACCGAGTGGTGCAGGTCGCGCAGGAAGGCGATCGAGAAGTAGTCGGCGACGACGGTTCCGTCGAAGCCCCACACCTTGCGCAGCAGCTCGGTGAGCAGGCTCTCGTCTGCGGCGGTCGGCACACCGTCGAGGTCGGTGTACGCGTTCATGACGCTGCGCACCCCGCTCTCGCGGATGGCCATCTCGAACGGCGGAAGCAGCACATCCGCCAGCTCCCGACGCCCGACTGCGACGGGCGCGAGGTTGCGTCCGGCGCGGGAGGCCGAGTAGCCCACGAAGTGCTTGAGCGTCGCGACGACGCCCGTGCTTTCCACACCCTGGATGTAGGCGGTCGCGGTCGTGCCGACGAGGTACGGGTCCTCGCCGATCGTCTCCTCGACCCGCCCCCAGCGGGCGTCGCGCACGACGTCGAGCACGGGTGCGAGGCCCTGGTGCACCCCGACGGAGCGCATGTCGGCGCCGATGCGCGATCCCATCTCGCGGATGAGGTCGGGGTCGAAGGTCGCACCCCAGCTGAGCGGCACCGGGTAGGCGGTCGCACCCCAGGTCGCGAAGCCGGCGAGGCACTCCTCGTGGGCGAGCGCCGGGATGCCGAAGCGGTTCGCGGAGGCGATGCGCTGCTGGGCGCGCATCAGCGCGACCGCACCGACCGCCGGGTCGACCGGGGCCGTGCCGAACGGACGGGTCAGCTGCCCGAGGCCTGTCGGCAGCAGGTTGTCGAGGTCGATCTCCTCGCTCATGTCGTGCTGGTGAGGGGCGACGTCCTCGCCGTCCGCGGAGGCGCCGACCCAGACCCCGTAGAGCTGGGAGACCTTCTCCTCGGTGGTCATCTCCGCGATCAGAGCGGAGACCCGCTCCTCGAGCGAAAGCGTCGAGTCGTTCCAGGGTCCCGCGGTGATGCGCGTCGCATCCGTCGCCGTCATCCCTTCACCGCACCGGTGAGGCCGCCGACGATGCGTCGCTCGAACACGCTGAAGAAGATCAGCGCGGGGATCATCGACAGCGACGTGAACGCGAGCACGCGCGCCGTGTCGACGGAGTACTGCGACGCGAACGCCTGCACTCCGAGCGGCAGCGTGTAGGACGCGTCGTTGCCGAGGATGAACAGCGGCAGCAGATAGCTGTTCCAGCTGCCGATGAACGCCAGGATGCCGACGGTGATGACGCCGGGAAGCGCCAGCGGCACGACCATGCGCCAGAAGAACCCGAGCCGTGAGGCGCCGTCGATGGCGGCGGCCTCCTCGATCTCGTCGGGGATCGCCCTCAGGAACGGCACGAGGATGATGATGGTCGTCGGCAGGGCGAAGGCGATCTGCGGCAGGATCACGCCGGGCAGCGAGTTCATCAGGCCGAGGCTCCGCACCATGATGTACAGCGGCGTGATCGCCACGGTGATCGGGAACATGAGGCCCGCCGCGAACAGCGCGTAGAGGAATCCGCGCGCCTTGAACTTGTAACGGGCGAGCACGTAGCTGGCCATGAGCCCCAGCACCACGACGCCGATCGTCGTCGCGAGCGCCGCCATCGTCGAGTTCAGCACCTGGTTCCAGAAAGTGCCCTCGGCGAGCACAGTGAGGTAGTTGCCCACCTCCCAGGGCGAGGGGAAGCCTGCCGGATCGACCGTGATCTGCGCGTTCGTGCGGAAGCCGCCGAGGATGATGTACGCGATCGGCGCCAGCATCAGCGCGATGACGAGCATCGCCACGAAGTAGATGACCGGACTGCTCCAGTTGATTCGCCTGCGCGGGCGCTTCTCGGGGGCGGACGACGCGGGACGCGCCGCCGACACTGCGGTCATCGGTTCTTACCTCCGGTGAGGGCGCTCGCGGTGTCGCGGCGCAGCACGTAGCGCTGGTAGACGAGCGCCACGATCAGCGAGATGAGGAACAGCACCACGGCGACGGCGTTGCCGTACCCGTAGCTGCCGGCGTTGCGTCCGTTGACGACCATGTAGGTCGCCATGGTCGAGGTGCCTGCCGTCGAGGCGACGTACTGTCCCCAGATGATGTAGACGAGATCGAACAGCTGCAGCGATCCGATGATCGACAGGAACGCCCAGATGCGCAGGGTCGGCCCGAGCAGCGGGATGGTGATCCGCCACTGGATCTGCCAGAACGAAGCGCCGTCGATCTGAGCCGCCTCGGTGAGCTCCTGCGGGATGCCCTGCATGCCTGCGAGGAAGAGGATCACGGCGAAGCCGAGGTACTTCCACGTGATGATGCCCATCAGGGTCCAGATGGCGATGTTCGGATCGGCCAGCCAGTCCTGTTGGAGCGCCCCGAGTCCGAGGTTCTCGAGCATGCCGTTGAGGGCACCCTCGCTCTGCAGCAGCAGGCTCCATCCGGTGCCGACGACGACCTCGGAGATGACGTACGGCACGAAGATGAGCACGCGGATCAGCGACTGCCCGCGCATCTTGCGGTTGAGCAGCAGCGCGATCAGCAGCGCTGCGGGGCCCTGCAGGATGAGCGAGAGCAGGACGATCTGCAGGTTGTGCAGCAGGGCGTCGTGGAACGACGGGTCGGTGAGGATCGTGACGTAGTTCTGCAGGCCGACGAAGTCGGTCGGCCCGCCGAAGCCCTGCCACCGGTAGAAGCCGTAGTAGGCCGCCATGAGGACCGGGAAGATGACGAAGGCCAGGAACACGAGGAGACCCGGGCCCACGAGCAGGGCGATCTCGGCGGTCTTGACCCAGTCCCTACGCCGTACGCGACGGACCGGGGGCGACACGTGGCCGCCCCCGGTGTTCGCGTCGGCAGCTTCGCCTCGGGTGGAGGCCGGGGAGCTGGTGGTGACGCTCATGAGTGAGAAGTACCTACCTCGCCGCAGCGGAGTTGACGGCGTCGACGATCGCCTGGGCGTCACCCTGACCTGCGAGCAGGTCGACGACGGAGACGTTCAGCGCGTTGCCGACGTTCTGACCGAAGAGGGTGTCGAGCCAGACGCTCACGTAGGGCGCCTCGTTGTAGGCCGCGAGCACGTCCTGCAGAGCCGGGTCGGTGACGACGCCCTGGGCGTCCTGGCTGGCGGGCAGCGTGACGAACGCCTCGGCGTAGGCCTCCTGGTACTCCTGCTGCATGACGAAGTTCAGGAAGTCGGCGCAGGAGTCGGGCGCGTCGATGTGGCAGCTGTAGCCGTCCACGCCACCCATCATGGCGGCAGGGTCGCCCTCACCCGAGTCGGTGGCGGGGAACGGGAACCACTTGAGGGTCTCGAGCGGCTGCTGGTCGGGCGTGAGCGAGCCGATCACACCCGGGTTCCAGGCGCCCATGAGCTCCATGGCGGCCTGGCCGTTGGCGATGAGCCCGGCCGACGAGCCGGCGCCCTGCTGCGCGGCGGTGGTGAGGAAGCCCTCGTTGAAGGGCTCGGTGGAGACGAACTCCTCGAGAGCCTCACCGGCCTTCAGCCAGCACTCGTCCTCGAAGGACGGGTTCGAGGCGGCCTCTTCCATGACCTCCTGCGGGCACTCGCGCAGGGCGAAGAAGTAGTACCAGTGCGCGGCGGGCCAGGCGTCCTTCGCGCCGAGCGCGATGGGCTGGATGCCGGCGGCCTTGAGCGCGTCGACGGCGTCGTTCAGCTCGTCGAAGGTGGTGGGCGCCTCCGCGATGCCGGCCTGCTCGAACAGCGCCTCGTTGTAGTAGATGCCGCCGGGGAGGATCGACATCGGCATGCCGTAGACCTTGCCCTCGACGGAGAGCGAGCTGAAGGCGGCCTCGCCGACGGCCTCGCGGGTCTCGTCGGTGATGAGGTCGGTGAGGTCCTTCGCCTGACCGGCCTGCACGACGTCGGCGAGCTTGCCGCCGCCGCGCGCCATGAAGATGTCGGGAGCATCGCCCGAGTTCAGGGCGGTCTGCAGCTTGCCGTCCATGTCTTCGTTCTGAACGGTCTGGATGTCGATCGTGACGCCCGACTCCGCCTCGAAGTCGGCGGCAGCCGTCTCCCAGAACTCCTGGCCGGGGCCGGTGGTCGAGTTGTGCCAGAAGGTGAGGGTCTGGTCGTCGCCCTCACCGCCTCCACCGCCACCGCCTGCACAGCCTGTGAGCGCGAGGACGCCGACGGCACCGATCGCCATGACGGCGCGGATGCTCCGTGTGTTCATCATCGAACCTTCCGAAAGTTTCGACACCTACGTCGAAAGTGATTGGGACGCGGTCAGCCTAAGTCGCCGGGCATTTAGAGTCAAGGCCAACAAATTCTCGCGCCGCGTGTTCCCCGTGAGTGCACACATGGGTCGGCTTCAGTTCTCTCGGCGACGAAAACTATCGGGGGCGAGTTCCAGTCGATACGCTCGCCGCATGACCTGGGTTCTCCTCGGCGTCCTGGCGGCGATCATCACCGGCAGTCTCCTCCTCACGGCCGCTGACCGACGCCCCGGGGATATCGACCGGCGCACTGCGACTCGGCGGGCCGAGGGCCTCACGGCGTGGACTCGAATCGGCGGCGGGGGCGGTTAGAAGCCGGAAGCCGCAGCCCTGGGGCTACGGCTTCGGTAGGGGTGCCATCGACGGGCCGTCATGGCGACGGGGCAATCAGCTGATCGCCTTCTCCACCAGCTCACGGATCCGCTTCGCGTTCGCGGCGTTGATCTCGGTGATCGCGTAGCTCACCGGCCACATCGTGCCGTCGTCGAGGTTCGCGGAGTCGTTGAAGCCGATCGTCGCGTAGCGGGTCTCGAACTTGCCGGCGGCCTGGAAGAAGACGACGATCTTCCCGTCCTTGGCGTACGCCGGCATGCTGTACCAGGTCTTCGCGTGCAGGTCGGGGGCGACCTCGGTGACGATCTCGTGCAGCTTCTCAGCGATCACGCGGTCGGACTCCGGCATCTCGGCGATCCGCTCGAGCAACGCCGCGAGATCCTTCTCCTTCGCCTTGCCGCCGCCGCGCTTCTGCGCCTTCAGCTCGGCTGCGCGCTCCTTGACGGCCTGGCGCTCGAAGTCGGACAGTGTTGCGTCGCCCATGATGAATCCTTTCTCTTGGTGACCCCAGGCTAGAACTGGGCCGCCGAGTCGGGCTTCTTGATTCCTGACCGGATCCCCTCAGGCGCGCACCCCGTCGAAGTGCCATTCGGGAGCGCCCACAATGGCGGAGGTCTCGCTCCACAGCCGCGCCCGCTCGGTGGGGCCGGCGGCGAAGCGGGGCAGCGCCACGGGCTTGCGGTGCTCGTCGACGTAGACAGCATCCGCTGCTCGCGGAGTGCCGTCGGCGATGAGGTTTCGGTAGATGCCCGCGATGGTAGCCGGGTCTGCGGCCGCCCGATTCTTGGGCGCGTACAGCGCCCGCAGCAGGGCGGGCTGCGCGGCGAGCCGGTCGGCATCGAGCCGCACGGCGGGCACCCGCAGGCACGCGACGCTCAGCGCGGGTCCGGCGAGCTCGGCGAGGTGCACCGCCGTCATCGTCTGGGCGAGCTTCGAGTGATAGTAGCCCCTGGTCGGCGAGTACCAGTCGGGCGAGTCGAGCGCCTCATAACGGATGCGGATGCGGGGCATCGTGATGATGCCCTTGCTGCCGACGAACAGCACTCGCGGCGAGCGGGCCGCGGCGAGCGCGCCGCTCACGCGGGCGGTGAACTCGAAGGGACCGAGATGGTTGGTCTGCCAGAAGGATTCGTGCCCGTCGGCGGTGATGACGGCGCGCCTCTGTGACTGGTCGAAGACGGCGGCGTTGTTGATGAGGGCGTCGAGCGGGCCGTCCGCGACGATCGCGGCGGCTGCATCCTGCACGCTTGCGCGGGACGACAGATCCAGCTGGCGCACCTCGACATTCTCGACATCGCCGAGGGCGGAGCGCCCGCGCTCGACGCTGCGGCACAGGGCGATGACCTGGTGGCCCTCGGATGCGAGCAGACGGGCGGCGCGGAGCCCGATGCCGGCGTTGGCGCCGGTGATCGCGACCTTCATGACGTAGTTCGGTTTGTTCGGAACATACCGAACATACTAGCGTGAGGGGGTGGCGAACGCGAACGAGCTGATCGATGACATCGGGTTCCACCTGGAGCGGCTGGGCCTCAGCCGCACGAGTGGCCGGGTGATCGGTGCCCTCATGCTCGCTTCCGATGCGACCGCCGACGCCCCGACCCTCACCGAGCAGCTCGGTGTCGCCAAGAGCTCCCTCAGCGCCGCCGTCGCCCTGCTCGAGCGCTACGGCCTGGTGCAGCGGATGCCTGGCGCAAGCCGCCGCGAGCGCTACCGCCTCACCGAGGGGCTGTTCGAGTCCGTCTTCTTCAGCAAGCAGGGCGAGCTCGGGGCCTTCGCCGACCTCGCCGAGCGGGTGCTCGACCAGGGCGACCTGGCCCCCGAGGCGCAGGCCCGCGTCGAGCGGATGCGCGACTTCTACCGCTTCCTCCTCGCCGAGTATCCGCGGCTGCTCGAGCGCTGGGAGGAGTCGCGGCGCTCGTGAGCGTGTGCCCGACGCATCCGCGGGGGATGCGGTTAGCTACTCCTCGGCGATCAGCGCACGCAGGATCGTCGCGTGGCGGAGTAGGAACGCGCGCTCGTCGAGCCGCTTGCGCCGCAGCCACCCGGTGACCTCGTCGTTGTGCTTGCTGGCATTGCAGGAGGCGCAGGCCGGCACGACGTTTCCCAGGGTGTAGCGTCCGCCGCGGGAGATCGGCATGACGCAGTCGCGCTGCAGTGCCGGCCCCTCGACCTGGCAGTAGGCGCATCCGTCCCAGGCCTCGAGAAGCTCGCCCCACTGCTCGGCGGTGAGGTCGTTGTCGACGCGTGCCAGCCTCCGCTGCCGGCGCTTCGCGTACCGGGCGCGTGCCGCCGCCGACGTGGGAACGGATCGGCGAGCAGGCATGACGTCACGGTACTTCGACAGCAGTCCCCTCATGACTCGAGCGCGCGGCGCGTCGAGGCAGCGGCACCTCTCACTAGCCTGGCCTCATGGCCTCCTCGCTCCCCCGCATCGGCGTCCGCTTCGAGCCCGACTGGCCGCCGGAGCAGCTGCCCGAGTTCGCCCGCTGGGCGGAGGACGCCGGCTTCGACGAGCTCTGGTTCAGCGAGGACCTCCCCTGGTCGGGCGGCATCGCCTTCGCCGCCACGGCGCTCGCGCACACCACCCGCCTGCACGTCGGTCTCGGACTCCTCCCCGTCGTCACCCGTAACGTCGCGACGACGGCGATGGAGATCGCGACGCTCTGCCGCATCGCCCCCGGACGCCTCACCGTCGGCCTCGGCTATGGCATCCCCGACTGGATGGACCAGATCGGCGCGGGCGTCCCCCGCCGCCTCTCCGCCGTCGAGGAGGTCGCGGTCGCGCTGCGGCGGCTGCTCGCCGGGGAGACGGTGACGATGTCGGGCACGCACGTGCGGCTCGACGGGGTGACGCTCGGGCACCCGCCCGCGGTGGCGCCGCGGATCCTGCTCGGCACGACCGGCTCCGCCGGGCTTTCGCGGGCTGGACGGGCCACGGATGGGATCATCCTTCCCGAGGTCGCGACTCCGGCCGGGGTGACCTGGGCGCGGTCGGCCGCTGGTGGGTCGCCGTACACGGTGGTGTTCGCGATGACGTCCATCGGGGCGTCGCGATCCCTGGCCGTGGAGCCGGTGCGGGCTCGAGTGCAGCGTGTGGTCGACTTCGGGGTGTTCGAGGAGCTGCTGACGAACGGCGGGGTCACGTCGCGCCAGGTGACGGATGAGGTGGTGCAGTCGGTCGCGGCGGCGGGGACCGTCGAGGATGCAATGAGCGCGGCCGAGCGGTGGGGTGCGGCTGGGGCGGATGTCGTGGTTCTCGTCGCGGGGAGTGATGCGGCGAGAGAGAGCTATGGGAGGTTCGCGGCGGGGCGGTGACCTCACCCACGGCGTCTCGTGCATTACGCATTGCGTGCGCCCAAACGGCGATTCGGTCGGCGAGGGTGGTGCTAGCGAGAGTCGACGACCGACTCTCAGCCCTGATCGGGCTCAAGCACACTGAGGAGATCGTGGGCGAGAATCGCCACCGATTGCGCAACGTTCTCGGGATCGCCAATGCCCTCTTCCGCCCGTCCGGCCATGACCGATCCGAGCGCGTCCGGACCAGGGGCGAAGAGCTCTCCCAAAATGTCCATCGCCCGCAGAACGACCTCCCTGGACAAGGGGTCCGCCAAGAGAACGGCGAGCTTCGATGCGAGGTCGGGCGTCGAACTCGCTAGAAGGATCCGGTAGACGTCATGTGCGTCCTTGTCATGGAGGCGGCGACGATCTGCTGCGGCTCGGTCCCCGAGCTTATGGAGCTTGGCGACCAGGAGCGCTCCCAACCCTGCTACGCGCACCTTGTAGGCACGTGTGTCGTCTTCAGCAAGGGCGACGATCTCCAGCTCGTCATTGTCGATCAGCGCCGCTTCGAGTCCGACGGCTCTTCGCGCAGCCGCCCTGCTATGCGGAGGAATCCGCGCGCCCCTTCGCCCCTTTTGGGCGGGGCCCGCTACGGCCTCTGGCACCATTAAGTCCACAGGTATGCCCGCCGGACTCTCCCACTCTCCAGGGTTGCTCGAGGTTAGGTTGGGATGAAACCCCGCGTTGGTCATCGCCTCCTCCACTCGAGGATCCTCGCCTAGGCTGCGTGGATCTAGTGCGAGATCGCTGTCCTTCGTGAACTCGGCGAGTGCGACCTGGCGGGAGCTCGCACGAAGGTAGATGGCCTGCGCTCCGATGACGATGACTGAGTCTCGGTGCGCTTCAAGCGCTTCGAGCGCATCCAGCAGCGCAGCACGCGATGAGGCCAGCAGGCTCTCGGAGCGACCAGGACTATCGACGCCAGACGGGTTCATTTCGTTCCATCCAATGGATCAGCTCCTCAGCCTCAGACGGGTTCCTACCGGGACCGGTCATCAGATCGACCGCCACCTGTGATGGCGCAGCAATCTGGATGCCGTCCCACAGCTCCGAACGGTCGTATACGACGTCAAATTTGGGTACGGCAAGCACGACATTGGCACCACTATCGGCGGCACGAAGTCCCCAGGCTTCTGCCGCGTCGTCAACGGAGTCGACATACGCCATGAGGGAACGGGACGGGGCGTAAGGTGCCCATCTGGCAGCAGCCACAGTGCTCGTGACTACGTATCGGGGCGAATCGCCTCTTGCTCGAAAGAGAACGTCATCGATTCCGCGCGGAGCAATCCATCGCGTCGTCACGTTTGTGCGAACGAAGCTGTAGTCGGCGCTCCACCTTCGCAGTATCGCTTTCCAATCGCGCACGGTAACCCGCCCACCTTCTCGCTCGACTAGCCCCTCGTCCTCAAGAAACTGGACCACCCTGTAGGTTGCTCCAGTCGAGGCACGCGAGCACTGGGCTAGGTCGCGCATCGACCACTTTCGATGGACATCGACCAATGCGCGTACGACCTTTGCGGCGGGCTCTCCCTTCAGCGTGCCGCGGGGACGTCCCGGCCCGCGCCAGGGATCACTGTCAGCGCCGCGGTCGAAAATGAACAGGCCGGGCCAGGGCACGGCGATCCGCATGTTGCCGGTTGCGTCGGCCCATGACATGCCTGCCTTGCTCAGCCTGTCCCGGACCGGCGCTGGAAGATATCTGGCCATCACGATCAGACCCTCCCGCCCAAACCGCATCTGTTCGGCTATCGCAGCGACGTCTCTTCCTTCAACAATGCGCTTCGCCTCGACCGGCACGGCGGCCTCGACGCCGCTGGGAGCACGAAAGCGCAGTACGGCATCCTCGCGGCGGATGGTCGCGTGACTGCGGTCTTCCAGCGCCTCGACCGACCAGCCTGCCGGCAGAAGGCTAGCTAGGCGTTGCGCAACTTCGCGGATCACCTCGGACTCGCTTGCCAGGGGCTTCTCGTTGGGCATCGCGTCCTCCGTTCGGATAACAGTCTAGTTCATTCGCGGTATGAATACTCGGATTTTCCGAACACTCAAGCTTTCTAAGAGCAGCGACGGACGAGCTTCCGTGCGGGTCACGCGGAGCGAACCATTTGCGTTCAGGAAACTGCGTCGGTCACGCCCGGTACGAACGGATGGTAAACCTGAACAACGACGCGTGAGAGGCAGCATTCCTTGTCGCGCGCTTGCGTCAAATCGGGGTAGGGCGAGGTGGAGCACGAATCTGCTCGTGTCCACCTACTGAATCGCGGTGCAGCGAAGGCGCCCAGTAGAGCCCGTGGCAACCCGCAGCCACAACTACAACGGACCGGCCCGGTGTTCCGCGGGCGCCGAGCCCAGATCGGACCCTCGAGCGCATGCGGCGGCGCGAGAAGTAGAAAGCCTTTTGCTTTTCCTGTTCTGAGTCGTCGAGATCTCCGAGCGCCAGGTTGCGACCCTTGCCGCCCCCGTCCTCTTCGCGGCATACCGACGCCCAAGTCACCAGGGAGCAGCCTGACTCCGATCGAGATCAGCTGGGCCTTGTACAGATATCAGCGCTCGGCAATGTCCGCCACGACGAGGACTCGTGTCAAAGGAATCACGGCACGCCAGGACTCCGGTAGTTCGGTGTAGTTCTCGAGCACCATCGTGACGACATCCTCACCAGACAAGAGCCGGAGGCCAGGGCGCTGCCGCTCGATTGCAAGGGCATCTCGCGAATAACTGCCGAGAGTCACGAACAGGGAGAGCTCTCCCGGGCCCTGCGTGCCTATTAGCTGCTGCACGTCGGGTGCACCCACCGTGCCGGTGCGGTGCTTGCATTGGACTTTGATCTGCGGCGGTTCGACGCCCAGAGGGTCACGATGCGCGATGACGTCGACTCCTCCGTCCTGTGAGAACTGGGTCACACGAGCTTGGTATCCGAGCGCGCGAAGAAGCGCAGCAGTGAACTCTTCGAAGTCCTGGTGAGTCAATTTCTTGTGCAGAGTCTCGAGCACGAAGTCACGGGTATGCCGCTCAATCCGAGATGCGCGCGGCTCATCGACCTCATCGTCGCTCGCCGACTGATCGGCTGCGAGGTCGATTGTCTTGGCAAGCTCGTCGAGCGACTCCTCGGGACTGTCCAAGGCTGCAAGGAATTCGTCGGCGTGGCGACGGACGCGGAATACCGCAAGTACGGAACCAATTTCGTACAGCGCCGCTTGGGAGAACACCGTTCGCGGAAGCCCGACACGTTTCCACTTGACGCGGCGGCGGTGCTTGTGAGATTCCACCGACGGGTCGAAGTAGTAGTCGCCCTCCACCAGACCAAGATTGATAGTCGAGTCGGGCTTGTACGGGGCGACGATGATGTCGCCCGGACGCATCTCGTCACGAAAACGCGTGAGGACCCCGGCCTGCCCGGCGATGGAGCGTGGTTTGGCATCGGGCTCCGCTTCGGCAAGTGCGTGCTTCAAGCCTTCGCGCCCTGCACCGATGGACCGTAGATCCGCCAAGTCATCCCAACCGAGGCTGATGAACCCCTCGTCAACGAGCTCGGTCGTGAGGGTGTTGTTGTGAACTCCCCAGATGTTCACGCCTCGTCGCCCCCTGTGGCCGGGCTCGAGGTTCCCTTTACCTTCAAGTACTCGTACAGCATCGCCGGCAGCGCCTTGCTCAGGTCAGAGAAGAGCCCCCCATCGCCCAGAAGGTCATCGATGAACGCGGGCGTCTCGTCCCGCACCTCAACGACTGCTTTGGTGAACGCCTTCGGCAGGGCCGGCGACTCAGCGAATTGCTGAGGCGTGTTGACCTCAGCCTGCTTTGCGAGCTCCACGTCCAGCGCGAGCTTGCCGACGATGTGGTTCACGGTGATGTCGATGACGCCGACGCCGTACTTGTCGCCGAGGCGTTCGTTGAGTTTCTGGATGATCTCCTCGAGCGCGCTGCGATGCTTCTCGTGGATCGCGCCCGACCCGATGGCAGTAATCGGGTCCAGGCCAGGCCCTTGCTCGAGGTGGAGCTTGACAGAGTCGCCGGGGTCGATCTTGTAACCGACGAGCTGCACCTGCGAGATGTCCACCGGTTCCGCGTAGGTCGCGGTCGACAGCTGCGGCAGGATGCGACGCAAGAAGTAGTGCCGACGGGGCAGATCGGTGTCCTCGAGGTTGCGGGCCTGGGAGATGAAGTCGTAGAACTTCACGAACTGCCCGGCATCCGCCTTGAACAGCTTCAACTCGTCCTGCTCGGACTTGTCGTCGTCGAGGACCGCCGCGACCCACCGCTTCTGGAACCGGTCCACCGCCGGCGCGGTCGCCGCGGACACCCTCGAGTTCGCGCTCACTCCGCCGGCTAGGGCCGCGTCGAAGGCCTGCTCGACCTCTGCCATCTCGTAGATCCCGGCCGAATCCAGTTTCGTGACGAGGTCGTAGATGAGATTTGGGTCGGTCGTCGACGTGAGCGTCGCCTTGCGGTAGTACGGCAGGAAGGCGTCCAGAACCTCCTGAGGATCGTTGACGAAGTCGAGGACGAACGTCTTGTCCTTGCCCGGGTAGGTGCGGTTGAGCCGGGACAGCGTCTGCACCGCCTGCACGCCGCCGAGCTTCTTGTCGACGTACATCGCGACCAGCCGGGGCTGGTCGAACCCGGTCTGGAACTTCTCGGCCACGATCATCACGTTGTACGTAGCCGGCTTGAACGCTTCTGCGAGGTCCGACTGCACCCCAGGATTCTGTGTCCGCTCCGTGAGTCCGTCGCCGAGCAGCTCGGGGTCGTCCACGGTGCCCGAGAACGCGACCAGCGACCGCACCCCCTGCACTCCGGCATCCGCGATGTAATCGTCGAGGTACTTCTTCCACCTCGCCGCCTCCAGACGCGACCCGGTGACCACCATCGCCTTCGCCCTGCCGTCCAGCAGAGGCTGCACGAAGGTGCGGAAGTGGTCGACGACGATCTTCGCCTTCTGACTGATGTTCGTCGAATGCAACCGCACGTACCGGACCAGTGCCTTCACCGCGGTCGACTCGTCGACCTCGCCGTCGCCGTCGTAGTCGTCACCGGGATGCTGCAGCTTCCACGCCACCTTGTACGGCGTGTAGTTCTGCAGCACGTCGAGGATGAACCCCTCCTCGATGGCCTGCTGCATCGAGTACAGGTCGAACGGCTCCGGCAGCGCTCCTCCGGCAGAGACCCGCCCGAACAGCTCCAGCGTCTTCGCCTTCGGGGTGGCGGTGAACGCGAAGTAGGAGATGTTCGGGGCGGACGCCGTGACCTCCATCGCCCACTGCAGATACGCCTCCGAATCGACGGGCGCACCCTCGGCGACCGCCGCCTGCTCTGCCGGGGACAGCACCTTCGTCAGTGCCCCGGCGGTCGACCCGGTCTGCGACGAGTGCGCCTCGTCCGCGATCACCGCGAAACGACGGCCCTGTAGTTCGGGGATTGTCTGGATCGCGGTGATCAGCGCCTCGAACGACTGGATCGTCACGATCACGATGTTCTTGCCGCCGGTCAGCGCGGCAGCCAGCTGCTTCGACTTCGACTCGCCGGCGTCCTTGGTGATCGACTGCACTACCCCGGCCTGCTTCTCGAACTGTGCGATGGCGTCCTGCAGCTGCTTGTCCAGCACCGTCCTGTCCGTCACCACCACGACCGTGTCGAACACCCGCTCGTTCTGCTGGTCGTGCAGCTGCGACAGCCGGTGCGCCAGCCACGAGATCGAGTTCGTCTTGCCCGACCCCGCCGAATGCTGCACCAGATATCGGTTCCCCGGCCCCTCCGCCCGTGCCGCGTCGACCAGCCGCGTGACGGCCCGCCACTGGTGGTAGCGGGGGAACAGCACTTTCTCAGTACGGGTCTTCTTGCCGGTGTCGGGGTGCACATCGACCTCGACCTGCAGATGAGCGAACGATCCCAGCAGCTGCAGCCAGGTGTCCCGCTGCAGGATCTCCTCCCAGAAGTACGAAGATGCCGATCCGTTCGGGTTCGGCGGGTTCCCCGCCCCCTCGTCGTAGCCCCGGTTGAACGGCAAGAAACGGGTCGCCGCGCCGGCGAGCTTCGCCGTCATCTGCACGGCACTGTTCGACACCACGAAATGCACCAGCGACCGCCGAGCGAACCCGAACAACGGCTCGCCCGCCGGGGTCCGGTCGAACTGATACTGCGCCACCGCGTTGCTGATCGGCTGCGTGAAGTCCGTCTTCAACTCGACCGTCGCGACCGGGATCCCGTTCACGAACAGCACCAGATCCAACGCCTTGTTCGGATGCTTCACCGAGTAGTGAACCTGACGCATCACCCGCACGCGCATCTTCCCATACGCCGCGAGCGTGTTCGGGTTGTTCGTCGTTGCCGGCCGGAACTGCGCCAGCTTGAACTTCACCGCACCACCGTGCAAAGGCACCATCGAGAACCCCTCGTGCAGGATCCGGATCGTGCCACCGTTCTTCAACGGGTCATTGTCCAACGCCTTCGCTAGACGGGACAGGATGCCGCGAGCCGCCGCGTCACGCTGCGACTCGGTGTCCTCGGGGCGGACCACCTTCGTGAACTCGGTCGGCTGCGAGTCCTCGAGCCAGCCAAGCACGTCCTCGGAAAACAGGGCGAGCTCGCGGTCGTAGCCAGCATCAGTCGGCGAGTACAGCCAGCCATTCGCGGCGAGATGCTCGGCGATCTCGTTCTCGAGCACCGACTCCAGATGCGCCCCCGCAACACCACTCACGCCGTCACCCCCACATCGATCTTCCCCGTCACCGCGGCCGAAATCAGCGCAGCTCGTCGCTCCCTGGCTAGCTCAACTCCGCGCTTCGCGATCCGAATCGACTCGTCGATTCGTTTCGTCGCGTGTTGGATGTGAGCCGCGATCTCTCGCTGCTCCGATTCCGGCGGAAGGGCAACCCACATTCGTCCAAGGTGTGACGGCCCAAAGTGCTCAATCGTTGATCCCGTCTTCAGAGCTTCCACCTGCATCAGGAACTCTTCCGAAACGAAGAACCACTTAGCGAAGTCGCGCAACATCTTCCCCTCGCTGATACGGATGATGCCCGTGTACGGCACCGCGCCCACAACGTCGTCCGTACCAACCTCGGCGATTGTTCCCATACTTGCGCTAGCACTAATGAGCAAGTCACCCATTGCAACCTGAAAATGCGACCACCGACTTCTAACGAGATCTGGGTCCAAATAGTTGCAGCCGTGGAGGGTCGCGACAGCAGTACTGACGGACGAGATCCGGAGCAATGGCACTCCCGACTCACGAAAGTCCGCCGCCATGATCCCCGGTCCTTCCTGGTAGCTCACGGCCCGCTTTAGCGGCATCAAGGACCAATGTGCTGGCATTGCCCCCAGTGCAAGCCTGGGAGCGTCGACAAGTCGGGGCGCGGTTCCGAGCCCGCGCGATACTGCTTCAGCGACTTGGCTCGAGCGGCGTTCGGTGAGGAGCGCGACGAGTTCCTCGTTCTTCGCGATGAACGCGTCGATCTGCGCCGTCTCCCGATCCAGGAAGTCGAGGATGCTTCTTTGCTCGTTGGCTGGCGGCACCGGAATCGAAAGCGCCCTGAACGCGCCCCTGTCAAAGGCGGTCGACCGCTCGCGAATTCCCTTAGCTAGGCTCTCTACGAAGCCGCTCAGTGCCATCACTCGCAACAAGAGAGCAAAAAACCGCGGTTCGCCGCCGCGTATTGAGTAAATGTGAGCGACGGGTGACATCTTGCCATCGGAGTCGGACACGCCGATGGCACCAGCGAAGCCATCCATGCTGTGAATGACCAATTCACCCCGCCGCACTCCCTGGTACCCGTGCTCCTGGAAAGCCTCGGTAAAACCTTCGGTGCGTCGGTTGCTGCGAAGGGTCACCTGCCCGTCGCGGAAGGCCGTGACGACACCGTCACTTGCCGCAGGCGGGCGACGGACCTGTCGAGCAATTGCCCAGGACGGCATGACTTGCCAATGGTTAGGGACTTCAGGATTCCACTGAAGTCCACTTGGGCGATATAGCGGATACCTTCTGCTAGTACTCACTTTTCGACCTCGACGAGCATTGCGCGGAGTTGGTCCATGACGGCGTCGAGATCGCGGTCGATCTCTTCGAGCGGGCGGGGTGGGATGTGCCGGTAGAAGTGGCGGGTGAAGGGGATCTCCGCGCCCTCCTTGATCTTGGAGTGGTCGACCCACGCGTCGGGCGCGTACGGAAGGACCTCGCGGGCGACGTAGACGTTGATGTCCTCGTCCCACGGCACGTTCTCGGTGTCACGGAGCGATGTGTCCGGCTCCGGGTTCCCCTTCGGGTCCGTGCAGGTGTCGGCGGTGTCGTCCTGCTCGCCGAGCTCGGTGGTCACCGTCTTCAGAAGCGGTGCGGGGAGGGTGAGACCCTCCGCCTTCGCGGCATCCTTGAGCGCCTTCTGAAACTCCGCACGATTCTTCCACACTGTCTCGGCGCCGAGCCGGTCAAGCGCGGCGCGCAAGGCTGCGGCATCCGTGTCGTTCAGCTTCTGAACCGCCTTCGCCTCGAAGACGGCGTCGATTCGCTCGGAGGTTGCCTGCCAGTTGAGCTTGAACGGGCGTTCGACGGTGATGGTGCGGTAGAGGAAATCCTCGTTGCGGAAGGTCTTCGAGTGCTCGCCGTTCTCGAATCCTGCGTACAGGCCGACAATGGTCTCGATGTCCTTCGGTGAGAGTTCGTTGCGTTTGGATCCGAGGCCTTTGCGGAGCTTGGTGAACATCTCGCGGGCGTCGATGAGTTGCACGCGGCCCTTGCGGTCGTGAGTCTTGCGGTTGGTGAGCACCCAGATATAGGTGGAGATGCCGGTGTTGTAGAACATGTCCTTGGGCAGCCCGATGATCGCCTCGACGAGGTCGTTGTCGAGCAACCACTTGCGGATGTTCGACTCCCCGCCGCCAGCACCGCCGGAGAACAGCGGTGACCCGTTGAGCACGATGGCCATACGGGAGCCGCCGTCTTCGGGCCTGCGCATCTTTGACACCAGGTGCAGCAGGAACAGCATCGCGCCGTCGCTGACGGCGGGGGTTCCCGGGCCGAAGCGGCCGTTGAAGCCGAGCTTCGTGTGCTCGTCATCCACGTACGCGCGCTGGTCTTTCCAGTCCACGCCGAACGGCGGGTTTGACAGGCCGTAGTCGAACTTCTTGTCGTCGAAGCGGTCGTCGGTGAGGGTGTCGCCGAGTGCGATGTTGTCGACGTCCTGGCCCTTGATGACCATGTCGGCTTTGCAGATCGCGTAAGAGGCGTCGTTGTAGTCCTGCCCGTACAGGCTGAGCTGGATGCCCGGGTTCATCCTCCGGAGGTACTCGTCCGCGACCGACAGCATGCCGCCGGTGCCAGCGGTCGGGTCGTAGATCGAGCGCACCACACCCGACTTCGACAACGCGTCGTCGTCGAGCACGAACAGCAGCTGCACCATCAGCGCGATCACCTCGCGGGGCGTGTAGTGGTCGCCGGCGGTCTCGTTCGAGCGCTCGTTCGCGAACCGGATGAGTTCCTCGAATACGAGGCCCATCTGGATGTTGCTGACCGTGCGGGGGTGGAAATCGGCCTGCGCGAACTTCTCTGTCACCGCGAACAGTTTGTTCTTCTCCGCGAGCTTGTTCAGGGTCTTGTCGAACTCGAACCGTTCGAAGATGTCCCGCACATTCGGCGAGAACCCGGCGAGATACGCGAAGAGGTTCGCGCGGAGGTCCTGCGGGTCGGCGACGAGCTTGCCGAAGTCGAACGGGCTCGTGTTGTAGAACTGGTGGCCCGATGCCTCAGTCAGCTTAATCTCCCGAAGCTTGTCCGGCACGTTCTCCGTGGTCTTCGCGGCCTCCAGCACGTCCGGCTTCGTGTCCGCCAGCACGGCGTCGAGCCGGCGAAGCACGGTGAACGGGAGGACGACCGAGCCGTACTCTGAGGGCTTGAAAGGCCCGCGAAGGGACTCCGCAATGTTCCAGATGAAGGCGACGTGATTCACCACAGGTGGGCACTCCTGCTATAGAGCGAACAAGCGACGGCAGAGCCGCGAACGCTCCCATCCTGGCCTATTGCGGGCGGCCCTGGAGCAGCGACTCCCCGCCTCACCGCGCGGATCGGACCAACACGTCTGGTGTCCTTGCCGAGGTTCGGCCCGACCGAGCTCCTGTGACGATGGAGACGCAACCAACGGCGTCATCCGACGCGCGCTGTCGCGGCGACGGCGACACGGCTGCGGGTCCGAAGAAACGGCGCGCGACCAGAATCAAGTTTCCTCCGCATCCAACCCAGACAGCGATCGGGCGCGGCGCAGTGCTCGACGGCGAACGGCTGCTAAGCGGAGCGCGCCAGCGCGGAATGCAAGGAGTGAGCGGCGAGAACGGAGGCGCGACCGATCTCTACGCCCTCGGCGTCGGAAGGAGGCGCGACCCAACACCAGTTGAGGACGTCTTTCGACATCTGTCCCATATCTGTGATCTGCCGCGTTGACGGCGGCTGACCAGTGTCCGACACCGGTCCAATACTGGCCATCGAACCGGCATGAGCGGAGGTCGAGATGGGCAGCATGACCCCATACGAATCGGCGAAGGGCCGCCGCTACCGTGTGCGCTATCGCAAGCCCGATCGCACCGAGGCGGAGAAGCGCGGCTTCACGACGATGCGTGAGGCGAAGCTCGACCTCTCCATGGTCACGGTGTCGAAGCCGAAGGGCGAGTACATCGACCCGTCTTCGTCGCGGCTTCCGGTCCGGATGTTCGCGGACACCTGGCTGCGGTCCAAGCAGCCGCCGATGCCGAAGCCCTTGTGTGGGCAAGCGTCGCGTCTACCTCTCGCACGACCAGGTGGCGACGCTGGCGGAGTGCTCCGCGTATTCGACGCTCGTCCTGACGCTGGCGCACACCGGCTTGCGCTGGGGCGAGGCGACCGGGCTGCGGGTGCGGAGGGTGAACCGCCTCCGTCGGCGCTTCGTCATCGAGGACAACGCGGTGTTTATCGCGTACGAGATCGAGGTCGGCATGCCCAAGACGCACGAGAAGCGATCGATGCCTGATCATCGTCCCCCGGCATGGAGGCATGTCCCAGTCTCGGCAGGACCAGCCGACGCTGAAGCACTGCGATGTCGCCTCGGGCGTTTACAGTGTGTGCTCAAGGTGAGGGGAACGATGTCGAACCACGAAGAGGCGGTACCCGTCTGGACGCTTGCGACTCAAGAGGTCGCAGTGCCGAACTTGCTCGACGGCATTGAAGGTTTGACTGCTGCGCGCCTCGCTGAGTTGCGGACTGCCCTCGCGACTCTCGCCGAGTCGCCAATCGCCACCCTGGAATGCCACCCCATTCAGGCGCGCCGCGACCCAAGCGGAGGGATCGCGCTCAACGCCGCCAGCCCGCTCGCCCAGCAGCTGGCACGGCTCGTCTCCGACACAGCGAAGGCTTCACCTCGAACCATGACTGTCGCTTCCCAGGGCGAAGTGTTGTACCGCATGGTGATTCCGGCGAAGGTGGCTGCTCAGGTCGGGAAGGGGCTCGTGCAGCCCATGGCCGCGAAGACCGTCGCAGGAGGCATCTACGGAGGCCTGAGAGGCGCCACGGGCATCGTGGCCAACGCGGCCTTCGTGCCGGTCGCAGGAAAGGCAGCGGCGACCGGCGCTGGCGCGGCGGCCGGCTCGGCCGTTACGGCCGGCGCAACCGCCGCTACAGCGGGTGCGCTCACTGTGGCCGCACCCCTCGTCCTGATGGCGGTGGCCGTTGCTGCTGCCGCCTATGCCGACCACGAAAGACAGAAGGCGATCGAGAGAATCACCACCCTCCTCGAGCAGCTGCATGAGCAGACCCTCGACAATGAACGAAACCAGCTTGACGGCTCCCGAGATGCGATCGACAAGGCGACATCGATTCTCCTCGACCAGGGCCGCCCTGGCCATTCGCTCGGGCTCGATTCGTCCGCCTATGAGATCAACAAGGCGTTCGAAAGCGCCAAGCGGCGCGTCAAGAAATGGACGCTCGCGCTTGACTCATTGCAGGACGGACCGGTTGAGGTGAGCGAACTAGGCAAATCCTTCCCGGGCGTCAATGAGGAGGGCGGACTGTTCCGGGCGCACCTCGAGCTGGCCCGCCTCGCCATCGCATTGAAGAGGCGTGTCCTCGTCCTGCAGGCGGTGGAGCACGCCCAGCAGGACACAGGCAACCCATTCCTTCGCTTTGTCGACGCGCTGCGCGCCGACGAGCGTCGCCTCGAAGAGCTGAGTTCGTCGATCGACTCTGTATTGATGAGGCTGTCGACTCTCAAACTGAAGCGACAAGGCGGGCTCCGTCTTCCGACGTTCACCCCTGGAGAAGTTGACGCGTTGCTACAAGCTGCGTACCGCGTGCGCGCTCTGGGCGACGAGGTGTCGGCTACGGGAGCGGTCGGAGATGTGGCGATCGAGATCGAGCGGGGCAAGGACGGGGCTCTGGTGGTGTTCCCGGCAGTTGCCGCGTGATCAGCCCGCGTCGTCGCGTTATACCTGACAGTGCCCCTGGAGGGACTCGAACCCCCAACCGTTTCCTTAGGACGGAACTGCTCTTCCATTGAGCTACAGAGGCTGGCGCACCGATTCTAGCCGAGGGTGGTGTCGGCGCTCGTCGCTAGCGTCTAGCCCTGGATACGCCGGCGGGATGGACACGCGAAGACCTCGAACACGCTGGCTTGAGGGGATTCCTGCCGCTCGCTGCCATGGACATGAAGCAGGTTCCAAGCGACAGGGGAATCTACGTTGTGTTGCGGGCGGACCCGAGCAGCACGTACGAACTCCTAGTTGTCAGCCCCATCGAGAAGAGGGCGCCCTACCCGCTCGACGACCTCGAAAGCCGCTGGCATGTCGGCGCGACAGTCGTCTACATCGGCAAGGCTGGGGGCGCAGGCGGCCTTCGTCAACGCCTGAGACCCTTCAGCAGGAAGAAGATCAATCACTCAGGGGGGCGATCGATCTGGCAGCTCGCGGAGGCCGAGACGCTCCTCGTGTGCTGGCAGACGCACCCGAACGCGACCGCTGATGAGATCGATGCAATCGAGACTGCCTGGATCGCATCGTTCAAGGCAGCACACGGTGGAAGGCGCCCCTTCGCCAACCGAAACAAGTAGACGAAGAGCTACGCCAGTCGACTCTCAGAAGGCGACGCCGCATCCGAAGATTCTTGGCATATCAGCGACCGCTAGCGTGTCGGCGAGAAAGCCGACGCCCGTCGCATCTCCGAGCCCTAGTGCTGAAGCCGGATGGTGGGCCCGCCATCAAGGCGGGCCCACCAGAGTCAGCGGCAGCTACGCCCGTCGTACGCCACGGTCAACGTCTCCGACTGCGGATTCCCATAGACCACCGCCGAAACATCGACCGTCACCGTGCCAGCCGCCACCTCACTCTGACGCGTCGCGAAGGTCATCGAGACCTTTTTCCCCGCCCTGAGCTCCTCGACGGACTTCGCCCCGAACGAACTGGTCACCTCGAGCTCGACCGGAGCGATGTCATCGTTCGACACCCGCAGGACGACCTGCCCCTTGCCGGCGACGCACCGCACGGTCGCCTCAGCCGTCACGTTCAGGTCGTACGGCGCCTGAGGAACCAGAATGTCGTCCCGCTGACCCGGCAGCTCCGCCTCGTCACCGAGGTAGAAGCTCGCGAACCCCAGCTGGTCGTATCCGTTGTTCTTGTTGGCGACACCCATGCGGTACATCGGGTCGTGCATCAGCGTGCGGATGCCGTATTCGGTCGGCGCGAGGGTGGTCACGATCCCCAGCCGGTTGTTGCTGCCCCGCAGGATGATCTCCTCGCGCCAGTCGCCGAACATGTCGGCCTTGAGCGTCGGGGTGCTCTTGTTCCCCGTGGAGGTCAGGCCGGTGTTGAGGTAGCCGGTCGTCGCGAACGTGAGGTCGTTGACGCTGAGGATGTTCGCGCCGTTGACCGCCATGTGCGTGAGGCCGCCACCGAACCAGATCGCGTTGTTGCCGCTGCCCAGGTTGCTGCTGCCGTTCAGCAGGTCGCCGGTGAGCATGCTGCGCGCGCCATTGCCCGAGTGACCCTGAGCGCCAGGCCAGCGGTTCGAGAAGTTGCCCGCCACGGCGCCCTCCGCGTCGGAGCCGGCGTAGACGCCGTAGATCAGCGAGTTCGTCTCCACGATCTCGCCGTTCTCGTCGAGCTTGCGGCCCTCCATCGGCTCGTAGCCCATCGGCCCCGGCATCCAGCCGTGATGGATACCGGTGCGCTGGTCGTCGTAGAGGTGCTCCTCCATGCCCGACCACGCCGCGATGTGGTTGGTCTTGTCGACCGGAAGCAGCGCTCCGCGGTCACCGTGACGGAACGGCGCCCACTCGTTGAGCGGGTTGTTCCGGATCTCCTCCGTGCCGAACTCGAACTGGTTGGCGACCGGCGGCACTCCGTTGAGCCCGTCGATGGTCGCCATGACGTCGCCGTTGAGTACCTTCGGCAGGATCTTGGTCTTGTCCTCGTTGAGCCCGAGCACCATCGCCTTCAGCACCACCTCATCCCAGCCGTCTCCGTCGAGGTCGGCGGATTTCGTGTCGTGGTTGCCGCGGTTCTGGTAGTCGTAGGCGGTGCCGCCGAGCGTGTGGAACTGCGGGTCGGCCGAGTCGAAGGTCGCCTGCAGGTTGACCTCTCTGTTGACAAGGTTGAACGCCGCGAGCGTCGTGCGCTGGTAGTACCCACGCTGCGACACCGCGTACTGGTTCACTCCGTCGAGCGCCGCGACGACGCCGACGTAGCGGTTCGCCCGGTTGCCCTGCGCGTCGCCGAACGACGCCGCCTTCCACGGGTTCGTGAGCCAGTAGGCCTGCGACGGATGCATCACCTGCGCCTTGTAGTCACTCGACGAGGTGCCGGCACCCGGGCCGGGGAACGCCAGGTAGGCGAAGTTGCCGCGCTGGGTGGTCGGGCTCATGGCCCAATTGTCGCCGTCGACGCTGCCCCGATACGGATGCGGATACAGCTCGCTGTCGATGAGCACGCCCGCGCCCGCCTCGGCGTCCCACTCGAACGCGGAGAAGAACTCCTGGTCGTTCTTCGCGGGGCCGATCGGGCCGACGTGATACGTCTTGATCCAGCGCTTGAGGTTCATGTCGTTCGGGCCGTCGTTGCCGCCGCCCACGGTGGGGCTCCGGTACGAGATCGTGAAGCTGTTGAGCAGCGCCCAGTAGGTGTCCAGCGCCTCGGTGTTGCCCGTGGCGAAGTACTCCTGGAACTTCGGCGTGGTCGAGGCGAGCCCATCCGCACCGCCGACGACCCCGGAGTCGGAGTAGACGACCGAACCGGATGCCTCGTCCCAGTTGCCGACGCGGGTGCCGAGACCGGTCTTGAGCATGAGCTCCGACTTCCCGTCGCCGTCGAAGTCCTCGGCGAACAGCGTCGTCTCGTGGTCGTTGGCCGAACGGATGTTGTAGCCCATGTCCACGCGGAACAGCAGCGTGCCGTCCTGCTTGTAGACGTCGATGTACTCGGGCGCCGAGGTGGTGTTGTTGCCCCCGAAGATCGGCTCGGAGTACATCGGGTCGGGGCTGCCGGCTCGCCACTTCACGACGATCTCGTACACGCCGTCACCGTCGAAGTCTCCGACCGTCATGTCGTGCGTGTTGTAGTTGCCGCTCATGGTGGTCGACACGGCACCCTCGGCGGTCAGCGCGTAGGGCAGCGACTCCCCCGAGTCGAGGTTCTTCAGGTACTTGATGAACTCGCCCTCGAGCTCCTTGAAGAGCGCCTCGGTGACCTTGCCGTCGACGAGCCCGTTCTCGAGCACGTACGGCGTCGTGTAGGTGGCGACCCCCATCGCGTTGGGCGTCACGTTCTTCGCGTTGAGCGCGGCAAGCCAGCCGTCGAGGTCGGTCTGCGTCACGGTCGTCTGCTGCTCGAAGGGAACCCGGAAGCTCTTGAGCAGCTCCATGTCGACCTGGTACCAGTGCTGCCCGCCAGTGTCGGGGATCACCATGTTGGCCGCGGTAATGCCCTGGCTGCCGCCGAACTTTTGGCCGCGGTAGGTGAACTGCGCGAGCGGCACGGGCGCGGGCGCGGGCTTCAGCGGCACGTAGTGCACCGCGCCGCGGTTCTCCTGCCCGGCTGCGCCCGGCAGGGCCGACAGCATCGGCGCATCCATGCCCTGGCGCATGCCTTCCTCCCCATCGACGACCGGCGCGACCTCGTAGATCGAGGTGAGCTGGCCATCCGGGTCGGTGTAATTGGAGGGGGTCGAGTTCTCCTTCACGACGCCGGGGTTCTCGGCGTAGTCGCTCTCGGGCTGCACGTCGCGCGGGTCGACCGTCGCGATCTTCTTCCAGGACGCCTTGCCGTCCTTGCGGTAGACGTTCCACGACAGCCCGTCGGGCTCATCGCCGAGGAAGCGCCAGCTCAGGAAGATGCCGTCCCCAGTCTGGGCCGCGACGAGACCTCGAGTGAGGTACTCGACCGGCCGCAGGTTCTCCGAGCTGGTGGGCTCGTCGGCCGCGGCCACGGGGGTGATGGCGTAGCCGGTCAGGCCCACCGTCAGCGCGCCGGCCAGGGCGAGCGTCGCGAGAGATCTCGATCTCTGTCGCACAGTTTCTCCTCATCATTGAGTGTTCGGTGCCTGCGAGGTGACGATCCGGTGGTGGCGGGCGGGTGCACGAGGCACTCCGCTCGACGGCGTTGATCGCGGGGCGATGCTGCGGCTGGTAACCGCTTTCCGACATGATCCCCCGAACGGGGGTGGTCCGCAAGGTCCGATACCGGTCACGAGCGCCGATACCGGCCACGAGCCCTGACACGACGAGACCCCCTGCGCTTTCGCACAGGGGGTCTCGTTCAGAAGCTGAGGATCAGCGGGGCGGCGGGTACAGGTACGCGCCGACCGAGCCGACCGGGATGTCGCGCTGCGAGTACACACGCGTGCCCATGCCGTTGTACTCCTCGATCGTCACCGTGCCGTCGCCGTTCACGCTCTTCACGTAGGCGACGTGGTTGCCGGGGAACCAGGCGACCGCACCGATGACCGGGTCCATGCTGACGGGCCAGCCCTTGGCCTCCCAGGCGGCCTTCCACTGCGAGGCGTTGCCACCACCGGGGGTCAGGTTCGACCAGACGTACTTGAACGGAGCCTCGTACGAGCCGGCGTCGCGGTTGAGGCGCCACGCGACGAAGTCGACGCACTGGCGGTAGTAGTAGTTGAGCGGCGACAACGAGTGTCCAGCCGTCGGCCACGGGTAGTCGTCGCCCTCGGCGCGAGCGGCCGTGATGGTGACGGAGTACGCGGCGGTCGCGGCGAGCTGCTCGTTGTAGGCGCGGAGGCTGTCGAGCTCCTCCTGAGTCGTCGCCTTGTAGTCATCGCGCTCGATGGCCGGCGGAACAGCATCGGCCGCAAGGGCGATCGACTGCACCTCCATCGGCGACGACGCCTGCGGCTGCTGCTCGGTCATGAGCGGCGCCGAGGCGTAGGCCGGGATGACGACGGTCGCGAAGATGCCGGTGACGGCCGCGATCGTGGTGACGCCGCTCAGCTTCTCGCGCAGTCGGCGCTTCGGCTTGGAACGGGGAGTCTCAGGGGACCGCTCGGTCTTCGTCAGCTCCGTGAGCGGCTTGCGGGCCGCACGCGAGACAGATCGGGACTCAGGAAGTCGGCTCCGGGACCGACTGCTTGCCTTCTCCGCCTCACGAAGCTCACGCCTCGAGGGGTAGTGCACGCTGTATACCTCCGGGTTTGTAACCTGTTCGACCCTAGGCCATTTCGGCCTGATTGTCACGAATCGGTTACGACGCTAGGGGCTTGTCATCACGCCGCAGCGGCGAGATACTCCTCCCACTGCGGCTGGGTGCGCTCGATTCCGCGCACAAGCCACGAAGAACCATACGGTGCCTTCGGCGTGATCCGCAGGCTCCACGACATCTCCTCCGGCGTGCGATCCCCTTTGAGGTTGTTGCACTTGAGGCAGCAGGCGACCAGGTTCTCCCAGCTGTCCTTGCCTCCGCGCGACCTCGGCAGCACGTGGTCGATCGTCGTCGCAGACGACCCGCAGTAGGCGCAGCGGTTGCCGTCGCGGCGCAGCACTCCGCGGCGTGACACCGGCACGGCTCGGCCGTTCGGCACCCGCACGTAGCGGCGCAGCACGATGACCGACGGGCGATCCCAGGAGCGGGTCGACCCCCACACCGGATGCGCCGGATCGGCGGCCAGGATCGCCGCCTTGCCGTTCATCACCAGCACGAGGGCCCTTTTGAACGACACGACCGCGAGCGGTTCGTATCCGGCATTCAGAACGAGCGTGCGCATGGCACTCCTCTCCGACGGCGCCTGCACGGCTTGCAGGCGGGCGAGTTCCTTGGAGTACGTCCTCATCGGGAGCTGCCGGGCAACAAAAAAGGCACTGTCACGAGGACAGTGCCTTGCTTGAGAGCATGCGGATTCCCGCGTGCTGCCGGTGGCTGTGCCGTATGTAGAAGTGGGCGCGTCCGACCCTGGTGGGGCAGGTGCGCTCTCTCGACATCGGCTCTCCCGAGTTCGTCAGGACTCCAAGGGCTACAGGGTATCCCACTTCGCCGCGTCCGCCCGGGTCAAGGCACGCCGGTTAACTGGGCGTTCACCGGACGCCTTATCGCTCACGCTCTCGGATGCGGGGCCGGCGCTATCAAGCCGGCCCCGCATCCGTCGCTGCGGTTCAGATCCGCACGATGTAGTAGTTCGAGGAGTAGATCGCCCGAGCCTGCACCGTCTTGCCGGGGTACGGCGCGTCGATCATCATCCCGTTGCCGAGGTAGATGCCGACGTGACCGCCGCCCTCCATGATGACGAGGTCGCCAGGCACTGCCTCAGCGGTCGACACCGGGGTGCCCATCGCGGCCTGCGCGCTCGAGGAGTGCGGCAGCGAGATGCCCGCCTGGGCGTACACGTACATGGTGAAGCCCGAGCAGTCGAAGCCGGCCGGCGTAGCGCCGCCGAAGACGTACGGCACGCCCTGGTACTGCATCGCGATGCCGGCGATCCCACCGAGGGTGCCGACGTCGACGGATGCTCCGCTCGACGCGGGCGCTGCGGTGGCGGTCGCGCTGGCGGCCGCTGCAGCCTCGGCTTCGGCCTCCGCCGCTGCGGCAGCCTCTGCGGCCTCGCGCTGACGCTGCTCCTCCGCGCGGATGGCGGCGAGCTCGTCCTCGGTGGTGGCGGCGAAGCTGTCGCGCTGCACGGTCGGTGCCGCGATGTCCGCAGCCAGCTCGACGGTCTGCGGCTGGGCCGCGGGCAGGTCGACTGCAGCGGGGACGCCGTTCGAGGCGGTGGGGTCCTGCGCGTCGAGCGCGTAGGAGGGGAGGGCCACGGCGGCGATCATGCCGGCCGAGGCTGCGAGGACGGAGAGGTTGAGCGCGGCTCCGTGCAGACCGCGTGACGGGCGCTTGGTGAACGCCGCGGGAAGCTCGTCGTGCTGGTTTCCTACCTTGGGTTTGGTCGCTATTAAGGACAAGAGTTACCTCCTGCGCCTCGGCAGCCTAGGGTTGCTGCCCCGTCTCAGGGTTTCGTTTCGGCGGGCCGGGAGACGGGTTCACGAGACGTCCCGGGCCGCGTCCTCGCCCCTCGGGAGCGGAGTCGAAGACCCCATGACGTTACACATCTGTTACCCGGATGTCACGTTGAGTGTCCGCCTTTATGGGGACAGGTCAGCGTGAGACGAAGATGTGGACGGCTACTTCGTTGGGCAGTTCGAGCCCTTCGCCGTGCCCTTCGACCTGCAGGAACACGTACGAACCGGCGGCTCCGATGGTCGCCTCGGCGCCCGGAAGCACGCCCGCGTTCTGCAGCTGCTCGAGCAGTTCGGGCTCGAACTGGACGGGCTCGCCGAGGCGACGGATGACGCCCTTCGACTGCCCCTCGGACTCGCGCGCGACCTGCACGATGTTGACGACGCCGTCCATGAAAGCGCCGGCCGGAGCATCCCCCAGCTCTTCAAGGCCCGGGATCGGGTTGCCGTACGGCGACTCGGTCGGGTGGTCGAGCATCTCGAGCAGACGGCGCTCGACCTGCTCGCTCATGACGTGCTCCCAGCGGCACGCCTCCTCGTGCACGTACGCCCAGTCGAGGCCGATCACGTCGGCGAGCAGACGCTCGGCGAGGCGGTGCTTGCGCATGACGTGCACGGCCTTGCGGCGGCCGTCCTCGGTGAGCTCGAGGTGGCGGTCGCCTTCGACGCGCACCAGGCCGTCGCGCTCCATGCGAGCGATCGTCTGCGACACCGTCGGACCCGAGTGACCGAGCCGCTCGGAGATGCGCGCACGCAGGGGCACGATGTGCTCCTCCTCGAGATCGAGGATCGTCCGCAGATACATCTCCGTCGTATCGACGAGGTCGGTCATCGGTCCTCCTGCCCAGATTCGGCGCCCAAAATCAGCCCGCTTCAGCCTAGCGTTTGAGAAGCGTTGTCATTGGAGGGTCAAGCCGCCGCGGGGGCGCGGTATTCCTCCTCACCAGGGGCGTTTCGGTCAGCGGATGTCCACAGCCGCCGGGCGTGTTTCCACCCGGCCCTAGAATCGACGCATGCCCGAGGTGACGATCCCCGCCGACCTGCTGCCCGCTGACGGACGCTTCGGCTGCGGCCCCTCCAAGGTGCGGCAGGAGCAGCTCGACCACCTCGCGGCCGTCGGCCCGTCGCTGCTCGGCACATCCCACCGTCAAGCCCCCGTGAAGAACCTGGTCGGGCGCGTGCGCACCGGCATCTCCGAGCTCTTCCGCCTTCCCGACGGCTATGAGGTCGTGCTCGGCAACGGCGGCTCCACCGTCTTCTGGGACTCCGCCGCCTTCTCCCTCATCGAGAAGCGCAGCGAGAACCTGACCTTCGGCGAGTTCGGTGCCAAGTTCGCTGGTGCCGCGAGGGCACCGTTCCTCGAGGCGCCGCACGTCATCTCGGCCCCCGGCGGGTCCCGCGCCGAGGTCGAGGTGCTCGACGGGGTCGACGTCTACGCGTGGCCGCACAACGAGACCTCGACCGGCGTCATGGCGCCTGTGCAGCGCGTGCACGGCGACGAGGGCGCGCTCACGGTCATCGACGCGACGAGCGCGGCCGGCGGCGTCGACATCGACGTCAGCCAGGCGGATGTCTACTACTTCGCGCCACAGAAGAACTTCGCCTCCGACGGCGGCCTCTGGTTCGGCCTCTTCTCCCCCGCCGCGATCGAGCGGGTCGAGCGCATCGCCGCGTCCGACCGCTGGATCCCCGAGTTCCTGTCCCTCAAGAACGCCGTCGACAACTCGCGGCTCAACCAGACGCTCAACACGCCCGCGCTCGGCACCCTGCTGCTGCTCGAGTCGCAGCTCGACTGGATGAACGGCAACGGCGGCCTCGCCTGGGCGGATGCGCGCACCCGCGAGTCGTCGAGCGCGCTCTACGAGTGGGCCGAGTCGGTGTCCTACGCGACCCCGTTCGTCGCCGACCCGTCGCACCGCTCGCAGGTGGTCGTGACCATCGACTTCGACGACTCGATCGACGCCGCCGCGATCGCGAAGACCCTCCGGGCGAACGGCATCGTCGACACGGAGCCCTACCGCAAGCTCGGCCGCAACCAGCTGCGCGTGGCGACGTTCACGGCGATCGAACCGGATGACGTGCGCCAGCTCATCCGCTCGATCGAGTACGTCGTGGGGGCGCTGTAGGGGCTCCGTCTCGACCGCGCCGACTCCGGGTTTTCCTCGGTTCGATCTGCCGGGCCGCACCTCGGCCTCGCTAGGCTGACGGCGTGAGACGGAGGCAGCCGGTGCGCGATCGCCGCCCCGACCCCGAACCGATGAAGACCGACGACCGCACAGCGGTGCTCGTGGGACTCGTGCTCTGGATCGTCGCCCTCGTCGCGCTGCTGCTCGTTCCGACCCTCGCGGACAGCAACGGCTGGGCGCTGTGGAGCTGCGTCGCCGGAATCGCCCTCGGCGTGCTCGGCCTCATCTACACGAGCATCCGCCGGCACTGACACGCCTAGTAGGAGCGCTGGCCCTCGTCGCCGTCGGAGTCTTCGTCGTCTGACTCTTCGTCGTCCTCGGAGTCGTCGTCGGAGTCATCCGAATCGTCGTCGGAGTCGTCGTCGTCTGACTCCGCGTCGCCCTGGTACTCGAGGAGTTCGTCGATGTCGACGCCGTCGACGTCGCCGCCGTGAAGCACGTCGCTCCCGAACGGGTCGTCGTCATCCTCGGAATCGGACTCGTCGTCGTCCGAGTCGTCCTCATCGTCGGAGTCGTCGTCGTCGTCATCGTCCGACTCGTCCTCGTCGAAGTCGGCGGCCTCGTCGGGGTCGTCGTCATCCTCGTCGTCGTCGGTGCCGCGACCGTCGGCGTCGTCGGAGCCTTCCGCCGCAGCTTCGGCGCCCTCGCCGATCGGCTCGAGATCGTCGCTGTCGTTCTCCTCCGACCCGAGCACGGACGACGCCTTGCGGCGACCCCGGCGGCGCTTGCGGCGTCGCGGCTGCTGCTCGGAGTCCGACGGGCCGTCGGAGTCCGCGGGCTCAGCGCTCGCTGCTTCCGCGGCGGAGTCCTGCCCCTCGACGTCGGTGCCGGTCTCGGAGCCGTCGTCCTCGACGTCATCCTCCCCGTCGGCTTCGGCGATCGCCTGGGCCGCCTGGTAGTCCGCGAGACGATCCACCCACGGCACCCAGTCGGGCGCGAGCAGGGCACCCTGGAAGGGCGTGAGCTGCACCTCGACGACCGTGGGGTCGGAGTCGGGCAGGTGCGCGACACTCACGGTCCAGCGCCAACCGGGGTAGCCGGCGAGGATCGCGCCGAAGGCGAGCGTGACGACGCCACGCCCCTCCTGCAGCACCTCGCCGCGGGCACCGACCGTCGATTCAGGGGTGGTCTCGACGAGCGCCGCGTGCGCGAGCTGCCAGTGCTGCTCGCCCACCTCGACCTCCGGCAGGTCGTCGGCCGGCTCGGCGGGGAGATCCGCAACGTCAGGGGGCGCAACGTCGGAGTCGGCATCCGAGTCCGCACCGGAGTCGGTCCCAGCGACGGACGCCTCATCGATCGCACTCGCGGAGTCGACGGACTCTGACGTCACAGAGTCGTCCAGCCCGCCGGTCAGCGCATCGTCAGCCGCCTCGTCCGCGTTCCCGCGGTCCGGCTCAGACATCCAGTTCGTCCGCGACCCGCCGAAGCAGCGCTGCGATCTTCCGGCTGTGGCTGCTCTCCGGGTAGCGGCCCCGCTTGAGGCCCGCGCCCATCCCGTCGAGGAGCTTCACGAGGTCCTCGACGATGATCGCCATGTCGTCGGCGGGCTTGCGGTTCAGCTTCGCGAGGCTCGGCGGAGTGTCCAGCACCCGAACTGACAGAGCCTGAGCACCCTTGCGGCCATCGGCGATTCCGTACTCGAGACGCGACCCGGCCTTGACGACCGCACCCGCCGGAAGCGCAGAGGCGTGGAGGAAGACCTCGACGCCGTCATCGCCGCTGATGAAGCCGAAACCCTTCTCCTCGTCGTAGAACTTGACCTTGCCGGTTGGCATCTGAAACCTCTTCCACGCGCACCGTTCACGCGTGCATCCAGCCTACCGGCCCCCGTCGGCACCGTATTCTTGACGAATGGCCCAGCGAACCCCCTCCGGAAGCGACGGGCGACCCGAGCGTCTTCTCGCCTACATGGCGGCCGCGGTGGTCGGCGTGTCGCTCATCGCGGTCTTCATCGTGCTCTTCTGGGCCCTCGGCGGCGGCGCGCCGCCGTACTTCATCACGGTCCTGCCGCTCGTCGGCTTCCCGATCGGGGCCCTGCTGATCATCGCCCTGGTGATCCTCAGCGCCGCCCGCCGCCGTCGCGACTCGGGGCATGCCCGCCGGTAGCGGCGACACGCTCGCTCTCGCGAGCCGGCTGCGCACCCTCACAGAGTCGGATCTCCTCGCCCTGCTGCGCGTGCGCGAGGTGCGAGCCGGCCGCATCGCCGACTTCTTCGACCTCGCCGAGGCGCTCCTCGATCCGTCGTCACTGGAGCAGCGACTGCGGCTGCTCGACCGCTACTCGCTGCTGGTCCTCCAACGGCTGGCGTCCGAGGCGCTCGACATCCAGGCTCTCGAGGAGGCGCTGCGGGGCACCGAGCCCGACCTGATCGCCGGACGCGACGCCGCGACCACGGTCGACGAGCTCGATTCCCTGGCGCTGCTCGAACGCGAGAACGGCGCCGCCCGGGCGCTCGACGGCGTGACTGCTGTCCTCGGGCTGTTCGGCCTCGGCGACCTGGCGTCCGCGCCGCCGCCCGCGAACCTCGCCCCGGTCGACTCCGCCGACCAGGACAGCACCGACCGCCTCGCCGCCGAGACCGCCTTCGAGACCGTCGGCGCCGTCGCGGAGCTGGTGCTCGAGCTGCGCCGTGTGCCCGCTCGGGAGCTGGGACGCGGCGGCCTCGCTCTCCCCGACGCTCGTCGCCTCGCCGCCGCGACCGGCGCACCGCAGGAGGAGATCGCCGCGCTGCACGGCATCGCCGCCCGCTCCGCACTGCTGGTGCGCGAAGGCGACGGATGGCGTGCCGCCCCCGACGCGGAGGGCTGGCTCGACTCGTCCCCGGCCGAGCGCTGGCAGCGGCTGGCCGCCGCCTGGCGCGACTGGCTGCCCGAGCCTGTGTGCCGGCTCCTCTCCGCGAGACGTCACGCCACCTGGGGCACGGGGCTGCAGGAGTTCGTCGCCTGGCTCTACCCCGCAGCCGACGGCGCGCTGCAGCAGCGCATCGACGAGACCCGCGACACCGCCGTGCGCCTGGGGCTCAGCGCCCAGCAGGTGCCGAGCACTCCGGGGCGCGTCCTGCTCGCCGACGGCGCCGAAGCGGCGCGCGAGCGGATGGCGGAGCTGCTGCCCGCATCCGTCGACCGGGTCTACCTGCAGCACGACCTGACCGTCATCTCACCCGGTCCGCTGCGCCCCGACCTCGACCGCAAGCTGCGGGAGCTGGCGACCCTGGAGGGCCACGGGATCGCCGCGAGCTACCGCATCGATCCGGGGCTTCTCAGCCGGGCGTTCGCCGACGGGCGGAGCGCAGGCGACCTGCTCGCCTTCCTCGAGTCGATCTCGCTCACCGGCATCCCGCAGCCGCTCGAGTACCTGGTCAACGAGACCGAGTCGCGGTTCGGGTCGGTGCGCGTGAGCACTCTCCGCGACGATCCGCACGGCCTGCGGTCGGCGGTGCGCTCGGACGACGCGACACTGCTCGACACCATCGCTGTCGACCAGACCCTCGTGAGCCTGCACCTCATGCGGTCAGGTGAGCACCGGCTGGTCAGCCGCTTCGAGCGGGATGTCGTCTACTGGAGCCTCGTCGACGCCCGCTACCCGGTGGTCGCCGAGGACGACGACGGACGAGTCGTCGGGATCGAACGGGAGCGGCCACGACCCCGCCGACTCGAGCCCGATCGAGATCCGCTCGCCGAGCTCGTCGCGCGCCTGAAGGCGGCGGACGACCAGGCGCCGGAGCAGACCGAGCTCGCCTGGCTGAGCCGGCAGCTCGAGGTCGCCATCCGCGCGAAGGCCACCCTCATCGTGACGGTGGCCCTGCCGAACGGCACCACCGCCGACTACCTGCTCGAACCCGCGAGCGTCGCGGCCGGCCGCCTGCGCGCCCGCGACCGGGCGGCCGACATCGAGCGCACCCTGCCGCTGAAGTCGATCACCGCCGTCCACCCGGCATAGCGGCAGGAGCCCGGCCTAGACTTTCCGGATGCCCACGCCCGGACCGCTCATCGTTCAGAGCGACCGCACGGTCCTGCTCGAGGTCGCCCATCCGCAGGCCGAGGAGGCCCGCCACGAGCTCGCCGTCTTCGCCGAACTCGAGCGCGCGCCCGAGCACGTGCACACCTACCGCATCACCCGCCTGGGGCTCTGGAACGCCCGCGCCGCCGGTCACACCGTCGAGGAGATGGCGGCGACGCTCGACCGGTGGTCGAAGTTCCCAGTGCCGCAGACGGTCGCGGTGGACATCCAGGAGACGGTCGGCCGGTACGGACGGCTCGTCATCGAGCGCGACGACGACGGCGTGCTGACCCTGACGGCGACCGACCGCGCCGTGCTCGCGGAGATCCGCCGCGCGAAGAAGATCGCCGGGCTGCTCTTCGAGAGCCGCGGCGAGAACACCGTGGTCGTGCAGCCGTGGGCGCGCGGCGAGCTGAAGCAGGAGCTGCTGAAGCTCGGCTGGCCCGCCGAGGACCGCGCCGGCTTCACCCCCGGCACCCCGCACGAGATCGACCTCGACGAGAGGGACTGGAGCCTGCGCCCCTACCAGCGCGAGGCGGTCGAGCGCTTCGCCGAGGCCGGCTCAGGCGTCGTGGTGCTCCCCTGCGGCGCCGGCAAGACCCTCGTCGGCGCGGGCGCCATGGCCGAGGTCGGAGCGACGACGCTCATCCTCGTCACCAACACCGTCTCGGCCCGGCAGTGGCGCTCGGAGCTGCTGCGCCGCACCTCGCTCACCGAAGAGGAGATCGGCGAGTACTCCGGCCAGGTGAAGGAGATCAAGCCGGTCACGATCGCGACCTACCAGATCCTCACCGCACGCCGGAAGGGCGAATACGCCCACCTCTCCGTGCTCGACGCCCTCGACTGGGGCCTCATCGTCTACGACGAGGTGCACCTGCTGCCCGCGCCGGTGTTCAAGCTCACCGCAGACCTGCAGGCGCGCCGCCGCCTCGGCCTCACCGCGACCCTCGTGCGCGAGGACGGCCGCGAGGGCGACGTCTTCAGCCTCATCGGACCCAAGCGCTTCGACGCCCCGTGGAAAGAGCTCGAGGGTCAGGGCTACATCTCCCCCGCCTCCTGCTACGAGGTGCGGATCGACCTGCCGCAGCAGGAGCGCCTGGAGTACGCGGCATCAGCGGATGACGACCGCTACCGCATCGCCGCCTCGGCCCCCGAGAAGATCCGCGTCGTGCAGCGGCTCATCGAGAAGCACGAGGGCGAGCGCATCCTCGTCATCGGGCAGTACCTCGACCAACTCGACGACCTCGCCGAGGCGCTCGACGCCCCACAGCTGAACGGCTCGACACCGGTCTCCGAGCGCGAGCGGCTGTACCAGGAGTTCCGCGACGGCGTGACGAAGGTGCTCGTCGTCTCGAAGGTCGCGAACTTCTCGGTCGACCTGCCCGAGGCGACCGTGGCGATCCAGGTCTCCGGATCGTTCGGGTCGCGTCAGGAGGAGGCCCAGCGCCTCGGACGCCTGCTGCGCCCGAAGGAGTCCGGGCTCCCCGCCAACTTCTACACGCTCGTCGCCCGCGACACCGTCGACCAGGACTTCGCTCAGAACCGGCAGCGGTTCCTCGCCGAGCAGGGCTACAGCTACACGATCCTCGACGCGGATGCGGTGGAGACGGTGGCGGCTTAGCCCACGATCGAGACCAGCAGCTCCCCCAGCTCGCGCGGCTTGGTGAACTGCGGCCAGTGGCCGGTCGGCAGATCGACGATCTCGTACTTCTCCATCTTCACCAGCTCGGCCACGAACGGGCTGCCCGCCTCGATCCACTGCTTCAGCAGCGCGCCCGGGAACTCGCAGCAGATCACGGTCGCGGGCACGGTGTACCGCGCCGGGTTCGACAGCACCACCTTCTCCCGCGTGACCTCGGCCGGCTCGATGACCGCCTGCTCCCGGAATCGCGCTCGGAGCTCCTCCGTGAGGTCGACGAGGTCCTCCTCTTCGAAGAACTCCCACGGCGGCAGCGGCGCGTCGGGGCCCTCGGTCGGGATCTCGTCGTTGATCACGCCTCCGTCGCCGAGCGGGCCCGCGTCGACGTAGACCACCCGCGCGATCCGCTCGGGCCGCGCGTCGACGACACCGTGGGCGATCACGCCGCCGCCGCTGTGCCCGACGAGCACGACTTTCCCCTCGAGCCGGTCCACGAGGTCGACGACCGCACCGATGTGGGTGCGCAGCCCGATGCCGCTGCGGTCGGCATCCGTGGACTCCTTGCCAGGCAGGGTCAGCGGGTGCACCGAGTGGCCGGCCGCGACGAGCGGCGGGAGGACGGCGTCCCACGAAGACGCATTGAGCCAGAAACCAGGGATGAGAACGATGTCCATGCCCAGACGCTATCGAGGGCCACCGGCATCACCAACGTGCCGTCCAGCCAGCTCCCAGCGGACGCGCAGATACTGGTGCGCATGACCGAAGGCCCTCGCATCCTCATCGTTGATGACGAACCGAACATCCGCGACCTGCTCACCACCAGCCTGCGCTTCGCGGGCTTCGCGGTCCGTGCGGTCGGCAACGGGGCCCAGGCCATTTCGGCCGTGCTGGAGGAGGAGCCCGACCTCATCATCCTCGACGTCATGCTGCCCGACATGAACGGCTTCGGCGTCACTAAGCGGCTGCGCGCATCCGGGTACACGGCGCCCATCCTCTTCCTCACCGCGAAGGACGACACCGAGGACAAGATCACCGGCCTCACCGTCGGCGGCGATGACTACGTCACCAAGCCGTTCAGCCTCGACGAGATCGTCGCGCGCATCAAGGCGATCCTGCGCCGCACGATGCACGACGAGGACGACGCGATCATCCGTGCCGGCGAGCTGACGATGGACCAGGACACCCACGAGGTCACAGTGGGCGACACCCCGGTCGAGCTCAGCCCCACCGAGTTCAAGCTGCTGCGCTACCTCATGCTCAACCCCAACCGGGTGCTGTCGAAGGCGCAGATCCTCGACCACGTGTGGGAGTACGACTTCAACGGCGACGCCGGCATCGTCGAGAGCTACATCTCCTACCTGCGCCGCAAGCTCGACCAGTACTCGAGCGAGCCGGTCATCCAGACCAAGCGCGGCTTCGGCTACATGCTCAAGGCGACCAAGGTCTGACCGGGATCCCTCCAGGCGGCAGGGCTTACCCTGGCGGAATGCACGACAAGCTCGCGACCTGGTGGGACGGCGTCTCGCTCCGCACCAAGGTCACCGGCGTCACCGTGCTGCTGCTGACCTTCGGGTTGATGGTCGCCGGCGTCGGCACGACCTCGTTCCTGCGCGCCTACCTCGTCGAGGAGGTCGACGCGAAGATCTCCACCCAGCTCGCGGAGCTGCGCAAGGACCAGGACTTCATCGACGTCAATCGCTCGACGAACACCGTCACCTGCGTCTTCGCCTCGGTGCCGACCGACTACTTCATCGGCATCACGGATGCGCTGGGCGAGCCGCAGTGCGCGAACCGCGGCGGGGGGATCCCGAGGCCGGACGTGCAGGGCATCAGTCTGCTCGACGTCGCCAAGCAGCAGAACCCCATGACGGTCGACGACGTCATGACGAGCGCGGAGTGGCGGGTCGCGGCGACCGTCTTCACGATCGAGGGGCTGCCCGACAGCTACAACCTCATCGTCGGCTACTCGCTCAAGGACTCCGATTCGACGATCGCCCGGTTCATCGCGATCTTCCTCTTCTTCGCCTTCACGGTGGTCGTGCTCGGCGGCGCCCTGACCCGCCTCCTCGTCACGACGACCTTCGGCCCCCTGCGTGAGGTCGAGGCGACCGCGGCCCGCTTCGCCGAGGGCGACTTCAGTCAGCGGATGAGCGGCGCGCCGCCCAACACCGAGGTCGGCCGCCTCAACCGCTCGCTCAACGCGATGCTCGCCCGCATCGACACGGCCTTCGCCGACCGCGCGCGCACGATCGAGCAGATGCGCCGCTTCGTCGGCGACGCCTCGCACGAGCTGCGCACGCCCCTCGTCTCGGTGCGCGGCTACGCCGAGCTGTACCGGATGGGCGCCCTGCAGAAGGACGAGGACGTCGCCCAGGCGATGCAGCGCATCGAGAAGGAGGCGGTGCGGATGGGCGAGCTGGTCGAGGACCTGCTCGAGCTCGCCCGACTCGACGAGGCGCGCCCCATGCAGTTCACCGAGGTCGACCTGGTGCCGATCGCCCGCGACGCCGCGCTGGATGCGATGGCCCAGGCACCCGACCGCCAGATCGACGTCACGATCACGCTCGACGCATCGCTGCCTGACGACGCGCTTCCCCCCTCCGAGACGGATGCCGCGACCGGCCCGATCGAGGAGCCCCCGCCGAGCGAGGAGCCGGCTTCGCAGGCGCGCGGGGGGCGTGGCGGCGGACGCACCGCATCCCGCATCGGCGGACGCGCAGCACCCTCGCCGATCGCGCTCGCGGGGGCCACGCTCGCACGTCTGCGCACTCGTCGCGGTCGCGGCCAGAAGGTGGAGGAGGTGTCGCTCGACCCCGCCATCCAGACCCAGCCCGTCGACGCCCACGCCGTCGTCTGGGCCACCGAGAACAAGATCCGACAGGTCGTGACGAACCTGCTCGGCAACGCCCTGCGGTTCACGAACCCCGGCAGCCCGATCGAGATCGGGGTCGAGGCGGATGCCGCCCGCGGCGTCGCGATCATCTCGATCATCGACCACGGCGAGGGCATCCCGCCTCAAGTGCGGGAGAAGATCTTCCAGCGGTTCTGGCGCGCCGACACCTCGCGCACCCGCGAGACCGGCGGCAGCGGGCTCGGGCTCGCGATCGTCGCGGCCATCGTGCGGGCGCACAACGGCACGGTCGACGTGGTCGAGACGCCGGGCGGCGGGGCGACCTTCCGGGTGTCCCTTCCCCTCGTCAACAGGGCGACGACCGGAGCGTCCTCCACCGAACTGCCCGAGCCGGAGGCAGCGCCGACGCCTGCTCCGTAGCGTTCCCGATGTGGCCCGGCGGAGTCGGGCGGAAGGGACGGACATGCGGTACCAGATCGACAGCGAGGCGGTGCTCAGCGCGACCGCGTCGGTGCGCGCCTCGATCTCCCGGCTTCAGGCCGAGGTGAGCGGATTCCACGGGCAGCTCATCGGCCTGCAGGGCTCGTGGAGCGGCCAGGCCTCGACCGCGTTCCAGGCGGCGGTGACCGACTGGAAGGCGACCGAGCAGCGCGTGGAGGAGAACCTCGCGGCGCTCAATGCGGCACTCGGGCAGGCGGGCCAGTCCTATGCGGACGTCGAGGCGTCGAACGCGCGGCTCTTCGCGCGGTAGGCGGTGGGCGCGCGGCCCCGGTTCGCCCGGCTCGATCGTCACCTCCTGACGTCGGCCTCGCCACTAGTCAGCAGGTGCAGCTCGGCGCGCGTCGGGGCCTGCTCCCAGTCGCCGTTCCCGGTGACAGCCAACGCGCCGCACAGCACGCCGCGTCGCAACCGCTCCGCCACGGGCAGGTCGTCAAGGAGCCCGGAGAGGTACCCGGCGGTGAAGGCGTCGCCTGCGCCGATGCTGCTCACCTCATTTACCGGATGCGCCGGGGACCTGGTCGAGCCGTCGACATCGTGGTGCTCGACACCGTCGCGACCGCGTTTGATGACGACCTCGCGGACGCCACCCGCGAGCAGCGATCCGACGCGTTCACCCTCGTCGGAACCAGCGGCGACGAGGTCGAGCTCGCCTTCGGATGCGATGAGGATGTCGGCTTGGCGAGCGAGAGGCTCGAGCGCAGCTGCGGCATCCGCGCGACTCCACAGCTTCGAACGGTAGTTCACGTCGAAGGAGACGAGCGCGCCAGCGGCTCGCGCGGCCGCGATGGCCGCCCGGACGGCATCCTGCGCCGAGGCTGACAACGCGGGCGTGATGCCGCTGAGGTGCCACAACCGTGCCGAGGGCGCTGGCGCGACGTCGAGGGTGCTCAGTCGGGCCCCCGCGGAGTCCCGGCGATGGTACGTCACGACCGGTGGAAGGCCCGGCGGCAGGTCGACGAGCATCAGCCCGGTCGGCGCTTCCGGCACGCTTCGCACGCGGGAGGTGTCGACACGCTCGCCGCGAAGGGTGCGCTTGATGAGGTCACCAGGAGGGTCCTCCCCCACCACCCCGACCCAGGTGACGTCATGATCGAGGCGCGCCAACCCGATCGCGACGTTGGCCTCCGCACCGGCCATCGACGCCGACAGCGGAGCTCCGAGGCTCAGGCGTCCCTGTGCCCGCACCGCGAGCATGGCCTCGCCGAGCGTGACGACGTCGGCCATCAGACGCCCCGCGCCATCCGCCGGAAATCCTCCGCACGTCGGGCGAGTGCCGCAGCATCGAGCGGCTGCGACGAGGGCCCCGTGAGCGGTGACCCCACCCCGACGGCGATCGCCCCGTGCTCGAGATACTCGCGGCCTGCCGCCAGTGTGACCCCTCCCACGGGGATCAGCGGTATGTCGGGGAAGGGGGCGCGCAGCGCGGCCAGGTACGCCGGACCGCCCAGCTCGGCGGGGAAGAGCTTCACAGCAGCTGCACCCGCATCGCGTGCGGAGAGGATCTCGGTCGGCGTCAGCGCCCCTGCCAGCACGGGTAGACCCAGGTCGACCGCTGCGGCGATCGACGGGGTCACGGCCGGAGTGACGATGAAGGCGGCCCCCGCGGCGCGGGCGGCCTCTGCATCCCCTGCCGTCAGCACCGTGCCGGCGCCGACCCGCGCCGACCCCACCTCGTTGAGCTCGGCGATCACACCGAGCGCGTCGGCGGTGGTGAGCGACACCTCGAATACCCGGTGGCCGACCTCGATGAGCGTGCGGCCGATCATCACGGCCTTGTCCCGATCGTCGCTGCGGATGATCGGCATGATGCGCTCGGACGAGACGAGCGCGAGGAACTCGTCGCAGGTCACCATTCGGCGAAGCTTCCGTCGTCGTGTCGCCAGATCGGACCGCGCCAGGCGTGACCGCGGGACGCCGCGTCACGCACGGCGACCTCGTCGACCTCAATGCCGAGGCCCGGTGCGGTGAGCCGCTCGATGTATCCCGAGGAGAAGTCGAACACCGAGGTGTCGACGACGTAGTCGAGCACCTCGGCGTCTCCGTTGTAATGGATGCCGATGCTGTGCTCCTGGATGAAGTAGTTGGGCACGGCGAATCCGACCTGCAGACTGGCGGCGAGGGCGATGGGCCCGAGCGGACAGTGCGGAGCGAGCTGCACGTCGTAGATCTCCGCAAGACTCGCGATCCGGTGCACCTCTGAGATACCGCCCGCATGCGAGAGGTCCGGCTGTGCGATCCCGATGCCCGCTTCGAAGACCGGCAGGAACTCCTGTCGGCTGTAGAGGCGCTCCCCGGTCGCGATCGGGATGGGAGTGCTCTCGGTGAGTCGCCGCAGAAGGTGACTGTTCTCGGGGGTAGTCGGCTCCTCGACGAACATGGGGCGCAGATGTTCGAGCTCGGGAAGGATGCGGCGCGCGTCGGGGAGGCTGATGCGCCCATGGAAGTCGATCCCGACGTCACCGGTGTCGCCGAGCACGGCTCGCGCGGCCGCAAGGCGCGACACGATGCCGTCGATGTCCCTGCCATTGGAGATGCGGTCGAACCTGCCGCTCGCGTTCATCTTGACCGCCGTGAGCCCTTGGGCGATCCTCGCCGCGATCGAGTCGGCGACCTCGGCGGGCTCGTCGCCACCCACCCATCCGTACATGCGGATCCGGTCGCGCACCGGGCCGCCGAGGAGAACATGGACCGGGAGACCCGCGGTCTTGCCCGCGATATCCCACAGCGCCTGGTCCAAGCCGGCGACGGCGCTCGAGAGGATCGGCCCGCCGCGATAGAAGGACCCCTTGGTCATGACCTGCCAGTGATCCTGGATGCGCAGCGGATCCGCGCCGATCAGCAGCTCGGACAGCTGCTCGACCGCGGTGCGCACGGTCTCGGCGCGGCCCTCGACGACCGGCTCGCCCCAGCCGACGACCCCGGTGTCGGTCTCCACTCGGACGAAGAGCCAGCGCGGCGGCACGAGAAAGGTCTCCACACGTTCGATCTGCATTGGTCCCTTTCCAGTCGGCGGTCGGAGGCGGACGTCGGGCGCGCGATGGGCGACAGGCCGCAATCAGCCGCATCTGCCGGACCATATTGCGGTGATCGGATCCTAACGTATGATTTTTTTCGGCCCGTTGCCGCTGATAACATATTTCAGTGCCACCCGCAGCCGCTTCCGCTCTCACTTCGCTCGCCGGACAGCACTCTCGCGCGCTCGACGAGCTCGGCCAGCTCATCTGCGGTGGTTCTCTCGCCCCCGGGTCGAGCCTCACGCTCGAAAACATCGAAGAGCGGTGCGGGATCTCGCGTTCGGTCGCTCGGGAGACCGTGCGGGTGCTCGAGTCGATGCGCCTCGTCGCCTCTCGCCGGAGAATCGGCGTCGTGGTACTCCCTGAGGTGGAGTGGAACCTCTATGACCCGCAGGTGATTCGTTGGCGGCTCTCTTCGCCCGACCGTGCCGAGCAGATCGCCACTCTGGTGGAGCTGCGCGCCGCGATCGAGCCCGAAGCGGCGCGATTAGCCGCTACGCGGGCGTCATCCGAGCAGGTCAGCGAGCTGATCGCCCTCTCAGCCCAGCTCTGGGCCGCCGGCGAGCAGGGCGACGACGCGCGATTCCTCGAGCTCGATGTCGAGTTCCATGCACGGATCCTCGAGCTATCGGGAAACGCCATGTTCTCGCGCCTCGACGGACTCATCGGGCAGGCGCTGGTCAGTCGCACGGAGCACGGGCTGGTGCCGGATCACCCCGCGGACTCCGCGCTGCAGCTGCATCTCGACGTCGCGAGCGCAATCCAGCGCCGCGACCCTGAAGGCGCGTACGCGATCATGCGCTCGATCCTGGTCGCTGTGCTCGGTGAGATCGACGTCCTGTCGATCCAGCCTCGCGCCCGGGCTTCCGAGAACGGGAACGCCTGAAGCCGCTTGTCGGCTTGACTTCATGTCGCCGCCACGAGGCTCGACCACCGCATCCGTCGTCAGACACAACGTTTCAATCCTCCGCTCAAGACACGCCACGCCACCGGTCTGCCCGGATGGGTCACAAAAGTATGTTTTGTGATCCGCATCTATGGCACGGGGCATCTCATTCCACTATGGTGGGCGGCGGCGACGTAGCCGCATCATGGGCAACTTCAATGGGGCAGAGGCATTCATGAGACGAAGAGGATTCATCGGGGCAAGAGTGGCCCTCAGTCGCCCGCACGACTGACTGCACGTCGCTGACCAATGGGAGCCTGCAGCTTCCCGGGGACATCGACCCGAACCTCGATGTGAAAACGGCCAACGAAGGACGTAGAGCAAATGCGCAAGCTGACGAAGATATCCGCGATCGCGGGCGTGATCACGCTGGGACTCGGCCTCGCCGCATGCACCGGCGGCGGCAACGGCGGCGGCGGCGGCAATGGTGCAGGCGGAGACGGCAACACCTTGACCGTCTGGGCCTGGGACCCGGCGTTCAACGTGTACGCGATGGAGGAGGCGGCCAAGGTCTACCAGGAGGAGAACCCCGACTTCGAGCTGAACGTGGTCGAGACTCCCTGGGAGGACCTGCAGACCAAGCTCACCACGCTCGCGCAGTCGGGGCAGACCGACGAGCTCCCGGACATCTTCCTGATGCAGAACAACGCGTTCCAGAAGAACGTCATCAACTACCCCGAGCTGTTCACCGACATCACCGATTCGGGAGTTGACTTCAGCGAGTTCCCCGACGCCGTCGTCAACTATTCGACGGTCGACGGAGTCCACTACGGCGTTCCGTTCGACAACGGCACCGCCGTCATGGCGCTGCGCACGGACGTCCTCGAAGAGGCCGGCTACACCGTCGACGACTTCACAGACATCACCTGGGACGAGTACATCACCCTCGGGACGGATGTGCTCGAGAAGACCGGAATGCCGCTGCTGTCCGGGCAGGCGCAGTCCGTCGACCTGGTCACGATGATCCTGCAGAGCACAGGTTCCAGCCTCTTCGACGACGAAGGCAACCCGAGCATCGCGGGCAATGAGGCGCTTCTCGAGGCGATCGACGTGTACACCCGCCTGGTGGACGCCGGAATCCTGGTGCAGGTCAACTCCTGGGATGAGTACATCGGCTCCTTCGTGAACAGCAACGTGGCAGGCACCACGCAGGGCGTCTGGATCCTCGGCTCGGTGCAGACCGCCGAGGACCAGTCCGGGCTCTGGCAGGTGACGAACTTCCCGCGTCTCGAGGGCGTGGGTGACGCGACCAACTACACCGCCAACGGCGGTTCGTCGTGGGCCATCAGCAGCAACGCGAACGTGGAGCTTGCGGCCGACTTCCTCGCCAGCACGTTCGCCGGGTCGACGGAGTTCTACGACACGATCCTCCCGGCGGCCGGTGCGCTCGCGAACTGGACGCCCGCGGGCGAGTCCGACGTGTATGCGGAGCCTCAGGAGTTCTTCGGCGGCCAGCCGGTCTATCAGCAGGTCGTCGAGTACGCCACGAACGTGCCGAGCGTCAACACCGGCGCGTATTTCTACGAGGGTCGCGATGCGGTAGGCGCCGCGATCACCAACATCATGAACGGTGCCGATCCCGAGGCGGAGCTGGAGAACGCTCAGGCCGCCGTCGAGTTCGCGATGAACTGACGCTTTCGACCACGGGGGGCCGGTAGGACGCCGGCCCCCCAGCGAACGCCACCCATCGAGAACAGGACCCACATGTCGTTGCGCACCGAAGCCGCCGCGCCACCGCGGCGGGAGTCCCCCAAGCAGCCCAAGCCCGAGCAGCACACGTCGCCGATGAGCCGACGACGGTCTCTGACCGGATGGACGTTCCTGCTCCCCGCTTCGCTGCTCATCGTGGCGATGAACTTCTGGCCCATGCTGCAGGCGTTCATCCTGTCGCTGCAGACAGGCCGCGGAGCTCGCCTCGGCTTCGCCGAGCCCCTCTGGTACAACTACGAGCGTCTGATGTCGGACCAGTTGTTCTGGATGACGCTGCGGACGACGATGACGTACCTGATCGTCCAGGTGCCGATCATGCTCATCCTGGCGCTGATCCTGGCCAACATCCTCAACAACCCGAACCTCCGCTTCAAGGGGCTCTGGCGCACGGCCATCTTCCTGCCGTGCGCGGTGTCGCTCGTCTCGTACGCGCTCGTGTTCCGCACGATGTTCTCCAACGACGGGATCGTCAACGACTGGCTCGTCGCGCTCAATCTCGCCGACGGTCCGATCAACTGGCTCGGTCAGACCGACACGGCTCAGTTCGTGCTCGTCCTCGGCCTCCTCTGGCGGTGGACGGGCTTCAACATGATCTTCTACCTGGCGGCCCTGCAGACGATCGATCGGTCGAGCATCGAGGCCGCCCGAGTCGACGGTGCCAGCGCTCTGCAGACCTTCTGGTACGTGACTCTGCCGCAGCTGCGCCCGATGATCCTGCTCACGGCGATCATGTCCACCAACGGCACCATCCAGCTGTTCGACGAGTCGTACAACCTGACCCAGGGCGGACCCGCGTACACGACGATGACCGTCTCGCACTACCTCTACTCGGTCTCGTTCGAGGGCAGCCCGAACTTCGGCTATGCCGCGGCGGTGTCGTACGTGATCCTGTTCATCATCGCGGTCCTCGCGGCTGCTCAGCTCAAGATCGGAGACAAGCGTGACTAGGCGGACGCTGCGCGCGCTGCCGGCTCGCGTATTCCTGGCCCTCTTCGCCCTCTTCTCGGTGTTCCCGCTGTACTTCATGCTCGTCTCAGCGACGAACACGAGTCAGGCCGTGCTCGGTTCCCGACTCATCCCCGGCGGGGAGCTTCTCAACAACTTCTTCAAGCTCGCCAGCGCGCAGCCGCTCGGCCAGGCGATGTGGAATTCGACGGTGATCGCCGTCGGCACGACCGTGCTGTCGCTGCTGATCTGCTCGATCGCGGGCTACGGCTTCGAGGTCTATCACTCGAAGCGCAAGGACGCTCTGATGGGGATCCTGCTTCTCGCGATCATGATCCCGTTCGCGGCGACCATGATCCCCCTGTTCCAGGTGTTCGCGGATGCCGGGCTCACGAGCACGGCCCTCGCCGTCATCCTTCCGACGCTGTCGACTCCGTTCCTCATCCTGCTCTTCCGGCAGTCGTCGCGGGCGTTCCCGCGAGAGATGATCGAGGCGGCGCGGATCGATGGTGTCAGCGAGCTCGGCATCTTCTTCCGCATGTACATCCCCACGATGAAGGCGACCTACGCGGCGGCCGCGGTCGTCGCCTTCATGAACGCGTGGAACAACTTCCTGTGGCCGAAGGTCATTCTGATCAACAGCGACTCGATGACCATGCCGATGCTCATCTCGAACCTCACCGCCGGCTACGTCACCGACTACGGCGTGCTCATGCTCGCGGTCACGCTCACCTCGCTGCCGACGATGATCATCTTCCTGATGCTCCAACGGAGCTTCCGTGAGGGCATCGTCGGAGTGGGGAAATGAGCTTCGACCCGAGCCGCCTCGCGGATCCCGAGTACTTCGCCGAGAACCGGCTCGCGCCCCATTCGGACCATCGCTGGTTCGGATCCGCAGAAGAGTCGCAATCAGGGCGCAGCCGCTACGAGCAGGAGCTCGGCGGACTCTGGAAGTTCCACTACGCGAAGAACATCGCCTCGACGATCGCGGGGTTCGAGCAGCCCGAGTTCGACACCTCGTCGTGGGACGACATCCCCGTACCCGCGCACATCCAGCTCCAGGGCTACGACCGGCCGCAGTACGTCAACGTGCAGTACCCGTGGGACGGATTGGAAGGGATCGAGCCCGGTGAGGTGCCGACCCGGTTCAACCCGGTCGGCAGCTACGTGCGGCGATTCACCCTCGATCGAGATCTCGAGGACGGCGAGCGGCTGGCGGTGTGCTTCAACGGTGCTGAGAGCGCGGTCGCCGTGTGGCTGAACGGTCGATACATCGGGTACGCGGCGGACTCGTTCACACCGTCCGAGTTCGACCTCACCGCACACGTGACGCCCGGTGAGAACGTCCTCGCGGCCCAGGTGTTCCGGTTCACCAGCGGGTCGTGGATCGAGGACCAGGACTTCTTCCGGTTCTCAGGTCTGTTCCGCGACGTCGTCCTGCTCAGACGGCCGCCAGTGCATGTCGAGGACGTGCGGGTGCGCACTGACCTCTCCGATGCGCTCGACTCGGCCGAGGTCACGGTCGAGGTCGAGCTGCAGGGTGAGGGAGAGGTTCGCGCGCACCTCGACGGGGTGGGGCCGTTGACACGGCGCCCTGACGGTGTGTTCGCCGCAGTGATCCCCGAGCCGCGGCTGTGGAGCCCGGAGTCGCCGCACCTCTACGACCTCACGATCGAAGTACTGGACCCATCGGGACGAGTGCTCGAGGTCATTCCGCAGCGTGTCGGCGTCAGGCGGTTCGAACTGCGCGACGGCCTCCTGAAGCTGAACGGCTCGCGAGTCGTCTTCAAGGGCGTGAATCGCCACGAGTTCGGACGGAACGGGCGTGTCGTCAGCCGCGAAGAGACGGATGCCGACCTGAAGCTGCTCAAGCGCTTCGGCGTGAACGCGGTGCGAACGAGTCACTACCCGAACAGCTCGCACTTCTATGAGCTCTGCGATGCGTACGGCCTGCTGGTCATCGACGAGATGAACCTCGAGTCGCACGGGCTGTGGGACCGTGTCGCCAACGGCGTCTGGACGCCCGAGCAGGCGCTTCCCGGCGACCGGCTCGAGTGGCAGGCGGTGCTCCTGGACCGCGCGGCGAACATGCTGCAGCGGGACAAGAATCACGCCAGCGTCGTCATGTGGTCGTGCGGCAACGAGTCGTTCTCGGGCAGCACGATCCTCGCGGTCGCCGACTACTTCCGGTCGCAGGATGACCGGCCTGTGCACTACGAGGGGGTCTCACGCGACCAGCGTTACCTGGAGACCACGGACGTCGTGAGCACGATGTACACGCCCGCGGATGAGGTCGAGCGCTGGCTGCATGATCATCGCAGCAAGCCGTACATCCTGTGCGAGTACGCCCACGCGATGGGCAACTCCTTCGGTGCGGTGCACAAGTACCTCGAGCTCGCCTATCGAGAAGAGCTCTTCCAAGGAGGGTTCATCTGGGACTTCGCCGACCAGGCGCTCCCGTTGCGAGACCGATTCGGTCGGGAGTACTTCGGATACGGCGGCAGCTTCGGTGACGCCCCGCATGACGGCGACTTCAGCGGGAATGGGATCGTCTTCGCCGATCGCACGCCCAAGCCCCTGGTGCAGGAGCTCCGGCACCTCTATCAGGGTCTCGCCATCACCATCCGGCGCGAGGCGTTCACCGTCGAGAACCGGCTCCTGGCCACGAACGCCGAAGCGTACGAGTGCGTGGTGACGCTCTCGCACGAGGGGGTCGAGTTGCGCCGCCACACCGTGCGCGTCTCCGTCGAGCCGGGGGCCTCAGCCGATGTCCCTCTCCCGTTCGATGTGCCCACGCTTCCCGGCGACGTCGCGGTCGATGTGTCGTTCCGACTCGATGCGGCGACCAGCTGGGCCGACGCCGGCTATGAAGTGGCGTGGGCGCAGCGCGTCTTCGCGCAGCCTCGTTCCGCACGTCCACCGCGGCCGCGTCCGGAGATCGTCGACGGCATCCACAACGTCGGAGTGCGCGGGCCGCACTTCACCGCATTGTTCTCTCGCCTGAAGGGCGGCCTCACCTCCTATCGCTACGGACTGTCCGGACACGGCGGCCACGAGATGCTCACGACCATGCCGATGCCGTCGTTCTGGCACGCGCCGACCTCGAATGAGCGGGGCTGGGGCATGCCTGCGGTCGATGCGCAATGGCTCATCGCCAGTCGGTACGCGGTGCCGCGACTCGGGGTGCACCTGCCGAGGGTGCGATCGCTCGACCACAGCGTCGAGGTCGCGTTCACCTATGACCTGCCCACCGTGCCGGCGGGCGAAGCGGAGGTCGTCTACGAGGTGTTCGAGGATGGGCTGATCGAGGTGATCGTGAGCCTCCGTCCCGGCAGCGGGCTGACGGATCCGCCGGAGTTCGGCATGCAGTTCGTCACGAGCGCCGATCTGCATCGTCTGCGATATTTCGGCGAGGGGCCCGACGAGTCCTACGCCGACCGTCGCCTCGGCGCGCGGCTCGGCGTCTACACCGGCGAGGTCGCAAGCCAGCTGCCGCCGTACCTGCGCCCGCAGGAGTCCGGCAGTCGCACGGGTGTGCGGTGGGCGGAAGTGCTCGACGACCGCGGTCGCGGGCTCCGCTTCGTCGGAGCGCCGGACATGGAGTTCTCGGCATTGCCGTGGACCCCCTTCGAGCTCGAGAACGCCGAGTATCCGGTCGACCTGCCCCCGATCCGGCGGACCGTCCTGCGGCCAGCGCTCATGCGGCGCGGGGTCGGCGGTGACAACTCGTGGGGCGCCCTCACTCACCCTGAGTACCGCCTGCCGACCGGAGACCTCGAGTTCCGCTTCGCATTCCGCGGTATCGGCTGAGTCGCGCCGAGGAGGCTCCCGGATCGACGGAGCCCCCTGCAGGGGTGCCCGAAAGCGCCCCTCGTCGCCCGAGCCGTTAAGTATGTCTTTTGGGCGCAAAATCTGGCAATAGCCATGTGACTTCGCTAGCGTGGGCCGCGGCGCACTGGCGCGCCTCGGGCAATTTTCAATGGTGAAAGAGGTCTCTGATGAAACGAAGAACTTCCCGCTGGGCCGGATCGATCGCGATAGGGGCGCTGCTCGCTGCGGGGCTGACCAGCCAGGCGAGCGCGGCCGAATCCGACCTGGAACCGGTGGCATTCCCTGGCGTAGGCACCGACGTATGGCTGTTCGACGAGCGTGACGCGTACGACTTCACGAAACGCGAGCCCACGATCGCTCCGCGGTACCTGATCTATCCCGATCGCGCCGTCGACGCGGAAGGAGCGAAGCAGCTGATCGAGGAACTCGGCATCGGGGACCATCTCACCGAGTACGCGACCCGCGCGTGGATCATCAATCCGACGAATGGCGTCGACTACCACGCGGAAGCCGACCTTGCGTCGTACTTCTCCTTCATGTCTCTGCTGCCCACCTTGGCGGATCATCAACACACCAACCTGAAGGTCATCGGCGTCGGCGACGGCGCCACGTTCGTCAACAACGTCGTGTCGCAGAACTCCTGGTCGCTCGCGGGGATCTTCACCTACGGCGGGAAGATGAGCCCGTCCGTGACGCCCTACGGCCCCAGCCCGGCCTACATCCACGGCGATGCGAGGGCCGGCAAGCAGTACGTCGCCGCCAACGGCGCCGTACCCGTCAGCAGGGAGCGCGGCGTCACGGTGTTCGCGAATCCGGAGGAGCCGCTCGCACGCGTCGTCGTCGATCCCAGCGGCAACGAGTCGCTCGCCGAGGCGTTCGACGCGGCCTGGGACGACGTGCTCAGCCACGTCTATCGGCCGCATTTCCCTCGCGGACGGGTGGATCCCGCGGTGACCCGCGAAGGTTTCCCCCTTATCGCGTACCCGCGCATCGGCGAAGGGGCCGTCACGCAGACCCCGGTGACCGACCCGCTCGGCACGGACTCCGAATACATGTGGCAGGAGTACATCCCCGCATCCGTTCACGATGCCGAGCCCGGCAGTGTGCCTCTGCTCGTCGCGATGCACGGCACGACCGACATGCCGCAGCACATCGCGGAGCGCGGAGGGTGGGTCGAGCAGATCGCCGAGGTGGGCGCCATGATGGTCTCGGTGGAGAACCAGGGAACGCGATTCGGTTTCGCGAACTTCGATGGTCCGGCGACCGAACGCCTCGTCGCGCTGCTCGCGGAGAAGTACCCGCAGATCGACACGAGTCGCGTCTACGCCACCGGATTCTCTCTGGGTGGCGCGAACTCTCAGTCGTGGGGCATCGCGCACCCGACGCTCTTCACCGCGGTGTCGGGCGTGGGGGCGCCGTTCGGCGGAGGCGATGCCCAGATCGCTCAGGCGGCTGCCGCAGCGAAGCCGAACCAGGAAGTGCCGTTCTACATGCTGCAGGGCGTCGAGGACGGGATCCGTCAGCTCCCGGTCACGGCCAGCTCGCGGAGCGTGTACACGACGATCCGCGCATACGGCGCACTCAATGGCGTGGATGTTCCCGTGACGCCGGACCTGGCGGCGAACGCTTACTACGGCATCGCGCTCGACGACCAGCGCTGGGAGACCATGGGCACGAACGAGGCGCTGGTCGGGACCCTGTCGAACGATCGCGGCGTCGTGATCAAGCTCGCGGCCGTCGACGGCCTGGGACACGTGAGCTTCGCGCCGTCGGCCGCCGACATCTGGGAGTTCTTCGAGGGGTATCGTCGCGATGCTGCGACCGGGGAGCTCTACTTCGTGGAGCAGTAGTCACGGCACCGCCGGGATACGACGAAGGGCGGCCCCTCCGCGAGGAGGGACCGCCCTTCGTGTGCGCTGAGGACTAGAAGTCCGTGACAGCTGAGGACTAGAAGTCCATGCCACCCGTGGGGTCGCCGGCCGGGGCCGGGTTCTTCTCGGGCTTGTCGGCGACGACGGCCTCGGTGGTGAGGAAGAGACCGGCGATCGACGCGGCGTTGAGCAGCGCGGAACGGGTCACCTTCACCGGGTCGCTGATGCCGGCGGCGAGCATGTCGACGTACTCGCCCGTGGCGGCGTTGAGGCCCTGGCCGACCGGGAGGCCGCGGACCTTCTCGACCACGACGCCCGGCTCGAGGCCAGCGTTGAGGGCGATCTGCTTGAGCGGAGCCTCGACAGCGACGCGGACGATGTTCGCGCCGGTCGCCTCGTCACCCTCGAGCGAGAGGGTCTCGAACACGGTCTTGCTCGCCTGGATGAGGGCGACGCCACCACCGGCGACGATGCCCTCCTCGACGGCGGCCTTCGCGTTGCGGACGGCGTCCTCGATGCGGTGCTTGCGCTCCTTGAGCTCGACCTCGGTCGCGGCACCGGCCTTGATGACGGCCACGCCGCCAGCGAGCTTCGCGAGGCGCTCCTGCAGCTTCTCGCGGTCGTAGTCGCTGTCGGTGTTGTCGATCTCCTGGCGGATCTGCTTCACGCGACCGGCGATCTGCTCGCTGTCACCAGCACCCTCGACGATCGTGGTCTCGTCCTTCGTGATGACGACCTTGCGCGCGCGTCCCAGCATGTCGAGCGTGGCGTTCTCGAGCTTGAGGCCGACCTCCTCGGTGATGACCTGACCACCGGTGAGGATCGCGATGTCCTGCAGCTGCGCCTTGCGGCGGTCGCCGAAGCCGGGGGCCTTGACGGCGACCGACTTGAAGATGCCGCGGATCTTGTTGAGCACCAGGGTCGCGAGCGCCTCGCCCTCGACGTCCTCGGCGATGATGAGCAGCTGCTTGCCGCTCTGGATCACCTTGTCGACGACGGGGAGAAGGTCCTTGATGTTCGAGATCTTCTGGTTCGCGATGAGGATGTAGGGGTCCTCGAACACCGCCTCCTGGCGGTCGGGGTCGGTGACGAAGTACGCCGACAGGTAGCCCTTGTCGAAGCGCATGCCCTCGGTCAGCTCGAGCTCGGTGCCGAAGGTGTTCGACTCCTCGACGGTGACGACACCCTCCTTGCCGACCTTGTCGATGGCCTCGGCGATGAGCGCGCCGATGGTCTCGTCCGCGGCGGAGATGGACGCGGTGGCGGCGATCTCCTCCTTGGTCTCGACCTCCTTGGCGTTCTTGAGCAGCTGCTCCGAGACGGCCGCGGTGGCCTTCTCGATGCCGCGCTTGAGGCTGATGGGGTCGGCACCGGCGGCCACGTTGCGGAGGCCCTCACGCACGAGCGCCTGGGCGAGCACGACCGATGTGGTGGTGCCGTCACCGGCGACGTCGTCGGTCTTCTTCGCGACCTCCTTGACGAGCTCCGCGCCGATCTTCTCGTACGGGTCGTCGAGCTCGATCTCCTTGGCGATCGACACACCGTCGTTCGTGATGGTGGGGGCGCCCCACTTCTTCTCCAGCACGACGTTGCGGCCGCGAGGTCCGAGGGTCACCTTCACCGCGTCGGCGAGGGTGTTCAGTCCGCGCTCGAGGCCACGCCGAGCTTCTTCGTTGAACGCAATGATCTTTGCCATGTGTAGTGTTCGTCCCTCCCGGACGCTGAATGTCTGTTCTTAGCACTCAGCCGGAGCGAGTGCCAGGACCAATCTTGGCACTCACCCGTGGGGAGTGCAAGCCAGCGTGACCGGTCGCACGAGCGCCGGTCGGAGGAGGGCGGAAGAAGGCGGTGCGCGCTACGCGAGCCGCACGGACTCCGCCTGTGGACCCTTGTTGCCGGTGCCCACCTCGAAGGTCACCTGCTGACCCTCTTCGAGCACCTTGTAGCCCGACATGTCGATCGCGGAGTAGTGCACGAACACGTCCTGTGCGCCACCCTCCACCGTGATGAAGCCGTAGCCCTTCTCCGCGTTGAACCACTTCACGGTGCCGTTGGCCATGGTGAGGTACTCCCTGCTGTGCCGCTTCGACTCGTGCCGGTGCCTGAGCCGGGTCGTCCGACGGGGCGCACCCCGCCCATCCGACCCGGCGCCGCAGGCGTCTGCGGGGCCCGGATGGGGCGACCACTGCCAGATGCTAGCGGCAGGAATGCGCCCGATGAGAGGCGTTTTCCGCGAAATGTCGCAGTGTTCCCGAGAATCAACACGGCCGAAACACGGCCGTAACACCCGGCGGTCAGCCCGCGGTGTAATCGGCTCCGAGCACGACCGTCGCGGTCGCCGCGAACTGCTCGTCGAGCAGCACCCGCTCGATCCCGAGCTCCAGCGCGACGCCCCGCGCGATGTCCTCGTTGAGGGGGTCGCTGTAGTAGACGGCGCTCATCTGCACATCCGTCGAGGATGCCGGGAGCGCGCTGCCGACGGGCCAGCCGGCCGTCTGCAGGATCGTCGTGACCTCGGTCTGCAGACCCTCGGTGGCGGTGCCGTTCAGCACGGTGATGGTGGCCTGGCGGGCCTGGTCGATCGTGCTCGGGTCGGTGATGGGCGCGACCGTGGAGCTTGGGGTCGGCACGGGCGTCGCGCTGGAGCCGCCGGCCCCGGGCAGCTCGAGGTCGATGCCAGCACCGAGCCGGGACAGCGCGAACAGACCGACGGCGACGAGGACCCCCGTGGCGAGCGCGGCCCAGCCGAGAGCGATCCAGCCGCGGCCGCGACGGGCGGGAGCCCGGTGGGCGCCGACCCGCTCGAGGTCGTCAGGCAGGTCGTCGAACTGGTCCTTGGGGAACTCGGCCATGTCTTCCAGAGGTGCGCGCCGCGCTCAGCGGGCGTCGGGATCCGTGAACGTGCGGGCGGCTCTCGCCCTCGTGCGTGCCTCCCTCGCCCGTTGCAGCCGCCGCACGAGCATCGGGTCGTAGCGCACGGCGTCGGGCGAGTCGATCACGACGTTCAGCAACTGATAGTAGCGGGCAGGCGACAGGGAGAACTCTGAGCGGATCGCCTCCTCCTTGGCCCCCGCGTGGCGCCACCACTCGCGCTCGAACTCGAGCACGCGCACATGCCGTGCAGGAAGTCCGGGCACGCCTTCGGCGGGCTCGGGGTGCACCTCGGCCGCGTCCATTCCGCCCACGGTACGACCGTCGCGGGCGCGACTCCGGCAGCGACGCCCGGTTTCAGGGGATCGGCGGCCGCAGCCACGCGATCGACTGGCCGTGCGGCCCGGTCCAGGCGAGCGGATGCCCGTCGAGCGCGAGCACGAAGCGGCCGGCGTCCGGCGGCGGGCCGGGCAGCCGCTCGCGCACTTCGGGCAGCACGGCCAGCCCCTCGTTGGTCACCGTGCGGGCGCCGAGGCGACGCGTCTCGGCGAGGAGAGCACTGCGCCGCGGCGGATCGAGGTAGGCAAGCACCCCCATCGCGACCACCACGACGGTCGCACCGCTTCCGACGGCGGCGACCGCACCTTCGAGCCCGTCGACGGCGTCGCCGGTGAGGATGCGCGGGGGATCGACTCGCACGAGGTCGATGGCCGTGCGCAGACGGACGCGGCGCTCCTCCTGCTCCGGCCAGATCAGCGTCTCGAGCCAGGCCCTGTCGTCGGGCGACCGCACGTCGAGGGGGTTCAGGTCGATGCCGACCCGTTCGACGACCTGCGGCATCGTGTCGGGGAACGGCACCTCCCCCTCGACGTCCACGGCGAGCTCGAGCGCGGAGGGCCCGCCGATCGGATCGAGACGGCGCCCGTCGGAGAGCACCCACGAGTAGCGGTCGGGGTAGAGGCAGAGTCCCGCGGATGCTCCGACCTCGACGAGCGCAATGGGACCGGGGATGCCGGCGAGCGCCGCGAGCAGCACGCCGGCGCGCCGCGGCTCGTTCGTCTGCGTGGAGCGGGCGAGCATCTCGGGGTGGACGCCCGCCCAGGTCGAGGAGACCCACGCCGACCAGTCGGCGTACGCGCCGAGCGGAGCTCCCGCCAGGCGGGAGCACGCGAACAGCAGGTTGGGCTGGCGCTTGGGGCGAGGCAGCGTCGTCAGCAGCTGCAGCATCCGCTCGTCGGACGCCACTCCGAGCGCCCACTCCTCGTACATCGCGCTCTGCCCGCGGGCCTCGTGCTCGGCGAAGCGCTCGTACCAGGCGCGGGTCCAGGCGACTTCGTCGTCGACCATGGCACCTCCCCATCCGCTGAGTGCTCGGTCACGAACCGACATGAGACGGAACATCCACGCCCGCCCGCGAGTTTAATGAGGTGGAAGCGCAGAGCTTCCGGTCAGGAGATGTCATGACGTACAAGGTGGAGAAGAGCGACCAGGAGTGGCAGTCGGAGCTCGACCCGCAGAAGTTCGCGGTGCTGCGCGAGGCCGCCACCGAGCGCCCGTGGTCGGGCGCCCTGCTCGACGAGAAGCGCGAGGGTGTCTACGTCTGTGCGGCGTGTGGCGCTGAGCTCTACACGAGCGACTCGAAGTTCGACTCCGGCTCCGGCTGGCCGAGCTTCTGGAAGACGGCGACGCCCGACTCGGTCGAGCTCGTCGAGGACCGCGCCCTCGGCATGGTGCGCACCGAGGTGAAGTGCGCGAACTGCGGCTCGCACCTCGGGCACCTGTTCGACGACGCGTACCAGACGCCCACGGGCGACCGGTACTGCATGAACTCGCTCGCCCTGGAGTTCAAGCCGGAGTGAGCATCCGCGACGCCGTGGCGCGCAGGAGGTCGTACTCCTCCGTCACGGCGGACGCGCCGACCCACGAGGAGCTGCTGCCGCTCGTCGCGGCGGCGGCCTCCGTCGCCGACCATGCGTCGCTCAAGCCGTGGCGGCTGATCGAGCTGCGCGGGGAGGCCCGCCGTCGGCTAGGCGAGGCGCTCGTCGAGGCGAGCGGACTCACCGGCGACGCCGTGCTGCACCACCATGCGGCGGCGAAGCTCGCCAGCAAGCCCTTTCGCGCGTCGCTGCTCATCGCCGTCGTCGCGAGCCGGAAGCCCAGCTTCAAGGTGCCCGACTGGGAGCAGGACGCCGTCGCCGCGGGTGTCGCGCACGTGCTCAGCCTGCTGCTCAACGAGGCGGGTTGGGGCGTCATGTGGCGCACCGGAGGTCACGTGCGGCATCCGGCGGTGAAGCGGATGCACGGCCTCGCCGACAACGAGGAGCTGCTCGGCTGGCTCTACGTGGGCGGCATTCCCGCCGACTACCGCCAGGAGCGCACCGGCGCCATCGACCCGGAGGCGTTCCTCAGCGTGCTGGAGTAGCGATGCGCCGCGACGGCAGCGTCGTCACGACGACGGCGACGAGGGTCAGCGCCGTTCCGATGACCGTCGTGGCGACGAGCTCGTGCCCCGGCACGGGCGCCACGAGATCGAGCGCCAGCGACGCGAGCAGCTGCCCCGCGGTCGTCGCGAGGCCGAGCAGCAGCACTCCGGTGATCCGCACGATGACGGCGGCGCCGGCGATGAAGACGATGCCCATCGGCCCGCCGATGTAGAGCCACGGGTCGGTCGGCAGCGTCGAAGGCCAACCCGCGAAGAGGCTGTGCACGAGCATCGCGATCACGAGCACCGCGGTGCCGACGACGAAGTTCGAGAAGGTGGCCGTCAGCACCGATTCGGTGATGATGCGCACCTGCCCGTTCACGGCCTGCTGCCAGCCGATGCCGAGACCGGCGAGGAACGGCAGCACGACCATCCACACCGGGATGTCGCCGCGCAGCTGCGCGCTCACCGCGAGCACCACCGCCGCGAGCATCAGGATCGCCCCGACGAGCCTCGCCCAGGTGACCGGCTTCGCGGGCAGCGAGCCGAGGCCGCGCCGGTCGATGACCAGCCCGGTCAGCGTCTGACCAGCGACGACGGCCACGGTGAACAGCGCGACGCCGAGCACCGCGGCGGTGAGCCCCTGCGTCAGCACGAGCAGCGCTCCGGCGGCACCGCCGAAGAAGAACCACCACGGATGCGACCGCGTGCGCAACGCGGTCACGGTGCGTCCGAAACCGCGGCGGCCGCTCGCGGAGAACGCCATCGCGATCGCGAGCAGCACGAGCCCGCCGCCGAACGAGAACACCGCGGCGACGTATCCGTCGTCCAGCTGACGTCCCAGCTCCCCGTTGATGCGGGCCTGGAAGGCGACGAGGCCGCCGCACGCCACGGCGACGCTCACCGCGAGCGCCACGGCGGCGCGGGAGTGGGCGGGAGGGGCACCTGCGGAAGTCACGGGATTCGACGCTACCGGCATCCGTCGTCGTGGGCTGGCGCCGGAGGCGGACGTGGAACTGGCCCGGCCGGGGCCGGGCCAGTCAACAGCGGGTGCCGAGGTTCGAAATCGCTCGGCCGGTGACCGCACCGCAGTGTGGCGGTCGGTTCCTGTGGACCAGAAGCCGATTCACTGGCACCCCACCTGTTTTCGAGGCTAGCCCTGCCGCATCCGCCGGGCAAGACCCCCGTTACCATGGGTGCCAACGCCTCCTTAGCTCAGTTGGCCAGAGCACCGCTCTTGTAAAGCGGGGGTCGTCGGTTCGAACCCGACAGGAGGCTCTCCTCCGCCTCTGCGAATCCGTTCGCCGAGAAGACCTCGCGCTCTGCCAGACTGTGCGCCATGGACTTCTTCGGCTTCCTGTTCAGCGGCGCGGGGATGCTCATCCTCCTCGCGGTCGTCTTCCTCTTCCTCATCTTCCTGACCGTGCGCCGCATGTACCGGGTCGCCGCCCCCGATGAGGCGATCATCGTCGCCGGACGCCGCTCGCGGCGGTCCGTCGCCGCCGACGGCACCGCCACCAGCCGGTCCGGCCAGCGCGTCGTGCACGGCCAGGGCGTCTTCGTCGCCCCCTTCTTCCAGAAGGCGTTCAAAGTCTCGCTGCGCAGCCGCGCGATCTCTATCCAGGGCGTCGCGCAGACCTCCAACGGCATCACGATCCAGGTGGATGCGGTGGCGGTCGTCAAGATCGGCGACAGCGACGACGCGATCCGCGCCGCCGCCCAGCGCTTCCTCGAGCAGGACAAGCAGATCGACCAGTTCACGCAGGAGGTGCTCTCGGGTTCGCTCCGGTCGAGCATCGGTGGCTCGACGGTCAAGCAGATCATCGAAGACCGCGCGGCCCTCGGTGACGCCGTGCTCAGCGGAGCCCGCGAGTCGCTCGCGAACCAGGGTCTCGACGTCGACTCCTTCCAGATCAAGGAAATCAGCGACGCGCTCAACTACATCGCCGACCTCGGCCGCCCCGAGCAGGCGCTCGTGCGGCAGGCTGCCGAGATCGCGGAGGCCGAGGCCGACAAGCGCGCTCAGCAGGCCCGCATCGCCGCCGACGAGGCGATCGCCGAGGCGAACCGCCAGCTCGCGCTGAAGAACGCCGCGATCCAGCTGGAGACCGACCGCGCGAAGGCCGAGGCGGATGCCGCCAAGCCGCTCGCCGACGCGAAGGCCCAGCAGGGCATCATCGCCGAGCGCGAGCTCACCGCCCAGCGCCAGGCGCAGCTGCGCGAGGCGGAGCTGCAGTCGGAGATCCGCGTCGTCGCCGACGCCGAGGCCTACCGCATCCGTCAGCTCGCCGAGGCCGACGCCCAGGCCGCGGTGCTCGCCGCGAACGCCGAGCGCGACCGTCGTATCGCCGAGGCGCAGGCCGTGCGCGAGGAGGGTTCGGCGCAGGCCGCGTCGATCCTCGCCAAGGGTCAGGCGGAGGCGGAGTCGACCCGCCTGCGTGCCGAGGCGCTCGCGAACGAGTCGGAGGCGCTCATCCGCCTGCGTCTCGTCGAGTCGCTGCCCGAGCTCGCCGGCCGCATCGCCGCGCCGATGGCCTCGATCGACAGCCTCACGGTCGTGTCGACGGATGGCGCGGGCCAGCTCGGCAAGAACGTCGTCAGCGGGGTCACCGAGGTCGACGCCATGCTCACCTCGACGCTCGGAGTCGGCGTGAAGGACCTCCTCGGCGGATTCGTCAGCGGCGCCGCAGCAGGGGCAGCCGCCGGACGGGCCGCGAGCGGCAACGGTGCGCCGAAGGCCGCGCCGGCCGCCGCCGCCCCCACCACGGTCGCTCCCCCGCGCCGCAGCGCGTCCACTCCGCCCGCCGCTCCCGCCCCGAGCGTCGCGACGGCATCCGTGCCGTCGACCGCGGGACTCACGAGCGGCATCAGCTCGAGCCTGCCCGAGTACGACGCCGCCCGCGCGCGCGAGGCGGCGACGGATGACGGCCGTCGCGTCGACGAGGCGATCGACGTCGCGCGCGACGGGGTCCGCACCGCACGTGAGGGACTCGACGCGGCTCGCGAGGCGACCGCCGCCGCCCGCGAGGCCGCGGCTGCGGCGCGTCAGGCAGCGGACGGCTTCCGCGACGGCCTGCAGCGCTGACCTGAGTTGTGAGAGAGGGGCTCGACCGATCCGGTCGGGCCCCTTCTTCATGCCCTCGCACTCTGGCCGGCGCCTCCGCACCCGGCGCTCCACGGCATCCGCTCTCGACGTGGCTGCCTTGCGACATCGAACGGGTGCCCCGGATCGCGCGATCGATGTCACGGGGCAGCCACGTCAATGGGGGCGCGCCACCTCGGCCGCCTCGCTGCCGCCGCCGGCGTCCCCGCGCTCCGCGGGCTAGGCCGCACCCGGAAACGACGAAGGGACGCGACCAGACGGTCGCGCCCCTTCGAGGATCAGCTGCGGATCAGCTCTCCGGCTCGGGCGTCGGAGTGGGCGTCGAGGTCGACTCCTCGGTGAACTCGTTGCCCGCCACCGTGAGGATGAAGTTCGCGAAGTCCTCGGGGCTGAACGAGCCGTCCTGGTTGAGCTGCGGGTTGTAGCGCACGCCGTTCACGAGCACGGTCGGGGTGCCCTGGATGACGAGATTCTCGTCCTCCGCCCCCTCGACGGGGACGTTCTGCGCCCGGTTGCTCGCGTTCTCGACCCAGCCCTTGAACTCCTCGTCGTTGATGCACGAGGTGATGTCGTCGAGCGACTCGACCTCGGCCTGCTCGGCGATGTCGATGAGCTCCTCGTTCGTGAGGCCCGTGGTGCCCTCAGCCGGCTGGTTGTCGAACATCAGGCTGTTCCACGCCCAGAAGCTGTCGGGCGAGTAGTCGGCCACGCAGGCGGCTGCGTTGGCGGAACGGCTGGAGTAGCGGGCTCCGAGCGAGGTGCGGTCGAGGAACGACAGCGGGTGGATCTCGACGGTCGCGTTGCCGTTGTTGATCAGCTCCTCGAGCTGCGTGGTGTTGGCCTCTTCGAAGGCCTTGCAGATCGGGCACTGGTAGTCGACCCAGATCTGGATGTCGAGCACGTCCTCGGTGCGGGGGTTCGCGACCGGCTCGTCGTCGGCTTCGAGCGCGGGGGTGCGCTCGGCGACGAGGTCCTGCCCGATCTTGATGCCGTCCGCGAGCATGTTGCGGGGCCCAGGACCGGGGGGACGGATCGCGTTGACGATGATGACGGCGACGATCGCGACGATGGCGATCGCGGCGAGCGCGATGCCTCCCTGCAGGAAGATCTTGTTGCGCTTCTCGCGCTTCCGCTGCTCCTCGCGCAGGATGCGGGCCTTCTCGCGGGCCGCCTCCCGACGCTCGTTCTTCGTCAGGCGGTCGCCCGATCTGGCGTTGGACATGGAACCTCGTCTGGTAGGGGATGCAGTGGGTGAGGCGTCAACCAGTCGCGGCGAGCCACCAGGGATAGTAAAGAGGGTCTCTGGGAAATCTCCAAACGGCGGCTGGGCGCTGGGGCCGCCTAGGGAGCGACCGTCTCTCCCGCGATCTCGCGCAGGAACGCCTCGAACTCGTCCGGATCGAAGCTGCCGTCCGACCCGAGCCGGTAGTCGTACTCCTGGCCGTTCACCACGATCGTGGGCGTGCCCATGATGTGGCCGACGTCGGAGTCGGGCACCGGCGAGCTGAGTGCCTCGTCGGTCGCGGTGCGCAGCCACTCCTCGAACTTCTGCCCGCGGATGCAGTCGGCGACGGCGGGTTCGCCGGCGCCCGCCTGCGACGCGAGAGCGACGAGGGTGTCGTCGTCGAGCCCCGGCCCGTCCTGCGGCGGCTGATGCCGGAACAGCAGCTCGTGGAACGACAGGTAGGCCGTCGGGGCCCCGTCGACGACGCACACCGCGGCGTTCGCCGACCGGGTGGAGTACTCGGCGCCGCCCGACGCGCTGTCGAAGATCGCGACCGGGTGCACGTGCACGACGGCGGTGCCGTCCGCGACCAGCTCACCGAGCAGCGCTCCGTTCGCCTCGTCGAACTCGGCGCAGTAGGGGCACGAGTAGTCGAGGTAGATGCGGATGTCGAGCGACGCGTCATCTGAGCCGCGAGCCGACGAGATGGTGATGGCGCCGTCGGAGACGTTGCGCGGGACGGGGCGGTCCGCAGCCTGTGTCGCCATCGCCACGATGCCGATGATCGTCGCCGCCGCGAGGAGGCCGACGGTGACGAGAACGACGACGCGTCGTCCCGTCTTCCGCTGCTCCGTGGTGTCCATGCCTGGGCGAGGCTACGTCGCGACCCTGAAAGCACGATCGAAGCGGACTGCGAGCGGCATCCGTACCACTTCTCCGGCGGGGTGTGTGCGGCCCGCGAACGAGTGACATAATGAGCAACGGTGCCCGACGTCGCGCTTCCCGCGGTGCGAAGGCCCACATCCATTCACTACGGATCGTCCGGCACGTACCTGCCGGTGAAGGAGAATCTGCAATGGCGTCTGTGACGTTTGACAAGGCGACCCGCCTCTACCCGGGTTCCACCCGTCCCGCGGTCGACTCGCTCGACCTCGAGGTCGCCGACGGCGAGTTCCTCGTGCTGGTCGGCCCCTCGGGCTGTGGAAAGTCCACCTCCCTCCGCATGCTCGCCGGCCTCGAAGAGGTCAACGACGGCAACATCCTCATCGGCGACCGCAATGTCACCGACGTGCCGCCGAAGGACCGCGACATCGCGATGGTGTTCCAGAACTACGCGCTGTACCCGCACATGACGGTCGCCGAGAACATGGGCTTCGCGCTCAAGATCGCCGGCATCAACAAGGACGAGCGTGCGAACCGCGTTCTCGAGGCCGCGAAGCTGCTCGACCTCGAGCCCTATCTCGGCCGCAAGCCGAAGGCCCTCTCGGGTGGTCAGCGTCAGCGCGTCGCGATGGGCCGCGCGATCGTGCGTCAGCCCCAGGTGTTCCTCATGGACGAGCCGCTGTCGAACCTCGACGCCAAGCTCCGCGTGCAGACCCGCACCCAGATCGCGTCGCTGCAGCGCCGCCTCGGCGTCACCACGGTCTACGTCACGCACGACCAGACCGAGGCGCTCACCATGGGCGACCGCATCGCGGTGCTCAAGGACGGCGTGCTGCAGCAGGTGGGCACCCCGCGCGACCTCTACGAGCGCCCCAACAACGTGTTCGTCGCCGGCTTCATCGGCTCGCCCGCGATGAACCTGTTCCAGGCGGACCTCACCGACGGCGGCCTCAACTTCGGCAACCACGTCGTGCCGGTCGACCGCGAGACGCTGGCGGGCATCGGCACCAAGCAGGTGACGGTGGGCGTGCGTCCCGAGGACGTCACGATCAACACCGCCGGCGACGGCCTCGCGGTCGAGGTCGACGTCATCGAGGAGCTCGGCGCCGACGGCAACCTCTACGGTCACACCGAGGTCTCGGGCAACCGCGTCGACCTCTGCGTGCGCGTCGACGGCCGCTCGCACCCGAACGCCGGCGAGCAGGTCTACGTCGTGCCCAAGGAGGGCCACGTGCACCTCTTCGACACCGAGTCCGGCGCCCGCGTCGGCGAGGTCGTCGTCGCCTGACCCCTTCCGGTCCACGAGAGCCCGTCTCCCCTGGGGAGGCGGGCTCTCGCCGTTCCCGCGTAGGCTGATCCGCTGACATGAGTGCTTCGCTGAACATCACCTCGGCCACGGTCGACCCCGCGCTGCTCGACCTGCCGTGGGAGCTCCCGCTCGACGTATGGCCCGAGGACTCGATCGCCGCCCTGCCCAAGGGCATCTCCCGTCACCTGGTGCGCTTCGTGCACCTGAGCGGATACATCGTCGCGATCAAGGAGACGAGCGCTGAGCTCGCCCGCCGCGAGTACGACATGCTGCGGATGCTGCAGCGTCTCGAGATCCCGTGCGTCGAGCCGGTCGCGGTCATCACGAACCGGCAGAGCGACCAGGGCGATCCGCTGGAGCCGGTGCTCGTCACCCGGCACCTCAAGTTCTCGCTCCCCTACCGCGCCCTCTACTCGCAGACCCTGCGGCCCGACACCGCGACCAGGCTCGTGGACGCCCTCGCGGTGCTGCTCGTGCGGCTGCACATCGTCGGGTTCTTCTGGGGCGACGTGTCGCTCTCGAACACCCTCTTCCGCCGCGACGCCGGTGCCTTCGCCGCCTACCTGGTGGATGCCGAGACCGGCCAGCTCTACGACGGCGGGCTCTCGAACGGGCAGCGCGAGAACGACCTCGAGATCGCCCGCGTCAACATCGCCGGTGAGCTGCTCGACCTGCAAGCGGGCGGCCGCCTCGACGAGACGCTCGACCCGGTCGAGATCAGCAACGGCATCGTCGCCGCCTACCGTTCGCTCTGGAAGGAGCTGACCGGGTCGGAGACGTTCGCCCAGTCCGAGCGCTGGCGCATCAACCAGCGCGTGCAGCGGCTCAACGACCTCGGTTTCGACGTCGACGAGCTCGCGATCCGCACGGATGACACGGGCACGAAGGTGCGCATCCAGCCGAAGGTCGTCGACGCCGGTCATCACCAGCGGCGGCTGCTGCGGCTCACCGGGATCGACGCGCAGGAGAACCAGGCCAGACGCCTGCTCAACGACCTCGACTCGTACAGTGCGACCGTGTACCCGGGCGACGAGGACGAGGAGATGATCGCCCACGAGTGGGTGGCCCGCGTCTTCGAGCCGGTGATCCGCGCCATCCCCAGGGAGCTCAAGGGCCGCCTGGAACCGGCCGAGGTGTTCCACCAGCTGCTCGACCACCGCTGGTACCTCTCGCAGAACGAGAACCGCGACGTGCCGCTGGCCGAAGCGGTCAGCAGCTACATCGACACGGTGCTGCGCCACCGGCGCGACGAGGCGACCCTGGTCGCTCCGATCACGTCGGCGATCACGGTGCCGACCGAGGCCGTGGAGGACTGGCGCGACAAGGTGTGACGCTCGGGCATCACGCCCTGAGCGCGCAGCGCCTCGAGCCGCCGAGCTACCTCGCCACGGTGAGCGCCTCCGTCGCCCACGCCCGCAGGGTCGTCGGCGTCGTGCTGGTCACGTCGCGGGGATCGCCGGGCAGGTAGCCGGGCTGCCGGAGTCCGCGCGACATCCCGATGATCGCGTCGACCTGCTTCTCGTTCATGCCGAACGCGCGCAGGCCGGCCGCGACCTCGTCGTCGGTGACCTGCACGGCCTCGATCGTTCGCCCGAGCACCTCGCCGAGCACCCGCGCCACGTCGGCCCATGACAGGTCCTCGGGGCCGTACACCCCCTGGGTGACCCGACCCGACCAGCTGCGGGAGAGGAGCCGTCCAGCTGCGGTCGCCGCGATGTCGTCCGGCGCGACCCAGGGGAAGCGCAGGTCGAGCGGCACCGTGGTCGTCAGGCGACCCTCGGCGAGGCTGTCGGGGTCCATCAGCAGATTCGTGAAGAAGTACCCGCAGCGCAGGTGGGCCACTGAGGCTCCGGTGCCGTCGAGGAGCTCCTCGACGCGGCCCAGCCCGTCGATGTCGCCGAAGCCGCCCCGCGCCTCCGCACCGACGCTGCTCTGGAACACGACCCGCTCGATGCGGTTCTCACGCACAGCGGAGGCGGCCACCTGCCCGAGGTGCTCGTAGGCGGCGAGCGGATCGGGCGCCCCGAAGGTCGGCGCGACCCAGTAGAGAGCCTCGACACCGCGCGTCGCCTCGAGCACCGCGTCGGCATCCGTCAGGTCGACTTCACGCACGTCGGAGGCGTCGCGCACGGCGGGGTCGAGTCGTGCGGCGTCGCGCACGAGGACTCGCGGGCGTTCGCCCGCTCGAAGGAGGAACGTCGCGAGCTCGCGCCCCACGTTCCCCGTCGGGGTAGTGATAGCGATCGTCATATTTCCAGGGTGCGACGCGCCACCGACATCCCGCAGGTCGTGCGCTACCCCCGCTGCGACCGCAGCCGCGAGATCTCGTACAGCGCGACGCTCGCCGCGATACCGGCGTTGAGCGACTCGGTCGAGGAGCTGATCGGGATCGAGACCACCGCGTCGCAGGTCTCCGTGACGAGGCGCGAGAGACCCTTGCCCTCACTGCCGACGACCAGCAGCACGGGCTCGGTTGCCAGGGCGAGATCGGGCAGCTGCACGTCTCCCCCGCCGTCCAGCCCGAGCACGAAGACGCCGCGCTCCTTGAGCGCCTTGATCGTCTGGGTGAGGTTCGCCGCCATCGCGACCGGCGTGCGGGCGGCCGCACCGGCCGACGTCTTCCACGCGGCGGCGGTCATGCCGACCGACCGGCGCTGCGGCACGATGACGCCCTGCCCGCCGAACGCGGCGACCGATCGGATGATGGCGCCCAGGTTGCGGGGATCGGTCACCCCGTCGAGGGCGACCAGCAGTGGCACCTGGCCGCGGCGCTCCACGGTGTCGAGCAGCTCGAGCGGGTGCGCGTACTCGTACGGCGGCACCTTGAGGGCGATGCCCTGGTGCACCGAGTCCGGCCCCGAGAGCCGGTCGAGCTCGGGCCGCATCACCTCGAGCACCGGGATGCCGCGCTTGTTGGCGAGGTTGAGCGCCTCCTTGATGCGGTCGTCGAACTCGATCTTCGACGCGAGGTAGAGCGCGGTCGCGGGGATGCGCGCCCTCAGGGCCTCCACCACGGAGTTGCGGCCGGTGACCATCTCGCTGTCGTCGCTCGACTTGGGCTTGCGCATCCGCTGCTGCTCGGCCTGCTGGGGCTGCTGCGGCTGCTTGCCGCCGCGGCGGGCGCGTGCAGCGTCGAGCCGCTCCTGCGACGCCTTGCGCTTCGCGGCGGGGTGGTACGGGCGCTCCTCGGCCTTCGGCGTCGGGCCGCGGCCCTCGAGCGCCTGCCGGCCCTGTCCTCCCGAACCGACCTGGGGGCCTTTGCGCGACTTGCGCACGGCGCCCGGACGCGGCTTGTTGCCTGGGTTCTTCACTGTTCGATGCTCCAATGCGATCCGTGCGGGCTGTCCTCGATACGGATGCCCGCGGCGGTGAGGTCGTCGCGAATGCGGTCGGCTGCGGCGAAGTCCCGCTCCCGACGCGCAGCGTCGCGGGCCGCGATGAGACGCTCGACGAGCGCCGCAAGGGCCTGGTGGGTGGGGGCGGCGTCGGAGCCGGCCCAGTCGGAGGCGGAGGGCGCGATGCCGAGCACCTCGGTCATCGCCTGCACCTCGCCTCGGATGCGCGCGACCTCGCCGAGGTCTGCTGCGTCGAGCGCGGCGTTGCCCGCGCGCACCCGCTCGTGCAGCACCGCGATCGCGCCAGGCACGCCGAGGTCGTCGTCCATCTCGGCCGCGAATTCGTCGGGCAGCACCGTCACGCCCGCCGAGGCGAACCGGGTTCCCTCGAGTCGCCGCTCGGCGCGCTCGAGGAAGCCCTCGATCCGCTCGAGCGCCGCCTCGGCCTCGCGCAGCGAGCCGTCGTGAAAGTCGATCGTCGACCGGTAGTGGGCGCTGCCGAGGAAGTAGCGCACGACGACCGGGCGGGCCGCAGCGAGCAGGTCGGCGGCGAAGACGGAGTTGCCGAGCGACTTGGACATCTTCTGCCCGTCGACGTTCACGAGGCCGTTGTGCACCCAGTGCCGCGCGAACCCGTCGCCGGCGGCGGTGGACTGGGCGAGCTCGTTCTCATGGTGCGGGAACCGCAGGTCGAGCCCGCCGCCGTGGATGTCGAACTCCGCACCCAGGTAGCGCCGCGACATCGCGGAGCACTCGATGTGCCAGCCGGGGCGTCCGGGACCCCACGGCGACTGCCAGGCCGCCGACTCGGGCTCGCCGGGTTTGTGGCCCTTCCACAGCGCGAAGTCGCGGGGGTCCCGCTTGCCGCGGGGGTCCGCATCCGCCGCGGCCTCCATGTTGTCCAGCGCCTGGCGGGTGAGCTCGCCGTAGGCGGGCCAGGTCTTCACGTCGAAGTACACGTCGCCCGAGCCGTCCGGCGCGGGATACGCGTGCCCGCGGTCGATCAGCCGCTGCACGATCTCCTGCATCTCGGTGACGGATGCGGTGGCGCGCGGCTCGTAGGTGGGGGCCTGGATGCCGAGCTTGGTGTAGCCCGCGGTGAACTCGAGCTCGTAGCGGTAGGCGAGGGCCCACCACGGTTCGCCTCCCGTGGCATTCGCGAGGATCTTGTCGTCGATGTCGGTGACGTTGCGCACGAGAGTCACGTCGAAGCCCCGGTAGGTGAGCCAGCGGCGCCAGAGGTCGTAGACGAGCGCCGAGCGGAGGTGGCCGATGTGCGGGGAGGACTGCACCGTGGGTCCGCAGACGTACATGCCGACCTTGCCCGGCACGAGCGGGACGAAGTCGACGAGGGCCTGCGCCTTGGTGTCGTAGAGCCGGACGGTCACCCGGCCCAGTGTATCTTCGCCGGGTTCGGGGACCGGGGAGATGACGGGCGTTGAGCCTGGTCAGCGACCAGGCAGCCGCTCGACGAGAGCCGACGCGATCGCGGTGAGCCCCTCCCCTCGTCCGGGGAATCCGAGCCCGTCGGTCGTCGTGCCCGCGACGGAGACGGGCGCTCCGACGATGCCCTCGAGCACCGCCTCGACCTCGGCCCTGCGCTTGGAGAGCTTCGGGCGCTGCGAGACGACCTGCACGGCGACGCTCACGATCGAGTAGCCGGCGCCGGTGACGAGGCGCACGGTCTCCCGCAGGAACACCTCGCCGCGCGCCCCCGCATAGCCGGGGTCGGCGGTGCCGAACCGCGAGCCGATGTCGCCGAGACCCGCGGCGCTCAGCACCGCATCGCAAATGGCATGCGCGATGGCGTCGCCGTCGCTGTGACCGGCGAGCCCCGGCTCGTCGGGCCAGTGCAGACCGCCCAGCCACAGCGGCACATCGGGTGAGAAGGCGTGCACGTCGACGCCGATGCCCGTGCGCAGCGAGCTCGCGGGGGGACCTGCCACCAGGCGCTCGGCCCGCTGCAGGTCCCACGGGGTGGTGATCTTGAAGGCGAGCGGGTCGCCCGGAACGCCGTGCACATCGTGTCCCGCGGCGGCGACGACCGCAGCGTCGTCGGTGTACTCCTCCTGCGCGCTGGCGTAGGCGTCGACGAGCACGTCCCGCGGGAAGCCCTGCGGCGTCTGCACCGCGAGTAGCTCCGAGCGGTCGACCGTCTCGAGCACGACGTCCTCGGCGATCCGCTTGATGGTGTCGGTCACCGGGAGCCCCGGCACGACGGATGCGGTGGCCGCGGCGCGGGCCACGGCGTCGAGCTGCTCGGACGGCGTGAGCGCCCGGGCTGCGTCGTGCACCAGCACCGTCCTCACCGTGGGGCCGAGAGCGGCGAGCCCCGCCGCGACGGACGCCTGCCGCGACGATCCACCCGCAATTACCGTCGCGAGCTCGCGCACGCGCCCGGTGCGCCGCTCCACGAGCTCGCGGGCGCGCGCCAGCTCCTGCGCGGGCACGACGACGATGAGCTGCACGGGGTCGGTCATGCCGAGCACGCGATCGACGGCGTGCTCGAGGATGGTGCGGTCGCCGAGGCGCACGAAGGCCTTCGGCATGCGCTCACCCAGCCGGGTGCCGCTTCCCGCGGCCACGAGCACGACGGCCGTGGAAGGCGTGACGTCGGTCATGCCCTCAGGCTAACCGCGTCAGCGGATCAAGACGCCGACTCGCGTCGAGGGGTTCAGGACGCGAGGACCTCGTCGAGGACGGTCGACGCCTTCTCCTCGTCGGTCTTCTCAGCCAGAGCCAGCTCGGAGATCAGGATCTGCCGCGCCTTCGCGAGCATCCGCTTCTCGCCCGCGGAGAGTCCGCGGTCCTGGTCGCGACGCCACAGGTCGCGCACGACCTCGGAGACCTTGATGACATCGCCCGAGGCGAGCTTCTCGAGGTTCGCCTTGTAGCGACGGCTCCAGTTGGTGGGCTCCTCGGTGAAAGGAGCGCGGAGCACCTCGAACACGCGGTCGAGACCCTCCTTGCCGATCACGTCGCGCACGCCGACCAGGTCGACGTTCTCAGCCGGGACCTCGATCGTCAGATCACCCTGCGTGACGTTGAGCTTGAGATAGATCTTCTCTTCGCCCTTGATGGTCCGGGTCTTCACCTCGGTGATTGTCGCCGCACCGTGGTGGGGGTAGACGACGGTCTCTCCGACCTCAAACTGCATGGATTGTGCCCCTTCCAAGGGGAACTAGCTTACCACAGGGCCTTTCGAGTAAGGGTGTCCTAACTCAGAGGCCCGCGCCGCGCGGCTACGCTAGGCTCCGAAAGAGGCTCCGCCGTGTTCCGCGGAGCAGTCGAACGCTCCTGGAGGCTACTCGTGAGGGCACGTCGTGCCGCATCCGTCGTCTTGGCGGCCGCCATTCTCGTCGGCACCGCGGGGTGCAACTTCATCACCCCGCCGGCCACGCTGCTCGAGTACGACCCCAGCGACGGCGTCGGCGCCAACGTCGGCGAGGTGAACGTGCGCAACATGCTGCTCGTCACGGTCGACGGCAGCCGCGCCAACCTCGCCATGACGGTGATCAACCGCGGCGGCAGCGGCGAGCAGATCACCTTCCAGTACGAGAACGCCTCGGGCGAGCGCGTCGACGAGCAGCTGTTCGTGAACGGCGGAGCGTCCGAGAGCCTCGGCAGGCCCGACGAGGAGCAGCTCTTCCTCGACGACATCGACGCGACTCCCGGCGACCTCTTCCCGGTGTACGTGCAGTACGGCGACGAGCAGGGCGTCGAGGTGCTCGTGCCCGTCCTCGACGATGCGCTGCCCGAGTACGCCGACCTCCTCCCGCCCGAGCAGACCAGCACTCCCTCGCCCGTCGACGGCGAGGAGAACGGCGACGAGACCCCCGGCACCACCGGTGGCGACGAGGGCCAGAACACCCAGGACGACAACTCCGAGAGCGGCGTCGAGGAGTCCGGTCAGGGCGACTGACCCGCCGCCAGCTGAGCCGACCGCCCCGGCCGGTCAGCCCTCGAAGCGGTAGCCCAGTCCTCGCACCGTGACGAGCAGCTGCGGCTCAGACGGGGTCTGCTCGATCTTCGAACGGATGCGCTTGATGTGCACGTCGAGGGTCTTCGTGTCGCCGAAGTAGTCGGCTCCCCAGACCCGGTCGATCAGCTGGCCGCGGGTGAGCACCCGGCCGGCGTTGCGCAGCAGCAGCTCGAGCAGCTCGAACTCCTTGAGCGGCATCGGAGTCTCCTTGCCGTCGACCGTCACCGTGTGGCGCTCGACGTCCATCCGCACGTTGCCGGCCTCGAGGATCGCCTCGTTGAGGTCGTCGTCGTCGACCCGGCGCCGCAGCACGGCGCGGATGCGGGCGAGCAGCTCCCGCGTCGAGTACGGCTTCGTCACGTAGTCGTCCGCGCCGAGCTCCAGCCCCACGACGATGTCGACCTCGCTGTCCTTGGCGGTGAGCATGATGATCGGCACGTTGCTGCGGGTGCGCAGCTCACGGCAGACCTCGGTGCCCGGAAGCCCGGGGAGCATCAGGTCGAGCAGCACGAGGTCGGCTCCCGCCCGGTCAAACTCGGCCAGGGCGGCGGGGCCGTCGGGGGCGATGGCGGTCTCGTAGCCCTCTCGACCCAGCAGGAACGCGAGCGGCTCGCTGAGCGAGGACTCGTCTTCGACGATCAGGATTCGGGTCATGATGCTGCTCCAAGATTCGCTGCCGACGACGGGTTCGCCTCGGGCAGCCGGATGGTGAAGGTCGACCCGCGGCCCGGCTGAGACCAGACGCGGATGTCGCCCCCGTGATTCTGCACGACGTGCTTCACGATCGAGAGCCCGAGGCCGGTGCCGCCCGTGTTGCGGCTGCGGGCCTGGTCGACGCGGAAGAACCGCTCGAACACCCGGTCGAGCTCCTCCTCGGGGATGCCGACGCCCTGGTCGGTGACGGAGATCTCGACGATGCCCTCGTGGTGCCGCACGCCGACACCCACTCGCGCACCCTCGGGCGAGTATTGAATGGCGTTGGCGATGAGATTGTGCACCGCGGTGCGCAGCAGGGTCTCCTCGCCGTACACCTGGCTGTTGCGGTCGCCCCCGGAGACGAGGGCGATCCGGTGCGAGTCGGCGGCCACCCGGTTCTGGTCGATGGCATTCGCGATGACGCCGTCGATGTCCACGAGCTCGGGCTTCGCCAGCGCATCCGTCGCCTGCAGTCGGGAGAGCTCGATGATCTCCTGCGTGATCTTCGCGAGGCGCTCCGCCTCGAGCTGCAGCCGCGTCGCGAACCGCCGCACCTGCTCCGGTTCGTCCGACGCACTCACCAGCGCCTCGGCGAGCAGAGCTACGGCCCCGATCGGCGTCTTCAGCTCGTGGCTGATGTTGGCGACGAAGTCTCGGCGCACCTCGTCGAGCCGATACGACTCGGTGTGGTCCTCGGCGAGCAGCAGCACGTAGCGCGCGCCCAACCGCGCGACGCGCACCGAGAGGTAGATGTTCGCGTCGCCGAACGGCCCGCGGGAGATGTTGAGCTCCTCGGTGATCAGCTCGCCCGTGCGACGCACCCGGTCGACGAGCCTCGCGAGCTCGGGGTGCACGAGCGCCTCGTTCCAGACGAGGCCGAGTGCCATCGCGCCGGGGCTCGCCTTGATGACGTTGTTGCTCGGATCGACCACGACGCCCGCCGACTCGAGCGCGTCGATCACCTGATCGACCCCGTCGGGAACGACCGAGTTCACGACGGCAGCGGCGCGCCGCCCTCGTCGTGCCGCGAGCACGACGACGAGCACGATCGCGGCTCCGACGAGGACACCGAAGCCGAGCGACAGCGGCAGGAGCCACGGTGAGTCCATGGGGGCTAGATTAGTGGGCGGGTCGGCACCCCCTCGCCGCTCGCGGCCATGAGGGCACCGGGTCCCCGAGTGTTCAATCCGCTGCCACCAGGAGTTCACTCGGGCGAGGCAGTGTGGCCGCGACTGTGCGGGTCCTTGATTCCCCGTGCGCGGAAGGATTCATAGGTCATGCGTGAGGTATTCCAGCAGGAGCTGCGCGAGGTGCAGGATCGCCTCGTCGAGATCGCGGGGCTCGTCGCCACCTCCATGGAGAACGCCACCCGTGCCTTCAACGAGTCGAACGTCTCGCTCGCCGAGACGGTCATCGACGAGGACAGCCGCATCGACACCGCCGCGGCAGAGCTCGACGAGCTGGCCATCAACATCCTGGCCCGGCAGCAGCCGGTCGCCCGCGACCTGCGGATCGTCGTGAGCGCCCTGCGCATCTCCGCCTCGCTCGAGCGCATGGGCGACATGGCCGGCCACATCGCGCAGCTCGCGCGCTACCGCTACCCCGAGAAGGTCATCGTCAAGGGTCTCCGCGAGACGTTCGCCCAGATGGGCACCCTCGACGTGCAGATCGCGCGCAAGCTCGTCACCCTGCTCGAGAGCGAGGATGTGCGAGTCGCCGAGGACATCCGCAACGAGGACGACAAGGTCGACGCTCTGCACCTCTCGGTCTTCGAGAAGGTGCTCGACGAGACCTGGAGCGGCGCAGCGGTCGACACCGTGGACGCGATCCTCGCCTCGCGCTACCACGAGCGCTTCGCCGACCACGCCGTGTCGATCGCGAAGAAGGTGCAGTACCTCCAGTCGGGCGACTGGATCCCGTCGGGCAGCTGACAGCCGGCCCGGCGGCGGGGCGACAATAGCCCCGTCTCGCTCACCCTTCCACCCCCTTGCCGCCCGTCTCAGGCGGGCGTCGAATGGATGATGGATCGCGCTCCCGCGCTTCCAGTACGACGGAAGGATTTGCCATGAGCGACATCAACACGCCCGGCGGCAGCGACGAGGTCGACGCCCTGGGCGGCATCCACTCGGACGCGCCGGTCGGCGACCCGAATCAGCCCGCGGGCGGCGGCGACCCGTCGATCAGTCCCCCGCACGTCGCAGGCGGCGACGAGGTCGACGACCTCGGCGGCAACCACTCGGACGACAACTTCGGCAACGACGAGCTCAGCGACCACGACGTGACGCGCGGCGACGGGAGCAACCTCTGATGAGCTACAACCTGCCTGACCCCGCAGACGAGACCACCGCGGGCGTCGAGAGCGACCCGTCGTCGGATAAGACGGCGGCGGAGCACCACCTCGACCCCGAGACGAACATCGACAGCGACGGCAGCCTGCGCCAGCCGCAGGAGCCGGGCGGCTCGGCGACCGGCGACTCCGCTGCCGGCGCATCCTCCGAGGCCGGCACCTCGACGAGCGGCCCCGAAGGGGACGTGAGCGAGGAGAACGTCGAGCAGGGAGGCGGCACCGTTGACTGATCGCCAGATCTCGGATGACGACGTGCTCGACCCGGCGAACGCCGACCTGATCGTGACGAACGACGCTGTCGCGGGCGAGACGATGCTCGCCGGCACGGGCGAGCACAACGACGGCCCGACGGGCGGCGCACCCGGCGAGGGCTCGCCCCTCTACGGCGAGAACGACCTCGCGGGCGAGTCGATCGACCTCCGCGACGAGGACGAAGGCCAGGCCTAGAACGAAGAAGGCGGCGGTCCCCTTGAGGGGCCGCCGCCTTCTTCGTGCGTGCTGGTCCTACTTCTTGCCCTGCGCAGCCACGGCGGCAGCGCCCGCGGCGGCCGCCTCGGGGTCGAGGTAGCGGCTCGGGCCGGTCGGCGTGAAGTCGTCCGCCAGCTCGTAGACGAGCGGGATGCCGGTGGGGATGTTGAGGCCGGCGATGTCCTCGTCCGAGATGCCGTCGAGGTGCTTGACGAGGGCGCGCAGCGAGTTGCCGTGCGCGGTGATGAGCACGGTCCTGCCCTCGGCCAGGTCCTTCGTGATGTCCGACTCCCAGTAGGGCAGCATCCGGTCGATGACGTGCTTGAGCGCCTCGGTCTTCGGGATCTCGATGCCGGCGTAGCGCCGGTCGCCCGCCTGCGAGTACTCGGCGTCGTCGTCGATGGGCGGCGGCGGCACGTCGAACGAGCGGCGCCAGATCTGGAACTGCTCGGGGCCGTACTCCTCGAGGGTCTGCGCCTTGTCCTTGCCCTGCAGCGCGCCGTAGTGGCGCTCGTTGAGGCGCCAGGAGCGCTTCACCGGCAGCCAGTCGAGGTCGGCGGTGGCGAGCGCGTGGTTCGCGGTGTGGATCGCCCGCTTGAGCATCGAGGTGTAGAGGATGTCGGGCACGATGCCCGAGGCGGCGATCAGCTCGCCCGCGCGCTTCGCCTCCTGCACTCCGACGTCGGTGAGGGGCACGTCGACCCATCCGGTGAACAGGTTCTTCTGGTTCCATTCGCTGTTGCCGTGACGGAGCAGGATGAGCGTCGAAGTCATACCGCCAGCCTACCGACGGCCCGGTGCACCGGATGGGCACAATGGGTGCATGCCGATCGGTCGGATCACCCGCGGCACGACGGGCACCAACCGCCTGCGTCGCGTCGACCGGTGGATCGCGCAGCTGCCGGTGCTGCGGCGCACCGACGACCCGCTCGTCGTCGATCTCGGCTACGGCGCATCCGCCACGACGCCGCTCGAGCTGCACGCCCGGCTGTCCCGCGTGCGGCCCGAGGTCGAGGTGCTCGGCCTCGAGATCGATCCCGAGCGGGTGCGGATCGCGTCGCTCTCCGTGCGGCAGGGGGTGCGGTTCGCGCTGGGCGGCTTCGAGGTGCCGGTGGCCGACGGCAGACGCCCCGCCGTCATCCGCGCCTTCAATGTGCTGCGGCAGTACGACGAGACGGATGTCGTGGACGCCTGGCGACGGATGACCGCCCGCCTGCAACCCGACGGCGTGCTCGTCGAGGGGACGTGCAACGAGGTGGGCCGGGTCGCGAGCTGGGTCGACGTGATGGCCGAGGGACCGCGCACCTTCACGGTGTCGCTGCGGCTCGACGGCCTGGAGGCGCCGTCGATCGTGGCCGAGCGGCTGCCGAAGGTGCTCATCCACCGCAACGTGCCCGGGGAGCCGGTGCACGACTTCCTGCGCGAGCTCGACCGCCGCTGGGCGTACAGCGCGGCGTTCGCGACCTACTCGCCCGTGCAGCGCTGGATCGCGACGGTCGAGGGGATGCGCGAAGGGGGGTGGCCGGTGCTCGGCGGCCGCACGAGGTGGCGGCTGGGCGAGCTGACGGTGCCATGGTCCTCGGTCGAGGCGCGCGGGTTCTCCTGGCCTCGCTAGCCCTCGCGGCTAGTCGATCGGCGGCAGCAGGTCGCGTGCCTCGTCGAGCGTGAGACCGGTGGCGACGAGCAGATCGGCGACGAGGGGGCGCAGCTGCACGAGCACGACGCTTTCGCTCACCGGCACGTCGCCGAGCAGGTCGGGCGAGAGCCGCTTGGCGATGGTCTCGAGCTCCGTGCGCAGCTCGGCGACCGAGCGTCCGCCCTCGATGTGCTCGCCGAACGAGTCGATGACGGCGGCGATCTGCGAGAGCACCCCGGCGAGCTCCAGCCTCGGGCGATCATCGCGCACCAGGAACTCGATCCGTCGCGCGATGATCCGCAGGTGCCGGGCTGCGAGATCCATCCGGGAGAGCACCCGGGACTGCTCGCGGAGGACGGGCAGATGCCGGCGCAGGAACGGCGAGAGGCGCGCGACCGCGATCGCGGTGTCGAGGGAGGCGTTCCAGTCGTCGAGCAGCCGCTGGGTGCGCCGCAGCCGGGCGAGCCCGAGCTCGGCGGCGGGCCGGTCGGCGCTGTCGAGCGCCGCGACGACGGACTGCAGCCCCTCGTGCATCGTCGAGAAGAAGGTGCGTGCGTCGCGGCGGGCGGTGCCTCGCGGGTCTCGCGGGACGAGCGAGGTGGCGAGCAGCGCCATCGCCGCCCCCACGAGCCCGTCGACGCTGCGGGAGAAGACGCCGCCGTCCGGCGGCGGCAGGATCATGACGAGGGTCGCCTGCACCCCCGCGGCGATCGCGAAGCCGACGCTCGGCGACGCGAGCCGCGCGACGAGCAGGGTCAGGAAGAGCACGAGCGCGAACTGTCCGATGCCCCGGCCGATCAGGATGAGCAGCAGCTCGGCGAACGCGATGCCGATGAGGATGCCGAGGGCGTTCTCGACGACCCTGCGCGGTCGTGCGTCGCGGGCGAAGCCGAGCGACGAGATCGTCACGGTGACGGCGACGAGCGGAGCATCGTGTCCCAGCGCGTAGCGCGCTATCGCGTACGAGGCGGTCGCGGCGAGCACGATCTGCAGCGAGGCAGGGATGGAGCCGACCATCCGCCGCAGCGCGACGCGGGCGTCGAGGCGCATCCGCACCCGGCGTTCGAGGCGGCGCAGCGCATCCGTGCTCGCCCGCTTCGCCATGTCAGCGGCGGGAGCCGAGTCGCGGGATGCGGGGAATGTCGGCGGTGGCGCCCGCCTCAGGCGGAACGATGAGCTCCTGCGCGGCGGCGACCGGCAGGTCGTCGACGAGCACGACGAGCGAGGCGGAAGGGTTCACGGAGCGCTTGACCACGGCGAGGGCGATCGGCCCCTGCTCGTGGTGCATCGCGGCGCTCGTCACGCGTCCGACGACGGTCTCGCCGAGCAGCACCTCGGCGCCGGGGGCCGGCACGGCTCCGTCGAGCTGCAGCAGCACGAGTCGGCGCGGCGGGTGACCGAGGTTGTGCACCTTCGCGACGGTCTCCTGCCCGCGGTAGCAGCCCTTCGTGAGGTGCACGGCGGAGCGGAGCCAGTCGAGCTCGTGCGGGATGGACCGCTCGTCGACCTCGGTCGCGAAGCGCGGGCGCCAGGCGGCGATGCGCAGCGCTTCGAGGGCCACGGTGCCGGCCACTCCCCGTTCGACTGCCGCGGCCGAGGCGTCGGCGAGCGCCTCGCGCTCGACGAGCAGCTCACGGTAGCTCCACTCGGCACCGGGGTGCTCCGCGGTCAGCGCGTACTGGTGCCCGCCGGCGACCACGGCGCGCCACGGGTCCTCCCAGACGAGACGGATGCCGGCAGGCGCGGCCGGCTCGACACCCTCCGCGGCGCCGAGGGTGCCGAACACCGCGAAACGGTCGGTGGCGTCGGCCACCTCGACGCGCAGCGTGAAGCGCATGCGGGCGAGCCATGCGGCCAGCGGCTCAGCCTCCTCGGGTTCCACGAGCAGGTAGGCCGTCTCGCCGTCGTCGAGCACCCGCATGACGTGCTCGATGCGCCCGGTCGGATCGAGCAGCAGGGTCTCGGCCGACTCCCCCGGCTGCAGCCCGGTGAGCCGCTGCGAGGTGAGCGAGTCGAGCCAGCTGAGTCGGTCGGGGCCTGACACCGTCACGACGCCGCGCGGCACGAGCACGACGGCGCGCCCGGAGGCGAGCGCGCGCTGCTCGCCGACCGGGTTGCCGTAGTGCTCGGGCGGGTCGCCCACCGCGCCGTCGAGTTCCGTCAGCTCAGTCACTCTTCGCCAGCCTCCCGGACGCGTGCGTGCGGAGGTCCTGGCCGAGCGCGGCGATGTCCCACGCCCACAGGAGATGCCCCTCGACGAGCCCGTAGAGCCGGGTCGCGGCGGAGTACTCCTTCGCGGTGGCGGTGCGCATGACGGCGTCCGTCGCGAGGTCGATGCGCGGGCCCTTCACCTGCCCCAGGTAGAGCTCGCTGACCCCGCCGGGATGCACGAGGGCGACCTCGATGTCGAAGCCCTCGTTGTCGTTCCGCAGGTTCTCGACCTGCTCGACGGAGGTGTAGGGCCGGTCGCCGTCCCCGACGAGCATCGCGGGGCCCGCGTCGGCCGGATGCGACGGACGGCTCAGCCGCCAGTACCCCGTCTCGTTCGCGAGCGGGGTGTTCTGCCCGTCGAGCTGCCACGTGTAGGACGTGTAGTTGAGGTACGGCAGCCCGTCGTGGCTGAAGCTGATGCGCTGCCCGAACTCGTAGCTGACCGTCTCGTCGCCGACCTTGTAGTTCACGACGCCCGTGCCGTCCCAGACGCCGAGGAGCCAGGAGAGCGGGCCGAGTTCCGCGGGCACGCCGCCGTCGAGCTGGAACACGTCGTCAGCGCTGGCCGCGGAAGAGGTTGTAGAGCACGACGACCGAGACGAACCCGATCGCGAGGGTCGCGAGCCCGAGCAGTCCGACATAGAAGAGTTCGAGCGCGAGCATGCGACCATCCTACGCGGGGTGGCCGTCTGGAGCCGGGTTCAGGCGTTCAGGAGCGCGAGCAGGAGTGTCGCGATCGCGAGCACGACGACGGCGCCGCCGACGCTCGCCATCACGCGGTCGACGAAGCCGCGCTGATTGCCGACCGCGAGCTGCACGACGAAGGCGAGCAGCAGCGAGAGAGCGAGCAGCAGCGGCAGCCAGATGAGGTAGCCGTCGGGGTCGAGCAGCGCGACCAGCACGCAACCCACGAGCGCGACCGCCCAGACGGGCACGATGGTCGCCATTCGCGTCGTCACGGACCGATCCTAGAGCGCCGTACACTGTCGGGAGGACTTTGGAGGACTCGTGGCCCAGCTGTTGATCCTGACCTCTGCGGTCGAGGGCGACGTGCTTCCGAGCCTCTCCCTGCTCAGTCACCGGGTGCGTCAGATCCCCGCTGAGCCCGCATCGCTCGTCTCGGCGCCCACCTGCGACCTCATCTTCGTCGACGCGCGCAACGACCTCGCGAGCTCCAAGTCGCTCTGCAAGATCCTCACCACGACCGGCGTCACGGTCCCGATCATCCTCATCCTCACCGAGGGCGGTCTCACCGCCGTGAGCGCCGACTGGGGCGTCGACGACGTCATCCTCTCCACCGCTGGACCTGCCGAAGCGGATGCGCGCATCCGTCTGGTCATCGACCGCGGCAACCAGGAGAACTCGAGCAGCAAGATCCAGGCCTCGGGCGTCGTCATCGACGAGGCGAGCTACTCGGCGAAGGTGCACGGGCGTCCGCTCGACCTCACCTTCAAGGAGTTCGAGCTGCTGCGGTTCCTCGCGACGCACCCCAGCCGGGTGTTCACCCGCGAGCAGCTGCTCAGCGAGGTGTGGGGCTACGACTACTTCGGCGGCACGCGCACGGTCGACGTGCACGTGCGTCGGCTGCGCGCCAAGCTCGGCGACCTCGAGTCGCTGATCGGCACGGTGCGCAACGTCGGCTACCGCTTCAACGTGTACGAGGACGACGCGGAGCGGCTGCCCGCCAACGTGCGCTGAGTCAGCGCTCCAGCGGCACCAGCGCCGGGATCTGCGGACGGCTCTCGACCGCGACCGCGACGCCCTCGCGCGACGACCGGCCGACGCCCTCGATGATCTCGAGCAGGTGCTGGCCAAGCTCTCCGCTGGCGCGAGGCGTGCGGCCCTCGGAGACCGCGCGACCGAGCTCGGCGACGCCGTACCCGCGCCCGAACGCCGCGCCCGCACCCACCGGCACCTTCGTCCAGTCCGCCTTCTCGCGGGTGGAGATCCGCACCTCCCCCTCGAAGTGGTTGGGGTCGGGCACCGAGATCGTCCCCTCCGAGCCGTACACCTCTATATAAGGGAGATTCGCGTTCTCGACGTCGAAGCTCATCATGATCGTGCTGATGACCCCGCTCGTGTGACGCAGCAGAGCCGTCTCGTGGGTGTCGACCGCGACCGGCACCGTCTGGCCCGCCCTGGCGCCCGTGGCGATGGTGCGCTCGTCGCGCGATCGCGAGGTCATGGCGACGACGGACTCGACGGGGCCGAGCAGGTGGACGAGGGACGTGAGGTAGTACGGGCCCATGTCGAACAGCGCCCCGCCGCCCGGCTGGTAGTAGAAGTCGGGGTTGGGGTGCCAGCGCTCGTGCCCGGGGCTCGTCATGAACGCTGTCGCCGCGATCGGCGCGCCGACGGCACCGGCTTCGACCAGCCGCCGGGCGGTCTGGATGCCCGTGCCGAGCACCGTGTCGGGGGCGCAGCCGACCTGCAGCCCCAGTTCTGCGGCGAGCGCCAGCACGGATGCGCCCTGCGCGGTGTCGAGGGCGAGCGGCTTCTCCACGTAGACGTGCTTGCCCGACCGCAGGATCGCCTCGCTCACCTCGGCGTGCGCCGCCGGGATGGTGAGGTTGACGACCACGTCGATGTCGTCCCGCGCGAGCAGCTCGTCCACCCCGAGGGCTGCGACCTCGCCCAGTCGGCCTTCGAGCCTCTCGACCGCGCGCTCGGCGGCCTCGGGGAACTTGTCGGCGACGGCGACGAGGCGGAGCTCCGGCATCCGCTCGACGGTGGCGAAGTACTGGGCGCTGATCACCCCGGCGCCGATGATGCCGATGCGGGTGGGTTCGTCTGCGGAGGGCTGCGATGCCATGCGCCTATTCTGCCGGGTGCGGCAACGAAATAGCGCGAACCGTCGATGCTGCATGACGGGCGCGACTCGCGGCATCCGTTACCGCTCGTTCACCGCGGAGTGCGACTATCGAGGGATGGAGAGCAGCGAGCCCTATCTCGGAGACGCCGCCGTCGGTTCGGACTATCTCGACGACTACGACGACGACTTCACCTTCACCGACGACGGCACGCTCGAGCCCGACCGGTACCTCGACCGGGAGCTGAGCTGGCTGGCGTTCAACCAGCGTGTGCTCGAGCTCGCCGAGGACCCCGACACCCCGCTGCTGGAGCGCGCGAACTTCCTGGCGATCTTCGCCAGCAACCTCGACGAGTTCTTCATGGTGCGGGTGGCGGGCCTCAAGCGCCGCATCTCCACCGGACTCGCGGTGCCGACCAACGTCGGCAAGGCAGCGTCGAAGGTGCTCGACGACGTGAGCGCGAAGGCGCACGAGCTGCAGGAGCGGCACGCCGCGGCGTTCCGCGACCTCGTGAAGCCCGCACTCGACGAGGCGAACATCCACGTCGAGTCGTGGAGCGACCTCGAGGAGAGCGACCGCTCGGCGCTCGACGTGATCTTCTCCGAGCGCATCTTCCCGGTGCTCATGCCGCTCGCGGTCGACCCGGCGCATCCGTTCCCGTACATCTCGGGCCTCTCCCTCAACCTCTCCGTGCGCGTGCGCAACCCGAAGACGAGCCGCGTCGAGTTCGCACGCGTGAAGGTGCCGACGGTGCTGCCCCGCTTCGTGCAGCTGCCCGACGACGGCACGGGCCGCCTGCGCTACATCCCCCTCGAGGACCTCATCTCGAACCACCTCTCCGAGCTCTTCCCGGGCATGGAGATCCTCGAGCACCACGAGTTCCGCGTCACCCGCAACGAGGACGTCGAGATCGAGGAGGACGAGAGCGAGAACCTGCTGCAGGCGCTCGAGAAGGAGCTGCTGCGGCGGCGCTTCGGCCCGCCCATCCGTCTCGAGATCACCGACGACATGGACGAGGTGACCCTCTCCCTGCTCATGCAGGAGCTCGACATCACCGAGCAGGAGGTCTACCGGCTGCCGGCGCCCCTCGGCCTCGGCGACCTGTTCCAGCTCACGAAGCTCGACCGGCCGCTGCTGAAGTACCCGAAGCACGTGCCGACCACCTCAGCCGCTCTACTCGCGTCGGAGCCGAACGAGGTGCCCGACATCTTCTCGGCGATCGCCAAGCGCGACATCCTCCTCCACCACCCGTACGAGTCGTTCGCGACGAGCGTGCAGGCCTTCCTCGAGCAGGCCGCGGCCGACCCGAACGTGCTCGCCATCAAGCAGACCCTCTACCGCACGAGCGGCGACTCGCCCATCGTCGAGGCGCTGATCGACGCCGCCGAGGCGGGCAAGGCCGTGCTCGCCCTCGTCGAGATCAAGGCGCGCTTCGATGAGAGCGCCAACATCGAGTGGGCCCGCAAGCTGGAGAAGGCGGGTGTGCACGTCGTCTACGGCCTCGTCGGGCTCAAGACCCACTGCAAGCTCGCTCTCGTGGTGCGCCAGGAGAAGAACGGGCAGCTCAAGCACTACAGCCACGTCGGCACGGGCAACTACAACCCGAAGACCAGCCGCATCTACGAGGACATGGGCCTGCTCACGGCGGATGACGTGGTCGGCAAGGACCTGACCCGCCTGTTCAACGAGCTGTCGGGCTACGCGATCGAGAAGAAGTTCAAGCGGCTGCTCGTCGCGCCACTGCACCTGCGCAAGGGACTGCTCAAGCGCATCCGCAACGAGGCCGAGAACGCGAAGGCGGGCAAGCCCTCGGGCATCCGCATCAAGGTCAACTCGATGGTGGACGAGTCGATCATCGACGCCCTCTACCGGGCCAGCAACGCCGGCGTGCCGATCGACATCGTGGTGCGCGGGATCTGCTCCCTGCGCCCTGGACGCGAGGGGCTCAGCGAGAACATCCGGGTGCGGTCGATCCTGGGTCGCTACCTCGAGCACTCCCGCGTCTTCAGCTTCCACAACGACGGCGACCCGCAGGTCTGGATCGGCAGCGCCGACATGATGCATCGCAACCTCGACCGCCGCGTCGAGGCGCTCGTGCGGCTCGTCGACCCGAAGCACCTCGCCGAGGTCGACCACATGTTCGACCTCTCCATGAGCGACGACACCTCGGCGTGGCACCTCGATGGCGACGGGGTGTGGCACCGCTCGTACCGTCGCGACGACGGCCGGGTGCTCGAGGATCTGCAGAACTCGCTCATGCGCCGCATCGCCGCACGCAAGCGCGCCGCGCGGTGACCCTCACGACCTCGACCCCGGTGCTCGCGGCGGGCGCCGTGTGCTGGCGCCTGGTCGGGGGCGAGCTGCAGGTGCTCGTGGTGCATCGCACGCAGCACCGGGACGTATCGCTGCCCAAGGGCAAGATCGAGGCGGGCGAGACGCTCCCCGAGACCGCGGTGCGCGAGATCGCCGAGGAGACCGGGTTGCGGGTGACGCTCGGCGCCCAGCTCGGCACGGTCGGCTACCGACTGCCCAACGGGCGCGAGAAGCTCGTGTACTACTGGTCCGCAGAGGCGACGGATGAGGCGGTCGCCTCTGCGCGCTTCCGGCCGAACGACGAGATCGCCGCCTGCAAGTGGCTTCCGACCGAGAAGGCGCGCAAGCGCATGACCTACGAACACGACGTCGCGATCCTCGACCGGTTCGTGGAGCGCTTCGAGCTCGGCGCGGGGCGCACCTACCCGCTCATCCTGCTGCGGCACGGCAAGGCGGTGCCGCACGAGTCGTGGGACGGACCCGACTCGACCCGACCGCTGCTGCAGCGCGGCACGCTGCAGGCGAAGTCGATCGCGGCAGGGCTCGCCGGCTTCGGCATCCGCTCGATCGTCTCGAGCACGGCCGAGCGCTGCCTGCAGACGGTCGCCCCCGTCTCGCGGCTGACCCGCGTCGCGGTCAAACCGACGGCCGCCATCAGCCAGGAGGCGTTCGAGCACGGCACGGCGGATGTCGAATCGGTCGTCGAACGGCGCCTCTCTCGGGCCCGCGGTGCGGTGCTCTGCAGCCACGGGCCCGTGCTCCCGCACCTCATCGACGCGATCACGAGGGCGACCGGAACCGACGTCGACGCGGGGCTCCGTCGAGCGGCGATGCTGTCGACGGGCGAGTTCGCGGTGCTGCACGTCTCGATCCAGCACCCCGAGTCGGGGCTCGTGGCGGTCGAGACCCACACCCCCGCCGCCTGACCGGAACCCGCGTCCCCTACCCCCGTTCGCGGGGGCCGCCGAGGGGGTCGGAGCCCGAGTTCTCCCCGCGTTAACCTCTGGTTCACCTTCCGGGGCGAGGCCGGTTAACGCCTCCGCATACTTTCGACCTTCGGGTCGGCACCGGCCCGCAACCTGACATCACCTTCCCGAAGGGACCAACGTGAACTTCAAGCGTCTTGGCAGCATCGCTGCTTTGACCGTGGCGGGCACCATCGTGCTCACCTCCTGCGCCGCCAACGAGCCCGCCCCCGCAGGCAACGGCGGCTCGTCCGACGCCGCTGGCGAGTTCGTCGGCGAGATCGTCGGCATCGGCGCCTCGTCGCAGGGTTCGGCCCAGGAGGCCTGGATCGCGGGCTTCCAGACCGCCAACCCCGAGGCCACCATCTCCTACGACCCCCAGGGTTCGGGTGCCGGCCGCGAGAGCTTCATCTCGGGTGCCGCCGACTTCGCGGGCTCCGACCGCGCGCTGAACGACGAGGAGATCGCCGCTGGCGGCTTCGGCGCCTGCGCGCCCGACGCGGTGGCGTACAACCTCCCCGTCTACGTCTCGCCGATCGCCCTGATCTTCAACGTCGAGGGTGTCGACGAGCTCAACCTCGACGCCGCGACCGCTGCCGCCATCTTCAAGGGCGACATCACCACGTGGAACGACCCGGCGATCGCCGAGCTGAACCCCGACGCCGAGCTCCCCTCGGCCAACATCACCGCCGTGCACCGCTCCGACGACTCGGGCACCTCCGAGAACCTGATGGAGTACTTCGTCGCGAACGCTCCTGAGGTCTGGGACGTCGAGCCCGACGGCGTGTGGCCGTACGAGGGTGGCGAGGGCGCGCAGGGCACCTCCGGTGTCGTCGACGCCGTGACCCAGGGCACCAACACCATCGGCTACGCCGACGCTTCGCGCGCCGGTGACCTCGGTGTCGCCAAGATCCAGGTCGGCGAGGAGTTCGTCGAGTACACCCCCGAGGCCGCTGCCGCGATCGTCGACGCCTCGCCCGTGGCCGAGGGCCGCGACGAGAACGACCTCGCGATCGAGGTCGACCGCACCCTCGAGGAGCCGGGTATCTACCCGATCGTCCTGGTGAGCTACCTCATCGCCTGCTCCGAGTACGAGGACGCCGAGACGGCTGAGCTCGTCAAGGGCTACCTCTCCTACGTCGCGAGCGAGGAGGGCCAGCAGGTCGCCGCTGAGGAGGCGGGCGCCGCCCCCATCTCGGCCGAGCTGTCGGAGCGCGTCGCCGCTTCCATCGAGGCGATTCAGTAACACCGCTCACGGGCTGCCCCCGCTCCCCGGCTCGATTGCCGAGTCGGCCGGAGCGGGGGCAGACTGAGCAAGCAGGTCGGGTTCCCCGATCCGCTCGCTGAGTCTGTCCCTCCCGAATTAGAAGGCCTCAGGTACCCATCCCCATGACGACCGCTCCCGCCAAGGCCCCACGCATCCAGGCCCCCAAGCGGCCAGGAGACCGGATCTTCTCCACGAGCACCGTGGTGGCCGGATCGATCATCCTGGCCACCCTCGCCGCCGTCGCGATCTTCCTCGTCGCCCAGAGCATCCCCGCGTTCACGGCCCCGGGTGAGGAGGTGCCCACCGGCAGCTTCTGGAGCTACGTCGGTCCGCTCGCCTTCGGCACGGTCTGGGCCGCCGCCCTCGCACTCCTGATGGCCGTGCCGCTCGCGATCGGCATCGCGCTCTTCATCTCGCACTACGCCCCGCGCCGCATCGCGCAGGGCCTCGGCTACGTCATCGATCTGCTGGCGGCCGTCCCTTCGGTCGTCTTCGGACTCTGGGGCGCCACGGTGCTCGCGCCTATGGTGCAGCCCTTCTACCTGTGGCTGCAGGAGACCTTCGGCTGGTTCCCGCTCTTCTACGGTCAGGTCTCGGGCACCGGCCGCACCGTCTTCACCGTCGCGATCGTGCTCGCCGTGATGGTGCTGCCGATCATCACGGCCCTCTGCCGCGAGGTCTTCCTGCAGACGCCGGTGCTGCACGAGGAGGCCGCGCTCGCCCTGGGCGCCACCCGCTGGGAGATGATCAAGACCGCCGTGCTGCCGTTCGGCCGCCCCGGCATCATCTCGGCCTCGATGCTCGGCCTCGGCCGCGCGCTCGGTGAGACGATGGCGGTCGCCATGGTGCTCTCGCCGTCGGTGGTGGTCTCGTTCTTCCTGCTGACCTCGACCAACCCGACGACGATCGCCGCGAACATCGCGCTGCAGTACCCCGAGGCTCACGGGCTGGGCGTCAACGTGCTCATCGCGACCGGCCTCATCCTCTTCGTCATCACGCTCGCGGTGAACTCGCTCGCGCGCTTCGTCATCAACCGCCGCAAGGCTTTCTCGGGAGCGAACTGATGGCCACCACGACCGCCACGCGCCCCGCCAGCACGGGCATCGAAAACTCGCTCAGCACGGGTCGGCTGCCCAAGTGGGCGCCCTACGCGCTCCTCTTCGGCAGCTGGGCCGTCCTCGGCATCGTCTTCCTGTTCATGCAGCTCGGCGGCATGACAGAGCAGTACAACATCTCCGGCGCTATCTTCCTCGGCACCGTGCTCTACATCGTGCTGATCGCCGCGATCTCCGGCCTCGTCGAGGGCCGCCGCCAGGCGACCGATCGGTTCGTGACCTCGCTGGTTGTGGGCGCGTTCATCCTCGCCCTGTTGCCGCTCATCTCCCTCCTCTTCACCGCCGTCAGCAACGGCGCCGCCCGCTTCGACCTCGAGTTCTTCACCTACTCGATGCGCAACGTGGTCGGCGAGGGCGGCGGCGCGGTGCACGCGATCGTCGGCACGCTGCTCGTCACGGGCGCCGCGACGCTCATCTCGGTGCCGATCGGCCTTCTCACGGCCATCTACCTCGTGGAGTACGGCCGCGGGCACCTCGCCAGGGGGATCACCTTCTTCGTCGACGTCATGACGGGCATCCCCTCGATCGTCGCCGGCCTCTTCGCCTACGCGCTCTTCGTGATCTTCTTCGGCGAGGGCGTGCGCATGGGCATCGGCGGCGCGGTCGCGCTGTCCGTGCTGATGATCCCGGTCGTCGTGCGCTCCAGCGAGGAGATCCTGAAGCTCGTGCCGAACGAGCTGCGCGAGGCGGCCTTCGCGCTCGGTGTTCCGAAGTGGCTGACGATCCTCAAGGTCGTGCTGCCCACCTCGATCGCGGGCATCACGACCGGCGTCATGATCGCCATCTCGCGCGTCATCGGCGAGACCGCCCCGCTGCTCATCATCGCCGGCTTCACGCCGAACATGAACTACGACCTGGGCGACGGGCGCATGATGACGCTCCCCGTCTTCACCTACTTCTCCTACGCCAACCAAGGCTCCGACCCGGCGGCGTACATCGATCGGGCGTGGGCAGGCGCGCTCACCCTGATCCTCATCGTCATGATCCTCAACCTCATCGCGCGCTTCATCGCCAAGGCCTTCGCTCCCAAGCTCGGCCGCTGAACCCGAAGGAAACCCGCTACGTGTCCAAGCGCATCGAAGTCAACGACCTCAACGTCTACTACGGCAAGTTCAAGGCCGTCGAGGGCGTCTCGCTGACGATCGAACCCCGCACCGTCACGGCCTTCATCGGCCCGTCCGGCTGCGGCAAGTCCACGTTCATCCGCACCCTCAACCGCATGCACGAGGTCATCCCCGGCGCCTACGTCGACGGAGAGGTACTGATCGACGGCAACAACCTCTATGGCCCGGGCGTCGACCCGGTGCTCGTGCGCCGCCAGGTCGGCATGGTGTTCCAGCGACCCAACCCGTTCCCGACGATGTCGATCCGTGAGAACGTGCTCGCCGGCGTGAAGCTCAACAACCGCCGCATCTCCAAGAGCGACGCGGATGCGCTGGTCGAGAAGTCGCTGCAGGGCGCCAACCTCTGGAACGAGGTCAAGGACCGTCTCGACAAGCCCGGCTCGGGTCTCTCGGGCGGGCAGCAGCAGCGTCTCTGCATCGCGCGCACGATCGCGGTCTCGCCCGAGGTGATCCTGATGGACGAGCCGTGCTCCGCTCTCGACCCGATCTCGACCCTCGCGATCGAGGACCTCATCGAGGAGCTCAAGCAGGACTACACGATCGTGATCGTGACCCACAACATGCAGCAGGCGTCGCGCGTCTCCGACAAGACCGCGTTCTTCAACATCGCGGGCACCGGCAAGCCGGGCAAGCTCATCGAGTACGACGACACCAACACGATCTTCTCGAAGCCCAGCGTCCAGGCCACCGAGGACTACGTGTCGGGCAAGTTCGGTTGATCCGACACGCCTGACCGATCGGCAGCACCGTCGAGGTTAGGGTTTCTGCGCTTTTCCGTGGCTGGGGAGCGCAGGAATCCTAACCTCGATCGCGTTAAGGGCGGCTCGTCCGGCTCTAGGCCGTCTCGATCACGACGACGGGGTCGGTCGTCGGCTGCTCGGAGCCTCCGCGGGGCTCGACCGTCACGCCGACGACGTCGCCGGCCTCCATCTCGCCCTCGAGCACGTGCCACGTGGTCATCGCACCGTCGACATCGAACAGGCCCGCGGCGCGGGCGCCGTCCTCGCCGATGTACCAGAGCTCGTAGGTCTGGTGATCGGGCAGCTCGGGCAGGTCGTCGGCGATGAAGGCGGACGCGCCCAGCGACTCGGACCACACGAGCGTGGCGGTGCCGCCGTCGCCGAAGGCGATCTCGGCGCGCTCCATGTCGGGCGCGGAGTTGATCTCGGCGAGGCGCGCGGCCTGCTCGCGCTGCTCGACGGAGGTCTGCTGCAGCGATCCTGCCACCGCGATGCCGCCGACGATGAGCCCCACGGCAGCGGCGACTGCCGTCAGCGCGGCGACCGGACGGGAGAACCACCGCACCTGCGCCTTCCGCGACGCGAGTCCGGCAGGCGGTGCGTCATCCGCCGCCCGCTCGACGCTCTCGGCACGGGGCGCTGCATCCTCGGTGGCCTCGGCGGGCGCGACCGCACTGACCTGGGCGGGCAGCTGGGGCAGCCCGGCGATCTGCGCCATGATGCTCTGCTTGAGCTCGGGACGAGGGGTCACCGGCTCCACGGCGAGGCCGAGCAGCACGGCCGTGTCGGCCAGCTCGGTCACCTCGTTGCGCAGCTGCTCGGAAGCGGCGATCTGCTCCTCGAACGCCTCGCGTTCCTCGGCGTCGGCGGCGTTCAGCACGTAGGCGCCGGACAGGTTGTCGAGGTCTTCATGCCGGGTCATGATGCGACCCCCATCTCGTCGCGCAGACGGATCATGCCGTCGCGCAGTCGGGTCTTCACGGTGCCGATCGGCACCCGGAGCAGTTCCGCCACCTCGCTGTGGCTGTAGCCCCCGTAGTAGGCGAGGGTGACGGCTTGACGCTGCAGTTCGGTCAGACGGGACATCGCTCTCTTCACCCTCTCGTTCTCGATGCGGATCTCCACGGATTCGGAGACATTGTCGTAGTCGGGATCCCAGTCCCGGATGCCCACCCGCACATCGCGGTCACGGCTGGCCTGGGAGGCCCTGATGCGGTCCACGGCCCTGCGGTGAGCCATGGTGAGGATCCACGTGGACGCTCCACCTTTATTCGGATCGAAGCGCGGAGCGGATTGCCATATCTCGAGGAAGACCTCCTGCGCGACCTCCTCCGCCTGCGAGTGATCCCTCAGCAGGCGCCGCGTCAGTCCGAGCACGCGCGGGGCCAACTGGTCGTACAACTCGGCAAAAGCCCCCTGGTCCCCCGTCGCCACACGGGCGAGGAGATCCTGGGGGTTCGCCGGAGCGTCGATGTCGGCGTCACGGGGCACGAGTCCAAGCATTGCAGGTTCGTCCCCTCATCCGCCGCTTGACTGCGCCAGTCGTGTCGCCGAGCGGCGGGCGGGGGCTGCTGTGCCGTCCCGCCCGCCGTCCGGGCTTCGATTATTCGATGCCCTTGTTGGCCGCGATGCCGCCCGCGAGAGCGTTGGCCGTCATGGACATGTGGCTCGCCGCGTCCTTGAGCAGGTCGTAGTACGAGGGGTCACCCGCGACGTTCGCGTCGACCGCTGCGAGCAGCGACGTGGCGTGCATCTCGAGCTCAGCCTGAACAGCCTCGGCCGGCAGCTCGGGAACGACGGAGTTGATCAGCTCGCCGAAGCTCACCGCGTATCCGTTCAGGTTCTCGACGGCGGTGTCGACCATGGCCTGGTCACCGGTCGCCTTGCCGATCGTGTAGTCGACGAAGAACGGGATGTGCGAGCGCCAGGACTCGAGGAAGGGCTCCTCAGCGTCGGGGTAGGCGCTGCCCACGAGTGCCGAGATCTCGACGGAGTTCTCGTCGAGCGTCTCGACGGCAGCAGCCGTCTTGGGCGCGGTCAGGTCGCCGCCATCGGCGAGAGCCTGATTGATCGCCGCACCGGCGAGGTAGACGTGGTCGTACAGCAGGCCCTGCAGCCCGGCGCGGAGGCCCGCTCCGTCGCTGTTGACCGTGTCGACGGCCGCCGTCTCCTCCATGGAGCTGGTGGGCTCGTCGGACTCGGTGGCCTCTCCGCCGCCGGCCGGCATCGAGCAGCCGGTGAGCGTCAGGGCGGCTGCGAGACCGAGTCCCGCGATTGCCGTGATCTTGCGCATGATTCCTTCTCCTAGTGTGTTAGTGCATCTCCCAGATGCGGTTCGTTCGTCGGGTCGATTACTCGACGATGACCATCGCGTTCATGGTCAAGTGGGGCTTGCAGAAGTACGGGTACTCACCCGGCTCCTCGAAGGTGAAGCTGAAGGAGTCGCCCTCCTCGCCCATGCGGGCGAGGTCGTGGTCGAAGAGGCCGTCGGCCGTCTCCGTGCCGCGCAGGCCGGTCTCCTCGTTGACGTCGCCCCAGGCACCGGAGGTGACGGTGTGGCTGATCGCCTCGCCGTTCTGCCAGGTGACTGTCGTGCCCGCCTCGACCGTGATGGTCTCGGGCATGAAGGCGAGGCCGACGGTCATGATGACGTCGCCGTCGCCCTCCGTCGTCTCTTCCTCGGTCGGGGATCCCGATTCCGCCGGCTGGTCCGTGGCGCCCGTGGAAGGCTGCATCTGGGATGGTTGAGAACCTGCACATCCCACGAGTGCCAGGACCAGTGCCGGCAGAACGAGCACACCCGCCAGGGTGGTCTTGTTGCCGTTGCTGGACATGACACTGGTTCGGCACCCCCTCCGTCATCGGTTGGGCCGCACAGCTTCTTGCCAGCTTCGGCTCCACGGAGCGACCCTCCCCGTTGACGAATCGCCGATTCGTCGGGCATACGGCGCGACGAATCGCCGCATCGACGACGAACAGCCGCGAGCTTCCGCGCGCCGGGCGGCGGAAGGCCAGGCGGACCAAGCCTGCGGGGGCGGAGATACGAGCGGACACACCCCGTGGCACCCGGGATCGCCGCCCGGGCATGAGAAAGCCGGGCCGCAGAAACGCCTCTCGGCGCGGGGCCGCTCGAAGCGGCTATAAATGGAGCCCGGGGTTACTGCGGCCCGGCTGAAGCTATTTTACAGACCCGGCCAGGCGCATCCGTCTCGTTCGCGGGTGGTGAACGGATGGGCTGCTCACTCGAGCGAGCCGTTACGCTCCAGCCTCGCCGCCGACGCGAAGTCGGTCGCCGTCTGCGACAGTCGGAGCGCCCTCGTCGTGAGCTCGCTCGAGCGCTCGGGGTTGGTGAGCTCGAGGTCGTCGGCGACGCTCGTGCATCCGGCGCTCGTCACCCGGCAGAAGGCAGCGCCCCGGTCGAGCGCGACGCCCAGGTCGCCCTGGAACACCCCGCGCAGGATGCGGTCGGCGAGGTCGCGGATCTCGGCCGGCCCGGTCGGCGCCTCCGCCCCGGCGACGGTCGCGTCGATGGTGTTGAGCACCTCGGTGCCGCGCTGGAAGAGCAGGCTGATGCCCTCCGGGTCCTGACGGATGAGCACCCGCAGCAGGTACAGCCGCCACAGGATGCCGGGAAGACTCGTCGCGCTGGACCGCGACCACAGCTCGGCGAGCGCGTCGACGCCGTGCTCGTCGGTGTAGGCCACGAGGCGCTCCAGCACCGCCGGGTCATCGGACTCGCGTCCGCGATGCAGCAGCATCTGGGCCGAGTCGTGGGCGGCGCGCAGGATCGTGGCGGGGTCCTCCCCGCCCTGGAAGTAGGCGAACACTTCGCCGGGGAAGCGGACGGGGCGGTCGAACTCGCGCATTCCCTCAACGCTACGCTTATCCCACGGGCCTGTAGCTCAGTCGGTAGAGCATCGGACTTTTAATCCGCGGGTCGTGGGTTCGAGCCCCACCGGGCCCACAGGATGAAGCCGCCCGTCGGGGCGGCTTCGGCCTGTCCGCTCGGAGTAGAAGAACTACACCGGGGTCCCCGGCCGCCGGTTCCGGCGCGTCGCGCAGCGACGTGACGGCCGTGCGCGCTGGGGCGTCGAGCCCCCGGGCCCACGAACGCTTCGTGGGCCCCTCGGCGTTGCGCGCTTGCCTACATTCGTTTGCGAAGCGGCACCGCCTAGCTGCAGCGGGACGGTCTCCTCCTGTCGGCGACTTCGAGCGCGGGGACCGCAACCTTGCGACAGCCGGCTCCAGTCGAGGGGCGAGACCTCGGGCGAAACGCGTGATGCTCTCGAGCAGCGACTACTTGCCCTATAGGCGAGTCTGGGGGAGCTGTCGCTGACTTTCGATCGTGACAAACAACTGGGCGCGCACGGGACTCTGGACTGAAGCCTCCTCGATGGAAAACGTCGGAGTCAATCGCTCGTCCCCGAGGTAGCTCTGAGCAAGATGAACGAAGAAATCCGCGAGCGTCTTAGTGCCCAGCGGGGTTCGCGGAGCGCGCTGTGGTTTTCCCCGCGCAGCACGAATAGCGCTCGCGCTGACAACTGCAACTTGGTCCGCTGAGTAGATCCAAACGTAGGACGCAGGAGACTGGTCCAACATTTTCGCACACTGCTCGGCTAGGTGTTTCGACGGAAGACCGACGGATGCACTTCCACTAGGAGCCAGCTGAAGATCGCCATCGTAGAGCCAATGCCCAAAGCCCTCCCCGCTGGGAGCGGTGAGCATCACACCATCGGCATTGTTCTGTTTCGACTGAACTAGGAAGCCCTTGCGAATATGCATGTCATCGACATTGATCGCGATGAAGCCTTCGATGTCAGCTCCCCGCTGAGCCTCCTCCGCGCCCTGACCGGAAGAGGGAAGGGTCTTTACTCGGATCCTGACGCCGTCGACTTCGTCAACGAGGTCCTGAATTCTCGTGATCAGCGATCCCGTGACGTGGTCTTCTTGGCTAGCCCGACCATCGGCAATTTCAGCGAGAACCTTGCGCTCTGCTAGCTCAATCTGATCGGCCAATCCTTGGAGCACTGCGCGACTCAGCATGCCTCATTCTTATCGTCATTGTCGCGACTTGAGCGCCTATGTGTAGACGAGCTCCACCGGGTCTACAAACCCAGGACTTCACTCCTTGCGCTGCCGCTTTTTCAACCGCCCGGTCAGCTTGCGGCCGCGCCGACGCGACTTGACGAAGGGGTTGAGGATCCCGAAGCGCCCGGTCGTCCCACGCCGGAGCCGTCCCCAGACGCAGCACGATGAGGGTCGTTGCGGTCGAGGTTCGGCGGGTAGCTGTCGATCCACACGCCGCACCCCGCCCGCCTTCGCGTGCGAGCGAGTGGGCCCGGTGCCCGCCAGCGCGGTCAACGCGGGGAGCCACAGGGAGGTCGACCGGAGGCCGACCGACACGCTGAAGTTGGCCAGGCACGGTGTCTCAAAAGACGCGGATCGTCGGGATCCAGCGCCCACCTGCGACAGAGGGCCGCCGAGTTCGAAGCGATCCCAGGACGCAACGTCGCTCGAGGCCATGCGCCGCCCGGGACGCACTTCCCGCCCGGCGCTCCTCCACCAGCGCCCATTATGCTGTCGCAGTCCCGGCGCCCCCTACGTCACGCCCCCTTTTCATGACCTCGACTCCTCCCCATCTCACGTCGTCGCGTTTCGGCGCCCTCGACGGACTCCGCGGGCTCGCCGCGCTCATCGTGGTCTTCTACCACGGGTTCGAGCTGTCGCGGCCGTACCTCATCGCCCGTTCGGGGCCGAACCCGATGGACGGCGTCACCTGGTACAGCTTCTTTCTCGAGACACCGGGCTGGCTGCTCGTCGCCGGCCCGCAGGCCGTGTACGTCTTCTTCGTGCTGAGCGGATTCGTGCTGACTCTGCCGGTGCTCCGCGCCGGCAGCTTCGACTGGGTCTCCTACTACCCGCGCCGCCTCGTGCGGCTCTACCTCCCCTCCCTCGCCTCCCTCGTGCTGGCGGTGCTGCTCGTCGCGCTCATCCCGCGCGATCCGTCGACGGCGCAGTCGCACTGGCTCATCGAGAACAACGCGACGACCCTCGACGGGGCCCGCATCGTGCGGGAGGCCACCCTCACGACCATCGCACCGCTCTACAACGGACCGCTCTGGTCGCTCTTCCTCGAGATCGCCTTCTCTCTGCTGCTTCCCGCCTACGTCGCGATCGCGCTCTTCTTCCGACGGATGTGGTGGCTGGCGGGCATCCTCTGCCTGGTCGTCGCGGCGTACGGCAACATCATCGGCGACTACGGCTTCATGCTGCTGCCGGTCTTCCTGCTGGGCGCGCTGATCGCGGTGCGCCTCGACGACCTGCAGCGGATGACGGAGCGCGGAGGGCGCGCAGCCGGCTGGTGGTGGCTGGCGGCCGCGGTGCTCGGCGCCTGCCTGCTGGTTCCCGCGGCCTTCATCCCTGCCCTGTTCGAGATGCCCTACGGCTGGACGATCATCCACGCCTGCTGGAGCGTCGGCGCCGTGCTCATCGTGCTGGGGGTCCTGGGGTCCGCGCCGCTCGCGAGGATGTTCGAGACGCTGCCATTCCGCATCCTCGGGCGCCTGTCGTTCAGCCTGTACCTCGTGCACGTGCCGGTGCTCGTGACGGTCGCGTACCTGCTCGGCAACGACCGCTGGGTCACGGTGGTCGTGGTCGGCGGCGCGCTGTCGCTCGCCGTGGCCTGGCTGTTCTACATCGGCGTCGAGGGACCGAGCCACAAGCTCTCGAAGCTCGTCGGGTCGCGCGCGAAGCGCCACGCCTTGCGCGATCCGGAGCCCACGCCGCAACCCCTCCTCCCCCGCAACACCCCTGCAACACCCGGGGAGTAGCGTCGGACCATGCGTGAACTCCAGCAGAGGATCATCGGGGAGCTCGGCGCGAAGCCGAGTGTCGTCCCCTCGGACGAGATCGAGACGCGCGTGCACTTCCTGCGCGACTATCTCAGGGCGTCGAAGACGGCGGGCTTCGTGCTCGGCATCAGCGGCGGGCAGGACTCAACCCTCGCCGGGCGGTTGTGCCAGCTCGCGGTCGACCAGCTGAGGCTCGAAGGGGTCGAGGCCGAGTTCATCGCGGTGCGCCTGCCGTACGGCGTGCAGCGGGACGAGGACGACGCGCAGCTCGCGCTGCGGTTCATCCAGCCCGACCGAGTGGTCACCTTCAACGTGAAGCGCGGCGTCGACGGCTTCGAGGATGAGTACGCGGATGCCGTCGGCGACGAGATGACCGACTTCAACAAGGGCAATGTGAAGGCCCGGGCCCGCATGATCGCCCAGTACGCGATCGCCGGTCAGCGCCGCCTGATCGTGGTCGGCACGGACCACGCGGCAGAGGCGATCACCGGGTTCTTCACGAAGTTCGGCGACGGCGGCGCGGACGTGCTGCCCCTCTCGGGCCTCAACAAGCGCCAGGGCCGGTCGCTGCTGCAGGAGCTGGGCGCTCCCGAGCGGCTCTACACGAAGGAGCCGACCGCGGACCTCCTGGACGACACCCCGGGTCAGAGCGACGAGGCGAACCTCGGGCTCAGCTACCAGCACATCGACGACTACCTCGAGGGCAAGGACGTGCCCGAGGCGGTCGCCGAGAAGCTCGAGGAGCGCTTCCTGCTGACCCAGCACAAGCGCCAGCTGCCGGTGTCGCCCTTCGACGACTGGTGGCGCACCGTCTGACCCGCCCCACCGCCCGCGAGGTTAGGGTTTCGGCGATCAACGGGCTCCGATAACCGCTGAAACCCTAACCTCACGGGAGAACGGGCGGCTCAGCCGATCGTCGTGCCGAACGCGAGCCCGAGCAGGTAGGTCGCGCCCGCCGCGCCGAATCCGATGAGCAGCTGCCGCAGCGCGCGGCGCAGCGGCGAGGCGCCCGACAGCAGCCCGACGATAGCCCCTGTCACGAGCAGCGCGAGGCCGACGAGCACGGATGCGGTGAGCACCGCCGCTACCCCGGTCAGGCCGAGCAGGTAGGGCAGTACCGGCACCAGCGCGCCCGATGCGAAGAAGCCGAAGCTCGAGAAGGCGGCGCCCCATGCGCTTCCGACGGTCTCGTGCTCGTCGTCCACGGTGCTCACCGAGCCCGTCTCGGCCTCCGGATGCAGCGAGCCGAGCACCTCGCGCGCGTGCTGCTCTGCGTCGGCCTGGGACAGGCCGCGGGCGCGGTAGACGAGCGCGAGCTCGTTGGCGTCGACGTCGAGGTGGGGCAGCGCCTGCCGTGACGCGGGATCGGGGCGGGAGGCGTCGAGCAGCTCCCGCTGCGAGCGCACGGAGACGTACTCACCCGCACCCATCGACAGGGCACCGGCGAGGAGGCCGGCGAGGCCCGTGAAGAGCACGGTGGCGGCGGGCACGCCCGTCGCACCGATACCCAGCACGAGCGCGAGGTTGCTGACCAGACCGTCGTTTGCTCCGAAGACCGCTGCGCGGAAGGTGCCCGAGAGACGGTTCCTGCCGCGGGTGGCGAGCCCGCGCACGACCTCGCCGTGGATGCGCTCGTCGGCCGCCATCGCGTCGGTGGCATCCGCATCGCCGTCGTAGGGCGACCGAGCCTCGGCGCGCTGCGCGAGCGCGAGCACGAACACCGATCCGAAGCGGCGGGCGAGCCAGCCGAGGATGCGCGTGCGCAGGTCGCCCTTGAGCGGATACCCCACGTGCGGACCGAGCAGGTCGAGCCAGTGCTGCTCGTGCCGCTTCTCGGCGTCGGCGAGCGCGAGCAGGATCTCCCGCTCCTCGCCCGACCGGCGCGAGGCGAGGTCACGATAGACGGCGGCCTCCGCTCGCTCATCGGCGAGATAGCGGCGCCATCGGCGCAGCTGACGCGGTGTCGGCGTGGTGGTCATCGGCATCCTCTCGGCCTGCCTGACCGGGTTCGGGGTACGTCGAGCTCCGGCCAGGCGCTGTGCTGGCCGAAGGTCTCGTTCGCCCGGCGAGCGCCGGGTGGAGCACCGGGCCGTCGTCGTGACGGCCAGTATGTCGATGGCTCGCTCCGGGCCGGATCGGCCCGGGAACTACTCCCCTTCGTCAGGAGACAGAGTAGCGGATGCCCCAGCTGGCGACCCAGGTCTGCCCCGGCTCGAGCCAGCGCAGGCCGATCCCGGTGTTGAAGGCGTTGGCGGGCGCGGTCATCGGCTCGATGGCGACGGCGAGCTGGGTGCCCGGGAACTTGCGGGTCGTGAAGACCTGCACGTAGGGGAAGCTCTCGTCCTGCCAGAGCTCCACCCGGCGGCCGTCGGGCGCCGTGAGGGACGCTGCCGCATCCGACACCTTCGCCACCTCGCCGAAGGCGTCGTCGAACTCGACGTCGCCGAGCCGCGCTCCCTCGCGGAGGTCGAACTTGCCGTCGACCGGAATCTCGCCCAGGAAGTTGAGGCGCTCGTCGACCTCGAACCGGGTGCCGGCATGCACGGTGAGCGTCAGGTCCTCGGGGTCGACGTCTCCGACGGTGAGGAACGGGTGGGTGCCGATCGCGACGGGAGCGCTGCGGGCTCCCGGGTTCTCGATCGTGTGCGTGACCTTGATCCCGTCGTCGACCAGCTCGTAGCGCACGGTCGTGTCGATGAGGAACGGATATCCCGACTGCGGGTAGACGGTCGCGGCCAGGGTGACCGCCTCATCCGTCTTCTCGACGAGGGTGTAGGCGGTGTTGCGCAGCAGGCCGTGGATGGCGTTCTGTCTGCGGGGTTCGGTGATGGCGAGCCGCTGCTGCTTGCCCTCGTAGGTCCAGATGCCGTCGGGGATGCGGTTCGGCCAGGGAACGAGCACGATGCCGCAGCCGAAGGGCGGCACGCTTCCCTCGCCGTATCCCGACGTGAGGGCGACGCCGTCGACGCTCAGCTCACGGAGCCCGGCAGCGACCTGCACGATGGTGGCCGTCGCCTCCCCGAGCGGGGTGGACTTGCGGAGCACGAACTGGTCGCCGGTGGGAGCACGCATGGCGCTCAGCCTACCGAGACGCGGTCTCCTCCTGGGTCAGCGCGAGGTCGGGCTCCGCCTCGAACGAGCGCTCGCCGTGCACCGCCAGCTCGGCGAGGGCCGCGGCCTTGTCGCCCGACTCGACCAGCTCCAGCAGGTGACGGTGCCGCGCCACGTGCTCCTCGAGGTCCTCGTAGAAGCGCTCGCGGGCGATGAGGTTGCGCGACATGCAGAGCAGGAGCTGCTGCTGCACGGAGGCGTACATCTCCTCCAGGCGTCGGTGGCGCGCGATGCGGATGAGCGTGGAGTGGAAGGCATAGCCGGCCTGCACGAGCGCCCCCCGGTCCTGCGCCTTCGCGCAGCGTTCCATCTCGCGCAGGGCTTCGCGGGCGGGGTCGAGCAGCGCGTCGTCCGCGACGGGCACGCCCAGCTCGAACGCCATCCGCTCGAAGGTGGAGCGGAGGGTCAGGATCTCGTAGACGTCTTCCTGGGTGAGGGTCGCGACGAACGCGCCGCGCCGCGGCCTCGTCGACACGAGTCCCTCGGTCTCGAGCACCCGCAGAGCCTCCCGCAGCGGCGGCCGGCTGATGGCGAGCTCCTCGGTGAGCCGTTCCTCGATGAGCCGCTCTCCCGGCTCGAGCTCACCGGCGAGGATCTTCTTGCGGATCGCGTCGGCGGCCAGCACCACGAGGCTCGGGGCTTCCAGGCCGGCGCCCGCCTCTCTGCCGATGACTCCCCGCATGTTTCCTCCTCAGGCGCTCACAGCCTCTCCGATGGGAGCGCTCCTCGACAAGGGGCTTCCCGACAATCGACTATTGCATCTTTACTACTGTCTGTTGTAGACAATAATACGAAACGCGGCCCGACCGGGATCGCAGCCCAGCTCAAAGTCGAGAAGGAGGACGTCGTGACCTCATCCTCCGTCGCCGTCATCGGGCTGGGCAACCTCGGATCGCCCCTCGCCCAGCGACTGCTCGAGACCGGATGGTTGGTGTCCGTCTCGGACACCGACGAGGCTCAGGTCGCGCCGCTCGTGGATGCGGGAGCCGAGCGGCTGCGCATCGAGGACCTCGCCGAACACGATCTGCTCTGCTTCGTGGTGCCCGGCGCCTCGGCGATCTCGTCGGTGCTGGAGGCCGCCCCCGACCGGCTCGACGGGCTCGCCGTCGTGGTGAGCACGCTCTCGCCGTCGGACGCGATCGAGCTGTCCGAGCGGCTCGCCGAGCGAGGAGCGCGCATGGTCGACGCCCCCGTGAGCGGCGGTGCCGACCGCGCCCGCGCCGGCGACCTCACCGTGCTGGTCGGAGGCGAGGAGGGCGATGTCGCCGAGGCGCGCCCGCTGCTCCAGGCGATCGGCAGCACCGTGCTGCACGTCGGTCCCGTCGGGGCGGGCTCGGCCGCGAAGCTCGCGAACCAGCTCGTCACCTTCTCCTCCCTCGGCGCGGTGCTCGAAGCCGTGCGCCTCGCCGGCGCCTACGGCGTCGAGGAGTCCACCGTCGTGGAGGCGCTGTCGACCGCGACGGGAGACACCTGGGTCGGACGCAGCTGGGGCTTCTACGACGACCTCGCCGCGGACTACGACCGTCGCGGCGTGCCCGCCGCCGACCGCCCCTGGGTCAAGGACCTGGAGGCGGTGCGCAGCGCCGCCGCGGAACGCGGCGTCGAGGTGCCGCTCGCCGAGCAGCTCAGCAGCTCGCTCGCCGACGCGATCGACTCGCACGCGCAGGAATCCAAGTCGCCGGAGCGGTCCACGCCGGACCAGCACTCGAAGGGAGACGCGGTCGGATGACCCAACAACTCGCCCCGGGCATCATCGCCGATGCCCCCGGCTCCCAGTGGTCGAAGGGCACGAGGAGTCGCAGCAAACGCAGGGAGGCGCTCGTCGCGCTGCTGTTCCTGACGCCGTGGCTCATCGGACTCGTGCTGCTGACCCTCGGGCCGATGCTCTACTCGCTCTACCTGTCCTTCACCGACTACGACCTGCTCTCGGCGCCGACCTGGGTCGGGCTCGACAACTTCGTCGAGATGACGACCGACCCGCGCTTCCTCGCGTCGGTCGGAGTCACCCTGATCTACGTCGCGGTCTCGGTGCCCCTGCTGCTCGTCGTCTCGATGCTCGTCGCGCTGCTGCTGAACTCGAAGATGAAGTTCCTCACCGGCTACCGGGCGCTGTTCTACCTGCCGTCGCTCATCGGGGCGAGCGTCGCGATCGCGGCGCTCTGGCGCCAGGTCTTCGGCGACGAGGGCCTGCTCAACGCCTTCCTCGCGTTCCTCGGCATCGAGCACGGCAGCTGGGTCGGCAATCCCGACACGGCGCTCGGCACCATCGTCGTGCTGACCGTCTGGGCATTCGGCTCGACGATGATCATCTTCCTCGCGGGCCTCCGACAGGTACCAGGGGAGCTCTACGAGGCCGCCTCCGTCGACGGGGCGGGGCCCCTGCGCCGGTTCTTCAGCATCACCGTGCCGATGCTCACCCCGCTCATCTTCTTCAACGCCCTGATGGGCACCATCAACGCCTTCCAGGCCTTCACCGGCGCCTACGTGATCAGCGGCGGAACCGGCGGCCCGGTCAACTCGACCCTCTTCTACACGCTCTACCTCTACCAGCGCGGCTTCGCTCAGCTCGACATGGGCTACGCCTCGGCGATGGCCTGGCTGCTGGTGCTCGTGCTCGCCGCCTTCACCGCGCTCTTCTTCTGGAGCTCGCGGTACTGGGTGTTCTACGGAGACAAGTGACATGGCCACGACATCGCTTCCGGTCCCCCGCCGCCTGTTCCCGGCGCGGCTCGTCAAGAACCGCCTGCTCACCGGCATCATCCGGCACACCCTGCTGGTCTGCCTGCTCGTCGTCATCCTCTATCCGCTGCTGTGGATGGTCGCGGCGTCCTTCCGCCCGAACAACGAGATCTTCAACGGCCTCGGCCTCTTCAGCGGGAGCTTCACGCTCGAGAACTACGCGAACGGATGGGCGGCGGGCCAGCAGGGCTTCTCTCGCTACTTCCTCAACTCGACGCTCGTCACCGTGCTCTCGATCGTCGGCAACCTCATCTCCTGCTCGCTCACGGCCTACGCCTTCGCGCGGCTCGAGTTCCCGTTCAAGCGCACCCTCTTCGCGATCCTGCTCGGCACGATGCTGCTGCCGTACCACGTGACCCTCGTGCCGCAGTACGTGCTGTTCAACGAGCTGGGCTGGATCAACACCTACCTGCCGCTGATCGTGCCGCGGTTCCTCGGCACCGAGGCGTTCTTCATCTTCCTGATGGTGCAGTTCATCCGCACCCTCCCGAGGGAGCTCGACGAGTCGGCGCGCCTCGACGGGGCCGGGCACTTCGGCATCTTCGCGCGGATCATCATGCCGCTCGCGCTGCCGGCCATCGGCACCACGGCGATGTTCACCTTCATCGCCAGCTGGAACGACTTCCTGGGCCCGCTGCTCTACCTGAACCGCGCGGATCTGCACACCGTGCCGATCGCGCTGAACACCTTCCTCGACTCGACGGGCGAGAACGCCTTCGGCGAGCTGTTCGCGATGTCGACCCTGTCGCTCGCGCCGATCGTCGGCTTCTTCATCGTCTCCCAGCGACTGCTCATCGAGGGCATCGCGACCACCGGAATGAAATGACATGAAAGGACACAGCACAATGACGTGGACACGAAGCGCTCTGGGGGTTCTCGCCCTCGGCACGAGCGCACTCCTGCTGACCGGATGCGGCGCCAGCGGCGACGGGGGCGGCGGCGGCAACGGCGGCGGTGCGAACGACGGCACCGGCGAGATCACCGGCTCGATCGAGATCGCGTGGTGGGGCGGCGACGCTCGCAACGAGAAGACCAACGCCGTCATCGACATGTTCGTCGAGGCGAACGAGGGCGTAGAGGCCAACGGGCAGTCGGCTGACTTCCAGGCATACTTCGACCGCCTCAACGTGCAGGCAGCCAGCCAGAGCCTGCCGTGCGCCGTGCAGCTGCAGGGCCGCCAGCTCAACGACTACACCTCGCGCGACCTGCTGCTGCCGCTCGACCCGATGATCGAGTCAGGCGCCATCGACGTCAGCGACATCCCCGAGGCGGTCGTCGATGCGGGCCGCGGTGAGGATGGCAACCTCTACTTCCTCCCCTACGGCGCCGCCTACGACGCGGTCGGCATCAACACGACCCTCGCCGAGCAGGCGGGCGTCGAGCTGCCCGAGGAGGGCTACACCTGGGACGACTTCGTCACCTTCCTCGAGGATGCCGCTGCCGGCCTGCCCGAGGGCACCCGCGCGATCGACAGCAACGGCGGCCGTCCGAACTTCTTCATCGGCTGGACGCAGGCCAACGGCAAGACCCTCTTCTCGGAGGACGGCAAGCTCGGCTTCAGCCAGGACGACCTCGTCGAGTACTGGACGATGTGGGAGGACCTGCGCGAGGCGGGCGTCACCGAGACCGCCGAGCGCACCGCCGAGGAGCCGTCCGGCCCCGACCAGGGCTACTTCGCGAACGGGCAGCTGATGTCGGACACCATCCCCGGCAACGCGCTCACCCCGGTCACCGCCGTGCTCGAGGGCAAGGGTGAGGGTCACGAGGTGACCACGATCGCCTACCCCAGCGGCCCCGAGGGCTCGGGCAACGCGCTCTACCCCTCCGGCTTCGCCATCCCCGCATCGTGCGACAACGTGCCGACCGCAGCGGCGTTCGTGGACTTCTTCACGAACGACATGGAGGCGGGCCTCGTCTTCGCGTCGGACAACGGAGCGGCCACCAACACGGCCGTGCTCGAGGCGCAGCTGGCCGACCCCGAGCTGTCGGAGACCAAGAAGCACGAGCTGGAGCTCTTCCAGGAGATCGTCGCCAACGACCCGCCCACGATCGTCTTCCCCCCGGGGTACCAGGCGACCTTCGAGGCGGCGTTCCGTCAGGCGTACGAGCAGATCGCCTTCGGCAACCAGTCGGTCGAGGAGGCAGCGGCCGCATTCATCGAGCAGGCCAACGCCGGCCTCGGCGGCTGAGCGACCCTGAGGCACGAGGAAGGACCCGACTGTCATGACCGACACCGACCCTGAGAACGAGCCGACGCGCTCGGCCCTCGGCGGCATCCGGGTTCTCGACCTGAGCCAGGTGATGTCGGGACCGTTCTGCACGATGATGCTGGCGGATCTCGGCGCGGACGTCATCAAGATCGAGAATCCCGAGCAGGGCGACCAGACCCGCAAGTCCTGGGGCTACTCGGTCATCGGCGAGGACAGTCGGGCCTTCCTCTCTCTCAACCGCAACAAGCGCAGCGTGAGCATCGACCTCAAGGACCCGGCGGGTCTGCAGCGGTTCCTCGCGCTCGCGGCCGAAGCGGATGTCGTCATCGAGAACTTCCGGCCCGGCGTGGCTGCGAGGCTCGGCATCGACTACGAGACGGTGCGCGCCGTGAACCCGCGCATCGTCTACGCGAGCATCTCGGGATTCGGCCAGACCGGACCGTACTCGGCGTACCCCGGCTACGACCTCATCGCTCAGGCGATGACCGGCGTCATGAGCGTCATGGGCGAGCCGGACGGCCCTCCCATGAAGTCGGCGATCCCCATCGCCGACCTGGGCGCCGGGATGTTCGCGACCATCGGCATCCTCGCGGCGCTCATCGCCCGGGGAAAGGACGGCGAAGGGCAGTACCTCGAGACCTCGCTCTTCGAGTCGGCGCTCGCCATGTCGGTGTGGGAGTCGACCGAGTACTGGTCGACGGGCGAGAGCCCGCGTCCGCTCGGATCCGCGAACCGCATGTCGGCCCCCTACCAGGCAGTCGCCACGAGCGACGGCTACCTCACCATCGGAGCCAACAACGAGAAGCTCTGGCGCGGCCTCTGCGAGGTGCTGGGTGCGCCGGAGCTGATCGCCGATCCGAGGTTCGCCGACAACAACAGGCGCATGGACAACCGTCCGGCCCTCATCGAGGAGCTCGAGCGCCGGTTCGCCTCTCGCACGACGGACGAGTGGGTCGCCGACCTGCTCGCCGCGGGGGTGCCTGCGGGACCCATCCGCGACTACAAGCAGGTGCTCACCTCCGACCCGCACGTGAAGGCCCGCGGCATGATCGCGAGCTTTCAGCATCCGGTGGAGGGCGAGACTCAGGTTCTCGCGTCGCCCCTCAAGCTGCACCGCACCCCGGTATCGGTGCGCTCGGCGCCTCCGCTGCTCGGCCAGCACACCGACGAGGTGCTCGAGGAGTGGCTGCCGCGCACTCCGGCGGGGACGGACGAGCCGTGACCGGACCTTCCGTGACCCTCGAGGTCGCCGACGCGGTCGCGACCCTGCGGATTTCGAACCCGGGCAAGCGCAACGCCTTCACCTGGGCGATGTACGAGCAGCTCGCCGCCGCGGTGCAGGACCTCCCGCCCGAGGCGCGGGTGCTCGTGCTGCGCGGAGACGCCGAGGACGGCTTTGCCGCGGGCACCGACATCGGCCAGTTCGTCGGATTCTCGGGCGAGGACGGCCTCGAGTACGAACGCACCGTCGGAGCCGTGCTCGACGCGGTGCTCGCCGTCGACATCCCGGTCATCGCGCTCGTCGAGCGCACCGCGATCGGCGCGGGGCTGGCGCTCGCCTGCTGCGCCGACCTCGTCCTCGCCGAGCGCGGTGCCCTGTTCGGCGCGCCGATCGCCAAGACCCTCGGCAACTGCATCCCGCCCGCCGTGCTCGCCCGGCTGCGGTCGAAGGCCGGTGAGGCGAACGCGATGGCCATGCTGCTGACCGCGACCCTGCTGCCGGCCGAGCGCCTCGAGGGCAGCGGCTTCGTCTTCCGCACCGTGGAGCCCGGACAGCTCGATGAGGCGGCCGCCGAGCTGCTGAGGCGCATCGTGACGTCGGCGCCGCTGACCCTGCGGTCGCTCAAGGAGATGAACCGGCGCATCACCGCCGCCCTCCCGGTGCCCGAAGCCGACGACCTGCTGCTGGCCTGCTACGGCAGCGACGACTTCGCCGAGGGCGTCGACGCCTTCCTCGGCGGCCGACGACCGGAATGGAGAGGACGATGACCCAGACGCAGACGCAGACGCAGACGCAGACGACACCGTCGCGGACGATCGACGCGCACCAGCACTTCTGGCGGGTCGCCGCGCAGGAGCAGCCCTGGCGCACCGAGGCGCACGCGGCCCTCGAACGGGATTTCCTCTACGAGGACCTCGTGCTCGAGCTCGACGCGGCAGGCATCGACGGCACCGTCGTCATGCAGTCCGTCGACGAGCCCGCCGAGAACGACCGCCTCGCCGCCTTCGCGGCGGAGGAGCGGGTCGCCGGAGTCGTCGCGTGGCTCGACGTGCGGCAGGGGGTCGGCGCGCTCTCCGAGCTGGAGCGTGTTTCGATGCCGAAGCTCAGCGGCGTGCGCTGCCTCGTCGCCCGCGATCCGCTCGCCTGGCTGCAGGAGGACGACGTGCTCGCGCTGTTCCGCGAGCTCGCCTCCCGCGGGCTCGCCTGGGATGTCGTGCCGATCACGATCGAGCAGGTCCAGGCCGTGACCCGGCTCGCCCGCGCGGTGCCGGAGCTTCCCATCGTTCTCGATCACCTCGGACGCCCGCCCCTCGACAGCGACGGCTGGGAGCCGTGGGCGTCGCACCTGTCGACCCTCGCCGAGTCGCCGAACGTCGCCGTCAAGGTCTCCATCGGCATCGACGCGCTCACCGCCTGGAGCGGCTGGGATCGCGAGACGGTGCGCCCCTACCTCGAGCACGTCGTCGAGCGCTTCGGTCCCACCCGGCTGATGCTCGGCAGCAACTGGCCCGTCGTGCTGCTGCGTGCGAGCTACGCGCAGGCCTGGGGCGACCTCGCCTCGCTCGTCGACGAGCTGCTCCCCGACCCCGCCGATCGCGCCGCGGTGCGCGGCGGCACGGCCGAACGCGTCTACCGGCTCTCCTGAACTCCCCTAACCACCCTCGAAAGATCGAAAGGCAGTCATGACCGACACCTCCACCACCCGCTTCAGCTACGCGAAGGCCGACCCGGCCGAGCTGGCGAGCCTCTACCAGCACCTCCGCGTCTGCGACGTCGTCGACGCGATGGACGGCATCGGCTACTTCAACATCGGGCTCATGGACCCGGCGGTGCGGCCGCTCTGGAACGGCATGCGCTTCTGGGGCGAGGCGGCCACCATCCGCTGCGTGCCGTCGAACAAGCCGATGTGGAAGCTCGACACGACCGAGGACATCGTCGCCGCGCACGGCCGCTGGTTCGCCGAGACGAGCCACGCGCGGCTGCCGCAGGACCTCAAGCCCGGTCACGTCATCGTGATGGACTCCGGCGGCGGACCCGAGGTCGGCTTCTGGGGCAGCGAGAACGCCATGGCGGCGGTGCTCGGCGGTGCGGTCGGCATCATCACCGACGGCTACTGCCGCGACACCGACGAGGTCGAGGCGCAGAAGAGCCCGGTCGTCGCCCGCCACCGCGGTCGCACGATCATCCCCGGCCGCATCCAGGCGATCGAGACCCAGACCACCATCGCCTGCGGCGGCGTGCAGGTGAACCCGGGCGACATCGTCGGTGCGGATGGCGATGGCGTCGTCGTGGTGCCCGCGCACATCGCGCAGGAGGTCGCCGTGCATGCCCGCGCGATCCTGCTCGCCGACATGGCGTCGCGCCGCAGGCACTACGAGAACCTCGGGATGCGCCCCGACTCGAGCGTCGACATCGACGCCATCGAGGCGTACTACGCGGGGCTCTGACCGATGGACTACCGCCGGCACGTGCGGACCGTGCTGCCCGAGGGGGATTCGGGTTCCCTCGTCGGGCGCGTGTTCGATCCGGAGGAGCGTGGACCCAGCGTCGTGACGGTGCGGGGCGATCGTGTGGTGGATCTCTCCGCCGTCGCGGCCACCACCTCTGAGCTCCTCGACCGGTCCGACGTGCCGGCGGTGCTCGCCGACGCCCCCGCCCGCAAGGAGTGGGCGCTCGACGAGGTGCTCGACGCGACGCTGACCGGCGACGCGGATGCGGTGCGGCTGATCTCCCCGATCGACCTGCAGGTCATCAAGGCCGCTGGCGTCACCTTCGCCAAGAGCATGATCGAGCGGGTCATCGAGGAGCAGGCGAAGGGCGACCCGACCAAGGCGGTCGAGCTGCGGGCGAAGATCGAGTCGGCGCTCGGCGGAGCGATCCGCGGTGTGCGGCCGGGGTCACCCGAGGCGGAGGAGGCGAAGCGGATCCTCGTCGCCGAGGGGCTCTGGTCGCAGTACCTCGAGGTCGGCATCGGGCCCGACCCCGAGATCTTCACCAAGGCGCCCGTACTGTCGTCGGTCGGCACCGGGCATCCGATCGGCGTGCTCAGCCGCTCGACCTGGAACAACCCGGAGCCGGAGGTCGTGCTCGCGGTCACCTCGGACGGCCGGATCGTCGGCGCCGCGCTCGGCAACGACGTGAACCTCCGCGACTTCGAGGGGCGCAGCGCGCTGCTGCTCGCCGAGGCGAAGGACAACAACGCCTCGTGCGCGATCGGTCCGTTCATCCGTCTCTTCGACGAGGGCTTCGGCCTCGACGACGTGCGCACGCTCACGGTGTCGCTGCGGGTCGACGGCCCGGACGGCTTCGTGCTCGAGGACAGCAGCTCGATGAGCGAGATGAGCAGGCAGCTCGAGGAGCTGGTCGGGCACGCGTGGGGACCGCACCACCGGTATCCCGACGGCTTCGTGCTGTTCACCGGCACGATGTTCGCCCCGACCCAGGACCGTGACGAGCCCGGCTCGGGCTTCACCCACCGCACGGGCGACGTCGTGACGATCTCGACGCCGCAGCTCGGCGCGCTCGTCAACGAGGTCATGACGGCCGAGGACGCCCCCGACTGGGACTTCGGCATCCGCGATCTCATCGGGAACCTCACCGCCCGAGGCCTCTCGATCGGAGCACGATGACCGGGATCGTGGTCACCGACCAGGCGTTCGGCGGCGTCGAGCGGGAGCGGGCCGTCGCCGACCGCCTCGGCGTCCCCTTCGCCGAGCACTTCTGCACGACGGAGGACGAGACGGTCGAGGCGGTCGCCGGAGCCGACGTCGCACTCGTCAACTTCGCGCCCGTCACCCGCCGCGTGCTGGAGGCTCTCGCCCCCGGAGCGACCGTCATCCGCTACGGCATCGGCTATGACAACGTCGATGTCGAGGCCGCCCGCGAGCTCGGCGTCGCGGTCTGCAACGTGCCCGACTACGGCGCGGACACGGTCGCCGACCACACGGTCGCGTCGCTGCTGGCGCTGCTGCGCAGGCTCAAGCCCTACGACACCGCCGTGCGGCAGCGGGGCTGGCTGAAGGCGGGCGACCTCGGAACGGTGCGCGGGTTCACCGAGACGACCGTCGGACTCGTCGGCACCGGGCGCATCGGGCGAGCGGTCGCGGAGCGGCTGCGACCCTTCGGCTTCCGGATCGTCGCCAGCGATCCCTTCGTGTCGGCCGAGCAACTGGCCCCGCTCGGCATCGAGCTCGTGCCGCTCGACGAGCTCCTCTCCTCGGCGCACGCCCTCTCGCTGCACGCCCCCCTCACGCCGGAGAACCAGCACCTGCTCGACGCGACGTCGATCGAGCGGATGCTGCCCGGCGCGGTGATCGTCAACACCTCCCGCGGCGGTCTCATCGACACCGCGGCCCTCGCCGAAGCGCTCCGCAGCGGCAAGCTCGCCGCGGCCGCCCTCGACGTGTTCGAGGAGGAGCCGCTCGCCGAGGACTCGCCGCTGCGCGAGCTCGACACAGTGACGCTCACCCCGCACGCCGCGTTCTTCTCCGACACCTCCCTCGCCGCGCTGCAGCGACTCGCCGCCGAGGAGGCGGAACGCGCCCTCACCGGGCAGCCGCTGCGCTGCCGCGTCGCCTGACCCCTCGCCGCACCCAAGGAGCACCATGACCACCGAGTACCGCAACCTGATCGACGGAGAATGGACGACGACGGAGGAGGGAGCCGACAACCGCAACCCGTCTGACGTCTCCGACGTCGTGGGCATCGCCCCGCGCTCCGACGTCGCTGCGGTGCGGGCGGCCATCGCCGCCGCCCGGTCCGCAGCGCGCGGATGGGCCGCCTCGACGCCGCAGCAGCGCTTCGAGGTGCTCGATGCCGCCGGCAGCGAGGTGAAGGCGCGCCAGGCGGAGCTCGGCACCCTGCTCGCCCGGGAGGAGGGCAAGCCGATCGCCGAGGCGACCGCCGAGGTCGGCCGTGCGGCTCAGCTGCTCAAGTTCTTCTCAGGCGAGACGCTGCGCCAGGGCGGCGAGCTGCATCCGTCGGTGCGCCCCGGCATGGAGGTCGAGGTCACCCGCGAGCCCGTCGGCGTGGTCGGGGTCATCACCCCATGGAACTTCCCGATCGCGATCCCCACCTGGAAGATCGCCCCCGCCCTCGCCTGGGGCAACGCCGTCGTGTTCAAGCCCGCCGAGAACACCCCGGGCACGGCCTACGAGCTCGTGCAGATCCTGCAGCGCGCGGGCCTTCCCGACGGCGTGCTCAACCTGGTCTACGGCGCCGGTTCCGTGGTGGGTCCGGCGCTCCTCGACTCCCCCGACGTCGACGCCATCACGTTCACCGGCTCGACGGGCGTCGGCCGGTCGGTGGTCGCCGAGGCGGCGGCGAAGGGAAAGCGGGTGCAGGCCGAGATGGGCGGCAAGAACCCGCTCGTGGTCGTCGACGACGCCGACCTCGACCGGGCGGTCGAGATCGCCGCGAACGGCGCCTACTTCTCGACAGGGCAGCGCTGCACCGCGTCGTCCCGGCTCATCGTCACCGCGGGCATCCACGACCGGTTCGTCGACGCCCTCGAGCAGCGGATGCGGGGCATGCGGGTCGGACACGCCCTCGATGAGGCGACGGTGGTCGGACCGGTCGTCGACGAGCGGCAGCTCGAGCAGGACGAGAGGTACCTCCGCATCGCAGCCGAGGAGGGCGGCGACGTGCGCGGGGGCGAACGCGTCGAGCGCGACACGGAGGGGTACTTCCTCTCCCCCGCGCTCGTCGTCGGCACCGATCCCGGCATGACCGTGAACCGCGAGGAGGTCTTCGGGCCCGTCGCATCGATGATCCGGGTCGCCGACTACGACGAGGCGCTCGCCGTCGCGAACGACACCCCGTTCGGGCTGTCGAGCGGCATCTGCACGACCTCGCTCGCCACCGCCGCGCACTTCAAGCGGCACGCGGAGGCGGGGATGGTCATGGTGAACGCTCCGACCGCGGGCGTCGACTACCACGTGCCGTTCGGCGGGCGGAAGGGCTCGAGCTACGGCCCAAAGGAGCAGGGCGCGCACGCCCGCGAGTTCTTCACCGAGCTGAAGATCGCCTACACCGCGCCCTGATCGGCGACGACCACCCTCATCCCCGCCGCCTCCAGCTCGGCGAGCGCTGCCGCATCCGTGTCGCCCGCGGTGACGAGCACGTCGAAGTCGGAGGTCGCTCCGATGACCGCGAGCTCGGTGCGGCCGATCTTCGATGCGTCGGCGATCAGCACCCTCTCGCGGGAGCGACGGATGACGTCGCGCTTGATCTCGGCGTCCGGCAGGTTGAGGTTCGTCACCGCGTCGGGTGTCACGCCGTTGCAGCCGAGGAAGGCCCGGTCGAGCCGCAGTGCGTCGAGCATCGGCGCGGCGAACGGATTCACGAGGGAGTGCTGCTGCGGGCGAAGAGTGCCGCCCGTGACGAGCACGGTGAAGCGGGGCAGCGCGCGTTCGAGGGCGAGTGCGATCGTGAGTCCGCTCGTGACGACGGTCACCTCGTGCAGGTCGGCCCGGTCGACGAGGGCTGCGACGAGCGCGGTCGCCGTCGAGCCGGGATCGATGTAGATGCTCTCGCCGCTCGCGACGAGCCCCGCGGCGGCGCGGCCGATCCCCCGCTTCGCGGCGGCGTGCTGATCGGCGGCGGCCTCCAGGGTCGCCTCGCGCTCGGCCGAGGGCGCGATCGCGCCGCCATGCACCCGCAGCAGCGCGCCCTGCTGCTCGAGCATCCGCAGGTCGGCGCGCACCGTCACCTCGCTGACGCCGAGATCTGCGCTCGCGTCGACGACGCGCACGAAGCCGGAGCGCTCGACGAGGCGCTGCAGCCGCTCACGGCGCACACTCGGCAGGTCGACCACTTGCGAACTCCTTCGCATTCGAAAGCGCGGGTTTCGTTATCGTAATACCCATGACTTCAGGCGGAATCGTCAAGCGTGAAAGCCGGCTCGCCGACGGTCGCGAGCTGATCTATTTCGACGACGCCGACACGGTGCTCCCCGCGGAGCGCCGGGCCGACGAGCGTCACCTCGATCCACGTCCGGAAACCGCGACGATGCGGCAGGACGTGCTCACCGGCGACTGGATCTCGATCGCGGCTGCACGGCAGAACCGCGTCTTCCTGCCGCCCGCCGAGATGGATCCGCTTGCGCCGCAGACCGAGACGAACCCAAGCGAGGTGCCGAGCCTCTACGACGTCGCCGTCTTCGAGAACCGGTCCCCGTCGTTCGGTCCCGCGCTCGACGGGCCGAACGCGCCGCAGGGGCTCGAGGATCTCGCTGAGCTCGGCCTCGGCCGCACCCGCACCTCCATCGGACGCACCGAGGTCGTGTGCTTCAGCCCCGAGCACGAGGGCTCCTTCGGCAGCCAGACGGTGTCGCGCGCCCGCACCGTCATCGAGGCCTGGGCCGACCGCACCGCCGCGCTCTCCGCGATGCCCGGCATCCAGCAGGTCTTCCCGTTCGAGAATCGGGGCGAGGCGATCGGGGTGACCCTGCATCATCCGCACGGCCAGATCTACGCCTACCCCTACGTGACGCCGCGCACTCAGCGGCTGCTCGACTCCGTCTCGCGCTTCGACGGGCCGCTGTTCGAGAGCATTCTCGAGTTCGAGCGGTCGGGCGACCGGGTCGTGCTGAGCGGGGAGCACTGGACCGCCTTCGTGCCCTTCGCCGCCCGCTGGCCGATCGAGGTGCACATGCTGCCGCACCGCCAGGTGCCCGACTTCGCCGCGACCTCCGACGCGGAGCGCGACGAGCTCGCCGTGCTCTACCGCCGGCTGCTGCGCGGCATCGACGCGATCTACGACACTCCGACGCCCTACATCGCCGCCTGGCACCAGGCGCCGGTGAACGTCGGGCGCGACGACATCCGCCTCATGCTGCAGGTGACGTCGCCGCGGCGCGGAGCGGCCAGACTTAAGTTCCTCGCAGGCTCCGAAGCCGCGATGGGAGCATGGATCGGCGACGTGCCGCCCGAGACGGCGGCGGCACTCGTGCGGGAAGGGATCGAACGAGCATCATGAGCGACATCCGAGACGAGGTCGTCGCCGACTTCTCCGACGCCTTCGGCTACGAGCCGCAGGGGGTGTGGTCCGCCCCTGGGCGTGTGAACCTCATCGGCGAGCACACCGACTACAACGACGGCTTCGTCTTCCCGTTCGCGATCAACCGGCGCACCGTGCTCGCGCTCGGCGTGCGCGACGACCGGCGGATACGGGTCGCCAGCAGCTTCGCCGACGAGGTCGTCGAGATCGACATCGACGACCTCTCCGCCGAGGCCCTCGAGGGCTGGAGCGCCTACCCGCTCGGCGTCGCATGGGCGCTCGGCGAGTTCGGAGCGGATCTCGCCGCCGTGCCCGGCGTCGACGTGTTCATCGACTCGACCGTGCCCGTCGGCGCCGGGCTCTCGTCCTCCGCCGCGATCGAGTCGGCCATGGCGGTCGCGCTCGACGAGGTGTGGCAGCTCGGGTTCGACCGGTCGACGCTCGCCCGCGTCGGCCAGCGCGCCGAGAACGACGCCGTCGGCGCCCCGACCGGGATCATGGACCAGTCGGCGTCGCTCCTCGGGCAGAAGGACGCCGGTGTCTTCCTCGACTGCCGCACGCTCGACGCCGAGGTGATCGACCTGGGCTTCCAGGCGGCGGGGCTCGAGCTGCTCATCATCGACACGGGCGTCTCGCACTCCCACGCGACCGGGGGCTACGCCGACCGTCGCGCCTCCTGCGAGCGCGGCGCCGCCGCTCTCGGGGTCGAGTCGCTGCGCGACGTGACGGTCGACGACCTCGCCCGCGCGCGCGAGGTGCTCGACGACGAGACGTTCCGCCGGGTGCGGCACGTCGTCACCGAGAACCAGCGGGTGCTCGACACCGTGCGCACCCTGCGCGAGGAAGGGCCGCTCGCGATCGGCTCGCTGCTCGACGAGTCGCACGTCTCGATGCGCGACGACTTCGAGATCTCGGTGCCCGAGCTCGACCTCGCCGTCGAGGTGGCGCAGGCGAACGGCGCGATCGGCGCACGCATGACGGGCGGCGGCTTCGGCGGGGCGGCGATCGCGCTGCTCCCGACGGATGCGGTGTCGCGTCTGCAGGTCGCGATCGACGGCGCGTTCGCCGAGCACGGCTTCGGCCAGCCGGTCACCTTCACGGTCTCGGCCTCGGAGGGCGCGAAGCGCGAGCGCTGACCCTTCCGCTCGAGTAGCGCCGCCGCAGGCGACGCGTATCGAGACCACGACACGCCGATCGCGGCTCCCCACTCGTCGCAATCCGCCATCCGTCGCTCGGAAAAGCATGCGACACGTCGGAAAACGACGAGCGGGCGGCAGGTCACCGGCGTGCCCGAGGCGCATGCACCCCGATCTAGACTGACGCGCATGCCGTCGATCGACCTCAACAGCGATCTCGGCGAGTCGTTCGGGGCGTGGCGGATGGGCGACGACGCCGCCCTGTTCGGGATCGTCTCGAGCGCGAACGTCGCCTGCGGCTTCCACGCGGGAGACGGCACCACGATGCTCGCGAGCGCCCGCCTCGCGGCGCAGCACGGCGTGACGGTCGGGGCGCATCCGTCGTACCGCGACCTTGCCGGATTCGGCCGCCGCGCCATGGACGTCGACCCCGACGAACTCCATGCCGAGGTGCTGTACCAGGTCTCGGCGCTGCAGGGCGTCGCCCGGGTCGCCGGCGTCGAGGTGCGCTACCTCAAGCCGCACGGCGCGCTCTACAACCGCATCGCGGTCGACGAGGGCCAGGCGGATGCGGTGGCGCGCGTCGCGGCGGACACCGGGCTCCCGATCCTGGGGCCCCCCGGATCGGCCATCGAGCGCGCGGCGGAGGAGCGCGGCGTGCGCTTCGTGCGCGAGGGCTTCGCCGACCGCGCCTACCTCGCCGACGGCTCCCTCGCCCCGCGCTCACGACAGGGCTCCGTGCTCCACGACCCGGCCGCCGTCGCGGCACGCGCGGTGCGGATGGTGACCGAGGGCGTCGTCGAGACGCTCGACGGCGGCACCCTCGGCCTCGGCATCGAGTCGCTGTGCCTGCACGGGGACACGGCCGGTGCCGTCGACCTCGCGCGCGCGACCCGGAACGCCCTCGAGCAGGCGGGCGTCGACATCCGGTCGTTCGCGTGAGACTCCTGCCCTCGGGAGATCGCGCCGTGCTCGCCGAGTACGACTCGCTCGAGGCGGCGATGGGCGCGTTCGCCGCCCTCGACGCTGCGGCGCCCGAAGGGGTGATCGACCTGGTGCCGGCCGCCCGCACGGTGCTCGTGCGGGTGGACCCGCGCGTGCTCCCGCTCCCCGCCGCTCGACGCTGGATCGCGGACACCGCCCCGGCCGCCCCCGCCGCCGCCGACACCACCGCCGTGACGATTCCGGTGCGCTACGACGGACCGGATCTCGCCGACACGGCCCGGCTGCTCGGCCTCACGACGGCGGAGCTCGTCGAACGCCACACCGCCGCCACCTGGACGAGCGCCTTCATCGGCTTCGCGCCCGGGTTCGCCTACCTCGTCGCCACGGGGCTCGATCTCGCCGTGCCGCGTCGGGCGACGTCCCGCCCGCGCGTGCCGGCCGGCTCGGTGGCCCTCGCGGGCGCGTTCAGCGGCGTCTACCCGCGGGAGTCGCCAGGCGGCTGGCAGCTGATCGGCACGACGGATGCGGTGCTCTGGAACGAGCAGACCTCGCCGCCCGCGCTCCTCGCGCCCGGCACGCGTGTGCGGTTCGAGGCGGTATGACACTGCACGTGGAGGCGTCGGGCGCCCTCGCGCTCGTGCAGGACGCAGGCCGGCCCGGGCTCGCCCGCCTCGGGGTGGGCGCGGCCGGGGCGATGGACCGTGCGGCGTTCTCCCTCGCCAACCGTCTCGTGGGCAACCCGTCCGACGTCGCCGCGATCGAGCTGCTGCTCGGCGGGATGCGGCTGCGGTTCGTACGACGGACCTGGTTCGCGGTCACCGGGGCGTGGGGCGAGGTCACGCTCGACGGCGCGCGCGTCGAGCCGCACACCGCGACCCTCGCCGCACCCGGAGCGATCCTCGCGCTCGGGGCGGCGGAGCACGGCATCCGCTACTACGTCGCCGTCCGCGGGGGCATCGCGGTGCCGCCGGCGCTCGGCTCCCGATCCCGCGACACGCTTGCGGGCCTCGGCCCGCTCGCCCTCTCCGCCGGCGACCTGCTGCCGCTCGGCCCGGAGCCGGTCGACCCGATCCCCTCGGTCGACGTCGTCCCCATCGACCCACCCTCCGCCGCGACCGCCGAGCTCGAGCTGCTGCCCGGGCCCCGGCGCGACTGGTTCACGGATGGCGCGTGGCAGCGGATGCTCGGGGACTGGTCGGTCTCGGCGCGGTCGGATCGCACCGGCATCCGTCTCGAGGGGCCCGCCCTCGACCGGATCGTCGACGGCGAACTCGCGAGCGAGGGCATGGTGCACGGCGGCATCCAGGTGTCGCCCGACGGGGCGCCGACCGTGCTGGGGCCCGACCACCCCGTCACGGGCGGCTATCCCGTGATCGGGGTGGTGACGGATGCGTCGCTCGACGCCCTCGCGCAGCTGCGGCCTGGGCAGCGGGTGCGGTTCCGGGCTGTTGCGGCGCGGTAGGGGCAAACCTCTCATGAACCGGCTCGTCGTGACCCGGTGAGGCGCAGCCTCACCGGGTCTGGCGTCGCGGCGACGACGCGTCGGCGTCGTCGCTTACAGCTCCAGCGCGCGCTCAGCGCTCTCCACCACGTTCTGCAGCAGCAGCGCCCGGGTCATCGGTCCCACGCCGCCGGGGTTCGGCGACAGCCACCCCGCGACCTCCGCCACGTCCGGGTGCACGTCGCCGGCGAGCTTCGCGCGCCCGCTCTCGGTGACACCGACCCGGGTCACGCCCACGTCGAGCACGGCGGCGCCGGGCTTGATCCAGTCCGCCTGGATCAGCTGCGGCACGCCAACTGCGGCGACCACCACATCCGCCCTGCGCACCTCGGCGGGGAGGTCGGCGGTGCGGGAATGGGTGAGCGTGACGGTCGCGTCGATGCCCTTGCGAGTCAGCAGCAGCCCGAGCGGACGTCCGACCGTGAGACCGCGGCCGACGACCACGACGTGCTTGCCCGCCAGCTCGACGTCGTGACGACGCAGCAGCTCGACGATGCCCGCCGGGGTGCACGGCAGCGGCGAGTGCAGGTCGCCCTCGACGCCCAGCACGAGGCGTCCGAGGTTGGTCGGGTGCAGGCCGTCGGCGTCCTTCGCGGGGTCGATCAGCTCGAGGGCCGCGTTCTCGTCGATGCCGGTCGGCAGCGGCAGCTGCACGATGTATCCGGTGACGGCCGGGTCGGCGTTGAGCCGCGCGATCGCCTCGTGGATCTCGTCCTCGGTCGCCGAGTTCGGCAGGTCGACGCGGATCGACTCGATGCCGACCTCCGCGCAGTCGCGGTGCTTGCCCGCCACGTAAGCCGCGGATGCCGGATCGTCGCCGACCAGCAGGGTGCCGAGCCCGGGCACGACGCCCTGCGCGCGGAGCGCGTCGACCCGCTCCTTCAGCTCCCCCTTGATGGCGGATGCGGTGGCGACTCCGTCGAGTTTCTGAGCGCTCACGACCAGGACCCAGGCGAAGTGAGGCCCTCGTACAGCGGGAACCGGTCGGCGAGCGCCGTCACGCGCTCGCGCAGCGGGGCGATCTCGGGCGAGGGCTTCAGGGCCGCGGCGATGATGTCCGCGACCTCGGTGAACTCCTCGTCGCCGAAGCCGCGGGTCGCGAGCGCCGGGGTGCCGATGCGCACACCCGAGGTGACCATCGGCGGGCGAGGGTCGAACGGCACCGAGTTGCGGTTCACCGTGATGCCGACCTCGTGCAGCACGTCCTCCGCCTGCTTGCCGTCGATCTCCGAGGCGCGCAGGTCGACGAGCGCGAGGTGCACGTCGGTGCCGCCGGTCAGAACGTCGATGCCGGCCTCGCGGGCATCCGTCGCGGTGAGGCGCTCCGCGAGCAGGCGGGCGCCGCGCAGGGTGCGCTCCTGACGGTCCTTGAACTCGGGCTGCGCGGCGAGCAGGAAGGCGGTCGCCTTCGCCGCGATGACGTGCATGAGCGGTCCGCCCTGCTGGCCGGGGAAGACGTTGGAGTTCATCTTCTTGGCGACGTCGGGGTCGTTGGTGAGAATGAAGCCCGAGCGCGGTCCGCCGATCGTCTTGTGCACGGTCGACGACACGATGTGGGCGTGCGGCACCGGCGAGGGGTGCAGCCCTGCGGCCACGAGTCCGGCGAAGTGCGCCATGTCGACCCACAGCTTCGCGCCGACCTCGTCGGCGATCGCGCGGAACGCGGCGAAGTCGAGCTCGCGCGGGTAGGCCGACCAGCCGGCGATGATCACCTGCGGCTTCACCTCGAGGGCCCGCTGACGCACCACGTCCATGTCGACGCGCATCGTCTGCGGGTCGACGCCGTAGGCGTGCGCCTCGTAGAGCTTGCCCGAGAAGTTGAGCTTCATGCCGTGCGTGAGGTGGCCGCCGTGCGAGAGCTCGAGGCCGAGGATGCGGTCGCCCGGCTGCGCGATCGCCGACAGCACCGCGACGTTCGCGGAGGCGCCCGAGTGCGGCTGCACGTTGGCGAACTCGGCGCCGAACAGCGACTTAGCGCGTTCGATCGCGAGCGACTCCGCGATGTCGACGAACTCGCATCCGCCGTAGTAGCGGCGACCGGGGTAGCCCTCGGCGTACTTGTTGGTGAGAACGGAGCCCTGAGCTTCGAGCACCGCGCGCGGAACGAAGTTCTCGCTGGCGATCATCTCGAGCGTCGAGCGCTGGCGGCCGAGCTCCTGCTCGAGCACTGCGGCGATCTCGGGGTCTACCTCGGAGAGAGGCGAGAGGAAGGTGGACACTGGCACTCCTTGCACGTCGAATCGAAGGGGATGGCCCAGGCGTGCGGCCATCGACCGTGCAGGTCTCCGATTGAAATCGGAATCGCTCCCCGGTGGTCACCCACCTCAACGCCAGTTGCGACCCGTCCAGCTTAGCGAGCAGGGCCGACCGCCACACCCTTGTCGTTAGTTAGGAGCCCTGACATACTCGCCCTCGTGCCGGTCATCCCGCTTCCCGTCCAGCTGTCCGCACTGCCCGAGGGGTCTTACCGGCTCACGGATGCCTCCCGCGTCCGGTTCGAGGAGGCGGCTCTTGAGGGGGTCGCCGCCTATCTCGGCGAGCTGTTGAGCGTGCCGACCTCGCCTGACGAGGGCGACATCGTGCTCACGCTCGAGGGCGACGAGCCGGAGGGCTATGCGCTGCGCGCGAGTGAGAACGGCATCCGCATCGGAGGCGGCTCCCCCGCCGGCGTCTTCTACGGCGTCCAGACCCTGCGGCAGCTGGTGCAGGAGAACCGCACGGTCGAAGCGGTCGAGATCGCCGATGCTCCCCGGTACGCGTACCGCGGCGCGATGCTCGACGTCGCGCGGCACTTCTTCGGCGTCGACGACGTGAAGCGCTACCTCGACGACATCGCGCTGCTGAAGCTCAACCACCTGCACCTGCACCTCACCGACGACCAGGGCTGGCGGCTGCAGATCGACGCCTGGCCCGAGCTCACCGGCATCGGTGCGAGCACCCGAGTGGGCGGCGGAGGCGGCGGCTTCTACACGAAGGACGACTACCGGGAGATCGTCGCGTACGCCGCTTCGAGCTTCGTGACGATCGTGCCCGAGATCGACATGCCCGGCCACACGAACGCCGCGCTCGCCTCATACGCCGAGCTCAACACCGACGGCATCGCCCCGGAGCCCTACGAGGGCATCGAGGTGGGGTTCAGCTCGCTGGACAGCAACAAGCCCCTCACCTACGACTTCGTGCGCGACGTGCTCACCGAGCTGGCCGACTTGACCCCCGGCCCCTACCTGCACATCGGCGGCGACGAGTCGCTGGCTACCACGGATGCGGACTTCCTCCTCTTCGTGCGGCGGGCGGCCGAGATCGCCGCCTCCCTCGGCAAGACCGTCATCGGCTGGCACGAGATGGGTCGCAGCCGCGAGCTGCCGCCCGGAACGATCGGCCACTACTGGAACTTCTCCGACCCGCGCGAGGGCAACGGCGAGCACGCGCTCTCGTTCGTCGAGCAGGGCGGCCAGCTCATCATCTCCCCGGGCGACCGCGCCTACCTCGACATGAAGTACGACGAGTCGACCGAGCTCGGCCTCGTCTGGGCCGACGGACCGACGCCCGTGCCCGACTCCTACGAGTGGGACCCGGCGCTGATCGTCCCGGGCGTCGGCGAGGAGCACATCCTCGGAGTCGAGGCGCCGCTCTGGACCGAGACCGTCACGACGATCGACGAGATCGAGTTCATGGCGTTCCCGCGCCTCGCCTGCGTCGCCGAGCTGGGCTGGTCACCGCGAACGGATGCTCCGCGGCACTTCGAGGAGATCGCTCAGCGCCTCGCGCGGCTCGGGGGGCTGTGGGATGCGCTCGGCGTGCAGTACTACCGGGCGCCCGAGGTGGAGTGGGGCGGCACCTGAGCCGTAAAGCGGCTTCCGCATCGTGAGCGGGCGTGCTGTAGACGAACGGGCGCGGCGTAGCACGCTCGCTCGTTCATAACGCGCCGAATGGTGGGCACCGCGAAGTGAGCGAGCGTTCACGCAGGGGCTCGGGCGCGGTCCAACCTTCAGCGGGTGCCCCGCTAGCCGATGTCGTCTCGACGCGCCGGCGGAGCGGCCTCGGCTCTTCGCTTCCCGCCTGCTTGGCGCCGGAAAACCGTGCGACACGTCGGAGAATGAAGAGTGCCCTGCCGAGCCGGGCGGGCCACGCACGTAACCCTCGGAGCCGCCCATTGGCCGGCCCCTTACACGACGATGAATCTCCCCGGTCCATGGATCTCGTAGTTCTCGTACTCTGCGGACTCACCGATGATGCACATCTCGTCGCCATTGCCGTACACCAAGCGGAGGGTGTCGCTCGGTTCACTCGAGACTTCGGTCACTTTCTCGTGGAGCAGGTGCATGGTCGCCCTGACCGCGTCGAGAGTGTCCCGATAAACCTGACGATTGACCGCCACGCTGGTCCCCAGGACGATCCTCGCCTCCGGATCGAATGTGAGGGTGACCTGGTGCTTGTTGAACGAAATGTTCATCAATTGCCGGTCGAGTAGGAATTGCAGCGCGGAGCTGGAGGGCAGCGTGAACATTCAGGTCCTTATGCCTCTCGCTGCAGTCGAATGCCGGCGCCGCTCGGCCGAGTGACTCATCGGCTGGCGCGGGTCGCCGCCGGCGCAGCGAGATCGGTTGTCACGAGTGCGAGGATCGGGATGCCGAATGCGACCCCTACAAAGCCGACAACAACCATTGCCCAGCCCGACGCAGGCCCGAGAGTCAGCATCTCCACGAAGAAGAGAGCGAGGAGGGGTGCGGCGGCTGCGGCACCTCCGAGTCCACCGGCGATCAGACGCTGCCCCGGCCGCAGGCGGCTTCCGAGACGCAGGGCCGCGAGGCCTCCGATGCCGCCGAGCAGGCCCACCATGGCCCCGCCGACGGCACCGACGAGGGCGAAGAAGATCGCGAACCCGATCGCACTGCTCACGAGCTGAGGGTCGATAAGCCAGCCGCTGGGGAGCACAGAACAGGCTCCGGTGACGGCACCCACAACCGCGCCCCCGCCGATCGTCGCGAACACCAGCGTGCATCCGCGGAAGAGCGAACGGAAGTGGATGCGCGGACGCTCGATCACCTCGACCAGGGCGATCCCCCTCTCCGCGCTTCCGACCCCATTCGAGTCGTTGTCGAGAATGTACGACGTCAGGCGTGTCAGTGGAAGGGGAACGAGCTCGCGCCGCACCACCTTCTTGGTGCCCGAGTGTCGACACGCCGGTGCTGCCGCATCCGCTTTTCGTTTTCCGCCGTTCGGGAGTCGGAAAACCATGGGGCACGTCGGAAAACGAACAGCCGCGCGCCCGGCACGGCGTGTCACCGTCCGGGCGCGCGGAGGCGCGCCCGGACGAGCCAGCGAGCCGCGCGGGTCAGTGCCCGCGGAGGAAGACCCCTAGTGCTGGTACTCCCGCGCCTTCGCCGTCTTGAACGTCAGGAACATGAACGCCGCGCCGGCGAGCACGATCGCCGCCTGCACCCAGGGCAGCGACTCGACGCCCCACGAGTCGAAGAGCACGCCGCCGAGCAGCGCGCCGCCGCCGATGCCGATGTTGAACGACGTGGTGAGCCATGCCGCGGCCTCGTCGCGGATGCGCGGGGACGCCGCCCGGAGGTTGCGGGCGTGCATGATCGCCGGCAGGCCGCCGAAGAAGATGCTCCACGCGACGATCGCCGCGACGACCGCCCACGGGATATCGGAGACCAGCGCCAGCACCATGACACTGCCCGCGACGCCGATGATGAAGATGACGGGCGCGGCGAGCGGGTTGCGGTCGCCGAAGATGCCGGCGAGCACGAGCCCGATCGCTCCGGCGGCGCCGTAGGCGAAGAGCAGGGCGCCGACGCTGTCGGCGGGGAAGTGCGCGACCTCGATGATCCACGGGGCGATGTAGGTGTAGAAGACGTTCTGGCCCGCGACGACAATGAGCACGATGGTGCAGGTGATCAGGACGGCGGGCACCGTCCCGTCCTTGCGGGTGGGCACCGCGATCTCGCCGGTGGCCAGCGGCACAAGGTGCGACACGGGGGGCAGGCAGAAGACGACGAGCGCGGTGAAGGCGAGCACGACGACCGCCATCACGAGGAAGGAGAGCCGCCAGCCCAGGGCGTGGCCGAGCGCTGTGCCGAGCGGCACTCCGAGCACGAACGCGACGGTGCCGCCTCCGTTGGTGATCGAGACGGCGCGCGCGAGCTGCTCGCGGCGCACGAGCAGGGCGACGTACGGACCGGTGACCGCCCAGAACAGTCCGTGCGCGAGCCCGCCGAGGATGCGGCCGGCGACGAGCACCTCGTAGGTCGGGGCGATCGCGCAGACGACGTTCGCGAAGGCGAAGACGGTGAGCAGCCCCACCATGAGCCACTTGCGCGACAGCTTCTTCGTGAGCACCGTGAGCGGTGCCGTCGACAGGACGACGGTGGCGGCGAAGACGGTGACGAGCAGCCCGACCTGCGATTCGGAGACGTTCAGCTCCTCCGCGATGTCGACGAGCAGCCCGGTCGGCAGGAACTCGCTGGTCACGGAGACGAAGATCGCGCCGGTCAGCACGAGAAGGCGGAAGAGGGGGAAGGGAGGGGCGGCGGTCGCAGTAGTGCTCAAGAGGAATCCGAGGGGGAGAAGGGTGTGGCTCGAGGCGCCGGCCGCGGGAGGCGGCGGAACGGGCGCGCCTCGGTCCAAGCCTAACCTCAGGTCCCCTACGCTGAGAGGGTGACGGACGCCACGCACTGGATCCTGACGCTCGTCTGCGATGACCGGCCCGGCATCGTCCACGCGATCAGCGGGGCGATCGTCGAGGCCGAGGGCAACATCACCGAGTCGCAGCAGTTCTCGAGCGACGACACCGGACGCTTCTTCATGCGCCTGCAGGTGGAGGCGACCGTGGATCGCGACACCTTCGAGCGGGCGCTCGCTCCGGTCGTCGATAGGTTCGCGATGGAATGGCGGCTCGACGTCGTCGGCCGCCCCCTGCGCACCCTCGTGCTGGTGTCGAAGGCGGGCCACTGCCTCAACGACCTGCTCTACCGCCAGCGCGCGGGGCAGCTGGGCGTCGACCTTCCGCTGATCCTCAGCAACCACCCCGACCTCGGCGAGCTCGCCGCGTTCTACGGCGTGCCCTTCGAGGCGCACCCCGTCGTCGGGGACGAGCAGAAGCGCGCCTTCGAGTCGCGCGTGCTCGAGGTCGTCGAGCAGCATGACATCGAGCTCGTCGTGCTCGCTCGGTACATGCAGATCCTCTCGCCGGAGCTGTGCGCCGCTCTCGCCGGCCGGGTCATCAACATCCACCACTCGTTCCTCCCCGGATTCAAGGGCGCGAACCCCTACCGGCAGGCGCACGCCCGAGGCGTCAAGCTCATCGGCGCGACGGCGCATTTCGTGACGAGCGACCTCGACGAGGGCCCGATCATCGAGCAGAACGTCGTGCGCGTCGACCACTCCCAGTCGGCCACCGAGCTCGTGGCTATCGGCCAGGACGAGGAGAGCCGCACCCTCACTCAGGCCGTGGGGTGGTTCGCTGAGCATCGCGTGCTGCTCGACGGCGCCCGCACGATCATCTTCCGCTAGGAGCCTCTCGGATGTCGGTCCTGCTGCACTCCGCCCGCCTGCTGGATGTCGACGGCCAGGTCGACGACGGCTGGCTCCTCTTCGACGGCGAGGAGATCGTCGCGGCGGGCTCCGGTCAGGTGCCGGATGCCGACGAGACGGTCGACATCGGCGGCGCCTGGGTCGTCCCCGGCTTCGTCGATCTGCACTGCCACGGCGGCGGAGGGTTCTCGGTCGAGGACGGGCCGGACGCACTCGACGCGGCCCTCCAGGCGCATCGGCGGCACGGCACGACCCGCACCGTCGTCTCCTTCGTCACGGCGCCGCTCGCGACGCTCCTCGACAACCTCGACATCGTCGCCGACCTCATGGAGGACGACCCGCTCATCCTCGGTGCCCACCTCGAGGGCCCGTTCCTCGCGGCAGGCAAGCGCGGTGTGCACGACGAGGGGCTGCTGCTCGAGCCGGACCCCGCTGCCGTCGAGCAGCTCATCGGCGCCGCACGCGGGCAGCTGCGGCAGATCACGATCGCGCCGGAGCTGACGAACGCGCTCGAGTCGATCGACGTCCTCGTCGAGGCCGGTGTCGCGGTCGCGGTCGGGCACACCGAGGCGACCTACGAGCAGGCTCGCGAGGCGTTCGACCGAGGGGCACGGATGCTGACGCATGCCTTCAACGGCATGAACGGCATCCACCACCGCGCGCCCGGTCCCGTGGTCGCCGCCCTCGAGGACGAGCGCGTCGTGCTGGAGCTCGTGCTCGACGGCCACCACGTCGCGCCGCCCGTCGCCGCGCTGGCGCTGCACGCGGCGAGGCACCGCGTCGCCCTCATCTCGGACGCGATGGCTGCTGCGGGTGGCGACGATGGCGACTACAGCCTCGGCACGGTCGACGTGGCGGTGCGCGACGGCCTCGCCCTCGTGCCGGGCACCTCGACGATCGCGGGCTCCACCCTGACCCTCGACCGGGCGCTGCGGGCCGCGATCACGCTCGGGCTCGCTCCGAAGGATGCGGTCGCAGCGCTCACGGCGGTGCCGGCCCGTGCCCTCGGCATCGAGGACCGCTTCGGACGGCTGGCCCCCGGCTACGTCGCCGACGCCGTCGTGCTCGCCCACGACTGGACCGTGCGCGAGGTCTGGGCCGACGGGAAGCACCTCACGGCCTGAGGCCGCCCGTCTGCTAGACCGCGGTGCGCTCGGTGGTCTCGTCGGTGCCGCGCGCGGCAGACTCGCGACGCTTGTCCAGCAGCGCCATGACGGGCGTCGCCGCGACGCCGTGGATGACGATCGACGCGACGACCACGAGTCCAGCGATCGCCCAGAGCCGATCGGCATCCGCGAAGTCGCCGTGCTCGAGGGCGTAGGCGACATAGAAGAGCGAGCCGACCCCGCGCACCCCGAAGAAGGCGATGACGCCGCGCTCGCGCGGACCGGTCTTGCCGGGTGTGAGCGAGAACCACGCGATCACGGGACGCACGATGAGCAGCACCGCCGCCGCGAAGCCGATCTCGAGCCAGCCGATGCCCTCGAACAGCCCACGCGCGACCGCGCCACCGAGCAGCACGAGCACGACCATCGTCAGCAGCCGCTCGACCTGCTCGACGAAGGTGTGCAGCACGCGATGGTAGCCGTGATCGCGCTCCGCGTGGCGGATGGCGACGGCGCAGACGAAGACGGCGACGAAGCCGTAGCCCTCGGCCACCTCGGCGAGGCCGTAGGCCAGGAAGGTGCACGCGAGGGCGACGAAGCCCTCGGACTCCTCCGCGAATCCGCGGCGCTCGGCCCAGCCCGAGAAGAAGAGCCGTCCGAGGAGCCAGCCGACGCCGAGTCCGATGCCGAGCCCGACCCCGAGCCGCCAGAGCACGTCGATGAGGAGCCATTCGCCCAGCCACCCCGACGGCGCGATCCCCGCGAGGCTGATCGCGATCGCGGCGTAGGTGAACGGGAAGGCGAGTCCGTCGTTGAGGCCGGCCTCCGAGGTGAGCGCGAACCGTGCCTCGTCGTCGTCGCCCTCCTCGTCCTCGTCCTGCTGGTCGACGATCGGCTCGCTGACCTGCACCTCGGTGGCGAGCACCGGGTCGGTGGGTGCGAGAGCCGCGCCCAGCAGCAGAGCCGTCGCAATGCTGAGCCCGAGGCCCAGCCAGCCGAGGGCCGCGACCGCGAGGATCGACAGCGGCATCGTGATCGCGAGCAGCCTCGTGGTCGACGACCAGGTGCGCCAGGAGGGGATGCGGTTGATGGCGAGGCCGGCGCCCATCAGCGCGATGATGACGCAGAGCTCGGTGAGGTGCAGGGCGATCGGATGCTGCTCGACCGGGTCGGGATCGGGCAGGTCGGGGATCAGAGCGAAGACGATCAGGCCGCCGGCGAAGAACACCATCGGCAGTGAGATCGGCGAGCGCCGCACGAGCTTCGGCAGCACTGCCGCCGCGAGGGTCGCGATCCCGAGGGCGGCGAAGACGAGCCCGGCGCCGTCGAACTCGATCATCTGATCACCCTAGGTCGCCCGCTCCGGCGGAGTCTTCAGGCGCCTCGGGGGTTGCGCTCCGCCCGGCGAGAAGTCGACCGCCCGGCTCAGCCGACGGGGGAACGGTCCCGGCCATGCGCTCGCCCCACGAGGGCGGCACCGACGGCAGCGGCAGGGAACCCGGCGGGGACGAGGCTCACCCGCTGCGCGAGATCGAGGGACGCGAGGAACGGGGAGGTCTCGGCCCAGCGGACGAGAGTCGCCCGCACCTCGGTGAGCAGCTCCCCGCCGAGCGAGCTGAGGCCGCCGCCGATCACGACGCTGTCGACGTCGAACGAGAGCACGAGCATGCGGACGGCGGCCGCGATGCTGTCGACCAGGCCGCGCTTCACCTCCACCGCCAGCGGCTCGCCGGCCGCCGCCGCGGCGAACAGCGCCCGTACCGGCTGGGGGTCGTCGGTCGGCCACTGCCGGGTGATCGCCGAGCCGCTCGCGACCATCTCGAGGCAGCCGCGCTGGCCACAGGAGCAGAGCGGTCCGTCCGGGTCGATCGGGATGTGCCCGATCTCGCCGGCGGTGCCGCGCGATCCGCGCCACAGCCTCCCGCCGAGCACGATCCCCGCCGCGAGCCCCGTGCCGAGGCCCAGATAGGCCATCGAGTGCGACGCGGGTGTGCCGAGCAGATGGAAGGCGCCGAGGGCCGCGGCGTTCACGTCGTTCTCGACGCGCACGTCGAGGCCGAGCAGCGCCGTCAGCTCGTCGCCGAGGTCGAGTCCGTCGAAGCCGAGGTTCACCGCGTGCGAGACGCGGCCGGTGCTGCTGTCGACCGCACCCGGGATGCCCACGCCGATCGAGTCGAACTCCCGGGTTCCCGAGAGCCCGGCGAGGCCGGCGAGCTGCGTCACCGCATCCACCGCCGTCGCAAGCACGGCGTCCGAGCCGAACCCCGTCGGCAGCCGCAGCTGCTGCGCGATCGCGCCATCGGCGCCCACAGCGACCGCGAGCGTCTTGGTGCCCCCGATGTCGACGCCGACCCTCATCCCTTGCTCCCCCTTGTGCGGCGCCTGCGTCGTCATCCCTTGACGGCTCCGCCGACGAGCCCGCTCGCCATCCGTCGCTGCACGAGCAGGAAGAAGATGATGACCGGGATCGACATCAGCGTGGACCCCGCCATGATCGCCGCCCAGTTGGTGGTGCCCGTGGCGACGAGGAAGGTGCGCAGCCACACCGGCAGCGTCATCATCTCCGGGCGCGAGTTCACGACGAGGGCGAGCAGGAACTCGTTCCACGCCTGGATGAACCCGAAGACCCCGGTCGCCACGAGCCCAGGGGCCAGCAGCGGGAAGGTGATCTTCCAGAACGCGCCGATCCGCGAGAGCCCGTCGATCATCGCGGCCTCCTCGAGGTCGACCGGGACGCCGTTCACGAACCCGCGCAGGGTCCAGATGGTGAAGGGCAGCACGGTGGCGACGTAGACGATGGTGAGACCCGCGATCGTGTTGAGCAGCGACCAGCTGTCGAGCACACGGTACATCGAGACGATGACGGCCTCGGCCGGGATCATCTGCACGATCAGGATCGTGAGGATGAACGCGCGCCGGCTCTTGAAGCGGAACCGGGTCACGGCGAGCGCGGCGAGGAAGGCGAACACGAGCGCGATGGCGACCGTCAACAGCGTGATGGTGAGCGAGTTCATGAACGCAGGCACGAACGGCGCCCGCGACGCCTGGAACACCGTCTCGTAGTTGCGCAGCGTGAACTGCTCAGGCCAGAAGTTGACGTCCGACCCGATGATCTCGCTGTTCGGCTGGAACGAGGTCTGCACCATCCAGTACACGGGGAAGACCGAGACGATGAAGATGACGACCGCGAGCGCGCTGTAGAGAACGGATGCGACGCGCCGCCGGGTGCGATGCGGCGAGGCGGTGGTGGTGGTCACAGCTCCTCCTCCTTGACGACCTGGCGCACGTAGAGGAACGAGATCGCCAGCATGAAGATCACGGTGAGCACCGCGATCGCGCCGCCCGTGCCGTACTCGCCCGTGCCGAGCGAGTTCTGGTAGATGTACACGCCGAGCGTCGAGGTGAGCTCGCGCACGCCCCCGATGTTCTGCAGCGCGAAGATCTGCGTGAACACCTTCAGATCCCAGATGACCTGGAGGATCGTGACGACGAGGAAGACGCTCCTGAGGTAGGGGAAGATGATCAGCCGGAAGCGCTGGAAGGCGCCGGCGCCGTCGAGCTGCGCGGCCTCGAGCACCTCCTCGGGCACCTGGGTGAGCCCCGCGTAGATCGTGAAGGCCACAAACGGCACCGCGCCCCAGACGATCACGAGTCCCGCGACGAAGAAGAAGCTGAGCGGCTCCACCAGCCAGGAGTGCTGGGCGAAGTCGAGACCGAGGCCGTTGGTCAGCATGAAGTTGACGACGCCGTAGGACGTGTCGAACATCCAGCCCCAGACGATCGTCGCCGTGAGCGCAGGCATCGCCCAGGCCAGCAGCAGGCCGACCGACAGCAGCACCCGGAAGAAGGCGTTCAGGCGGGTCATCAGCAGGGCGACGAGCGTGCCGGCGAGCATCGTGACGACGACGAGGACGACGCAGAAGGCGACGCTCCGGCCCATCACCGCCCAGTAGGTCGGATCGGCCAGCACCGCGGCGTAGTTGTCGAAGCCGACGAAGGGGGCTGGAGCCCCGAACACCTGGGCGCGCCCGAACTCCTGGAACGAGATGATGATGAGCTGCAGCAGCGGCCAGAAGGTGATCGCGGCGAGGGCGATCAGGGTCGGCACCAGCAGGGCGTACGGGGTGAAGCCTCCGCGGCGGCGGGGGCGCTTGAAGCGGGGCGGCTGCACCCCGGGGGTGACGAGACGTTCGCCGTCAACGGCGGTGGGCGCCGAGGCGATCGTGCTCACGGGCGCGGTCATGCGGGCTCCTCTAGCATGGAATCGGTGTCCCACCACCGACTTTCCTAGGGCGATGGGCATCGGGATGGGTGCCCGGCGCGACGAGCAGGGTCGCGCCGGGCTCCCGGACCTCCGTCGGACTAGCCGTTGAGGATGCCCTCGATGTCGGCGTCGAGCTGCTCGGCGAGCGACGGGATGTCGCCGCCCTGCGCGATCTTCACGAAGAAGTCCTGCAGCAGACCCGCCGCCTCGACGTCGGCCCACTTCGGGCTCGCCGGGGTGAGGCGCGCGTTGCCGGCGGCCGCCGTGGAGGCCTGAGCCACCTCATCCGTGCCCAGCGTCTCGGCCAGCGAGAGCTTCGCGGGCACGAGGCCGTTCTCGCCGTAGATGGTCTGGAACTCGTCGCCGAGGATGATCTTCAGCGCCTCGAGCGCGAGCTCGGGGTTCTCGGAGTTGGCCGAGATGGCGACGTTCGATCCGCCGGCGAAGACCTGCGCCGCGCCGCCGTCGGCACCCGGGAGTGCGTAGACGCCGAGGTTGGCCTCCTCCTCAGGGCAGCCGGGAGCTTCGGCGTCGGCCGGAGCGAGGATCGACCACTTCACCCAGCTAGGAGCCGACAGCTGCAGGGTCGTCCCCTCGCAGTAGCCGACCTGGGGGTTGGTCTCGTTGCCGTCCTTCGGAGCCAACGACGCAGTCGTCATGAGCTGCTGCACCTGCTCGAGCCCGGCGATGGATTCGTCGCTCGAGAACTGCGCGTCCCATTCCTCGCCATCGGCGACGGCGATCTCGCCGCCGTTCTCCCAGATGAACGGGAGGGCGTTGTACCAGTCCTGCCCCGGCCACCAGAGCCCGCTCTTGCCGGGGTTCGCAGCCGCGAGCTCCTCGGCGTTCGAGATGTACTCCTCGAGCGAGGTCGGCACCGAGAGACCGGCGGCCTCCAGGGCGTCCTTTTTGTAGAACACGAGGCGGGAGCCCGAGTACAGCGGCGCCGCGTAGAACGTGTCCTCGTAGGTGCCGGCCTCGACGAAGCCGGGGAGCAGGTCGTCCCCGCCGAGGTCCTCGTAGTGCTCGGTGAGGTCGAGGAACGCGCCTGCGGAGGTGAAGGCCGCCGCCTGCGTGTTGCCGACCTCGACGATGTCGGGGCTGTCACTGCCGGACAGGCTCGTCGTGAGCAGGTCGACGAGACCGGTCCAGGACTGCTCCTCGATGACGAGGGTCGAGCCGGGGTTCTCCTCCTCGAAGGTCTCCTTGAGCAGGTCGCGAGCCTCCTCGGGGGTGTCGGTGCCGACGAGCCAGACGCGGATCTCGGCTGAACCCGACTCGGTGCCTTCATTGCCACCGGCCGAGCAGCCCGCGAGGGCGACGGCGGCCACGGCACCGAGAGCGACCACGCGGGTCGCGGAGCTGAGTTTTCTCATCTCAGGTGTCTTCCTTTCCTAGGGCGATGGTCGCGGCGACCGCCGGACCTCCGTGGTGCAGGGGTCATGAGACCCCGAGTCGGCCGGACAGCACGAGCGCGGCGGCGCCGCGCAGCACGATGTCCTCGCCGAGCATGGTCATCCGCAGGGACAGATCGCCGTGGAACTCGGCCATCGTGCGATTGCGGAGGGTCTGGATGGTCGCCTGGGCGAGCGGCCCGTCGAGCAGGTCGGCCGGGCCGCTGAGCACGATCTCGGCGAGGTTGAGAGCGCCGACGACGGGCGCCAACGCGATCCCCAGCCGCTCACCGGCGCGTCGCAGGACGCTCTCGCGCTCGGCGTTGTTCTGCGCGGCGCGCAGGCGCGTCTCGAGGTTCGGCACCGACAGCCAGGTCTCGAGGCAGCCGCGTTTGCCGCAGGCGCACTCGGCACCGCCGTCGGTGCCGACGACGACGTGGCCGATCTCGCCCGCCGCGAAGCGGCTGCCGAACAGCGGCGTGCCGCTGACCACGAGACCGGCGCCGACGCCCAGGCCGATCTTGATGAGCATCATGTCGCTGCGCGCGTCACCGAACGAGTGCTCGGCGAGAGCTGCGGCGTTCGCGTCGTTGGCGACGATGACGGGCAGTCCGAGGCGCTCCTCGAGGATGGCCCGCAGCGGCTCGTCGTGCCAGCCGAGGTTCGGGGCGGAGAGGACGGTTCCGGCGAGGTCGACGACACCGGGAGAGCCGACGCCGATGCCGAGCACGGGGACCTCGGCCAGGGCGAGCAGCCGTTCGGCCACGCCCAGGACGAGCTCCGTGGTCGCCGAGCCCGACGACCCCGTGAGCTGCTCGTCGATGCGGTGCAGCACCGTGCCGTCGAGGTCGAGCACCGCGCCACGGAACGATCCGTAGCCGCTGAGGTCGAGCCCCACGATGTTGAATCCGCCGCGATCGATGTCGAGCATCGTCGCGGGCTTGCCAGGCCGGGAGCCCTCGCGCTGACCCTGCTCCACGACGAGGCCCTCGGCGAGCAGCTCGGAGACCAGGTCGGAGACCGTGACGCGGGTGAGGCCGGTCTCGCGTGCGAGGTCCGCCCGGCTCAGCTGGCCCGCGCCGTAGAGCGTCTGCAGGACGAGTGAGCGGTTGTGGCTGCGCGCATGCTCGGGCAGCACCTTCGCCCGGGGACGCAGTGCGCGCCCGGCGCCGAGGCCGAGAGGGTGACCGGCGAGGGTTCCGGTCGACGGAGCCGGGATGGCACCCGGCTCCCGAACGGAAGAGCCTCGCTGCACTTCCGATGCAGACATGGATGTTAGTAAACCTTCCGAACTAAACGAGCGCAAGGTTTGTACGGATCATTTACATACCTGTTACACCGCTCGCTCGGAACGACGGGAGGCCGCCGCCCCCGAGGGGACGACGGCCTCCGCGTCTGCGGTCTTCGACGCCTACTTCACGAGCACCGGCTCAGAGGTGGCCGTGCCGTTCGGCAGACCCTTCTTCGCTGCCGTGACGACGACCGTGATCTCCTTGCCCTGATCGGCGGAGGCGACCTTGTAGGTCTTCTTCGTCGCACCGGCGATCGGCTCTCCGTCGGCCTGCCACTGGTAGGTGAACTTGAGGCCCTTGATGTCCCACTCGCCCGGATCCGCGCGGAGGGTCTTTCCGACCTGCGGCGTGCCCGAGATCGTCGGAGCCTCGACGTTCACCGGCGCGTCAGGCGCAGGCGCCTCACCGGTCTCGACCGACACCACTGTGAACTCGCCGGTCTCGCCGTATCGCACGAGCCCGA
>JAPSJW010000006.1:149340-179281 GCA_031177985.1 Microbacteriaceae bacterium | reverse complement strand
TGGCGCGGGCGTACAGGCGGTGCGACTCGACGATGAACCAGACCCCCGAGGCGAGCGCCACGACCGTGTACAGCACGCCCATGTCGGCGATCGGGATGAGCAGCAGCGAGCAGGCGACCGTCGCGTATGCGTAGAGGATGATCTGCAGGCCCACGACCTGGCGACCGCGGACGACGGCCAGCATCGGCACGCCCACCGACTGGTAGTCGGCCCGGTAGCGCATCGAGAGCGGCCAGTAGTGCGGCGGGGTCCAGAGGAAGACGATGCCGAAGAGGATGACGGGGGCCCAGTCGAGCGACCCGGTGACCGCGGCCCAGCCGATCAGCACGGGCATGCAGCCGGCGGCGCCGCCCCACACGATGTTCTGCGGAGTGCGGCGCTTCAGCACCAGCGTGTAGACGAAGACGTAGAACAGGATCGCCGCGAGCGACAGGGCCGCGGCCAGCCAGTTCACGAGCAGCCCGAGCCAGAGGATCGAGGCGACCCCGGTGATCCAGGCGAAGGCGAGCGCCTCACCGTCGCGCAGCTCGCCCGTGACCAGCGGGCGGTTGCTGGTGCGGCGCATGACACGGTCGATGTCGCGGTCGATGTAGCAGTTGAACGCGTTCGCGCTTCCCGCGCTGAGGGCGCCGCCGACGAGAGTCGCGAGCACCAGCCAGAGGTCGGGGATGCCGCCCTCGGCGAGGATCATGACCGGCGCCGTGGTGACGAGCAGCAGCTCGATCACGCGGGGCTTGGTGAGCGCGACGTACGCCTTCGCCTTGCGGAGGAGTCCGATCCGTCCGGTGCTCGTCCGGCTCTCGGCGACTACAGGCATGGGCTCCTCGATCGTGGGTCGCTCTCGATTGTAGGCGACGACCTGTGGCGGCCGATCGTCAAGAGACGTCATGCACCCGCGGCGGCTCCCGCCATTCTCTATACTCGGAGGTGCTTGCCAGCCGCTGGCCGCAACCCCCTCATCCAGTCGGTTGTTCGGGCTGCCCAGGGCGTGCCGATGTCGTCAGAGGCAGGCGATTCCCCCGTGTCGGGGTCGCTCTGACCGCGGCATCGCTACAAGAAGGGTCATATCCACGTGGCAGCTCTCCAATGGGATCCCATTGACAACAAGGCAGTAGACACCGCTCGGATCCTCGCTGCGGATGCCGTGGAGAAGGTCGGCAACGGCCACCCCGGAACCGCCATGAGCCTCGCTCCCGCCGCGTACCTCCTGTTCCAGAAGGTCATGCGCCGCGATCCCGCCGACAACACCTGGATCGGGCGCGACCGCTTCATCCTCTCCGCGGGCCACTCGTCGCTCACGCTGTACACGCAGCTCTACCTGGGCGGCTACGGCCTCGAGCTCGACGACCTCAAGGCGCTCCGCACCTGGGGCAGCAAGACCCCCGGTCACCCGGAGTACGGCCACACCGACGGCGTCGAGATCACGACCGGCCCGCTCGGCCAGGGCCTCGCCTCCGCCGTCGGCTTCGCCTACGCCGCGCGCTTCGAGCGCGGCCTCTTCGACCCGGATGCCGCTCCCGGCGAGAGCCCGTTCGACCACCACATCTACGTCATCGCGAGCGACGGCGACCTCGAAGAGGGTGTCACCAGCGAAGCATCGTCGCTCGCTGGACACCAGCAGCTCGGCAACCTCGTCGTGATCTACGACGCGAACCAGATCTCGATCGAGGACGACACCGACATCGCCTTCACCGAGGATGTCGCCAAGCGCTACGAGGCGTACGGCTGGCAGGTGCAGACCGTCGACTGGAAGAAGTCGGGCGAGTACTCCGAGGACGTCGAAGAGCTCTACGGCGCGATCGAGGCCGCCAAGGCCGAGACCGACAAGCCATCGATCATCATCCTGAAGACCATCATCGGCTGGCCGGCGCCCAAGAAGCAGAACACGGGCAAGATCCACGGATCGGCCCTCGGCGCCGAGGAGCTCGCGGCCACGAAGCAGGTGCTCGGCTTCGACCCCGAGCAGACCTTCCAGGTCGACGACGAGGTCATCGCCCACACGCGCAAGGCGCTCGAGCGCGGCGCCGCCGAGCACGCCGAGTGGCAGAAGTCGTTCGATGCGTGGGCCGAGGCCGACCCGGAGCGCAAGGCGCTGCTCGACCGTGTCCTGAGCGGCGAGCTGCCCGAGGGTGTCGAGGAGGCCCTGCCCGTCTTCGAGGCGAACAAGGACGTCTCCACCCGTGCCGCGTCCGGCAAGGTGCTGAGCGCGCTCGGCAAGGTCGTCCCCGAGCTGTGGGGCGGCTCCGCCGACCTCGCGGAGTCGAACAACACCACGATCGAGGGCGCGCTGTCCTTCGTTCCCGCCGAGCACTCGACGCACGAGTGGAAGGGCGACCGGTACGGCCGCGTCCTGCACTTCGGCATTCGCGAGCACGCGATGGGCTCGATCCTCAACGGCATCGTGCTGCACGGCAACACCCGCGCGTTCGGCGGCACGTTCCTGATCTTCAGCGACTACATGCGCCCCGCCGTGCGGCTCGCCGCGCTGATGGGTGCGCCGTCGATCTTCGTCTGGACGCACGACTCGGTCGCGCTCGGCGAGGACGGCCCCACCCACCAGCCCATCGAGCAGCTGAGCGCACTGCGTGCGATCCCAGGCCTCGACGTCGTGCGCCCCGCGGACGCCAACGAGACCGCCTGGGCGTGGAAGACCATCCTCGAGCGCCGCAAGGGACCCGCCGGCATCGCCCTGACCCGCCAGAACATCCCGGTGTTCGAGCGCGGCGAGGGCGACGCGGAGGGCGACCTGTTCGCGTCGGCGAAGAACGTGTCGAAGGGCGCGTACATCCTCGCCGAGGCGCCGAACGGCACCCCCGACGTGATCTTCCTCGCGACCGGTTCCGAGGTGCAGATCGCCGTCGACGCTCGCGAGCAGCTCAAGGCCGAGAACATCAACGCCCGCGTGGTGTCGGTGCCGAGCCTCGAGTGGTTCGAGGAGCAGAGCGACGAGTACAAGGAGCAGGTGCTCCCCTCGACGGTGACCGCGCGCGTCTCGATCGAGGCCGGTCTCGCGCTCAGCTGGCACAAGTACATCGGATCGAAGGGCCGCAGCGTCTCGATCGAGCACTTCGGCGCCTCGGCCGACTACAAGACCCTCTACCGCGAGTTCGGTCTGACGACCGAGCACGCGATCGCAGCCGCCAAGGACTCGCTGGCCGCGCAGTAACGCCGGCTCGAACAGGAAATGAAGGACATGGCAGACAACAGCACCCCCACCGCCGCCCTCTCCGCCGCAGGCGTGAGCATCTGGCTCGACGACCTCTCGCGCGAGCGCATCAAGTCCGAGGGCCTCCAGAAGATCATCGCCGCACGGAACGTCGTCGGCGTCACCACGAACCCGACGATCTTCGCCTCCGCCCTCGCCAAGGGCGAGGCCTACGACCAGCAGGTCGCCGAGCTCGCCGCGCAGGGAACCGGAGTCACCGACGCGGTCTTCGAGATCACGACGGATGACGTCGCCGACGCTGCGGCCGTCTTCGAGTCGATCTACGAGGAGTCGAAGGGCTTCGACGGCCGGGTCTCGATCGAGGTCGAGCCGGGTCTCGCGCACGACGCGCAGGGCACGATCGACGAGGCCCAGCGTCTCTGGGACAAGATCTCGCGTCCCAACGTCATGATCAAGATCCCCGCGACCGTCGAGGGGCTCGAGGCGATCGCGACGACGATCGGCAAGGGCATCAGCGTCAACGTCACGCTCATCTTCAGCCTCGAGCGCTACGCCGCCGTGATCGACGCCTACCTGACCGGTCTCGAGACCGCCAAGGCCGCGGGCATCGACCTGTCGACCATCCACTCGGTCGCCTCGTTCTTCGTGTCCCGCGTCGACAGCGAGATCGACAAGCGTCTCGACGCCGTCGGAACCGACGAGGCCAAGGCGCTCAAGAGCAAGGCGGGTTTGGCCAACGCACGTCTGGCCTACCAGCTCTTCGAGCAGCAGTTCGCGACCGACCGGGCGAAGGCCCTGCTCGACGCGGGCGCGAACGTGCAGCGTCCCCTCTGGGCGTCGACCGGCGTCAAGGACCCGAGCCTGCCCGACACCCTCTACGTCACCGGCCTCGTCGCGCCGCACACGGTCAACACGATGCCCGAGAAGACCCTCGAGGCGACCTTCGACCACGGCGAGATCACCGGCGACACGATCACCGGCACCTACGAGGAGTCCCGCCAGCTGCTCGACGCCGTGGAGGCGCAGGGCATCTCGATCGACGAGGTGACCGCGCTGCTCGAGAAGGAGGGCGTCGAGAAGTTCGTCGTCTCCTGGAACGAGCTGCTCGACACCGTCACCGCTGCGCTCGAGGCGGCCAAGAAGTGACCGTCAAGGTCGCGGTCTCCGGCGCGGCGGCCGAGGCCGTCGAGCGGATCGTCCCGCAGCTGGTGAGCGACCTCGTCGCGAGCCGGATCACCGGTCAGGACGCGACCCTGTGGGGCCCTGAGGCCGAGGCCGAGTCGAGCAAGCGCCTCGGCTGGGTCGAGGCGGTCGGAGTCTCGCGATCGCTCGTCGACGACATCCTGGCCCTGCGCGACCGCCTCCACGAGCACGGCGTGGACCACATCGTCCTCGGCGGCATGGGCGGCTCGTCGCTCGCGCCTGAGGTCATCACGCGCACCTACGGCGTGCCCCTCACGGTTCTCGACTCGACCGATCCGGGCCAGGTGCTGTCCGCGCTCGGCCACCGTCTCGCCTCGACCGCCGTCGTCATCTCGTCGAAGTCCGGGTCGACCGTCGAGACCGACAGCCAGAAGCGGGTCTACGAGAAGGCGTTCCGCGACGCGGGCATCGACCCCGTCGAGCGCATCGTCATCGTGACGGACCCCGGCTCCCCGCTCGACCAGGCGGCGCGAGCCGACGGCTACCGGGTCTTCAACGCCGACCCCAACGTGGGCGGGCGCTACTCCGCGCTCACCGCCTTCGGCCTCGTGCCGAGCGGTCTCGCCGGCGTCGACATCTCCGCCCTCCTCGACGAGGCGGATGCCGCGGCCGCGACGCTCGCGATCGACTCCCCCGAGAACCCGGGCCTGGTGCTCGCCGCGGCGATCGCCGGCGCGCGACCCCTGCGCGACAAGACGGGCATCGTCGAGGACGGCACGCACATCCTCGGCTTCGGCGACTGGGCCGAGCAGCTGATCGCCGAGTCGACCGGCAAGCTCGGCAAGGGGCTGCTTCCCGTCGTGCTTCCCGTCGACGCTCCCGAGATCGCGGCCGGGCTCCCCGACCTGCAGATCGTGCGTCTGGTCGCCGACTGGAACGAGACCAAGGAGGTCGTCGAGGGCGAGATCGAGGTCGCCGGAACGCTCGGCGCGCAGCTCCTCACCTGGGAGTACGCCGTCGCGATCGCCGGCCGACTGCTGGGCATCAACCCCTTCGACCAGCCCGACGTGGAGTCGGCGAAGATCGCCGCTCGCGGTCTGCTCGACGCCCGCCCGGAGCCCGAGGCACCGGCCTTCGTCGAGAACGGCATCGAGGTGCGGGGCACCGCATCCGTCGTCGAGGGCTCGTCGACCATCGAGGAGGCGCTCGGAAAGCTGCTCGCCCACCTCGGAGGCGACGGCTACCTCGCGGTGCATGCCTACCTCGACCGGATCGCGCACGCCGATCTCGCGGAGGTGCGCAACCCGCTCGCCGCCCGCTCGGGCCGTCCGGTCACGTTCGGCTGGGGTCCGCGCTTCCTGCACTCCACCGGCCAGTTCCACAAGGGCGGACCGGCCATCGGCGTGTTCCTGCAGATCACCTCGACCGGCGGCGCCGATCTGGAGATCCCGGACCGCCCCTTCACCTTCGGCCAGCTGATCCAGGCCCAGGCCGCCGGCGACGCGAGCGTGCTCGCCGAGCACGGCCGCCCGGTGCTGACGCTCACGCTGACCGACGAGGCGCAGCTCGACGCACTGCGTGCCGTCCTCTCCTGAGGGCGGAGTTTTCGAGGAGAGCATGTCCCCCGTGGAGATCACGCCTGAGTTCAATCCGCTCAGGCTCCCGTCCGACCGTCGACTCAACCGCATCGCCGGTCCCAGCGGCCTCATCATCTTCGGCGTGACCGGCGACCTGTCGCGCAAGAAGCTGATGCCGGCCGTCTACGACCTGGCGAACCGCGGCCTGCTTCCTCCCGGCTTCGCGCTCGTCGGCTTCGCCCGGCGCGACTGGGAGGACCAGGACTTCGAGAAGGTCGTCTACGACGCCGTCAAGCAGTACGCCCGCACACCGTTCGACGACGACGTGTGGCGCCAGCTCGCCCAGGGCATCCGCTTCGTCCAGGGCGAGTTCGACGACGACGCGGCCTTCGAGCGGCTGCGGGCGACGATCGAGGAGCTCGACGAGCACCGGGGCACGATGGGGAACCACGCGTTCTACCTGTCGATCCCGCCGAAGTCGTTCCCCCTCGTCACCGAGCAGCTGCGGCGCTCCGGGCTCGCCGAGCAGAAGGACGACTCGTGGCGCCGCGTCGTCATTGAGAAGCCCTTCGGAAGCGACCTCAAGACCGCCCGCGAGCTGAACGACGTCGTCGAGTCGGTGTTCCCCGCCGACTCGGTATTCCGGATCGACCACTACCTCGGCAAGGAGACGGTTCAGAACATCCTGGCGCTCCGCTTCGCCAACATGATGTACGAGCCGATCTGGAACGCGAACTACGTCGACCACGTGCAGATCACGATGGCCGAGGACATCGGCGTCGGCGGACGCGCGGGCTACTACGACGGGATCGGCGCCGCACGCGACGTCATCCAGAACCACCTGCTGCAGCTTCTCGCCCTGACCGCGATGGAGGAGCCGGTCTCCTTCGACGCCGGAGATCTGCGCGCCGAGAAGGAGAAGGTGCTCTCGGCGGTGCGGCTGCCCAAGGACCTGTCGACGGCGACCGCCCGCGGTCAGTACGCCGGCGGCTGGCAGGGCGGGCAGCGCGTGCTCGGCTTCCTCGAGGAGGAGGGGATGAACCCTCAGTCCACGACGGAGACCTTCGCGGCGATGAAGCTCGAGATCGGCACCAGGCGCTGGGCGGGCGTGCCGTTCTATCTGCGCACCGGCAAGCGGCTCGGCCGCCGGGTGACCGAGATCGCGGTCGCCTTCAAGCGCGCTCCGCAGTACCTGTTCGCCGAGAGCCAGACGTCCGCGCTCGGACAGAACGCGCTCGTCATCCGCGTGCAGCCCGACGAGGGCGTCACCATCCGCTTCGGCTCCAAGGTGCCGGGAGCAGGCATGCAGGTGCGCGATGTGACGATGGACTTCGGCTACGGCCACGCCTTCACCGAGGCGAGCCCCGAGGCCTACGAGCGGCTCATCCTCGACGTGCTGCTCGGCGATCCGCCCCTCTTCCCCCGGCATGAGGAGGTCGAGCTCAGCTGGAAGATCCTCGACCCGATCGAGGAGTTCTGGGCCGGGCAGGGCGGTCCGCTCGACCAGTACCTCCCGGGAACCTGGGGACCGCAGTCCGCTGACGACCTGATGGCCAGGGATGGCCGCACCTGGAGGCGACCGTGATCGTCGATCTGCCCGACACGACGACGAGCGCGATCTCGAAGACGCTCGTCAGCATCCGCGAGGAGGGCGGCGTCGTCGCCCTCGGGCGAGTGCTCACCCTCATCATCGCCACGAGGCTCGGCGAGGAGGAGGAGGCCATCGAGGCCGCCAACGACGCCTCGCGCGAGCACCCCATGCGCGTCATCGTGGTCTCGACCGGCACCGACGACCCCTCGACCGATCACGACGCCCGCCTCGACGCCCAGATCCGGGTGGGCGGGGACGCCGGCGCCAGCGAGGTCATCGTGGTGCGGGCGTACGGCGACAACGCCTCCAATCAGGAGAGCCTCGTCACGGGTCTCCTGCTGCCCGACGCGCCCGTCGTCGTGTGGTGGCCCGGAGAGGCGCCGACGGTTCCCGCCGAGTCGCCGCTCGGGCGCATCGCCCAGCGACGGATCACGGATGCCGCGTCGGCGCGCAACCCGCACGCAGCCCTCCAGGAGCGCAGCGAGGGCTACCGTCCCGGCGACACGGACTTCGCGTGGACGCGCCTCACGCTCTGGCGTGCTCAGCTCGCCGCAGTGCTCGACCAGCCCCCGTACGAGCCGGTCACGGGCATCGAGGTGCACGGTGCGTCCGACTCCCCCTCGACCGCTCTGCTCGCGGCCTGGCTGCAGCAGGAGCTCGATGTGGACGTGCTGCTCGAGTTCACGAGCCCGACTCTGGGATCGAGCGGCATCCACGGGGTGCGCCTGCACCGTCCCTCCGGCACCGTTGAGCTCGAGCGGAACATGCCCAACGTCGCGACGCTCATCCAGCCGAATCAGCCGACGCACGACGTCTCGCTGCCCCGCCGCAACCTGCGTGACTGCCTCGCCGAGGAGTTGCGTAGGCTGGATCCCGACGATCTCTTCGGAGAAGTCATCCAGTACGGACTGGGCAAGATCCACCTCAGCGGCGCAGCCGCGACTTCCGGGAAGGCCGGCGACACCAAGTGACGAACGAACGGCGGGTACTCCTCCACCCCGACAAGGAGGCTCTCGCCGGATCGGTCGCCGCGCGCTTCCTCACGAAGCTCATCGACGTGCTCGACGACCAGGGCGAGGCGACCATCGTGCTCACCGGCGGCACGATGGGCAGTGCCGTGCTCGCCGCCATCCAGGCCTCCCCCGCGCGCGACTCCGTCGACTGGAAGCGGGTCAGCTTCTGGTGGGGCGACGAGCGCTGGCTTCCGAAGGGCGACCCCGAGCGCAACGAGACACAGTCCCGCGCGGCGCTGCTCGACTCGCTCCAGCTGGAGCCTTCGCAGGTGCACCCCTTCCCCGCGTCGGACGAGGGCATGACCCTCGACGAGGCCGCCGAGCGCTACGCGGCGGAGCTCGCCGAGCACTCCTCCGACGGTTCGGGTGTGCCGCGCTTCGACATCACCTTCCTCGGTGTCGGTCCCGACGGGCACATCGCGTCGCTGTTCCCCGGCCGGGAGGGGATCCGTGAGCGGGAGCGCACCGTGATCGCGGTGCGCAACTCGCCGAAGCCGCCGCCCGAGCGGCTGAGCCTCACCCTCCCGGTGATCAACTCGTCGCTGCGCATCTGGTCGGTCGTCGCCGGACCCGACAAGGCCTCCGCACTCGGTCTCACCCTCGCCGGCGCCAGCCAGCTCGAGGTTCCCGCCGCCGGGGTGCAGGGCCGCAAGCGCACGGTGTTCTTCGTGGACGACGAGGCTGCCGCCGAGGTGCCTGAGAACCTGACCTCCCCCGGTCTGTTCTGGACCTCCGCCGACGCGGCGACCTGAAGCATCCGCTGAGCTGAGACGAGGAAAGGCCCCGGAGCGATCCGGGGCCTTTCCTCGTGGTCTGTGCGAGCGTCAGCTCGAGACGGTGCCGCGCCGCTGGCGGAGCTGCTGCAGCGCCTCCTCGAGGAGCTCTGCCGCCTCCTCCTCGGAACGGCGCTCCTTCACGTAGGCGAGGTGCGTCTTGTAGGGCTCGAGCTTCTGCACCTGCGGCGGGTTCGTCTTGTCACGGCCGGCGGGGAGGCCGGTCGAGGGCGAGTCGATGACGTCGGGGATCTCCTCCGCGGGCAGGTTCGCCGCGAAGTAGCGCACCGTCTCGTTGCCGAGCGCGTCCCAGTACGAGACCGCGATGCGCTCCGCGTGGAACCCGCGGTCCTGCTCGCCCATGGGGCCTGATCCGACACGCGATCCGCGGATCGCGCTTCCTCCTGAAGCCATCGTGCCTCTCCTGTCAGACGCCGGATTCGAACTTGGTGATGAGACCCAGCACGACGATGCTCGCGATCCAGATGATCCCGAGCAGCACCGTGATGCGGTTGAGGTTGCGCTCAGCGACACCCGAGGCGCCGAGGTTCGAGGTGACGCCGCCGCCGAACATGTCGGAGAGACCGCCGCCGCGACCGCGGTGGAGCAGGATGAGCAGGGTCAGCAGGAGGCTGGTGATCCCGAGGACCACCTGGAGCACGACCTGGAGAATGAGCACGGGTGAGACCTTTCGCATCGGCTCAGCGGCCTCGAGTGAGGGCGAGCCGTGGGTAAGTATACCGGCGGCCCCGAAGCGGGGACGACTCAGGTGCCGACGTGCTTCGGGAACTGCGCGATAGCGGAGAACTCGGCGATGTCGAGGCTGGCACCGCCGACGAGGGCGCCGTCGACATCGGGCGAGCGCATGAAGCCGGCGATATTGCCCGCCTTCACCGAGCCGCCGTAGAGGATGCGCGTGGCCTGACCCGCCTCGTCGCCGAGGAGCTCGGACACGACCGGCCGCAGCGCCGCAGCGACCTGCTGAGCCTGGTCGGGGGTCGCCGCCTGACCCGAACCGATCGCCCAGACCGGCTCGTACGCCACCACGACGTCCGCGCCCTTCGGCAGGCCCGTGAGGGCCGCGCGCAGCTGGGCGACGGGAACCGCCGCCGCGCCGTGCTGCTCCAGGTCCTCCGCCGTCTCGCCGACGCAGATGACCGGGACGAGTCCGTGCTTGACGGCTGCCGCCGACTTGGCGGCGACGACCTCGTCGGTCTCGCCGTGCAGCGTGCGACGCTCGGAGTGCCCGACGATCACGTAGCGGCAGTCGAGCGCCTTCAGGAACGCTCCGGAGATGTCGCCCGTGTAAGCGCCCGAGTCGTGCTGCGACAGGTCCTGCGCCCCGAAGGCGAGGGGCAGCTTGTCGCCCGCGATCAGGGTCTGCACGCTGCGCAGGTCGGTGAACGGCGGGAACACCGCGACCTCGACGGTGTCGAAGTCGTGCCTCGCGTCCTTGAGCGTCCACGCGAGCTTCTGCACGAAGGCGATCGCCTGCAGGTGGTCGAGGTTCATCTTCCAGTTGCCGGCGATGAACGGGACCCGCCCTGTCACTGCTGCCATCCGAGTGCCTCCAGTCCGGGGAGCTTCTTGCCCTCGAGGAACTCGAGGCTCGCGCCGCCGCCCGTCGAGATGTGGCCGAATTCGTCGTCGGCGAAGCCGAGGGTGCGCACCGCGGCCGCCGAGTCGCCGCCGCCGACGACACCCAGTCCGCCGACCCGGGTGAGAGCCCGCGCCACGGCCTTCGTGCCCGCCGAGAAGGCCTCGAACTCGAACACGCCCATCGGGCCGTTCCAGAAGGCCGTCGTCGACGATGCGACGAGTTCGGAGAACCGCTCGGCCGTCTCCGGTCCGATGTCGAGCCCGATGCCGTCGGCTCCGAACTCGGTGTCCTCGATGGCGTCCGCCGCCGCGACCACGTGCTCGGCGTCTGCCGCGAAGCGCGACGCGACCACGACATCCGTCGGCAGGACGAGCTCGACGCCGCGCTCCCGCGCCTGGTCGAGGTAGCCGCGCACCGTCTCGAGCTGGTCCTCCTCGAGGAGGCTCTTGCCCACCTTGTGACCCTGAGCGGCCAGGAAGGTGAACAGCATCCCTCCGCCGACGAGGAGCCGGTCGACCTTCGGCAGCAGCGCATCGATCACCGCGAGCTTGTCGGACACCTTGGAGCCGCCGAGCACCACCGTGTAGGGGCGGTCGGGGTTCGCGGTCAGCTGGTCGAGCACGTGCAGCTCGCGGGCGATCAGACGGCCCGCGACGCTCGGCAGCAGCTTCTCGAGGTCGTAGACGCTCGCGTGCTTGCGGTGCACGGCGCCGAAGCCGTCGGAGACCACGAGGTCGCCGAGCTCCGCCAGCCTGCCCGCGAAAGCCTCGCGCTCCGTGTCGTCCTTCGAGGTCTCCCCCGCATTGAACCGGAGGTTCTCGAGCAGGGCGACGCCGCCGTCCTGCAGACCGGCGACGGCCTCCGCCGCGCCCGAGCCGACGGTGTCGGCCGCGAACACGACCTCCTTGCCGAGCAGCTCGGAGAGCCGCACGGCCACCGGAGCGAGGCTGTACTTCGCGTCGGGAGCGCCGTCGGGGCGACCGAGGTGCGAGACCACGATCACCCGGGCACCGGCCGAGATCAGGATGTTGAGGGTCGTGAGCGACGCACGGATGCGGCCGTCATCGGTGATGACGCCGTCCTTCAGAGGCACGTTGAGATCGCATCGCACGATCACGCGCTTGCCGGCGACGCTCCCCAGGTCCTCCAGGGTACGCAGAGCCATCGGGGACTAGAGGCGTTCGGCGACGTACTCGGTGAGGTCGACGAGGCGGTTGGAGTAACCCCACTCGTTGTCGTACCACGAGTAGAGCTTCACCTGGTCGCCGAGCACCTTGGTGAGGGGCGCGTCGAAGATCGACGAGTGCGGGTCGGTGACGATGTCGCTCGAGACGATCGGGTCCTCGTTGTACTTGAGGATGCCCTTGAGCTTGCCCTCGGCGGCCTCCTTGTAGACGGCCTTGATCTCGTCGAGCGAGACCGGGCGCGAGGCGACGACGGTGAGGTCGGTGATCGAGCCGGTGGGCACGGGCACGCGCAGCGAGTAGCCGTCGAGCTTTCCGTTCAGCTCGGGCAGCACGAGGCCGATCGCCTTCGCGGCTCCGGTCGACGTGGGCACGATGTTGACGGCGGCGGCGCGGGCGCGGCGCAGGTCCTTGTGCGGGCCGTCCTGAAGGTTCTGGTCGGCCGTGTACGCGTGGATCGTCGTCATGAGACCGCGCTCGATGCCGAAGGCGTCGTTGAAGACCTTGGCGAGCGGGGCGAGCGAGTTCGTGGTGCAGCTCGCGTTGGAGATGATGTGGTGGTTGTCGGGGTCGTAGGTGTGCTCGTTGACGCCGATGACGAAGGTCGCGTCCTCGTCGGTCGCGGGTGCGGAGATCAGCACCTTCTTGGCGCCGCCGCCGTCGATGTGCTTGCGAGCATCCGCCGCCTTGGTGAAGCGACCGGTCGACTCGATGACGATGTCGACGCCGTAGTCGCCCCACGGGAGCGCTGCGGGGTCCTTCTCCTCGAAGACGCGGATGGCCTTGCCGTTGACGACGATCTGCTCGCCGTCGAACTCGACGTCGCCAGGAAGGCGGCCGGTGATCGAGTCGTACTTCAGCAGCTGAGCGAGGGTGGCGTTGTCGGTGAGGTCGTTGACCGCGACGATCTCGATGTCGCTTCCCTTGGCGAGGGCCGCGCGGAAGTAGTTGCGGCCGATCCGGCCGAAGCCGTTGATGCCGATCTTGACGCTCAATGGATCTCCAGTTTTCAGAGGCGCGCCATCCGGGCGCAGTCGTGGTGGGGTGTCTTGCGAGACGGAGAGGAAGGGCCGGGACCCCTGTCGGGGACCCGGCCCCGACCTTTACGACAGTAGCAGGAGGCCGTCGGTCTTCTCGCGCGCGGTCTCGAAGCGCCGCGAGGCGTCGGCCCAGTTCGCGATATTCCAGAAGGCCTTCACGTAGTCGGCCTTGACGTTGTGGTAGTCGAGGTAGAAGGCGTGCTCCCACATGTCGAGCTGCAGCACCGGGACGGTGCCCTGGGCCACGTTGTTCTGCTGGTCGAACATCTGCTGCACGAGCAGGCGCTGTCCGACGACATCCCAGGAGAGCACGGCCCAGCCGGAGCCCTGGATGCCGACTGCGGCAGCCGAGAAGTGCCCGACGAATCCGTCGAAGGAGCCGAAGTACTCGTCGATCGCGCTCGCGAGCTCGCCGGTGGGCTTGTCGCCGCCGTCCGGGGAGAGGTTGTTCCAGAAGATGGAGTGGTTGACGTGCCCGCCGAGGTTGAAGGCGAGGTCCTTCTCGAGCTTGTTCACATTCGCGAAGTCCCCGGTCGACCGGGCCTCCTCGAGCTTCTCGAGAGCCGTGTTGGCCCCCGCGACGTAGGTCGCGTGGTGCTTGTCGTGATGCAGCTCCATGATCTTCGCGCTGATGTGCGGCTCGAGCGCTGCGTAGTCGTACGGAAGCTCGGGAAGGGTGTAGACAGCCATCGATCTTCTCCTAGTGGTAGGCCCTCGTCGGCGGTCTTCCGCCGGGTCCGGGAGACGTTTTCAGTCTACTCACGACAACCTCCGAGCAGCCGTGGTCCTTCCCGGATCAGACGTCCTGGAGCTCGGGCGGGAGGTTCGCGTCGGTGCCGGGCACGCCCAGGTCGGACGCGCGCTTGTCGGCCATCGCCAGCAGGCGGCGGATGCGGCCGGCGACGGCGTCCTTGGTCATCGGCGGATCGGCGTGGTGGCCGAGCTCGTCGAGGCTCGCGTCGCGGTGCGCGAGACGGAGCTGGCCCGCGTAGCGGAGGTGCTCGGGGATGTCGTCGCCGAGGATCTCGAGCGCGCGCTCGACCCTGGCGCAGGCCGCGACGGCCGCCTGGGCGGAGCGACGCAGGTTGGCGTCATCGAAGTTGACCAGCCGATTGGCGGTGGCGCGCACCTCGCGGCGCTGACGCAGCTCCTCCCAGTCGGTGAGGCTCTGCGTCGCCCCCATGACGCCGAGCATCGCGCCGATCGACTCGCCGTCGCGCAGCACGACCCGGTGCACCCCGCGCACCTCGCGGGCCTTGGCGGCGATCTTGAGCCGGCCCGCGGCGCCGACGAGCGCCATGGCCGCCTCGTTGCCGGGGCAGGTCACCTCGAGCGCCGCCGAACGGCCGGGATCCGTGAGCGACCCGTGGGCGAGGAAGGCGCCGCGCCAGACGGCGGCGAGCTCCTCGCGGGAGCCCGTCGTGAGGCGATTGGGCAGTCCGCGGACGGGACGGCGGCGGGCATCCATGAGGCCGGTCTGGCGGGCGAGGGTCTCGCCGCCCTCGAGCACCCGGACGAGGTACTGGTTCGCCTTCCGCGCGCCGGAGCCGCCGATGACCGCGACCTCGCTGCGCACGCCGTAGAGCTCGGCGAGGTCCTTGCGCACCCTGCGGGCGATGTTCGGCGAGTCGACCTCGCACTCGACCGCGATGCGGTTCGAGATGAGATGCAGTCCCCCGGCGAACCGCAGGATCGTCGCGAGCTCCGCCGCCCTCACGGTCGTCTTGCTCACGGCGACGCGAGCGAGCTCGTCCTTGACTTCGGCAGTCAGTGCCACGTGGTGCTTCCTTCGATGCTTCTACCGGGGATGGTTCTGGGGCGGGGCGAGGTCACTCGCGGCCCAGATCCCGATGCTTGACGCTCACCGCGACGCCGGGGACCTTGCGGAGGTCCTGGGCGAGCTGCTGCGCGATCGCGATCGAGCGGTGCTTGCCGCCCGTGCAGCCCACCGCGATCGTCGCGTGGCGCTTGTTCTCCTGCTGATAGCCCCGCAGCACGGGCGCGAGCGCCTTCGCATAGCTCTCGACGAACTCCTGCGCGCCGTCCTGCTGGAACACGTAGTCGCTGACCTCGGGGTCGAGGCCGGTCTTCGGCCGCAGCTCCGGCACCCAGAACGGGTTCGGCAGGAACCGGCAGTCGGCGACCAGGTCGGCGTCGGCGGGCAGGCCGTACTTGAAGCCGAAGCTCAGCACGGTCACCTGCACGCCCGGGGCGTGCTCCTCGCCGAACTTCTCGGCGATGAGGGTCGCGAGCTGGTGGATGTTGAGCTCGGAGGTGTCGATGATGATGTCGCTCGACGCGCGCAGCTCGCCCAGCAGCGTGCGCTCGGCGCCGATGCCGTCGAGCAGCGTGCCGTCGCCCTGCAGCGGATGCGGCCGGCGCACCTGCTCGAAGCGCCGGACGAGTGCCGCATCCGTGGCCTCGAGGTAGAGCACCCGGACCCGGCCGTCGTCGCGCAGCGAGTTCACGGCCTCCTGCACGTCGGCGAAGAGCTTGCCGCCGCGCACGTCCACGACGGCGGCGACCTTCGGCACCGCGGTGCCGGCGTGGGCGGCCAGCTCGCTCAACGGGCCGAGCATCTGCGGCGGGAGATTGTCGACGACGTACCAGCCGAGATCCTCGAGGGAGTTGCCGACGGTCGAGCGGCCGGCACCGGACATGCCGGTGACGATCAGCAGCTCCTGCTGTTCGCTGTCGCCGCTCATATCCCGATGCCCCGTCTTCGCCCGATCCGCCTGCTCCAGCCTACCCGCCGCGGGCACCGCGTTCAGGACCGAAGCTTCTCGTAGACGGTGCGGGCGAGGGTCGGGCCGATGCCGCGCACCGCGGCGATCTCCTCCTCCGTGGCCGTCTTCAGCCGGCGCACCGATCCGAAGTGGCCGAGCAGCTCCTTGACCCGCGAGGGTCCGAGACCGGGGATGTCGGAGAGCACGCTGCCGATGTCCTTGCGCCGCTTCTGGCGCTGGTAGGCGATGGCGAAGCGGTGGGCCTCGTCGCGCACGCGCTGCACGAGGAAGAGCGCGTCGCTGTTGCGGGGCAGAATCACCGGGAAGTCGGAGTCGGGCAGCCAGAGCTCCTCGAGCCGCTTGGCGATGCCGACGAGCGCGATGTCGGTGATCCCCGCGGCGTCGAACGCCTCCTTCGCCGCGGCGACCTGCGGCTGCCCGCCGTCGACGATCAGCAGGTTGGGCCGATACGCGAACTTCTTGCGCTGACCCTCCTCGGTCGTCACGCCGGCGTCTTCGCGCAGGTACGCCAGCCGGCGCGAGAGCACCTGGCGCAGCGACTCGGTGTCGTCCGCCGACTCGGCGATCGCGAAGCGGCGGTACTGGTCCTTGCGCGGGAGGCCGTCCTCGAAGACGACCATCGAGGCGACGATGTTGGTGCCGCTCAGGTGGGAGACGTCGAAGCACTCGATCCGCAGCGGCGCCTCCTCCATGCCGAGCGCCTCCTGGATGTCGGCGAGGGCCTGCGAGCGGGCGACGAAGTCGCCCGACCTGCGCGTCTTGTAGAGCATGAGCGCGTTGGCGGCGTTCTGCGAGACGGTCTGCGCGAGCGCCGCCTTCTCTCCGCGCTGCGCGGTGCGCAGGCTCACCCGTCCCGGGGTCGAGCGGATGCCGCTGAGGTAGCGCTCGAGCTCGGGGGTGTCCTCGGGCAGCGCGGGCACGATCACCTGCCGGGGCGGCTCCTCGTCGTCGTAGGCGTTCTGCAGCACCGTCTCGACCAGCTCGGGCAGCTCGACGTCGAGCTCCTTGTCCACGACCCAGCTGCGCACACCGCGGATGCGCCCGCCGCGAACGATGAACTGCTGCACCGCGGCGGCGAGCTCGTCGTGGGCGATGCCGAAGACGTCGGCGTCGATCCCCTCGCTCAGCACGACCGCGCTGCGCTCGAGGGCGTTGTCCATGGCGAAGAGCTGGTCGCGGTAGCGGGCCGCCGACTCGAAGTCGAGCTCGGCGCTTGCCGCCTTCATCGCCTTCTCGATCCGGGCGCGGAAGCGCTGGTCCTGACCCGACATGAAGCTCGCGAAGTCGAGCGCGATCGCCTTGTGGTCCGAGAGCCCGACCCTGCCGACGCACGGTGCCGCGCACTTGCCGATGTCGCCGAGCAGGCACGGGCGTCCAGTCTGCTGGGCGCGCTTGTACGTCGCGTCGGAGCACGAGCGCATCGGGAACGGCTTCAGCAGGGAGTCGACGGTGTCGCGGATCGCCCAGGCCTTCGTGTACGGGCCGAAGTACCGCGCGCCCGGGATCTTCCGGTTGCGGGTGACGAGCACTCGGGGGACGTCGTCCGCGAGCGTGATCGCGAGGTACGGGTACGACTTGTCGTCCCGGAACTTCACGTTGAACGGAGGATCGAACTCCTTGATCCAGGTGTACTCGAGCTGGAGGGCCTCGAACTCGTTCCCGACGACGGTCCACTCGACCTTGCTGGCCGTCAGCACCATGCGGCGGGTGCGCTCGTGCAGGCTGCGCAGCGGCTGGAAGTAGTTGCTCAACCGCTGACGGAGATTGTTCGCCTTGCCGACGTAGAGCACCCGGCCGCGGTCGTCCGAGAAGCGGTAGACGCCGGGTTCGGTCGGGATCTCCCCCGCCTTCGGGCGGTAGGAGACGGTGTCGGCCATGATCAGACCCGCGCGCCCTCGAGCACCTCAAGCAGGAAGCGCCCGGTGTGGCTCTCCTCGACGCGTGAGACGTCCTCGGGGGTGCCCGTCGTGATGATCGTGCCGCCGCCTGCGCCGCCCTCGGGGCCGAGATCGATGAGCCAGTCGGCGCTCTTGATGACGTCGAGGTTGTGCTCGATGACGATGACCGTGTTGCCCTTCTCGACGAGCTCGTTGAGCATCGCGAGCAGGCGGCGCACGTCCTCGAAGTGCAGGCCCGTCGTCGGCTCGTCGAGCACGTAGATACTGCGGCCGTTCGAGCGGCGCTGCAGCTCGGTCGCGAGCTTCACGCGCTGCGCCTCGCCGCCCGACAGCGTCGTGGCGCTCTGCCCGAGCCGCACGTAGCCGAGGCCGACGTCGACGAGCGTCTTGAGGTACCGGTGGATCGCGGAGATCGGCTCGAAGAACTCGGCCGCCTCGCTGATCGGCATGTCGAGCACCTCGGCGATGTTCTTGCCCTTGTAGTGCACCGAGAGGGTGTCGCGGTTGTACCGCGCTCCCCCGCAGACCTCGCACGCCACGTAGACGTCGGGCAGGAAGTTCATCTCGATCTTGATCGTGCCGTCGCCCGCGCAGTTCTCGCAGCGACCGCCCTTGACGTTGAAGCTGAACCGCCCCGGCTGGTAGCCGCGCGCCTTCGCCTCGACGGTCTCCGCGAACAGATTGCGGATGCGGTCGAAGACGCCGGTGTAGGTCGCCGGGTTCGAGCGCGGGGTGCGTCCGATCGGGGCCTGGTCGACGTGCACGACCTTGTCGAGCTGGTCGAGGCCGGTGACCCGACGGTGCTTGCCCGGGATCTGCCGTGCGCCGTTGAGCTCGTTCGCGAGCACCTTGTAGAGGATGTCGTTCACGAGCGACGACTTGCCGGAGCCGCTGACGCCGGTGACGGCGGTGAGGGTGCCGAGCGGGAAGTCGACCGTGACGTCCTTGAGGTTGTTGGCCTTCGCCCCCTCGACCCTGATCATGCGCGCCGGGTCGATTCGCCGCCGTTCGCGCGGGGTCTCGATCCGCCGCCGCCCCGACAGGTAGTCGCCGGTGAGCGACTCGTCGTTCTCGAGCAGCGCCTCGTAGGGTCCCGAGTGCACGACGGTTCCGCCGTGCTCCCCCGCGCCCGGTCCGATGTCGACGACCCAGTCGGCGGTGCGGATCGTGTCCTCGTCGTGCTCGACGACGATCAGCGTGTTGCCGAGGTTCTTGAGCTTCACGAGCGTCTCGATCAGGCGCCGATTGTCGCGCTGGTGCAGGCCGATGCTGGGCTCGTCGAGCACATAGAGCACGCCGGTGAGGCCCGACCCGATCTGCGTCGCGAGACGGATGCGCTGCGCTTCACCACCCGAGAGGGTCGCGGCGGCGCGAGCCATGGAGAGGTAGCCGAGGCCGACCTCGATGAGGAACTCGAGGCGCAGCCGGATCTCGCGCAGCACCTGCGCGGCGATCCGCGCCTCCCGGGCGCTGAGCTCCAGGCGCTGCATGAACTCGTAGGAGTCGAGGAGGCTGAGCTCCGCGACGTCGGAGATGCTGTGCCCGTGCACCGTCACCGCGAGGATCTCGGGCTTCAGCCGCTTCCCCTGGCAGACCGGACAGGGGATCTCGCGGAGGTACTCGGCGACGCGCTGGCGCTGCACATCCGTCTCGGCCTCGAGGTACTTGCGTTCGAGGTAGGGCACGACGCCCTCGAAACCGGTCGAGTACTTCATCTCGCGGCCGTAGCGGTTCTTCCAGCGCACGGTCACCTGGAAGTCCTTGCCGCGCAGCACCGCATCCTGCTGCTTCGGCGTCAGCTCGCCCCACGGGGTGTCGAGCGTGAAGCCGAGGTCGTTGGCGAGGCCGTCGAGCAGCTTCTCGAAGTAGTTGAAGAGGCCCTTGCCCTGGTTGGTCCACGGCAGGATGGCGCCGTTCGCGATGCTCACCGACTCGTCGGCGATGAGCAGGTCGGCGTCGACCGACATGCGGGTTCCGAGACCCGAGCACTCGGGGCAGGCGCCGAACGGGGCGTTGAACGAGAAGGTGCGCGGCTCCACCTCGCTGAGCTGCACGGGGTGACCGTTCGGGCAGGAGAGCTTCTCCGAGAAGGTGCGACGCGACTGCGGCCCCTCCTCGTCCACGAAGTCGATGGTCACCAGACCGTCGGTCAGCCGAAGCGCCGTCTCGAGGGAGTCGGTGAGCCGGGTGAGGATGTCGGGGCCGGCGACGAGACGGTCGACGACGACCGCGATGTCGTGCTTGATCTGCTTCTTGAGGGTGGGCGGCTCGGCGAGGGAGATCATGTCGCCGTCGACGATCGCACGCGAGTACCCGGCGGCCGCGAGCTCACGGAAGAGGTCGACGAACTCGCCCTTCTTCTGCGAGATGACCGGCGCGAGCACCTGGAAACGGGTGCGGTCCTCGAGCGTCATCAGCTGATCGGCGATCTGCTGCACGGTCTGCTTCTGGATCGGCTCGCCGCAGACGGCGCAGTGCGGAACGCCGATGCGCGCCCAGAGCAGGCGCATGTAGTCGTAGATCTCGGTGATCGTGCCCACTGTCGAGCGCGGGTTGCGGTTGGTCGACTTCTGGTCGATCGACACCGCGGGGCTCAGTCCCTCGATGAAGTCGACGTCGGGCCGGTCGACCTGGCCGAGGAACTGGCGGGCGTAGGCGGAGAGCGACTCGACGTAACGGCGCTGGCCCTCGGCGAAGATCGTGTCGAAGGCGAGGGACGACTTGCCCGATCCGGAGAGACCGGTGAAGACGACGAGCGAATCCCGCGGGATCTCGAGGTCGACGTTCTTCAGATTGTGGACCCGAGCGCCGCGGACGCTGAGCCGCGCAGAGCTGGGCACGAGAGAGATCGACACTCCATCCATTCTAAGGAAGCCACCGACATCGTCGCTGGGCGTCCGCCGTCACCGACGCCATCGCCGCTCTCGGGGCGCGCTCCGACATCCGCCCCCGGATAATGGGGCCATGCGGATCGTGCACGTGGCCAACTTCTATGGGCCCCGATCCGGCGGGCTGCGCACGACGATGCACCAGCTCGGCAAGGGGTATCTCGACGCGGGACACGAGTTCGTGATGATCGTGCCCGGCCGCGCCGCCGCGACCGAGCACACCGAGTTCGGGGTGCGGATGACGCTGCCGAGCCTCCCGCTCGTCGGCACCGGTTACAGCTTCATCCCCATCGAGTCCAGCGTGCGGCGCATTCTGGGCGAGCTGCGCCCCGACCGCATCGAGGTGTCCGACCGCCTGACCCTGCGTCGCCTCGGCGTCTGGGCCAGGCGCAACGGCATCCCCGCCGTCATGTTCTCGCACGAGAAGCTGAGCGACTGGATCCTGCAGATGGCGGGCCACGCGCCGGGAGCCGAGCGCTCCACCCGGGCGCCCATCGCCGACCGGCTGAACTCCGCGTCGCTGCGCAACTACGACAGGATCGTCTGCACGACGAGGTACGCGGCGGAGGAGTTCGAGCGCATCCTGCCCGGCCAGGTGCGGCAGGTGCCGCTCGGCGTGGACCTCGAGCTCTTCCACCCGCTGCGCTACGACCCCGACGTGCGGCGGCGTCACCTGGGCTCCGCCGAGGTGCTCCTCGTGCACGTCGGGCGGCTCTCGCCGGAGAAGGCGCCCCAGCGGTCGCTCGAGACCCTGCGGGCCCTGCTCGACCGGGGCATCGACGCGCGGCTCGTCGTGGCCGGCGACGGCCCGCTGCGCGCCAGGCTCGAGCGCCACTCGGTGGACCTGCCGGTGCGGTTCCTTGGCTTCCTCGGCGACCGCCGCGAGCTCGCGACCCTGCTGGCGAGCGCCGATGTCTCGCTCAATCCGGGGCCGATCGAGACCTTCTGCCTCTCGGCGCTCGAGGCGCTGGCGAGCGGCACCCCCGTCGTCGCGGCGGAGAGCTCGGCCCTGCCGGAGCTCGTCACCCCCGATGCGGGACGGATCGCCGGCCCGACCGGCGATGCCTTCGCCGACGCGGTGCAGTCGATCCTCCGGATGCGGGTGGCCGTGCGGCGGGAGGGCGCACGCGAGCGGGCGGCCGAGTTCCCGTGGAGCACGACCGTGCGCCAGATGCTCGACCTCCACGAGTCGCTGGGGTTCAGCGAACGTGCCCCGCTGCCTCCATCTGACGCAGTTCCTTCTTGAGGTCGGCGAGCTCGTCGCGAAGACGCCCGGCGAGCTCGAACTTCAGCTCCGCCGCAGCCTGCAGCATCTGCTGATTGAGGTCGGCGATCAGCGCCTCGAGCTCGTTGGCCCCCTGCGCCGCCAGCCCCTCGCGCCGCAGGTTCGGCGTGGGTGACTTCTTGCGACCGTCTCTGCCCTTCAGCAGGGCGGCCGTGTCTGCCTCTTCGCGCGCGAGCACGTCGGTGATGTCGGCGATCTTCTTGCGCAGCGGAGTCGGGTCGATGCCGTGCTCGGTGTTGTAGCTCACCTGCTTCTCGCGACGACGCGTCGTCTCCTCGATCGCGGACTGCATCGAGTCGGTCAGCACATCGGCGTACATGTGCACCTCGCCCGACACGTTGCGGGCCGCGCGGCCGATGGTCTGGATGAGCGAGGTCGACGAGCGCAGGAAGCCCTCCTTGTCGGCGTCGAGGATCGCGACGAGCGACACCTCGGGCAGGTCGAGGCCCTCACGCAGCAGGTTGATGCCGACGAGCACGTCGTAGACACCCTGTCGCAGCTCCGTGAGCAGCTCCACGCGGCGCAGCGTGTCGACGTCCGAGTGCAGGTAGCGCACCCGCACGCCGTGCTCGCCGAGGAACTCGGTGAGCTCCTCGGCCATCTTCTTGGTGAGCGTCGTGACGAGCACCCGCTCGTCGCGCTCGACGCGCAGGCGGATCTCCTCGAGCAGGTCGTCGATCTGACCCTTCGTGGGCTTGACGACGATCTGGGGGTCGACGAGGCCGGTCGGGCGGATGATCTGCTCGACGATGCTGTCGCTGATGCCCATCTCGTACTTGCCGGGAGTCGCCGAGAGGTAGACCTTCTGGCCCACCCGCTCGAGGAACTCCTCCCACTTCAGCGGTCGGTTGTCGAGCGCGCTCGGCAGGCGGAACCCGTGCTCCACGAGGGTGCGCTTGCGGCTCGCGTCGCCCTCGTACATCGCCCCGATCTGGGGCACCGTGACGTGGGACTCGTCGATGACGAGCAGGAAGTCGTCGGGGAAGTAGTCGAGGAGGCAGTTGGGCGCCTCCCCGGGCATCCGGCCGTCGATGTGCCGCGAGTAGTTCTCGATGCCGTTGCAGAAGCCGATCTGCTCCATCATCTCGAGGTCGAAGGTCGTGCGCATGCGCAGGCGCTGCGCCTCGAGCAGCTTGCCCTGGCGCTCCAGCTCTTCGAGCCGCTGTGCCAGCTCCTGGCGGATGGACCGGATGGCGCGCTGCATCGCGTCGGGGCTCGCGGCGTAGTGCGTCGCGGGGAAGACCGACACCGAGTCCATCTTGCGGATCACCGTGCCGGTGAGCGGGTGCAGCTCGTAGAGCGCCTCGATCTCGTCACCGAACATCTCGATGCGGATCGCGTGCTCCTCGTACTGCGGGATGATCTCGATGGTGTCGCCGCGCACGCGGAACTTGCCGCGCGAGAAGTCGTAGTCGTTGCGCTCGTACTGCATCGCGATGAACTTGCGGATGAGCGCATCCCGGTCGACGCGCATGCCGACCTGCAGGGCGGTCATCGCCTCGAGGTAGGACTCCGCCGCACCGAGACCGTAGATGCAGGACACGGTCGAGACCACGACGACGTCGCGCCTGCTGAGCAGCGAGTTCGTGGTCGAGTGCCGAAGCCGCTCGACCTCGGAGTTGATCGACGAGTCCTTCTCGATGAAGGTGTCCGTCTGCGGAACATAGGCCTCGGGCTGGTAGTAGTCGTAGTACGAGACGAAGTACTCGACGGCGTTGTTCGGCATCAGCCCGCGGAACTCGTTGGCGAGCTGCGCGGCCAGGGTCTTGTTGTGGGCGAGCACCAGGGTGGGGCGCTGCACCTGCTCGATTAGCCAGGCGGTGGTCGCCGACTTGCCGGTTCCGGTGGCACCCAGCAGCACCACATCCGTCTCGCCGGCGTTGATGCGGGCGGCGAGTTCGCGGATGGCCTGCGGCTGGTCACCACTCGGCTCGTAGTCGCTGATCACCTCGAAGGGGCGAACGGCGCGGGTGGTCTGCATGACTACCAGGCTAGAGCGGCCCGCCGACATCGGCAGGCTGCTCGCTCAGGGCGAAGCGGAGGCCGAGCGGGCCGCGGCCGATGCGCGCTCCCAGAGCTCGTCGACCTGGCTCAGCGTCTCCTCGAGCGTGCCGTTCGCGTCGATGACCACGTCCGCGACGGCGAGCCGCTCGGCGTCGCTCGCCTGCGCTTCGATGCGGCGCCTCGCCTCGTCGGCGGCCATCCCGCGCAGCTCGACCATGCGACGGATGCGCTCCTCGGCATCCGCCTGCACGACGACGACGAGATCGAAGTCGAGCTTGCGGCCCTTCGCGCCCTCGACGAGCAGCGGCACGTCGTAGACGACGACCGCGTGCGGATCCCGCTCCCCCGCCTCGGCGATGAGCTCCCTGGCCCTGCGCCACACCGCCGGGTGCACGATCGCGTTGAGCGCCTCGCGCCTGGCCTGGTCGGCGAAGACGATGGCGCCGAGCGCGGGCCGGTCGAGCCGGCCCTCGCTGTCGAGAACGGATGCCCCGAACTCGCGCTCGATCGCGGCGAGCCCCGGAGTGCCGGGTTCGACGACCTCGCGCGCCAGCAGGTCGGCGTCGACGTGCACCGCGCCGCGCTCCACCAGACGGCGTGCGACGACCGATTTGCCCGAGGCGATTCCGCCGGTGAGGCCGAGAAGGAACATCCCTCGAATGCTAGCCTCACTGCAGACAACTCGCGTCGCAGCAAGGAGTCGGCATGCTCGAGTTCCTGACCGGCAGCGGTCTCGCGGTCGCCGCGGGGCTGAATGCCTACATCCCCCTGCTCGCCCTCGGGGCGGCAGGGCGGTTCCTCGACTTCGTGACGCTGCCGGCCGGGTGGGCCTGGCTCGAGAACGAGTGGACGCTCGGCATCCTGGCCGTGCTGCTCGTCATCGAGGTGGTCGCGGACAAGATCCCCGCGGTCGACACGGTCAACGACTGGATCCAGACGATCGTGCGCCCCGCGTCGGGCGGCATCGTGTTCGGCACCGGCTCGGCCAGCGAGACCGTGGCGGTGAGCGACCCGGCCGAGTTCTTCACCACCAATGCCTGGGTGCCGGTGGCCACCGGCGTGCTCATGGCGCTGGGGGTGCACCTGGCGAAGATGGCGGTGCGGCCGGTGCTCAACTCGCTGACGTTCGGCCTCGCCGCTCCCATCACGAGCACCGCGGAAGACCTGGGCGCCATCGCCCTGACCTTCTTCGCGATCGTGCTGCCGGTGCTCGTGATCGTCGGCGTGATCCTGCTCGTCTGGGGTTTCATCGCGCTTCTCCGGCGGGCCAGGCGGCGCCGCGCCGCGCGCGAGGTCGCAGCCGCCGGCTGACCGGCTCGCTCTTCCGTCCCGGCTGCACTCCAGACGCCGGCGGAATACGGCCCGCAGACGGCGGAAGGCCGGCCCCCGAGGGGACCGGCCTTCCGGCTACTGCTGACTAGCTCAGGAGTTGCTCGAGAGCCGCTCGCGCAGAGCCGCGAGCGAGGCGTCGTCGGCGAGGGTGCCACCCGTCGAGCTGTCGCTCGCGAAGGTGTTGCCCGCCACGGGCGACGCGCTGCTGAAGTCGGACTCCTCGTTGAGAGCAGCGGCGACCTGCTTCTTGTGAGCCTCCCAGCGCGACTGAGCGGCCGCGTAGTCGGCCTCCCACTTCGCGCGCTGCTCCTCGAAGCCTTCCTTCCACTCGTTCGTCTCCGGGTCGAAGCCCTCGGGGTACTTGTAGTTCCCCTGGTCGTCGTACTCGGTGAGCATGCCGTAGAGCGCCGGGTCGAACTCGGTGCCCTCGGGGTCGACGCCCTCGTTCGCCTGCTTGAGCGAGAGCGAGATGCGGCGACGCTCGAGGTCGATGTCGATGATCTTGACGAAGACCTCGTCGCCGACCGAGACGACCTGCTCCGCGAGCTCGACGTGCTTGCCCGACAGCTCGGAGATGTGCACGAGGCCCTCGATGCCGTCCGCGACGCGGACGAAGGCACCGAACGGAACGAGCTTGGTGACCTTGCCCGGAGCGACCTGACCGATCGCGTGGGTGCGGGCGAAGACCTGCCACGGGTCCTCCTGGGTCGCCTTGAGCGACAGCGACACGCGCTCGCGCTCGAGGTCGACCTCGAGGATCTCGACGGTGACCTCCTGGCCGACCTCGACGACCTCGGAGGCGTGCTCGATGTGCTTCCAGCTGAGCTCCGAGACGTGGACGAGACCGTCGACGCCGCCGAGGTCGACGAACGCACCGAAGTTGACGATCGACGAGACGACGCCCTTGCGGACCTGGCCCTTGGCGAGGTTGTTGAGGAAGGTGGTGCGGCTCGCCGACTGCGTCTCCTCGAGGAGGGCGCGGCGGGACAGCACGACGTTGTTGCGGTTCTTGTCGAGCTCGAGGATCTTCGCCTCGATCTCCTGGCCGAGGTACGGCGTGAGGTCGCGGACGCGGCGCAGCTCGATGAGCGACGCCGGCAGGAAGCCTCGCAGGCCGATGTCGACGATCAGACCGCCCTTGACGACCTCGATGACCGAGCCGGTGACGACACCGTCGGCCTCCTTGATCTTCTCGACGTCTCCCCACGCGCGCTCGTACTGCGCGCGCTTCTTGGAGAGGATGAGGCGGCCTTCCTTGTCCTCCTTCTGGAGGACGAGCGCCTCGACGCTGTCGCCGACGCTGACGACCTCGCTGGGGTCGACGTCGTGCTTGATGGAGAGCTCGCGGGAGGGGATGACACCCTCGGTCTTGTAACCGACGTCGAGGAGGACCTCGTCGCGGTCGATCTTGACGACGGTGCCCTCGATGAGGTCTCCGTCGTTGAAGAACTTCAGAGTCTTCTCGACCGCGGCCAGGAAGTCTTCAGCAGATCCGATGTCATTGACGGCGACCTGCTTGGGGGCCTTGTCGGTCGTTGCGATGGTCATGTAGTTGGTGCTCCGTGTGGGCATAGTTCGGGCCATGGGGCGGATGGTGCTTGGCTGTCGCCGCCATGGCAGGCGGATAGAGAGTCGCGAAAGCGACCCTTCAGCATACTCGGATGCCGACTCAGCTATCAACGAGGAGCCAGCATCCGGAATTCCCCTAGCGCTCGAGCAGGGCGGCCTTCAGGGTGTCGAGGCCGACGCCGCCGAGGTCGAGCGCCTTGCGATGGAACTCCTTGATCGAGAAGGCATCGCCCTCGCGGCGCTTGTACTCGTCGCGGATCTGCTCCCAGAGGCGCTGCCCCACCTTGTAGGACGGGGCCTGGCCGGGCCAGCCGAGGTAGCGGTTCACCTCGAACTTCACGAACGAGTCGGGCATGTTGACGTTCCTGCCCATGAAGTCGAACGCGTACTCGGCCGTCCAGGGGCCGGAGCCGTCGGGCAGCGTCTTGCCGAGGTGCACGCCGATGTCCAGCACGACGCGGGCCGCGCGCATCCGCTGGCCGTCGAGCATGCCGAGGCGGTCGCCCGGGTCGTCGAGGTAGCCGAGCTCCTCCATGAGCCGCTCGGCGTAGAGCGCCCAGCCCTCCGCGTGGCCGCTGGTGCCCGCGAGCTGCCGCCGCCAGGTGTTCAGCTTCGCGCGGTTGTAGACCGCCTGGCCGAGCTGCAGGTGGTGGCCCGGAACGCCCTCGTGGTACACGGTCGTGGTCTCGCGCCAGGTGTTGAACTCCGTGACGTCCGCGGGCACCGACCACCACATCCGCCCCGGCCGCGAGAAGTCGTCGCTGGGGCTCGTGTAGTAGATGCCGCCCGTCTTGGTGGGCGCGATCATGCACTCGAGCGCCCGCACCGGCTCGGGGATGTCGAAGTGGGATGCGCCGAGCTCGGCCACCGCGCGGTCGCTGAGGTCCTGCATCCACTTCTGGAGGGCGTCCGTGCCGTGCAGCTTCCGCGCGGGGTCGGCGTCGAGCACCTCGATCGCCTCCTCGACCGTGGCTCCCGCCTTGATCTCGTTCGCGATGCGGGTCTGCTCGTCGACCATCCGCGCGAGCTCCTCGATGCCCCACTCGTAGGTCTCGTCGAGGTCGATCTTCGCGCCGAGGAAGCGGCGGGAGTTGAGCTCGTAGAGCTCGCGCCCGACGCCGTCCTGCTCCCCCGCCGCAGGCTCGAGCTCGCTCGCGAAGAATTCGGCGAGCTTGCCGTAGGCCTCGGCCGACGCATCCGCGCCCTTCGCGAGGTCCGACTTGAGCGACTCGGGCAGCTCCCCCTGCCCCTCGAGCGCGGCGCCACCGGTGAACTCGTAGAAGAAGCCGTCCTTCGCCGCGTGGCCGCGCAGCTGCTCGAGCACCTCGCGCACCTGGCGGCGGGCGGGCACCACGCCGTCGCGGATGCCGAGCCGGAGGGTCTCGATGTAGCCGTCGACCGCTCCGGGGAGGTTCGTCAGGCGGCCGGCGATCGTGGTCCAGTCCTCGACCGTGCCGTGGGCCATGAGGTCGAAGGTGTCGCGGATGCCCTGGGCGGGGCTCGCGATCACGTTGACGTCGCGCTTCCAGAGGCCGGCGTCGTGCGACTCGAGGTCGAGTTCGAGGTCGGCGGCGAGGTCGCGCTTGGTGACCCAGTCGACGTCATCCGCCTCGGGAGTGTCCCGAAGCTTCGCGAGCACCTTCTTGGCCTCGTCGATGTACCGTTCCCGGCCCGCGGGCGACAGGTCGCCGAACTCCTCGTACCTGCCCGGCATGCCGATCCAGATCGCGACATCCGGGTCGAGGTCGGCGAGGGTGGTGACCCAGTCCTCCGCGATCCGGTCGATCTCGGTGGGCTGACGCTGTTCTCCGTTGTCAGAAGTCATGCCTTCGAGCCTAGCGACGGTCACTCCTTGTCGAGGTCCGTCTCCAGCACCGAGACGAGCTCGTCGAGTGCCGCATCGGCGCCGTCGCCCTCGGCCGCGAGGGTGACCTCCTCGCCCGAGCCGATGCCGAGCGAGAGCACGCCCAGGATGCTCGCGGCGTTGACGCTCTTGCCCGCGGCGGAGGTCAGGGTGACGGTGACGCCGGTCTTCGCGGCGGCCTGCGCGAAGAGCGACGCCGGACGGGCGTGGAGTCCGACGCTCGAGGCGACGGTGACGGTGCGTTCTGGCATGACCCCTCCTAGGGTTCGACGGTCACCTTGATGGCTCTGCCGCTCGCGACGAGGTCGAACGCCTCGAAGACGTCGTCGAGCGGGAGCCGGTGGGTGATGAGATCCGCGACCGGCACGGCGCCGGACGCGATGAGGTCGAGCGCCTGCCGGTTGTGGGCGGGGCTCGAGCCGTTGACTCCGACGATCGTGAGCTCGCGGTAGTGCACGAGGTTCGCGTCGACGGTGATCGTGGGGGCGTCCTTGGGGAGGCCGCCGAAGAGACTGAGGCGGCCGCGTCGGGCGAGCATCCGGAGGCCCTGCTCCTGTGCTGCGCCCGAGGCGGCTGCGGTGATGACGACGTCCGCGCCGCGCCCGTCGGTGAGGTCGAGCACGCGGCCGACCGGATCGACCTGGCTGGAGACGATGGTCGCGTCCGGGAGCACGAGGTCGGCAGCGGCCGCGAGCCGCTCTGCCTGCAGGTCGACGAGGATCACTCGCGCCGCTCCCCTGGCCCGGGCGAGACGCACATGCAGGCAACCGATCGGGCCGGCGCCGACGACCACCACGGTGCTGCCGGGCTCGACCCTCGCGAGTTCCTGCCCGTTGAGTACGCAGGCCAGCGGCTCGGCAACGGAGGCCTCGGCGTAGCTGAGATGTTCGGGGATTCGGTTGACACCGTCGGCGCGCAGCACCTCGGCGGGCACGATGAGATGCTGGGCGAAGCCGCCGGCGAACTGGTAGCCCATCGAGAGCTGGTTCGCGCAGACCGACGAATGCCCGGCGAGGCACTCCGGGCAGGTGCCGTCGGGGATCGCGGCGATGACCTGCACGCGGTCGCCCGGCGACCAGCCGTCGACCCCGTCGCCGACCTCGACGATGTCCCCGGCGATCTCATGTCCCATGACCTGCGGCGGCGACATATTCGGATGCCCCGAGCGGGAGATCTTCACGTCGGTGCCGCACATGGAGCAGGCGCGCACCCTCAGCTTGATCTCCCCTGCAGCGACGTGCGGCTCGGGGGTCTCCTCGAGCCGCAC
>JAPSJW010000006.1:0-149330 GCA_031177985.1 Microbacteriaceae bacterium | reverse complement strand
GGGCGCGGGCGCCCCCCCCCTGCTTCACCCCCCCCGCCGCGCGGGGGGGGGGGGGGTCCCCCCCGCCCCCCACGTCGCCTGGGGCGTGGAACGTGACCGCCTTCACCGAACGGCTACGCGTCCTCGTCGGCGAGGAGCGCGTACACCTGGTCGGAGGACGTCGCTGTGCGCAGGGCCTCGGCCTTCTCGGGGTCGAGCAGCACCGTGGCGAGCTGCGACAGGATCGCGATGTGGCCGTTGCCCTTCGCCGCGATGCCGACGGCGACCGAGACAGGGTTGCCGTCCCAGTCGACCGGCTCGGGGAAGCGGAGCAGCACGAGGGCGTCCTGCTTCACCGAGTCCTTGCCCTTGAGTGTGCCGTGCGGGATCGCGACGCCCTCGCCCATGTAGGTCGAGACCGAGTTCTCGCGCTCCAGCATCGCGTCGATGTAGCTCGCGTCGATCGCTCCCGCGTCGAGCAGCGCCTGGCCGGTCTGACGGATGGCGTCGTCCCGGCCGCTCGCCGACGCGTCCAGACGGATGGACGACTCGGCGAGCAGCTCGGTCAGAGGTGTCTGGTTCTCGGCCAACGTCAGACCTCGATCGTCTCGCCGGACTGGATCGCCTTGACGACCTTCGTCACGGCGGGGTCACCGAGGAACAGCTGGAACGGGACGACCGGCACGTCGGGGACGACGCCGCGGGCGCGGTCCGCGAGGCTCGTCTGGGTGACGACCAGGTCGGCATCCTTGGGGATCTCGGCGACCGAGCTGTGCTCGACCGTCACGCCGTTCTTCGCGAGCTGCTTCTTGAGCGTGCCCGCGAGCATCACGCTGCTGCCCATGCCCGCGTCGCAGGCCACGATGAGCTTCTTGATGCTCGATCCGTCGATGGTTGCCATGATGGCTCCTTCTTCCGTTGTTCGCTGATTCCGAGGCTACGCCGTGGCCGGCCGCTTGGACTGGGCCTTGTTCGCGGCCGTCTGCTCCTTCGCGGCTTCGAGGTCGACCTCGTCGCCCTCCTTGGCCTCCTTGCGCCCGAAGCCGAGCACGAGCATGCCGACGACGAAGGAGACGGCGGCCGACAGGAGTACGCCGATGACGATCAGCACCAACTGATCGGGCGGGGAGACCACGATCCAGGAAATGATGCTGCCGGGCGAGGCCGGGCTGCGAAGGCCCAGGCGGAAGATCGACTCCCAGAGCACGCCAGTCGCGCCACCTGCGATCGCCGCGACGATCAGGACAGGCTTCATGAGCACGTAGGGGAAGTAGATCTCGTGGATGCCGCCGAGGAAGTGCACGATCATCGCCGCGGGCACAGTCGGGCGGATGGCGCGGGGCCCGAACAGCAGCATCGCGGTGAGGATTCCGAGACCCGGCCCGGGGTTCGATTCGATCATGAAGAAGATCGAGCGGCCGATCTCTGCCGTCTCGGCGCTGCCCAGTGGCGTGAAGACACCGTGATTGATGGCGTTGTTGAGGAAGAGCACCTTGGCGGGCTCGACGACGATCGACACGAGCGGGAGCAGATTCAGATCGACCAACCAGTTCGCGGCGGCGCCGAGCCCCTGGGCGATCCAATAGCTGATCGGTCCGACGACGTAAATTCCGACGATCGCTCCGATGCCGCCGATGATGCCGGCAGAGAAGTTGTCGACGAGCATCTCGAAACCGCCGCGCACCTTACCCGCGATGAAGTTGTCCCACAGCTTCAGGGCCAGAGCCGTGAGCGGGCCGATGATGAAGGCGCCGAGGATGGCGGAGGGGATCTCGGCGATCGAGGCGTACGGCTGGCCGCCGTCCTGGTTGATGAAGCCGAGAGCCACCGGTGCCAGCATCGCGCCGACGGTGCCCACGGCACCGACGACTGCGCCTCGCGCGCCGTGGACCATCCGGCCGCCCGTGTATCCGATCAGGATCGGGATGAGGATGTTGATCAGCGGGCCGATGACGGTCGCGATCTGAGCAGTCCATTCCAGCGTGTCGACCGGCTTGCTATCCACAACACGGCCAGCCAGGAGGTTCACCCATCCTGTATCGAGGAAGAGCGCGGTGATGAGGCCGAACGCGATGAACGCGCCGAGGTTGGGCATCACCATGCCCGCGAGGAACGCACCGAACCGCTGCACGCGGGCGCGCGCACCGGTTCCGGTGACGGTGGGAGTGTAATCAGACATCTGGCGAGTACTCCTTCGTACGAGTATCGGGTCGGGGTCGATGGATGGACATGGTGCTAGGTGGCCACGAGCGGCCGATCCAGGTCCGGTGTCGCCACCAGCTGGACGTTGTCGAGACGGATGTCGGCGGGGCCGGGCACGGCGCTGCCGGGAAGCGAGGCGGCGGCCGCGCCCCAGGCGAGCGCCTGGGTGAGAGCCGCTTCGGCATCCGTCGATCCGGGCGCGAAGCGCGCCAGGAAGCCTGCGAGGAAGCTGTCGCCCGCACCGACCGTGCTCCGTGCGCGGTCGATCTTCGACTCGCCTACGAGCTCGATCTCCCGCCCGACCAGGACGGCGCCGTCCGCGCCGAGGGTCGCGAGCACCCACGAGACCCCGCGCCTCACGATCTCGCGGGCGGCATGCAGCACGTCGGCGATGCAGGTGAGCGGGCGCCCTACCAGGTCGGCGAGCTCGTCGCGGTTCGGCTTGACGAGGAGCGGGGCAGCGCCGATCGCGGCCTTCAGCGCGTCGCCGCTGGTGTCGACGGCGACAGCCGCTCCGGCATCCGTCGCGGTGCGCAGCAGATCCAGCCAGTCGCGCTCAGTGAGCCCCGGCGGGACGCTGCCGCTGAACACCGCCCAGTCGCCGCGCGAGATTGCGGAGCGCAGTGCGCTCTTGAGCGCGATCAGGTCGGCCTTGCCGAGCGGCACGCCAGGCTCGTTGAGCTTCGTGACGGTGCCGTCCGGCTCGACGACGGTGATGTTGGAGCGGGTGCGACCCGACACGGGCACGAGCCGCGCGCTGACGCGGTCCGCTTCGAGCAGGCGAGCGAGCTCGGCGCCCTCTCCCCCGCCGATCGGCAGCACGGCCGTGCTCGGGATGCCGTGCGCGGTCAGCGCGCGGGTCACGTTGACGCCTTTGCCGCCCGGCTCGATGAGCGGAGCAGAGGACCGCACGATCGATCCGGGCACCAAGCGCTCCACCCCGAGGGTGCGGTCGAGGCTGGGGTTGAGGGTGACGGTGACGATCACACGACCACCACCCGGGGGCCGGCGTTCTCGATGTCGTCGCCGAGCTCGGCGTCGAGTCCGACATCCGTCACGATCGTGTCGACATCGGAGAGCGGGGCGACGCGGGCGAAGTCCTCGCGGCCGAACTTCGTGTGATCCGCGAGTACGACGGTGCGGCGGGCGGCGGCCATGAGGGAACGCTTGACTCCCGCCTCGGCCATGTCGGGCGTGGTCAGCCCGCGCTCGACGCTGATGCCGTTCGTTCCCATGAAGGCGACGTCGGCGAACACGTCGTCGATCTGCGACGTCGTCCACTCCCCGACGGCCGCGAGGGTGCGGGCGCGCACGATGCCTCCCAGCAGGTGGAGCGAGATGTTCGGGCGGGAGACGAGGGCCGCCGCGACGGGGACGCTGTGGGTGACGACCAGCAGCTCGCGATCGTCGGGCAGCAGCTGCGCGAAACGCACGGTCGTGGTGCCCGCGTCGATGATGACCGAGCCGCCGTCTGGCAGCTCCTCGAGCGCCGCGCGGGCGATGCGCTCCTTCTCGGCGGCGGCGTGCACCTCGCGGTCGGCGACATCCGGTTCGACGCCGAGGCGCTCGACCGGGATCGCCCCGCCGTGGACGCGTCGCAGGACTCCGCGGCGCTCGAGGGCGGTCAGGTCGCGTCGAACCGTCTCCGGCGTGACGGCGAGCTCCTTGGCGAGCCCGGCGACGTCCACGCGGCCTCGAGCGCGAGCAGTCTCCAGGATCTGCTCGTGGCGCTCTGGTGCGTACAACGCGACTCCATCGTCGAATGGATGTGGTTCTGCGCTTATGTAAGTCCGTTTATGTCCGAATGTCAAACAACCGGACACGAACGGGGGTGTTGTGGCGCGTGCGTGGCGGGTGCAACACGCCGCACCCGCGACGAGACGCGCACGGCGGGCGCGGCGTGTTGTCCCCGAAGCGGCGTGTCGCGCGGCTTGCATGGCGCCGTGCCGGGGCACAAGTCAGTGGGCCGCGGCGTCCCAGTTCGGTCCGGTGCCGATCTGCACGTCGAGCGGCACGCTGAGCTCGGCGGCGCCGCCCATCCCGCTCCGCACGATGCCCGTCAGCGCCTCGAGCTCCCCCGGCGCGACCTCGAGCACGAGCTCGTCGTGCACCTGCAGCAGGAGCCTCGAGCGCAGGTCCTGCTCGCGGAGGTCGGCGGCGACAGCGATCATCGCGCGCTTCATGATGTCGGCCGCGGTGCCCTGGATCGGCGAGTTGAGCGCGGCGCGCTCGGCGTTCTCGCGCAGCACCCGGTTGTTCGAGGTGAGGTCGGGGAACGGCCGGCGACGACCGAACATCGTCGTCGTGTAGCCGTCGACCCGGGCCTGCTCCACGACGCTGCGCAGGTAGTCGCGCACGGCGCCGAAGCGGGCGAAGTACTCGGCCATCAGCTCTTTGGCCTCGCTCGTCTCGATGCGCAGCTGCTTCGAGAGCCCGAACGCGCTGAGCCCGTAGGCGAGGCCGTACGACATCGCCTTCACCTTGGTGCGCATCGTCGGCGTCACGTCCTCGGGAGCGACGCCGAACACCCGCGCACCGACGAAACGGTGCAGGTCCTCCCCCGAGTTGAACGCCTCGATGAGCCCGGCGTCGCCCGAGAGGTGCGCCATGATGCGCATCTCGATCTGCGAGTAGTCCGCCGTCAGCAGCGTCTCGTAGCCCTCGTCGTGCCGGAAGGTCGAGCGGATGCGGCGGCCGACCTCGGTCTTGATCGGGATGTTCTGCAGGTTGGGGTCGTTCGACGAGATGCGTCCGGTGGAGGATCCGGTCTGGTCATAGGTCGTGTGGATGCGGCCGACCCGGTCGATCGCGACCTGCAGCGTCTCGATGATCTGCAGCAGCTTCGTCGCGTCACGGTGCTCGAGCAGGAGCCCGAGGAACGGATGCGGATTCTGCTCCTGCAGGTCGGCGAGACTCGCGGCATCCGTCGAGTAGCCGGTCTTGTTGGCGCGGGTCTTCGGCATGCCCAGCTCTTCGAAGAGCACCTGCTGCAGCTGCTTGGGCGAGCCGAGGTTCACCTCGCGGCCGATCTCGGCGTATGCCTTCTGCGCGAGCTCCGCCGCGCGAGCGCGCAGGTCGGAGGCCTGCTGAGCAAGCCCCGCTGCGTCCACCGCGATGCCGTCGAGCTCCATGCGTGCGAGCACGGGAAGCAGCGGAAGCTCTATCTCATCCAGCACGCGACGGGAGCCGGGCTCCAGACGCTCGGCGAGGTAGGCGGACACCCGCAGCACGTACCAGGCCTCCGTCGCCGGGCTGACCGCCTCGGTCGCGGGGACCAGCTGATTGGGGTCGGGCTGCACGAGCGTCTCCCCGAGGTAGCTGTAGACCTGGGTCGGCAGGTCCTCGGCCTTCTGCCCGGGGCGGATGAGCCACGCGGCCATCGCCGGATCGAACGCGATGCCGCCCAGCTCGATGCCGGCACCGGCGAGCAGCTTGTACTGGCGCTTCGCGTCGTGCACCTGCTTCGGGGCGTCGCTCGCGAGCCACTGCTCGAGCGCGGCGGCATCGGCGGAGCCCTGCTCCCAGCGCACGTACGCCGTGTCCTCGAGACCCGCCAGACCGAAGCCCGAGACGCCGTTCGGGCCGAACTCGACCCGCACCCCGAGCGGCTGCTGGCCGTGGGCGCTGGTCTTCGCGATCCACTCGGCGATGCCCGCCCCCGTCGGGGTCTGCACCGGCGGGATGGGCGTGGCGGCCGTCGCCAGCGTCGCCGCCACGGTCTCGCCCGACTCCTCGCCGTGGATCTTCAGCAGGCGCTCGAAGAGGGTGCGGAACTGCAGCCGGTCGAAGATCGCGCGCACCGCCTCCACGTCGATGGGGCGCTTCTCGAGGTTCGCCAGTTCGACGTCGAGCGGCACGTCCCTCACGAGGCGGTTGAGCTTGCGATTGCGGATGGCGCGGTCCTTCTGATCGCGCAGGTACCCGCCGACGACACCCTTGATCTCGTCCGCGTGCTCGAGCAGGTTCTCGAGCGATCCGTACTGGGTGATCCACTTGACGGCGGTCTTCTCGCCGACCTTGTCGATGCCGATCAGGTTGTCGCTCGACTCGCCGACGAGGGCCGCGATCTCGGGGTACTGGTGCGGCTCCACCCCGTACCGCTCGACGACCGCGGCGCGGTCGTAGCGCTTGAGCTCGCTGACGCCTCGCACGTTGGGGTAGAGCAGCGTGACCTTGTCGTCGACCAGCTGGATGCTGTCGCGGTCGCCCGACACGACGAGCACCTCGTAGCCCTCGGCCTCGCCGCGCGTGGCGAGGGTCGCGAGCACGTCGTCGGCCTCGTAGTCCTCCTTGAGGATCGTCGTTATGTTCATCGCCGCGAGGCACTCCTGCAGCAGCGGAACCTGCCCCACGAACTCGGAGGGCGTGGCGCTCCTTGTCGCCTTGTACTCCTCGTACTCCCGCGTGCGGAACGAGGCCCGGGAGACGTCGAACGCGACCGCGAGGTGGGTCGGATTCTCGCGCTGCAGCAGCATGATGAGCATCGCGAGGAAGCCGTGGATGGCGTTCGTGTGCTGGCCGTCGCGGGTCGTGAAGCTCTCGACGGGGAGGGCGTAGAAGGCACGGAATGCGAGCGAGTGGCCGTCGATGAGCAGGAGGGTAGGCTTCTCGGAGTCCGACACGCAGCAAGCCTAGTTGCTGCCTCGGACAGCGCTCGAAGCCGCTGGAGGCCGGGCGGATCGCCGCTTCGGCAGACCATCGAGGAGCCCCGATGACCGCCTTCCCACCCGATCTCGACCCCGAGCTCTACGAGCGGATCGTGAAGTCGGGGGGCGGCGAGCTCGCCCGCAAGATGGGCATCGAGTTCGTCGAGGTGTCGGCGTCGCACTCGGTGGCACGCATGCCGGTCGACGGGAACCGCCAGGTCGTCGGGCTGCTGCACGGCGGCGCGCACGTGGTGCTCGGCGAGTCGCTCGGCTCGCTCTCCTCCGCGATCCACGCGGGCCCTGGCCGGTACGCCGTCGGCATCGAGATCAATGCCACGCACTCCAAGTCGATCACCGACGGCTGGGTCACCGGCACGTGCACCGCGCTCGTGCTGGGACGCACGCTCGCGACGCACGAGATCGTCATGACTGACGAGGAGGGCCGCAGGCTCTCGACCGTGCGCATGACGAACATGCTGCTCGACCGGCGCTAGAGCCGCTCCTCGGGATCCCGCCCGAATACGGCGCGGCCTCCGTCGACGGGGACGACCGCCCCGGTGACGAACGAGGCCTCGTCGCTCAAGAGGTGGGCGACGATCGCGGCCACCTCATCCGCCGAGCCGGGGCGACCGAGCGGATGCGCGTCGGCCAGCTGAGCGATCAGCTCGTCGCGGCCCTCAGTGCGGTCGGTGAGGATCGAGCCGAGAGCCACGGCGTTGACGCGGATGCCGCTTCGCCCGTAGTCGACGGCGGCGGCGCGGGTGAGGCCCTCGATGGCGGCCTTCGCCGTGGCGTACGGCAGCGCGCCCGCCACCGGCCGCTGCGCCTGGTGCGAGGAGACGTTCACGATCGCGCCGGGCCGCTGCGCGGCGAGCAGACGTGCGACTGCGACGCCGGTGCCCATGACGGCGGTCGCGAGGTTCGCGGTGATGTGGGCGAGTGCCGCTTCGGGATCCGCGTGCAGGTCGGCGTCGCGGAACACGGCGGCGTTGTTCACCCAGCCGTGGAAGGGCGCGATGCGCTCAGCGGCATCCGCTGCACGCTCGGCCGTCGCCCGCTCCCCCGCATCGCCCGTGACGATCGCGAGCCGGTGCGAGTAGCGGTGGCCCGACGCCCACTCGATGGGCGCCGCGTCGAGCACGGCTACTCCGTGGCCGTCTCGCAGCAGTCGTTCCGCGATTCCCCGGCCGACGCCGCGCGCTCCGCCTGTGACGACGTAGGAGCGCAGCATCCGTCTGGTTCGGGACTACTTCTTGGGGGCGAGCTGCTCGATGATCGCCTGGGCGACGTCGTGCATGGTGAGGCGTCGGTCCATCGACGCCTTCTGGATCCACCGGAACGCCTCGGGCTCGGTGAGGCCCATCTTCTCGTTGAGCAGGCCCTTGGCGCGGTCGACGAGCTTGCGGGTCTCGAAGCGCTCGACCATGTCGGCGACCTCGGCCTCGAGGGTGATGATCTGCTGGTAGCGCGAGAGGGCGATCTCGATCGCGGGCAGCAGGTCGTTCGGGGTGAACGGCTTGACGACGTAGGCGAGCGCGCCCGCCTCGCTGGCCCGCTCGACGAGCTCCTTCTGGCTGAACGCGGTCAGCAGCACGACGGGGGCGATGTGGTTCTTGCTGAGGCGCTCGGCCGCGGAGATGCCGTCGAGCTGAGGCATCTTGACGTCCATGATGACGAGGTCGGGGCGCAGCTCGGTCGCGAGCGAGACGGCGGTCTCGCCGTCGCCAGCCTCGCCGACGACCTCGAATCCGTTGTCGCGGAGGATCTCCACGATGTCCATGCGGATGAGCGACTCGTCTTCCGCGACGACGACGCGACGGGGCGCTGACGGTGTTGCTTCCTGCTCACTCACGGAACAACCCTACGGTATCGTTGCCCCCGCTGCGGCGCCCCCTGCGGGCGGATGCGTGCGCCGGATTGGCGGAATGGCAGACGCGACCGACTCAAAATCGGTTGTCCGAGAGGGCGTGTGGGTTCGAGTCCCACATCCGGCACGAGCGCGCCGCCTGGAGCGGCGTGATCGTGCCGCATGTAGGTGCGGCTTCCATACCGGGGTCCCCGCCCGCCGGTTCCGGGGCGACGCCGTAGGCGGCGTCGCGGCCGTGCGCGGTGGGGCGGGGCGGGGCTCGAGTCCCACATCCGGCGCAGAGTTCTCGACTGTGCATGTCGTGAACGAGAGGGTGCGTTACAGCACACCCTCGCGTTCACAACGCGCCCTTCCGACTGTCAGTCGCGCGACGCACGCCGCGCCACGGTCCCGACCCGGCACACTGAACCCATGTGGATCGGCTGGATCGAGTTCGACGTGCTCCTCGGCGACGTGCACTCGCTCAAGGAGAAGCGCTCCGTCATCCGCCCGCTGGTGAACGAACTGAAGCGCCGCTTCGAGGTGTCGGTCGCTGAGGTGGGCGACGCGGACCTGCATCGCCGCGCGACCATCGGCGCGGCCGTCGTGAGCGGCGACGCGGGTCACCTTGCCGACGTGCTGGACGGGCTGGAACGAGCCGTCGCCGCGCGGCCGGAGATCGAGCTCCTGGCCGCGCGGCGACGGTTGATCAGCGCCGACGACGTCTAGCCGCCGAGACCCGCCTTGTCGACCTTGCGGTGGAACCGCATGCCGCCGAGGCCGCCGAGCACCGCGCCGCCCAGGCTGACGAGGAGCGTCAGCACGGCGGTGATGATGCCGGTGGTGGTCAGCTCGTCACCGAGCGGGATGCGCGGGAAGCTGTCGAGGTTCGCCAGGACGTTGAACTGCGCGCCGGCGATCGCGCCGATGATGGCCACGACGATCGCGATGATGATCGCCCACAGCCACACGGCGAGTCCCTGCTTCGCGCCGTTGAAGCGCGCCATCCGTCCGGCAACGTAGCCGCCTGCGTAGTACGAGACGAACAGGATGACGAGCAGCAGGATGCCGCCCACGATCCCTATGGTCTGCGCGTTCTCCGCGTCCACCTCGTCGCCCGGCGTCGCGAGCCCGACTGCTGCGCCCGCTCCCGCGACGAGCGCGGTGAGCAGCACGGCGAGTCCGGTCGCGGCGAGCCACCCGAAGAAGGCGCTGCCGAACTTGATCCCGCCGTAAGCCTCCTTCTCGCGCGCGACGACCTCGTGCCTGATCGCCCTGGCGTCCTCGACGGGCGTGCCCGCGGCGTGCCTGCCGTTGAGGTCGTCCTCGTTCGTGTTGAGCCGACGGGTGCTGCTGTCGTCGGCGACCGGCTCCGGCCGGTCCTCGCGCTTAGGGTCGTGTGTCGCCATGATGCGGTCCCCTTCCTATCCCTGCTTCCAGATAAGCGGCGCGGCACCCGGTGCACCAAGGGGTTGCGATCGGCCGCTCCGATCGGAATGTGCGGCGCTAGGAGCGCGCGCGAGGGGTGTCAAGCCCTCAGGAGGCGGTGTCCTCCGATGCGACGATGTTCAACCGTGCCGCCTCTCCGCGGCTCCGACGAGAGGATGCCGTGCCCGCTTCGAGGATCGCCGACGCCGCTCGCGAGCTCTTCGGGTGGGAGGATCTGCGGGAGGGCCAGGAGGCGTCGGTCGACGCGCTGCTGCACGGACGCGACGTCATCGCGGTGATGCCCACCGGGGCCGGCAAGTCAGCGGTGTACCAGCTGGCGGGGGCGATGCTCGACGGAGTGACCGTCGTCGTCTCGCCGCTCATCGCCCTGCAGATGGACCAGCTCAATCAGCTCGCGGAGAGCCCCAAGGCGCCGGCGGGCGTGGCCCTGAACTCGGCGCTCGGGGTCACGGCGCTCGAGGAGGCCTGGGAGGGACTGACCGACGGGACCGCCCGATACCTCTTCCTCGCGCCCGAGCAGCTCGCGAAGGACGACGTGGTCGACCGGCTGCGCGACCTCGCGGTCGGACTCCTGGTGATCGACGAGGCGCACTGCGTCGCATCCTGGGGCCACGACTTCCGGCCCGACTACCTGAGGCTCGGCGAGGTGCGCGAGCGCCTCGGCCGGCCCACCACCGTCGCGCTCACCGCGACCGGTGCGGAGCCGGTGCGTCTCGAGATCGTCGAGCGCCTGCAGCTGCGCGATCCGCTCGTCGTGGTGACCGGCGTCGACCGCCCGAACATCGACCTCGAGGTGCGGAGGGCGACGACCGACTCCGACAAGCGCGCCGCGCTCCTGGAGCTCATTCCGACCCTCGAGCGCCCGGGTCTCGTCTACGCCGCCACCCGACGCGAGGCCGAGGAGCTCACGGAGGAGCTGCGGGAGCTCGGCCTGCGAGCGGAGACTTACCACGCCGGGCTGTCGGCGAAGGAGCGCACGAGGGTGCACGAGGCGTTCCTCGACGGCGAAGCGGATGCGGTCGTCGCGACAAACGCGTTCGGCATGGGCATCGACAAGCCCGACGTGCGCTTCGTGGTGCACGCCTCGGTGCCGGAGTCGCTCGACGCCTACTACCAGGAGATCGGACGCAGCGGCCGGGACGGCGAGCCGGCATCCGCCGTGCTGTTCTACCGCTCCGAGGATCTGGGGCTGCGCAAGTACTTCGTCGCCCGAGGAACGGATGCCGCGAAGCTGCGGGCCGCATACGGCGCGATCGCGGAGGCCGGTCGGCCGCTGCGCTCGAAGGAGCTCGCCGAGCAGCTCGACCTGTCGGCCCGAACGGTCACGGGGCTCGTGAACCTGCTCGTCGAGGGCGGAGCGGTGCGTTTGACGCGAAAAGGCGCAGTGCCGATCGCACGGCTCGATGCAGCGGATGCGGCTGGCCGCGCCGAGGAGGCGTCCGAGCGCCGGGAGAGGATCGAGCAGTCGCGGCTGGACTTCATGCGCCGTTACGCAGAGACCAGGGACTGCCGTCGGAGGGTGCTGCTCGGCTACTTCGGCGAGGACCTCGGCGGTCTCTGCGGCAGCTGCGACACCTGCCGCGCGGGAACCGCAGAGGAGGCCGGACAGCACGACGCTGCCGCGCCCTTCCCCTCCGGCTCCGCAGTGGAGCACAGCGAGTGGGGCCACGGCAGCGTCGTCGACGTCGAGGCGGACCGCATCACGGTCTTCTTCGAGTCGCAGGGCTACAAGGTGCTGGCGCTCGAATCCGTGCTCGAGCACGAGCTCCTCACCCGCGTCGGCTAGCTCGCGTCGTCGTCTCCGACGTCGCCTTCGGCCTGCGACGGCTTGTCGGGCAGGTCCTCGATGGGGGTGGTCTCGTTCTCGCGATCCATGGTCATTACCCTTCTCTCCATTCGTTGGTCTGGATGTGGGACCCGCCCTGCGGTCCCATCTGCAGCATCCCGCCGTCGACCGCCCACGAGGCGCCGGTGACGTAGGACGAGGCGGGAGAAGCCAGGAAGGCGACGACGGACGCGATCTCGCGCGCGTCGCCGGGACGCCCCAGCGGCACGCCCGGGCGCTCCTTGCCGTGCGGGTCCTCGTCCTCCTGGCCGGTCATGGCCGTCGCGATCTCGCCCGGAGCGACGGAGTTCGCCGTGATGCCGAGGTGACCGAGTTCGAGGGCGATCGTCTTCATGAGGCCGCCGAGCCCGTGCTTGGCCGCGTCGTAGGCGGACGAGCCGACCCGCGGCTGGTGCTCGTGCACGCTCGTGATGGCGATCAGGCGGCCCTCCTGCCCCGCCTCCACCATGTGACGCGCTGCCCGCTGCAGGCAGATGAAGGCGCCCTCGAGGTCGACGGACACGGTGTGCCGCCACTGCTCGAGGGTCATCTCGAGGAACGGGGCGTTGTCACCCGTGCCGGCGTTGTTCACGAAGACGTCGAGCCCGCCCAGCCGGCCGGCGAGGTCGTCGACGACGTCGCCGCAGCCGGGGATGTCGCTCGTGTCCAGGTAGGCCACGAACGCCTTCCGGCCGTGCGAGCGCACCTCCTCAGCGGTCGCCTCGGCCTCCTGCTCGTCCTGGAACCAGGTGACGCCTACGTCCATGCCCGCCGCCGCGAGAGCGACGGCTGTCGCCCTGCCGATGCCGGACTCTGACCCTGTGACGATCGCGCGTGTCGGTGAGAAAGCCATAGTCCTAGGCAACGCCCCGAGCGGATGAGGCTCAACCGGTTGCGGGACGCGCGCGGGTCTACTACGCGTCGGTGCTACCCGTCGAGGCTAAGCGTCGGTGCCGGTCGAGGACAGGAACACGTCGGCGTAGAAGGGGATGCCGAGCCGCCCGAGCCCCGCGAGGAGGAGGCCGTCGAGGACGAAGCCGCCCTGCGGGCTGTCGGAGTGGGCGAGCCAGAAGATACGGAGGTCGCACGTGCCGCCCAACTCCAGCAACGCAGGAGCTGACGGCAGGAGCAGCTCGACGAGTCGACGCAGCGCCGCGAGTCCGTGCGGGTCCTCCGCGGTCGCAGAGGATCGGAGGGTGTGCTCCCACTGCGCATGTGCGGCCGTCCGCCGGCCCGGCTGCCCGCTGCGCCTCGGGATGGTCTGCCCGACCTCGTACGCCCGTGTGGGTGTGAGACCCAGCTTCTCCGTCACGGCGGCAGCGGTGATCGTGGTGCTCTGCGCGATCAGCGTCGCACTGCTGTCGATCACCATGTCGAGGGAAGCGTAGCGCCGCGGTCATCCACGGGACGAGAAAGGGGGCGCCGCGTCCGCGGCACCCCCTTCGTCGAATCGACCGCTAGATCGCCGAGTCGGGATCGGTGTCCCAGGCAGGCGCGGCCGCATTGATGGCGTCGCCGATGCTGTGCACGCGCAGGTCGTTGGTCGACCCGGGGATGCCGGGAGGCGACCCGGAGATGACGACGACCTTGTCCCCGACCTCGGCGAGGCCCTCGGCCAGCAGGATCTCGTCGACCTGGCGGTACATCGCGTCGGTGTGGGTGACCCGATCGACCAGGAAGGACTGGATGCCCCAGGTCAGCGCCATCCGTCGCTGGATCGCGGGCTCGGGCGTGAACGCCTTCATCGGGATCCGGAAGCGCAGACGCGACATGCGACGCGCGGAGTCGCCCGACTCGGTGAAGACGCAGACGTACTTGGCGTCGACGAAGTCGGCGACCTCGGCAGCGGCGAGGGTGATCGCTCCGCCCTGGGTGCGCGGCTTGGTGCCGAGCGGCGGGATCCGCTCGAGTCCGTGCTCCTCGGTGGAGGCGACGATGCGTGCCATCGTGGCGACGGTGACGACGGGGTACTCGCCGACGCTGGTCTCGCCGCTCAGCATGACCGCATCCGCACCGTCGAGGACGGCGTTCGCGACGTCGGAGGTCTCGGCGCGCGTGGGAACCGGGCTGCTGATCATCGACTCGAGCATCTGCGTCGCGACGATGACCGGCTTCGCCATGCGGCGGGCGAGCTCGACAGCGCGCTTCTGCACGATCGGCACGGCCTCGAGCGGCAGTTCGACGCCCAGGTCGCCACGGGCGACCATGATGCCGTCGAAGGCGTCGATGATGCCCTCGAGGGCGTCGACGGCCTGCGGCTTCTCGATCTTGGCGATGACCGGGACTCGGCGTCCCTCCTCGGCCATGATCTCGTGCACGCGCTGCACGTCCTCGGCGTTGCGCACGAACGAGAGGGCGATGTAGTCGGCGCCGATACCCAGGCCCCAACGGAGATCGTCCTCGTCCTTCTCCGACAGCGCGGGCACGTTGACGGCGACGCCGGGCAGGTTGATGCCCTTGTTGTTCGAGACGGGGCCGGCGACGACGACCTCGGTGCGCACGCGCACCCCGTCGGTGTCGAGCACGCGCACCCGCACCTTGCCGTCGTCGATCAGGAGGAAGTCCCCGGCCTTCACGTCGTTCGGCAGCCCCTTGAAGGTGGTGCCGACGAGCTCCTTCGTGCCCGGGACGTCCTCGGTCGTGATGGTGAAGATGTCACCCTCGGCGAGGTCGTGGGGCCCGTTCTCGAACTTCCCGAGACGGATCTTGGGGCCCTGGAGGTCGACGAGGACGGCGACCGGGCGGCCGGCATCCTCTGCGGCCTTGCGCACGTTGGCGTAGTTGGCGTCGTGCACCTCGTACGAGCCGTGGCTCAGGTTCATTCTGGCGACGTCGACGCCCGCGTCGATGATGGCGCGGACATTCTCATAGCTCGACGTGGCAGGGCCCAGCGTCGCGACGATCTTGGCTCGTCTCATCGTTCCTTCTGTGGTGGGATTCGGTGGTGCAGGAGACTGCAGGTCAGAGCGCGATGGCGCGGTCCGTCGGCCGCACAGGGGCAGGCAGCGACGTCTCTCCTTCAAGGTAGCGGTCTACGGCGGCTGCGGCGGCACGTCCTTCGGCGATCGCCCAGACGATGAGCGACTGGCCGCGGCCGGCGTCGCCCGCGACGAAGACGCCGGACTCGCTGGTCTCGTAGACCTGGTCGCGCGCGATGTTGCCGCGGTCGTCGAACGGGACGCGCAGCTGCTCGTCGATGCTCGCGCGCTCCGGCCCGGTGAAACCGAGGGCGAGCAGCACGAGGTCGGCGGGGATCTCGCGCTCGGTGCCCGCCTTGGGAACGCGGCGTCCGTCGACGTACTCGGTCTCGGCGATGCGGATCGCCCGCACCTCGCCCGCGTCGTTCGAGAGGAACTCCACGGTCGAGGCGAGGAACATCCGCTCGCCGCCCTCCTCGTGGGCAGTCTGCACCTCGAACAGCGTGGGGCTCATCGGCCACGGCTGGTCGGAGGGCCGCTCCGAGGGCGGCTGCTTGCCGATCGCGAGGTTCGTGACCGAGAGGGCGCCCTGACGGTGCGCGGTGCCGATGCAGTCCGCACCGGTGTCGCCACCGCCCAGGACGACGACGTGCTTGCCCTCGGCCGAGATCTGGTTCTCGACGGTGTCACCGGCGTTCGCCTTGTTCTGGGGCACGAGGTAGTCCATCGCGAAGTGCACGCCCAGCAGGTCGCGACCCGGGATGGGCAGGTCGCGCGGCACGGTCGCACCGGTGGCGACGACCACGGCGTCGTAGCGCGCCTTGAGGTCGTCCCAGGTGATGTCGACGCCGATCTCGACGCCCGCGCGGAAGCGCGTGCCCTCGGCCTGCATCTGCGCGAGCCTCTGGTCGAGGATGCGCTTCTCCATCTTGAAATCCGGGATGCCGTAGCGCAGCAGGCCGCCGATCCGGTCGTCGCGCTCGAAGACCGCGACGGTGTGTCCTGCCCGGGTCAGCTGCTGCGCGGCGGCGAGCCCTGCGGGACCGGAGCCCACGACGGCGATCGTCTTGCCGGTGAGGCGGTCGGGCGGCTGCGGGGTGAGCCCCTGCGACAGCGCCAGGTCGGCGATCGAGTTCTCGACCTGCTTGATAGTGACCGGCGGCTGGTTGATGCCCAGCACGCAGGACGCCTCGCAGGGCGCGGGGCAGAGCCGTCCGGTGAACTCGGGGAAGTTGTTCGTAGCGTGCAGGCGCTCGATGGCCTCACGGCCCTCGCCGCGCCAGGTGAGGTCGTTCCACTCCGGGATGAGGTTGCCGAGCGGGCAGCCCTGGTGGCAGAACGGGATGCCGCAGTCCATGCAGCGTCCGGCCTGCCGGCGCACAACGGACGGGTCGCTCTGCTCGTACACCTCGCGCCAGTCCATCAGGCGCAGCGCGACGGGTCGACGCGGCGGGAGCTCGCGCTCCGGCGTCTTGAGGAAGCCCTTGGGATCAGCCACCGGTAACCTCCGCTGCACAGCTCACGTTGAAGCCCTTGGGATCAGACAGTCTCATCCGCCGGTCACCTCCAGGATCCGGCTCCAGACGACGTCGCTGTCGGGGTCGAGCCCCTCGGCGACGGCGGTCTGGCGGGTAGCGAGCACCGCCGCGTAGTCGCGCGGCAGCACCTTGGTGAATCGGGGCAGCGACTCCTCGAGCGAGTCGAGGAGCTTCGCCGCCACGGCGGAGTCGGTCTCGGCGCGGTGGCGCTCGAGCAGGTCGGTGAGGATCTCGACATCCGCACTGCCGAGCGACTGCAGCTGCAGCTCGCCGCTGGCGAGGGAGTCGGGGTTCACCCGCTCCTTGCGCAGGTCGAGCACATATGCGGTGCCGCCCGACATGCCGGCGCCGAGGTTGCGTCCGGTGGCGCCGAGGATGACCGCGAGACCACCGGTCATGTACTCGAGCGCGTGGTCGCCCACGCCCTCGACGACGGCGGTCGCACCGGAGTTGCGGACCAGGAACCGCTCCCCCACGATGCCGCGGAGGAAGAGGCTGCCCTGGGTCGCCCCGTAGCCGATGACGTTGCCGGCGATCACGTTGCGCTCCGCCGGGAACAGCGCGCCGCGATCGGGACGCAGGATGATCTCGCCGCCCGACAGTCCCTTGCCGACGTAGTCGTTGCTGTCGCCCTCGAGCCGGAGTCGGATGCCCGATGGCATGAAGGCGCCGAGCGACTGGCCCGCGGAGCCCTTGAGGGTGATGTCGATCGTGCCGGCGGGAAGCCCGTTCTCGCCGTGCCGCACCGTCACCTCGTGGCCGAGCATGGTGCCTACCGCCCGCTCGGTGTTGCGGATGGGCAGCTCGATGCTCACCGGACGGCCGTGCTCGAGCGCCGCCTGGCTGCGCCGGATGAGCTCCTGGTCGAAGTGCTCCTCGAGCTCGTGGTGCTGCGGCCGTCGGTTGCTCTTCGGCTCGTGCTCGTCGAACTTCGGGCCGCGGAGGATCGGCGCGAGGTCGAGCCCCTCTGCCTTCCAGTGCTCGACGGCACGGTCGACGTCGAGCAGCTCGGCGTGGCCGATCGCCTCGTCGAGGGAGCGGAATCCGAGCTCCGAGAGGTACTCGCGCACCTCCTGCGCCAGGAACTCGAAGAAGTTGACGACGAACTCTGGCTTGCCCGTGAAGCGCTTGCGCAGCTCGGGGTTCTGCGTCGCGACGCCCACCGGGCAGGTGTCGAGGTGGCACACCCGCATGAGGATGCAGCCCTCGACGACGAGCGGCGCGGTCGCGAAGCCGTACTCCTCGGCTCCGAGCAGGGCGGCCACGACGACGTCGCGGCCCGTCTTCATCTGCCCGTCGACCTGCACGACGACGCGATCGCGCATGCCGTTCAGCATGAGCGTCTGCTGCGTCTCGGCGAGGCCGAGCTCCCAGGGGGTGCCCGCGTGCTTGAGCGAGTTGACGGGGCTCGCGCCGGTGCCGCCGTCGTGTCCGGAGACCAGCACGACATCCGCCAGTGCCTTGGTGACGCCCGCGGCGACCGCGCCGATGCCCGACTGGCTCACGAGCTTCACATGCACTCGGGCCGCGGGGTTCGCCCGCTTGAGGTCGAAGATGAGCTGCTTGAGGTCTTCGATCGAGTAGATGTCGTGATGCGGAGGCGGCGAGATGAGGCCGACGCCGGCCGTGGAGTGCCGCGTGCGCGCGACCCACGGGTAGACCTTCGCGGCCATCAGCTGACCGCCCTCGCCGGGCTTCGCGCCCTGCGCCATCTTGATCTGGATGTCGGTCGCGTGGGTCAGGTACATGCTCGTCACGCCGAAGCGTCCGGAGGCGACCTGCTTGATCGCGCTGCGGCGCTCGGGGTCGAGCAGGCGGTCGACGTCCTCGCCGCCCTCACCGGTGTTGCTGCGCGCCCCGAGCCGGTTCATGGCGATCGCGAGGGTCTCGTGCGCCTCCTGGCTGATCGAGCCGTAGCTCATCGCACCCGTGTTGAACCGCTTGACGATGGACTCGATCGGCTCGACCTCGTCGATCGGCACGACCGGACGCACGCCGGTCTTCAGCTTGAACATGCCGCGGAGCGTCATGAGCTTCTCGGCCTGCTCGTCGACCAGGCGCGAGTAGTCGCGGAAGATGTCGAAGCGGCGCGACCTCGTCGCGTGCTGCAGCCGGAAGACGGTGTCGGGGTTGAAGAGGTGAGGCGGGCCTCCGCGGCGCCACTGGTACTCGCCGCCCGTCGCGAGGCGCTCGTGGGCGATGACCGCCTTGTCGTCGGGGTAGGCCGCGCTGTGCCGAGCCGCGTTCTCCGCCGCGATGACGTCGATGCCGACGCCGCCGAGGATGCTCGAGGTACCGGTGAAGTACTGCTCGACGAACTCGTGGCTGAGCCCGACCGCTTCGAAGCACTGGGCGCCCGCGTAGGAGCCGACGACCGAGATGCCCATCTTGGACATGATCTTGAGCACGCCCTTGCCGAGCGCCTTGATCAGGTTCTTGACGGCCTTCTCGGGGGTCACGCCCTGGAGGCGCCCGTTGCGGACGAGGTCCTCCGCGGTCTCCATCGCGAGGTACGGGTTGATCGCCGATGCGCCGTAGCCGACGAGCAGTGCCACGTGGTGCACCTCGCGCACATCGCCCGCCTCGACGATCAAGCCGACCTTCATGCGCGTCTGCTTGCGGATGAGGTGGTGGTGCACGGCGGCGAGCATGAGCAGCGACGGGATCGGCGCGAGCTCGGCGGTCGAGTCGCGGTCGGACAGCACGAGGAAGGTCGCGCCGTTCTCGATCGCCTCGTCGGCCTCGCGGCACATGGCGGCGAGGCGCTTCTCCATCGCCTTCTGGCCCTTGTCGACCCGGTAGAGCCCGCGGATCGTGACCGTCGACTGCCCGTCGACCGGGTCGATGTGCTGGATCTTGGCGAGTTCGTCGTTGTCGATGACCGGGAAGTCGAGCACGACCTGGCGGGCGTGCTCGGGGCCGGCGTCGAGCAGGTTGCGCTCGGGTCCGAGGCCGAGCTTCATGCTCGTGACGACCTCTTCGCGGATCGAGTCGAGCGGCGGGTTGGTCACCTGCGCGAACTGCTGCGTGAAGTAGTCGAAGATCAGCCGCGGGCGCTCCGAGAGCACCGCGATGGGCGTGTCGGACCCCATGGCGCCGAGGGGCTCTGCGCCGTTCCTCGCCATCGGCTCGATGAGGATGCGCACCTCCTCCTCGGTGTAGCCGAAGGTGCGCTGGCGCCGGGTGACCGACGCGGGGGTGTGCACGATGTGCTCGCGCTCCGGCAGGTCCTTGAGGTTGATGCGGCCCTGGTCGAGCCACTCCCCCCACGGCTTGGACGCCGCGAGCTGGGTCTTGATCTCGTCGTCCTCGATGAGGCGGCCCTCGGCCGTGTCGACGAGGAACATCTTGCCGGGACGCAGGCGGCCCTTGCGCACCACGCGGCTCGGGTCGACATCGTGCACGCCGATCTCCGAGGCGAGCACGACGAGGCCGTCGTCGGTGACGAGGTAGCGGCCCGGACGGAGTCCGTTGCGGTCGAGCGTCGCGCCGACGAGCGTGCCGTCGGTGAAGACGAGGGCGGCCGGGCCGTCCCAGGGCTCCATGAGCATCGAGTGGTACTCGTAGAAGTCGCGGAGCGCGGGGTCGAGGTCCTGCTGATTCTCCCAGGCCTCCGGCACCATCATCATGATCGCGTGCGGCAGGCTGCGACCGCCGAGAGTCAGCAGCTCGACGACCTCGTCGAACGACGCGGAGTCGCTCGCGCTCGGCGTGTTGATCGGCAGGATGTCCTGGATGTCGCCGAGCACCTCGCTCTCGAGCTGCGACTGACGGGCGCGCATCCAGTTGCGGTTGCCCTGCACCGTGTTGATCTCGCCGTTGTGAGCGATCATGCGGAACGGCTGGGCGAGCGGCCACGACGGGAAGGTGTTCGTCGAGTAGCGCGAGTGCACGAGTGCGAGCTTCGAGGCGAAGCGCTCGTCGGAGAGGTCGGGGTAGAACGGCTCCAGCTGGAGCGTCGTCACCATGCCCTTGTAGACGAGGGTGCGGCTCGACAGCGACGGGAAGTAGACGTGCAGCGTGCGCTCGGCGCGGCGGCGCAGGCGCATCGTCTGCCGGTCGAGCAGGATGCCGCCATGGGTCGCGCCGTTCTCGTCGACCCGCTGCGAGCTGACGAACAGCTGCTCGATGACCGGCATGGCGCCCCTCGCCAGGGTGCCGATGACACCGGGGTCGACCGGGACCTCGCGCCAGCCGAGAACGACGAGCTCCTCGTGTGCTGCGAGTTCGGCGATGCCCTGCTTCACGGACTCGCGCTCGTCCTCCTCCGTGGGCAGGAAGGCGAGGCCGACGGCGTAGCGGCCGTTCTGCGGCAGCTCGAAGTCGACGACGGCGCGCAGGAAGGCGTCGGGGATCTGGGTGATGATGCCCGCTCCGTCGCCGGTGCCGGCGTCGGAGCCGATCGCCCCGCGGTGCTCGAGGTTGCGCAGGGCGCCGAGCGCGGTCTCGATGATGTCGTGCCCCGCGGTTCCGCGGAGGGTCGCGACCATCGCGAGACCGCACGCGTCTTTCTCGTGGCGCGGGTCGAACATCCCCTGTGCTTCGGGAAACGCGCTGAAGCGCGCGAAGGGAGGAGTGAGAGCCATGGAACCGTCCTCACATGGTGGTGCTGCGGCTGGGACGACTGTGGCCCAAAGATAACGGGTGGATTCGCCCCTGGCTTAGGAGGACTTGGTGCCTGCGCCGCTTGTGGCGGGCGTTCGTTCAGCGTCCGTGGCGTCATCACCGGAATCGTCGCTGTCCGAATAGGTCTCGTCAGAGTCTACTTCATCCTCGGCAGCAGGCTCGCGACCCGGCCGGTAGGGGCTCGGTTCGAGTCCGGGATGCTGCCGCGTCTGCGCGATGAGGATCACGAGACCCAGCACCAGCGCGGCGAACGCGCCCCAGACGTTGAGGCGGATGCCGAGGAACAGCTCGCTCGGGTCGATGCGGATCCACTCGAACCAGATGCGGCCAGCGCCGTACCAGATCAGGTACAGCGCGAAGACCTTGCCCCACTGGAGCCGCCGCTGGTGCTCGACGAAGAGGATGACGGCCACGCCCACGAGGTTCCAGATCATCTCGTAGAGGAATGTGGGGTGGAACAGGGTGCCCTCGGGGAGACCCACCGGGTAGGCGGGGTTGGACGACTCGATCTCGAGGCCCCAGGGCAGGTCGGTGGGCAGACCGAACAGCTCGTGGTTGAACCAGTTGCCGAGGCGGCCGACGGCCTGGGCGAGCAGCAGTCCGGGAGCGATGATGTCGGCGGCGGTCCAGAACCGCAGGCCGCTGTAGCGGGTGACGATGTAGACGCCGACGGCGCCGCCGACCAGCGCGCCGAAGATGGCGTTGCCGCCCTCCCAGATCGCGAAGACGTGACCGGGCCTCGTGACGTTGAACGGCTCGGCGCCCTCGAAGAAGTAGTCGTCGGGATGCGTCGCCACGTGCCAGGCGCGCGCGCCGATGAGCCCCAGCACGAAGCCCCAGAGCGCGATGTCCCAGACCAGACCCGGGTCGGCGCCGCGGGCCTTGAGGCGGCGGGCGATGAGAATGCCGCCGAGGACGGCCCCGATCAGGATGCAGATGGCGTACGTCGTGATGCGGAAGGTGAAGGGGAGGTCCCAACCGAACGTCGACTCGAGCCAGGCGCTGATCTGCAGCGCCTGCCAGGCGGGGTCGGGGCTGGGAATGCTCAGGGGCGCGATCACGAAGAGGCCTTTCTGGTCATCGGCACAGCACAGCTTATCGGGCGGGGAGGTCAGGCCTTGCCCGCGGCGAGCTCCGCCGCGGTGCGGGCGGCCTGCGCCACTCCCCCGTCGGCGAGGGCGCGCACGAGGGCGGATCCGACGATCGCGCCGTCGGCGTACTCCAGCACCTCGGCGACCTGCTGGGCGGTCGAGATGCCGACGCCGACGCAGGCGCTGGTGCTTCCCGCCGAACGGAGCCGGGCGACGAGCGCGCGTGCCGCGCTGTCGACATCCGTTCTCGCGCCGGTGATGCCCATCGTGGAGACCGCATAGACGAACCCGCGACTGAGCTCGACCGCTTGCGCGATCCGCGCATCCGACGAGCTCGGTGCCGCGAGGAAGACCCGGTCGAGGCCCGTGCGATCGGAGGCGGCGAGCCAGTCGGCGCCTTCATCCGGGATCAGGTCGGGGGTGATGAGCCCCGCCCCGCCTGCGGCGAGCAGGTCGTCGGCGAAGCGATCGACGCCGTACTGCACCACGGGGTTCCAGTAGGTCATGAGGAGCACGGGCGCGTCGACCCGCTCGCGGATCGCAGCGACCGCGTCGAACGACTGGCGGAGGCGGAAGCCACGCGCGAGCGCCGCCTGCGTCGCCTGCTGGATGACCGTGCCGTCCATGACGGGGTCCGAGTACGGCACGCCGAGCTCGAGCGCGTCGACGCCGTTCTCCACCAGGGCGACCGCCGCGTCGATGCTCGTCTGCAGGTCGGGGAAGCCGAGCGGCAGGTACCCGACAAGCGCGCCGGAGCCCTGCTCGACGCGCTGGGCGATCACGGGAGCGACTCCCGTGCCGGCCGCGGCGGTCACGCGTCGTCCCCGCGGGAGCCCTCGGGCGCGTCGGCAGCGGCGGAGCGCGCGAGCTCCTCCCTCGACACGAGCTCGAAGTAGCGCGCTGCCGTCTCCATGTCCTTGTCGCCGCGTCCGGAGAGAGAGACGAGGATCGTGGAGTCGGGGCCGAGCTCGCGGCCGAGCGCGAGCGTGCCGGCCAGGGCGTGCGCCGACTCGATGGCAGGGATGATGCCCTCGGTGCGCGAGAGCAGACGCAGGGCGTCCATCGCCTCGGCGTCGGTGATCGGCAGGTAGCTGGCCCGGCCGATGTCGTTCAGCCAGGCGTGCTCGGGGCCGACCCCGGGATAGTCGAGGCCCGCCGAGATCGAGTGGGACTCGATGGTCTGACCGTCGTCGTCCTGCAGCATGTAGCTGCGCGCCCCGTGCAGCACTCCAGGGCGGCCGCGCGTGATGGTCGCCGCGTGCCGTTCGGTGAGGTGCCCCTCGCCCGCGGCCTCGTAGCCGTAGAGCTTCACCTCGGCGTCGTCGAGGAAGGCGTGGAAGATGCCCATCGCGTTGCTGCCGCCGCCCACGCAGGCGGTGACGGCATCCGGCAGTGCGCCGGTGAGGTCGAGCACCTGCTGCCTCGCCTCCTCGCCGATCACCGCGTGGAAGTCGCGCACCATCACGGGGAAGGGATGGGGGCCTGCGACGGTGCCGAGCAGGTAGTGGGTCGTGTCGACGTTCGCCACCCAGTCGCGCAGCGCGTCGTTGATCGCGTCCTTGAGCGTGCGGGAGCCGGTCTTGACGGGCACAACCTCGGCCCCGAGCAGCCGCATCCGCGCGACGTTGAGCGCCTGACGCTCGGTGTCGACCTCACCCATGTAGACGACGCAGTCCATGCCGAACAGCGCGGCGGCCGTCGCGGTGGCCACGCCGTGCTGGCCGGCACCGGTCTCGGCGATCAGCCGCTTCTTGCCGAGCCTGCGGGCGACGAGCGCCTGACCCAGCACGTTGTTGATCTTGTGCGACCCGGTGTGGTTCAGGTCCTCGCGCTTGAGCAGGATGCGCGCGCCGCCCGCGTGCTCCGCGAACCGGGGCGCCTCGGTGAGGATCGACGGACGTCCGGTGTACGAGCGGTGGAGCTCCGCGAGCTCGGCCGCGAACAGCGGATCCGCCCGCGCCTCGCGGTAGGCCGCGTCCAGCTCGTCGAGTGCGGCGATGAGGGATTCGGGCACGAACCGTCCGCCGTACTCGCCGAAGTACGGTCCCAGTTCCTCGCGCAGGCTGGTCATGCGGCCAGGAACTCCGCGAGAGTCGCCTCGGGGTCACCCGTGACGAGGGCTTCGCCGATGAGGACGGCGTCGGCACCGGCGGCGCGGTAGTGCGCGACGTCGGCGGGAGCGAGCACGGCCGACTCGGCGACCTTGATGACACCGGGCGGCATCGTCGGCGCGAGCCTGCCGAAGAGGTCGCGGTCGAGCTCGAAGGTGCTGAGGTCGCGGGCGTTCACCCCGATGAGGCGCGCGTCGAGCTCGAGAGCGCGCTCGAGCTCTGCGGCGTCGTGGGTCTCGACGAGCGGCGTCATGCCGAGCTCGAGCACCAGTCGGTGCAGCTCGGCGAGCACCGGCTGCTCGAGCGCGGCGACGATCAGCAGCACCAGGTCGGCACCGGCCGCCCGGGCCTCGAACACCTGGTACGGCGTTGCGATGAAGTCCTTGCGCAGCACGGGGATCGACACGGCGGCACGGACCGCCTCGAGGTCGGCGAGCGAGCCGCCGAACCTGCGCGGCTCGGTCAGCACACTCACGACGCTCGCTCCGCCCCGTTCGTAGGAGGAGGCGAGCGCCGCGGGGTCGGGGATGTCGGCCAGGGCACCGCGTGACGGGCTCGCGCGCTTCACCTCGGCGATGATCCGCACGGTGTCGGTCGGCTCGAGCGCCGCCAGGGCGTCGAGCGCCGGCTCGCGGTCGAGCGCGGCGCGCTCCACGTCGTCGAGGCTGCGGGCGGCGCGACGCTCAGCGGCGTCTTCGAGGGCCCCCGCGACGAGGTCGGCGAGCACCTAGTCGTGCGCCTTGCGGACGTACTTGTCGCCGTACGCGCCGTAGCCGAGCTTCGACAGCACGAAACCGGCGATCGCGCCGAGAACCACGATGGCGACGCCGATCCAGATGAAGGTCATGTTGGCGAGGAAGAAGGCCACCGTGCCCACCGCGAACCCGAGGAGCATGACCGTCACCCCGGTCCAGGCGGCAGGAGAGTTGCCCTCGCCGGGTTCGTTCTCGTCGCTCATGGGTGTACTCCTCGGAAGTGCTGGGTGGGGATGCTCAGATCTTATCGCCTGTCGGGTCGCCGCCCTCGCTCAGCTCGTCCCAGCTGCCCACAGGGTCGCCGTTCTCTGAGGCGAGTCGCACGGCCGAGTAGCGGCGCTGCGCGGCAGGCCAGCGGCGACCGCCGAGAAGCAAGATCGCGCCGATCGCGACGAGCACCGCCCCGGCGATCGCCGCCACCGTGGGCCACACGGTAGCGGCTACGGTCGCGACCAGCCCCGCTACTGCGGCGTCGCCCGCGACGGCCGTGGCGTCGGTGATGGCCGGGGCGGCGGCGCCGACCGGGGCGAGGATCGCGGAGCCTGCGGAGAGCAGGATGCAGAGGCCGAGCACGGCGGCGAGCACGCCGAGAACGACCCGGAAGACGCCGCCCGCGAGCGAGAGCGCCCCGAACAGCGCGAGCCCCGCGAGGGCGAGGGCGGGCACGGCGGGGGCCGCCACGTCGCCCGCGACGTCGAGCGCTGTGCCGTCGTCGAGACGGATGCCGAACCAGGGCTGCGTCCACGCGATCAGAGCGAGACCGCTTGCGGCGAGCCCCGCGAGGATCGTCGTCGCCTTGAATCGGCGAGGGGTCACGGCACGCGCACCATCGCGTTGGCGATCGCGACCGCGCGCAGCGGAGCGGCGGCTTTGTTCTGCGACTCGATGAACTCCGTCGCCGGGTCGGAGTCGGCTACGAGGCCCGCGCCCGCCTGCACCCGCGCGACGCCGCGCTGCAGCAGCGCCGTGCGGATGGCGATCGCGAGGTCCGCGTCGCCGGCGAAGTCGAAGTAGCCGACCACTCCCCCGTAGACGCCCCGCTGCGCGGGCTCGAGCTCGTCGATGATCTCGAGCGCCCGCGGCTTCGGGGCGCCGGAGAGGGTGCCCGCGGGGAAGGTCGCCCTGAAGGCGTCGATCGCGTGGCGGCCCGGCACGAGCTCGCCCTCGACGCTCGAGACGAGGTGCATGATGTGGCTGAACCGCTCGACGTGCAGGAACTCCGTCACCTCGACGCTGCCCGGCACGCAGACCTTCAGCAGGTCGTTGCGCGCCAGGTCGACCAGCATGAGGTGCTCAGCGAGCTCCTTCTGGTCGGCCGCGAGCTCCTCGGCGAGCTCGACGTCGCGCTCGGGCGTCTCACCCCTCGGCCGCGATCCCGCGATCGGGTGGGAGTACACCCTGCCGCGGGTCACCTTCACGAGGGCCTCGGGGCTCGATCCGACGATCGAGTACGACTCGCCCGCCTCGTCCTCGAGCGACAGCAGGTACATGTAGGGGCTCGGGTTGAGCGCCCGCAGCACCCGGTAGACGTCGATCGGCTCGGCCGTCAGCTCGTGGTCGAAGCGCTGGGAGATGACCACCTGGAACACGTCGCCGTCGCGGATGAACTCCTTGGCCCGGTCGACAGCGCCCTCGTACACCGGGCGCTCCACCCGTGAGCGGGGCTGCGGCTCGGTATCGAGCGAGATGCCGGTGACCGGGGTGGATGCCGGAGCCTCGAGCCGGGACTGCAGTTCGTCCAGCCGACGCTGCGCATCCGCCCAGAGCTCGTCGGCATCCGTCGTACGGTCGGCGAGCACGGTCGCCAGCAGCTGCACCGTGCCGAACTTGTGGTCGATGGCGACCAGCTCGCTCACGAAGCTCAGCGCCTGCCCTGGCACGTCGAAGTCCGCGGGCGGAGCGTCGGGCAGGCGCTCGAGCTGCCGCACCGCCTCCCACCCGATGAAGCCGACGAGGCCGCCGGTGAGCGGAGGATGTCCCTCCACCCTGGGGGTCGCCCAGCGCTCGTAGAGGGCCGCGACGGCGTCGAGCGGCGCGACGCCGTCGAAGGAGCCGAGCGCGCGGTCGGCAGGCAGGCCGTAGTCGATCCAGCGGGCCGTGCCCTCGCTCTGGGTCAGCACTCCGTAGCTGCCGACGCCGACGAACGACCACCTCGACCAGATGCCGCCCTGCTCGGCGGATTCGAGCAGGAAGGTGCCGGGGCGGCCGGCGGCGAGCTTGCGGTACAGGGCGACCGGCGTCTCGCCGTCCGCGAAGAGCTCGCGGATGACGGGGAGCACCCGGTGACCTGCCGCGAGCCGCGACCGGAGGTCGTCGAGCGTCGTGGTCATGGTGCGCCTAGGGTCGGTTCCAGCGGATCGACGTCGAAGCAGGCGTGCGCTCCGGTGTGGCACGCGGGTCCGACCTGCTCGACGGTGACCAACAGCGTATCGCCGTCGCAGTCGAGGGCCGCAGCGCGCACGTACTGCACATGGCCGCTCGTGTCGCCCTTGCGCCAGTACTCCTGCCGGCTGCGGGACCAGAAGGTGACCCTGCCCTCGGTGAGGGTGCGGCGCAGCGCCTCGGCGTCCATGTAGCCGAGCATGAGCACGTCCTTGCTGCCCTGCTCCTGCACGATCGCGGGCAGCAGCCCGTCGGCGGCGAATCGGGCGCGCTCGGCGACCGCCTGCGCCTCCTCGGCGTTCATCGGGTCAGCACCCCTTCCGACCGCAGGGCGGCCTTCACGTCGCCCACCGTCAGCTCGCCGCTGTGGAAGACGGATGCGGCGAGGACGGCATCCGCGCCGGCTTCGATGGCCGGCGCGAAGTGCTCGAGAGCGCCCGCGCCTCCGCTCGCGATCACCGGGACCGTGCTCAGGTCGCGCATCGCGCGGATGAGCTCCAGGTCGAAGCCCTGCTTGGTGCCGTCCGCATCGATCGAGTTCACCAGCAGCTCGCCCGCGCCCCGCTCGATGGCCTCGCGAGCCCAGTCCAGGGCGTCGAGCCGCGTCTCGGTGCGACCGCCGTGCGTCGTCACCACGAAGCCGCTGGGCGTCGTCTCGCTGCGCTTGACGTCGAGGCTCAGCACGATCACCTGTGCGCCGAACCGGTCGGCGATCTCGCCGATCAGGGCCGGGCGGGCGATCGCGGCGCTGTTGACGCCGATCTTGTCCGCCCCGCTGCCGAGCAGCCGTGCCACGTCCTCGGTGCTGCGTACTCCCCCGCCGACCGTCAGGGGGATGAAGACCTGCTCGGCTGCGGCGCGCACGACGTCGTACATCGTCTCGCGCGCGTCGACCGTCGCGGTCACGTCGAGGAAGGTCACCTCGTCTGCGCCCTGCTCGTAGTAGGCGCGCGCGAGCTGCACCGGATCGCCGACCTCACGGAGACCCTGGAAGTTGATGCCCTTGACGACCTTGCCCGCGGCGACGTCGAGGCACGGGATGACGCGCACCGAAACGCCCATCAGATCCTCGCCGCGTGGATGGGACTGACGAGGATCGCCCGCGCCCCGAGGTCGTACAGCCGGTCCATGACCGCGTTGGTCTCCTCGCGGCGCACCATCACGCGCACCGCGACCCACTCCGAGTCGCGCAGCGGCGAGACCGTCGGGGACTCGAGGCCGGGCGTGATCGCGCTCGCCTGCTCGACGAGGGCGGCGGGGAGGTCGTAGTCCATGAGCACGAACTGGCGCGCGACGAGCACGCCCTGGAGGCGGCGCTCGAGGGTCGAGATGCCGGGCAGGTCGCGGTTCGCGCTGATCAGCACTGCGGTCGACTCGAGGATCACCGGGCCGAAGATCTCGAGGCCCTGGGCGCGCAGAGTGGAGCCGGTGCTGACGACGTCGGCCACCGCATCCGCCACGCCGAGCCGCACCGCCGACTCGACCGCGCCATCGAGGCGCACCAGGTGCGCCGTGACGCCGTGACGCTCGAGGAAGCCGCCGACGAGGCCCGGGTAGCTCGTCGCCACCCGCACGCCCTCGAGGTCGGTCAGCTCGGCGTAGCGGCCGGGGGCGGCCGCGAACCGGAACGTCGACTCGCCGAAGTCGAGCGAGGCGATCTCCACCGCGGCCGATCCGCTGTCGAGCAGCAGGTCGCGGCCGGTGATGCCGACGTCGAGTGCCCCCGAGCCGACGTAGGTCGCGATGTCGCGCGGCCGCAGGTAGAAGAACTCGACCCCGTTCTTGGGGTCGGCGACGTTCAGGGCGCGCGGATCCCGCCTGCCCGAGTAGCCGGCCTCGGCCAGCATCTCGGCGGCGGTCTCGCTGAGCGACCCCTTGTTGGGCACTGCGATCTTCAGCATCGGTGATCTTCCTCGTGCGCCGCGGAGGCGGCGGTCCTTCGTGTCAGGCGGCGGGATGGATCACAGATGTCGGTACACGTCGGCCGTCGTGAGGCCCTTCGCGAGCATGAGCACCTGGAGGTGGTAGAGCAGCTGCGAGATCTCCTCGGCCGTGGCCTCGTCGGACTCGTACTCGGCTGCCATCCAGACCTCCGCGGCCTCCTCGACGATCTTCTTGCCGATGGCGTGGACGCCGGCGTCGAGCTGAGCGACGGTGCCGGACCCCTCGGGGCGATCGGCTGCCTTGGCACTCAGCTCGACGAACAGCTCGTCGAAGGTCTTCACGGCGTCCAGGGTACTAGCGTGCTCCGCGGCTACTTGACGCCGAGGAGGTCGATCACGAAGACGAGGGTGCGGCCCGAGAGGCGGTGTCCGCCGCCTGCGGGTCCGTAGGCCCACTCGGGCGGGCACACGAGCTGACGGCGTCCGCCGACCTTCATGCCGGGGATGCCCTCCTGCCAGCCGCGCACGAGGCCGTTGAGCGGGAAGCTGATCGACTGGCCGCGGTTCCAGGAGGAGTCGAACTCCTCGCCCGTCTCGAAGTCGACGCCGACGTAGTGCACCTCGACCGTGCCGCCGGGCTTCGCCTCGGCTCCGGTGCCCTCCTCGAGGTCCTTGATGTCGAGCTGGGTGGGCGCGGGGCCCTCGATGAAGTCGATCTCGGGCTTGGTCTTGGACGTGTCTGCCATGTCTCTAAGTCAATCAGCTTCCGTGCCGGTGCGCCGACTCCGCGGCCTGCCTGAGCCCCGCGATGGCCGCGTCGAGGTCGTCGGCGCCGTAGACGGCCGACCCCGCGACGAAGGTGTCGGCGCCCGCCTCAGCGGCGATCGCGATGGTGTCGAGGGCGATGCCACCGTCGACCTGGAGCCAGACGTCCGCGTCGATGCGGTCGACGGCCTCCCTGAGCGCGCGCAGCTTCGGCATCGTCTCGGGCATGAACGACTGCCCGCCGAAGCCGGGCTCGACCGTCATGACGAGCACCTGGTCGAACTCCGGAAGCAGCTCCAGGTAGGGCGCCGCATCCGTGCCCGGCTTGAGCGCGATGCCGGCGCGAGCGCCGATCTGCCGCAGGCGTCTCGCGAGCCCCACCGCGTCGGCCGCCGCCTCGGCGTGGAAGGTGACGGATGCCGCGCCGGACTCCGCGAAGACGGGCGCCCAGCGGTCGGGGTCGTCGATCATCAGGTGCAGGTCGAGCGGGATGGGCGAGACGGCCTGCAGCCGCTCCACCATGCGCTGCCCGAAGGTGAGGTTCGGCACGAAGTGGTTGTCCATGACGTCGACGTGCACGAGGTCCGCCGACGCGATGCGCGACACCTCCCGCTCGAGGTTGACGAAGTCGGCGGACAGGATGCTCGGATTGATGCGGACCGTCACCCGTCGACCCTACCCAGCAGCTGGATGAACATCGCGTCGGTGGCGTGCCGGTGCGGCCACAGCTGGGCGGAGCTGCGACGCGGCAGGTTCAGCTCCGCCGTCGCGATGCGGTCGAGCACGGCGGGAGTGTCGATTGCCTCGACCGTGCCGGCGTGCCGGTCGAGCGCGGCCTGCACGACCGCGGTCGTCTCCGCCGGATGCGGCGAGCACGTCACGTAGGCGACGATGCCGCCGGGGCGCACGGCTGCGATCGCGGAGTCGAGCAGGCGGTCCTGCAGCCTGCTGAGCTCCGGCACGTCCTTCGGCTGCTTGCGCCAGCGAGCCTCTGGGCGGCGGCGCAGGGCGCCGAGACCCGTGCAGGGTGCGTCGAGCAGCACACGGTCGTACCCGCCCGGCTCGCGGAAGCCGAGCTCGGTGCCGTCGCCGGTGCGCACCTCGGGCGCCGGGTCGAGCACCGACAGCGCCTGCCGCACGAGGTCGGCGCGCTGCGGCACGAGCTCGTTCGCGACGAGGGTCGCACCGCCCCGCGCGGCTTCGGCGCCGAGAAGCGCGGCCTTCCCTCCCGGACCGGCGCAGAGGTCGAGCCAGCGCTCGCCCCGCTCGATCGGTCGTGCGCGGCTCAGCGCGAGAGCCGCGAGCTGGGAGCCCTCGTCCTGCACCCGCGCACGGCCCTCTCCCACGGCGCGGATGCGCGCCGGGTCGCCCGACGTCGTCGCACCGGCCGTCGGGGCGTATCGGCCCGGCTCCGGCAGCTCGGCCGGCTGCGAGAGCCCGGGAAGCGCCACGAGTCCGACCCTGGGCGCGACGTTGTCGGCGGCGAGCAGGTCGGGCAGCTCCGCCGCCCTGCCCTCGGCGGCGAGAGCCGAACGCAGCGCGCGCACGACCCAGGCGGGGTGCGAGTGCTCGAGGGCCAGCCGGGAGTCGGCGTCGGTTGCGGTCGCGAGGACCCGCTCCCGCCATCCGTCGGGGCTCGTGCGGGTGACCGCCCGCAGCACGCCGTTCGCGAAGCCGGTTGCGCTGCCCTTTCCTGCAGCCCGCACGAGCGACACCGTCTCGTCGACAGCGGCATGCTGCGCGGTGCGCATGCCGAGCAGCTGATGCACGCCGAGGCGCAGGGCGTCGAGCACGGGAGGGTCGATCTTCGACACGTCGCGCTTGGCGGCGAGGGCGATGACGGCGTCGTAGTACCCGCGCATCCGCAGCGTGCCGTAGGCGAGCTCGGTGGCGAACGCTGCGTCGGCCGGGTCGAGCTTCGCTCGCGCGGTGCGCACCGGCAGGAGGAGGTTGGCGTAGGCGTCGGAGGTCGACACGGCATGCACGACGTCGAAGGCGACGCTGCGCGCGGATGCGCCGCTCATGAGGCCACCACCTCGGAGTCGGCGCCGAGCCCGCGCCACCAGTCGGCGGCCGCCATCGCGCGCTTGCCCGCCGGCTGCACGGTGACGAGCTCGAGCGGATGGGTCGCCGTGCCGGCGAGCACCCGCTTGCTCTCGAGGGCGATGCGGCCGGGAGGAATCGCCGGCGCGTCTCTGGCTGGAGCCGCCTCGAGAACCTTCAGGCGGGCGCCGTCGATGCTCGTGAAGGCCCCGGGCTCGGGCGTGACCGCGCGGATGCGGTCGAAGACGGCCCGGCCGTCGTCGTCCCAGCGGATGCGGCCGTCCTCGCCCTCGAGCTTCGGCGCGAGGGTCACCGCGCCCTGCTGGGGCACGGCGACGGCTGTCCCGTCGGCGATGGCGTCGACGACGCGGGCGGTGAGCGCCGCACCGGAGACGGCGAGGCGCCCGAGGAGGTTGCCCGAGGTCTCGAGGGCTCCGATCGGCTCGGTGATCGTCGCGAAGACATCGCCCGCGTCGAGCTCGGGCACGAGCTGGAACACGCTCGCCCCGGTGGTCTCGTCGCCGGCGAGCAGCGCGTGCTGCACCGGGGCCGCGCCCCGCCAGCGGGGCAGGAGGGAGAAGTGCAGGTTGATCCAGCCGTGGCGCGGCAGCGAGAGCAGCGGCTCGCGCACGAGTCCGCCGTAGGCGACGATCACGCCGAGATCGGGCTGCAGCTGCCCGATCCGCTCCGTCGTCTGCGCGTCGAGGCGGTTCGCGCGGATCACCGGGACACCGGCCGCCTCGGCGGCGACCGCCACCGGGGTCGGCGTCAGCACGCCCTTGCGACCCTGGCGCGAGTCCTCGCGGGTGACGACGGCGACGACCTCGTGCGGTCCGTCGAGGAGGGCGTGCAGGGTCGGCACGGCGGGAGCCGGCGAGCCGGCGAAGACGAGGCGGAGGGAAGGCATCCCTCCCATTCTCCCAGCGCGGCGGGACGGGCGCCGCCCTGGCCGAGGGTCGGAGGTCAGGCGAACGGCTCGGGGTCGTCGAAGCGGACTCGCAGCGGCGGTGCGAACGTCGCCGGTGCGCGGCCGGCGACCGGGCGGCGACCACGGGTGGCGGCGCGGATGATCTCGGTGCGCAGCGCCGCGGCGACCTCGGCCCCGGCGGCGAAATCGAAGCGCACGATGGAGCGCACGCCGCCTTTGGGCGCGTCGACGGGTCCGAGCACGTCGACGCCCGCCTGGGGCAGGTGCTCGAGCGCGGCAGCCACCGCCTCCTCGGTGCCGGTCACCGACGCGACGCGCACAGCCGGCGGGAACCGCAGGGTGCGCCTGTCGGCGAGCTCCGATCGGGCGAAGTCGGCCGGGCGCCAGGTGGCCAGGGCCGTCGCCAGCGCTCCGCCGACCCCGATCAGCAGGACGGGGGCCTGGGGCGCGGCGAGGGCCGCCGCGTTCGACCACCACCGCAGGCAGTCCTCGGCGACCCGCAGGCTCTCGCGGGCGAGCATCCGCTCCCCGTCGAGAAGCAGCACCGCGCGGTAGCCGCCGGCCGCGATCGGCTCGGCGCCCCTCGTCGCCACAACGAGCGCCGGCTTCGCGTCGACCGTCGTGATGTTCCGCTCGCCGTCGGACACGATCACCCGCGCACCGGGGAACGCCCTGCCGAGCTCCTCGGCGGTGCGCACCGAGCCGGAGCCCAGTTGACGGAACGAGTGCGAGGAGCAGTGCTCGCACGACCAGTCGACGGCGAGGGCGCCGCACCAGCCGCAGGCGGGAACGCTCGACCGCTCCCGGGTCAGCAGCGGTCCGCCGCAGCGCTTGCAGGTCGCCGCCTCGCCGCACTGCGCGCAGGCGAGCCTCGGCGCGTAGCCCGGGCGGGCCACCTGCACGAGGACGGGACCCGCGTCCAGGCCGTTCCGCGCCTCGCGCCAGGCGCTGGAGGGGATTCTCGCCATCGCGGCGAGCCGCTCCTCGGCGCCCTGCTGGGCCGTCACGACGATGCGTGGCCTCGTCACTCGCTCGGGCTTCAGCTCCCCGAGCCAGCCGAGCTCGACGAGCCGCTCCACGTCGGTCGTGCGGGTGTGGCCGGCGAAGAGCAGTGCGCTCCCCTGCAGCTCCTGGCGCACGAGGGCTGCGTCCCGCGCGTGCACGTAGGGCGCGAGCGGCTCCGCGTGCAGCGGATCGCCGTCGTCCCAGAGCGCGATGAGTCCCAGGTGCTTCGCCGGGGCGTAGACCGCGGAGCGGTTCCCGACGATCGCGAGCGCTTCGCCGCCGAGGCAGCGGAGGAACGCGGCGTACCGCTCCGGGTTCGACTGGCGAGCGTCGAGCCGCACGATCCGGTCGGCCGGCAGCACCGCCGCGAGGGCGGCGAGCAGCTGCTCCTCGTCGCGGTGGTCGGGCACGGCGAGGATCGCGGACTGGGCGCGGGCGACGACGCTCGAGGCGGCCTGCGCGAGGGTGAGCGCCCACCGGCCGACCCAGTTGCCTCCCGACAGCTCGACGAGTCCCGGGATGGCGTCGAGCGCCGCCCTGCCGCCGGAGGTCAGCAGGTCGTCCACGGCGGCCGCGGGGTAGCCCTCCACCGCCGCTCGCTCGACCTCCGAGCGGGCGGTGATCGGATTCTCGAGGTGCGACTTCTCGACCCGCACCATCCGTTTCGGCACGGCCAGCCGCACGAGGTCGCTCGCGGTGCCTGCGGCTCGGTCGGCGAGCTTGCGGGCGAGCGTGTAGATCTCCGGCGTCAGCACCGGCACGCTCGACACGAGCTCCTCGAGCGGACTGAGCGGCCCCTCGTAGCCCGCGCCGTCGCCGAGCTCCACGACGTAGCCGTCTGCCACCCGGCCTGCGGAGCGCAGCGGCACCCGCACCCGGGCTCCGACACGGATGCTGTCGGCCAGCTGCTCGGGCACGCCGTAGTCGAAGAGACGGTCGAGCTGAGGCAGCGGCGAGTCGATCAGCACGCGGGCGACCCGCGCGCCGGTTGCGTCAGGCGCCGGGGCGGTCACATGCCCGCGGCGGAGCGGAGCGCGTCGACCCGGTCGGTGCGCTCCCAGGTGAACTCGGGCAGCTCACGGCCGAAGTGCCCGTAGGCCGCGGTCTTCGCATAGATGGGGCGCAGCAGGTCGAGGTCGCGGATGATGGCCGCGGGACGCAGGTCGAACACCTCGCGGATCGCCTCGGTGATGCGCGCCTCGTCGACGTGGCCGGTGCCGAAGGTCTCGACGTAGAGCCCGACGGGGCTCGCTGTGCCGATGGCATAGGCGACCTGCACCTCGAGCCGGTCGGCGAGCCCGGCGGCCACCGCGTTCTTCGCCACCCAGCGCATGGCGTAGGCGGCCGAGCGGTCGACCTTCGAGGGGTCCTTGCCGCTGAAGGCGCCGCCGCCGTGGCGGGATGCCCCGCCGTAGGTGTCGACGATGATCTTGCGTCCGGTGAGCCCGGCGTCGCCCTGCGGACCGCCGATCTCGAATCGGCCGGTCGGGTTGATGAGCACGCGCAGGTCGCGGGAGTCCATCTCGACATCGGCGAGCACCGGGCGGATCACGAGCTCCTCGATCTCGTGACGGAGCTTCTCGGTGCGGATCGAGGGGGCGTGCTGGGTCGAGAGCACGACGGTCTCGATCGTGCGCGGGGTCGTGCCCTCGTAGCCGATCGTCACCTGCGTCTTGCCGTCGGGGCGGAGGTAGTCGACGAGACCCTCGTGCCGCACCGCGGCGAGACGTTCGGCCAGACGGTGGGCGAGCCAGACGGGCAGAGGCATGAGCTGCGGGGTCTCGCGGGTCGCGTAGCCGAACATGATGCCCTGGTCGCCCGCGCCCTGACGGTCGAGCTCGTCGAGGCTGTCGCCCTCCCGGGCCTCGAGGGCCGTGTCCACGCCCTGGGCGATGTCGGGCGACTGGCTGCCGATCGAGACGGAGACGCCGCAGGAGCGGCCGTCGAACCACGCGTCGGAGGAGTCGTAGCCGATCTCGGAGATCCGGCGGCGCACGATTCCCGGGATGTCGACGTATCCCGACGTGGTCACCTCGCCGGCGACGTGGACGAGCCCGGTCGTGACGAGAGTCTCGACGGCGACGCGCGCGCCGGGGTCGACGGTGAGCAGGGCATCCAGGATGGAATCGGAGACCTGGTCGCAGATCTTGTCCGGGTGCCCCTCGGTCACGGATTCGCTGGTGAACAGGCGCAGGGGTGTGCTCATGGGTGGGATGGCTCCCGGAGGTCGGCGATCAGGACAGCAGATCGAGTATGCGGTCGGCCACCGACGACTTGGTCCCGGAGGCCTCCATCACTATAGATCCGGCCTGATCGAGCACCGTGACCGCGTTACGCTGCGTGCCGAAGCCCTCGCTCCATCCGACCCTGTTGACGACGAGATAGTCGCTGCCCTTGCGGGCGATCTTCGCGCGGCCGAGCTCCAGGAGCGCCTGCTCGTCCTGCTCGGTCTCCGCGGCGAAGCCGATGACGAGCTGGCCGTCGGGCCGGTCGTGAGACAGCTCGCTCAGGATGTCGGGGTTGCGCAGCAGCCGAAGCTCGAGCTCGTCGCCCTGCGTCTCCTTCTTGATCTTCCCGTGGGCGATCGACGCGGGGCGGTAGTCGGCGACGGCGGCGGCCATGATGACGACGTCGGCGTGCGGGGCAGCCTCGCGTGCTGCGTCCCGAAGCTCGAGCGTCGTCGAGACGTGCAGCACCCGCACCCCGTGCGGCGGCTCGATCTCGAGGTTCGCCGCGAGCAGCGTCACCTCCGCCCCGCGCGCCGCGGCCGCGAGGGCGAGCGCGACACCCTGCCGGCCGCTCGAGCGGTTGCCGATGAATCGCACGGGGTCGAGCGGCTCCCGGGTGCCGCCCGCCGTGACGAGGATGCGCCGACCTGCGAGGTCGCGACGCACGACAGAGAGCGCGGCGCGCACGATGTCGTCGGGCTCTGCCATCCGCCCCGGGCCGGTGTCGGACCCGGTCAGCTGCCCCGAGGCGGGCCCTACGAAGTGCACGCCGCGCGACCGCAGGGTGTCCACGTTCGCCCGGGTGGCCGGGTTCTGCCACATCTCGGTGTGCATGGCGGGGGCCAGCACGAGGGGGGCGGTGCTCGCGAGGATCGTGTTGCCGAGCAGATCGTCCGCGAGACCCGCCGCGAGCTTCGCGAGGGTGTTCGCGGTCGCGGGCGCGACGACGATGAGGTCTGCTGCCTGCCCGATGGCCACGTGCCGCACCTGAGCCACGCCTTCGTAGAGCTCGGTGTGCACGGGGTTGCGGCTGATCGCCTCGAGGGTCGGCCTGCCGACGAAGCGGAGCGCCGCATCCGTCGCCACGACATGGACGTCATGACCCTCGAGCACGAGCGCCCGGACGACTCCGACGGCCTTGTAGGCCGCGATGCCGCCGGTGATGCCGACGACGATATTCAGTGGCACGCGGTCACTCTACGCGGCGGGATGCGACTCCCGCCGATCTCACTCGGAGGGAGCGTTGTGCTTGAGGACGAGCTTGTCCTCGTTGATCTCGTGCAGCGCGACCGAGAGCGGCTTGTCGTCGATCGACGAGTCGACCAGGGGGCCGACGTTGTCGAAGAGCGAGCCCTCGTGGAGGTCGGCGTAGTAGTCATTGATCTGACGCGCGCGCTTCGAGGCGAAGATGACGAGCTGGTACTTCGAGTCGACCTTGGTGAGGAGCTCGTCGATGGGCGGGTCGATGATGCCGGTCTGCTTGTCGGCCATGGAGATCTCCTTGAGGTGGCGCGGAGGCGAGGAAGTCGGTGCTCTCCGGGGGCTACAGCCGGCCCGGGGCATCCATCAAGTCTACGACCTGACGCGCCGCATCGCCGACATCCGCGTTCACGACTTTGTGGTCGAACTCGTCCTGGGCCGAGAGCTCGACCTTCGCGGTCTCGAGGCGGCGGGCCTGCTCCTCCGAGTCCTCGGTGCCGCGGCCGATGAGCCGGCGCACGAGCTCCTCCCAGCTGGGCGGCAGCAGGAAGATCAGCACCGCCTCGGGCATCGCCTCGCGTACCTGTCGCGCGCCCTGCAGGTCGATCTCGAGAAGCACCTTGCGACCGGCGGCGAGGGCCTTGTCGATGGGCGGACGAGGAGTGCCGTAGCGATAGGAGTTGTGCACGACGGCCCACTCGAGCAGCTCGCCGGCAGCGATCTTGCGGTCGAACTCCTCGTCGTCGACGAAGTAGTAGTGCACGCCGTCGATCTCGCCGGGTCGGGGCTTGCGGGTCGTCGCCGAGACGCTCAGCAGCACGTCCGGATAGTTCTCCCGGATGTACGCCGAGACGGTGCCCTTGCCCACCGCGGTGGGACCGGCGAGCACGACGAGCCTGCTCCTGCGGCCCTCACGGCGCTCCAGCCACTCGCGCAGCCGCAGCCGCTGTCGGGCTCCGAGTCCGCCGACGCGCTTCGAGTCGGCGATGCCGAGCTGCGCCATGATGCGGGCGACCCTGGTCGGTCCGAGCCCGGGGATGCTGCCGAGCAGCTCCCGCACCCGCAGGGTCCCCTCCGGACTCGTCGGATCGGACCAGGCGGCCTCGGCGACCTCGAGTGCCGAGCGACTCCGCTCCGCGACCGCCTTCTTCACCGCGGCGCGGGCCCGACGGGCGGCGATCGCGGCTCGCGAGGCGGCGACGCGGTCGACCTCGGGCGGATCGGGCCTCGGGCTCACGCGCGGGCTCCCAGCTCGGCCCTGGCCTCGTCGATCGCCGCTGCGACGCCCTGCGGGCCCGCCCCGAGCACCGACCGCGAGACGCTGGCCAGCACGGATGCGGACGCCGGTCCGAAGAGCTGGTCCAGGTCGCCGAGGCTGGCGCCCTGGTGGCCGAAGCCGGGCGCGAGCACCGGGAGGCCCACGAGGGACTCCCGAGTGAGTCCGACGGCGGCGAGGTCGATGGTGGCGCCGACGACGACCCCGTTGGACGCGAGCGCGCCTGCGGCGGGGGCGGGTTCGGTCAGGCTCCTCACCTGCTCGACGATAGCGGCGGCCACCGATCGGCCCGATCGCTCCGCGGCCTGGACGTCGACTCCTTCGGGATTGCTCGTCGCGGCCAGCACGAAGAGGCCCTTGCCGTTCGCGCGGGCCAGCTCCGCCGTCCCGCCGAGCGCACCGACGCCCAGGTACGGGCTCACGGTCAGCGCGTCCACCTCGAGCGGGCTGCCGGCCGAGAGCCACGCGGCGGCGTAGGCGTCGGCGGTGGATCCGATGTCCCCGCGCTTCGCGTCGCCGATCACGAGGAGACCGGCGGCGCGGGCGGCCGCGAGCACCTCCTCGAGGGCCGCGAAGCCCGCGGAGCCGTATCGCTCGAAGAACGCGACCTGCGGCTTGACGACCGCGACCCGGCCGGCTGCCGCCTCGACGACGCGCAGGCCGAACTCGCGCACCCCAGCGGCATCCGTCGGGAGCCCCCAATTGCGCAGCAGACCCGTGTGCGGGTCGATGCCGACGCAGAGCGGGCCTCGGTCGTCGAGTGCGGCCCGCAGCCGCTCGCCGAACGTCATGCCGGCTGCGCCGCGGCCGTCCGGGCTCGCGCGTAGTCCTGCAGGCTCGTGACGGTGAATCCCTCGCGGGTCGCCTCGAGGCTCGCCACCGCCGCACCGAGCTGGGCCATCGTCGTGAAGAGGGGCTTGTCGGCGGCCACCGTGGCGGTGCGGATCTCGTAGCCGTCGGCGCGCGCGGTGCGACCGGACGGCGTGTTGATCACGACATCCACCTCGCCCGCATTGATCAGGTCGACGATCGAGGGCTCGCCGTCGGTCGAGGGCTCACCGAGGCCGTACTTGCGCACGACACGAGCGGCGATGCCGTTGCGCGCGAGCACCTCGGCCGTGCCCTCGGTCGCGAGGATCGTGAAGCCGAGCTGCGTGAGGCGCAGCACCGGGAGGACGATCGCCCGCTTGTCGCGGTCCGCGACCGACACGAACACGCTGCCGTGATCGGGCAGGCCGCCGTACGCCGCCTCCTGGCTCTTCGCGAAGGCGCGCGGGAAGGTCGAGTCGATGCCCATGACCTCGCCGGTCGAGCGCATCTCGGGGCCGAGCACGCTGTCGACGACGTGGCCCTCCTTCGTGCGGAAGCGCTTGAACGGCAGCACGGCCTCCTTCACGGCCACCGGCGAGTCGAGCGGCACATCGAACCCGTCGCGCTCGGGCAGCAGCCCGTCGTCGATGAGCGAGCGGATGCTCCGCCCCGTCATCACGAGCGAGGCCGCCTTGGCGAGCGGGATGCCGAGCGCCTTAGAGACGAACGGCACGGTGCGGCTCGCGCGCGGGTTGGCCTCGAGGACGTAGAGGATGCCCTGGCCGATGGCGAACTGCACGTTCAGGAGGCCCTGCACGCCTATCCCCCGCGCGATCGCGAGGGTCGCGTCGCGCACCCGGCGCTGCACGTCGCGGCCGAGCGTGACCGGAGGGAGCGTGCAGGCGGAGTCGCCGGAGTGCACGCCCGCCTCCTCGATGTGCTCCATGATGCCGCCGACGTAGAGCTCGGTGCCGTCGTAGAGGGCGTCCACGTCGATCTCGATGGCGTCGTCCAGGAAGCGGTCGACGAGCAGCGGCGAGCCCGGCGCGATGATCGCCTGGTCCTTCACCCGGTCGAAGTAGTCGCGCAGGCTCGGGGTGTCGTAGACGATCTCCATGCCGCGGCCGCCGAGCACGTGGCTGGGGCGCACGAGCACCGGATAGCCGATGTTCTCGGCGACGGCGACCGCCTCGCGGGCATGGGTCGCGGTGCCGTTCTTGGGCGCCAGGAGCCCTGCCTCGTCGAGGATGCGGGAGAAGAGGCCGCGCTCCTCCGCGAGGTTGATCGCCTCGGGGGTCGTTCCGAGGATCGGCACCCCCGCCGCCTTGAGCCCGTCCGCGAGACCGAGCGCGGTCTGGCCGCCGAGCTGCACGATGACGCCGACGAGCTCGCCGGACTGCGTCTCGGCGTGGATCACCTCGAGCACGTCCTCGAGGGTGAGCGGCTCGAAGTAGAGCCGGTCGCTCGTGTCGTAGTCGGTCGAGACGGTCTCGGGATTGCAGTTGATCATGATCGTCTCGTACCCCGCCTCGGCGAGGGCGAAGCTCGCGTGCACGCAGGAGTAGTCGAACTCGACTCCCTGGCCGATCCGGTTCGGACCCGACCCCAGGATGACGACCTTGCGGCGCTCGCTCGGCGCGACCTCCGTCTCGAGGTCGTACGAGGAGTAGTGGTACGGGGTCAGCGCGGGGAACTCCCCCGCGCAGGTGTCCACCGTCTTGTAGACCGGGCGGATGCCGAAGGTCCAGCGCACGTTGCGCACCTGCTCCTCGGAGAGACCGCGCAGCTGGGCGATCTGAGCGTCGCTGAAGCCGTGGTCCTTGGCGTAGCGGATGAGCGACGCGTCGAGGGCGCGGAGCGTCGCGATCTCGCTCGCGACCTCGTTGATCAGCTGGATCTGGTCGAGGAACCAGGGGTCGATCCCGGTCGCCTCGAACAGCTCGGCGACCGTCGCGCCGGCGCGCAGCGCCTGCTGCACGGCGACGATGCGTCCGTCGGTCGGTGTCTTGGCGAGCTCGATCATGTCCTTCTTGATCGGGCGGGTGCCCTCCCAGTGGAACGACGAGCCGCGCTTCTCGAGGGAGCGCAGGGCCTTTTGCAGGGCGGTCGAGAAGTTGCGTCCGATCGCCATCGCCTCCCCCACGCTTTTCATCGTGGTGGTGAGGGTCGTGTCCGCCGCCGGGAACTTCTCGAAGGCGAACCGGGGCACCTTCACCACGACGTAGTCGAGGGTGGGCTCGAACGAGGCGGGGGTGACCTTGGTGATGTCGTTCGGGATCTCGTCGAGGCGGTAGCCGATGGCGAGCTTCGCGGCGATCTTCGCGATCGGGAATCCGGTCGCCTTCGACGCGAGGGCGCTCGAGCGCGAGACCCGCGGGTTCATCTCGATGACGATGACGCGCCCCGTCTCGGGGTTCACCGCGAACTGGATGTTGCAGCCGCCGGTGTCGACGCCGACGGCGCGGATGATGTCGATGCCGATGTTCCGCAGGTTCTGGTACTCGCGGTCGGTGAGCGTAAGGGCGGGAGCGACGGTGATCGAGTCCCCCGTGTGCACGCCGACGGGGTCCACGTTCTCGATCGAGCAGACGACGACCGTGTTGTCGGCCGTGTCGCGCATTAGCTCGAGCTCGTACTCCTTCCAACCGAGGATCGACTCCTCGAGGAGCACTTCGTGCGTGGGGCTCTGCTGCAGCCCGTCGGACACCATGCGGATGAGGTCCTCGCGGGTGTAGGCGAATCCGGAGCCGAGTCCGCCCATCGTGAACGAGGGACGGATCACGAGCGGATAGCCGAGGTCCTCGGCGAAGCCGATCGCCTCCTCGACGGTGTGCGCGATGTGGCTGCGCGCCACATCCGCCCCCGCAGCGATCACGAGGTCCTTGAAGATCTGGCGGTCCTCGCCCTTCTGGATCGCCTCGAACTTCGCGCCGATGAGCTCGACGCCGTACTTCTCGAGCACGCCGTGCTCGTGCAGTTGGATGGCGGCGTTGAGGGCGGTCTGCCCGCCCAGCGTCGGAAGGATCGCGTCGGGGCGCTCCTTGTCGATGATCTTCTCGATGACCTGCCAGGTGATCGGCTCGACGTAGGTGGCGTCGGCGAAGTCCGGGTCGGTCATGATCGTCGCCGGGTTCGAGTTGATGAGGATGACCCGCACGCCCTCGGCGCGGAGCACGCGGCAGGCCTGGGTTCCCGAGTAGTCGAACTCGACGGCCTGCCCGATGACGATCGGGCCCGATCCGATGACGAGGACGCTCTTGATGTCTTCGCGCTTGGGCATCAGTCGTTGGCTCCTCTGGCGACGACGAGGTCGCGGAAACGGTCGAAGAGGTAGTTGCTGTCGTGGGGACCAGCGGCCGCCTCGGGGTGGTACTGCACGCTGAACGCGGGGATGTCGAGTGCCTGGAGGCCCTCGACCACGTTGTCGTTCAGGTTGACGTGGCTGACCTCCACCCGGCCGAAGCCCGCAGGAGAGTCGACCGTCTCGCCGATCGGCGCGTCGACCGCGAACCCGTGGTTGTGGCTCGTCACCTCGATGCGGCCGGTCTCGCGGTCGAGCACCGGCTGGTTGATGCCGCGGTGCCCGAACGGCAGCTTGTAGGTGCCGAAGCCGAGAGCGCGACCGAGCAGCTGGTTGCCGAAGCAGATGCCGAAGAACGGCAGCCCGTCGCTGAGCACGGCCTGCAGGAGCTCGACGTGGTCGTCGCTCGCACCGGGGTCGCCGGGGCCGTTGGAGAAGAAGACCGCGATCGGGTCGAGGGCCTTGAGCTCCTCGAAGGTCGTCGTCTGCGGCAGCACCGCGACGTCGAAGCCGCGCTGGGTGAGGTAGCGCAGGGTGGAGGTCTTCACCCCCAGGTCGAGCACGGCGACCGTGCCGAGCGAGTCGCCCTCCGCCGGGAGGCGGTAGACCTCGCGGGTCGAGACGACGTCCGACAGCTTCTGACCCTGCATGCCCGCGGCGGCCTGGACGATCTCGAGTTGCTCTGCCGGGTCGAGACCCGCCTCGGCGCCGCTGAAGATCCCGCCGCGCATCGATCCGGCGTCGCGCAGCCTGCGGGTGACCGCGCGGGTGTCGATGCCGCTGATGCCGACCACGCCGTCCGCGGCGAGCTGGTCGTCGAGGCTGCCGTCGGCGCGGTAGTTCGACACGACGCGGGAGGGGTCGCGCACGACGTAGCCGGCGACCCAGATGCGGGCCGACTCCGGGTCCTCGTCGTTCACGCCGGTGTTGCCGATGTGCGGGGCTGTCATGACGACGATCTGCCCGGCGTAGCTCGGGTCGGTCAGCGTCTCCTGGTAGCCGGTCATGCCGGTCGCGAAGACGACCTCGCCGAGGGTGCGGCCGATCGCGCCGTAGGCGCGGCCCGTGTACCGGGTGCCGTCCTCGAGCACGAGCACGGCGGGCTCGCGGCTGAGTGTCACTGGGGTGCCTTTCGTGGAGTGCCGAGGCCGTCGAGGGCCTCGAGGAGGTCGTGCGGGCTGTCGGCCCGCAGGTAGGTGTCGACGTCGGTGCCACCGAGGCTCCAGCCCAGCAGCACGAGTCCGTCGCGCTCGACGACGCGGTCGATCGTCCAGGTGGCGCGGTCGGCGCCGCGGACGCTGTGCGAGGGCACGAGCACGGGGTCTGCGCCACGGAGGGCGAGCACGACTCCCTCGTCGGCGACCGTCACGCGCCCTCGCGCGCGGAACCCGAGTCCCTGCACGGTCACCCGCTCGAGCGGCTGACCGGCGAGCGTCGTCGCGACGTACAGCAGCTCGTCGTCGAAGCGGATGCCGCTGAGCGACTCGGGAGCCGGCTGCGGCGCGGGCAGACCGGACTGTCGTCGTCGTCGACGGCTCCAGCCCCACCACATGAGCGCGAGGAGCAGGAGGAGGACGAGCACCACGAGGAGCCCGAGGACAGGCCTAGCCACGGCGCACCCCCGCGGCGAGGGCGACCTGGTCGGCGGGCAGCACCTCGCCGTCGAGCACGGTGGGGTATCCGTCGTGGATCGTCGCGACGATGCGTCCCGGCAGCGTGCGGCCGAGGTACGGCGAGTTGACCGACCGGCCGGCGAGATGCTCGGTGCCGAAGGTGCGGGTGGCCGAGGGATCGACGAGGGTCAGGTTCGCGCGCGCGCCGACGGCGAACGGCTCGTCGTAACCGGTGAGACGCCCGATGCGGGCGGGCTCGAGCGACATCGTCCTGGCCACGCCGCTCCAGTCCAGCAGCCCGGTGTCGACCATGGCCGCCTGCACGACGCTGAGCGCCGACTCGAGGCCGACCATGCCGAAGGCCGCCTCATCCCACGGCGCCTCCTTCGCCTCGACCGGATGCGGCGCGTGATCGGTCGCGACGATGTCGATCGTTCCGTCGGCTAGGGCCTCGCGCAGCGCGAGCACGTCCTCGTCGCGGCGCAGCGGCGGGTTCACCTTGTAGCGGGCGTCGTAGCTCTCCGCGAGCTGCTCGGTCAGCAGCAGGTGGTGCGGCGTGACCTCGGCCGTGACGTCGATCCCGCGGGACTTCGCCCAGCGGAGCACCTCGACGCTTCCCGCGGTGGAGACATGGCAGATGTGCAGTCGCGCACCGACGTGCTCGGCGAGCAGCACGTCGCGGGCGATGATCGATTCCTCCGCGACAGCCGGCCAGCCGCCGAGCCCCAGACGAGCGGCCAGCGGACCGTCGTTCATCTGCGCACCCTCGGTCAGCCGGGGCTCCTGCGCGTGCTGGGCGATGACGCCGTCGAAGGTCGACACGTACTCGAGGGCCCTGCGCATCAGCAGGGCGTCGTGCACGCACTTGCCGTCGTCGCTGAACACCGTCACGCGGGCTCGCGACGAGGCCATGGCGCCGATCTCGCTCAGCTGCTCCCCCGCGAGACCGACCGTGACGGCGCCGATCGGGCGCACCGTCGCGTAGCCGTGCTGGTCGCCGAGTGCCTGAACCTGCTCGACCACCCCGGCGGTGTCGGCGACCGGCGAGGTGTTCGCCATGGCGAAGACGGCGGTGAAGCCGCCTGCTGCCGCGGCACGGGTGCCGGTGAGCACGGTCTCGCTCTGCTCGAAGCCCGGCTCGCGCAGGTGGGTGTGGAGATCGACCAGTCCGGGCAGCAGACGCAGTCCGTCGGCGTCGATCACGCGGTCGGCGGAGCCGCCGGGCTCGGCGACGCGTCCGTCCTCGATGCGCAGATCGGTGCGGGTTCCATCGGGCAGGGTCGCCCCGCGCACGAGCACGCTCACGCGATTCCCTCCTCGGCACCCGACAGCAGCAGGTAGAGCACGGCCATCCTTATCGACACCCCGTTCGCGACTTGGTCCAGTACGACCGATCGGGCCGAGTCGGCTGCGGCGGCGGAGATCTCGAGCCCGCGGTTCATGGGACCCGGGTGCATCACCATCGTATCCGCGCGCAGCCGTCCGAGCCGTTCCTCGTCGAGCCCGTACTCCCTCGCGTACTCGCGCGCGCTCGGGAAGAACGCGTCGCGCATCCGCTCGCCCTGGATGCGGAGCATCATGACGACGTCCGGGTTCGTCGTCAGGGCGTCGTCGAGGTGCAGGTCGACCTCGACGGGCCAGTCGCGCACGCCGAGCGGCAGCAGCGTCGCGGGAGCGACCAGCCGCACCTCGGCGCCGAGCGTCGCAAGCAGCCACACGTTGGACCGCGCGACCCTCGAGTGCAGGATGTCGCCGACGATGACGACGCGCACACCGTCGAGCGACCTGCCGCGGGCGCCGGCGCCGTGCAGCCTCCGTCGGATCGTGAAGGCGTCGAGCAGCGCCTGCGTCGGGTGCTCGTGGGTGCCGTCGCCCGCGTTGACGACCGGAGCGTCGATCCAGGCGTTGGCGGCGAGCACCGCGGGGGCGCCGGACGCGGAGTGACGGATGACGACGCCGTCCGCGCCGATCGCCGCGAGAGTCTGCGCGGTGTCCTTGAGGCTCTCGCCCTTCGAGACGCTCGAGCCCTTGGCGCTGAAGTTGATGACGTCGGCGCTCAGCCGCTTCGCCGCCGCCTCGAACGAGATGCGGGTGCGGGTGGAGTCCTCGAAGAAGAGGTTCACCACCGTGCGGCCCCTCAGGGTCGGCAGCTTCTTCACCTCGCGCGTGGCGACATCCGCCATGTCCTCGGCGACGTCGAGGATGCGGACCGCCTGCTCGCGGGTGAGGTCGGCAGTGCTCAGCAGGTGCCTCATGACTCGATCGTCACCTCGTCCGAGCCGTCCGTCTCGTCGAGCCGCACGAAGATGCGCTCGCTCGAGGCGCTCGGCAGGTTCTTGCCGACGAAGTCGGCCCGGATCGGCAGCTCGCGGTGGCCGCGATCGACCAGCACGGCGAGACGCACCACGCGCGGCCGACCGAGGTCGCTGAGGGCGTCGAGGGCTGCGCGGATGGTGCGGCCGGAGTACAGCACGTCGTCGACGAGCACGACGGTGCGCCCGTCGATGCCGCCGTCCGGGATCTCGGTCGGATGCGGGGCGCGGGTCGGGTTGCGGGAGAGATCGTCGCGGTACATCGTGACGTCGAGCGCGCCGACCGGCACTGGCGCGTCGTCGAGGCGCGCCAGCACGGCGCCCAGCCGACGGGCGAGATGCACCCCGCGCGTCGGGATGCCGAGGAGGACGAGATCCGATGCCCCGCGATTGGCCTCGAGGATCTCGTGCGCGATGCGGGTCAGAGCCCGCGTGATGTCAGCGTTCTGCAGCACTGTACGCGCCGTCACACCGACCTCCTTCCCCGCCTCTCCGGACGGACTTAAAGGACGTCTTGCTCGTTCCACTATAGCCGGGACCTTCCGTTCACCGTCCGTACACCCGCCGGTGCCAGCGTGACCCGCGATCCCGACCGGAAGGCCCCCATGTCTCGTTCCCTGCTGCGCGCGGCCGCCGCCGTGCCGTGCGCTCTCGCGCTCGTCGCCGGCGCGGCACTGCCCGCGACCGCCGCTCTCGTCAACGACCCCGTGGTGCTGTGGGCCGACGACGCCCCCTTCACCGTGGCGCCGACAGGCACCTACGAGACCGGTGTCTTCAGCGAGGATGGCGGCGCAGCGGAGATCGTCGCGCACTTCCCCGCCGAGCAGCGCCTGCTGGTCGTGAACGCGGTGATCGGCGCGGTCGAGGTGCTCGACGTGAGCGACCCGGCCGCTCCGACAAAGCTTTCCGACGTGCAGACGGCAGGAGTGCTCTCGGCCGACGGATCCATCGTTCCCGACCAAACCACACCGAACTCCGTCGCCGTGCGCGCCGACGGGCTCGGTGCGATCGCTGTCGAGGCGCCGACGAAGACCGACCCAGGCTGGGTCGTGTTCTTCGACGCCGCGGGCGATGGTGAGGCGCTCGGGGCGGTGCGCGTCGGCTCGCTGCCCGACATGGTCGCGTTCACCCCGGACGGCTCGGAGCTGCTCGTGGCCAACGAGGGCGAGCCCGACGAGGACTACACCGTCGATCCCGAGGGCTCGGTGTCCGTCGTCCTCGTCCCCGCCGGGGTCGATGCCGCCACCCAGGAGAGCGTGCTGACCGCCGACTTCCATGCCTTCGAGGCTCCGGGAGCGCTGCACGAGGACGTCCGCGTGTTCGGCCCGACCGTGAATGCGGCCTTCCCGGTCAGCGCGAACCTCGAGCCGGAGTACATCACGTTCTCCGCAGACTCCGCGACGGCCTACGTCACGCTGCAGGAGGCGAATGCGATCGCGACGGTAGACGTCGCCTCTGCCGCGGTGACCTCGATCGACCCGCTGGGGTTCAAGGACTGGTCGACGAGCGCGCTCGACCCGTCCGACCGGGATGACGCCATCGCGATCCGGCCGTGGCCGGTGCTGGGCATGTACCAGCCCGACGGCATCGACTCGTACAGCGTCGGCGGCGAGACCTACCTCGTGACGGCGAACGAGGGCGACGCCCGCGAATGGGGCGACTTCGTCGAGGAGACCCGCGTCGAGGACCTCGCGGTGTGCGAGAGCGTCTTCACCGAGTTCGCCGGTCAGCCCGGCTACCCGGCGACGGCGGAGGAGTTCCTCACCGACGGGGCCCTCGGCCGCCTCAACGTGACCACCGAGAACGGCTACGACGCGGAGGCCGGGTGCTACACCGAGCTCTACACCTTCGGCGGACGCTCGTTCAGCGTCTGGCACGACGGGGCGCTCGTCTTCGACTCCGGCGACGCGTTCGAGCAGCTCGCCGCGGCAGCCGTCCCCGAGTACTTCAACTCCGACCACGCCGAGTCGAGCTTCGACAACCGGAGCGACAACAAGGGGCCGGAGCCCGAGGGCATCGTGATCGGCGAGATCGCCGGGGCCCCGTACGCCTTCATCGGCTTCGAGCGACTCAGCGGCTTCGCGGTGTACGGACTCAGCGACCCGGCCGCGCCGACCTTCGTGGGGTACTTCAACAACCGCGACTTCGCGTTCAGTTCCGAGCCCGAGGAGGACGGTGCTCCTGTCGTGGCCGAGGCGGGCGACACCGGGCCCGAGGGTCTCGCGTTCATCGCCGCCGCCGACTCACCCACCGGCCAGCCGATGCTCGCGGTGGGCAACGAGATCTCCGGCTCGACGACGCTGTACTCGATCGTGCTGGCGGACGCCGCGCCCGCTCCCGGCGCCACCCCGCCCGCCGAGGACCCCGAGCTCGCCGCCACGGGAGCCGACGCGACCGTCGTGGCGATCGCCGGCGGGCTGATGCTCGCGCTCGGCGGGATCCTGGTCATGCGACTGAGGGCCCGCCGGGCCTGACGAACGTCCCAGTGCGTTCCCGCGGAACAGACGACTCCGGTCCCTGTTCCGCGGGACGCCGGGCCGCGGAGGGTGGTGTCCGACGAAAGGACACCCCCCATGACTCAGCTCGACACCCGCCCGCTCTCCCCCGCTCCCGCCGCCCGTCCCGACGAGGCAAAGCGTCATCCGCTCTCCTGGATGGCCGACCTCGCCGACGTGGTCCTGGCGCTGCTGCGCCCCATCGCCGTGCCGCTGCTCCGCATCGCGCTCGGCGTCGTCTACGTCTGGTTCGGCATCCTCAAGGTGCTGGGCCTCAGCCCGGTAGCCGATCTCGTGGCCTCGATGGTGCCCTTCGTGCCGTCGAACGTCGCGGTCGTCGGCATGGGCGTCGCCGAGGTCGTGCTCGGCCTCGCGCTGATCGCCGGCTTCCTCGTGCCGTGGATCGCCGCGGCCCAGGTGCTGCACCTGCTCGGCACCTTCGCGGTCTTCGTCGTGCACCCTGAGGTCGCGTTCACGGGCAACCCGTTCGTCGTGACTCTCGAGGGCGAGTTCATCGCGAAGAACCTCGTGCTCGTCACGGCGCTGCTCGTGGTCGCCGCCCACACCAAGCCGCGCACGAAGAAGGCCCCCGCCCCGATCACCTGGTGACGGCACCCTCGTCAGGTTTTCGGACAGCGGTCGGGTTCTACGACCCGGCGCGCGTCCGAAAACCTGACAAGGGGTGCAGTCAGCTCCGGGAACAGCCGGATGTGGCGCGCTCAGCCCGCCTTGGTGGTCTGGGCGATGCGGGCGAGCAGTCCGTTGATGAAGCTCGCCGAGTCATCCGTGCTGAGCACCGTCGCCGATTCGACCGCCTCGGCGATCGCGACGCTCTCGGGCACCTCGTCGTTGTGCAGCAGCTCCCAGATGCCGATGCGCAGGATCGCGCGATCGACGGCCGGCATCCGCTGCAGCGTCCAGCCGTGCGCGTAGGTCTCGATCAGCTCGTCGATCTCCGCCCTGTGCTCGTCGACGCCGCGCACGATGTCGCGGGCGTAGCCCCAGGACGAGGCGCGCTGAGGCTGAGTGCTCGCGCGCTTCTCCTCCTCCACGAGCGCATCGGCGAGCGGCATTCCGCGCAGGTCGGCGCCGTAGAGCAGGTCGAGGGCGCGCTTGCGCGCCTTGGTGCGGGCGCCCACTAGTCGGTGACGCGACCCAGGTAGCTGCCGTCGCGGGTGTCGACCTTGACCTTCGTGCCGGTCTCGAGGAACAGCGGGACCTGGATCTGGTAGCCGGTCTCGACCGTCGCGGGCTTGGTGCCGCCGGTGGAGCGGTCGCCCTGCAGGCCCGGCTCGGTGTAGGTGATCTCGAGCACGACCGACGCCGGCAGCTCGACGTAGAGCGGGTTGTCGTTGTGCAGCGCGACGGTGACGTTCTGGTTCTCGAGCAGGAAGTTCGCGGCGTCGCCGACGACCGCCTTGGGAAGCGTGATCTGGTCGTACGTCGACAGGTCCATGAAGACGAAGCCTTCGCCGTCGTTGTAGAGGTACTGGAAGTCGCGGCGGTCGACCGTCTCGGTCTCGATCTTCGCGCCGGCGTTGAAGGTGCGGTCGACGACCTTGCCGCTCATGACGTTCTTGACCTTGGTGCGCACGAACGCGCCGCCCTTGCCCGGCTTGACGTGCTGGAACTCGATGACGGTCCAGAGCTGTCCGTCCATGTTGAGGACGATGCCGTTCCTGATGTCAGCGGTAGAAGCCATGCTGCGAGGAGTCCATTCGATGAGGGAGGCGGGCGCGAGCGCGCCGAGGGTCGATTCTAGCCGAGCGAGCGGATGACCTGGGTCAGGGCGAGCGAGTACGAGTCGAAGCCGAAGCCCGCGATCACGCCCGTGGCGACGCCCGAGATGACCGAGGTGTGGCGGAACGTCTCGCGGGCGTGCGGGTTGGAGATGTGCACCTCGACGAGCGGCAGCCCCGCCTTCGTGACGAGCGCGGCCGCGTCGCGCAGTGCGTACGAGTAGTGCGTGAAGGCGGCCGGGTTGAGGATGACGGGCGTCGAGGCGTCGACCGCGCCGTGCAGCCAGCCCACGAGCTCGCTCTCGTCGTCGGTCTGCCGCAGGTCGATCTCCACCTGCTCCGGCGCCTCGCCCTCGAGTCGCGCCTGAAGGGCGTCGAGGTCGAGCGAGCCGTACACGTCGGGCTCGCGGCTGCCGAGTCTGCCGAGGTTGGGGCCGTTGAGCACGAGGACGCGGGTCACGGCTTCAGCGTACTGCTCGACCCCTCGTCACTCCGCGATCTCCTGATAGGCGGCGAAGAGCAGCGATTCGTCCGGGCCGTCGAGGGTCGAGGGTCGCCCGATGTCGTCGAGCACGATGAAGCGCAGCATCCCTGCCCGTGCCTTCTTGTCGCGCTGCATCGTCGCCAGCAGCGTCGGCCAGCGGCCCTGCGGGTAGGTCGTCGGCAGCGTCAGCGACTCGAGGATGGCGCGGTGCCGGTCGACCGCAGCATCCGACAGCGGGCCGGTGAGCCGGGACAGCTCGGCGGCGAACACCATGCCGACGCTGACCGCGGCGCCGTGGCGCCACTGGTAGCGCTCGGCGTGCTCGATGGCGTGGCCGAGGGTGTGCCCGTAGTTCAGGATCTCTCGCAGCCCGGCTTCGGTGAAGTCTTCACCCACGACGCGCGCCTTCATGGCGATGGCGAGCTCGACGGCACGGCGGAACTCCTCCGTCGTCGGGTCGGTCGCGCGGTCGACGGAGCGCTCGACGATGTCGAGGATCTCCGGCTCGGCGATGAAGCCGGCCTTCACGATCTCGGCGTAGCCCGCGAGGATCTCGTTGCGCGGCAGGGTGTCGAGCAGCTCGAGGTCGGCGAGAACGGCGCGCGGGGCGTAGAAGGCGCCGACGAGGTTCTTGCCCTCGGCGGTGTTGATCCCGGTCTTCCCGCCGACCGCCGCGTCGACCATCCCTGCGACGCTCGTCGGCACCTGGACCAGGTCGACGCCGCGAAGCCAGGTGGCGGCGACGAACCCCGCGAGATCGGTCGTCGCTCCCCCGCCGAAGCCGACGACGGCATCCGTTCTCGTGAAGTCGGTCTGGCCGAGGATCTGCCAGCAGAACGCGGCGACCTCGATGCGCTTGGCCGCCTCGGCGTCGGGCACCTCGGCGAGGTACACCTCGTAGCCGGCGTCCATCAGCTGCTCGCGCAGCCCGTTCGCGCGGGCACCGAGGGTCGGCGGATGCACGATCAGCACCTTGCGGGTGCGGGGGCCGAGGGAGGCGGCCAGGTCGGCGAGGATCCCCCGCCCGACGAGCACGTCGTATGGGCGGGCGTTGCTGACGGGGATCGTCGTCGTGGTGGTCATGCGGGCTCCAGCCAGTCGAGGATGCGCGCGGCCACGCGGTCGAGGGGAACGCGCGTCGTGTCGAGCGTGAGGCCGGCGAGGGAGTCATAGAGCGGACGGCGCTCGTCGACCAGGCGCTGCCAGGCCTCGATGCCGCCCTTCAGCAGCGGGCGCTTGCCGTCGCGGATGCGGTCTTCGACGCCCTCGGCGCGCACGGTGAGCTGCACCACGGGGAGTCCGGCGAGGTCGGCGCGGGTGTGGGGGTCGAGCACGGCGCCGCCGCCGAGCGTCACCACGGCGCGCTGCCGGAGCGCATCGGCGACCGCTGCGCGCTCGAGGGCGCGGAAGTGGGGCTCGCCGTGCTGCTCGAAGAGGTCGGCGATGGGCCCGTGCTGGGCCACGACGAGCGCGTCGGTGTCGAGGAACGGCACGCCCAGCGCCTTGGCCACTCGCTTGCCCGTGCGCGTCTTGCCCGCAGCGGGCGCGCCGATGAGCACGACGATCGCGCGGTCGTCAGACACGGGCGTCGTCAGCGGAGGCCGTGTGCAGGTTCGCGGGGATCGCGTCGAGGTAGCCGCGCAGGTTGCGGCGGGTCTCGGCGATCGAGTCGCCGCCGAACTTCTCGAGCACCGCGTTGGCGAGCACGAGGGCCACCATCGCCTCGGCGACGACACCGGCGGCGGGGACCGCGCAGACGTCGGAGCGCTGGTGGTGCGCGGGGGCCGGCTCGCCCGTCGCGACGTCGATCGTGCGCAGCGCGTGCGGCACGGTTGCGATCGGCTTCATCCCGGCACGCACGCGCAGCACGGTGCCGGTGCTCATGCCGCCCTCGGTGCCCCCTGCCCGGTCGGTGAGGCGCTCGATGGCGTCGCCGTCCTGCACGAGCTCGTCGTGCGCCGCCGAGCCGCGTCTCGTGGTCGTGAGGAAGCCGTCACCCACCTCGACGCCCTTGATGGCCTGGATGCCCATGAGGGCGGCCGCGAGCTGGGCGTCGAGCCGCCGGTCCCAGTGCACGTACGAGCCGAGCCCCGGCGGGAGGCCGTAGGCGAGCACCTCCACGACTCCGCCGAGGGTGTCGCCGTCCTTGTGGGCGGCGTCGACCTCCGCGACCATCAGGGCGCTCGTGGCCTCGTCGAAGCAGCGCAGCGGGTCGGCGTCGAGACGCTCCACGTCATCCGGCAGCGGCAGGGCCGCGCCCTCGGGAACCCGCACCGGCCCGATCGAGAGGGTGTGCGACACCAGACGGATGCCGAGCTCGCCCAGGAACGAGCGCGCGACGGCACCCAGGGCCACTCGCGCAGCCGTCTCACGGGCGCTCGCACGCTCGAGCACCGGCCGCGCCTCGTCGAAGCCGTACTTCTGCATCCCGACGAGGTCGGCGTGCCCTGGGCGCGGGCGGGTGAGCTTCGCCGCCCGGCCGCCCGCGAGCTTCTCCTCCTCGACAGGCTCGGCGCTCATGACGTCGACCCACTTGGGCCACTCGGTGTTGCCGATGCGCAGGGCGATCGGGCTGCCCATGCTGAGCCCGTGGCGCACGCCGCCCGAGATCGCGAGCTCGTCCTGCTCGAACTTCATGCGGGCGCCACGGCCGTAGCCGAGCTTGCGGCGGGCGAGATCAGCCCGGATGTCCTCGAGCGCGACGGGGACTCCGGCGGGGAGTCCTTCGAGCATCGCGACCAGTTCCGGTCCGTGCGATTCACCTGCGGTCAGCCAGCGGAGCATGTACGGAATCCTCCCACAGGGCGGGTCAGGCGACCGCCGCGCGCATCGCCTCGACGACCTCGTCCTCGCACTCCAGCGGCTGGGACGGGTCGCCGCCGACGAAGATGCGGATCTGGCCGACGGCCTGGTGCAGCAGCATCGCGATGCCGGGGATGACGGCTCCCGACCAGCGCTGCGCGAGCGGGCTCGGCCAGGGGTCGTAGGCGACGTCGAACAGGATCGAGCTGCGCAACGACTCCGGCAGGTCCAGGGCGGCGTTGGCGTGGCCTGGCAGGGTGCTCGCGACGGTGTCGGGCGCGAGCTCGTCCCAGTCGCCCCAGGCGACCACCTGCACGCCGACGCCGAGCGCGGCGCCGATGTCGACGAGGTCGGACGCCTTGCTCGGGGTGCGTGCGACCACCCGGATCGAGCGCACCCCGAGCTCGCCGAGGCCGACGACGACGGATGCCGCAGTCGCGCCCGCGCCCAGCACGACGGCGCTCTCGAGAGAGTCGAATCCCGCCTCGCGGTAGGCGGCGGTGACTCCGTGCACGTCGGTGTTGAACCCGCGGACGCTGTCCCGCAGCAGCACGGTGTTCGCCGCTCCGGTCAGCTCGACGAGCTCCTCCTGGTCGTCGAGCAGCGGCAGTATGTCGCGCTTCAGCGGCATCGTGAGGCTGAGGCCGCGCCAGTCGGGTCCGAGCCGTTCGAGGAAGGTGGGCAGCGCAGGCTCGGTGAGCTCGATCGCGCGATACTCCCAGTCGAGTCCGAGCACCCGGTAGGCGGCCGAATGCAGGGCGGGCGACTTCGAGTGCGCGATGGGTGAGCCGAGGACGGCGAGCTTGTCAGCCACAGAACTCCGCGTTGGCCTCGTCGGCGCACCAGGCCTGCAGTCGGGCCACCCCGGCCTCGTGCTCCTCGATCGTCGCCGAGAACACCGTCGTGCCGTCGCGCAGGTCGACGGTGACGAAGAAGAACCAGGGTCCCTCGGCCGGTGCGAGCGCGGCCTGGATCGCGGCGACCCCGGGGTTGCCGATCGGGCCGACCGGGAGTCCGGGGTTGGCGTAGGTGTTGTACGGGTTGCTCGCGTCGGCCCGCTCCGCGTCGGTCGTGAAGACGCTCGAGAAGTTGCCCGTGCCGTACGCCACGGTGGCGTCCGACTCGAGGTTCCACCCGGCGTCCAGCCGGTTCTGGAACACGCGCGCGATCTTGCCGAGATCATCCGGGTTGGGGCCTGCCTCGCGCTGCACGATGGCGGCGAAGGTGAGCACCCGCTGCCGGTCCCCCTCGGGCACACCGAGCTCGTCGAGCCGCTGCTTCATGGTGTCGACGAGCATCTGGATGAGGGCCCGGGCGTCCAGCGACGGGTCGAGCTCGTAGGTGGCCGGGAACAGCCAGCCGTCGATGTTCGGCGCGTCGGCCGGCACCCCGAAGGAGGCGTGGTCGCCGGCGACCGTGGTGAACTCCTCGACCGGGATGCCGCTCGCAGCGCTCAGCAGCTCGAACGTGCCGTTCGCCGTGGTGCCCTCGGGGATGGTGACGCTGCTGGTCACCCGGCTGGCCGGGTCCTGCAGGCGGTCGAGCGCCGCCTGCGCGCTCATCTCCTTCTGCAGCGCGTAATTGCCCGGCTGGAACTCCGGAGCGGGCTCCGTCACGAGCAGAAGGTCGTAGAACGCCTCGTAGCTGAGGGTGACGCCCTCGTCGACGAGGGTCTGCGCGACATCCGAGCCGATATGGCCCGACTCGATCACGACGACGACCTCCTCGCCGTTGCCGGAGCCCTCGTAGTCGTTCGGCAGCTCCCAGCCGAAGAGCTCGCGGATCTGCGGTTCGTAGTTGAGCCAGCCGTAGGTGGCCGCGCCGCCGAAGAGCCCGACGATGACGAGGAACGCGACGAAGCCCGCCCAGCGGCGCTTGGGACGGGGGTCACCCTCGTGGCCACGCTTCTCGCGACGCTGGCGGGGCTCAGGCTGCGCGGGCTGCTCGCGCAGGGCGCGTCGGGAGCGGGGCGGGGCGGTCGGATCGATGGTCCGGCGGGCGCCGGTGGACGAATGATCCTTGAAGATGTCGTCCCAGCTCGGCTCGTCGGCCACGTTCAGCTTCCTCCGTCCTGGTCGACGAGTGCGCCCGCGGGGTTCCCCCGCGCGCGCTCGGCGTCGAGGGCGTGCTGGAGCAGTATAACGGCGGCCACCTGGTCGATCACGGCCCGCTGGGAGCGCCCCTTCCGCTTCGATCCGCGCAGCGCCGTCTGGGCCGACACGGTCGTGAGTCGCTCGTCGAGCAGCCGCACCGGGCGACCGGTCGCGGCAGCCAGCTCGGCCGCGAAGACCCTCGCGTCCTCGGTCGACGCGGTGTCCGAGCCCGAGAGCGAGACCGGCAGCCCGACGACGAGTTCGAGCGCGTCGAGCTCGTCGGCGAGCGACCGGATGCGCGCGAGGTCGCCCTCGCCGCGCGGCACCGTCTCGACCGGCGTCGCGATCAGCCCGGACGGGTCGCTGCGCGCGATCCCGATCCGGGCGCGTCCGACGTCGACGCCGAGACGGATGCCGTCCCTCACGCTCAGGCGGCCAGAGAGGCGCGGATGGCGTCGAGCGCCGCGGGGATCGCCGCGGCGTCCGAGCCGCCGCCCTGAGCGAGGTCGTCCTTGCCTCCGCCGCCGCCGCCGAGCGCCGCTGCAGCGAGCTTCGCCAGGGAGCCCGCCTTGGCGCCGCGCTCGCGCGCCGCGGGGTTCGTAGCGACGATGACGGCGGGCTTGCCCGCCACATCCGCAGCGAGTGCGACGACGGAAGCGTCGGAGCCGAGACGCTCACGGGTGCTCGTCACGAGGCCCCGCAGGTCGTCGGTGCTCGAGAGCGAGCCGACGTGCTCGGCGACGAGCGCGAGGTCGCCGACGCGCACGGCGTTCGCGACGAGCGCCGGAACCCGTCCGGTGAGAGCCGCCGACTGGAACTCCGCCAGCTTCTTCTCAGCGCTCTTGAGGTTCGCCACGAGCTCCGCGATGCGGTCGGGCAGCTGCTCGCGAGGAGTCTTGAGCGTCGAGGTGAGCTGCGAGACGATCGCGCGCTCCGCGGCCAGCTCGGTGAAGGCCTCGCGGCCGACCAGCGCCTCGACCCGGCGGTTGGCGGAGCCGACGGAGGCCTCGCTCACCAGGTTGATGAGGCCGATCTCGCTGGACCGGGACACGTGCGTTCCTGCACACAGCTCGCGGGACCACGGACCGCCGATGTCGACCATCCGCACCGTCTCGCCGTACTTCTCGCCGAACAGCGCCATCGCGCCGAGCTCCTTGGCGCGATCGAGCGGCAGGATGCGCGTCTCGACCTCGAGGTTGTTGCGGATCGCGTCGTTCGCGACCTCCTCGATCTCGCTCCGCGTCGCCGGGGACAGCGCCTGGTTCCAGCCGAAGTCGAGTCGCAGGTAGCCCGCCTTGTTGTACGAACCGGACTGGTGCGCATCGGGCCCGAGGATCTGGCGCAGCGCCGCGTGCACGAGGTGGGTCGCCGAGTGGGCCTGCGTCGCTCCACGGCGCCAGTCCGGGTCGACGACCGTGGTCGCGCCGTCGCCGACGCCCACCTCGCCGGTGCGCACCTGCACGGTGTGGCTCACGAGCCCCTTCACGGGGCGCTGCACGTCGAGCACCTCGAGGTCGAAGCCCCGCCCGACGATGCTTCCGGCGTCCGCCTCCTGACCGCCCGACTCGGGGTACAGCGAGGTCTCGGCGAGGATGATCTCCGCGATGTCACCCGCGACGGCCTTGGTGACCGACAGCCCGTCGACGATGATGCCGAGCACGGTCGTCTCAGTCTGCAGGTACTCGTATCCCGTGAAGGCGGTCTCGCCCTGGGTGCGGAACTCGCTGTAGACGCTGAGGTCGGCCAGAGCCTTCTTCTTCGTCTTGGCGTCGGCCTTGGCGCGCGCACGCTGCTCGGACATCAGCCGCTCGAACGCGGCACGATCCACCGAGAGCCCTGCCTCCTCAGCGATCTCCATCGTCAGGTCGATCGGGAAGCCGAAGGTGTCGTGCAGCTGGAACGCGGTGTCGCCCGACAGGCTCTCGCCCGCCTTCGCGGCGCTCTTGACCGCCACATCGAGGATGCTCGTGCCGCTCTCGAGGGTGCGGAGGAAGGTGTCCTCCTCGCCCGTCGCGACCCGCGAGATGCGATCCCACTGGTGCTCCACCTCGGGGTACGCCGCCTTCATGGCGTCGCGGGAGGCCGCGAACAGCTGGTCGAAGACGGGGGCGTCCACACCGAGGAGGCGCATTCCGCGGATGCTGCGACGCAGCAGCCTGCGGAGGATGTAGCCCCGGCCCTCGTTCGACGGCGCCACGCCGTCGGACATGAGCATGAGCGAGGAGCGCACATGGTCGGCGATGACGCGCATCCGCACGTCGTCGTCGTGGTCGGCGCCGTAGCGGCGGCCCGAGAGCTCCGAGGCCAGCTCGAGCACGGGGCGCACCTGGTCGATCTCGTACATGTTGTCGACGCCCTGCTTCAGGAACGCGACGCGCTCCATGCCCATGCCGGTGTCGATGTTCTTGCGCGGCAGCTCCTGCACGATGCGGAACTCGGTCTTCGACTGCACGTCGGCGAGCAGGTACTGCATGAACACGAGATTCCAGATCTCGATGTAGCGGTTGTCGTCGACGGCTGGTCCGCCCTCGGCGCCGTACTCGGGACCACGGTCGAAGTAGATCTCGGAGCACGGGCCGCCGGGACCCGCCTGTCCGGTGTGCCAGTAGTTGTCGGCGCGCCCGAGTCGCTGGATGCGCGACGCGGGCACCCCCGCGACGGTCTGCCAGAGTCGGGCGGCCTCGTCGTCGTCCTCATAGACGGTGACCCAGAGGTCCTTCTCGGCGAAGCCGAGCCCGCCGTCCGTCTCGCTCGTCGTCAGCAGCTCCCAGGCGTAGGCGATCGCCTGCTCCTTGAAGTAATCGCCGAAGGAGAAGTTGCCGTTCATCTGGAAGAACGTGCCGTGCCGCGTGGTCTTGCCGACCTCCTCGATGTCGAGGGTGCGGATGCACTTCTGCACGCTCGTGGCGCGGGAGTACGGGGCGGGGACCAGGCCCGTGAAGTACGGGATGAACGGCACCATGCCGGCGACCGTGAACAGCAGGCTCGGGTCGTCGCTGACGAGCGAGGCGGAGGGGACGACGGTGTGGCCGCGGTCACCGAAGAAGGTGAGCCAGCGGCGCTGGATGTCAGCGGTCTGCAAGGGGGTCCTGTCGGAAGGGATGGATCAGCGGACGCGGGTGGAGAGGTCGGCGATCGTCGCCTCAGCCTCGGCGACGGCGGCGCGCAGCTCCGCCTCCCGCTCTCGGTAGCCCTCGATCACGGCGGAGCCGAACTCGCGTGTCTTGCCGTCGACCTCGGCGAAGAACGCGCGGCCCTGCGGGGTCTTGTTCACCTGATGCGCGACCGCGAAGCCGAGCACGACGCCGACGGCGATCAGGAACAGGTTCTTCACTGCGTACTCCTCGCGGGACGACACGGGACGGCGGGCCGCGACAAGCTTACGCGGGAACGACGAAGCGGGCCGCCCTGAGGCGACCCGCTTCGTGGTGGAACGTATCGAGGACTAGCGCGCGGCGTAGCAGCGCACACTGGCGCCGCCGCCCCTGCGGCGCCCCGCACGACGCGACGCGGCTAGCGCGCCGCGTAGTACTCGACGACCAGCTGGACCTCGCAGGTCACGGGGACCTCAGCGCGCTTCGGGCGACGCTCGAGACGCGCCTGCAGCTTGTCGAGCTCGACGGTGAGGTAGCCGGGGACCTTCGGCAGGACCTCGGCGTGGCCACCGGCCGCGGCGACCTGGAAGGGCTCGAGAGCCTCGCTGCGCGCCTTGACGTGGATGACCTGACCCGGCTTCACGCGGAACGACGGTCGGTCGACGATCTTGCCGTCGACGAGGATGTGGCGGTGCACGACGGCCTGGCGAGCCTGCGCGGTCGTGCGGGCGAAGCCGGCGCGCAGCACGAGCGCGTCGAGGCGCATCTCGAGCAGCTCGACGAGGTTCTCACCGGTGAGGCCCTGGGTGCGGCGGGCCTCGTTGAACGCGATCTTCAGCTGCTTCTCGCGGATGCCGTACTGCTCGCGCAGGCGCTGCTTCTCGCGCAGACGGACGGCGTAGTCGCTGTCGGCCTTGCGCTTGGTGCGGCCGTGCTCACCGGGCGCGTAGGGGCGCTTCTCGAGGTAGCGGGCGGCCTTGGGGGTCAGCGCGATACCGAGAGCGCGTGACAGACGGACCTTGCGACGGTCCTGGGACTTGGTGGGCACGAGTGCCTTTCTTCTGGATTCCGGATAACTGGATCACGGGCGTCCGCACTCCCGCGAGAGCGCGCGACGGTTGCTCCCGTGCACGAAGAGGGTGATGGACCGCGGCGGAGACGGGCTAAACGTCATCCGCCTGAACCGGGTCGCTTGCAGCCGCGCGCACGAAGCCGGTCTAAGGCCTCGAAGATTCTAGCAAAGCCGGAGGGTTCTGGGTAGCGCGCCGGGTCCCGGCGCGTCAGCGCCCCCTCAGGATCGCGCGAATGCGCTCCCAGCGCGCCGAGACATCCCGCTCGTTCCCGTGCTCGGTCGGCTCGTAATACCGGGCGCCGGCGAGCTCGTCGGGCAGGTACTGCTGAGGGGCGACGCCGACCGCCTCGTCGTGGGGGTAGCGATAGCCCTTGCCGTGACCGAGCTTCTTCGCTCCGGGATAGTGCGCATCGCGCAGATGCTTGGGCACCCGCCCGATGCGTCCGGCCCGCACGTCGGCGATGGCCTTGTCGATTCCGAGGTACGCGGCGTTCGACTTCGGGGCCATCGCGAGGTACACCGTCGCCTCGGCGAGCGGGATGCGTCCCTCCGGCATGCCGATGAACTGCACCGCGTCGGCCGCGGCCGTCGCGATCACGAGTCCCTGCGGGTCGGCCATGCCGATGTCCTCGGCGGCGAGCACGATGATGCGGCGGGCGATGAACCTCGGGTCCTCCCCCGCCTCCACCATCCGCGCGAGGTAGTGCAGCGCGGCGTCGGGGTCCGAGCCGCGCACCGACTTGATGAACGCGCTGATGACGTCGTAGTGCTCATCGCCCTGACGGTCGTAGCGCAGCAGCGCGCGGTCGACCGCGCGCGCGACGATGTCGGGTGTGATCTCGGGCGGCGCGTCGTCCCCGTCCTCGCGTTCGGCGAGAGCCGACGCGGCGGCGGCCTCGAGCGCGGTCAGGGCCCGTCGGGCGTCGCCTGAGGCGAGACGGATGACCGCGGCTCGCGCGTCGTCCGAGAGCGTCACGCTGCCGCTGAGGCCCCGCTCGTCGACGACCGCCCTGTCGATCACCGTCGCGAGGTCGGCGTCCTCGAGCGGCTCGAGGGTGAGCAGCAGGCTGCGCGAGAGCAGCGGCGAGATGACGGAGAACGACGGGTTCTCGGTGGTGGCCGCCACCAGCACGACCCAGCCGTTCTCCACTCCCGGCAGCAGCGCATCCTGCTGGGCCTTCGTGAAGCGGTGGATCTCGTCGAGGAACAGCACCGTCGAGACGCCGTAGAGGTCGCGGGTCGACAGAGCCTGCTCCATCACCTGGCGCACGTCCTTGACCCCCGCGGTGACGGCGCTGAGCTCGACGAAGCGACGGCCCGAGCTCGTCGCGATCGCCTTGGCGAGGGTCGTCTTGCCCGTGCCGGGCGGACCCCAGAGGATGACCGAGACGCCGCCCGACTCCCCCGACTCATCCGACGCCAGGGTCACGAGCGGCGAGCCGGGCTTCAGGAGGTGCCTCTGACCGGCCACCTCGTCGAGGCTGCGGGGACGCATCCGCACCGCGAGCGGGGACGAGCCGATGCGCAGCCCCTGGGCGTCGGCAGCGGCGGGGGTCATGCCGATCATGGTAGACGCCGGGTACGACGCGGTTTGGCCGCCCGACGCCCTAGTCGTATGGTTTCACGTGGCGATCGCCCGCGCCGTCGCGCAACAGGAGGAGATGCACGTGCCGAGCAGGAACCAGGAGCGTCAGGAACGTGAGGCTCGGGAGCGCCTGCGCGTCTACTCCGCCCGCCAGGAGGTGCACCGCGCCCGCACCCGTCGCCGTGTCCGCGACAACTGGGCCGCCGTCATCGGCGTGGTGCTCGTCGCGGGTCTCGCCGCCACCACGCAGGTGCTCTACTTCACGACCGGCCCCGGAGCGCCTGCTCCGGAGCCGTCGGCCAGCGACCAGGCCGCAGGCGAGGAGACGCCCGCGCCCGGTGAGAACGTGGGCGAGGTGCCCGACCCCTCGCTCGCCGAGGGCCGCACCTGGACCGGCGAGCTCGTCCTCAACGAGGGCGTGACCCTCGGCATCGAGCTGGACGGCGAGGCCGCGCCTCAGGCCGTCGCCTCCTTCGTGCAGAGCGTCGAGGACGGCTACTACGACGCGAAGACCTGCCACCGGCTCGTGCGCAGCGAAGGCGCGGGCCTCCTGCAGTGCGGATCCCTCGCCGGCGACGGCCAGGCCGATCCCGAGTACTCGTTCGGCCCGCTCGAGAACGTGCCCGCTGACGAGCTCTACCCCGCGGGCACCATCGCGGTGGCCCGCGGAGCGGACGCCTACAGCCAGGGCCGTCAGTTCTTCATCGTCTTCGAGGACACCGTCCTGCCCGGCGACACCGGCGGCTACACGGTTTTCGGAACGGTCACGAGCGGCCTCGACCAGCTCGTCGCGCAGATCGCCGACGGAGGCATCGTCGACGGAGCCAGCGACGGCGCACCCGTCGTCCCGACGACGATCACGAGCGTCACGGTCCAGTAGTCGCCGCTCGTCGCGCGGGACGGCGCTGAATCGGCGGGCGACCCCGCCGAGGCTGTGCAATAGGCTAAGGGCGGTTCCGGGCCCCGGAGCCGGCAGAGCATGCGTCCGGTGACGGACGATCATCCCCGCGTCCGCCGAAGGGCGCGCTGAGCAAGGTGAAGCAGAGTGGCGACAACGAACGAGCAGGCCCCCTGGGGCCGCGTCGACGAGTCCGGAACCGTCTTCGTACGCGAAGCCGACGGCGAGCGCGCGGTCGGGCAGTTCCCGGACGGGTCGCCTGAGGAGGCCCTCGCCTACTTCGAGCGCAAGTACGCGGACCTCGCAGGCCAGGTCGGGCTGCTCGAGCAGCGCGCGAAGCGCGGCGCGCCCGCGACCGACATCGCGAAGACCGTGCAGTCCCTGCTCAAGACCCTCGAGAACGCGAACGCCGTCGGCGACCTCGCAAGCCTTCGGGCCCGCCTCGAGGCACTCGGCGGCACCGTCACCGAGCTCACCGAGCGACAGAGCGAAGAGGCGAAGGCCGCACTCGCCGAAGCGATCGCCTACCGCACCGCGCTCGTCGAGGAGGCGGAGCGGCTGGCCGCAGCCGACCCGGCGAAGGCGCAGTGGAAGCAGGTGACGGCTCAGCTCGACGACATCTTCGCGCGCTGGCAGCGGCACCAGGCCGACGGACCGCGACTGCCGAAGAACGAGGGCAACGAGCTGTGGCGGCGCTTCCGTGCCGCGCGCACCACGATCGACACGCACCGCAAGGCGTTCTTCGCGGAGCTCGACAGCGCGCACCGCGACGCCCGCAATCGCAAGCAGGCGCTCGTCGAGCGCGCCGAGGCGCTCGCTCCCCGCGGCATCGACGGAATCCCCGAGTACCGCCGGCTGCTCGACGAGTGGAAGCTCGCGGGCCGCGCGGGCAAGAAGCACGACGACGCTCTCTGGGCTCGCTTCAAGGCCGCCGGCGACCTGCTCTACGGGGCGAAGGCCGAAGTGGACGCGCGGGAGAACGAGGAGTTCGAGGCGAATCTCGTCGCGAAGGAGGCGCTGCTCGTCGAGGCGGAGCCTCTGCTGCGCGAGACCGACCACCAGAAGGCGAAGGACGCCCTCCTCTCGATCCAGCGACGCTGGGACGCCATCGGCAAGGTGCCCCGCGACAAGGTCAAGCCCATCGAGGACCGGCTGCGACGCATCGAGACGGCCGTGCGCAAGCTCGATGAGGAGCACTGGAACAAGAGCGACCCCGAGAAGAAGGCGCGTTCGCAGGGCCTCGCGAGCCAGCTCCAGGACGCGATCGCGAAGCTCGAGCGCGAGCTCGATGACGCGAAGGCCACCGGCGACGCCAAGCGCATCCAGGCCGCCCAGGAGGCGCTCGACGCCCGACGCGTCTGGCTGGACGCTCTCGGACAGTAGCGCCGCGCTGGGTCGGTAGCACTCGTCCCTCCACACCCAGGCCGTCTCCACAGGTCGCCCGGGTCTACACCTCGCGCGATGGCGGTGCTGCAGCATCGAGGCATGCGGTTGCCTGCGGTGCTCGTCCCCTCCGACCTCCCCCTGCCCGAGCTGATGGCGGCGAGACTCGACGGGGAGCTGTTCGCCGTGGACGGAGCGCACTCCCCCGTCGACGAACCGTACGGCGTCACCCGCCGCGCAGCCGCGCTGTCGGCGCGCATCCCCGCTCGCACGATCGCGTGCCGCAGCTCCGCCGCCTGGGTCTGGGGTGCGGCGGAGGAGCTCCTGACACCGCTCGAGGCCTGCACGCCGATCGACTCGCGCTACCGCTCAGGACCGTCCGCGGGGCTCGTGGTGCACGAGATCGCCCTGACCGCAGCCGACCTGGCACGGTCCGGTCCGCTCACCCTCACCTCGCCGCAGCGCACCGCGACCGACCTCGCCCTCGAAGGAGCAGGCCCCGAGGTGCTCTGCGCCCTTGCCTCGATCGGCGCGTTCGCTCTCGAGGAGGTGCTGGCGGCGCTGCTAGAGCGCCGGAAGCTGCCCCGCAAGCGAGCAGGGGTCGCCGCCCTCGAGCGGGCGATCGCCGCTCGAGACGCCGGAACGGCATCCGCTCAGCCGGAGCTGACCCGGTAGACGTCGTAGACCGCGTCGATGCGCCGCACCGCGTTGAGGAGCCGATCGAGATGCACCGTGTCGCCCATCTCGAAGACGAAGCGGCTGATCGCCAGGCGATCGCTCGAGGTGGAGACGGTCGCGCTGAGGATGTTGACGTGGTTCTCGCTGAGCACCCGGGTCACGTCGGAGAGGAGGCCGGCGCGGTCCAGCGCCTCGACCTGGATCTGCACGAGGAAGACGCTCTTGGAGGAGGGGGCCCACTCGACCTCGATGATCCGCTCCGGCTCGTCGAGCAGCGTGCGCACGTTGGTGCAGTCGGAGCGGTGCACGCTCACGCCGGCACCACGGGTGACGAAGCCGACGATCTCATCGCCCGGCACCGGGGTGCAGCACTTCGCGAGCTTGACCAGGATGTCCGGAGCACCCCGCACGAGCACGCCCGAGTCGCTGTTGCGCAGCGGACGGGTGCGGCGCGGCGGTGTGAACGCGAGGTCGCCCTCGTCGGCCTCCGCCTCGGTCACGACGCTGGCGAGCACCTTCTCGAGCACCGACTGGGTGGAGACGTGGCCTTCGCCCACCGCCGCGTACAGCGCCTCGACGGTGTCGTAGCGCAGCTGAGCGGCGACCTCGCTGAACGCGTCCTGGGTCAGCAGCTTCTGCAGCGGCAGATTCTGCTTGCGCATGGCGCGTGCGATCGCATCCTTGCCCTGCTCGATCGCCTCCTCGCGGCGCTCCTTGGTGAACCAGCCGCGGATCTTGCTGCGAGCACGCGGGCTCTTGACGAAGTTCAGCCAGTCCTGGCTGGGCGCAGCATCCGGGTTCTTGGAGGTGAAGACCTCGACGACGTCACCCGAGTTGAGCGTCGACTCGAGCGGGACGAGACGTCCGTTGACCTTCGCACCCATCGTGCGGTGGCCCACCTCGGTGTGCACGGCGTACGCGAAGTCGACCGGAGTCGCACCGGCGGGCAGGCCGATGACCTTGCCCTGCGGCGTGAAGACGTAGACCTCCTTCGCGCCGATCTCGAACCGCAGGTTGTCGAGGAACTCCCCTGGGTCGGCGGTCTCCGACTGCCAGTCGGAGATGTGCTTGAGCCACGCCATCTCGGTGTCGCGCGGGGTGACGGCGTCGCCGCCGCTGCGCCCGCTCGTCATCCGCTCCTTGTACTTCCAGTGCGCCGCGACGCCGTACTCCGCCCGCTGATGCATGTCGTGCGTGCGGATCTGCAGCTCGACGGGCTTGCCCTGCGGGCCGATCACGGTCGTGTGGAGCGACTGGTACAGGTTGAACTTGGGCGTCGCGATGTAGTCCTTGAAGCGCCCGGGGATCGGATTCCACCTGGCGTGGATGGCGCCGAGCACGGCGTAGCAGTCGCGCACGCTGCCCACGAGCACCCGGATGCCGACCAGGTCGTAGATCTCGTCGAACTCGCGACCGCGCACGATCATCTTCTGGTAGATCGAGTAGTACTGCTTCGGCCGTCCCTGCACCTGCCCCTTGATGCGGGCGGCGCGCAGGTCCTCGTTCACGGCGTCGATCACCTGCTGCACGAAGTCCTCGCGCTGCGGGGTGCGGTCGCGCACCAGGTTCTCGATCTCGACGTAGAGCTTCGGATAGAGCACGGCGAACGACAGGTCCTCGAGCTCCCACTTGATGGTCTGGATACCCAGCCGGTGGGCGAGCGGCGCGTAGATCTCGAGGGTCTCCTGCGCCTTGCGGGTCGCCGACTCCTGCGGCACGAAACCCCAGGTGCGGGCGTTGTGCAGGCGGTCGGCCAGCTTGATGACGAGGACCCGGATGTCCTTGCTCATCGCGACGACCATCTTGCGCACCGTCTCCGCCTGCGCGCTGTCGCCGTACTTGAGCTTGTCGAGCTTCGTCACGCCGTCGACGAGCATCGCGATCTCGTCGCCGAAGTCGCTGCGGACCATGTCGAGCGTGTACTCGGTGTCCTCGACGGTGTCGTGCAGCAGCGCTGCCGCGATGGTCTTCGGCCCGATGCCCAGATCGGCGAGGATCTGCGCCACCGCGACCGGATGGGTGATGTAGGGCTCGCCGCTGCGGCGGCGCTGGCCCTCGTGAGCGCGCTCGGCCGCCGTGTAGGCCCGTTCGATGAGCGTCAGATCGCCCTTCGGGTGGTGCTGGCGCACCGTACGGATGAGCTGATCGACAGCGCCTGACGGCTGCGCCCGGGAGAAGATGCGCGGGAGGAGCGTGCGCAGTGACGCGGTGTTCTGCGTCTCCGTCATCGCGTGCCTCTCATACAAGGAGTCTAGACGCGAGGATCGGCGCCGTCCGGCGCGACCAGTTCGCCTCCCGCGGACTGCCAGGCGACCATGCCGCCGGCCACGTTGACCGCGTCGTAGCCGGCGCGCAGGAGCGCCTCGGTGACCCGCTCCGACCGGACGCCGCTGTGGCAGACGACGAGCACGCGACGGTCGTCGGGGATCTCGCTGATGCGCTCATCCAGCTGCGACATCGGGATCGAGACCGCCTGGGGCGCGTGTCCCCTGTCCCACTCCCACTCCTCGCGGACGTCGAGCAGCAGCACGCCGTCCTGCGTCTCGCGGATGGCGTCGGAGGCCTCGACCGCGGGCGTCGCGCCCGTCATCGCACGGCACCCGTCGTGGCGTCGGAGCGCACAACCGGCTTGCGCGAGCCCTGCTTCTTCACCTCGGGCTCGTTCTCACGCAGGTGCGCGTAGAGCGGAGCCGCGATGAAGATCGTCGAGTAGGTGCCGACGAGGATGCCGATGAAGAGCGCGAGCGCGATGTCGCGAAGCGTGCCGGCGCCCAGGACCACGGCGCCGATGAAGAGGATCGCCGCGACCGGGAGCACCGCCACGATCGAGGTGTTGATCGAGCGCACCAGCGTCTGATTGACGGCGAGGTTCACCGACTGCGCGAAGGTGCGGCGGGATTCGACGCCGTCCTCGGAGGTGTTCTCGCGGATCTTGTCGAAGACGACGACCGTGTCGTACAGCGAGTAGCCCAGGATCGTCAGGAAGCCGACGACGGCCGCAGGGGTCACCTCGAAGCCGAAGATCCCGTACACGCCCGCCGTGATGACGAGGTCGTGCACGAGCGCGACCATCGCCGCGACGGACATCTTCCACGTTCTGAAGTAGACCGCCATCACGACGGCTGCGAGGAGCACGAACACCACCAGCGCGCGGATCGCCTGAGCCGAGATGTCGGCGCCCCAGGTGGGTCCGATGAACGACGACGTGACGTCCTCCGGCGGAACCCCGTAGGCCTCGGCGAGGGCGGTGCTGATGCGGTCCGCTTCCTCCCGCTCGACCTCCTCGGTCTGGACGCGGACGCCGTCGCCGCCGACGACCGTCACGCGCGGGCCGCTGCGCGGGTCGATCTCGAGCACCGCATCCGTGGCGACCTGCTGGTCGATCTCCCCCTGTACGCCCGACACGGTGAACTCGGAGCCGCCTCGGAACTCGATGCCGAAGACGAACCCGCCGCGCGCGATGGGGATGAGCACCGCTCCGAGCACCATGATCGCGGCGATGATGTACCAGATGCGACGCTTGCCGACGAAGTCGAACGAGCGGGCCCCCGTGTAGAGGTCGTTGCCGAACTGCGAGAAGCTGGCCATCAGGAGTCCTTACCCTTGCTCTGCGTCTTGCTGCTCGACGCCTGGGCGAGCTCGGCCTCCGCGGCCTTGCGCTCGGCGATCGTCTGGCGGCGCTCCGCTTCCTTGCTGCTCTTCGCGGCCTTGGCTGCTGGCAGGCCGGTGGGTGTGCGGAACGACGCCCGGCCGCGGTACACCGCGCCGAGGGCCTTCGGGTCGAGCCCGCTCCACTTGTGCCCCTCGGCGAAGAAGTTCGTCTGCCCGAGCAGCTGCAGCATCGGATGCGTGAAGAGCGACACGACGATCACGTCGATGAGCGTCGTGATCCCCAGCGTGAAGGCGAAGCCCCGCACGTTGCCCACGGCGAGCACGAAGAGCACGATCGCCGCGAGGAGGTTCACGGTGTCGGACGCGAGCACGGTTCGGAAGGCGCGCTTCCATCCGGACTCGATCGCCGACTCCAGGCCGCGCCCGTCACGGAGCTCGTCTCGGACGCGTTCGAAGTAGACGATGAACGAGTCGGCCGTGATGCCGATCGCGACGATGAGTCCGGCGACGCCGGCGAGCGACAGGCGGTAGCCGTAGTTCCACGAGAGCCAGTTGATGGTCAGGTAGGTGAGCGCGGCGGCGATGATGAGCGACGCGATGGTGACGCTGGCGAGCGCCCGGTATTGGATGAGCGAGTAGACGACGACGAGCGCGAGGCCGATCGCTCCGGCGATGAGGCCGCTCGCGAGCTGGGTCGTGCCGAGCGTGGCGGAGATCGTCTCTTCGCTCTGCACCGAGAAGCCGATGGGAAGTGCACCGAACTTCAGCTGGTCGGCGAGGGTTCGCGCGGTCTCCTGGGTGAAGGAGCCGCTGATCTGCGGTCGGCCATCGGTGATGATGGCGTTCGTCGTCGGCGCGGAGATGACCTTGCCGTCGAGCACGATCGCGAACTGGTTCTGCGCGCCGGTCAGGCCGAACAGACGCTCGGTCACCTCGCCGAACTGCTCGGTGCCCTCGCCGTCGAACTCGATGTTGACGCCCCACGCGCCGGTCGACTGACCCTGCGCATTCAGCACCAGCCCGCTGGACGCGTCGGCGATGCGCTCACCGCTGACCTCAACGGGACCGAGCGCGTACTTGAGGGTGTTGGTGTCGTCGCAGGTGACGAGCGGCTCGTCGGAGGGCGCCGAGTTGACCTCCGTGACCTCGATCGCAGAGCAGTCGACATTGAGGTACTCGTCGTAGAGCGCCTCGGTGACCCAGTTGAGGTCGCTCGCGTCGGTGGGGCTGACGCTCGGCTGGTCGTTGAGCGTCGGCTCGGCGCTCGGTGACGGGGAGGCGGTGCTGCCCTCCTCCTCGCCACCCACGCTGCTGGCAGGCGCCGCTTCCGTGAGGAGGACGGGCCGGAACTCTAGCTGCGCCGACGACTGGATGCGCTCCATCGTCGCTTCGTCGGGTCGGCCGGGGATCGCCACGACGATGTTGGACTCGCCCTGCGTCGTGATCTCGGCCTCGCTGATGCCAGAGGCGTCGATGCGCTGACGCATGATCGAGACCGCCTGCGCGAGCTGCTCCTGGGACACCGTCTGGCCGTCCTCGAGCACCGGCTCAAGGATGATCTGAGTTCCGCCCTCGAGGTCGAGCGCGAGGCGCGGGGAGAAGCCGCCGTCGTTCCAGAGAATCGCGGCGGCGTTGAGCGCGCCGAGTCCGAGGAAGATGACCAGGAGCCACGCGAGGGAGCGCCAGGCCTTACGGACCGGTGTCGAACGTCTTGCCACGTGGGAACTCAGCTTTCTACGCTCGCGCCTCTATGCGGGCGCCCGGGGACGGAGCCGCCTCGGAGACGGCCGTCCTAGAGACTAATGCCTACTCGTCGACCTTCTTGGTCGTACGACGGCGCGGGCGCGGCGCGGGAGCCTGCTCGGCGTCGTCGACGGGGGTCGCGGTGGCCGGCGTCGTCGTGTCGGATGCGGCCGGAGCGTCGACGCTCGTCTCGACGTCGGCATCCTGCACCTCGCCGGTCTCGTCGACCGCTGCAGCCGCCTCGGCATCGGCGAGGGCCTTGGCCTCCTCGACGGAGCGGGGCTCGTCGGTGACGACCTTCGCGAGCGCGTCACGGTGCACACGCAGCTGCGTGCCCGGCGTCGACTCGATGATGGCCTCGTTCGCGACGTCGTCGATGCTGACGATCGTGCCGTAGATGCCGGCCCGCGTCATGACCTCGGCGCCTGGCACCATCTGGGACTGCAGCGTCTCCAGCTCCTGCTTGCGGCGCTTGTTGGAGCGGAACGTGAAGACCACGAAGATGATCAGGACGGCGAAGAGCAGGATGAGAGAGAGATCCATGGGAGGGAAACCTTCCGAGAGTGCGCCGAGGAACCGGCGGGAACGGCCAACAGCCTAGGGACGGCGGGTGGATGGCCGCTTGGAATTATAGGTCATCGCCGAACAGGGCCCCCGTGTCGCGCGGGATGCCGACGTGCCGCCAGGCCGCGGCCGTCGCCACTCGCCCCCTGGGCGTGCGGGAGAGCAGGCCGATGCGCACGAGGAACGGCTCGACGACCGATTCGATCGTCTCGGCCTCCTCACCCACCGAGACGGCGAGGGTGTTGAGCCCCACCGGTCCCCCGTCGAAGCGGGTCAACAGGATCTCGAGCACGGCGCGGTCGAGGCGGTCGAGCCCGCGCTCGTCGACGTCGTAGAGCTCGAGCGCGGCATGCACGGCATCGAGCCCCGCATCCGTCCCGTGCACGAGCGCGTAGTCGCGCACGCGCCGCAGCAGGCGGTTGGCGATGCGCGGCGTGCCGCGGCTGCGCCCGGCGATCTCGCCGAGGGCCATCGGATCGATGCGCAGGTCGAGCAGCTCCGCGGCACGACGCAGCACCTGCTCGAGCTCGCCCTGCTCGTAGAACTCGAGGTGCGCGGTGAAGCCGAAGCGGTCGCGCAGCGGATTCGGCAGCAGGCCCGACCGCGTGGTCGCACCGACGAGGGTGAACGGCGCGAGGTCGAGCGGGATGGACGTGGCGCCTGCGCCCTTGCCCACCATGATGTCGATGCGGAAGTCCTCCATCGCGAGGTAGAGCATCTCCTCGGCGCTGCGGGCCATCCGGTGGATCTCGTCGATGAAGAGCACCTCGCCCGGGACGAGCGAGGAGAGCACGGCCGCGAGGTCGCCTGCGTGCTGGATCGCGGGCCCGCTCGACATCCGCAGCGGCCGGTCGCTCTCGGCCGCGACGATCATGGCGAGGGTCGTCTTGCCGAGGCCGGGAGGGCCGGCGAGCAGGATGTGGTCGGGCGTGCGGTTCTGCATCGCCGCGGCCCGGAGCAGGAGCTGCAGCTGCCCGCGCACTTTCGCCTGACCGACGAACTCGGCGAGGGTGCGCGGACGCAGGGCTCCCTCGAAGGCGAGCTCCGCCTCGGATTCCGGCGTCGGGCGTACGACGCCGTCGATGTCGCTCACGATGCCTTCCCGGCGGGTCCGAGCGTGGAGAGGGCGAGCCGCAGCAAGGTCGGCACGCTCGCCGCCTCCTGCTCGCTCGCGTCCGAGAGCACGTCGTCCAGCGCCTGGGCGGCGGTCCTCTCCGACCAGCCGAGGCCGACGAGCGCGACGAGCACGTCGTCGGCGACGGTCGTCTTCACGGCGACCGGCTGGCGATCGGTCGTGGCCTGCAGGGCGACGAGCTTGCCCGCGAGTGAGACCACGATGAGCTTCGCCGTCTTCGGTCCGATGCCGCTCACCTTGCGGAACGCCGCGTCGTCCTCGGTGGCTACCGCCGTGGCGATCTGCGGCGGGGTCATCGCGGCGAGCACGCCGAGCGCGCTCTTGGGTCCGACGCCGGTGACGCCCCGGAGCGCGTCGAAGACGGCGAGCTCGTCGGCCTCGAGGAAGCCGTAGAGGCTCAGCTCGTCCTCGCGCACGATGAGCGCGGTGTGCAGGCGTGCCTCGCTCCCGACACGCAGGCCGAGCGCCGTCTGAGGGGTCACCTGCAGGCCCAGGCCCACGCCTCCGACCTCGATGACGACCGTCGATCCGAGCGCGGAGAGCACGATGCCGCGCACGGAGGAGATCATGGCGACAGCCTACGAGCGCCCGACGACTTCTCGGCCGCGCGCCACGCCCGCTGGGCAGGCGTCAGCGACGCTCCCCCGGCACCGGGTGCCGCAGGACCGCCCCGCCACGCGTGGCAGATCGCGAGCGCGAGCGCGTCCGCGGCATCTGCCGGCTTCGGCACCTCGTCGAGACGGAGCACCTTGGCGACCATCGTGCCCACCTGCCGCTTGTCGGCGTTGCCGTACCCGGTGATCGCCGCCTTCACCTCGCTCGGCGTGTGCATGCCGACCGAGAGACCGCGGGATGCCGCGAGCTGCAGGACGACGCCGCTTGCCTGGGCGGTGCCCATGACGGTGCGGAGATTGTGCTGGGCGAAGACGCGCTCGAGCGCCACCGCATCCGGTCGGTACTCGTCGAGGAGCTTCGCGAGCTCCGTCGCGATTCCTAGCAGCCGCCGCTCCACCGGCATGTCGGGGTCGGACTGCACGACGGTCACGTGCACGAGCGTGGCCGTGCGGGTCGGCGAGACGTCGACGATGCCGATGCCGCACCGCGTGAGGCCGGGGTCGACGCCGAGAACCCGCGGCGTGGCTCAGTCCTCCTCGTCGAGCTGCCGCTGCACCTCGTCGGGCACCTCGAAGTTCGCGAAGACGTTCTGCACGTCGTCGGAATCCTCGAGGGCGTCGATCAGCCGGAAGACCTTCCGAGCGGTCTCGAGGTCCACCTCCACGCGCAGGTTCGGCACGAACTCCGCCTCGGCGGAGTCGTAGTCGATCCCCGCCTCCTGCAGGGCGGTGCGGGCGGCGACGAGCTGCGACGGGTCGGTGAGCACCTCGAACCCGGCGCCCTGGTCGAGCACCTCTTCGGCGCCCGCGTCGAGCACCGCGAGCAGGATGTCGTCCTCGGTGACGCCGTCGGTCTTGGTGATCGAGATGACGCCCTTGCGGCTGAAGTTGTAGGCGACGCTGCCCGGGTCGGCCATCGTGCCGCCGTTGCGAGTCATCGCGGTGCGCACCTCGGCGGCCGCGCGGTTCTTGTTGTCCGTGAGGCACTCGATGAGCAGCGCGACTCCGCTGGGCGCGTAACCCTCGTACATGATCGTCTGGTAGTCGACCGACTCGCCGCCGATGCCTGCCCCACGCTTGATCGCACGGTCGATGTTGTCGTTCGGAACCGAGGTCTTCTTGGCCTTCTGCACGGCGTCGTACAGGGTCGGGTTGCCGGAGAGGTCGGCTCCGCCGATCTTCGCCGCGACTTCGATGTTCTTGATGAGCTTCGCGAACGACTTCGCACGGCGGCTGTCGATGACAGCCTTCTTGTGCTTCGTCGTCGCCCATTTGGAGTGGCCGGACATGCCGACCATTGTAGATGGCGGGTCCCCCGCTACCCTTCCGGCATGGCCGCCCGATGGTTCCGTGTGCTCTACGCCGAGAACGCCTTGCGGCGGTCTCTCTTAGGACCGCTCGAGTCGCTCACGGCATCCTCGGCTCTGGAGGAGCTGATGCGGTTCCGTCGCGGCTTCCGCGGCCAGCACGTCGGCACCGACGTCGTCGTCGTCCGATGGGACGGCCCGCGCCTGATCCTGGCGCGGCGGCTGGTGCGCTCGGATGGGGCGGTCGGACCCGTCGAGGTCGGCTTCGAACTGACCTACCGGCTCAGCCTCGGCTCCGGCGCCGTGACGGTCGCCGAGGCGGCGGAGATCAGGGGGCTCGAGGTGTACCGGGCCGTGGTCAGACGGAAGCCGGAGGGTGTGCGACTGTTCCAGGAGGTGTCATGAGGCGTCGGCCCGCGTGGGAGGAGCTTCCTGCGCATGTGCGCGGGGCCGTCGAGGGGCGCCTGGGGCGGGTCCTCACGGCTCGGAGCGCGGCGAGAGGCTTCAGCCCTGGGCTCGCCGCCGTCCTCGAGACCGACGCCGGCGACCGGGTCTTCCTGAAGGCGGTGTCGGCCGCGGTGAATGCGCAGGCGGCCGAGTTCCACGCACGGGAGGCGGAGGTGATGGCGGCGCTCCCGTCGGGCGTCGCGCCCTCCCTGCTGTGGAGCCTTGCGATCGACGACTGGCTGGTGCTGGCGATCGAGGCGGTCGACGGGCGATCGCCCGGAGCGCCGTGGACGGACACCGATCTGGAGGCTGTCGCCGCCGAGCTCGCCCGGGTCGCTTCTCATGCCGCTCCACAGGGCCTGCGGGCCGCGTCGGAGGTGCTGCCGCGGATGCTGGTCGGCTGGTCGCGCCTCGAGGAGCCGATGCCGGGGTGGACGCGGCAGCTCCGCTCCCTGGAGGGCGACGCGGTCGCCCACGCCGCCGGAGGCGACGCCCTGGTGCACTTCGACGTGCGGTCGGACAACCTCCTGCTGACCTCGACGGGGGTGCGACTGGTCGACTGGCCGCACGCGATCCGCGGAGCCGACTGGCTCGACCTCCCCTTCTTCCTCCCCAGCGTCGAGCTCGAGGGAGGGGGCGACGCGTACGAGCTGTTCCGGCGGTTCCGTCCCGACGTCACCGCCGAGCGCCTGCTCCCGGTCGTCGGCGGATGGGCCGGCTGGCTGCTGTGGTCGGCGTCGCTTCCGGAGCCGCCGGCGCTGGAAGGACTGCGCGCCTTCCAAGCGGCGCAGGCGGGTCCTGCGCTGCGGTGGGCGCGGCGGCTGCTCGACGGATGATCCGGCCGGCCCGGGCCTGGTCACGCTCTGCGCGCTCGCGGCAGACCCGCCGACTCTCGCTCGAGGTCCGCCAGTGCCGCGACGACCCCACGATCTCCCCGGCGCCACGCATCCGCCACATCCGGTGCGACTCTCGCCAACGTCGCGACCGGCTGAGCCGAGAGCGCTCGCAGCGCCAGCAGATCGTCGCCGCCGGGAAGCTGCGCGACCGTCGCGGTGGCGGAGGCTCGGCGAGCGAATCGCATCCGGGGAGGCAGCCACAGCAGCAGCACGAGGAGGACAGGGAACCCCGTCGTCGCGATCCCGGCCGCGACCGCGAACCGTCGCACGGTCTGCTCGTGCTCCCGGCCCAGCTGCTCCAGTGACGATGCCCCGTCCGACACGGCGTCGAAGGGCGCGCGGATGCCGTCTCCGATCAGCGGGACGCCGCTCAGCGTCTCCGCGATCTCGTCGAACGACTCGCCGAAGTCGGCACCCGTGGCGGCGACGTCCCGCCCGAAGGCGGCGAGTTGCGAGACCGTGCCGTGCACCACGACGCCCGCGAGGACGGCGAGCACGATGGCCCCGGCAGCGAGCAGATCCGTCAGGATCTGGCGGCTGCGCCGGGCGGGCGCGAAGGCGTAGAGGCGCATAACTCCCACTATCCCAGGGAGCCGCGAAGTCGGGCTGCCCCGGGTCGGCTGGCTCAGCCGGCGGCGCGCACCTTGTCGAGGAAGCGCTCGTGGAAGCGGATCTCCCCCGTGATCTCGGGGTGGAACGAGGTTCCCATGAGGTTCCCCTGCTCCACCGCGACGACCCGGCCGTCGGACAGCACACCGAGCGCCGACGCCCTGTCGCCCACCGAGTCGACGATCGGCGCGCGGATGAACACCGCGTGCACCGGCTCGTCGCCCAGGACGGGCATGTCGATGTCGGTCTCGAACGAATCGACCTGGGTTCCGAACGCGTTGCGGCGCACCGCGACGTCCAATCCGCCGAGCGTCTGCTGCCCGGCGATCCCGTCGAGCACGGTGTCGCTCAGCATGATGAGGCCCGCGCAGGTGCCGTACACCGGCATCCCGTCGGCGATGCGCTGCTTCAGCGGCTCGGCCAGGCCGAAGGTGCGGCTGAGCTTGTCCATGACGGTGGACTCCCCACCGGGGATGACGAGGCCCTCGACGGAGTCGAGCTCGCTCTCGCGGCGCACCGGCACCGCGTCTGCGCCGAGCTCCGTCAGCACCTTCAGGTGCTCGCGGAAGTCACCCTGGAGTGCGAGGACCCCGACCCGGGGACTACCAGCCACGCTCGGCGAGTCGGTGCGGCGCGGGCAGGTCGGCCACGTTGATGCCGACCATCGCCTCGCCGAGGCCGCGCGAGGCGTCCGTGATGACCGACGGGTCGTCGTGGAACGTCGTAGCCTTGACGATCGCCGCCGCGCGCTTCGCCGGGTCGCCCGACTTGAAGATGCCCGAGCCGACGAAGACGCCGTCGGCGCCGAGCTGCATCATGAGTGCGGCATCCGCGGGGGTCGCGACGCCGCCCGCGGTGAACAGCACCACGGGGAGCTTGCCGGTCTCGGCGATCTCGGCGACCAGCTCGTAGGGCGCCTGCAGCTCCTTGGCGGCGACGTAGAGCTCGTCCTTCGTCTTCGACCGCAGCACGTTGATCTCGGACGTGATGGTGCGGATGTGCTTGGTCGCCTCCGACACGTCGCCGGTGCCCGCCTCGCCCTTCGACCGGATCATCGCCGCGCCCTCGTTGATGCGACGGAGCGCCTCGCCGAGGTTGGTGGCACCGCAGACGAACGGAACGGTGAACTTCCACTTGTCGATGTGGTTGACGTAGTCGGCGGGCGACAGCACCTCCGACTCGTCGACGTAGTCGACGCCGAGGTGCTGCAGAACCTGCGCCTCGACGAAGTGCCCGATGCGGGCCTTCGCCATGACGGGGATCGACACGGCGGCCTGGATCTCGTCGATGAGGCGGGGGTCGCTCATGCGGGCGACACCGCCCTGCGAGCGGATATCGGCGGGGACGCGCTCGAGCGCCATGACCGCGACGGCGCCAGCGTCCTCCGCGATGCGGGCCTGCTCGGCGGTGACGACGTCCATGATGACGCCGCCCTTGAGCATGTCCGCGAGACCGCGCTTGACGCGGGTCGATCCGATGAGGTCCTTGGGCTGTGTGTCAGTCATGTCGACTAGAGATCCTACTCCGGGTTGTCCTTGGGCCAGGCGGCGGCGAGCTCCGCCCGAACCTCTCCCAGCAGCCGTGGCACTGCCTTGGTGCCCGCCACGATCGGGAAGAAATTGGAATCGTACGCCCACCGGGGCACCACGTGCTGGTGCAGGTGCTCGGCGATCCCCGCACCGGCGACGCGTCCCTGGTTCATGCCGATGTTGAACCCGTGCGAGCCGGCGGTCGCGGTGATCACGCGCATCGCCTTCTGGGTGAGGCTACCGATCTCGGCGACCTCCTCATCCGTCGCGACGTCATACGTCGCAATGTGGCGGTAGGGGCAGACGAGGACGTGACCGCTGTTGTACGGGAAGAGATTGAGCAGCACGAACGCGTGCGTTCCGCGCGCGACGATCAGCGCCTCCTCGTCGGGAAGCGACGGAGCCCGGCAGAACGGGCAGTCGTCGGTCCCCGGCTGGGTGTCGTCCTGCACGTAGACGAGACGGTGCGGCGTCCAGAGCCGCTGGAACGCGTCCGGCACGGCGGCGAAGCCGGTGGAGCGCTCGGGCTCTCCGACCTCTCCCCCGTCGTAGTCGCGCACGCTCAGACCTGCGCCTTGGTGGCGATCGCGTCGACGATGCGCTCGATGGCCGTATCGACCGGGATGCCGTTCTCCTGGCGACCGTCGCGGTAGCGGAAGCTCACCGAGCCGCCGGCGCGGTCCTGCTCCCCCGCGATCAGCTGGAACGGCACCTTCTGCGTGGTGTGGGTACGGATCTTCTTCTGCATCCGGTCGTCGGAGTCATCGACCTCGGCGCGGACACCGCGGGACCGCAGCCGCTCGACGATCTCGTGCAGATAGGGCGCGTACTCGGAGGCGACCGGGATGCCGACGACCTGCACGGGCGAGAGCCAGACGGGAAACGCCCCGGCGTAGTGCTCGAGCAGGATCGCGAAGAACCGCTCGATCGACCCGAACAGCGCGCGGTGGATCATGATCGGGCGCTGCTTGGTGCCGTCGCTCGCCGTGAACTCGAGATCGAAGCGCTCGGGCAGGTTCGGGTCCACCTGCACGGTGGAGAGCTGCCAGGTGCGACCGATCGCGTCGCGGGTCTTCAGGTCGATCTTGGGGCCGTAGAACGCGGCCTCGCCGGGCACCTCGGTGAGCTTCAGGCCGCTCGCCATCGCGACGCGGCGCAGCGCATCCGTCGACGACTCCCAGTACTCGTCGCTGCCGATCCACTTCGACTTCTCGTCGTCGCGCATCGAGAGCTCGAGCTCGAACTCGGTGAGGCCGAAGTCGCGCAGCATCGAGATGACGAAGTCGATGACCTTGCCGACCTCCTCCTCGAGCTGGTCGGGGGTGACGAAGAGGTGTGCGTCGTCCTGGGTGAAGCCGCGCACACGGGTGAGGCCGCTGAGCGCGCCCGAGAGCTCGTTGCGGTAGACGGTGCCGTTCTCGGTGAGCCGCAGGGGCAGCTCGCGGTAGCTCCGCGCCCGCTCCTTGTAGATCAGGATGTGCATCGGGCAGTTCATCGGCTTCAGGTAGTAGTCGACGCCCTGCTTGGTCACGTTGCCGTCGGCGTCGCGCTCCTCGTCCATCCGGATCGGCGGGAACATGCCGTCCTTGTAGGTGACGAGGTGGTTCGACTGCCAGAACAGGTCTTCCTTGGAGATGTGCGGCGTGTAGACGTAGTTGTAGCCCGCCTCAACGTGCCGGCGACGCGCGTGCTGCTCCATCTCGGAACGGACGAGCCCGCCGCGCGGATGCCACACCGACAGGCCGGAGCCGACCTCGTCGGGGAAGGAGAAGAGGTCGAGGTCGCGCCCGAGCTTGCGGTGATCGCGCTTCGCCGCCTCCTCGAGCCGGGTGACGTACTCGCGCAGCTCGTCCTTGGTGGGCCACGCGGTGCCGTAGAGGCGCTGCAGCTGGGGGTTCTTCTCGGAGCCGCGCCAATAGGCGCCGGCGATGCGCATGAGCTTCCAGCCGTTGCCGATCATGCGGGTGTTCGGCAGGTGCGGGCCGCGGCAGAGGTCCTTCCAGGCCACCTCGCCCGAGCGCGGATCGACATTGTCGTAGATGGTGAGCTCGGCGCCCCCTACCTCGACCGACTCGCCGTCGTCTCCGTCGTTCGCGGCGCCCTTCAGACCGATCAGCTCGAGCTTGTAGGGCTCTGCGGCGAGCTCGGCGCGAGCCTCGTCCTCCGAGACGACGCGGCGGATGAACCGCTGGCCGGCGCGGACGATCCGGTCCATCTCCTTCTCGATCGCCTTCAGGTCTTCGGGGACGAACGGATGCGCGACGTCGAAGTCGTAGTAGAACCCGTCGGTGACGGGCGGCCCGATGCCGAGCTTCGCCTCGGGGTTGATGCGCTGCACCGCCTGCGCGAGCACGTGGGCGGTCGAGTGCCGAAGGATTGACAGCCCGTCGGGAGAGTCGATCGTCACCGGCTCGACGCCATCCGTCTCCGTCACCGTCGCGCTCAGGTCCTTGAGCTCGCCGTTGACGCGCATGGCGACGACGGAGCGATCGGAGAAGAGATCGAATCCGGTGCGGGGGGCGTTCATTCCCCCCACTGTAGTGCGGCGTCGGGAGCCGTTCCGGCCCGCCCGCCGCCGCTCCGGCGCGAGCGCTCAGCGCTGCGGTGGCAGCGGATCCGGTGCTGGTTCCGCGAGCACCTCGCCGTTGATATCGCCGACCGTGAGGATGGTCTGGGCGTCGAGGTTGATGGTGTCGCCGGCGTACAGCATCCCCGTGTAGCCCCGGCGGACCTGATTCAGGACGACGAGGTAGATGGGGGGCAGACCGAATCGCTCCTCCACGTAGTCGAGGATTTCGCCCGGAGCGACCTCGTAGGCGATCGGCACCCCCTCGGCATCGAGCACGGCCGTGCCCTGCGCATACTCGCGGGGCCCGGAATCGGTCGGGACCCGCACGAGGAAGTAGTGGACGTGATCGAGTTCGGCATCATCCGGGGCCAGAGGGTAGTCGGCCCGATCGTGGAGCTCGCGAGCCTCCTCGAAGGGCGCACCGTCCGCCGTCAGTTCCTCCTCGATCGGAGCCGGGGAGACGGTGGCCGTCCGCGTCGGCTCTCCGCCCGAGGTCGGGTCAGGGCCCGGCGGCGCCGTGGTGCATCCGACCAGAAGGGCGGTGCTGAGCACGACCGCGGGAACACCGCTTCGGATCGACACCATCGCAGGCTAGAGCAGCGAGGGGCTCGAGGAAAGGTCGAGAAGTGGTGGGCGATACTGGGATCGAACCAGTGACCTCTTCCGTGTCAGGGAAGCGCGCTACCGCTGCGCCAATCGCCCGGGTGGTGTTGCTTCCCGGAGGTGCGAGGTGGAGACGGGATTTGAACCCGCGTGCACGGCTTTGCAGGCCGCTGCCTCGCCTCTCGGCCACTCCACCGTGCGCGAAACAGCGCCGGCGAACCGACGCTGCTCCACTCGAGCGGATGACGAGACTCGAACTCGCGACCCTCACCTTGGCAAGGTGATGCGCTACCAACTGCGCTACATCCGCGTGCCGTTTTTCAACGTGCTCAGGAACTCTAACGGAACTTCCGTCGTCACGCCAATTCGCGACACACCCCCCGCGCGTGTCGATGCGGCGTCCCAGGCGCGGTCGCGGATGTGGCAGGATGTAACACCGACAAGGGCGATTGGCGCAGTTGGTAGCGCGCTTCCTTCACACGGAAGAGGTCATCAGTTCGAGTCTGGTATCGCCCACCGGAATCCCTCTAGAAGCCTTCGGCTTCCTTCGTGCGCGCGACCTCGCGCAGCTCGCGGATCGAGTGCGCGATCCATCGCGCCGTCGCGCCGAGCACGAACAGGATGAGCGCGCCGCCGCCGAAGACGAGCAGCCAGGCCGGTCCGCCGACTCGGCTGCCGACATCGATGAACCGGTTCCAGTCGCCGCCGTACTCCATGAGCGACTTGACGAAGCCGATGACTATCGTCGTGAGCAGAAGCAGGGGTAGCCAGCACCACCAGAGGTTGCGTCTCGCGTCCTTCCGACGCTGCTCGAGCGACTGGCGCAGCAGCTCTCTGCGCTCGGCGACCTGCTCGGGCGACTCCTCCGGACGGGCTCGCCGCGCGCCGCGGAAGGCGCGGAGCGATCGGCCGACGCCCACCAGCGCGCCCACGAGCCGTCGTACCGCCACTGCTCCCCCTAGGTCGTCAGCAGACTAGCCGCGCTCGCGGGCTCGGGACGACCGGCGCCGCCCCACCGGCGGGTTCCCTCTCGAAGCCGCACTCTTGACGCCGGCACGGGTTGCTCCTACTGTCGGTTTCCAACGTTGTAATCCCCACCGCCGGGAGAACGGCGTAAGCGGAGCCCGGCAGGCCCGACGGCTCCCACGACAACGACGTCGCTCAGGAGGACCGCACGATGCCTACCGTCCGCTCCCGCACCACAGGGATCGCCGCCGCGATCGCACTCACCCTCGGGGTGGGGCTGCTTCCCACCGCCGCTCACGCCGCCGACCCGCCTCCCGCGCCGCAACCCTCGGGCCAGCTCGCACTGACCGGAGACGTGAGCGTCCACGACCCGACGCTGGCCTACGACGAAGCCTCCGGCCTGTACATCCTCGCCGGCTCGCACAACTCCATCCGCACGGCGCCCACGATGAACGGGCCATGGTCGGTGGTCGGGAGCGTCTCCCGCGCCGAATGGACGCACTCGGTGCCGAACTCGACCACGCTGTGGGCGCCGCATCTGCAGAAGATCGGCGACACGTTCTACTACTACTACTCCCAATCGAGCTTCGGGTCGTCGACGTCGGCGATCGGCGTGAAGACGACGAAGACCCCGGCGATCCCGAGCAGCTACGTCGACCTGGGACGCCCGATCGTCACGAGCGGCGCACTGAACCCCGACCAGGGCGACATCGAGTTCAACGCGATCGATCCCGCCCTCATCCAGGACGCCGAGGGCGCCTGGTGGATGACGTGGGGGTCGTTCTGGGACGGGATCGTCGTGCAGAAACTCGGCGCCGACCTCGTGAGCCTCGTCGGCGAGCCCACCCTCATCGCCTCGCGGCAGGCCGACGACAACCCGGTCGAAGGTCCCGCCCTGTTCTACCGGGACGGCTACTACTACCTGGTGGTCAGTTGGGACCGGTGCTGCGCGGGAGCCAGCTCGACCTACAAGGTCGCGGTGGGACGCTCGACGAACATCACTGGGCCGTACGTGGACCAGTCGGGCGTGCGTCTCGACGAGGGCGGCGGGTCGGTCATCCTGGACACGCGGCAGTCGGCGCCGGGCGTCACCCCCGCCGGGCTCTACCGCGCACCGGGCGGTGCCGACGTCTACACCGAGGACGGCGTGACCTACCTGGCCTACCATGCGTACCGTCCCGCGAACACACTGGGCATCCGACCCATGGAGTGGCGCGACGGCTGGCCGTACTTCTCGGAGCCCGAGGGCAGCTACCACCACGCGGACGGCAGCACCGTACGCCTCGTGAGCGAGGCGAAGCCGTTCGAGATGCCCGACATCGGAAGGGTCGCCGGGCCGAGCGCTCCATTCGGCTCAGCTCTGCAGCTGAACGGTGGCAGCTCGACCGCCTACGTCGAGATGCCGGACGGCATCCTCAGCGAGGTGGACGGCGACTTCACGATCGCGATGTGGGTCAAGCGCGGATCGACGACGGGCAACGACTGGGCTCGGCTGTTCGACTTCGGCGACAGCACGGAGAACTTCTTCTTCATGTCTCCCGCGTCTGCGGCCGCGCCGACCGGGCTGCGCGTCGACGTTCGCCTGGCGGACGGTCGAGGTGCGACCCTGCCAGGCTCCGGTGACAGCGTGAGGATCGGGACTTCGTGGACGCACGTCGCCGTCTCCGCGTCGGGGACCACCGGAAAGCTCTGGGTCAACGGCTCGGTCGTGCGTGAGACGCAGGGGTTCACGCTGCGGCCGGCCGACCTCGGCTTCACCTCGAACAACTGGCTTGGTCGCTCGCAGTTCAGCGCTGACCCTTGGCTGAACGCCTCCCTGGACGACGTCAACATCTTCAGCCGAGAGCTGAGCGCTGGGGAGATGCAGTCGCTCACGCTGGCCGCGGGCGGCGGCGAGTCCATCGGCGGCGGCGATATCGCCTGGTACCGCTTCGACGAAGCCGGCGGCTCTGCCGTGATCGATGCCTCGCCCTCCGGCAACGACGCCCGAGCGGTCGTCCCCGTCACGACGGAGGATCAACTGCAGAATCCGACGCCGGGCACGCAGTGCCTCACCGCGGAGGGATCGTCGATTGTCCAATCGGACTGCGTCGACGCCTCCCCCGCTCAGACCTGGCGCCTCGACGCCGCGGACGACGGGACGCATCGACTCGCGGCCTACGGCAGCCGCGAGCAGGAGTGCATCACCCTCCTCGAGGGCGCACCGGGCACTCCGCTCGTCCTCTCTGCGTGCAACCCCGACGATGCCCGGCAGCGATGGTTCATCGAGGACACCGGACACGGCTTCCTGCGCTTCTCGTCTGCGCTCGAGAATCTGGCGATCGAGATCCAGAACGCGGGCGGCGTCATCGACACGAGCGTCGTCAGCGCGACGAGGGCGATCCGTCCGATCGCGAACCTCGCGCCCGCGCAGCAGTGGCAGCTCGAGCATGTGCAGCCTCCCGCGCTGCCGCTCGACGTCACCGCCGAGGGGTACACGCGGTGCTTCGCGGGCAAGGCGGTGATCGTCGTCCGCACCACGAACAACGACTCCGTCGCGGTCGCGGTGACCCTTAGATCGCCGTTCGGCAGCAAGCAGGTGACGAGCCTGCAAGCGGGCGCCTCGGTGTCGCAGTCGTTCTCGACGCGGATGCCGGCCGTCGACTCGGGGGCCGTGAACCTCGAGATCTCGGCGCCCGAAGGCGACGACCGTTCGCTCACCGCGGCGTACCCCGCTGCGTCGTGCGGCTGAGTCGGAGGCTGAGTCGGGGGGCGGGCCGGTGATCGCCGATCGCGCGGCCTCCCCCTAGGCTCGAACCATGAGCGCCGCCGAACCGGTCCGTCGTCGCGCCTCCGAGTTCTTCACCGGTGTCGGCGCCCTGATGCGCGGATTCCGCCTCTGGGCGACCGACCCGGGCGCGGTGCTCCTCGGCCTCATCCCGGCAGTGATCGTCGGCACGCTGTATCTCGTGCTCATCCTGGTGCTGCTCATGAACCTCGACCCGCTCGTCGGGTGGATCACTCCGTTCGCGGCGGACTGGACGGAGCCGTTCCGGTCCCTGTTCCGCATCTTCACCGGTTTCGCCCTCGTCGCGGCCGGTGCGCTGGTGCTCGTCTTCACCTTCGCCGCGGTGACCCTCGCGGTGGGCAGCCCGTTCTACGAGCGCATCGCGCAGGTCACCGAGCACCGACTCGGCTCGCCGCCCGAGGAGCCGCAGGGCGGTCCCTGGGCAGCGTTCGGCAGGGCGGTGGGCGACGGCATCCGGCTCGTGCTGCTGAGCGCGCTGCTCGGCCTGCTGCTCTTCGTGGGCGGGTTCATCCCGATCGTCGGCCAGATCGTCGTGCCGGTCGTCGGAGTGCTGGTCGGCGGCTGGCTGCTCGGGCTGGAGCTGACCGGCTTCGCTTTCGAGGCGCGCGGACTGCGGCTGCGGGACAAGCGGCGGATGCTGGCCGCTCGCCGCTGGCGCACCCTCGGCTTCGGCACCGCCGCGTACGTGCTCTTCCTGCTGCCACTCGGGGCCGTCATCGGCATGCCGGCCGCGGTCGCCGGAGGCACGGCTCTCGGCAGGGCCGCTATCGAGGAGAACGCCGCCGCGCGCTGAGCGATCGGGCGAGCACCCAGGCGGTGCCGGCCAGGGCGGCCGACCATGCCGCGACGACCAGCACGGCGGCGAGGTGCGCCACGAGGATGTCGGGCTGACCGGTGTACATGAACCCGATGCCCACCGCCGCGAAGCCCAGGGCGATGAACCCGACGGCTCCCGCGACGAGATGCGAGCCGACGAGGAACCAGGCGAGCCGTCCCGAACGGCGGGCTCGCGGCAGCACGACGAGAGCGGCGACCGCGGTGGCGAGGGCGGTCACGACGACCGCGGCCCCCGGATCGAGGAAGGCGCACCCCGGGGTCACCGCGACGAGCCCGCAGACGAGGCCGGACGTCGCGCCGTGGAGGCTCCAGCGGTGCTCCCTGGCGTGCTGCACGAGCAGCCAGGTGGCGGCCCCCGCGGGTCCCGCCAGTGCGACATTGAGGAGGATGCGCCACGTCACGTCGTCGATCACGAACTCGAGGCCGGCGAGCACGACGCCCCACGCCAGCCACAGCATGACGGCCGCCAGGATCGTGCTGGCAGCCCGTGGGGCGTGCGGCGGGTGAGTCGCCGGGGCGCGCCGTCGATCAGCCGCCAGCACGCCCAGCACGGCTGCGCCGCCGGCGATGTGCACGGGCAGCACTCCCCCGAGGTCGACGACCGGGCCGTCGAAGAGCCCCGCGCCGGGGACGAAGACGATGAGGGCGACCGGGGCGAACACCAGCACACCCCAGCTGACGACGGCCGCGAGCACGGGCAGCACCGACGCGGTCGACTCCCGCATGCCCCACGCGCTGGTGACGCCCGCGAAGGCCGCGAGGGATGCGACGGCCCAGCTGCCGGCCGATCGCGCCTCGGGGAGAGCGAGCACCGCGACCCCCCAGCCCAGCAGGGCGAGCACCGCGACCGCTGCCGTCACCGGCACGGACCTCCGGCGAAGCTCCTGCACGAGCAGCGGCTCGTAGAGCACGGCGCTGGCCGGCAGGGCGACGAGCACCGCCAGGACGGTGACGAGCGCGACGAGCGGATCGGCTTCGATCATGCGCGCTCCTTCCCGCAGCAACAGTAGAGGGGTGCCACCCCGCCCCGGTGGCACCCCTCCCTTACTGACCCGCGTCAGCGGTCGGACAGCACGTAGCCCTCTTCGCCGTGCACGACGGTGTCGATGCCCGCGAGCTCGTCCTCGTTCTTCACGCGGAAGCCGATGGTCTTCTCGATCGCGAAGCCGATGACGAAGGCCAGCACGAAGGAGTAGATCAGCACGGCGAAGGCCGCGATGGCCTGCACGAGCAGCTGCGTCGCATCGCCGCCCATGAAGAGACCCGTTCCGTTGGCGAAGAAGCCGAGGTACAGGGTTCCGATCAGGCCGCCGATGAGGTGGATGCCCACCACGTCGAGCGAGTCGTCGAAGCCGAGCTTGAACTTGAGGTCCACCGCGAGGGCGCAGAGCGCACCCGCGATGACGCCGAGCAGGATCGCCCACACCGGGTGCAGCGAGGCGCACGCCGGGGTGATGGCCACGAGGCCCGCGACCGCACCGGAGGCGGCGCCGACCGACGTAGCCTTGCCGTCCTTCAGCTTCTCGACGACCAGCCACGCGAGCAGGGCCGCAGCGGGCGCCGCGATCGTGTTCACGAAGGCGAGAGCCGCGGTGCCGTCGGCGGCGAGCTCAGAGCCGGCGTTGAAGCCGAACCAGCCGAACCACAGCAGCCCTGCACCGAGCAGCACGAACGGCGGGTTGTGAGGCACGTGCGCGCCCTTGGCGAATCCGACGCGCTTGCCGAGCACGAGCGCCAGGGCGAGAGCCGCCGCACCCGCGTTGATGTGCACCGCGGTGCCGCCGGCGAAGTCGATCGCACCGACTCCGAACGCCTCCTGCAGCCCGTAGGTGATCCAGCCGCCGTAGGCGAACGACGCGTCCTCGGCGAGGCCGAAGTTGAACACCCAGCTTGCCACCGGGAAGTAGACGACGGTCGCCCAGATGCCGGCGAAGATCAGCCACGCGCCGAACTTCGCCCGGTCGGCGATGGCGCCCGAGACGAGAGCCACGGTCAGGATGGCGAAGGTCGCCTGGAAGGCGGCGAACGCGAGCGGCGGGTAGGACGCGCCCTCGGGGGTCTCGAGCAGGTTGTTGAGCCCCATCGCCCCGAAGTCGATGCTCCAGGGGGCGCTGAGCCCCTCAGCGGACGGGAATGCGATGGCGTAGCCGTAGAGCACCCACAGCACGCCGATCAGCCCGAGTGCTCCGAAGCTGAGCATCATCATGCTGATGACGCTCTTGGCCTTGACGAGTCCTCCGTAGAAGAACGCCAGACCAGGGGTCATCAGCAGAACGAAGGCCGCAGCGATCAGGAGGAAGGCGGTGTTGCCTTGATCCATGTCTAACCTCTCTCAATGTCGCACAGGACGCAGTCCGAGCCGGTGGATACCCGCAATTGCGGGAGCTGGCGTCGGGTACGGCACTCATCGTGACGGTGCGGTGTTTCGCGGGAGGTGTCGCCGTGTTTCCCCGGTGTTACACGGATGGCGGCGGTTGTAAACATCGTGTTTCGCAGCCCTGCTGAAGGTCTGCGAGACGGCCCGAGGCACTGGCGCCGGCCCCGGTAGGCTTGTGAACGGTGCGCCGGGAAGTCTGGTCGGCCCGCACGCGGAGACGCCGCGGCGGAGACAGGAGTCTCGTGACCTTCTTCCGCTCTGAGCGAGCTGCCGCCATCCTCCTTCTTGCGGCCGCCGCCCTCGGTCTGTTCCTCGCCAACTCGCCCGCGGGCGAGAGCCTCATCGGGTTCGTCGAGGTGCACCTCGGAGCCGGCGCCTTCGATCTCACGCTCGAGCACTGGGTCACCGACGGCCTGCTCGCGATCTTCTTCTTCCTGGCGGCAATCGAGCTGCGCCACGAACTGACCGAGGGCGAGCTCGCCTCGACCCGCAAGGCCATCGTGCCCGGGGTGGCTGCCCTCGGCGGAGTCGTCGTTCCGGCCGCGCTGTTCCTTCTCGTCGTCGGAGTGGGCACCCCGCACGCCGACGGATGGCCGATCCCCACGGCGACGGACATCGCGTTCGCCCTCGGGGTCCTCGCCCTCGTCGGGCGGGGACTCCCCCCGCGCGTGCGCGCCCTCCTGCTGGCTCTCGCCGTCATCGACGACCTGATCGCCATCCTGATCATCGCGACCTTCTTCACGACCGACCTTCAGCCGCTGCCGCTGCTGCTCTCGGCTCCGGTGGTCGCCCTGTTCGCCTTCGCGAGCGCGCGCATCCGCTCCCGTGCGGCGCTTCTCCCCGTGCTCATCGTGCTGGGCGTCACGGCCTGGGCGCTCGTCTACTCCTCTGGCGTGCACGCGACCATCGCCGGCGTCGCCCTCGGACTGGTCATGGCGAGGGGCCGCGCCGCCACGACGCGGCACGCGCTCGAGCCCTGGTCGAACGCGTTCATCCTCCCGGTCTTCGCCTTCGTCGCGGCGCTCGTGCCGTACCCGGGCATCTCGATCGCGGAGCTCGACCCGGTGTTCTGGGGCATCCTGATCGCGCTTCCGGTCGGCAAGCTGATCGGCATCACCGCCGGCGCCTGGATCTCGTCCCGACTGACTCTCGAGAGCTCGGACGACATGCCGCTCGGAGACATCCTGGTGGTTGCGACCCTCGGCGGGATCGGGTTCACCGTGTCTCTCCTGATGAACGAGCTGGCGTTCGAGACGGAACCGACGATCGCCGCAGAGGGAACGCTAGGGGTGCTCGCCGGGTCGCTGGTCGCGGCACTGCTGGGCACCGTCGTCACGGTGTGGCGCTCCCGGCACTACCGCCGGGTCGCCGCCGAGGTCGAGGCCGCCTGAGCTGCGACCTCAGCGCGGCGCGGTGAGCGCCACCAGCCTCGAGGTCGCCCTCAGGTACTTCTTGCGGTAGCCGCCCCCGAGCATCTCCTCGGGGAAGACCTGGTCGAAGGGGGTGCCCGTCGCGAGCACCCGCACCTGGGCGTCGTAGAGCCGGTCGACGAACGCGACGAATCGCAGGGCATCCGTCTGACTGGTGAACGGGTGGACCTCGCGGAGAACGACCGCGTCGAGGCCCGCGACGAGCTCGACGTAGCGCGAAGGATGCACGTCGGCGAGATGCGCGATGAGAGCGTCGAAGTCGTCCTCGGTGCGCCGTTCCGCTCCGGAGGCCGCGACGACGAGCTGCTCCTCGGTGAGCGCCGTGGCCGCGCCGGCGGCGTCGCGGTGCCGGTAGTCGAGGCCGTCGATGCGGATCGTCGTGAACTTCGAGGCGAGCGACTGGATCTCGCGGAGGAAGTCCTGCGCCGCGAATCGTCCCTCGCCGAGCGCGTTCGGCGGGGTGTTGGAGGTGGCCGCGAGCTTCGAGCCCGACGCGGCCAGCTCTCCGAGCAGCCTGGTCATGATCATGGTGTCGCCTGGGTCGTCGAGCTCGAACTCGTCGATGGCCACGAGGGTCGCGCCCTTCAGCAGGTCGACCGCCGTCGCGTAGCCGACCGCGCCGACCAGGGCCGTGTACTCGATGAAGGTGCCGAAGTACTTGCGTCCGGGCGCCGCGTGCCAGAGCGCCGCGAGCAGGTGCGTCTTGCCGACGCCGAACCCGCCGTCGAGGTAGACCCCCGGCAGCGTCTCGGGCTGCTTCCGGCGGGAGAACAGCCCGCCGCCGCCGCGGGAGGTCCAGCTCTGCGCGAGGGTGCGCACCGCGGCGAGGGCGGCGCCCTGGGAGGGATAGTCGCGGTCGGGGCGGTAGCTCTCGAAGCTCGCGTCGGCGAACTGCCGCGGAGGCACGAGGTGCGAGACGATCGCCTGAGCGCTCAGCTCCGGGAAGCGGTCGACGAGACGCGCTGCGGCGCCGGAGGAATCGGGGGTCACGGGTCCTCGGGGATCGTGTCGAACTGTTGCGGATGCCCTGCGCGGCCTGCGCGAGGATGCGTATGGTCGAGAGAGGCGGGGCTCGCCGACCAGACTAGTCCCGCAGGGAACCACCCGTTCCCGACACCCAAGCAGGAGGTTGCACATGGCCGTCGAGGTCGACCAGTCCGCCCAGTTCTCCGACTACGCCCACCCTGAGCGTCTCGTCAGCACCGAGTGGCTCGAATCGAAACTCGGCGCCGAGGGTCTTGTCGTGGTCGAATCCGATGAGGACGTGCTGCTCTACGAGACCGGCCACATCCCCGGCGCGGTCAAGATCGACTGGCACACGGACCTCAACGATCCGGTCACCCGCGACTACGTCGACGGCGAGGGCTTCGCCGCTCTGCTCGGCGGCAAGGGCATCTCGCGCGACGACACCGTCGTCATCTACGGCGACAAGAACAACTGGTGGGCGGCCTACGCCCTCTGGGTGTTCACGCTGTTCGGCCACGAGGACGTGCGCCTGCTCGACGGCGGCCGCGACAAGTGGCTCGCCGAGGGCCGGCCCACCACCACCGAGCCGACCGAGCGTCCCGCCGTCGACTACCCCGTGGTGGAGCGCGACGACTCCCGCATCCGTGCCTTCAGGGACGACGTGCTGGCCGCGCTCGGCAGCGCTCCGCTGATCGACGTGCGCTCGCCCGAGGAGTACAGCGGCGAGCGGACCACCGCGCCCGCCTACCCCGAGGAGGGCGCACTGCGCGCCGGGCACATCCCGAGCGCCCAGAACGTGCCGTGGGGCAAGGCCGCCGCCGAGGACGGCACCTTCAAGCCGCTCAGCGAGCTGAACGCCATCTACCGGGACGGCGCGGGCCTGGCCGACGGTGATAACGTCATCGCCTATTGCCGGATCGGTGAGCGCTCGAGCCACACCTGGTTCGTGCTCACTCACCTGCTCGGCTTCGAAGGGGTTCGGAACTATGACGGCTCGTGGACGGAATGGGGCAGCGCAGTCCGCGTCCCGATCGCCCGAGGCACCGAGCCGGGCGAGGTCCCCGCACGCTGACGGGCGGATGCCGTGAGCAGCGATCTCCCCGCACCGCTCGCTGAGATCCGCGACGACTTCCTCGCCCTCGGCCAGCGCGACAGGCTCCAGCTGCTGCTGGAGTTCTCGAACGAGCTGCCCGGGCTGCCTGAGCGGTACAGCGAGCATCCCGACCTGCTGGAGCGGGTCGAGGAGTGCCAGTCGCCGGTCTACATCTTCGTCGAGGTGGAGGACGGCGTCGTGCGCATGCACGCGACCGCGCCCGCCGAGGCGCCGACGACCCGCGGTTTCGCCTCGATCCTCGCTCAGGGGCTCACCGGGCTCACGCCCGAACAGGTCCTGGACGTGCCCGCCGATTACCCGCACACGCTGGGCCTCACCGAGGCGGTCAGCCCGCTCCGCATCCGCGGCATGACGGCGATGCTGGGGCGCATCAAGCGCCAGGTGCGGGAGAAGACCGCGGCGTGAGGATCCGGCGCGTCCTGCCGCCGGTTCCGGACGGCGAGCCGGACCTGGTCCGGCTCGGTGAGGACGGCGTCGCGGAGCGGCTGGACGGCTGGCTGGAAGGCCCGTCCGCGGGGTGGACCCGGCTCAACCTCGTCGCGAGCATCGACGGCAGCGCGCGCGGCGCCGACGGCACCTCAGAGTCGCTGACGAACCGCGCCGATCGGGCCATTCTCGGCGCCCTCCGCCGCGCCGCCGATGTCGTGCTCGTCGGCGCCGAGACCGCTCGCCGCGAGAGGTACCTGCTGCCGAAGCGGCGCCCGCTGGCGGTGCTCACGCGCACCGGCGAGCTCGGCGACTTCGATCCGGCGCCGTCCGAGGGTCGGCTCATCCTGCTGTGCGCCGACCCCACGACTGCGCTGCGCGAGCGAGCCGACCGCTGGGGTGCCCGTCTCCTCTCCGGCGATCCCGCCGATCCGCTCTGGTTCCTCGAGGCGCTGCGGGCGGATGGCCACACCTCGATCGTCTGCGAGGGCGGGCCGGCCCTCGCTGCCCACCTGCTCGATGCCGGAGCGGTCGACGAGATCTGCCTCACGATCGCTCCGATGCTCGCCGCGGCGGGCCTCCCGGTGCTGCCGGTGGCCACGCCTCAGCCGATGAGCCTCAGCGGGCTGCTCGCCGATGACGAGGGGTATCTGTACTGCCGGTGGACGCGTCGAGACGGCTGAGCCAGTCCCGCACCGCCCCCTCCCAGCGCTCGGGATCGTAGTTCCAGAGCTTCGTGTGCCTGCCCACCGCGAACCGCTCGAAGGTCACGAGCTCGGGGCGCGCGTCGGCCAGCTGCTCCGAGGCGGTCACCGGGATGAAGCCGTCGTCGTCGCTATGCAGCACGAGCGTCGGCAGCCTCAGCTCGGCGGCTCGCGTGACGAAGTCGAGCCGCGCGAGATCGATCGGCTCGCGGCGTCCCGCGAGCGGTGCACCCCAGCGCGAGCCGAGGATGCCGAGCACGAGCCCCGGGATGGGCCACGGAAGCCTCAGCAGGCGTGCCTGGAAACGCAGCGCGGTCACCCAGTCGATGACCGGCGACTCGAGCACGATGCCAGGCACGACGCGTGCGAGAGCCGACCTGCTCACCGTCTGGAGCACCGTCGCGCCGCCCATCGACCAGCCCATCAGCACCACGCGCTCCGCGCCGCGGTCGAGGGCGAACCGGATCGCGGCCTCGACGTCGCGCCACTCGGTGTCGCCCAGCGCGTACCGGGCGTCGGCGGAGCGCGGGGCGTCGCCGTCATTGCGGTACGAGATGAGGAGCGAGGTGTAGCCGGCCTCGCGGAACACCGGGACCGCGCGGAGCCCCTCGGCCCGGCGCACGGCGCGGCCGTGCACCTGGATCACCCAGTCGCGACCGTCCCCGCCGGGAACCAGCCAGGCGGGAGCCGGACCGACCTCGGTGTCGACGGTGACATCCTCGAAGTCGACTCCGAGCTCGCGGGGAGTGAGGTAGAGCCAGCCGCTGATCCGGCCGCGCTTGGCCCGGTGGAGCTCGCCGAAGTCGACCCCCAGCAGTCGCCGTGTCACCGCACCGGGAGCGCGGTGCAGGATCTCCCCCACCCTCGCGTGCCCGTCGTTCTGCGCGAACCAGAAGCTGTAGTCGCCGGGTACCACGGCATCCAGCGTCGCCTCGAGGGTGATGGTGCCGGGCGTGACGCCGAGGATCCGCACGTCCTCGTAGCGGCGGCCGGGAGGAGTCACCACCGTGCGGGCGATCGCCGCCGCCCAGGACAGCAGCCCGACACCCAGCACCCCGACGCCGCCGGCAGCTGCCAGGCCGATGCCCGCTGTGATCCGTCCGCGTCCCACTGCTCTCCCGCTGCTCGACCGCCCGGCGCGCCGCTTCCGGCGTGCCGCCCAGTCGAAAGTACCAGCGCCGCCGTAGTCTTCCTTGCGTGCCCGAGCAGCCCTCTGCGCCACCGATGCCGCCAGCCTTCCAGGCGGCGCTCACGGCCGTGCGACGGGCGGCGCTGCGCAGCGAGCTCACCGTCACCGAGATCGCCGCTCCAGGACAGCTCGCGCCGTTCGCCGTGGCTCTCGCTGCCGACGTGACGCCTGCCCTGCACTCGAGCGACTCCGACCTCGGCACGGGACGCTTCATCCTGCTGCACGACCCGTCGGCGCCCGACGCCTGGGGAGGGACCTTCCGGATCGTCTGCTATGCCCAGGCGCCGCTCGAGGTGGACATCGGCTCCGACCCGCTCCTCTCGGATGTGGCGTGGTCCTGGCTCGTCGACGCGCTCGACGCTCGTGGCGCCCGCTATCACGCTGCCTCCGGCACGGCGACGACCATCCTGTCGACCGGCTTCGGCGAGCTCGCCGCCCAGGGCGACGGAGCCCAGATCGAGCTGCGCGCCTCGTGGACCCCACTGGACGGCGACGTCGCCGCTCATGTGGAAGGCTGGGGTGAACTGCTGTGCATGCTGGCGGGCCTGCCGCCCACCACCGAAGGAGTCGCCGTGCTGTCTGCGCGTCGAGCAGGGCGTGAGTAGCCCCGACGAGGTCACGCTCGTCCACACACCGCTCGACGTGATCGACAACCGCGAGGGTTACCTTGCCGCGGTGGAGCGCATTGCGGCGGGCACCGGCCCGATCGCGATCGACGCGGAGCGGGCATCGGGCTATCGCTACAGCCAGCGGGCGTACCTCATCCAGATCTTCCGGCGCGACGCGGGCACCTTCCTCTTCGACCCGCCCGCCATCGGCTCCTTCGAGGAGCTCCAGGCGGCGATCGGCGACGAGCTGTGGATCCTGCACGCCGCGAGCCAGGATCTCGCCTGCCTCCGCGAGGTTGGTCTCGACCCGACGCTCCTCTTCGACACGGAGCTCGGCGCGCGACTGGCCGGCATGCCGCGGGTCGGTCTCGCGACCGTCGCCGAGGAGCTGCTCGGCGTGCACCTCGCCAAGGAGCATTCGGCGGCCGACTGGTCGACCCGTCCGCTCCCCCAGTCATGGCTCGTCTACGCCGCCCTCGACGTCGAGCTGCTCGTCGATCTCTACGAAGTGCTGGCGCGCGTGCTCGATGAGCAGGGGAAGTCCGAGATCGCGCAGCAGGAGTTCGCTGCGACGCTCGCCAAGGACGTCGCACCGCCGCGCGCAGAGCCCTGGCGGCGCCTCAGCGGACTGCACTCCATCCGCGGCGCCCGCAACCTCGCCGTCGCCCGAGAGCTCTGGAACGCCCGAGACGCCTACGCCCGCGAGATCGACTCCGCGCCCGGCCGTCTCGTTCCCGACGGTGCCCTCGTCGCGGCGGCGCGAGTGCTGCCGGGGTCCAAGCGCGAGCTCGCGGCGCTCAAGGAGTTCAACGGCCGAGCGAGCCGTACCCAGCTCGACCGCTGGTGGGCGGCCATCCAGGCCGGACTCGAGACCGACGACCTGCCGGTGCTCCGGCCGCCAGGCGACTCCATCCCGCCGCCGCGCTCCTGGCCTGACCGCAATCCCGACGCCGACCGCCGGCTCAAGGCCGCTCGCGCAGCCGTGACCGAGGTGGCGGGGGCGCTGAGCCTGCCGGTGGAGAACCTGCTCACACCCGACCTCCTGCGCCGGGTCGCCTGGTCGCCGCCCGACCCGATCGACCCCCAGACGGTAGCCGCGGCACTCGCCGCGGTCGGCGCGCGCCCGTGGCAGATTGACGCAACCGCACAGGTGATCGCCGATGCGTTTGTAGCGCCGGCACAAGAGCCCTCCGACGCCCCTCCGCCCTCTTCGTAGGAAGAGCCAAAGCATTCGGCGCCCCGCTGCGCCCTGACTAGGGTCGTTCGCGGACCGAACCAGGGAGGCACTGTGGCCACATCTACCGACGTCGTCTTCGTCGACGGAGTCCGTACGCCGTTCGGACGTGCGGGCGAGAAGGGCATGTACTGGCAGACCCGAGCCGACGACCTCATCGTCAAGGCGATGATCGGCCTCCTCGAGCGCAACCCGTCACTGCCGAAGGACCGCATCGACGACGTCGCGGTCGCCGCGACGACGCAGCAGGGCGACCAGGGCCTCACCCTCGGACGCACCACGGCCATCCTCGCCGGTCTGCCCAAGACGGTGCCGGGCTACGCCATCGACCGTATGTGCGCGGGCGCTATGACGAGCGTGACGACCACCGCATCCGCCATCGGCTTCGGCGCATACGACGTCGCTCTCGCCGGCGGCGTCGAGCACATGGGCCGTCACCCGATGGGCTTCAACGCCGACCCCAACCCGCGCTTCCTCTCCGAGCGGATGGTGAGCGAGGACGCCCTGAACATGGGCAAGACCGCCGAGCGCATCCACGATCGCTTCCCGCACCTCACCAAGGAGCGGGCCGACCGCTACGCGATGCGCAGCCAGCAGAAGGTGGCCGCCGCCTACGAGGCGGGCAGGATCCAGCCCGACCTCGTCCCCGTCGCCACCCGCAGCGAGAGCGGATGGGGTCTTGCGACCAAGGACGAGGCGCCCAGACCCGAGACCACGCTGGAGGGTCTCGCCGGCCTCAAGACGCCCTTCCGACCGCACGGGCGCGTGACGGCGGGCAACTCGTCCGGACTCAACGACGGCGCGACCGTCTCGCTGATGGCGAGCGCGGATGCTGCGAAGGAGTTCGACCTGCCGGTGAAGATGCGGCTCGTCACCTTCGCCTTCGCCGGCGTCGACCCGGAGATCATGGGCATCGGGCCCGTGCCGTCCACCGAGAAGGCGCTCAAGAAAGCCGGCCTCTCGATCGAGGACATCGGACTGTTCGAGCTCAACGAGGCCTTCGCCGTGCAGGTGCTCGCCTTCCTCGACCACTTCGGACTGGACGACGACGACCCGCGCGTCAACGAGTACGGCGGCGCCATCGCCTTCGGCCACCCGCTCGCCTCGTCGGGGGTGCGGCTGATGATCCAGCTCGCCCGCCAGTTCGAGGAGCACCCGGAGGTGCGGTACGGCCTCACCGCGATGTGCGTCGGCCTCGGGCAGGGCGGCACCGTCATCTGGGAGAACCCGCACTACAACGGCAAGAGGAGGAAGTGATGGCGCAGTTCGACGAACTGAGGAATCTCAGCCAGGACGAGGTCATCACCCACTCCCACGCGCGCGATGTGACGCTCGCGAGCGGCCGCACGCTCGCGCTCATCACGATCGACAACGGCAAGGACCACACGAGGCCCAACACCCTCGGGCCGGCGACGCTGTTCCAGCTCGCCGAGGTGCTCGACGAGCAGAAGGCACGCGCTGCTCGCGGCGAGATCCACGGCCTCGCCATCACCGGCAAGCCGTTCATCCTCGCCGCGGGCGCCGACCTGTCCCAGGCCGGCGACATCCCGTCCCGGGAGGTCGCGAAGCAGATGGCGCAGCTCGGCCATCAGGTGCTCGGGCGGCTGCACGACTTCGGAGTGCCCACCTTCGTCTTCATCAACGGGCTCGCACTCGGCGGCGGACTCGAGATCGCGCTCAACGCGGACTACCGCACGATCGACTCCTCCGCCGCGGCCGTCGCGCTTCCCGAGGTCTTCCTCGGGATCATCCCTGGCTGGGGCGGCGCCTGGCTGCTGCCCAACCTCATCGGGATCGAGAACGCGCTCAAGGTCGTGATCGAGAACCCGCTGAAGAACAACCGCACCCTGAAGCCTGCGGACGTGCTCGAGCTCGGCATCGCCGACGCGATGTTCTCCCCCGCCGCGTTCCTCGAGGAGTCGCTGCGATGGGCCGATCGCGTGATCGGCGGCGACATCAAGGTCAAGCGGCCGAACCAGCCCGGCAAGATCGAGCGCGCCGTCAAGTGGGACGCCGCGGTCGGCATCGCCCGCAAGATGCTCGAGAGCCGCATCGGCACGGTCGCGCAGTCGCCGTACAAGGCGCTCGACCTGCTCAAGGCCGCCAAGAACACCGATCGGGCGACCGGCTTCGCCGCGGAGGACGAGGCTCTTGCGGACCTGCTCTCGGGCGATCAGTTCCGGGCGAGCCTCTACGCGTTCAACCTCGTGCAGAAGCGCGCCAAGAAGCCGGCCGGGGCGCCGGACAAGGCTCTCGCGCGCCCGGTGACGAAGGTGGGCGTGCTGGGTGCAGGGCTGATGGCCACCCAGTTCGCGACCCTCTTCGTGCGCCGCCTGCAGGTTCCCGTCGTGATCACCGACCTCGACCAGGAGCGGGTCGACAAGGGGGTCGCGACGATCCACGGCGAGGTCGACTCGCTGCGTGAGAAGGGCCGCATCTCCTCCGACGAGTCGAACCGGCTGAAGGCGCTCGTGACCGGCACCACCGACAAGGCCGACTTCGCCGACTGCGACTGGGTCATCGAGGCCGTCTTCGAGGAGCTCGGCGTCAAGCAGCAGGTGTTCGCCGAGGTCGAGCAGCACGTCTCCGACGACGCGATCCTCGCCACGAACACCTCCTCGCTGTCGGTCGAGCAGATCGGTGCGAAGCTGCGGCACCCCGAGCGGGTCGTCGGCTTCCACTTCTTCAACCCGGTCGCCGTCATGCCCCTGATCGAGGTCGTGAAGACTCCGCAGACGACGGATGAGGCGCTCAGCACCGCCATGGCGGTCGCGGCGAAGCTCAAGAAGAACGCCGTCATCACCGCGGACACGCCGGGCTTCGTCGTCAACCGCATCCTGGCGAAGCTGCTCGGAGAGGCGATGCACGCCGTCGACACCGGCACGCCGTTCGAGGTCGTCGACCGCTCCGTCCAGCCCTTCGGGCTGCCGATGACCCCGTTCGAGCTGCTCGAGCTCGTAGGACTGAAGGTCGGCGCTCACGTGCTGGACACCCACCACGCCGCCTTCCCCGAGCGCTTCTTCGAGTCGCAGAACCTGCATCGCCTGGCGGAGCACGGCCGCATCTTCGAGCGGGACGGCAAGGGGAAGATCAAGGGCTACGACAAGAAGGCCGTCGAGATCGTCAGGCCCGGGCCCGGAGCGGCGATGAGCCCGATGACCGGCGAGCAGCTGTTGCGTCGCATCGAGGACGGCCTCGCGGACGAGATCCACCGGATGCTCGAGGACGGCGTCGTCGCGGCTGCCGAGGACATCGACCTGTGCCTCATCCTCGGCGCAGGCTGGCCGTTCCAGATGGGTGGTGCGACTCCCTACCTCGACCGCGTCGGCGCGTCCGAGCGCGCCTTCGGCGACACCTTCCACCACCCGCCGATCCGCGGCGTGCAGTGACATCCGAACGCCCTCGGGTCCCACCCCGAGGGCGTTCCGCTGTCCCCGGTGCGTCTTAGCCTGGCGGTATGACGCGCTTCCGCTACTACGTGGCCTCGTCGCTCGACGGCTTCATCGCCACGGAGGACGACGACCTCTCCTGGCTCCTGCAGTTCGGCTTCGAGCAGTTCCAGGAGAGCTACGACCGCTTCCTCGCCGACGTCGGCGCGCTCGTGATGGGCTCGACGACCTACCGGTGGATCCTCGACGAGGGCGAACCGTGGGCGTACGGATCCCTCCCGACCTGGGTGCTCACCTCGCGGGCGGGACTGCCGGTGCCCGACGGAGCCGATGTGCGATTCGTCGGCGGCGCCCTGCCAGAGGTGATTCCCCGCATCCGCGAGTCGGCCAGCGGCAAGGACGTGTGGATCGTCGGCGGTGGTCCGGTGGTCGCGCAGTTGGGCGAGGCGGACGCGCTCGACGAGCTGTTGATCACCGTCATGCCCGTCACGCTCGGCGCCGGCCGCCCGCTCCTGCCCTGGCGCCGCACGAAGCCCATGCGTCTGACCTCCGCGACGCCGATGGGCGACTCGGGGGCGGTCGAGCTGGTGTACGACCTGCGGGGCTAGCTCGGCCTAGTCCTCGGACCTGCGCAGCCGCAGCTCGTCGGCGAGCGGAGTCCCCGGACGCTCGTCCTCGGGCAGCGGACGCGCGACCGGGATCTTCATGCCGAGCACCTGCTCGACGACGTCGCGGGCGATCGCCTGCGGCGTGAGCCCGACCCGTTCCAGGATCTGGCTCCGGCTGGCGTGCTCGAGGAACTCGTCGGGAAGGCCGAGCTCGGTCACAGCGGTGTCGACGCCCGCGGCGCGGAGGTCCTGACGGATGCGGGTGCCGATGCCGCCGACACGCACGCCGTCCTCGATCGTGATGACGATCCGGTGCTCGCGGGCCAGGTCGATGACGCTCTCGGCGACAGGAACGACCCACCGCGGGTCGACCACCGTGGCGCCGATGCCCTGAGCGGCGAGCCTCTCGGCGACGGCGAGTCCGATGTCGGCCATCGGGCCGACCGTGACGATCAGCACGTCGCGGTGCGCGGCCTCACGCAGCACGTCGACCCCGTCCCGAGTGCGGCGCTGCGCCTCGTGCTCGCTGCCCACCTCGCCCTTCGAGAAGCGCAGCACGGTGGGAGCGTCGTCCACCTGGACCGCCTCGGCGAGCTCCTCGCGCAGCCGCGTGGCGTCACGGGGAGCGGCGATCCGGATGCCGGGGACGACCTGCAGGATCGCGAGGTCCCACATGCCGTGGTGGCTTGCACCGTCGGGCCCGGTCACGCCGGCTCGGTCGAGCACGAAGGTGACACCCGCCTTGTGCAGCGCCACGTCCATGAGCACCTGGTCGAAGGCCCGGTTGACGAAGGTCGCGTACAGCGCGACAACCGGATGCAGACCGCCGAACGCCAGACCCGCCGCGCTCGTGACGGCGTGCTGCTCGGCGATGCCGACGTCGAGCACGCGGTCTGGGTGGCGCTCCGCGAAGGCGTGCAGCCCCGTCGGACGCAGCATCGCGGCGGTGATGCCGACGATGCGCGGGTCGCGATCGGCCAGCCTGAGGATCTCGTCGGCGAAGACGCTGGTCCAGGACGGCCTGCTCGCGATCTCGACCGGCTCCCCGGTCTCCGGGTCGATCTGGCCGACCGCGTGGAACTGGTCCGCCACGTCGAGCATCGCGGGCTCGTAGCCGCGGCCCTTCTGGGTGATCGCATGCACGATGACCGGGGCGCCGTAGTTCTTCGCCTGGGCGAGCACCTCGCGGAGGGCGTCGAGGTCGTGGCCGTCGACGGGACCCAGGTACTTGATGTCGAGGTTCGAGTAGAGCGCCTCGTTGCCGGTGAAGCGGGCGAGGAACCCGTGGGTGCCGCCGCGGATGCCGCGGTAGATCGCCCGGCCCGGACGCCCGAGCCGGTCGAACAGACGCCGGCTCGACTGGTGCAGGTTGCGGTAGCTGCGTCTGGTGCGCACGTCGTTGAGGAAGCGCGCCATGCCGCCGATCGTGGGGGCGTACGAGCGTCCGTTGTCGTTGACGACGATGACGAGGTTGCGGGAGTTGTCGTCGCTGATGTTGTTCAGCGCCTCCCAGGTCATGCCACCGGTGAGGGCGCCGTCTCCGACGACCGCGACGACGTGCCGGTCGCCCTGACCGGTCATCTCGAAGGCGCGCGAGATGCCGTCGGCCCACGAGAGGGAACTGGATGCGTGCGAGCTCTCGACGATGTCGTGGGGGCTCTCCGAGCGCTGCGGGTAGCCGGCGAGACCGCCCTTCTGCCGAAGTCGCGAGAAGTCATGGCGGCCCGTGAGGAGCTTGTGCACGTAGCTCTGGTGCCCGGTGTCGAAGACGATCGCGTCCCGCGGCGAGTCGAACACGCTGTGGATCGCCAGCGTGAGTTCGACGACCCCGAGGTTCGGACCGAGGTGACCACCGGTCTTTGAGACCTCGCTGACCAGGAAGCGGCGGATCTCGGCGGCCAGCTCCTCGAACTGCTCGGGGGTGAGACCGTCGAGGTCGCGCGGACCGGAGATCGACTCGAGCAGACCCATGCCCCCAGCCTACGTCGCTCGAGGGTGCGAACCGGGGAGCCTCCTCCGAGTTGCGGAAGGGGCCCCGCCTGTGTCAGACGGGGCCCCTTCGTCGCGACAGCGGACGCTAGACGAGCGAGCGCAGCACGTACTGCAGGATGCCGCCGTGGCGGTAGTAGTCGGCCTCGCCGGGGGTGTCGATGCGCAGCACCGCGTCGAACTCGACGGGCTGCTTCCCCTCCGGCGAGTGCTCGGTGGGCGTCGCGACGACGTGCAGCGTCTTGGGAGTGCGACCCTCGTTCAGCTCCTCGACACCGCTGATGCTGAAGACCTCGGTGCCGTCGAGCCCCAGGGAGTCCGCGGACTCGCCTGCCGGGAACTGCAGCGGCAGCACGCCCATGCCGATGAGGTTGGAGCGGTGGATGCGCTCGAAGCTCTCGGCGATCACCGCGCGGATGCCGAGCAGCCGCGTTCCCTTGGCCGCCCAGTCGCGGCTCGAGCCGGAGCCGTACTCCTTGCCGCCGAGCACGACGAGCGGGATGCCCTGCGCCTGGTAGTGCTCGCTGGCGTCGTAGATGAACGACTGCGGCCCGTCGGGCTGGGTGAAGTCGCGGGTGTAGCCGCCCTCGACGCCCTGGAGCAGCTGGTTCTTGAGGCGGATGTTCGCGAAGGTGCCGCGGATCATCACCTCGTGGTTGCCGCGACGCGACCCGTAGGAGTTGAAGTCCTTGCGATCGACACCGTGCTCGGCGAGGTAGCGACCGGCGGGGCTGTCGGCCTTGATCGATCCGGCCGGGCTGATGTGGTCGGTGGTGACCGAGTCGCCGAGCTTGGCGAGCACACGCGCTCCGTCGATCGAGGTGACCGGCGTGAGCTCCATCGTCATGCCGTCGAAGTACGGGGGCTTGCGCACGTAGGTCGACTGCTCGTCCCACTCGAAGGTCGCACCGGTCGGGGTCGGGAGCGACCGCCAGCGGTCGTCGCCCTCGAAGACCGAGGCGTACTGCGTGTCGAACATGTCGGTCGAGATCGAGGTGTCGATCGTCTTCTGCACCTCGGCGGCGTCGGGCCAGATGTCCTTCAGGTACACCGGGTTGCCGTCGCTGTCGTCGCCGAGCGGGTCATTCTCGAAGTCGAAGTTCATCGACCCGGCGAGAGCGTAGGCGATCACGAGCGGCGGGCTCGCGAGGTAGTTCATCTTCACGTCGGGGTTGATGCGACCCTCGAAGTTGCGGTTGCCCGAGAGCACCGCCGTGACGGCGAGGTCGTTCTCGTTGACGGCCTCCGAGATCTCGTCGAGCAGCGGACCCGAGTTGCCGATGCAGGTGGTGCAGCCGTAGCCGACGGTGTAGAAGCCGAGGTCCTCGAGGCTCTTCGTGAGCCCGGCCTTCTCGTAGTAGTCGGTGACGACCTTCGACCCGGGGGCGAGCGTGGTCTTGACCCACGGCTTCGCCTTCAGGCCCTTCTGCGACGCGTTCCGCGCCAGCAGTCCGGCGGCGAGCATCACCGAGGGGTTGGACGTGTTGGTGCAGGAGGTGATCGCCGCGATCGCGACCGCGCCGTGGTCGAGGGTGAAGCGCGTCCCGTTGTCGAGTGCCACCTCCGTCGGCTTGCTGGCCGTCGCAGGCGAGTGCGCAGCGTACGCCGGCTCGTTGTGGTGGCTCACGTCGTGCTCGGCCGGAGCGTGGGCGCTCTCCTCGTCCTGCGCGGTGAAGCCCACCGGGTCGGACGCCGGGAAGGTGCCCTCGACTGCCGCGTCGACCATGGAGTGGCCGGGCTGGGTGTAGTCGGAGAGGTCGTGCTCGAACTGCTCCTTGGCGCGGGTGAGCTCGATGCGGTCCTGCGGGCGCTTCGGGCCCGAGATCGACGGGACGACCGTCGAGAGGTCGAGCTCGAGGTACTCGCTGTACGCGGCCTCGACCGACGGGTCGTGCCACAGCGACTGGGCCTTCGAGTAGGCCTCGACGAGCGCGATCTGGTCCTCGCTGCGGCCGGTGAGGCGCAGGTAGTTGAGGGTGACGTCGTCGATCGGGAAGATCGCGGCGGTGGAGCCGAACTCCGGGCTCATGTTGCCGATGGTGGCGCGGTTCGCGAGCGGGACCTCGGCGACGCCGGGGCCGTAGAACTCCACGAACTTGCCGACGACGCCGTGCTGACGCAGCATCTGCGTGATGGTGAGCACCACATCCGTCGCCGTGACCGCCGGAGGGATCGCGCCCGACAGCTTGAAGCCGACGACCTTCGGGATGAGCATCGACACGGGCTGGCCGAGCATGGCAGCCTCGGCCTCGATGCCGCCGACGCCCCAGCCCAGCACGCCGAGGCCGTTGACCATGGTCGTGTGCGAGTCGGTGCCGACGCAGGTGTCGGGGTAGGCGCGCAGCACGCCGCCGACCTCGCGCGTGTAGGTGACCCGGGCGAGGTGCTCGATGTTCACCTGATGCACGATGCCGGTGCCGGGCGGCACGACCTTGAAGTCGTCGAACGCCGTCTGGCCCCAGCGGAGGAACTGGTAACGCTCGCCGTTGCGCTGGTACTCAAGCTCGACGTTGCGCTCGAAGGCGTCGGGCGTGCCGAACAGGTCGGCGATGACCGAGTGGTCGATGACGAGCTCAGCCGGGGCGAGCGGGTTGACGCGCTCGGGGTCTCCGCCGAGGGTCGTCACCGCCTCGCGCATGGTCGCGAGGTCGACGATGCAGGGCACGCCGGTGAAGTCCTGCATGACGACGCGAGCGGGAGTGAACTGGATCTCGGTGTCCGGCTCCGCCGTGGGAACCCACGACCCGAGCGCGCGGATCTGCTGCTGCGTGACGTTCTTGCCGTCCTCGGTGCGCAGCAGGTTCTCGAGCAGCACCTTGAGGCTGAACGGAAGCCGCTGATACCCGTCGACCGTGTCGATCCGGTAGATCTCGTAGTCGGTGTCCCCGACCGAGAGCACGTCCTTCGCACCGAAGCTGTTGACTGCCGACATCGCGTCCTTCTCCCTCGCTGAACCCTCTTCGATTGTCGTCCTCGGGCGGCCGTGAGGCCAGGAAGGGAACCCTAACGAGCCACCCGATTTATCTCGACGTCAAGATAGTTTAGCACCGGGCTGCGGCTCGCGGTCGAAGACGAGACCCGCGCGCCGAGCGACCCGGTAGACGGCCTCGATGCCGACCGCTCCGAGCGATCCCCCGGCCACCGCCAGCAGGATGGCCGGCACCGGGAGCACCTCGAGCGCGAAGAACTCGCGCCCGAACGGCACGAGGAAGGTCGCAGCGAACAGCAGCAGCATCGCGCCCAGCAGCGCCGACCGCGTGCGGTCGAGCGGGCGGCAGAGCACGCACAGCACCCAGAACGCGACGACGAAGAGCGCGACGGTCGCGGCGGTGCGCGCCTCGGGAAGCGGCAGCAGCCTCAGGCCCACGAGGTAGACGGTGATGGCGGTCGCGGCAGCCACGACGCCGGTCGCCGCCGCGTAGCGCGTGAGCCTGCGCAGGATGCCGGGCACGTACCTCTTGCCGTTGGGTGCGAGCGCGAGCACGAACGACGGGATGCCGATCGTGAGGGTCGAGACCAGCGTGAGCTGACGCGGAAGGAAGCCGAATGGCACGAGGAGCGCGGCGAACGCCACCGCGAAGAGGATGCCGTAGACGGTCTTCGCGAGATAGAGATTCGCCACCCGCTCCACATTCGCGATCACCCGTCTGCCGTAGGCGAGCACCGACGGCAGCGCCTCGAAGCGATCGTCGAGCAGCACGATGCGCGACACCGCCCGCGTCGCAGGGGTGGCGCTTCCCATCGCGATGCCGAGGTCGGCATCCTTGATCGCCATCGCGTCGTTGACGCCGTCGCCTGTCACCGCGACGGTGTGCCCGTCGCGCTGCAGCATCCGTACGATCGCGCGCTTCTGATCGGGGGTCACCCGCCCGAACACCGTCGAAGTGGCGAGAGCCCTCGCGAGGGCGTCGTCGTCGGACAGAGTGCGGGCGTCGACCGCCTCGCCCTCCACGTCGAGCCTGCGCACCAGCGCGGAGACGGTGTCGGGCGCATCCCCTGAGAGCACGAGCACCCGCACGCCCTGGCGCGCGAAGAAGCCGAGCGTCTCGGCCGCGTCGGGGCGCAGCGACTCGGCGAAGACGAGCAGTGCGGCCGGGCGCACGCCGGCCTGATCGACGACGTCGTCGGGCAGCCGTTCCACCTGGACGAGCGCGAGGGTGCGGCGGCCCTCGGCTGCAGTCCAGGAGGCGCGCTCTCGCACCTCGCCGTCGGGCAGCAGGCGCTCGGGAGCCCCGAGCAGCCACGCCGACCCGTCGGCGAGCTCGACTCCGCTCCATCCTCTGCTGCTGCTGAACGGGATGCGACGCGCGGCGACCCCGGCGGATGCCGCGAAACGCTCGCGCAGAGCTCTGGCCGTCGCGTTGGCCGACTCGTCGGCGGCGATGGCACCGAGGGCCTGGGCGAACCGTGCGTCGTCGCCGAGCGCGGTGACCTCATCGAGCACGATCGTGCCGTCGGTCAGGGTGCCCGTCTTGTCGAGGCACAGCACGTCGACCCTCGCGAGAATCTCGACGGCCGCGAGCTCCTGCACGAGCACCCGCTGCGCTGCGAGGCGGATCGCGGCGACCCCGAAGGCGAGCGAGATCAGCAGCACGAGACCCTCGGGGATCATGCCGACGACGCTCGCGATGAGGTCGAGCAGCGCATCGCGCCACCGGTCGTCGATGAAGAGAGCACGGATGTCGAGCGAGCCGGTGTAGGCGAACGCGCGGCTCGCGAGCACCACGACCACGATCGGCGCGAGGATCCAGGACACGTAGACGAGGATGCGGTTGGTCGCTCCCCTGAGCTCGGAGAAGGCCAGCGAGTGCCGGCGGATCTCGGCGGTCAGCTTGGCCGCGTAGGCCTCCGCACCGACCGCCGTGACGCGCACCAGGGCGGTGCCGGCGGCGACGGACGAGCCCGACAGCACCGGCTCGCCCTCCTGGCGCTGCACCGGCTCCGACTCCCCCGTGAGCATCGACTCGTCGAGAGTGAGCTCGGTCTGCTCCAGCACGACGGCGTCGGCCACGACCTGATCTCCCGGAGCGAGCAGCACCACGTCGTCGAGCACGACATCGTCGGGCGAGAGCGTCACGGTCGTGCCGTCGCGACGCACCCGAGCCACCGGGGCGGCGAGGAGCGCGAGGCGGTCGAGCGCCCGTTTGGCACGCACCTCCTGCACCACGCCGATCGCGACATTGGCGACGACGATGCCGTAGAAGAAGCCGTCCCGCAGGTCGCCGAGCACGAGCACCGCGAGGAAGCAGGCGGTCAGCACGCCGTTGAAGAGCGTGAAGACGTTGTCCCGCAGGATGTGGGCGAGCGGTCGGGACGTGGTGCGACGGGTGGCGTTCGTTCGACCGAGCGCGACGCGCTCGGCTACCTCACTCCTGCTGAGGCCGCGCATACACGGCGCGCATCAGCAACCAGGTCACCCACAGCACGCCCGCGTAGAGCGGAACGCCCATCAGCAGCTTCGTGCCCGCGAGCCAGTCGACCTGGCCGGCGAAGTAGAGCGGCACCTGGACGGCGAGACGGAGGGCGAACAGCCCCACCCAGAGCAGGGTCGCGATCGTCGCGACTCGGAACTTCGCGCGGTCGGAGCGCCACCGGGAGCCCTCCCCGGTGAGCAGCCCCGCAACCACCCCGATCAGGGGCCAGCGAGCGAAGAGGCTGATGAGCAGCGCCACGAGCCACACGACGTTGATGACGAAGCCCAGCACGAAGTTGTCCTCGGCGCGGCCCGTGAACAGCGCGAGACCCGCGGAGAGGCCCACTCCGATCACACCGGCGAGGGCGGTCGTCACCGGCGTGCGGCCGACCAGGCGGGCGACGACGAAGAGCAGGGCGACGGCCAGCGGCGCGAGCACCGAGGGCAGCAGCTCGCCCGTGATCGTGTAGACGACGAGGAAGCCGAGGCCCGGCAGGATCGACTCGACGAGGCCGCGCACGCCGCCGATCGCCGAGAGCAGGGCCGTCGCGCTGGGGGTCTCGCCCGGCGCGACCTTGCCGAGTCCGGAGCCGCGGGCGGCGGCGGCAAGCGCGTCGCTGAACGAGAGGCGCTCCTCCTCGGGCTGCTGCTCACCGGGTCGACCGTCGTCACGCCGCTCGGCGCCCGAGGGCTCGTCGGCGCGCGAAGGCTCGATGCCGCTCACGCCTGCGTGGGGGGCGACTGGTCGGCGGGCGTCGTGGACGGCGGCATCCGCAGCGGGATGAGGTCGCGCGGCGGCATCGGCGCGTTGCCGCGCACGACCACGATGCTGCGGAAGAGGTCCTCGACCTGTTCGGCGGCTTCGGGATTCACCGCCGCCTCACCCGCGATGACCCCGCGCAGGAACCACCGCGGGCCGTCGACGCCGACGAACCGCGCGATGCGGGTCGCCTGCTTGCCGTCGGCCGTCACCGGGATCTCCGCGAGCACCTCGGGCCCGAAGGTGCCGGTGCGCACCGTGGTGCGCCCACCCTGCTTGTGGATCTGCTCCACGATCTGGGACCGGATCTCATTCCAGAGGCCCGTCGTGCGCGGAGCGGCGAACGGCTGCACCTGGAGAGTGGAGCCGGCGTAGTCGAGTCCGACCGCGACGACGCGCTTGGTGCCTTCCTCGACCTCGAGTCGCAGGTGGAGACCCTGCCGTGGCAGGACCCGCACTCCTCCGAGGTCGACGTACGGACGAACGGGGTTCGCTTCGCTCTCGTCGAGCGGTCCGGCCGTCGCGCGGTCGTCCGGTGCCGACTTGGTCGTGTCCAGCTCGGGTTCTGGCGTCGTGTCGCTCATGCAAGGTCCTTCTGGTCTGCGTCGTGTCCCTGGCTGACGTCCGATCCCGAACCGCCCCCGTAGCCGGTCGATCCGAACCCGCCCGCGCCGCGGGCGCTGCCGGGGAGCGTCTCGACGGGCACGAAGCGTGCTCGCACGACCGGCGCGACGATCAGCTGGGCGATCCGGTCGCCGGCAGCGACGCGGTACGGATGCTGCGAGTCGGTGTTGAGGAGCGTCACGCGGATCTCGCCGCGGTAGCCCGCATCGACGGTGCCTGGGCTGTTGACGATGGTGATGCCGTGCTTCGCGGCGAGTCCGCTTCGCGGCACGACGAAGGCGGCGTAGCCGTCGGGCAGGGCGATCGAGACCCCCGTGCCGAGAGTGCGCCGCTCCCCCGGGGCCAGTTCCGCATCCTCGGTCGAGACGAGGTCGGCACCCGCGTCGCCGGGGTGTGCGTAGGACGGGACGCCGGTCGCCGTCGTCAGCAGCACGTCGACGGTTTCGGGCACATAGGAAGGCTAGTGCAGAACCCTGAGGGCGACGAAGTCTGGTCGAATGGGGGCATGACGCACTTCTCCGAGCGGCTCTGGCCCTCCGCGTGGCTCTTCCTCGCGACGGCGCTCGTCATCCCTGCGAGCCTGCTCGTCTTCCTGCCGATCAACGCGAACGTCGGCGTCGCGGTGGCGCTGCTCCTCTATGGAGCCTGCACGGGACTGCTGATCCTCGCGGCACCTCGGATCGAGGTGACCGACGTGGCCCTGAAGGCCGGACGGGCGACTCTGCCGCTCGAGTTCGCGGGTGAGGCGTCGGCTTATCGCAAGACCGAGGCGACGGCGGAGCGGGGGGTGCGGCTCGACGCGCGCGCCTATCTGGTGCTGAGAGGGTGGGTGGATCCGGTGGTCCGGATCCCCGTCGCTGACGACGAGGACCCGGTTCCGTACTGGCTCGTCTCGACCCGCAGGCCGGACGAGCTGGTCGCCGCCTTGGAGCGCGCTAGGCCGCGCACTCCTGGCAGATAGGACCGAGCTTCTCTTCGTGGTCCAGCTGCGAGCGGTGCTTCACGAGGAAGCAGCTGACACAGGTGAATTCGTCGGCCTGCGGGGGCAGGACGACGACGTCGAGGTCCAGATCGGAGAGGTCGGCGCCCGCCAGCTCGAAGCTGCCGGGGTTGTCGGCGTCGTCGACGTCGACCGTTCCCGAGAGCTTGTCCGGAACGCGCTCCTGCAGGGCCTGGATCGACTCCGAGTCGTCGTCGGTCTTACGCGGTGCGTCGTAGTCGGTGGCCATGCCCATCCACTTCTTCTCGTATCTCAGGCCGTAATCGGCGGCGACAGTCTGCATGAATCACTAGGGATTTACAAACCACTGAACAGCCGTCGATTTGTGTGCATCGGCTGAACTGACGGCGCGCCCGCGTTATTCCCCGGAATGGGCCTTCTGCCGTGTCATCCTGGGCGGGATTCGAACGGTGGAGAGGTGATTCCGCATGCAGGAATTGAGGGCCAGCGGTGTCGACAACGGCTACCTCGTGGCAGTCGCAGACGACGGCAGCCAGTACCGAGTCCCGGTCGAGGAGGTGCTGCAGCGTCTGCGGCAGGCGACGCCCGATCCGGGCTCCGGTCGCAAGATCGCGCCGAAGGAGATCCAGGCGCACATCCGAGCCGGCATGTCGGCGTTCGACGTGTCCACGATCACGGGCGCGCCGCTCGACTACGTCCAGCGATTCGAGGGACCCGTTCTCGCCGAGCGGGAGTACGTCGTCGAGTCGGCTCTCAACGTGCCGGTGCACACCGCCGGTGACACCGACCCTCTCGCGCAGGGGACGACCTTCGGCGCCGTCATCCGCGAGCGTCTGATGGAGATCGGCGCCGCCAACGAGCGCTGGTCGAGCTGGAAGGAGCAGGGCGGCGGCTGGGTCGTCAAGCTCACCTTCGCCTCCGACGACGTCGACCACGACGCCCGCTGGGAGTTCGAGCCGAAGAAGCTGTCGCTCGCGCCTCTCAACTCCGAGGCCCGCACCCTCTCGCAGCAGGGCGATGTGCCGCAGCCGCTCATCCCGAGGCTCAGGGCCGTCGAGCACTCCGACGCTCGCGAGGCCGACACGTCGCGCTTCGACAGCGGCGCGTTCCACGTCGATCACACCGAGATCGACACCGGACCGCTCCCCCGGCCCACCGCGCAGCGCGCGCCGGAGCCGGCTCGCGACCTGTCGCAGACCGCCGACCTGCTCGAGGCGCTCCGCCGCCGCCGAGGCGAGCGCGAAGCCGCCGCGACGGCCGAGGAGGAGCAGTCCCAGCATCCGTCGACGGGCGTGCGCCTCGTCGACGTGCCCCTCGACCTGCCGGGCGAGGACGAGCCGGAGCAGTCGCCCCGGTCGACGCAGCCGCAGCCCCTCGTGCCCCGCAGCGCGAGCCGCAAGGGCCGCGCCTCCATGCCGACCTGGGACGAGATCGTCTTCGGGGCTCGACCCGACGACGATCTCGCCTGACCCACACCGCGAGATCGTCTTCGGGGCTCGACCCGACGACGATCTCGCCTAGCGCGCCACCGCGCCCAGGCGCAGGAACGGCACCCTCAGCTCCTCGGGACTGAACGACCCGTGCTGTCCGACCATGCTGAGGCCGCTGTCCCCTGGCACGCGCTCGTCGTAGTAGGCGACACGAGCTCGCGCCGCCACCAGGACGTCGCCGATGCGCGGGGCGACCTCCCTGTCGACCGGGCCGAACCATCCGGCCGCGATCGCCTCGTCACGGGTCGCGACCCACGCCCGGTCGCCCTCTGCTTCCCGCCAGGCCGCCGCGAGAAGCTCGGCTGAGTCGGTGCGGGCGTCAGACTCGAGGTGCAGCTGGAGGCAGCGCGGGTCGCCCGCGATGAACCGGACTCCCTCGACGAGGTCCCCGCCGAACAGGACGTGCCCGCTCTCGGGGATGTCCACCATGCCGTGGTCGGCGGTCACGATGGCTCCGTCTCGGCGACCGAGCCCAGCTGCCAGCCGCGCCAGCGCCCCGTCGACCTCCTCGAGCGCCTCCTCCCACTCGGGCCCGCTCCAGCCGCGCGCGTGGCCCGCCATGTCGAGCTCCGGAACGTACAGGTAGGCGAGCGTCGGGCGCTCGGCCAGCTGCTCGAGCACCCGGTCGACGCGCACGTCGACCGTCGTCCCGCCGAAGTACTCGGCTCCCCGCAGCACGGCCCGCGTGAACCCCGATCCGCGGTAGCGCTCGGGACCGACGACGATCGGCCTGACCCCGGTATCCGCGGCCCGCTGGAAGAGGGTGGGCATGCGCTGCCAGACCAGAGGGTCGAGGCGGTCGTCCCACCCGGAGAGCATGTTGAGCACGCGATCGTTGTGCGTGTCGAGCGCGGTGTAGCCGACGAGGCCGTGCTGCCCGGGCCGCTCGCCCGTCAGCAGCGTGCCGAGCGCGGCGGCGGTGGTCGTCGGGAAGCCCGACTCCATGACGGAGCCCGCGAGCTTCGGAGCGAGGAAGCGGGCGTGGCCTGCCCGCGCCTTCAGCTGGTGCGCGCCGAGCCCGTCGACCAGCACGAGGACGAGGCTCCGCACGGGCGGAAGGCCGAGCGGATTCGGGCCCCCGGTGAGCGCCGCCAGGATCGACGGGGTGACGTCGGCGAGGCTCCCGCGGTCCGTTCGGAGCGCCGGTAGCATGGGCGCCATCCTATGACTACTCCCGAGAACCCGAGCCCTGTCAGCACGGGAGAGCGCATCGAGGATGTCGACGTCGCCGCAGAGATGCAGGGCTCGTTCCTCGAGTACGCCTACTCCGTCATCTACTCGAGGGCGCTCCCCGATGCCCGCGACGGCCTGAAGCCCGTGCAGCGCCGCATCCTCTATCAGATGACCGAGATGGGCCTGCGGCCCGACCGCGGGCACGTGAAGTCGGCGCGCGTGACCGGCGAGGTCATGGGCAAGCTGCACCCGCACAGCGACACCGCGATCTACGACGCGATGGTGCGCCTGACGCAGGACTTCGTCATGCGGGTGCCCCTGGTCGACGGCCACGGCAACTTCGGCTCGCTCGACGACGGCCCGGCCGCTCCTCGCTACACCGAGGTGCGGCTCGACGCAGCGGCGCTCGCGATGACAGAGAGCCTCGACGAGGACGTCGTCGAGTTCGTGCCGAACTATGACAACCAGCTCATGCAGCCCTCCGTGCTGCCGAGCGCGTTCCCCAACCTCCTCGTCAACGGCGCGAGTGGCATCGCGGTCGGCATGGCGACGAACATGGCGCCGCACAACCTCATCGAGGTCGTCGGCGCCGCCAGGCACCTGCTCGACAATCCGGATGCCACCCTCGAGGACCTCATGGCCTATGTGCCGGGCCCCGACCTGCCCACCGGCGGCACGATCCTCGGTCTCTCCGGCATCCGCGACGCCTACGCGACCGGTCGCGGCGCGTTCCGCACCAGGGCGAAGGTGTCGATCGAGTCGCTGACGGCGCGCAAGACCGGCCTCGTCGTCACTGAGCTCCCCTTCCTCGTCGGCCCCGAGCGGGTCGTCGAGAAGATCAAGGAGGGGGTGACCTCCAAGAAGATCAGCGGCATCTCCGACGTCACCGACCTCACCGACCGCAAGAACGGCCTGCGCCTCGTCATCGGCATCAAGACCGGCTTCAGCCCGGATGCGGTGCTCGAGCAGCTCTACCGCCTCACCCCGCTCGAGGACGGCTTCAGCATCAACAACGTCGCTCTCGTCGACGGCAAGCCCCAGACCCTCGGCCTCAAGGAGCTCCTGCGCGTCTACCTCGAGCACCGGCTCGAGGTCGTCACCCGCCGCAGCCGATACCGTCTGGCACGCAGGAACGAGAGGCTGCACCTCGTCGAGGGCCTCCTCGTCGCGATCCTCGACATCGACGAGGTCATCCAGGTCATCCGCACGAGCGACGACGGCGAGCAGGCGCGCACGCGCCTGATGGACGTCTTCGACCTCAGCCAGGTGCAGGCGGAGTACATCCTCGAGCTGCGGCTGCGCAGGCTCACCCGGTTCAGCCGGATCGAGCTCGAGACGGAGCGCGACCAGCTCCGCGAGGAGATCGCCGAGCTGGAGGCGATCCTCGCGGACCCCGCCCGTCTGCGCGGCCTCGTCTCCGACGAGCTGGAGGCGGTCGCGGACCGCTTCGGCACGCCGCGCCGCACCCTGCTCACCGAGGCGGCTCCCTCGATCGCGTCGAGCTCGCGCAAGGCCGCGCCGGTGCTCGAGATCCAGGACGTGCCATGCCGGGTGCTGCTGTCGACCACGGGCCGCGCCGTGCGGGTCGACCTCCCGCCGGAGGGCACGGCAGCGCTCGCTGTGCCGCGTCGGCGCTCGAAGCACGACGCCATCCGCTCGCGGGTCGACACGACGAGCCGCTCAGAGCTCGGTGCGGTGACGAACCGCGGCCGCCTGCTGCGGTTCACCCCGGTGGACCTCCCGGCTGTCCCGCCGAGCTCGGTGCAGCTCGGCGCTGGAGCACGCATCGCGGAGTACCTGTCCCTCCCCGACAAGAAGGAGCGGATCCTCGGGCTGGTCTCGCTGAGCTCCGACGCGCCGATCGCCCTCGGCACCGCCCAGGGCGTGGTCAAGCGGGTCACGCCGGGCGGCTACCCGAACCGTCCGGAGTTCGAGCTCATCGCGTTGAAACCGGGCGACGAGGTCGTCGGCGTCCACCAGGGCGCCGACGACGAAGAGCTGGTCTTCGTCACGACCGACGCGCAGCTGCTGCACTTCTCGGCGGGCGCCGTCCGCCCCCAGGGCGTCGCGGCCAGCGGCGTCGCGGGCATCAACCTGTCGCCGAAGGCACGGGTGCTGTTCTTCGGCGGCGTCGTCTCGGCGGCGGATGCCGTGGTGGCGACCATCTCCACAGCGAGTGCCGCGATCCCGGGCACCGACTTCGGCCGCGCGAAGGTCTCGACCTTCGCCGAGTTCCCCGCCAAGGGCCGAGCGACGGGCGGTGTGCGCTGTCACGCCTTCCTCAAGGGCGAGGACGCTTTGGCGGTCGCCTGGGTCGGGTCGGCTCCGCCGCACGCCGTCGGCACGGACGGCGCGGTGCGCGCGCTCCCCGAGACCCTGTCGAAGCGGGATGCTTCTGGGACGACCCTCGACGGCGTCGTGGGGTCGATCGGCGGACCGGTCTAGGCGGGGACCGCTTCCTTCGCTGCGCGGCGCGCCACGAGGTCGGCGAGGATGCGCTCGAGGCCCGCTGCACCGGGCGCCGCGGCGATGTCGCGCGCGATGCGCGCGCTCGCCTCGGCGAAGCGCGGCTCGACCAGCACGCGCCTGACGGCGTCGCGCACGGCGCCGGGTGCCGGTCGTTCGGTGCGCAGGTCGATCCCGGCGCCCGACCACGCCACGCGGGCGCTGACCTCCGCCTTGTCCTCCGTGCGGCCCGCCACCACGAGCGGGATGCCGCGCTCCAGGGCGTAGTGCACTCCCCCGTAGCCGCCGTTCGTCACGACGACGTCCACGTAGGGCAGCAGCTCGTCGTAGGGCAGGAACTCCGCCGCGCGGGCGTTGGCCGGCAGCGGGCCGAGCTCCTCGACCGGACGTCCCCCGGTGCTGACCACGACCAGCGCATCCGTGCCGGCGAGGCCGTCGAGCGTCGGCCGGATGAGTTCCCCGGGATCCGCGTTGGCCACCGTGCCCTGCGTCACGTGCACGACGCGCTTCGCTCGCGCGAGGTCGCCCCACCAGGACGGACGGTCGATCGGGGCCGGCTGCAGCCTCGACACCGGCCCGACGAAGTGCACGTTGCCCGGCAGGTCGCTGCGGTCGTACTCGAATGACGGCACCGTGAACTGCACGATCGCGTCGAGGAGGGTCGCCGCATCCATGAGTCCGCAGGGCAGCTCGGCGCCCGTGAGGCGGCGGAGGTCGGCGCGGGCCCTGCGCTGCAGACGACCGAACACGACGTGCTCGGCGAGGCGGTAGAGCAGGGCGTTGCGCAGCCGGCCGAGCGGACCGGGAAGCGGCGCGATGCCGAGGCCGAACGGGGCGGTGTCGATGCTCGGCACCCCGAGCGGGATGATGCCGAGGTTCACGAGTACGGGCCGCTCCGCGCGCGGTCGGAGGGCGAGGGGTGCCGCCGCAGCGGTCATCGTCTCGAGGAGCACAGCGTCGGCGGGTTCGAGCGCGAGCGCCTGGTCGATCGCCTCCAGCTGTGCCTCCATCGGCCGCAGGAAGATCGCCTCGACGTCGAAGCGGATGCGGTCGAGGCCGCGGAGGCGAGTGCGGCCGGGGAAGGCGCGATCGAGGTCGCGGTCGTCGAAGTCGGCGGCGGCGGGAAGCGGAAGGAACTGCGCTCCGGTCGCCTCGACCGACGACCGGAAGCGGGAGCCGGTGAGGAACCGGACCCGGTGGCCCGCGGACACGAGATGCCGGGCGACATTGAGCACCGGGGCCACGTGACCGTGCACGGGGGTGCTGACGAGCAGGAGCGAGAGCATGCCGGAACTCTGCTCTGCCGGGCGTCCCGGTCACCAGGGGATCATCCCCCCGATTCCTCGGCGACACGCGGGACGCCCGTCCCGGGACAGCGGGACCGCGCGCCTGCCACGATGGTCGCTATGGAGCAGCAGCACGTCCCCGTATGGTCGCGCGCGCTGGTGCTCGCCGCCGTCGTCGTGGGAGTGCTGGCAAGCCTCGTGGCGATCGTGCTCGACATCGTCAGCTACCGGGTCGACCCCGACCCCTTCTTCTCCGCCGGCTGGACGGGTGCTCTTCCGGGTCTCGCGATGCTGATCCCCGGGGCGCTCCTCCAGTGGCGGCTGCCCCGCAACCCCATCGCCATCATCCTGACCGTCTTCGGGCTGCTGTGGGCGGTCGACGGCACCGCCTCGGCCTATCTGAACTGGGCGCTCGCCTTCGACCCCGATGCTCCTGGCACCCAGTTCGCGTTCTGGTTCTACGTCCGGTTCGGCGCGATCCTCGTGCTGCCGATCCAGCTGGTTCTGCTGCTCTTTCCCGATGGCCGCCTCCCGCGCAGAGGCCCGTGGCGCGTCGCGGCCTTCGCGGCGCTGGCGATCGCCCTGGTGATGCCGCTGTCGTCGATCCTCGCTCCCAGCCACATCCTGCTCTCGCAGGAGCCCGAACAGGCGGCGATGGCCCGCTACGATCAGCCGCCCATCACCCTTCCGCTCACCGACGAGGCCTGGCACGTGATCGCCGACGTCGCGTTCCCGACCATGCTCTTCGGCACGGTGCTGGCCCTCGTGGTCACCATGAGCCGCCGCATCGGCGCGGACGCGGTGCGGCGGTCGCAGCTGCGGTGGCTGATCTGGGCTGGTGCTCTCTTCGTGATCGGCGTGCTGGTCGGCAACATGCTGCCGCAGCTCGCGAGCGACATCATCGGCACGATCGACATCGCGCTGCTGTGCACGGCCGTCGTGATCGCGGTGGCGCGGTACCGGCTCTACGAGATCGACCGGCTGGTGAGCTGGACGCTGGTCTACGGGCTCCTCGTCGCATCCGTGTTCGCGGTGGATCTCCTGGTGCTCGCCGCCCTCGGCGCGGTCATCGATCAGCGGTCGAGCGCACTGGTCGCGGTGATCGCCGTGACCGTCGTCTACGCGCCGCTGCGCGAGCGCATCTTCCGGTTCGTCAGCAGGCTCGTCAACGGCAGGCGCGAGGACCCCTACGGTGCCGTCTCGGCGCTGGCGGATGCTCTCGAAGCCGCGAAAGGCCCTGGCGAGCAGCTCGAGCGCATCGCCGACTCCGTCGCCGAGGCCTTCGCCTCGGGCTACGTGCGAGTGGAGCTGGAGCGCCCGGACGGTCGCAGGCTGACGGCGGAGCACGGTCGGCCCTCCGACCGGGACACCGCGGAGCTGCCGCTCGAATACCGTGGGCGCACGATCGGCCGGATCGTGATGGAGCCCGGACGCCGGCCGCGCCTGTCGCGGCGCGACCGCAAGCTGCTCGGCGATCTCGTGCGCCAGGCCGCCGCCGCGGTGCTGAACTCCGAGTTGAGCGCCGAGCTTCAGCGCATCCGGGAAGGACTCGTGTCCGCCCGCGAGGAGGAGCGGTCGCGGATCCGACGGGACCTGCACGACGGACTGGGTCCCATGCTCGCCGGAGTGAAGCTCCGGCTCGAGCTCGCCCGCACGCTCGTGCAGGACTCCCCCGATCGGGCGATCGATGCTCTCGACTCCGCGATCACGGATGCCTCGGAGGCCGTCGCCGACATCCGTCGCCTCGTCCACGACCTGCGGCCTCCGGCGCTCGACGACCTCGGCCTCGCCCGAGCGGTCGACCAGCAGGCCGAGCGTTTCCGCGGAGGACTCGCGATCGAGGTCGACGCCCGCGTGCCCCGGGACCTCCCGGCCGCGGCCGAGGTGGCCGCGTACCGCATCGTCTCGGAGGCGCTGACGAACATCGCCAAGCACGCCCAGGCGAGCCGCGCCTGGATCCGCCTCGACCAGACCGGCGACACGCTCGTGGCAGAGGTCGCCGATGACGGCATCGGGATCCCTGCCGACGCGGTGCCCGGCATCGGGCTGGCCTCGGGCCGGGAGCGCGCCCTCGAGCTCGGCGGAAGCCTCGACATCGTCCCGCGGGACGGCGGCGGCACCGTGCTGCGCGCCGTCCTTCCCACCACCCGCAGCCAGGAGGCAGCCCATGTCTGACGACATCCGCGTCGTGCTCGTCGATGACCACCCCGTCTACCGCGAAGGGCTCTCGGCCCTGCTCGGATCCTCGGACGGCGTGGAGGTCGTCGCCACGGCGAGCGACGGCGAGGAAGCGGTCGCCACGGTCGCGCACGAGCAGCCCGATGTCGTCGTCATGGACGTGCAGATGCCCGGCATCGACGGCATCGAGGCCACCAGGCGCATCACCACGCACAGCCCGCACATCGGCATCGTCGTGCTGACCATGTCCGAGGACGACGAGACGGTGTTCCAGGCGATGCGCGCAGGTGCTCGCGGCTACCTGCTGAAGGGAGCCGACCACGCGGAGATCCTGCGGGCCATCCGTGCCGTCGCGGGCGGCGACGTCGTGTTCGGTGCCGCCCTCGCCCGCCGGATCGGGGAGTTCTTCTCCGGCGGCGCTACTGCGGCCCCGGTGCCGGCGGCCTTCCCTCAGCTCACGGAGCGCGAGCGCGAGATCCTCGACCTGCTGGCCTCAGGGCGCTCGAACGCGTCGATCGCGCAGGCGCTGTACCTCTCCCCCAAGACCATCCGCAACAACGTGTCGAACATCTTCACGAAGCTGCAGGTCGCCGACCGGGCCGAGGCGATCATCCGCGCCCGAGACGCCGGGCTGGGGCGCTGAGCCGGCTCCTCAGCCGCCGCTGAGCGGCGGGCCTAGGCGTCGATGCGCCCGCGGTCGAGTCCCTGGCCGGCGATGATGAAGTCCTTGCGAGGACCGACCTCGCTGCCCATCAGCAGCTCGAAGACCGACGCGGCGGCTTCCGCATCCGCCACCCGCACCCTGCGCAGGGTGCGGTGGGTGCGGTCCATCGTGGTCTCGGCGAGCTGGTCCGCGTCCATCTCGCCGAGTCCCTTGTAGCGCTGGATCGGGTCCTGGTAGCGCTTGTTCTGGCGCTTCAGCTGGGTGAGCACCGCCTGCAGCTCCGCCTCGGAGTAGGTGTAGATGGTGTCGTTCGGCTTGCTACCCGGGTTCATCACGACGACTCTGTGCAGCGGCGGCACGGCGGCGAAGACGCGGCCCTCCTCGATCATCGGACGCATGTAGCGGAAGAAGAGGGTCAGCAGCAGCGTGCGGATGTGAGCGCCGTCGACGTCGGCGTCGCTCATGATGATCACCTTGCCGTAGCGGGCCGACGCGAGGTCGAAGCTGCGGCCCGAGCCGGCGCCGACGACCTGGATGATCGACGCGCACTCGGCGTTCGAGAGCATGTCCGACACGGACGCCTTCTGCACGTTGAGGATCTTGCCGCGGATCGGCAGCAGCGCCTGGTACTCGCTGTCACGGGCGAGCTTCGCCGTGCCGAGGGCGGAGTCGCCCTCGACGATGAACAGCTCGCTGTTGGCCACGTCGTTGGAGCGGCAGTCCACGAGCTTCGCCGGCAGCGACGAGCTCTCGAGCGCGTTCTTGCGACGCTGCGTCTCGCGGTGCGCCCTGGCCGAGATGCGGGACTTCATCTCCGCCACGACCTTGTCGAGCAGGAGCGCCGACTGCGCCTTGTCCTCGCGCTTGGCGGAGGAGAAGCGCTCTCCGAGGGCTTTCACGAGCACGTTCGAGACGATGGAGCGCACGGCGGGGGTGCCGAGCACCTCCTTGGTCTGACCCTCGAACTGCGGCTCGGGCAGGCGCACCGTCAGCACGGCGGTGAGACCCGCGAGCACGTCGTCCTTCTCGAGCTTGTCGTTGCCGACCTTGAGCCGACGGGCGTTCTGCTCGACCTGCCCGCGCAGGAAGCGCAGCAGTCCCGCCTCGAAGCCGGCCTGGTGCGTGCCGCCCTTGGGCGTGGCGATGATGTTCACGAAGCTGCGCACCGAGGTCTCGTATCCGGTGCCCCAGCGCAGCGCGATGTCCACCACGCATTCGCGGCTGAGCTCGGTCGGCACCATGTGCCCGTTCGCCTGCAGCACCGGCACGGTCTCGGTGAAGGTGCCGGTGCCGGTGATGCGCCAGGTGGAGGTGACGGGAACGTCCGGAGCGAGGAAGTCCACGAACTCCGAGATGCCGCCGTCGTAGCGGAACTCCTCGACGACGGGCTGCTCGCCGCGCTGGTCGACGAGACGGATGCCGAGGCCGGGAACGAGGAACGCCGTCTGCCGGGCACGGCCCACGAGCTCCTCGAGCTGGAACGCCGCCCCGCGGGTGAAGATCTGGCGGTCGGCCCAGTAGCGCACCCGTGTTCCGGTCACGCCCTTGCCGACCTTGCCGACGACCCTCAGCTCGCTCGCCGAGACGAACGGGGTGAAGGGGGAATCGGGCGAGCGGCCGTTCGAGTCGTCGAAGACGCCGGGCTCGCCCCGGTGGAACGACATGGCCCAGGTCTTGCCATTGCGGTCCACCTCGACGTCGAGCCGCTCGGAGAGCGCGTTGACGACGGAGGCGCCGACGCCGTGCAGGCCGCCGGACGCAGCGTAGGAGCCGCTGCCGAACTTGCCGCCGGCGTGCAGCTTCGTGAAGACGACCTCGACGCCGGAGAGGCCGGTCTTCGGCTCGATGTCGACCGGGATGCCGCGAGCGGTGTCGCGCACCTCGACGCTGTCGTCCGCGTGCAGCACGACGTCGATCGAGGTGCCGTGGCCGCCGAGGGCCTCGTCGACCGAGTTGTCGATGATCTCCCAGAGGCAGTGCATGAGACCGCGGGAGTCGGTCGAGCCGATGTACATGCCCGGACGCTTCCGCACGGCCTCGAGGCCCTCGAGCACTGACAGGTGCCTGGCGGAGTAGTCGGACACACGGCCTCCTCGATCGGGTTCTCGGGCGGCCTTCAGCCTAGGCGGGACGCCCGACCCCGACCGGCACCGACACCCGCCGGGCCGCAGGGTACGCGGTGAGCGAAATGCGCTCCAGCGTCCCGCGGGCGCGGCGGCGGCGTGGTTACATGGATGCACGGACCAGACTCGCCACCAGCCCGAAGGAGCTCAGATGTCAGGCATCACCACCGAGAACGGCACAGTGGACGCGCTCGAGGTCCAGCACGAGCTCACCGCTCTGGACCGCTGCGACTACTGCGGAGCCCAGGCGTACATCCGCGCCACGCTCAGCACCGGAGAGCTCCTCTTCTGCGCGCACCACGGTGCGGCATTCAAGGAGAAGCTCGCCCCGACCGCCCTGAACTGGCACGACGAGACCTCCCGTCTGCACGACGAGGTCCGTCAGGGCTGACGCCCCCACGAACGAAGGAAGGCCCCGGACGGCTTCGTCCGGGGCCTTCGTCGTTCCCGGTCTGCTTGGATGGGATGCGGCGAAAGGAGCACGGATGGCGGGTCTGGGACTGGGACGACGGGTCGACTATCTCGCCAAGCGCGCCCGCGCCCTTGATCTCGGCAACGTCGTGCGCATCGCCAAGACCGCGTCACGCACCACCTGGAAGCCGTGGCCGCTGCTCGTCGTCGACCTCTTCTGGTGCTCGGTCAAGTACGAGGCCGGCTTCCAGGACTACCTGGACTGGGACTTCCACCTGCTGAAGGCGCGCGAACGGCGCACCTTCATGACCCATCCGAAGTCGAATCATCTGGCGCTCAAGCTCAACAGCCGCGAGCACCGCGATCTGTTCGCCGACAAGTCGAACTTCGACAAGCGCTTCGGCGCCTACCTCGGACGCGAGTGGCTGGACATCCGCTCCTCGACCGTTCCGGAGGTGCAGGCCTTCGTCGAGCGGCACGGAACGGTCATGGTCAAGGTGCCCGACAGCCTCGGCGGCAAAGGGATCGAGAAGCGGAGCGCCGCGGAGATCACCGACTGGGGCGCCTTCGTCGCAGGTCTCACCAGTACGAGGCAGTTCCTCGTCGAGCAGTTCCTGACGCAGCACGAGCGCATGGCGGCGCTCAACCCCTCGAGCGTCAACACCCTGAGGATCGTCACCTTCCTCGACCCGCAGGACCGCGTGCACGTGCTGGCGCGAGCCCTCCGGATCGGCAACGGCGGCGACGTCGACAACTTCAGCGGGGGCGGGATGTACACGATGGTCGACGACGACGGCGTCGTGCACCATCCGGCCTTCGACGACAGCGGCGCGAGCTATCGGGTGCATCCGCTCACCGGAGAGAGCATCGTCGGCTTCGCCGTCCCGCTGTTCTCCGAGCTGACCGACTTCGTCGAGCGGCTGGCCCGTGAGGTGCCGCAGATCCCCTACATCGGATGGGACATCGCGATCACGCCGACGGGCCCTGCGGTCATCGAGGGCAACTACAACACCGGCGTCTTCCAGCTGAAGCCCAGCGCGTCGGGGGTGCGGGAGGGACTGCTGCCCGTCTACCGGGCGGCCATCGGGTTCTGACCCGGCTGACCGGGCTGCTTCCTGCTGGTCAGGCCTTGCGGACCACGCCGAGCGGCGTGCTCTGGTGCCCCTGGCCCAGCGGGTTGTCGGCGAGGATGCGCACCATCCGCTGAGTCGTCGCCTTGTCCGCGGTCGACCCGAGGATGTTGCCGCCGAAGTCGTTGATGTCGACGATGAGCACGTCGACAGCCACGCCCAGCGCGCGCTTCAGGTCGCGGGCGACCTCGTTCGGCCGCTCGGGGACGAGCACGACCTGGGAGTTGTAGGGAGGGATCGTGCCGCTCGTCGGCCCGTCGATGCCCCGCGCCTTGGATCCCGCGATGCGGTAGAAGTCGCCGCGACGGCCGATGAGCTTCGTGACCGCGGCGACGGCGGCGGCGAACAGGATGCGCGGCGTGCCGCACTCCCGCAGCGCCATCTCCATCGTCTCGGGGATGCCGAGGCCGATGCCGTGCGAGGTCTTCGTGACGTACTTCGAGAGGAAGACGGCCAGCTTGCGCGGACGGATCTCGTCGAGCGGATACGACCGCCCCTGCGAGATCGCGACGATCTTCTCGGTCACGAAGAGGGCGTCGCCGTCGCGGACGACGGGTGCCGCGTACTTCGTGACGACCTCGACGATGTCCTCGCCCGCCATCACGACATGGGTCTTGATCGGGATGCGCTGGTAGCGCACCCCGTCGACCTCGACCTCGAGCCGCTTGCCTTCGTTAGCCTCGACGACCATCTTCGTCCCGTCCTACTCGAGGTAGTCGCGCAGCGACTGCGAGCGCGACGGGTGGCGGAGCTTCGCCATGGTCTTCGACTCGATCTGGCGGATGCGCTCGCGCGTCACACCGAACGTGTCGCCGATCTGGTCCAGCGTCTTCGGCATGCCGTCGCCGAGCCCGAACCGCATGCGGATGACACCCGCCTCACGCTCCGAGAGCGAGTCGAGCAGGCTCTCGAGCTGCTTCTGCAGCATCGTGAAGCCCACCGCATCCGCCGGCACGACGGCCTCGGTGTCCTCGATGAGGTCTCCGAACTCGCTGTCGCCGTCCTCACCGAGTGGCGTGTGCAGCGAGATCGGCTCGCGGCCGTACTTCTGCACCTCGATGACCTTCTCGGGGGTCATGTCGAGCTCGCGGCTCAGCTCCTCGGGCGTGGGCTCGCGGCCCAGGTCCTGCAGCATCTGGCGCTGCACGCGGGCGAGCTTGTTGATGACCTCGACCATGTGCACGGGAATGCGGATGGTGCGTGCCTGGTCGGCCATCGCGCGGGTGATCGCCTGACGGATCCACCAGGTCGCGTACGTGGAGAACTTGAAGCCCTTGGTGTAGTCGAACTTCTCGACCGCACGGATGAGACCGAGGTTGCCCTCCTGGATGAGGTCCAGGAACTGCATGCCGCGGCCGGTGTAGCGCTTGGCCAGCGACACGACCAGACGCAGGTTCGCGCCGAGCAGGTGGCTCTTGGCGCGCTGACCGTCCTTCGCGACCCAGGAGAGCTCGCGGCCGAGCTGCGAGCGCTTCTCGGCGTCGCTCATGTGCGACAGCTTCTCTTCCGCGAACAGGCCGGCCTCGATGCGCATCGCGAGCTCGACCTCCTCCGCGGCGTTCAGCAGGGGGACCTTGCCGATCTGCTTGAGGTAGTCCTTGACCGGGTCGGCCGTGGCTCCGGTGATCGCCGTCGAGTAGACCGGAACCTCGTCCTCGTCATCGACGAGCGAGAGCACGATCGCGTCCTGAGGAAGCTCCTCCTCGGGCTTGGCCTTGGCCGCGTCCTTGTCGGTGTCGTCGTCGGTCTCAGCGGCGTCATCCGTCGCGGCGGCCTCTTCGGGCTCGACGACGGTCTCCTCCTCGACGACCACGTCGTCGGTCGCGTCGACCTCGTCCTCGGGGACGTCATCGGCGACGACGTCGTCCTCGACGCCGTCGGTCGCGTCTGCGGGTGCGGACGCCTTCTTCGGTGCGGCCTTCTTGGCGGCCGGCTTTGCAGCGGCCGGCTTCGCAGCGGCCGTCTTCTTGGCGGGAGCCTTCTTCGTCGCGGTCGCGGTCACGACCGAGGCGTCGCCGTCGACGGCCTCGACTTCCGCGTCGCGGGTCTTGGTTCGGGTTGCCATGGAAACACCTTCCGGGGGTTTTCGGGCAGTACTAAGACCCATGTCAAGTCCCCCGCTTCCGACGCCCGCCAGCGATGTCTCGCCGCAAATGCCGAAAGCCCGGGGAATGACCGGGTCTCTCGTCTGATCTTACACGGTTCTTCGAGGGTCGTTCGCGACCCGCCGGCCCGGGGCGGGGCCGGCCGCGGGCCCGACGTCAGCCGCGCCACCTGCGCCAAGCCCTCGCCAATGCAACCCACAGAGGGGCCACCTCTATTCCCTCTTCGTGCCTCAGCCGATGCCGGGTGCGACGGCGCGCGATGAGCAGCATCACCACTCCGAAGCCGATAACGGGGTACTGCACGAGGAAGGCGAGCCGGAAGCCCTCGAGCGTGTAGAGCCGCTCCGGATCGGACGACCCGCCCGCCACCAGGTCGAGGACCGCCCCGACGAGCAGCATCAGCACGAAGGAGGCCACGAATCCGCCGACATTGACGACGCCGTTCGCCGAACCGAGGCTGCGGGCCGGATTGAAGGTGCGGGCGAAGTCGAATCCGATGAGGGAGCCCGGTCCGCCGGCCGCCACCGCGACGAGCAGCACCACGATGAGCCACAACGGCGGCTGGCCGGGCCAGAGGATGACGGCCGTCCAGGCCACGGCGCCCGCGCCGACGATCCCGAGCACCATGTTCGAGCGCCGCCAAGGGAAGCGCGCGGTCAGCAGCCCCAGCACCGGCCCCGTCACCATCGCGGCGATCACGAGAAGCCCGAGCAGGGTCGACGCGAGCTGCGGTCCGTAGCCGAGCGCGACGGAGAGGAACGGGAAGCCCCAGAGCAGCGCCAGCATCGTTCCGGAGGCCATCGTGACGTAGTGCGCCCAGAGCCCGAGCCGCGTGCCGGGGCGGGCGAGGCTCTCCCCGAGCTGCCCGAGGGACTGCCGCCACGGGCCGGGCGGCGGCAGCGGCGGCGTTCCCGGCGCGCGATCCGCCACTCCGATGAGGATGCCGGCGAGGGACAGCACCGACAGGCCCGCGAGCATTCCGAAGGCGGGCGTCCAGCCGAGCCTGTGCAGCACGAGGGAGAACGGCACAGCCGACAGCAGCTGACCCGCCTGGCCCACCGTCCCCGTCCACTGGGACACCAGGGGAAGGGCGCGCCCGCTGAACCAGGCGGAGAGCACCCGGAGCACGGAGATGAACGTCATCGCGTCGCCCGCTCCGACGAGTACCCGCCCCACGATCGCCAGGGAGATGCTCGGGGCGAACGCCACGGCGAGCTGCCCCGCGACCATCAGCAGGGCGCCGGTGATCAGCAGCCTGCGCGGTCCGACCCTGTCGAGCGCGACCCCGACAGGGATCTGAAGCCCCGCGTAGACCACGAGCTGAGTGACGGCGAGAGCCGACAGAGTCGTCGCGTCGACCGCGAACCGCTCGGTCGCATCGATGCCCGCGACCCCGAGCGAGGAGCGCTGCACGACAGCGACCAGGTAGGCAAGCACCGCGAACCCGAACACGAGCCAGGCGCGCCGGGAGTTCATCCCTCTCAGCGTAGGGGCGCGTCAGTCGCGCGACGCGCCGTCGTCGCGCCGGTTGGCGAGGAACTTCTCGAGCTCGGCGGCGATCGCATCCGCACTCGGCAGCTCTCCCGCCTCATCCGTCAGCGGAGAACGCAGCGGGTTGTCCTGCATATAGGAGTCGTGGCGCTCCTCCAGGGTGCCGACCAGCCGGGCGAGCTCCTGGTTGCCCTCGACCTGCGCGTCGATCTTCGAGACGAACTCCCGGCCCTCCTCGCGCAGCCGGTCGGTCGGGAAGATGAGGCCCGTGGCCGCGCTGATCGACTCGAGGGCGGCGACGGCGGCGCTGGGGAACTCGGTGTCGGCGAGGTAGTGCGGAACGAGCAGCACGAAGCCGGCGGTCGGGTGGCCGAGCTCCTGCAGGCGGTACTCGACCAGGTGCAGGGCGTTGGCCGGCACCTGGGTGTGCGGCTTCCAGATCGAGAGCTGGTCGATCAGCTCGACCCGGTTGCCGCTGACCGTGACGCCGATCGGACGGGTGTGCGGCACCGGCATCGGGATCGAGTGCACCCAGGTCGTGGTCGAGACCCGGTACTTCTCCACGAGCTGCACCACGGCCGCCGTGAAGCGCTCCCACTGGAAGTCGGGCTCGAATCCGGTGAGCAGCAGGAAGCGCTGCCCGATCTCGTCCGTCGCGAGCGACAGCTCGAGGCGGGCGGGCTGGTAGGCGCTCAGGTGGTCCTGGTCGAACGTCATGATGGGACGCCGCGCCCGGTAGTCGAGCAGCGCGTCGGCATCGAAGTGCACGAGAGGCCTCGTGTCGAGGGTGTCGTGCAGGTACTGGTTCAGCTGCGAGATCGCGTTGCCCGCGTCGGCGAAGCCGGTGAGGCCGGCCACCAGGGGCAGGCCACGCGGCACGTCGACGATGTCAGACGTGATGTCGTACAGGCCTGCCGGGTCGCGCATCCCCCCATGCTAGACGCGGCCTCCGTCTCGGGGCCGGGTGCGGAGGCAGCCTCCGCTATGCCGACAGCGAACAGCTCGCCGCCCGCGTCCCGAGGCGGCGCCCGACGCCGCGGATAGCATGACGGGGTGACTGTGCCGACCCTCCGCGTGAGCCCCGACAACCCCTCCGAGATCCCCGCCGACGTGCTGGCGATCGCCGTGCAGAAGACGGAGGACGGCCCACGGCTCCTCACCGAGCTGCCGGAGCTCGCGCAGCTCGCGGGAGCCCTCGAGTCGATCGGCGTGACCGGCGCTCAGGACGAGGTGCGGCGCATCCCCCTCGCCGTCGGAGCCAGCGCGAGCGTCGCCCTGGTGGGACTCGGCTCCTCGATCGACGCGGATGCGGTGCGCTACGCCGCCGGAACGGTCGCCCGCCAGCTGAGGGGCGTCGAGACCATCCTCCTGTCCTTCCCCGCCGACTCCCCCGAGCTCGTCGCCGCCGCACTCGAGGGAGCGGCCCTCGGCGCCTACGCCTACACCGCCTACCTCTCGGCCTCGCTCGACTCGGCGAAGCCGCCCGCGTCGACCGTCGTGGTGGCGGCGGAAGGCGATCACGCAGCGTCGGTCGACCGTGCGCTCGCCGTCGGCGAGGCCGTGCACATCGTGCGGGACCTCGTCAACGCCCCGCCCTCCGACCTCTACCCCGAGACCTTCGTCGCCGAGGTGGAACGCCTTCTCGCCGACACCGACGTGACGACGACCGTGCTCCGCGAACCGGAGCTCGAGGAGGGCGGCTTCGGCGGCATCCTCGGTGTCGGCCGAGGGTCGGTGCGCGGCCCGCGCCTCGTCGTGGCGCGCTACGAGCCCGAGGGGGCGACGCAGCACCTCGCCCTCGTCGGCAAGGGCATCACCTTCGATTCGGGCGGCCTCTCCCTGAAGCCCGCCGCGTCGATGGTCGGCATGAAGTACGACATGACCGGCGCCGCGACCGTCTTCGCTGTCGTGCGGGCGGTGGCCGCTCTGCGTCTGCCGATCAAGGTCACCGCGTGGCTCTGCCTCGCCGAGAACATGCCCTCCGGGTCGGCGAGCCGCCCGAACGACGTCCTCCGCATCCGGGGCGGCAAGACCGTCGAGGTGCTGAACACGGATGCCGAGGGCCGTCTCGTGCTCGCCGACGGCCTCGTCGCGGCGAGCGAGGAGCAGCCCGACGCCATAGTCGACGTCGCGACCCTGACCGGTGCCGCGCGGGTGGCGCTCGGAGACCGCTACACCGGCGTCATGGGCGACGACGACTTCGTCCGGACCGTCGTCGACACCGGCACGAGCGTCGGCGAGCCGCTCTGGCCGATGCCGCTGCCTTCGGAGCTCCGCCCCCTGCTCGCCTCAGACGTCGCCGACATCGCGAACGCGAAGCCGGGCAACACCGCGGCCGGCATGCTGCTCGCGGCCGTGTTCCTGCGCGAGTTCGTCGGTTCCGCCGGAGAAGGCGCCGGAAGCATCCCGTGGGCTCACCTCGACATCGCCGGTCCGGCGAACAACGGCGCGGCGGGCTACGGCTACACGGGCAAGGGGCCCTCAGGAGTCGCCGTGCGCACCCTCGTCGCTCTGGCTGAGCGGATGGGGGCCGCGTAGTAACGTAGAGCAGGCAAGACTCGCCGAACCTGGGCCCGACACCACCCCGTCGCCGGCCCGTGCGCTACAAATCCTGAACACGAGGGAGTTGCTGGGTGTCCGAGCAGAACTTCGACCTTGTCATCCTCGGCGGCGGGAGCGGCGGCTACGCCGCGGCCCTGCGCGCGAGCCAGCTCGGTCTGACCGTCGGCCTCATCGAGAAGGGAAAGCTCGGCGGCACCTGCCTGCACGTCGGCTGCATCCCGACGAAGGCCCTGCTCCACTCGGCTGAGATCGCCGACGCGACCCGCGATTCGGCCAAGTACGGTGTGCAGTCCACCTTCCACGGTGTCGACATCGCGGCCGTCACCGCCTACCGCGAGGGCATCGTCAACAGCAAGTGGAAGGGCCTTCAGGGGCTGATCCGCGCTCGCGGCATCACGGTCATCGAGGGCGCCGGCCGACTCACCTCCCCGAACACCGTGCAGGTCGGCGACATCACCGTGACGGGCAAGAACGTCATCCTCGCGACCGGCTCCCAGTCGCGTAGCCTCCCGGGCCTCGAGCTCGGCGGTCGCGTCATCACGTCGGAGCAGGCGCTGCAGCTCGACTTCGTGCCCAAGAAGGTCGCGGTGCTCGGCGGCGGCGTCATCGGCGTCGAGTTCTCGAGCGTCTGGAAGAGCTGGGGCGCCGACGTCACGATCATCGAGGCGCTCCCGCACCTCGTCCCCAACGAGGATGAGTCGATCAGCAAGCAGTTCGAGCGCGCGTTCCGCAAGCGCGGCATCGACTTCAAGCTGGGCGTGCGCTTCTCGGGTGTGACGCAGAACGACGACGGCGTCGTCGTGACCCTCGAGAACGGCGAGACGATCGAGGCCGAGCTGCTGCTCGTCGCGGTCGGCCGCGGACCGGTCACCCAGGGCCTCGGCTTCGAGGAGGCCGGCATCACGATGGACCGCGGCTACGTCATCACCGACGAGCGCCTGCGCACCAGCGTGCCGAACGTCTACGCCGTCGGCGACATCGTCCCCGGTCTGCAGCTCGCGCACCGCGGCTTCCAGCAGGGCATCTTCGTCGCCGAGGAGATCGCGGGCCTCAACCCGATCCTCGTCGAGGACGTCAACATCCCCAAGGTCACCTACTCCGAGCCCGAGGTCGCCTCGATCGGACTCACCGAGGCCAAGGCCCTCGAGAAGCACGGTGCGGATGCCGTCGCCACGTACGACTACAACCTCGCGGGCAACGGCAAGAGCCACATCCTCGGCACGTCCGGATCGGTCAAGGTCGTGCGGGTCAAGGACGGCCCGATCGTCGGCGTGCACATGATCGGCGCGCGCGTCGGCGAGCTCATCGGCGAAGCCCAGCTCGCCGTGAACTGGGAGGCGTACCCCGAGGACGTCGCCCCGCTCATCCACGCGCACCCGACCCAGAACGAGGCTCTCGGCGAGGCGTTCCTCGCGATCGCGGGCAAGCCGCTCCACGCGGTCTGACCGGACGAGCCGAACGCGAAGAACCAACAAGGAACCTAAGGAGCATCACCGATGAGCGAATCCGTCAGCCTCCCGGCACTCGGCGAGAGTGTCACCGAGGGAACGGTGACCCGCTGGCTCAAGCAGGTCGGCGACCGTGTCGAGGTCGACGAGCCGCTGCTCGAGGTCTCGACCGACAAGGTCGACACCGAGATCCCCTCCCCTGTAGCAGGCGTCATCGAGCAGATCCTCGTCGCCGAGGACGAGACGGTCGAGGTCGGGACGCCGCTGGTCACGATCGGCGACGGTTCGTCGTCGGGCGGTGGCGAGGCGCCTTCGGGTGAGCAGGCCGCTCCTGCGGAGGCGTCGCAGCCGCAGCAGGAGGCCGCTCCGCAGCAGGAGGCCGCTCCGCAGCAGGAGGCCCCGCAGCAGGAGGCCCCGCAGCAGGAGGCCCCGCAGCCCGTGTCCGCTCAGGAGGCGGCGTCGCCCGAGCAGGGGCAGGCAGCTGAGCAGTCGGCACCCGAGATCGTGCCGTCGGATGCTGCCCCTGCTCCCGGTGAGGACGCCCAGGGCGCCCCCGTCGCTCCCGCGCAGGTCGACCAGCCCCCGGCAGTGCAGGGCGAGCCCACGTCGCAGCCGCAGGAGCAGTCCGCTCCGGCCTGGGCGCCGGCACCCGCCGCCGCCGCTCAGCAGGCACCGGTCCAGCAGGCCCCGGCCGAGCAGCCGCAGCAGGCACCCGCCGAGCAGCCGCAGCAGGCCGCGCCCGCGCAGCCCGAGCAGCAGGCACCCGCGCAGCCCGAGCAGTCCGCGCCCAGCCAGGGCGAGTCGGCGGCCGCCGTCGCACCCAACGCGAACGCCGGTTACGTGACACCCATCGTCCGCAAGCTCGCGAACGAGCGCGGCATCGATCTCGGGTCGCTCACCGGCACGGGCGTCGGTGGACGCATCCGCAAGCAGGATGTGCTGGCCGCAGCCGAGGAGCAGCAGAAGCAGGCTGCGCAGTCGCAGGCAGCCCAGGAGCAGCCCGCTCAGCCGGCTCAGGACGCGGGAGCACCTGCCGCGCCGTCGCGCACCGTCGAGGTCTCGCCGCTCCGTGGCACCACCGCGCCGATGTCTCGCCTGCGCAAGGTCGTCGCCGAGCGCGCGGTGATCTCGATGCAGTCGACGGCGCAGCTGACCTCGGTCGTCGAGGTCGACGTGACCCGCGTCGCGGCGCTGCGCGACCGGGTGAAGCAGCAGTTCCTCGAGAAGACCGGCACCAAGCTCTCCTTCCTGCCGTTCTTCACGCTCGCCGCTGCCGAGGCCCTGCGCAGCTACCCGATCGTGAACGCGACGGTCGAGGGCGACTCGATCGTCTACCCCGCGAGCGAGAACATCAGCATCGCGGTCGACACCGAGCGCGGCCTGCTGACGCCCGTCGTGAAGAACGCGGGCGACCTCGACCTCGCCGGGATCGCGAAGCAGATCGCCGACCTCGCCGCACGCACTCGTGACAACAAGCTGAAGCCGGACGAGCTCTCGGGCGGCACCTTCACGGTGACCAACACCGGCTCGCGCGGCGCGCTCTTCGACACCCCGGTCGTGTTCCTCCCGCAGAGCGCGATCATGGGAACCGGCATCGTGGCGAAGCGTCCGGTCGTGATCAGCCACGAGGGAGCCGACGTTCTCGCGATCCGCTCGATGGTGTACCTCACCCTGTCGTACGACCACCGCATCATCGACGGCGCGGACGCCGCCCGCTTCCTCGGCGCGGTCAAGCTCCGCCTCGAAGAGGGCGACTTCGAGGGCGACCTCGGCATCTGATCCCCTGTCATCCGGGCAGTGCCCGGATGCGCCACCCGGCCTCGGTTCTGATCATCAGGACCGAGGCCGGTTCCGTTCCGGGCCCGGGCAGCTCGACGATCGCGCCGGAACCCAGCCGTTCGACGAGCGACGCACCCTCGGCGGAGGGCAGCCACGGCTCGGCCTCGCCGCGCTCGAGCGCGCGGATGGCGGCCCCATCGGCCGCCATGGCGGCCGATCCCTGCTGGTGCACCGCGTCCAGGCACAGGACGGACAGGGAGCGCAGGCACTCCTCCCGCGCGGCCAGCAGCGGGCCGAGCGCCGCGACCGGATCGTCGCCCTCGACCGCCGCCTGGTCGGGGTGAGCAGGCTCGGCCGTGCTCGGAGGTGGGATCGACGCAGACGCGGACGGCACGGGTGGGGTCGGTGGGGCTGCGCCACCCGCCTCAGCGCGGTCCTCGCCCGGCATCAGCAGGAGTGCGCCCACGGTCAGCGCTGCGGCCAGCACACCGCCGACGACGACAGGTCGCGGCGCTCCTCGAGAAGTCACGGTCGACTCCGGACCGGCCGGCGCCTCCCCTGCGCCCTCGACACGACTCGTCAGCCGGTCGCGGGCGTGACGGAGCGCCCCGAGCGCGCTCTGCAGGGCCCGGGTCACGACCTCCGGCGCTCCAGTGAGCGGCAGCCAGCTCGGAAGCGGGTCGACCGTGTCGGACTCCTCTGCTCCTGCGATCTGCGGGAGCCTCCCGGGCAGCGGGAGGCGGACCGGGGCCGGTTCCAGCCTGACCGGGCGGGCGCTCTCCAGCCCGAAGAGCCGATCGACGAGCGCCTCGGGGAAGCTCTCGTCGTCGGCCGCTCCGGAAGCGATCTCCTCCAGCAGCGCATCGACCGAGCCCTCGGCCGCGGCGGCTCTCGCGAGGGAGACGAGACCCAACCGGTCGGCCCTGGCCAGCGGCTCGATCGCCAGACGCGCAGGAGAAGGCGCCACGGGCAGGACGGCGGCCGCCCCGAACCCGGTGAGCACCGGAGCGCCGTCCTGCCGGAAGAGCACCGACTCGAGACGCAGGTCGCCGTGCAGCACCCCGAGTCGGTGCAGCTCCGCCACGGCGGCCGCGATCGGCGCCAGCGCCGTGACCAGCTCCCCCGCGGTGAGCGGTCCTCGTGCGACCAGCACTCGACCGAGCGACGGGCCGAGCCGCTCCAGCACCAGCACGGGGCGGCCGTCGCGATCGGACACGATGTCGAGCAAGGGCTGCACGTGTTCGACCCCCTGCGCCAGGGCGAGCGCTTGGAGCTCGTCGGCCGTGTCGTGCGCATCCACCTCGTCGTGGAAGACCTTCAGGGCCACGGTGCGCCCGGACACCTCGCCTGCGGCGAGCAGCACATCCGCCCGAGAGCCGGAGCCGATCCTGCGCAGGATGCGGAAGCCGCCGATGCGGTCGGACGGCGCGTCGGAGAGCGACATGCCTCGAGTGTCAGCCGAGTCGGCCGCTCGGAGCGTCGATGCGACGGACCTGTGGACGAGCGCGCCCTGGGGAGGGAACGTGCCTAGACTGAGGACGTGGTCGACTACGTCGTCACGGGGCTAAGCGCCAACTCCGTGCCGTACTCGAAGGCCCTCGAACAGCAGCGTGCCCTGCACGCCGCCGTCGTGCAGGGTCAGGCGCCCGATACCGTCCTGCTGCTTGAGCACCCCTCGGTGTACACGGCGGGACGCCGCACCCAGCCCTCCGATCGGCCGACCGACGGCACCCCCGTCGTCGACGTCGACCGCGGGGGCCGGATCACCTGGCACGGTCCGGGTCAGCTCATCGGCTACCCGATCCTCCGGCTGCCCGAGCCCGTCGACGTCGTCGCGTACGTGCGGCGGCTCGAGACGATGCTCCTCGCCGTGCTCGCCGACCTCGGCATCGAGGGGCAGCGGGTGGACGGCAGGTCTGGCGTCTGGCTGCGCGGCACCGACAAGATCGCCGCCCTCGGCATCCGCGTCGCCGACGGTGTGACCATGCACGGCTTCGCCCTCAACTGCTCCAACGAGACCGAGCCGTACGAGCGCATCGTGGCCTGCGGCATCCCCGACGCCGGAGTCACGACGATCAGCCGCGAGCTCGGACGCACCGTCACCCCGAGCGAGGTCGTGCCTCTCGTGCAGCGCCACTTCGATGCGGTCGTCGGGGTTGCGGCATGACCGCGCCCGAAGGCCGACGGATGCTGCGCCTCGAGGTGCGCAACGCCGAGACCCCGATCGAGAAGAAGCCGGAGTGGATCAAGACCCGCGCGAGGCAGGGCCCTGAGTACCGGGAACTGCAGCACCTCGTGAAGACGGAGGAGCTGCACACCGTCTGCCAGGAGGCCGGCTGCCCGAACATCTTCGAGTGCTGGGAGGACCGCGAGGCGACCTTCCTCATCGGCGGCGCGCAGTGCACCCGTCGTTGCGACTTCTGCCAGATCGACACCGGCCGCCCAGCCGACTACGACACGGATGAACCGCGTCGCGTCGCCGACTCCGTCGCCCGTATGCGGCTGCGCTACGCCACGGTGACCGGTGTCGCACGGGACGACCTGCCCGACGAGGGCGCCTGGCTGCACGCCGAGACGGTGCGCGCGATCCACGAGCGCAATCCCGGCACGGGCGTCGAGCTGCTCGCCACCGACTTCTCCGGTAACCCCGAGCTGCTCGCGGAGGTCTTCTCCTCCCGCCCCGAGGTATTCGCTCACAACGTCGAGACGGTGCCGCGGCTCTTCCGTCGCATCCGTCCCGCCTTCCGCTACGAGCGCTCGCTCGGCGTGCTCACGGCGGCACGCGCGGCGGGGCTCATCACGAAGTCGAACCTCATCCTCGGCATGGGCGAGGAACGCGGCGAGGTGTCGCAGGCGCTGCGCGACCTCAAGGAGGCCGGGTGCGACATCATCACGATCACCCAGTACCTGCGGCCGAGCCCGCGCCATCTGCCCGTCGACCGGTGGCTGCGCCCCGAGGAGTTCATCGAGATCAAGACCGAGGCGGAGGAGCTCGGCTTCCTGGGAGTGCTGGCCGGGCCGCTCGTGCGATCCAGCTACCGGGCCGGGCGGCTCTGGGCCCGATCCATGGCCGCGAAGGGCCGCGCGGTGCCCGAGGAGCTGCGGCACCTGGCGGAGGCCGATGACGCCTTCGCGCGCGCCGTATCCTAGACACCATGGCACGCACCTCAGCCCCCGAGAAGGAACCCGGCCGCTTCAAGCAGATGTGGCAGGTCTTCCAGATGACGCGGCGCTACGACTCGCTCATCGTCTGGTACTTGATCCTCGCCTTCCTGCTCCCCGTGCTCGTGGGCCTGGCCCTCGGGCTGTGGCTGTCGCGCGACAACGTGCTCGGCCTCATCCTCTCGATCATCGCCGGCGTTCTCGGCGGCGTGCTGCTCGTACTCATCGTGCTCGGCCGCCGCGCCGAGCGAGCGGCGTACTCCCAGATCGCCGGACAGCCCGGCGCGGTGGGCGCGGTGCTGAAGTCGGGCCTGCGACGCAGCTGGACCGGCAGCGAGCTGCCGGTCAACGTGAGCCCCAAGACGCAGGATGCCGTCTACCGGGCTGTCGGCCGTCCCGGTGTCGTGCTGATCGGCGAGGGTCCGCGCAGCCGCACGCAGCGGATGCTGGACGACGAGCGCCGCAACGTCTCGCGGATCCTGCCGAACGTGCCCGTTCACCTCGTCTACGTCGGGCCGGATGCGGAATCGACTCCGCTGCACAAGCTGCCCTCCGCTCTCAACAAGTTCAAGAAGACGCTCAAGCGAGGCGAGGTGCTCGCGGTGTCGAACCGGCTGACCTCGCTGCAGAAGTCGACGCTGCCCATCCCGAAGGGGATCGACCCCAACCGGGTGCGCGCTCCGCGTCCGCGCTAGCTCTTCGGCGCCGTCCGTTGACGGCTAACGCCGGACGAGGATGGTGCCGGCGGCGAGGTCGTGGAGTCCGCGCTGATCCTTGTCCCAGATGACCGCCGGGATGACGATCGCGATCAGGAGCGTGCGCACGACGGGTCGCCACAGGCCTATCCAGCCTCCCGCGAGCGGTACGACGCGGAGTCCGACGAGCAGGTGGCCGACGCTGCCGGCGAGGGTGGAGATGAACACCACCTGCAGCAGCACGTAGATGCCGAGCGTCGCGAAGGCGTCGTAGGCGAAGAATGCGATCGAGAACACGACCGCGATGCCCCAGTCGATCGCGAAGGCGACGAGCCTGCGTCCCAGGCGGCCGATGGAGCGCGGACCGCTCTCGGGAAGCCCCAGCCGCTTGCCCGGCCATGCGTTGTCACGGGTGTCGGGCATCCGTCGATCCTAACCGCGCGCAGATGACCGTCAGGCGGCGACAGAGGCAACGCGTAACACGGCGGAAACAATAGCGACACCGTTGCGAAACCCCCCGTCAATACGGTTGACGAGGCTGCGACTGCATCCAACAGGTACCAACTCAGGAGTTCTTCACATGTTCAGTGATTCTTCCGAGGTGCTCAAGTTCATCAAGGACACGGATGTCAAGTTCCTCGACATCCGCTTCACCGATCTCCCCGGTGTGCAGCAGCACTTCAACATCCCCGCCTCGACGGTCGATGAGGAGTTCTTCACGGTCGGACAGCTCTTCGACGGCTCGTCCATCCGCGGCTTCCAGTCGATCCACGAGTCGGACCTGCAGCTGATCCCGGATGTGTCGACCGCCTACGTTGACCCCTTCCGCACCGAGCGCACGCTCGTGATCGTCTTCGACATCTACAACCCGCGCAACGGCGAGATCTACGACCGCGACCCGCGCCAGGTGGCCAAGAAGGCCGAGAAGTACCTGGCGTCGACCGGCATCGCCGACACCGCGTTCTTCGCCCCCGAGGCCGAGTTCTACATTTTCGACGACGTGCGCTACGAGGTGCGTCAGAACAAGAGCTACTACGAGGTCGACTCGAGCGAGGCCGCCTGGAACACGGGCCGCGCCGAAGAGGGCGGCAACCTCGCCAACAAGACGCCCTACAAGGGCGGCTACTTCCCCGTCACCCCGGTCGACCAGCACGCCGACCTGCGCGACGACATCGTGATCAAGCTGCAGGAGGTCGGCCTCGAGGTCGAGCGCAGCCACCACGAGGTCGGCACCGCCGGTCAGGGCGAGATCAACTACCGCTTCGACACGATGGTGCACGCGGCGGACGACATCCTGAAGTTCAAGTACATCGTCAAGAACACGGCGCTCGAGTGGGGCAAGACGGCGACGTTCATGCCGAAGCCGCTCATGGGCGACAACGGCTCGGGCATGCACACCCACCAGTCGCTGTGGAGCGACGGCAAGCCGCTGTTCTACGACGAGACGGGCTACGGCGGTCTCTCCGACATCGCCCGCTGGTACATCGGCGGCATCCTGAAGCACGCGCGTTCGCTCGCTGCCTTCACGAACCCGACGGTGAACTCCTACCACCGCCTCATCCCGGGCTTCGAGGCTCCGGTCAACCTGGTCTACTCGGCCGGTAACCGCTCGGCGTCGATCCGCATCCCGATCACGGGCACCAACCCGAAGGCCAAGCGCATCGAGTTCCGCGCGCCCGACGCCTCCGGCAACCCGTACCTCGCGTTCGCGGTGCAGCTGATGGCCGGCATCGACGGCATCAAGAACAAGATCGAGCCGCACGAGCCCGTCGATAAGGACCTCTACGAGCTTCCCCCCGAGGAGGCGAAGAACATCCCGCAGCTGCCGGGCTCGCTCGACGAGGCCCTGCGTGCGCTCGAGGAGGACCACGACTACCTGCTCGAGGGCGGCGTGTTCACGAAGGACCTCATCGACACCTGGATCGACTACAAGCGCGAGAAGGAGCTGCTCCCCTTCGCGCAGCGTCCTCACCCGTTCGAGTACGAGCTGTACTACAGCGTCTGATCCTCAGTCGAACGACGAAGGGCCCCGCATCCGATATGAATGCGGGGCCCTTCCCGTTGTGCGTGACTCCCCCGGGTCAGACGAACGTCGGAAGCGCCGCGACGGATGCGGTGCGCCCGATGGTGCGCACCGACCAGCCGGCAGCCGCCCAACGCTCGGACGGCAGGCAGTTGCGCGCGTCGATCACGCGGCGACCGGAGACGATCGCGCCGAGCTCGGACGGGTCGGCCTCGCGGAACTCGCGCCACTCGGTCAGCACTAGAAGCGCATCCGCCCCCGTCGCTGCGTCGATCAGAGAGTCGGCATAGCTCAGCGTCGGGAAGCTGCGCCGCGCCGTCTGGCCCGCTTCAGGGTCGTAGACGACGACCTGGGCACCCCGCAGATGCAGAGCGGCGGCGACGTTGAGCGCAGGCGAGTCGCGCACGTCGTCGGTGTCCGGCTTGAACGCCGCTCCGAGCACGCCGATCCGCTTGTTGAGCACGGAGCCGCCGAGCGCATCCAGCGCGAGGTCGATGACGCGCTGACGCTGCGCCATGTTGATCTCGTCGACCTGCTGCATGAGCGCGGTCGCCGAGTGGGCGCCGAGCTCGCCAGCGCGCGCCTGGAGGGCGCGGATGTCCTTCGGCAGGCAGCCGCCGCCGAACCCGAGGCCCGCGTTGAGGAACTTGCGCCCGATCCGATCGTCGAAGCCGATCGCATCCGCGAGCACCGACACGTCGGCGCCCGCCGCGTCGCACAGCTCGGCGATCGCGTTGATGAAGCTGATCTTCGTGGCGAGGAAGGCGTTGGCGCTCACCTTGACGAGCTCCGCCGTCTCGAGGTCGCACACCACGACCGGGGTTCCGGTCGCGATGGGCGTCGCGTACAGCTCGCGCAGGGTCGCCTCGGCGCGAGCGCTCGTGCCGCCGATCACGATCCGGTCGGGGCGCAGCGTGTCCTCGACGGCCTTGCCCTCGCGCAGGAACTCGGGGTTCCACACGAGCTCGGCCGAGACCCCCTCGGGCGCGAGCGCCGAGACCGCGCCGCGCAGCCGCCCCGCAGTGCCGACCGGCACCGTCGATTTCCCCACGATCAGGGCGTCGCGGGTGAGGTTCGCGGAGATGTCGCGCACCGCCTGCTCGACGTAGCGGGTGTCCGCGGCGTTCGATCCGCGCTGCTGGGGCGTGCCGACGCACACGAAGTGCACATCGGAGAGAGCCGTGGCCTCCGTGATGTCGGTCGTGAACCGCAGCCGACCCGACTCGACGTGCTTGAGGATGAGCTCGGGGAGCCCGGGCTCGTAGAAGGGCACGACTCCTCGGCTCAGGGCATCGACCTTGGCCTGGTCGGTGTCGACGCCGATGACGTCGAAGCCGAGCTCGGCCATGGCGGCCGCGTGGGTCGCTCCGAGGTAGCCGGTGCCGACCACGCTTACGCGGGGTGCGGTGGTGTCCATGATCATCTCCTTGAGTTGTGCCCGGTCAGACCGGGATGAGGCCGAAGTCGTTCTCCGGGCGGGCGACGCCCTCCCGGAAGGCGGCGAGGCTGTCGGCGCGGGAGTCGATGCGCCAGTCGTTCGTCGCGCGCTCCCCCTCGACGTAGCTGGTCACTGCGAGGCTGAACCAGGCGAAGCCGACGATGTCGTCGTTGGCCGGATCCGCGAGCCCGTCGAAGAAGCTCCTCACCCAGCCCGGCTTGTGTCCCCCGGTCTCGCTGGCACCCACCTCGGCGAGGAAGATCGGCTTGTCGGCGATCTGGCGCAGCTGGTCGAGGGTCGCCCCGTAGGTGTAGTCGAAGCTGAAGTCGTTCTCAGCGCGATAGGGCGGCCGCAGGTAGCCGGACGCGCCGACCCAGTCGACATACTCGTCACCCGGGTAGAGGGCTCGGAGGAACTCGACGTCCCTATGCGCCGCAGGCAGGTTGTTGATGATGTTGGGCGCCCAGATCCAGATGACGTGCTCGTTGGCGCCCTCGCGCTCGAAGATGTCGTGGATGTAGCGCCACACCTGCACGTACTCGCCCTTCGAGTTGCCGTTGATCGGCTCCCCGCGGCTGGTCTGCTCGGTCCAGGGGTACCAGGTGCCGTTCATCTCGTGATTGAGACGGATGCCGAGCGGCAGCCCGGTTGCGGCGATGTCCTTCGCGTACTGGGTCAGGTAGGCGTCGTACTGTCCCGAGAGCACGTCCTTCAGCTCGTAGTCCGGCTCCACGACGACGTCGTTGCCTGCTTTGATCGGCCTTCCCTCCCAGGTGAGGATGGGCAGCATGTCCCGCTCCCAGGAGCGGGTGACCGCGTTGGCACGGAACGCCTCGTCGAACCCGCCGAAGTAGCCGACCGAGTCGGGGGCGTAGCCGATCTTCGACGCGGTGTCGTCGAGGGTCGACCAGTTGAAGGGCGCCTGGGCGGTGTACATGCCGAAGTACTCGTTCTCGGGGTTCACGATCTCGGCCTTGGACGGCGCGGTGATCGGCGTCGGCCCGGGAGTGGGTTCGGGCGCGGGATCGCTCGGCCGGTCCGCGGGCTGGTCGTCGGGGCCCGACGCGGAGGTGGCCGGCTGGCTCGGCCGGTCGGGCGACGCTTCGCGGCCGGGGGCGGCGTCTCGTTCGAGCTGCTGCAGGCGCTCCTCGGCGTCGGTCGCCTCGCCGCGCGCTGCGGCCAGGTCGGTCTCGACCGCGGCGAGCTCGGTGCGCAGCTCGACCACCTGACCGAGCAGCTCCCCGCGCTCCTCGACGATCCGATCGACCCGCTCCGCGAAGACGTTCACGCGGTTGATGGTCGAGATCGGCGACACGGGGTTGTCGGGGGACGTCCAGACGAAGTAGCTGACGACCGCGAGTGCCGCTCCGATGAGCGTGGCGCCTGCGGCGGTCCAGCGTGCGTTGGTGGGCGTCTGGGCCCACCATGTCGTCGAGCTAGGCAATGAACCAGGCCTCCAGTGCGAAGATGGCGAAACCGATGAGGTAGGGGATGCCGGCGCGCGGGTTCAGCCGCCGGCGCGGGGGCTTGGGTGCCGCGGTCTTCGCGGCGGCTCTGGTGCGGCTGCGCACGAGCACGGCGGTCTGTCCGTCCCCCTCGGGGACGTCCACCACGGTGTCGACACCGGGATCCGCGGTGCCCGACGCCCAGCTCTCGTCGAGCTGGTCCTTCGGCAGCGCCTCGAGCGCACTCGCGATGGCGTCGTTCTGCGCGCCGCCGGCGTAGGCACCGGCGCGGGTGCCCCATCCGCTCGCGTGGGCCATCCGGAAGAAGCCGATGAGCCGCACAGGCATCAGGAACAGCGTCGAGACGAGGATGAACCAGGGCAGCCGGAAGAAGTCGCTCGGCTTCTCGGCGAGATGCCGCATCTGACGGATGGCCATGCTGAGCACGCTGGAGACGACCATGAGGCCGAGCACCCAGACGATGCCGGACTGGAAGCCGTACTCCTCGAGGATGCCCTCGTAGAAGTTCACGCCCTGGTTGGTGAGGGCCCGGTAGATCCAGCCGCCGATGACTCCGGCGAGCAGGAACGGGAGCACGATGTCCATGACGAAGAACATCGCCAGCAGCGGTGCGTGACCGAGCATCCAGGGCAGCATCCGCAGGGTGTTGTACTGGCTGCCGCGGGCCCAGCGCAGCTGCTGCTTGAACAGCTTCTTGATCTGCAGCGGAGCATCCGTGTAGACGAGGCTCGTGTGCTGGTAGACCGTGCGGTAGCCCTCCTTGAGCGTGAGGTTCGTCAGCGTGCGGTCGTCGGAGACCTCGAGGAAGACGCCGAGGAACTTCTCGGTCATGAAGTCCTCCATGACGCGGACGAGGATCTCGCGGCGGAACGCGATCGTGCGGCCGGGAAGGCAGCCGATCTGCCCGACGACGCTCTGGGTCGGCATCGAGTAGAGCGCGCGGGAGTTCTCGAGCCAGTCGGCCCAGCGGGTGATCCAGCTGCGCTCGGGCTCCAGAATGCGCTGACGCGTCGTGACGCCGCCGACCCTCGCGTCGGCGAACGGCTTGACGAGCTCGGCGAGCGTGTTCTCGGTCCAGACCGTGTCGGAGTCGACGAGCACAGTGATCTCGCCGTTCGACAGCTCGGTGCCGATCATGACCGCGTTGCGCTTGCCGGGGATCGGCGTGTGCACCCAGCGCACGAGCGGAGCGAACTCCTCGCAGACCTCCTGGAGGGCCGGGTTCTGGGCGCCGTTGATCACGACGATGATCTCGCCGGGGCGCTGCTCGACCATGCGGCCGAGCACATCCCGGAAGAGGTCGAGCGGCTCGTCGACCACCGGCACGACGACGCTCGTGGTGCCGGTGAAGGTGCCGGTGAAGGGGCGGTAGCGGCGCGAGATGACCACCTTGACGATCCACAGGAACCAGATGAGTGCCGAGTAGACGGCGAAGAGGTAGAGCTCTGGATGGCCCTCGAGCATGTGCCGCAGCTGCAGCAGGAAGATGAACAAACTCGGTCCCTTTCGCGGAGGAGGTGGTGCGTCCGCGACTCTGGGGACATTTCTGAGGGGCTCGGGTGCCGTCATTGTGGGATCGCTCTCGAGAGGGGCGCAAGCGCCTCCCCACGCGGTCGGGCGTGTCGCGTCGCCGGCGCCTCCTCAGGGACGAAGCCGGGTGTCGGCTCTTGTGCCGTCAGCACTTCGACGGACCTGCGGCCTCGCGGGCTCGAAGCCGATCTCCGCCACTCGGCGCCACACGAAAGTGCTGATCGGCCGACGATTCAGACGCCCACGTCGGCCACCCATGAGAGGCGGGTGTACTCGACCTTCTACTCCGCCCTGGCGTCACCGCCGGGGTACGGCGTCAGCACAACCGGGGTACAGCCGAGATGCGCCGAAATCCGTCGGAGAAAACTTCGTCGGGTTCGGTCACCGGGTGCCGTAGAAGCGCCGCTCGAACACCTGCCGAGCGAGGCGCGTGGTGCGCAGGTAGTCCTCCTCAAGCCGTGTGGCGCTGCCCGGCGGGTACTCGAGCAGTCTTGCGACACCCTCGAGCTGCTGCCGGTCGGTGGGCAGCACGTCGGCGGTGCGCGAGGTCCAGAGGGTCATCGCGCTGCGGGCCCTGGATGCGAGGATCCAGGCGGCACGGAGGCGATCCGCCTCCTCGCGGGGCACAAGCCGCGCGTCCACCGAAGCCTGGAGGGCGTCGAGAGTCGAGGTGGTGCGGAGCGCGGGCACGGCGGCGGCGTGCTGCAGCTGCAGCAGCTGCACGAACCACTCGACGTCGCTCAGCGACCCGCGTCCGAGCTTCAGGTGGCGGGAGGGATCCGCGGCCTGCGGCAGCCGCTCGGCCTCGACCCTCGCCTTGATGCGCTTGACCTCGCGCACGTCGCGCTCGGCGATCTCCGCCGGATAGCGCACCTCGTCGGCGAGGGCCGCGAAGTCACTGAGGAGGCCGTCGTCGCCGACCGCGGGGCGCGCCCGCAGCAGAGCCTGAGCCTCCCAGGTGAGCGACCAGCGCTCGTAGTACGCGCGGTAGGAGGCGAGGGAGCGCACGATCGCGCCGTTCCGGCCCTCGGGCCGAAGACCGATGTCGAGCTCGAGCGGGAGGCGCAGATCCTCGGTGAGCCTGGCGAGGGAGCGCACGATGCCCTCGGCGCGCCGCTGGGCCTCGTCATCCTCCAGGCCGGCTGGACGGTAGACGTACATGAGGTCGGCATCCGAGCCGAAGCCGAGCTCCCGTCCGCCGTAGCGGCCCATGGCGATGACCGCGAACTCGATGCCGTCGCCCCAGCGGTGCACGAGCGCCAGCATGCCGGTGAGCAGCGCATCCGTGATGTCGGAGAGCGCTCGACCGAGCTCCTCCACCGTGATGACGCCGAGGATGGCGCCGAGTGCCAGGCGCAGCACCTCCCTGCGGCGCGCGGTGCGCAGGGCCGCTGCCGCCGCCTGCTCGTCGTCCGCGTGTCTGGCGACGGTGGCCCGGGCCTCCTCGAGCAGCGCCTCCGCGGCACGGGGACGCAGCTCCTCGTCGTGCTCGAGCCACGCTGCCGCCTCGGGGATGCGCTCGAAGAGCGCGCCGACGAACCGTGAGCCCGAGAGCACCTGCGTCAGACGCTGCGCCGCTCCCGAGGAGTCTCGGAGCATGCGCAGGTACCAGTAGGCCTCGCCGAGGTCCTCGCTCAGCCTGCGGAAGGCGAGCAGGCCGTAGTCGGGATCCGCCCCTTCCGCGAACCACTGCAGCAGCACGGGCAGCAGGGTGCGCTGGATGGCCGCTCGCCGCGAGACGCCGCTCGTGAGCGCCGCGATGTGGTGCAGCGCCCCGCGGGGATCGGTGAACCCGATCGCCGCGAGCCTCGCAGCCGCCTGCTCGCTCGTGAGGGCGTAGCCTTCCTCGGGCAGCGCGGCAACCGCTGAGAGCAGCGGCCGGTAGAACAACCGCTCGTGCAGCCGGCGCACGGCGAGGCGGGTCCGCTGCCACTGCTCCCCCAGGTCCGCGGCGCTGACCGCGAGCCCGCTGGCGCGAGCGAGGGCGCGCAGCTCGTGCTCCTCGGTCGGCATGAGGTGCGTGCGGCGCAGCCGCGACAGTTGGATGCGGTGCTCCAGCAGCCTGAGGAACCGGTAGTCGCGCCCGAACTCCGCGGCCTCGACGCGCCCGATGTACCCATTTGCGGCGAGGGCCTGCAGGGCGTCGAGAGTCGAGCGACGCCGCACCGCCTCGTCCATCTGTCCGTGCACGAGCTGCAGCAGCTGGATGGTGAACTCGACGTCGCGCAATCCGCCGGGACCGAGCTTCAGCTGGCGGTCGACCTCGTCGCGCGGGATGTGCTGGGTGACGCGCTCGCGCATCCGCTGGACGGACTCGACGAAGCCCTCTCGGGCAGCGCTCGACCACACCTTGGGCGCCAGGGCGGCTACGTACCGCTCCCCCAGGCCGATGTCGCCAGCGAGTGGGCGGGCCTTCAGCAGCGCCTGGAACTCCCAGCTCTTCGCCCAGCGGTCGTAGTAGGCGAGATGCGACTCGAGGGTGCGCACGAGGGCGCCGTCCTTGCCCTCCGGCCGGAGGTTCGCGTCGACCTCCCAGAGCGGCGGCTCGACCTGCAGCTCGGTGATGCCGCGCATGGTCTGCTGGGCGAGCCGCGTCGCGACCTCGACCGCGCGGTCGTTGCCGATGCTGCCGTCCGACTCGGCCACGAAGATGACGTCGACGTCGCTGAGGTAGTTGAGTTCGCGCGCACCCGCCTTGCCCATGCCGATGATCGACAGCCGGGTCGCCGCCACGTCGGACGAGGGAAGGCGGGCGGATGCCCTGGCCAGATCGAGCGAGACGTCGAGTGCCGCGCCGGCGAGATCGGCGAGGGCGGCCGCCACCCAGTCGAGCGCGTCGAGCGGATCGGGCGCCTCGAGGTCCCAGGCGGCGAGCCGCAGGAGCTCCCGCCGGTAGCGCACCCTGAGGGCGACGACGGCATCGTCGCCGGTGCGGCCCGACACCGCCTCACCGAGTGAGGCGCGGTAGCCCGCCGCGTCAGGCGGGGCGTCGAGCGGATGCGCGAGGGCGTCGAGCTCGGCGGGCCGCCGCAGCAGGAACCGGGCGAGGCCCTCGGAGGCACCGAGGACGCGCAGCAGGCGCCGCGCGCCGTCCCCCGACTCCAGCAGCCGCGCCGTGGCATCCGGCGCAGCCTCGAGGAGGTCGCCGAGCAGCCGGAGCGCCAGGTCCGGATCGGCGGCCGAGGCGAAGTGCGCGAGCCACGCCTCCGCGTCGAGCTCGCGCAGTCGCTCGCTCGTGCCGCTGAGGTCGGCGAAGCCGAGCCTCGCCAGCTCAGTCAGCGTCGTCTGAGACCGGGACATGGACGCGGGTCAGAGCAGCTCGAGGTTGCTCCGCAGCTCGTACGGGGTGACCTGCGCCCGGTACTCCTTCCACTCCGCGCGCTTGTTCAGCAGCACGAAGTTGAAGACCTGCTCGCCGAGCGTCTCGGCGACGAGCTCCGACTCCTCCATGAGCGCGAGTGCGCGGTCGAGGCTGGCAGGCAGCTGCTCGTAGCCGAGCGCCCTCCGCTCGGCGTCCGAGAGCTCCCAGACGTTGTCCTCGGCCTCCGCCGGCAGCTCGTAACCCTCCTCGATGCCCTTGAGCCCGGCCGCGAGCATGAGCGAGAGGGCGAGGTAGGGGTTCGCCGCGGAGTCGATCGCGCGGTACTCGACGCGGGCGCTCTGTCCCTTGTTCGGCTTGTACAGCGGCACCCGCACGAGGGCCGAGCGGTTGTTGTGACCCCAGGTGACGAAGCTCGGGGCCTCGTCGCCGCCCCAGAGCCGCTTGTAGGAGTTCACGAACTGGTTGGTGACGGCGGTGATCTCGGGGGCGTGCTTGAGGAGCCCGGCGATGAACTGCCGGCCGATGCGCGAGAGCTGGTACTGCGCTCCTGCCTCGTAGAAGGCGTTGGTGTCGCCCTCGAAGAGCGACATGTGGGTGTGCATGCCCGATCCGGGGTGGCCGGAGAGCGGCTTCGGCATGAACGTGGCGTACACACCCTGCTCGATCGCGACCTCCTTGATCACCGTGCGGAACGTCATGACGTTGTCGGCGGTGGTCAGTGCGTCGGCGTAGCGCAGGTCGATCTCGTTCTGCCCTGGTCCCGCCTCGTGGTGGCTGAACTCCACCGAGATGCCGAGGTCCTCGAGCATCCGCACAGCGCGGCGCCGGAAGTCGTGCGCGGTGCCGCCTGGCACGTTGTCGAAGTACCCTGCGGCATCGACGGGCTCGGGCCCCTCGGCGCCGTACTCGCTGCTCTTGAGCAGGTAGAACTCGATCTCGGGGTGGGTGTAGAAGGTGAAGCCGCGGTCGGCCGCCTTCGCGAGGGTGCGCTTGAGCACGTTGCGCGGGTCGGCGGCGGCGGGCTGGCCGTCGGGCGTCGTGATGTCGCAGAACATGCGGGCGGTCGGGTCGATCTCGCCGCGCCACGGGAGGATCTGGAAGGTCGTCGGGTCGGGGTGCGCGAGCACGTCGGCCTCGAACGAGCGGGTGAAGCCCTGGATCGCGCTGCCGTCGAATCCGAGTCCCTCGGCGAAGGCGCCCTCGACCTCGGCCGGGGCGATCGCCACCGACTTGAGCGTGCCGACGACATCGGTGAACCACAGCCGCACGAACTTGATGCCGCGCTCTTCGATGGTGCGCAAAACGAAGTCGCGCTGCTTGTCCACGAGGCTCCTCCACTCAGCGAGAAGCGGGCCCTCGCCCGCCGGTAACAGGCTACAGCCGAACGGCTCGCCGCCCGGCCGCCTGGCGGGTCGGCGTCTAGACTCGGGCGCATGGCCGACGAGGTAGTCAAGCGCGTCCGCACCCGCCACTTCCAGCGGGCCAAGGAGAACGGGATCCGTATCGTCGGACTCACCAGCTACGACCAGCTGACCGCGGGGATCTTCGACGAGGCGGGCATCGACTTCCTGCTGGTGGGCGATTCCGCCGGCAACACCGTGCTGGGCTACGACACGACCGTCCCGGTGACGACGGATGAGCTCATCCCGCTCGCCCGCGCCGTCGCAGCGTCGGTGCGCAGGGCGTTCGTCGTCGCCGACATGCCGTTCGGCTCGTACGAGACGGGAGCGGATGAGGCGCTGCACACCGCGTTCCGGTTCATGAAGGAAGCGCAGGCCCACGCCGTCAAGCTCGAGGGCGGGGTGCGCAGCGCCGAGCAGATCCGGCGGATCGTCTCCGCCGGCATCCCCGTCATGGCGCACATCGGCTTCACCCCGCAGAGCGAGCACGGCCTCGGCGGCCACATCATCCAGGGCCGGGGCGACCAGATCGACCAGCTGCTCGCCGACGCCCACGCCGTCGAGGACGCCGGCGCGTTCGCGGTCGTGCTCGAGATGGTGCCGGCGGATGCCGCACGTCGCGTGACCGAGGAGCTCCGCATCCCGACGATCGGCGTGGGCGCCGGGCCGCACGTCGATGGTCAGCTGCTCGTCTGGACAGACTGGGCCGGCTTCACGAAGGGCCGCATCCCGAAGTTCGTCAAGAAGTACGCGGACCTGCGTGGTGTGCTGACGGATGCCGTGAACGAGTACCGGGCGGATGTCGCGTCAGGTGTGTATCCCGGGCCGGAGCACTCCTACGAGGACTGACATCCGAGCGTGAGCCGCCAGGCTCAGCGGTTGTCGGAAGCCTCGTCCTCAGCCCACCGGCGCGCGCGCTCGCGCGCGATCTGGGGGGCACGTTCCGCCTCCTCGCGCGTGGCGAAGGGACCGTCGCGATCCGAGCCCAGGCTCTTCGGGCCTTCCTCGACCTCGCCGGTCCGATGGTTGTACCACCACTCCGTCATGGTTCCTCCTCACGCGCTGGATAGTCTTGAGCCTATGCCTCGGGACCAACACGGCCACCTCGTGCCCGGGCGACTCTCGGCCGCTCGCCCGGTGCCGTCGAGCATCGATCGGCCCGAGTACGTAGGGCGGGCGGAGCCCCGACGCCACGACGGCGACGATGTCTACTCGGCCGAGGAGGTCGAGCGCATCCGCGTCGCCGGACGCATCGCCGCGCAGGCGGTCGAGGCCGTCGGTGCCGCGATCCGCCCAGGCGTCACGACCGACGAGCTCGACAGGGTCGCGCATGAATCCCTCGTGGCGGCGGGCGCCTATCCGTCGACCCTCGGCTACCGCGGCTTCCCGAAATCGTGTTGCACCTCGGTGAACGAGGTGATCGTGCACGGCATCCCCGACGACACCGTGCTCGTCGAGGGCGACATCGTCAACATCGACATCACGGCGTATAAGGACGGGATGCACGGCGACCTCAACCGCACCTTCATCGTGGGCGAAGCCGCCCCCGAGGCGGTCGACCTCGTCGAGCGCACACGCGAGGCCCTCGCCCGCGGCATCAAGGCGGTCGCCCCTGGCCGGCAGATCAACGTCATCGGCCGGGCGATCGAGTCGTACGCCAAGCGGTTCGGCTACGGCGTCGTGCGCGACTTCACCGGGCACGGTGTGGGAGCGTCCTTCCACTCCGGCCTCATCGTGCCGCACTACGACGCGGCACCCGGGGCATCCGAGGTGATGGTGCCTGGCATGGTCTTCACCATCGAGCCGATGCTCACCGCCGGGGGCATCACCTGGGAGATGTGGCCCGACGACTGGACCGTCGTCACCCGCGACCGTTCGCTCTCCGCCCAGTTCGAGCACACCCTCGTCGTCACCGAGACCGGTGCCGACATCCTGACCCTCCCCTGACCACCCTTCCGGAAGGACCATCATGAGCAGCCTCGCGATCGGCATCGACATCGGCGGCACCGGCATCAAGGGCGCCCTCGTCGACGTCGACGCGGGCGAGCTCGTCAGCGATCGTGTGAAGCTTCCGACGCCCAAGGGCGGCACGCCCTCCGACATCGTCGAGACGGTCGTCGAGCTCGTCGACTCGCTGGGCGAGGAGGGTGCGGATCTGCGCATCGGCGTCACCTTCCCCGCGGTGGTGCTGCACGGTCGCACCATGTCGGCGGCGAACGTGTCGAAGGAGTGGATCGGCCTCGAAGCCGAGGCGCTGTTCGAGAAGGCTCTCGGCAGACCGATTCACTTCGTCAACGACGCGGATGCTGCAGGCTACGCCGAGGTGAGCTACGGCGCCGCACAGGGCAAGGACGGCCTCGTCATCCTCACGACGCTCGGCACGGGCATCGGGTCCGCCCTCATCTACCGCGGGGTGCTCGTGCCGAACTCCGAGCTCGGGCACCTGCAGGTCGACGGACGCGACGCCGAGACCCGGGCCTCGTTCGCGGCGAAGGAGCGCGGTCGGCTGACCTTCAAGACCTGGGCGAAGCGCCTGCAGCGCTACTACTCCCACGTGGAGATGCTGTTCTCCCCCGACCTGTTCATCGTCGGTGGCGGGGTGTCGAAGCATCATGAGGAGTTCCTGCCGCTGCTCGACCTGCGCACGCCGATCGTGCCTGCCGAGCTGCGCAACAACGCGGGGATCCTCGGCGCGGCGGCCCTCGCGCGGCTCGAGACCGTGCAGGCCGTAGAGCGCCCGTAAGGGTTCGGCGGCGGCGGGCATCCGCTACCGCTTCACGCCCGACTGAGACGGCCTGGGGAACGGGCCGGCCGATACGCCGGGTTCTGTCCCGGTGTCTCCACCGGTGACGGCCATCTCTCTCGGGACTGCGTTGCCACAGCCCTCTTGCGGTCCACCCGGGGACTCGACGAGCAGTCTC
>JAPSJW010000020.1 GCA_031177985.1 Microbacteriaceae bacterium | reverse complement strand
ATCGTGATGAAGCCGAGCCGTCCGCCGATCTTCAGCCTCGAGGACGCCGGCGCCGAGCCGACTCCCACGCAGTACCGCATCGGCCGTGCCGCGCGCCTCTTCTGGCTCTGGTTCGCGCCGAACTCGTCGGCGATCATGGTTGCGCTCGGCGCATCCGTCTTCGCTCTGGGCATGAGCCTTCGGCAGTCGATCGTCGCGGCGCTGGTCGGCATCGCGCTCTCCTGCCTGCCGCTCGGCCTCGGAACCCTCGCAGGCAAGCGCAGCAGCCAGCCGACGATGGTGGTCTCCCGGGCCACGTTCGGGCTGCTCGGCAACATCCTTCCCGCCCTCGTCGCGCTGGCATCCCGGGTGCTCTGGGGCGGCGTGCTGCTCTGGTTCTTCGCCACGTCGATCGCCGAGGTGCTGCTCGGCGCAGACCTCGCCGGAACGCTGAGCAGCGTCGAGCTCGCGCTCATCGGGCTCGCCGTCGGGTCGCTGCTCGCGCTGCTCATCTCCTTCTTCGGGTTCCACCTCATCGCGGCCGCGTCCTTCGTCACGACGGTGGCGTCTCTCGCGCTGCTGGCAGGCCTCGTGGCGCTCACCGCCGATCGCATCGACTTCGGCATGGCAAGGGCGACCCCCGACGGACCGTGGCCGCTGATGATCACGGGCGCCGTGCTCGTCTTCAGCGTGCTGGGGCTCGTCTGGGCGCAGTCGAGCGGAGACCTGGCTCGGTATCAGCGCGGCACCTCGTCGGGCGCCGCTTCGATGCTGACCTCGGCCTTCGGTGCGACCCTCCCGGCGTTCGGCCTGATCGCCTATGGCGTGCTCCTGGCCGCCTCCGACCCGAGCCTCGCGGCCGGCTTGACGTCGCAGCCGCTCGCGACCCTCGGCGATCTCCTTCCCGGGTGGTACGTCGTGCCGCTCATCCTGGCGACGGCGCTGAGCCTGCTCTCGGGCACCGTGCTGGCGATCTACTCCGGCGGCTTCGCATTGCAGGCGGTCGGAGTGACCCTGCGGCGGCCGATCGCCGTGATCGTGGTCGGCGTGCTCGTCGTCGGTGTGGCCGCCCTGCTGACTTTCACCCTCAACGATCTGTTCACCCTGTTCCGCGACCTCGCTACGACCTTCGCGGTGCCCATCGCGGCCTGGGTCGGCCTGTTCGCGGCCGAGGTGATGATCCGCAACCGTCGCTACTCGTCGAGCTCGCTCCTCGCGCGGGGCGGGGTGTACGCCGACGTCCGATGGGGCAACCTCGCCGCCTACCTGGTGATCACGGCGATCGGATGGGGTCTCACGACCGCGACGGTCCCCGGGCTCGACTGGCAGGGTTACCTGTTCGCCTTGACCGGAACCGATCAGGGAGGCGTCGTCGCCGCAACCGACTACGGCGTGCTCGTCGCCCTGCTCCTCGGGCTGCTCTGGCCGGTCGCCGCAGGGATCGGCGCCATCCGGCGCCAGGAGTCCGCGGACCTCCCCGGCCGCAGCGATGCGCCGGAAGCGGAGCTCCCCGCGGCCCTCAAGGAGCCGGAAGCGCCCCGCCCCTAGACTGGTTCGGTGCCTCTCCGCCTCGCCGATGTGACCGCGACGGTCGAACGGCTGTGGCCCATCGCGGGTGCCGAGTCCTGGGACGCTCCCGGTCTCATCGCCGGGGATCCCGATCAGCCTGTCGAGCGCGTCCTGCTCGCGGTGGACGCCGTGCGGGCGACCGTCGACGAGGCCATCGAGACGGATGCCGACCTGCTGCTGGTGCACCATCCGCTGCTGCTGAGAGGCGTCACCTCCATCGCGGCGGACCGTTACAAGGGCTCGGTGCTGCACCGGCTGATCAAGGCCGACTGCGCACTGCTCGCCGCGCACACCAACGCCGATGTCGTGGCGACCGGCACCTCAGCGGCCCTCGCGGCACGCCTGGAGCTGCAGGATCCCGCTCCCATCGTGCCGTCCACGGACCCGATCGCCGGTCTCGGCCGCACCGGTACGCTGCCCCAGCCCACGAGCCTCGGACGGCTCGCCCGCGCTCTCGCGGCGCTCCTGCCGCCGACGGCGGGCGGTGTCCGGGTGTCGGGGGAGTTCGATGCGCCCGTCCATAAAGTGGCGCTCTGCGGCGGTGCGGGCGATTCGCTGCTCGCGCATCCCGCCGTGCTGGCGGCCGACGTCTACATCACGAGCGACCTGCGCCACCATCCGGCGTCGGAGGCGCGCGAGAACGCGGCGGTCGCCGGCGGCCCCGCCCTCATCGACATCTCGCACTGGGCGAGCGAGTGGCTCTGGCTCGAGACCGCGGCCGCCGAGCTGCGCTCGGCGCTTCCCGGGATCGAGGTCGCGGTGAGCGAGCTGCGCACCGACCCCTGGGACTTCGTGATCGTGCAATGACCGTACCGAGACCAACGCCCGCAGGAGGCATCCGATGAAGGCGACCCCCGAGGAACAGGCACTGCTGCTCGATCTGCAGGCGTTCGACACCCGCCTGCAGCAGCTGGACCATCGTGCCCGATCGCTGCCCGAGCTCGCGCAGCTGAAGGCCATCGCCGAGCAGGTGACGGCGCTCCGTGCGACGCTGACCGCTCAGACCGGCGAGCTCGAGGACGTGCGGATCGAGCTCAAACGCGTCGAGTCCGACGTCGAGCTCGTGGAGAAGCGCATCGCTCGCGACACCGAGCGGCTCAACGCGTCCTCCTCGTCGAAGGACGCGCAGGCGCTGGAGCAGGAGCTCACGTCGCTGCGTCGGCGCCTCTCCGACCTCGAGGACATCGAGCTCGCCGTCATGGAGCGGCTCGAGGAGCACGAAGCGGTCGTCGCCTCGACCCAGGGCGAGTTCGACGCCCTCGCGGCTCAGTCCGCTGAGCTCGAGCGCTCCCGCGACGCGTCCCTCGCGGAGATCGACGCTGACCGGCGCCATGTGTCGGCGAACCGGTCGACGGTCGCTGCGAAGGTTCCGGCGGAGCTGCTCGCCCTCTACGAGCGCCAGCGGAGCCGTTACGGCGTGGGCGCCTCGCACCTGCAGGGCGGCGCCTCGTCGGCCAGCGGCGTGAAGCTCACCGAGGACGACATGCAGTCGATCCGCAGGGCCGCGCCCGATGACGTGCTGCTCTGCCCCGACAGCAATGCGATCCTCGTCAGGACCGCGGAGTCCGGCCTCTGAGGCTACGCTGGGGCACGGAACGGGTCGGCCAGACGGTCGCGTCGCCGCCCGAAAGGGTCGGCGCCGAGGAACGTCCGGGCTCCGCAGAGCAGGGCGGTGGGTAACGCCCACCCGGAGCAATCCGCGAGAAAGTGCAACAGAAAGCAGACCGCCTGCGGCTTCGGCCGCCGGTAAGGGTGAAACGGTGGTGTAAGAGACCACCAGCGCCCCCGGTGACGGGGGCGGCTGGGTAAACCTCGCCCGGAGCAAGGTCGTACAGGGGACGGTGAGACTGCTCGTCGAGTCCCCGGGTGGACCGCAAGAGGGCTGTGGCAACGCAGTCCCGAGAGAGATGGCCGTCACCGGTGGAGACACCGGGACAGAACCCGGCGTATCGGCCGGCCCGTTCCCCAGG
>JAPSJW010000012.1 GCA_031177985.1 Microbacteriaceae bacterium | reverse complement strand
CGGTCACGCCCACGGCGAACAAGGGCATGCGGTGCCCCACCCCCTCGTTACTCTCTTCGTAAGGCGACGCCCCAGCAACGCCTTCGAGGAGAGACATCATGTTCGAAAGATTCACCGACCGCGCTCGTCGCGTCGTCGTCCTGGCCCAAGAAGAGGCCAAGATGCTCAACCACAACTACATTGGCACCGAGCACATCCTGCTCGGCCTCATCCACGAGGGTGAGGGTGTCGCAGCGAAGGCCCTCGAATCGCTGGGCATCTCCCTCGACGCTGTCCGCGACCAGGTCCAGGACATCATCGGCCAGGGGCAGCAGCAGCCGACCGGGCACATCCCGTTCACGCCGCGCGCCAAGAAGGTGCTCGAGCTCTCGCTGCGCGAGGCGCTCCAGCTCGGCCACAACTACATCGGCACCGAGCACATCCTGCTCGGCCTCATCCGCGAGGGTGAAGGCGTCGCCGCTCAGGTGCTCGTCAAGCTCGGCGCCGACCTGAACCGCGTGCGCCAGCAGGTCATCCAGCTTCTCTCGGGCTACCAGGGCAAGGAGGCCGTCGCCGTCGGCGGCGACCAGCAGGCGCCCGACAAGGGCAGCCAGGTGCTCGACCAGTTCGGGCGCAACCTGACCCAGGCCGCCCGCGACGGCAAGCTCGACCCGGTCATCGGGCGCGAGAAGGAGATGGAGCGGGTCATGCAGATCCTCTCCCGCCGTTCCAAGAACAACCCCGTGCTGATCGGCGAGCCCGGCGTCGGCAAGACCGCCGTCGTCGAGGGCCTCGCCCAGGCGATCGTGCGCGGCGACGTGCCCGAGACGCTCAAGGACAAGCAGCTCTACACCCTCGACCTCGGCTCGCTGATCGCGGGCAGCCGCTACCGCGGTGACTTCGAGGAGCGCCTCAAGAAGGTGACGAAGGAGATCCGCACCCGCGGCGACATCATCACCTTCATCGACGAGATCCACACCCTCGTGGGTGCGGGCGCCGCCGAGGGCGCGATCGACGCGGCCAGCATCCTGAAGCCGCTGCTCGCCCGCGGTGAGCTGCAGACGATCGGCGCGACCACGCTCGACGAGTACCGCAAGCACTTCGAGAAGGATGCCGCGCTCGAGCGCCGCTTCCAGCCGGTGCAGGTGCAGGAGCCGTCGCTGCCGCACGCGATCAACATCCTCAAGGGGCTCCGCGACAAGTACGAGGCGTTCCACAAGGTGTCGATCACGGATGGCGCGATCGTGGCCGCGGCGAACCTCGCCGACCGCTACGTGAGCGACCGCTTCCTGCCCGACAAGGCGATCGACCTGATCGACGAGGCCGGTGCACGTCTGCGCCTGTCGATCCTGTCGGCCCCGCCGGAGCTGCGCGAGTTCGACGAGCGCATCGCCGCGGTGCGCGCCTCGAAGGAGGCCGCGATCGAGGACCAGGACTTCGAGAAGGCCGCGTCTCTGCGCGACGAGGAGAAGAAGCTCCTCGGTGAGCGCCTCCGCCTCGAGAAGCAGTGGAAGAGCGGCGACATCGCCGGCAGCGGAACCGTGGACGAAGGCGTCATCGCCGAGGTCCTCGCGAACGCCACCGGCATCCCGGTCTTCAAGCTGACCGAGGAGGAGTCGAGCCGCCTGATCTTCATGGAGAAGGCGCTGCACCAGCGCGTCATCGGCCAGGAGGAGGCGATTTCGGTGCTGGCGAAGACCATCCGCCGCACCCGCGCCGGCCTCAAGGACCCGAAGCGCCCCTCGGGCTCGTTCATCTTCGCCGGCCCCACCGGTGTCGGAAAGACCGAGCTCGCCAAGGCGCTCGCCGAGTTCCTGTTCGACGACGAGGGCGCCCTCATCTCGCTCGACATGAGCGAGTACGGCGAGAAGCACACCGTCTCGCGGCTGTTCGGTGCCCCTCCCGGCTTCGTCGGCTTCGAGGAGGGCGGCCAGCTCACCGAGAAGGTGCGTCGCAAGCCGTTCAGCGTGGTGCTCTTCGACGAGATCGAGAAGGCTCACCCGGACATCTTCAACTCGCTGCTCCAGGTGCTGGAGGAGGGCCGTCTGACGGATGGTCAGGGTCGCGTCGTCGACTTCAAGAACACCGTCATCATCATGACGACCAACCTCGGTACGAAGGACATCGCGGGCGGCCCCGTCGGCTTCACGGTCGAGGGTGACACGCAGACCAGCTACGACCGGATGCGCGCCAAGGTCAACGAGGAGCTCAAGAAGCACTTCAAGCCCGAGTTCCTCAACCGCGTCGACGAGACGATCGTGTTCCCGCAGCTGTCGCAGGACGAGCTGCTGCAGATCGTCGACCTCTTCGTGAAGCGCCTCAGCGAGCGGATGATGGACCGCGACCTGACCATCGAGCTGACCGTGCCGGCGAAGAAGCAGCTGATCACGCTGGGCTTCGACCCGGCGCTCGGTGCCCGTCCGCTGCGCCGCGCTGTGCAGCACGAGGTCGAGGACCGCATCAGCGAGAAGATCCTGCACGGCGAGCTCAACGCGGGCGACCACGTGCTGGTCGACTTCGTCGACCGCGAGTTCGTCATCACCACCGGCCGCCAGCCGGGCCGGATCGACGAGCCCATCATCGCGGGAGCCGTCGAGGCGTAAGCACTCGGTAGTACGGAAGGGCCGGAGCGGAAGCTCCGGCCCTTTCTGCGTTCACGCCCCGCCCGCCGGACGCCTCCCATCCGGTCACCGTTCCAAACCCACTTCATCGAGTCGGGAGTAGATGTCCGAACGGGCGCCGGATAAGCACATCTACTCCCGACTCGATGCTCCGCGCGGTTGAAGAGATGCGGGAAGGAGCCGTTGGCTATTGCCATTAGCCGCAAAGCTAAGTACCATAGCCAACATGATGACGACCGCGACAGAGACCCGGTACCTCCAGACGGATGGAGGCCGGATCGCGTACGACGAGCAGGGCTCAGGGCGCCTCATGGTGCTCGTCCCCGGCATGGGCGAGCTGCGCCAGACCTACCGGTTCGTGGTGCCGGAGCTCGTCGCGGCGGGCTTCCGCGTCGTGACGACAGACCTCCGCGGGCACGGCGACAGCGACGCGACGTTCGCGCCCTACGGCGATGAGCAGACCGCATCCGACCTGAAGGCCCTCGTCGAGCACCTCGGCGCACCGGCGATCGTCGTCGGCAACTCGATGGCGGCCGGCTCCGCCGCCCTGCTCGACGCGGATGCCCCCGAGCTCGTCGACGGACTCGTGCTCATCGGACCGTTCCTCCGCGACCCGAAGCTGAACCCCGTCGTGACGGGACTCATGCGGGTGCTGATGGCGCGCCCCTGGGCGACGGCGGTCTGGAACGCCTACCTCCCCTCGCTCTACGCGGGGCGCAAGCCCGCGGACTTCGCGGAGTACCGGGCGCTGATTCGCGCAGCGCTCCGCAAGCCCGGACGCGCCGCCGCCTTCACCCGCACGACCCGTCTCTCGCACGCAGGCGTCGAGGCCCGTCTCGACGAGGTGACCGCGCCCGCCCTCGTGCTCATGGGCGCTCTGGACCCGGACTTCCCCGATGCCGCCGCTGAGGCGCAGTGGATCGCCTCCCGCATCGGCGCCGACGTCGTCATGGTCGACGATGCCGGGCACTACCCGCAGGCGCAGCGTCCAGACGTCGTCGCGCCGGCGATCATCGCCTTCGCCGAGCGGATCGCCCGTGCCTAGGGCCGGGCTCAGCCGCATCCGTGTCGTCGACGAGGCGCAGGCGCTCAGCGACGAGGTCGGCTTCGACGGCCTCACTCTGGCCGGTCTCGCGAGCCGGGTCGGGGTCAAGGCGCCGAGCCTCTACAAGCACGTCGAGGGGCTCGATCAGGTGCGACGCGACCTCGCCGTGCGCGCGAAGACGGAGCTCGTCGAGACCCTGACTGAGGCGGCCGCCGGGCGGCAGGGGCAGGATGCCGTGCTCGCGCTCGCGCTCGCCTACCGCCGGTTCGCGGTCGAGTACCGAGCGCGATACGTCGCCACCGTGCGCGCGCCCGACCCGGCCGACGAGGAGGACGTCCGCGTCAGCGCACTGGCGGTCGGGATCGTCTTCGACACCCTGCGCGGTGCCGGAGTGCCGGAGGAGGACCTCGTCGACGTCACCCGCGGGCTGCGCGCGGGGATGCACGGCTTCATCGAGCTCGAGCGACTGGGTGCCTTCGCGCTGCCCGACGATGTGGAGGGCAGCTTCGAGCGGATGGTGCGGCGGCTGATCGAGTAGAGCCGCCGTGATCAGCGTGCAGGTTCCGTTCGGCGGCGCTGCTCAACCAGCGGGAGGGCGCGGCTCGCTCCAGGTCGAGCCCCGGCGGTGCAGGGTCGGCACGCCGCCGACGTGCGCGGCGGGCTCGGCCCCGTCGAGCAGCGCGGTGAAGACCCGGCCCACGGTCTCCCCGTAGGAGACGACGTCGTAGCTCATCACCGAGATGGGCGGGTTGGTGACCGTGCAGATGGGGGAATCGTCCCATCCGATGATGTTGAGGTCGTCGGGCACGCTGACCCCGAGCTGGCGGGCGGCGGTCAGGCCCGCGACGGCGGTGAGTCCGCTGTCGTAGACGATCGCCGTGTAGGGGGCGCCCTGCATCGAGAGCACCTCGCGCGTGAGCTGCTCCGCTGTCGGGCCGCTGAAGTCGCCACCGAGCACGAGCGGCCGGACGCCCCGCGCCTCGCACTCGTCGATGAAGGCGGCGTCGCGGATGGCGACGTGAGCGAGGTGCGGGGAGCCCGAGATGCGGGCGATCGAGCGGTGCCCCATCTCGTGCAGGTGACGCACGGATCCGCGTGCGCCGGTGGCGTCATCCGTCCACACCGTCATCAGGCCGTTCGTGAGGCTGGGGTCGGCGACCGCGACGGCCGGGAGCCCGATCCGCTGCACCAGCTCGACGCGGGGGTCGTCGCGGCGCAGGTCGACGAGCACGACGCCGTCGACTCGCAGCTCCGAGCGCCATCGCCGATAGGTCGCGAGCTCGCGCTCGGGGTCGGAGACCACCTGCAGGAGCATCGCGCGGTTCGTCTTCGACAGCTCCGTCTCGACGCCCGCGATGAACTCCATGAAGAAGCCCTCCGAGGCCAGGAACCGTGCGTCGCGGGCGAGGACGAGTCCCACGGTGTCGGTGCGCGAGAGCGACAGCGTGCGGGCCGCCGCATCCGGCACCCACTCCAGTTCGCTGGCGATCTGCAGGATGCGGTCGCGGGTGCGCTGGGAGACGCCCGGCTTGCCGTTGAGGGCGTAGGAGACGGCGCTGGTGGAGACGCCCGCGCGCTTCGCGATGTCGACGATCGTGGTGCGACCCGAGATCCCCTCGTCGCTCATCTCTTGACACCTTCCCGCGGTCTATCTACAGTAACGGGTACTTAAGCGGTTAAGTAGGCGCCGATGCCCACCACCCCTCGGCTCCTGCCGCACGTCAACGACGACACGAAGGAGCCAGGAATGGCAAAGAGGCACCTCATCGGATTCGCAGGGCTCGCGGCATCGGCCGTGGTCCTCTCCGGATGCTCCGGAGGAACCCCAGCAGGCGGCGACGACGAGATCGCCGGCACGATCACGGTGATCACCCAGCGCACCGACATCGTCGACACCGTCTTCCAGGACTACAAGGCGGAGTTCGAGGAGAAGTACCCCGACGTCACGGTCGAGTTCGAGGCGATCACCGACTACGAGGGCGAGATCCCCATCCGCATGAACACCGACGACTACGGTGACGTGCTGCTCATCCCCAACAGCGTGAAGCCCGACCAGCTCGGCGACTTCTTCGAGCCGCTCGGCAGCGTCGAGGAGCTCAGCGAGAAGTACCGCTTCATGACCGAGGAGGCCTACGACGGCCAGGCCTACGGCATCGCCATCACCGGCAACGCGCAGGGCCTCGTCTACAACAAGAAGGTCTGGGAGGAGGCGGGCGTCGAGGACTTCCCGACGACCCCCGAGGAGTTCATCGAGGACCTCAAGGCGATCGACGAGAACACCGACGCGATCCCCTACTACACGAACTACTCGGACGGATGGCCGCTCAGCCAGTGGGACGGCAACCGCGGCGCGATGGGCGACCCCGACTACGCCAACGAGAACGTCGCCTACAGCGACACCCCGTGGGCCGAGGACGAGTGGCACGGCATCTCCGACGGCCTGCTCTTCGACATCGTGGCCGAGGGACTCAGCGAGCCCGACCCGCTGACCACCAACTGGGAGGAGTCGAAGGCACTGCTCGGCACCGGTCAGGTCGCGACGATGCTGCTGGGCTCGTGGTCGATCACGCAGATGCAGCAGGCCGCCGAGGAGGCCGGAGCATCGGCCGACGACATCGGCTACATGCCCTTCCCGTACCAGGTCGACGGCCAGTTCTACTCGCAGATCGGCGGCGACTACAAGAACGCCATCAACATCAACAGCGAGAACAAGGCCGCCGCCCGAGCCTGGATCGAGTGGTTCGCCGAGGAGTCCGGCTACGCGTTCGACGAGGGCGGGCTCTCGCCGCTGGTCGACGGTCCCGCCCCGACGACGCTCTCCGACTTCGAGGAGGCGGGCGTGCAGTTCGTCGAGATGACCCCCGCACTCGAGGGCAAGGAGAGCTACGAGGCGGATGTCGTCGCCGCGTCCGAGATCGACATCTACGGCGCCACCTACCGCCAGGAGATGGTCGATATCGCCCGCGGTGCGGCGGATGGCGACAAGGAGTCGTTCTTCGCCGACTTGAACGAGCGGTGGGCAGCCGCTCGCGCGGAGCTCGAGTAACCCGACGGAGACCGGATCGAAAGGGATCGACATGGTGCAACTGACGACCGGCTCGGACGGTCTCCGTACTCAAGCTGTCGCGGGACCGAGCGTCGGGCGGATGCGGACGCGTCCGCCCGGCGCGCGGGCCTCGGCCCTCACCCCCTGGCTGTACCTGCTCGTGCCGCTCGCGCTGCTGGTGACCTTCACCTTCATCCCGGTCGGCAACATGCTCTGGTACAGCTTCACCTCCTGGGATGGGCTGGATCAGCAGAAGGAGTTCATCGGCGTCGACAACTACGTCGAGATCTTCACCCGGCCCGAGTTCTTCCAGGTGTTCTTCGTCAGCCTCTACTACATCGGCGCCTCGGTGGTGCAGATGGGACTCGCCCTCTACTTCGCGACGATCCTGAGCTTCAAGACGCGCTTCCGCAACTTCTTCAAGGGGGTGCTGTTCTTCCCCTACCTGATCAACGGAGTCGCGATCGGGTTCGTCTTCCTCTACCTGTTCCAGCCGGGCGGCACGCTCGACACGGCCCTCGCCGCCGTCGGCCTCGGCGACGAGGAGCGGTTCTGGCTCGGTGACGCCGAGCTCGTCAACTGGTCGCTCGCGGCGACGAGCATCTGGCGCTACATGGGCCTCAACTTCGTGCTCTTCCTCGGGGCGATCCAGTCGATCCCGGGCGAGCTGTACGAGGCAGCGGAGCTCGACGGAGCCAGCCGCTGGCAGCAGTTCCGCTACATCATCGCGCCGGGCATCAAGCGCATCATCAGCCTGTCGTTCATCCTCGCGATCTCGGGCAGCCTCGCGGTCTTCGAGATCCCGTACATCATGACCGGCGGTGCGAACGGCAGCGAGACCTTCGTCATCCAGACCGTGCAGATGGCGTTCGAGTTCCGCCAGGTCGGCCTCGCCTCGGCGATGGCGGTCGTGCTCCTGGTGATCGTGCTCGTCACCACCTGGATCCAGCGTCGGGTCGTGCCCGACGAGAAAGTGACCCTCACGTGAAAGCCCTTCTCGCCCGCACCGGCAAGTACGGCTCGCTCGTCGTCGCCGCCTGCCTGACCCTGCTGCCGCTCGTCGTGCTGCTCTTCGTCTCGTTCAAGACGCGGGAGGAGTACTCGACGACGAGCCCGCTCGCTCCCCCGCAGAACTGGTTCAACTTCGACAACTTCGTCACCGCGTTCACCCGCGGCAACATGCTGCTGGGGTTCGCCAACACGACGCTCATCCTCATCGTGTCGCTGATCGGCACGATCCTCATCGGCACGATGACGGCCTACGCGATCGACCGGTTCGAGTTCCGGTTCAAGAAGGTCGTGATCGGCGCCTTCCTCATCGCGACCCTCGTGCCGGGAGTCACCACGCAGGTGGCGACCTTCCAGGTGATCAACTTCCTCGAGCTGTTCAACACCCCGTGGGCGGCGATCGCGCTGTTCCTCGGAACCGACATCATCGCGATCTACATCTTCGTGCAGTTCATGCAGTCGATCCCGAAGAGCGTCGACGAGGCCGCCATGCTGGACGGCGCGAACCGGTTCACGATCTACTGGCGGCTGATCCTGCCGCTGCTCGGGCCGGCGATCGCGACCGTCGTCATCATCAAGGGCATCGCGATCTACAACGAGTTCTACATCCCCTTCCTCTACATGCCGTCGCAGAAGCTCGGCACCATCTCCACCTCGCTGTTCCGCTTCCAGGGCCCCTTCGGCGCACAATGGGAAGTGATCGGCGCGGGGGCGATGATCGTCATCATCCCGACGCTCATCGTGTTCCTCGCCCTGCAGCGGTTCATCTACAACGGCATCACCGCGGGAGCGACGAAATGACCACCGAACTGTCCATCGCCGGAACCGCCCTCACCTCTCGGGACCTGCACGAGGGCTGGACCGTGCAGGCGCTCGGGGGCCGCAGCATCCCGGATGCCGTGCGCGCCGCATCCGCCATCGCCGCCACCGTGCCGGGCACGGTGCATACCGACCTGCTCGCCGCCGAACTCATCGACGACCCCTATCTCGACGACAACGAGCGGCTGCAGACCTGGATCGGCTCCACCTCGTGGCGCTACCGGCTCGAGTTCGACTGGCACGCCGACGCGCACGAGCGCACCGACCTCGTCTTCGAGGGGCTCGACACGGTCGCGACCGTGTCGCTGAATGGCACCGCGATCCTCGAGACGCGCAATCAGCACCGCAGCCACCGCGCCGCCGTGCGCGAGCTGCTGGTCGACGGGGTCAACGAGCTCATCGTCGACTTCGAGGCGCCGGTGCGCTACGCCGACCGGATGAGCCTCGAGCTCGGCTACCGGCCGCACGTGAACCACCACCCCTACAACGCGATGCGCAAGATGGCGTCGAGCTTCGGCTGGGACTGGGGCATCGACACCTCGACGAGCGGCATCTGGCGCCCGGTGCGCCTCGAGAGCTGGTCGACGGCGCGTATCTCCGAGACCCGGATCGTGCCGACGGTCGACGGCGGCGACGGTGTCGTCGACGTGGCCGTGCTGCTCGAGCGCACCGGCGACGAGCCGCTCCGCCTCGAGCTGACGGTCGGCGGAGAGCGCGCGGGCATCGATGTGACCGGCACCGAGGCGCGGCTCTCGGTGCACCTGCCCGAGGTCGAGCTCTGGTGGCCCCGCAGCCACGGCGCGCAGCCCCGCTACGACCTCTCGGTCACCGTGCTGTCCGGCGAGACCGAGCTCGACTCGGCGCAGCGCCGCATCGGATTCCGCACCGTCGGCTTCGACACGACGGCGGATGCGGACGGAACCCCGTTCACCCTCGTGGTGAACGGCCGCCGCGTGGCGGTGCGCGGAGTGAACTGGATCCCCGACGACGCCTTCCCGCACCGGGTCGATCGCGCCCGCTACGAACGGCGCATCCGGCAGGCGGTCGAGGCGAACATCAACCTCATCCGGGTCTGGGGCGGCGGCATCTACGAGAGCGAGCACTTCTACGACCTCTGCGACGAGCTCGGCGTGCTCAGCTGGCAGGACTTTCTGCTCGCCTGCGCCGCCTACTCCGAGGAGGAGCCGCTGCGCAGCGAGATCGAGGCGGAGGCGAGGGAGGCGGTCGCCCGCATCGGCGTGCATCCGTCGCTCGTGCTCTTCAACGGCAACAACGAGAACCTCGAAGGCTACGAGGAGTGGGGCTGGCAGGGCCGGCTGGACGGCCGCACCTGGGGCGCCGGGTACTACCACGAGCTCTTCCCGGCGATCGTGGCCGAGCTCGCCCCCCACGTGCCCTACACGCCCGGCAGCCCGTTCTCGCCGGGCGGTGTGAGCCGCCCGAACGACCCCGCGCACGGCTCGGTGCACATCTGGGACACCTGGAACCGGCTCCCCTCGTCGGCCTACCTCGACTACGAGCCGCGGTTCGTCGCGGAGTTCGGCTGGCAGGGGCCGCCGACCTGGTCGACGCTCACCCGGTCGATCTCCGACGATCCGCTCACCCCGGAATCCCCGGGCATGCAGGTGCATCAGAAGGCGACCGACGGCAACGTCAAGCTGACGGATGGGGTGCGCGAGCACTTCCCGCTGCCTCAGGCGATGCCCGACTGGCACTGGGCGGCCTCGCTCACCCAGGCGCGGGCGATGCGCCTCGCGATCGGACACTTCCGCTCGCTCGGCGAGCACTGCGGCGGAACCATCGTGTGGCAGCTCAACGACGACTGGCCTGTGACCTCGTGGGCGGCGATCGACGGCGACGAGCGGCCGAAGCCGCTCTACTACGCGCTCAGGCAGGTGTACGCCGACCGCCTGGTTGTACTGGGGGAGGCGGCGCGCACGCCCGCGGGCCGCGCGGCGCTCGCCGACGCATCCCCGTCCGCTGGAGGCGGGGGCCTCACCGCGACGCTCGTCAACGACACCGACGAGCGCTGGACGGCGACCCTCACCGTGGCGCGCCACTCCTTCGACGGGCGGGTGCTCGCCTCCGAGCAGGTCGAGATCGACGTCGCTGCGCGCGAGACCTACACCGTCCTCCTCGGCGCCGAGGTCTCGCAGCCCGATGACGAGCGCTCGGAGCTGCTCCGCGCAGCCGTCGACGGCGCGGCCCCGGCGCACCGGCTCTGGGTGGCCGACAAGGACGCCGCCCTGCCCGACGAGCGGTTCGACGTCGCCGTCCGCGACGGCCACGTCGAGGTCACCGCGACGACCCTCCTGCACGACCTCGCCCTGCTCGCCGATCGAGCGCATCCCGATGCCCGGGTCGACGACATGCTCGTCACCCTGCTGCCGGGGGAGACGGCGCGGTTCCGGGTGACCGGGGCCGACGTCGACCAGGCGGCGCTGCGCACATCCGTCGTCACCGCCAACGGCATCGTGCGCAGGTGGGCGCGATGATCGACGGACACGTCGGCGGCATCACCTGGGGCTGGACGGGCATCCGCGGTACCTGGGACACGCCCGAGGCCGAGCAGTCGCTGGATGCGGTGAGCACCATCGCGGCCGACTGGGTCACGATCGCGTTCGCGGCGCTGCAGCCCACCGCGCAGTCCACCGAGGTGCTGTTCCGCGACGAGCCGACGGTGACGGATGACGAGGTGCGCTGGGCGATCCGGGCCGCGAAGCAGCGTGGGCACCGGGTCTGCCTGAAGCCCATCGTCAACGTCGCCGACGGCACCTGGCGCGCCTACATCGGGTTCTTCGACTGGGACGTGCCGGGGGAGCCGTCGTGGGCGGAGTGGTTCGCGTCGTACACCGAGTTCATCGTGCACCACGCCCGCATCGCCGAGGAGGAGGGCGTCGAGCTCTTCTGCGTCGGCTGCGAGATGGTGCGGGCTGACGGGCGGGACCGCGAATGGCGGGAACTCGTGGAGCGGGTGCGCGAGGTCTACAGCGGGCCGATCACGTACAACTGCGACAAGTACCAGGAGGATCACGTCACCTGGTGGGACGCGGTCGACGTCATCTCGTCGAGCGGCTACTACCCCACCGGCACCTGGCCGGAGCATCTCGACCGGATCGAGGCGGTGGTGCGTCGGCACGACAAGCCGTTCCTGTTCCTGGAGGCCGGATGCCCGAGCCGGGTCGGGTCGGCGCAGCGTCCGAACGACTGGACACTGCGAGGAGCACCCTCAGGCCAGGAGCAGGCGCGCTACCTCGGGGAGATGTTCGAGGCCGCGCGCAGCCGCAGCTGGGTGGGCGGCTTCATGCTGTGGGACTGGCCCGCACGGCTCTACCCGCTCGACGAGGCGGCGGGGAACACGGACTACTGCATGTACGGCAAGCCGGGCGCAGAGGTGGTCGCCGAGTACTACGCGTCCCGCCGCTGAGCGGCAGCGCGGGGCAGCCTCAGGCACTCTCCCGCACGACCAGCTCGGTGGGCAGCGTGATGGTCTCTCGCGGCACGCCGGCGATGACGTCGATCAGCAGGGCGACGACCTCTTCGCTGATCCGCTCCCAGGGCTGGCGCATGGTGGTCAGCGCTGGTCGGTGCGTGGCGGCGAGGCCCGAGTCGTCGAACCCCGCCACGGCGACGTCCTCAGGCACCCGGAGGCCGGCCCGACGGAGCGTCGTGATCGCGCCAGAGGCCATCAGATCGGATGCTGCGAAGACGGCGTCGATGTCGCGCGAGCGCTCGAGCAGCCGGGCCATCGCGACCACCCCGGATTCCTGGCTGTAGTCGCCCTCCTCCACCAGTTCGGGGAGGAAGTCCGCGCCGAGCTCCTCGCGGAACCCGACCAGGCGGAAGCGGCCGCCCGGGGTGTCCTGCGGTCCTGCGATCATCGCGATGCGGCGGTGGCCGCGTTCCCTCAGGTAGCGCACCATCGCGCGTGCCGACCCCTCCTCGTCGACCGAGACCGCGGGGGCGTCGTTCTCGTGCCCCAGGGGTATCCCGCAGCAGACGACCGGCACTTTCGCCTGCAGCAGCGATCCGAGCAGCGGATCGGACTCGTGCGACGAGATGAGCATGACGCCGTCGACGTGTCCCGCGCGCACGTAGTGCTCCACGTTGGCGCGCTCCTCCGGCGTGCCCGCGACCAGCAGCACGAGCGTCATCGAGCGCTGAGACAGGGCGCTCGCGGCCCCCCGCAGCAGAAGAGCGAAGGTCGGGTCGTCGAAGAGCAGATGCTGCGGCTCGGTCAGCAGGAAGGCGAGCGAGCCCGACCGACCGGTGGCGAGGCTCCGCGCGTGGTGGTTGATCGTGTAGCCGGTCTGCTGGATCGCGGACTCGACGGCGCTGCGCGCTTCGGGTGACACCCAGTGCGCGCCGTTGATCACGCGGGACACCGTGCCGTAGGACACGCCCGCGACCCGCGCGACATCGCGGATCGTCGGCTTGCGCGTCATCGGCGCTGTGCCCTCCATGAGAAGGAACTCTAATGCGCAGGACGCGCGACTGTGACCGATTACAGCCCCCCGAACCGGGTCAGGCCCGATAGGTTGCAACCGTCGCCGGAAGCGGATACTGTGACCGGTCACAGGCACGATTCGGTCGTGCCGCTGATCCGATGGAGCATCATGACGGCTGACCGCGCCTGGCCACGGCTGACGGGAATCGCCTACGGCGGCGATTACAACCCCGAGCAGTGGCCCCGCGAGGTCTGGCGGCAGGACGTCGTGCTGATGCGCGAGGCGGGCGTCTCGCTCGTGAGCGTCGGCATCTTCTCGTGGGCGCTGCTCGAGACGCGTGAGGGCGTGTTCGACTTCAGCTGGCTCGACGAGCTGCTCGACCTGCTTCACGAGAACGACATCGCGGTCGACCTCGGCACGCCCACCGCGTCGCCCCCCGCATGGTTCTTCGCCTCCCACCCCGAGGCGCGGGTGGTCACGCGCGACGGGGTCACCATGGGATTCGGCTCCCGAGGCATGGCGTCGCACTCTTCGCCCGCCTATCGCGAGGCGATCGTCCGCATCGCGGATGCGCTCGCCCGGCGTTACGCACAGCATCCGGCCGTCGTGCTGTGGCACGTGCACAACGAGTACGGCGTCCCGGTGGGCGAGGACTACAGCGAGCAGTCGGTACGGGCGTTCCGCAACTGGCTGCGGGAGCGCTACGGCTCGCTCGATGGGCTCAACGCAGCCTGGGGCACCGCCTTCTGGGGTCAGCACTACACCGAGTGGGAGCACGTCGGGGCGCCGGCCGCCGCACCCTCCGTCGTGAACCCTGCGCAGCGGCTCGACTTCGCGCGCTTCACCGACCACCAGCTGCGCGAGTGCTTCATCGCCGAGCGCGAGGCCATCCGGGCGCACGCGACGCAGCCCATCACCACCAACTTCATGGCCAACCAGAGCTGGGGCACCGACCTGTGGGCCTGGGCGCGCGAGGTCGACATCGTCTCCGACGACCACTACCTCTGGGCAGCAGACCCGGAGGGCGAGATCGGGTTGGCCATCGCCGCCGACCTGTCGCGGTCGCTCGCGGGCGGGGAGCCGTGGATCCTCATGGAGCACTCCACCTCGGCCGTCAACTGGCAGCCGCGCAACATCGCGAAGCGGCCGGGCGAGATGGCGCGCAACTCGCTGGCCCACCTCGCACGCGGTGCGGACGCCATCCTCTTCTTCCAGTGGCGCGCGGGCCGCGCCGGCGCGGAGAAGTTCCACTCCGCGATGCTGCCGCACGCGGGCACCCGCTCCAGGGTCTGGCGCGAGGTCGTCGAACTCGGCCAGGGACTCGGACGGCTCGCCGAGCTGCAGGGCTCGCGGGTGCGGGCCGACGTCGCGGTGCTCTGGGACTTCGAGTCGTTCTGGGCGCAGGGTCTCGAGTGGCGCCCGTCGGTCGACGTCGACTACGCCGAGCGGGTCAGGGCCTACTACGAGCGGCTCTGGCGCGACGGCGTCACGGTCGACTTCGCGCACCCCTCGCAGGACCTCTCGGGCTACCGGCTCGTCGTCGCGCCCGCGCAGTACCTGCTGAGCGTCGACGACGCCGAGCGGCTCAACCGCTACGTCGAGCAGGGCGGCACACTCGTCGTGTCGTTCTTCTCCGCAGTGGTCGACGAGCACGACGCCGTGCACGAGGGAGGCTTCGCCGCGCCGCTGCACCCCGCCCTCGGCGTGCGCGTCGAGGAGCACCTCCCGCTGCGCGAGGGCGAGAAGGCGGCGGTCGACTGGCGCGGCGAGCGGCGGCTGAGCGCGGACGTGTGGCAGGAAGACCTCGACCCGGGGAACGCCGAGGTCGTCGCGACCTACGCCGAGGGTCCTGCCGCCGGCGGCGCTGCCATCACGCGGAACCGTCACGGTTCGGGCACGGGCTGGTACGTCAGCACCCGCCTGAGCTCCACCGACCTCGCGTCCGTTCTGGACGCGGTGTACGACGACGCCGGCATCGTGCCCCCACGGCACCCGGACGGTCTCGAGGTGGTCACCCGGCACGGAGCCGACGCCGACTACCTCGTGGCGATCAACCACCGCGCTGAACCGGCCCGACTCGCTGCCAGCGGAGTCGAGCTGCTCACCGGCACCCGCGTTCCAGGAGCGCTCGAGGTGGCAGGCGGCGGCGTAGCCGTCATCCGTCTCGACGCCCGCCCGACGGGAGGTGGTCGCACCACTCCGTGATCCGCGCATCCCACACCACACAGCGAAACCGCTTCTGAAAGGAAGACAGACATGCGAAAGCTCACAGGAATCGGCGTCGTCGCCGTGACCTCAACCCTCCTGCTGGCCGGATGCTCGGCCGGCGGAACCGACGACGGCGACGGAGGCGACGGCGGAGGCGCCGAGATCGTCATCTGGACCGACGCCGAGCGCGAGGAGGGCATCACCGCCGCCGCTGCCGCGTTCGAGGAGGAGACCGGCGCGACCGTCACCCTCGTGCAGAAGAACTTCGAGGACCTGCGGCCCGACTTCATCGCCCAGGTGCCGACCGGCGAGGGCCCGGACATCACCGTCGGCGCCCACGACTGGCTCGGATCGCTCGTCGCCGCCGGCGTCGTCGACACGATCGACATCGGCGACGCGGCCGAGGGCTTCCAGCAGGTCGCGCTCGACGCGATGACCTACGACGGCCAGCTCTACGCGCTGCCCTACTCGCTCGAGACGATCGCGCTGGTGCAGAACACCGCACTCGTCGGCGAGGAGGCTCCCGCGACCTGGGACGAGATGATCCAGCGCGGACTCGAGTCGGGCGCTGAGCGTCCGTTCGTGATCAACACGGCGGGCGAGACCGGCGACGGCTACACGATGTACGGCTTCCAGACCTCGTTCGGGGCTCCGGTCTTCGTGCAGGACGAGTCGGGCTCGTACACGAGCGAGATCGGCATGGCGGGCCCCGAGGGCGAGGCGTTCGCCCAGTGGCTGCACTCGCAGGGATCGGCCGGCACCGGCTACATCTCCACCACGGTCGACTACGACATCAACAACGAGCTGTTCAACTCCGGCGCGGCTCCGTTCACGATCCAGGGACCGTGGGCGATCAGCGCCTACCCGGATGTGGACGTCGCGGTGAACCCGATCCCCACGGCAGGAGGCGAGACCGCTGCTCCGTTCGTCGGTGTGCAGGGCTTCTACCTGAGCGCGCAGAGCGAGAACGCGCTGCTCGCCCAGGAGTTCATCGTGAACTACCTCGCCACCGAGGAGGCGCAGCGTGCGCTGCACGAGGCAGACCCGCGTCTGCCGGCGCTGACGTCGCTGGCCGAGGAGTACTCCTCCGACCCGCTGCTCGCGGGCTTCCTGGCCTCGGCGCAGAACGGCGTGCCGATGCCGAGCATCCCCGAGATGGGCCTCGTCTGGGAGTTCTGGAACGCGGCGGAGGCGCAGATCATCAACGGCGCCGACCCCGCCACGACCTGGAGCCAGATGATCAGCGACATCGAGGGTGCGCTGAGCGAGTGAGAG
>JAPSJW010000005.1 GCA_031177985.1 Microbacteriaceae bacterium | reverse complement strand
CAGGCCGACGACGGCGAACAGCAGGAAGAACGGCGAGATGTAGAGGTAGGGCGTCGCGCGGTGCGAGAAGACGCTGAGGCGCTGCCTGCCCGTCAGGGACTGAAGCGTGGTCATGGCTCTCTCGAAGGTGAAGGGGCAGCGGATGCGGGAGCCGGGGAGAGCAGGTCCCCGGCTCCCGACAGGTCAGCTGGAGGCGCTCAGCCGAGCGCCTCGACCTCGGAGACGAACTGATCCCACGACTCCTCGATCGACTGCTGGCCGTCCTCGACGCGCAGCAGGGCCTGCTGTGCGAGGTCGTTGATCGCGAAGTACTGCGGTCCCTTGAACGGCGCGACCGTCACAGCCTCGGCCCGCTCGATCAGGATCTGACCGACCGGCGCGTCGTTGAAGTACTCGTTCGTCGAATCGACGAGCGCAGCATCCTCGTAGGTGTCGACCTGGCTGGGGAAGGTGCCGGCGGCCTCGAACGCCTCGAGCTGCTGCTCGGGAGCGGTCAGCCAGGCGGCGAGCTTCTTCGCCTCGTCGACGTTCGCGCCCTGAGCCGGGACCGTGAGGTACGAGCCGCCCCAGTTTCCGCCGCCACCGGGGAAGACGTTGGCGACGTCCCAGCCTTCGACGTCGGGTGCGTTGCCCGAGATCACGCCCAGCATCCAGCCCGGGCAGAGCATGGTCGCGTAGTCGCCGCTCGCGAGTGCGGCGAACCAGTCGTCGCTCCACTGGCCCAGGTGCGCGGAGAGGTCGGCGCTCTCCTCGAGCACGCGGGTGAAGATCTCCTTCACCTCGTCGTTCTCGGCGGCGATGACCTCGCCGTCCTCGTTCTCGTAGGCGAACTCGACCTGGTTGATCATGCCCTGATAGGTCGCACCCGCCGAGTCGAACCACTTCTTGCCGGTCGCCTCGACGTACTGGTGCCCGACCTCGAAGTAGCGGTCCCAGTCGCCCTCCAGCAGCGCCGCGACCTCCTCGCGGTCGGTGGGGAGTCCGGCCTCGGCGAACAGGTCGCCGCGATAGCAGATCGCCTCCGGTCCGATGTCGGTGCCGTAGGCGATGAGTCGGCCCTCGGCATCCGTCGCCGCCTCGGTCTTCCAGTCGAGCCAGCGGTCGGCGACCTCGTCGTCCGAGAGGTCGGCGAGCATGTCGGAGTACTGCAGCAGCTCGGCCATCCAGTCGACCTCCACCGCCTCGACGTCGGCGAGGCCGCTGCCTGCGCCGAGCTTCTGGAAGAAGTTCGCGCGAGCGTCGTTCGTGGTCGCCGCGCGGTTGTGCACGACCGTGACGCCCGGGTTCTCCTTCTCGTAGCGCTGCAGCAGCTCGTCGGTGTACCCGAAGTCGTTGAAGGTGGCGACGGTGAGGGTGATCTCCCCGTCCTCGGCGTTCTGCTGGCCTCCGGCGCAGCCGGTCATCGCGAGCGCGACTGCTGCCGCTCCCGCCGTCGCCGCCGCCCAGCGGGCGCGTGGCATCCGTTCCATGTCACTCCTTTGTGCTTGGGGACGAGGTCATCCTCGACCGTCCGGGAGCGCTCCCGAACTGAAGGCCGGGAGCGCTCCCGGTCAATGCGCGTCACGCTATCCGGATGCTTCGACGGTTGTCAAGGCGCGCCCGTCGAGGCGGGCGGCGCCTCGGCGGTTCGGCGTCCGCCAGGAGCCTCAGCCGCGCGCGCTGCGGGTGGCCAGCGCCGTGTTCAGGCGCGCTCTACCGATTCCGCCTCGCGCGCGAGCGTGAGATAGGCGCTCGCAGTCCAGGTGTACGCGCGGTCCCTCAAGCCTTCGCCCGTGAGCGCGTCGAAGTTCTCCGCGAACCCGGAGGTCTCGCACAGCAGCCGGAAGCGGCGGCTCACCTCGTCGGCGAGCTCGGTAGCTCCCGCCCTCCGCAGACCGTCCTCGATCAGGATCGTCGAGGGCGCCCAGATCGGACCTCGCCAGTAGCCGTCGGACTGGTACTCGGGGCTGTCGACCAACTGCGTCGCCGGTCCCCATTCGGTCAGATGGTGGCGGATCCCCGAGACGAGCGCGTGGACGCACTCGCGGGGAAGGTGCTCGGCCGCGACGATGGGCAGCAGGTTGAGGAGGCTGCTCCTCTTGCTCCGCCGGCCCGAGAACACGCCCACCGCCTCGAAGCCGCCGTCGCGCCAGAGATCCTCGAGAAGCGCGGCGCGGATCCTCTCCGCCTCGGTGCTCCACGCGGTGGCGTCATGACCGAGCTCCTCGGCCAACCCGGCGAGAACGTGCAGCTGGACCAAGAGGAACGCCGCCAGGTCGGGGCTCTCGATGACACGGTCGTGGTCGAAGGTCGTCGAGTTGTCCCATCCGCTGTCGTTGCCGTGCTGGTAGGAGGGAAGCGGGCGGCCCAGGCGGCGCCGGTAGTCCAGCCAGAACCGAGTCCACGCGACCAGCTTGCCGTGCAGGTCTTCGAGCGTCGCCGCATCGAGTTGCAGGTGCTCCCGCCGCAGGCGGGCCAATGCCCAGCCGTGAATCGGCGGCTTCACGTAGTTGTAGAGCACCTCGGAGTGCGTGACCGAGTCCGGAAGCGCCCCGGCCGCATCCTGGTGATCGAAGGGGGTCAGGAACTGATCGAGAGCGAGCTCCGGCTCTCCCGACGCGAGGGCCAGGGCGTTGAAGCAGTGATCCCAGCTCCACACCTTGTCCATCCAGTGCTTGGACATGAGCACGGCCTCACGCTGCAGGACGCCCCGCGGCGAGACGGTGGCCGACCATACGACGTACGCGGCGAGCGGCACCGCCGGAGTGCGGTCGGAACGCCACGGCGCGATCGTGTCGAGGAAGGCGCTGAACTCCTGCTCCACCGCCTGCCTGGCGTCCGCGAAGTCGAAGGCGGGGAAGGGGGACCGAGCCGCCGACTCCATCTCCTCGACGAGAGCCTCCCAGGCGCCGCCATCGCCCTTGAGCACGACCGCGCGCTCGAACGCACCACGGGCCTCCTGGCCGTGGGCTCCGAGTGCCTCGAGGCCCTCAGCCTCCAGGTGACCGGTCAGCACGGTGATCCGATAGCGGCGGCCCGTCTCGTAGGACGTGAAGACGGGTGCCGAGTCGATCGGGTCCCGGTAGAAGTACGTGCCGGTGAAGGGAGTGAGCTCAGCGGCGGCGTCGCGGATGCGGAGCTCCGCGGTGCCGCGCAGGCGCAGGGCGTCGGTGCGCTCGAACACCGCCTCGACGGTGGAGCCGTCCTGCAGCTGCCAGGTCAGCTGCGCAGGGGTCGCCGTCACCACGGCCGAGGCGGGGAGCCCCTCGATCTGAGGCACGAACTCCAGCACGGCGTTCATCCCCGTCTGGTGCGATACGAGGTGCACGTTCTCGACGACGGTGTGGAGCGCGACGACGGGCGAGAGGTTCAGCCAGGAGCCGCGTCGGCTGAAGGGGATCGAGCGCACGTCGAACGTGGGCAGGGGGGAGGTCATGGTGCTGTGCTGCTTCCTTGTCGGCGCCTTGCGGCGCTAGTCCTTCACTGCCCCGGCCGTGACGCCCGCGGCCACGTACCGCTGGGCGACGACCAGGAGCACCGCCGCCGGGATCGACGCGACGACGGCGGTCGCCATGATCGCGTTCCACTCCTGGTTGTTGTTGCCGATGTAGCGGTAGATGCCCATCGTGATCGGCTGCAGATCACCGCCGCTGTCGAGCGTGCTGGCGAAGATGAAATCCGACCAGGCCCAGAGGAAGGTGAACAGCGAGACGGTCACGACCGAGTTGCGGCTGATGGGCATCACCACCGAGCGGAACGTGCGCCATGCGCCCGCACCGTCGATCTTCGCCGCGGAGATGAGCTCATTGGGGATCCCGGACATGAAGGCGGTGAAGATGAGCACGGCGAAGGGCACGGCGAGCGTCGAGTCCGCGACGATCAGACCGGGGATGGTGTCGAGGATCCCGAGGTTCAGGTAGATCGCGTAGAACCCCATCGCCATAATGATCCCGGGGATCATCTGGGCGATCAGCAGTACGAAGCTCAGGGCTCCGCCGCCGATCGGGCGCAGCTTGGCGAGCGCGAAGGCGGCAGGGGCGGCAAGCGCGACAGTGAGCACGACGGTGCCGAGTCCGATGATCAAACTCGTGCCGAGGTAGGGCAGCTGCTGGGTCAGGACCTTCGTGTAGCCCTCGAACGTCGGGTCGACGGGGAAGAGGAATGGCGGATTCCGACGCATGTCCGTCGACTTGGTCAGCGAGACGTTGACCATCCAGTACACGGGGAACAGCATGATCGCCGTCAGGACGACACCGAGCAGGGTGTTCCACCAGGGGCGACGTGACGTCATGACGGATCCAATCGACGTTGCATGCGTATGTAGAGGAGGCCGAAGACGAAGGCCAGAACGATCAGGAGGTTGCCCACCGCTGCGGCGGGGCTGAAGTCGGGAAGGGTCGAACCGAATCCGAGACGGTAGGACCAGATCGCGAAGGTCGTCGACGATTCGGCCGGACCGCCCCTGGTCATGATCCAGATGATGTCGAAGACCTTGAGCGTGTAGACGAGCCCCAGGAGCAGGGTGATCGCGGCGACCGGTCGCAGCAGCGGGAACGTGATCCGCCAGAACTTCTGCCATCCGTTCGCGCCGTCGAGCGATGCCGCCTCGTAGACCTCCTCGGGGATGCTCTGCAGGCCGCTGTAGAGGATGACCAGGTTGAAGGGCACCCCGATCCAGATGTTCGCGATGAGCACCGAGATCAGGGAGAACTGCGGCGAGGTCAGCCAGTTGATCTGGCCGGCGCCGACCGCCTCGAGGAATGCGTTCACGACGCCCGACTCGCTGTTCAGCATCCACGACCAGGTGGATGCGGACACGAGGAGCGGAAGGAGCCACGGCACGAGGAAGAGTGCTCGAAGCGTCGCCGAGAGGGGGAAGCGACGGAAGAAGAAGACCGCGAGCGCCAGTCCGATGGCGAACTGGAAGACGATCGACAGCACGGTGAAGGCGGCTGTGTTGAGCAGCGCCGGCCCGAACGTCGCATCGCGGAAGACCGCCAGGTAGTTGTCGATGCCGACGAAGGGTGCCGTGCCGTCGATGAACGATCGCACGGTGTAGTCGCGGACGCTCAGCTCGATGTTGCGGATGAGCGGGAATGCGTAGAACAGCGCGAGATACACGACGACGGGAGCGACGAACGCCCAGGCGACGAGCGCCGACCGTGCACGATGAGACGGCCGACGGCGGGGGGTCGGGGCGGCGCTCTGCGCCGCCCCGACCTGTTCGCCTCGGCTCGTCGGCTCAGTCCTGACCTGAGTGACGGTCATGGCGACCTTTCTTCTCGGAGGGTTCGACTACTCCAGGCCCTCTTCGGCCTGGGTCTGAGCATCGGCGAGGGCGTCCGCGGGGGACTGGGCTCCGGTCAGGGCGTTCTGCACCGCCGTCCACAGCTGCTCGGAGATGATCGGGTAGTCGGTGCCGAGGTCGTCGCCGGTGCGTCCCTGCGCCGAGCCCACCGCGTCCACCCACGGCGCGAGGGTCGGGTCAGCGTCGAGCTGCTCCTGCTGCGCCGCCGCTGTGGGGGCGATGTAGTTGAGCGAGTTGTCGGTCTCGACGAGGTTGTCGGTCGATGTGAGGCAGGAGATGATCTGCGCCGAGGCCTCGTAGCGGGCGTCATCCGACTGCACGGGGATGCTCAGGAATTCGCCTCCCGTCGGCGCAGGGGCCGCGCCACCGTCCGCCGCAGGAATCGGGATGACCTCGAAGCCCTGCTCGGCTGCCGAGGCCTTCTGCCAGGTGCCATTCTCGGCGAAGGCGAACTCTCCGGTCAGGAACTCCTCCCAGCTCGTGGTCTGCGTGTTCCCGATGACCGAGTTGGGCGCCAGGCCCTTGTTCACCCAGTCCGTCCACAGGGTCAAGGCGGAGAGGGCCTCCTCCGAGGCGAGGTCCGTCAGCTCCGCGCCGGATCCCCAGTACCAGGGGAGGAACTGGAAGGAGCCCTCCTCCGTTCCGATGCCCGAGAAGGTGATCCCGCTCTTGCCGGCGGCGACGACCTTCTCGAGGGCGGCCGTCAGCGACTCCCAATCGGTCACCTCGGCGATGTCGACTCCTGCGGCCTCGAGCACCTCGGGGTTGTAGTAGAGGGCGAGCGTGTTGGCGCCGATCGGCACGCCGAAGGTGTCGCCGTCGGTCTGGCCGGCGCTGATGAGGTTCTCCTCGATCTCGGAGACATCGAGTCCGTTCTCTTCGGCTGTGGTGAGCAGACCGGCTTCGGCGAGCGTGGAGATGACCGGGTTGTCGATGAGGAGGATGTCGGGGGAGTTGCCCTGCTGCCCGGCGAGCAGCGCTTTGCTGGTCAGGTCGCTCGTGTCGAACGCCGTCCGACTGATGGTGACACCGGCCTCCTCCGCGCAGGCGTCGATGACCTTCGCCCACTCGGACGTCTCGTCGTACTGGGGGTACGGGTCCCAGAAGGTGTACTCGGAGTTCGCCGACTCGCCGTCGCTCGGTGTCGAGCAGGCGCTCAGGCTGCCGGTCGCAACCACTCCTAGGGCGAGCACGCCCGCCAGGCGCGCTCTGGTGCTGATGTTCACGGGAGGTTCCTCTCTGAATCACTCGTACTGCAGGTGGGTGGTGGGATGTCGAACCGGTTCGACGCCGGAGCAAAGCGAGCCCGGCATCGGCGGATCACCGTCAGGCGGTGCTCCCCCGGTCCGTTATCTCGGGTGGGACGAACCGCACGACCGGAGGGGTGTTGTCCGGGTCGGCGATCCGTCTGATGAGGTGCTGGACCGCTTCCTGGCCCAGCTGATCGGGCGAGGTCTCCACTGCCGTGTAGGGCAGGCGGAAGCTCCTCCCGAAGTTTCGCGAGTAGAGGCTGACCACCGACAGATCATCGGGCACCTTGACGCCGCGATCCTCGAGCACGCTGGGGAGAGCGACGATGGACGCGTCGTTGTGCACGATCAGCGCACCCGCCTGGTCGCGAGCGTCGAGGATGCTGTGCAGGCTCTGCTCGACCGCGGGCTCCTGCGATTCCCCGTAGTGGGCATGCAGGCGGATGCCGTGACGCGCGGCGCGCTCCAGCGCGGCATCGCGGAAGCGCCAGGCGTAGGCGGCGCCACGCTGGAACACGTCGCGCGGAGGGGAGATGAGCACGATCTCCTGATGGCCGAGGGAGTGCAGGTGATCGACGAGCATCCGCCCAGCCCCACTGAAGTCGAGGTCGAAGATGTCGACGCCCTCGGTGTCCATGGGGAGGCCGACCAGTGCGCCGGGCTTGCCGCTCTCGCGGAGTGCGTCGACCCGCGGGTCATCGTGGGTGACGTCGAGGAGCACCACTCCGTCGACCATGTTCGAGGAGGTGACACGTCGGATGGCGCCGGCACCGTCGGGCTCGGTCACCATCAGGATGTCGTAGCCGCGTTTCCGAGCGGCGGTGGTCACGGCGAGGATGTACTGCAGCATCGCGGGCGGGAACTCGTCCTCATGGAACTGCAGCAGCAGGCCCAGCACCATGGTCTCGGAAGTGGCGAGTGCTCGGGCGCCCGAGTGCACGGTGAAGCCGAGGCTCGACACCGCCTCCTCGACGCGCTCCTTGGTCTCCCTGGAGATCGGCCGCTTCCCGGACAGAGCGTAGGAGACGGTGCTCCTCGAGACGCCTGCCGCACGAGCGACATCACCGATGGTCACCACCGCGCATCTCCTTCGATCAGGGTCCGACGAGAACCGATTCGACGACCGTAACACCAGATTCGACGTTTGTAAGTCGAATCGATCGTCGAACCGAGCTCAAAAATGACGATCCGCCCGAGAATTCGCACCGCTCGCAACATTGATCCGCCAGTTGTCAGGGCCGCAGTGGTGTGCTTTGATTCTCGAACCGGTTCGACGCGGATCGGATCTCATCAGAGGCATCGCTGCCGATAGGAGGGCACGAAGACGTGACCGTCACATCAACCAGGAGGCCGAAGCAGGCCGCTGTCGCGCTGGCGACAGCAGGGCTGCTGGCCATGAGCATGTCGTCGCCCGCGGCCGCGGCCGGCGGGCCGGTTCCCAGCGCGGCGACGCTGCCGGACCAGAACCTGATCCTCCACTACGACTTCGAGGCGGGTGAGGTCAACGGGACGGTCGTCACCGACAAGGCGAGCACCCCGCACAACGGGGCGCTCGTGAACCCCGCGGCGACTCAGCTGGTCGAGGGCCGGCTGCCGGGCACGCAGGCGCTCTCGCTCGCCGGCGGGCCCGCCAACTCGACGACCGCTCCCTATGTGACGGTGCCGGCCGGCGTCGTCGCGCCGAGCACGACCGCCCTCACGGTGTCCACCTGGGTGAAGTGGGACGGCACCTCCGGGGGCAACTGGCAGTGGTACTACACGCTCGGCAAGAACACGAACAGCACGCTCATGGCGAGCCCCTCATTCGGAGCCTCGACCACCGACCCGTCCGCTGTTGCCGTCAAGCCCGTGACCAACGCGTCCGGAGCCACCAACGCCGAGGTCAGGGTGTCGGCTTCCAGCCCGGCGAAGACCGGCGCATGGGTCAACGTCGTCGCGGTCCTGTCCGGGGAGACGGTCACCTACTACGCCAACGGCATCCAGGTCGCCACGGCACCGGCCAAGGCGGCCATCGGCTCGATCCTCAGCGGCGGCACCATCTCCGGTTACCTGGGCCGCGCCTGGTGGTCAGGCAGCAACGGACACGGCTACTTCGACGGTGCATTCGATGACTTCCGCGTCTACAACACCGCGCTCACTCCGCAGCAGGTGACCCGCCTCGCGATCGACCCGGGCATCGTGCCGACCTCGGCGCCCGAGCTGGAGGTGACGACCACCGTCGGAACCGCACCCGTGCTGCCGCCCGTCGTCGCGGCCGACTACTCCGACGGCTCCCGGCGTGGCGCCGAGGTGACCTGGGAGCCGGTGTCGCCCTCGTCGTACGCCGCCCGTGGCACCTTCACCGTCAAGGGATCGATCGCGACAGAGGGTGCGCCGATCGAGGTCGTGGCGAACGTGAAGGTCACCGCTCCTCGGGAGTTCGTCGTCGACCTCGGCGAGAACACCGGGGACTTCCATGGAGGCGCCTCCGGCACCCTGTACGGCGTGTACGGCGACGGGCTCCCTTCGGCGAACCTCCTCGAAGGCATCAACCTCCGCACCGTCTCGACCAAGGCGCAGGACGGCCCTCAGCATCCTGGCGCCGACGCGCTCGAGGTCGTGAAGCCGCTTGCCGATGCGAGCGACGGCGATGTCTACATCTACATGACGGACATCCATCGCGGATTCCCGTACGAGTGGCCAGGCGCGACTCCGGCCGAGAAGCTCGACCTGTACCACGAGAAGCTCGAGGCGCAGGTGCGCCAGGTGCTCGAGCTGCCGGAGGAGTACCAGGACAACATCGTGTTCGTGCCCTACAACGAGCCCGAGGGCAACATGTTCGGCACCGGCGCGTGGAGCTACAACCGCGTGAGCTGGCTGAACAACCCCACGGACTTCTTCGCCGCTTGGGACCGCAGCTACCGCCTGATCAAGTCGCTCATGCCCGACGCCCGCATCGCGGGCCCGAACACCAGCCAGCTCTACAGCCAGGTGCAGGGCTTCATGCGCCACACGGTGCAGGCTGATACCGTCCCCGACGTCGTCACCTGGCACGAGCTCAGCAACCCGGCAACGGTGCGCGCGTCCGTCGACAGGTACCGCGGTTGGGAGCGCACCTTCTTCGCAGGAACGAAGTTCGAGGGCACCGAGCTGCCGATCAACATCAACGAGTACGCGTTCAACTACCACACGTCTGTTCCGGCCCAGATGATCCAGTGGATCTCCGCCATCGAGGACTCGAAGGTCGACGCCGACATCGCGTACTGGAACATCGACGGCAACCTGTCCGACTCCGCGGTGCAGTCGAACCGCGGCAACGGCCAGTGGTGGCTGCTGCACGAGTACAGCCGGATGTCCGGTCACACCGTCGCCGTCACGCCTCCGCGGCCGAACGTGAGCTACACCCTCCAGGGAGTGGCGACGCTCGACGAGGCCAAGAAGCAGGCCCAGCTCATCCTGGGCGGTGAGGGAGGCGCGTCGACGGTCTACTTCGACGACGTGCCCGCCGACATCTTCGGCTCGACCGTCCACGTCGCCGTGCGCGAGATCCCGTGGACCGGACAGCTCGGCGACTCCGCTCAGCCCCGGCACGTCGCAGAGTTCGACGTGCCAGTCTCCCAGGGCTCGGTCGAGGTGGCTTTCGGGTCGGAGCGGCTGCCTCAGCTCGATGCCAGCTCGGCGTACCAGGTGATCCTCACGCCCGGCGCTGCGGAGACCGTCCCGGCGCCGGCGGCGGAGCTGTGGTCGGGAACCTACGAGGCGGAGAACGCCTCGATCACCGGCACCGGGTGGACCCGCAACGGACCCGAGGGCAGCCCCTCGAACGTCGGAGGCTTCTACACGTCGGGCGGATACAACATCGGCGGCATCCGGACGGGGAGCAACGTCAAGCTCGACTTCACCGTGCAGGTGCCCCAGGACGGGCGCTACGACCTCAGTGTCTTCGCCAACTCGCTCAACACCTTCGCAGGCGTCGCGGCGAACGGGCCGACCAACGCGTTCGTGCGCGTGGACGGCGGGAACGAGCAGGAGGTGCTCCTCCCGCTCGGCTACAAGTGGGTCGTGTGGGACCACGCCGATCTCGAGCTCGATCTGACGGCCGGCACCCACACCATCTCCATCGCGGCGAGCAGTCTGGACGGCACGCGTTTCACCCAGGGAGACGCCATCATCGACAAGATCGATCTGACGCTCAGCAACCCTGCGGCATCCCCGTCGGGCTATGAGGCGGAGTACGCCGACATCGAAGGCGGCGACACCGACTACACCGTGAACGGTGCCTCAGGTGCCGGCACAGTGCAGCTGGGCGAGGGCGACAGCTTGACGTTCTGGGCGTACTCGGCTCGTGACGCCGGGGCCGGGCTGGCGTTCGACGGCGCAGGCAGCGGGAAGGCAGACGTCCGCGTCAACGGGATCGACGTCGGAACCATCCAGGGCGGATCCGAATTGGCCGCCTACCTGTCCGGCGGTGTCAACAAGATCACCGTCACGGCGACCGACGGCTCCCTCTCGGTGGATCGTCTGCGGGTAGCCGATGGGAACGGAACCCTCGAGGCTGCCAGGTACCAGGCCGAGGACGGGGTGCTCGCGGGAGATGCCGAGGTCGCGACGCTCTCCAACGCGGAAGGCGGAAAGGCCGTCTCGGGGGTGGGTGGCGAGCCGGATAACGACAACACCATCACCTTCGAGGGCATCGAAGCCGAACGTGACGGCACCTATGCCCTCACCATCCGGTACTCGAACGAGGAGCAGTCGCCCCCGAGTCACTACAACCCCGACCCGATCGCGCGTCACGCCGACATGTCGATCAACGGCGGGGAGACGATCCGGGTCTGGTTCCCACACACCTTCCACCAGAACAACTTCTGGGAGCTGACGGTGCCGGTGGAGCTGGAAGCGGGGGAGAACAGCATCTCCTTCCGCAGCGAGGAGCTGCCGAACTTCGACGGCGAGACCTACATCTCCGATCAGTGGGACATCCCGCTCCGCTCGCAGTTCGCCCCCAACCTCGACTGGATCTCGGTCGCCCCGTTCGCCGATCGGCAGGCGCCGGAGCTCGATGTTCCCGTGACGGTCGCGACGCGGTGCGTGGCGGGCAAGGTCGTCGTCGCGCCCACCGTCACCAATGAGGCGGGAGTGCCCATCACCATCACGGTGAGCACCCCGTACGGGAGCAAGACGTCGAATGCAATCGCCGACGGCAAGAGCGTCACGCACGCCTTCTCGACGCGGCTGAAGACGATGCCCGACGGACAGGTCACGGTGACCTCGACGGCCGTCGTCGATGGTACTCCGGTCACGTCGGAGCAGGTGATCGACTACCGTTCGGCGACCTGCTGAGACTCGACGGCACGGGGGAGCGGTGCTCGCTCCCCCGTGCCGCACCCCGCGACCGGAAGGTCGGGTCGCTCGCACATCGGCCGGCAAAGGCTGCCGATCAGGGATTGGAGAGGAACTGATGAACACGAGAGGGTTGCTCGCCCGCACCGCCATCGGCGCTGCCGGTGGCATGCTGCTCATCGGCGTCGCCGGAGCGGCGATCGCCGAGGAGATCGAGGGCGACGAGGTCGACGTGAATGTGGAGATCGCGGAGCTTCCCCCGGTCGGTGCGCTGACCATGGAGGTCGCCGCGGATTCGACGACGCTGACCGAGGTGGACTCCGGTGATGCGGAGATCCGTCAGTTCGACGGTGTGCTTCCGACGGTGACGGTCACCGACGACCGCGAGGAGGTGCCGGAGGGGGTCTTCTGGTACGTGACCGGCCAGTCCTCGGACTTCACCGGTCCGGCGACGATTCCGGCCGGTCACCTCGGCTGGACGCCGAACCTGATCACCGAAGAGGGCGACGGCGAGGTCGCCGAGGGCGACCAGGTCGACACCGTCCTGGACGAGGGTCCGAACAACGTAGGCCTGGTTGGTGAGGAGCTCCTGGCTCTGGCTCTGGACTCCCAGTCAGCCAGCACCGTCGGCCAGTGGACCGCGAACGCTGACCTGTTCCTCAAGACTCCGGTCGACGTCGCCCCCGGCAGCTACTCCGCCACCCTGACCCTCACCCTCTGGGAAGACGCCCAGTAGCGGCGGGCGTCGCAGCCTCCGTCGGCGGGCCGGGGTCGCTCTCGCGGCTCCGGTCCGCGGGCTACTCCCCCGCGATGCCGACCCGGTCGGGCACCCGGGTGCGCAGGCGGGGGAGCCAGCCGTCGGGGTCCGGCCACAGCCGGCCCGTCGGCAGCGCCTTCAGCAGACGACGCACGGATGCCGCATCCGCAGCAGGCAGCACCCGCCTAGGCGACGCATCCGGCAGCACTCCGAGCCACCAGTGCTTCCAGGTGCCGTGCAGGGTCTCGGGCTCGAGCACGACGTAGTAGTCGGGCAGCTCGGCCTCACCGCGGCGGAACGCCTCGCGCGCCACGTCGACCTCGAGCTCGAGGGTGTCGAAGGTCACCCGGTCGTCGAAGAACTCGACCCACGCCGACGCGACGTGGCCGAGGGGATCGCGGTCGTGCAGCACGTAGGACGTGCCCGCCGCGCTCACGAACTCCTTCGCGAACTCGTCGGGGGTCTCGGCGAGGCTCGCCGCTCGGACATTGGGAAGACGGTCGAGGTCATCGAGCACCGTGGTCGACCCAGGGCCGACGACGACGACCGTCGTGCTGTTCGCCTGCTCCATTTCCGCAGTGTAGGACGAACTGCACGGCGGTCGCGTGAAGGTCCTGTTACGACTTTCGGAGTGGCGCGGGAGTGACAATGGGACGGTGCGATCGATCGTCTACACCTCCGCCGGCCCGTCGTCCGTCCTGCGTCTGGAGGAGCGCGAGCTGCCGGAGCCGGGTGAGGGCGAGGTGCGGGTGCGCGTCGTCGTCTCAGGCGTGAACCCGACCGACTGGAAGGCGCGCGCCTCCAGCCAGCCGCACGGCGTGCAGGTGCCGGGACAGGATGGCGCCGGCGTCGTCGACGCCGTCGGCCCGGGAGTCGACAGCCTCGCGGTCGGCGATCGCGTCTGGCTGTGGGACGCCGCCTGGCAACGCCCCGAAGGCACGACTCAGGAGTACGTCGTGCTGCCCGTGCGGCATGCGGTCCGGCTGCCCCAGGAGGTCGCGTTCGACGTCGGAGCCTCGCTCGGCATCCCCGCCCTGACCGCGCACCGCGCGCTGACCGTCGCCGAGGGCGCGCCGGCGCAACTGGCGCCGGGCGCGCTCGACGGCACGACGGTGCTCGTCGCCGGCGGAGCGGGCGCGGTCGGTCACGCGGCCATCCAGCTGGCGCGGTGGGCCGGTGCGCGGGTGCTCACGACGGTGAGCGGCGCCGCGAAGGGGGAGCTCGCCCGGCTGGCCGGGGCGCACGAGATCGTCGACTACCGCGCGACGGATGCGACCGCCGAGCTGCAGAGACTCGCCCCGGAGGGCGTCGACGTCGTCGCCGAGGTCGCGCCCACCGCCAACGGGCGCCTCGATGTCGCCGTGCTGAAGCCGGGCGGAACGATCGCGATCTACGCCTCCGACGCCGAGGCATTGAGCGTCCCGATCCGCCCGAGCATGACGAAGAACGTGCGGTGGCAGTTCATCCTCACCTACACGACGACGACGGAGCAGAAGGATGCGGCGGTCGCCGCGGTCGCTCAGGCCGCCGCCGACGGCGCACTCCAGGTGGGCAAGGAGCACGGCCTGCCGCTGACCCGTTTCCCGTTCGAGCGGGCGGCCGCAGCCCACGACGCGGTGGAGCACGGCGCCGTCGGCAAGGTGCTCATCGACGTGGGCGACGCCTAGCCGTTCAGTCCCTGGTCTGGGTCTGGGTCTCGGGCTCCGGAAGCACTCGCAGTCCGGCCGCGGTGTGCGAGAGCTGCATCAGCTGCTCGACCCATTCCCGGTTGATCGAATGCTGCTGGTCCCCGTCGAACTGCAGGCTGAGCTGCGAGGTGGGCGAGATCCAGATCATGCCCCGAGGCGCGCTCCCCAGACCGTTCCCGGTCCAGTGGAAGGCGAAGCTCTCCTGTCGCCGCAGCTTCGCGACGAGCACCATCTGCAGATGTGCGAGGGTGCGATCATCGATCGGGATCGAGACCGAGGGTCCGTAATTGAGTGTGCCCACTCGATTCCTTCCTGTCGGCGAGATCCCAGCAGCGGGGCGTCCGGTCAGCGAGCAGGCGCCTCGACCTGCACAGACCCCCAGCCTACGCATCGACTCTTCTGTCCACGGCGGTTAGGCTCCGCGCATGGCCGAGAACACGAAGCGGTTCGACCCGCGCTTCGACCCCGCCTTCCAGCCCGGGTACCAGGCGACGGATGCGGTGAAGACGCCGGTCGGGCGGCCTGCTCTCCCGGTGCAGCAGCCGACCTACCGCATCGGGGAGCGCGTAGCGCCGCGACCGGAGGTGGAGCAGCTGCCCGCGGCCCCAGCGGATGCGGCCCGTGTCGACGAGACGGAGGAGGCCGAGCCCGAGGAAGCGGAGGGCCGGCGCAATCCCTTCCTCATCGCGCTGTGGATCGCGGGTCCGGCGGCAGTCGTGCTCGGCGTGGCGGGATCGTACTGGCAGTACGGTCTCTACGGCTCGACCGGATTCGGGCCCACGGACGACGTGACGCTGGCGCTCGCGAACCTCATGGGTGCCTTGGCCGGGCCGCTCGTGACGACGGGCCTCGGCTGCCTCGCGGCCGCCCTCGTCATCTCGGCGGTGCGGTGGAAGCGCTGAACAAGTGGCTGCTGCTCGGGGCCGGCGCCATGCTCGTCGTGCCCCTGGCCGTCGGCGTCGCGGCTGCCGCCCGCTTGGGGTCGGAGATATCGCGGGCACTGGAGGCGGTGCGGGACGCCGGACCGTTGCAGCACATGACATCGGGTCTCCTGGCCGACGGCACCACCATCGACTTCGCGTGGATCGACGTCAACTCGGTCTCGGCCGATACGTCGGTGATCCTCTGGGGAGTGCTGCTGCCGGTGGGGGTGCTCGCCGCCTTCTCCCGCGGCCGGGCTGCTGCTCGTTGGGCTGCTGCGCTCGCCGCGGTCGCCCTCCTGATCCTCGTGGCTGCCTGCGTCGCCCTGAACACCGTGGGGTTTCAGTATGGGGAGTTCCGCTTCCCGGCGACGGTCACCGACGGCGAATCGGCTGCGCTGCACTACGCGCGTGTCCGAGCGGTCTCGAGCGCGGCGTGGGCCGCGCCGTCGGTCGCGATGATCGCCCTGGCCGGCGCTCTCGTCATCCGCGCCGCTCGCTGGCGGCCGACGTCCACACCGAATGAGGAGCCCGCATGACCGATCGACCGGCCGTCGACCCGCGCTTCGACCCGGCGTTCCAGCCGGGCTACAACGGCCCATCGCCTGCCCCGCTTGCGTGGTCCGACCCTCGTCCGGTGGATGCGCCGGAGCTGCGGCCGCGGCGACGCGCGACGGAGGGGCTCGCGACTCCCGAGGCCGAGCAGCCGGTGCGGGGCGCGACGGAGCCGCCCACCTCCGTCCAGCATCCGGACGCGGATGCCGGTGAGGCCGACGACGAGGATCGCCCGCGACGCAACCCGTACCTCGTCGCGCTGTGGGTGGCCGGCGCGGTGCTGACGATCCTCCCGCTGTGGGTGGCCTACTCCGCCTACCAGGCTCAGGCGAACCCTCAGGGGATTCAGGATCAGACCTCCTGGCTCCTGTACGCGTTCATGATGCAGCTGGCGCCGCCGGTGCTCTTCGTCGGGCTGGCCGCCCTCGCGGGAGCGCTTGCTCTTTCGGCTGCCCGGTGGCGCCGGTGAGGGTGCTTCGGATCATCCTGGCGACGGGCGCGCTCGCGAGCCTGGCGATGGTGATCGCGGTTGCCACGCTCCTGAGCAGCATCTTCACTTCGTACGTGGAGCAGCAGGAGGCAGGCGGCCCGATCATCTTCCTCTTCACGAACAGGTTCGACGTCTTTGGCGCGGACCACACCGGTCCGCTGGGAGCGCTCGTCGGCACAGCCGCCGCCATCCCGGTCGCGACCCTTGTCATCCTCGCTCTGCTCTGGCCCCGAGTCCCGAGAGAAGCTCCGGAGCTCGTCAGCGACCGCTAGTGTGCGACGTCATGCCGCACACCGAGGTCATCCCTGCTGCGACTGCTCACGCTTGCCGGTGCGGCGAAGAAGTCGTGCTCATGCTGCGCCGACCTGCGGAACGCCTCGAGCATCCGTTGCCGATGCTCGGGCTGCGCCTCGGCCGCCCGAGCCGTGACTATCCGAACGGCGCGTTGAGTCGCCTGGGAGAAGGCCGGGTCGGCGTAGGTCTCGAGCCATCCGGAATAGGGGTTCTCGGCGGTGGCGTACGGCAGCATCCGTTCGCCGATGTCCGAGTACATCCAGAAACAGGGCAGCACTCCTGCGACCAGCGATCCGTAGTCGCCGCGCGCGGCGAGCGCGAGCAGGTGGTTGAGGTATCCGGTCGTGGTGTCACTGGGCTGCGCGTCGAACATCGTCTTCGGGTCGAGCCAGCGAGCGTGCAGTTCCAGCTCTGCGGCGATCGCGCCCGACGCGGCGGTCGCCCAGAACGTCTGCTCCTCCGGGTCGGGGGCGAGTGCGCTCGCGAGAGCGAGAACGCGCGAATAGTCGCGCAGGTAGAGGGCGTCCTGGGCCAGGTACCAGGTGAACTGCTCGTGCGCGAGGTCGCCCGACGCGAGTCCGCGCAGAAAAGACAGGTCGTCGGTGGCGGTGCGGATGGGCGCGATGTCGCTCCACCACTCCTCAGCGACGCTCCGGGCCGACACGGCAGGGCTCGCCTGCCGCCAGAGGGTCGCGAAGTGTGAGACCGGGCCGTTCCCCTGCCCGACCCGAAGGTCGTCGGCGGCGCGCAGGCTCTCGGTGAGCCATTCCTTGCCCTCCTCGATCGCCGGCTGCCATGCGCCGTGGCGAACGCGCAGGGTGGCCACGGCGGAGGAGAGCGAGCACCCCGTTCCGTGGGTGTTGCGGGTGCGCACACGCGGGGTCGAGAACTCGGTCACCGTGCCCGAGCCGACGTCGACGAGCGCATCGAACGCGAGGTCGGTGTCGAAGTGACCGCCTTTCGCGAGCACCGAGACGCCGTGCTCGGCCGAGAGCCGCCTGGCCTGCTCGAGGGCTTCCTCCCAAGACTGCGCATCCTCCTCGCCGAGCAGGGCGGAGAGTTCGAGCCGGTTCGGGGTGACGAGATCGACCACGGGGAGGAGGTCGCGCAAGGCGGCCTCCGCGCGCTCGTTGAGGAGCCGGTCTCCGCTCGTGGCGACCATGACCGGGTCGAGCACGATCACGGCCGGGCGCGTCTCGATCAGCCACTTCCGGACGGTCGCGATCACCTCCTCGTCGAACAGCATCCCGATCTTCACGGCGTCGATCGCGACATCCTCGCTGACGGCGTGCAACTGCTCGGCGAGGAAGGACACCGGCGGAATGTGGATGCTGCGTACACCGCACGTGTTCTGGGCGACCAGGGCCGTGGTCACCGCCATTCCGTAACCGCCGTTCGCCGCGATGCTCTTCAGGTCGGCCTGGATGCCCGCACCGCCGGTCGGATCGGTGCCCGCGACGCTCAGCACTCGCGGAGGAGAAGCCCTGTGACCGTCGCGGTGCGGCCGGCGCTCGGCGGTCAAGCGGCCGCCCCCGCCATGAGCAGACGCGCGGCGGCCTCGGTCGGATCCGCCGAACCCGCGATGGCCGAGGCGACGGCGATGCCGGCGACCCCGCCGGCGCGCAGCGCCGCGACGTCGGCGACCGTGATGCCGCCGATGGCGACGGCCGGGATCGGGCAGCCGGCAGCGCGCTGCACGATGCCGTCGACACCGAGCGGGGTCGGTGCATCCGGTTTCGTCGCGGTGGCTCGCACCACGCCGATGCCGACGTAGTCGACACGGGCCGGGGAGGACGCTGCGACCCGCAGCTCGTCCTCGGAGGACGCCGTGATCCCCACCACGGCGTCCGGGCCGACGAGCGCTCGCACGTGCTCCACGGGCAGGTCGCCCTGTCCGACATGCACACCTGCGATCGCCGGCCATTCCCTGCGGGCGGCCAGGTACACGTCGACACGGTCGTTCACGATCACCGCGACCTCGGGAGGCACGCTGCGCCCCACGGCGACGACCAGCTCGAGGAGAGCCCGGGCGTCGGCATGCTTGTCCCGCACCTGCACGGCGGTGACGCCGCCCGCGACCGCGAGTCGGACGGTCTCGAGCACCGTGCGTCCCGCCGACATCGCGGCGCCGGCGTCCGTGACGAGGTAGAGACTCAGGTCGGCGTTCACGAGATGCTCCCGGCCGCCGCGACCTGCTCCGGCGTGAGCGCTGCGAGAGCGTCGAGCAGGGACACGGCGAAGGTGCCCGGGCCGCCGGCTCTCGCTGCGGCGAGCTCAGCGGCGATGGCGTAGGACGCGCAGGCGGCGACCACGGCCTCGAGCGTGTCGGCATGGCATCCCGCGAACGCGGAGACCATGCCGCCGAGCGCGCATCCGCCTCCGGTGATCCGGGTGAGCAGCGCGCTCCCGTTGGCGATACGCACGACGTCGCGGCCATCCGTGACCACGTCGACCGCTCCGGATATCGCCACCACGGCGCCGCTGGTGTGTGCCAAGGATCGCGCAGCCTCCAGCGCTTCCTCCGCTCCCTCCGCGGCGTCGACGCCGCGTCCGCCTGCGCCGGCTCCGGCGAGAGCGCGGATCTCGGATGCGTTGCCCCGGATCACCGTCGGACGCAGTTCGAGCAGCCGCCTCGCCAGAGCCGTGCGCACCGGCAGCACGCCGACCGCGACCGGATCGAGCACCCATGGCCGCCCCGTGCGAGCGCACGCCTCCGCCGCCTCGAGCATCGCCACGCGCTGGTCCGCGGCGGGAGTGCCGATATTGATCAGGACGGCGGAAGCCACCTCCGCCATCGGCCCTGCTTCGCCCGGAACATCCACCATCGCCGGCGACGCCCCTACTGCGAGAAGGGTGTTGGCGACGAAGTTCACAGTCACCGCATTGGTGATGCAGTGCACGAGCGGTCGTTGAGCTCTCACCTCCTCGAGCGCCTCGGAACTGGCGGCGAGCAGGGTCGATGGCGTGCGCAACATAGGCGACATCCCTTCGCTAGTACGAACTAGATCAGGTTCGACGGGTGTGATCTCAGCCCCTGGCGGGCACCCCGTGTCACTACCAGCGACCCTACCCAAACGCGCGACTCCCGGCCATTCGATCGCAACGGACCGTGCAGAGCTCGCCGGTTCCATCGACGCCCGGCTCGCGAGCGCCCGAGTCGCGAGAGAAGCTCCGGATGTCGCCGCCGATCGCTAGCCTGGACCGGTGTCCGCCCCCGCTGTGTCCTCCCCCGTCGTGCCCGAGCGCTGGAAGCGCAATGCCGCCTTCTTCCTGACCGGGCAGACCGTCTCCCTGTTCGGATCGATGATCGTGCAGTACGCGGTCATGTGGTACGTCACGCTCGAGACCCGGTCGGGCGTCGCGGTGGCGATCTACGCCGTGGCGGCGTTCCTGCCGCAGGGCATCGTCTCGATCTTCGGCGGCGTGTGGGCCGACCGGGTGAACCGGCGCGTGCTCGTCATGGTGGCCGACGGCGCGATCGCCGCGGCGACCCTCGTGCTCGCGTTCCTGATGATGTCCGGCATCACCGACCTGTGGATCATCGCGCTCGCGGTGGCCGTGCGGTCCGTGGGCGCCGGAGTGCAGACTCCGGCGGTGCAGGCGATGATCCCGCAGATCGTGCCCGGCGATCAGCTCATGCGGGTCAACGGCATCTTCGGCACCATCCAGTCGGCGATGGCGCTCCTCGCCCCCGCGGCGGCCGGCGTCGTCTACGGCGCCTTCGGCATCGTGCCGGTGTTCTTCATCGACGTCGTCACCGCGGTGCTCGGCATCCTCCTGCTGTCGTTCGTGGCGGTGCCGACTCTCACCGCGGTGGCCGAGAAGACCACGTCCTACCGGGAGGATCTCGTCGAGGGGATGCGCTACATCCGCTCGCACACCTTCGTGCGGTGGATGCTCGTGCTGTTCGCGATCATCTTCTTCCTCACGGTCGCTCCGTCGTTCATCACGCCGCTCATGATCGCCCGCACGTTCGGCGACGAGGTGTGGATGCTCACGGTGCTCGAGGTGGCCTTCAGCGTGGGCATGCTGCTGAGCGGTGCGCTCGTAGCGACGGTGCTCGCGAAGGCGAGCCGCATCGGCCTGCTGATCGGGTCGTGCTTCGCCTTCGGCGCGCTCTCGATCGGCCTCGGGCTCAGCACCGATCTCGTCGTGTTCTACGCCTTCATGTTCCTCGTCGGAGTCGCGGTGCCGCTGTTCTCGACCCCGTCGATGACGATCCTGCAGGAGACCGTGGCGCCCGAGATGATGGGCCGGGTCTTCAGCTACGTGACGATCATCATGGCGCTCGCGACGCCGATCGGCGTCGTCATCTTCGGGCCGCTCGCCGACGTCGTCTCGGTTCAGAGCCTGCTGGTGATCTCGGGCATCGCCGCGATCGTGGTGACCGCCATCGCCGTGCTCGTCCCCTCGGGGCGGGCGGCGGTGCGCAGCGGCGGGCGCGCTCCGGAGCCGGAACCCGACCGCGTGGACGCCTGAGGCTGGGCTCCCGAGCGCCTCAGGTTTGGCAGCGCGGACACCAGTAGGTGTCCCGCAGCTCGAGCTCCGAGTCGCCGAGCATCCCGTGCTGGATGCGCGTGCCGCAGCGGCGGCAGGGCTTCCCCGCGCGGCCGTAGACCCAGTCGGTCGCACCGTAGAGGTTGCCCGTCGTGGTGCGGGTCGACCGGTCCTTATTCGCCTGCAGCAGCGTGTACGACAGGTCGACCATGCGCTCGAGGTCGGGAACCTCGCCGACGGGGCGCATAGGGAGCACGCCGCGCAGGAAGCACAGCTCCCCCCGGTAGACGTTGCCGATGCCGGCGAGGTTGCGCTGGTCGAGCAGGGCCAGGCCGATCTCGCGCTCGGGCTGCGCTCGCAGGTTCGCGAGGGCGAGCTCGCGATTCCAGTCCGGTCCCAGCAGGTCGGGCCCGAGGTGACCGACGACGGTGTGCTCCTCGTCGCGCGGCACGACCTCGAGGATGCCGAGGTCGAAGCCGACCGTCACCCAGTCGGCGGTCTCGAGCACGACCCGGGCCTGGTAGGCGGGCCGACGCCACTTCGTGCCGTGCCGGTACTGGTGCCACGACCCCTCCATCTTGAGATGGCTGTGGATCGTCAGGTCGCCCACCCGGTGCAGCAGGTGCTTGCCGCGGGAGACCACCTCGTCGACCACCCGTCCGCGCAGGTCGAGCGTCGCGAACGCGTGCACGCGGAAGTCGCTCTTCGTGAGCTCCGCCCCAGCGAGCACCGCGTTCAGGTTCTTCGCGGCGAGGTAGACGGTGTCGCCCTCAGGCACGCAGCCTCAGCCCCTGCGGGGTCGACGCGAATCCGGCCGCGGCGAGCAGCTCGCCGAGCGGGGTGCCGACCGCGAACTCCCCGTCGACGCGTTCGATGCGGATGCGGCCGAGCCTCGACCGCACCGCCTCGGCGAGCGAGGCGGCAGCTGCTCGCAGCACCGCCTCATCCGTCGTGAAGGTCAGCACGGTCTTGCCACCGCGCTCGACGTAGAGCACGAGGGCGCCGTCGACGAGGGTGACGAGGGCGCCGGCCTTGCGGCCCGGTCGGTGTCCGCGCAGCTCGGGGTCGTCGCTCTCGCCGCGCTCGGGCCAGGGGAGGGCCGCGCCCCAGGCGTTCGCCGGATCGGTCGCGGCGAGAGTGACAGCGCGCAGCTCGGGCTCGGCGTCGGGGTCGCGGGCGAAGGTGCGCAGCCGGTCGACGGTGGGACCCGTCGCGAACTGGGCCGCCCCGAGGTGCTCCACGAAGTACCCGCGTCGGGCGCGACCGGTCTCCTCGAAGCCGCTGAGCACCTTGTAGGCGAGCGCGAAACCGCCGCGGATGCCCTCGCTCACGACCGCCCCGCGGGTCACGACGCCGTGGCGTTCGAGCAGCAGCTCGGCGGTCGCCTTCGCGCGCACCGTCGTGTCGCCCTCGGCCAGCGGCAGCAGCGACCAGCGCCCCGCGACATCGGGCGGGCCCTGCTGGATCGTGCGCAGGGACGGACGCCCCCGGTACGCCCTGGCCCGCGGCGGCTTCGGCGCCTTGCCGCCCAGGTGCGCGCGGATCGGCGCGAAGGTGTCGTTGGTGACCATGCCGGCCCAGACGAGATCCCAGAGGGCGGTGCCGAGCTCCTTGTCCTCCTGCACGCCGACCGCGGTGGCGAGCTGCCGGAAGAAGTACGCCCCGCCGCCGGCCAGGGCGGTCAGCACGTCGCGCTGCAGCTCGGTCGTCTCGAGGTCGCCCGGATCGGGCAGGGTGAGCGGCGCGCCCTCGGCCAGGTGCAGGCTGATCCAGCCGTCGCCGCCCGGGAGCGACCCGGCGCCCGACCAGACGACCTCGCCGGTCGCCATGAGCTCGTCGAGCCAGGCGGGCGTGTAGTCACGCACCCGCGTCGGAAGCACGAGGGACTCCCAGGCGGACGCCGGCAGCGCCACCCCGCTCATCTGGTCGATCACCTGAGCGACGCCGTCGATGCCGCGCAGCGGCGTGCCCGCGTGCTGCCAGTCGACCAGGAAGCGCGAGAGCGTCGCGGCGTCGACCGGCTCGACCTCCTGGCGGAGCGCCGCGAGGCTGCGAGAGCGCAGGCGGCGGAGCACCTCGGCGTCGCACCACTCCGAGCCCTGAGCGCCGGGGCGGAACTCCCCCTCGGCGACGCGGCGGTCGGCGGCGAGCCGGCGAAGCGCATCCTGCACCACCGCGACGCCGAGACCGAAGCGGCCCGCGGCATCCGCGGTCGTGAAGGGGCCATGCGTGCGCGCGAAGCGGCTGACGAGATCGCCCACGGGGTCGGGCACCGGCTCGATGAACGCGGCGGGGACGCCGATCGGCAGCGGCACGCCCAGGGCGTCGCGCAGGCGGCTGGCGTCCTCGACGACCGCCCACCGCTCGGACCCGGCGAGAGTCGCGCGGATCACCCGGTTCGCGCGGGCGAGCTGGTCGAGCCAGCCGGGAACGGTGGCGGAGTCGGTCGACGACTCCGGCACGATGCGCTCCAGCAGCTCCTCCAGCGACAGCGGGCCCAGCATCCGCAGCAGGTCGACGACCCCCTCGGCGTCGCGCGCCTTGCGCTCGGGCACCAGCCGCTGCAGCTCGAGCTCGGTGCGCTCCAGCACCTCGGGGTCGAGCAGCTCGCGCAGCTCGGCGCGTCCGAGCAGTTCGCTCAGCAGCGTCGCGTCGAGGCTGAGCGCCGCCGCCCGCCGCTCGGCCAGGGGAGAGTCGCCCTCGTACATGAAGGCCGCGACGTAGCCGAACAGCAGCGATCGTGCGAACGGTGACGGAGACGTGGTCTCCGCTTCGACGAGACGGATGCGCCGGGTCTCGACGTCCTTCACGAGCGAGAGCAGGGCGGGCAGGTCGTAGACATCCTGCAGCACCTCCCGCACCGTCTCCAGCACGATCGGGAAGCTGGGGTACTTGCGGGCCACCTCGAGCAACTGCGACGAGCGCTGACGCTGCTGCCAGAGCGGGGAACGACGCCCCGGGTTGTAGCGTGGCAGCAGCAGGGCGCGCGCGGCGCACTCCCGGAAGCGGGAGGCGAAGAGGGCCGACCCGCCCACCTCCTCGGTGACGATCTGCTCGAGCTCGTCGGGCTCGAAGACGAAGAGCTCCGCGCCGGGCGGGTTCGCATCGGCGTCGGGGAGCCGCACGACGATGCCGTCGTCGCTCGCCATGGCGGAGCCGTCGACACCCAGCCGGTCGCGGATGCGGGCGGAGACGGCGAGCGCCCACGGCGAGTGGACCTTCATGCCGTACGGGGAATGAAGCACGACGCGCCAGTCGCCGAGCTCATCCCGGAAGCGCTCGACGACGAGCGTGCGGTCGGTCGGCACGTGCGCGGTCGACTGCTTCTGCTCGTCGAGGAAGGCGAGCAGGTTGTTGACCGCGCGCTCGTCGAGACCGCCCCTCGCGACGCGCGCCCGCGCATCCGCCTCGGACGCCGACGCGACCTCGCGGGTGAACGCGCCGATCGCGGCGCCCAGCTCGGCGGGTCGACCGATGCCGTCGCCTTTCCAGAACGGCAGGCGGCCCGGCTGACCGAACGCGGGCGAGACGAGCACGCGGTCGTGCGTGATCTCCTCGATGCGCCAGCTCGTCGTGCCGAGAGCGAAGACGTCACCGACCCGCGACTCGTAGACCATCTCCTCATCGAGCTCGCCGACGCGGCGACCGGGCCCCGCCTCGTCGCTGCCGACGATGAACACGCCGAAGTTGCCGCGGTCGGGGATCGTGCCACCGCTCGTGACCGCCAGGCGCTGCGCGCCCGGCCGACCGGTGAGCATGCCGGTGACGCGATCCCAGACGATGCGGGGGCGCAGCTCGGCGAACTCGTCGCTCGGGTAGCGGCCGCTCAGCAGGTCGAGCACGGCCTCGTACGCCGACCGCGGAAGGGTGGAGAACGGCGCGCTGCGGCGCAGGGTCTCGAACCAGTCGTCGAGGTGCACAGCCTCGAGGGCGGTCGCGGCGACGGTCTGCTGAGCGAGGATGTCGAGCGGGTTGCGGGGGATCGCGAGCGACTCGATGCTGCCCGACAGCATCCGCTCGGTCGTGACCGTGGTGTGGATGAGGTCGGCGCGGTGCTTCGGGAACAGCACCCCGCGCGAGATCTCGCCGACCTGATGCCCGGCGCGGCCCACCCGCTGCAGGCCGCTCGCGACCGACGGCGGCGCCTCCACCTGCACGACGAGGTCGACGGCGCCCATGTCGATGCCGAGCTCGAGGGAGGACGTTGCGACGACGCAGCGCAGTCGCCCGCTCTTGAGCTCGTCCTCGATGTCGGCGCGCTGCTCCTTCGACACGGAGCCGTGGTGCGCACGGGCGAGCAGGGGCGCGGCGCCCTGCGTCTGCCCGGACTGTCCCATGAGCTGGGCGGGCGGTGCGGTCGCGGCACCCGCCGCTCCAGCGGCCACCGGCTCGGCGAGCTGCGCCACCGCCATCCGCTCCTCGTACAGCTCGTTGAGCCGTGCCGTCAGTCGCTCCGCGAGGCGGCGGGAGTTGGCGAACACGATCGTCGACCGGTGCTCGAGGATGAGGCTGACGATCTCCTCCTCGACGTGCGGCCAGATGGAGCCGTGCGGGCCCTCGCTCGCCGAGCTGCCCTCCTGCACGGCGGTCGTGCCGAGCTCGGTCATGTCGTCGACGGGCACGACGACCCGCAGGTCGAAAGTCTTCTGAGCCGGCGGCGAGACGATCGTCACGGGCGAGGCGCCGCCGAGGAACCGAGCGACCTCCTCGGCCGGGCGCACGGTGGCGCTGAGGCCGATGCGCTGCGCGGGCTTCTGGAGCATGGCGTCCAGCCGTTCGAGCGAGACGGCGAGATGGGCGCCGCGCTTGGTGGCTGCGACCGCGTGCACCTCGTCGACGATGACCGTCTCGACGCCGGCGAGCGTCTCACGCGCGGCCGAGGTCAGCATCAGGTAGAGCGACTCGGGCGTCGTGATGAGGATGTCGGGGGGCGTGCGCGCGAGCGTGCGCCTGTCCTGACTCGTCGTGTCGCCCGAGCGCACGCCGACCGTGAGCGCAGGCACCTCGGCGCCGAGGCGCCTCGCGGTCTGCGCGATGCCGACGAGCGGGGAGCGGAGGTTGCGCTCGACGTCGACGCCGAGCGCTTTGAGCGGCGAGATGTAGAGCACGCGGGTCGTCGGCGTCTCGGGCCGGGGCGTCGAGGCGAGCCGGTCGATCGCCCAGAGGAACGACGCGAGGGTCTTGCCCGAGCCGGTCGGCGCGATCACGAGCGCGTGCTGCCCGGAGCTGATCGCGTCCCACGCGCCGGTCTGCGCGGCGGTCGGCTCGCGGAAGGCGCCCGTGAACCACTCCCGCGTCGCGGGGGAGAAGCGCTCGAGCACCATGGCCATCAGGCCATTCTCCCGGCGACCACCGACATCCCGCCGGGGGAGAGACGCTGGTCAGCGGCGGGTAGAGTTGCGCTCCGCCAGGCTCAGCCGGCGGTCGCGTACCGCTTCGCCGCGCGCTCCCTGGCCTTCGCGGCCTCGATGTCGCGGTTCTTCGGCGGAGCGGTCGTCACGAGGTCCTCGAGCAGGTGCTGGGTGATGTGCGCGATCTCGGCGACCGCCCTGTCGAAGGCCTCCTGGTTGGCCTTCGACGGCTTCGTCGAGCCGCTCACCTTGCGCACGTACTGCAGCGCTGCGGCCTGCACCTCGTCACTCGTCGCGGCGGGCTCGAAGTTGTGGAGCTGATGGATGTTCCGGCACATGCGGCAACGCTACGCCGGTGCGAGCATCCGGCGACAGGTCCGACTCAGGACGACGGCGCGGTCGCGGCGAGCCGCTCGGCGAGCAGCGCCTCGTACTGGGCGTCGTCGTCGAGCACCTCGAGCACCGGGGTCGCGGCATCGACGATCCTGTCCGCGTACTCCTCCCCGAGATCGGAGGCGGTGGAGTAGGCATCGTCCGGATCCCCGGTCGCGGCCTTCTCCAGCTTCCCGTTCAGCTCCTCATACAGGGCGAGCACCTCGTCGAAGGCGTCGGCGACCTCGGAGGTCATCGGGTCCTCCCGCAGCATGTGCCCGTAGTCCAGCACCTCGGCGAGGCCGTCCAGCCAATACCGGTCGACGTCGAACAGGAGGTCGTACTGATCGCTGTATCGCGCGATGAGGTCGAGCAGGCGGGTGGCACCGGGCCGGAAGTCCCCCGTCTCGTCCTCCGCGAGACCGCGGTTGAGCTCCTCGAGGAGTGCGGTGCGGGCTGCGGTGTAAGCCTCGTCGGGGGTCTTCTCGAGTTCTCGGATGCGCCACAGCATCCAGAGCCTCGCTGTCGTGAACTCCTGATCCGCCTCGGCGTCGCCCCACGGCCGGTAACCCTCGATGAGCGCCTGCCGGTAGGGCTCCGCCAGCCCGGGCAGTTCGAGGGGCTCCGCCTCTGCAGACGTATCGGTGATCCGCTCCGAGAGCAGCTCCGCGAGCTCGAGCGCCTGCGCTGCGTAGCCGATGCGCAGCTCGTCGCCATAGGCCTCGGGCGTGCGGAGCACCTCGTTGAGGTTGCCGAAGTTCCAGAAGTCCTTGTACCCGTTGGGAAAGACCGTGGACGCCTCGATCTGCTCCAGCGCACGCTGGTCGAAGTCGAGCTCCTCCTCGAACCAGTCGACGGCGAAGGCGGCGACGGATGCGCCCAGGCCCTCGCTCGGCGCGACGGCGGGGAACTCCTCGATCGCGGTCTCGAGGAGCGTGACCCGCTCCGAGAGGAAGCTGTGGTGCGCGTCCAGGACGGCTTCGCCGGCCGCCGCGTCGTCCTCGATGTCCCATGATGCGGTGATCGCGTTGAGGCGGTCGGCGGCGGCTCCGAGTGTTTCGTAGTAGAGGTCGGCGACGACCCAGTACGACTCGTCGGCCGCGGACGCGAGCTCGGCGAGGCTCTCTGCGCGCAGTCCGAGCAGCTCTTCCTCGATCGACGAGATCTGGCCCGCGACGCGCTCGGCTTCGAGGTACGTCGGTGTGTTCTCGGCGCCCTCGACGGCGTCCAGTTCGGGCGACGCTGCTATCGCCTGCTCGGCGTCGCCGGTGTCGTCGAGCCCTTCGGCCCACTCGGTGAGCTCCTCGGCGTAGGCCTCGGCTGCGGCGACGGCGTCGGGGTCCGGGCCGGCCGAGCACCCCGTGAGCAGGCCGAGGAGGAGCGCAGCCGATCCGATTGCCGCACAAGACCGGGGGAGGAATTCTCGGGAGAGACGCACGGGACGATCGTAGGCGCAGCGGCCCCCGGTCAGAGGTGCTTGCGGATGAAGCGGGAGATGTCCCCCACCTCGGCGCTCGAGATCGCGTGCGGCACGTCCTCGTAGATCCGCTCGGTGAGCGTCGTGTGCTGCGGCAGCCAGCGCTGCGCGTGGCGGATCGCCCAGTCGGGCACGACGTCGTCGGTCGTGCCGCGACCCCAGAACACCGGAGGGCGCACCTCGGCCAGCCGCGGATCGCCGTCGTCGTCGCCCTCGAGCACCGGGCCCGAGAGCGCCACCGCGTAGCGGAACAGCCGGGGCCTCCGCCGCAGCAGCTCGATCGCCATCGCCGCGCCCTGCGAGAACCCGAGCAGGCCGACGCTCGCGAAGCTCTGCTCGTCGAGCCAGCCCAGCACGCCGTCGACGGATGCGGTGCTCGGCCGCACCCCCGGACCCGCGAACAGGTGCTCGTCGGGAGGGAACCACGACCATCCGCCCGACCGCTGGTACGGGGCGCGCAGCGACGCGAGCACCGGCTCGAGCGGGAGAGCCGGCGCGAGCGAGAAGAGGTCGCCCTCGTGCGACCCGAGTCCATGCAGCAGCACGAGCAGCGGACGATCGGCGTGCAGCCGCTCCGGCGCCGACCAGAGCACGGCGGAGGAGTCGATCGCGCCAGTCATCCTCACAGGCTATGCCGCGGGGTGTGACGGATGCCCGCCTCCCGTCGGTGACAATGGAGCATGAGCTCCGTCGGCACCCCTGACCCCAACTCCGCCTGGCTCGCAGACGACGAGCTCGCCGAGATCCGTCGTCGCCTGCCTCTCCTCTACGTGGAGGCGCTGCCGGTGCGCACGGATGGGCTGGGTCGCGTCGTCGAGGTCGGCCTGCTGCTGCGGGCGTCCACGTCGGGCGCGATCACCCGGTCGCTCGTCTCGGGACGGGTCATGTACGGCGAGACGCTGCGGGATGCGCTCTTCCGCCACCTGGAGAAGGACCTGGGGCCCATGGCATTCCCGCAGCTGCCGGCGTCGCCCATCCCGTTCTCGGTCGCGGAGTACTTCCCGTTCCCCGGGCAGTCGCAGTACACCGACCCCCGCCAGCACGCCGTGTCGCTCGCCTATGTCGTGCCGGTGACCGGCACCTGCGAGCCGCGCCAGGACGCCCTCGAACTCACCTGGATGCCGACAGCCGACGCCGCGTCGAAGTCCGTGCTCAACGACCTCGAGGGCGGCCGCGGCTCCCTCGTGCTGGCGGCGCTCGCGTCGGTCGGAGCGCTGTAGAGGGTCACCCCATCCGACGACTGGGCGCAGATCGTCGCTCACCGACGTGCTCGGGCGACGATTCGCGTCCATTCGCGGCATCGGTCGTGGCGGCTGCGGGGGGTCAGCGCACCATCCGGATCGACACCATGCCGCCCCACTGCTCCTCGACCTGGCGGGAGCCGTCGGGCTCGAACCCGTTGCGCCGGTAGAACGCGACCGCCCTCGGGTTGCCCTCGGCGACCCAGAGGCTCGCGGGCCGGTCGCCGAGCGCGGCCTCGAGCAGCGCCTGCCCGGCCCCGGAGCCGTACTCCGTCCGCAGGAGGTAGAGCAGCCCGAGCTCGAGGTGCCGCGGAGGGTGCTCGTCGCGCGGACGCCCCGCGACCGCGAACCCGACGACATCGCCGTCGCGCTCGGCGACCCAGAAGTCGGCGAGCCGGTCGGCGGCCGCGCGCCAGTAGTCGCTCTGCTCGTCTGGATCCATCGCCGCGAGGAACTCGGACGGCAGCAGGTCGGCATACGCCTCCCGCCACGACGCGACCCGCACGCGGGACACCGCCTGCCCGTCCTCGGGCCGAGCACGACGGATGCTGAACGTCATCCCCCGACGCTACCGCCGGCGAGCTGGGGCATCGAATGGCGCCACCAGGTCGGTCGCTCCCGACGCAGGCGACCCGGTGCCGCCACTCACCGCATTCGCCACCCCGCAGGCGCCCCGAAACAGCAAAAAGCGCACTTCCCGATCGTGGGAAGCGCGCTTCTTGCTACTTGGTGGTGGGGGACCCGGTCAGCGCGGGCGGCGGTTGGCCCGCACGACCTGGCCGACCTGGATGCGCTGCTGCGGCGCAGTGGCGCGGCCGTTCCCTCCGCGGCGGGGTGCCGCGGCCGGGGCGGAGGTGCTGGTGGAGTAGTCGCGCGTGCCGGAGTCGCTGCGGCGCTGGCCGGTCGACTCGGTGCGGACAGCGGTCGAGGCACCGGAGCCGCCGCGGCGACGCGAGCGTCCCGCACCGCCGCCGGCCTCGGTGCGACCGGCGGATGCGGGTCGAGCCGAGCCGCCGGAGCGTGCCGCGCGCTTGCGCTGCGCGTTCGCGCCCATCGAGGTGCCGGGCTCCGAGCGCTGCTCGGGAGCAGGGGTGACGTACTCGGCGACCTCGCCGACGAGGGCGAGCACCTGGGGCGAGGTCTCGTTCACGGTGACGGGGGTGACCTTGATCGCCGCCTTGCGCAGCAGCATCGCGGTGTCGCGGCGCTGCTCGGGCAGCACGAGGGTGACGACGTCGCCCGCGGAGCCGGCTCGCGCCGTGCGGCCGCTGCGGTGCAGGTACGCCTTGTGCTCGGCCGGCGGGTCGACGTGCACGACCAGCTCGACATCGTCGACGTGCACCCCGCGGGCGGCGACGTCCGTCGCGACGAGCACGCGCGAGGTGCCGGCCGAGAAGGCGGCGAGGTTGCGGTCACGCTGCGGCTGGCTGAGGTTGCCGTGCAGGTCCACCGACGGGATGCCCGCCGCGGTCAGCTGCTTCGCGAGCTTCTTGGCCTGGTGCTTGGTGCGCATGAAGAGGATGCGGCGTCCGGTGCCCGAGGCGAGAGCCTGAACGACGCGGCTCTTGGCGCTGGCCGACTCGAGCTCGAAGACCGAGTGGGTCATCGCGGCGACGGGGGAGTTGGCCTCGTCGACCGAGTGCAGCACCTGGTTGCGCAGGAAGCGCTTCACGAGGGCGTCCACGCCGTTGTCGAGGGTCGCGCTGAAGAGCAGGCGCTGTCCGCCCGAGGGCGTCGCGTTGAGGATGCGGGTGACGCCGGGCAGGAAGCCGAGGTCGGCCATGTGGTCGGCCTCGTCGAGCACGGTCATCTCGATCGCGTCGAGCTTGACGAAGCCCTGCTTCATGAGGTCCTCGAGGCGCCCGGGGCACGCGACGATGATGTCGACGCCGGCGCGGAGGGCCGCCACCTGACGGCTCTGGCTCACCCCGCCGAAGATCGTGGTGGTGCGCATGCCGGCGGCCGCGGCGAGCGGCGCGAGCACCGCGTCGATCTGGGTCGCGAGCTCGCGGGTCGGGGCGAGCACGAGGCCGCGCGGCTTGTGGTTGCGCTGTCCGTCGGCGAGGTTCGCGACGAGGGGCAGGGCGAAGGCGAGGGTCTTGCCCGAGCCGGTCTTGCCGCGGCCGAGAACGTCCCGGCCGGCGAGCGTGTCGGGCAGGGTGTCGGCCTGGATCGGGAAGGGAGTTGTCTTCCCCTGCTCCGCGAGGACGCGGACGAGGGAGGCAGGCACGCCGAGCGCGCCGAAAGTGATGTCGGTCACTGAGAACTTTCCAGCAGAGCCGGATGCGCGAGCGCGCTCCGGCAGGATTGGCGAACGCGGCGGGAGCCGCATCCGTTCGCCGTGAGAATCGGGGCGCACGTTCCATGGTGCGCGGGGTGTCCTGGAGCGCGGTGCCTGGGGCATCCGCTCGGACGGCGTTCTGACGACGCAAGGGGCCCTACTTCGGACCCGCGAGTGTTCTCACCCTAGCAGGCCTCCGAAACGGGGGCTCGCTGTCGAGCCGCTCTCGCTTCTAGACTCCGGTCGTGCCGTTCCTGTCGCTCATCCTGCTCGTGGTCGTCGTGGCGGCCCTCGTCGACATCATCGTCCGCGACGACTCGCAGGTGCGTCACCTGCCGAAGCTCGTATGGATCCTGCTGGTGGTGTTCCTGCCGCTCATCGGCAGCGCCGTCTGGTTCATCGCGGGACACGACTGGACTGCCGCACGGCCCGCCATCCCGCTCGGCGATCCGCGCCGGCAGGAGGAGGCGACGGCGAGGCTCGCCTCCGACGCCGACACCCAGGCGCAGCTCGCCGCTCTCGAAGCCGAGATCGAGCGCTCGGAGCGCGAGGAGCGCATCCGTCGGCTTGAGGCCGAGCTGCAGGCGAAGCGTCGCGGGGAGTCCGCGGACGCCTGAGCCTCAGTGCTCGCCCGAGTAGCGCTCCCCCACGGGGACCGCGACCTCGAGCACGTTGCCGGGCTGCGCGAGCGGGCAGGCCCACATCGGGTCGTACGCGCACGACGGGTTGTAGGCGAAGTTGAAGTCGAGGACGAGCGACTCAGGGGCCCGGCCCGGTCCCAGGTCGGCGCCCTTCACGGTGTCGAGCAGGTAGCGCCCGCCGCCGTAGGTGCCGCCCGGCCGGCCGGCGAGCGCGTCCTTGACGGGTACGAAGATGCCGCCGCCGTACGACGCGAGGCGCCACACGTCGAGCGTGCCGACCTCCGGGATGTCGACCAGCCCGATCCGCTCGAACGGCACGATGCCGTCGGTGCCGGTCTCCACCTCGAGCCTCTTGGGCGAGGTGTGCTCGAGCTCCACCTCGAAGCGCCAGTCGGGGTCGTACCGCTCGACCGGCAGCCCCTCGAAGCGGTCGAGGTCGTCGGGCAGCAGCGGCGTCGACGGATGCGTTCCGAACAGCCGGTCGCGTCCCCTGCGCCAGAGCCGATGCCCGTCGCGCGGGCTGGAGGCCCGCACCTCGGCGTAGAGCGCGAACACCTGCCGTCGCCAGTCGGCGACCTCGAGGGCGGTCATGCCGTCAGCCTAGGCCGGGCATTCAGCGCCAGCTGGGCGCCATCCGACGGATGCCGAAGCCCCGCCACTGCCAGAACGCCCAGTAGGCGAGCCACAAGAGCGGGGTCGCGAGGCCGGCGTCGATCTCGAGCTGGTCGCGGTACAGGGTCCTGCCGCCAGGCGCGGGGGAGACCGCCATGGAGTGCCGGAACCGGGTGACGAGGGTCATGGGTCCGACAACCGCGCGGCCGGTGTCGCGCACGATCCGCACGTCGCCGTGCTGCTCGAAGGCCGTGTCGATCTCCTGTTCGCCGACGGGCACGAGGCCCGCCAGCCGCACCTCGACGCGGTGCGGTCCGCCCGGCCAGACCTCGGGGAAGCCGCCCTCTTCGAGCGACTCGAATGCGAGCAGCGGGAACGCGACCTCCGTCATCACTGAGGGTGAGCGCAGCGCCCGCCATGCCGCGTCGGGGGAGCAGTCGAGCGTCATCTTCAGCAGCACGCGCATGGGGCCAGTCTGCGCCTCTGCTCGTGGATCGACTACAGCAGCGGCAGGCCCTTCGTGATCCGGTCGACCCGATTGCGCGGCCCCACGATGCTGAGCGCCAGCGGGCGCACCTCGTCGTCCGACTGGGTGCCGAGCAGCGCCTCGTACTCGTCGTAGACCCGCGTGAGCTGGGCGGCCTCGGGCATGTCGGCGACGAAGACTCCCTCCGACGACCGAGCCTTCCCGGCGAGTGCCAGCAGCTGCTCGCGGGTCCCGGTGAGCACGGTGACCCCGGCCCATGGCAGGCCGGGATGCGCCACTCCGTCGCCGTCGGGAACGTCGCGGGCGAGCAGACCCGAGACCTGCGCCGAGGTGGCGGCCGCGATGCACACCGCCGCGTTGACCTGACGCCCGGCCGGCAGGGACGAGTCGACGGCCACGATCCACTTCAGTCGGGCCGCACGGGTGATGAGTGAGGTGTCGATCTCCTCTTCGCTGTATCCGATCACGCGCCGACGATAGATCGAAGCCGTAGGCTCGCGGCGTCAGCACCGGATTAAGTACGGCGGAGGGTGGACGAATGGCGGATCTCGACGCGATCGATACGGCGATTCTGCGGATCCTGCAGGCGGATGCTCGGAGGACGAACCGCGACGTCGCCGCTGCGGTCGGGGTGTCGGCGACCACCGCGCTCGAGCGCACCCGGTCGCTGCGGCGCAGGGGCATCATCCGCGGCGCCCGCCTCGAGGTGGACCTGCCGGCGCTCGGACGGGGCGTGCAGGCGCTCATCGCCGTGCGCATCCGCCCGCCGTCGCGGGAGCGGGTCGACGCGTTCCGGCGCTGGGCGATCGAGCTGCCCGAGACGATCGGGCTCTTCGTCGTGACCGGGGCTGAGGACTTCCTGCTGCACGTCGCGGTGCCCGACAACGAGGCGCTCTACGCCTTCGTCATCGACAAGCTCACCGAGCGCGCCGAGGTCGCCGACGTGCGCACGAGCGTGGTCTTCGAGCACGTCCGTCCCGCAGTGATCGAACCGGTCGCGCCCGAGCGGTAGACATCACCCGCCCGTCCGGTTCAGGTGGAGCGCGTCTCCCCTGCGCGATCGTCGTAGGCCTCGAGCGTGCGCCCCGCGAGCGCCGCATCGACCCGCTCGGCCAGGTCGCGCACCGCATCCGCTTCGTCGGGCAGCAGCTCACCGGACATGGCGTCGACGACCAGCCCGGCCTGCCGGGCGATCTCGCTGCGCTGCTCCTCGTCCCTCGCCGAGACCGCCGCGTCGCGCAGCATCCTGAGCAGCGCGGCCAGCACGATCGGCTCCCGAGAGCCGTAGCGCCGCAGCGGCGGGCACATGATGTCCAGGTAGTAGCGCGGGTCGCGATCGGGGAGCACCACGCGCAGCGTTCCCCGGTCGTCATGGACGCGGCGCTCGCCGAGCTGCCTGCCGAACGCGACCGTCAGGAGGTCGGCGCAGTAGCCGATCGCGTGCGCCGCGGTGACGGGATCGTTGATGCCCGGCGAGATCGCCTTCACTCCGATGTCGGTGAGCTGGCGGAACCCGAAGGCGGCGTCCTGCTCCATCGTCCGCTCGTAGCCGAGTTCGACGCTCACGAGCAGGGCATCGGAGAGGGCGTCGTGGTCGAGCTGTCCGCCTCCCCTCGACCACGCCGTGGCCAGCGGAGTTCCGCGCACGACGTGATCTCCAGGTCGCACTCGCAGCCGGATCACCAGGTCGCGCTTCGAGGCCAGCTCGAGCAGGGGCTCGGGTCGCACGACCTTGATGAAGCCGCTCCGCGTCGCCGGGAGCTCGAGCACTGCTCCGTGCTCGGCAGGCTGCCAGTCCTCGCCGGTGGGCCCCTCGTGCTCGGGGTACACCTGATGCAGGGTGGCCATCGTGTCATGGTGCACTGCCGCCATCATCGTGTCGACCCTGAGCGCCCGGACGAGGTGCCCCATGAAGGCGAGCAGGGTGATGATCGACGCGACGCCGAGGAGCAGCACGACGGCGAGCAGCACCGTGGGCAGCGGCCCGTCGGCGGTGACCCCGCGCAGGCCAACGAGCGACACGACGAACGTCGACACCAGGATCGCGAGCACGGCCTGCGTGAACCGGTCGCGGGCGAACTCTCGCAGCAGCCGGGGTGAGAACTGCTGGGACGACAGCTGCAGCGCGACGACGGTCAGCGAGAACGTCAGGCTGGTCGCCGCCATCGTGGAGGTGGCCACCGTCTGCAGCAGGGCGCGGGCGGCGTCGGCGTCGCTCGGCCACAGCCATGCGGAGACGGGATGTGCGGCGGGCAGGTGCAGGGGGACCAGCGCGAACGCCAGTCCGAGGGCGGCGATCGCGGCGACGCAGGGCCAGAACCACAGGGATGCTCTGACGTCCTCCCAGGAGAGGGTGCGGTCGAGTCGTGCCTTGCGAGTCGAACGCATCCTGATGGACCCCCTCCGTCCGGTGCTGAGACGATCAGCACCACCGGACGATACGGACGCGCGGCCGGCCGGCGCCACCGATTGACAGCACGGTGCGAACGGCGGTCCGCTCCGTCGCGAGCGGGGCGGAACCGGATCAGCCCTCGGCTGCGAGCGCTTCCAGCCTCGTCAGCACCACCTCGGTCGCCCACTCCTCGTAGCGCTGCCTGGTCCATCCGCCGAGCACCACGAAGTGCCCGTATGCGTCGTGAGAGGCGAGAAAGGACAGCTCGTCGACGGCCGCCTCGAGGTCACGGGGCTCGGGCAGCCCCCTGTCGCCGAGGGTTTCGACGAGGCCTCGCAGCTCCCTCCTCCGTCGCCCGAGCAGTTCGGCAAGCGCTTCGGCGACCGCCTCGTCCACATCGGATGCGGCCGTGAGCGCGCGCCAGAGCCCGTAGGAGCGTTCGTACGATCCGACGGTCACGCGGACGAGGCCGGTCAGCCACTCGCGCCCGCCTCGCTCGGCGGAGGTCGGGTCGAAATCGGGGCGATCCTCGATCGTGGTCGGCCCCTCCCGGCCGGAGAACGCGAGGTCGAACGCTGCGAAGAGCAGCTCGCGCTTGGGTCCGTGGCCGTTGACGGTCTCGACGCTGACCCCGGCCCCGGTAGCTATGGCGCGCATGGTGGTCGCCGCGTAGCCGGAGCGGGTGAAGCAGGCGGCCGCGGCGTCGATGATGCGTCTTCGGGTGCGAGCGGCGGCCTCCTCGCGCATCGGAGAGGAGTACTTGCGGCCCGGAGAAGAATTCACTACAGTCACGATGCAATCAATCCTACATCACTGCAATGAAAGTCCGCACATGACCTCCATCCTGATCTGCAGCACACCCGTCATCGGGCACATCGCGCCGATCCTCCCCGTGGCCCAGGCCCTCGTCGCGGCAGGAGCCGACGTGCGCTTCCTCACCGGTGCGAAGTACCGCGACGAGGTCGAAGCGACCGGCGCCCGGTTCCTCCCGCTCCCCGCCGAGGCCGACTTCGACGACGCAGCGATCGACGAGGCCTTCCCTGGACGCGTCGGCCTCACCGGCCCCGCCGCGATCAAGTACGACCTGGTCGAGATCTTCTTCAGGCCGGGGCCGGCCCAGCTCGCGGCCGTCGACGCGGCGCTCGCGGCGGAGCCCGCGGATGCCGTGCTGGCCGAGTCGATGTTCGCCGGCGGCGCCGGTCTCACCATGCGCCCCCGCGGCAGCCGCCCCGCCCTGCTGAACCTCGGCATCATCCCCCTAGGCCTCGCCAGCCGCGACACCGCGCCGTTCGGCCTCGGCATCCCCCCTCTGCGCGGACCGCTCGGGGTGCTCCGCAACCGCGCTCTCGCCTTCGTCGCGAATCGGCTGATCTTCGGTTCCGTGCATCGTGAGGCCGAGCGGCTGCTGGCCCCGCTGGGTGGCGCATCGCTGCCCACCCACGTCATGAACTGGTACGCGGCGACGGATGCGGTGCTCCAGTTCACGGTCGAGGAGTTCGAGTACCCGCGCAGTGACGCGGCCGTCCCGATCCACTTCCTCGGCCCCGTGTCGCGCAGCGGCGCATCCCAGGTCGCGTTGCCGGAGTGGTGGGACGATCTCGACGGCTCGCGACCCGTCGTGCACGTGACGCAGGGGACCATCGCGAACGGCGACCCCGAGGAGCTGCTGCTCCCGACGATCCGCGGGCTGGCCGACGACGACGTGATCGTGGTGGCGAGCACCGGCGGACGCGCCCTCGATCTGGGTCCCCTGCCCTCCAACACGCGTGTCGCCCAGTACCTCCCCTATGACGAGCTGCTCGCACGCACCGACGTGATGGTCACCAACGGCGGCTACGGCGGCGTGCACTTCGCGCTCCGGAACGGGGTGCCCCTCGTCGTGGCGGGGATGACGGAGGACAAGGCCGAGGTGTCGGCCCGGGTCGCGTGGAGCGGCGCGGGCATCAACCTCCGCACGAACCGCCCGAGCGCCGACGAGGTCGCGGGCGCGGTGCGCCGAGTGCTCGCCGACCCTGGGTACGCGGCGGCGAGCGAACGGATCGGGCAGAGCATCCGTCGCGCCCCTGGCGTGGAGGGGGTGCTGGACATCGTGCGGCGCTATGCGCCGGAGCGCGCGGCGCAGTGACGATGAGCCGACCGCGCTGTGACCCTCGGTTACACCGCTTCGGAGAGCCGCCGAGGACCGCGATTACCCTGCTGAGGTGACCAGTCCCAGCACCCAGCCGCAGTACCAGATCCGCTTCGACTGGGGCCTCGACGGCGCCCGCGCGATCGCCGCGGGAGCGCACATCCTGGTCTGGGCGGATGCGCTCGTCACCGACGACCGCGACCCCGCGTCGGTCGGCTTCGACGGCGCGATCCTCGCCGGATCGGTCGGCGCGCGCGAGGCGATCGCGCGCTGGGTGCTCGACCGGCAGGTGGAGCTCGGCGACCGTGCGACCGTCGCCGTGGCGGCCGCGGGCGGCGCCGACGGCCGGTTCGCCGTCGAGGATCTGCTGGCCGCCGGCGCCGTGATCGACGCGCTCGCCGACGTCGGCATCGACTACATCTCGCCGGAGGCCGCCGCCGCCGTGGGCGCGTACACCGGCCTGCGCAACGCGGTCGGCCACGTGCTCTCCGCATCCGTGACCGGTCAGGAGCTGCTCGCCGAGCAGGGCCGTGCGCCGATCGAGGAGGCGCGCGAGCGCAACGACCGCGCGGAGGTCGTCGTGCTGCGGGCGGCCCAGGTGGAATGGAGCCGCCGCGCGTAGCGTTCCCCTCTGGTAGCAACCACGAAGGAGGACGGCCATGAAGGCAGTGCTTGGCGACACGGTGATCGCGGAGGCCCCCAAGGAGGACCTCATCCAGATCGAGGGCAACTGGTACTTCCCGCCGCAGAGCGTGAACTCCGAGCTCCTCGAGAAGAGCCCGACCCCCTACACCTGCCCCTGGAAGGGCGAGTGCCAGTACTTCTCCGTCAAGGACGGCGACCAGCTGCTGCAGGACCGCGCCTGGAGCTACCCCACCCCGTACCCGACCGCGTTCAACCGCGTCGGCAAAGACTTCAGCGACTACGTCGCGTTCTGGAAGGAAGTCAAGGTCACCGACTAGTCGGCGACCCCGCGGCAGCCTGGCGTTCCCGGAACGCCCGCACCTTCGCGCGATTCCCGCAGCGCTCCATCGCGCACCAGCGCCGGTTGTTCGACCGCGACTCGTCGTAGAAGACGATGTCGCAGTCGGCGGCGGCACAGCGACGGATGCGCTCCGGTGCGGTCGAGATGAGTGTCACCGCCTCCCGTGCGAGCGAGCTGAGCGCCTGCGCCGCGCGCGGGCGGGTCCGGCCCGCCTGCCGGGTGCCGCCCTCGAGCACCGGCGGGATGTCGGGCAGCGCCGCGTAGAGATTGATGCCGTCGACGTCGCCCGGGTCGATGCTCGTGCCCCTGCTGAGCGCGACGATGGCTCGGGCGAGCGACGTGCGCAGCTCGAGCGCGTCCACGAGGTCGCGCTCCGTCACGTCGTGCTCGGCGCCGGGGAACCGGGGCTCGAGCCAGGCGGCGAGGTCGGACGGCTCGTGCAGCGTCTCACGCACGCGCGCGGTGTAGACGAGGTCGATCGCCGTGGACCCGGAGTCGAACCACCACCGTCGACCGTCGGCGTCGACGAGGTACTGACCGGGGGATGGCACGCAACCATCATGGCGGGTTACGGCCTCGGGCGGGGTCGGCTCAGCTCGCGCGGCGTGCGGCCGACGGCACCTCGCGCCGCTCCCAGCGGATGGCGTGGGCCGGGTCGAAGCGCTTGGAGCAGAGTCCGCAGGCGAGGGTGCGCTGCGGCTTGCGGTAGCGGTAGTGGGAATGGCCCTGCGGGCAGGTGCCGACCCAGGGCGCGAGCTCGTCGGCGATCGCCCCGCCGTGCAGGCGCTTGCCCTCGTACCCGAGCTCGCGGGCGGTCTTGCGCCACGTCGCACCGTGCCCGGCCCCGGGACCGGCGAGCGCGTGGGCGACTTCGTGCAGCAGCACCTGGTGGATCTCGTCGTCCTCGTACCGCGCGGCGAGGTAGCGCGAGACGGTGATCCGCTTGGCCGTGTAGTCGCACAGCCCGGCGCGGGTCTTCGCGGAGTCGAACCCGAAGCTCCACGAGGAGTCGAGGTGCAGAGCGATCAGCGCCTCTGCCCAGCGCCGCACGCGCTCCAGTTCAGCCACGCGACGAGGCTAACGCCCACCGCCGTCCATGAACGACTCCGTGATGGCGATGGCGAGCATCGAGCTGTCCACCTGATCCGGGGACGCCTTGATGCGCACGCGGATCGACAGGGCGTCCTTGAAGTCGCGCAGCGCCTCCGGGTACTCGCCGCGGTCGAAGTGCACCTTGCCCCGGTGCTGCAGCGCGAAGCCCTCGGCCGCCTGCCAGCCGTGCGCCTGCGCCTCGCGGGCGCAGTCGCTCAGCTCCTGCAGCGCCGCATCGAGCCTGCCCATGAACTGCTGCACCTGCGCTCGACGGATGCGGGCGAGCACGAGCTGCTCCCGGTCGCCCCCGAAGCGCGCCTGGCGCACCGCCTGGTTGGCGACGTCCCAGGCCTCGTCGAGCCTGCCTGCGAGTCTCAGCAGGCCGACCTTCTCGTTGAGCGCCGCGGCACTGCGCTGCTCCCCGAGCTCGTCGAGCCGCTCCCCCAACGCCACCAGATCGACCTTCTCGCGAAGGGTCGATGGGTCGTACCCCAGAACGATCGTCACAGCTGCCCCCAGATTCCCTGCTCCAGGTTAACCCTCGGTCGGGGGCGCGAGACGATATTGCAGCAGCCTGTCGTCGTCATCGCCGGGGTCGCCCCGGCCATCCGTGTTGTTGGTGAGCACCCAGAGCGACTGCCCGTCGGGGCTCGGCAGCACGTCGCGGATGCGCCCGTGCTCGCCGACGAACCATGCGGCCGCGTAGACCGGGTCCTCGTCCGGGTAGATCGCCCACACCCGCTCGCCGCGGAGACCCGCGAGGAACAGCGTGCCGCGGATGGCGGTCAAGCCGCTCGGGCTCGCCTCGTCGGTCGACCACTGCTGCACGGGGTTCACGAAGGCCTCGTCGCCTCCGATGCCCTCCACGACCGGCCAGCCGTAGTTCGCACCGGCCTCGATGAGGTTGAGCTCGTCCCAGGTGTTCTGCCCGAACTCCGCGGCCCACATGCGGCCCGCCTCGTCCCAGGCGAGGCCCTGGGGGTTGCGGTGGCCGAGCGAGTGCACGAGCGATTCGGCACCGTCGGGCACCTCGCCCTCCGGCGTCATCCGCAGGATCTTCCCGTTCAGCGACTCCGGGTCCTGCGCGAGGTCGGGCGCGGAGGCGTCGCCGACCGTCGCGTAGAGCATGCCGTCGGGGCCGAACGCGATGCGCCCTCCGTTGTGGTTGCCCGCCTTGGCGATTCCCTCGAGCACGACCTCCTGCGCGCCGAGCCGCAGCGCGCCCGGCTCGCCGCTGAGCGGCATCCGCACGATGCGGTTGTCGTCCGCGCTCGTGTAGTAGGCGTAGAGGTAGGTGATGTCGCCGTCGACGAGCGTCGCGAGGCCCAGCAGGCCGCCCTCTCCCGCGGGCGCCACGCCCTCGATGACGCCCGCCTCGCGCAGGTCGCCCTCCGGAGAGAGCTCCAGCACGCGGGCGGTGTCCCGCTCGGAGAGCAGCGACGCGCCCTCGAGGTGCACGACGGACCATGGCGCCTGGAGACCCTCGGCGACGACCTCCGCCTGCCCGACCGGCTGCACCGGGCCCTCGGGCTCCGTGCTCGGCGAGGTCGTCGGGGTCGGCACCGGCGAGGCGACGCCGCTCTGCGCGGGCGTGCACCCGGCGAGCAGCAGCCCGACGAGAGCGAGGGCGACCGCGGGCATCCGTCTCATGACTCCATCGTCCGGCTGGCGGAGCCGGCCGCGGATGATCTGCGGCGGATCGGGAGGTTCAGTCGCGCGAGCGGACCTGGAAGATGCCCTTCGACGGCGGCGGGGACGGCACCGCAGTCGCGTCGGTCGTGACGGGGGCTCCCGCGATGAACGACACGAGCTCGTCGCCCTGCACAACGACCGACGGATGCGGGCCACCGGCGAGCAGCCGCGGCACCCACTCGAGCGGCAGGGGAGCGGGGGAGGCGACGAGCACGATGTTGCCGAACCGGCGGCCCTTCAGCAGCTGCACGTCGGCGAGCGCGGCGACGTCGCCGAAGACGCTGCTGAGGGTCGACGCCTGGGAGCGGGCGAACTGCAGGCCCGGGCCGTCGGCGATGTTGGCGAGCACGATGCCGCGCGGGGACAGCAGCGCGGCGAGCTCGGTGTAGAACTCGAGGCTCGTCACGTGGGCGGGGGTGCGGGCGCCGCTGAAGACGTCCACGACGATGAGGTCGACCGCGCCGCGCAGACCGGCCGGGAGCCGGCCCACCACCTCGCGCGCGTCGCCGTGCCGCACGCGGATGGACGCGTCCTTCGGCAGCGGCAGCTGCTCGCGCACGAAGTCGACGAGGTCGCTCTCGAGCTCGATCACCTGCTGCCGGGATCCGGGCCGGGTCGCCGCGATGTAGCGCGGCAGGGTCATCGCACCCGCCCCGAGGTGCACGGCGGTGATCGCCTCGCCCGGCGCGAGCTGATCGATGACGTGGCCCATCCGCTGCACGTACTCGAAGAACAGCTGCGTCGGGTCGTCGAGGTTGACGTGCGACTGCGGGGTGCCGTCGACGACGAGCTGGTAGCTGCCGGGCACCCAGCGGTCCGGGGCGATCTCGGCGTGCAGACCGCTGTGCTGCAGCGTGATCGACGGATGCTCCGGCATCCTCCGACGATAACGGCAGGCGGGGTGCCGGTCGCGCTCGTCCGGTGCCCGGTCAGCCGAGCTCGGTGATCGTGCGGGTCTCGCTGTTCCAGAGCCGGGCGGATGCGGCGGTCGCCTCGAGCGGCGCCGTGGCGACGAGCGCGAGGGCCTCGGGAAGCCGCTCCGCCGGCATCCGTCGGGCGAGGGTCACGTGCGGCGTCCAGTCGTCGACCGCCGAGTGCTGCAGGACCCGGTGGGCGCCGAGCGCGTCGAGCACCCGGTGATGGAGCCGCAGCAGGGCGCTCGTCACGACGACGTGCCGGGCGAGCACGAAGCCCCGGTCGCCGCGGCCGAACAGCAGCGGACCGCCGAGGGTCAGGGTCAGCGGCACCTCCGTCACTGCGTCGCGGAGCGCCGGGACCGCGTCCTCGAGGGGATCCGCAGACGCCGCGAGCGTCACATGCGGACGGTTCGACTCGCTGGGGTTCGTCCCCGCGTTCGGCAGGCCCGCATCCGCGAGCGCCCTCCACTCGGCGCGCACCGCATCCTCATTCGCCGCGTCGAGCATCAGCTCGACGCTGTGCACCCTCATGGCGCCTGCGCTGCGCCCGCGGGCACCGCGTCGACGAGCGCCTCGTCGACGAGACGGATGGCTGCGGCCAGCCGGGTCGGGGCGTCGCCGCTCAGCAGCGCCCAGCGCTCGCCGCGCGACTCGAGCTCCTCGATGAACCACTGCGTCATGTCGTCCCGGAGGTGCTCGCCGTCGCGGATGCCGTCCTGCTCGAACGGCACATCGCGCCAGTCGGCGAGCAGGTAGAGCGCTCGGGGCGGCAGCACCGGCACGGCCTCCCGCGACGCGGTGCTGGCCTCGCCGAGGTAGCGCCGCTCCCAGAGCCAGGTGGCCAGCGCATCCGTGTCGCAGATCACGAGCGGCGCACCCGAGGCGGCCGCCTCGTCCTCGATCCGCTGCTGCTCGCGGGCGATGATCGCGAAGTCCTCGGGACCCCACTCGGCCGAATGCACCTCGGCGTCCGGGTCGGCGTCGACGACGCCCTGGCGGGCGAGCAGGATCTCGGTGTACTCGCGTCCGTACTCGGGCACCCAGCGGGTTCCGGCGAACGCGCCGCCGAGCGAGCGGTAGTGCTCGACGAGCTGCTGCGCGAGCGTCGTCTTGCCGGTCGACTCCGCACCCACCAGCACGACGCGAGCGGCTCCGGCGGTCATGCGCACGAGCCTACCGAGGGCCACCCCGGCCCCCGGCCCCGTGCCCCGGTCGCCGTTGTCAGGTTTTCGGACCGAAGTCGGCTGCGAGAACCCGACGCTCGTCCGAAAACCTGACAGCGGAGGCGGGACGGGCGCGGGACGGCTCGGGACGAGCGCCAGAGCCGCCAGGGGCCGGGCGGCAGGGCGACGCGCCGGGCCCACGGCATCCGCTCTTCGTTCTCCGCCATCCGCGGGTCGGAAAAGGGTGCGACACGTCGGAGAACGACGAATGGAGGCGCCGCGGGAGGCGTGTCGGGGGCGGCGGAGCGGGGCGACACGCCGGACTTATAGCCGAAAGCCAGAATCAGGTCAAGGAATGGCTGGACAGGTTGCGACGTTGCGACCTATAGTTGTTCTTTGCGCTCCCAGTCAAATCATGCCGTCATATTGCGGATGGCAGGCGCGCCCCGAGTATAGCGGCGGGGCGGATCTCGACAGGGTCCTGGGTGGCGGATTCTTCACCGACGACAGTAATGGCCCACACGGCCCCCGGAGGTTATTTCCTTGGCTGCTGCGCGTAACGCGTCTTCCAATTCGTCCCCCAAGAACGGCCGCAACGCCAAGCGGCTCTCGTTCGCCAAGATCACCGACACGCTGACGGTCCCCGACCTTCTCGCGCTGCAGACCGAGTCGTTCGACTGGCTCGTCGGCAACGAGGCGTGGCAGGACCGGCTCGCGGAGGGCCTCGAGGCCGGCCGCACCGACCTCAACTCGAAGAGCGGACTCGAGGAGATCTTCGAGGAGATCTCCCCCATCGAGGACCTCGGCGAGACGATGCAGCTCTCGTTCTCGGGCCCCGAGCTCGAGGAGCCCAAGTACTCCATCGAGGAGTGCAAGGAGCGCGGCAAGACGTTCGCCGCGCCGCTCTACGTGAACGCCGAGTTCATGAACCACATGACCGGTGAGATCAAGACCCAGACGGTCTTCATGGGCGACTTCCCGCTCATGACCGAGAAGGGCACCTTCATCATCAACGGAACCGAGCGCGTCGTCGTGTCGCAGCTCGTCCGTTCGCCCGGTGTCTACTTCGACCGCTCGGCCGAGAAGAACTCCGACAAGGACATCTACTCCGCCCGCATCATCCCGAGCCGCGGTGCATGGCTCGAGTTCGAGATCGACAAGCGCGACCAGGTCGGCGTGCGCATCGACCGCAAGCGCAAGCAGTCCGTCACGATCTTCCTCAAGGCCCTCGGCCTCACGAGCGAGGAGATCCTGCAGGAGTTCCAGGGCTTCCCGTCGATCGAGGCCACCCTCGAGAAGGACGCCATCCTCACCAAGGAGGAGGCGCTCAAGGACATCTACCGCAAGCTCCGTCCGGGCGAGCAGGTCGCCGCCGAGGCCGCCCGCGCGCTCCTCGACAACTTCTACTTCAACCCGAAGCGCTACGACCTCGCGAAGGTCGGCCGGTACAAGATCAACCGCAAGCTCGGCGTCGACATCGACATCAAGCAGTCGGTGCTGACGATCGAGGACATCCTCGCCACGATCAAGTACCTCGTCGCCCTGCACGACACGTCGGCTCCCGGCGTGACCGTGGGCGACAACGGCCTGACCACCATCCGCGGCGTCCGCGAGGGCCAGCAGGTCGACGTGCGTCTCGACGTGGACGACATCGACCACTTCGGCAACCGCCGCATCCGCGCGGTCGGCGAGCTCATCCAGAACCAGGTGCGCACCGGTCTCTCCCGCATGGAGCGCGTCGTGCGCGAGCGGATGACCACGCAGGACATCGAGGCCATCACGCCGCAGACGCTCATCAACGTGCGTCCCGTCGTGGCTGCGATCAAGGAGTTCTTCGGAACCTCCCAGCTGTCGCAGTTCATGGACCAGAACAACCCGCTCGCGGGCCTGACCCACAAGCGCCGCCTCTCGGCGCTCGGCCCCGGCGGTCTCTCCCGTGAGCGCGCCGGCGTCGAGGTGCGCGACGTGCACCCCTCGCACTACGGCCGCATGTGCCCGATCGAGACCCCTGAAGGCCCGAACATCGGCCTCATCGGCTCGCTCGCGTCCTTCGCGCGCATCAACGCGTTCGGGTTCATCGAGACCCCGTACCGCCGCGTCGTCAACGGCAAGGTGACCGACCAGATCGACTACCTCACCGCCAGCGAGGAGGACGACTTCATCGTCGCCCAGGCGAACGCTCCGCTCACGTCGGACATGCGCTTCGCCGAGGACCGCGTCCTCGCCCGCCGCAAGGGTGGCGAGGTCGACCTCTTCCCGGTCGACTCCGTCGGCTACATGGACGTCTCGCCGCGCCAGATGGTGTCGGTCGCGACCTCGCTCATCCCGTTCCTCGAGCACGATGACGCGAACCGTGCGCTCATGGGCGCCAACATGCAGCGTCAGGCCGTGCCGCTGCTCCGTTCCGAGTCGCCGCTGGTCGGCACCGGCATGGAGGGCTTCGCGGCCATCGACGCCGGCGACGTGATCACCGCCCAGAAGGCCGGTGTGGTCGCCGAGGTGTCGGCGGATGTCGTGGTCGTGCAGCTCGATGAGGGCGGCACGCAGGAGTACTACCTGCGCAAGTTCGACCGCTCCAACCAGGGCACGAGCTACAACCACCGGGTCATCGTCAACGCGGGCGACCGCGTCGAGGTCGGCCAGGTGCTGGCCGACGGCCCGGCGACCGAGAACGGCGAGCTCGCGCTCGGCAAGAACCTCCTCGTGGCGTTCATGCCGTGGGAGGGTCACAACTTCGAGGACGCGATCATCCTCAGCCAGAACCTCGTGAAGGACGACGTGCTCTCGTCGATCCACATCGAGGAGTACGAGGTCGACGCGCGCGACACCAAGCTCGGCAAGGAGGAGATCACCCGTGACCTCCCCAACGTCAGCCCGGAGCTGCTCGCCGACCTCGACGAGCGCGGCATCATCCGCATCGGAGCCGAGGTCCGCCCCGGCGACATCCTCGTCGGCAAGGTCACGCCGAAGGGCGAGACCGAGCTGAGCGCCGAGGAGCGCCTGCTGCGCGCCATCTTCAACGAGAAGAGCCGCGAGGTGCGCGACACCTCGCTCAAGGTTCCCCACGGTGAAGAGGGCACCGTCATCGCGGTGAAGGAGTTCAGCGCCGAGAACGACGACGAGCTCGGCTCGGGCGTCAACCAGCGTGTGGTCGTCTACATCGCCCAGAAGCGCAAGATCACCGCGGGCGACAAGCTCGCCGGTCGTCACGGCAACAAGGGCGTCATCGCGAAGATCCTGCCCGTCGAGGACATGCCGTTCCTCGCGGACGGCACCCCGGTCGACGTGATCCTCAACCCGCTCGGTATCCCCGGCCGCATGAACTTCGGCCAGGTGCTCGAGACCCACCTCGGATGGGTTGCGAAGCAGGGCTGGGACGTCGAGGGCAAGCCGAAGTGGGCAGCGGCTCTTCCCGAGGAGGCGCACAGCGCCGAGCCGGGCACCAAGGTCGCGACCCCCGTCTTCGACGGCGCCTTCGAGGAGGAGATCGCGGGTCTGCTCGACTCGACCCGCGTCACCCGCGACGGCGACCGCCTGATCGACTCGACGGGCAAGACCCGCCTGTTCGACGGTCGCTCCGGTGAGCCGTTCCCCGACCCGATCTCGGTCGGCTACATGTACATCCTCAAGCTGCACCACCTCGTGGACGACAAGATCCACGCCCGCAGCACCGGCCCCTACTCGATGATCACCCAGCAGCCGCTCGGTGGTAAGGCGCAGTTCGGCGGCCAGCGCTTCGGTGAGATGGAGGTGTGGGCACTCGAGGCGTACGGCGCGGCCTACGGTCTGCAGGAGCTCCTGACGATCAAGTCCGACGACATCCTCGGCCGAGTGAAGGTCTACGAGGCGATCGTCAAGGGCGAGAACATCCAGGAGCCCGGCATCCCCGAGAGCTTCAAGGTGCTCATCAAGGAGATGCAGTCGCTCTGCCTGAACGTCGAGGTGCTGTCTGCCGACGGCACCGCGGTCAACCTGCGCGACACGGACGACGAGGTCTTCCGTGCCGCTGAGGAGCTCGGCATCAACATCTCCACGCGGTTCGAGTCCTCGTCGATCGACGAGATCTGACCCGGCCCGCCTTCGAGACTGCAACGAGAGAAGAAACAGAATTGCTCGACGTTCACGCGTTTGACGAAATCAAGATCGGTCTTGCGACCGCGGATGACATCCGCCGTTGGTCGTACGGCGAGGTCAAGAAGCCCGAGACCATCAACTACCGCACCCTGAAGCCCGAGAAGGACGGTCTGTTCGGCGAGCAGATCTTCGGTCCCTCGCGGGACTGGGAGTGCTCCTGTGGAAAGTACAAGCGAGTCCGCTTCAAGGGCATCGTGTGCGAGCGCTGCGGCGTGGAGGTCACCAAGTCCTCCGTGCGCCGTGAGCGCATGGGCCACATCGAGCTCGCCGCTCCGGTCACGCACATCTGGTACTTCAAGGGTGTGCCGAGCCGCCTCGGCTACCTGCTCGACATGGCGCCGAAGGACCTCGAGAAGGTCATCTACTTCGCCGCGTACATGATCATCTCGGTCGACGAGGACGCACGTCACCAGGACATGCCCGGTCTCGAGAACGAGCTGCGCCTCGAGATCAAGACCCTCGAGACCCAGCGCGACGCCCGCATCGCGGAGCGCCTGCAGAAGCTCGAGGAGGACCTCGCGGCCCTGGAGGCCGAGGGCGCCAAGAGCGACCAGAAGCGCCGCACCAAGGACGGCGCCGAGAAGGAGATGGGTCAGCTCCGCAAGTCGTTCGACGAGCAGATCAACCACCTCGAGCGCGTGTGGGACGAGTTCCGCAACCTCAAGGTCGGCGACCTCAAGCCCGAGGACGCGGTGTACCACGAGCTCGTGGACCGCTTCGGCCTCTACTTCGAGGGCTTCATGGGCGCCGAGGCGATCCAGAAGCGTCTCCAGGCCTTCGACCTGGCCGCCGAGGCCGAGTCGCTGCGCCTGCAGATCGCCGAGGGCAAGGGTCAGAAGAAGATCCGTGCCATCAAGCGCCTGCGCGTCGTGAGCTCCTTCCTGCAGACCGGCAACTCGCCGGCCGCGATGGTGCTCGAGGTCGTCCCGGTCATCCCGCCGGAGCTGCGCCCGATGGTGCAGCTCGACGGTGGCCGCTTCGCAACCTCCGACCTGAACGACCTGTACCGCCGCGTCATCAACCGCAACAACCGCCTCCGTCGACTGCTCGACCTCGGTGCCCCCGAGATCATCGTCAACAACGAGAAGCGGATGCTGCAGGAGGCCGTCGACGCCCTGTTCGACAACGGCCGCCGCGGTCGTCCCGTCACCGGCACCGGCAACCGCGCCCTGAAGTCCCTGAGCGACATGCTCAAGGGAAAGCAGGGTCGCTTCCGCCAGAACCTGCTCGGCAAGCGCGTCGACTACTCGGGCCGCTCGGTCATCATCGTCGGCCCGCAGCTGAAGCTGCACCAGTGCGGTCTGCCCAAGCAGATGGCGCTCGAGCTCTTCAAGCCGTTCGTCATCAAGCGCCTCATCGACCTCAGCCACGCTCAGAACATCAAGAGCGCCAAGCGGATGGTGGAGCGCTCGCGTCCGCAGGTGTGGGACGTGCTCGAGGAGATCATCCGCGAGCGCCCCGTGCTGCTGAACCGTGCTCCCACGCTGCACCGTCTCGGCATCCAGGCCTTCGAGCCTCAGCTCGTGGAGGGCAAGGCCATCCAGCTGCACCCGCTCGTCTGCGCCGCGTTCAACGCGGACTTCGACGGTGACCAGATGGCCGTCCACCTCCCGCTGTCGGTCGAGGCCCAGGCCGAGGCGCGCATCCTCATGCTCGCGTCGAACAACATCCTGAAGCCGTCGGACGGCCGCCCGGTGACCCTGCCCTCGCAGGACATGATCATCGGTCTGCACCACCTGACGACGGTCAAGGAGGGTGCCGTGGGCGAGGGCCGTGCGTTCTCGTCGGTGTCCGAGGCGATCCTCGCCAAGGACCAGGGCACGCTCGACCTCAACGCCACCGTGCGCATCCGTCTGCAGGGCGTGTACCTGCCTGCTGAGGAGGCCCCTGAGGGCTTCGAGCAGGGCGGTTCGCTGCTCAAGGAGACGACCCTCGGTCGCGCCCTGTTCAACGAGGCGCTGCCGGTCGACTACCCCTACGTGGAGGCCGTCGCCGACAAGGGCAAGATCTCGGCGATCGTCAACGACCTCGCCGAGCGCTACCCCAAGGTGGAGGTCGCCGCTGCGCTCGACCGGATCAAGGACGCCGGCTTCTACTGGGCCACGCGCTCCGGTGTGACGGTCGCCCTGTCCGACATCGTGACCCCGCCGACGAAGCCCGAGATCATCGGTCGCTACGAGAAGCAGGCCGCGAAGGTGCAGGACCAGTTCGACAAGGGACTCACGACCGACGCCGAGCGTCGCCAGGAGCTCATCGAGATCTGGAACAAGGCGACCGCCGAGGTGGCCGAGGCCATGCAGTCGAACTTCGCCACCGGCAACAACATCAACCGCATGGTGTCGTCCGGTGCCCGTGGTAACTGGATGCAGGTGCGTCAGATCGCCGGTATGCGCGGTCTCGTGTCGAACCCGAAGGGCGAGATCATCCCGCGCCCGATCGTGCACTCCTACAAGGAGGGCCTGACCGTGGCCGAGTACTTCATCTCGACCCACGGTGCCCGCAAGGGTCTGGCCGACACGGCGCTCCGCACGGCGGACTCCGGGTACCTCACCCGTCGTCTCGTCGACGTCTCGCAGGATGTCATCATCCGTGAGGACGACTGCGGCACCACCAAGGGCCTCGAGTTCCGCATCGCGGCGAAGGGCGCCGACGGCGTCCTGGTGCGCGACGCGAACGTCGAGAACTCGGTGTACGCCCGCCAGCTGGCGGACGACGCGGTGGACGCGAACGGCAACGTCGTCGGCAAGCACAACCAGGACGTCGGCGATGTGCTCATCGACGAACTGATCGCTGCCGGCGTCGAGACCGTGAAGGTGCGCTCCGTGCTCACCTGCGAGTCGGCCGTCGGTGTCTGCGCGGCGTGCTACGGACGCTCGCTCGCGACCGGCAAGACCGTCGACATCGGCGAGGCCGTCGGCATCATCGCGGCCCAGTCGATCGGCGAGCCCGGCACGCAGCTCACGATGCGCACCTTCCACACCGGTGGTGTGGCGTCGGCTGACGACATCACGCAGGGTCTTCCCCGCGTGCAGGAGCTGTTCGAGGCCCGCACCCCGAAGGGCGCGAGCCCGATCGCCGAGGCGGCCGGAATCGTGCACATCGAGGACACCGACCGTGCCCGCCGGATCATCCTGACTCCGGACAACGGGGACGAGCCGCACGTCTACCCGGTGCTGAAGCGCGCCACCCTCCTCGTCGAGGACGGGCAGCGCGTCGAGCTCGGCCAGCAGTTCATCGTCGGAAACCTCGACCCGAAGGAGGTGCTGCGAGTCAAGGGCGTCCGCGCCGTGCAGCAGCACCTGGTGGAGGGCGTGCAGGGCGTCTACCGCTCGCAGGGTGTGCCGATCCACGACAAGCACATCGAGGTCATCGTGCGGCAGATGCTGCGCAAGGTGACCGTCGTGGAGCACGGTGACACCGACCTGCTCCCCGGTGAGCTCGTCGACCGGTCGCGCTACAACGAGGTCAACCGCACGACGCTGCAGGAGGGTCGCAAGACCGCCTCGGCTCGCCAGGAGGTCATGGGTATCACCAAGGCCAGCCTCGCGACCGAGTCCTGGCTGTCGGCCGCGTCCTTCCAGGAGACGACCCGCGTTCTCACGCAGGCCGCCATGGAGGGCAAGTCCGACCCGCTGGTCGGCCTCAAGGAGAACGTGATCATCGGAAAGCTGATCCCGGCGGGAACGGGCCTCGCGAAGTACCGCGACGTCAACGTGGACCCGACGGAGGAGGCGAAGGCGGAGCGCTACCCGAACCGCATCTTCTCCGACGACTCCGTGTTCAGCGAGTCCGACCTGAGCTTCGTCGACTTCGACAGCTTCAGCTCGGATGACTACACCCCCGGCACCTACAACTAGGTCGCTCGATCAGAAGGCCCCCGCTTCGGCGGGGGCCTTCGTCGTTTCCGGGGGTACGTGCGGGTCCGAGTCTGACGCCGGAGCCGCGGCTCAGTACCGCTGCGGCGCGCGGACACGCCCGGCGCCGCGCCGGCCGCTCTTCGTTTTCCGCCATCGGGGTGCCGGAAAACCGTGCGACACGTCGGAAAACGAAGAGCGACCGACCCGTCACGGCGCGTCGCGCTGAGAGGGAACCGGAGAAGCGGCGCGTCGAGCCACGACCGGTGGGAAGGAGCCCGGGGGGGCAGCGCCTACTTCTTCTCCTCGAACATCGCGCCGATGGCAGCCATGTACTCGAGGGCGCTCGACGGCACCTGGTAGGGCACGGAGTGCAGCTGCGCTCCGCCGCGGAGGGCGGCAAGCGTGCGCTGCAGCTCCTCGGGCGGCAGGAAGGAGTCGAGGTACAGCGTCACGTCGCCGGGGCGCACGGCGTCCTCGCGCTTGCCCCAGAGCCGCACAGCGCGCTGCTCCTTCTCGGGCAGGCGCGCGCGGAGCGCGGTCGCGTCGCGCACGCCGATCGTGATCCCGAGCAGGGCCTCGCCCGACTTCAGCGCGACGCGCGTGCCGAAGCCGGTGATGGGGATGCGCCCGATCGCCTGGGTGCGGGCGGTGTCGTCGTACTGAAGAACCGCGATCATCTCGTTCCAGCGGATGAGCCCGAGCAGCGGCGTCGCGAGACCCTCGCTGCTCACGCTGAGGGCGATGCCCCGCTCGTCGTGCGCGGTGCGCAGGTTGCGGCGCAGCTTGAGCATCTTCGGCAGGAACAGCAGCACGATCACCAGCAGCACGATCACGATCACGATCAGCAGCGACACCCGGGCGACGCCCACGACGAGCACCGTGACCGCGAGGATCACCGCGAGCGCTGCGAGGAACAGCACGGTGCTGAGCACGCGCGTGTTGTAGCGACGCGCCCGATCGACCCGCGCCACGTCCGCGGGCGCGTCATACCGTCCGCCGTTCGCGAGGAACGCGGCCCACTCGTCCCAGGCGCTCATGCGGATGCCGACGGGGCTGCGAGGTTGGGGTTCTTGTCGTCGGGCAGCGGCCGGTGCAGCTCGTGCCTCACGGCAGCCGCGAACGCGTCGTACGCCCGGTCGGTGTAGCGGATGACGCCAGCGCGCTGCACGTCCTTCTTGAACCCGTAGCTGAGCCCGACGTAGGCGATGCGGTCCTCGGGCACGAGCCACGCCTCGAGGCCCACGGCGCCGCCCCGACCGGAGTTCGCCGGCACCGGCGTGTAGACCTTCGGGTCCCCGGTAGCGAACCGGCGGTGCAGCTCGAGCAGCAGATTCCAGTCCCCGGCGAACGCCAGATCGACCTTGCGGCGGAGCCGGTTCCCGCTCTCCTTGTTCACGAGGACGCGGCTGCGCCAGATCGCCGCCCAGATCGCCACCGGGATGGCGATGGCGCTGGCGAGGATGTAGGCGAATGGCGCCACCCGCTGGCTGAACTCGTTGCGTGCGGTGACCGCCTGATCGGCGAGCTCGCGTGCGCCCGCGGCGATCGAGGCGAAGTTGGCGATCGAGTACCAGAGCGCGAACGCGGCGATCACGGCGACCGCGACGGCGATCACCGTGAGGGGCGTCGACCGCCTCGACTCGACCCGTGGATCGTCGACGAGGCTCGGGGCGTAGCGGCTCACAGGGCTCCTGACTCGTGCCGTGCTCGGGGGTGGACGCTTCATTCTAGAGAGGGCACCGGGGCGGGGCGGATGCTGTGGATAGACTGCCGAAAGCCCACCCCAGGAAGGACGCTGATGAGCGACGTCCGCGCTGAGCGCTGCGAGGAACTCCGCCAGATCATCATCGGGATGACCCCGGTCGTCATCGAGGCGCAGGGGAATGCAGGCCGGCTGCCCGCCCTGCTCGAGCCGATCGGCCGACTGCGCGCCGTGGCCGCTCAGGGCGTCGACGGGATCGACGACCCGGTGTACCGGCAGTGGGTGTCGACGGCCGACCAGAACCTCGGCGCCTTCGAGGATGCCGCACGTCGCGGCGACGCGGCGGCCGCCTGGGCGGCCTTCGCCGATCAGCGCACCGGCGTGAACCTGCTCAGCACCGGCTGCGCGGGCTGCTCGGGCTGGTAGAGGCCGTCACTCGCAGGGGATCGCGAGCTCCTCGGGCGCCTCGACGGCGACCGGCTCACCCCATCCGGTGAAGGTGAGCGACACGTCGCCCGACACGTCGCCGACGACGAGGTCCGACGGTAGCGGCTCTCCCGTGGCGGCGACGGTGAGCGCTCCGATCGGCGCACCGCCCGCTCCGACCACGAGCTGCAGGGTCTCGGCGTCCTCCGCCGGCTCGGTGACGCTCAGCTCGCTCGCGGCGAGGAGGGTGTCGAGCAGCGCGGGCGCATCCGTCAGGTCCTGCCACTCCCGCACGAGCGGGTCGTCCCCCGTGACGCAGACGAATCCCTGCGCCGCCTCCGGCAGGCCGATCCGCTCGGCGTAGGCTGCGTTGCCGCGCAGGTACCCCACGCCGTCGACGACGATCACCTCGACCTGCTGGTCCGCCGCCGTGATGGTCGCGCGGTACTCGGTCGGGGAGCCCGCGGCCGAGACCTGCAGCACCCGGCCTTGGCTGGGCGGGGCGTCCTCGTGGGGGATGGACTCGACGAGTCGGCCCTCGACGGTGACGGGTCCGGCATCGCGCATCGCCTCGACCACGACGTCGAGCGCGTCGGCGCCTGCCAGGTACCAGAGCCCGTTGCCGGCCTCGTCCTGGATGTCGACCCGGCCGAGGTCGACGTTCGTCGGCTCCGGCACCGCGACCTCGTCGCCCGAGCCGGAGCATCCGCTGAGCGCGAGGACGCCGGTGACCGCGGCGAGGGTCAGGAGACGTCGGCGACGCACGCGCTCTGCGCTCCCTGCGCTTCGAGGTCCTCGGCGACGAGGCTGATGGGATCGCCGGAGCGCTCGGCGGGACGCACGACGAAGCAGGAGTCGTCGCCGAACAGGCCGAGCGCGACGGGCAGCCACGCCTCCTCGCCGCGCACGCGCTGGGACAGGTCGAGGGCATCGCCGCCGGTGACGACGTAGAGGTCGACCTCGGTGTCGGGGGCCGACCAGGTCAGGTGGGCGTTCCCCTCGCCGAGCTCGAGCTCGAGCCCCGTGACGCGGGCCGCTCCGCCGTTCACGATCGAGAGCACGATGAGGACGCCGGCGACGACCAGGGCGATGAAGGTCAGGATCATCGAGACGAGCATCGCCGGGTGCCGCCACAGCGGCCGCGGCTTCACCTCGGCCTCGCCGAGCTCGGGGATCACCGTGGCAGAGGCGGCGACCGCGCGCTTCGTGCCGCCGGGGGCATCCGTCGGGGCGATGGGGGCCTGCCCCGGCGCCCATCCGAGCAGCTGGTTCTGCAGCGGCGGCTCGGGCGTCGGAGCGAGCGTCGGGGGAGCGGGAGTCGGCGCCTCGGCGGCCATGCGCTTCCCCTCCTCCGGGCTCCGACAACGGTGGGCGTGTCTAACATAGCCGCGTGGGGCGGATGAGACGGCGAGGGCTGAGGCTCCTGGGAGCGCTCGTGCTCGCGAGCGCGCTCGCCGGAGGTTCGGGCGCGGCCGCCGCCGCTCCGGAGCCGGTGCCGACCGGCGCCAACGTCGTGCGCATCCCCTATCTCGGGGAGATCTCGGCGAAGCCCGCCGAGGGCTGGACGTTCGTCGACTGCGCGCCGTTCCAGTCCAGCGGCTTCGCGACCGCGTGCGACCCGTCGACGGTGACCTTCCGCGCCGACAGCTACGACCCCGAGCTCGGCAGCCTGCGGGTGCCGGTGCAGATCACGAACGGCGTGAGCACCGTCTCGCTCGAGTATCTGATCGCCTTCGAGCCGCCGACCGCGCCGACCTTCGAGGAGGGGTCCTACGGGTACCCGTTCGCCGCGGGCTCGCGCGTGCTCATCCCGCTGAGCGACCTGCGGATCACCTGCGGGCTCTGCACGGAAGGCGCGACGATCGAGGCCGATTCGGTGAAGCCGAGGAGGGCGGGCACGCTCAGCGTCACCGCGACCCACCTCGTCCTCGCCGCGAGCCCGGGCTACACGGGGGCGGCGGAGCTGCGGGTGCGGGTCGGCGACGACGTCGAGCAGCTGTCGCGCCGCACGAGCCTCACCGTGCGCCTCTACGAGCCCGGTGCGGATGCGCTGGGCGCCTCGCACGTCTACCTGCCGATGGACGAGGCGGGTGAGATCGACCTCGCGGCACTCGTCGACCGTGAGGCGACCGTGATCGGATGCGGCGACGCGATGGAGGGCAGCGTCACCTGCCGCCCGGACGGCACGGCGACCTATCGGCCCTCGGGGGAGCCCGCGGTCGATCAGTTCTCGTTCCACGTGGCGACGGAGGACGGCGAGCAGGCGACCGGCAGCGTGACCCTGCTCGCGCCGGGCGGCGAGGCGCGGGACGCGCTGCTCGAGCTGCCGCTCGCTCCCGGGGTCGGCGAGAGGAGCGTCGCCACTCTCGTGCCGACGCTGGAGCCTCCTGCCGACGAGGGCGCCGACACGACCGGTATCGTGACCCCGTTCTCCCGTCTGCTCGATCGAGTGGGCGCTGCGTGACGAAGGACGACGCTTGAGCCTGCGACTGACCGTGCACGATCCCGCCGCCCAGAGCGACGGGTCGAAGTCGTGGCTGCTGAAGGTCGACGATGCGACGACGCTCAAGGAGGTCGCGGAGTCCCTTGATCTCGATCCGTCGCTGCTCGGCCCTGGCACCGACCCGTCCGCGAAGCTGTCGGCCGCGACGATCCTCAACGGGGCGGAGCTGCCTCGCCGCGATGAGCGCGACCTGCGCCCAGGGTCCCTCCGGCTCGAGGTGGTAGGCGGACCCTTCTCGGGCGAGACCTTCGCCCTGCACCTGGGCGAGAGCATCCGCATCGGCAGCTCGCGCGCGTCGGAGCTGTGCGTCGCCGACCCGTTCCTCGCCGGCCACCACGCCACGCTCCAGATCGGACCGGGCGAGTCGGCGGATGGTCGCCCCGCGCCGCTCGTCGCGACGCTCTCGCCCGCCGACGCCACGACCGCCGTGCACGTGAACGGCGAGCGGGTGGAGGAGCCGACCCGCATCGTGCCCGCCGACCTCGTGCAGATCGGCAGCAGCGTGTTCCGTATTGGCGTGGCCCCTGCGCCCGACGCGGACATCACCGGCGACGCGATGGGCATGCGCGGCTTCAACCGCCCCAGCCGCATCCACCCCGCCCGTCCGCAGCCGGCGTTGCAGCTGCCGGGCGACAAGCCCGAGGAGCAGGACGGCGCGACCCTTCCGTGGCTGTCGGCCGTCATCCCGGTCATCCTCGGCGTGACGATGGCGGTGCTGTTCCAGCGCCCGGTCATGCTGCTCATGGCGGCAGCGTCGCCGATCATGGTCATCGGCTCGTTCCTCACCAATCGCAGGCTCGCCAAGCGCAAGGGCGAGAAGACCGAGCAGCAGTGGATCGAGGAGATCAAGGATGCGCAGAAGCGCATCGAGGGACTCGTCAAGGAGCAGCGGCTCGACTCCTGGTACCGGCACCCCGACCCGGTGATCATCCGGGACATCGCGATGCGACCGCTGTCGCGGCTCTGGGAGCGGCGGATCGGCGACCGTGACTCGCTGCAGGTGCGGGTCGGCGTGACGGAGGTGCCGCTCGACGTGCGCTTCGAGGGCGGATCGACGAAGCTGCGCGGCGAGCGCAGGGTGGGCGTCGCGCCGGCTCCGGTCGCCGCCGACCTCCGCCGCGGACCGCTCGGCGTGGCCGGGCCACTCGATGCCGCCCGCAACTCGGTGCGGTCGATGGTCGCCTCGCTCGCCACCCTGCGGTCGCCGCGCGATCTGCAGCTGCTCGTGCTCTGCGACCAGGCGGACCAGGCCGAGTGGTCGTGGGTGCAGTGGCTGCCGCACAACCAGGCAGGCGAGAACGTCGTCTCGCTCGTCGGCAACACCGACGACACCCGCCGTGAGCGGCTGCGTGAGCTGACCGCGCTGCTGGAGGCGCGCATCCGCGCCACGGGCGATCGCGGGGGCGACTTCGACATGCAGGTGGTGGTCGTGGTCGACGGCGCTCGCCGCTACCGCATGCTGCCGGGCATGGTGCCGCTGCTCGACAAGGGCAGCAAGTACGGCATCCACATCATCGCGCTCGACAACGACCGGGCCCGGCTGCCCGAGGAGGCGGCGACCGTCGTCGCGATCGACCCCGCCGACCGCTCCCTCGCCCGCTTCGAGAGCAGCGACGACTACTACGGAACGGTGCTGCTCGACGGCATCTCGCTGCCCGCGGCGGAGGCGATCGCCCGCCGCCTCTGCTCGATCGAGCACGTCAGCGGCGTGGGCGACGAGGGGATGCTGCCCACGAGCGTCCGGTACACGGAGCTGCTCGGCGTCGACCTCGACGACGCCGACGCGCTCGTCGAGCGCTGGCGCACGACCCCGCGTCGCACCTACGTCGTCGTCGGAGCGAATGCGGATGGCGAGTTCGCCCTCGACATCGCCGCAGACGGCCCGCACGCGCTGGTGGCGGGCACGACGGGGTCGGGCAAGTCGGAGTTCCTGCAGACCCTCGTGGTCTCGCTCGCGCTCGCGAACCGCCCCGACGCCCTGAACTTCGTGCTCGTCGACTACAAGGGCGGCTCGGCCTTCGCGGACTGCGAGAGGCTGCCGCACACCGTCGGCATGGTCACGAACCTCGACGCCCGCGAGACGGAGCGTGCGCTCGCCTCGCTCGACGCGGAGCTGAAGCGCCGCGAGCGCGTCCTGCGCGAGCTCGCCGCGAAGGACGTGGATGCGGCATGGGCGAAGGACCCCGAGGCGGCCGCGCGCCTCGGCCTCGCCCGGCTCATGATCGTCATCGACGAGTTCGCAGAGCTCAAGACCGAGCTGCCCGACTTCATCAACGGCCTCGTCCGCATCGCCCGGGTCGGCCGGTCCCTCGGGGTGAACCTCGTGCTCGCCACGCAGCGCCCGTCGGGTGTCGTGACGCCCGAGATGCAGTCGAACATCAACCTGCGCGTCGCCCTGCGCGTGACCGACCGCGGCGACTCCTCCGACGTGCTCGGCTCGCCCGAGGCGGCCCTCATCGGCGCGAACACCCCCGGCCGCGGCTATGTGCGCACCGGCCAGGGCAGCGCCCCCATCCCGTTCCAGACCGCGCGCGTGGCCGGCATCCGCCTGGGCGTGCAGCGGCAGGTCGCCGTGCTCCCGCCGAAGGCGCCGATCGAGTGGTCCGCGCTCGGCACCCCGCCGCGCTTCCCGAGCGGCGGCGGCGGAGGCGCTCGCGCCGACCAGGACGACACCGACCTGCGCGCTCTCGTGAACCTCGCGATCGCGGCGGCCCAGCGCACGGGCATCGAGAGGAACCCCTCCCCGTGGCTCCTCCCGCTGCCCGCCCTCGTGCCGCTCGACCGGTTCTCGACCGACGAGCTGCAGGAGAACACGCTCGTGCTGGGCCTCGAGGATGTGCCGAAGGACCAGAAGCAGCGGATGCTCGGCTGGAACGTCGTCGACGGCGGTCACCTGCTGTTCTTCGGTGGCGCGCTCTCGGGCCGCACCACGGCGCTGCGCACGATCCTCGCCCAGGCCGTGCAGCGGTTCACCCCCGCCGACCTGCACCTCTACGTCGCCGACTACGGCAACGGGGCGCTCCTGCCGCTCGCCGACGCGCCGCACTGCGGCGCCGTCGTCACGCCGTTGGAGCAGGAGCGGCTGCCGCGCCTCATCCGTCGCCTGCTCGAGGAGCTCAGCCGCCGCCAGACGGTGCTCTCGCGGGCCGGTGTCGGCAACATCGCCGAGCAGCGCCGCCTCGCGAGCCCCGCGGATGCGCTGCCCTACGCGATCGTCGCGATCGACGGCTGGGAGCGCCTCACCTCCACGCTCAGCGCGGACCAGCTCGTCGCGTTCCGCGACCAGATGATGCGGGTGCTGCGCGAAGGGCCGGCGGCCGGTATCCGGGTCGTCATGACGGGTGATCGCAGCATCGCGGGCGACAAGGTCGCGAGCTTCATCGACACCCAGTACGTGCTCCCGCTGCGCGACCTCAACGACTACCGCGCGGCCGGCATCATGGTGCGCGAGGTGCCTCAGGGCATGCCGCCCGGGCGTGTGCTCTTCGGCGCGTCCGGCATCGAGGCGCAGCTCGCGGTGCTCAGCCGCGACACGAGCGGCGAGGCGCAGACCTCCGCGTTCCGGGCGATCGTGGAGCACGTGCGCGACCACTTCGACGCCTACCCGCAGCTCGCCGAGCTGCCCCGGCCGTTCCGGGTCGACCCGCTGCCGTCGTACATGGCGCTGTCCGCCTCCTACGAGCTGCCGCTGCTCGGCGGCACCGAGGCCGGCACCCCCGTGGTCGGCGTGGGCGGCGACGAACTCAGCCGGGTGACGGTCGACTGGGACACGAGCCAGGGCTTCGTCGTCGCCGGCCAGCGGGGAAGCGGCCGCTCGAGCGCGCTCGCGGCGATCACCCACCAGCTCGCCTGGGCGCAGCATCCGCTGCTCGTGATCGCTCCCCGGGCATCCGTGCTCACCCAGGTGGCCGGCAGCCACGGCATCCCGGTGCTCAGCGCACCCGAGACCGACGGCACCCAGCTGCTGGAGGCGCTCGAGGCCCTGGAGAACCCGCGCGGCATCCGCCCGACGGTCGTCGTGGACGACGCCGAGCTGCTCAAGCAGGCTCCGATCGAGCACGCCATCTCGGGCATCTCGGCGAGCGTCGTGTTCCTGGTCGGGGTCGAGGTGGACTCCTCGTCGAACCTGTTCGGCGGGGCCTTCGTGATCGCGAAGAAGGCCCGCACCGGTCTCGTGCTCTCGCCGAACACCGCGATGATCGGCACCCAGCTCTTCGGCACGCAGATCCCGAAGTTCATGGTCGGAGCGCAGACGGCGGGCGGCGGGGTGCTGCATCGCGACGGCGCCTGGATGCCGGTGCGCGTGCCCGACGTGCGCCAGTGACGGCCGCCTCGCGGAAGTAGACTCAGCAACCGGTCGCGACGCGGCCAGGAGGAGAGAGCCCGGATGTCTGCCCGTTGCGCCTACTGCGACGCGGACCTGCGCCCCAACAGCATGTTCTGCCTGAACTGCGGGCAGCTCGTCGGCGGCGGAGTGCCGCCGGTGCCGTCGGGTCTCACACCTCCTCCGACCCGGCCAGCGGCTCCCGCCCCTCCCACGGCATCCGCGCCGGGAGCCGACGCCGCTCCCGTTCCCCTGCCCAGCCGCTGGGAGGCCCCTGGTGCTCCCAAGAGCGAGCCGGCTCCGTCTGCCCGGCCCACGCAGGTCAGCGTCCGCCCCGCCGCCCTCACGATCGCGTTCTCGACCGGCGACCGGGTGACGGTCTCCGGCCCCGCGGTGATCGGACGCCGACCGCAGTCGACCGCGCAGAACTCGGGGGCGCAGGCCGTCGAGGTGCATGACACGTCGCGCTCCGTCTCGCGGGTGCATCTGCTGCTCGGCTTCGACGACTCGGGCGTCTCGGTGACCGACGCCGGCTCAGGCAACGGCTCGAGCCTCGAGCGGGGAGGAGTGCGCACCCCGCTGCGGGAGGGACGCACGGCTCAGGTGCTGCCAGGCGACCGGCTGTGGCTCGGCGACGTCTCCGCGGAGCTCACCTTCCTCTGAGCGGCGAAGCGGCGTCGCGCGGTCGTCCCCCCGATGGGTGGCAGAACCTCCGTTCCATGCATGCGTCGCCAAAGATTGCTCGCGTCGACCGGCATCGCCTAGTCTCGAATCCGTCGGCCCGGTCCGACTTCCCCACTTCTTCTTCTCTGGAGGTTCACCATGGCCGAGATCCGCGTCACATCCGAGTCGCTCGCCGGCGTCGCAGGTCAGCTCTCGTCCGGCTCGCAGTCGATCGAGTCGCAGCTGCAGAACCTCAAGTCGCTCGTCGACGGCCTCGTGAACGGCGACTGGAGCGGCTCGGCGTCGCAGAGCTTCAACGAGCTCTACAGCCAGTGGGACTCCGCCGCTCTCCAGCTGAAGGAGAGCCTCTCGGGCATCAGCGACCTCCTCAACCAGGCCGCCCTCTCCTACGAGGACAGCGAGGAGTCGATCGCGAGCACCTTCCGCGGCTGAGCCGCGGAGCTCATCCGCTCCCGATCCGCTTCCCTAGGTAGCGCTCGCCCGACCCGTGGCAGCGCAGTGGAGGGGTACCCATGGTCATGTTCCGCGTCCGGGCGAGTTCGCTCGGTGAGGTCGCAGCGCAGCTGCAGACGGTCGTCGCGGTCTTCGACGCGCACGTCGCCACGGCTGACGGCACCGTCAAGGGCATCGTCAACGCCAGCTGGAAGGGCGAGGACGCCGACAAGTTCGAGACGGACTGGTCGACCTGGATGGAGCAGGCCACCCTCGTGCGCACCGCGCTGACGACCCTCGCGTCGCAGCTGACCTCGGGGGAGGCGTCGTACGTCGCCAACGAGAGCGGCCTGCAGGGCGGCATGATCAGCCGCAGGCAGGCGAACCAGGGAGCGGTCGATCACACGTCGCTCGTCTACCAGAGCGTGGAGATCGGACAGGACCGCGCAGACTCGATCGAGTCCCGCCAGAGGGCGTCCGCGGGTGCCTTCGCCGCGGCCGTGGGGCGCGGCGGCGGGCAGCAGGGCGGCGCAGCCGAGCCCCGCCCGGCGGCAGCCAGCGGCGAGGCCTTCGAGCTCGGATCCCAGGAGGCGTCCGCATGAGCGAGCAGCAGGCCGACATCGAGCAGCTCCGCGCGCTCAACGAGGCCCTCACCGAGCTGACGACCTACGTCACCGCGCTCCGCGACGGTGCCGGCGGATTCGCGTACATGCTCCCGGCGGAGTGGCAGGGGCCGGCGATGACGCAGTTCCTCGCCGCCTTCGAGCTGTGGTCCACCACTGCCGAGGGTCTGCGGGCGCAGACCGAGGGGCTTCAGCAGCAGGCCGAGGCCTCGCACGACGCCTACAAGGGCACGGTCGAGGCGCTCGACACGAGCTGGCAGCAGATCCGATCAGGAATGGGGGCGTAGGGCTTGGTTCAGCTACGTGTCGACCCGGCCGTCCTCGTGACGGATGCGGACCAGCTCCACTCGATCGCCACCTCGCTCCGCAACGGCATCAGCTCCGCCGCCTCGTCGCTCTCCTCGAGCTCGGGCATGGCAGGCGATGACAACTCCGCCGAGGACTTCGCCGAGTTCTACGATGCCGAGGCCCCGAAGGTGCTCACCGGCAGCGGCTCGGTCGTGACCGTGCTCGGCGGACTCGACGCCGCGATCGTCTCCACGGCAGGCGCCTACAAGCAGGCCGAGGCCGTAGGTGCGGGCAAAGGCTCCGGCGGCAGCGAGTTCCAGCCCGGCAGCCCGTCCGACTTCAGCGCGCCCTCCATCCCCTCGTGCCTCGGGCCGGGGCTGCCCGGCGCGCTCGGCGAGTTCCAGGAGGTCATCGAGGACGGCCTCGCGGCCATCGGCGTCACGATCCCGACCGGCGACACGGGCAAGCTCCGCTCCGCCGCAGGGGTGTGGGACTCGTTGAACGGCGATCTGCTGTCGGCCAAGAGCTCGCTCTCGGGCGCCTTCTCGGCGCTGCAGGGCATGGACATCCCGCAGAAGGGCGACATCCTCGCCTGCCAGGAGAAGCTCGAGACGATGCTCGGCGACCTCGCCGGCAACGCGGACGCGATGGGCCAGGCGTGCACGAAGTTCGCGCAGGGCATCGACGACACCCGCGAAGAGCTCATGTGGATGATCGGCCAGATGGTGGCCGAGATCATGCTCGAGATCGCGCTCGGCGCGGTGCTCGGCGCCATCACCGGAGGGCTCGGCGCCGTCGCCATGGCGGCGAAGGCCGCGACGACGATCGCCCGCTGGATCCAGAAGATCGCGGCGCTTATCATGAGGCTCCGCACGTTCATCCAGGCGCAGAAGGCCTGGCTGCGCGGCCTCATCAAGGCCGTCGGCGAAGGCGCCCAGAGCGCGGTCGCCACCGTCACGGTGCAGGCAGGTGTCAACTTCGCCCGCCGCAACGAGGAGGGCTACCAGCAGCAGAGCCTGCTCACCGCCGGCATGTCGAGCTTCGTCGGCAGCTCGGTGTCGAGCCCCGTCGGCAACCGCCTCGCCGGATCGAACCCCTCGCTCGCGCGCAACGCGTTCGCCGGCGGCACGGAGGGCGCGGTCGACGGCCTCGCCTCGTCGGGCGTCGAGTCGGGCATGAACGGCACGCCGTTCAACCCGATCTCGGCCATGGTGCTCGGCACCCTCGTGGGTGCGGGCCTGCGCCCCGCTCTCGGCGGAGGCGGCGGCAACGCACCCGCGACGACCGGGCTCGCCAACAGCGGGCCGGTCAGGGCCCCGAGTGAACCGGGCGCGCCCACAGCGCCCAGCTCGCCGAACGCCCCGAACGTCCCGACCACTCCGAGCCCGGGTGGCGGCGCTCCTGGCGGCGGCGCGCCAGGCGCAGCGGGCAGCGGGAACGCCCCCGCTCCGGTCGACGTGAGCAACAACGGTCCGCAGCCCGGCGCAGGCGGGTCACCGAGCCCGGCGAACGCCGGCGGACCCTCATCGCCCGTCGACGTCGACGGCTCGAACGCGCCTCAGCCGGGTGCGGGCGGCGCGCCCTCGTCGCCGAACTCCGGCAACGGCCCGGTCGACGTGCCGAGCGGCGACGTGCCGTCCACTCCGCTCGATACGGCTGCGCCGTCGGTCGACGCGCCCTCCGTGCCCGACGTCAGCGCTCCGTCGGTGGGCGCGCCCTCGGCTCCGGCGGTGGATGTCTCGGCTCCCTCGGTCGATGCGCCCTCGGCTGCCGCGCCCGCGGGCGGAGTGCCGTCCGTGAGTGCCCCCTCGGTCGATGCGCCCTCGGTCTCGGCCCCGTCGGTCGATGCGCCCACCGTCTCGGCGCCGTCGGTCGATGCGCCCTCGGTGGACGCGCCCTCGGTGGACGCGCCCTCGGCGAACGCGCCGTCCGTCGATGCTCCATCGGTCGACGTGCCCGCGGTCGATGCGCCGTCGGTGGATGCTCCGCCGGTCGGCTCGCCCGACGCGACCGCGCCCACTGCCCCGGATGCGGGGGCTCCGTCGGCTCCCGACGGCCTCGTTCCCGACATCAGCACCCCCGACACCACGACGCCCCTCGACGTGGACCTGCCGCCCGCGGATGCCCCTGCGTCGCCGGAAGCCGGGTCCCCGCAGACCGGGGCGCCGGAGGCCGGTTCCCCAGACCCGTCGGCGATCGACCCGGAGACCGCAGCCGGAGTCGCTGCGGCGGCGGCAGCAGGTGTCGGCATCGGCGTGGGGCCGAAGCTCACGAACCTCCACCCCGGCGCGACCGGTGGCACGCCGTCCGCGCCGGCTGCACCGGCCTCGCCCGACGCAGCTGCGCCCGAGGCCGGTTCGCCCGACTCGACTGCCCCTGACCCGACTGCCCCGGATTCCACGTCTCCCGACACCGATGCTCCGGAGCCCACCGACGGCACGGACGCCGGCGACTCGTCCTCCACGGACCCGGCCACGCCGCCCGCCGACGGCCCCCAGGGCAATCCGCCCTCGCAGCTCACAGTCGACGAGATCCAGGCAGCACTCGACGCGATCAACCCCAACTTCGACGCGAGCGACCCGTCGAGCGAATACAACAACAACTGCGGCAACACGTCGTCGATCCTCAACGACGTGCTGAACGGTGCGCCGGTCACCGAGGCGGGCATCGGAACCCTCACCGTGCCCGAGATGCAGGCGCGCACCGGCCTGCCGCAGACGCCCATGACGCCCGACCAGATCGCGGACACGCTGCGGGCGATGGGTCCGGGCTCCCACTGCGTCGTGGGCATCGACCGCTCGACGGGCACCGGCCACTGGTTCAACGCCTACTTCGACGGCACCGATGTCCACGCGCTCGACGCCCAGACGGGCGAGATGATGCCGTGGCCGCCGAATGAGCCGCACGCCACCAACTGGGATGCCTCGATCGACATGTCGGCGGTGACCCCGTCGACGACGGATGCGCAGGCACCGAGCACGCAGGCGCCCGCCGTTCCGGCGGCACCGGGTGTCGACGCGCCCAACGCGGCGGACGGCAACGGAACGTCGCCTGACACCGACGCGCCTGACACCGACGCGCCTGACACCGACGTCACCGACGCCGACGCAGCGGGGGACCGCGGCAACCAGACGCAGCCGACCTCCCCGTCTCACGCCTCGGACGGCTCCCAGGGCCCCGGCACGACCTACAACGGCTACGACATCCCCGAGCTGACGCCGGAGATCCGCGAGCAGCTCGATGCGTTGGCCTCGCAGCCCGACTCGCCGATCGTGCGCAACGAGGACGGTTCGTACAGCCTCGCCGAACCGATCACCGTGCCTGACTTCGTCCGCACCCAGCCCCACCACGACATGGCGGAGTTCGACCGCCAGGTCGGCCTGCAGCAGGAAGGCCTGAACGACCTCAGCATCGCCGAGTACCAGCACAATCGCGACTACTACGACGAGCACGGGCGAGTGGCTCAGGCGGAGCAGGCGGCGGCGCGCGACCTGCTCGCACAGCAGGGACACGGCGTCACCGGGATGGACATCCTTCACGGGCCCGACCAGGTGGGTGGAGGACGCGCCGACCGCTTCGACGGTCTCGGCGACAGCGGCGTGAACCGCTCCATCGGATCGCAGTGGCAGCACCGCGTGCGGGACCTGGACACCGAGGTGAGCAACGTCACCCTCGACATCGATCCCTCGCTGCTTCCGCACATCCACATGAACGTGCAGCTCGGAGCCACGAACGCCAACCCGGCCGATCTACCGGTGCGCAGGGGCTCGGTGCCGGATGACGGCGGAGCTCCCCTGCCGCGCACGGGCGCCGGCTCCGAGCCGGGCAGCGGCCGTCCGAGCATCGCGGATCGCCTGGCCGGTCTCGACGGGCCCTCCTCGCCGAGGGCCGCGGACCCGGGAACGCCTCCGGTCGGCGGGCAGGCAGCGCCCGCCGCTCCGGCCGCCAGCGCCGGCGACGGCGGATCCCAGCCGACGTACGGCCCGTACCGGTCGATCGCCGACGCGCTGAACGGCGCAGACCCGGTCGGCGCGGCGTCCGAGGCGCCCACCAACCCGATCCGCCTCCCGGCTTCCTCCAACGATTCCGGTTCGCCGGAGGCTCCCACGAGCTCGAACGAGCTCCCGTCGAATGCCGAGCACTCGGTCGAAGCGGAGTCGGCCGCATCGGACGCCGTCGACACCTCCGTCGATGCCCACCCCGCCGAGATCGCAGCCGATTCGGACGACGCGCGTGACATCCACGGCATCGTCGCCGAGCCGTCCGGTTCCGCGGACGGCCCGGCCACCGACGAGGACGGGCCGCGCAAGCTCCTCTCGGACGAGGAGTTCGAGGCGCTCGATCCGAGGCAGCAGTACGAGGTGGCCCTCCGCGAGATCTCGATTGGGGCGCGCACCTTCGCCTCGGACGCCGAGGCTCACGAGTACGGCACGCGGCACTGGCCGGTCGAATCGATGACCCCCGAGCAGAGCGACGCGATCGCCGGCTGGGTGATGAGCCCCCGCCTCTGGAACGAGATGGCGCGATACGACCGCGGCTACGACTGGGTACGGGAGCGCGTGGCGGAGACGGACGCCGCCATCCGCACGTCGACGACCCCCGAGCGGGTCGTGGTGGAGCGAGGGACGGGCACCGACTGGTGGACCGAAGAGCTCGGGCTCCGCCCTGAGCAGCTCCCGGGCTACACCCTGAACGACAGGGGTTTCTTCGGCACATCGCTCGGCACGGCCGCCGCCGGCACCCAGCCGGCGATCATGCACCTGTCGGTGCCGGCAGGCACGCCCGCTGTCTACGTCGACGGCGTACGAGGGAACGCCGAGCCGGGCGAGCGGGAGCTCGTCATGCGCAACGTGACGCACCGCATCACGCGGGTCGTGCGAACGGACGACGGAGTGCTCCACGTCTTCGGGGAGGTGCTCCCCCATGAGTGAGTCGCTCCGCGAGGAGCCGCAGTGGAAGCTGGTCGGCGATCGCCTCGACTACTCGACGGATGCCACGGGCGGCGTCCGCTATGCCCCGGCCCAGACCCAGGACGGCAGGGTGCTCGGCTACCTCTGGGTGGCGGACGACGACGCGGCCATCGGCTTCGAGCCGGCCGTGGACGCCGGGACCTCGGGCTCCCAGGCGTCATTCGGCTGGTATCGGCGGCTGAGGGAATCGAAGCAGTCGGGCTTGGCGCCGTCGCAGGCCTTCCTCGCGCTCGCTGACGAGCACGGCGACGTCACCGGCGCCCTCCGGCTCGAGCAGACCTCCCACGCCGAGACGGTCGACGTCGTGCGCTCGCTGGCTGCGCGGTGATCCGATTCGCCGAGCCCATCAGGTCCGAAGGAGAATAGGCGCATGACCGCCTTCGCGCAGTTCACCACGGTCGCACCCATCGATCAGGCCACCATCGAGCGCTACGCGGCGTCCGTGCCCCAGGAGGTCGTCGACGCCTGGCGCGAGCACGGCGCCGGCTTCGTCGGCGATGGCTACTTCCGGTTCGTCGATCCGGCGCGAGCCGAGCAGATGCTCGCGGGCATCGGGTTGCCCGAGGGCGCAGTGGTGCTCTTCACGACGGCGCTGGGCGACGTCGTGGCATGGTCGAAGGACCTCGTGCTCGTTCTCAAGTTCCGCTGGGGAGTGATCGACGTCGCTCGCGACCTGCCGTTCCAGCGCCTCGCCGACCTCGTCTCCGACCCGGCGGCGCGCGAGGTGTCGTGGGAGTGGCAGCCCTATCCCGAGAAGGTCGCCCGCGACGGTGTGCCCGACTTCGAGCAGTGCTACGGCTTCGTGCCGCTGCTCGCGCTCGGCGGTCCGCCGTCGGCAGACAACCTGCAGGCCTCAGGCCTGTACGAGCACATCGCGGTGATCGCCCAGCTCGCCGGGCTGCCTCAGCTTCGTGGCTTCCTCCGACTGCCGGATGCCGGCGGCGCGCCGATTCCGCCGGGCGTGCCCGTGGATCCCAGCAGCCTGTCCGCCGCCCAGCAGGAACTCGCGCAGTTCGGGGAGGGCCTTTTCCGACGCATCGCGGATGCCGCAGGTCAGCAGCTCACCGAGCGCCTCAACGTGATCCCGGTGGACGACGGCGTCGCCGTGATGCGCGCCGTCCGTGGCGGCGGAACGATCCTCGTGGGGCCCGATCGCTCGGCCCTCTACCAGGCGTCCTCCGTCCCGTTCGACCGGGCCGTGCAGGAGTTCCGGACCGGCAAGCGCACCCCGCTCGAGAAGTTCGGGGCGCGGGGCGACTAGGGATGGTCGGCATTCAGCTGCGTCCGGAGACGCGCGCCTTCATCGCCGGCATGCTGGGCCTGCCGGCGGAGCAGATAGCAGACGTCGTGCGCGGTGCGACATTGCACCATGCCCGCGGGCCGGGGAAGGACGCGCGGGAGCGTCTCGTTCTGCCCGCGGCGGTCGACTCGCACATCGACAAGCAGGTCAGGGACGGAATGCGGCCCAGGTCGGCGGAGCTCAGGGAGAAGCTCGGCACCGGCGTGGCCCTCAACGCCCGCTCGACGACGGTGATCGGCGCGCGCTACATCGAGAACGCGCACAAGCTCACCGACGAGGAGTTCGAGGGATTCTTCGCGGCGCATCGTGCTGCGGGCATCGCCGTGCCGTCGCGCGCGGAGATCGTCGGCGCGAGCGCCGCGAGCTGACGCACGGTCGCTGCCGTCGGAATCAGTCTCTCCGCGTCGAAGGAGCCGACCGCCGGACCAGATGCAGCTCGTGCGACCCGGCGACGACCAGCACGGTGTCGCCCGCACGGAACTCCCGCCCCTCGGAGAAGGGCTCGCGCGCCACGAGCGTGTAGTTGCCCTTGTGATTCGGCACGAAGCTCTCCGGATCGAAGCGACGGCCCGCATCCGTCTGCAGGAATCGTTCGACGTCTTCGCGCGCACGGAGATGCTCGGGCGGGGTGATGCTCGCCGCCGCCGCCGCGGCGGGCGCTAGCGGCCCTTCATGAACCGTCTCGTCGTGGTCGGAGACGCTCGTCAGACGCCCTCCGATGAACTCGGCGACGTAGCCGACGGGAAGGGACAGGAGAGGCATCACGAAGGGAAACAGATGCAGCAGCTCGTGCACGTACAGCCCTTCCAGCTGCTGGTCCGCTTCGTCCTGCTCGTCGCTGACGACACCGAGGTGCCAACCGCTGTCGCTCTCCGTGATGCGCTGGCGAAGCAGGTAGAGGTGATCCGCCTCCAGCGCCCGCCGGTCGAGCACGACCTTCTGGTGGTGCTCGGCCGGCACGCCGTCCTCGACGCCGAGAGCCGCCAGTGTCGCGTCCTGATCCGCCTGCACCGACAATGCTGTCGTCAGGTCGGTGACCCGGCGACGGATGTCGACGCCCCGTCGGTAGTCGGGCACCGCCAGCCGGGTGATCCCGTACTCGTCGACCATCAGCTCGTAGAGCGACCAGCCGACCCGGAAGGTGAAGCCGGAGCGGATGTCTTCGGGAGCGGCGGACCGCAACCCCTCGAGCAGAGGAACCGCGTGCAGGACGAGCGGATGCGCGGCGGAAGCCACGATGGTCGTGCCGTGAACCTCCACAGCGACGCTTCCTTGGTTCATCGCGCGCTCGGCTCGTTGCGAAGGGGCACCCTGGAACTGTAGACGGGCGGCTCCACCGGGCCGACCGCCCCCATAACAGGGGCCCCCACAACTCGGGACTGTGGCGCCGGCGCGAAGGCGACGTACGGTAGGACCCTGCCGCGGCCTGGGAACCGCGGCGAGCGCCCTGGGAAAGGCGCTGCACTGGGCTGCGATCACTGGGGGGTGACGAGCGTGGCGACGTTGACCGAGATCCTGATCCTTCGTGGGGTCGTGCCGATCGAGCAACTCGACACGCTGTCCGGCGTGGAGGACGAGGCCTGGGCGCGCAACCTCCTCGAGCAGGGCGTCGTCACCCCCCAGCAGCTCGCCGCGGCGCGTGCCGCCCAGGCAGGCCTGCCGTATGTCGAGCTGCTCGAGTACCCGGTGGACCGCGCCGCGGTGGCCCTCGTGCCGGCCGCGATGTGCCGGCGCCACAGCGTGCTCCCGATCGGGCTCGCGGGCGACGCGCTGACCGTCGCCATGGTGAATCCCGGCGATGTCTTCGCCCTCGACGACGTGCGCGCCGCATCCCGGCTCAAGGTGAAGCCGGTCGTGGCCGAGCTCTCGGACCTGCAGGCCGCGATCGACCGCTTTCACCGCGCGGATGGCGAGCTCAGCGACCTGACGAGCGCGCTCGAGGAGGAGAGCACCTCGCAGGAGGTCGCGACCCTCGGGGTGCAGGAGGCGTTCGAGGACGACGCGCCGATCGTGCGCTTCGTCAACCTGCTCATCAGCCAAGGCATCCAGGATCACGCCTCCGACATCCACATCGAGCCGGGGGAGCGCGAGCTGCGGGTGCGGTACCGCATCGACGGTGTGCTGCACGAGATGCAGCGCGCGCCGAAGGCGATCCAGAACGGCGTCATCTCGCGGCTCAAGATCATGAGCGACATCGACATCGCCGAGCGCAGACGCCCGCAGGACGGCCGCATGTCGGTCAGTCACGGCGGACGCAAGATCGACCTCCGCGTCGCGACCCTGCCCACGGTGTGGGGCGAGAAGGTCGTCATGCGCATCCTCGACAACACCAACACCTCGATGGCGCTCAGCGACCTGGGCCTGCTCGAGCGCAACTTCGAGGCCTACCGCTCGTCGTACTCGAAGCCCTACGGCATGATCCTCGTCACCGGGCCGACGGGATCCGGTAAGTCGACCACCCTCTACACGACGCTCAATGCCGTGGCGAAGCCCGAGATCAACGTCATCACCGTCGAGGATCCGGTCGAGTACCGCATGGCAGGCATCAATCAGGTTCAGGTGAACCCGAAGGCGGGCCTCACCTTCGCGAGCGCGCTGCGCAGCATCCTGCGCTCCGATCCCGACGTCGTGCTGCTCGGCGAGATCCGCGACCACGAGACCGCCCAGATCGCGATCGAGGCGTCGCTCACCGGTCACCTCGTGCTCTCGACCCTGCACACCAACGACGCGCCGAGCGCCGTCACCCGCCTGATCGAGATGGACATCGAGCCGTTCCTGGTCGGCTCCGCCCTCGACTGCGTGGTCGCGCAGCGTCTGGCCCGCCGCCTCTGCGAGCGGTGCAAGCTGCCGTACGAGCACGACCCGCGGGAGCTCGCGGCGCTGCGCTTCGAGTTTGCGCCCGAGGACGGGGCGCCGCAGCTGTTCCGCCCGAACGGCTGCACCTCGTGCTCGAACACCGGCTACCGCGGGCGTCTGGCAGTGCACGAGGTGATGCTCGTCACGGAGGACATCGAGCGCCTCGCAGTCGCCCGGGCGTCGAGCGTCGAGATCACCCAGACGGCGGTGTCCCAGGGGATGCTCACGCTGCGGCAGGACGGATGGGCGAAGGCCAGGCTCGGCCTCACCAGCGTCGAGGAGATCCTGCGGGTGGTCGCGTAGATGTCCGGTACGGATGAGGGGGATCCGATGGAGAGCAGCAGCAAGCCGGTCTATGAGATACCGGTGATCGGGGAGCCGGCGGCACCGCCGCTCGGAACGCTGCCCCCGCCGAGCGCGCCGCCGACCGCGCCCCCGCCGCCCGGCTTCACGCCCGCTCCGGCGGCGCCCGCTCCGGCGGCGCTTCCCGCGCCGCAGGTGCCCGCCCTGGCGCCCCCGTCGCGCCCGGTGCCGTCGACGGATGCCGTGTTCGAGGCGCTCCTGCACGACTACGAGCAGACCTACACCGACCCGGTGTCGACGCCTCTCTCGGTGCCGGTCTACGACCTGTCGCTGCCGGTGCCCGAGGCGACCGTGGCGGCTCCGCCGCTCGTCGCCCCCGCCGCATCCGTGCCCAGCCTCGGCCCGGTCGCCGGGCCCGCCGCATCCGTTGCAAGCGACGAACAGCTGCTCTCCCGTCGAGCTCGTGCCCGAGCCGAGCGCGAGCCCGCGGCGGGCGAAGAGCCGCTCGCCTCGCCGGGCGCGCCTGTGACGACCGTCGCTCCCGTCCCTTCCCCGACCGTCGCGCCTCAGGCGCCCGCGGCGGGCTTCCCTGCTCCGACCGCCGACCCCGTCGTGCTGGGGGCGAGCCGCCGCGGCGGCTCCGCCGTCTCGACGGAGCCCGAGCCGATCGACCCCACCGCCTTCGTGGCCGACGGAACGCCCGAGCCGCTGCGGGCCGCCCTCGCCCAGGTCGTGGAGCTGCGCGGGTCGGACCTGCACGTCAGCGCGAACGCCGCTCCGATGATCCGCGTCGACGGCGGGCTCAAGCCGATCGACGGCGCCCCGGTCTGGACGGCGGATGAGGTGCGGGCGATCCTGCGCTCCATTCTGAGCGAGGCCCAGCAGGAGAAGTTCGACACCGAGCTCGAGCTCGACTTCGCCTACACGCTCTCGGAGGACTCGCGCTTCCGCGTGAACATCTACCAGCAGCGGGAGTCGATGGGTGCCGCGTTCCGTCTCATCCCCACCGAGATCAAGACGCTCACCCAGCTCGGCGTGCCCGCCTCGGTCGAGCGCTTCTCCAAGCTGCCGCGCGGGCTCGTGCTCGTCACCGGCCCGACCGGGTCGGGCAAGTCGACGACCCTCGCCGCCCTCATCGACAAGGCGAACGAGACCCGCGCCGACCACATCATGACGGTCGAGGACCCGATCGAGTTCATGCACACCAACAAGAAGTCGCTCGTCAACCAGCGCGAGGTGGGCGGCGACACCCACTCGTTCGCCGCCGCGCTCAAGCACGTGCTGCGCCAGGACCCCGACATCATCCTCGTCGGCGAGATGCGCGACCTTGAGACGATCTCGGTGGCCCTGACCGCCGCCGAGACCGGCCACCTCGTCTACGCGACCCTGCACACGCAGTCGTCGGCCCAGACCATCGACCGCATCATCGACGTCTTCCCGCCGCACCAGCAGGGGCAGGTGCGGGCGCAGCTCGCCGCCACCCTGCAGGGCGTCGTGTGCCAGACGCTCGTGAAGCGTGCCAGCGGCAAGGGGCGTGTCGTGGCCACCGAGGTCATGGTCACCACCCCGGCCGTCGCCAACCTCATCCGCGAGGGCAAGACGTACCAGGTGCCGTCCGCGATGCAGGCTGGGCGCGAGCTCGGCATGCACACGATGGACCAGAACCTCGCCGAACTCGTCAACGCCGGCACCATCACCCACGAGGCTGCGCTCGAGAAGGTGCACAACCGCGAGGACTTCGAAAAGCTCGTCCACCGCCAGTCGCCGATGAGCGCGGCGGGCTACGGCGCCGCGGCCGGCGTCGACTACGGCGACACCTACTCCACGGGAGGACACTGATGTCGACGGTGCTGCACACCTACAGCTACAAGGGACGCGACGGCGCGGGCAAGCTCGTCAAGGGCGAGGTGGATGCATCGAGCGAGTCGAGCGTCGCCGCTCGCCTCAAGACGATGGGCATCTCGCCCCTCGCGATCGCGCCGTCCGGCAAGGGCACCGGCCTCAACCGGGAGCTGACCCTCGACATGTTCGAGAAGGGCGTCGGGCTCAAGGATCTCGCGGTGATGTCGAGGCAGATGGCGACGATGATCTCGTCGGGCCTGTCGCTGCTGCGAGCGCTCACCGTGCTCGCGGATCAGACCCAGAACAAGAAGCTCGCGAAGACCCTCGACGAGGTGCGCCGGGAGGTCGAGAGCGGAGCATCGCTCTCGGACGCGATGGGCGAGCACGAGCTCGTGTTCCCGCCGCTCATGGTCAATCTCGTGCGTGCCGGCGAGACGGGCGGATTCCTGGAGGGGGCGCTCGAGTCCGTCGCGAGCAACTACGAGAAGGAGGTCAAGCTCCGCGGAACGATCAAGTCGGCGCTGACCTATCCCGTCGTGGTGCTCGTGATGGCGATCCTCGCCGTCGTCGGCATGCTCATCTTCATCGTCCCGGTGTTCCAGAAGATGTTCGACGGACTCGGAGGCACCCTGCCGGCCCCGACGCAGTTCCTCGTGGTCCTCTCGAGCGTCATGTGGTGGCTGGCGCCGCTGCTCGCGGTCGCCGGTATCGCGTTCGGGGTGTGGTTCCGGAAGAACCGGAACACCGAGAAGGTGCGCAGCGTCTTCGAGCCGGCCCTGCTGAAGCTGCCGGTGTTCGGTCAGCTGTTCCGCAAGATCGCGATCGCGCGCTTCACCCGCAACTTCTCGACGATGCTCAAGTCGGGCGTTCCGATCCTCAAGTCGCTCTCGATCGTGGGGGAGACCTCGGGCAACTGGGTGATCGAGAACGCGCTCAAGAAGGTGTCGGAATCGGTCCGGCAGGGCAAGTCGGTCTCGGGACCGCTGGCCGACGAGCCGGTCTTCCCCTCGATGGTCACGCAGATGATCGCCGTGGGCGAGGACTCGGGCTCGATGGAGCAGATGCTGTCGAAGATCTCCGACTTCTACGAGGACGAGGTGCAGTCCACGACCGAGCAGCTGACGGCTCTCATCGAGCCCCTCATGATCGCCTTCATCGGTGTCGTGATCGGAAGCATGATTGTTGCGTTGTACATGCCCGTGTTCACCATCTTTGATCAGATCAAATAGCGCTGACCAGCATAAAATCACCCCCGGACTGGGGGTGATTTTTTGCGTCATACCCCCATTTCGCGGGCTTCAGAGAACGGCGCGCCGACGGAATCATCCTTGGTGGGGGTCATTTCAACTGGGGGACCTCCTGTCCGAATCACTCAACGACAGGAACAGAAATGAAGAACATCATCGACGCTCTGGGCAAGAAGCGCGCCGAGCTCGAGGAGAACAAGGAGAGCGGCTTCACGCTCATCGAGCTCCTCGTGGTCGTGCTGATCATCGGCGTCCTCGCCGCGATCGCCATCCCGATCTTCCTCGGCCAGCAGGCCTCGGCTCGTGACTCTGCCGTCGCCTCTGCCGTGACCAACGCGAAGACTGCGGTGGTCGCTGAACTGGTCACCGGGCGTGAGCTTGCTGACATCATCGCGGACGGCCTCGACACTGTCGCGGGCTACACGCCTAGCGACGGCATCGACGTCTCGATTGAGGCGAACCCGGGCGGCGGATTCACTATCACGGGCGACCTGAAGGACAACGACGACCACACGCACACCATCACCGACGAAGGCGCCGCGACGAAGGCCGACGGCGCGCCCACCGCTCCGTCTGAGGGCGAGTAACACCCAGCAACCCGCAGCGGTGGGGCGTCCGAGTCCGCTCGGCGCCCCACCGCATCTATCCGCAGCAGCGCATCACCGGTTCGGGGGGACCAGATGGACGCGAAGCACGAGGCGATCGCCGCAGGCGATGAGGGCTTCGGCATGATCGAGATCGTCGTCTCGATGTTCATGCTGAGCATCATCGCGATCGCCTTCCTCCCGCTCCTCATCTCGAGCCTGCAGCTCTCGGCCCGCAACGCGACTCTCGCGACGGCCACCCAGCTCGTCAACGAGCAGATGGACGCGCCTCGCCTCGCCGCGAGCCCCACCTGCTCCTCCCTTCTCCTCCTCGAGACGGCACCGGTGCCGGTCGTCACCGAGCGCGGTGGCGACGAGCTCCTGCTCGCCCGAGACGTCGTCTGCCCGACGAGCTTCCCCGGACTCGCCACGTTCCGCGCGAGCGTGACGGTCTCGGGAGAGCCGTCGCCGATCGCCGAGGCGAGCACCGTCGTCTACGTCAGGACCAACGGATGAGCGGCGCCGAGAGCACGGATGACGCCGGCTTCACGCTGGTCGAGCTGCTCGTCTACACGGCGCTGATGGGGATCGTCTTCGTGCTCATCGGCGGCTTCCTCATCAACTCGCTCACGGTGCAGGGCGACGTCGAGGAGATCAGCTCGGCCAGCAACGACGGTCAGCTGGCCGTCCGCTCGCTCGAGACCGGCATCCGCAACTCGAGTGCGTTCCAGGTGCAGGAGACAACGTCTCCCGCCGGCTACCTGCTGCGCGCCAGGACCGCGCACGAGGCGGACGATCTGTCGCTCGACTGGCGGTGCACCGCCTGGTTCTACTCGCCCGCCGAGCAGCGGCTGTACACGACCTCGTCCGAGACCGGCCCGGTGGCCCTCCCCGACTCCGACGACGATCTCGACGGCTGGATGCTCCTGGCCGACGAGGTGACGGTTCCCGGAGCGGTCGGAACCCCGTTCCAATCCCTCGGCGCCGGCCGAGTCGCCATCGCCTATGACGCAGTCGCCGGAGGATCCGCCGTGCGCATCCAGACCACGATCGTCTCCCGCCAGTTCTCCGACACGCACAGAGCGCAGGTGCCCACGACATGTTCCTGACCCGTCTCCGAGTACTCCGCAGCGACCCCGAGCGCGGCAGCGCCCTCATGGGCGTCATCGGCGTCATGGCCGTCACCGTCCTGATCGCCGCGACCGTCAGCGCGGTGTCGATCAACACCGCCAACTTCACGACCGCGAACCGCGCCGAGGTGCAGTCGCGCGCCGCAGCGGACGCGGGCATCGACGTCGCGTTCGCACGCATCGCGGCGGGCGACTTCCAATGCCTCGTCGGGCCGCGTCCGGGCGATCCGCAGTTCGCCGTCGAGATCGAGTACTTCGTCGGCGGTGCCGAGCAGCCGTGCTCCGGCGAGTTCTCCGGGGCACCCGAGGATGCTCGCATCACCTCCACCGGGCTGCCCGATCAGCCCGGAACCGGCCGAGGCGGAGACGCGCAGAACCACACCGTCGTCGCCGAGGTCGACATCACCGTGACGCCGGGCACCGCGACCTCCCTGCCGTTCGACAAGGCGGTCTTCACCGACGGCGAGCTGACGATCGCGACCAACAACCCGGAGTTCCTGGAGTCGTCGCCCGGCGCCAATGACGCGGACACCTACACGAACGGCGCCTACATCTGCCGTACTCAGGTCGACATGCAGGGCACCATCCGCGCGCAGAAGGATCTGAAGTTCGAGAACACCTGCATGATCACGGGGGACACCTGGAGCGCGGGCAACATCAGCTTCTCGTCGCAGGCGAGCGTGCGCGGCAGCGTCTACGCGGCGGGCACCGGCACGGTCGACCTCGGCCAGGGTCACGTCGACGGCGACGTCATCACGAACGGCTCCGTGCTCATCAACACGTCGAGCGGACGGAGGACCTGCGCGAGCGGCGGCCCCGTGGAGTACACGGTGTGCGGCAGCGTCGTCGCGCTCGGCGGAGGCGTGAGCATCTCCAACGGCGCCGGCATCGGGCGCTACCTGGTCGCCAAGGGCAACATCTCGATCGGCCAGGCCAACAGCAGCGTCATCGTCGGCGCGGATGCCTCGTCGCAGACCGGCAGCCTGACGATCGCCAATCCCGGCACCGGCAACATCCAGGGCAGCGCGAGGGTCGCGGGCTCGATCACCGCAGGCACGAGGTCGATCGTCAAGGAGAGGTGCAGCAACGGCACCTGCGTTCCGGCGCCGAGCCTGGCCTGGCCGGACGTGTCGCGCGTCCTCCCGCCCGAGCTCGGCTACCCGGCCGGTGCCGTCAACGCGCCGCCCCGGGAATCGATGCCGAAGGTCGCGAGCGACGCGGCCTCGCTCGCCCAGTGGGAGGCCGAGGGCTGGGTCGTCGAGGAGTTCACGACGACGGAGGCAGGCAAGACGACCTGCCAGCAGGCGAAGGAGTTCATCGCCGGGCAGCCGACGGTCAAGACCCTCGTCGTCGTCCGCGACTGCGGCTCCGCGCTCTCCTGGGCGAACGCGACGATCACCCTCAAGGCCGACCTCGCGATCATGAGCCTGTCGGGCTTCGCCTCCGACAACAACATCACCATCCGATCCGACGGCACGACGGTGCGGAATCTCATGTGGCTGGTCCCCTCCGACGCTCCGAACATCACCTGGAACGCGGTGCCGGACCATCCCGGGCACTGGAGCCCCAGCTGCACCGGGACGGGGGGCGACATCAACATGGGCAACAGCAACTTCGACCTCGTGAAGGTCAACTGGCTCGTCTACTCGCCCTGCTACGTCAACTTCGGCAACTCGGCCGACGGCTTCGCAGGGCAGGTGTACTCCGGCAAGATGGGCCAGTTCCCGAAGAACACCGAGATGCAGTACGCCCCGATGAGCGTGCCAGGCGCCTCTGTGCCGGGCGGCGGCACGCCGACCCCCGCATCCTCGACCGCGGTCATCACCGCCCGATACGACGCGGCGCGGTGACCGCGTGACCCTCCTCGCCCTGTCGCTCGGAGCCTTCGGCTCCCTCATCGGCTCCTTCCTCAACGTCGTGGTCTACCGCGTGCCGGCCGGCCGCTCGGTCGTCTCGCCGCCGAGCGCCTGCGGCGGCTGCGGGACCCGCATCCGCCCGTACGACAACGTGCCGGTGCTCTCCTGGCTCGTGCTGCGCGCTCGGTGCCGCGACTGCGGCTCCCGCATCTCGGTGCGCTACCCGCTCGTCGAGCTCGGCACCGCACTGTTCTTCGCGGCGGTGGCCGTCGCGTTCCTGCCGCCCGCGCTCACCGCCCTGACGCCCCCCGAGGGGCTTGGGCGCGGGCTCCTCCTCGCCGCGCTGCTCTACCTCGCGAGCATCAGCGTCGGGCTCGCGCTGATCGACGTCGACACCCGCCGCCTGCCCGACCGCGTCGTGCTGCCCGCCTACCCGGTGCTCGCGACGCTGCTCCTGCCCGCAGCGCTGCTGATCGAGGAGCCGGCGCGGCTGCTCGGCGCCTCGCTCGGCTGCGTCGGGATGCTCGCGAGCTACCTCGCGCTCGCCGTGATCAAGCCGGGCGGCATGGGGCTCGGGGACGTCAAGCTCGCCGGGGTGCTCGGCCTCGTGCTCGGCTGGCTCGGCTGGCAGCAGGTCGTGGTCGGCGCCTTCTCCGCTTTCCTGCTCGGGGGCGTCTGCGCGATCGCCCTCGTGTTGGCCGGACGCGCACGGCGCGGCTCCAGCATCCCGTTCGGCCCGTGGATGCTCGCCGGGGCCTGGGTGGGGATCTTCTTCGGCGAGCGACTGGTCGAGGGCTACCTGACGCTCTTCGGCGTCTACTAGGGGGGACGAATGGCAACACGCATAGTGGGGGTGGACATCGGCAGCACGAGGCTGCGCGCTGTCGAAGTCGAGGCGGCGCGCAAGGCGCAGCCCGTCGTGACCCGGTTCCACGAGGTCGCGCTTCCGGAGGGGTCCGTGAAGCGGGGCGAGGTGATCGAGGTGAACACCGTGGCCTCGGCGCTCAAGCGCCTGTGGTCCGACGGCAGGTTCACGAGCAGGGATGTGGTGCTCGGCATGGGCGGGCAGAGCGTCATCTCCCGCGACCTGTCGGTGCCGAGTGCGCCGCTGCCGCGCATCCGCGAGTCGCTGCCCTTCCAGGTGCAGGACCTGCTGCCGGTGCCGGTGGGCGACGCGGTGCTCGACTTCTACCCGGTCTCGGAGGAATCGGGTGAGGGCGGGCCGCAGGTCAAGGGGCTGCTCGTCGCGGCGGTCAAGCAGGCGGTGCTCACCAACATCAAGGCGGTCACGACGGCCGGGCTCAATCCGGTCGGCGTCGACCTCATCCCGTTCGCGCTGACGCGGGCTCTCGGCCGCTCCCTGCAGGCTCCCGAGCTCATCGCCTACGTGCATGTCGGCGCCAACACCACCAACGTGGTCATCACCCGCGGAACGGTGCCGCAGTTCGTGCGGATCATCCCAGCGGGCGGAGACGACGTGACCCGCAACATCATGACGAGGCTCGAGGTCGACCACGCCGAGGCCGAGGCCGTCAAGGTGCGGCTGGGGCTCGCCCATCAGGTCGAGCCCGCGGACCACGCGGCGCTGGAGGTCATCTACTCCACGACGAGCGAGCTCATCACGAGCATCCGCAACACGCTGTCCTACTTCCTGACCGCGAACGGCGAGGCGCAGTTCGCGCGGCTCGTGCTGAGCGGCGGGGGTGTGGCGCTCGCCGGGCTCGCGCCCGCTCTGTCTGAGGTCACCCGCATCCCGGTGACCGTCGCCGACGGCGGCGCGGGCGTCGCGTTCGCGCCCGCGCTGAAGGACCGCACGACGGCGGCGCAGCGCGACGCCATGACGGTCGCGGTCGGTCTCGCGCTCGGGAGCGCGGCGTGAGCCGCCGGGGGGACGGCGGCCAGGCCCTCGTCCTCGGCGGTGAGCCGCGCGTCGACCTGCTGCCGGTCGAGATCCGCGACCGCGCCAAGTCGCGAGCGACGCGGCGCACGCTCGTGCTGCTCGTCGTGCTCGCGGTGGTCGTCGCGGGAGCCGGTTACGCGGCCGCGAGCTTCCTCTCGCTGCAGGCCACGGGGCGCCTCGAGGCCGAGCAGGCGCGCACCCAGGACCTCCTCGCCCAGCAGCTGGAGTACGCCGAGGTGACCGAGATCCAGCAGCAGATCGTCGTCATCTCCGGCGCGAAGATCCTCGGCACGGCCTCGGAGGTGCTCTGGGACGGCGTGCACGAGCAGCTCGCGGGCGCCCTGCCCGGCGGGACGGCGATCGAGGACGCCTCCTACGACGGCTTCGCGCCGTGGGAGCCCGCACCCACTCCAGCAGGCCCCCTGCGCGGGACCTCGGTGGGCACGGTGAAGCTGACCGTGACCTCGCCCGGAGTGTCGGAGGTCACCGCCTGGCTGCGCTCCGTGCGGGATCTGCCGTTCGTGGCCGACGCGACCCTCGACAGCTCCATCGACGAGGAGGGGGCCTTCACCTCCACGGTGACGGTGAACGTCGACGTCTCGGCGCTCGCCAACCGCTTCCTCCCCGAGGCACCCGCCGAGGAGCCCGACGGCGACCAGGCGGAGCAGCCGACCGACCAGGCAGGAGCGGGAGAGTGAGCACCAACCGGATCCTCGGTCTCATCACCGTGCTGGCGATGGGCGGCATCCTCGCCCTGGGCTGGTTCCTGGGTGTCTCGCCCCAGCTCGCGGCGGCGGCGAAGGCGGATGCGGATGCCGCCGCCGCTCGAGAGCAGAACGCCGGCTACGAGCTGGTGCTCGACGCCCTGGAGGAGCAGTTCGCCCAGATCGAGACGCACCGCGCACAGCTCGCGGCGCTGGGCGCGGAGATCCCGCCCAGCGCATCCGTCGAGGACTTCGCCGACTCCGTGCTGGCGACGGCAGGCGGCAACGGCCTGACGCTCAAGGAGCTGACGATCGGCGAGGGCGTGCTGTTCGGCGCGAGCGGCGAGTCGGATGCTCCGGCCGACGCGCCCGCGAAGGGCGGCCTCGCGTCGCTCCCGGTGACGATCACGGTGCAGGGCGACCACGGCAAGGCGATGGACTTCGCGCACGCGCTGCAGACCGCCTCCCGGCTGTTCCTCGTGACCGACGTGAACCTAGGCACGGCGGAGTCGGGCAACACCCTCACCGGCCACATCTTCGTGCTGCAGCAGGATGCTCCCGCGCCGCCCGCCACGATCGGCGAACCGGAGGCCACCGCGTCCGACTGACCGACCGCAAGCCTCTCCTGAGAGCCTCGGGCCCGTTGCTACAGTGACAGCGACGGGCCCGAGGTTTCGAGGAGGACGACCGTGAGCGACACCCCCCGCAACACCGACCCCGACGGCCCGACCGAGCGAGAGCCCATCGGAGCCCAGCCCGTCGAACCGCAGGACGCGGCAGCGCCGCCCGCCGACGCGCAGGACGCGGACGACTCGCAGGACGACCAGGAGCAGGCCTACCAGCCGGTCTCCTCGTTCGAGCACGCGAGCTCGAGCGACCAGCCGCTCGTTCCCGCCACCGCGGAGGACTACCGCGCTCCGGCTCCCGAGGAGCCGCCCGCCCTGGTGGACGAGGTGCAGCAGCAGCCCGCCGCCGTCGACGACACGCGGCACGAGCCGCCCGCGCTCGTCGAGCCTCCCGCGTCCGAGCCCGCCCGCGCCCCGGCCGAGATCCCGGACGCCGTGGGACCCGAACCGCAGGCGCCACCCGTCGACGTCGCCCCCGCGCAGCCGACCCCCGTCGAGCCCGTTGTCGCGACTGCCGACCCCGGTGCCGTGGCGACCCAGTCGCCCGCACAGCCGCACACCCCGCAGATCGTCTACGTCAGGGAGCCCACCCCGCCGAAGGCGAAGGGCAACCGCCTGTTCGGCACTCTGCTGGCGCTCGGAGCGACCCTGGTCTTCGCGGCCCTGCTCGCGCTCGTCATCGCCGCCATCTACTCGACGGTGCGCGACGGCGTCGTCTTCGACTTCCTCGCGCGGCCGCCGTTCTACGTGCCCGTGATCGCGTTCTTCGTGGCTTTCGTGCTGCTGGTGCTCATCGTCAACCGGGCCGGCTGGTGGGCGCACGTGCTCGGCAGCCTCGTCGTGGCGCTGCTCGTCTACGTCGTCACGATCGGCGTCATCCTGCTCGGGCTGGGAGTCACCGCGATGACGCCCGCCGAGGCCGGCGACGCGCTCTTCGAGCTGCTCACGCGGCCCGAGCTCGTGGCGGCGCTGCTCCTCGCCCGCGAGGTCGCCCTCTGGACCGGTGCGGCCATCGCGGCCCGCGGCCGCCGGGTGAAGGCCCGCAACGCCGCCGCCCGCGACGAGTTCGAGCGCGAGCGCGCCGAGGCGCGTCACCGTCCGGCCTACTGAGCCCGGCCCGGGGAATAGGGCCGCACCGGCCGACGTTTGACCCTGTGCACCCGAAGGCTTAGTATTTTGCGGGTGTGCGCTCGGTCGTGCGCCTCAGTCGTGCCTTGACAGGCACGCGGGGTCTGCGGCGGCTCGCCATGCGAAGTCGAGTTCGATCCGTGCAGACGGATCGGCTCCCACGGCATACCACTCACGGACACTGAATCGTGTTCCGGCGTGTGGTCACAACAACCCACGACGCATTCCTTCATACGGATGCCCGTGGCCGCTTTTGCGTAAAGCAACTGTCACCGTGCAGTAACAAGGAGAATCAGTGCCCACCATTCAGCAGTTGGTCCGCAAGGGCCGTGCGCCGAAGATCGTGAAGACGAAGGCGCCCGCCCTCAAGGGCAACCCGCAACAGCGCGGAACATGCACCCGCGTCTACACCACGACTCCCAAGAAGCCGAACTCGGCACTTCGCAAGGTCGCCCGCGTCAAGCTCGCGAACGGCACCGAGGTCACCGCGTACATCCCCGGTGAGGGCCACAACCTGCAGGAGCACTCGATGGTGCTCGTGCGCGGCGGTCGTGTGAAGGACCTTCCCGGCGTGCGCTACAAGATCATCCGCGGCGCGCTCGACACGCAGGCCGTCAAGAACCGCAAGCAGGCTCGCAGCCGCTACGGCGCGAAGATGGAGAAGAAGTAATGCCCCGCAAGGGACCCGCGCCGAAGCGCCCCGTCGTCGCTGACCCGGTCTACGGAGCACCGGTCGTCAGCCAGCTCGTCAACAAGATCCTGCTCGACGGCAAGAAGGCCATCGCCGAGCGCATCGTCTACAGCGCGCTCGAGGGCGTCGCGTCGAAGAGCGGTCAGGATGCCGTCGTCGTGCTCAAGAAGGCGCTCGACAACGTGCGCCCGACCCTCGAGGTCAAGAGCCGCCGCGTCGGTGGCTCGACCTACCAGGTTCCGGTCGAGGTCAAGCCGCACCGCGCCAACACCCTCGCCCTGCGCTGGCTGGTCTCCTACTCGAAGGCCCGCCGCGAGAAGACGATGACCGAGCGTCTCACCAACGAGATCCTCGACGCCAGCAACGGCCTCGGTGCCGCGGTCAAGCGCCGCGAGGACACCCACAAGATGGCCGAGTCGAACAAGGCGTTCGCGCACTACCGCTGGTAGCAGCGTCCCGGGTGGTGCGGACGACCTCCGCACCACCCGGATCACCCACTTCCTGAAAGGAAACCCGTGGCACAGGACGTGCTCACCGACCTCAAGAAGGTCCGCAACTTCGGCATCATGGCGCACATCGATGCCGGCAAGACCACCACAACCGAGCGCATCCTGTTCTACACGGGCATCACGCACAAGATCGGCGAGGTGCACGACGGCGCGGCCACGATGGACTGGATGGCCCAGGAGCAGGAGCGCGGCATCACCATCACGTCGGCCGCGACGACCGCGTTCTGGAACGGCATCCAGCTCAACATCATTGACACGCCCGGCCACGTGGACTTCACCGTCGAGGTGGAGCGCAACCTCCGCGTGCTCGACGGCGCGGTCGCCGTGTTCGACGGGAAGGAGGGCGTCGAGCCCCAGTCGGAGACGGTGTGGCGCCAGGCCGACAAGTACGACGTGCCGCGCATCTGCTTCGTCAACAAGATGGACAAGCTCGGCGCCGACTTCTACTTCACCGTCGACACCATCGTGAAGCGCCTCGGCGCCAAGCCCCTCGTGCTGCAGCTCCCGATCGGTGCGGAGTCGACCTTCGTCGGCGTCGTCGACCTGGTCGAGATGCGCGCACTCGTGTGGCCCGGCGACTCAAAGGGCGACGTGACGATGGGCGCCAAGTACGAGGTGCAGGAGATCCCCGAGGACCTCAAGGAGAAGGCCGCGGAGTACCGCGAGAAGCTCGTCGAGGCCGTCGCGGAGTCCGATGAGGAGCTCACCGAGAAGTACCTGAACGGTGAAGAGCTCACGACCGCCGAGATCAAGGCCGCGATCCGCAAGCTCACCATCGCGAGCGAGATCTACCCCGTGCTGTGCGGCTCGGCGTTCAAGAACCGCGGCGTGCAGCCGATGCTCGACGCGGTCGTGGACTACCTCCCGTCGCCGCTCGACATGCCCGCGATCGAGGGTCACGACGTGCGTGACGAGGAGAAGGTCATCGAGCGTCACGCCGACGCGAGCGAGCCCTTCGCGGCGCTCGCGTTCAAGATCATGACGCACCCGTTCTTCGGCCGTCTGACCTACATCCGCGTCTACTCGGGCAAGCTCGACTCCGGCGCGCAGGTCGTCAACTCGACCAAGGGCAAGAAGGAGCGCATCGGGAAGATCTTCCAGATGCACGCCAACAAGGAGAACCCGGTCGACTCGGTCACCGCGGGTCACATCTACGCGGTCATCGGTCTCAAGGACACGACCACGGGTGACACGCTGAGCGACTCGAGCAACCAGGTCATCCTCGAGTCGATGACCTTCCCCGAGCCGGTCATCGAGGTCGCGATCGAGCCCAAGACGAAGGCGGACCAGGAGAAGCTGGGCACCGCCATCCAGAAGCTCGCCGAAGAGGACCCGACGTTCCGCACCGAGCAGAACCAGGAGACCGGCCAGACCATCATCAAGGGCATGGGCGAGCTCCACCTCGACATCCTGGTCGACCGCATGAAGCGGGAGTTCAACGTCGAGGCGAACGTCGGAAAGCCCCAGGTGGCCTACCGCGAGACGATCAAGCGCAAGGTCGAGAAGTACGACTACACCCACAAGAAGCAGACGGGTGGATCGGGTCAGTTCGCGAAGATCCAGCTCACGATCGAGCCTCTCGAGGTGACCGCTGAGACCGTCTACGAGTTCGTCAACTCCGTGACCGGTGGCCGCGTGCCGCGCGAGTACATCCCCTCGGTCGACGCCGGCATCCAGGACGCCATGCAGGTCGGCATCCTGGCCGGCTACCCGACGGTGGGCGTCAAGGCGACCCTCGTCGACGGTGCCGCGCACGACGTCGACTCCTCGGAGATGGCGTTCAAGATCGCCGGATCGATGGCGTACAAGGAGGCTGCCCGCAAGGCGCAGCCCGTGCTGCTCGAGCCGATCATGGCCGTCGAGGTGCGCACGCCCGAGGAGTACATGGGCGACGTCATCGGCGACCTGAACTCGCGTCGTGGCCAGATCCAGTCGATGGAGGATGCCACCGGCGTCAAGGTCGTCCGTGCGAACGTCCCGCTGTCGGAGATGTTCGGCTACGTGGGCGACCTGCGATCGAAGACCTCGGGCCGTGCGGTCTACTCGATGACGTTCGAGACCTATGCAGAGGTCCCGAAGAACGTCGCCGACGAGATCGTCGCCAAGAGCAAGGGCGACTGACCCTTACCCGGAAGGGTTCGCCAGAGCCCGACTACAGTAGATACACACCAACCGCCTCGCCCCCGGAACCGCTCCGGAGGCCGGCATCCGAGTCCTGAGGAGGACCCACAGTGGCTAAGGCCAAGTTCGAGCGGACCAAGCCGCACGTCAACATCGGAACGATCGGTCACGTCGACCACGGCAAGACCACGCTCACCGCCGCGATCTCGAAGGTGCTCGCTGAGAAGTACCCCTCGTCGGTCAACGTCATGCGTGACTTCGCGTCGATCGACTCGGCTCCCGAGGAGCGTCAGCGCGGTATCACGATCAACATCTCGCACGTCGAGTACGAGACCCCGAAGCGTCACTACGCTCACGTCGACGCCCCGGGTCACGCCGACTACATCAAGAACATGATCACCGGTGCTGCGCAGATGGACGGCGCGATCCTGGTCGTCGCGGCCACCGACGGTCCGATGGCTCAGACGCGTGAGCACGTGCTGCTCGCCAAGCAGGTCGGCGTGCCGTACCTGCTCGTCGCCCTCAACAAGGCCGACATGGTCGACGACGAGGAGATCCTGGAGCTCGTCGAGCTCGAGGTTCGCGAGCTCCTCTCCAGCCAGGACTTCGACGGCGACAACGCCCCCGTGGTGCGTGTCTCGGGCCTCAAGGCTCTCGAGGGCGACGCCCAGTGGACGCAGTCGGTCCTCGACCTCATGGAGGCCGTGGACGAGAACGTCCCCGACCCGGTGCGTGACAGGGACAAGCCGTTCCTCATGCCCATCGAGGACGTTTTCACCATCACCGGTCGTGGAACGGTCGTCACCGGCCGTGCCGAGCGCGGCACCCTCGCGATCAACTCCGAGGTCGAGATCGTCGGCATCCGCCCGACGCAGAAGACCACGGTCACCGGTATCGAGATGTTCCACAAGCAGCTCGACGAGGCCTGGGCCGGCGAGAACTGCGGTCTGCTCCTCCGCGGCACCAAGCGCGAGGACGTCGAGCGCGGCCAGGTCGTCGTGAAGCCGGGCTCGGTCACGCCGCACACCCAGTTCGAGGGCACCGCGTACATCCTGTCGAAGGACGAGGGTGGGCGTCACAACCCGTTCTACGCGAACTACCGTCCGCAGTTCTACTTCCGCACCACCGACGTCACCGGCGTCATCACGCTGCCCGAGGGCACCGAGATGGTCATGCCCGGCGACACCACCGACATGACGGTCGAGCTCATCCAGCCGATCGCCATGGAGGAGGGCCTCGGCTTCGCCATCCGTGAGGGTGGCCGCACCGTGGGCGCCGGCAAGGTCACGAAGATCGTCAAGTAGTTCTCCGGAACCACTGACAAGGGGTCGGACTCTTCGGAGTCCGGCCCCTTCGTCGTTCGCGGGGTCCGGCGCAACCCCCAACCCCTGCGCGGGTCGGCGTGATCGACTAGGGGGATGGTCCGGCTCCGACGCAGCAACTCGAGCGGTCGAGGCATCCGCCGGCTGAGGACGGGCAAAGGCTTCACCTACCGCGACGTCGACGGCACCACGATCACCGATCCGGCTCTCCGCGAGCGCTGCGAGCGGCTCGCCATCCCGCCAGCCTGGACCGACGTGTGGATCGCCCCCTACGAGAACGGGCACATCCAGGCGACCGGCATCGACGGCGCGGGCCGCAGGCAGTACATCTACCATCCGACCTGGCGCGAGCAGAAGGATCGGATCAAGTTCGACCGGATGCTCGCTCTCGCGGAGTCGCTGCCCACCGCGAGGCGCTTCGTCACGATGGACCTCCGACGCCCCGACCCCGATCGCGAACGGGGCCTCGCCGCAGGCTTCCGGATGCTCGACACCGCCCACCTGCGGGTCGGGTCTGAGCGCTACGCGGAGGCGAACGGCAGCCACGGGCTCACGACCCTGCTCGGCGCTCACGCGAGCGTGGCGGGCGACATCGTGCGGCTCGCGTTCCCGGGCAAGAGCGGCAAGGACTGGGACTCGGAGATCCGCGACCCCGACCTCGCCAGCGTCGTGCGGGGCCTCAAGCGGCGCGGACCGAACGCCCGGCTGCTGGCCTTTCGGGATGCGAAGGGCTGGCATCCGCTGCAGGCATCCGACATCAACGAGTACGTCAAGCTCCGCACGGGGGAGGACTTCACCGCGAAGGACTTCCGCACCCTGCACGGCACGGTGGCCGCCGCTCGGAGCCTCGCGCGGCAGGGACCACAGCCGACCGACCGCGCCCGTCGGAAGGCGATCGCCCAGGCGATGCGCGACACAGCGGACGAGCTCGGCAACACCCCGACGATCGCCCGCGCGAGCTACGTCGACCCGCGGGTGATCGACTGCTACCTCGAGGGCCGCACGATCGACCCGAAGCGCCTCGACTCCGCCGAGAGCGAGCTGCGCGCGATGCTGTTCGAATGACCTCCGGGAGGATGAACCCGTGACCTTCACCACGCGCCCCGAACTGGTCGGCTCCTTCGGCATGACCGCGTCCACGCACTGGCTGGCGTCTGCTGCGGGCATGGCCGTGCTCGAGCGAGGCGGCAACGCGTTCGACGCCGCCGTCGCGATGGGCACGACCCTGCACGTCGTCGAGCCGCACCTGAACGGGCTCGGCGGCGACGCGCCGATCATCGGCTACGACGCGGCGTCCGGGTCCTCCTGGGTCGTCTGCGGCCAGGGTCCTGCGCCGGCGGCCGCGACCATCGAGGCGTTCGAGCGGCTCGGACTCGACCTGGTGCCGGGCACGGGCCACCTCTCCGCGGTGGTCCCCGGCGCCTTCGGCGCCTGGATGGAGCTGCTCGCCCGGCACGGAACGCTGCCGCTGCGCGACATCCTCGGCTACGCCGTGCACTACGCGCGCTCGGGGCATCCGCTGCTGCCGACCGCGGCCGCGACCATCGGCCGGGTCGAAGGGATGCTGCGCGACGCCTGGCCCACCTCCGCAGCGGTCTACCTTCCGGGCGGCGTCGTGCCCGACGCCGGCGCCCGCTTCGCGAATCCCGATCTCGCCGACACCTTCGAACGGCTGATCGCCGCGGGCGAGTCCGCGTCGAGCGATCCGCGTGAACAGGCGCTGGCCGCCCGAGAGGCGTTCTACCGCGGCTTCGTCGCCGACGCGATCGACGCGTTCGTGCGCGAGCCGGTGCTCGACACCTCGGGCACCGAGCACGCGGGTCTCCTGACCGGCGACGACCTCGCCGGCTGGTCTCCGCCCGTCGAGCAGGCGGCATCCGTCGACTTCGCGGGTGCCCGCGTGCTGAAGCCCGGCGCGTGGAGCCAGGGCCCGGCCCTGCTGCAGCAGCTGCGGATGCTCGAGCGGCTGGGCGTCGCCGACGCCGAGCCGGGCAGCGCCGACCTGGTGCACGCGGTCACCGAGGCCGCGAAGCTCGCCTTCGCCGACCGAGACGCCTTCTACGGCGATCCGGAGTTCACCGACGTGCCGCTCGACGCGCTGCTCTCCGACGAGTACACGGATGCCCGCATCGCCGAGATCAGCCCGGTCGCCTCGGCAGACCTGCGGCCGGGATCGCCCGGGAGCCGCACCGGGAGGCTGCCGGCGGCGGCGCTCGGCGGAGCATCCGTCGACCCCGCGCGCCTCGCGGCACTGGGCGTCACGAGCGGCGTCGGCGAGCCCACCGTGCGCACCTCGGGGCTCACGAAGGGCGACACCTGCCACCTCGACGTCGTCGACCGCTGGGGCAACGCCGTCTCGGCCACACCGAGTGGCGCCTGGCTGCAGAGCTCCCCGGTGATCCCGGGCCTCGGCTTCTCGCTGCCCACCCGCGCGCAGATGTTCTGGCTGGAGCCGGGACTGCCGAACTCCCTCGAGCCGGGCAAGCGCCCGCGCACGACCCTCAGCCCCGGCATGGTGCTGCGCGACGACGGCACGCCGCGGTTCGCCTTCGGCACCCCGGGCGGCGACCAGCAGGACCAGTGGACCGTCCCGTTCCTCCTGCACGCGCTGTGCTTCGGGGCGAACCTCCAGGCGGCGATCGATGCGCCCTCATGGCACACCACGCACCTCGTCTCGTCGTTCTGGCCGCGCGAGGTGGAGGCGCTGGGGCTGCATGCGGAGTCGCGTCTCGGCGAGCACGTGATGACCGACCTGCGGGCGCGCGGACACGACGTCGTCGAGCAGCCGGCCTGGTCGCTCGGGCGCATCTCGGCGGCGGGTGTCCGCTCCGACGGCATGCTCGTCGCCGCAGCGAACCCCCGCGGCATGCAGGGCTACGCGGTGGGCCGGTGAGCCCGCGCGTCGCGATCGCGGGGCTCCTGCTGCTGACGGCGGCGACCGGGGCGATCGACGCTGTCAGCTATCTCTCGCTCGACCGGGTCTTCACGGGCAACATGACCGGCAACGTGCTCTTCCTCGGGTTCGCGCTCGTCGGGGTGGGCGACGTGCCGTTCCTCAACAACGCGATCGCGCTGGCCGGGTTCGTCGCAGGCTCCATCGTGTCGGGCCGCATCGTCGGGCGCGGACACCAGCCCGGAGCACTGCCTCGGGGCTCCGTCGTCGTGCTCGTCGCGGGTGGCGCCCTGCTGGTCGCGCTCGCCGTCGTGTGGTCCGTGCTCGGCGAGCTGCCCGAGCCGGTGCTGCTCGCCGTCACCTTCCTGCTCGCCGCCGTGATGGGCGGACAGGTGTCGGCGGTGAAGCCGGTGGGCAACAGCGACGTCACGACGATCGTCGTGACCAACACGGTCGCGAACCTCGCCCGCGACTCCCGGCTCGCCGGCGGACGCGGACAGAGCTGGGTGCAGCGGCTGCTCGCGGTGCTCGCCATGGGCGTCGGCGCCGCGGCCGGCGCGGCCGTGATCGCGTGGCTCGGGGGAGCGGCCGCGCTCGCGGCATCCGTCGTCATCTACGGCGCGGGCGCCGCGCTGCTCGTCGCCGCCTCCCGCCGCGGCGCGCCCGCCGACCGGCCCATCCGGACGTGACCCCGGGGTACTCTGCTGAGAGTTGCGGACGCGACACGCCGTGCGCGACACGCCCGGGTTGCAGCGATGTCGTCGCCTATGGCAGACTGTCGTAGTTCCAAATTCCGCGTGCGTCGTCGTGCGGATCACTTCCAGGGCAGTGCATAGATTCGAGATCTAGGCCGCGGGAAGCAGGGACGCAGCTCAATCGACATCCCATTCCCGCAGGGGATACGTGCGTCCGCGCACCGGGCCGTCGAGGCAGGCGCCGAGGTCGAGCTCGTCGAGGCCGTCTCCCGATCGCGGGAGGGTGTCGACGGGTTCCATCATCGGGGCCATTGGCAGAAGAACAGTGGTGCGCAAGCAGAAGTGCTGCGCGAGCGAGAGCGTCGGGTACCGGCGCGCGCGTCCAACAGGAAGAGAGCAGTCACATGGCGGGACAGAAGATCCGCATCCGGCTCAAGTCGTACGACCACGAGGTGATCGACACCTCCGCACGCAAGATCGTCGACACGGTGACCCGCGCGGGTGCGACCGTCGTCGGGCCGGTGCCCCTCCCTACCGAGAAGAACGTGGTGGTCGTCATCCGTTCCCCCCACAAGTACAAGGACAGCCGCGAGCACTTCGAGAAGCGCACCCACAAGCGGCTCATCGACATCATCGATCCGACGCCGAAGGCGGTCGACTCGCTCATGCGCCTCGACCTGCCCGCCGACGTCAACATCGAGATCAAGCTCTGAAGTTCTAGAGGCTGAGGAAACCCATGTCTATTACCAGGACCACCAAGGGACTGCTGGGCAAGAAGCTCGGTATGACCCAGGTCTGGGATGCTAACAACAAGCTCATCCCTGTGACCGTCGTGGAGATCACGCCCAACGTCGTCACCCAGGTGCGCACGGAGGAGAAGGACGGCTACACCGCCGTCCAGATCGCCTACGGTCAGATCGACCCCCGCAAGGTGAACAAGCCGCTCGCCGGCCACTTCGACGCCGCGGGCGTCACCCCCCGCCGCCACCTCACCGAGGTCCGCACCGCAGACGCCGCCGAGTACACGCTCGGCCAGGAGCTCACGGTCGACATCTTCGAGGCCGGCCAGAAGGTCGATGTCGTCGGCACCAGCAAGGGCAAGGGCACCGCGGGTGTCATGAAGCGCCACAACTTCAAGGGCGTCTCGGCCTCGCACGGTGCTCACCGCAACCACCGCAAGCCCGGTTCGATCGGTGCCTCGTCGACCCCCAGCCGTGTCTTCAAGGGCATGCGCATGGCCGGTCGCATGGGTGCCGAGCGCGTCACCGTGCAGGGACTCACCGTCCACTCGGTCGACGCCGAGAAGGGCCTGATCCTGGTCAAGGGCGCCGTCCCCGGCGCGCGCGGCCGTCTCGTCTTCGTCCGCAACGCAGTGAAGGGAGCGTAGTCATGGCTACCTCGCTCGACGTCGTCGACCCCAAGGGCAAGAAGTCCGGTTCGGTCGACCTCCCCGCGAACCTCTTCGACGTGCAGACCAACGTCCCCCTCATCCACCAGGTCGTCGTCGCCCAGCTCGCAGCAGCGCGCCAGGGCACGCACAAGACCAAGAACCGTGGTGAGGTCAGCGGCGCCGGTCGCAAGCCGTTCAAGCAGAAGGGCACCGGTCGCAGCCGTCAGGGCTCGATCCGCGCACCCGAGCACAAGGGCGGTGGCATCGTCCACGGTCCCGTGCCGCGCGACTACGCCCAGCGCACCCCCAAGAAAATGGTCGCCGCAGCCCTGCTCGGCGCCCTCTCCGACCGGGCCCGCGGTGACCGCCTCCACGTCGTCTCCTCGCTCGTCGAGGGCGACGCCCCGTCGACCAAGTCGGCCGTCGCGGTGATCACCGCCGTCGCCACCGGCAAGAACGTCCTGGTCGTGCTCGACCGCGACGACCAGGTCAGCCTCAAGAGCGTGCGGAACCTCAAGAACCTGCACGTGCTCGCCGTCGACCAGCTCAACGCCTACGACGTGCTGCGCAGCGACGACGTCGTCTTCACGAAGAACGCCTTCGACGCCTTCGTGGCGGCCAAGGCCCGCAAGGAGGTGTCCGCATGACCGCGGCCAACAAGGACCCGCGCGACGTCATCATCGCGCCCGTCGTCTCCGAGAAGAGCTACGGCCTGATCGACGACGGCAAGTACACGTTCGTCGTCGACCCCCGCTCGAACAAGACCGAGATCAAGCTCGCCATCGAGAAGATCTTCGGCGTTCAGGTGGCGTCGGTGAACACGCTCAACCGCTCCGGCAAGACCCGCCGCACGCGTTTCGGCATCGGCAAGCGCAAGGACACCAAGCGCGCCATCGTCACGCTCAAGTCCGGCTCCATCGACATCTTCACGGCTGTCGGCTGAGGCAGGGGAAGAAGAACATGGCTATTCGCAAGTACAAGCCCACGACGCCGGGTCGCCGCGGTTCGTCCGTCTCCGACTTCGCCGAGATCACCCGGTCGACGCCGGAGAAGTCGCTGCTGCGTCCGCTCCCGAAGACCGGTGGCCGCAACTCGTCCGGTCGCATCACCACCCGCCACATCGGCGGTGGCCACAAGCGCCAGTACCGCGTGATCGACTTCCGTCGTCACGACAAGGACGGCGTCAACGCCAAGGTCGCGCACATCGAGTACGACCCGAACCGCACCGCGCGCATCGCGCTGCTCCACTTCGTGGACGGCACCAAGCGCTACATCCTGGCTCCGAACAAGCTGAACCAGGGCGACATCATCGAGTCGGGTGCCGGCGCGGACATCAAGCCGGGCAACAACCTGCCGCTGCGCAACATCCCCGTCGGTACCGTCGTGCACGCGATCGAGCTGAAGCCGGGCGGAGGCGCGAAGATCGCGCGCTCGGCCGGTGCATCCGTTCGTCTCGTCGCCAAGGACGGCCCCTACGCCCAGCTGCGCATGCCCTCCGGTGAGATCCGCAACGTCGACGCGCGCTGCCGCGCGACGATCGGCGAGGTCGGCAACGCCGAGCAGTCGAACATCAACTGGGGCAAGGCCGGCCGCAAGCGCTGGAAGGGCGTCCGCCCGACGGTGCGTGGTGTCGCGATGAACCCGATCGACCACCCCCACGGTGGTGGTGAGGGCAAGACCTCCGGTGGACGTCACCCGGTCAGCCCGTGGGGTCAGTCCGAGGGACGCACCCGCAAGCCGAACCAGCCGAGCGACAAGCTCATCGTCCGTCGTCGCACCGTCGGCAAGAAGCGCTAGTAGGAGATCGAGAAGATGCCGCGCAGTCTCAAGAAGGGCCCCTTCGTCGACGACCACCTGCTCCGCAAGGTCGTCGCCGCGAACGAGGCGAACAACAAGAACGTCATCCGCACCTGGTCGCGTCGCAGCATGATCGTGCCGGCCATGCTGGGTCACACGATCGCCGTCCACGACGGTCGCAAGCACATCCCGGTGTTCGTCACCGAGACCATGGTGGGCCACAAGCTCGGCGAGTTCGCGCCCACCCGCACCTTCCGCGGTCACGAGAAGGACGACAAGAAGGGTCGCCGCCGCTGACGCGGGGGCGTAAGGAGGAGTAGAGATGGTGGAGTCGATCGCCCGTGTGCGACACATCCGCGTCACGCCCCAGAAGGCTCGTCGCGTCGTCAACCTGATCCGCGGCAAGCAGGCTCAGGAGGCGCTCGCGATCCTGAAGTTCGCACCCCAGGGTGCGAGCGAGCCGGTGTACAAGCTCGTCGCTTCCGCGATCGCGAACGCTCGCGTCAAGGCGGATGCCTCGAACACCTTCCTGGACGAGCAGGACCTGTTCGTCTCGGCAGCGTACGTCGACGAGGGAACGACCCTGAAGCGGTTCCGGCCGCGCGCTCAGGGCCGCGCCTTCCAGATCCTCAAGCGCACGAGCCACATCACCGTCGTGCTCGCGACGCCGGACGAGGACGAGAACCTCGCGAACGCCTCGAAGAAGGCAGGAAAGAAGTAATGGGCCAGAAAGTCAATCCCTACGGCTTCCGTCTGGGCATCACGACCGACCACGTGTCGCGGTGGTTCGCGGACTCGACCAAGGCGGGTCAGCGCTACAGCGACTACGTCGCCGAGGACGTGCGCATCCGTCAGATGCTGAAGACCACCCTCGACCGTGCGGGCGTCGCCCGCATCGAGATCGAGCGCACCCGTGACCGCGTCCGCGTGGACATCCACACGGCGCGTCCGGGCATCGTCATCGGCCGCCGTGGCGCCGAGGCCGAGCGCATCCGCTCCGACCTCGAGAAGCTCACGAGCAAGCAGATCCAGCTCAACATCCTCGAGGTCAAGAACCCCGAGGCCGAGGCACAGCTCGTCGCCCAGGGCATCGCCGAGCAGCTCAGCGCTCGCGTGGCGTTCCGTCGCGCGATGCGCAAGGGCCTGCAGGGCGCCCAGCGCGCCGGCGCCAAGGGTGTCCGCATCCAGGTCTCCGGCCGTCTCGGCGGCGCCGAGATGAGCCGCTCGGAGTTCTACCGCGAGGGCCGCGTGCCCCTGCACACGCTCCGCGCGAACATCGACTACGGCTTCTACGAGGCGCGCACCACCTTCGGTCGCATCGGCGTGAAGGTGTGGATCTACAAGGGCGACATCACCAACAAGGAGCTCGCTCGCGAGCAGGCCACCCAGAAGTCCTCGCGCCCCGAGCGCGGCGACCGCGGCGGCCGTCGTGGCTCGGCTCCCCGTCAGGACGCGGCTCCGGCCGCCGTGGGAGCGGAAGGCTAGAACATGCTCATCCCCCGTAAGGTCAAGCACCGCAAGCAGCACCACCCGGGTCGCAGTGGCCAGGCCACCGGCGGCACGAAGGTCAGCTTCGGCGAGTTCGGCATCCAGGCGATCACGCCTGCCTACGTCACCAACCGTCAGATCGAGGCCGCGCGTATCGCGATGACCCGTCACATCAAGCGTGGCGGCAAGGTCTGGATCAACATCTACCCCGACCGTCCGCTCACGAAGAAGCCCGCCGAGACCCGCATGGGTTCCGGTAAGGGCTCGCCGGAGTGGTGGGTCGCCAACGTCAAGCCGGGTCGCGTCCTCTTCGAGGTCGCGGGCGTCAACGAGGAACTCGCTCGTGAGGCCATGACCCGTGCCATTCACAAGCTGCCGCTCAAGGCACGCATCATCAAGCGCGAGGAGGGCGACGCGTAATGGCGATCGGATCCAAGGAGCTCGCTCCGTCCGAGCTCGACACCTTCGAGGACGAGCGCCTGCTCGACGAGCTCAAGAAGGCCAAGGAGGAGCTGTTCAACCTGCGCTTCCAGGCCGCAACCGGCCAGCTCGAGAGCCACGGGCGTCTGCGCGCCGTCAAGCGCGACATCGCCCGCATCTACACGGTCATCCGCGAGCGCGAGCTCGGCATCAGGGCCACCCCGGCCACGATCGAGGTGCCCGCGAAGACCACTCGCAAGAGCAAGAAGGCGGAGGCCGCTGAGGCCTCCTCCACCGACAAGCCTGAGGAGGCCTGATCATGGCGAAGACGGACACGTCGGCCGGCCACGAGTCGGCCGCCCACGACGTCAAGGACGAGGCGGCGCGCGGTTACCGCAAGGCCCGCCGCGGCTACGTCGTCAGCGACAAGATGGACAAGACCATCGTCGTCGAGGTCGAGGACCGCGTGAAGCACCCGCTCTACGGCAAGGTCATCCGCCGCACCTCGAAGGTGAAGGCGCACGACGAGCAGAACACCGCTGGTGTCGGCGACCTCGTCACCATCAGCGAGACGCGTCCGCTGTCGGCCACCAAGCGCTGGCGCCTGGTCGAGATCCTGGAGAAGGCCAAGTAGGCCCCGCCTACTCGGCTGAAGGAGGAGAACAGACATGATCCAGCAGGAATCCCGACTGAAGGTCGCCGACAACACCGGCGCCAAGGAGCTGCTCACCATCCGCGTGCTCGGCGGTTCGGGTCGGCGTTACGCCGGCCTCGGCGACGTCATCGTCGCGACCGTCAAGGACGCGATCCCCGGCGGCAACGTCAAGAAGGGCGACGTCGTCAAGGCCGTCATCGTGCGCACCGTCAAGCAGACGCGTCGCCAGGACGGCTCCTACATCAAGTTCGACGAGAACGCCGCCGTCATCCTCAAGAACGACGGCGACCCTCGCGGGACCCGCATCTTCGGACCGGTCGGTCGCGAGCTTCGCGACAAGCGGTTCATGAAGATCATCTCGCTCGCACCGGAAGTGATCTGATCATGGCCAACATCAAGAAGGGCGACCTGGTGCAGGTCATCAGCGGCCCGACGCAGGAGCGCGGCGGAGACCGCGGCAAGCAGGGTCGCGTCATCGAGGTCCTCCGGGACCAGGACCGCGTGATCGTCGAGGGCGTCAACTTCGTGACCAAGCACGTTCGGGTCGGCCAGACCCAGCGCGGCACGAAGACCGGCGGTATCGAGACGCACGAGGCGCCCATCCACATCTCGAAGGTCGCACTCGTCGACCCGGAGACCAAGGAGCCGACCCGCGTCGGCTTCCGCACCGAGACGGTCGAGAAGGACGGCGTCACCAAGACCGTCCGCGTCCGTTACGCGAAGAAGTCAGGTAAGGACCTCTAATGACCGACACCGCTACTGCCGCGCCGGCTGGCAAGATCCAGCCGCGCCTGAAGCAGAAGTACAAGAACGAGATCGTTCAGAGCCTCACCGAGCAGTTCGGCTACGCCAACGTGCACCAGGTGCCCGGCATCGTGAAGGTCGTCGTCAACACCGGCGTCGGCGAGGCTGCTCGCGACGGCAAGATCATCGACGGCGCCGTGCGCGACCTGACCCAGATCACCGGCCAGAAGCCGCAGGTGAACTTCGCCCGCAAGTCGATCGCGCAGTTCAAGCTGCGCGAGGGACAGGCGATCGGCGCTCACGTCACGCTTCGCGGCGACCGCGCGTGGGAGTTCCTCGACCGCCTGCTGTCGCTGGCTCTTCCCCGCATCCGCGACTTCCGCGGCCTGTCCGACCGTCAGTTCGACGGCCACGGCAACTACACCTTCGGTCTCACCGAGCAGTCCATGTTCCACGAGATCGACCAGGACAAGATCGACCGCGTGCGCGGTTTCGACATCACCGTCGTGACCACGGCGAAGACGGATGACGAGGGTCGCGCCCTGCTGCGCGCGCTCGGCTTCCCCTTCCGCTCGGCCGAGAGCGCCTGACCCACCCATCGGAGAGGTCGGCCCCGGTGTACCGGGAGTCGAAACCGATCGAGAGAGAGAACCTAACACCATGACGATGACAGATCCGGTCGCAGACCTGCTGACCAGACTGCGCAATGCGAACTCGGCGTACCTCGACCGAGTCACGCTCCCGAGCAGCAAGCTCAAGACCAACATCGCGAACATCCTGAAGGCGGAGGGTTACATCTCCGACTGGAAGGTCGAGGACGCCCGCGTGGGCCAGAGTCTCGTGATCGACCTGAAGTACGGCCCGAACCGCGAGCGGTCGATCGCCGGCATCAAGCGCGTGTCGAAGCCCGGCCTCCGCGTCTACGCGAAGTCGACCGAGATCCCCAAGGTGCTCGGCGGCCTCGGCGTCGCGATCCTGTCCACCTCCTCCGGTCTGCTGACCGACCGTGAGGCAACTCGGAAGGGCGTCGGCGGGGAAGTCCTCGCCTACGTGTGGTGACCTGACATGTCGCGAATCGGAAGACTCCCCATCACGATCCCTGCCGGGGTCGACGTCAAGGTCGACGGCTCCGCCGTCACCGTCAAGGGCCCCAAGGGCGAGCTCAGCCTCACCGTGGCCAGCCCCATCCAGGTGCAGCTCGAGGACGGCCAGGTGCTCGTCACCCGTCCCGACGACGAGCGCGCGTCGCGCTCGCTGCACGGCCTCACCCGCACGCTCATCGCGAACCAGATCATCGGCGTCACCGAGGGCTACAGCAAGGGCCTCGAGGTCGTCGGCACCGGTTACCGCGTGCAGGCGAAGGGCAGCTCGGTCGAGTTCGCCCTCGGATACTCGCACCCGATCACGGTTGAGCCCCCCGCGGGCATCAGCTTCACGGTCGAGGGCAACAACAAGCTGACCGTCAGCGGCATCGACAAGCAGGCCGTCGGCGAGGTCGCTGCGAACATCCGCAAGCTGCGCAAGCCCGAGCCCTACAAGGGCAAGGGCGTTCGCTACGCAGGCGAGAACGTTCGCCGCAAGGCCGGAAAGAGTGGTAAGTAGTCATGGCTATCGGAACCAGAGGCAAGAGCAAGAGCGCGGCCAAGGGTCGTCGTCACGCGCGCCTTCGCAAGAAGATCGCCGGCACCCCGGAGCGTCCGCGCCTCGTCGTGACGCGCTCTGCGCGCCACGTGTTCGTTCAGGTCGTCGACGACAGCAAGGGCCACACCGTGGCCTCTGCGTCGACGATGGAAGACGGTCTGCGCGCTTTCGAGGGCGACAAGACCGCAAAGGCTCGCCGTGTGGGTGAGCTCGTGGCCGAGCGCGCGAAGAGCGCCGGCGTCGAGGCGGTCGTCTTCGACCGCGGTGGCAACCGCTACGCCGGTCGCGTCGCCGCGATCGCCGACGGAGCCAGGGAAGGCGGGCTGAACCTGTGAGCGATGTAACGAGAGGACAGGACGTGACGAGCGAAGAGAGCTCCGCGCCCGTGGAGACCGCAGCGTCGACCGAGCAGAACGGCAACGAGCCTCGCGAGGCTCGCCGTGGCAGCCGGGAGCGCAACCCCAACCGCGACCGCGGCAGCCGCGACAGCGACAAGAGCCAGTTCCTCGAGCGCGTCGTGACGATCAACCGCGTCTCGAAGGTCGTCAAGGGCGGTCGTCGCTTCAGCTTCACGGCGCTCGTCGTCGTGGGCGACGGCAACGGTCTCGTGGGTGTCGGCTACGGCAAGGCCCGCGAGGTGCCGACGGCGATCTCGAAGGGCGTCGAGGAGGCGAAGAAGAACTTCTTCCGCGTCCCGCGCTCCGGCCTCACCATCCCCCACCCCGTGCAGGGCGAGGCCGCGGCCGGTGTCGTGCTGCTGCGTCCGGCATCCGCCGGTACCGGCGTCATCGCGGGCGGTCCCGTCCGCGCCGTGCTGGAGTGCGCAGGGGTGCACGACGTGCTGAGCAAGTCGCTCGGCTCGTCGAACACGATCAACATCGTGCACGCCACGGTGGAGGCCCTGAAGCAGCTCGAGGAGCCCCGTGCGGTCGCCGCACGTCGTGGCCTCGAGGTCGACCACGTCGTCCCGGCGCGCCTTCTGCGCGCCGAGGCCGAGGCGGCCGCGAACGCGAAGGCAGGTGTCTGATGGCCGCGCGCCTGAAGGTGACCCAGATCAAGTCCAAGATCAGTGAGAAGCAGGACCAGCGCGACACGCTGCGCAGCCTCGGACTCAAGCGCATCGGTGATGTCGTCGTCCGTGAGGACAACGCCCAGAACCGTGGCTACGTCCGTGCTGTCGCTCACCTCGTGAAGGTCGAGGAGATTGACTAATGGCTGAAGAGAAGGACGCGAAGGCGCCCGCCGCTGCCGAGGGGGCGCCCAAGAAGGCGACCACCCGCAAGGCACCGGCGAAGGCCGCCGCCGCCGCTGACGCTCCCGCTGCGGAGAAGAAGCCGGCCGCGAAGAAGACGACGGCCAAGGCCGACACCGCGGATGCCGCTGCGGCCCCGAAGAAGGCGCCGGCTCGCAAGAGCCCGGCGAAGTCGACGGATGCCGCTGCGAGCGACGCCGAGACCACGACGGCTGCGAAGCCTGCTGCGAAGAAGGCCGCCGCCAAGTCGGCCGACGTCGCCCGCCCGCAGGTGCTCAAGGTGCACCACCTCCGCCCCGCCACGGGTGCCAAGAAGGACCGCACCCGCGTCGGACGCGGTGAGGGCTCGAAGGGCAAGACCGCCGGTCGCGGAACCAAGGGCACGAAGGCCCGCTACTCGATGCGTCCCGGCTTCGAGGGCGGCAACATCAACTTCGTGATGCGTGCGCCGAAGCTGCGCGGGTTCAAGAACCCGTTCCGCGTCGAGTACCAGGTCGTGAACCTCGAGAAGCTCGCCGAGCTCTACCCCCAGGGTGGTGAGGTCACCGTGAGCGACCTCGTCGCCAAGGGTGCCGTTCGCAAGAACGAGAAGGTCAAGGTTCTCGGCCAGGGCGACATCGCGGTTAAGCTGAACGTCGCAGTCGACAAGGTCTCGGGCTCCGCGGAGCAGAAGATCGTCGCAGCCGGCGGTTCTGTAAAGTAACGGCTACAGCCTGAACGGGTGGAGCCCCCGCCGTGGGGCTCCACCCGATCGCTGTATCAGAAGCAATACCTGGAGGACTGGTGTTCAGAGCCGTAGCGCGGATCTTCCGCACGCCCGACTTGCGCCGCAAGATCGGCTTCACCCTCGGCATCGTCGCCCTCTTCCGGCTCGGCTCGTTCATCCCTGCGCCGTTCGTCGACTTCGGCAACGTGCAGCTGTGCCTCGCGGCCAACGCCAACGCATCGGGCCTCTATGAGCTCGTGAACCTGTTCAGCGGCGGCGCTCTGCTGCAGCTCTCGGTCTTCGCGCTCGGCATCATGCCGTACATCACCGCGTCGATCATCGTGCAGCTGCTGCGCGTCGTGATCCCTCACTTCGACACCCTCTACAAGGAGGGCCAGTCGGGCCAGGCGAAGCTGACGCAGTACACCCGCTACCTCACGATCGCCCTGGGCATCCTCCAGTCGACGACGCTGATCACGGTGGCCCGCTCGGGCGCCCTCTTCCCGTCGACCGCCGGCGTGCCGGAGTGCAGCCAGCTCATCACCGACTCGTCCTGGTACGCGATCATGCTCATGGTCATCACCATGACCGCCGGCACCGGACTCATCATGTGGCTCGGCGAGCTCATCACCGAGCGCGGCATCGGCAACGGCATGTCGCTCCTGATCTTCACCTCGATCGCCGCGACCTTCCCGTCGTCGCTCTGGGCGATCGCGCAGTCGCGCGGACCGGAGCTGTTCGTCGCCGTCATCCTGATCGGCATCGTGATCATGATCGCGGTCATCTTCGTCGAGCAGTCGCAGCGGCGGATCCCCGTGCAGTACGCGAAGCGCATGGTGGGTCGCCGCACCTATGGCGGCAACAACACCTACATCCCGATCAAGGTCAACATGGCCGGCGTCGTGCCGGTCATCTTCGCCTCGTCGCTGCTCTACCTGCCGGCGCTGGTCGCGCAGTTCAACCAGCCGACGACCGGTCAGGCGCCCGCCGACTGGGTGGTCTGGATCCAGAACAACCTGACCTCGGGCGACAACCCGCTCTACATGGCGGTCTACTTCCTGCTCATCGTCGGGTTCACGTACTTCTACGTCGCGATCACCTTCAACCCGGAGGAGGTCGCCGACAACATGAAGAAGTACGGCGGCTTCATCCCCGGCATCCGCGCCGGCCGCCCCACCGCCGAGTACCTGGACTACGTGCTCACCCGGGTGACGCTGCCCGGCTCGCTGTACCTCGGTCTCATCGCCCTCATCCCGCTCATCGCCCTTGCGACGGTCGGCGCCAACCAGAACTTCCCGTTCGGCGGCGCCAGCATCCTGATCATCGTCGGCGTCGGTCTCGAGACGGTGAAGCAGATCGACTCGCAGCTGCAGCAGCGGCACTACGAGGGTCTGCTCCGTTGACCCGGCTGCTCATCGTGGGTCCGCCCGGGGCGGGCAAGGGAACCCAGGCGGCGAGGATCGCCGAGCGCTACCGCATCCCGACGATCTCGACGGGTGAGATCTTCCGCTCGAACATCGCGGAGGGCACCGAGCTCGGCCTGCAGGTCAAGGCGATCGTCGACGCGGGCGACTACGTGCCCGACACCCTCACCAACGCCCTCGTCGAGGACCGGCTGCAGAAGGCGGATGCCGACGGCGGCTTCCTGCTGGACGGCTACCCCCGCACGCCCGACCAGGTGCGCTACCTCGACGAGCTGCTCGACTCGCACGGACACTCGCTCGACATCGTGCTGCGCCTCGTCGCGGACGAGGAGGAGATCGTGCAGCGCCTGCGCAAGCGTGCGCTCGAGCAGGGGCGCGTCGACGACTCCGAGGAGGCGATCCGCCACCGCCAGGAGGTCTACCTGCGCGAGACGGAGCCCCTCATCGCCGCCTACCGCGACCGCGGCGTGCTGCTCGAGGTTGACGGCCTCGGCCAGATCGACGAGGTGACGGAGCGCGTCTTCTCGGCTCTCGAGTCGCGCGGCATCCACCCGCCGGCCGTCTCGGCGTAGTGCGCGGGCGCGGCCTCTACAAGTCGGCCGACGAGCTGCGGCTCATGGTGGCCCCAGGGCTGCTCACCGCCGCCGCGCTCGATGCGGTGCGCTCGGCCATCCGCTCGGGCGTCTCGACGTCGGAGCTCGACGCCGTCGCGGAGCGGGTCATCCGGACCGGCGGCGGGGTTCCGAACTTCGCCAAGGAGCCCGGCTATCGGCACACCCTCTGCGTGTCGGTCAACGAGGAGGTCGTGCACGGCGTGCCTGGCGAGCGCGTGCTCGAGCCGGGGGACCTCGTCTCGGTCGACGCCGGTGCCGAGGTCGCGGGCTGGAACGGCGACTCCGCCTTCACGGTCGTCGTGCCGGACCCCTCGCGTCCGGAGCTCGTCGCCGCCAGGCAGGCACTCGCCGACGCGACCGAGGCCGGGCTCTGGGCGGGCATCGCGGCCCTCGCCGGAGCGCGGCACCTGAACGAGGTGGGCGCCGAGATCGCGGATGCGGTGGAGCGGCACGACGAGTACGGCATCCTCGAGGACTACGTCGGCCACGGCATCGGGCGCAGCATGCACGAGGAGCCGCCGGTGTTCAACTACCCCGTGCGGCACCGGGGCGCGGCGGTCAAGCCGGGACTCGTCGTGGCGATCGAGCCGATGGTGACGGCGGGCGGCATCGAGACCTCGGTGCTCGACGACGGCTGGACCGTCGTGACCGACGACGGGTCTGACGCTGCGCACTGGGAGCACTCGGTGGCGGTGCACCGGGACGGCATCTGGGTGCTCACCGCCCGCGACGGGGGAGCGCAGCGTCTCGCCCCGTTCGGCGTCGTTCCGGTTCCGATCCCTTAGCACCCGACTTCTCCGCACATCAGGCTGGCCCTGGCACCGACTCTCGTGCTTGAATGCCGGGAGCGCTCCCGGAACGGGCCGGGAGGAGCGGTCACAGAGGAGTGAACGTGCGCATGCACCAGCGGAACCGGCTGCGCCGGTCCATCGTCCCGGCCGTGGTGATCCCGGCCCTCCTGGCACCCTTCGCGCTGGGCGTCTCGCCCGCGCAGGCGGCCACCATCTCGACGCTCGCCGACTTCGAGCAGGTTCCGGCCGGGTTCTTCAGCTACGGCAGCGCCGGCTTCGGCCTCGTCGACGTGCCGGCGGGCGAGCGACCGGAGCTGGAGGCGCCGAGCAAGGTGCTCTCCTACGGGTTCGACGTCACCGGGGCGGGATCGTTCGGCGGAGTCGGGCACAACTTCACCGGGTCGGCCGAGGACTGGAGCGCGTTCGACGGCATCCGCTTCTGGCTCCAGGGCGAGGGGTCGGGCGATGCGCTGCAGTTCGAGGTCTTCGACGGCGGCGCGAACGCCGACGCCTCGGAGCGCTGGGACACCACCATCACCGACACGTCGAGCGGATGGCGGGAGATCGTCCTCCCCTGGTCGGCGTTCACGAGGGCGACCGACTTCCAGCCCGGCGGTGCGCCGACCGACGGGGAGCTCGAGCTAACGTCGGTCTGGGGCTACGCCCTGCCCGCCGTCTCGGGAGCCGCTACCGTGCGGGTGGACGACATCGCGCTCTACTCCGAGGACGACATCGCACCGACCGTGTCGATCGTCGACGCCACGGTCGACGTGCTCGAGGGACGCACGGCCACGGTCGAGCTGCGCCTCAACGTGGCGGCGGCAGCGGACGTGACGGTGGGCTGGTCGACTGCCGGCGGCACCGCCGCCAGCGGCGACTTCACGGGCGCGAGCGGCACAGCGACGTTCACGGCGGGCGCGACGACCGCCGAGGTCGAGGTCGCGACCACCGACGACGAGGAGCAGGAGCCGAGCGAGACGTTCACCGTCACGCTCGCCGACGCGGCGGGCGCAGAACTCGGCTCGCCGGCGACCGCGACCGTCACGATCCTCGACGACGACACGGTGACCGGACCCCCCGCGGGGCGCACCCAGCTCGTCGAGGACTTCGAGCAGCCGCTCCCGCAACAGGCGCCTCCGGCGCCGCCCGCGCCGCAGCTCGGCTGGCTCGTCGCGCAGGACCCGGCCAGCACGGTGAGCTTCACGACGACGGATGCTCCGCCGGCGCCTGTTCCCGGTGCGGGGGACGGCAACACGGTGCTCTCGGCCGACTACGACATCGCGTCGTGGGGCGTCGTGGTCGACAACTTCACCGACGCGGGCACGACCGAGTGGCTGCCTCAGGACTGGAGCACCTTCGAGGGTCTCGGGTTCTGGATGCACGGCACCGGCTCGGGCACCGGCCTCTTCCTCGACCTGCTCGACAATCGCACGCCCGGCTCTCAGACCGACGACGCCGAGCGCTTCAGCTACGCCTTCGCCGACAACTGGGAGGGCTGGCGGTTCCTGCAGATCCCGTTCTCCGAGCTCACCCGCAAGGAGATCGGCAACGGAGCCCCGAACGACGGCCTCACGCTCACCGAGGTGCACGGGCTCGCCTTCGGAGCGCTCCGCACGGACGCCCCCACGACCTACTTCGTGGACGACGTGCTGGTCTGGGGCGAGGCGGAGCCTCCGGCACTCGCCGTCGGCTTCGATCGCGCGAGCTATCAGGTCAGCGAGGGCGAGGACGCGGTGCTGACAGTGCGGCTCAACCGGGTCGCGGACCAGGCCGTGAGCGTGCGTTACGAGGCCGCCGACGAGCCCGACCGCACCGCGACCGAAGACCTTCCGGCGACCATTGACCGGGACTTCGAGATCGTCAGCGGCACCGTCACCATCCCGGCCGGATCCCGCGAGGCGACGATCGCGGTGCCGACTCTGGAGAACGCGAAGCCCGAGGTCGACGAGACCTTCGTGGTCGACCTCAGCGGCGCGGAAGGCGCCGAGCTCGGCTTCAACGACCGGGGACTCGTGAGCATCCAGGACGACGACCCGGTCGACCCGGCCCTCATCGAGGACTTCGAGCGCGGCGCTGGACTCTGGGACTCGGACGCCGAGCTCGCGGTGCGGGAGATCCCCGCGGGCGCGCCCGGCGCCTATCCGGGGCAGGATGTCTACGAGCACGTGCTCGACGTCTCCTCCGAGGCGGGCGACACCCTCGTCCGCGAGTTCGCCCAGCCGCAGGACTGGTCGGGGTACGAGGGCCTCTCGTTCTGGTACGAGGGCGAGGGCGACGGAGAGACGGTGACGGTGGGCCTGTCGACCGGCGGCGAGGCGGATCCGGGACTCGAGGGCTGGGAGCTGGCCTGGAGCGACGAGTTCGAGGGACCCGCCGGAGCACCGGCCGACCCGGAGAACTGGACCTATGAGACCGGCGGCTGGGGCTGGGGCAACGACGAGCTGCAGTACTACACCGACAGCACCGACAACGCGGCGCTCGACGGGGACGGCAACCTCGTCATCACCGCCCGCGAGGTCGACCCCGCCACGAGCGGACTCGAGTGCTGGTACGGCCCCTGCACCCACACCTCGGCGCGACTCGTCACCGAGAACAAGCAGGAGTTCCAGTACGGGCGCATCGAGACCAGGGTGCTGGTGCCGCGAGGCTCGGGCATCTGGCCGGCGGTGTGGACCCTCGGCAACGACTTCCGCGACGTCGGATGGCCGCAGACCGGCGAGATCGACATCATGGAGTTCGTCGGCAAGTTCCCCGACGAGGTGTTCGGCACCATCCACGGCCCGGGATACTCGGGCGGCGCGTCGTACGGCGGCACCCACACCCTCGACGAGCCGGTGTACGAGGACTGGCACACCTTCTCGGTCGAGTGGCAGCCGGGCGGCATCGCCTGGTTCGTCGACGGCATCCAGTACCACTCCGCGGCCCCAGAGGATGTGCCCGGCGACTGGGTCTACGACCACCCCTTCACACTGCTGACCAACGTCGCCGTCGGCGGCAACTTCGGCGGGCCGCTGGGCGAGGACCTCGTCTTCCCGCAGTCGCTCGCGGTCGACTACATCCGGGTCTACCAGGCACCCGACACGGCGCAGCGGTTCGAAGCGGAGTTCGTGGACGACACCAACGGATGGCGCAAGGTCACCCTTCCCTTCGACGCCTTCGACCCGGCCGGCACCTCGACAGCTGTTCTCTCGGCCTCCCCCGCCGCTGCGACGGGCCTCGACCGGGTGAGCGAGCTCGGGTTCAGCTGGCAGGGCAGCGGGGAGGTCGGACTCGACCGCATCCTGCTCGAACCCGACGTCGCTCTGCCCGGCCCGGGCGGACCGGATGGCCCCGGCGGTCCGGGTGCCGGCCCTGGCCCGGGCGGAGGCCTCGCGGGCACCGGTCCGGAGGGGGTCGTCGGAACCGCGGTGGCGGCACTCGCAGCGCTGATCGCCGGGCTCGGCCTCGCCATGATGCGTCGGAGGGCCGCGCGCCGCTGATCCTTGTGGCTCGTGCTGCGGGCGTCAGGCCGATTCCCGCAGCACGAGCCGGTGCGCGACCGTGCGGTGCTCGACCTCGCCTCCGGCGACCAGCTGCAGCGCGAGCTCGACCGCGTGCGACGCCACCTCGGTCATGTCCACGGCGAGCGTCGTCAGCTGCGGGGTGACCCAGGTGCCGGCGACCAGCCCGTCGATGCCGACCACACGCACCTCGGCGGGGACCTCGACGGAGCGCCGCCGGCACGCCATGAGCGTGCCCAGGGCGACCACGTCGTTGAACGCGAGGATCGCGTCCGGCGCAGGGGATCTCGCGAGCAGCAGCTCCGCGGCCTGCTCGCCGGCGTCGGCCGTGCCGGCGTCGGTTCGAGCGATCTCCGCCTCGAGGCCCGCCGCCTCGAGGGCCGACACGAGCATCCGCGCCCGGCCACTGGGCGGAGCGTCCTCGTCCGCCACGTCGAGCACGACGGGCCGCCGCACCCCCTGGGCGGCGAGGTGCACCGCCAGCTCCCGCGCGGCGGGCACGCGATCGAGGGTGACCGACGACCATCGGCCGCTCATCTCGAGATGGTCGATCTCCACGACCGGAAGCCCGTCGAGCAGCTCCTCCGCCGACGAGCCGAGGTGTCCCAGGTAGCCGAGCACCGCATCCACCTGGCCCCGCAGCTCGGTGAGAAGTGCAGCGGTGTCTGTGGCGTGCACGGTGTCGACCAGCACCACGTTCCATCCGCTGCGCGCCGCGTTGCCGACGACCGCCGACGCGAGCTCGGGGTAGTAGGGGTTGGTGAGGTCGTCGATGACGAGGCCCAGGGTGCGGTGGTCGGCCTTCACCAGCCCGCGGCCGAATCGCGACGGGCGGTAGTGCAGTTCGCGGGCGGCGTCGAGCACGCGCTGCCGGGTCGCGGGATTGATGCCCGGCATGTCGTTCATCGCCCGGGTGACCGTCTGGCGCGACACCCCCGCGGCCGCCGCCACGTCGAGGATCGTCGCCGGTCTGCTCACGGCTCGCGCAGGTCGAGCCACGCCACCTGCTCCGGCGTGAGCTGAACCCGCAGGCCCGCCATCGAGGAGCGCGACTCGGCGATCGAGCGGGGCCCGAACAGCGGGAAGGTCGGGAAGGGCTGGTGCAGCACGTAGGCCAGGGCGATCGCGGTCGCCGCCACCCCGAACTCCTCGCCGAGCACCTGGGCCCGTCGCAGGCGCTCGAAGTTGGCATCGCTGTAATAGCAGCGCACCAGCTCCTCGTCGCTGCGGTCGTCGGGACGGGCGCGGCCGGTGAAGAAGCCGCGCGCCTGCGAGCTCCAGGGCAGCAGCGGCACCCCGCGCTCCTCGAGCCAGCGCTTCGACTCCGGGTCGGTGACGTGCTCGCAGCCCTTCCAGGGCACGTCGTAGGCCTCGGCCAGCCCGAAGTGGTTGCTGAGCACGGAGAACGGCTGGCGTCCGTTCGCCGCAGCGTAGGCGTTCGCCTCGTCGAAGCGCGCGGGCGTCCAGTTCGAACCGCCGTACACGCTGATGCGACCGGCCCGGTAGTGCTCGTCGAGCACGTCCACGAACTCGCCGACCGGCACGTCGGGATTGTCGCGATGCATCAGGTAGATGTCGGCGTGATCGGTGCCCTGCCGCTCGAGCGACTCGAGCAGCTGCCGGCTGATCGACTCGGGATCGCAGTGCGGGGTGTGCGCTCCCTTGGTGATGACGACGACCTCGTCGCGCACGCCCCGGTTGGCGATCCACCTGCCGAGCCGGGCTTCGAGCGCCCCGTTCGCGTACAGCCACGCCGTGTCGAACGCGTTGCCGCCCTGCTCGAAGAAGGAGTCGAACAGCGCGGAGGCGTGGGCGAGGTCCGGCTGGTTGTCGACGCCCATGACGAGGCGCGACACCTGCTTCTCGAGCCCGGGGATGACGCCGTAGAGCATGGGCGCGTCCGGCGCCACGCGCAGCGGCTCGCCCGAGACGGTCCGGATGACGGCATCCTCGGTCTCGAACGGGTAGCGGAGGCCGACCGCCGCCTTCCACCGGTCGAGCCAGACGGCGTTGCCGAGGGAGTCGTCCGTGCTCATCTCCGCTGCGTCGCGCCCCTCGCGGCCTGCCGCGACGAGCCCGGCGGCCTCGAGTCCGTAGGGCAGGGCGCCGTCGAAGACGATGGTCTGCGGCTCCTCGCCCACGACGGAGAGCACGAGCTCGGGTGCCTTCCCCAGAGTCCAGGGATCCTCGAGGCGGATCGTGCCGCGCGAACCGTAGACGGTCGTCGTCTCCGGGTCCTTCAGCCGCACGCCGGTGCGCAGCGACGCGGTCGCGCCGGTCGGGAAAGTGACCGAGGCGACCGACCACTCGTCGATGCCTGTGTGGCTGAGCGTGCCCTTCGCGGTCAGGTCGGCCGGGTCGAGGAACGCCTTGCCGGCGGCGGCCCCCGCCACCGCTCGCGCGAAGGAGAGGGGATACCCGCCCACGTCGAGGATGCCTCCGCCCGCCGTCGCCGGATCGAAGAGCCTGCCCTCGGATCCTCCCGCATGGAACGAGAACGAAGCGTCGATGTGCACCAGCTCGCCGATGGCGCCCTCGCGCACGAGTTCGAGCACGCGCCTGGTCTGCGGGTGGAAGCGGTACATGAACGCCTCGGCGAGGGCGACGCCTGCGTCGCGGGCGGCATCGACGAGCGCCATGACGGTTCCCGCGTTGGGTGCGAGCGGCTTCTCGCACAGCACGTGCTTGCCCGCGGCGATGGCCTGCAGCACCAGGCGGGCATGCCCGGTGTGCACCGTCGCGACGTAGACCGCGTCGACGCGCGGGTCGGCCAGCGCGGCGGCGTAGTCGCCGACGGTCGCGTCGGTCGCGCCGAACTCCTCGGCGAAGGCGGCGGCGCGCGCGGAGTCGCTCGACCCGACGGCGACGAGGCGACCGCCCGACGACGGCAGCTGCGAGGCGAACCGGCGAGCGATCCCGCCTGGGCCGAGCACCGCCCATCCGGCGGAGGCGAGGACGGAGGTGGGGGCGTCGTTGCTCATCGGTGGGCATCCGTTCGTCGGGGATCGACCGTGAACGTTCACGGCCGAGTCGACGCTAGCGCCGGGGCCACGGCGACGTCAACGCCGGGACGCGGACGCGCCGGCGATGAGGCCCGAAGGGCGGGGAAGTATACGCCCAGCTTGGCGAAACGGGCGGGAATGACCTAAGCTTGATCTTTGGTGTTTCAGCCGCCTACTCGCATGTCTGCGGACCGGCGACCGGAGCACCGAAATCCCGCAGACCAGCAACACGATACCTGTAGCGAACCGAGGTTATGGCCAAGAAAGACGGCGTTATCGAGCTCGAGGGTTCGGTCATCGAAGCCCTCCCCAACGCGATGTTCCGCGTAGAGCTCACCAATGGGCACAAGGTGCTCGCGCACATCTCGGGAAAGATGCGGCAGAACTACATCCGCATCCTGCCTGAGGACCGCGTCGTCGTCGAGCTCAGCCCGTACGACCTCACGCGTGGACGCATCGTCTACCGCTACAAGTAAGCGCTGCTGAGAAGTAACGGCCGCATCCGGCGACGGGCGCGGTACGAAGACAGCGAGCAAAAGGAACAGTCATGAAGGTCAACCCCAGCGTCAAGCGCATCTGCGACCACTGCAAGGTGATCCGCCGCAACGGCAACGTCATGGTCATCTGCAAGTCGAACCCCCGGCACAAGCAGCGCCAGGGCTAGCAGGCTTCCGGGCGCCCCGCTCGCCGAGGCGCCCGGCTCACAACTGAACAACGAAGAAGGCAGCACCAGAACCCGCTGAATGCGGGGGACACCTCGGGTTGGAGGCCCGGGCACCGGCGCTGCTGCAGACCTCCACTCATCCACAGGAGAAGCCGAAATGGCACGTCTGGCAGGAGTCGACATCCCGCGCGAGAAGCGCGTCGAGGTCGCACTGACCTACATCTACGGTGTCGGCCGCACGAGGGCGCTTCAGACCCTCGCCGAGACCGGTATCGATGGCAACACTCGAGTCCGCGACCTCACCGATGACCAGCTCATCGCGCTGCGCGACCACATCGAGGGCACCTACAAGGTGGAGGGTGACCTCCGTCGCGAGGTCGCCGCCGACATCCGCCGCAAGGTCGAGATCGGCAGCTACCAGGGTCTGCGTCACCGCCGCGGCCTTCCCGTGCACGGTCAGCGCACCAAGACCAACGCACGCACCCGCAAGGGACCCAAGCGCACCGTCGCCGGCAAGAAGAAGGCCGGCCGCAAGTAGCCGACTCGCCCCGCGCCGGGTGCGCGGGTGCACATGGACTCAGGAGAGAAGTAAATGGCAGCACCCAAGTCGGCCGCTCGCAAGCCGCGCCGCAAGGAGAAGAAGAACGTCGCCGTGGGCCAGGCCCACATCAAGAGCACGTTCAACAACACGATCGTCTCGATCACCGACCCCAGCGGGGCCGTCATCAGCTGGGCCTCGTCCGGCGCTGTCGGCTTCAAGGGCTCGCGCAAGTCGACCCCGTTCGCCGCTCAGCTCGCCGCTGAGAACGCTGCGCGTCAGGCGCAGGAGCACGGCATGAAGAAGGTCGACGTCTTCGTCAAGGGCCCGGGTTCGGGTCGCGAGACGGCGATCCGCTCGCTTCAGGCCGCAGGCCTCGAGGTGGGCTCCATCAACGATGTGACGCCCCAGGCTCACAACGGATGCCGTCCGCCGAAGCGCCGCCGCGTCTAGCCTCATGGCGTTCCTATGAAGCGGTTCATAGGAACGCGAGGAGCGCGCCCCCGAGGGCGCGCTCCTAGGTCCTCGCGGAGCGAGGACAGCACTCTTCACAACTTCACACTTCCGACGGGCCAGCCACCCGGTCGAATCCTCAAGTGTCATATAGCGGACACTTTGCCGAAAGGAACCACACAGTGCTCATCGCACAGCGCCCCACCCTTGTCGAAGAGAAGATCTCGGAATTCCGGTCGCGCTTCGTCATCGAGCCCCTGGAGCCCGGCTTCGGCTACACGCTCGGCAACAGCCTCCGCCGCACGCTCCTCTCGTCGATCCCCGGCGCAGCTGTCACCAGCATCCGCATCGACGGCGTCCTCCACGAGTTCAGCACCGTTCCCGGTGTCAAGGAGGACGTGACCGAGATCATCCTGAACATCAAGAACCTCGTCGTCTCGAGCGAGCACGACGAGCCGATCACCGCCTACCTGCGCAAGCAGGGCGCCGGTCAGGTCACCGCGGCCGACATCTCCGCTCCTGCGGGCGTCGAGATCCACAACCCCGACCTCGTCATCGCGACCCTCAACGAGAAGGCCCGCTTCGAGCTCGAGCTGACCATCGAGCGCGGTCGCGGCTACGTCTCCGCGACGCAGAACCGCAGCGAGTTCAGCGAGGCCGGTCAGATACCGATCGACTCGATCTACTCGCCCGTGCTCAAGGTCACCTACCGCGTCGAGGCCACCCGTGCCGGTGAGCGCACCGACTTCGACCGCCTCGTGGTCGACGTCGAGACCAAGTCGGCGATCACCCCGCGCGACGCCATCGCCTCGGCCGGCCGCACCCTCACCGAGCTGTTCGGACTCGCCCGCGAGCTGAACGAGCAGGCCGAGGGCATCGAGATCGGCCCCGCGCCGGTCGACGCCGTGCTCTCGAGCGAGCTCTCGATGCCCATCGAGGACCTCGACCTCTCGGTGCGCAGCTACAACTGCCTCAAGCGCGAGGGCATCAACACCGTCAGCGAGCTCGTCGCACTGTCGGAGACGCAGCTGATGAACATCCGCAACTTCGGACAGAAGTCGGTCGACGAGGTCAAGGACAAGCTGACCGAGATGGGCCTCTCGCTCAAGGACAGCGTTCCCGGCTTCGACGGCGCGCACTTCTACGGCGGCTACGACGAAGACAACCAGTAGGCCCGGTTCCCGGTAAGCCTGACGACCTCCCTCACGAAAGAAACCTGACATGCCCAAGCCCACCAAGGGACCCCGCCTCGGCGGTGGCCCGGCGCACGAGCGCCTGCTGCTCGCGAACCTCGCGGCCGCCCTCTTCACGCACAAGAGCATCAAGACGACCGAGACCAAGGCCAAGCGCCTGCGTCCGGTCGCCGAGCGCCTCATCACGTTCGCGAAGCGCGGCGACCTGCACTCCCGTCGCCGGGTGCTCGGCATCATCTCGGACAAGGGCGTCGTGCACGAGCTCTTCACCGAGATCGCCCCGCTCGTCGAGAACCGCGAGGGCGGCTACACCCGCATCACGAAGCTCGGCTACCGCAAGGGCGACAACGCCCCGATGGCGCAGATCGAGCTCGTGCTCGAGCCGGTGAACCCGAAGCCGAAGTCGGCCAAGAAGTCGGCCGCCGCGGCTCCCGCGTCGACCGAGGCCAACGAGGCGGACGCCGCCGAGCAGGACGTCGCGGTCACCGACGAGGACAGCGCCGTCGTCGACGGCACGTCGACCGAGGTTCCCGAGGCGGATGCCGCGGAGCAGGCTGCCTCGACGACCGAGGCCCAGCCCGCCGAGGAGGCGGCCACCGACGCCGCCGCCGAGGCAGACGGCACCGAGGAGACCCCCGCTTCGGACAAGTAGTCCCGAGCGACAGCAGGGCCCCGTTCCACGAGGAACGGGGCCCTACTGTGTTAACCCGTGAGCACTTCTCTCTCCTCGCGCGTCCAGGCCCCCTCGGTCGCTCTGATCCCCGCGGACGGGCCGCTGACCTGGAGGCCTGCCACGGTCGACGACCTCGACGCCGTCCTCGAGGCCTACCGCGCGGTCGACGCCGCCGATCATCCGCACTACCTCACCAACCGGGAGGAGCTCGAGGAGGAGTTCGGGCACTCCTGGATCGATCTCGAGCGCGACAGCCTGCTCGGCATCGACGAGGACGGCCGGGTCGCCGCCTACGGACTGGTCTCGATGCTGCCCGGCGCCGAAGCCTTCGTGCAGGTCATCCTCGGCGGGGGAGTGCGGCCGGAGATGCGCGGACGGGGGATCGGCACACAGCTCGTCGAGTGGTCGGAGGCCCGCGCGCTGCAGAAGCTCGCGAGCTCGGACGCGACGGTGCCCGGCTGGATCCGCGGCTGGATCGACGACGGCAACGAGGCGGCCCTCTCGCTCTTCACGCGCCGCGGCTTCGACGTCGCGCGCTACTTCCTCGAGCTGCGGCGGGACTCGTCGGACGAGATCCCCTCGTTGGTCCTCGAGGGCTTCCAGCTCGTGCCGTTCGAGCGCTCGCTCTCCCGCGCCGTGCAGGCGGCGAAGAACGACGCGTTCCGTGACCACTGGGGCAGCAGCGCGTCGACCGACGAGCGCTGGGACTCCTTCATCGGCATGGACATCCTGCGACCCGACCTGTCGTTCGTCGCCCTCGCCCCCGGCGGCGAGGTGGCGGGCTTCGTGCTGACCGAGGTCGACGAGGAGAGCTTCGAGGCGGCGGGCTACAGCTCGGGCTACATCGCCCTCGTCGGGGTTCCGCGCGCCTTCCGCGGCAACGGCATCGCCCGGGTGCTGCTCGCCCGCACGCTCGAGGCGATCCGCGACGCGGGCTACGAGAAGGCCGTGCTCGACGTCGACTCCGACTCGCCCACCGGCGCCCTCGGCCTCTACGAGAGCGTCGGCTTCCGCGAGGCCCACCGCAGCGTCAACGTGCTGAAGATCGTCTAGCCGACGCGCGGAGCGAGCCCGTACTCGTTCTCGCTCAGCAGGGGCGGAACCTCGGCGAGGCGCTGCAGCGCATCCGTGACCGCGCCGACGTAGACCTTCGCGCCCTCGTCGGCCGGATGGATGCGGTCCCGGCCGAGCAAGTCGAGCCGCGGCGCGATCGCGTCGCGCCAGTTCGCCAGTTCGACGTTGCGGTGCTCCAGTGCGAACTGCTCGAGCTCGCGGTTCACGCCGTCGACCCAGTCGCGCGGTGCCTGCACGTTCACCACGACGACGCGCACGTCGGAGGGCAGCAGATCGACGACCTCCTCGAGCGTGCCCCGGGTGATGCTGCCGTTCGTGCCGAGCCCGAGCACGACGGTGTCGCGCATGGTGCCCTGCTCGACCATGCCGGCGACGATCTCGGGCAGCTGCCGCATCTGACGCGAGACCACCGCGTCGACGAGGATGCCGGGGTAGGCCGCATGCAGCTCGGGCGCGGCCGCGAGCATGACGGAGTCGCCGATCGCGACGATCTGGTCGCCGCCGGGCAGCGCCGCGGGTTCGACAGGTGCGGCGACGGCGTCGACGCCCTGCGCGACCTCCTGCTGCGCCTCCACCTCGCCCGGGTCGGAGGCGACCGCGGCAGCGGTCATCCCCGTCAGGGCGAGCAGCACGACCGCCGCGCAAGCGGCGACCGGGCGGCGCAGGCGCGGCAGCTGAGCGCGGAATCCGTCCCTGCGGATCGGCAGCTCGACGAAGCGGTAGGAGACAGCGGATGCCGCGAGCGACCCTGCGATCGCGGCTGATCCGATCAGCACAGCAGGGGCGTCGGGAAGCGTCTGGCCCAGGAGCACCAGCAGCGGCCAGTGCCAGAGGTACACGGCGTAGGAGCGGCGACCCAGCCAGCGGAGCGGCGCGACATCGAGCGCCCGTCCGAGCGGGGACTCGGCCCCGAGGAGGACGAGCGCCGTCGCCGCCGCGGCCAGCGCGAGGCCGCCGCGGTAGGCGAGCGGCTCGGGCAGCGTCGCGGCGAGCAGCAGGACCGCCGCGAGGCCGACCAGGGCGGCCGGGACCCGCCACCGTCCCGTCGGGCGCCCGGCGAGCGCGAGCGCCGCTCCGAGCGCGAGGCCGAAGGCGTGCGAGTCGGTGCCGTAGTAGACGCGCGTCGCCGCCGCATCCGTCGACGCGAGCACCGCCATGACCACCGCCGACGCGATTCCGGCGGCCACCAGGACCCCGGCGCGCAGCCGCCGCGGCAGCCGAAGCACGAGCAGGAGCAGCAGCGGCCAGAGCAGGTAGAACTGCTCCTCGACGGCGAGCGACCAGAAGGTGCGGAAGAGCTCGGGCGAGGCCTCCTCGAAGTACCCGCCGCCGTGCGCGATCAGCAGCCAGTTGCTGCTGAAGGTCGCGGCTCCGAGAACCTGCCAGGAGAGGCCGGCGAGCGCGTCGCCGCCGAGCAGCAGCGCCCAGGCGCCCGAGACCGCGATCACGATGGCGAGCGCCGGCAGCAGGCGCCGCGCGCGGCGCAGCCAGAACCGGCCGAGCCGGATGCGGCCCTCGGCCTCGCGCTCGCGCAGCAGCAGTGTCGTGATGAGGAACCCGCTGATCACGAAGAACACGTCGACACCGACGTAGCCGCCGGGCAGCAGGCCGGGGAAGGCGTGGAAGACGACGACCGCGGTGACGGCGAGAGCGCGGAGTCCGTCGAGCCCCGCGAGGTGCGTCGGGGTAGGCGCAACGGCTCCCGCACGGTCCGGCGCGGGAGTCTCCAGGGGGCTCGATGTACGACTCGTCATGACGGGTGGTGGTCCTTCAAGCCTAAGCGCCCCTAGGTTGGGGTCATGGCGAGCGAAGCCACCACGATCGACGTCCCAGGCCCCGACGGTGTGCGCGAGATGCGTGTCTCCAGCCCCAACCGCGTGCTCTGGCCCGAGGTGGGGGTGACGAAGCTCGAGCTGGCGGAGTACCTCGTCGCAGTCGGCGACGTCTTCGTGCGGGCGAACGGCGATCGGCCGATCTCCCTCGAGCGCTATCCGGACAGCGTCGCGGGGGAGATGTTCTTCTCGAAGAACCCGCCGCGCGGGGTGCCCGACTTCATCCGCTCCGTCGACGTCACCTACCCCAGCAAGCGCGTGCATCCGCAGCTCGTCGTCGACGAGCCCGCCGCCGCGGTGTGGATGGCGCAGATGAACACGGTGGTGTTCCATCCCTGGGCCTCGCGGGCGGGCGACAGCGACCACCCCGACCAGCTGCGCCTCGACCTCGACCCGCAACCGGGCAGCGACGTGACCGACGCCATCCCGGCCGCGTTCGAGCTGAGGAACGTGCTGCAGGAGGCCGGGCTCACCGCCTTCATCAAGACCTCGGGCAACCGCGGGCTGCATGTCTTCGCGCCCATCGAGCCGACCCACGACTTCATCGACGTGCGCCACGCGGTGATCGCCGCCGCCCGCGAGCTCGAACGGCGGATGCCCGACCGCGTCACCACCGCCTGGTGGAAGGAGGAGCGCGGCGAGAAGGTGTTCGTGGACTTCAACCAGGCGGCGAGGGACCGCACGATCGCCGGCGCCTACAGCCCGCGCGCCACGCCGCACGCCTCCGTGTCGACACCCGTCACCTGGGAGGAGCTGCCCGAGGTCGACCCGCGTGCCTTCACCGTGCGCACCGTGCCGACCCGGCTCGGCGAGGTGGGCGACCCGTGGGAGACGTTCTTCGACGCTCCAGGCACGCTCGACGCCCTGCTCGGATGGTGGCAGCGCGACCTCGACGCGGGGCTCGGCGACCTCCCGTACCCGCCGGAGTACCCGAAGATGCCGGGCGAGCCGATGCGGGTGCAGCCGAGCCGGGCGAAGAAGAAGGACTAGCGCGCCAGCACGTCACCCAGGTCGTACGCAGTCGGCACCTCGAGCTGGTCGAAGGTGCACGACCGCGGCTCCCGGTCGGTGCGGAAGCGCTCGAACTGCGCGGTGTGCCGGAAGCGCTCGCCCTCCATCTGGTCGTATCGCACCTCGACGACCAGCTCGGGGCGCAGCTTCACGAACGACGTGTCCTTGTTCGACGAGAACCGGTTGCGGTCGCTCGCGCCGCGCACCGCCTCGCCGCTCTCGTCGCGCCGAACGAGCGGCTCGAGCTCGTCGATCAGCTCGAGCCTCCGCTTGTCGCTGAACGCCGAGACGCCGCCGACCCCGCGCAGCTCGCCCGAGTCGTCGTAGAGACCCACGAGGAGCGAGCCGACTCCGCGCCCGCTCGCGTGGATGCGGTAGCCGTAGACGACGACATCCGCCGTGCGCTTGTGCTTGATCTTGAGCATCGTGCGCTTGTTCGGCGCATACGGGCCGGCGAGCGGCTTGGCGACGACGCCGTCGAGCCCTGCCCCCTCGAACTCCTGCAGCCAGCGCTCCGCCACCGCGGGGTCACGGCTCACCTGACTGAGGTGCACGGGCGCCTGCACCCCCTCGAGGACGCGCTCGAGCTCCGCCCTGCGGGTCTCGAACGGCTCGTCCAGCAGCGACCGGTCGTCGACCGCGAGCAGGTCGAACGCCACGAACGAGGCGGGCGTCTCGACGGCGAGCTTGCGGATGCGGCTCTCGGCCGGGTGGATGCGCTGCGACAGCGCCTCCCAGTCGAGGTGCTCGCCGCCGCGCCGCTGCGTGCGCACGACGATCTCGCCGTCGAGCACGACCGGGCGGTCGAACGACGCCGCGAGCGCGTCGACGAGCTCGGGGAAGTAGCGGGTCAGCATCTTGGCGCCCCGCGAGCCGAGCTCGACGTCGGAGCCGTCGACGTAGGCGATCGCGCGGAACCCATCCCACTTCGGCTCGTACGAGAGGCCGCCGGTCACCGAGTCGGGCGCGGGGACCGTCGTCACCGCCTTCGCGAGCATCGGGGCGACGGGGAAGCCGGGCAGGTAGCGCATCCTCCGATCATGCCCGGGCCGACGCGACCCGGCCAGACCGGTCCCTAGGATCGTCGGGTGACCCGGATCCGCCTCGACCTCGCCTACGACGGCACGTCGTTCGCCGGCTGGGCGCGGCAGCCGGGGCTGCGCACCGTGCAGGGCGTGCTCGAGGAGGCGCTCGCGACGATCTTCCGGCGCACGCCCCCCGCGCCGACCCTCACCGTCGCCGGTCGCACGGATGCGGGCGTGCACGCGCGAGGGCAGGTCGCGCACCTCGACCTCGACGACGAGCAGCTCGCGGGCCTCGAGCGGCCTCGGCGCTCGCCGAAGCACGAGAGCACGCTTCCCGCGCCCGAGGCGCTGGTCAAGCGGCTGAACGGCATCGCGGGGCTCTCGAGCGACGTCTACGTCAAGCGGGCGACGGTCGCCCCGGAGGGGTTCGATGCGCGCTTCTCGGCGGTGTGGCGCCGCTACGAGTACCGCATCGCCGACGCCTCGGCCGAGCGGAATCCGCTGCAGCGCCATTCGACGCTCTGGTACCCGGTCGACCTCGATGCCGAGGCGATGGATCGGGCCGCGCGCATGCTCCTCGGGCTGCACGACTTCGCGGCGTACTGCCGTCCTCGCGAGGGTGCGACGACCATCCGCACCCTGCAGTCGTTCGGCTGGGAGCGGGATGCCGATGGCGTGCTCGTCGCGCGCCTGCAGGCTGACGCGTTCTGCCACAGCATGGTGCGCAACCTCGTCGGCGCCGCCGTGGCCGTCGGGGAGGGGAGGCTGCAGCCCGACGACCTGCTGCGGCTGCTGGAGGCGGGCGAGCGCACGAGCGCCTTCGTCGTGGTGCCGGCGAAGGGGCTCACCCTGCTCGAGGTCGGCTACCCGGCGGATGCGGAGCTCGCGGCCCGCGCGGAGCTGACGCGGGCGAGGCGAGAGTTGACCCCCGGCGACGACATCGACTAGTCTGTCGAGGTTGCCCGCGCTCCGGCGCGGTTCACGTTGAGCCCTCCGACGGTGTGTTCGCGAAGCGAACCCACGACAGGAGCGGGATCCACGACCACCTCGACAGAAAGCAGCACGAAAGTGACTCGCACCTACACGCCCAAGGCGAACGAGATCCAGCGCGACTGGATCGTCATCGACGCGACGGACATCGTGCTCGGCCGCCTGGCCAGCCACGCCGCCGCCATCCTGCGCGGCAAGCACAAGCCGACCTTCGCCCCGCACCTCGACACCGGCGACTTCGTCATCATCGTCAACGCGGAGAAGGTGGCCCTCACCGGTTCGAAGCTCGAGAAGAAGATGGCCTACCGCCACTCGGGCTACCCGGGCGGCCTGCGCGCCACCAGCTACACCGAGCTGCTCGAGAAGCACCCCACCCGCGCGGTCGAGAAGGCCATCCGCGGAATGCTGCCGAAGAACTCGCTCGGTCGCGCCCAGCTCAACAAGCTCAAGGTCTACGCCGGCCCGGAGCACCCGCACGCGGCTCAGCAGCCGACGCCGTACACCCTCACCCAGGTCGCGCAGTAACGCGAGCCGTCGCGCAGATACGAAGGATTTCGAAAATTGGCTAGGATCGCAGACTCCATCGACGTGACGCCCGACAGCTTCACGACCGAGACCCCCGGTGCCGCTGAGGCGCCCCGCGCCCCGCGCGTGCTCTCCGTGCCCGGCGCAGCCGTCGGCCGCCGCAAGGAGGCCATCGCCCGCGTCCGCCTCGTTCCGGGCGCAGGCACCATCACGGTCAACGGCCGTGCGTTCGAGGACTACTTCCCGAACAAGCTGCACCAGCAGCTGATCACCGACCCGTTCAAGGTGCTCGAGCTCCTCGGCAGCTACGACGTCGTCGCCCGCATCACCGGTGGTGGCCCCTCCGGCCAGGCCGGCGCCCTGCGGCTCGCGATCGCTCGTGCACTCAACGAGATCGACCGCGAGAACAACCGTCCCGCGCTCAAGAAGGCAGGCTTCCTCACTCGCGACGCCCGCGTCATCGAGCGCAAGAAGGCCGGTCTCAAGAAGGCCCGCAAGGCTTCCCAGTTCTCGAAGCGCTGATTCCAGCGTTCCGCTGACCCGATGGGGCGCCTCTTCGGCACTGACGGCGTGCGTGGTCTCGCCAACGGTGTCCTCACGGCAGATCTCGCCCTCGGTCTCGCGCAAGCTGCAGCATCCGTTCTCGGTGCCGCCGCGCGGGACCGAGGCGCGAGACCCGTCGCCGTGCTCGCCCGCGACCCCAGACTCTCGGGCGAGTTCCTCTCGGCCTCCGTCGCCGCCGGCCTCGCGAGCTCCGGCGTCGACGTGCTCGACGCCGGTGTGGTGCCGACTCCGGCCGCCGCGTTCCTGATCGCGGACTACGGCGCCGACTTCGGCGTCATGGTGTCGGCCTCGCACAACCCGGCACCCGACAACGGCATCAAGTTCTTCGCCGCGGGCGGCACGAAGCTGCCCGATGTGCTCGAGGACCGGATCGCGGCCGCGCTCGACGCCGAGAAGCTGCGGCCCACGGGCGCGGATGTCGGTCGCATCCGCCGGTTCGCCGACGCGGAGGACCGCTACGTGGTGCACCTGCTCGGCACGCTGCCGCATCGGCTCGACGGTCTGCACGTCGTGCTCGACTGCGCGCACGGAGCGGCCGCGGGCGTCTCGCCCGAGGTCTTCTCCGACGCCGGGGCGAAGGTCACCGTGATCGGTGCCGACCCCAACGGGGTCAACATCAACGACGGCGTAGGGTCGACCCACCTCGACGGGCTCGCGGCAGCGGTGCTCGAGTACAAGGCCGACCTCGGCATCGCGCACGACGGCGACGCCGACCGCTGCCTCGCCGTCGATGCGCAGGGTCACGTCGTCGACGGGGACCGCATCATGGCGGTGCTCGCCCTGTCGCTGCGCGAGCGCGGGCGCCTCACCGACAACACCATCGTCGCGACCGTCATGAGCAACCTGGGGCTCAAGGTCGCCATGCGCGAGCAGGGCATCCGGATGCTCGAGACCGCCGTCGGCGACCGGTACGTGCTCGAGGCGATGAACGAGCACGGGCTCGCCTTCGGCGGCGAGCAGTCGGGCCACATCATCTTCAGCGAGTTCGCGACGACGGGCGACGGCATCCTCACCGGCCTGCAGCTCGCCGCGGAGGTCGCCCGCACGGGGAAGACCCTCGCCGAGCTCGCGAGCGTCATGACGACCTACCCGCAGGTGCTGCTGAACGTCGGGGGCGTCGACCGTGACCGGCTGCGCGACGACGACACGGTCGCGGCGGCGGTGCGCGACGCCGAGGCGGAGCTCGGCGACTCCGGACGCGTGCTGCTGCGCCCCTCGGGCACCGAGCCGGTCGTGCGTGTCATGGTCGAGGCGGCCGATCAGTCGACCGCCGAGCGGGTCGCGGGCGAGCTCGCCGACTGCGTGCGCTCGAGCATCCCGCTGAACTGAGGCGCGCTAGTCTCTGGGAAGACGAGCAGGGCGACTGACAGGGGGCCGGTGATCTCACGCTTCCTCGCCACTCTCGCGTTCCTGGTCCTCGCGGCCGCTCTGGGCGTCACAGTCGCGGGCGCCCTCGGGCTGCTGTTCACCGGGGATCCGGCGTACATCGGAGTCTGGGCGTACTCCGTTCCGGTGGTCCTGGTGTCCTTCCTGATCTTCGAGCTCGTCCGCAGGAACCGTCGGGGGTCTGCCCGCTCTCCTGCCGACACGCCTGTCGACACCGACGAGCCTCCCGTCGCGCGCAAGAGGCGCGCACGTCCGACGCCTCTCATCGCCCTGGCGGTCGCGGTCGCGGTCGTCGCCGCAGGGATCACCCTCATCCCGGCCTACACGATGATCGGGCGCACGCTCACGAACGTCGCGACGGGCAACTGGGATGGCAACAGCATGCTGACCGGCGACTACCAGCAGGACGCGGTGGATGCGATCGCGCAGGTGGCGGGGCACTACGACTTCACCAGGGTCACCTTCGACGACGACGTCGTCCTGGCCGAGGGACCGGCGGCGCCGGGCGCCGACACCGCCTACTTCTACCTGCACCGATACGGGAGAGCCTGGCGCGGCGAGCCGCTGGACGTGCAACCCGACCTCGCGGCCGAGCTGTTCGACGCGGAGGCCATCGACTTCTCCCTGATCGCCAGGCTCGTGGAGCGGACGATCGACGAGGCGATGACGCCGCCCGGTACCTCCACCTATACGAAGGCAGACGTCCTGGTGCTCGACGGTGAGCTGGTGGCCCGGGTCAGCATGACCCACCACGGCGGCACCTCGGTGATGGCCTACGACCTCGAAGGCAACGAACTCAGTCGCAGCGGCGCCGCGTTCGAGTAATGCCCAGCTCGGGCCGAATGCCGCTACTCTGGCGCGGTGATTCTGCGCCTCATCCCCGCTGCGGCTCTCGGCGTGCTTCTCGGCGGCGTCCTCGGCGCGCTGTTCACCGGCGACTGGATCTACACGATCGTCTGGGCTCTGGCGATCCCGGTCGTCATCCTCTCCTCGATGGCGCTCGGCGTGCGCCGGATGGGCATCCGGGCGAAGCGCGCGGAGGTGGTCGACACCCGCATCTTCGCCCTCGCCCGCGTCGAGAACGTGCGTCGCACCGGGCGGGACTCCGGCGAAGCGCCCGAGGTCGACCTGCGCGTGACGATCGCGCCCGATGACCGTGAGCCCTACCGCACCACCATCCGGCAGTCCATCGACGCCGCGACGCTCGCCGGCGTGCAGGCCGGTCGGATCGTGGTCGTGCAGCGTCTGGCGGCCGACCGCCCCGAGGCGGTGCTCGCCCTGGATGCACCCGAGGGCTGGAGAGCCAGGGCCGAGGCGGCGATGCGCGACCGCTCCCTCTTCCCGGCCGCTATCGCGCCGGACTGGGAGGACCCGGCGGAGGACGGCGTCGCTGCAGCACCGGCCGCCCCCGCCGCGCGGAAGCCGCTCCGCCCTGGCGCGCTGGTGCCGATCCTCGCGGCCCTCGTCGCCGCCGGCGTCACCCTCATCCCCGCCTGGCCGATGGTGAGCCGCACCGTGGCGAACGTCGCCACGGGCAACTGGGACGGCAACAGCATGCTCACCGGCGATCACCAGCAGGAGGCGGTCGATGCGATCGCCGCAGTGGCCGGCCACTACGACTTCACGGGCGTCAGCTTCTACGACGAGTACGTGATCGTGGAGGGCCTCACGTCGCCCGGTGCCGACACCACGGACGACTTCCACTGGCGCTACGGCCGCGCCTGGCAGGAGGGCCCCTCGCTCATCCAGCCCGACCTGGAGACCGAGCTCTTCGACGCCGACGACATCGACTTCTCCCAGGTGGCGCGCCTCGTCGAGCAGGCGAAGGATGAGACCGGGTTCACCGAGTTCGACGGCGTCTACGCGAGCGTCAGCAGGTTCACGCCGGATGGTGCGGTCGCGGTGCACGTGAGCGTGAGCGACCCGTATAAGGACGCGTTCTTCGTCTACGGTCTCGACGGCGAGGAGATCAGCCGCAGCGGCACCGCCTTCGAGTGACGCGCTAGATCTTGCGCAGCAGCACGGTCGAGACGGCGTGCGCCGAGTCCTTGCGCAGCACCGCGGATGCGCGGGCGCGGGTCGGCAGGATGTTCTGCACGAGGTTGGGTTCGTTGATGCGCGCCCAGATCTCCCTCGCCAGGGCGACCGCCTCATCCGTGCTGAGCGACGCGTAGCGGTGGAAGTAGGAGAGCGGATTCGCGAAGGCGCCGGTCTGCAGCCTCAGGAACCGCTCGACGTACCACTGGGCGATGTCGGTCGTGCGGGCGTCCACGTAGACGGTGAAGTCGAAGAGGTCGCTGACGGCCAGCCGATGCCCAGGCGAGGGCGGCTGCAGCACGTTGAGACCCTCGACGATGAGCACGTCTGGCCGCCGCACGACGATCTCCGCGTCGGGCACGATGTCGTAGTGCAGGTGCGAGTAGTAGGGCGCCCGCACCTCCTCCGCGCCGCTCTTCACCTGCGTGACGAAGCGCAGCAGCGACCGCCGGTCGTACGACTCCGGGAAGCCCTTCCGGTCCATGAGGCCGCGGCGCTCGAGCTCGGCGTTGGGGAAGAGGAAGCCGTCGGTGGTCACGAGCTCGACCCGCGGGGTGTCCGACCACCGCGACAGCAGCTCCCGCAGCAGGCGGGCCGTCGTCGACTTGCCGACCGCCACGGAGCCCGCGACGCCGATCACGAACGGCGTCGACACGGACGCCGTGTGCAGGAACTCGGTCGTCGACCGATGCAACTCGCGCGCGCCGCGCACATACAGGGAGAGCAGGCGGCTGAGCGGCAGGTAGACCTCCTGCACCTCGCGCATGTCCAGCGGGTCGCCGAGGCCGCGCAGCAGCACGAGCTCCGTCTCGCTGAGCGGCGCCTGCAGGGTCGGCGCGAGCGAGGCCCACTCAGCGCGGCCGATCTCGACGAACGGAGTGCTCGATCCGTTCGTGCTCGCGGGGTCCGACATCCCGTCCAGCCTACGGCCGTCGAGGCGAACCGGCCGCAGGACGGGCGCCGCCGACGGCGCTCAGGGCCCCCGCCTTAGAATCGACCCCATGTGTGGAATCGTGGGTTACGTCGGGAACGACAACAGTCTCGACGTGCTGCTCGGCGGGCTCAAGCGTCTCGAGTACCGCGGCTACGACTCCGCGGGGGTCGCCGTGCTCGACCCTCACGGCACTCTCCACACCCGCAAGCGCGCGGGCAAGCTGAAGGTGCTCGTCGACGACCTCGCGACGACCCCGATTGCCTCGGGCTCCACCGGCATCGGTCACACCCGCTGGGCGACGCACGGCGGCCCCACCGACGGCAACGCGCATCCGCACCTCGGCGACGGGGGCAGGCTGGCGCTCATCCACAACGGCATCATCGAGAACTACGCCCCGCTCAAGCAGGAGCTGCTCGACGCCGGCGACACCTTCGAGAGCGAGACCGACACCGAGGTCGCCGCGCTGCTCGTCGGCCGCGCCTACCGCGAGACCGGCGACCTGACCGAGGCCCTCCGGCACGTCGCCGGGCGACTCGAGGGCGCGTTCACCCTGCTCGCGGTGCACGCCGACCAGCCGGGCGTCGTCGTCGGCGCTCGCCGCAACTCCCCGCTCGTGATCGGCCTCGGCGACGGCGAGAACTTCCTGGGCTCCGACGTCGCCGCGTTCGTCGAGTTCACCCGCCGCGCGGTGGCGATCGGCCAGGACCAGCTCGTCACGATCCGCCCAGACTCCGTCGAGGTCATCGACTTCGCCGGCAACCCGGTCGAGACCAGCGAGTTCGAGGTCGCCTGGGATGCGTCGGCGAGCGAGAAGGGCGGATGGTCGTCCTTCATGGCGAAGGAGATCAGCGAGGAGCCCGAGGCCGTCGCGAACACCCTGCTCGGCCGCACCGAGGACGGAGTCGTCGTGCTGCCCGAGCTCGAGCCGCTCGGCGACGCCCTGCTGCGCGACATCGACCGCATCATCGTGATCGCCTGCGGCACCGCGGCCTACGCCGGGATGCTCGGCAAGTACGCCATCGAGTCGTGGGCGCGGATCCCGGTCGATGTCGAGCTGAGCCACGAGTTCCGCTACCGCGACCCCGTGCTGAGCGACCGCACCCTCGTCGTCTCGGTCAGCCAGTCGGGCGAGACGATGGACACCCTCATGGCGGTGCAGTACGCCCGCCAGCAGGGCGCGAAGGTGCTCTCGATCTGCAACACGCAGGGCTCCTCGATCCCCCGCGAGTCGGACGCCGTCGTCTACACCCACGCCGGCCCCGAGGTCGCGGTCGCGTCGACGAAGGCCTTCGTCGCCCAGGTGACCGCGCTCTACCTGCTGGGGCTCCACCTCGCGCTCGTGCGCGGCACCCAGGATCGCGCGCGCCTCCAGAAGCTGACCGGCGAGCTGCACGACGTGCCCGCGAAGCTCTCGAAGGTGCTCGAGGCGAGCGCGGGCATCCCGCAGCTCGCGCGCTGGATGACCGACACCCAGAGCGTGCTGTTCCTCGGCCGCCACGTCGGGTACCCCGTGGCGCTCGAGGGCGCGCTCAAGCTCAAGGAGCTCGCCTACATCCACTCCGAGGGATTCGCGGCCGGCGAGCTCAAGCACGGGCCGATCGCCCTGATCGAGCCGGGCCAGATCGTCTTCGTCATCGTGCCGAGCCCGCGCGACCCCAAGTCGCTGCACCCGAAGGTCATCTCCAACATCCAGGAGATCAAGGCGCGCGGCGCGCGAGTCGTCGCGATCGCCGAGCAGGGCGATGTCGACGCGATCCAGCACGCCGACGAGGTCATCCCGATCCCGCTCGCGTCGCCGCTCTTCGAGCCGCTGCTCGCCGTCGTGCCGCTGCACGTCTTCGGCATGGAGCTCGCGAGCGCGAAGGGCCTCGACGTCGACCAGCCGCGCAACCTCGCCAAGTCCGTCACGGTGGAGTGACCCCGTGATCGTCGGAGTGGGCGTCGACGTCGTCGACCTCGCGCGGTTCGAGCGCGCCCTCGCGCGCACGCCGCGGCTCACCGAGCGGCTCTTCGCCGACGAGGAGCTGAGAACGGATGAGCGGGTGCTGCCGCTGCGCTCGCTCGCCGGGCGGTTCGCCGCCAAGGAGGCGGCGCTCAAGGCGCTCGGCGACAGCGAGGGCATCCGCTGGCACGACCTGCGGGTCATCGCCGACTCGGAGCGCAACCCGTCGCTCGTGCTCTCCGGGCGCGCGGCCGCCGTGGCGGAGCGGCGGGGCGTCGCCACCCTGCACCTGTCGATGAGCCATGACGCGGGCGTCGCGATCGCCTTCGTGGTGGCGGAGTCCGCGCCGTGAGCGGCGCGGTCGCGCACGTCGACCTCGACGCGATCCGGCACAACGTCGGCGTGCTGCGCGAGGCCGTCGCGCCCGCTCAGGTGATGGTCGTCGTCAAGGCCGACGGCTACGGGCACGGTGCCGTGCCGGTCGCCCGCGCCGCGGTCGAGGCCGGGGCCGACTGGCTCGGCGTCGTCGACGTCGACGAGGCTCTGCACCTGCGCCGGAACGGCATCACCGCGCCGCTGCTCAGCTGGCTGCATCGCCCTGACGAGGACTTCAGGATCGCGATCGGGGCGCGGGTCGACCTCGGCGCGAGCTACTGCACTCAGCTCGAGCGGATCGCCTCGCACGGCTATGCGATGGTGCAGCTCAAGGTCGACACCGGGCTCAGCCGCAACGGCGCGGACGAGACGGAGTGGCTGCGGCTGGTCGAGCTGGCGGCCCGCCTCGAGCGCGAGGGACGCATCCGGGTCCGCGCGCTGTTCAGCCACCTCGCGAACGCTGGCGCCGAGGAGGACGCCCGACAGGTCGAGGGGTTCGAGCGCGCCGTGCTGGCCGCGCTCGACGCGGGCCTCCAGCCGGAGTTCACCCACCTCGCCGCGACCGCGGCAGCGCTGTCGACCCCGGCGACCCGCTTCGGCCTCGTGCGCCTCGGCATCGGGGTCTACGGCGTGAGTCCCTTCGACGACCGCACCCCCGCCGACCTCGGTCTGCGGCCCGCGATGCGGCTGTCGGCGCCCATCGCCTCGGTGAAGCGGGTGCCCGCGGGGGCGGGTGTCAGCTACGGCTACACCTACCGCACCGAGGGCGAGCGCACTCTCGCCCTCGTGCCGCTCGGCTACGCCGACGGCGTGCCGCGGCACGCGTCGAACGCCGGCCCGGTCGCGATCAACGGCCGCCGCTACCGCGTCGCCGGCCGGATCGCCATGGACCAGTTCGTCGTCGACGTCGGCGACGACGAGGTGCGCGTCGGCGACGAGGCGGTGCTCTTCGGTGATCCCGCCTCCGGCGTACCGTCGGCCCGCGACTGGGCGGAGGCGGCGGACACGATCGACTACGAGATCGTCACGCGCGTGGGCCCGAGGGTGCGCAGGGAGTACGGCGGATGATGGAGCTCAGCATCGCCACGGCCGAGCGGATGCACGAGCTCGGCGTCGCCCTCGGCGCACAGCTCGGCGCCGGCGACGTGCTGGCGCTCGACGGAGAGCTCGGCGCGGGCAAGACGACGCTCACCCGCGGCATCGGCGAGGCGCTCGGCGTGCGAGGCACCGTGACGAGCCCGACCTTCGTGCTCGCGCGGACCCACCCGAGGGAGTCGGGCCCGCCGCTCGTGCACGTCGACGCCTACCGGCTCGGCAGCCCCGTCGAGCTCGACGACCTCGACCTCGACCTCGAGCGCTCGATCCTCGTCATGGAGTGGGCGAGCGGGATGGTCGACGCGATCGCCGACGAGTGGCTGTCGCTGCGGATCGAGCGACCGACCGGGGGAGACCCTGCAGCCGAGGACGAGCCGCGCACGGTGCGGGTCGAGCCGCACGGCGGGCGCTGGGCGGACCTGCGCTTCCTCGCAGAGTTCGCCGCCGACGGATCGGCGGGGGACCGCTGATGCTGCTGGCGATCGACACCTCCGCCGGCACGGGCGTCGCCGTGGTCGACCGCGACCGGGGCGTGCTCGCCGAGCTCTCGTCGCCCGACACCCGCGGCCACGCCGAGCTGATCGGCGACTACCTGCGCGAGGCGCTCGAGCGGGCGGGGGTCGCGCCCGGCGAGCTGTCGGGCGTCGCGGTGGGCATGGGGCCGGGCCCCTTCACCGGCCTGCGCGTCGGGATCGCGGCCGCGCGGGCGTTCGCCCTGGGCATCCGTCGCCCCGTCGTCCCCATCGTCAGCCACGACGCGATCGCCTTCGGACGCACCGCGCCGGGCATCGTCGTCACGGACGCGCGCAGGCGCGAGGTGTACTGGTCGCGCTACGGCGCCGCCGACGAGCTCGGCCTGCCGGTGCGCCTCGAGGGCCCGGCGCTCGCCAAGCCCGACGACGTGCCGACGGATGCCGAGCTCGTCGACTCGCCCCTCGTGCCGGTCGGAGCGCTCGGTCTGCTCGCCGAGGCGCTCTCCGCGCACGGCCGCCCGTTCGCCGCCGATGAGCCGCTCTACCTGCGCTCCCCGGACGTGACCCTGTCTGCCGGACCGAAGCGGGTGACGGGGTGACCTGGCAGCTGCGCCGCGCATCCGTCGACGACCTCGACGACATCATGACGATCGAGCGCGAGACCTTCCCCGACGACGCCTGGTCGGAGCAGGCCATGCGGTCGGAGCTGACGAGCGACCACACCTACTACCTCGTAGCGACCGAAGCGGGTGACACCACCCTGGCCGGTTACGGCGGTCTCTCAGCGCCCCGCGGCAGCGGGCAGGGCGACATCCAGACGCTCGCGGTGGCGGCATCCGCCCGCAGGCGAGGACTCGGCCGGCTGCTGCTGCTCACCCTCCTCGGCGAAGCCCGCCAGCGTGGAGCCGACGAGGTGTTCCTCGAGGTGCGCGCCGACAACCCGGCGGCGCAGGCGCTCTACGAGTCGGTCGGCTTCGAGCGCATCTCGGTGCGCCGGCGCTACTATCGCGGCGGCATCGATGCGGTCATCATGCGTCTGCAGGTGCCCGAGGCGCGCACCACGACGGCAGGGGAGGGATCAGCATGACGGGTCCTCTCGTGCTCGGCATCGAGACCAGCTGCGACGAGACGGGTGTCGGCATCGTGCGCGGCACCGAGCTGCTCGCGAACGTGATCGCCTCGTCGATGGACGAGCACGCCCGCTACGGCGGCGTCGTGCCCGAGGTCGCGGCGCGTGCCCACCTCGAGGCGCTCGGACCGACGCTCGACGAGGCGCTCGAGCGGGCCGGGGTGCGGCTCGACGAGCTCGACGCGATCGCCGTCACGAGCGGACCGGGCCTCGCGGGCGCGCTCATGGTGGGCGTCGGCGCGGCGAAGGCGCTCTCGATCGCGACGGGAACTCCGCTCTACGCCGTCAACCACCTCGTGGGTCACGTCGGCGCGGATGTCCTGCGCGACGACCGCGGGGAACTGGAGCTGCCGACGATCGCGCTGCTGGTCTCCGGAGGACACACCTCCCTGCTGCTCGTGCGCGACCTGATCAGCGACGTCGAGCTGCTCGGCGAGACGATCGACGACGCGGCGGGGGAGGCGTTCGACAAGGTCGCGCGCCTGCTGGGGCTGCCCTATCCCGGTGGCCCCCAGATTGACAGGGCGGCCGAGGGCGGCGACCCGCGGGCGATCCGCTTCCCGCGCGGGCTCACCGCGGCGAAGGACCTCGACCGGCACCGCTACGACTTCTCGTTCTCGGGTCTCAAGACCGCCGTGGCGCGGTGGGTGGAGCAGAAGCGCGACGCCGGCGAGGACGTGCCGCTGGCGGATGTGGCGGCGAGCTTCCGCGAGGCGGTCGCCGACGTGCTGCTCAGCAAGGCGCTCGCCGCCTGCCGCGACCTCGGAGTGCCCCGACTGCTGCTCGGCGGAGGGGTCGTCGCGAATGCGCGGGTGCGCGAGCTCGCTCAGCAGCGCACGGCGGCCGAGGGAATCGCGCTGCGCATCCCGCCGCTCTCGCTGTGCACAGACAACGGCGCGATGATCGCCGCGCTGGGCGCGCAGCTCGTGGAGGCGGGCCGGGCGCCGTCGGGGCTCGGCTTCGGCGCCGATTCCACCCTGCCCGTTACCAGCATCCAAGCGGCGTGATCCACCGCGGCGAGGCTGATTGACACCGCCTCAGGCCCGCTGACACTATGGCTCACGCATAGGGATAACTCCCAGAATAAGGAGCTTCGTCATGACGAACGTCACGCCTCCCCCGTCCGAGCCGCCCGTGGGCGGCACGCCGCCGCAGGGCGCGACTCCCGCGGGCCAGCCTTACGGCCAGCCGCAGGGCGCCCCTCAGGGCCAGCCTTACGGTCAGCCTCAGGGCGCTCCCCAGGGCCAGCCCTATGGTCAGCCCCAGGGACAGCAGTACGGCACCACCCCTCCGCCCTACTCGGCTCCGGCCGGTGGCGGCGCCCCGGTCAAGCAGACCCTGTCGCTGACCTCGTTCATCGTCGGCCTCGCGGCCGTCGTGATCCTGTCGTGGATCCCGGTCCTCGGCCTGCTCGCCGGTGTCGCCGCCGTCATCATCGGCTTCATGGGCAAGAACCGCGAGCCGCAGGCTCCGAAGTGGATGTGGCTCGTCGGCGTCATCGCCGGTTTCGTCGCGATCCTCATCAACATCATCGCGACCATCGCGATCGTGCTGCCGTTCCTGATCCTCGGTTCGACGCTGTCGACCTACTGATCCACCGGTAGTGCGGATTCTGAGCCGCGGGTCCTCGTGACCCGCGGCTCAGTCGTTCCCGGATGCTTCGGTCTGGCATCATGTTCGCCGAACCCCGACCAGGAGCAACCATGACCGCGAGCAATTCCGTTCCGCCCCCGCCGCCGCCCCCTCCGGGCGAGGCGGTCCCCACGACCCCGCCCGCGGCCTCCGAGCCCGCCGCGTCGAGCCCCGAGGTGCCGAGCGTGGCGCCGCCGGCCGAGCCGACACACACTCCGCCCGCCGAGCCGACATACACCCCGCCCGCCGAGCCGACCTACGTCCCGCCGGTCGAGCCCGCCCCGGTTCCCGCTCCCGAACCCGCGCCCGCCGCCGCGCCGGCAGTTGCGCCGCCGCAGCCGCTGCCGACGACCGCGCCCCCCGCGCCGATCCCCGACCGGCCGAACCCGTACGCCGGCACCAGCCAGCACCCGAACCCCTATGCGCCGCAGGCGGGCCAGCCGCAGACCTACGGCCAGCAGCAGTCCTACGGCCAGCAGCCCGCCCCGCAGGGCTACCCGCAGCAGCCCGCGCAGGGCGGATACCCGCAGCAGGCGGCGCAGCCGCCGTACGGCCAGCCGTCGTACCCTGCGGTGCCCTACGGCGGGCAGCAGTCCTACTACGCGGCGCCGGTGAACCCGCGCCCGCAGGGCTTCAGCATCACGGCTCTCGTGCTCGGTGCGGCGGGCGTGCTGCTGAGTTTCTTCAGCGTCGGCTTCCTCCCCGCCGTCGGCGGCGTGATCTTCGGCTTCGTCGCCCGCAAGCGCGAGCCGCACGCCAAGGGCCTGTGGCTGACCGGCATCATCACGGGCTTCGTCGGCATCGGCATCTCGGCGATCTGGTTCGTCGTGTTCCTGTTCGCGACGCTCCTGCCCCTGTTCTTCATGGGAACCGCGCTCAGCACCTACTGAACCCGCTCGGCGAGCAGCGCCGCGCGCCTCCCCGCGACTCTCGTGAGGATGAGCGTGGCGCTGCCGTCGCCCTTGGGGGCCAGACGCTTGCGCAGCTGCGACGGGTCGATGTCGACCCCGCGCTTCTTGATCTCCACCGTGCCGATCCCACGCGCAGCGAGCTCGCGCTTCAGCGTGCGCTCGTCGAGCGGGAACTGCTCGATCACCCGGAACGCGACGGCGAACGGCGACGCCGCCGGGGCATCCGCCGTGAGGTAGGCGATGTCGGGGCTCAGCATCCGTGCCCCGAGGCGCCGGGCCAGGTCGCCGATGAGTCGCGCCCGGATGACGGAGCCGTCGGGCTCGAGCAGGTACTCGCCGAGCTCGCCCACCGGCTCGTCCTCGCTGTCCTCGGCGGCCGTGAGCTCCGCGGCTCCGTGCTGGCCGAGCACCAGCGCGGCCCGGCCGACACCGTCGCGCGCGAGGTCCCGCGACCACACGACGAGTTCCACGACGTCGCGGTCGACCGAGATCCACTGGGCCTCCATGCCCTCCGGCAGCAGGTCGCGGTCCATTCCTGGGCCGAGCTTGATGCCCGCCGGCAGGCGACGGGCCAGATCGAAGGCGAAGTCGAGGGAGGGCGACCAGTCCTGCGGGTCGCTCGTCCGGCGTCCGTCGTCGCGTCGCGCCGGGTCGAGCCACACTCCGCCGATGCCGTCCAGCGGATACGAGGTCGCGTCGCCGTGCTCGACCCGCACGTTCGACCAGGGGGCGAGGTTGTAGGCGGCGATGGCGGCCGTCACCTCGTCGCGCTCGACCGCCGAGACCTCGAGCTCGAGGGCAGCGAGCGCCATGGCGTCGGCGCCGATGCCGCAGCCGAGGTCGGCGACCCAGCTCAGGTCGGCGCGTGCGAAGCGGCCGGCGTGCTGAGCTGCGACGCTCAGCCGCGTCGCCTGTTCGAGCCCGTCCTGGGTGAACAGCATGCGGTCGGCGAACGGACCGAACTTGTCGCGCGCCCTCGCGCGCAGCCTCGACTGGGTGAGCACCGCGGCGACGAGGGTGGGCGGATGCCCCTGCTTGCGCAGGTCGGCGACGACGCGCACGACGTCGGCTTTCGACTCGTAGGGCGGCAGCGAGTCGAGCAGCCGCAGTCCCTCGAGGGAGAGCACGGCGCGCAGCTCGTCGGCATCCATTCGACCACGGTAACAACTGGCACTCGCGTTGAACGAGTGCTAGCGAACCGCTATGGTTGTTCTGGCACTCCGCCGAGGAGTGTGCCAACAGAGATTTCACCAGGAAAGAAGAGGTCAACCGTGTCGGTGTCCATCAAGCCGCTCGAGGATCGCATCGTCATCCGTCAGGTCGAGGCAGAGCAGACGACCGCTTCCGGTCTCGTGATCCCCGACACTGCCAAGGAGAAGCCGCAGGAGGGCGAGGTCGTCGCCGTGGGTCCCGGTCGCATCGACGACAACGGCAACCGCGTTCCGCTCGACGTCGCCGTGGGTGACAAGGTCATCTACTCCAAGTACGGCGGAACCGAGGTCAAGTTCGGTGGCGAGGACTACCTCGTGCTCTCGGCTCGCGACGTGCTGGCGGTCGTCGTCCGCTGATCGGCGAACCCCTTTCTCCGGAAGCCCCCGTGCCGCAGCGCACGGGGGCTTCCGTCGTCCCGCGCCGGGTGACGACCGAGGACTAGGCTGTGCCGGTGACCGAGGCTGCGGCGAGCGACGAGGCTCTGGCGCGCCGGAGCGGCATGCACGGGCTCGCCTTCGCGGTCGGCGCGTACGGGCTCTGGGGGCTGCTGCCGATCTTCTTCGTCTCGCTCGCACCGGCGAGCCCGGTGGAGATCGTCGCCTGGCGCGTCGTGCTCTCCCTCGTCTTCTGCGGGCTGCTGATCATCGTCATGCGCACCGGGCGGGAGTTCGTGCGGGTGCTGCGCGACCGCCGCGCGATGCTCGTCCTCGCGCTCGCGGGCGGGCTCATCCTCGTCAACTGGCTGGTCTTCGTCTTCGGCACGCTCACCGGACACGTCGTCGAGACGGCGCTCGGCTACTTCATCAACCCGATCGTCACGGTGCTGCTGGGGGTCTTCGTGCTCCGCGAGCGGCTCCGGCCGGCGCAGTGGGCCGCCATCGGCCTGAGCGGCGTCGCCGTCGTCGTGCTGACGGTCGACTACGGCGCGGTGCCGTGGATCGCGCTGGCCCTGGCAGCATCCTTCGGGGCGTACGGCCTCGTCAAGAAGCGCATCGGCGTCGGTGTCGACGCGATCACCGGCCTCACGATGGAGACCCTCGCGCTGTCGCCCCTCGCGGCCGTCGCCCTCGTGGTGCTCGCCGCGACGACGGGGCTCACGATCGGCACCGTCTCGCCGTTGCACACGGTGCTGCTCGCGAGCGCCGGAGTCGTCACGGCCGTTCCGCTGCTGTTCTTCGCGGCGGCGGCGAGGCGCCTTCCGCTGACCCTGCTCGGCATCGTGCAGTACCTCGCGCCCGTGCTGCAGTTCCTCTTCGGCGTCTACATCATGCACGAGCAGATGACGGCGGCCCGCTGGGTGGGCTTCGCGATCGTCTGGCTGGCGCTCGCGGTCTTCACGGTCGACCTCGTGGCTGCCGCGCGCCGACGGGCCACCGTCGGCTGAGCGACCGGCCGCCAGGCCGACGTAACGATTCGACCCGTGTTACATGGCTGTAACACGCACGTATTGCTTGCTGTTCATACGCGGTTTAGCTTGTGAGAAAGCCCCCAGGGTCAGCCCTAGCCTGGGCACCACACCCTTCCTTACCCAAGATGGAGCACCATGAGCCTTATGACGAGGTCCCTTCGACCCCGCTCACGCCGAGCGGTCGTCGCCGGCATCGCCTTCGCGGCGGCCGGAGCGCTAGCCCTGAGCGGCTGCACCGCGAGCGAGACCCCGGGCGAGGGGGGCAACGGCAACGGCGGCCCGACCGAGGACCTCACCCTCAAGATCGGCACCGCGCTTCCCGTGACCGGCAACCTCGCGTTCCTCGGACCGCCCGAGATCGCGGGCGTGCAGTACGCCATGTCGCAGGTCAACGAAGCCGGTCTCAGCATCGAGGTCGAGGTCGTCGAGGGCGACTCGGGAGACCTCGACAACAAGGCCTACGAGACCGAGATCCCGCGCCTCCTCGGCGAGGATGTGCAGGCGATCATCGGCGCAGCCTCGTCGGGTGTGTCGCTGCAGTTCATCGACGACGTCGTCGGTGCCGGCGTGATCCAGTTCTCGCCCGCCAACACGTCCGCGGAGTTCACGACCTTCGACGACAACGACCTGTACTGGCGTACGGCGCCGTCCGACGTGCTGCAGGGCGAGGTGCTCGGCAACCTGATCGCCGAGGACGGCCACGAGACGCTCGGCATGATCGTGCTGAACGACTCGTACGGAACCGGACTCGCGGAGTTCACCACCGAGGCCTTCGAGGCGGCCGGTGGCGAGGTCGTCGCAGCGCCCACCTACAACACGGGTGACACCAACTTCAGCGCGCAGATCAGCGAGGTCATCGCCGCCGACCCCGACGCGATCGCGCTGATCACCTTCGAGGAGGTCGCCACGATCCTCCCCGACCTCGTGACCCAGTTCCCCGCCGAGAACCTCTACTTCGTCGACGGCAACCTGAAGAACTTCGGCGACCAGTTCCCTGACGACACCCTCACGGGTGCGAAGGGCACGCTGCCGGGCCTGTCGATCGACTCGATCGGCGACTTCACCGGTGCGCTCAACGACTACTGGGTCGGCGAGGGCAACGAGGAGCTCGAGGACTTCAGCTACGCGGCCGAGTCCTACGACGCGGTCATCCTGCTCGCGCTGGCGGCGCTCGCCTCAGGCTCGTCCGACGCGGACGACATCAAGGGCTCGCTCCAGGAGGTCTCGGGCGGCACCGGCGAGGGTGAGAAGTGCACCACGTTCGAGGACTGCGCGCAGATCATCCTCGACGGCGGCACCGCTGACTACGACGGCATCTCGGGTCCGATCACCTTCGACGAGGTCGGCGACCCGACCGAGGCGACGATCGGCATCTACCAGTACGGCGAGGACAACAACTTCGTCGCCTACGAGGGCTGATCGAGAGCTGAACACGACGGAGGGCCCCGACCGGTTGGTCGGGGCCCTCTGTCGTTCCACCGAAGCTTGCGGCTCGCCCGTCGACAGGCGTCGGCGATCGCCGTGCGCCGGGTCGGGACGCGGCGGTGCCGAGCCGGGCGGAGCCGGCCGGATCCCGGTCAGGCGCCGAGCGTGCCCAGGTAGAGCCCGATCACCTTCGAGTCGTTGAGCAGCTCCCGGCCGGTTCCGGTGTAGGCGTCGCGACCCTGGTCGAGCACGTAGCCGCGGTCGCAGATCTGCAGGCAGCGACGGGCATTCTGCTCCACCATGATCGTGGTCACGCCGGCCCGGTTGATCTCGGAGACGCGCAGGAAGGCCTCGTCCTGACGGACGGGGGAGAGGCCGGCCGAGGGCTCGTCGAGCAGCAGCACGTGCGGCTTCATCATCAGCGCGCGGGACATGGCGACCATTTGGCGCTCACCGCCCGAGAGCGACCCGGCACGCTGCTTGAGCCTCTTGCCGAGCTCCGAGAAGATCCCGGTGACGAACTCGAGCCGTTCCGCGTACGCCTTGGGGCGCTGGTAGAGCCCCATCTGGAGGTTCTCCTCGATGGTGAGACTCGGGAACACGTTGTTCGTCTGCGGCACGAACCCGACACCGCGGTCGACGAGCTTGTTGGCGCGCAGACCCGTGATGTCGTCGCCCATGAGCAGGACGCGGCCCTCACGCACCTTCACCTGCCCGAAGATCGCCTTCAGCAGGGTCGACTTGCCGGCGCCGTTGGGCCCGATGATGCCGATGAGCTCACCGTCGCGAGCCTGAAGGGAGCATCCGTTGAGGATGTTGACTCCCGGCAGGTATCCGGCGGTGATGTTCTGGACGTCGACGACGAGCGGGTTCTGCTCGACGGTGCTCATGCCTTGTCCTCCGGGGTGTGGCGTCCGGTCACGACCCCGAGGTCGATCTCCTGATGGGCGCCGAGGTATGCGTCGATGACGGCGGGGTTCTTCATCACGTCGGCGGGGGCGCCCTCGGCCACGATGCGGCCCTCGGCCATCACCACGACCCAGTCGGCGATGTGCCGCACCATGTGCATGTCGTGCTCCACGAACAGCACGGTCATCCCCTCGTCCTTGAGATCGAGGATGTGCTCGAGCAGCGACTGCGTGAGGGCCGGGTTCACGCCGGCCATCGGCTCGTCGAGCATGACCATGGTGGGCTGGCCCATGAGAGCGCGCGCCATCTCCAGGAGCTTCCGCTGGCCGCCCGAGAGGGAGGCGGCGAAGTCGTCGGCCTTCGCGTCGAGCTTGAACTTCGTGAGGAGCTCCATCGCGCGCACCTCCAGCTCCTCCTCCTGCTTGCGCCAGAGGAACGGGAAGATGCTCGACAGGAACTTCTCGCCGGTCTGATCCTTGGCGCCGAGCTTCATGTTCTCGAGCACCGTGAGCAGACCGAGCGCCTTGGTGAGCTGGAAGGTGCGCACCAGCCCCATGCGCGCGGCACGGAACGCCGGCACGCCGGAGAGCGATCGCCCATCGAAGGTCCAGCTGCCGCTGTCGGGCTTGTCGAAGCCGGTGAGGAGGTTGAAGAGCGTCGTCTTGCCCGCGCCGTTCGGTCCGATGAGGGCCGTGATGGCGTTCCGCGGCACCTCCAGGTGGTCGACATCGACCGCGGTGAGACCGCCGAAGGTGCGCTTGACACCGTCGACGACGATGATCGGATCGACCTTCTTGACGCCGGGAACGGCGTCTCCGACGTGCAGGCCCGTCGCCTTCGCGCGCGCGACGGGTGGGTTCGCGCTACTTGACAAAGGTCAGCTCCTTCTTGTTGCCGAGGATGCCCTGCGGACGGAAGATCACGATGAGCCCCAGCGCGACGCCGACGAGGATGAAGCGCAGCGTCTGCGACTGGGAGGTCGACATCGGCAGGACGCCGATCTCGACGAGCGCGGGGAGCAGATTGCCGAGGAGCGTCTGCAGCACCCAGAAGATCACCGAGCCGAGCACGGGGCCGAAGACCGTCGCCGCGCCGCCCAGCAGCAGCGCCGTGTAGACGAAGAACGTCAGCGAGGTGACGTAGACGCCAGGATTCACGGACGCCGGCAGGGCGTAGACCACACCGCCCATCGCCGCGATCACGCCGCCGATGACGAGCGCCTGCATCTTGTAGGCGAACACGTTCTTGCCGAGCGCCCGCACCGCATCCTCGTCTTCGCGGATGCCCTTGAGCACTCGTCCCCACGGGCTGCGCACCAGCGCCCAGACCAGGAGGAGCGCGAGGGCCAGAGCGGCCAGCCCCAGGATCCGCACCCACCACTGGTCCTCGGTGTAGGTGAACGGCCCCACGCCGTAGCGGCCGTCGGGCAGCGGGTTGCTGGCCCGGAACGAGTCGTGGTAGCCGCTCAGCCCGTCGGCGGAGCCGGTGTACTCCTCGAACGCCGTCGTCAGGAAGAGCAGACGCAGCACTTCGGCTGCGGCGATCGTGACGATCGCCAGGTAGTCGCCGCGAAGCCGGAGGGTCGGCACACCGAGCACCAGCGCGAACAGCACGGCGCCCACCATCCCGACCAGCACGCCGCCCCACCAGGGGAAGCCGAAGGAGAGGATCGAGATCGCGTAGCCGTAGGCGCCGATGGCCATGAAGCCCGCGATGCCCATGTTGAGCAGTCCGGCGTAGCCGAAGTGCATGGCGAGCCCGATCGTCGCGAGGGCGTAGCCGATGGTGACGGGGCTCAGCACCGAGCCCGCCGTGTTGGAGAGGATCTGCACGATATCCATGGCGCCTGCCTAACCGATTCGCGAGCGTCGGCCGAGGATGCCCTGCGGCCGGAGGAGGAGGATGAGGATGAGCACCACGAGAGCCGCCGCGAAGCGCAGGTCGGCGGGGATCCAGAGGCTCGAGACCTCGGTCAGGACGCCGACGATGATCGCTCCGATCAGGGCGCCGAACGCGGTGCCGAGCCCGCCGAGGGTGACGGCCGCGAACAGCAGCAGCAGGATCTGCGCTCCCATGTCCCAGCGGATGCCCGGGCGGTAGTAGGCGTACAGCACGCCGGCGAGACCGGCGAGGGCCGCTGCGACCACCCAGACGACGCGCACGACGCCGTCCACGTCGATGCCGGAGGCCGCGGCCAGGGACGGGTTGTCGGAGATCGCCCTGGTCGCCTTGCCCATCCGGGTGTACAGCAGCCACAGCGAGAAGGCCACGATCACGAGGACGCTCAGGCCCATGCTGACCAGGTCGATGACGCTCAGCTGCACGGCGCCAAACAGCTGGATGGTCGGCGAGTCGTTGCCGGGGAGCTGCTCGGTGCCGCCGCCGATGAAGAACTGGAAGACGTACCGCACGGCGAGGCTCAGTCCGATGCTGACGATCATCAGCTGGACGACGCCGACCCCGCGTCGGCGCAGGGGTCTCCACAATCCCGCGTCCAGGGTCAACCCGAAGGCGGCGCTCGCCGCGATCGCGAGCGGTATCGCCGCCCAGATCGGTATGTCGAACCCGACGAAGAACAGCGCGGCGACCGCGCCGAACGTCACCATCTCGGCGTGCGCGAAGTTGGAGATGCCCGTCGTGCCGAAGACGAGCGAGAGGCCGATCGCCGCCAGCCCCAGCATGAGCCCGAAGTTCAGGCCGTTGACGAGGCGCTCGACCAGCTGATCGAAGAAGCTGACCGTGTTGCGCTCGCCTCGTCCGATGAAGAAGTTCATGGTGACCCGGCCGCTCGGCCCGATCTCCGCCTCCTTCTCGTTCGGAGTCTCGTCGGCCTCGTCGATGACCGCGATCCCCTCCGGCAGCGTCTGCTCGTCGAGGATGACCGTGTAGGTCTCCTTCTCGGGCACGCCGACCCGCCACTGTCCCTCGGCGTCGGTGTAGACGTCGGCGGTGTAGCCCCCGCCGGTCACCGTAATGTGCACCCCCGCCAGCGGCTCGGAGTTGAGCTTCACGTTGCCGCTGACTCGGAAGGGATTCTCATCGAGTCCGACCTCGCTCGGCTGCTCGCTGCTCGGCGGATCCGTGCTCTCCGCCATCGCCGGCCCGACGCCCACCCCGAGGAGGAGCGCGAGCACGGCCACGAGTCCGGCGAGCAGGGACACGACGAACCGCTGCCCTGCAGAACGGGCACGGCCAGCGATCATCGGGGTGATCTCCACGGAACCTCCAAGACGGGACCAGCCGGAATTTCGCATCCCGCGGGTTCTGGGCCGTCGACGTCGACGTTAGTTGCCGTATGTGTCCCCCGTGTTTCGCGGGTGACACGTCAGCATCCGCCATTATGCGTCATGGAATACCGGAAGCCCTCAACGGTTAACATGGGGTACCGGATCCAGCGCAGCACCGGGGCCATTGGCATTGCTTCCCGCACCCGTCAGTATTCAAGAGGTACTCATGGACCAGCCCGATCCGTTCGGCTTCATCGGACTCACCTACGACGACGTCATGCTGCTCCCGGGGCACACCGACGTGATCCCGAGCGAGGCGGACACGTCCTCCCGGCTCACCAAGCGCATCCGGGTGCAGGCTCCGCTGCTCTCCTCGGCGATGGACACCGTCACCGAGTCGCGGATGGCGATCGCCATGGCGCGCAACGGCGGCATCGGCGTCATCCACCGCAACCTCTCGATCGAGGACCAGGCGGCGCACGTCGACAAGGTGAAGCGCAGCGAGTCGGGCATGATCACCAACCCGGTGACGACCACCCCCGACGCCACCGTCGCCGAGGTCGACGCGCTGTGCGGGCAGTTCCGCGTCTCCGGTCTCCCCGTCGTCGAGGGCGACGGCACGCTCGTCGGCATCATCACCAACCGTGACATGCGCTTCGTGTCGCCCTTCGAGATGGCGACCACGCGCGTGCGCGACGTCATGACGAAGACGCCGCTGATCACCGCCCCGGTGGGCATCGACCCGGATGGCGCGGTCGCGATCTTCGCCCAGCACAAGATCGAGAAGCTCCCGCTCATCGACGAGCAGGGCCGCCTCAAGGGGCTCATCACAGTCAAGGACTTCGAGAAGACCGAGAAGTACCCGTTCGCGACGAAGGACGACGAGGGCCGGCTGCGCGTCGGAGCCGCCATCGGCTTCTTCGGCGACGCCTGGGATCGCGCCGTCGCGCTCGCCGAGGCCGAGGTGGACCTGATCGTGGTCGACACCGCGAACGGCGAGTCGGCGGGCGTGCTCGACATGGTCCGCCGACTGAAGGCCGACCCGCGGTTCGACCGCATCGATGTCATCGGCGGCAACGTCGCGACCCGCTCCGGCGCTCAGGCACTCATCGACGCGGGCGTCGACGCGGTCAAGGTCGGCGTGGGGCCCGGCTCGATCTGCACCACGCGCGTGGTCGCCGGCGTCGGCGTGCCCCAGGTCACCGCCATCTACGAGGCCTCGCTCGCGGCGCGTGAGGTCGGCATCCCGGTGATCGCCGACGGCGGGCTGCAGTACTCCGGGGACATCGCGAAGGCGCTCGTCGCAGGCGCCGACACCGTCATGCTCGGCTCGCTGCTCGCGGGAACCGACGAGAGCCCGGGAGAGCTCATCTTCGTCAACGGCAAGCAGTTCAAGTCCTACCGGGGCATGGGCTCGCTCGGTGCGATGCAGACCCGCGGCAAGAAGACCTCGTACTCCCGTGACCGCTACTTCCAGGCGGATGTTCCGAGCGACGAGCAGCTCATCGCCGAGGGCATCGAGGGACAGGTGCCCTACCGCGGCCCGGTCGCGTCGGTCGTGTACCAGCTCACTGGGGGCCTTCGGCAGTCGATGTTCTACACCGGCGCCCGCACCATCGAGGAGCTCAAGGCGAAGGGCAAGTTCGTGCGCATCACCGCGGCGGGACTCAAGGAGTCGCACCCGCACGACATCCAGATGGTCGCGGAGGCGCCCAACTACCGCCGCTAGGTGGTCGAGCGGGTTCGGCTTCCTGCCGTGCCCATGGATGCCCACCACACCGCGGCAGGAAGCCGAACCCGCTCCTCGCACGCCGACCTCCTTCGGCGCGGTGGATAGCGGGCAGGCTCAGCGCGCCATCCGGTCGATCGCCTCGGTGAGGACGTCGGGGTGGCATGCGAAGTTGAGACGTGCGTGGCCCGCGCCCTGGGCGCCGAACGCGCTGCCCTGGATCAGGGCGACGCCGCGCTCGAGGGCGATCGCCGCCGGATCCTCCGCCCAGCCCTCCACCGCGCGGAAGTCCAGCCAGGCGAGGTAGCTCGCGGCCGGCGGCCGGAACGCGACGCCCGGCATCCGCTCCTCGAGCAGACGGCCGAGCAGCGTGCGGCTCTCGTCGAGGGCGTCGAGCACGCCGTCGAGCCATTGCTCGCCCGAGTCGAACGCCACGACCGAGGCGTGCAGTCCGAGGAGGCTCGTGCGGAACCCGACCTCTGCGGGCATCCGGTCGAGGGCGGCGATCGTGCGCTCGGAGCCCGCGACGAAGAGGGCGCACTTCACTCCCGCGAGGTTCCAGCCCTTGCTCGCCGCGGTGACCACGATGCCGCGCTCGCGTGCGGCATCCGACACCGAGAGGTAGGGCGTGAACACGGCGTCGCGCCGCACGAGCGGCGCGTGGATCTCGTCGCTGACGACCGCGACGTCGTAGCGCGCGGAGAGCTCCGCGACCGCCTCGAGCGTCTGCCGGTCGTGCACGAGCCCGAGCGGATTCTGCGGGTTGCAGAGCAGGAACGCCCGCGCGCCGTCGCTGAAGGCGCGCTCCAGCCCGTCGAGGTCGATCGACCAGGTCGCCCCGTCGTCGCGCAGCGGCACCTCGACGACCGTGCCGCCGGCCTCGGGAACCAGGTCGAAGAACGGCGGATACACCGGCGGGGTGATGACGACGCCCTCGCCCGGGCGCACGACCTGCCGCAGCGTCTCGACGATCGCGACGCTGACATCCGTCGTCGTGCGGATGCCGTCGGTGCCCGGCCGCCAGCTCCACCGGCGCTCGGCGAAGTCGGCGAAGGCCCGGGGCAGTGCCCCCGGCCCCGAGACGTACCCGGTGTCCGACGCGCGCACGCGGTCGATGATCGCGGCCTGCACCGGCTCCGCGAGCGGGTAGTCCATCTCGGCGACGAACAGCGGCAGCACGTCGGGCGGGTACTCGACCCACTTCTCGCTCGTGCGGTGGCGGAGGGTGTCGAGCTGCTCGGCGGTCACGCGCATGCTCAGTCCCAGCCCTGCTGCGGCGTCTCGGCGTCCTCGCGGTAGACGTACTGGCTGGGGAGCTTCCGCTGATGGCTCGACCAGTCGATCGCCGGCCGCCGCTGCTCGGGCGGGAGGTAGCCCATCCGGTAGACGGCCATCAGCTCGAGTTCGTCCGGCACCTTGAGCAGCTCGACGATGCGCTCCCACTGACCGGGGACCTCCATCGGGAACGACACGAACTGGATGCCCATGCCGATCTCGACGGTCGTGAGCCACACGTTCTCCATCGCCGCGCCCATGCTGAACAGGGAGTAGAAGGAGCTGAGCTCGCCCGGCCGGTACTCCGCGCGGTCGAGCATGACGCCGAGCAGCAGGGGAGCACCCGCGACGAGCCTGCGGTTCTCCTCGCCGAGGGTCTGCGGCACGCGCAGCGTGTTCATGAGCTTCTGCCCGCGCGGGGTGAACACCTGCTTCGTGAACGGGCGGAGCGGCGCGGGAAGCTTGTCGAACAGCATCCCGCTGCGCTTCTCCTCCATCTCCTGCTCGCTGAACCGGAAGTACGGCTTGTAGCGCTCGAAGAAGGTGCCGTTCGACATCGCCTCGGTCATGCTCGACCCGCTGATGTCGGCGACCTTCTCGATCGTGTCGCGGTTCTCGATGATCACGAACCGCCACGGCTGGCTGTTGAGCTGCGAGGGCGCACGGCCCGCCACCTCCATGAGGAGCCGCTGGTGCTCCTCGCTCACCGGGTCGGGCAGGAAGTGCCCGTTCGTGGTCTTGCGGCGCCGCACGACGTCGAGGAACTCCATGACTACCTCCAGCTGCGGATGAGCGACGCCAGGAAGAACGGCGCCGCGGATGAGGCGACGAGCGGATGCCGGCTCCCGCGCGTGCCGGCGTAGGGGATCACCGCGAGCGGCACCGCGGCGGGCAGCAGAACGTAGCCCGCCCTGCTGCGGCTCCACAGGACGCTGCTGGCGGCGGATGCGGCGAGCACGCAGGTCGAGATGTACAGCGCGTGATGCACCCAGCGGTACTCGCGGGTGCTGATCGTGCGGGTCGCGACGAGGGTGCCGAGGGCGACGTTCGCGGCGTAGCTCGTCGCCGCCGCGGTGAAGAGCGTACGCACGAGAGCCGACACCCAGCCACTCTAGGGAGCGAGCAAGCCTCGCGGGCTGGGAGGAGCATCCGTGGCGGGCGCCGCAGGTGCCGTGCTAGTGCGCCGATAGGCTGGTGCGGTGAGCGACATCGAGATCGGCCGGGCCAAGCGAGCCCGCCGCGCCTACGCGTTCGACGACATCGCGGTGGTGCCCTCGCGGCGCACCCGTGACCCGCGCGACGTGTCGGTGAGCTGGACGATCGACGCCTTCACCTTCGACATCCCGGTGCTCGCGGCGCCGATGGACTCGGTCGTGAGTCCCGCCACCGCGATCGCGATCGGCCGTCTCGGCGGACTCGGAGTGCTCGACCTCGAGGGCCTCTGGACCCGCTACGAGCACCCCGAGCAGTACCTCGCCGAGATCCGGTCGCTGCCCGACGGTGACGCGACGAAGCGGATGCAGGAGATCTACTCCGCTCCCATCCAGCCGGAGCTCGTCACGGCTCGCCTCGCCGAGATCCGTGCCTCGGGAGTGCCGGTCGCCGGGTCGCTGAGCCCGCAGCGCACCGCCGAGCTCTCGAAGACCGTCGTCGACGCCGGGGTCGACCTGTTCGTCATCCGCGGCACGACCGTGAGCGCCGAGCACGTCTCGCGCACGACGGAGCCGCTGAACCTCAAGGAGTTCATCTACGAGCTCGACGTTCCGGTGATCGTGGGCGGCGCAGCGACCTACACGGCGGCCCTGCACCTCATGCGCACGGGGGCCGCGGGGGTGCTCGTGGGCTTCGGCGGGGGAGCGGCCTCGACCACCCGCGCGAGCCTCGGCATCCACGCTCCGATGGCGACCGCGGTGGCCGACGTCGCCGGCGCTCGCCGCGACTACCTCGACGAGTCGGGCGGCCGCTACGTGCACGTCATCGCCGACGGCGGTCTCGGCACGAGCGGCGACATCGTCAAGGCGATCTCGGTCGGCGCCGACGCGATCATGCTCGGCTCCGCGCTCGCGCGGGCGACGGATGCTCCGGGCGGCGGCTACCACTGGGGCGCCGAGGCGCACCACTCCGAGCTTCCCCGCGGGCACCGCGTTCACGTCGGCCAGGTCGGGTCGCTCGAGGAGATCCTGCTCGGACCCTCCTCGGTCGCCGACGGCCGCGTCAACCTCATCGGCGCGCTGCGTCGCTCGATGGCGACGACCGGCTACTCCGACCTCAAGGAGTTCCAGCGGGTCGAGGTCGTCATCGCGCCGTACCACGGGGGCTGAGCCGCCGCAGGCGGGGCTGGGCGTTCTCGGCAAGCTCCCTGACTGCCGTCGGGGCGTCGGCGTAGGCTGGCGGCATCCGGTTCGATGGAGGTCCCATGCCCAGTTCGAAGTCCGTGACCCGCTCCAAGAAGCTCGGTCCCGAGGAGCGCACAGCCGCGCTGCAGTCGATGCGCTCGAAAGAGCTCGACATCCTCGTCATCGGCGGCGGCATCGTCGGCACGGGCGCCGCGCTCGACGCCGTGACCCGCGGACTGCGCACCGGCATCCTCGAGCAGCGCGACTGGGGCAGCGGCACCTCGAGCCGGTCGTCCAAGCTCGTGCACGGCGGCATCCGCTACCTCGAGCAGCTCGACTTCGGTCTCGTGCGCGAGGCGCTCATCGAGCGCGGACTGCTGCTGCAGCGCATCGCACCGCACCTCGTGAAGCCGGTACGGTTCCTCTACCCGCTGACGAAGCCGGTCTGGGAGCGCTTCTACATCGGCGCGGGCATGCTGCTCTACGACATCTTCAGCTACTCCGGCCTCCGTCCCCCGGGCGTTCCGCACCACCGCCACCTGACGAAGCGGCAGATGCTGCGGGCCGCGCCGAGCCTCGCGACCGACGCCTTCAAGGGTGGGCTCACCTACTACGACGCCCAGGTCGACGACGCTCGCTACGTCGCCGAGCTCGCGCGCACCGCCAGCTTCTACGGCGCCCACGTCGCCTCCCGTGTGCGGGTCGAGGGATTCATCAAGGTCGGTCAGCGGGTCGTCGGCGTCAAGGCGCACGACCTCGAGACCGACGAGCGGTTCGAGATCATGGCGAAGCAGGTCGTCAACGCCACCGGCGTGTGGACCGACGACACCCAGTCGATGGTGGGCGAGCGCGGCCAGTTCAAGGTGCGCGCTTCGAAGGGCATCCACCTCGTCGTGCCGCGCGACCGCTTCCAGTCGAAGCTCGGGCTCATCCTGCGCACCGAGAAGAGCGTGCTGTTCGTGATCCCCTGGGGTCGGCACTGGATCATCGGCACGACCGACACCGACTGGCACCACGACAAGGCGCATCCGGCGGCCACCGCCGCGGACATCGACTACGTGCTCGAGCACGTCAACCGCATCCTGGCGGTGCCGCTCACCCGCGACGACGTCGAGGGCGTGTACGCCGGACTGCGGCCGCTGCTCGCCGGTGAGAGCGACCAGACCTCGAAGCTCTCGCGCGAGCACGTCGTCGCGCACACCGTGCCGGGGCTCGTCGTCGTCGCCGGCGGCAAGTGGACCACCTACCGGATCATGGCGAAGGATGCGATCGACGAGGCCGCTGCGGCGCTCGACGGGAAGATCCCGCCGAGCACGACCGAGAACATCGGCCTGCTGGGCGCCGAGGGCTACCAGGCGGCGTGGAACAAGCGCGGCAAGATCGCCAGGGCGTTCGGCGTGAACAAGTACCGGGTGGAGCACCTGCTCAACCGCTACGGCGTACTGACGGATGAGCTGCTCGACATCATCCGCGAGCAGCCGAAGCTGCTGGAGCCGCTGCCCGGCGCCGACGACTACATCGGCGCGGAGGTCGTCTACGCCGCGACGCACGAGGGCGCGCTGCACCTCGACGACGTGCTGGCCCGCCGCACCCGCATCTCGATCGAGTCGTGGGACCGCGGGATCTCGGCCGCGCCGGTCGTGGCGGAGCTCATGGGGGAGGCCCTCGGCTGGGACGCCGAGCGCCGCGAGTGGGAGGTGCAGACCTACCTCAAGCGGGTCGCCGCCGAGCGGGCATCCCAGGAGCAGCCCGACGACGAATCCGCCGACCGGGCGCGCCTCGAGGCGCCGGACTTCCTCAAGGTCTCGTAGCGGCGGGTCTCTTTGTCAGGTTTTCGGACCAGAACCGCGTTCACCCGCCCAGTTCTCGTCCGAAAACCTGACACTGGCGCGCCGTGCCGTGAGCCCGTGGCGCGCAAGGCGCGCGGCGAGGACCCTGCGGTCGTGCGCCACATCCCACGTGAGCCGGTCGAAGCGGGTGACGACCCGGCGGATCCGGTCCTCCCGACGCTTCTCGTTCCAGAGCACGTCCTCGGGGGCGAGTTCCGGCTCGAACCTCCGGGCGGAGCCGTACTTCACGCGCCCGTCGAATTCGACGGCGAGGTCGAGCTCCGGCCAGTAGAAGTCGACCCGGCCCAGCAATTCCCCCGCGTCGACGATCGGATGCTGCAGCACGGGCGGCGGGTAGCCCAGTGACCTGAACTGCGCGCGACAGAACGACTCTCCGACGGACTCGCTCAACGGATCGGTGAAGGCGAGCACGGCCCGGAGCCGAGCGGCACCGGGCCCGAGACCGACCGGCTCCGCCCGGAGCTGCCGCAGAAGCACCGGGCGCTCCCGCACTGCCGCATCGAACATCACGACCGAGCGTTCGAAGGCGCTCGTGCGGGCTACGTCGGTCAGCGTGCGCATGAGCGAGGTCACCGTGACGCCGTCGATCTCAACCGACGACGGATCGAAGCCGGTGCGGTGTCGGACGACCCCGATGCGGGCACCGGCGGGAGCGTCGGGTCCCGTCGTCTCGTGGACCTCCGCCGGCCATGGGCCCAGCGAGGGTAGCCGCCACAGGGCCGCTGCCGAGTCATGAGAGGTCTGCGCCGGACGTCGGGACGTGCTCGCAGCGGCGCGCACCTTCGCCCGGTAGCGCCCATCCGCGTCGGCGGCATTCCACTCCTCGAGCGAGACCATGACTCCTGGGCGGACGCGGATCAGCTCGCCGCGCGCCCGGGCTCTGCGCAGCGCCCGGTCCGCCAACCGCGCTTCCGCTTCACGCACCAGGTGCAGGGTCGGTTCCGCCACCGCCGAAGTCTCACCGGTGCGCGGCTCCCGTGGACCGCTGCTCCGCTCAGCTGTGCACCGCGCCGCCCTGTGGAGGAGTCCCCGTCGTCAGGTTTTCGGACGAGGATCGGGTCGACGCAGCCAACTCCCGTCCGAAAACCTGACAGCGGAGGGGCGGCGTGGGCGGCCCCGTTCGCCTCGGGCGCACCGCCGGAACCGCGCGAGCGCCGCGCGTAGAATCGAGGGAGTCTTTAAGGAGGGCTGCCATGGTCGACGTTCGGCGGGTCAAACTGCCCGGAGTCGGGGTGCTGCACACCTTCTACACGGTCGACGGCGGCAAGGTCGGGGTCATCACCCACCGGTCGGGCCAGAGCGACCTCATCACGTTCACCGACTCGGATGACGGCGAGGCCACCAAGGTGTCGCTGCGCCTCGACGACGATGAGGCCCACACCCTCGCCGAGCTGCTGGGCGGCACCCGCATCACGGAGTCGCTGAGCGGCCTCGAGCAGGTCCCCGGTCTCTCGATCGACTGGTTCACGGTCGACTACGAGCACTTCATCGCCGGGCGCCCCCTCGGCGACATCGCGGGGCAGGGCGTCGTCGGCGTGACGGTCGTCGCCGTCGTCCGCGGCGAGTCGGCGAACCCGGCTCCCGCTGCCGACTTCAAGGTGTTCCCCGGCGACACGCTCGTCGTCGCGGGCAGCCCCGAGAAGGTCGCCAAGACGTTCACGTACTTCCGCACGGGGGAAGTGAAGAAGGCCGTCGCCGACGCCTCCCCGGGGAGCTGACGGGTGTCGCACGGTGAAGAGCTGCTCGTCCTCGGCGTGCTGCTCCTCATGGCATACGTGCTGGGGCGCCTCGGCAAGTCCATCGGACTCCCCGCCATCCCGGTGTACATGCTCGTCGGCCTGCTGGCGAGCCCGCACACGACGTTCTTCCCGCTGAGCTTCGAGGCGGAGTACGTCGAGCTGATCGCGGTCTTCGGCCTCGTGCTGCTGCTGTTCAACCTCGGCCTCGAGTTCGACCAGGAGGCGTTCTTCGGCAACGCGTGGCGGATGATCCTGAGCGGCGGCAGCTACATCGCCGTCAACATGGCGGCGGGTCTCGTGTTCGGGTTCGCGGTCGGCTGGGGCACCCGCGAGGCCCTCGTGATCGCGGGGATGACGGCGACCTCCTCGAGCGCGATCGTCACCAAGCTGCTGATCGAGCTGAACCGCCTGCCCAACCGCGAGACGCCGATGATCCTCGGCGTGACGGTCGTCGAGGACATCTTCATCGCGATCTACCTCGCGATCGTGTCGGTCGTGCTGAGCGGCGAGACCGACCCATGGCCGGTCGTCGGCAAGCTCGCGATCGCCTTCCTGTTCCTGGTCGTGATGTTCTCGATCGCGCGCTGGGGAGGCCGGGTCGTCTCGCGGCTGTTCCGCACGAAGGACGACGAGCTCTTCACCGTGCTGTTCTTCGCGCTCGCCCTCACCTTCGGCGGCATCGGCGAGCTGCTCGGCGTGACGGACGCGATCGGGGCGTTCCTCATCGGCCTCGTGCTGGGCGCCACCCGCTTCCGGGTGCGGATCGAGCAGTTCGCGCGACCGCTGCGCGACATCTTCGGGGCCTTCTTCTTCCTCAGCTTCGGGCTCGCGCTCGACCCTGCGCTCTTCGTCGGCGTGCTCGGTCCGGTCGCTGCGGCGATCGGCATGACGCTGCTGCTCAACATCCTCGCCGGGCAGTTCGTCTCCTGGATCAACGGGCTCGGCGTGCAGGCGGGCATCAACACGGCGGTGATCCTCGTCAACCGCGGGGAGTTCGCGCTCATCCTCGCGACCCTGTCGGTCGCGGCGGGTCTCGACGAGCGCCTGACGCCCTTCGCGGGGCTCTACGTGCTCACGATGGCGGTGCTCGGCCCGGTGCTGGCCGTCAACTCCGAGCGGATCGGCGGCCTGCTGCTGCGACGCAGGCGGCGCCGTCAGCAGACCGAGCGGTCGCTCGCGGCGCAGGAGAGCATCGCGCTGATGGAGGCGGCGACCGCTGATCTCGACGACGAGCCGCGACCGAGGGCGGATGCGGTGGCGGACGACCTCGACGAGGACGACCTCGACGACGCTCTCGACCCGGTGGCGCGGCAGGCAAGCCAGCAGTCCGACCATCCGGGCGGCCGCGCACGGGACCCGGAGTACTGATGACATCGACAGCGACGCCGCGGGAGCCGACCGTCGCCGAGGTCGCACGACGGCCGCGGTGGATCGTCGCGCTGTTGGCCGCGCTGCTCCTGGCGGGCGGTTTCGCCGCGCTCGGGCAGTGGCAGCTCGAGCGCAGCGTCGCGCGACCGGTGCTCGAGGAGGGCGAGAGCGAACGGGTGGTGCCTCTGACCGAGGTGGCGCAGCCGCAGCAGCCGATGGAGGAGCAGACCCGGGCGCAGTACCAGCGGGTGTCGGTGAGCGGCGAGTTCGTCCCGCAGGACACCTCCGTCGTCGTGGAGCGGGTCGACCGCGGCCGCACGGGCGCGTGGGTCGTCGGGCACTTCGTCGACGCCGGGGGAGCGAGCCTCGCTGTCGCGATCGGCTGGGCGCCGAGCGAGGCGGATGCCGCATCCGCCGCTGCGCGCTTCGCCGAGCAGGACCCGTCCCCCGTCGACCTCGTGGGGAGGTACCTCCCGAGCGAGGCCCCCGAGACCGGGGAGTTCGAGGAGCGGAACGACCGGATGAGCGCCGCGGCCCTCATCAACACCTGGAGCGTCGTGCCCGAGGCGGCCTACGGCGGCTACCTGGTCGCGGGTGAGGCCCCCGCGGGGCTCGAGACGATCGACTCGCCGCCGCCGTCGCCCGAGGTCGCGCTCAACTGGCTGAACATCTTCTACGCGGTCGAGTGGGCGGTGTTCGCGGTGTTCGCCGTGTACCTCTGGTACCGGCTCGTGAAGGACGCCTGGGAGCGCGAGATCGAGGAGCTGAGGGATGCGGCGGGCGCCGGAGAGCCTCAGGCGGCGACCGTAGACTAGGGCGGTGCCCGTCGGTCCCAAGCTCAGAGACGTCCCCCGCATCCGGAGCGCCTTCGCGTTCTACCGGGTGAGCTCGTTCGTCACCGGCACGTTCCTGCTGCTGCTCGTGCTGATGATGATCTTCCGCTACGGGTTCCTCTCCGACATCGAGCTCGCCGGCCCCGCCGGGTTCCTCGCGCTGACGCCTCGGGAGTTCATCACCGGGATCAACCTGTCGACGGTGATCCTGATCGTGCACGGCTGGCTCTACGTGCTGTACCTCATCGCCGACTTCCGGCTGTGGAGCGTGCTGCGCTGGCCGTTCTGGCGGTTCCTGCTCGTCGCCCTCGGCGGCGTCATCCCGTTCCTGTCGTTCTTCCTCGAGCAGCGCGTGCACCAGGAGGTGCGCACCACGCTCGCCACCCTCGAGACGTCCGCGGAGGCCACTCATTAGCGATCAGACCCCTGGGGCCGTGCAGCCCGACGCGACCGACCACAAGCCGGTGCTCGTCGTCGACTTCGGCGCTCAGTACGCGCAGCTCATCGCCCGCCGGGTGCGCGAGGCGAACGTCTACTCCGAGATCGTCCCGCACACCGTCACCGCGGAGGAGATCGCGGCGCGCAACCCCGCGGGCATCGTGCTGAGCGGAGGCCCCTCGAGCGTCTACGAGGAAGGCTCGCCGGAGCTCGACCCCGCGATCCTCGAGCTCGGGGTGCCGGTGCTCGGCATCTGCTACGGCTTCCAGGTCATGGCGCAGCAGCTCGGCGGCGAGGTCGCGAAGACCGGCAACCGCGAGTACGGATCGACCGCGGTGCACCTCTCGGGCGACGGCGGCGCGTTCCTCGGCGGCCAGCCGGCCGAGCAGATCGCCTGGATGTCACACGGCGACTCGGTCGTCAAGGCGCCCGAGGGCTTCGACGTGCTCGCCTCCAGCGAGGCGACCCCGGTCGCGGCATTCGCGAACGACCAGCTCAAGCTCTACGGCGTGCAGTGGCACCCCGAGGTGAAGCACTCGGTGCACGGGCAGCAGGTGCTCGAGAACTTCCTGCACCGCGCCGCGGGCATCCCCGCCGACTGGAACGCCGGCAACGTCATCGCCGAGCAGGTCGAGCGCATCCGCGCCCAGGTCGGCAACGCCAGGGTGCTCAGCGCGCTCTCGGGAGGTGTCGACTCCGCCGTCTCGTCGGCCCTCGTGCACGAGGCCGTCGGCGACCAGCTCGTCTGCGTCTTCGTCGACCACGGTCTGCTGCGCGCGGGCGAGCGTGAGCAGGTCGAGCGCGACTATGTCGCCTCCACGGGCGTGCGGCTCGTCACCGTCGACGCGCGGGAGCGGTTCCTCACCGCACTCGCCGGGGTCACCGACCCCGAGGAGAAGCGCAAGATCATCGGGCGCGAGTTCATCCGCACCTTCGAGGAGGCCGAGCGCGAGCTCGTCGCCGAGGCGGCCGCCGACGGCGAGCCCATCCGCTTCCTCGTGCAGGGGACGCTGTATCCGGATGTCGTCGAGTCGGGCGGAGGCAGCGGCGCCGCGAACATCAAGAGCCACCACAACGTCGGCGGGCTCCCCGAGGACCTGCAGTTCGAGCTCGTCGAGCCGCTGCGCACCCTGTTCAAGGACGAGGTGCGCGCGATCGGACGGGAGCTGGGCCTGCCGGAGGCGATCGTCGCCCGCCAGCCGTTTCCGGGGCCAGGACTCGGGATCCGCATCGTCGGGGAGGTTACCGGTGAGCGTCTGGAGCTGCTCCGTGCCGCGGACGAGATCGTCCGCGCCGAGCTGACCGCAGCGGGCCTCGACGCCGAGATCTGGCAGTGCCCCGTCGTGCTGCTCGCCGACGTGCGCAGTGTCGGGGTGCAGGGTGACGGCCGCACCTACGGCCACCCGATCGTGCTGCGCCCGGTGTCGAGCGAGGATGCGATGACGGCCGACTGGACGCGCCTGCCCTACGACGTGCTCGCCCGCATCTCGAACCGCATCACGAACGAAGTCGCCGGGGTCAACCGGGTCGTGCTCGACGTCACGTCGAAGCCGCCGGGCACGATCGAGTGGGAGTAGTGGGGTTCCGGTCGGGGTCTTCGAGGATCCTGCGCCGCCCATAGATGCCCGCCGAACCCCGCGCAGGAGCCTCGAAGACCCCGACCGGCGCTGAGGTCTTGACCAAGAAGAAGGGCCGCCCCTCCCGGGACGGCCCTTCTTCTGTTGGAGCTAGGCGATCAGTCGCCGCCTCGCAGGATCGCGATCAGGCGGAGCAGCTCGACGTAGAGCCAGACGACCGTCATGACGATGCCGAACACGCCCGACCAGGAGTAGATGCGGGGGGCGCCGTTGCGAACGCCCTGCTGGATCTGGTCGAAGTCGAGCACGAGCGAGTACGCCGCCATGAAGACGACGAGCACGCCGAGCACGGCGCCGAGCGGCAGGCCGCCGAGGAATTCGATCGGAGTGCTGCGCAGGCCCCACGGGTCCTGGTTGACGCCGAACAGCATGAGTCCCATGTTGATCAGCGAGAACGCGGCGTAGCCGACCATCGCGATGAGGAAGATCTTGGTCGCACGACGCGACGCGCGGATCTTGCCGTTCGCGAACAGCGCCAGCGTCACACCGACGACCACGAGCGTCGCGGTGATCGCCTGAAGGGCGATGCCCGGCATGGCCGATTCGAGGAAGACCGTGATGCCACCCAGTAACACGCCCTGGACCGCCGAGTACGCGAGCACGAGCGCCTTCGACGGCTTCTTCTTGAAGATGTTGACGAGCGCGAGCACGAAGCCGACGAGGGCTGCGGGCAGCGCGAGCACGGGCACGAACCAGCCGACGGCTGCACCGGCGAGCAGAATGGCGAAGGCGACGACCGTCTTGACGATCGTGTCCTCGTAGGTCATCCGCTCGGTCTCGACCGGAGTCGCTGCGGGGCGCTGGTAGAGCTCGTCGAGCTGCTGCGACGACAGGCCACCCTGGTACTGCTGCGGTGTGGGGGGCACGGGCGCGACGGCCTTGTTCGAGAAGGCCGCGTTGTTGAATGCGGGGTTGGACAGGGCCATGGGGTCTCTCTCCTTGGTGTGGTACCCAGCGGATACACCGGATACAACGTCGAATCTAGCGGACGTCTTCCCGACGATGGCTGGACGTTCGCCTACGGCGTGCTCCGAGCGCCGCGAGCCACGCCGCCGCGACGACGGCCGCTCCGGACAGCGCGAGGGCTCCCGCCATGCCCGAGCGCTCGGTCCACAGCTGGGCGGCGAGGATGCCCGACGCGAGGGGCAGCAGGAGGGTCAGCCAGGCGAGCCCGCGGCGCTCTCTCGCGAGCAGCCAGCCGGCGAGCGGGAGCACGAGCACCCAGGTGGAGGCGGGTCCGGTCAGCAGGATCCAGGTCGCGGTGAGCCCGAGCAGCGCCCCGACAACGCGGGTCCAGCCGCGAGCGGGCAGCAGCACCCAGCCGACGACGTGCACGAGGGTGCCGAGCCCGAGCAGCCAGAGCGTGTAGGTGTTCGCGCCCTGCAGGGCGACGAGGCCCGCGATGATCAGGGCGAGCCCGCTCCACAGCCGATCGCGATGGTAGCCCCAGCGCAGCGGCAGCGGTCCGGTGGGATCCTGTCGCCCGCTGGACATGTGCGTCAGTGTATTGGCGCCCCGCATCCGCGTTAGCGTGGTCGGGTGACCCGGGCCGAGCATCCCCTCGTGATCGCGCACCGCGGAGCGAGCGGCTACCGACCGGAGCACACCGAGGCGGCCTACCGCCTCGCGATCGCGCTCGGCGCCGAGGCGATCGAGCCCGACCTCGTGGCGACCCGCGACGGGGTGCTCGTGCTGAGGCACGAGAACGAGATCAGCGGCACGACGGATGTGGCGAGCCGCCCCGAGTTCGCCCACCTCAGGCGCACCCAGGAGATCGACGGCGGCCTGCTCACCGGCTGGTTCACCGAGGACTTCACCTGGGCGGAGCTCGCGACGCTGCGGGCGATCGAGCGGGTGCCGAAGCTGCGGCCGGGCAGCGCCACCTTCGACGGGCGCTACGGCATCCTGCGACTGACCGACCTGCTCGACCTGCTCGACGAGGCGTCGGAGGCGCGAGGCGGCGCGCTGCACCTGGTGGCCGAGATCAAGCACGCCACGCATTTCGCCTCGATCGGACTGCCGCTCGACGAGCTCTTCGCGGGGGAGATCGCCGGCCGCGTCGACCCGGCGCGTCTCATCGTCGAGTCGTTCGAGCAGACCGTGCTCGGTCAGGTGCGGCGTCGGGGGATCGACGGCACGTTCGTCTACCTCGTCGAGTCGCAGGGCGCCCCCGCCGACCTCGTCGCGCGGCACGGCCGCGCCGCAGCGAGCTACGCCGACCACCTCACCGACGAGGGGCTCGCGCGCCTCGCCGCCGAGGTCGACGGGGTGAGCGTCGACAAGGCGCTGCTGCTGCGTCGCGACGCGCACGGCGCGACCACCGGCACGACGGATGTGGTGCGTCGCGCTCACGCCGCAGGCCTCGCCGCGTTCACCTGGACGCTGAGGGCCGAGAACCGGTTCCTCGGCCGCAATCATCAGCGCGGACGCGACGCAGCGGCGTGGGGCGACTGGCTCGCCGAGTTCCGCCTGGTGCTCGACAGCGGCGTGGACGGGGTCTTCGCCGATCAGCCGGATCTCGTGTTCGAGGCGCTGCGCGAGCCTCCTCCTTCGCGGGTCTGATCCGCCGCCGCGGACAACGCGGGCTGGGGCGGATGTCCCTCGCTTTCGGGACGCCGGGACGGGCATGCTGGTCGCGGAGGTCGCATGGCACAGGCAGCGCAGGGCGCCCTCGCGCCCACGTCCGCAGGCCAGCCCTCCCGCGCGGCGAGCGCCCGAGGCCGATACCGCCTCGCCGCAGCAGTGGCGATCGTGTGCTGGGCGGGGCCGCTGATCTCGCTCACGGCGACCGCGACCCTCGGGCTGCCGTTCCCCGAGAACGGCTTCCTCATCCTGTACCTGCTCAACGCGCCCGTGTACGGATCGGTCGCGGCGCTGCTGCTCGCCGCCCGCCCGCATCCGGTCGCCGCGGTGCTCGCCGTCATGGCGGTGGGCTCGTCGCTGTCGGCGGTGGGTGTGCAGTACGGCACCTGGACGCGCCTCGACGCGACGCTCCCCGGGGCGTGGATCGCCCAAGGGATGCTCGACCGGTTCTGGCTGCCCGGCACCGTGGTGAGCCTCGCGATCCTGCCGCTGCTGGTGACGGAGCGGCCGCTCGGGCGGCTGCGCCGCACCCTCGTCGGCATCGCGATCGGGCTCGGGGCGGCTCTGGCTCCGCTGACGGTCCTCCGTCAGCGGACCTCGGCGGTCGAGAATCTGCTCGCACCAGAGGATCCGGTCTTCCAGCGGACGATCGTCTTCCTGTTCAGCCTCACCGTCACCGCGAGCGTCGTCCTCGCGCTCATCTCGCTGGTGATCGTGGCGGTGCGGTGGCTGCGGGAGCCGGCAGAGCAGCGCCGTGGCCTCGGCTGGATCGTCATCGGCCAGGCGCTGCTGGTCGTCTTCTTCGGCCCGACCTTCCTGCCCTGGCTCGATGTGGCTCCCGCCCTCAGCCGCTACCTTCCGCTCGCCCTGCCGCTCTCGCTGCTGTTCATGCCCGCCGCCGTGCTCGTCGGCGCGCTCGGCAACACCCTCTACCGCATGGATGTCGCCCTCAACCGCACCGTCGTCTGGGTGCTGCTCTGGGGAGCGCTGGTCGCCGGCTACGGCTCCGCGGCCTATGCGCTGACGACCTGGCTCCCCGTTCCGCCGCTGATCGCGGGAGTGCTCGCGGTGGTGGCGCTGACACTCCTCATCGATCCGCTGCGCCGCTGGATCCAGCGCCGGGTCGACGCGCTCGTCTACGGCACCGCGGCCGACCCGGCGCAGCTCGTCGCGAGTCTCGGCGAGCGGCTCACGGGCGGTCCGGCCCAGGCGCTCGACGACCTGCTCGACGCCCTCCGCGATGCCCTCAGGCTGGACTGGCTCGAACTGCGGTCGGAGCGGCCGGACGGCATCGTCGTCGAGTCGGGCACGCCATCCGGAGCGGTCGGCAGGATCGAGCTGCGGAACTCGTTCGAGCGGGTCGGCGTGCTGCAGTACGCGTCGCGGAACGGGCAGCGGCCCGATCGCCGCGCCGTGCGGGCGCTCGAGGAGCTTGCGGGGGTGCTGGGGATCGCGCTGCAGCTGGCCGATGTGAGCCGCGAGGCCGACGAGGCGGTCGAGCGGATGCGGGAGGTGCGCGACGAGGAACGCGCGCTCGTGCGCCGTGAGCTGTCGACCTCGCTCGCCCCGGCGCTCACGGCCGACGTCGACCGGCTGCGCGCCGTGCTCCCCGATCCCGCACCGGGAGAGCTGGAGGCGATCGGCACCCGATTCGGCGACCGCGCCTCCGATGTGCGCGATCTCGCCCGCACCCTCCTACCCGGCGCGCTCGACGCCGGCGATCTGCAGGTGGCGCTCGCCGAGCTCGCCGAGCGGTTCAGCGGGCCTGGGCTCCGCATCTCGGTCGAGGCGAGCGGCGCGGGCCGCCTGCGCGCGGCCCGGCAGGCGCTCGTGCACCATCTCGCCGCCGAGGTGGTGCTGCTCGTGCGTCGGCTTCCCGACGCGGCGCGGCTCGAGCTCGCGGTCTCCGCCGGCCCCGCCGGGTCGACGATGGTCATCGCGAGCGCCGACGCCCGGTTCGAGGGCGACGCGGCCGACGCGGCCCTGTCCTCCATCCGTGCGAGGGCGGATGAGGCGGGTGCCGAGGTGGAGGTGCGCACGACTCCCGCCGGCACCGATCTCGTCGTGCGGATCCCGGCATGAGCTCGACGGAGACGCGGCGCGGCGTGCCCTCCGTTCCCCGCCGGATCGTCGCCGTGGGCCTCTTCGCCCTCGCCTGGGCGGGCGCGCTCGGCTCGGTCCTCATGACGTGGCTGCTGCAGCTGCCCGAGCAGCCGCTGCCCGGGGTGTTCCTCTCCACCTCCCCTCCCGAGATGCTGGCCCGCTTCGACGACATCGGCGTGGTCGTGGCGCTGCTCTACGCCCCGGTCGCGGCGCTGCTGATCTGGCGCCGCCCCCATCCGGTCGCCTGGATCGTCGTCATCCACGTCGTCGGGTCGGCGCTCACGGCGCTGTCGGTGCAGTACGGCCTGCTCGCTCGTGAGGTCGGCGGGCTGCCGCTCGACGGGGTGATCGCCCACGTCGCGGGCTGGGCCTACCTCCCGGGCACCGCGCTCACGACCGTGGTGCCCCTGCTGCTCGTGCCGGGGGTGCCCCGGGGGGCCCGTCGCGCGTTCCTCGCTGCGGGGACGGCGGTCGCGGTCCTCGCGACGGTCTCGGGCCTGCTGCATCAGGCCGAGGGGGCGCCGGTCAATCCGCTCGCTCCCGAGGCGCCCGGGCTGCAGGCCGCCACCGAGGCGCTCTACGGCAGTGCGGTCTCCCTCGGCGCCGCGCTGTCGTGGGTGACCACGGCGGTCGTCGCGTTGCTGTGGCTGCGCACTCCGCGCAGCCACAGCCGTCCGCTCGGCTGGCTCCTGCTCGGTCACGCCCTCATCTCCGCCTCCTACTCGGCGCTCGTGGTGCCCGCGTCGGCGGGGCTGCCTCCCTGGGTGCTCGAGTTCGGCATGGTCGCACCCGTTGTGGGTCAGGTCTTCTATCCGGCCGCGATCCTCGTCATGGTGCTGGGACCCAGAGTGCTCGGCATCGACGCCGGGGTGGCGCGGATCATCCTCTGGAGCGTGCTCGCCGTGCTCGCGGTCGCCGCCTACCTCGTGCTCCTCCGGGTGTTCGAGCTGCTGCGGTGGGACGGCGAGGTGGCGGGCGTCGTCGCGGCCGCCGGCGTGGCCCTCGGCCTGCAGCTGCTGCGGCCATGGGTGGCGTCGCGCGTCGTCGGGCTGGTCTATCGCGAGGGGGAGGGACCGGGCGACCTCGTGCGGAGGCTGGGGGAGCGGGTCGGCGAGCTGGAGTCCGGCTCTCAGGGCCTCGACGCGCTCGCAGACGCCCTGCGCAGGACGTTCAGGCTCGGGAGTGTCGTGGTGCGCTCCACGGCGCATCCCGCCCTGAGCTCTCAGGGCTCGGCACGCGGGGACGCCGTCGTGCCGCTGCGTGTCGGCGAGGTGGAGGTGGGCGTGGTCGAGCTCGACGCCCGCGGGGGCGAGCGCGTTCCCGCGCGCACCATCCGCGGGGTGCGGCAGCTCTCCGGTGTGCTGGCCGTCGCACTCCTGCTCGCCGAGGCCGATCGTCGGCTCAACCGCTCGCGCGACGACGTGCTCGCGATCCGGCAGGAGGAGCGCCGGACGCTGCGGAGGGAGCTGCACGACGGCGTGGGGCCGGCGCTCGCGGGAGTCGCGTTCGGGCTGGCCGCCGCCGAGCGGATGCGGGAGCGCGACCCCGACGGAGCGCGCGCGCTCGCGACACGCCTGCTGCGCGAGGCGGAGGAGCGTGCCGTCGAGCTGCGGGACATCGCCGGGTCGATGGCTCCGCCGCCGATAGCGAGCCTCGCCGGCGAGCTCGAGGAGCTCGCCGCGGCGTTCGAAGGAGCGGGACCGGTCGTCGAGCTCGATGCGGCCGAGGCCGACGCGATCCCCCTTCCTGCGCGCAGGGCCGCCCTGCTGATCGCCTCGGAGGCCGTGCACAACGCCGTGCGCCACGCGGGCGCCTCGACCATCCGCATCCGGGTGACGCGAGTAGCGGACGAGGTCGAGCTCAGTGTGCGCGACGACGGCACCGGCTTCGCCGACCTGCGCTCGCGCACGGGGGTCGGCCTCGCGTCGATGAGGGAGCACGCGGCCGCCGTGGGAGCCCGTTTGATGCTCGACTCACGGCCAGGGGCCGGTACCGTCCTCACGGCGGCATTCTCGCTCCCGGCCGAGCCGCAGATGACGCAACGAGAGAAGGAGAAGGAGGAGGCGGGTGTCGGCTACGGATGAGGTGACCGTCGCGGTCGTCGAGGACCATCCGCTGTTCCGGATGGGCATCGGCTCGCTCCTCGCGACGCTCGACGGCGTGCGCACGATCGGCACGGCGGAGACCGAGGACGAGGCGGTCGAGCTGGTGCTGCGGGAGCGTCCCGATGTCGTGCTCATGGATCTGGATCTCGGGGAGGGCGGATCGGGGATCGACGCGACCCGGCGCATCCTGCACGACCTGCCGGAGACCGGGGTGCTCGTGCTCACGATGCTCGGCGGGGACGACTCGCTCTTCTCGGCGGTGCGCGCCGGGGCGCGAGGCTATCTGCTGAAGACGGCGTCGCCCGAGGAGGTCGAGCGGGCGATCCACGCGGTGGCCGCGGGCAACGTCCTGCTCGGAGCCGACGTCGCGAAGCGCGCGGTGTCGTACCTGAGCGGTGCCAAGGCGCGGGGCGGAACCGCGTTCCCCGAGCTCACCCAGCGCGAGCGGGAGGTGCTCGACCTCGTCGCTCGCGGGCTGGACAACACGGCCATCGCCAGACGGCTCGTGCTCACGAGCAAGACGGTGCGCAACTACGTGCACGGCATCCTCACGAAGCTCGGAGCCCGCGACCGGAGCCAGCTCATCGTCCGTGCACGGGAGGCGGGGTTCGGAAGCGACCCGTGACCTCTACACTGAGCGCGTGAGCGAGCAGACCTCGACCCCGCCCGGTTGGCACCCAGACCCTCAGGACCCCTCGCGTCAGCGCTGGTGGGACGGCGCTCGCTGGACGGAGCACCTGCACCCGGCCGCGGCGCCTGCAGCGCCCGCCGCGCAGCAGCAGGGCTACCAGCCAAAGCAGCAGGCCGCGCACTACCCGCGGACCGCGCAGCAGCCGGCGGCGAGCTACCCGCAGGCCGCGCAGCAGCCGGCCGCGAGCTACCCGCAGGCGGAGCAGTACCAGCCGTACAGTGCCGCTTCCGGTCAGCCCGGTGCGCCGCAGGCGATCAACACGAGCACGCCCTGGATCTGGCTCATCATCGGCCTTCCCGTGCTGACGAGCCTCTTCGTCCTGTTCTACGACTGGCGCGGGTACATCGAGGCCTCGATCGAGTCGCCGACCGGCTCGCTCGACGCGATGACGTCGCCCGGCTACCTGCTGATCGTGCTCTCCGGTTGGCTCAGCTACGCCCTCTGCGTGCTGTTCGCCTTCCTCGACATGCGCACCCTCAGCCGCCGCGGACTGCAGAGGCCGTTCCACTGGGCCTGGGCGTTCCTGAGCTCGGCGGTCTACGCGATCGGCCGCTCGGTCGTCGCGGGGAGCCGCACGGGAAGGCCGCAACCGACCCTGTGGGCCGCCATCGGCGCCGTCGTGCTGTCCCTCGTGATCGGGATCATCGTGCTCGTGATCGTGTTCTCCGCCACAGGCGAGATCATCGGTTCGAGCATCCCGTCGAGCTGACCCGGCTGGCGTCCCGCCGAGGTCGGGACAGCGCACCCTAGGACGCGGGACTCCGGGCACGGCACCGTCGTAGAGCCGGTCGTGAACGCGACCGGTGCGGCCCATGCCGCCGACGTCCGAAGGATCCTCCTGACATGCTCCGTTCTCGACCGGAAGCGACTCGGGCGCTCGCTGCGCTCGCACTCACCCCGCTCCTGGCCGCGCCGCTGTTCATCGGCGCTTCCGCCTGGGCCGATGACACGGCACCCGCCGGCGACGGCCCCTCCGCATCCGCTCCCGCGGAGAGCCCGGCACCGTCCGACCAGCCGGCGCCTCCGGCAGAGCCCGAGCCCCAGCCGGCCCCGGCAGAAGAGCCGGCAGCCCAGGAGCCGGTGACCGAGGAGCCGGTGGCCGAGGAGCCGCCGGCCGAGACGCCTCCCGTCGAAGAAGTTCCCGCGGCAGATGCTCCTGCCGAGCAGGCTCCCGCGACCCAGGAACCGTCCTCCGAGCAGGAGCCCGCCACGGCCTCCGCCGACCCGGATGCCGCCGAGGCCGCAGGGGTTCCTGCTGAGGAGACCGCCGAGGAGCGCTCCGCGAGCCCGGCGCTCGCCGCGGGATCCATCGCACCAGGAGAGACCCGCGAGTACGCCTTCACCACGACCAACGCGACCTCAGTCAGTGTCGTCGTCGTCTCCACACCGACGATGCATATGCGGCTCGTCAGCCCTCAGGGCCAGGTGTATGCCAACACCAGTTCCGACATACGCAAGACGCTCTGGCTCGCGCCGACCGGGTCGACCGGCACCTGGACGCTGCGCCTCACCAACGCGGGCAGCGAGCCCGCACTGGCGAGCTACGAGACCGGGTGGGAGGCGGCCGACGTCGACCTCAACTTCTCGGTCGGGGTCGGAAAGCCCGATGCCTACCTGCACGTCTACCCGCTCGTGAACGGCGAGCGGCGCACCGATCTGGCGCCCAGGGGACGCATCACTAGCCCCATCGGGGAGATGCGGGAACTGCCCCTCACTCCCCAGGTGACCGGGTCCACCGCCTACCACGCCAGTTTCAAGGACCTCGAGCCGGGCATCTACACCGCCCGAGTGTGGGTCGTCATCGACGGCGTCGAGTACTCGTCGGTCACTTCCGTGCGCGTCGCCTATCTCGAGGAGCAGCCGCCCACCGTGACCTACTCGGTGACGCCCGACGGCCCCAACGCGCACGGCTGGTTCCGTCACGACGTCACAGCCCGGCTCGTCTCCACGGACGAGGGCGCCGGCCCCTGGGAGCTCGCCTACCGGGTGGACGGCGGCGCGTGGCAGGAGCGCTACCAGGAGCAGCTCTCGATCCCGATCGCCGGAGACGGCACGCATACCCTCGAGTACTGGGCCGAGGACGCACAGGGCAATCGCGGCGAGACCGTGACCCAGACCATCCGCATCGACAAGGCGGCTCCGGCACTCGACATCTCCGCTCCGGCCGACGGCGCCACCTACGAGGTTGGGGAGGCCGTCACGGTCGACTTCGACTGCGACGATGCGCTCTCGGGCATCGACGACTGCGTGGGCAACGTCGGCGACGGTGAGCCGCTCGACACGAGCGCTCCCGGCGACTTCAGCCTCACCTTCTCGGCGGTCGACCGCGCGGGCAACCTGACGACCCGCACCGTCGAGTACCGCGTGGAAGGCGATGCCGCGGCACCGCAGATCCGAGCCGAGCGTCTCGATCCCGTGCCCGCGAGCGGCTGGTACCGCGAGCCCACGGACGTGCTCCTGAGCGCCTGGGACGACTGGGCGGGCATCGCGAGCATCGACTGGATCATCGACGGGCCGGCCGGTGAGACCACCGGCTCGGAGACGGAGGAGGCCCTCGCGACGGTGACCTTCGACGAGTCCGGCGTGCACGAGCTCACCTACTGGGCGACGGACGGCGCCGGCAAGCAGAGCGAGCCGCAGACCCTCGAGGTGCGGATCGACCGGGAGGGCCCGGAGATCACGATCAGCTCGCCGATCGGCGACGTCGCCCCCGCTGCAGCCGCACTCGAGCCTGGCCAGTACGAGCAGGGCGCGGAGGTGCTCGCCGAGTTCGAGTGCGCCGATCCGCTGTCGGGCGTCGTCGACTGCACCGCCGACATCCCGAACGGCCTGCCGCTTCCTACGACCGAGCCCGGTGAGCACGAGTTCACCGTGACGGCGACGGATGCCGCAGGCAACGAGACCTCGAAGACGGTCGTCTACGAGGTCGTCGAAGAAGAACTGCCCCCCAGCACACCCACCCCGACTCCGGCCGCCCCCCAGGCCGGACAGGGTACGGGCCGCGGTCTGGCCTCGACGGGAGCCGACGTGCTCCCGGCGGTCCTGATCGCCTCCCTCCTCCTCGGAGCCGGTGCCCTCGCGGTCACCGCTCGGAGGGTGGCGCGCCGCTAGTCGGGCGAGCGTCGCGCCTAGGCGCCCGGAGGACGGTCATGCCGTCCCCCGGGCGCCTTCTTTCGCGTTCGCCGGGCATCCGCGCGCCCTGCCGCACGCCTTTCCCGCGCCCAGTGCCCGGTGTCCCGCCTCAGGTCGACAGAAGCGCCCGGGATGGAGGGGACAGGCGACCCTGCCGCTCGGGACGCCCGGACCGCTTGCATCGTCGTCGGCCGGAAAGAACGCCGGTCGTCCCCGACACCGAAAGATCCCACCTCATGAACGTGAACACCCGCGTGCGAGCCAAGCGCTCCACCGCCGCGCGTGCTGCGAGCGCTGTACTCGCCGCCGCCTCCGTCTCCGCCCTCGCCGGCTGCTCCCTGCTGCCCGGCGCTGCCGGCCCCGCCTCGGGCGGGAGCGGCTCGGGCGCCGTCGACTTCGAAGGCGTCCAGTCCGCCACCATCCAGCTCGAAGCCCAGGGCACCTTCGTCGACCCGAGCTACGGCGCCTACGAGGCGGCCGGTCGCGGGTCGGGCTTCATCATCGACGAGGCCGGCATCGCCGTGACCAACAACCACGTCGTCGTCGGAGCGGGCACCATCGACGTCTGGCGCGGCGGCGACCAGTCCGACACGCTCAACGCGAAGGTGCTCGGCGCCTCCGAGTGCCTCGACCTCGCGGTCGTGGAGCTGTCGGGCGAGGGCTACCCGTTCCTCGACTGGCACGAGGGCGACGTCACGACCGGCACCGAGGTCTACGCCGCCGGCTTCCCGCTCGGCGAGCCGGAGTTCACGCTCACGAAGGGCATCGTCTCGAAGGCCTCCGCCAACGGCGAGACGAGCTGGGCCTCGGTCGACTCGGTCATCGAGCACGACGCGCGCATCCGCAGCGGAAACTCGGGTGGACCGCTGGTCGACGCTCAGGGCGGCATCGTCGGCGTCAACTACGCGGGCAACGACGAGTACGACTACAACTTCGCCATCCACCGCGACGAGGTGCTCGACGTCATCGAGCAGCTCGCGGCGGGCGAGGACGTGCTGAGCCTCGGCATCAACGGCCAGGCGCTCGTCGACGACGAGGGCAACGGCGTCGGCATCTGGGTGAGCTCGGTCGCAGCCGGCTCCATCGCCGACACCGCGGGCGTCGAGCCCGGCGACCTGCTCACCCGTCTGCAGGGTGTCAGCGTCGGCGTGGACGGCACGATGAGCGACTACTGCGACGTGCTGCGCACCCACGGCACCGACGCGACCCTCGACGTCGAGCTGTACCGCTCGACCGACGGCCTCTACTACCGCGGTCAGATGAACGGCGAGGCGATCACCGCCGTCGAGGTCATCGGCGGCGGCAACGGTGAGGGCGCCGAGGGCGAGTTCGTCAGCGTGACGGACGACGCCGAGGTCATCAACGTGGAGATCCCCGCCTCGTGGAGCGACATCGACGGAGCCCCCTTCACCGACGACTCCGGCGCGAACTGGGCGAGCCTCATGGCGAGCCCCGACCTCGCGGGCTACCAGGGCACCTGGGACGTCCCCGGTGTCACGATCATGGCCTCGGCGGATGCCGTCGGCAGCTACACGCCCGAGGCCCTGATGAACGACTGGGCCGCCTCGATCGAGGGCAGCGGCTGCGTCTCCGAGCAGTCCGACGTCTACGACGACGGCTACCACGTCGGTCTCTTCCAGTACTGGACCGGCTGCGGCGGTGCGGCGAGCTACGTCGTCGTCGCCGCGAACTCGACGGCGAACGACTACGTCGTGCTCGTCGCGGTGCAGGCCAACTCCGACGCCGACCTCGAGGCGATCGACCGGGTGCTCGGAAGCTTCTACGCGCAGTTCTGATCCCCACCCCCTCGCGGGTCGAGCAGCGCCGCCGCAGGCGACGCGTACCGAGACCTCCCCCCCCAGTCTCGGTACGCGTGCTCCTGGCGGAGCGCGCTGCTCGGCCCGCGTTTTCTCTTCGACCGCCGAAGCGCAGCTTCGGCGGCGCTGGCGTCGCGGCGACGACACGTCGGTGTCGTCGCTCCCAGCTCCAGCGCGTCAGCGCGCAAGCCACCGTCGGACGCCCGACCTAGACTCGTAGCGCCATGACGTACGTGATCGACGGAGGACCCGCGTCGTCCCAGGGCGACCGGCTGCTGCAGGGCCTCAACCCGCGGCAGCGCGAGGCCGTGGAGTACCGCGGCCAGTCGCTTCTCATCGTCGCGGGCGCAGGCTCCGGCAAGACGAGCGTGCTGACCCGGCGCATCGCGTCGCTCATCGCCCACAAGGACGCCTGGCCGAGCCAGATCCTCGCGATCACGTTCACCAACAAGGCCGCAGCGGAGATGCGCGAGCGCGTCCACGGCATCATCGGCGACGTCGCCGACGGCATGTGGATCTCGACCTTCCACTCCGCGTGCGTGCGCATCCTGCGCCGCGAGGCCGAGAGCTTCGGCTTCCCGCGCAGCTTCACGATCTACGACTCGGCCGACAGCCGCGCCCTCGTCAAGCGGATCGTGAAGGACCTCGACGCCGACACCATGGGCTTCACCGTCTCGAGCGTGCTCGGCCAGATCTCGAAGCTCAAGAACGAGCTGACGGATGTCGAGAGCTACGCCCGCAGCGCGAACTACAACGACCCCAAGGAGACGCTTTTCGTCGAGATGTTCCGCCGCTACACGAGCGAGCTGAACCGGGCGAACGCCTTCGACTTCGACGACCTGATCTCGCAGACGGTGTACCTCTTCCGGGCCTTCCCGAAGGTCGCGGCGCTCTACCAGCGGCGGTTCCGGCACATCCTCGTCGACGAGTACCAGGACACCAACCACGCGCAGTACGCGCTCATCCGGGAGCTCACCCGGCCGGTCGAGCCGCACATCGCGACCGAGCTCGAGATCGAGCAGGCGTTCCAGACCTCGCAGCGCGACTCCTCGGGCGGCATCCCCGGAGCCTCGCTCACCGTGGTCGGCGACTCCGACCAGTCGATCTACGCGTTCCGCGGCGCCGACATCCGCAACATCGTCGAGTTCGAGCGGGACTTCCCCAACTCGAAGGTGATCCTGCTCGAGCAGAACTACCGGTCGACGCAGAACATCCTCGACGCCGCCAACGCGGTGATCGCCAACAACTTCGACCGCAAGGACAAGAACCTCTTCACGGTCGTCGGCGAGGGCGAGAAGATCGTCGGCTACACGGGGTACTCGGGCCACGACGAGGCGCAGTTCGTCGCCGACGAGATCGACGCCCTGCACAGGGCGGGCACCGACTACAAGGACATCGCGGTCTTCTACCGCACCAACAGCCAGACCCGTGCGCTGGAGGAGATCTTCATCCGGTCGGCGATCCCGTACCGGGTGCTCGGCGGCACCAAGTTCTACGAGCGTGCCGAGATCAAGGATGCGATGGCGTACCTGATCACGGTCGCCAACCCCGCCGACCCGATGGCGCTGCGCCGCATCATGAACGTGCCGAAGCGCGGCATCGGCCCGGCCACCGAGGCCGCGCTGCAGGCGCGGGCCGACACCCTCGACATCACCCTGCGCGAGGCGATGCGGGGTGTCGAGGAGCTGGGCCTCGGGCCCAAGGTGACCGGAGCCATCCGTGAGCTCGTCGATCTGCTCGACGAGGTGACCGCGTCGGTCGAGTCGACGACCGTGCCCGACGTGCTCACGACCCTGCTGAACCGAAGCGGCTACGTCGACGCCCTGCGCGCCTCGCGCGATCCGCAGGACGAGGCGCGGGCCGAGAACGTCGACGAGCTCGTCGCGGTCACGAAGGAGTTCCAGCGGAACAACCCGGGCGGACGGCTGCTCGACTTCCTCACCGAGGTGGCGCTCGTCGCCGCGGCCGACGAGATCGACGACTCGAGCGGCACCGTCTCGCTCATGACGCTGCACACCGCGAAGGGCCTCGAGTACGACGCCGTGTTCATCACGGGCGTCGAAGAGGACCTGCTGCCGCACCGGATGAGCGCGAACGAGCCCGGCGGACCCGCCGAGGAGCGGCGGCTGTTCTACGTGGGCATCACGCGCGCCCGCAAGCGGCTCTTCCTGTCGCTCGCCATGACCCGCGCGGCGTTCGGGGACGTCACCGTCGCGATGCCGAGCCGCTACCTGCAGGAGATCCCGGCCGACCTCATCGAGTGGCGGCAGTCGCCAGGCTCGGCGAACGGTCGAGGCGGCACCCAGTCGCGGGCGCTCAACGCCCGGCGCGGCGAGCGGTTCTCGATGTCGGACTCGCTCAAGGGTCTCCCGCCCGCGCCGAAGGAGAAGCGCGAGTGGACGTCGGCGGTCACCAACAAGGTGCGCGACAACGGCGACCTCACGCTCGCGGTCGGCGACCGCATCCGTCACTCGGACTTCGGTGACGGTCGCGTCAGCGCCGTCACCGGGCAGGGCCCGAAGAGCGTGGCTGAGGTGCAGTTCGACACCGTCGGTCGCAAGCGGCTGCTGATCAAGATCGCGCCGATCGAGAAGATCTGACCGCCTCCGCATCAGCGTCCGTTGGCGAGGTGCTTGCGGAACCGCCCGAGGTAGTGCCGGGTGGGCCAGGTGCGGAGGACGCGCGGCAGGCGCGGGTAGAGCCACCGCACGACGGCGAGCAGGCGCTCGAAGCGCCGCTCCTGCTGCGGGGTCCAGCGCACGCCGTAGGCGCGGCGCAGCTCGGGGGAGAGCAGCCCGGCCGTGACGAGACGCACCGGGGGCATGAGCATCCGCACCCAGGCCGGACGGTTCGGGAAGAGGAGGTCCCGCGAGACGCGACGCGCCTCATCCGTCACCGTCAGCGGCATCGCCCCCCAGTAGGCGCGGAACGCTGCTCGATCCGCGGGCCAGACCCCCTCCGGCACCTGCAGCGTCGTGCCGAGGGCGGCGAAGTCGCGGTACAGCTCCTCCGCCTCATCGGCGGGCAGCGGCCCGAGCACCCGCTCGTACACGTCGAGACCCGAGTCGTAGAGAGTCGCGGCGACCCACAACTGCGCGTCAGGGTCGAACGCCGAGTAGCCGTCCCCGCGCACGGGGCCGTGAGCGCGGTCGACGAGCCGACGCACGGCGTCGCGCTCGGCGTCCGTGCCGTAGGCGACGACGTAGAGGTAGGTCAGCGTGTTGCGCAGGCGCTTCACCGGGTCGTTCGCGAAATCGCTGTGGCGGGCGACGCCCGCTCCGACCGACGGATGCGCGAGCTGGAGCAGGATCGCCCGGGCGCCTCCGAGCAGGAAGACCGCTTCGTCGGCGATCTCGGGAAGGCGCATGGCTCCCATTCTGCGGGGCGGACGCGACCCCCCGAACGGGTAGAGTTCTGGGAGGCCGAAGTCTCTCGATGTCGACACATCCGGCGCGCCGGATCGGCGTCGAGGCACCGCCTTCCTGACAACCGACACGCGATTGGATGAGACAGCGTGGATCTTTTCGAGTATCAGGCCCGGGACCTCTTCGAGGCCTACGGTGTGCCTGTACTTGCCGGCCTGACGGCCGACACCCCTGAGGAGGCCCGCGCGGCCGCCGAGAAGATCGGCGGCACCGTCGTCGTGAAGGCGCAGGTGAAGACCGGCGGGCGCGGCAAGGCGGGCGGCGTGAAGCTCGCCCGGTCGCCGCAGGAGGCGTACGAGGCGGCGCAGGCGATCCTCGGCCTCGACATCAAGGGCCACATCGTCAAGCGCGTGATGGTCGCCCAGGGGGCCTCCATCGCGCAGGAGTTCTACTTCTCGGTGCTGCTCGACCGCGCCAACCGCTCCTACCTCTCGCTCACGAGCGTCGAGGGCGGCATGGAGATCGAGCAGCTCGCCGTCGAGAAGCCCGAGGCGCTCGCCCGGGTCGAGGTCGACCCGCTCACCGGGATCGACGAGGCGAAGGCGCTCGAGATCGCCCGCGCTGCGCGCTTCCCCGAGGAGCTCGTGTCGAAGGTCGCTCCGGTGCTCGAGCGGCTCTGGTGGGTGTTCAAGGACGAGGACGCGACCCTCGTCGAGGTGAACCCGCTCGTGCTCACCGAGGGCGGGGAGATCGTCGCCCTCGACGGCAAGGTGACGCTCGACGACAACGCCGAGTTCCGCCACGGGGACCACGCTGAGCTCGAGGACGCCTCGAGCGTCGACCCGCTCGAGGCGAAGGCCAAGGCCGCCGACCTCAACTACGTGAAGCTCGACGGCGAGGTCGGCATCATCGGCAACGGCGCGGGGCTCGTCATGTCGACGCTCGACGTCGTCAGCTACGCCGGCGAGGCGCACGGCGGCGTGAAGCCGGCCAACTTCCTCGACATCGGCGGCGGCGCCTCCGCGGAGGTCATGGCCGCGGGCCTCGACGTCATCCTGGGCGACAGCCAGGTCAAGAGCGTCTTCGTGAACGTGTTCGGCGGCATCACCGCGTGCGACGCGGTCGCGACCGGCATCGTCAAGGCGCTCGAGATCCTCGGCGACTCGGCGTCCAAGCCGCTCGTCGTGCGGCTCGACGGCAACCGGGTCGAGGAGGGCCGTCGCATCCTCGCCGAGGCGGCGCATCCGCTCGTCACCCTCGCGAACACCATGGACGAAGGCGCCGACAAGGCCGCCGAGCTGGCTTCGAAGTAAAGGATCCGTAGAACATGTCGATCTTCCTGAACAAGGACTCGAAGGTCATCGTCCAGGGCATCACGGGCGGCGAGGGCACCAAGCACACCGCCCTCATGCTGAAGGCCGGCACCCAGGTCGTCGGCGGCGTGAACGCCCGCAAGGCGGGCACGACCGTCACCCACGGCGACGTCACGCTCCCCGTTTTCGGAACGGTCGCCGAGGCGATCGAGAAGACGGGTGCCGACGTGTCGATCGTCTTCGTGCCCCCGGCCTTCGCGAAGGATGCCGTGCTCGAGGCGATCGAGGCGGAGATCCCGCTCGTCGTCGTCATCACCGAGGGCATCCCCGTGCAGGACTCGGCTGAGTTCTGGGCTCAGGCGAAGGCCAAGGGCGGCAAGACCCGCATCATCGGACCGAACTGCCCCGGCATCATCACCCCCGGCGAGTCGCTCGTGGGCATCACCCCGGCCACCATCACCGGCAAGGGCCCCATCGGCCTCGTGTCGAAGTCGGGCACGCTGACCTACCAGATGATGTTCGAGCTGCGCGACATCGGCTTCTCGACCGCGATCGGCATCGGCGGCGACCCCGTCATCGGCACGACGCACATCGACGCCCTCGCCGCGTTCGAGGCGGACCCCGAGACGAAGGCGATCGTCATGATCGGTGAGATCGGCGGCGACGCGGAGGAGCGCGCGGCCGACTTCATCAAGGCGAACGTCACTAAGCCGGTCGTCGGCTATGTCGCGGGCTTCACGGCCCCCGAGGGCAAGACGATGGGCCACGCCGGCGCGATCGTGTCCGGCTCGGCCGGCACCGCGCAGGCGAAGAAGGAGGCCCTCGAGGCCGCCGGTGTGCGCGTCGGCAAGACCCCCAGCGAGACCGCGTCGCTCATGCGGGAGATCTTCCAGTCGCTGTGACCCAGCGCGCCTTCACTCTCCGACGGCAGCCGCTCGACCTCGTGCGTCGCACGGCTGCCGTCGAGAGCGTGGAGGACGTGGTCCCCGGCTACCGACGCATCCGTCTGACCGGCGACGAGCTGCGCGGGTTCGCATCGCTCGGCGCGGACGACCACCTGCGCGTCTTCTTCGACGGAGGCGTCTCCCGGGAGTTCACCCCCGTCGCCTGGGACGCCGACGCGGGGTCGCTGACCCTCGACTTCGTGCTGCACGGTGAGGGCGTGGCCTCGAGCTGGGCGGAAGGCGCCCGCCCCGGGGACGTGCTCTCGGTGGGCGGTCCGCGCGGGTCGCTCGTGCTCGAGGGGCGTCCGGAGTGGTGGCTGCTCGTGGGCGACGAGACGGCGCTGCCCGCCATCCGTCGTCACCTCTCAGCGGTGGCGCTCGGCGTGCCGGTGACCGTGCTCGTCGGCATCCGGGACTCCGCGCAGCGCCAGCCGCTCGAGACCGCGGGGGACCTGACCGAGGAATGGCTGGTCGGCGGCGAGGCGGTGGCCGAGGTTCTCGTGTACCGCATGCACGAGCTGGAGGAGCTGCTCGGCACCGGCAGCGGGGAGGGGTTCGCCTTCGTCGCCGCGGAGCAGACGATCGTGCGCCTCGCCCGCGAGGTGCTGCTCGACCGCTGGGGTCTCGACGCTGAGCGCGTCGTCGTGAAGGGCTACTGGAAGCACGGCGTCGTGGAGTACCACGCGCCGCACTGAGGCTTGGCGCGCACACACCGACCGGCCGCGGGGTGTTGCCTACGCGTCAGCGAGACTAAGTTCTTCGCATAACGCTCACAGATTGGACAGCATGCGCGAGGCCTTGGAGAGGATGCGGATCCGCGCCGATCGCGCGGCCGAGGACTCAGATCTAGCTCTGTTCATGGAAGTCCTGTACTGGGGCGAGCTCTTAGTGAAAGTAGTAGGCGCGGAAGTACTAGCGGGCATCCAGGATGATCGAGACAGGAATCGTTACGCCCTCGAGTACAGACTGCTGCGGGCCGATGGGATAGGTGAATGGGTCTCTGTTCTCGACGAAGCGCTGAAGGGACCTGCTAGCCAACACCTCTGTTCAGAGGTGCGGACAACTCAAAGGGCGGTCACGCAGCAGTTCCCGCAAGGCAGCAGTGAATGGCAGAGAACCGCGCTCGACAACTTGGCAGACGCTTGCAAATACCTCGACGTGAATACCTCTTCACTGTCCGGCAGGGCTGCTCTGATGGACTGGTTCGCCACGTTTGTGGCGATTCGAAATCGCACACGAGGACATGGAGCGGCCCGACCGGACATACTCGCGAGCGCCATTCCTTCGCTTAGGCGATCGGTTGAGCTACTTTCCGATAATCTGCCGACTTTCGGACGAGATTGGGCGCACTTGAAGCGCAATCTGTCCGGGAAGTACCGCGTCAGCCTCATCGCGGGCGATCGCAATGTGTACTCGTCGTTCGCCATGGAAACGGACCACAAGCTGCCGGACGGCGTCTACGTCCATCTTGGTCGCCCAAGGCGCAGCGAACTGATACTTAGTGACGCCGATCTCTCAGATTTCTTCCTCCCAAACGGCAACTATCGCCACGGCCGCTACGAGACACTCTCCTACTTGACCGACGAGCGCCGTACCGAGGATGGCAGCCGGTGGCTTCTCCCTGTCGATGCATTGCCAGCAAGCGAAACAACTGCTGCGCCCGACATGGAACTCGTTGGAGAGACGTTCTCAAACATCCCGCCGAGGATCGAGTCCTACGTCCCTAGACCGTCGCTTGAGAGCGAACTGCGCGCACTGCTCGATGATTCGCGGCATCCAGTCATAACGCTCCTCGGTCGCGGAGGCGTGGGAAAGACGTCTCTTGCCCTCGAGGTGTTGCACGCGGTCGCAAAAGCAGACGCATTCTTCTCGATCGTCTGGTTTAGCGCCCGCGATATCGACTTGCTGCCGGATGGTCCCAAGGTAGTCCGAGCCGACGTGCTATCGCGCGATGACGTCGCTCGGGAGTTTTCGTCCCTCATGCGGCCGGGTCGGGACTGGAGCAAGAAGGAAGCATCCGAGTACTTCTCGGCTTGCCTATCGGGGGAAGCGGACGACGGACCGTTCCTTTTCGTTTTCGACAATTTTGAGACACTACGTGACCCGGACGAGCTTTACGCCAGCGTCAGTAACTCGGTGAGACTGCCCAACAAGGTCCTGATAACAACTAGGACCCGCGATTTCAAGGCGGACTATCCCGTCGAAGTGCGAGGGATGAGCCGGAGCGAACATGCCGCGCTAGTCGATGAGTCGGGCTTGCGGCTCGGCGTGCTGCATTTGTTGAATGAGGAATATCGAGAACGTCTTTACGACGCCTCTAACGGTCACCCATACGTCACCAAGATCCTGCTCGGTGAGGTTGCCAATGCAGGGCAACGCATCTCGTTCGAACGGGTGATCGCCAGCCAAGACTCGATGCTTGACGCCCTGTTCGAGCGGTCCTTCGCGGCACTGTCCCCCGCTGCACAGCGCGTCTTCCTTACGCTGTGCAGCTGGCGGTCCCTGGTGCCTCGAGTAGGACTTCAGGCGGCATTGCTTAGGCCGGGGAATGACTACTTCGATCTAGGGCCTGCCCTAGATGAACTCCTCCGTTCCTCGCTTATCGAGGAGTTAAGAGATGACGAGGGCGGTGCTGAATTCCTCTCGGTCCCCCTCGCGGCGGCCCTGTTCGGTAAGCAAAAGCTGGTGATCAGCCCGATGCAAACAGCAATCGAGGCCGATCTTGAGCTGATTCGGGGCTTCGGGGTGACGAAATCGGTGGATGCTTCGAAAGGTCTCGGCCCGCAAGTTGATCGACTTGCTCGAGTCATTGCGCGATCCGTAGCTGGCGATGACAAACGGCTTACGGAGGGAGTTGCGGTTCTCGAGTACATTGCGCATGAGTACCCGCCTGCATGGCTCCGTCTTGCCGACCTTCAGATTGAATTCGGCAAGCTCGTAGAGGCAGTTGCTTCGCTCGAAAGATACACAGCGGTCAACGCGGAGGACCGGGAGGGATGGTCCCGCCTAGCCGAAGCGCGACAAGCGGCATCCGACCCTTTGGGTGAGATACACGCGCGTCTGCGTCTTGCGGAGTTGGATAGCGCTCCTTTCCAAGATGTGACGAAAGCAGCTGCGCGGCTCACGTCGGTCCTTTCAACGCGAGAGCTCGACATTGATAAGGACGTTCGTCATCGGATGGTTGACCGTTTGCGGCGGACCTTCGAACGGCGCGCTTCTGAGGCCGATGCGACCGACCTATCGCGGCTGGCGTGGCTGTGCCTGCATCTCCAGGATCTAGCTGGCGCGAAGGCGTGGGCGGAACGCGGGCTCGCGCTCCACCCAACAAATGACCATTGCCGCAAGATCATCGATCGCATCACTGTGTGATTCGGCGTCAGATCCCCACGACCCAGTCGTACTCGAAGCGTCCCCGGTACTCGAAGACGGTGCCGAAGAGCGGATGCCGCATGGTCACCTCGACCCGCTGGGCCTCGCCGTCCCACGATTCGAGCAGCTCGACGCGGACGCTCAGCAGGGCGGGCAGGCGGATGCGCGCCCCGCGGAAGTGCACCCACGCCCGCTCGGACATCATCCGCAGCTGCCCGTCGCGGGAGACCTTCAACGCCAGGCGCACCTCGAGCCCCCTGCGGCGCCCGAGGAAGTCGTGCAGGCCGCCGTTCACGACCCGCATCGTGTCCTCCATGACCCGCTCGCGTCCCGGCAGGCGGAAGCTGCGGACGGCGCTCAGCGACCCGTCGATGCCCGGACGGTTGACGACCGTGAAGGGCACGTCCTCCCCGTGTTCCGGGAAGAGGATGCGCCGCCAGGCGAGAAACGCGAAGGCCGGCCGCAGCCAGGGCTTCGTGGCGCCGGCGACCTCGAAGACGCCGGTTCCCCGCCCGACGCTCCCGGCGTCGGGGGCGCCGAAATAGCGCTGAAGCTCGGGGGAGAGCCGATCGAAGTCGGGCCCGAGCACGCGCTGGTACACCGAGAGGGTCACTGGCGCACCCCGTCACGCACGGGTTCGAGGCGGGCGGGCTGGTCCACAGCATCAGTGTCGCGGCTGCGCGGCGGGATGGCGAGCCGCGACAGAGCTCACCCGGTGTGCTGCAGCTCGCTGGGCACGCGCGTTCGGCCGCCACGTCGCGGCCGGCGCGCAGGGTCCACCCATGGCGGCGGGATCAGGTACGGCACGTCGTCGCGGATGCGCAGCAGCCATCCGTCGTTGTCGAGCCTCCGATGATGGAACCGGCAGAGGAGCGCGCCGTTGGCAAGGTCGGTCGTCCCCTGTCTCGACCACGGTGTGATGGCGTGTGCGGCTTCGCACCGGTTCGGCGGAGCGTCGCAGCCGGGCCACACGCATCCGCCGTCGCGCAGCGCCATCGCGTAGCGCTGCGCTCGGGTGTGGAGGCGCCGCCTGCGCCCGACGTCGAGGACCTCCGAGCTGCCGCCGAGCACCACCGGGATGATGTCGGCCTCCGCCGCCAAGCGACGGGCGGTCGCCGCCGAGATCGAAGCGTCGACCCCGCAGATGGTGGCGTCTCCGACGCCGTCGCGGAGCGCCTCGTAGGGCACCGTCACGAGCATCGTGACGGCCGTGCCACCCGCGGTGCCCTCGTCTGTCCTCAGCGACGCTCGGGCCACCTCGACGAGGCCGTCCAGCCGGCGCTGACCGTGGGTGCGCTCGTCGCGCTCGACATCGGCCTCCTGGCTGTCCTCGACGAATCGCGGGAGCCGTCTCGGGTCGGTCTTCGCATCGACGGCCGCGGTGAGCAGGCCGGCGGTCTCCGGGTCCATGTCGACGATCCAGCGGATGTGACCGTCGGCGGAGCGGGTCTCCCGGATGCCGGCTCGACGGCGCAGGTCGTCCTCGCGAGGAGCTGTCCCGTCGGGGTCGAGCCGGTCGCGCACGAGTTCGCCGATGCGGCCGACCTGGCGCGCGGTGAGGCGGGCGGCCTCTCTCACGAGGAACTGCTCCACCTCGCGGACCGTCTGCACGTCGGCGCGATTCTCGATAGCGGCGACGGACCGGGTGACGGCGAGAGCCGCGCCGACGGTCAGGTCGCCCGATTCGAGCGCAGCCGCCGCCAACGGCCGCTCGCTCGGCAGCAGGTCGCCGAGAAGGGTGCGGCGCGAGGTGACGAGGGGTCCGAGCGAGCACCAGGCGCCTGCTTCCGTCGGCTCGACGCCGGCGCTGCGCGACACGAGGTCGGTCGCCGACCGCTCACCCATGCGCTTGGCGAGAGGCTCCTCTGCGGACCGGTCCGAGCGGGCGGCCGCTTCCGCGGACAGCGCGACACCGACGGCGTCAGCCAGACGGCGGATGCGGCCGACGGACGAGAGCCGAGAGAGCAGCGACGCATCGTCGAGGTCGTGCGCGGGGGCATCCGTCGCCTCGACGAGGTGAGCCACCTCGGAGAGCAGAAGCTCGAGCGTTTCGCGCATGCCGTCGTGATCCTTACTCCGGCACGTGTCGAGTATAGCACACGTCTTCGACGTGAGACGGGTCAATCAAGCGAGGTTCGTCGAAATTGTGTTCGCTACCGACGCCCCGCCGCATCCGTTGGCTGCCGCCGGGCCGGCCGCCGGTAGGGTCGAGCCGGTATGAACCGGTCGCTCACCGCCGCCTTCGCGGCCTTCGAGGCGCTGCTCGTCCTCGGGCTCGGCGTCGCGATTCCGCTGGCGCCCTTGACCGTGCTCTGGGCGGCGCAATTCGGCTTCGCCATCGACTGGATCGAGTTCTGGCGCGCCGCCGTAGACGTATGGCTGCTCGGTCACGGCGTCGACGTGCTGGTCACGCTCGATCCCGCCACGGCCGCCGGTCTCGCGCTGCCCGGTGCCGAGGCGCCCTTCGAGCTGGGCATCGCCGTGCTCGGATTCGCTCTCCTGACGCTGCTGCTCGCGGTGCGCGCCGGGCGGCGAGTGGCAGAGGTCGAGCACCGGCTGGTCGGCGAGCTGGTGTCCATCGGCACCTTCGCCGTCTTCTCCGCCCTCGCGGCGCTCTCGGCGATGACCGCCTACACCCGGCCCTCGCTGCCGCAGAGCGTGCTCCTGCCGACCGCCGTGTTCGCACTCGGCTTCGCGATCGGCCTACTGCGAGTGCGAGGGCTGCCCAGGCTGCTGCGCTGGGTCGACGACTGGCCGAACGAGGTGCGGGCCGCATCCGTCGTCGCTCTGCGGGGCGGGACGGCCGCCGCATTCGCGGTCGTCGCGGTCGCCAGCGTGCCGGTCGCGCTGCTCATCTTCGGCAACTACGCCCGCATCATCTCGCTGTACGAGGGCCTGCACGTCGACGTGGTCGGGAGTGTGAGTATCACCATCGCGCAGCTCGCCCTGCTGCCGAACATCGTCATCTGGGCGGCCACCTGGCTCATCGGTCCGGGCTTCGCGCTCGGCACGGGAAGCGCTGTCTCCCCGCTCGGCACCGAGCTAGGGCCCATCCCCGCCATCCCGCTGCTCGGCGCCCTGCCGGAAGGCGAGTCTCCGTTCGGCTTCCTCGGGCTGCTGGTGCCCGTCGTGCTCGGCTTCTTCGCGGGACTAGCGGTACGTGCACCCCTGCTGCGCGACGTGAAGCATCACCGGCTGCCATGGGTGATCGGCACGGGCCTGGCTGTCGGACTCGTCGGCGGTCTCGTGCTCGCGCTGCTCGCGTGGGCATCCGGTGGCGCGGCGGGTCCCGGGCGCCTCGCGACCATCGGACCCGACCCCGTCGCCGTCGGGCTCTTCGCCGCCGTGGAGATCGGCGTCGCCGCCGTGCTCGGAATGCTCAGCGGACGCGCGGAGGGCCCGGTGCTGGAGCACGCGGACCCCGAGCCGGTCACGTCGACGGGCGAGACGGATGCAGCCCGCGACTGATCGCGCGTGGCGCCTCCGCGCGGCGCTCCTCCTCGCCGGCGGATTCGCATTCGGAGCGGCCGTCTCGCTCGTCAACAGCGTGCGGGCACTCGGTCCGCTGGCGGAGGTGATCGGCGTCGGCTGGTCGTGGGCCGCTCTGGCGGTGCTCGCGGCGGCCGTCGTCGGCCGACGACCCGTGCTCATCGGCACCGCGAGCCTGTTCCTCGCCGTCGTCGGGTACTACCTGGTCGACGCGCTCCGCGGGGTGTACACGATGCTGGACGAGACCCATCCGAGCTATCTCACCGACCCTGCGAATGCGCCCACCTACCTGAGCTGGTCGGGTCTGCTCTTCGACATCGCCCTCTGGGCGTCGGCGGCCCTGGTGATCGGGCCGCCGCTCTCACTTGCGGGCGCGCAGCTGCGGAGGACCGACGGCCTGGGACTCGCGTGCCGTCTCGTGGTGCCCCTGGGGGCCGCGGTCGAGATGTTCGCGCTCAGACTTCCCAGCGCCCTGGCGTTCCCGCCGACGAGCACAGCCGGCATTGCGACGATGACGTCGGTGGGAGTGGCTGGGGTCACCGCAGCGGTCGTCCTGGTGGTCCTCCATGCGAGGCGCCGCCGTTCGGTCCCGCGCCGAACCGACTGATCAGCCCAACTCGCCTACGCCGTCGAAGGACGGAGCGAGCCCTCGACGAGTCGGACGGTGAGCCAGCTCAGGCCGGAGGTCATGCCTGCGATGAGCGCCCCTCCCGCCACCCATACCTCGGCGGCGGCGTACCCCATCCCGAACGTCGCCGCGCCACCGAGTGCGATGGCCGTCGTCCCCGCGGCGAAGACGAGCACATAGCGGGAGGAGCGCTCCCGACGATCGCCTCCCGCGACTGAGCTCACGAGAGCCGCGCACGTCGCGGTGACGGCGCAGAGCAGGAGGCTCGGCGGGATGACCCATGGCCCGATCCACGCGACACCGAGGTAGGCACCGCTCAGGGCGAAGGCGAACGATTGCCCGTCCGCGCGATGCGATGCGATCGCCGCCAGCGCGCCGAGCATGATGCCCAGGACGATGCCGCTGCTCAGAGCGAGCGTGGCGGATCCGACGACCAGCCGAGACGAGCGGTCGATCGGCTGCACCGCTGCACGACCGGGTGGTTCGGCGAGGCGTGTCTTGCGGCGGCGAAGAGCGATCCACGCTGTCGCAGCTCCCACCAGAGCGCCGACCATCGCGACGGCGGGAAGCGGAATGACGGCGAACATCGGCAAGCCCGCCGGAAGCGCCACGGCGGCGCCGACGATCGCGCTCGCGACGGGAAGCCACCACCGACGGCCCTTCCCGCGGCTCTCGAGTCGCTCGAGCAGCGAGCCGAGGGCGGCGCCGGCAAAGGTGCCGAGCGGGAGGGCGATCAGGAGCAGCACGGCGATCAGCGGCCCCAGGCTTATGGCCATGCTCGGGAGCAGGAAGGCGAACGCGAGGAAGCCGCCGGACCCTGCCCACGTGGCCGCGCTGAGAATGAGGCCGATGAATCCGACCAGCACGACGAACGAGGAAGCCGCCCAGACCCCGGCGATAGCACCCGTCTTGGATAGCCTCGCCCCCGCTCGCACTGATCAGCCCAACTGTCGCTCGATCGCCTCGACCTGATCCTTCGCCGACGCGAGGGAATCGCTGGTGCGCTTCCGCCACAGCTTGATCGCGAGGATCTTGTTGCCGGAGCGGAGGGCCTCGACGACCTCGGCGGGCGGGTTGTGGGTCGAAACCTCCGACGACGGCGGAACCTCGATCCCGAGCTGCTGAGCCATCGCGCCGATCAGTGCCGTCAGCCGTGCGACCTCGTTCTCGAGTCGCGTGATGCGCGCAGAGTCGCCGAACATGCCGCCACAGTAACGCACCGGCAAGCAGGACAGTACGTCAATCCAGCAGGCGCCCCACAGCGGACCGGTCGAGCGCCTCCAGCAGGGCGGCGACATCCGCATGGACCTCGACGGCGCCAGCCTCGAGCAGCTCCGCCTCCGACGTGCCTCCCGAGAGCACGCCGACGCACTCGACCCCCGCGCCCCCAGCGGAGATGACGTCCCACACGGAGTCGCCGATCATGATGGCGCGCGTGGCAGGCGCGCCCGCCTTCGCGAGGGCGGCCTCGATGAGGTCGGGCTCGGGCTTCGCGGTCTCGACGTCGCCGGCAGAGGTCTCGTCGGCGATGTATTGGTCGACGTCGAGCGTGCGCTGGAGCACCTCGAGCTCGTGCTCGGGCGCGGAGGTGGCGAACACGACCCGCGCGCCCCGGCGGCTCAGCTCGGCGACGAGCTCGCGGGCGCCGTCGAAGGGACGGAGTCGATCGAAGAGTTGCTCGTAGTAGCGGCTGTGCCCCGCCTTCGCCTCGTCCTCGAGCTCGGCTCGCCGATCGCCGAGGAGTTCATCGAGCAGCTTCGCCGAGTCCATGCCGATGGAGCGGTGGATGCGCCAGGAGTCGACCGGCACGGCCAGATCGGCGAAGGCGTGCGCCCAGGCCTCCACGTGCAGGTAGTTCGAGTCGACGAGGGTGCCGTCGATGTCGAAGAGAACGGCGGCGGTCGCAGAGTCAGCGGGAGCGTCAGACATGCGCTCGACGCTACGCGTCTGTGCCGCGATTGCCCGAGGGGTTGCGGTCGGACAGCAGAGGGGGCGGCGAGCATCAGCCCACCGCCCCCTCCAGGTCACCTCACTCCGCGGTGCGGTTGCGCCTGCGCGTGATCAGCACCCCGGCGATCACCGCGAGGGCGCCCGCCAGCAGAGCCAGCACACCGATCCAGAGCGTCGGCTCGACGTTCTGCGGACCGGTCGATCCGAGGCCGTCGTAGCCGCCGGGTGCGTCCGGTGCCGCTCCGCCGGGTGCCGGCGTCACCACGATCCGAAGATCGGCGGATGCCGTCAGCTCCGACTCGACACCGGTCGCGGTGACGACGTGGTTGCCCGCTTCGGCGTCGGAGGGGATGCGGACGAATCCGCTCACGAACCCCTCGGCGTCGGCCTCGAGCACCGCCAGCTCGACCGGGGTCGAGTTGAGCACGAGACGCACCGCCTCGCCGGGCTGCATGTCCCGCACCTCGACGGCGAGCAGGTCGCCCGGTCGCGCCTCGCGAGCCGACAGCCACAGCGTCGGATCGGCGGGCGGCTCCTCGGCCGACTCCACTGCGATCACGCCCTGGGCGGGAGTCTGCGACTCCGCGCCCACCGCGACCAGCGGATAGCTGCCGTCCTCGGCATCCGTCGGCACCACGATGTCGGCCGTGAAGGTGCCGTCCTCGAGGGCCTGCACCGTCACGACCACCTCGGGGTCGCTGCTCAGCGTGAGCGTGACCTGCTCGCCCGGGTCGAAGCCGGAACCGGTCACGGTGACCGTCGCCCCCGGCTCGACCGCGCCGGCAGGCACGACGATCACCGGCACCGCCGGCGCCTCGACCGTGATGGTCGTGGTGGTCGCCTGCGACAGCATGCCGTCGTCGACGGTCACCGTGACCTCGTACTCGCCCGGTGCCTCGTAGGTGTGCGTGCCGGAGATCGTGCCCTCCGTCACGACGCCCTCCGTGGTCGCCGTGCCGTCGCCCCAATGGACGGTGGCGGTGAGGTCACCGGCCCCGCCGGTCGCGGTTGCCAGGTCGGCGGTGAACTCCTCACCGGCGAGCTGTCCGGCGACGGGCAGGCCCGTCACCTCGAGCGGCTCGGGAGCGGTGCGCACGCCATCCGACGCGAAGGCGAACACGTGGATGCGTCCGTCGTCGCGGGCGGAGCCCTCCTGCAGCGGAAGCGTGATGGCCACGACCTCCTTGCCCTCGGGGATCGTCACCGGTGCCGTGGCGTAGATCGCGGCCCGGGCTCCGTCGGTGTTCGACGCTCCCTGCTGACGGCCCTCCGACACCCCGACGATGATGTTGCCGAAGCGCGGTGTCGTCGACCCGCCGGTCCAGTCGCCGAAGTCGATCGGGAACTCCTGGCTCGTGCCGTCGGAGAAGCGCATCACGCCGATCTCCCGCTGGTCGCCCTGGGTTCCGGTGCCGATGACGGACAGCTGGGTGGCGCCCTCCCCGAGGTCGACCGCGATGGTCTGGCCGCGGCCCGTCGCGTTGTCCGGCTCGCCGGCGGGGACCGCCGGCAGGTCGAACGTCAGCTCGGTGCCGGGCACCGCGTTCGTCTGGCCCTGCACGAAACCGCTCTCGGCGAGCCGCGAACGGATGAACGCGTACTGCAGCTCGTCGCAGTCGCCCACGAGACCCGGGTCCGTGATGCAGATGCTGTCGAACGCGCCGGTCAACGACTGGTCCCGACGGATGTCGATCGTCGCGAGCGTCGTCGCCTGACGGATGCCCTCGGTCACGGTCACCCGCGCCGAGTAGGTGCCGGCGGCGTCGAACGTGTGCGGAGCGACCACGAGCCAGCGGCCGAGGTCCGACCGCTCGAGCGTCGCGGGCTGCGGGCCCTCGCCGTCGAGGTAGTCGACGGTCGCCGTGTAGTTCCCGGCGTCCTCCGACTCCCCGCCCGAGAGCGTCGCGAGCGCGTCGTCGAACTCGACGTCCACCTCGCCCTCGAGCCCGGGGGCCGGAGCGAGCTGGAACTCGCCGTCATCGGCGTTCGGGTCGGCCAGCAGCTCGATCTCGGCGAGCACCGGCGCCGCGCCACCCGCCGTGGCGGTGATGGCGATGCGGTAGTGCTCGAACGAGCCGGGCTGATCGATCGGGAACGGGCGGGTCTGCGTCGCCCAGCGGAACTCCTCGCCGCTCCTCTCGTCGAGGGTCACCCAGGTCTCGCCGTCGGCGGACGCCTGCAGCGTCCAGTCGGTGGGGGCGTCCCCGGTCGAGCCGTTCGTGATCGTGTAGGTGCTCGCCGTCACGGGACCGCTGGCGCTCGTCCACTCGAGCGTCGGCATTGCGGTGGCGAACTCCGTCTGCGACCGCGAGTTGTCGTCGACGACGTTCGTCGCATCCGTCTCGTCGGACGAGGTCGTCTCGCCGAAGGCGGGACGGGTCGCGTCGACCAGGGGAGTGCGCTTCGCCGCCTCGACGCCGCCCGCAGCCCAGTCGGTGGGCTCGTCGCTCATCTCGAAGCGCAGCGTGCCGCCCTGCAGCAGCAGCTCCTGCGAGATAGACGCGGTCTCGATCGGCTGACCGTTGAAGGTGGCCGACTCGACGTAGACGCTCTCCCAGTCGTTGCCGGGCGCCTCGACCACGAGCTCGCCGCCGTTCTCGAGGTTCAGCACGGCCCGCTCGAACTGCGGCGAGCCGATCGTGTACTCGCCTGAGCCGAGGGCCAGCGGGTAGATGCCGAGGCTGGAGAGGATCCACCAGGCGCTCGTCTCGCCGTTGTCCTCGTCGCCCGCGTAGCCGAGTCCGATGTCCGATCCGATCGAGAAGCGCTGCAGGATCTCCCGCACCACCGACTGCGTGGTGGCGGGGTCACCCGCGGCTGCAGCGATGTAGGGGATGTGATGCGAGACCTGGTTGCTGTAGCCGAGCTGCCCGATACGGATGTCGCGAGCCTCGAGCATCTCGTGGATCGTGCCGCCGTAACCGCCGACGAAGGTGCCGGTCTCAGGCGTCGAGTAGAACTCGTCGAGCGTGGCGTGCAGCCCGTCGATGCCCCCGTGCAGGTCGGCGAGGCCCTCGACGTCGAACGGTGCGTGGAACGCGAAGTTCCAGGCGTTCGTCTCGGTGTAGCCGTAGCCCCAGTTGCGCGGGTCGAAGCCGCCCTCCTGCTCGTGCCATGAGCCGTCCTGTTCGCGCGGCCGGAAGAACCCGGTCTCGGGGTCGAACTGGTTCACGTACTGCGTCGCCCGCGCGAGCAGGTACTCGGAGTCGTCCCGCAGCTGCTGCCTGCGCTCGTCGGGAGTCTCCGGGTCCTCGGCGAGCCCCGCCGCCATCTGGCCGATGCCGTAGTCGTTGATGAAGCCCTCGAGCGCCCAGGAGACGCTCTCGTGCGTGGGCTCCGGCGTGTAGCCGAAGAAGATCGACTGATCGAGACCCTTGCGCCCGACCGCGTTCGACGGAGGAAGCACCGTCGCGTTCTTGAGCGCGGCGTCGTAGGCGTCGAGCGCGGTCTCGCTGTCGAGCGCGCCCGCGACGTATGCCTCGGCGAACGCCGCGTCAGAGCTCGTGCCCGTCATCAGATCGGCGTAGCCGGGGGAGGACCAGCGTGAGACCCAGCCGCCGTCGCGGTACTGCTGCACGAAACCGTCGACCAGTTCGTCGGCGATCTCGGGGTAGAGCAGAGAGTAGGCGGGCCACACTGTGCGATAGGTGTCCCAGAAGCCGTTGTTGACGTAGATCTTGCCCTCGACGATCTTCGCGTTCGTCTGCGTCGCCGTCGCTGTGCCGGTCTTCGGCGCCACGGGGCTGGCGTAGGCGTACTCGGGAGCCTGCGCGGTGCCGACGTTCTCGAACTGCGAGTTCGGGTAGAGGTTCAGCCGGTACAGGTTCGAGTAGAGCGTCGTGCGCTGGGTGTCGCCGACCGTGGCGCCCTCGATCTCGAGCACGTCGAGGCGGTCGTTCCACAGCGTCGCCGCCGCCGATCGCACCTCGTCGAACGAGCGCCCGTCGACCTCGAGGTCGAAGTTGCGCTCCGCCTGCTCGAGCGAGATGAACGAGGTGGCGATGCGGAGCTCGACGATGCCGTCCTCACCCGGAGCGAAGGCGGCGTAGCGGGCGTTCGCCCGGTTGCCGGTCGCGGTGCCCACCGCGGTGGGCTCGGTGTCGAACTCGGCGTAGACGAACATCCGGCTGCGGCCGACCGAGAGCCCGCTGCCGCCGTCGATCCAACCGGTCAGGGTGCCGTCGGCGTTCGGGGTGAATGCGCCGTCGCCGCGCACCGTGTCGAAGAGCACGCTGCCGGTCTCGCCGGGGAACTGGAAGCGGTACACGCCGCCGTGATCGGTCGGCGTGACCTCGGTGACGAGGTTGTTCTCGAACTGCACGCTGTACAGGTCAGGACGCGCGATCTCGTTGGCGTGCTGGAACGCGAGGCCGCGCTGGTCGAGCGAGGCATTCGGCGCGGATGCCGTGGACGGCATGATCGCGACCTGGTTGCGGTCACCCATCCATGGGCTCGTCTCGTGCGAGATGCCGATCGCCTCGAGCACCGGAAGGTTCTGGGCGTTGTTCTCCTGGGCGTAGCGGTAGAGCGTTCCGTCGCTCTGCGCATCCGTCATGGGGGTGAAGAAGTTGAAGCCGTTCGGCACTGCGGTCGCCGGGATGTTGTTGCCGCGGGAGTAGCCCGTGCTCGACAGGGTGCCGCGACGGGTGTCGACGTAGTTCACGAGGCTCGAGGGGTCGACCTCGGGGGCCTGCGCCACCCGAATGTCGTCGACCCAGCCGGTGAACGACGTCTCGGTGCCGCCCGTCGGGTTGTCGTAGCTGAGGAGGATGCGGTCGATGGTGCGGCCGGCGAGGCTCGACAGGTCGACCCGCACCGAGTTCCACTGGCTGCCGTAGTGCACCTTGCCCTCGCCGTAGGAGCGAGCGCTCGAGACGAAGCCGTCGACGTCCCGGAGGCCGAGGGCCGACATCCGCTCACCGCCGTCGAGCACGAGGTCGATCGCGGTGAACGTCGCGGAGTAGGTGAGCTCGTCGTCGAGTACGGGGAAGATCACGTAGCTGAGCTGGTCGCCCTGCTCGACCTCGATGTCGACGTCGTACAGCACGTTCGAGCCGCTCGCGCCGCCCTCGGAGACATGGCCCCCGCCATACCGCAGCGCCGCGGTGCCGTTGAAGCCCGCGCCGGGCTTCATGTTGTAGCCCGAGATGGGCCCGCTCCCGACGACGGTGGTCATCGGGGTGACCGGCACCTCTCCGTCGGAGGGCTGGAAGATGTCCCAGTCGGCGAGCTGGGTGAGGCCGTCGCCGTTGTTCTGCACGATCGACAGGCGGTAGTAGGTGTACTCGCCGGTCGTCGCGAGCGGGAACTCGCGAGTGACGCCCCGGCCGGAGAAGGTCTGGTCCGTTTGTGTGTCGAGCGTCGTCCAGGCGGCGCCGTCGGCTGAGCCCTCGATCGTCCAGCTGCGGGGATCGCGCCCCGGGGCGTCGTTGCCCGAGGTCAGGCGGTAGCCGGTCGCCTCATGCGGGCCGTCGAGCTCGTACACGATCCACCCGGTGCGCTGGAAGGCGAGCCACTTCGTGTTCTTGTCGCCGTCCGCGAGCATCTCGGCGACCTCCCCGGGACCGTTCTCGGCGCTCGCCGTGACGTCCACGAGCGACCCGAGCAGGCTCCCGCCGGCCGTGCGGGAGCCGGTGAGATTCACCTGGGGGCCGTACGGGCTGCTCACGCTCGGCTGCGGGTCGGCGGACTCGAACGAGGAGAGGAAGTCCGGCTCGGCGGCGGACGCGGCCGAGACGGTGAAGGGCAGAAGTGCGCCCGCCGCGGCCGTGGCGATGGCTGCGGTGAGGGCTGCGACGGCGCGGTGCAAGCGCGGTCGCGATGAGGTGGACGTCATCGTCGAGGACTCCAGAGGTTGGGAGGGGCAGTTCGACGCGCCATCTATGACAGCGCTGTCATAGATGGCATCCTTTACCGCGAGCGAGAGACTGTCAAGCGCGAGGAGGAGCGATGACCACGACACGCCCGCCCACGCTGGCGGATGTCGCCGCGCGCGCCGACGTGAGCCTGAAGACGGCGTCGCGCGTCGTCAACGGCGAGCCCTACGTGCGGGAGGACACCCGCCGCCGCGTTCTCGCTGCAGCGACCTCCCTCGGCTACTCCCCGAACGCCTCCGCCAGTGCCCTGGCCCGCGGGGTCGACTCGAGTGTCGTCGGACTCATCACCGGCGACCTCACGAACCCCTTCTACGCGGCGGTCGCTTCGGGGGTCGAGTCGGCCCTGCGCGATCGCGGCCTGCAGCTCACGATCTCGAGCTCCGACGAGGCGCCCGAGCGCGAGCGGGCGATCGCGACGGAGTTCGCCCGCCGCCACGTGCGGGCGCTCCTCGTCGTCTCCAGCCTCGACGATCACGGCTTCTATACGACGCTGCAGGAGCGCGGGGTTCCCGTCGTGTTCCTCGACCGAGCGGCGCAGGGGCTGCGTGCCCCGTCCGTCGTGCTCGACGACGAGCAGGGAGCCGCGTTGGCAGCGCGGCACCTGCTCGGGCACGGCCACCGCACGTTCGCGTTCATCGGCGACTACCCGACTCTGCCGACCTACCGCTCGCGTCTCGCCGGCTTCGCCGACGCACTGAGGTCGAGGGGCGTGCCGCCGGAGGCGCTCGCGGTGAGCAAGGGCGCCCATGACGTCGCCACCGCCGAGAAGGCGACCCTGGCGCTGCTCGATTCGGCGGAACCGCCGAGCGCGATCTTCGCCAGCAACAACCGGGTGACAGTGGGGGCGCTGCGGGCGCTCGCGGAGCATCCGTCGCCGCCCGCGCTCGTCGGGTTCGACGACTTCGATCTGGCGGACGTGCTGGGGGTCACGGTCGTGGCGCACGACCCGGTCGAGATGGGTCGCAGGGCCGCCGAGCTCGCACTCGACCGCGACGGGTCGGTGGAGACGCTGCGCCTGCCCACCCGCCTCATCGCGCGGGGTTCAGGCGAGCGCACGCCCTAGGTCAGAGCTCGTCGAACCACTCGTGCGCGACGAGCGACTCGGCCCGGGCGCTGCCGGCGCGCGGAAGGGAGTCGGAAGCATCCACGTGACTGCGCAGGAACACGGGCACGCCGGGGGAGATGAAGGCGAGGTGCGCCTCACCCTCCACGCTGTCGCGCAGGACGAGCGGGACAGCGGCGCCACCGCTCTGCAGGGCGTTCACGATCTGCTCGGTGAGGGCGGCGATGTCGACCTGCGGATCGAGGGTGAAGCTCGAACCGCCGATCGAGAGCTGGAGCGTGGACATGCCGTCTCCATCCGTTGAGGCCGTCTAGTGCAGAGTAGCCCCTGCTTCGTCCAAGGTGCGGGTTCGTTCCCATCCGACGCCGACCGGTGATCGTCGGAACCAGCGGATGCGAGACTGGGTCCGTGAGCGACGAGCCCCAGCCCGACGACCGCGAGGCACGCGCTCGAGCGGCGATCGAGGCCATCGCCAAGGGGGCCGACCCCGGCGCTGAGGCGATGCGGCTCGCGAACCGGTTCACCGACGACCTCACGCGCGATGTCCGTCGCCGCTGGCGGCGTGAGCCCCGCGACCCCGCCCGATAGGCTGGCGGAGTGCTCCGGGTCGTCGTGCTGATCTCCGGCGCCGGGTCGAATCTCCGGGCGCTGCTCGAGGCCAGCGAGCACGCCGACTATCCGGCGCACGTGGTCGCCGTCGGAGCCGACCGCGATGCCGACGGCCTCTCGCACGCGCAGGAATTCGGCATCCCGGTCTTCACCGTCTCCTACTCGGCGTTCGGCGACCGTGAGGCGTGGGGCGATGAGCTGCTCGACCAGATCCGGGTCTGGAAGCCGGACCTCGTGGTGCTGAGCGGCCTCATGCGCCTTCTGCCGCCGCGCGTCGTCGAAGCGCTGTCCCCCGCGTTGATCAACACGCATCCGTCTTATCTGCCGGAGTTTCCCGGTGCCCACGCCGTGCGCGACGCCGTCGAGGCGGGGGTCGAGCAGACCGGTGCGAGCGTCATCGTGGTCGACAACGGCGTCGACACCGGCCCGATCCTCGCGCAGGAGCGCATCCCCGTGCGCTCAGAGGACACGGAGCACACGCTCCACGAACGCATCAAGGTCGTCGAGCGCCGCCTGCTGATCCAGGCCGTGCTCGACATCGCCGAGGGGCGGGCGGACCTCGCCGCCCTCGCAGCAGGAAGGAACGCCACGAGCGCATGAGCGCATCCAGCCACGACCCGTCCGAGTACCGCTCCCGCGACGCGATCCCGATTCGCCGGGCCCTCGTCTCCGTCTCCAACAAGACGGGGCTGCTCGAGCTCGCTGCAGCGCTCGCCGCAGCGGGGGTCGAGATCGTCTCCACGGGCTCGACCGCCAAGACCATCGCGGATGCCGGACACCCCGTCACCGAGGTCAGCAGCGTCACCGGCTTCCCCGAGTCGCTCGACGGGCGGGTCAAGACCCTGCACCCGGCGATCCACGCGGGCATCCTCGCCGACCTGCGGCTCGAGAGCCACGAGCAGCAGCTGGCCGAGCTCGGCGTGGCCGGCTTCGAACTGGTCGTCGTCAACCTCTACCCGTTCGTGGAGACCGTCGCCTCCGGCGCTGAGGGGGATGCGGTCGTCGAGCAGATCGACATCGGCGGCCCTGCGATGGTGCGCGCCGCAGCCAAGAACCATGCGAATGTCGCGATCGCCGTGAGCCCGGCCAGCTACCCGCAGATCATGAAGGCGCTGACCCTCGGCGGCACGACGCTCGCCCAGCGGCAGCGGCTCGCGGGCGAGGCGTTCGCGCACACCGCCGCCTACGACACCGCCGTGGCGACCTGGTTCGCGGCGAACGTGGGGGTGCGCGCCGAGCACGAGGCGGAGCACGCCACCTCCGGCCCGCTCGAGGATTCGCCCTTCCCGTCGACCCTCCGGCTCGAGAGCGAGCGCGAGGCGACCCTGCGCTACGGCGAGAACTCGCACCAGGCTGCAGCGCTGTACGTCGTGCCGGGCTCGAGCGGCATCGCCCAGGCCAGGCAGCTGCACGGCAAGGAGATGTCGTACAACAACTACGTCGACGCGGATGCCGCGCTGCGCGCCGCCTACGACTTCGACACCCCCGCGGTCGCCATCATCAAGCATGCGAACCCCTGTGGCATCGCGACGGCCGACGACATCGCCGGGGCCCACGCCCTCGCGCACGCCTGCGACCCCGTCTCGGCGTTCGGCGGCGTCATCGCCTCCAACCGCCCCATCACCGCGGCGGCCGCGGAGTCGATCGCGCCGATCTTCACGGAGGTGGTCGTCGCTCCCGGCTTCGAGCCCGCGGCGCTCGAGATCCTCACCGCGAAGAAGAACCTGCGCCTGCTCGAGCTTCCCGGCGACTACCGCAGGGAGCCCGTCGAAATGAAGCAGATCTCCGGCGGCCTGCTCGTGCAGGAGCCCGACGCCCACTTCGCCCCCTTCGCGTCCTGGACGCTCGCGGCGGGCGAGCCGGCTGACGAGGCGACCGCCCGCGACCTCGAGTTCGCCTGGCGCGCCTGCCGCGCCGTGAAGTCGAACGGCATTCTGCTGGCCTTGGGCGGAGCATCCGTAGGCGTCGGCATGGGGCAGGTGAACCGGGTCGACTCCTGCAAGCTCGCGGTGTCGCGCGCCGGCGACCGTGCGGCGGGCAGCGTCGCCGCCTCGGACGCGTTCTTCCCGTTCGCCGACGGCCCGCAGATCCTGTTCGACGCGGGAGTGCGCGCCATCGTGCAGCCCGGCGGCTCGGTGCGCGACGAGGAGGTCGTCGAGGCCGCCCGCGCGGCGGGCGTGACGATGTACTTCACGGGGGAGCGGCACTTCTTCCACTGAGGGCGCTGACGGCGAGCATGACTTCCGCCGTGACGCAGGCAACGCCCGCGTCGCCCGACGTAAATCGCGCGTAATCGACGACATGCGCCCCCTCGCGGGCCGGCCGATGCGACCTAGCGTTGCGCCCATGACTGTGCGACGGATCCTCAGCGTGCTGCTCGCGGCTCTGTTCACGGGGGTCGGCTTCCCGGTCCTCTTCGTCGGCGGCCTCGCGCGCTACCGCCAGCTGATCGAGCGACCGTTCGACCCGCTCGAGCCGGGCCCGGTGCTGCTCGTCCTGCTCGCCGCGGTGCTGCTGACTGCGGCGGCCGCCACCATCGCGCTGTCCTCCGCCGGAGCAGTCGTGGTCGGCGGTTTCCACGTCGTCTGGGGCCTGCTGGCGGTGCTGATGCCGTGGGATCCGTTCGGCGGCGGTTTCACCAATCCTGTGCTGCAGCTCACCTATGAGCTGCGCGGGGTGTGGCGCGACCTCAGCGACGGCATGTTCTATCTCGTTCCGACCGGTTTCGGCGTCGCCTTCGGCGCCGTGCTGCTCACCGCCGGCTGATCGCCCGGGGTCGCAAAGCTCCGGGCGGGTTGGTCGGACGTCTGACGACACCGCCCCTGGCCGTGATCGCGTCGCTCGCAGGCCTCGCGCTTGTGCTCGTCGGCGGCGAATCCGTCTTCACCGAGCAGGTGCGCCGACTGAGCGGCGAGACCGACCTCGCCGGGGTGCTGCTCCTTCTAGTCGGGGTCCTGCTGCTCTCGGGCACGGGCGCCACCGTGCGCTGGTCCGGGATGGGCGCACTGATCGCGGGAGGCGCGCTGACGGTGCTGGCCGTCGTACTGGTCATCGACCCGCACACGCTCGTGATGGCGGTGTTCCCCGCCTCACGGGAGCTGAGCTGGGGTCTGCAGACGATGGCGCCGGTCGGCAACATCGCTGTGATCGGCGCTGCACTGCTCGGGTCGGGAATCGGCGCAGCGCTGCGATCGCGTGCGCCCTCGTCAGACGGTCGACGTCTCGCGAGCGGCCTGGAGCGCCGCGGACCGCTGCCGGAAGGGCGCGCGGTAGCGGGCGAACGCCACGACATAGAGGATCACGGCGGCGATCTGCAGCGCGAGGCCGATCAGCGCCACGACCGAGCCCGACTCCGAGAGCCGCACCAGAGTGACGATCACTGCCACGGCGACGAGGCCGCCCTCGGCGAGGATGAACCAGGGGTTGATGATCGCGAGGGGCATGCGCTGGAGGTTCACGGGTTCCCCGAGCAGCATCCACAGCGCCCCGAGCAGCGCGGCGACGCCTGAGACCAGAGCCGCCACCTCGAGCGACTCGATCAGCCAGTCGCCGCTGCCCCTTCCTGGGAGCACTGCCACGAGCGCCACGGCGCTCAGGAGGCTCGCCGCCAGGGTCCCCGCGATGGTGGGTGGGAAGGAGAGGCGGGCTGCGGGCGGCGGGGTCTGCGACAAGGTCGAACTTCCTGTTGAAGCGGCGAGGGGCGGAGGCGAGCCTACTGGGCCGCGGTGCCCGCCTCGTGTCCTGGTGATTGCTCCCTGTCGCCGGGATTCCCCCGGAAGCTCCAGGCGACCGCCACCACCACGAGGACAAGAGAGGCCACGAGCAGCCAGGTGGCGCCGGCACTCGGAGGCTCCGGTGAGCACGCCGCGGCCTCCGAGGTCCAGCCGGCGCAGACATACGGTCGCGAGAGCACGAGGTACAGCGCCGCGATCCCCAGCAGCGCGCCCGCGGCGATGAGCGCTCCCACTGCGCGAGGCCGGATGCGCTGCCGCCAAGCGCGCAGGAGAACCAGTGCGATGAGCGCGGTCGAGATCAGCACCGCCGTGCCGAGCACGAGCTCGGCGCCGATCAACCCTGGAGCCACATCGACGCAGCCGACCGCATCCGCTGGACAGGCGAGGTGCATGCCGCCCACGGTAGCCGAGGAGCCCTCGCCTCGACTATTCGGCGGCGCGGCCGGACCGGAGTGAAACATCGATTCCGATCGATCGTTGCTTAAGGCAAGAACCTGAGTCTAGGCTGTAAGGCTGCGTCGCCTTCCGTCGTCGAACGGTCGAGCGGCGCGGCAGGACATCGAGACGCGAGGAGGGCGACATGACGAACACAGCACGCGCACGGGGGATCGTGGCGGCCGCTCGTTTCGCCCCGATCCTCGCTTTCGCGCCGAAGCACTAAGCGCCGAGCCCAGCCCCTTCGCACCCGTCGCCTTCGAGGCGCCGGGCCTTCCCCATCCCTGCACGGACCTCGAACCCTGAGGATCAGCATGTCTGCCGCCAAGGCAACAGAACGCAAGTCCGAACTGTCCACCGCGCGCGCGATCGCGCGCATCTACCCCTACGCCCGAGCCGCGATGCCGCGCATCGGGCTCGGCATGCTCGCCGCTCTCATCGGCGCACTCGTCGCTCTGTTCATCCCGCAGGTGCTGCGCGGCCTCGTCGACGGTCCGCTGAGCGACGGCGTCCTCGCCGCCGTGTGGCCGGCGGTCGCGCTCGTGCTCGCCCTCGGCGTCCTCGAAGCCGCGATGATCGCTCTCCGCCGCTGGTTCGTGCTCGTGCCGGGCACGCACGTCGAGGCGCGGATGCGCAACGACTTCTACAACAAGCTGCAGGATCTGCCGGTCGCGTTCCACGACCGGTGGCCGAGCGGGCAGCTGCTGTCGCGCGTCGTCAGCGACCTGGGCCTCATCCGCCGCTGGCTCGCGTTCGGCGTCGTGCTGCTCGTCGTGAACGTGGTGACGATCGTCATCGGCTTCGCCTTCCTGCTGAGCATCAACTGGATGCTGGGCGTGCTGTTCATGGTGTGCTCGACCCCGCTGTGGATCTACGGCTACCTGTTCGAGAAGAAGTACTCGATCGTCGCCCGGCGCAGCCAGGACCAGTCGGGCGACCTCGCGACGAGCGTCGAGGAGTCGGTGCACGGGATCCGCGTGCTCAAGGCCTTCGGCCGCGGCGGCCACGCGCTCAAGAACTTCGCCTCGCAGGCCGAGGATCTGCGCGGCACCGAGATCGAGAAGGCGCGGGCGATCGCCGGCATCTGGCTGTGGCTGCTGCTCGTGCCCGACGTCACGTTCGCGCTCTCGCTCTTCGGCGGCGCCTTCCTGTGGCTGAACGGCGACATCACGACGGGCGGCCTCGTCGCGTTCTTCGCGACGGCGACCGTGCTGCGCTGGCCCGTCGAGTCGATCGGCTTCCTGCTCTCGATGACCTTCGACACCCGCACCGCGGTCGACCGGTTCTTCGAGGTCATGGACGAGGTCAACACGATCACCGACCCCGAGCAGCCCGTGTCGGTGACCGACCCGAAGGGGCGGCTCGTCTTCGAGGACGTGCACTTCCGCTACCAGGACTCGCCGGCGCGCTACCCCGACCTGCTCGACGGGATCGATCTCGCGATCGAGCCGGGCGAGACCATGGCACTCGTCGGGCTCACGGGCTCGGGGAAGACGACGCTCACCGCGCTCGCGACCCGGCTGTACGACGTGACGGGCGGGCGCATCCTGCTCGACGGCGTCGACATCCGCGACCTCTCGCGCGAGGAGCTGCGCACCCACATCGCGATGGCGTTCGAGGACGCGACGCTGTTCTCGGCGTCCGTGCGCGACAACGTGCTGCTGGGTCGTCCGGACGCGGGGGAGGACGCGCTCGCCGAGGCGCTCGACATCGCGCAGGCGAAGTTCGTCTACGACCTGCCGGACGGGCTCGACACCCGGATCGGCGAGGAGGGGCTCAGCCTCTCCGGCGGTCAGCGGCAGCGGCTCGCGCTCGCGCGCGCCGTGGCAGCGAGGCCCGAGGTGCTCGTGCTCGACGATCCGCTGAGTGCGCTCGACGTCGACACCGAGGCGCTCGTCGAGGCGGCGCTGCGCAAGGTGCTCGCCGCGACGACGGCCCTCATCGTGGCGCACCGCCCCTCGACGGTCATGCTGGCCGACCGGGTCGCGCTGCTCGAGAACGGCCGCGTCACCGCGGTCGGCACCCATTCCGAACTGCTCGCCACGAGCGAGCACTACCGCTTCGTCATCTCGTCCCTCGAGGACGAGCAGGACGACTCCCGAGTGGAGGTGAACGCATGAGCATGACCGGTGTCGACGGTGAGGACCGCAACGACCTCACCAAGGAGGAGAGCCGGCGCATCCGCCAGCGCTCGTTCGCGCTGCTGCGCAGTCTCGTGAAGCCCGTGCAGAAGAAGGTCGTGCTGACCGCGATCGTCGTCGTGCTGAGCACGGCGCTGCAGGTGTCGGGTCCTGCGCTGATCGGCCTGGGGATCACCGTCGGGCTGCCCGCGCTGACCGACCAGAACTGGATGCCGCTGGGCATCGTCGTCGCGACCTACCTGGTCGCGGCGGTGCTGGGATCGGTCTCGATCGCCTGGTACACGATCCTGACCGCGCAGCTCAGCCAGGCGATGCTGCTCGACCTGCGCAAGCGGGTCTTCGTGCAGACGCAGCGCCTGAGCCTCGAGTTCCACGAGAAGTACACGTCCGGCCGCATCATCGCGCGCCAGACGAGCGACCTGGACTCGATCAAGGAGCTGCTCGGCAACGGCGTGAACCAGCTCGTGCAGGGCGGCCTGTACATGCTGTTCATCGCGGTCGCGATGTTCATCGTCGACTGGGTGAGCGGCCTCGTGCTGCTGGCCTCGCTCATCCCGCTGGCCTTCCTCACCCGGTGGTTCGCCGACCGCTCCGAGAAGCTCTTCCGCGAGACCCGCGTGGCTTCGGCGAAGCTCATCGTGCACTTCGTCGAGACCATGACCGGCATCCGAGCGGTCAAGGCGTTCCGCAAGGAGAAGCGCAACGAGAAGGAGTTCGCCGAGCACGTCGAGCACTACCGCGACGCGAACTCGAAGGTCATCCAGGTCTTCGGGCTGTACGACCCGGGCCTCATGCTGATCGGCAACGTGACGCTCGGCTTCGTGCTGCTGTTCGGCGGCATGCGCGTCGTCAACGGCGAGCTCGGGATCGGCCTGCTGCTGTCTGCGCTGCTCTACACCCGGCAGTTCTACGGGCCGATGCAGGAGATGGCGATGTTCTACAACGCCTACCAGGCGGCGGCCGCGGCGCTCGAGAAGATCTCGGGCGTTCTCGAGGAGCGCCCGACGGTGCCCGACCCGACCGGTCCCATCGACCTGCGGCAGGCTCGCGGGCACGTCACCTTCGACGGGGTGACCTTCGCCTACAACAAGGACCGCGTCGTGCTGCCGAGTTTCGACCTCGACATCCCCGCGGGCCAGACGATCGCGCTCGTCGGATCGACGGGCGCGGGCAAGTCGACGCTGGCGAAGCTGATCTCGCGCTTCTACGACCCCACCGAGGGGGCGGTGCTGCTCGACGGCGTCGACCTGCGCAAGCTCCACCCGAAGGACCTGCGGCGCGCGATCGTCATGGTCACGCAGGAGGCGTACCTCTTCTCGGGCACCGTCGCCGACAACATCGCGCTCGGCAAGCCGGATGCGTCACGCGAGGAGATCGAGCGCGCCGCGAAGGCGGTCGGTGCGCACGAGTTCATCGAGTCGCTGCCGAATGGCTACGAGACGGATGTGAACAAGCGCGGCGGGCGGGTGTCGGCCGGTCAGCGGCAGCTGCTCTCGTTCGCGCGGGCGTTCATCGCCGACCCGCAGGTGCTCATCCTCGACGAGGCGACGGCCTCGCTCGACATTCCGAGCGAGCGGCTCGTGCAGGACGGTCTGCAGACCCTGCTGGCCGACCGCACGGCGGTCATCATCGCGCACCGGCTCTCGACGGTCGCGATCGCCGACCGGGTGCTCGTGATGGAGCACGGGCGCATCGTCGAGGACGGGGCCCCCGCCGACCTCATCGGCGGAACCGGCCGCTTCGCCCAGCTGCACGCCGCGTGGCGGGACTCGCTGGTCTAGCTTGCGCCCTGGGCCACCGCGGGCGTCAGCTCGCGGTGGTCCAGGCGTAGTACACGTTGTTCTGCCCGAAGATCCGCCACTCGCCGCAGGTCTTGCCGTCGGCCGGTCGCTCGAAGGGGAACCAGCTGGACTCGATGTCCGGCTCGCCCTCGAGCGGACCGTCGGTGCAGGTCTCGTCGCCGATCGGGCTGCCCGACTCGAAGCGCAGAATCACGTCGCCGTCGTCGGAGCGCACCCACACGTTGACCGCGTCCTCGGGTATCCAGTCGGGCGTCGCCTCGTCGGCGGCGGCCTCGGCGTAGCCGGGGTAGCGGGTCTCCTCGGCATTCGAGGCGAAGGGGTTGGCGCCGGCGCATCCCGTGAGCGCGAGCGCCAGCACGGATGCCGCGGCCGCGACGATCACGCGGAAGGGGCGGGGCATACCGTCCAGTGTCCAGCATCAGACCGCCCCGCACCCAATCCGGATCAGCCGGTCCACCCGTAGACCACCCCGTCGCGCTCGAAGACGCGCCAGTCGCCGCACAGCCAGCCCTCCGCGGGCGGATCGAGCGGGAACCAGCTGGAGTCCATCGGCGGTGCATCGTCGAGACGACCGGTGTCGCATCCGTGGAGGGAGGCGGAGGCGAAGCGCAGCAGCGCCCCCGGCCCGTCGGTCTCCACGCGGATGCGCACGTCGGCAGCGGCCTCGGGCACCCAGTGCGGCAGGGTGAAGCGCGGCTCGTCGACGGCGGACGCCGTGGCGTAGACCTGCTCCTGCTCGTGGGAGCCGAAGGAGCTGAGCACGCTGCCGCATCCGGTGAGGGCGACGAGCGCGACCCCCACGAGCGGAGCGGCGACGATCGAGGCGGTGCTGGGGATCGGCATATGCCCAGTGCACCGCCTGCTGGGCGTCTTCCGCGTCGGCCCGGGGTCGAGCAGACTGCGACGAGCGGATGATCCCGGAGTCATCCTTGCGACGATGTCGAGAACGCGTCGACGGCTCCGACTGACAGGTGACGGCGCGACAGGGCGTCCGTGAAAGCGAAGGAGCAGAACGATGTCCATTCCGACCATCACCCCCTACCTCTGGTTCGACTCGAATGCCGAGGAGGCGATCGCGCTCTACACGCGGGTCTTCCCCGACGCCCGCGTGATCGACGAGGCACGGGTGCCCGCGGGGGTGCCGGGGCTCCCGGCCGGCGCCCTCATGAACGCGACCTTCGAGGTCGCAGGCCAGCGCTTCATCGCGCTCAACGGAGGCCCGCAGTTCCGGTTCACCGAGGCCGTCTCGTTCTTCGTCACCGTCGAGACCCAGGAGGAGGTCGACTACTACTGGGACGCGTTGACCGCCGACGGCGGCGAGGCGGGCCAGTGCGGCTGGCTCAAGGACCCGTTCGGGCTCTCCTGGCAGATCGCGCCGCAGAAGCTGATGGACTACCTCACCGGTTCCGATCCGGCCACCGCGCAGCGCGTCATGCAGGCGATGCTGCAGATGCGGAAGATCGACATCGCCGAGCTGGACGCCGCGGCGGCCTCGGCGGACTGACGGTCAGGGCGTATGCCGCGCCCGGGACAGATCGACGCGGAAGACCCCGCTGCTCGACCAGAGCAGCGGGGTCCCCTCCGCCCGGTAGTGCTCGAGCGCCCGCGCCTCGTGATCGGTCGCCGGATGACCGCTCGCCTTCACGACCCGCCACCACGGCACGTCGGAGCCGTAGTAGGCCATGACCATGCCGACTCCGCGGGCCGCGCGCGAGCCGATCGCCGCGGCCACATCCGAGTAGGCCATCGCCC
>JAPSJW010000011.1 GCA_031177985.1 Microbacteriaceae bacterium | reverse complement strand
GCCGAGCGACGCTCAATCGCGACGGTCGCGTGCCTTGTAGGCTCTGACCCGTGCCCTCGCTCCTCTTCGAGCCCGGTCCCATCGACGCCTACCCGAGCAAGGACGCCTGGGATGCGGTGCGCTACGAGCTCCTCGACGCCATGGCGAGCCGTTGGGAGCTGCAGCTGCTCGGCAGCTTCGAGGGCGGAGTCGCCGGCGTGGTGGAGCGGGTGCGTCGCCCCGACGGCACCGAGGCCGTGCTCAAGGTCGGGTTCCCGCACTTCGAGGGCCGCTGGGAGGCTGTCGGGCTCGACGCCTTCGCCGACGGCACCGCCCCGCGCGTGCTCGACGCCGACCCGTGGACCTGGTCGCTGCTGCTGGAGCCCGTGATCCCCGGCACTCCCCTGAGCGCCGCTCCGCTCGACCGGCTGAGCGCGGTGCGGGCTGGAGCGGCCGCCTACGCTGCCGCCGTGGACGTGACGCCGCCCCGCGACATGCTCACGCTCGAAGACACCATCGACGCCTACCTGGCCAACGCCCGAGCCCGCTGGCCCGGCCAGCTGCCGATCCTCGACGCGGCCGGGATCACGGATGCGGTGCGCGCGGCCCTGGACGAGGGCGAACAGCTGGCGCGCGATGTCGCCCCGGTCGCGCTGCTCCACGGTGACGCGAACCCGGGCAACATCCTGCTGTCGGGGTCGGTCGAGCGGGGCAGCTGGCTGCTCATCGACCCGAAGCCGATGACCGGCGATCCGGCGTTCGACCTCGCACCGCTCGTCGATCAGCTGGGCGATCCGCACCGGGCGTCCGCGCCGCCGGAGCGGCTGATGGAGCAGCTCGCGCTCGCCGCGGAGATCACGGGCATCGACCCCCACCGCAGCCTCCGCTGGGCGCTCGTGCGCGCGGCGCTCGACGTCACGTGGGCCATCGAGGACGGCGTCGCGGCGGAGATCGACCGGGCCCTGCGGCGGTTCAGGAACTGGTCCGCAGCGACGTCCTGAGCGACCACAGGCCGACCGCGGCCGCCGAGGCGACGTTCAGCGAATCCACGCCGTGCGCCATCGGGATGGTCACGACGACGTCGGCGTTCGCCACGGCGGTTCGCGACAGCCCGTCGCCCTCGGACCCGAGCAGCACGGCGACCCGCTCGGGCGGATCGGCGGCGAAGACATCGAGGGGCACCGCATCGTCGGCGAGGGCGAGGGCGGCGATCGTAAACCCCGCCTCGTGCAGCAGGTCGGCCGCCTGGGGCCAGGCCGGCAGCCTCGTCCAGGGCACCTGCAGCACCGTTCCCATACTCACCCGCACGCTCCTGCGGTACAGCGGATCGGCTGTGGTCGGCGTCACGAGCACCGCGTCGGCGCCGAGACCCGCGACCGATCGGAAGATCGCGCCGACATTGGTGTGGTCGACGATCTCCTCGAGCACGACGACTCGCGTGGCGTTCCTCAGCACCTCGGCGGCCTCGGGCAGCTCCGGCCGGTGCATCGAGGCGAGGAATCCGCGGTGCAGGTTGTACCCGGTCAGCTCCTCGAGCAGAGCGGGCTCCGCGACGAACACCGGCACCGACTCGTCGTCGAGCAGAGGGATCAACTGGTCGAGCCAGCGCTCCTGAGTGAGCACGGCACGCGGACGATGTCCGGCGCGCAGCGCGCGCTCGATGACCTTCGGCGATTCGGCGAGGTAGAGCCCTCCCGCAGGCTCGAGCTTGCGCCGCAGATTGACGTCGGTGAGACGGGTGAAATCGGAGAGGCGGTCGTCGTCGAGGTCGACGATGCGGATGACGGGCATGAACCTCCTCAGCAATCGGAAACATATCCGAAAACTCCGGTGTTTAGGGTGGGGTGAGCGCAACAGACCAGCTGGCGGGAGGTGAGGCGGTGTTCTCACTGCAGACCGCCTCGACCGCCCTGCCGCAGACCCTCGACGGCTTCCTCGACCTGATCGAGGGGCGCACCATGGCCGTGCTCACCGGCGCCGGGGTCAGCACCGACTCGGGCATCCCCGACTACCGCGGCGAGGGTGCTCCCCCGCGCAACCCGATGACGTTCCAGCAGTACCTGGCCGATCCCTCGTACCGCAAGCGGTACTGGGCGGGGAGCCACCTCGGCTGGAGACGGTTCGACAGCACCGCGCCGAACGAGGGCCATCGCGCGCTCGCGCGGATGGAGGCGGCGGGGATCACCAACGGCGTCATCACGCAGAACGTCGACGGCCTGCACCTGCGGGCCGGCTCGCAGCGAGTCGTGGAGCTGCACGGCGCGATGGACCGCGTGCGCTGCCTGACCTGCGGCCAGTTCTTCGCGCGCACCGACATCGCCGATCGTCTGACGGCCGCCAATCCCTGGCTCGACCAGCCCGAGCTGATCCGGCTCAACCCCGACGGCGACGTGGAGATCGACGACTGGGAAGACTTCGTGGTGCCCGACTGCACCGTCTGCGGCGGCATCCTCAAGCCCGACGTCGTGTTCTTCGGCGAGTTCGTGCCGACCGAGCGCTTCACCGAGGCGTCCGCCCTCATCCAGGGCGCCGACGTGCTCCTGATCGCCGGCTCGTCGCTCGTCGTGAACTCGGGCATCCGCCTGCTGGAGCAGGCCGCTCGCCGGCGCATCCCCGTCGTCATCCTCAACCGGGGCGTGACGAAGGGCGACCCGAGGGCCGCGATTAAGCTGGACGCCGGAACGTCGGAGACGCTCGGGGCCATCGCGGAGCGCCTCGGGGTCTGACCGGCGTCCGTGAGGATGCCGATGACCCTGCTCTACCTCGTGCGCCACGGCGAGACGGACTGGAACCTGCACCACCGCATCCAGGGCAGCACCGACATCCCCCTCAACGCGACCGGCCGGGAGCAGGCGGCGACCACCGGCAGGCTGCTGAAGCGCCGGAGCTTCGATGCCGTGCTGGCGAGCCCGCTGTCGAGGGCGCGCGAGACCGCGAGCATCATCGGCCGCGAGCTGGGGCTCGGCGAGCCCTCGCTCGACCCGGCGCTGGTCGAGCGCCAGTACGGCGAAGCAGAAGGGCTCTCCTGGGAGGAGGTGCAGCGGCGCTTCCCCGAAGGCGTGGACGTGCCGGGTCGGGAGACCCGCGAGCAGGTCGCCGACCGCGTCCTCCCCGCGCTCTGCCGCATCGCCGATGCCCACCCCGACCAGGCGCTCGTCGTGGTCACCCACGGCGGCGTCATCCGCAGCGTCCTCAACGCCGTGCATCCCGCGTCCGCGCGCGGGCCGATCACGAACGGGTCGGTGCACAGCTTCCGGCACGAGGACGGCGCGCTGACCCTGATCGCCTTCGACGACCCGCTCGAGGTCGAGTCGCTCGGCTGCGCCACCGACGACCTCGACGAGCAGAACGAGCTGGAGGCCCGCGAGCCCGTGGAGAGCACGAGGTGACCGAGGCCAGGGTCGAGCGCTTCGTCGAACGGATGCGCGAGCGCTTCGAGTTCGAGGTGCGGGTCCGCGAGATGGATGACGCCACCCACACCGCCGCCGATGCGGCCGCTGCGCTGGGCGTTCCGGTCGGCGCGATCGTCAAGTCCCTCCTGCTGATCGCAGGCGGCGCGCCGGTGCTCGCCCTCGTCTCCGGAGCCAACCGCGTGGACCTCGGACGAGCGGCGGCCGCGCTGGGCGCCGAGGTGCGGCTGGCGGATGCGAAGACGGTCAAGGCTGTCACCGGCTCGAGCATCGGCGGGGTGCCGCCCCTCGCTCATCCCGAGCCGCTGCGCACGGTCGTGGACCGCGACCTGCTCGGCTACCCCGAGCTGTGGGCGGCTGCGGCGTCGTCGCGCGCGAACTTCCCGATCAGCCCCGACGAGCTGCTGCGCCTCTCAGCAGGCACGATCGTCGAGGTGGCGTGACGCCACGCTGCCGCTCGACGCGCTCGAGCACGGCCAGCAGGCGCCGAGCAGACTCCTCCCAGCTGTAGCCCTGGGAGGCGCGCAGCACGGCGGCTGATCGCGCGCGCCACTGGTCAGGATCCTCGAGCGCGCGCACCGCGGCCGCGAACGCCGACGGGGAACGGGGGTCGGCGAAGACTGCGGCCTCGCCCGCGACCTCGCGGAACACCGGGATGTCGCTCACGACCACCGGCACTGCCAGGCTCATCGCCTCGAGGATCGGCAGGCCGAATCCCTCGTTGAGGCTCGCGGTCACGAGCGCCGTCGCCGACCCGAGCAGCAGCCGATACTCCTCGTCGCTCGAGCCCTGGTGGAAGACGAGGCTCCCTTCGGGCGCCAGACGCTCCAGGCGGTCCCGCTCGGAGTCGCGGGCCGCGCTCGTGAGGTGCAGCCGGTATCCGGGCAGCTCGTGCATCATCCGGGCGAGCGTCTCGACGTTCTTGTACGGGAGGAAGGCGCCCATGTAGACGAGGTGCTGTCCGGCCGGCCGCTCCCGGGGCCGGTCGACGCGCAGGTCGGCCGCGTTCGGCACGACCTCGATGGGGTGAGGGGTCAGCCGGTGGCGCAGCATCAGCCTGCGCGTCGTCTCGGAGACCGCGACGTGCGCATCCGCGCGTCGCAGCAGACCGCGCTGGAAACCCCACCAGAGGTGATACACCCGCCAGACGAGTCGCACGAACGGCGACAGGTACCGCGGCGGGGTGCGGTTCTCGTAGTAGATGAGGTCGTGCACAGTGGTGACCAGGCCGAACCGTCGCCCCCAGGGGCCCATCGTCTGCATGGGCGTGTAGACGAGGTCAGGCTCGAAGCGGTTGAAGTAGAGCGCGGCGAGCGGCTCGGTGATGGCCGTCGGCGACGGTCCCAGCACCCAGGGGAGGTCGGGCAGCAGCTCGAGCTGCCGCTCGTCGCTGATGATCATCGTCAGCGGACGCAGCTTCGCGAGAGCCGTCACGATGCCGGCGCTGAACCTGCTGATGCCGTCATGGCGGCCTATCCGCACGTAGCGGCAGTCGACGAAGAGCCCGTTCACCTCGCGACGCGACCTGCGCCGAGGAAGTCGACGAGGTGCTGGGCGGCGAGGCGCGGAACCTCGTAGTGGATCAGATGGCCGACATCCGGAAGCACCACGAGGCGGGCGTCCGGCATCCGTTCTGCGAGCGAGCGCTGGGCGGGCACCGCGGTGATCTGGTCGCGCTCCGCCGCGATGAGGAGGGTCGGGAGATAGAGCCGTGCGGCGACGTCGCTGACGTCGTTCGAGACGGATGCCCTGAACGCGTCGAGCAGCACACCCCGGTCTGAGAAGGCGCTGAAGAAGCGATCGTGCTCCTCGTGGATCCAACGCCGCAGCGACGCATCCGAGGTCCTCGCCATCGCGACGCTCATCGCGCGCACGATGAGGGGGCTGCGCAGCAGCGACTCCCCCGCGCCCGCCGGCAGCGCCGCCCCGAGCCGGTAGTAGAGCACGGTCAGCGCGGTGAGGAGCGCCTTCGGCCCGCGCAGCGCGGGCGCCGCGATCGGGTTGACGAGCACGAGCTTCGGTGTCGCCAGGCCCTCGGCGACCGCGTGCGCCGTCACGATCGAGCCGAAGGAGTGGCCGAGGATCACGGGACGATCGTGGAGGGCGAGCCGGTCGACGAACGCCGACAGCCAGTCCGTGTAGGCGCCGAGGTCGTGCACCCGTCCGGGGAGCGGTGTGGACTCGCCGAACCCGGGGAGGTCGGGCGCGATGAGGCGGATGCCCTCCAGCTGCGCCACGACGGGCTCGAGCCCGTGGTGGTCGCCGCGGAAGCCGTGCACGAGCACCACCGTCGCCTCGGCGTCGTCCGACCCGTACGTCCAGTACCTGGTGCGACCGCCGAGCACCTCGAGCTCCGACTGAGCGACGGGGGTGCGCGCCAGCCGTGCGGCATACGGGGACGGCGCGGGCATGGGTCGATTCTACGGGCGCGTTCCGGCACCCCGGCGGTGTTCTTCGCCCGCCTAGACTCGACCCAAAGCCGCCCCCGACGACGCTGAGGGACCTCCGTGACGTTCACCGCACCGATCCAACTGCCCGGCCTCACCCTCGATCCCCAGTGGTACCGCAAGTCGGTGTTCTACGAGGTCATGGTGCGCTCGTTCGTCGACTCGAACGGCGACGGCACCGGTGACCTGGGCGGTCTGATCGGCAAGCTCGACTACCTCCAGTGGCTGGGCGTCGACGCGCTCTGGATCCCGCCGATCTTCAGCTCCCCCATGCGAGACGGCGGCTACGACATCGCGGACTACAAGTCGATCCTCCCCGACTTCGGAACGATCGACGAGTTCCGCGAGCTCGTCACGAAGGCCCACGAGCGCAACATGCGCATCGTGATCGACTTCGTCATCAACCACACCTCGGATGCCCACGAGTGGTTCCAGCAGTCGCGCAGCGACCCCGACGGGCCCTACGGCGACTTCTACGTGTGGAGCGACACCGACGAGAAGTGGAAGGACATCCGTGTCATCTTCGTCGACACGGAGGAGTCGAACTGGACCTTCGACCCGGTGCGGCGGCAGTTCTTCTTCCACCGGTTCTTCTCGCACCAGCCCGACCTGAACTTCAACAACCCCGCCGTGCACGACGCCGTCTTCGACGTCGTGCGGCACTGGCTCGGGCTCGGCGTCGACGGGCTGCGGCTCGACGCGATCCCGTACCTCTACGAGTCCGACGAGGGCAACGGCGAGGGCGAGCCGCCGACCCACGAGTTCGTCAAGCGCCTGCGGGCCATGGTCGACCAGGAGTTCCCGGGTCGAGTCCTCATCGCCGAGGCGAACCAGTGGCCGCAGGAGGTCGTCGCCTTCTTCGGCACCGAGGAGGAGCCCGAGTGCCACATGGCGTTCGACTTCCCGGTGATGCCGCGCATCTTCTACTCGCTGCGATCGCAGTCGGCCGCAGAGCTCGAGCGGATCCTCGCCGAGACGGTGGACATCCCCGAGGGCAGCGCCTGGGGCGTCTTCCTGCGCAACCACGATGAGCTCACGCTCGAGATGGTCAGCGAGGAGTACCGCCAGGCGATGTACGGCTGGTACGCCTACGACCCGCGGATGCGCTCGAACATCGGCATCAGAAGGCGGCTCGCTCCCCTGCTCGACAACTCCCGCGCGGAGCTCGAGCTCGCCCACGCCCTGCTCTTCGCGCTGAAGGGCAGCCCTTTCCTGTACTACGGCGACGAGATCGGCATGGGCGACAACATCTGGCTGCCCGATCGGGATGCGTCGCGCACCCCGATGCAGTGGACGCCCGACCGCAACGCCGGATTCTCCACGGCGGATCCGGGCAAGCTCTACCTGCCGGTCATCCAATCGCTCGTCTACAACTACAACCTCGTCAACGTCGAGTCGCAGCTGGCCCAGTCGCGGTCGCTGCTGCATTGGGTGCGCAACGTCATCCACGTGCGCAAGAGCCACGTCGCGTTCGGGCTGGGCAGCCTCGAGGTCGTCTCGACGAACCACGACTCGGTGCTCGCCTTCGTGCGGGACTACGAGGGTTCGGGCGCGCCGTTCGGCGGCGACGCGGCGGAGAGCATCCTCTGCGTCTTCAGCTTCGCCCACAACCCGGTGTCGGTCACGGTCCAGCTGCCCGAGCACGCGGGCGCTCCGCTGTACGACCTGTTCGGCGGCGCGGAGTTCCCCACGGTGGGCGAGGACGGCGCGGTCACGCTGACCCTGGCGACGCAGTCGTTCTACTGGCTGCATATCGGGACTCCCCGCCGCGGCTGACTCCCGATGTCGGTCGGCGCTTCTACTCTCCGACCATGAGCAACAGGTGGTTCGACACGCTCGGGGTCTTCGACCTGGAGACGACCGGCATCGACGTGTCGACCGCGCGCATCGTGCAGGCCCACGTGGGTGTGCTGGGCGCGGATGGTTCCGTGCTCGAGCGCCGGGAGTGGCTCGCCGATCCCGGAGTCGAGATCCCCGCGGGGGCGTCCGCGGTCCACGGGATCACGACCGAGCAGGCGCGCATGCACGGCCGACCGGCGGCCCTCGTCGTGGCTGAGATCGTCGAAGCGCTCTCGGAGCTGATCGGCCGAGGGCTCGCCATCACGATCTACAACGCGCCGTACGACCTGACGCTGCTCAAGTACGAGGCGCTGCGGCACGGGGTCACACCGCTGCATCTGCCGGCGCCGATCATCGACCCGCTGGTGCTCGACAAGGCGATGGACCGCTACCGTCCCGGAAAGCGCACCCTCACCGCCGCCTGCGAGCACTACGGCGTCGAGCTCGTCGGCGCTCATGACGCCGGGGCGGATGCGGTGGCGGCGGGCCGCGTCGCCCAGGCGATGGTGCGGGTGCACGGGAGCCGGCTTCCCCTCGACCTGGAGGAGCTGCACCGGCGGCAGATCACCTGGTGCGCGGAGCACGCCGCCAGTTTCGAGGACTGGATGCGCCGCACCAAGGATCCGACCTTCACGACCTCGGGCGAGTGGCCCGTCCGGGCAGCGTCGGTCGCAGCCGCCGTGCTCTAGAGACGACGAAGGCGACCGGGATGACCCGGTCGCCTTCGCGAAGCTGTGAAGCGGGGTTCAGCCGCCGAAGCCCTTGTAGCGCGACTTGAACTTCTCGACGCGGCCGGCGCTGTCGAGGATGCGCTGCTTGCCCGTGTAGAACGGGTGCGACTCCGACGAGATCTCGACGTCGATCACCGGGTAGGTGTTGCCGTCCTCCCACTCGATCGTCTTGTCGCTCGACACCGTGGAGCGGGTGAGGAAGGTGGCGCCCGACGCGAGGTCGCGGAACACCACGGGCGCGTAGGTGGGGTGGATGTCAGACTTCATGAGAACCTCGTTGCGAACGGATGCGGAAAAATCTGTGGGCGCCGGAACGGCGCGGGCCGACGAACGAGTCTAGCAGACCTCAGGCCGCCCGAGCGGAGAACCTGCCGGCCTCCTTGCGCACGTCGAGGCCGATGCCGAACGTCTCGCTGAGACGCTCGCTCGTGACCACCTCGTCGAGCGGACCGGACGCGGTGACGCGGCCGCCGGCGAGCAGCAGGGCGTGCGTGAAGCCGTCCGGGATCTCCTCGACGTGGTGCGTGACCATGACCATCGCGGGCGCCTCCCCTGCCCGGGCGTAGCCGCCGAGCAGCTGCAGCAGCTCCTCCCGCGCGCCGAGGTCGAGGCTGGCGGCCGGCTCGTCGAGCAGCAGCAGCTCGGGGTCCGTCATCACCGAGCGTGCGATCTGCACCCGCTTCTGCTCGCCGTCGCTCAGGTCGCCGAAACGACGGTGCTCGAAAGCGCCGAGTTTCCACTCGGCGAGCACCCGCTGCGCGCGGCGCACGTCGATGTCCTCGTAGCTCTCGTTCCACCGACCGGTGACCGAGTAGGCGGCGGTGAGCACGACATCCAGCACGCTCTCGTTGGCCGGGATGCGACGGGCCATGGCCGTCGAGGCGAAGCCGATGCGCGGACGCAGCTCGAACACGTCGACCTTGCCGAGGGTGTCGTCCAGCACCTCGACGCGTCCTGCGGAGGGATGCACCTGGGCCCCCGCGACCTGCAGGAGCGTGGTCTTGCCCGCGCCGTTGGGACCGAGGACGACCCAGCGCTCGTCGCCCTGCACCGTCCAGTCGATCGTGTCGAGGATCGTCGTGCCATCCCGCACGACGCTGACTTCGGAGAGCTCGAGAACGCTGGCCATGATGGGTTCAGCCTAGTTCAGAGCGACCCTCGCGACGGGGCGCGACATCCGGTCGATCAGTGCGCGACGAGACTCCGGTAGAGGTCCTGCGTGCGCTCCGCGATCGCCCCCCAGGCGAAGTCGCGCTCGGCGCGAGCCCGGCCCTCGGCGCCCATCTTGCGGGCACGCACCGGGTCGGAGACGACCTCGATGAGCGCGTCGGCCAGATCGCGCACGAACCGCTCGGGGTCGAGCGGCGTGCCGGTGCCGTCGTCGAGCTGCTCGATCGGGACCAGGCGCCCGGTGACGCCGTCGTCGACGACCTCCGGTATGCCGCCCGTCGCCGTCCCGACGACGGGAGCGCCGCAGGCCATCGCCTCGAGGTTGACGATGCCGAGCGGCTCGTACACCGAGGGACACACGAACGTGGTCGCGGCGGTGAGCAGGGCCGCGAGCTCGCGCTGATCGAGCATCCGGTCGATCCAGACGACGCCCGTGCGGGTGGTCTGGAGCTCGGCGACCCCCTCCTTCACCTCGGCGAGGATCTCGGGGGTGTCGGGTGCGCCGGCGCACAGCACGAGCTGCACCTCCGGGGGCAGCAGACGCGCCGCGCGCAGCAGGTACGGCAGGCCCTTCTGACGCGTGATGCGGCCCACGAAGACGACGGAGGGGCGCTCAGGGTCGAGTCCGAGGGCGCGCACGACCGACTCGTCCTCGATGGGGGTCCACTTCTCGAGGTCGATGCCGTTGTGGATCGTCGTCACCTTGGCCGGGTCGAGGTCGGGGTAGGACCGCAGGATGTCGCGTCGCATGCCGTCGCTCACGGCGATCACAGCCGCCGCCGACTCGAACGCGCTGCGCTCGATCCAGCTCGAGATGCGGTATCCGCCGCCCAGCTGCTCGGCCTTCCAGGGGCGAAGCGGCTCGAGGCTATGCGCGGTGACGACGTGCGGGATGCCGTGCAGCATCGAGGCGAGCTGGCCGGCCGCGTTGGCGTACCAGGTGTGCGAGTGCACGAGGTCCGCTCCCTCCGCGTCCTGGGCGATCTGCAGGTCGACGCCGAGGGTCGCGAGCGACGGGTTGGCCGAGCCGAGCTGCGGCGGAACGAGGTAGGAGTAGACGTGCGGCTCGTCCCGGGGCTGGCCGAAGCAGCGCACCACGACGTCGACGTCGGATCGGAGGGCTTTCACGAGCTCGGCTACGTGCACCCCGGCGCCCCCGTACACCTCGGGCGGATACTCTCGCGTCAGCAGGTCGACTCGCATTTCTCTGACGCTAGTACAGTCGGCCGCCTCTCCTCGCCTACGCTGTGAACATGGCATCGAAGAAGATCTTCGGCATCGTTCTGGCTGGTGGCGAAGGCAAGCGTCTGATGCCACTGACAGCGGACCGCGCGAAGCCCGCCGTCCCGTTCGGAGGCGGATACCGTCTCATCGACTTCGCCCTGAGCAACCTGATCAACTCCGGGCTCAGGCAGGTCGTCGTGCTGACGCAGTACAAGTCGCACAGTCTCGACCGTCACGTCTCGCAGACCTGGCGGCTCTCGAACCTGCTGGGCTCCTACGTCGCGTCGGTGCCCGCGCAGCAGCGATTGGGCAAGCGCTGGTTCAGCGGCTCGGCCGACGCGATCCTGCAGAGCCTCAACCTGCTGCGCGACGAGAAGCCCGACATCGTCGTCGTGGTCGGAGCCGACCACGTCTACCGGATGGACTTCGGCCAGATGATCGACGCCCACATCGAGTCAGGCCGCGGCATCACCGTCGCGGCGATCCGCCAGCCGATCTCGCTCGCCGACCAGTTCGGCGTCATCGAGCTCGACGAGAAGGACCCGACGCTCATCAAGGCCTTCCGCGAGAAGCCGAAGGACGCCGTCGGCCTGGCCGACTCCCCCGGCGAGGTGCTCGCGTCGATGGGCAACTACGTCTTCGACGCCGAGGTGCTGATGGATGCGGTGCGTCGCGACGGGGAGAAGCCCACCTCGAACCACGACATGGGCGGCGACATCGTGCCCGACTTCGTCTCGCGCGGTGCCGCGAGCGTGTACGACCTCAATCGCAACGACGTGCCCGGGTCGACCGATCGCGACCGGTTCTACTGGCGCGACGTGGGAACCATCGAGTCGTTCTTCGACGCCCACCAGGACCTCATCGCGACCCTCCCGGTGTTCAACCTCTACAACCGCGAGTGGCCGATCTACAGCCAGCAGCTGAACGCCCCGCCCGCGAAGTTCGTGCGGGATGCGAAGGGCCGGCTCAGCGAGACGATCGACTCGATCGTGTCCCTCGGGTGCGTCATCTCCGGCGCCCACGTCGAGCGCAGCGTGATCGGCGGCTGGACGACCGTCGAGTCGGGCGCCACCGTCGTCGACTCCGTCGTCTTCGAGCGCGCCCGCATCGCGGCGAACGCCGTCGTGCGCAGGGCTATCCTCGACAAGGATGTCGTGATCGCCGAGGGCGCGACGGTGGGTGTCGATCACGACCTCGACCGCTCGCGGGGCTTCACGGTCACCGACTCCGGCATCACTGTCGTCGGCAAGGGAGTGCACGTTCCCTGAGCCGCTGAGCGGAAGGCGCTCCCCCATGGCCCGGTTCCTCGTCGTGCTCGATGTCGATTCGACTCTCATCGAAGACGAGGTGATCGAGCTCCTAGCCGCCGAGGCAGGGTCGCTCGACGAGGTCTCCGACATCACGTTCCGCGCGATGAACGGCGAGCTCGACTTCGAGCAGAGCCTGCGGGCGAGGGTCTCGACGCTCGAGGGCCTCCCGGTCGAGGTCTTCGAGACGGTGGGCGAGTGCATCCGCGTGACGGCCGGGGTGCCCGAGATGGTCGAAGCTCTGCACGCCGCGGGCTCGAAGGTCGCGGTCGTGTCGGGCGGCTTCCATGAGCTGGTCGACCCGATCGCAGAGCGCCTCGGCCTCGACTACTGGCGGGCGAACCGGCTGGAGGTCGCCGACGGACGCCTCACAGGAGGGCTCGTCGGGCCGATCATCGACGCAGCCGCCAAGGCCGACACGGTACGGGAGTGGGCGGCCGACTCGGGGGTTCCCCTCCGGCAGACGGTCGCCGTCGGCGACGGAGCCAACGACCTGCCGATGATGGCCGTCACCGGTCTCTCGGTCGGGTTCGACGCCAAAGCTCCCGTGCGCGACGAGGCGGCGGTGCTCATCGACCAGCGCGACATGCGGGCCGTGCTGGCCCTGCTCGGCCTGCGAGGCTGACGGACAGCGCGACCGGCCGGCCGCTCAGGCCAGCGCGGGCTCGCCGGCGCCTTCCGCACGGCCCGTCAGCACGTCGATCGCCTCCTCCACGGAGCGGACGACAGTCGGGCGCCCGATGCCGAGCTCCGCCGCGGGCAGCACCCCGGCCTCGTCGTCGCGGTACTGGATGAGGAAGCCCACGACCTCCTCGCTCTGCGCGATCTCGAGGAAGGCATCCTGTCCGTTCACCACGGCGTTCGTGTCGCGCACGACGAAGGTCTCGCCGTCGTAGTCGACGGATACGGGGGCCTCTTTGGCGCGGCGGGCGAGCTGGTCATCGAGTGCGGTCATGATCGCACTCTACGCGCGCGTCGCTTGCTGTTCATCGTTCGCGGCCGCGCTGGATGAAGCGGATGATCCCGAAGACGATGAGTCCACCGCCGAGCGCTGCTCCCATGCCGGACAGCAGCCAGCGCGGTGTGTTGCGCCGGCCTATGAGATCCATGGGGTCCCCGAGCATCCACAGGAAGACGCCGATGGCGACGAAGACGGTTCCGGTGAACAGGAGCAGACCGAACTGCTGTCCGCGCGGCAGCCAGAGTCCCGGATGGTCCTTCGGCGGACGCTCCTCCTCGGCCATCCGCTCTTCCTAGTGGCCCATTCCCAGGCCGCCGTCCACGGGGATGACGGCGCCGGAGATGTAGCCGGCGTCGTCGCTCGAGAGCCAGGTGATGACCTTCGCCACCTCGGCGCTCGATCCGTAGCGCCCTGCCGGGATCGACTTCTTGTACTCCGCCTGAGTCGCCTCGGGAAGGGCCGCCGTCATGTCGGTCTCGATGAACCCGGGCGCGACGACGTTCGCGGTGATGCCGCGGGAGCCGAGTTCCCGCGTGAGCGAGCGGGCGATGCCGACGAGGCCGCTCTTGGAGGCGGCGTAGTTCACCTGGCCCGCGGAACCGTAAAGACCCACCACACTCGAGACGAGGATCACCCGGCCGAACCTGGCCTTCATCATCCCCTTGGTCGCCCGCTGCACGACGCGGAAGGCGCCGCTGAGGTTCGTGTCGATGACGTCGGTGAAGTCCTGCTCCGACATCCGCATCAGGAGCGTGTCCCGGGTCTGGCCGGCGTTCGCGACGACCACCTCGACCGGCCCGAGCTCCGTCTCGACCGCCGTGAAGGCGGCGTCGACGCTGGCGGAATCGGTGACATCCGCCTGCACCGTGAGCGCGCCCTCGGGACCGCCGTCGCCGCTCCGGCTGGTCACCGCGACGCGATGCCCGCGTGCGATGAACTCCTCGGCGATGGCGTATCCGATGCCGCGATTTCCTCCGGTGATCAGCACGGTCCTGGGCGTCTCGGTCATGCGTCAACCCTAACGTCGGCCGACAGCGCGCTCAGGCGCCGAGTCGTAGGGTTGATGCATGCGCGGAGCCTCAGCCGCGCGGAGAGCCCGATGAAGCCGCAGCCCCAGTCGATCACCTCCCTTCCTCCCTCGCCTACCGACGAGCGCAGGGGACGTGTCGTGAAGTACTCCATCGCGATGGCGGTGCGCCTGATCTGCATCGGCGCCATGTTCTTCGTGCAGGGGTGGTGGCTGCTCGCGATGCTGCTCGCCGCGGTGATCCTGCCGTACATCGCCGTCGTGCTGGCGAACGTCGGCAACACCTCGGGTGGCGCGGTCGAGCGTCCCGGCGCCATCGTGCGAGTCGAGCCGCGACCTCCCGTCTGATCCGTCGTGCTCGGTCTCGATGCTCCCTCCGATGAGCGCTGCTCCCGCGCGTCCTGCGGACAGCCGGCCGCGTCCCGCGTGAACTGGCGCAATCCGCGCATCCACGGACCCGAGCGCGTCAAGGTCTGGCTCGCCTGCGAGGAGCACCGGGAGTACCTTCGGGACTACCTGGCGTCGCGGGGGTTCCCGGTCGTGGTGACGGCCCTCGACGCTCCGCTCGATCGACTCCCGGAGAACGCGTGACCGTCTGGCAGCTGGCGCGGACGCGGCGGTGGCTCGGCTACCTCGCGCTCGTCGTCGTCTTCGCGGTGGTGTGCTGCGCGCTGGGGATGTGGCAGTTCGCCCGCCGCGCCGAGGCGCGGGCCGAGATCGAGCGGGTGGAGAACAACTACGACTCGCAGCCCGTCGCCATCGACGAGGTGCTTCCCGAGCTCGGGGCGTTCGACGAGGACGACGAGTGGCTGCCGGTCCGGGTGACAGGCACCTACCTCGTCGATGAGCAGCTGCTGGCTCGGGCGCGCCCCCTCGAGGGCGACGTCGGCTTCGAGGTGCTCACTCCCCTGCTGCTCGAGAACGGGTCGGTGCTGGTCGTCGACCGCGGCTGGATCCCGACCGGAACCGAGGGCGACGAGCCGGATGCCGTGCCGGCTCCCCCGCGGGGCGAGGTGACGGTGACGGCGCGCATCAAGCCCGGCGAGCCGCTCATCGCCGGGCGCTCGGCCCCCGAGGGCCAGATCGCCACGATCCACCTTCCCGATCTCGCGGAGCGCCTCGACCGCCCCACCTACACCGGCGCTTACGGACTGCTCGTGAGCGAGGACCCCGCCGTCGAGGACATGCCGACCGCTGCCACGCGTCCCGAGCCGGACGAGGGGCCGCACCTGTCCTACGCCCTGCAGTGGTTCGTCTTCGCGATCATGGGCTTCTTCGCGCTGGGCTGGGCGCTGCGCCAGGAGCACCGAGCCCTGACCGCCGACCCCGACGCTCCCCCGGTTCCGTCACGCCGCAAGCGAGCGACGGACGCCGAGGTCGAGGACGCGATCCTCGACGCCGGCTAAGGGATCGAGCGGAGGCGGCGGCGTGTACGGTGCCGGAGCGGGTGCGCCGCAGGGGCGGCGGCGCACTAGGAAATCGAGCGGAGGCGGCGGCGTGTACGGTGCCGGAGCGGGTGCGCCGCAGGGGCGGCGGCGCACTAGGAAATCGAGCGGAGGCGGCGGCGTGTACGGTGCCGGAGCGGGTGCGCCGCAGGGGCGGCGGCGCACTAGGAAATACTGATCAGGTCCGCGTAGCCGGCGTTCCAGTGGTCCTCGACGCCGTCGGGCAGGATGAGCACCCGCTCCGGGTTGAGGGCCCGCACGGCTCCCTCGTCGTGGCTGACGAGCACGACCGCGCCCGTGTAGGTCGCGAGAGCACCGAGGATCTCCTCCCGGCTGGCCGGATCGAGGTTGTTGGTGGGCTCGTCGAGCAGCAGCACGTTGGCGCCCGACACGACGATCATGGCGAGGGCCAGTCGGGTCTTCTCTCCTCCCGAGAGCACGCCCGCTGGCTTGTAGGAGTCGTCTCCGGTGAACAGGAAGGACCCGAGCACCCTGCGCGCCTCGGTCTCGGTGAGCGTCGGCGAGGAGGACATCATGTTCTCGAGCACGCTGCGCTTGACGTCGATCGTCTCGTGCTCCTGCGCGTAGTACCCGATGCGCAGTCCGTGCCCCGGTTCGACCCGCCCGGTGTCGGGCTTGTCGACTCCGGCGAGGATGCGCAGCAGGGTCGTCTTCCCGGCGCCGTTGAGGCCAAGCACGACGACCTTCGATCCGCGGTCGATCGCCAGGTCGACGGCGGTGAAGATCTCGAGCGAGCCGTAGCTCTTGCTGAGGTCGCGCGCCTCGATGGGGGTGCGGCCGCAGGGCACGGGGTCGGGGAAGCGCAGCTTCGCGACCCGCTCCACCTGACGCACCTCGTCGAGTCCCGAGAGCAGCTTCTCGGCGCGGGCGACCATCTGGTGCGCGGCCGCGGCCTTCGACGCCTTCGCCCCGAAGCGGGCGGCCTGGGTCTGCAGGGCTGAGGCCTTCTTCTCGGCGTTGGCGCGCTCCTTCTTGCGGCGCTCCTCATCCGCTGCCCGCTGCCGCAGGTAGTGCTTCCAACCCATGTTGTAGACGTCGATCACCTGGCGGTTCGCGTCGAGGTAGAAGACCTTGTTGACCGTCTCCTCGACGAGCTCCACGTCGTGGCTGATCACGATCAGCCCACCGGGGAACGCCTTGAGGTAGTCGCGGAGCCACAGCACCGAGTCGGCGTCGAGGTGGTTGGTCGGCTCGTCGAGGAGCATGGTGTCGGCATCCGAGAAGAGGATGCGGGCAAGCTCGATGCGGCGGCGCTGACCGCCCGACAGCGTCTTGAGCGGCTGCTCGAGGATGCGGTCCGGCAGGGCGAGGTTGCTCGCGATCGACGCGGCCTCCGCCTCGGCTGAGTATCCGCCGAGCGCGTGGAAGCGATCGTCGAGTCGGCCGTATGCCTTCATCGCAGCGTCGGCGACCGCCGGGTCGCTGCTGCCCATCTCGAGCTGCGCCTTCTGCATCTTGAGCACGATCGAACCGAGCCCTCGGGCATCGAGGATGCGCGTGCGCGCCAGCATCTCGGGGTCGCCCGATCGCGGGTCCTGAGGCAGGTAGCCGATCTCCCCCGTGCGCTCGACCCGGCCGGCAGTCGGCATCCCGTCGCCCGCCAGCACCTTCGTCAGGGTCGTCTTGCCCGCGCCATTGCGGCCGACCAGACCGATCTTGTCGCCGCGGTCGACGCGGAAGTCCACACCCGACATGAGCGTCCTGGCCCCGACACGCAGTTCGAGGTCGTGCACAGCGAGCACAGTCGTAGTCCGATTCTTTGGGAGGTGTCCGACAAGGAGGGAGGGGGTGGTCGGCCCATTAGTCTAACTTCGACCGCACCCCGTCTCTTCCCTCAGGAGCCTCATTGAGCCAGTTCAGCCTCGCGATCGGCCGCCCCACTCTTGCAGACCGGGTCTTCGCCCCCGGTCTCGTCATGGACCTCGTGCTCATCGTCTCGGGCGCCGCGCTGACTGCGGTCGCCGCCCAGATCGCGGTTCCGCTGTGGCCCGTGCCGATCACCGGCCAGACCCTCGCCGTGCTGCTCGTCGGCGCGAGCCTGGGCGCGCTCCGCGGTGCCCTCTCGATGGTGGTCTACGCGGCGATGGGCGTCGTAGGACTGCCGGTGTTCAGCGACGCGAGCTCGGGCTGGAGCGTCGTCCTCGGACCGACCGGCGGCTACATCCTCGGCTTCATCCTGTCCGCGGCTCTCACGGGCTGGATCGCCCAGCGCGCCTGGGACC
>JAPSJW010000001.1 GCA_031177985.1 Microbacteriaceae bacterium | reverse complement strand
GCGAGGCGCGCGACGTCGCGGATGTTCGGCGCGCGGACCTTCTCCTGCTCAGCGCTCACGTCGTCCCGTCCCTCCGGCGCGGATGATCGCCCCGGACGCACCCATTATGCACACCGCGGATGACGAGGCCGGGTCAGGTCTGCAGGACGACCTGGCGCGCGGCAGGCCCTTCGGTTCGATAGCGCTTGGGCGATGCGCCGCGGATCCGCTTGAACGCCACGCTCAGAGCGAAGGCGTTGGCATAGCCGACCTGCTGCGCGATGGCCTCCAAGGTGAGATCCGAGGTGCGCAGAAGATCGGCAGCGAGCGCGATCCGCCAGCCCGTGAGATAGGTCATGGGCGGCTCGCCGACCAGCTCCGTGAATCGCCGCGCGAAGGTGGCGCGGGAACAGCCGACCGCTGAAGCCAGCGCGTCCACGGTCCACGGCCTTCCGGGCCCGGCGTGCATGAGCCGCAGCGCCGGCCCCGCGAGCGGGTCGCTCTGCGCGAGGTACCACCCGGGCGTGTCGGCGGCAGGCTGCGCGAACCAGGCCCGAAGGGTCGCGACGAGGGCGATATCGAGCAGCCGGTCGAGAACGATCTGCTGAGCCGGCCCCTCCTCGCCGACCTCCTGAGCCAGCAGCCTCATGACCTGATGATGGCCCTGCGCGGCCGGCACGAGCACGACGTCGGGCAGCGCGCTCAGCAGCCTGCCCGTCACGTCGTTGCGGACCTGGTAGGTGCCGCTGGCCAGGATCGTCGACCCCTGGGGGCTGCGCCCGCTCGTTCGCGACCCGAGCTGCCAGGCGTCGGTGACATCCGTGCCGCTCGAGTCGGTCAGACGGTTGTCGGCGTGGACGACGACATCAGGCCTCGTGCTCGGGTGGTCGGCGACCGTGTACGGATGCGGCCCCTTCACGATCACCACGTCGTCGGTGCGCATGAGGACGGGCGGTCCCTGGTCCGGGACGATCCACGCCTCTCCGCGCACGGCCGTCGCGAGCGCGAGCGCTGCGCCGTCGGCGATGCGCAGCGCCCAGGGCGGCTCGAGGATCGTGCGGCAGAACGCAGCGGTGCGCGCACGAACGCCATCGAGAAGGTCTGCGAGCGGATCCATGGCCCGATGCTAGACGCAGAGACATGAAATGGCGCGGATCAGGCATGGATCGGCTCATCGGCGACCGGTTCACTGAGAACGAGCACGCCACAGGGGCGAGCGGGAACGAGGACCCATGTTCACGATCATCGGATCGACCGGGCACGTCGGCGGTGCGACCGCCGCCGCGCTGCTGGAACGCCGCGCTCCCACGCGCGCGGTGCTCCGCGACCCGGCACGCGCCAGCGACTGGGCGGCGCGCGGAGCCGCGACGGCGATCGCGGATCTGGCCGATCCCGCCGGACTCGCTGAGGCGCTCCGCGGCAGCACGGGCGCGTTCGTCATGCTGCCCACGATGCCGTCGGGCGACGACGCCCAGCATCGCCGACTCGCCGACGGAATCGCGAGGGCGGTGGGCGACAGCGGCGTCCCGCACGTCGTCCTGCTCTCCTCGATCGGCGCCGAGCTGCCCGACGGCACGGGGCCCATCCGTTGGCTCCACCACCTCGAGGAGCGCCTCCAGGAGACCGGGGTCGTGCTGACGGCGATCCGCTCCTGGCACTTCCAGGAGAAGGTCGAGGACCTGCTGCCCACGGTGCTGGCTGACGGGGTCTACCCGGTGTTCGGCGAGTCCGCCGACGTGCCGATGCCGATGATCGCCACGGTGGACATCGGCGTCGTCGCGGCCGAGGCCCTCCTGGCGCCCCCCGGCGCCAGCGAGGTCGTCGACCTGGACGGTCCGTCGTACACCGAGCGCGAGGTCGCTGACCGGCTCGCGGCCATGCTCGGGCGCCCGCTGCAGGTCGTGACGATCCCAGAGATCGGCTGGATCGACGCCATGATCGGCTCGGGCGTGCCGGAGCATCTCGCCGGTGAGCTCGCAGCGCTCTACGGCGCCGGTGAGCGGGGCATCCTGCAGCCGCGGGGCGACCGCCTGCGGCGTTGCGAGACGCCGATCGAGTCGACCCTGCGCCGCGTCCTCGAGGCCACGGCGCTGCCCATACCGTGACCACGAGCCGGCGCCAGCCCTGAAACCTCAACGGAAGTGGAGGTCGAATAGGCTGGGCGCCGTGACCGAGCACGACGTGCACCTGGAGGGCGGACCACGCGCCACTCTGACCGTCGGCGAGGTCGCCCGCCGCAGCGGCGTGAGCGTGTCGACGCTGCACTTCTACGAGCGGCAGGGGCTGCTGCACAGCGACCGCACCGCCGGCAACCAGCGGCGCTACAAGCGGGAGGTGCTGCGACGAGTCGCCTTCATCCGCACCGCCCAGCGGATCGGCATGGCTCTGGCCGACATCCGCGCGGCCCTCGACACCCTGCCCGACTCGCGCACTCCCACGCGCCACGACTGGGCCAGGCTCAGCGAGATGTGGCGCGGAGAGCTCGACGCCCGCATCCGCCAGCTGCAGCATCTTCGCGACGATCTGACGGCCTGCATCGGATGCGGCTGCCTGTCGCTCGGGGTCTGCGCGCTGCAGAACCCGCAGGACGAGGTGGGCAGGCGTGGTCCGGGCCCGCGCTACTGGGTCGAGGGCTGACCGAGCAGCGCGAACGCCCGCACGGGGAAGGTGCCGAACCCCTCGACGGCCGGAGGCGCGCAGAAGAACCGCGCACCGCTCGGCGGCAGCTCCTCGAGCCTCGTCAGGTGCTCCACGACGTGCACCCCTGCGGCCAGCAGCCCGCTGTGCGCCGGACGCTCGCCGCCCGACTCGGTGTCGTCGATGTTGAGCGAGTCGATCCCGACGAGCACCGCACCCTCCCGCACGAGATGCTCGACTCCCGCGGCCGTCAGGAACGGCGCCCCGGTGCCGTAGGCCGGCGTGCCGAAGTGCCGGTCCCACCCGGTGTGCAGCAGCACCGCCTTGCCGCGCACGTCGCGATCCCAGAACACCTCGGCAGGGATGCCACGCTCGCCCAAGTCGGCGAGATGGAAGACCTCGGTCGGCAGGTCGACGAGCGACGCGAGGTCGAGCCCGGCGAGATCGGGGCGGTCGCCGTACCGGTGGAAGGGCGAGTCGAGGTAGGTGCCGGTGTTGCCGATGAACTCGATGACATCCATCTGGAACTCGGTGCCCGGCGCGTAGCGCCCGCGCGACTCCTCGCGGGTGAGGTGCGGGCGGATGACGGGGGCCGGCAGGCCGGGGTAGGTGACGAGACCCTCCCGGATGCGGTGGCTCAGGTCGACGACCCGCGGCGCGTCCCAGCGCGGGGGCGCATCGATCCCACGACTGCCCTTGTGCGCCTCCTCGACGATATCGAGGTTCTCGAGCTCGACCGACCCGACCATCGCGAGGCCGAGGTGCTGCACGAACAGGCGACCGATCTCCCGCTTGTCGAGGCTCCGAGAGGGCAGATCGAGCCGGAATCCCTGCGCCGTCAGCCCTCCCCCGTTGGCGAAGGTCACGCGGGCGTCGAACACGGCACGGTAGTCGATCATCGTTCTCCTGTCGTCGGGAAGCCATGGGCACGGATGCGTCTGAAGACGGTCACGGCGAGCGCGGCGGCCGCGAGCACCGCCGGCACGAGCAGATTCGGTCCGGCGAGGACCACGAGCCCGGCGACGAGCACGACCGATACGACGGCGAGCCACCAGCCGACGCTGTAGCGCTCGAGCAGGCGCACCGCCGCGACCATGCCGAGTGCGTACACCGCCACCATGGAGCTCGTGTGCACGAGGATGAACGGCTCCAGGTCGAGCTCGGGCCCCGAGGTGACGAGCAGCGTGAAGTAGCCGAGCACCATCGCGCCCACAAACAGCAGCGCGCGGCGCGGCACCTCGCCCGGCGCGGCTCCGCGGCCGAGCCAGGCCGGCAGGTGCCCGTCGCGGCCGAGCGCTGCCGCGAGGTTCGCGAAGGCCGGCAGGTAGGCGTTGAGCACACCGACGACCACGACCGCCGCGATGCCGGCGACGAGGGGAGGCCCGACCACCGGTGCGACGACGGCCACCAGGTCGATGAGCGGCACGACGCTCTCCCCGGCAGCAGCGCCGTTCACCCCGACCGTCACGATCTGCAGGGCCAGGTAGGCCGCACTCACCACGACGACCGCGATCGCCGTGGCGAGCGGGATCGTGCGGCGGGGATCGCGGAACTCCCCCGCGATGTGGGTCACGGCCTCCCACCCGGCGAACGCCCACACGAAGAGCGAGATCGCGGTGCCGACCCCCGACCATCCGTTCGGCAGGAAGGGCTCGAAGTTCGCCGCCTGCGTCTCGGGCGCGGTCGCGGTGACGACCGCCACCACGACCACGACGAGCAGACCGGTGAGCCCGAGCTGCACGGTGCCGCTCACCCTGAGTCCGAAGAGGTTCACGAGCAGCGGCACCACCAGGAAGGTCAGCGAGAGCACCACCACCTGCGTGCGGGTTCCGCCGACGGCTGCGACGAGGTACTCGGCGCCGAGGGTGGAGACGACGGGCACCCCGAAGGCCACGCCGAACAGGAACCAGTAGCCGCTCACGCGCGCGGCGGTCTCGCCGAGCGCCAGCCGCACGAAGGTCGCGACGCCGCCGGCGTCGGGAAAGCGGGAGGCGAGCGCGGCGAAGGTGCTGGCGAGCGGAATGGACAGCACCACGACCGCCGCGACCGCGACGATGGATGCCGGACCGGCCGCCGCTGCGGCGAGCCCGGGCAGCGCGAGGATGCCGGTGCCGAGCACCGCGGCGATGTAGAGCGCGGACGCCTGCCAGAGCCCCAGCCGACCATGCGTCGGCGACCGGACGCCCGCCTCTGCCGGTGGGGACGCGTCGGTGGTGCTGGTCACCGCACCACTGTGGCAGTGGCGGGATGACAGCGGTACACGAAAAACCGCCAGTGCGGCACGGCGCGCACTCCGACTAGAGGCGGTCGAGCGTCTCGAGCAGATCGGCGACGAGGTCGTCTGCGTCCTCGATGCCGACGGAGAGTCGCACGACGTTCTCCGGCACCTCCAGCGCGGTGCCGCGCACCGAGGCGTGGGTCATCTCCGACGGGTATCCGATGAGCGACTCGACCCCGCCCAGCGACTCGGCCAGCAGGAAGAGCGAGGTGGACTCGGCGAGGCGACGCGCCGCATCCGGACCGCCCTTCACCGCGAGCGAGATCATGCCGCCGAAGCGCCGCATCTGCCGCTTGGCGATGTCGTGGCCGGGATGCGTCGGCAGGCCGGGGTAATAGACCGCGTCGAGCTTGGGGTGACCCTCGAGCGCGGCGACGACCGCCTCCGCGTTGTCGGAGTGCCGCTCCATGCGCACGGCGAGAGTCTTGATGCCGCGGGTCGTGAGCCAGGCGTCGAGCGGTCCGGAGACGGCGCCGACGCCGAACTGCAGGAAGCCGACCCGTTCCGCGATCTCCTCGTCGCTCGTGACCACGGCGCCGCCGAGCACGTCTGAGTGACCGCCCAGGTACTTCGTCGTGGAGTGCACGACGACGTCGGCACCGAGCGAGAGCGGCTGCTGCAGGTACGGCGAGGCGAAGGTGTTGTCGACCACGACCGTCGCACCCACCTCGTGCCCGAGCTCCACGAGCGCGGCGATGTCGGTCACCTTCATCAGCGGGTTGCTCGGCGTCTCGACCCAGAGCACCTTCGTGGCGTCGGGTCGCAGGGCGGCGCGCACCGCATCCAGGTCGCCGAACTCGGCGGTGGAGAGCGAGATGCCCCACGGCACGAACACGCGGTTCACCAGCCGGTGGGTGCCGCCGTAGACGTCGTTGCCCATGAGGATGTGGTCGCCGGGCTTCAGCAGAGCGCGCAGCAGCGTGTCTTCTGCGGCGAGTCCCGACGCGAAGCTGTAGGCGCGGGCGCCGCCTTCGAGCGCGGCGAGCTGGGTCTGCAGCGCGTCACGCGTGGGGTTCGCCGCTCTGGCGTACTCGTAGCCGCTGCGGAAGCCGCCGATGCCGTCCTGCAGGAAGGTGGAGGTGAGGTGCAGCGGCGGGGTGACAGAGCCGGTGGTGGCGTCGGGCACCTGACCGGCGTGGACGGCGCGGGTGGAGAAACCGAGGGAATCGGACACGGGCTTCTTTCCGGGGAGGTGGTTCAAGCGGAGAGGAAGGTCAGCAGGTCATGCCGGGTGATGACCCCCGCGGGCTTGCCGTCGGAGGTCACGAGCAACGCGTCCGCCTCGGCGAGCGCCGAGCGCGCCGAGGACACCGGCTCGTTGATGCCGATGAGCGGCAGGGTGGGGCCGACGAAGGGGCGCAGCGCGTCCGTGAGCTGAGCCCTTCCGCTGAAGATGTGCTCGAGCAGGCTGCGCTCGTCGATCGAGCCGGTGACCTCGCCCATGACGACGGGCGGCTCGGCGTTCAGCACGATCAGCTGCGACACGTCGTACTCGCTCATGATGCCGACCGCCTCGCGCACCGTCTCGCTCGGGTGCACGTGCACGAGATCCGGCAGCTCGCCGGTCTTCGAGCGCAGCACGTCGCCCACCGTCTTCTCGACGGTCGGCTGAGCGAATCCGTAGGACTGCATCCACCGGTCGTTGAAGATCTTGCCGAGGTAGCCGCGACCGCCGTCGGGCAGCAGCACGACGACCAGGTCGTCGGGGCCGAGGGCCTTCGCTGCCTTGAGCGCCGCGGAGACGGCGAGCCCGCTGGATCCGCCGACCAGCAGACCCTCCTCGCGGGCGAGCCGCCGGGTCATCTCGAACGACTCCGCATCGGATGAGGCGATGATGTCGTCGACGACGGTGCCGTCGTACGCGGTGGGCCAGAAGTCCTCGCCGACGCCCTCGACGAGATACGGCCTGCCGGTTCCGCCGGAGTACACCGAACCCTCGGGGTCGGCGCCGATGACCCGCACGCGGCCGTCGGACACCTCCTTGAGGTAGCGGCCGACGCCGCTGATGGTGCCGCCGGTGCCGACGCCCGCGACGAAGTGGGTGACCTTGCCGTCGGTGTCGCGCCAGATCTCGGGGCCGGTCGTCTCGTAGTGGCTGAGCGGGCCGTTCGGGTTCGAGTACTGGTCCGGCTTGAACGCGCCGGGGATCTCGCGGGCGAGCCGGTCGGAGACCGAGTAGTACGACTCGGGACTCGAAGGCTCGACGGCCGTCGGGGTCACGACGATCTCCGCGCCGTAGGCGGTGAGCACGTTGCGCTTGTCCTCGCCGACCTTGTCGGGCAGCACGAAGACGCAGCGGTACCCGCGCTGCTGGGCGACGAGGGCGAGGCCCACGCCGGTGTTGCCGCTCGTCGGCTCGACGATCGTGCCGCCGGGCTTCAGCTTGCCTTCGCGCTCCGCGGCGTCGATGATGCGGGTCGCGATCCGGTCCTTCGAAGAGCCGCCGGGGTTCAGGTACTCCACCTTGACGAGCACGGTCGCCTCGATGCCCTTCGTCACCGAGTTCAGCCGCACGAGCGGCGTGTTCCCGATGAGGTCGAGCACCGAGTTCGCGTAGGTCATAGGAAGACGCTAACAGCGGGGTGCTGTGTATTACGGCTCCCCGAGCGCCCCTACCCGGCCCGCGACGAACGGACGCGGCGGGCGCCCACGAGCGCCACCGCCCCGCCCAGCAGCACCACGAGAGCGAAGGCGATCAGCCCGCTCGGGTCGGTTCCGGTCGAGGCCAGGTCGCCCCCGTCGCCCCCGGCGCCCGCGCCCGGGTCGGAGCCGCCGTCACCCGTCCCCGGGCCCGGCTCACCGGGACCGGGCTCGCCCGGGCCGCCCGGCTCCTCGCCCGGCTCGTCCGGCAGCCCGATCACGGTCACCTCGACCTCGGCGCTGACGCCGTTCACGGTCACCGAGAGGGTCGCTGTGCCCGGTGCTGTCGCGAGCAGCTCACCGGTGGCGGGGTTGAGGCGCAGCACGCCGGCCGCGGCCTCGAGAGCCCCGCTCGCCGCATCCACGACGACGCCCTCGCCCGCCCAGTCCGCGCTGACCGGCCAGGCGACCGGCACCTGGCGGCCCCCGTCCTGCGTCAGCGTGGCCGACACCGGGACGAGCTCGCCGACCTCGAGCACCACCGGAGCGTCGAGCACCAGCTCGTCCACTCGGGCCTGGGTCTCCGCGCGCATCCAGTCGATGCGGTCCTCCACCGTCACCGGATCGGATCCGACGAGCCCCTCCGCCGGGTCGATGCCGAGCATCGTCCAGCCGGTGAAACCGCCATCGGCAGGCGTCGACGACGGCGACTTGCCGGAGTTGCCGTTGATGAGGCGCGAGACGCCATCCGTGCTCGTCGCGTGGAACATGCCGACATGCGCATTGACCACCGCGATCGACTTGCCGGTGTCGGCGCGGAACTCGCCGAGGCGCTCGGTGAACGCCGCCGCCTCCGTGCGGTCGCCCAGCTGGCTCGCCTTGTTGGGCAGCGGGTCATCGGCCGGGTGGTGCGCGAAGACCAGCACGCCGGTCACCTCGTCGTCCGCGGCGGCTTCATCGAGCTGCTGCTCGAACCACCGCAGCTGGTCGGGCTCGCTCGCCCGGAAGGAGCCGTTCGCGCTGTTGAGCGTGACGATCTGGGTGCTGCCCACCCGGATCGAGTGGCGGGTGTCGCCGAAGAACGACTCGAAGTTGCTGATGTCCCCGCCCATCACCTCGTGGTTGCCGGGTACGTAGAGGTACGGCAGCGCGTCGCCGACCTCCTCGTCGAGAACGCGCTGCGCCAGCTCGAAGTCGATCGGCGCCGCCTCGTCGACGAAGTCGCCGTCGATCACGAGCAGGTCGGGCTCCGCCGCGGCGATCTCCCGCAGGGCGCGACGGGCGGCCGCGACGATGTCGCTGTCGGGGTTGCGTCCGACGAACTGGGAGTCGCTCAGCACCGCGATGCGCTGCGGCCGGTCGTCGACGGTGCCGTCGGTGATGATCACCGGATCGTGAACGCGCTGCTCGCTCGGCTGCTCGACGGTCGGCGGCACGACCGCCTCGAGCCCGGCGATCTGCAGGTGGCCCTGGTAGCTCACCGCGGCCTTCGTCTCGAGGAAGCGGATGCGCTGCAGCGTGAGCGGGTACTGGGTCCCCGCGGGAACCGTGAAGCGAGCCTGCTGCCAGCCCTCCCAGGTGACGAACGGGCCGTCGAGGTTCACGGTGGTGCCGGCGCCGGTGCGCAGCTGGATGCGCGGCCACACCCCCGTGCCGTCGCCGTTGATCCAGAGCGTGAGCGCGCGAGGCTGCCCGTCGAGCACGCGGCCGGCCGTACCCTCGGGCACGACGGCGTAGAAGCCACGGGTTCCCGTGCTCTGGGTGAAGTCGTAGCGGAGGTCGAGCGCGGGCTCACCGTTCGGGCCGGTGGTGGTCGTGAGCGCGCCACCCGGTGCGCGGTCGTGAGCGGCCGTCCAGCTCGCACCGTCGGCGAAGTCCGCGACGCTCTGCGTGCGGTAGCCGACCGTCACGGCGACATCGACCGAGACACCCTGCACCGTGAACGTCACCGTCGCCGCGCCGCTGTCCACCGCGGGAGTGATGAGGAAGCCGTCGAGCCCTGACGGAGTCACCGTGACGTCCGCACCCGACTCGACCTGGACATCCGCGACCTCGATCGGGGCGCCGAAGCCGTCGCCGTCCAGGCCCGTGAGCCGCACCAGCGCGGTGGAGCCCGGGTCGGCGAGGGAGACCACCGTCTCGCTCGGGCGCACCCGCACGAGCTCGCCGAGCACCCGCAGTGGCGCAGACGCCGTCTTGCGCTCCGCTGTGTAGGAGACCGTCGTGTCGCCGGGCGCGACGCCGACGACCCGCGCCGTCCCGCCGTCCTGCTGCTCGACGGTCAGGCGACCGTCGCCGTTCGTGAAGCGTCCGTCGGTCGGCACGCCGGTGTAGTTCGCGTCGAGGCCGACCCCGGTGACCGTGCGGCCGAGGCCAGGCAGCACCGCGTCCGCGTCAGCGGTCTCCAGCTCCGTCTCGACTCGCACGTCCCGCACGGTCGCGGGCGGCGCGCTCGAGAAGAAGGCCAGGCTGTTCGCGACCACGCGCTCGGTCCCATCCGACGGGCGGTTCACGAGCTGCGCCTCGGTCTCGCCGGGCTCGCGGGCCAGCAGTGCGCTCGAGCCGCCGCCGTCGAGGTTGACGGCGTTGTATGCGCCCAGGTCGAGCATGAACTGGCCGAGGTCGGTGATCGTCATGCCCTTGGCGTCCGCCTGACGACCCTCGATGCTGACGACCCAGAGGCGGGTGCCGTCCTGGCTGATGCCGACCGCGGTGCGGCTGGCATCCACCGCGCCGGTCTCGGCGGGCACGCCGTCGCGCACCAGGCGCTCGCTGCCGCCGACCGCGAGGTCGACGTCCGCGTCGACCGACACCTCCACCGAGACCGGCTCGCCCACGGTCAGCCCGGCGAGCAGATCCGCTCCTGCCGCACGTCCGACGAGCACGCCCTCGCCCTCGCCGATGGCGGTGGGGCCCGCCACGCTCGCCGGGTCGGTACTCACCGAGGCGACCACGCCGTCGACGACGGACACCCGGGCGATGCGATCGGGCAGCGTGCCCGGCCCGCCCAGCGGACGGCTGAGCGGGTGGGCTCCCCACGCAGCGGTGTAGTAGCCGATGGCCCCGCTCGGCACGCCGGGCGCGTTGACCGCGTCGACGTCGGTGCGCGCCCCGTCGATCGTCACGGAGGCGGCGCTGCCGAGCGCGCGGACGGCGGCGATGCCGTCGCTCACCGTGAAGGTCTGCCGCGGGTCGGCGGCGATCGAGCGGATGCCGCCGCTCGGCGACACGTTGGTGCCGACCGGAGCGCCGGAGGCGTTCATGTCGAAGTAGTCGCCGTTGACCGCGGCGACGGCGCCAGTGCCCGCGATCTGATCGGTCACGGTGGCCCCGCCGCTGACCGTGCCGGAGTCGAGCACGTCGAGCGACAGGGTCGGCGTCGAGAGGTCGGCCGCCAGCACGTGGCCCGACACCCACCCGTTCGGCTGCTGCCGGCGGAACGACGTCAGATCGAGACCGGGAGCGATCGCCTCGGTTCCGGCGGTCAGGAGCGCCGAGCCGGCGCCCTCGAGGTTCAGCCCGCCGGTCTCCGGCGCCGCGGCAGCGGGAGCCGCGGTGGCGAGCCCTCCCGTGCCGAGCACGGCGAGAGCCAGCAGGAGGGCGAGGGGACGGGGGCGAGCGCGCATGAGGGTCCTTCGTCGGTCGGAGCCCGCTCACGGTAGAGAGGACGCGTTGCCCGAAGGTGAACCGCACCCGAACGAGCGCGACTCAGGTTGAGTCAGGCGCTCAGCCGAGCCTGCTGCTCGTACAGCCGTGCGTACACGCCGCCCCGCTCGAGCAGCTCGTCGTGGGTGCCCGACTCGACGATGCGTCCCGCGTCGACGACGAAGACGACATCCGCATCCACGATCGTCGAGAGCCGGTGGGCGATCGCGATGGTCGTGCGCCCCCGCTTCGCCTCCTCGAGCGCCTGCTGCACGACGCGCTCCGAGATGGAGTCGAGCGCGCTCGTCGCCTCGTCGAGGATGAGCACGGCCGGGTCCTTGAGCAGCACCCGCGCGATCGCGATGCGCTGCTTCTCGCCGCCGCTCAGCCGGTAGCCGCGCTCCCCCACCACGGTGTCGTAGCCGTCGGGGAACGAGGCGATCGTCTCGTGGATGTTCGCCGCGCGCGCCGCACGCTCGAGGTCCGCATCCGTCGCCTCGGGGTTCGCGTAGCGGAGGTTCTCGGCGATCGACGCGTGGAACAGGTAGGTCTCCTGGCTCACGATGCCGATGTGGCGCACGAGATCCTCGCCGCGCAGGTCGCGCACGTCGTCGCCCGCGAAGAGCACGCGTCCGCCGCTCACGTCATGCAGCCGCGGGATGAGGTAGCTGATCGTCGTCTTGCCTGCTCCCGACGGTCCGACGAAGGCCGCGAACTGGCCGGGCTCGATGCGGAACGAGACGCCCTTGAGGGTCGCGGGCGCGTCGTCGGGAGTGTCGGGGTACCGGAACAGGACCTCCTCGAAGGCGACCTCGCCCAGCCGGCTGGGGTCCACATCCGTCGCCCCCGGCTTGTCGGAGATCGACGGCTTCAGGTCGAGGTATTCGAAGATGCGCGCGAACAGCGCCGACGAGGTCTGCAGGTCGAGAGCGACCCGCATGAGCCCGAGCAGCGGCCACATGAGCCGGGCCTGCACCGTCGTGAAGGCGACGATCGTGCCGGCGGTGACGGGCACCTCCTGCAGGATCAGCCAGGCCGCCACGAGGTAGACGACCGCCGGGATGATCGCAAGGAAGATCTGCACCATCGCGAAGAACCACTGCCCGCTCATCTGCTGCTGCACCTGCAGCCGGATCTGCGTGCGGTTCTCGCTCGAGTAGCGCTCGATCTCGGCGTTCTGCCGGGTGAAGCTCTTCGAGAGCAGGATGCCCGAGACGCTCAGGGTCTCCTGGGTGATCGCGGTCATCTCCGACAGCGACTCCTGCGTGCGCGCCGCGATCTTCGCCCGCACCTGACCGACCCTGCGCTGCGCGATCACCAGGATCGGCATGAGGATGACGGCCACGAGGGTGAGCTGCCACGACAGAACGAGCATCGACACGAATGCGGCGGCGACCGTGACGGTGTTGCCGAGCACACTCGAGATCGTGTTGGTGAGCACTCCCGCCACGCCGCCGACGTCGTTCTGCAGCCGCGACTGGATGACGCCCGTCTTCGTGCGCGTGAAGAAGCCGAGCTCCATCCGCTGCAGGTGCGAGAACAGCCGCACCCGCAGGGCGCCCATCACCGAGTTGCCGACGGATGCGGTGAGGTACGTCTGCCACACCCCGAGTGCCGCGCTCGCGATGAAGAGCAGCACCATGAGCGACACGAGCTCGACGAGCACCGGCATGTTCGGGCCGTCGCCGTTCACGGGGAAGAGCCCCTCGTCGAACGCCCGCTGGGTGAGCAGCGGCGGAAGCACGGTGAGCGCGGCACCCACCAGCACGAGCACGATCGTCAGGATCAGCGCGGTGCGGTGCGGCTTGAAGAGGTCGCCGATGCGGCTCAGCAGGTCGGGGATCTTCGGTGCGGCGGCGTTCGCGGCCCGCTGCGCCTCGGCGTCGTCGGCGCTGATGCGGGTGCGCGGCTTGCCGAACCTTCCGGACTGGCCGCCGCGATCGTTCATTCCCTCACCCTAGATCGGGCCGCCGACCGGCCGCCGCGCGTCCGCCCTCGGCGGAACGGGTGGTATGTCGGACGTCCCCTGTCGGGTTCTCGGGCCGGCGATTGTCAGGTTTTCGGACCGGCGACGGGGGCACGAACCGCTCGTCGGTCCGAAAACCTGACATCGGGGGCGGGGAACGGAAAGGGGCGCCGACCTGCGGCCGGCGCCCCTCCGTTCTGCTGCTATCCCTTCGTGGACCCGGCCAGCAGGCCGCGCACGAAGTAGCGCTGCAGGCCGAAGAACACGATGAGCGGAATGACGAGCGACACGAACGCTGCGGCCGTGAGGCGCTGCCACTCCTGCCCGCGACTGCCCACCAGCTCCGCCAGACGCTGGGTCAGCGGTGCCGCCTCCGACGTGCCGCCCGAGAAGATGAGCGCCACCAGGAGGTCGTTCCACACCCAGAGGAACTGGAAGATCGCGAAGCTCGCGAGCGCGGGGAGCGCCAGCGGCAGCACGATCCGGAAGAACACCTGGCTGTGGCTCGCGCCGTCGACGCGGGCCGCCTCGATCACCTCACCGGGGATCTCCGAAATGAAGTTGTGCAGCAGGAAGATCGCCAACGGCAGGGCGAAGATCGTGTGCGCGATCCAGATCTGCAGGTAGTTGCTCGTCGGGATGAACGGCAGCACCTCCGAGATCCAGTTCTGCGCCGGCGTGATGACTCCGGTGAAGATCTGCAGCAGCGGGATGAGCGCCATCTGCAGCGGCACGATCTGCAGCGCGAAGATCACGATGAAGATCGTCGACGCGCCCTTGAACTTGATCCAGGCCAACGCGTACGCCGCCATCGACGCGATCACGAGCGGGAAGATCGTGGCCGGGATCGCGATCGCGATGGAGTTGACGAAGTACGACCCGAGCTGCGGCGCCGACACCGAGGGCGACAGCAGCACCTCCTGGTAGTTCTCGAGCGTCAGGCCCCAGTTCTGGAAGATCGTCCACCATCCGTTCTCGATGATCTCCTCGCGAGGACGGAACGAGGAGACGAAGAGACCGAAGGTCGGGATCGTCCAGATGATGGCGATGATGAGCGAGGCGATGGTCGCGCCGCGCGACGTCAGGCGGCGCTTGACCCGCTTCGCCTTGGTGGTGTCGTCGGCCCGCGTGCTGTCGGCCGGAAGGGTGGCCGCGACGTTGGGTGTCGTGGAGGTCATCGGATCTCCCTCTGCTGCCGCAGGATGCGGATGTTGTAGATGACGATCGGGAGAACCAGGATGAACAGCACGACGGCCAGCGCCGAGCCCCGTCCGGGTTCGCCGGCGCGGAACGCCTGCGTGACCATCTCGTTGGCGATGACGCTCGTGTCGTAGTTGCCCGCGGTCATCGTGCGGACGATGTCGAACACCTTGAGCGTCGCGATCGAGATCGTCGTCACGACGACCACGAGAGATCCGCGGATGCCGGGGAGCGTCACGTTGCGGAAGCGCTGCCAGGCGTTGGTGCCGTCGAGCTGAGCCGCCTCGATCTGCTCCGTCGGGATGCCCTTGATCGACGCGGAGAGCACGACCATCGCGAACCCGGTCTGGATCCAGATCATCACGATGATGAGCAGGAACGTGTTGACCGGCGGCTCCTGCAGCCACCGCACGGGTTCTGCGCCGAACGCCGTGACGATCGCGTTGAGGAGTCCGATCTGCGGGTCGTCCGCCTGGCGGTACTCGTAGACGAACCGCCAGATGATGCTCGCGCCGACGAACGAGATCGCCATCGGCATGAACACGAGCGCCTTGAAGTACTTCTCACCGCGCGACTTGTCGATGAACACCGCGTAGGCGAGCCCCACGATGGTCGACAGCAGCGGCACGAGCACGACCCAGATGATCGTGTTGCGCACCGTGATGAGCGCATCCTCCTGGGTGAAGATCCAGGCGAAGTTCTCGAAGCCGACGAAGGCGCCGCTCCGACTGGTGAACGCGAGCCCTGTGGTGCGCAGCGCGGGCCAGACGAGGCCCGCACCGAGGAGGAGGACGGCGGGCGCGAGGAACGCGATCAGCTGGACGACGTCGCGGCGCTTCTTCGGCGCCCTGTCGACCAGGAACATGACGAGCCCCACGACCGCCGCGAACACAGCGAGGCCGATGAGGACTTGAACGATCTTCTCGATGAGGTCGGCTGAGGTCATCCGCCGGCTCCCTTCTTCGTCGAAGAGCCGGGGGCGGAGCCGGCGAACCGGCCTCCGCCCCCGCTCTGGAGGAGATCCGCTACTCGGCGGGCCAGCTGTCTTCGATCGCGTCGACGACGGACTGGGTGTCGTCTCCGCCGATCCAGTCCACGATGCCGGTGAAGAACGAGCTCGAGCCCACCGCGGCCGGCATCAGGTCGGATGCGTCGAACCGGAAGGTCGTCTCACCCTGGAGGATCTCGATCGACTGCGTGAGCAGCTCGCTCGAGGCGACGCTGGCGTCGAGTCCGTTGTTGGCGGAGATGACACCACCGAGCGCGACACGGTTGTTCGCCCACAGGTCGCTGGACAGGTAGGCCTGCACCGCGGCGACCTCTTCACGGTCGTCGAACGCGCCGACGATCTCGCCACCGCCGGTCACGGCCTGCTCGCCGCTGGCGTCGGCCGGAGGAGTGATGAACGCCCAGACGTCGCCGTCAGGAGCGACCTCGGTGCCCTCGGGCCAGAAGCCCTCGTAGAACGAGGCCTGGTGGTGCATCGCGCACTCGCCGTCGAGGATCGGCAGGCCGCCCTCGCCGAAGGGGGTGGAGAGCGCGGAGCGCACGTCGCCGATGCCGCCGTTCACGTAGTCCTCGTTCTTGAGGATCTCGCCGACCGCGTCGAATGCCTCGACGATCTGCGGGTCGTTGAAGGGGATCTCGTGAGCGACCCACTGGTCGTAGACCTCGGGTCCGTGCAGGCGCAGGACCATGTCCTCGACCCAGTCGGTGCCCGGCCAGCCGGTCGCCGCGTCGGAGCCGAGTCCGAAGCACCACGGCTTCAGGTCGTCACCGCCCTCTTCGGCGACCTGCGCGGTGAGCTCCATGAGGCCGTCCAGGTCCTCGGGGACCTCCCAGCCGTTCTCCTCGAAGGTCGCAGGCGAGTACCAGACGTAACCCTTGATGCTCGCCATCAGCGGCGCGCCGTAGAAGGTGTCGTCGACCGTGCCGTAGGCCTTCCAGTCCTCGTTCCAGAACTCGTCGACGTTCTCCTCGACGGCGGCGGGCGCCTCGACGAAGTGGCCGGCCTGCGCGATGCGCGAAAAGAGTCCGGGCTGCGGGAAGATGCCGAGGTCGGGGGCGTTGCCACCCTCGGCGAGCACCTCGATGTTCGCCTCGAACTCCTGGGTGCCCTGGTACTGGATCTCGATGCCGGTGCAGGCCTCGAAGTCGGCCCACGACTCGACGAGGCGGTCGGCCTCGACCTCGATGATGGTGCCCTGGATGCTGACTTCGGCGCCCTCGAAGGTGCCGTACTCCTCGTAGTCGGAGCAGTCGTCGGGGCCTTCTGCGGCGATGTCGCCGGTACAGCCGGTGAGTGCGAAACCGACGATGCCTGCTGCGGCGATCGGAAGCAGCAAGCGGCGGCGCAAGGTGGAACTCATCGTTCTCCTCCTCGTTGAGGTCGGTCGCCTGCGAGGGCGACGACGTTCTGCGGTGGTGGTGCAATTCGGGAGCCGATAGGGAACCGGTTCCAGTCGCAGGTTATGGCAGGAGTCGCGTTGTTGCAAGCGCTTAGCGACGGAGGCGGGACACGATAAGGCAACGACCGTGGGAGCGCTCTCTCGGTCGCGTCGGCCGCCCTCTGGAATGTGTTCCACACGGTGACTACACTGTGCTCCCAGCACGTACCCAACGGAGGGGCCCAGTGAGCGGGATCACCGACGTCGCGCGCCTCGCCGGCGTCTCGAAGGCGACGGCCTCGCGAGCGCTCAGCGGTCGCGGCTACGTCTCCCAGGAGACGCGGCAGCGTGTGAACGACGCCGCGAAGGCGATCGGCTACGTGCCGTGGTCGAACGCCTCGAGTCTCGTGACCGGCCGCACCCGCAACGTCGGCGTCGTCATCCCCTACATCAACCGCTGGTTCTTCGGCGAGGTGCTCGAGGGCATCGAGTCCACGCTCGTCGCCGACGGCTACGACCTCACGCTCTACCAGCTGCCCCCCGACGCCGAACACCGTCGGCGCGTCTTCGAGTACTTCCTCGTGCGCAAGCGCGTCGACGCCCTCGTCGCCGTCGGCATCGAGCTGACGCTGCACGAGATCGAGCTGCTCGACACCCTCGGCACTCCCGCGGTGGGCATCGGCGGCGTGGTGGACGGCATCCCGACCTTCTCAGTCGACGACGTCGCGGCCGCTCGCCTCGCGACCGAGCATCTGCTCAGCCTCGGGCACGAGCGGATCCTGCACCTGGGCGGCAATCAGGATGCGGAGGTCGACTTCCATGTCCACGCCCAGCGCCTCGCCGGGTTCCGCGACGCGCTGGCGGATGCGGGACTCGCCGGCCAGGGGGATCACCGGGAATGCCTCTACACGATCGAGGCGGGTTACTCGGCAGCGCTCACACTGCTCGCCGACCCCCGCACCCGACCGACGGGTATCGTCGCGGCGTGCGATGAGATCGGCATCGGCGCGATCCTGGCCGCGCGCCAGTTGGGCATCGCGGTTCCCGGCTCGCTCTCGATCGTCGGCATAGACGGACACGACCTCGCCGACATGTTCGGGCTCACGACGATCGCGCAGCACCCGAGGCGTCAAGGCGCCGAGGCCGCACGCCGGGTGCTCGCGGCTCTCGAGGGAGAGGCCGCGCCAGGGGGCGGGTGGGAGCCGTTCCCGGTCGAGCTCGTGGTCAGGACGAGCACGACAGCTCCAGCCGCCCAGCGGGTCTGAACGCCCAGCGACGACGCCCGACGGGCCCGGAGGAAGCCGGCGGGCGCCTCGGGGATCGGGGCGCCCGCCGTGTGATTGCAGCAGAGCGGTTCCGTGGGGCCCTTCGCCAGGCCGCCGCGGCGGTTGTTGCGATGCTCGGAGGGGGTCCGGCGCGCTGGCCGCAGGGTAAGGACGTCCAGTGCGCGATCGCGACGATGCTGTTATTCGGGTTGGCACGCTGGGGGGCGCGTTGTCCTCATTATGGCGGACACGAAGGTCTCTCGGCAAGAAGGTCCTAGGACGGCTCGGCCCCCGCGCGCTACCCCGTTCCGGTCGAGGACGGCGCGTACGAGGCTGGCTATGCGATGCAGACCTTCCTCCCCTACCCCGACTTCGATGAGAGCGCTCGCGCGCTCGACTCATCGCGACTCGGCAAGCAGCGGGTCGAGACGTTCCAGCTGCTGCGGGCGAACACCGTGCCGGGGTACGGCTGGCGGCATCATCCGGCGGCCAAGATGTGGGGCGGCTATCTGCCGGCGCTCGTGCGCTACGGGATCGCCATGGTCGACGAGTGGGTCGCACGCGGCTACGCGGATGCGGTGCGCCCACAGCTGCTCGAGTTCGCCCCCGAGGTGGACGGCGTGCCGCAGTCGGAGCTCGAGCTGCCGCCCTGGATCGGCGACGAGGAGTTCCATCTCAGCCACCGATCGAACCTCCTGCGCAAGGACCCCGAGTTCTACCGACCGAGATTCGGGGACATCCCGGAGGATCTGCCGTACGTGTGGCCGCGTCCGCAAGAGTCCTCCTAAAGGTGGACAGACCGGTCGCCCGAGATTAGGGTGACCACCGCGCCGGGTTGCGTCCCGCTGAACCCGAAACAGCGGAACCGGGCGTATGCCGTGGTGCCCGCCGAGGGTGTACCCGCCACGGCGAAGGGGAGACCCGTGACGACGGACTGGCCGTCGCTCAAGAGTGCCGTGACAGCAGCCTGCGACGCGGGTGAGGACGTCGTCGCGCTCGACGCGCTGCGCGCGCACTGGCAGGATCACGTCGCCGAGCACGGCGTCGAGATCCGCGGCATGCTCGAGAGCCTCTCCCCGGAACTCTGGCAGGACGACCCGGAGCTCGTCACCGCCTTCGCCGCCTCCTACCGCTGCGTCGGCACAGCCAGCAGGTCCGCGGCCCTCCCCTACTTCGATGCAGCCGAACGGATGCTCGACTCGCGTCGGCCACCGGCACCTGCACTGGCGGCCGTCACGGGTCTGCATCACGCGGCAGCGCTGCGCTCCCTCGGCCGCTTCGACGACGCGATCGCCCGGCTCGAGGCTGCGGTAGCCGCGCTCGACAGCGACACGACCGAGACACTAGGGATGCGCATCCGCCTGGAGACGCGGCTCGCGCTGCAGCGCGGCATCGCCGTCTACCACCTCGGCGACTTCGACGAGGCGAAGCGCCTCCTGCGCATCTCTGCGGGACTCGCCGGTGCGAACCTCACCCGCACCGAGCAGCTCGAATGCCTGTCGGTATTGGCACTCGTCGAGTACTCCCGAGGGGAGTTCGCCGCGGCCCAGCGCTACACCGAGGAAGCGCACCGGCTCGCCGCAGGCACCGATCTCGCGGCGACTCCCTTCGGTGCCGGAACGCTCATCTGTGAGACCCTGCTGAGCGTCGAGAAGAGCCGACTGGGCGATGCCCGGGCGAGGACGGCGGAGCTGCCGCGCGCCACCGCGCGCAGCGAGTGGGAGGCGCTTGGCCACTACGCGACGGCCACCGTGAGCGTCATCACGGGCGAGTACGTGCAGGGCATCGACCTGCTGCGCCGGGCCTCCCAGCTGTACAGCGGATGGCCGCGCCCGGGCTTCGTGCACACCGTCGCCGAGGGCCTGCGCGCGACCTACCTGCTGCGTCTCGGCGACACCGAGACAGCATGGAGCCTCTTCGGCTCGCTCGAGCCGACCCAGCATCATGCGAACTGTCCCGCCCGGTTCATCGCCTCACTCCGCTTCTCCACGGGAGACGCGAGGGGCGCGCTCGCGGCGCTGCAGAGCTGCGAGCAGCTCGGCGAGCAGCACTCGTCGCGCACCTACGTCGATGTGCTGCTTCTGAAGGGCGCCGCGCACGCCGAGCTCGGCAACCCGGTCGTCGCCGAGGTGGCGATCGACCGCGGCCTGCTCCTCGCCGCCAAGAACGGGATGCGGCTGCCTTTCCGCCTGCTTCCCGAACGCGCCGCGAAGCGGCTGTTCGAGAGCGCCGCCTCCCGTCCGCAGCCGCCCGAGGTGCTCGACATCCTCGCCGACGTGCAGGGCAGTCCGAGTCGGCACGGCTGGTCGGACCTCGAGCCACTGAGCGAGCGCGAGCGGGACATCGTGCAGTACCTCGGCCGCGACATGACCGTGGCGGAGATCGCCTCGCACCTCTACATCTCGAACAACACCGTCAAGACGCACCTGCGCAGCATCTACCGCAAGCTCGGAGCGTCCTCCCGAGAGGATGCGCTGCGGCGGTCGAGGGAACTCGGGCTGCAGGCGGATATCACCCGCCGTTAACCCGCATCTCACCCCCCGAACGGGGGAGTCTCGTGTTCTCCTTGAGGAGACGGTTCAACCCGACTGCGCAAGCAGGAGCCGTCGAGAGAAACACCTGGCAAACACCCGAATAAGTCGCGCATCCCCCTATCGAAGCGCGCACAAGCCAGCGCTCCCGTCGCCGAGCGAGCGGGTGAGATGACGGCCCCAGTGTTCCTGATCCCACTGGCTGCCGAAGGCGGATGAGGGCGGGCCGCGGGCTGGTTACCCGGCGGCCCGCCCTCTCACTCTGCGGAGCATCCGTCCGCGATTGCGGAGATGCGAAAGGGCGCCGCCCCTGACGGAACGGCGCCCTTCGAAACGCTCCTGAGGAGCGCGGGTACTACTTGAGGGTGACGGTCGCGCCGGCGCCCTCGAGCTGAGCCTTCGCCTTCTCGGCGGTCTCCTTGTTCGCACCCTCGAGGACGGTGCCGGGGGCGCCGTCGACCAGGGCCTTGGCCTCGCCGAGGCCGAGGCTCGTGAGCGCGCGGACCTCCTTGATGACCTGGATCTTCTTGTCACCGGCGGCCTCGAGGACGACGTCGAAGGAATCCTTCTCCTCGACCTCCTCAGCGGCGCCACCAGCACCACCGGCTGCCGGGGCAGCGGCGACGGCGACGGGGGCGGCGGCGGTGACCTCGAAGGTCTCCTCGAACTTCTTCACGAAGTCGCTGAGCTCGATGAGGGTGAGCTCCTTGAAGGCCTCGATGAGCTCGTCAGCAGTGAGCTTTGCCATTGTGATTCTCCTTGGATTCGGTTCTGTCGGTTCGAGCCCGCGTTACTGCGCGGACTCCTGCTTCTGACGCAGGGCGTCCGCAGCACGCGCGGCCGAGGCCAGCGGTGCGTTGAACAGGTAGGCGGCACCGAACAGCGAGGCCTTCGCAGCGCCGGCGAACTTCGCCAGGAGCACTTCGCGGGTCTCGAGATCGGCGAGCTTGGTGACCTCGGCCTGGGTCAGGGGGTTACCGTCGAAGTAACCGCTCTTCACCACGAGCAGAGGGTTCGCCTTGGCGAAGTCACGCAGCGCCTTCGCGACGGCGACAGGGTCACCGTGCACGAACGCGACCGCAGACGGACCGGCGAGCTCGTCGTCGAACGACGAGATACCGGCCGCGTTGGCGGCAATCTTGGTCAGCGTGTTCTTCACCACGGCGTAGGTGGCGTGCTCACTGATGGTGCGGCGCAGATCCTTGAGCTGCGCGACAGTGAGACCGCGATACTCGGTGAGCAGGACGGCGTTCGAGCTACGGAACTTCTCCGTGAGCTCGGCGACCGATGCTTCCTTGTTCGCCATGGCTCTCCTAATCGAATGGTCGTCCCGGACGCTGAAGAGCATCCGGAAACCGAAAAACGCCCCGGCGCAAGCGCACGGAGCGTTGATTCCTCATTCGAGGGAGCAAGTCTCTGCACCTGCGCAGGCTCCCTTGCGGGACTTAGCTCGAGTGCAAGCACACGAGACCGGCGGTCTACGGCCTCGACAAGCGTAGACGACGACCTGCCGAGTCGCAACTCAGGCGGGATCGCGCCAGCTGTGCTGCGGGTCGTAGCCCAGCATCCGTCGTGCTTTGTCGACCGAGAGCAGCGTCCCACGTCCCTCGACCGGGCGGTACTCGACCCCGGGGAAGAACCGCTCGACGAGCTCGGTGCTCGGGGTGTCGAGTGCGATGTCTGCGGCGGCGATGATGAAGGCCTCGAACCCGGGCTCGCGGGTCTCGAGCGCCTTCAGCACGGCCTGGGCACCATCGCGGGCGTCGATGTAGCCCCACAGGTTCCACTTGCGGCTCTCGGGGGTGAATTCGGCGAAGCCCGGGTAGTCGTCGGGGGTCATCACGTTGCTGAAGCGCAGCGCGGTGATGCTGAGTTCGGGGTCCCAGCGCACGAGCTTGCGGGCGAGCTCCTCCTCGAGGTGCTTCACGAGCGAGTAGGTCGACTCAGGGCGGGTGTCGTACTCCTCGTCGACCGGGATGTACGGCGGCGGCGTCTCGAACGGCAGCCCCAGCACCGTCTCGCTCGACGCGTACACGATGCGCTTGATGCCGAGACGCCGGGCGGCTTGGAACACATGGAAGGTCGCCGGGAGGTTGTTCGAGAACGTCGCTACGTCGCTGAGGATGCCGGGTGCGGGGATCGCCGCGAGGTGCACGATCGCGTCGAGCCCCGTATGGTGCTCGTCCACCCCGGCGAAGGCGTCGACGACCTGCCCGTAGTCGGTCAGGTCCACCCGGACTCCGCTCCCCCGCTCGACGGCGACGTCGAACACGGTGACGTCGTGTCCCTCGTTCCGCAGGTGGTCGACGACGACCCTGCCGAGCTTGCCCGTACCTCCGGTGACCCCGATGCGCATCCGTTCAGTGTCGCACCGGATCCGTTCCCCGCGGTCGGGGTTGCGCTGCCCTGCGTCGGTTCGGTTCTTCTCCGTGTTTCTCCCCCGCAATTCATCGAGTCGGGAGTTGTCGGTCTTATGTACGCCGGAAAACCCCGATTACTCCCGACTCGTCGGATGGCTGTGGAGGATCGGCGACGGCGGCGCGCGCGGCTGGGCACGCTGGGCGGATGCGACGCCCCGGTGCTCTCCCGGCCGACCTACTCGGACGCCCCTTCTCCACTACCGAGGGCCTGGGCGCCGGGCTCACCCCGGATCGACTGCGCGGCACCGACCTCGTAGCGCCGCATCGTGGAGTCCGCGTCCTCCCCGTGCCCGCTGCCTCGCAGTACGGCGAACTCATCGCCAGATGCCGCGCCTACCTGGTGCACGCCGGGAACGACGAGTTCTTCAGCCACTCAACGGCTCTCCTTCTGCATGGGATCCCGGTCGACGCCGACCCTCGAACCCTCCACGTCTCGGTGGCGACGCCGCGCTTCCCGCCGCAGGTCGCCGGAGTGACCGGCCACCGCCTCTCGCGGCCAGTTCCCGTGGCGACCGTCCGCGGCATCCGCTGCTCCGCCCCCATCGACGCCTGGGTGCAGGCGGCCTCCGAGGTGGGACTGGAAGCGTTGGTCATCGCAGGCGACGGGCTCCTCCGGAGGACGCATCCGCTTGCGACAGTCGAGCGGCTGGCGGACGCGGTGCGACGCGCGGAGCGGCGTCCAGGCGCGAAGCGGCTGCGGGCCGCCCTCGAGCTCGTCCGCCCCGGCACCGATTCGCCCGCCGAGACGAGGCTGCGTCTGCTCGTCCTCCGCGCTGGGCTCCCCGAGCCGATCATCGGTCACCGGGTCTTCGACTCCGGCGGGTTCTTCGTGGGAGTTCCCGACCTGGCTTGGCCGGAGCAGCGGGTTGCGCTCGACTACGACGGCGACGTGCACCGCACGGACCGGCACACCTTTCGGGATGACGTGGAGCGCGGCGAGCGGTATCGCGACGCCGGGTGGACCCACCTCCGTGCGACCGGCGACCACCTCATCCGGTTCGACCGGCTAGAACGCCGCATCCGCGGCGCCCTCTCTTTCTCGAGTCGGGAGTAGTCGGGGTCTCGGGGCGCGGATAAGCCCAACTACTCCCGACTCGATGGAACGGATGCCCGCGAACGGGTCAGCCCTGCGGCAGGGTCACCCGAAACACCGTGCCCGAGGGACCGGAGTCCACCGTCACGGTGCCGCCGTGCGCGGCGACGACCGCCTGCACGATCGCGAGTCCGAGCCCGGTGGAGCCGGCACTGCGGGAGCGGGAGGAGTCGCCGCGCACGAAGCGCTCGAAGACGGTGTCGCGCACGGCGGGGTCGATGCCCGGGCCGTCGTCGGCGACCGAGAGCACGGCGGAGGGGCCCGAGAGCGACACCGAGCAGGTCACCGTCGTCCCTGCGGGGGTGTGCACGCGCGCGTTCGCGAGCAGGTTGGCGAGCACCTGGTGCAGGCGGGCCGCGTCGCCCGGCACGACGACCGGTGAGTCGGGGATCGACAGCAGCCACTCGTGGTCCGGACCGGCGGCGGCCGCGTCGCTCAGCGCATCCGCCGCCAGTGCGGAGAGGTCGACGGGGTCGCGGGCGAGCTCCCGCCCCTCATCGAGGCGGGCGAGCAGCAGCAGGTCCTCCACGAGGGAGGTCATGCGTGTCGACTCGGACTCTATGCGTCCGAGAGCGTGCACGATGTCCGGCGGCAGCTCGTGGCCGCTGCGGCGGGTGAGCTCCGAGTAGCCGCGGATCGACGCGAGCGGCGTGCGCAGCTCGTGACTCGCATCCGCCACGAACGTGCGCACCTTGCGCTCGCTCGCCTCGCGGGCCTGCAGCGAGCGCGAGACGTGCCCGAGCATCCGGTTGAAGGCGGCGCCGACGCGTCCGACCTCGGTGCGTTCGTCCGTGTCCTGCTCCGGCACCCGCACCGCGAGCGACACGTCGCCGCGGTCGAGCGGCAGCCCGGCGACGTGGGAGGCGGTCGCCGCGACCCGGTCGAGCGGTCGCAGCGCCAGCCGCACCGAGACGGATGCCGCGGCCCCGGCCGCGAGCACGCCGAGCAGCGCGACGAGCACCACGACGAGGGTGAGCTGCGACGTCGTCTGCTGCACGCCGGAGAGCGGCAGGCCCACCAGGATGTCCGTCTGACCCGACGAGGCGGCGACCGTGATGCGGTACTCGCCCAGGTCGCCGAGGGCGACGGTGTGCGGGAGCCCGTCTGCGGGCACGTCGGCGAGCGCCGCCAGCGCGCCGGCGCCGGAGACGGACGGACGGTCGGCGACGGCGAGCAGGTTCGCCTGGATGCGGTCGTCCTCGCGCACGGCGAGCAGGGTCTCGAGCGGCTGGCCGGGCGTGAAGAACTGGCCGGGGCCGGCGGGCGGGCCGTCGACCAGGTGCTGCACCTGCTGCACGCTGCCGCGCAGATCCTCGTCCACCCGCTCCACGAGGATGCTGCGCAGCGCCACCACGCTGACCGCGCCGATCACGACCGCTGCCGCCGCGAGCAGCGCGACGATCGTCGCGACGAGCCGTGTCCGCAGCGTCCACGGGCGCATCAGGGTGCCGGCTTCAGCACGTAGCCGACACCGCGCACGGTGTGGATCATCGGGGCGCCGAGGGAGTCGACCTTCTTGCGCAGGTAGGAGATGTAGAGCTCGACGACGCTCGACTTGCCGCCGAAGTCGTAGCTCCAGACCCGGTCGAGGATCTGCGCCTTCGAGAGCACGCGCCGCGGGTTGCGCATCAGGTAGCGCAGCAGCTCGAACTCGGTCGCGGTGAGCTCGATCGGCGTCTCGCCCCTGCGCACCTCGAAGCTCTCCTCGTCGAGCTCGAGGTCGCCGACCCGCAGCACCGTCTCGGGAGCCCCGACCGCGAGCGCCGAACGGCGGATGAGGCCCCTCAGGCGCGCGACGAGCTCCTCCAGGCTGAACGGCTTCGTCACGTAGTCGTCGCCGCCGACGGTGAGCCCCGCGATGCGGTCGTCGAGCGAGTCCTTCGCGGTGAGGAACAGGATGGGCGTCTGGTTGCCGTCGCTGCGCAGCCGGCTCAGCACCGTCATCCCGTCGATGTCGGGGAGCATGATGTCGAGCACGATGACGTCGGGCCTGAAGTCGCGGATGAGCGAGAGGGCCCGCTGCCCCGCATCCGCCGTCTTCACCTCCCAGCCCTCGTAGCGCAGCGCCATCGAGAGCAGGTCGGTGAGCGAGTCCTCGTCGTCGACGACGACAGCGCGGATGGGTGAGCCATCTGGCCTCGTAAGGCGCGGCTGCGCGGTCGGAATCGTCATGGTCAGCAGTATCCGAGCGTTTCCTATGCGCATTCTGTGTGCGGCATCGGAGCTCGCATAGCGAAGACATAGCCGCCGACTACGGCAGCCATAGCGCCGATCCCTACCGTCGGGCCGACACTCAACGTCGACCGAAGGAGCACCGCATGTTCGGCACCTACCTGCTGCGCGAACTGGCGAATCGCCGCAAGCAGACCACCATCATCGCCATCGGGATGGCACTAGCCATCGCCCTCGTCGTCGTGCTCAACGCCGTCTCGGCCGGCGTGCGCGAGGCGCAGTCCCGCGTGCTCGAGTCGATCTACGGTGTGGGCACGGACCTAACCGTCACCGGCACGTTCGAACCCGGCGAGGGCGGCACGGGCCCGCAGACGTTCACGTTCGGACGGGACGACGGAGAGACCGCCGAGGGCACCACAGAGCTCTCGCAGTCGCGCCTCGTGACCGCCCGCGGATCCGTGGCGATGGACGCCTCGACGATCGAGACGGTGGCGTCGGTCGACGGCGTCGCGTCGGCGGCCGGCACCCTCTCGCTCGAGAACATGACCTTCAGCGGCGCGATGCCCGCCGCCTCGGACGACGGCGAGGTCACCCAGGACATGGTGGCTCCGGCTGTGCCGGGCACCGGCGGGGCGGATGGCGCCGGCGGCAGCGAGTTCGGGGTCGACACCTTCTCGGTGGAGGGCGTCGACTCCGTCGAGGTCGGTCCGCTGAGCGCGACCGAGCTCGTCGACGGCCGGATGCTCGAGGACTCCGACGCCGGAGCCCCGGTCGCCGTGCTCGACCAGACCTATGCCTCGAGCGAGGACCTCGCTGTGGGCGACACGGTCACGATCGCGGGCGAGGAGTTCGAGGTCGTGGGGATCGTCGCCTCGGCGACGGCCGATGCGGCGACCGCCTCCGACGCGTACATCCCGCTCGATGTCGCACAGGAGCTCGCCGACCTCGATGACCAGGTGACGACCGTCTACGTGCAGGCCGACAGCGCATCATCCGTCGACGCTGTCAGCACCGCTCTCGAGAGCGAGCTGCCGGATGCGACGGTCAGCACCCAGGCCGACCTCGCCTCGAACGTCTCCGGCTCGCTGTCGACCGCATCGACCCTCATCGCGAACCTCGGCGCCTGGCTCTCGCTCCTCGTGCTGGCGGCGGCCTTCCTGCTCGCCATCCTCTTCACCATCTCGGGCGTGACCCGTCGCACCCGCGAGTTCGGCACGCTCAAGGCGATCGGCTGGAGCAACGGCCGCATCGTGCGCCAGGTCGCCGGGGAATCCCTCGTGCAGGGGCTGCTCGGCGGGGCGCTCGGCATCGCGCTGGGGTTCGCCGCCGTGCTCGCGATCAACCTCGCAGCTCCCAGCCTCACCGCGGGCGAGTCCCCGCTCGGCGGGCTCGTCGGTCCGTCGGGGCCGATGACCGAGACGGCCGCGGAGACCACCGTGACGCTGTCCGCATCCGTCACCCCCATCGTGCTGCTGCTCGCCGTGGGCCTCGCGGTGCTCGGCGGGCTGCTCGCCGGGGCCTTCGGCGGGTGGCGCGCTGCGCGACTCCGCCCCGCCGAGGCTCTCCGCAGCGTCGCCTGACCGACCCCACTCGAAAGGACATCCCATGTACACGCTCACCAAGGTCGGCAAGACCTATCGCCAGGGCCAGCGCACCGTCACCGCTCTCAAGGACGTCGACCTCGTCATCCCGCAGGGGCAGCTCGTCGCGATCCAGGGCCCGACGGGCGGCGGCAAGTCCACGCTGCTGCAGCTGCTCGGGGCGCTCGAGCGCCCCACGAGCGGCTCGATCGGGCTCGGATCATCAGTGCTCTCGTCGCTCGCCGACCGCAGGCTCGCCAAGGTGCGGTCGCACCAGATCGGCTTCGTCTTCCAGGGCTTCAACCTGATCCCGACCCTCACCGCCCAGGAGAACGTCGAGACGGCGCTCGAGCCGTTCCGGCTGAAGACGGATGCGCGCAGGCGGCGTGCGCGCGAGTCCCTCGAGTCGGTGGGCCTCGGCGATCGCGGCGGGCACCTGCCGGCGGAGCTCTCGGGCGGTCAGCAGCAGCGCGTCGCCATTGCCAGGGCCCTCGTGAAGGAGCCCGAGGTGCTGCTCGCGGACGAGCCGACCGGCAACCTGGACGAGGAGACCCGCGACGACATCATGGAGCTGCTCGAGGGCCTCTGGCGCGACCGGGGCCTGACGGTCGTGATCGTCACGCACGACACCGCGGTGGCGAGGCGTGCGGAGCGCCGGCTGCACATCAAGCAGGGGCGCCTCACCGAACGGTGACCGCGAGCGCTGAGGTTCCGCGCGAGTGCTGAGGTCTGGTTCTCAGCGCTCGACGCGGACCTCAGCGCTCGACAGCGCCGGAAGCCGCGCTACAGGGTCGCGGCCGTGGGGTCCCAGTTCTCGTCGAGAGCGTCGGCGACCGTCACGGTGCTCTCCACCTCGACGAACTCGCCGCGCTCGGCCGCCTCGGCGATCGACACCATGACGTCGAGCACGTGGAACGCCTGCTCGCCGGTGGCCCGCTCGGGCACGCCGGCGCGGATCGCGCGGGCCAGGTCGAGCACGCCCATGCCGCGTCCGAAGACGGGCCCTTCGGCGGGGACGACCTCCGCTTCTTCGACGTTGTCGCGCCAGATCTGCAGGTCGCCGTCGAAGGTGTTGGGGTCGGGGAAGACGATCGTGCCGTCGGTTCCCGCGATCTCCACGAAGCCCGACCGGCGCACGCTGGACTGGAAGCTGAAGACGCTCTGGGCGGATGCCCCGCTCTCGAACTCGATGAGGGCGCTGACGTGGGTGGGCACCTCGACGGGGAAGCTCTCGCCCGCGCGGGGGCCCGACCCGATGATGCGGGTCTCGCGCGACGTCGATGCGGTGGCCGCGACGCGCTTCACGGGCCCGAGGTTCTGCACGAGGGTCGTCAGGTAGTACGGACCCATGTCGAAGAGCGGGCCGGCACCGACGGCGTAGAGGAAGTCGGGGTTCGGGTGCCAGGACTCCGGACCCGAGGCCTGGAACAGCGTCAGGGCGGTGAGCGGCTGGCCGATGCGCCCCTCGGCGATCAGGCGCTTGCCGGTCTGCAGACCCGCGCCGAGGAAGGTGTCGGGTGCCGTCGCGACGCGCAGGCCGGTGCGCTTCGACTCCTCGAGCAGGCGGCGGCCGCTCCCGCGGTCGAGGGCGAAGGGCTTCTCGCTCCACACGTGCTTGCCGGCGGCGAGCGCCTGCAGCGCCACCTCGACGTGCGCGGCCGGGATCGTCAGGTTCACGACGATCTCGACGTCGGGGTGCGCGAGCAGCTCCTCGGTCGTGCCGAAACCGGGGACGCCGTACTTCTCGGCCTGCGCCCGAGCGCGGGTGACATCGAGGTCGGCGATGAAGAGCACCTCGACGTCGGGGAAGGTCGTCAGGTTGTCGAGGTACTGCGTGCTGATGACCCCGGCGCCGATGACGCCGACGCCGACGCGTCCGGTGCCGGTCACAGCTCGACGCCGTTCTCGCGCAGGAAGACGACGCTCGCGGCGAGGGCGTCCCAGACCTCGCCGTCGTAGTCGTCGAGCTCGACGACGCGCAGGGCCTGCGGCGCCGCCTCGAGGATGCCGAGCACGTCGACGGAGCCGCCGCCGACGGCCTTCTGCTGCTTGTTGTCGCGGCTGACGGGGCCGTCCTTGACGTGGATCGCGACGACGCGGTCGCCGAGTCGCTTCAGCAGGTCGGCCGCCGGCACTCCGCCGACCTCCGACCAGTAGGTGTCGAGCTCGAGCACGACCTCGGCGGGGAGAGCGTCTGCGAGCACCTCGAGCGCGGGCGTGCCGTCGATCCGCTCCTCGAGCTCCCACCAGTGGTTGTGGTAGCCGACCTTCAGTCCGTGGTCGGCTGCGCGCGTCGCGATGGAGGCGAGGGCGGAGGCGGTCGCCTCGACGTCCTCGCGGGTCCGCCACTTCTCTGCCGGGATGTGCGGGTCGATCACCGTCTGCACGCCGACCTTCTTCGCCGCGGCGAAGGTCGCGTCGACGTCGCCGTTCACGAGTGATGCGTGCGCCGTCGGAGCGCTGAGCCCGAAACGGGGCAGCAGCTCGGCGTACTCGTCGGCGCGGTCGACGAAGCCGAACAGCTCGACGTTGCGGAAGCCGAGCCCTGCGAGCCGCTCGAGGGCGGTCGAGAGGTCGGAGGCGACGGTGTCGCGCACGGTGTAGAGCTGCACGGACACGGGGGCTTGCGTCACGAGTTTCTCCTCGCTGAGAGAACGGATGACGGCTGACGCCGCCAGAAGGCCTCCCCCAGCCTAGGAGAACTTTCGTCGAGCGCCAATCGAAAGTCCGTCATATGACGTTGCTTAGTGTCCACCGGCTCGACCGGGTGTGGTTGGATGACGGGATGACCGCGCCCCGCACGGTCGCCGTCTCCGGTGCGGCAGGAGCGAGCGACCTCTTCCAGCTGCTGCGGGACGGGCGCCCGCGCACGCGGGCGGAGCTCGCGGCGCTGACGGGGCTTGCCCGGTCGACGGTCGGTCTGCGGGTCGATGCGCTGCGGGAACTCGGCCTCGTCGAACCGGTGGGCGAGAGCATCTCGAGCGGCGGACGCCCGCCCTCGCAGTTCGCCCTGGCGCCGAGCGCCCGGCTGGTGCTCGCGGCCGACCTGGGGGCGAGCCACGCGACCGTCGTCGTCTCCGACCTCACGGGCACGATCCTCGCCCGTTCCCAGGAGCGCCGGCCGATCGCCGAGGGGCCCGAGCCCGTGCTCGAAGCCGTCGTGACGTCGAGCACGCAGCTGCTCAAGGGCCTCGACCGCGACCTCGACGACGTGCTCGCCATCGGCATCGGCCTGCCCGGCCCGGTCGAGCACGACACCGGTCGCGCCATCAACCCGCCGATCATGCCCGGCTGGGACGGCTTCGACGTGCCCGAGTGGATCGACCGCCACCTCGGCATCCCCGCGCTCGTCGACAACGACGTCAACATCATGGCCATGGGCGAGCACCGCCTCGCCTTCCGCGACGTCGAGCACCTGCTGTTCGTCAAGGTCGCGACGGGCGTCGGCAGCGGCATCATCTCCGGAGGCGTGCTGCAGCGCGGAGCCCAGGGCTCGGCCGGTGACATCGGCCACGTCCGGCTCCCCCGCGGCGCGGGAGTCGTGTGCACCTGCGGCAACACCGGATGCCTCGAGGCGATGGCCTCGGGCCCCGCCATCGCGCGCCAGCTGCGCGAGGCAGGAGTCGAGGTCGAGACGGGCCAGCAGGTGGTCGACCTGGTGCGCGCCGGCGACGTCGACGCGATCCGTGCGGTGCGCCAGGCCGGACGCGACATCGGCGAGGTGCTGACCGTGTGCGTGAGCCTGCTCAACCCGTCGGTGATCGTGCTGGGCGGCTCGATGGCGCAGGTCGGCGAGCACCTGCTGGCCGGAGTGCGCGAGGTCGTGTACACCGGCTCGCTGCCCCTCGCCACCGAGCACCTCTCGATCGTCCAGTCGGTCGCGGCGCAGGACGCCGCCGTGATCGGCGCGAGCGTGCTCGCGATCGATTCCGCGTTGAGTCCGGCCGGTATCGACGCGCTCCTCGCGGGATAGGCTCGAACGGATGATCAGAGTCACCGTGTGGAACGAAGGCGTCCACGAGACCACCCAGCCCGAGATCGCGGCGATCTATCCCGACGGCATCCACGGCGCGATCGCGGAAGGCCTCACCGAGCTGCTCGGCGACGCCGTGATTGTGCGCACCGCCACCTTGGCCGACCCCGAGCACGGCCTCGACGAGCAGACCCTCGCCGAGACGGACGTCCTGCTGTGGTGGGGCCACATCGCCCACGATCGAGTCGACGACGCGGTCGTCGCACGGGTGCAGGAGCGGGTGCTCGGCGGAATGGGCATCATCGTGCTGCACTCCGGTCACTTCTCGAAGATCTTCAAGACCCTGATGGGGACGACCTGCTCGCTGGCCTGGCGCAACGACGGCAAGCGCGAGCTGGTCTGGACCGTCGACCCGTCGCATCCGATCGCCCGCGGCGTCGACCAGCCGCTCACGATCGAGGCGCAGGAGATGTACGGCGAGTTCTTCGACGTGCCGACCCCCGACGAGCTGATCTTCATCAGCCGCTTCGAGGGCGGCGAGCTGTTCCGCTCGGGTCTCACCTACAAGCGCGGCAAGGGCAAGGTGTTCTACTTCTCCCCCGGCGACCAGGAGTATCCGGTCTACTACAACGCCGGAGTGCGTCGCGTGCTCGCGAATGCCGTCGAGTGGATAGCGCCACGCGACGGGGTTGGCGCCGCACCGTCGGTGGTGCACGCAGAATAGAAGACATGTTCGTGCAGCCGATGCTCTCCCTCTGGGACGAGCCGGCCGCCGACCACTCCTCGCGCATCGTCGCGAGAGTCTCCGATCGCGTCGCCTGGGTCAAGGCGCGCAGTCGCGGCGTGACCGCCACCGACGCCGCGCGCCTCTCGAGCGAGGCCAGCATCCGCGTCGTGGCCATGGAGAAGCTGATCGGCTCGGGATTCAGCGGCAACCGCTTCACCGACCACGGCCGCGCCCGTGAGCCCGAGATCGCACGCTGGGTCGAGCGCGAGCACGGCATCTCTCCGAGCGAACACCTGTACCACGCGGCGACGGATGCCCGGCACCTCGCGACGCCCGACGGCCTCGTCGTGAAGGACGGCACGCTGCTGCTCTGCGAGATCAAGACGACCGCGCACTCGTGGCGCGGCATCCCCCGGTCGTACCTGCGACAGGTGTGGTGGCAGCAGTACGTGCTGGGCGCGGAGCGCACCCTCGTCGTCTGGGAGCAGCACGACGAGTTCGTGCCCGTCGCCGCCGAGCCGAAGTGCCGCTGGGTGGAGCGCGACGAGAACGAGATCCACGTGCTCGTGCACCGCGCCAACCGGGTGCTCGAGGCTATGCGGCGCTAGCCGCAGCGCCTGAAAGCGGGGCTGCGCGATGCGGCGCTAGGACCCGCTCCCCTGCGGCCGGTGCAAGCCGGCGCGCACGCCCGCGCGGTGCTCGCGGTATCGCACCGTCTCGATGACGACCGGCACGGCGGTGACGGCCACCACGAGCACGAGCGCCCCGAGCGGATGCAGCTGCGCCGCCACCGGGATCAGCGCGAGGAGCGCCGTGCCGGTGATGAGGCGCCACCACTTCCAGGTGCCGCCGGTGCGACGCCAGAAGAAGGCGTGCGCCGCGAGGTACAGCGAGGTTCCGCCGAGCAGCGCGACGGAGCCGAAGGTGCCCAGCGGCTCGGCACCGTCGACGTGCGCGATGACCTCTTCCACTCCGAGAGCGCTGATCACGACGCCCGCGATGAGGAAGAGGTGCAGGTAGGTGTACCCCTCGACGGCGAGCTGCGCGCGCCGGGAACCCTGCCGGTGCGCGAGCTCATGCTCCGCGGCGATCGAGAGCACGTCGAAGTAGAGCCACCAGAGCAGCACCGACAGCGCGACGGCCAGCAGTGAGCCGAGCAGCAGCGGGGTCGAGATCGGCAGCTCGGAGGCGCCGACGCCGATCGCCACGATCGACTCGCCGAGCGCGAGGATGACGATGAGCCCGTACCGCTCCGACCAGTGCGCTGGGGAGTGGAGACGCCAGCTGCCGTTCCTCGCGAGCAGGTAGGTCACGCCAAGGTCGATCACCATGGCCGCCGCCCAGATCGGGAGCTGCGCCTCGCCGCCGATGAGCACGCCGAGCAGCAGCAGCCCGACGCCGAGCACGAGCGGCAGGACGCTGACGATCACCTGCCGCCGCAGCCCCCCATCGTCGCCCGCGGCGACGAGGTACAGAGCGAGATGCACCACGCGCACGACCGCGTAGGCCGCGACGAACACGAGGGGGCCGGAGAGGCCGCCCTCGAGGTCGTGGAACGCCTCGGGGATCACGAGCCCCACGACGAACATCGCCGCCATGGCGACGCTCATGCCGATCCGCACGAGACCCTCGTCGACGAAGGTCTGATTCGCGAGCCAGCTGTACGAGGTCCACGACCACCAGAGCACGCCGAGCATGACGAGCGCCTCGAACACTCCGATCGCCGTGTGCTCATGCGCCATGTACTGCGTCACCTGGGTGAACGCGAAGACGAACACGAGGTCGAAGAACAGCTCGAACGTCGTGACGCGGTGCGATTCGTCGGAGGTGCGCGCCCTCAGCAGCCGCGCTCTGAGACCGCCCTGCTCGATCATCCGTCGACCTCCTCGTTGGGCATCGTAGCGAGCGTCAGCGACCCAGCGGCATCCGCTCCTCCTCGGCGGCCTCCACGGGCGTGCTGATCGCGGGGTCGACCGCGGCATCCGCCCTCGCGCGCACCGCGAGCACCGTGCCGAAGACCAGGATCCACAGCAGGCCGATGGTCGTCGCCACGAGCTCCAGCCGCGAGCCGAACTCCGCCTGCCACTCCAGCAGCGAGAGGATGCCGCCGGTCGCCGCGATTACCGCCACCGACGAGGCCGAGATCAGGGAGAAGAGCGAGAGTGCCCGCCGCCCGCGGGTGAACGAGGCCTGCAGCATCGCCCAGCATCCGGCGGCGAAGGCGAGCACCGCGGCGAGGGTGTGCACGAAGTCCTGCACCGTGAAGGTGTCGCCCACCGGCAGCGGGCATCCGCTCGTGCAGGTGACCTGGCTGGCGACGAGGAAGCAGGCTGCGCCGATCCAGAGCGACACGCTGGGGGTCCAGAGCGACAGGATCGGCGCGGCGGAGCGCACCGAGCGCCCCGCCCAGCCGATCAGCACGCTGCCCGCGACGATGAGCAGGAGCGCGCCTCGGAACCACTCGGCGGTCGGCTCGCCCTCGGCACCCAGCTCGCTCACGTAGAGGTCGCGGGGCACCGTCCATCTGGCGCCCCAGATGATGCCGAGCGCTCCGGCGAGCAGCAGCACGCCGACGGATGCGGCGGCGAAGTCGAGACGGCGACTCACCGGAACGGTCCCTTCAGCACCGACCACTGCAGCAGCATGATCGTCTTCGCGTCCTGGATGCGGCCGTCGTCGATCGCCGCGAGGGCGTCGTCGATCGTGAGCTCCACCAGCTCGATGTGCTCTCCCTCCTCGGCGACCCCGCCGCCGTCGTGCTCGCGCGTCGAAGCGTCGTAGGGGGCTGCATAGAAGTGCAGGCGCTCGGTGACGGATCCCGGGCTCATGTAGGCGTCGAAGACGTGCTGCACCTCGCCCACTCGGTGACCGGTCTCCTCCATCGCCTCACGGCGGATCGCCGCCTCCGGCTCGTCGTCGTCGAGGAGCCCTGCGGCAGTCTCGAGCAGCACGCCGTCGGGATGGTCGTTGACGTAGGCCGGGTAGCGGAACTGCTTCGTCAGCAGCACCGTGCGCCGCTCGCGGTCGTAGAGCAGGATCGTCGCGCCGTTGCCGCGATCGTAGGTCTCCCGGTGCTGGGTCGACCACGACCCATCCGGACCCTGGATCTCGAACGCCGTGGTGTGCAGTCGGTACCAGTTGTCGCTCAGCAGCCGCACATCCGTCACGCGCACCTGGGGGTTGCGAGCGGGCGGATGCTCCGCCATCCACCGCCTCACGCCGTCGCCGCCTTCCTCGCCCCGAGCACCGGCAGGCGCGACGCCGCCCACACGAGGGCGCCCGCCGCGCCGATCGTCGCGGCGATGCCGAGGCAGTAGAGCGCGACGATGCCGTAGCCCTGCGCCGGATCGAGGAACGGATAGGGCACCCAGCCGTCGGTCGCGCCTCGCACCAGCACGACGGCGATCCAGACCAGCGGGTAGACGAGGACCACCCAGAAGCGGTTCCAGGGCGCCGTGCGGCGGTCGGCCGAGAGCAGCCAGTCGGCCACGCCGTAGAGCGGGGTGACGATGTGCATGACGACGTTCGCCCACGGCACCGGCACACCGCCCGCAGCACCCAGCGGGGCGAGCAGGAGCGCGTAGACCAGGCCGACGACGGCGATGTAGGTGGTCACCGACGCCCGTGCGAGCTGCAGCGCCTCAGAGGATCCTCGGCCGCGCGAGCCCGCGATCACCGAGAGGACCAGCACGACGGCGAGGGCGATGTTCGACTGGATGGTGAAGTAGCCGAAGAAGTTGAACGGATTGACCGGCGTGCGCCCCGCGGTGTCGAACAGCGTGGCCACGACCGCGGCGAAGACCAGCCCGGCCACCGCGATCCTCGCGATGAACAGGTGGATCGGCATGCTCGCATGGTACCGGGCCGCGTGCGAAGGCGAGTTAGCATCCTCTTGACGCCGCCGTAACACCGGCGACTCATTGACCGTCTTGACTGTGACCACGAGGCGGGGAGGCCAGGGATGACGACGACGATGCGCGCCATCGTTATGACCGGCACGGGCGGCCCCGAGATGCTCAGCCCCGCAGAGGTCGACGTGCCGCTGAAGGTCAACGCGGAGTTCCTGGTCAAGGTGCACGCGGCAGGGGTGAACCCGATCGATGCGAAGACCCGGAGCGGTCGCGGCGTCTCGGCGGCGATTCCGAGCTACCCCGCGATCCTCGGGAACGACTTCAGCGGCGTCGTGGTGGAGTCGCCATACGAGGCGCACGCCATCAAACCGGGCGACGAGGTCTACGGCATGCTCATGGTGCCCCGGCTGAGCGGCAGCTACGCCGAGTACGTGACGGTTCCGAGCCTGTCGATCGCGCGCAAGCCGCGGTCGCTGTCGCACGTCGAGGCGGCAGGCGTGCCGCTCGCCGCGCTGACCGCGTGGGGCATGGTGGTGGAGATCGCGAAGGCGCACGAGGGGCAGCGGATGCTCATCCACGCCGGCGCCGGCGGCGTCGGTCACTTCGCGGTGCAGTTCGCCCGCTACTTCGGCGCCTACGTCATCGCGACCGGCTCCAGCCGCAACGTGAGCTGGCTGCGCGAGCTCGGAGCGCACGAGGCGATCGACCACACCAGCACCCGCTTCGAGGATGCGGTGCGCGACGTCGACGTCGTCATCGACCTCATCGGCAACGTGCAGGACGACACCGGCAGCCGCTCGCTCTCGGCGCTGCGGCCGGGCGGGCTGATCGTCAACGCGCCGACCGGCAGCTGGCCCACCCTGCTCGAGGAGGCGGCGGCGGCCGGAGTGCGGGCCACGACCTTCAAGGTCTCGCCCGACGGCTCCACCCTCGCCGTGATCTCCCGTCTGCTCGAGTCGGGCGACGTGCGGGTGTTCGTGGACGGGGTGTACGACCTCGACGCCGCCGGAGACGCCCACCGCATCCTCGAGAAGGGCCACACCCGCGGCAAGCTCGTCCTCTCGGTCGCGGGCTGAGGCCGGGTCTGCCGGCGCGCGGCGCCCGGCAGCTCCCCGTACGCCGGAACTCCTTCGGTCGAAACGGAGGTACTCGGGCGCGGGACACGCCCGTGCACCGGTGCCCGATCGGCGTGGCGGGCCGCGGTCACCTCCGTTGCGCACCGACGACCGCGACGGGGCCAGCGTTCGGGGCCAGCCGGGCGCGGCTACAGCACCCGCTCCCGCACGAAGTCGTCGTGCCACTCGTCCCCGACGAGGAAGCGCTTGGTGCCGATCTTCGCGAACCGGTTCTTGTCGTAGAAGCGGTTGGCGCGCTCGTTCCGTTGGTTGACCCCGAGCCAGACGGCGGATGCTCCGCGTTCGGCCGCCTCGGCGATCGTCGCGTCGACGAGACGAGCGGCGAGTCCCGCGCCGCGCACGTCCGGGCGCACGTAGAGCTTGCTCAGCTCCGCCGTGGGACGGGTCGTGATCGCGGCGGCGACATCCGCATCCGTCGGCTCGCCGACGACGAGCAGCGTGTAGCCGTCGAGGCGCCCGTCGCCGTCGGCGGCGAGAACGGCGCGAGCCGGGTCGGCCAGGTACTCCGCGAAGCGCTCGACGGACAGGGTGGTGCGGATGAACTGCGCGATCGCCTTCGGGCTCGTGCCGGGCGGGCACGCATGCGGGAACGTCTCGGTGGCGACCTCGTGCAGCGCGGCTTCGTCACCGGGGCGGGCGGGGCGGATGGTCACAGGTCCTCCGGGAACGGGAAAGGGCCCGCCGGAGCGGGCCCTTTCCGTGATGATGATCGCCACTGCCCGCGAAGGGCGGCGGCGTGTACGGCGCCCTTCGCGCCAGTGCGCCGCAGAGGCGGCGGCGCACCAGCCGGCTCAGGGCGGCGGCGCCACAGAAACTACAGGCTTGCGACGTCGAGCGGGATGCCCGGGCCGAAGGTCGTCGTGACGACGCCCTTCGTGATGTAGCGGCCCTTCGAGCTGGACGGCTTCGCACGCTGGATCTCGTCGAGCGCGGCCTTCATGTTCTCGTTGAGCTGGTCCTCGCTGAAGCCGGCCTTGCCCACGATGAAGTGCAGGTTGCCGTGCTTGTCGACGCGGAACTCGATCTTGCCGCCCTTGATGTCGCGAACGGCCTTCGCGGTGTCGGGCGTGACGGTGCCGGTCTTCGGGTTCGGCATGAGACCGCGGGGGCCCAGCACCTTTCCGAGGCGACCGACCTGGCCCATGAGCTCGGGGGTGGCGACGGCCGCGTCGAACGCGGTGTAGCCGCCCGCGACCTTCTCGATGAGGTCGGAGCCGCCGACCTCATCCGCACCCGCGGCGAGAGCCGCCTCGGCGGCGGCGCCGGTCGCGAAGACGACGACGCGCGCGGTCTTTCCGGTGCCGTGCGGCAGGTTGACGGTGCCGCGCACCATCTGGTCCGCCTTGCGGGGGTCGACGCCGAGCTTCAGCGCGACCTCGACGGTGGAGTCGAACTTCTTCGACCCGGTGTCCTTCGCGACCGCGATGGCCTCGGCGGGGGTGTACAGCTTGCCGGGCTCGATGCGCTCGGCGGCGGCCCGGTAGGCCTTGGACTTCTGTGCCATGTGTGTCTCCTGACGGGATTCGCGGTTGTCGAGCCTGGCCGGCTCTCCCGCTGATGGCTCCTAGGGAGCCGTGAGTTCGTGAAGAACGAGGACTAGGCCTCGATCGTGATGCCCATGGAGCGGGCGGTGCCGGCGATGATCTTCTCCGCGGCCTCGACCGAGTTCGCGTTGAGGTCGACCTGCTTCTGCTCGGCGATCGAGCGCAGGGCCTCCTTGGTCAGCTTGCCGACCTTGGCGGTGTGCGGCGTCGCCGAGCCCTTCGCGACTCCGGCGGCCTTCTTGATCAGCTCGGCGGCCGGCGGGGTCTTGAGCACGAAGGTGAACGAGCGGTCCTCGTACACGGTGATCTCGACGGGGATGACGTTGCCGCGCTGCGACTCCGTCGCGGCGTTGTACGCCTTGCAGAACTCCATGATGTTGACGCCGTGCTGACCGAGCGCCGGGCCGATGGGCGGGGCGGGGTTGGCGGCGCCGGCCTGGATCTGCAGCTTGATCAGACCCGTGACCTTCTTCTTCGGTGCCATTGTTCCTTCTTTCTGTTCGAGCATCCGCCTACCGGATGCTCTCCCGCCTCCCCGGCTTCTCCGGGGCGCGGTGGACTGGGAAATGCTTAGAGCTTGGTGACCTGGTCGAAGCTGAGCTCGACCGGCGTCTCGCGCTCGAACAGCGAGACGAGCACAGTGAGTTTGCCACTCTCGGGCTTGATCTCGCTGATCGTGCCGGGAAGACCCGCGAACGAGCCCTCCTTGATCGTGATGGTCTCGCCGATCTCGAAGTCGACCTCGGCGGGGATGACGCGCGCTGCGGTCTTGCCCTTGCCTCCGGCGCCCTTGGCGGCCGCGGGGGCCTCGACGGGCTGCACGAGGCTCTTGAGCATGTTGAACGCCTCGTCGAAACGCAGCGGAGTCGGGTTGTGCGAGTTGCCGACGAAGCCGGTGACGCCCGGGGTGTGGCGCACGACCGACCAGCTGTCCTCGTTGAGGTCCATGCGCACCAGCACGTAGCCGGGGATGCGCACGCGGTTGACGAGCTTGCGCTGGCCGTTCTTGATCTCGACGACGTCCTCCATCGGCACCTGGACCTCGAAGACGTAGTCCTCCATGCCCATCGACTGACGGCGGCTCTCGATGTTCGACTTCACGCGCTTCTCGAAGCCGGCGTAGGAGTGGATGACGTACCACTTGCCCGGCTTGCTGCGCAGCTCGGTCTTGAACTCCTCGTAGGGGTCGACCTCGGCCGGCTCCTCGTCGGCGGCCGCATCCGCGTCGGGCTCGTCGCCCTCGTAGGGCGCCACGTTGTCCGTGGGGACCTCGACCGGGCCGTCGACCTCGAGCTCGTCGTCGGTGGCGGCGACAGCGGCATCCGCCTCGTCGGCGGAGTCGATGTCGAGGGCGTCGTCGACGATCGCGTCGGCCTCGGGGTCTTCGGCGGCGTCGAGCGCGTTCAGCAGACCCTCGAGGTCGGCCTCCGCGTTCGCGCTCTCGACGTGGATCGCGGTGTGCTCTGCGGCGTCGGAGCCGTGGATCTCCTGGGCGGCGGTGTCGCCCTCCTGGACCTCGTCGACTTCGCTGGACTGCTCGGCAGCGGTCGACAGATCGATGTCGTCGCGCGGGTTGTCAGGCACTTGGTGATTCTTCCGTTCGTATGTCGCGGGGCCGTGCGCCCCGCCTTCGTCAGCTTCCGGAGATGGTGCCGTCGCCGAAGACGACGGAGACCAGGTAGCTGAAGCCGTAGTCGAGACCGGAGACGAGGGCCATCATGATGACCACGAACACCAGCACGACTCCCGTGTAGCTCAGCAGCTCCCGGCGGGTCGGAGTGACGACCTTCCGAAGCTCGCCCACGACCTGACGGAGGAAGAGGGCAAGGCGCGCGAACGGTCCGCGCCGTTCGGCACGTTCCTTCTTCGCGTTGGCGACGATGTCCTCATTGGGCTCGTCGATGACTTTCCTGGCCACTTTCCTTACCTTCCGACCGTGGTCGATGGTGCGGGTCTCCTCGCGGTGACGAGGGGACTTGCAGGGCGGACAGGACTCGAACCTGCAACCTGCGGTTTTGGAGACCGCTGCTCTACCACTTGAGCCACCGCCCTTCGCCCGACGCTGACGCCGGACCGAGTCGGAATCGGACACGTTCGAGCGACAACGGATGCGGGCTTGAATGCCGGATGAAGGCGCGCCGAAGCATGGCGGATTCCAACTACCTGCCCCAGTGTAGGGCATGACCCTGATGCACTGCATTCCGCGGTCGCCGGCCGCTCGGCGGGTAGGTTGGATGGCGTGTCGAACACCTCCCGCATCTCCAGCCGTATCGCCGCCATCAGCGAGTCCGCGACGCTGAAGGTCGATGCCAAGGCGAAGGCCCTCAAGGCCGAGGGCAAGGCCGTCATCAGCTACGCCGCCGGGGAGCCCGACTTCCCCACCCCGTCGTTCATCGTCGATGCCGCCGTCGAGGCGGCGCGCGACCCCCGCAACCACCGCTACACGCCCGCCGCGGGCCTTCCCGAGCTGCGGGAGGCGGTCGCCGCGAAGACGCTGCGCGACAGCCGCCTCGAGGTCTCGCCCGGCCAGGTCATCGTGACGAACGGCGGCAAGCAGGCCGTCTACCAGTCGTTCGCGACCCTGCTCGACCCGGGCGACGAGGTTCTCGTGCCCTCGCCGTTCTGGACCACCTACCCCGAGGCGATCAAGCTCGCCGGCGGGCTGCCGGTGCAGGTGTTCGCCGGCGCCGACCAGGACTACCTCGTCACCGTGGAGCAGCTCGAGGCCGCCCGCACCGAGCGCACCAAGGTGCTGCTCTTCGTGAGCCCCTCGAACCCCACCGGAGCGGTCTACTCGCCCGAGCAGACGAAGGCGATCGGCGAGTGGGCGCTCGAGCACGGACTCTGGGTCATCAGCGACGAGATCTACCAGAACCTGGTCTACTCCCCCGCATCCGACGGCTCCTACCGCGCCACCTCGATCGTGGAGGCCGTGCCCGAGCTCGCCGACCGCACGATCCTCGTGAACGGCGTCGCGAAGTCCTACGCGATGACCGGATGGCGCCTCGGCTGGATGGTCGGACCGGCCGACGCGATGAAGGCGGCGGCCAACCTGCAGTCGCACCTCTCCAGCAACGTCTCGAACGTCAGCCAGCGTGCGGCGATCGCGGCGCTCACCGGCCCGCAGGACGAGGTGGAGACGATGCGGCAGGCGTTCGACCGCCGCCGTCAGACGATCGTCGCCGGCCTCAGCGCGATCGAGGGTGTGCGCGTACCGGGCCCCCAGGGCGCCTTCTACGTGTACCCCGATGTGAACCTGCTGCTCGGTCAGGAGTGGCACGGCGTCACGCCGGTGACCTCGCTCGAGCTCGCCGACCTCATCCTCGAGAAGACCGAGGTCGCGACGGTGCCGGGCGAGGCGTTCGGGCCGACCGGCTTCCTGCGCCTGAGCTACGCGCTGGGCGACGACGACCTCGCCGAGGGCGTGCGCCGGCTGCAGGAGTTCTTCGCGGGCTGACGCCGCCGGGTGAGCCGACCGCTCACGGCAGCACCGGCTGTGCGTCCTCGATCACCGTCCCGTCGGTGAGGGTGATCCGGTAGCTCAGGTCAGGCGCTGGGCCGCCGTTGCCCTCCGTCTCGTCGCCGAAGGCACGGCCGGGCCACCAGGCGATGAAGCGCCCGTCCTCCACGGTCGCGTGGACGAGCTCGCCGTCCGCCGTGGTGATGTCGACGGCTGTGACTCCAGGGCCGACGTCGCCGACGTTGAACGCGGCCGGGGGACCTGTTCGGATGCCCAGTAACCCCCTTCCCGAGAACTCGGAGATCGACCCCTCGGTGAACTGGCCCCCGGTGGGAACTGCGCCCTGCCCCCCGCTCGCGGCCGCTGAGACGTGCTCGGCCCGGGTCGCGCCGGTCGGGAGGTAGAGCATGCAGCTGATCGTGAGCGGGTTGGGCGTGACGGCGGCAAGCCCGATCCAGTCGCCGCGGCGCTCGGCCAGGATGACGTCGGCGTCGGTCTCCCCCATGACCGTCGTGCACGCGTCGGCGGCGATGGCCAGCTCTGCCGACGTCACTGCTGTCGGAGTCGGCGTCCAGGAGGCGTAGGCCGGCGCCGGTGCGAGAGCGTCCGCGGCGAACAGGCCGGTCACCGAGGCGGCGGCGAGCCCTGTCACGGCGAGCGCCCACCGGCGGGATCGGCGAGTCCCCAGGGCAGGCGCGAGCGGAGCGGGCTCTGCGGTGGCGATGATCTCCGCCTTGCGGGCCGCTGCGCGCTCCCGCACGTCGTCGCTCACCTCCGCGTGCGGAGCGGCATCGAAGCTCTTCACGAGCAGTGTCAGATCGCGGTCGTTCATGCGGGCATCTCCGTCGTGGTAGCAGGGGCCAGTGTCGTGGTCGGGGACGGGTCGAGGTTTCGCCTGAGCGCCATCCGGGCTCGATGCAGCCGGATGCGGTAGGCAGCGGCGGTGATGCCGAGAGCCTTTCCCGCTGCGGCGGCGGGAAGCTCCTCCCACAGGGCGAGGGAGAGCACCTCCTGTTGGGCGACGCTGAGCAGCTGCCAGGCGGCGACGAGGTCGAGACCGATGGACGCGGCCTCGGCGCTCCCCGTGCGCGAAGCGGGCGCCGCCAGGGCGATGCGCACGCCGAGCTGCTCGTATCGCTGCCGCGCTCTGTGGTCGCTCAGCAGGCAATTGCGCGCAACACCGAACAACCAGGCGCGCGCATCGTCGCGACCGATGGGGAGGTCGTCGAGGCGCCTCCAGGCGACGAGGAATGCCTCGTGGGCAATGTCCTCCGCCGCGTCGGCCGGAGATCGGCGCCGCACGAATCGCAACACGTCGGCATACGCGTCGTCATACAGATCGGAGAAGCGTCGCTCCCGATCCAGGACCTCGGAGGGTGGGCTCATACTCAGGACATGCCTCGGGACGAGCGTCCGTTACAGAAGTCCCGGACCCGATGCGGCCCGAGCGGCTAGCCGCTCTTGCGACGGAACTCGCGCTTGCCGCCGGCCTTCGACTGGGCGCCGTGGATGGCGGATCCCGCGTCGAGGTGGCCGGGGCGGTTCTGCTGGGCTTCCTTCTTGCGGTCGAGGGCCTCGCGGAACTTGCGCTTCGCCTCGTCCGCCGGTGACTCGTTGGACGGTGTCTGGTCCGTGGGCTGATCTGGCATGTGCCGACCTTACTCCGTCAGGCGATGTTGAGGGGTCCCGACGTGGAGGCGGTGGGGTCAGCCGAGCCCCGCCGGCGGCCAGATGCCGATGATGAAACCCATGAGCAGGATGGTCGTGAACTCGTAGCCGAGAGTGACCAACGTGAGCCCTCGCGGTCGCCCCTCGAAGGCGTCGTGGGTGATGAACCGCGCCGCGGTGAGCCCCGCCCAGAGGATGATCGCGGTCAGCAGGCCGTTCACGAGGTAGCTGCCGCCATAGAAATCCCAGGAGAGGTACACCGCCCCCGCGAGCACGAGCGCGGTGACGAAACCCGCGACCAGGCTGATGATCATCGGAGCGACCGGGCTGCGGTCGTCGTTCCTCTCCACCCTCGCCGCGCGCATCCAGTAGGAGCCGAACACCTTCTGGGCGTACCAGATGGCGCCCACGAGCATGCTCGCGAGCGTCGCTGCGAGCACCGCCCAGTAGTTGATCTCGGGGACCATGCGAACCTCCTCGTCGGATGGCTCGCAGTCTAGGGGCCGCGCGTTCTCTACAGCAGACGCCGTGCCAGGGCCCAGGCGGCGAGCTCGTGACGCGAGGAGAGCTGAAGCTTGCGGAGCACCGCCGAGACATGCGACTCGACGGTCTTGATCGAGATGAAGAGTCGGCTCGCCACCTCCTTGTAGGCGTAGCCCCTGGCGATGAGCCGCATCACCTCGCGCTCGCGGGCGGTGAGCCGGTCGAGCTCCTCGTCGCGCTCCGCCTGCTCCCCCGCCGCCGCGCCGAAGGCGTCGAGGACGAAACCCGCGAGCCGCGGCGAGAACACCGCGTCTCCGTCGGCCACCGCTCGAACGGCGCGGCTCACGTCGGCACCGGAACTGCCCTTCGTGATGTATCCGCGCGCTCCGGCTCGGATGACGCCTACCACGTCCTCGGCGGAATCCGAGACGCTGAGGGCGAGGAACCGCACGCGGTCGAGCAGGCGTCCGCTGCGCCGGAGGACCTCAGCCCCTCCGCCGCCCTCCCCGCCGGGCAGGTGCACGTCGAGCAGCACGACATGGGGTTCGAGGGCCTGGATCGCGCGCACCGCGCCGTCGACATCCGCCGCCTCCCCCACGACCTCGATCCCTTCATCCAGGTCGGCCCGGAGCCCCGACCGGAAGATCGAATGGTCGTCGACGATCAGCACTCTCATGCGCGGGGCCCCCTCAGCTCGATCTCGGTGCCGTCCACGCTCGACCGCACGGCGGCAGCCCCGCCGGACCTCGTCATGCGCCCGATGATCGACTCGCGCACCCCGAGCCTCCCCTCCTCCACCACCGCCGGATCGAAGCCGGGGCCGTGGTCGCGGATGAACACCGTGAGCTCCTCCGGCGAGGCCTCGAGGTACACCGACACCTCCCCGCCGGCGTGCCTCGCCGCGTTCAGCATCGCCTCGCGGGCAGCCCCGGCGAGCGCCCCGCTGCTCAGGGCGGCCTCGCCGACGGTGACCACCTCGAAGCGCACCGGGTACTCGAGCTCGAGCTCGGCGGCATAGCGCTGCAACTCGACGGCGAGGTCGCCCGGGTCGACGCCCGGCTCGGCGAAGAGCCATTCGCGCAGCTCCCGCTCCTGGGCGCGCGCGAGGCGGGCGATCTCGCTCTGCGGCTCAGCGCGGTTCTGGATCAGCGCGAGCGTCTGCAGAACGGAGTCGTGCAGGTGCGCCGCGATCTCGGCCCGCTGCTCCTCGCGCACCCGCCCCGACCGCTCGGCGATGACCTCGCTCCACAGTTCGACGACCCGAGGGATGAGCAGCACGACGACCCCGAGGGTCAGCATCAGCACCGCGGCGATGGTCGTGAGCACCCACGGCTGCTGCAGCAGCAGAGCAGTACCGACGAGCAGCAGCAGAGCAGCGGATGCGGTGCGCACGACGAACCCGTATCGCGCGCTGCGCGTGGGGTCGCCGCGGTCGAGCCCGAGGCTCCAGGCGACCGCGGCCGAGCTCGCGACGATCGTCTCGAGCGCTCCGCCGGGGAGCCTCTCGCCGGCGGAGGGCGCAGCGATCAGGGTGAGGAGTGCGGCGGCGACGGCGAGCACCAACAGCAGCGCCGCGCCGGGGACCTCCCGCCGGGCGCCGGTGTCCGCCTCGGCGGGGGTGGCTGCTGGCTCGTGCGGGGTGAAGGCCCACAGCCAGCCGTAGAGCAGCGGGCCGGAGCCACCCGCCAGCGTCAGCACGAGGGCGAGCAGGCGCACCGAGCGCACCCGCAACCCGAGATGCCGGGCGACCGCTGCGCACACCCCGGCGACGAGCACGGTACGCGGCCTTGCGAGCGGCGGTCGTGCGGTTGCGGTCGTCACCCCTGCATCCAAGCACGCACGGCCGCCGCCCTGAGGTCCCTCGGGAAGGGATCAGGGTGGGATCAGGGGAAGGCCCCATGGCGGGCCCGAACGAGTTGAGGCCATCATCGGGACCATGACCGACACCGCACCGCCGACAGTCGACCCAGTTCCGCCGGCACCGCCCCCGCGCGACCGATTCTTCGGCTGGTTGCGCACCCTCAGCGCGCGCCGAGCGCCCGGCTGGCTCGGCGGCGTCTGCGCCGGGCTCGCCGACCGGCTGGGGATCGACGTGGCGATCGTCCGCGGCATCGTCGTCGTCGTGGCCGTGCTCGGCGGTCCCGCGCTGCTGCTCTACGCCCTCGCCTGGTTCCTGCTCCCGGATGCCGACGACCATATCCAAGCAGAGGAGCTCGTGGCCGGACGGGTGGTTCGAGGCGTCGCCGGATCGGCGGTCGTCTTCCTGCTCTCGCTGATGCCGGTCGCGCAGGGCTTCTGGTTCGTCGGGGCGGCGTACTGGGGCTCGCCCGACTGGTCGATGTCGATCGGCCGTGCGCTATGGGTGGGTGCTCTCCTCGTGATCGCGATCGTCATCGTGGTGGCTGTGGCGAACCGGTCGGAGCAGCAGCCGGACGGTCCGGCGGCGTCGGCCGCCGCCGCTGTGCCGATTGTCGCGCAGCCGACCGTCGCCGCGGGTGCCGCGGCTGCGCCACGCACGGCCTCCCCAAATCCCGGAGCTCCCCCGGTCGAACCCGCCGCCGGAGCGAGCGCCGAGGAGGTCGCCGCCTGGAAGCGGCGCCACGACGAGTGGCGGCGGGAGCGGGCAGAGTACGCTGCGGCCCAGGCGGCCACCGACAGTCAGATCCGCGAGCAGCGCGCGGCCGAGCGCAGGGCCCGCGCCGAGACGGCGCGCGCGGTCGCGGAGGAGCACCGGCGGCGGTACCTCGCAGAGAACCCGACGATCGGTGCCGGAATCGCCGCGATCATCATCGGGACCGCGGTCATCGCGGGCGGCATCGCGGCCGCTGTCGCGGCATCGGACGCTGCCCTCACCGGCTGGGAAGTGCCCATCGGGTTCGCCGCCGCCGCGCTCGTGCTCGGCCTCGGAATGATCGGGAGCGGGATCGCCCGCCGCCGCAACGGCTTTGTCGGCTTCCTGGCGGCCATCGCGGTGATCGGGATGCTCGCCGCCGCGCTGGTGCCGAAGGACACGGTCCTTCTCTTCGGAGGCGGTTCCCAGCTCGTGGCCGGCGATACCAAGTACATGTCGTTGGCGTCGGTCCAGATGTACGTGATCACCGAAGGCAGCGACGGGGCCGTGATCGAGCAGCCTCGGGGCGGCGTCTTCATCAACCTGGTCTCGGAGGCGCACGTGCGGTTGGTGATCGAGACCGACGCGGACAGCATCTCGGTGTTCGACAGCCGCACCGGGGAAGGCGAGGACGTGCTGCCGACGCAGGGCACGGGTCGCTACGACCTGGAGTTCGGCGACGAATCCCTGCCCGTCTCGGAGGTGCGGGTCATCCACGAGGACGGGCCCATCGACATCACCCACTTCTCCACCGTCCCCGAGGAGGACTAGACCATGCCCACCGAACCCGCGCCTCGCATCCGCGCCGGAGCCATCGCCTGGGGAGTGATCGTCTCAACGCTCGCCCTCGTCACCCTGCTCCTCGTGCTCGACCTGGGCCGCCGCGACGCTTTTGGCTACTGGCTGCGCAGCCTCGACGGCCCCGACTACGGCATCCTCGCGGTGCTCGCCCTCGGCGGACTTCTGCTGCTGCTCGGCCTGCTCGGCGTCATCAGGCGGTTGCAGCGTCGCGGGACCGAGCGCACCTGACCCTCACCGCCGGCGGTCGGCGGCTCTGGTGCAGACCGTCGCGGACCGACTCGCCGGACGTCCCTAGCCATCCACCGACCGGTTGACCCCGATTCCCAACGGATGACGGCTGCCGCCGGCGAGCGCTCACGGCCAGCATGGAGCCATGACAGACAACTCCAACGCCGTCGAGGTGCGCGGACTGCGCAAGACCTACGGCGCCTTCGCCGCCGTTGACGGGGTGACCTTCGACATCCGTCGCGGAGAGACCTTCGCGCTGCTCGGACCGAACGGGGCGGGCAAGAGCACGACCATCGAGATCCTCGAGGGCTACCGCGACCGCACCGGCGGGGAGGTGCGGGTGCTCGGCGAGGACCCGCAGCGCGCCGGCATCCCCTGGAAGGCCCGGCTGGGCATCGTGCTGCAGAACACCGGGGAGTCGCCGAACGCCACCGTGCGCGAGCAGCTGAGCCACTTCGCCGGCTACTACCCGCGCCCGCGCGACGTCGACGAGGTGATCGCCGCGGTCGGCCTCGAGGAGAAGGCGGGCACCCGCATCCGCAAGCTCTCGGGGGGCCAGCGGCGACGCGTCGACGTGGCGCTCGGCATCATCGGGCGGCCCGAGCTGCTCTTCCTCGACGAGCCGACGACGGGCTTCGACCCCGAGGCGCGGCGGCAGTTCTGGCAGCTCATCCGGTCGTTGAAGGACGAGGGCACGACGATCCTGCTGACCACGCACTACCTCGACGAGGCCGCTCAACTGGGCGACCGCGCCGGCGTGATCGCGAACGGCCGGCTCGTGGCCCTCGGTCGCATCGACGAGCTGGGCGACGCCCAGTCGCGCGTGCCGATCGTGCGCTGGCGGGAGGCCGGGGTGCTGCGCGAGGAGCGCACGACCACGCCCGGCACCTTCGTCGCGCGGCTCGCGGCAGCGGGCGAGCCCGAGTCGGTCGAGATCGTGCGTCCGAGTCTCGAGGACATCTACCTGACCCTCATCGCCGAGCACTCGGCGGAGCGCGCCCACGAAGGAGCAGCCGCATGACCACCATGACCACCATGACCACCACGACGACCGACACGGCGGGCTTCGGCCTCGCCCGCACCCTCCGGCTCGGCGTGAGCCGGGTCGGCTACGAGGTGCGCGGCTACTTCCGCCAGGGCGACAGCGTGTTCTTCACGTTCCTGTTCCCGCTGCTGATGCTGTCGATCTTCTCGGTCGCGTTCGGCGAGAGCGAGTTCGGCTTCGACGAGGCGGGCGCCGCACTGACGGCCGCCGAGTTCTACCTGCCGGGGATGCTCGCGGCCGGCGTGCTGCTGAGCGGACTGCAGAACATGTCGATCGACATCGCCCTGGAGAAGGGCGACGGCACCCTCAAGCGTCTCGCCGGCACCCCGCTGCCGGTCGTCAGCTACTTCATCGGCAAGATCGGGCAGGTGCTCGTCACCGGGCTGCTGCAGGCGGCGCTTCTGCTGCTCGTGGCGCGCTTCGCCTTCGGCGTCGAGCTGCCCACCGAGCCCGAGCGCTGGCTCGTGTTCGCCTGGGTGTTCCTGCTGGGCGTCACCACCTGCGCCATTCTGGGCATCGCACTCTCGGCCGTGCCTCGCACGGGCAAGAGCGCGACGGCCGTCATCATCCCGATCGTGCTCGTGCTGCAGTTCATCTCGGGCGTCTACCTCGCGTTCAGCGACCTGCCCGAGTGGCTGCAGAACGTCGCCTCGGTGTTCCCGCTCAAGTGGCTGGCGCAGGGCATGCGCAGCGTCTTCCTGCCCGAAGGCTTCGAGGTGCTCGAGCGGGGCGAGACCTGGGACCTGCCCGGCGTCGCCCTCGTGACGCTGCTCTGGCTCGTGATCGGCCTGATCTTCTGCCGCCTCACCTTCCGCTGGATCCGGAAGGATAGCTGAATGGAGACTCCGCGCTGGTGGCATGTCGCGGTCGCGGCGGGGACCGTCTTCCTCGTCGCGATCCTCGCGACCACCGGCGCGGAGGGCCTCGAGCTCTGGGGTCCGCTCGGCGTGCTCGCCGCCTTCGCCGTGGTCTGGTATTCGCTGGGCTGGGCGGCGTGGCGCAGCGACGCCGTCGGCTTCGTCGTCTCCGGCTCGGTGATCGCGGCCACCGGGATCGGCACGGCCCTGAATCCGTCTATGGCGACCTTCCAGAGCGTCGCCTTCCCACTGATCTGGGCCCTCGCCCGCACGATCCGCGGCGCCGTGATCGCCAACGTCGTGCTCGCGGTCGCCGTGTTCGTCGGGTTCCTTCTCAGCACGGGCACGTCGCAAGGGGCGGTCGCCCAGGCGACCGCGGTCCAGGGGGTCTCGCTCGGCTTCAGCCTGGCGCTCGGCCTCTGGATCTCGGGCATCGCCCTCGAGGGCGAGCGGTCGAAGCAGCTGCTCGACGAACTGCAGGCCGCGCAGGAGCAGCTTGCCGTCGCCAACCGCGAGGCCGGTCAGGCCGCTGAGCGGGAGCGGATGTCGCGCGAGCTGCACGACGGGATCGCGCAGGGGCTCACCGGGCTCGTGATGCTCGTGCAGACGGTGCGCCGGGATCTCGATCGCGGCGATGCGCAGGCCGCGGCCGAGCGCCTCGCGGTGCTCGAGGAGAACGCCCGGGATGCGCTGGTCGAGACTCGCACGCTCGTCGCGGCGAGCGCCCCCGTCGAGGGCGGCGGCATCGAGCAGGCGCTCCGCCGGCTCGGGGAGCGCTTCTCGAGGGAGTCGGGGCTCGACGTGCGGGTCGAGGTCGAAGGGACACCCGGGCTCGACCGGGAGGCGGAGGTCGTGATGCTGCGGTGCGCTCAGGAGGCGCTCGCGAACATCCGCAAGCACGCCGCGGCACGCTCGGCTCGACTCGTGCTCGCGGGAACGGTTCTGACGGTCAGCGACGACGGCCGTGGCTTCGACCCCGCGGCGCCGTCCACCGGGTTCGGCATCGCCGGCATGCGCGACCGGGTGACCCTGGCGGGCGGCACGCTCTCGGTCGAGAGCGGCGCGTCGGGCACCGTGCTCCGGGTCGAGCTGCCGCAGGGAGACGCATCGTGATCCGGGTGCTCGTGGCCGACGACCACCCGATCGTGCGCAGCGGCATCGTCGGCCTGCTGTCCGCCGAGCCCGACCTCGAGGTCGTCGCCGAGGCGTCGGACGGCACCGAGGCGGTCGCCCTCGCCCTCGAGCTCGAACCGGACGTGGTGCTCATGGACCTGAGGATGCCCGGGATCGAAGGCGACGAGGCCACGGCGCGCATCCTCGCCGAGCGCCCCGGCATCCGCATCGTCGTGCTCACGACCTACGAGACCGACGACAGCATCCTGACCGCGATCGAGGCGGGGGCCAGCGGCTACCTGCTGAAGGCCGCACCGCAGGACGAGATCGTCGCCGGGGTGCGCTCGGTCGCCAGGGGCGAGGTCGCCCTCGCACCCTCGATCGCCGCGAAGCTCGTCAGCCGAATGCGCGCACCCGCGCGCCCCAGCCTCAGCCCGCGCGAGCGGGAGGTGCTCGCCCTCGTCGCGCGCGGGCTCTCGAATCCCGAGATCGCCAAGGCGCTGTACCTCGGCGAGGCGACGGTCAAGACGCACCTGCTGCACGTCTTCGAGAAGCTCGAGGTGTCGGACCGCACCCGTGCCGTCACCCGGGCGATGGAGCTCGGGCTGCTCTAGTCGTCAGAGCTCACGCACCCCGTCGCCCAGCGCCGACCACGAGCGCGCAGCCGATCCCGGCGACGAGGGCGAGCACCGCGTCCGGCACCCACGTGCCGAGCGCGGCGACGTGGGAGATGAGGAAGAGAGGCAGCGCCCAGACGGCGACCTGGATGGTGCGGGAGCGGATGGCGCCCCACACCGCGGCGACGCCCAGTGCAGCGGCGAGCACGCCAAACGAGGCGATGAGCACGACCGCCTCGCGCTCGAACGGGTCGGGGGCGAAGGCGGTGCTCAGCGCGATCATCCCGCAGAGCACGAACAGCACGGTGAGAACGATCTGCCCGGTTCGGGCGCGGGCTCCCAGGCGGATGGGGGCCGACGTCGGCGCGGCGGAGGCTGTGGTGGTCGTGGTCGTCATGTCGGATCCCTTCGGTTCGGCGCTCGTCGCCGGCGGGCCGACGCTACGGCGGAGGGGGTCGGCGACGGGATGCGGTCGCCCGCACAGTGGGGTGTGGTCGACCGCATTTCTCGTCCGGCGTCGATGGAAGCCGCGCCGCCGGGCGTCGGCGGCGCGATACTGAGCGCATGCTCCCCCGCCTCGATCTCGGCGCGACCGCCCTGGGTGTCGCCGGGTTGACTGCCGCGGTGTGGACGGCGTTCAGCGCGCCGGGCGCCGAGCAGGCGCTCACCGTGCCTGCGCTGTTCGTGGTCGTCGGGCTGCTGGGTCCGGTGTGGTCGGCCGCCCGCTTCACGTGCCGACTGACCGTCGCCGTGGGCGCCTTGCATTCGCTCGCCTTGGCGCTCTCGGCGCTCGCGCCGACGCTGCCCGGCACGGCGTGGTGGCACACTGCGTCGCAGCTGCTGTTCGTCGCAGGGTTCGGATGCCTCGTGCCTCTAGCCGCCGGTTATCCGGACGGCCCCGCCGCCAGCAGGTGGTGGATCGTCCCGGGCGCCTTCTGTCTCGTCCCGGTGCTCGCCGCGTTGTCCGATCGGACCCCTGCCGTGCTCGCGAGCGGGTCGGCCGCGGGCGAGGCGACAGCCGGATTCGGACCGATAGCGGCCGTGCTGCCGATGTGGGTCGCGGATGCCGCAGTCATCGTGTTCGCGCTTCCCGCGGTCGCCGTGGCGGTCGCCGTGACGCGCATGGTGCGAGGTGGGCGGGAGCTCCGTGGCCGCCTGACCCTTCCACTCGCCGCGCTCGCCGCGTTCGCTGTCCTCGTGCTCGCCGGCTCGCTCATCCCGCCCGATGGGTCCGGGCTCGCCACCGCGCTCTTCCTCGTCGCGGCGCCGCTGCTGCCGGTGGCCCTCGTCGCCGGCAGCCGACCCGTCGCCGGGCCGTCGGCACTGCAGATCGGCGGTCTCGTGCACGCATCCGACCTGCAGCTCTCGACGCTCACGCCGCGGGAGCGCGAGGTGCTCGACCTCATGGCACAGGGGCACAGCAACCCGGCGATCGGGCGGCAGTTGCACATCTCGGTGTCCGCCGTGGAGAAGCACGTCACGGCGATCTTCGGCAAGCTCGACCTTCGTCCGGAGCCGGAGCGGCACCGCCGGGTCGCGGCCGTCGTCGCCTACCTCCGGGCGGTCCGGGACTGACTGCTCGGCCGCTGCACGTCTTCGAGAAGCTCGAGGTGCCGGACCGCACCCGCGGTCACCCGGGCGATGCGGGCTGCTCCAGTCGTCAGAGCTGGATGCCGAGCAGGGTCGGCTCGGGCTGGAGGCGCACGCCGAACTCGGCGAACACCCTCGTCTGCACGAAGCGTGCGAGCTCGACCACCTCCTCGGCGGTCGCGCCCCCGGTGTTGGTGAGGGCGAGCGTGTGCTTCGACGACACGGCCGCGCGGGACCCGGGAAGCCGGAAGCCGCGCGAGACGCCGGAGCGCTCGATGAGCCAGGCAGCGCTCAACTTCACCTCGGTCGGCGCGGCGGGCGGCGCGACCGGCTCCGAGCCCAGCGGGAGCACGAGCGGCTCGGGCTCGGGCGCCACCGGGAAGCGCGGGGCGTCGGCGGGAAGTGTGCGCGCGACGTGCTCGTCGACGATCGGATTCGTGAAGAACGAGCCGGCACTGCGGGTGTCGGGGTCGTCGGGGTCGAGCACCATCCCCTTGCTGCCGCGCAGGCGCAGCACCGCGTCCCGCACCTCGCGGACGGTTGCCGCGTCGTCCTGACCGCGGCCGAGCGCCGAGGCGAGCTGCGCGTAGCGCAGCGGTCCCGCACGTCCGCCGTCGTCGCGCAGGCGCACCTCGACCGCTGTGACCACCGCATCCCGGCCGTGCTTCAGGGCGGAGCTGCGGTACCCCAGCTCGAGCTCGGCCGCCGGCACCTGCTCGACCTCACCGGTCGTCGCGTCGAAGAGCTCGACCGCGACGAGGGTGTCCGAGAGCTCCTGGCCGTAGGCGCCGATGTTCTGCACGGGAGCGGCTCCCATGGTGCCCGGGATGCCGCTCAGCGCCTCCATGCCCGCGAGCCCGCGCTGCACCGAGTAGGCGACCACGGCATCCCACGACTCCCCCGCCTGAACTCGGAGCACGACGCCGTCGCCGTCCCGCCGCGTCTCGATGCCCTTGGTCTCGACGAGGACGACCGTGCCGTCGTAGCCGTCGTCAGATGCCAGCAGGTTGGAGCCGCCGCCGAGCGCCATCCACGGCTCGTCCTGCTCCCAGGCCCGGCGGAGGAGCCCGACGAGCTCGCGCGAGTGCCGGGCGCGCTCGAGTTTCGCGATGGGACCTCCGACGCGCAGGGTCGTGAAGTCGGCGAAGGCGGCGGTCGTCATCCGGCCCGCTTCACGCATCCAGGCGCACGCGCACCTGCGCCTTGCCGAGCACCGTCTGGCCGTCGACGGTCACGGTGAGGTCGATGCGGGCGACGCCCTCCTCGAGCGCTCCGACCTTAGCCGAGACGCCGACGGATGTTCCGCTCGCCGCATCGACGACGACCGGCCGGGTGAACCGCACCTGGTAGTCGAGGATGCGGTCGGCGCCGCCCGCCCACTCGACGACCGGCTGCACGGCGAGACCCATCGTCAGCATCCCGTGCGCGAGCACTCCGGGTAGGCCGACCGAGGCGGCGACGTCGTCCCGGTAGTGGATCGGGTTGAAGTCGCCCGAGGCGCCGGCGTAGCGCACGAGCGAGTCGCGGCTGAGCTCGACGGTGCGCTCGGCGACGGTCTCTCCGACGGTGAGCTGGGTCATGCGTCCTCTCCTCTGACGACGAGGGTCGAGGTGGCGGTCACCACGTGCTCGCCGTCGGCGCCCGTGATCGACGACTCGGCGGTGACCATCGAGTTGCCGCCGAGGCTCTTGACGCTCGTGATGGTCAGCGTCGCCGTCAGCTCGTCGCCTGCGACGATCGGACGGGAGAACGTGAAGCGCTGGTCACCGTGCACGACGCGGGAGAAGTCGATGCCCGCCTCGGGGTCGGCGAGCAGCTGCGCGAGGGTGTGCTCCTGCACGACGACGGCGAAGGTCGGCGGCGCGACGAGGTCTGCATGACCCGCGGCGCGGGCCGCCTCGACGTCGAGGCTCTTCGGGTCGGTGGCGAACACGGCACGGGAGAACTCGCGCACCTTCTCGCGGCCGACGAGGTAGGGGGCGGTGGGCGGATACGTGCGGCCCACGAGCTCGGGATTGACTGGCACGGGACACGAGTCTAGGCGGCGCCCTCGCGCGAGCGCCGCCTCGCACTCACCCTCGGGGAGGGGCTATCCGGCGCCCGACGGCGACCGCGGACGCGGCGACGACGACGTGCATCAGCATGAGGGCGACGACGCCGAGCGGCGTCGTGCCGGGGATGAAGCCGGTCGCGAGAAGGATGACGTCGGGGATGAGCGACGCGGCGACCAGCGCGGGCACCAGCACCCGAAGCACGGGCGCCGAGCGCTTCACGAAGCGGACGACGAGCACCCATCCCGCGATCGCCAGCAGAGTGCCCACGATCGCGAAGGTGAGGATGGGCAGCGGCTCGAGGGGAGCGAACCCCGCGCCCATCAGCGTCGCCAGGACCGCGAGGTGCGTCGTCGCGGCGGCGGACGCCGCGACACCCGTGAGGACGAGGAGGAGCGCACGAAGGGTGCGGGGCCGTGAAACGGCGGCGGGCGAGGCGGCGGTGTCGGTCATGGGCCGACGGTATGGCCGGAACGGAGACGAGCACGTCCGGCGGCGGGAGTAGTGCGCACTACTCCCACCGGAGTACGTTTCCCGGGTCTAGCTGCGGGCGGCCTGGCGCGCGGCCACCACGAGCCACACGCAGTACGCGAGCACGACCAGCCGATTGGCGAGGCCGACGCCCCAGGTGGCGGTGACGATCAGGGCGGCCATGACGACGGCGAGCAACCAGGGCGCGTGCGCGGCGACGGCCGACCACCGGCGGATGCGGGTGCCGGCGTCTCTCCGCAGATCCCGCCCGACGAGCACGGCGCCGACGGCGAGTCCGAGGTTGCCGAGCAGGGAGCCCACCTCGTGCAGCGGGTCACCGACGACGAAGACCGCCGCGAGAAGAAGTCCCGCCGCGGCCACGCCGAGGAGCACTCGTCCGAACCGCCCCGCGCGGCGCAGCCGCTCCGCCGGCAGGCCGAGCAGTAGGCCGGCGCAGGCGACTGCGAGCAGCACGAAGACGGCCGCCATGAGCCAGCCGTGCTCGCCGAGGGCGTACTGGCTCACGACGCTCCAGCCGGGATCGAGCCCGGGCTGGACCGCATGCAGCACGGCGAGCAGTGCGGCCGCAGCCACCGCAACGGTCTGAGCCATCAGGAGAGGGAGGCGGCGCGCGTCGGTGCGCGCCGCCGTCACGGTCGTCATGCCTCCGCTCTGCGTCGCACCAGGTATGCCTCGATGCGGTCGAAGGCGCCGATCCAGACCATGCCCGAGAAGAAGTCGCGCAGTTCCTCGGTCGGGAAGCCGGTCTGCACGACGGTCATGAGGGTGCCGCCGTCCTTCTCCTCGAACGTCACGTCGATGTGGGTCTCCATCTCCACGCCGGGCATCTCGGGGGCCGTGCCCGTGGAGGTGGCGACGATCCGATGCGGCCGCTCGATGAGCTCGAAGACGTTCGTCTCGGTGTACAGGTGATCGCGGCTCGGCCCCCAGACGGAGTGCTGCTTGCCGCCGACCCGGAGGTCGACGTCGATCTCCACGACGCCCGGCTCCTCGTCGAGGATGCTGAACCAGATCTTCTGCTGCTCGGGGTCGGTGTAGGCGTCGAACACCTCCTCGGGCGTCGCGGGCAGGAAGCGCTCGAGGCGCAGGCTGTGGGTGGTCTCGGTCGTCATTGTTCGGTTCCTTTCTTGAGGGTGAAGTAGGCGTCGAGCCCGTCGAGCCGGCGCTCCCAGAGACGCTGGTAGTACGCGATCCAGGTCATGGCGTCCTCCAATCGCGCGGCGCCGAGGCGGCACTGCCGTGTGCGTCCGACCTTCTCGGTCTCGACGAGCCCTGCCTCTTCGAGCACGCGCACGTGCTTGGCGAGTCCGGTGATCGTCATCCCGGTGGGCTCGGCGAGCTCGCCGACGGTCGCCGGCCCCTCACCGAGGCGCATCAGGATGTCGCGCCGCGTCGAGTCGGCGAGAGCCGCGAAGGTGCGGTCGAGTTCGACTTGTTGAACCATAAGGTTCACTATTGCATAGTGAACCTCATAGTTCAATATCAGCTAGTTCCAGGTAGCGCGCCAGCAGGGCGGATGCCCGAAGCCGGGCGGCGCTCACTGCGAGCAGCGCCTCCCGTCGGCGCTCGAGCGCCTCGCGGACCCTCTGTTGACCGCCCCCGCGACGCAGCCCCTCGAGCACCGCGGCGATGGCGGCGAGCCGGTAGCCGCCGCCTCGCAGCAGCAGCACCGTCTGCGCGTCACGCACGTCATCCGCGGTGTAGAAGCGGTACCCGGTCCGCGGGTCCTTCTGCGGGCGCAGCAGCCCCTCCCTCTCCCAGACCCGCAGTGCGGAGCGACGCAGCCGCAGCCGCCCGGCCAGCTCGCCGATCGAGAGGGGTCCGCCGCGCACCGGCTCGCGGGGCTGGTCACGGAGTCGTTCGAAGGCGTCCATCGTCTCGGCGATGCGCATCCGCTCGGAATGCAGGGCGGCGACGCTCTCATCGAGCGCGACGAGACCCTCGGCGAGGCGCCCGTCGTGAATCGCGACCATCAGCAGCTTCGCGAGACGCCAGCCGTAGGCGGCGCCGAGCGCGCGGAGGGCGAGCCCCGCGGCGACATGCCGGTCATCGAGCACTCGATAGCCGGATGCGGTGCGGGGTGCGGGCGGCAGCACGCGCTCATCGAGGTAGTTGCGGATCTGCTGGGGCGAGACGCCCACGGCAGCGGCGACCTCGGTGGTCTTCATGCCGACAGTCTGCACCCCGATTGGAGGGTTGCGGCGTCGCGCTTCAGCACTTGCGCCGGCCAACTCTCCACAAGGAGGTTCAATGGAATGGTTGAAGGCATGACCGATGTACTCGACGCAGTAGGACTCACGAAGAGGTATCGAGGCGTGCCGGCCCTCGATGGCCTCGATCTCACCCTTCCAGCCGGAAGCATCCACGGACTGCTCGGGCCGAACGGGGCAGGCAAGAGCACGGCGGTACGGGTGCTCGCGACCCTGCTGCGACCGGACGCAGGGCGCGCGACGATCGCCGGGCACGACCTGCTCACCGATGCGCGCGGCGTCCGCTCGGCGATCGGGCTGGTCGGGCAGACCGCGGCCGTCGACGAGGTGCTGAGCGGCCGCCAGAACCTCGTGCTGTTCGCCCGGCTCGGCGGAGTCTCTCGCGGGGACGCGACTCGCCGAGCGACTGAGCTGCTCGGCCGATTCGACCTGGAGGACGCCGCGGACCGCTCCGTGTCGACCTACTCGGGCGGCATGAGGCGCAAGCTCGACATCGCCGTGACGCTGCTGCGGCGTCCGGCGCTGCTGTTCCTCGACGAGCCGACCACGGGGCTCGACCCGCGGGCGAGAGCCGAGGTGTGGTCGGCGGTACGCAGGATCGCCCACGACGGCACCGCGGTGCTGCTCACCACCCAGTACCTCGATGAGGCGGACCACCTCGCCGATCGCATCACGGTGCTCGGCGCCGGCCGGGTGCTCGCCTCGGATGCGCCGGACACCCTCAAGCGCAGGCTCGGGCCCGACCGGATCGTCGTCACTCTGCCCGCCGGATCCCTCGACACCGCGGAGGCAGCGCTCGAGGGTTTCGACGGCACGTCCGTCGACGCGGAGCGCTCGACGGCGACGGTGGACGCCTCCGGCGGTCCGCGCACTCTCCTCGCAGTGCTCGCGGCACTCGAACGCAGCGGCGTGACGCCGGAGGACGTGCTGCTGCGTCGCCCCACTCTCGACGAGGTCTTCCTCGCCCTGACAGACAAGGAACTCCGATGAACGCCCTCCGCTCAGGCGGCCTGCTCACCCAGCGGGAGCTGCTCCGCTGGATCCGCCAGCCCGCGACACCCCTGCTGAACCTGGTCTTCTCCGTCATGCAGCTGCTGATCTTCGGTGTGCTGTTCGGCGGCTCGATCGTCGTGCCCGGGGGCGACGACTACATCGGCTACCTGGTGCCTGGCCTGCTCACCCTCACTGTGCTGTTCGGCTTGAGCTCCACGCAGACGGCGATGACGGCGGATGCGACGCGCGGCATCACCGACCGCCTCCGCGCCATGCCGATGAACAGTTCGGGCATCGTGCTCGGGCGAGGGGGCGCCGATCTGCTGATGTCGGCGATCGAGTTCGCACTGCTGCTGGCCGTGGGTCTCCTGCTCGGCTGGCGGGCATCCGCCTCACCCGCGGCGATCCTCCTGGGGCTGCTGCTGCTCCTCTGGCTCCGCTTCGCCCTGCTGTGGGTCGGCGTGTTCTTCGCGCTGACGCTCAAGGGGCCCGCGCAGGTCGCCATCGGGATGGTGATGTGGCCGGTCGGCTTCGTGTCGACCGTCTTCGTCTCACCGGAGCGGCTGCCTGCCGGGCTCGCGGCGGTGGCGGAGTGGAACCCGCTGTCGGCCACCGCCACGGCGGTGCGCCAGCTGTTCGGCAACCCGACCGGCGTCTCGGGCGGCATCCTCGCGGAGTGGGCGCTTCCCCTCGCCCTGCTCTGGCCGCTCGCGCTCACGGCAGTGCTGCTGCCCCTGTCGGCGCACGCCTACCGGAACCTCTCCCGGTGATGGGGCCTGTCGTCCTCAGCGCGACCGGGCCTCTTGCTGTCGCAGCTCAGCGCCCGTCGCGCTCCGCGCGGCTGCGCCTCATCCCGACGACACCCCAGACGGCGAGGGACGCGCCACCTGCCCCCAGGATCGCGGCGATCCAGAGCGACGCGCCGCGCACCGCCCCCTCGATGTCGTCGCTCGCCGCCGGGACCACGAAAGGCAGCCAGATCGGCGCCGTGACGCCCAGCACGAACAGAATCGCCCCGACGATGATGACCGTCTTCCCGCGCACGGTTCCTCCCTCGTTTCCTGATCCACGGTAGGCAGCAGCTCGTGAACCGCGCGAGGGGTTGCGGGACATGAAGAAGCCCCCGGCACCTTCTCGGTGTCGGGGGCTCCTGCGCTAAATCTCGCGAGTGCGGGAGGTGCCTACTGGCAGCTGTCGCACTGCAGGAGATCCATCGGGTCGACCGGAACTGCGTAGCCGCCGACGGTGTCGTTCTCGTTGTCCACCTGATCCTCCTCTAAGTCTGTCGAGTACCGCTTCTGCGGTGCGTCCCACTATATAACCGGAATGACAGTCGTGTCATTCCCCTACATCTAGTGTTTCGGCGTGTCGCACGTTTTCTTCCAACGTAGACGCGACCACTGACATCCGTGCCGGCGCGCAGCCGTAGGAAGCGTCTGACAGCGACTCGCGAGAATCGATCCGACCGTGGATTCACCCGCCCGCGGGGCCGCCACCGGGGCCGCCCAGCCCACTGGCCTCCTGCTGCTCGACACTGTCGGCGTAGTCGTTCGAGGGGTCGCGGTAGATGGTGTGCACGTGGCCCCACCCCGCCGTGATGACGCCGTCGACGTCTGCGCCCGCTGATCCCTTCTGCGAGGCGAACTCGATGTAGACGTCAGGACCCGAGATCTGGAAGTAGATGCCGTTCCCCTGCGTCATGTCGTAGACCGTCGCGCCGGACCAGTCGATGTAGGTCTCGTCGAGTGTTTCGGCGATCGCCGCGAGCGCGTCGGCCGTCGTCTGCTCGTCTGCGAGACCTGCCCAGTTCGCGATGACGTCGAGCAGCAGCTGCTTCTGCTCGTCGGTCAGCTCGGAACCCGCGAGGCCGGTGCCAGTCGGGTAGGAGCACGTGTCACCCGGGGCGCACACCATGCTCGCGATCTCCGACCCCTGGTAGAGGTCGGCCTTCTGCTCGTCGGTGAGGCTGTCGTAGAACGCGAACGCCGTCTCGTAGATGCCCGAGAACGGCTGCACCTCCGCCCCCTCGGCGCTCGCATAGACCGCGGGCTGCACACCGAGATGCGTCGGGGCGAACGTGATCGCCTCCTCGTCGCCGTCGAGGGTGGCGTTGATGCCGAGGTGGTGTCCGCCGAACTGCAGTTCCCAGGCATCGGCATCCGTCGGGTCGCCGAAGAAGGCGATGTAGTACTGCCCGAGCGACGTCTCGCCGCTCGAGCTGTTCTCGAGGAGGTAGGCGTCGCCCTCCATGATGCCGACTACGGTCTCGTAGGCGTCCTGGCTCAGCAGCGCCGCGAGCACCCCCATGGCGGCCGAGCGCTGCTCCCCCGTCAGCTCCGAGAGGTTGAGTCCGGCGCGCTCCACGAACGTGACGGGGAAGTTCGACCACGATGTGGTTCTGGTGGCGTCGTCGTAGTCATGAAGCAGCTGCTCGCGCTGTTCCTCGCTCAACGTCTCCAGCAGGCGTTGTGCGGCTGCTGCCGTCTCCGCGAGAGTCTCGGCGGTCGTCGTCGAGGTGTTCTCGTCGCTGCTGGCGATGGTGGGCGTCGCCGCGGCGGAGGTCGTTGTCGCGCTCCCGCCGTCGACGGACGCTCCGCCCGCGCAGCTGGTGAGCATGAGAGCGAGCGTGGTCGCCCCCGCGGCGATGGCGAGGCCGGCGCGGCTGCTGCGGCTCGAAGGGACATCGGACGCTGGTATGCCGAGGCCGAGGAAGGGGTGTCGTGGGTTCATGACGACGATGCTCTGCGAGCGCGCGATGCGTCTCCTATGCCTCACCTGCGGGCTTCCTATGCGCGACGTCCCCGCGTTGGGGCTTCGCAAGCCCTCCGCTCGCTGAAGCAGAGGACGAGCATGTTCAGAGCCTCGCGTACCGGGCGCGCACGACGCTGTAGATGCCGTAGGCGATGAAGCCGATTCCAATGCAGACGAGGATGATCTGGCCGAAGGGGAGCGCCGCGAGCGCGGCGAGTGCGTCGTCCAGTCCGCCCGCTTCGGATGCATTCGCGGTGAAGCCGGCGGTGATGAAGAGGATGCCGATGACGGCGATCGCGATCCCGCGTGCGATGTAGCCGACGATTCCGAGCGCGGTCGTCGCCTTCCGCGCCGCCCCGGCCGGCGGGGCGACGTCCTGGAGGAACTTACGGCGAGCACCCTTGGCCACCATGTAGCCCCCGACGCCGAGGGCGAGCAGGCCTATCAGGACGACGAGCACGACGCCGCCGGGGTTCGCGAGGATCGTCGACGTGAGGTCCTCCTCCTGGGAGCCGCCGCCACCGGACCCGCTGAGGGCGACCCGCACCGCGATCGAGGAGATCGCCAAGTAGGTGATCGCCTTGCCGATGTGCTTGGCACGATCGGCCCACGCGCGCTTGCCCCCCGAGGAGCGCCTGAGGATGGCCGAAGCCAGCTCCCACAGACCGAGCGCAGCCGTTCCCACGGCGATGACCCAGATGAGCACCTGCCCGCCTGGAGCCTCGGCGAGCCCGGTTAGGGCGCCGTCCGGATTCGCCGAACCGGTGGCGCCGGTGCCGGCGACGGAGAGTGCGATTCCGCCGATCACGATGTTGAGCAGCCCGTTGACGGCGTAGCCGAGTCGCGCGGCGACCCGGAATGCGGTCGAGTCCTGGGCACGCGAAGCGGTATCTCTGGCTGTCTGACTCACAGCACGAGCCTGCCCTGCGGGCGGGTGCCGCGTCGCGCACTTGACAGGGCGCAGCGTGTGCGGGCGTCAGCCCGCGAGGGCGCGGTCGACGGCCTCGGGTGAGAAGAGCTCCTCGATGCCCAGCCGCGCAGCGCCGATCACTCCCGCCCTGGTGCCGAGGGCGCTCGGCAGGATGCGCAGGTTTCGCGTCGCGAGCGGCTGAGTGCGCTGGTACAGACGCTCCCGCAGGCTCGACATGAAGTGGTCCTGAGCGCGCACGAGCTCTCCCCCCACAACCAGCACCCGCGGGTTGAGCAGGCTCACCGCCGTTGCGAGCACGTCGCCGATCAGCAGCCCCGCCTCGCGGACGAGCGCGACGGCCTGCGGTTCGCCGCCGCGCGCGAGCTCCACCGCATCCCGCGTCGTCGTCGCGTCGAGCCCGGCCTCGCACAGCCTGCGCACCAGCGCGCCTCCGCTCGCCGACGCCGCGAGGCATCCGCGAGCGCCGCAGGCGCACACCGGCCCGGTCTCCGGATGCCCGAGCCGGATGTGACCGATGTCGCCCGAGCCTCCGTCGGCGCCGCGCAGCAGCTCGCCGCCTACGACCATCCCCGCCCCGATGCCCGTCGACACCTTGACGAACAGGAACGACGGCACACCGCTGAAGCCGGCATGGAACTCGCCGAGCGCCATGACGTTCGCGTCGTTCTCGACGAACGCGGGCACGCCGAAGCGCCGCACGAGCTCGTCGCGCACCGGATAGCCGTGCCAGCCGGGCATGATCGGCGGGTTCTCGGGTCGGCCGCTCGTGAAGTCCACCGGACCGGGGACCCCGAGGCCGACACCGAGGATCCGCGGCTCGCCCGCCGAGGACGCCAGCTGCCGCCAGGTGGCCTCGAGCCAGGCGAGCGACGCCTCCGGCCCCTGACGGATGTCGAAGCCCTGCGCGTGCTCGGCGAGGATGCGTCCGCCGAGGTCGCACACCGCCGCGCGTGCGTGGGTGGCGCCGAGATCGGCCGCGAGCACGGCTCCGCGGGTCTCGTCGAAGACGAGCGCCGTCGACGGGCGTCCACGCAGGTTGGCGTCGACGCCGCCCTCTCGGATGAGCCCCTCGCGCAGCAGCTGGTCGACGCGGGCGGCGACGGTCGACCGGGAGAGGCCCGTGCGGGCCTGCAGCTCTCGCCGTGTGCGCACCTCTCCCGAACGGATGAGGTGCAGCAGCTGACCGGGCCCCGCCGCGCTGCCCGGTCGGGCATTCGGCTCGGGGGTCGTCATCCGCTACCCCTTCTCGGCACCGCTCGTGAGGCCCTCGGTCAGAAGCCTCTCACAGGCGAAGAAGAGGACGACGATGGGCACGGTGAGGATCACCGAGCCCGCCATCAGAACCGTCGTGGGGATCTCGATCGAGCCCGCGAGCTGCGACAGACCGAGCGAGACGGTCCACCGTGATCGATCGTCGACGAGGAACAGCAGCGCGAACAGGAACTCGTTCCACGCGATCATGAACACGAAGAGGCCGTTCGCGACGATCGCCGGCATGGCCAGCGGAAGGTTGACGCTCCACAGCGTGCGGAGCCTGCCCGCGCCGTCGAGCGCCGCGGCCTCCTCGAGGCTGCGTGGCACCGTCTCGAAGTAGTTGCGCAGCATGTAGATCGACACGGCGACCGTCTGCGAGACGTAGACGATGATCAGCCCGATGAACTCACCGCGCAGCCCGACCCGCGAGAAGAAGATGAACAGCGGGATGGCGAGCAGCGTCGCCGGGAACAGGTAGACCGCGAGGAACAGCGCGCTCACCGAGCGCACGCCCGGGAAGTTCAGCCGACTCACCGCATACGACCCGGGGATCGCGATCAGCAGGGTCAGCACGACGGTGCCGATCGCGATGATCGCGCTGTTGCGGATGAAGTCGCCGAAGCCCTGACCGCCGCCCGAGACAGGAGTCAGCACCTCGACGTAGGCCTGCAGCCCGATCTCACCGAGGCCGGCGAACAGGTCCCCCGGCGCCTGAAGCAGAGCGCTCAGGTCCTTCATCGAGAGCACGATCATGTACAGGAACGGGAAGACCGTGAAGATCACGAGCAGCACGATCGTGATGACCCGCAGCACACCGAAGATGCGGGCCTCGACGACATCGCGGCGGATTCCGCCGTTCACGCGCGTGCGCGCTGCGGCATCCGTCGTCGTCATGCGCTCTCCTCCTTCTTGGCGAACCGCAGGTACACGGCGACGAAGACGCCGAGCACGACCGCCAGCACGAGGGCCTGCGCGGCGGCAGCGCCGACGTCGCCTCGGGCGGTGAGGTACTCGAAGACACGGATGCTGACGACCTCGGTGCCCGCGCCGCCACCGGTGAGCAGGTAGATGTCGTCGAAGTTGTTGAAGGTCCAGATGAGACGCAGGATCGCGAGCACCATGATCGTCGGCAGCAGCTGCGGCCAGATGATGTGGCGGAAGCGCTGGGTCAGGGTCGCGCCGTCGACGCGCGCCGCCTCCTCGAGGGAACCGGGGATGGCCTGCAGGCGCGCGGTGATGAAGAGGAACGCGAACGGGAACGAACGCCACATCTCGAAGACGATCACGGTGAACAGTGCCACGGGTATCTCGAAGGTGAGCCCGAGGATGTTGACGGGCGCGCTGCGCTGGGAGAGGAGCGCGACCGGATCCGCCCAGCCGAGCAGGTCCTGACCCCAGACGTTGATGATGCCGAACTGCGGGTTGAGCATCGTCTCCCACACGAAGGTCGCGGCGACGACCGGCGCGATGTACGGGAGCAGCATGAGCGAGCGGATGAGGCCGCGCCCGCGGAACGCCTTGCGCAGCGCGAGCGCTGCGGCGAGTCCGAGTCCGACGGCGAGCACGGTGCCGCCGATCGAGTAGACGAGGGTCGTGCCGAGCGACTCCCAGAAGCCGCGGGCGGTGAACACCTCGACGAAGTTGTCGAGCGAGTAGTCGGTGAAGAAGTTGACCGTGCCGAGGCCGATGAGGCGGAGCTCCTTGAAGCTGAGCAGCACGGTCCAGAGGATCGGCACCACGATGACGACGAGCACGATGACGAGCGTCGGGGCGATGAGCCCGAGACCCGCCCGTGCCTCCGCTGCCGCGAGCCCTCCCCTGCGATACTTCGGGCGGCGGCCTCCCCGCCGGACCGGGTCGGAGCCCGGTCCGGTGGGGAGGTTCTTGACCAGTTGGGTCATTCGAACGAGTCCTGGATGGCCTGCAGGTCCTCAGCGGCCCGCTGCGCCGCGCCCTCGGGGTCGAGTTCCCCGCCGGTCATCGCACTGATCGCCTGTGGGACCGGCAGCTCGCCGAGCGCCGCGCCGAGCAGCTCGCCCTGGCCCTGGGTGATCGCCCAGCGACTGAAGGTGTCGGGGCTGGTGCGCACCGCCTCGAGCGCCTCGGGGCTGAAGTAGTCCGCGAGCGGAGCCTTCGTGTCGACGCCGGCCGGAAGGGTCTCCCAGGCGTCGATGTACTCGGTCGGGTTCTCGTCGGTTCCCTGGCGGGTGGGCACCTTGCCCTCGGGAGCGAAGCCGATCCACTGCTCGTAGCCGTCGCTCATCATGAACTCGACGAAGTCCGTGGCCGGGCCTGCCGCGCCCTGCGTGACGACCCACGACACGACCTCGCCGAACTGCGCGGGCTCGCCGTCGGGCCCCTGAATCGAGGTGACGACGCCGCTGTTCGCCGCGAGGAAGCCGGGGTCGTCCGTGCACTCGGGGCAGGTCGGCAGGGCGTCGTCGCGCAGACCCGCGAGCTCGTCGAGCAGGAACGACGACCAAATGATCATCGCCGCCTCGCCGGCGAAGTAGGTCGCGCGCGTTGTGTCGACGTCCTGGGCACCCTGCACGGAGTACTGGGTGATGAGGTCGTTGTACAGCTCGAAGGCCGTGACGCACTCCGGCGAGTCGATCGTGATCTCGCCCGCGTCATCCACCATCTCGCAGCCGTTGCCGAGCGCCAGGTGCTCGAATGTCTGCTGGGTGAACGGGTCGTTCGGAACGGTGGCGCCGGTGAACCCGGCGACGTCGTCGCTGTCGAGCGCCTCCGCTGCGGCGAGGATGTCGTCGTAGGTCTCGGGCGGGTTGAGGCCAGCAGCCTCGAAGAGGTCGGTGCGGTAGACCAGCAGCTGCGCCCAGGCGTCGCTCGGCACGGCCAGCTGCTCTTCGCCGTCGCGCGTGAGCTCGAGCGACCGCTCGCTGAAGGTGCCCTCGCCGAGGTTCTCGACTACGGTGGCGGCCGCCTCCGTGTCGAGCAGCTCGTTGACCTGCAGGGTGCGCACACCGGACAGCGGCAGGGCGCCGACGACGTCGGGCAGCTCGCCGGCTGCGGCGGACGAGGTGAGCAGCTGCACGTACTGATCCTCCGCGACCCCTACGAGCTCGACCTCGACGCCGGTCGACTCGGTGAACGCCGCGGCGATCTCCTCCTGGGCCTCGAGGCGGTCGGGCAGGTTCTCGAGGGTCCATACCGTGATCGAGTCGGCGTCTCCCCCTCCGCCGTCACCCGACGTGCAGCCCGTGAGGGCCGCGGCTGCGGCGAAGGCGGTGACCGCCGCGCCGATACGAAGAGCACTTCTCATGCTCATTGCTCCTTTGCAATCGCCGGATGCTGTGTCCGGTTGCGTTTATGACTACCGGTACGACAGATTATGCCTACGATTAGGCATAAAGGGCAACGGGTCACCTGCGCTCGCTCAACGGAGAGGAGAATCGAGTGCCGGACGTCGAGGAGGATCCGCGGGTCGTGCGCTTCGTCGCACCTCATGAGGTGGACGTCGTCGCCTACCCGCGGAAGCCGCTGCAGCCGGATGAGGTGCGGGTGCGCACGCTGTTCTCGGGGATATCCGCCGGCACCGAGCTGACCGCCTACCGCGGCTCGAACCCCTACCTCACGAAGCATTGGGATGCCGAGAGTCGCCTGTTCGACGAAGGCGAGACGACCTTCGAGTACCCGCTCGAGGGCTGGGGTTACAGCGAGTCGGGGCTGGTGTCCGAGGTCGGCTCCGACGTCACCGGACTCACCGTCGGCGACCTCGTCTACGGCATCTGGGGTCACCGCAGCGAGGGAGTGCTGCCGGCGGCAGCGCTCGCCAGCCACGTCCTCCCTCCCACGACGGATGCCGTCAGCGGCACCTTCGCGAGAGTCGGCGCGATCGCGCTCAACGCCGTGCTCGCCGCGAGACTGCAGCTGGGCGACACCGTCGCGATCTTCGGCCAGGGTGTGATCGGGCTGCTCGCGACCCGGCTCGCGGCCCTGTCGGGCGCGACCGTGCTCGCGGTCGACGCCATCCCCTCGCGCCTCGAGCTCGCGTCGGCGCTCGGCGCGGCAGCGACCTTCGATGCGACGCAGGGTCGAGTCGCCGAGCAGATCAAGGCGCTGCATCCGCACGGCCTCGACGCCGCCATCGACATCAGCGGCTCCTACCGCGCGCTGCACGAGGCGATCCGCACCGTGAGTCCGGGTGCCCGCGTCGTGGCCAGCGGCTTCTACCAGGGCGACGGGATCGGCCTCCGGCTCGGCGAGGAGTTCCACCACAACCGGGTGCAGATCATCGGCTCGCAGATCGGCGGCGTGCCGACCGAGCTCGCCGAGCGGTGGACCCGCGACCGGCTGCAGGAGACCGTCGTCGCGCTGCTCGCCGACGGAAGGCTCGACGTGCATCCGCTGGTCTCGCACCTCGTGCCCGTCGACCAGGCGCCATCCGCCTACCGCCTGCTCGACGAGAGCCCGTCGGAGGCCCTGCAGGTCGTGCTCGACTTCCGGACCGAAGAGGAGCGCTTGCGATGAAACTCGCCGTGCAGGAGCAGTACCTTCCAGGCGACACCATGGCCGAGAAGTGGCGGGTAGCCCAGAACTGGGGATTCGACGGCATCGAGCTGCGGGGTCGCGACGGGTACGAGCTGCGCAACCGGCTGCCTCACCTGCGCGAAGCGCGTGCCCAAGGCGCAGTGTTCCCTACCGTGTGCGTCGAGATGGATCACTTCCTCGGCGACTTCGACCCGGCTAAGCGGCGGAACGCCCTCGACCAGCTCAGGTCGCAGCTGGACATCGTCGCCGAGCTCGGCGGGTACGGCGCCGTCACGCCCGCCTCCTGGGGGCTCTTCTCGCGCCGACTGCCGCCGTTCATCCCGCCGCGCTCGGAGGAGGACGACCACTCGGCGCTGCTCGAAGGCTTCGGCGAGCTCGGACGGCATGCAGCGTCGCTGGGCGTCGAGCTGCTGATCGAGCCGCTCAACCGCTACGAGGACTACCTCGTCAACACGATCGCCACTGCCGCGTCGATCGGCGACGAGCTCCGACTTGACTCGATCGGGGTCTGCGCCGACAGCTACCACATGAACATCGAGGAGGCGGATGTCGCCGCGTCCCTGCGCGACAACCGGGCCCGGCTCCGCCATGTGCAGCTGAGCGACAGCAACCGGCTGGAGCCCGGGCAGGGCCACTTCGACTGGGCGCTGTTCTTCCGCACCCTCGACGAGCTCAGCTACGACCGCTTCTACGCGTGGGAGTGCCGACTGAGCGGGCCGCCCGAGGTGGCCCTTCCGGCATCCGTGGCCTTCGTGCGGAGCTTCTCGTGACCTTCACGGATGCCGAGGTCGTCGCCCACGCCGCCTACGTGCTCGCCGGCAACGGCGACGAGCTCTCGACCCGCGCCGCGCCGAACCTGTACCCCCACCAATGGAGCTGGGACGCCGCCTTCGTCGCGGTGGGCCTCGCACACCTGGACGTGCGCAGGGCCTGCATCGAGCTCGATTCGCTCTTCGCCGGCCAGTGGTCGACCGGCATGATCCCGCACATCGTGTTCGACCCCGATGAGAGCGGTTACTTCCCGGGACCGGAGCGGTGGGCGTCCGCCGCCTCCTCCCCTGCCGCACCACGCTCGCCGCAGACGAGCGGCATTTGCCAGCCGCCGGTGCACGCGCTCGCGGTCGAGCGCATCCTCTCCATCGCACGCGCGAAGGGCGGCGCCGCACGGACGGCCGCTGAGGAGTGGCTGCCGCGCATCTACCCGCGCCTGCTCGCCTGGCACCGCTACCTCGCCCGCGAGCGGGACCCCCACGGCCGTGGCCTGCTCACGATCTACCACGGCTGGGAAAGTGGGATGGACAACTCGCCCCGCTGGGATTCGGTCTACCGCGGGGTCGTCGTCGGCGACGACCTGCCGCCATACGAGCGCCGCGACACCGCGATCGTGACGGATGCGTCGCAGCGGCCGACCAACGTCGAGTACAACCGCTACCTCTGGCTCGTCGAGGAGCTGAAGCGGGTCGGCTACGCGGATGCGGCCGCCCGGACGACGGTGAGCTTCCGCGCATCCGACGTGTTCATGTCGGCGGTGTTCGCCGCCGCCAACGAGTCGCTCGCGCGCCTGGCCGACTCTCTCGGGGCGCCGGAAGCTGCCGAGCTGCGGTCGCTCGCTCGCCTCTTCCGATCGGGCGTCGCCTCACGCGTCGACCCGTCGGTCGGGCTCGCCCTCGACGTCGACGAGCGCACGGGCGACGGCATCCGCGCGGCGACGATCGCGGGCTTCGCGCCGCTCATCTGCGGCGGACTGGATCCGCTCGCCGAACGTCGCATGCTCGACCTGCTCGCCTCGTGGCTGGCGGACGCTCGCCTCGCCCACGCTGTGCTCCCCACCACGAGCCCCGACTCCCCCGACTTCCGTGCTCGCACCTACTGGCGCGGACCGAGCTGGCCGGTCATGAACTGGTTCTTCGCCTGGGCGCTGCAGCTTCGCGGACTGGACCTCGCCGAACCGATGCGCAGCGCATCCGTCGACCAGCTGCGGGATGGGTCGCTCGCCGAGTACTACGAGCCGCTGACCGGGGAGCCGCTCGGCTCGTTCCACCAATCGTGGACGGCGGCTGCAGCGCTCGACCTGATCCTGGGGCGCGACTGGCGCTAGCCTCGACCCATGCCGACTCAGGAGCAGAGCGATTACGTGCTGGGAGTAGCCAGGTCGGCGTACGACCGTGGTGACGGCCTGCTGCAGCTGCAGGTAGAGGTCGGCTACCTCACCGGCGCCCCGTCGTCGTGGGGAAGCTCCGAGAACGCCCTCTCCTCCGACCCGGCCGTCGGCTGGCTGCTCGACCAGGTGGAGCGGATGGGCTGGCGCCTCGAGCACGCCGGCTACAGCTTCGTCGAGACGGGCGGGTCCTCCTCTGCCCGCATCTTCGGCACCGGCGAGGGCATCGTGAACCGCGGGGCGATGATGGGGTTCTACGTCTTCCGGAGGGCGTGACCGGCGGTACGGACTGGAAGGCGCCCCTGCTGCGCCCGACAGGAGCGCGCCGCGGCCCAGACGTGGCGAAACCGAGACGCGGGCCGCTGGGGGCGCGGTCTAGCGTCATCCTCATGCGATGGTGCCGGAGCGGGACGTTAGCAGCGGCCACGGCCGTTGTCGCACTCAGCGCCTGCTCCACCTCCTCCCCTGAGCCGCCGGAGCCAGGCTGCGTTCCAGCCCGGATGTCCGTCACGCCCGACCTAGTGAGCCCAGGCGAAGTGATCACGGTCTCGGCGCGGCCCGTGGACTGCCCGCTTCTTCTTCCCGATGACACCGTCTTCGAGTTGCGACTGCAGAGCAACAGCGCTCGTAGTTCCGCGATCGACTTCACCGCAGAGCTGGCTCCCGATGGCGCGTTTCAGAGCGAGGTGGAGGTGCCGTCCGTGTTCCCCGACGGCAGGGCCACGGTGTTCCTCGTCAACTGGGAAGTCGTCGATTGGTGTCCCGGGTATGCGCTTGCGCAGGCATCCACCGAGGGGCGGTCGTCGGCCTCGTGTGCCAGTTATGCCGCCACAGTGATGATCGACAGAGACCGGTGAGGCGGTCTTGTGGGCACCCCGCTCGCAGGCCTGTACCTCACGCTTCGTTGACCAAGACGAACTCGGGTTCGCGATGCGGACTAACGCGATGCGGACCGCGCTGAGCCGACGTAGCGCGCCGCGATCGTCCGCGCCGCCTCCTCTATCGCCCGGAGCCGCTCCTCCTCGGTGATGGACCAGGTGCCGTGCACGAGGCGCGGCCAGAAGACCGCGGATGCGATCATCCCGAGGAACTGCGTCGTCGCGACCTCGAGATCGTCGATATCGGCCGCGCCCGCCGCATCCGCATCGTGCAAGTACCGCCGCAGAGCCTGCAGCACCGGAAGGGTGCCGAAGTCGAACGTGCGCTCGCGCAGCTCGGGGAAGCGCGGGGCCTCGGCGATGATCGTGCGCAGAAGACCTCGGATTCTGGGGCGGTCGAGGAGATCGGCATAGGCGCGGCCGAGATGCACTAGCCCTGCGATGAAGTCATGAGAGGGCGGATCGGGCAGCTCGCCGTCAGGGGCACCCCCAGCCGCGAGCACGGTCGCCTCGAACAGCGCCGCCTTCGAGGGGAACTGCTTGAAGAGCGTCGCCTTCGAGACTCGGGCGTTCTCGGCGATGCGCGCGAGCGACGTCCTGTCGTACCCGGACTCGAGGAAGAGGGCGGCAGCGGCGTCCAGGATCGCCTCTCGGTTCCGGGTCGCCACCTGCTGGTGATAGGCGGAGAGCGCGCGAGCCATCTCAGCAGTATCCCATGAAGGTGAGTCGCTTGACTCACCTCGCGGGAGGCGCCATCCTGATCAGAGGTGAGTCAGCCGACTCGCCTCTAGACGATCGAAGGAGCAGGACGATGGCGACCGTGTTCATCCACGCGACGGTGACCCTCGACGGGTTCATGGCGGATGCGGAAGGAGGCGTGGATTGGATGTTCGACATCCCCACGGTGCCCGAGGACGAGGAGGTCGTGAAGAAGGTGATGACCAACATCGGCGCGGTGGTCGGCGGGGCGAACAAGACCGCGACGGTCGAGGACGGGGAAGAGCCCTACGGCGGCGCACTCCAGGTGCCGGTGTACCTCATGACCCACGAGGAGCGGGAGCCGGTCGAGAGGAAAGGAACGACCTACACGTTCGTGGTGGACGACATTGCCCGGGCGGTGGAGATGGCGAAGGAAGCGGCGGGAGACAGGTGGGTCAGCCTGCTGGGCGGCAGCATCTCACGGCAGTGCCTGCAGCTCGGGCTCGTCGACGAGATCCACCTGGACGTGGTGCCGCTGCTGCTCGGCGACGGCATCTCGCTGTTCGCAGGCCTGGGACAGCGCGTCGACCTCAAGCGCGTGGAGACGCCGGGTTTCGCCGGCGAGGCGCACCTGCGCTATCGCGTGCTGCGGTAGCGCAGCCGGCCGGCGGCGCCTCGCGATCCGCTAGTGGAGCCAGTCCAAGCAGAGGTGGAAGATCCGATCCTCGTCCGAGAGCTGCTGCCATCTCTCGTACTGGCCCTTCGGGTCAGCGCCAATCACTCCCTCGAGGTCCTGGGGGCGGGCCAGAACACTGCCGGCTTCGGTGCTCGCCACTACCTCAGCGATGTGCTCGCTGATCGGGGGGTCGTCGCACAGGTCGCGCTCGCCCGGTGCGAACTCGACGTAGTACTCCTGCGGCACGGGCGTGGCAGTCGGCACGTCGGGAAACACCGTGCCCCGCGGATCCTCGGCCGTGCATCCGATCAGCGCGGTCGCGGTCGCGAGAGTCAGGATGGGGGCCGCCCGGCTGATGACGCCTCGTCGCACCGCGTATCCCGCCTCTCGCCCGATGGTGACGTTATATCACGCCTGTCAGCGCGGGGAAGCCGTCGGGCGAGCGGCGACACCTCCGCGCAGGGTCGCGCCGATGAGCCGCGATGCCTCCCCACGGGTGAGCGTTCCTTCCCGCACCGACGAGAGGGCGGAGTACAGCAGAGAGAACAACACGTTGCTGATCCAGTCCGGACGGAACGAGGCGTCGAGCTCACCCGAAGCCTGCCCGCGGGTGATCGTGGTGATCAGCGTCTCGTCCTCGTGCTCGAGCTGCTCCCAGAAGGCCTCATCGGCGAACTCCGCGTGGAAGAACAGGTAGGTGAGCAGGTCGCCCTCGTCGAGGTACGACGAGGCGAGTCGTTCGAGCGCCTCGAGAGCCGACCCCTCGCCGAGCCTGGCGCGTGCCGTCGCCGCGCGCATCCGCTCGACGCTCTCGACCCGCACCGCATCGATCAGGTCGGCGCGCTCCGGAAAGTAGCGGTGCAGGGTCGTGCGACCCACGCCGGCGTCATCGGCGATCTCGGAGAGGGCGCAGTTCGGCGTATCGGCCAGGCGACGGATGGCCGCATCGAGGATCGCGCGTCGGGTGCGCGCCCGAGCGCCGCGTTCGTCAGCCATATCCCGACGATACAACTGTTGACCTTAGTGGAACACTCGTGCTCCACTAGTGGACATGAGTGATCCGAAGCCCGTTCGGCTATCTAACCTCCGCGTCCTCGGCAGCTTCACCCGCCCACATCTCGCGAAGCTCGCCTGGGCGCTTCTCCTCGGCCTCGGCGCGACCATGATCGGCCTCGCCACGCCGCTCGTGACCAAATGGGTGCTCGATACCGTCGGCGCGGGAGTGGACCTCTCCCAACCCATCGCGGTGCTCCTCGCGATCCTCGTCGGCGGGTCGGTCATCTACTTCGTGCAATCCGTGCTGCTCGGTCGCGTGGCCGAGCGGATCGTGCTCGACGCCCGCGAAGGACTGGTGCGACGCTTCTTCGGTGGAGTGGTCGCCGACCTGCAGTTCCGACCCAGTGGCGAACTCGTCACCCGCGTCACGAGCGACACGGTGCTGCTGCGTGAAGCGGCTTCCTCAACGGTCATCAACATCATCAACGGCGTCATCTCGCTCGTCGGCACGATCGTGCTCATGGGCGTGCTCGACCTGCCGCTGCTCTCGAGCACGCTGGTGGCCATCGTCGTCATCGCGATCCTCGTCGCCGTGCTCATGCCGCCGGTCGGCCGGGAGCAGAAGAAGGTGCAGGATGCGGTGGGGCACCTCGGCGGCGTGCTCGAGAACGGACTTCGCGCGATCCGCACTGTGAAGTCCGCTGGGGCCGAACGCCGCGAAGCGGAACGCGTGCTCGACCAGGCACGCGCCGCGGCCCGCCACGGTGTGCGAGCGACGGTCCTCTCCACCGTGGCGTCCACCATCGCCTGGACCGGTATCCAGCTCGCCATCATCGCCATCCTCGCCCTCGGCGCGATCCGAGTGGCGTCGGGCGACCTCGCCGTGTCGACGCTCGTGGCCTTCCTCCTCTACGTTTTCCAGCTGATCGACCCGGTCACGTCCCTCACCTTCCACGTCTCGCAGCTGCAGGCGGGCATCGCTGCGGCCGCGCGCATCCGCGAGACGGAGTCCATCCGGGTGGAGGACATCGACCGCGGCGGCGACGTCACCGAGCGCTCGGCGACGGTGCTCGAGTTCGACGGGGTCACCGTGCGCTACGACGGCGCCGAGCGCGACGCGGTGAGAGACCTGTCGTTCGCGGTGCCCGCACGAGGCCACACGGCGATCGTGGGACCCTCCGGTGCGGGGAAGACCACGGCCTTCTCGGCGATCCTGCGCTTCGTGGAGCCGCGAGCGGGCTCGATCCGGCTGAACGGCTTCGACTACCAGGAGCTGAGCATCTCGGCCGTGCGCTCACGCGTCGCGTACGTCGAGCAGGAGACCCCGCTCGTGACAGGCACCGTGCGGGACAACGTCGTCTTCCGTCATCCCGACGCGAGCGACGACGAGGTCTGGGCAGCGCTCGAGTCCGTCCGACTGGCCGCGAGCATCCGTGCTCTGCCGGAGGGCCTCGACACGCCGGTCGCCGGCACCAGCCTGTCGGGAGGCGAGCGGCAGCGCATCGCCCTCGCTCGTGCGGTGGTGCGCACGCCCGAGGTGCTGCTGCTCGATGAGGCCACCGCCCAGCTCGACGGCATCACCGAGGCCGCGGTGCAGCAGGTCATCGCCCACGTAGCGCGCTATGGGGCCGTCGTCACGATCGCTCACCGGCTGTCGACGGTCGTCGATGCCGACCAGATCATCGTGCTCGAGAACGGTGCCCTGCGGTCGAGCGGCACGCACGCCTCGCTGCTCGCGGGCGACGAGCTCTACCGCGACTTCGTCGCAGCGCTGCGGATGTCGACCGAACCCGCCGTGGCGCGCGAGGGGTGAGACCGAGGACCGAGCCTGTCGCGCTCCGCCGGCCCGGAGCGTTGCTGGCCCCGCGTCGCTATGAGCGGGGCGCGGATGTCCGCCGCCGCCGCCAGTGCCACGCCCCCACCACGAGCAGCAGGGCGGTGCCCGCGGCGGCGACCGCATAGATCGCGATGGCGGGGCCCGCGAACGACTCTTCCAACGCCAGCTCCGGCGGATTCACCAGGAAGACGTACTCCGGGGTGCAGCCTGCCGGGATGTGCGCCTCGTCGAAGGGGTCATTCGGCTGCGACCCCGGCTGTGCGATGAAACCGCCGCCGAGCTCCACATCGGACCCGTTCGCGTGCGGCTCGCCGTAGATCGCGAGCGACTCGCCCTCCCAGCGCACGCTGCCGACAGAGAACACCGGCAGCATGTCGAGGACCTCGGCGCCGTTCGAGAAGCGGATCGTCACGCACTCATCGGTGATGACGAGCTCGCCCTCGAGCAGCGCATGCATGCCTCCGGACTGCGGCGTGATCAGCGCGACGGTGTCCGGATCCAGCGGGGCGACGCCCCCGCCGGGCTCCACGCCGGGGGCCGAGCACCCGACGAGGGCGACGACAAGGAAAAGCGCTACGAGCGGCCGCTTCACCGTCCTACCCTCGGCTCGCTTCGAGGGCGAGCATGCCGGGTGACCATCCGTGCGACTTCCAGCTCACGAGGTCACCCTGGCACACTGCGGGAGCTCAGCGCAGGAAGCGCTCCTTCGCGCTCTTCAGCAGCCCGGCCCCGGGGCGCTGCTGCTCACCCTGCTGGGCGGTGAGCACGATCAGCACGAGCGTCAGCGCCGGCGTGACCCACTGCATGATGCGCTGCTGGCGCTGCACCGACGTCAGCTCACCGGAGGAGGCCGCGGACTCCTCGGTGGCGCCCTCGACCGGCTCGTCGGCGTGCTTCGCCTGCTGAGCACCCAGGATGCCGCTGTAGACGGTGGAGGCGATCGCCGCTCCGGTCACTCCGAGCTTGATCCAGGTGTTGGTGCGCGCCTCGGGCTGCCCCAGCAGGCGCGCCTTGTTGCCGAGGATCAGTGCCACTCCCCCGATGCCGTGCACGGCCATCGCCGCCCACTGCACGGGAGCCCACTTGGCCCAGCCCGCGGAGGCGAGCTTCAGCCGCTCGTTCGGATCCTTCGCGGTGGCGGCGGCGCCGTTGAGCCCGACGGCACCCATCAGGTTGCCTCCGAACCAGGCGGCGAGGCCGATGTCGTGCAGGGAGCGGACGAGAGTCTGACGTTCGGACATGGTGACCTCCGGAGGGATTGGGTTCCGTCCCTCCACGGTGCGCCTCTTCCCGGGTGAACGGCTAGGGCTTGCGAGACGGGCCGCGGATGCACAGTGCCACCCGAGGACGCGGAGGCCGGCTGGCTACGCTGGTCCCTGTGAAAGCCGACTGGATCGAGCATCGCCGCGCGGGCGACCGCGAGCTGCTGGGCTGGATGCAGCCCGTCGACGACGGATTCGTCGTGATCGATCTGCTCGGCCGCCCCCGCACCGAGGCGCTCGACTGGATGCGTGCCGAGGAAGTGCTCGAGGAGCTCGGGATCGGCTACCTCGCGGAGCTGTACGAGCTGCGCCTCGACGACGGCTGGCTCCGCGTGCGGGTCGCCGAGGTGTCGCCGTCGCAGATCCGGGTCAAGAAGGACGACTGGGGCGCGGTCGGCGCGCCCCAGATCTACTACACCCTCCCGTTCCCGGTCCCCGAGGGGTCGCTGCGCCCGCTGAGCAGGACAGGTCAGCCCGACTGACGCGCGAGGTCCTCTCGCACCTTCGCCTCGTCCGGGTTCGTTCCGGGCAGACCCGCTCCGGTCTCGGCGAGCTGCTTCAGGCTCCTGCTGATGAAGTGCCCCCAGGCGTTCGAGCAGAGTTCGTAGCACTCCTCGAGTGGCGTCAGCCCCACGTGAGTGAATCGCACCCTCGATCCGCCGGCGGCCGCCTCGATCTCGAACCGGATCTCGCTGTCGACCCACTCCCTCTGGTCCGCCACGAAGGCCATCCAGTTGTCGAGCACGCGCCAGGTGACGCGCCGGCCGGGGTCGAGCTCGGTGACGAGGATGTGCGAGCGGTGGATCCCGGGGACCTCGAACCGGAAGGACTCACCGACGGCGTCCGTCGATCCCTCGATCGCGTCGTTCCACCAGCCGCGCGGGTTCACGACGGCGGCGTACACCTGCTCGGGGTGCGCTTCGACGTCGATCGTGGTCGTGTAGTCGCTCATGATCCGCTTCCTTTCGGAGAGCACTGTCGCCCTCAATGTGCAACTCTATGGTTGCATCTTGAGCGGGCGCAAGACCTCAGCGGCCGTAGGCGCTCGCGGCCGGGCAGTCGAAGGGATCGGCGCCGGCGGACAGCCCGACGCGGTTCAGGTAGCGGATGACGATGCCGTACGACTGCGCCAGCGACGTCTCGGTGTAGGTGATGCCCCGCGCCTCGCAGTAGGCCTTCGCCATGCGGCGCGCCTTCTGCAGATTCGGGCGCGGCATGTTGGGGAAGAGGTGGTGCTCGACCTGGTGATTCAGTCCGCCCATGAAGGTGTCCATCGCCCATCCGCCTCGGATGTTGCGAGAAGTCAGCACCTGACGTCGCAGGAAGTCGACCTTGGAGTCCTTCGGCAGGATGGGCATGCCCTTGTGATTGGGAGCGAAGGACGCGCCCATGTACACCCCGAACACGGCCAGCTGCACGCCGAGGAACGCGAAAGCGATACCCGGGGACATCAGCAGGAACACGGCGGCCAGGTAGACAGCCACCCGCGAGACGAGCATCACGATCTCGAGCCAGCGCCGGTCCACCTTGCCGGCGCCGAAGACCGTGCGGAAGCCCTGCACGTGGAGGTTCAGACCCTCGAGCGTGAGGACGGGGAAGAAGAGGTAGCCCTGCCGCCTCCTCAACCAGGCGCCCAGCCCACGGGAACCCGCGGCCGCATCCGGCGTGAACGCGATGACCCGACCGTCGATGTCGGGGTCCTTGCCCATGATGTTCGGGCTCCCGTGGTGGCGGCTGTGCTTGCTCATCCACCACGAGTAGCTGATGCCGACGACCAGGTTGGCGATCGTGCGTCCGGCGACGTCGTTCGCCTTGTTCGACTCGAACACCTGCCGGTGGGACGCCTCGTGGGCGAGGAACGAGAACTGGGTCAGCAGCAGCCCGAGCACTCCCGCCAGCGCCAGCTGCCACCACGAGTCGCCGAGAAGCACCATCCCGAAGCTCACCGCGACGAGGGCGGCACTCAGGCCGGCGAACATGGCGATGTAGAAACCGGTCCTGCGCCCGAGCAGGCCCGCGTCACGCACCTGATGCAGCAGCGCCGAGTACTCGGAGGTCGGGCTGGCGCGCCCGCTCTTCGGAGAGGTCGAGCGCAGCGGCCCGAGCACGGGAGAGCGCTCGAGGGTGTCGGTCTGTGGTGACGCCATGGGGCCCTCCGGTCTCGAATCCGCCGAGTGGCGGAGTGGTGTTTGTCAGGCGACCGGGATCTGGGGCTACCACCACCGACGCTACGCGAGCGCACGCCGAGTCGCCAGGCCGTCCAGGCGAAGACACAGCGTGCAGACCGGCCGGAGCACGCACAGGAGCAGCCGCTAGGCTCACCCGCATAGGCACCGGGACCCAGCGCCTCGTCCACCCACGACGATCGGCACGCTTATGAGTTCGGCCCCTGATTCCCGCGTCCTGCACCCGTTCTCGGGAGCCCGCCATGGATGACCGGCGGGCCTTCGCGCGCGCCTCCGCCGCACTGCGGCTCGCCGGCGAACCGGGCGCCGACCTGTGCGGGCCCTTCGTCGTCGGACTCGCGGTCGACGGCGCCGCGGTGACCACCTTGGGCGACCCTCTCGGCACCGGCACGGTGTGCGCATCCGACACGACGGCGGCGAGGCTGGACGAGATCCAGACCGACCTGGGAGAGGGACCGTGCTGGGAGGCGCTCGAGGCGGGTCAGCCGGTGCTCGAGCCGGACCTGCAGCACAGTTCCGCCACCACCTGGCCGATCGCGCGATCGGCGATGCGCGAGACCGGCGTCGGTGCCGTGCATGCCTTCCCGCTCTTCGTCGGGCGCCTGAGGCTCGGCAGCGTCGATCTCTATACGGATGACCCGGGGCAGCTCAGCCCCGCCAAGATCGCGGATGCGGCAGCGCTCGCCTCGATCGCGGCCCGCCAGGTGCTGCGTCGCGCGTTCCTCGACGTCGTCTCCGGAGGCCCTGAGATGGCGGACGGCGCGCACTCCCGTCGCGAGGTGCATCAGGCCTCGGGGATGGTCTCCGCCCAGCTCGACACCACCGTCGAGGAGGCGTTACTGCTGCTGCAGGGACATGCTTACGGGAACGGTTCGACGCTGCGGGAGACCGCCAGGGAGGTGGTCGAGCGACGGCTCGACTTCTCCGATCCCATCCACGGATACGCGACTTAGGATGGCCGCATGAGCACCCGGGGCCGCGAGGATCAGCTGGTCGCGACGTTCGTGACGCTGGCCGACTCGCTGGTGACCGGCTACGACACGGTCGACATACTTCAGACGCTGGTCGAGGACTGCATCAGCCTTTTCGACGCGGCGGCCGCAGGCATCCTGCTGGTCAGCCCGAAGGGAGGGCTCGAGGTCGTCGCCTCGACGAACGAGCGCAGCGAGCTGCTGGGCCTGATGCAGCTGCGGGCGGGAGCCGGGCCCTGCGTAGAGGCCGTCGAGAGCGGCCGCACCGTCTCGGTCGGCGACCTGGCCGCGGTCGAGGGCCGGTGGCCCGAGTTGGTGGCGGGCGCACGGCAGAGCGGCTACTCCGGTGTGCACGCGATCCCCTTGCGGTTGCGAGACACCACGATCGGTTCGCTCAACCTGTTCCGCGATCAGCCCGGCGAGCTCAACGAGCGCGACGCCGTGGCCGCGCAGGCCCTCGCGGATGTCGCGACGATCAGCATCCTGCAGGAGCGCAACCATCGCGAGATGGACCTGCTGCGGGATCAGCTGCAGCGCGCGCTCGACAGTCGCATCGTCATCGAGCAGGCGAAGGGAGTGCTCGCGCAGCTGAATCAGGTCGACATGGATCAGGCTTTCGCCCTCATCCGCGGTCACGCGCGCTCCTCGCAGGCCCGCATCCGCGACGTCGCCTCGGCGATCATCGCCGGCGAGCTGCGCCTCTGACGCGCGGGCTTCCCGGCTGAGAGGTCGGTGGGCGCTCCTTGTGCCCTGAGAGCGGTGCGGTTACCGTCGAAAGACGCCCTAGACCCCGGCCGATCCGAGTGCTCGTCCGAGCACCGACATCGGGGAGGGCCCACGAGCATGACCGACACCGCCGCGCGACCCGCGACCAGCCGCGGCGCCAGCGACTTCACCGCCCTCGCGGCACGGGTGCAGTCCGAGGGCCTCATGCAGCGGCGCCTCGGCTACTACTGGACCAAGCTCATCGCCTTCCCGCTGATCTTCGCCGGCGGGATCGTCGTCTTCGTGCTCGTCGGCGACACCTGGTGGCAGCTGCTGACCGCCGTCGTCTTCGGGATCTTCTTCGCCCAGGCGGCGTTCCTCGGGCACGACGCCGCACACCGTCAGATCTTCGCCTCGGGCAAGGCCAACGACTGGGCGAGCCTCGTCATCGGCGATCTCATCGTCGGCATGAGCCACGGATGGTGGCGGCACCGGCACACGCGCCACCACGCCAACCCCAACAAGCTCGGCACCGATCCCGACACCGAGCTGCCGATCATCGCCGTCACCCCGGAGCAGGTCGCTCGTCGGCGGAACCCGGTGGTGGCCTGGCTCATGGCGCATCAAGGGGTCTTCTTCTTCCCGATCCTGCCGTTCGAGGCGCTGGCTCTCCACGGGTCGAGCGTGAAGCGCATCCTGGCCAGGGAACCCGTCGAACGCCGCTGGATCGAGATCGCCTTCGTGGGTGTCCGCCTGGTCGGCTTCACGGCCGTCGTCTTCCTGGTCCTTCCGCCCGGGATGGCGATCGCCTTCCTCGCTGTGCAGCTCGGTGTGTTCGGCTTCTGGATGGGAGCCTCGTTCGCTCCGAACCACAAGGGGATGCCGCTGGTCCCCGCGAACCTCAAGCTCGACTTCCTGCGCCGCCAGGTTCTGATGAGCCGCAACATCCGCGGCAGCCGGGTGCTCGACTGGGCGATGGGCGGTCTCAACTACCAGGTCGAGCACCACCTCTTCCCGTCGATGCCGCGCCCGAATCTGCGCCGGGCGGCGCCGATCGTGCGTGACTACTGCCGTCGTCTCGGGGTGCCGTACACCGAGACGGGCCTCATCGAGTCGTACGCGATCGTGCTGCGCTACATCAACCGCGCTGGTCTGGGTCAGCGCGATCCGTTCGACTGCCCCCTCATCGCCCAGCGGCGCGCGCTCTGATCAATCGGCGACGGGCAGCCGCTCGAACCAGCTGAGCACAGCGTCGCGGATGCTCTCGATCAGCTCGCGCGCGTCGGTTCCGGGTTCCGCGGTCGCCGCGAGCTCGACGACCGACCAGGCCTTCGCGAGCAGCAGATCCTCGGCCGATAGGTCCGGGTCCCCGTAGACCGCGGCGACAGCGGCCGCACCCTCCCCGTCGGCCAGACCGGGGAGCAGGATGCCGAGGTCGACGGCAGGGTGGGCGAGCGTCAACCGCTCCCAGTCGAGCAGCACCGGCGCACCGCTGGAGTCGACCCGCCAGTTGAGGGGATTGGGATCGCCCGACACGACAGCGACCGGCTCGAAGAGGTGCGCGGACCGCGCGGCCAGGCGACTCAGCCGATCCGTCAGCGCGGCGTCACCATCGAGCGCGGTCACGGCCGCACTGGTGAGCGCGGCATCCCATCCCGGCCGGTAGCGGCCGCCCACTCCGGCCACGAGGTCGACGGGCACCGAGTGCAGGGCGCGCAGCACCCCGACCACCCGCTCGTCCGCACCCCACCGCTCGCGCGGCAACGGCTCGGGCAGATACTCCATCAGCAGCCAGGCCGCTGATGCGGCGGTCTCGATCACCAGAGTCCGCGGGGTGCGCACGCCCCGGTCGGTCAGCACGGCGGCGAGGTCCGTCGCCACCGCCACCTCCGGCGCAGCAGCGGGGCCCTTGACGACGAGACTGCCGCGTGCGCCGTGCACGGCGGCGACGGTGCGCCCGGAGAGTCCCCCGAGGGCGTCGACGCTCGCGATGGCGCCGACCTCTGCGCGGAGGGCGGCCAGCACCTCCTCGGGGAGCGACGCCTCCGTACTCACACCCGCTCCGTGACGAACTCGGAGACCGCGTCCGCCGCCGTCGCGAGATGCTGGACGCGGGTGAAGCCGCTCTCGCGAGCGCGGGGCGCCAGATCGTGGTCGCCGTCCTCGAGCCAGCGCAGCTCGATCGCGTCGCTCAGCACGTACCCCGCCACGTCGGTCGGCGTGCCGAAGGGGTCGCGCGTTCCCTGCACGATGAGCGACGGGGTGCGCAGCACCTCGAGGTGCGCTGTCCTCGGCTTGTCCGGTGCCGCCGGCGGATGGAACGGGTAGCTCAGGCAGACGAGGCCGGCCGCGTCGGCGAGCCCGTCGACCGCCATGCTCGCCACCCGGCCGCCCATGGACTTGCCGCCGATGACGACCGGGCCGCCCGCCTCGTCGACGACCTGGCGCACGGCATCCGCGTAGTCGTCGATCAGGGTGTCCGACCGGGGCGGCGGCAGACGTCGGCCCTCGCGGCGCGCCGCCATGTAGGGGAACTCGAAGCGCGCAGTGCGGATGCCCCGGTCGGCGAGCAGGTCGCAGAACCGGTTCATCCAGGTCGAGTCCATGGCGGCACCGGCCCCGTGGGCCAGCACGAGCACCGGCCCGTCGACGGGACCGGTCCAGAGCAGGTCGCGCACGCCGTCAGCCTAGAGCCCTGCTCGACGTCGGTAGGCCCGATTATCGTGCTCGCATGCCCGAGCCGGTCGACGCGTGGTGGCGGCGCCGCCAGTTCTCGCGCGGAACGCCGATGCCGTACGAGGTGGGTCGCTTCCGCGACGAGTGGACCCGCTATCCGGTGCTCGTGCGGCAGTACCACCCCGACCTCAACGGCGGAATCGTGCTCAGTCAGATCCCTCCCGCCGCAGACGTCTGGCTGCTGTGGCAATGCGACTCCGGGCACCTGTTCATCGCGACGCCCGAGGAGCAGCGCTCCCGACCCGGCCGCACTCGCCGCCAATCGGCCTGGTGCCCGGAGTGCTCGGCGAAGGCGGGACCGGCATCGGGGGGCAAGCGCAAGCGGAACGTCTGCGACAAGACACCGTCGCTCGCGACGGGCGACGCGTTCGCGAGCGTCTGCGCCCCTCGGCCGGCATCCGTCGTCGAGTCGGAGCTGCGCGCGGGTCTGCTCGACAGGCTGGAGTTCGACCCTGCCCACAACGCGGTGAAGGTCGCCAGGCCGTTCTTCGACCACGTGGAGGTGTGGCCCGACCTCGTGCTCGCCGACCTCCGGGTCGCGATCGAGTACGACTCGACGGGACGGCACGGACTCGAGCACGTCGGGCGGCGGGAGCATGTGGACCGTCGCAAGGACCGGGCGCTGCGTCACGCCGGATGGGAGGTGGTGCGCATCCGCACCGGCAAGCTGCACGAGCTCGGACCGCACGACATCGTCACCTCGGGCGTGACGGGCAGGCTCTTCGACCGGCTGCTCGACCGGCTCCGGGAACTCCGCGGCGAGCTGCTCGTCGAGGCGTATCGCAGGCGGTGAGGGTCGAGACCCGTGAAGCCCCAGAACAGGGGATGGCGTGACCGCCTAGAGTGAGTCGCACCCGAGCCCTTCTTGGAGCAGCGTGAATTCTCTTCCGGTCGCCATCGACGAGGATGAGCGGCGACGCCTCATCGAGTGTGCGAAGGAGCCGATCCGCACTCCTGGCAGCATCCAGTCGCACGGCATCCTGCTCGGCGTCGATCCCGACACCGGCTACGTGCATGTCGCGAGCGAGAACGCCCGACGGTGGCTCGCCCGGCCGCTCGCGGAGCTCGCAGGGCCGGAGCTCGAGGCCGCCGTGCGTCGGGGCAGCTTCATCGATCCGGTGCGCATCGAGCAAGACGGCGTCGAGTACGACGCCATCGTGACCCGCGCGCAGCCGCTCACCCTCGTCGAGCTCGAGCCTGCCGCGGGTCGCTTCGAGTATGCGCGCACCGCGGTCGTCGAGGCGTTCCGGAAGCTGTCGCCGCTCACGGAGGCCGCGACGCTGCGAGCCGCGGCCGCGAGGGAGATCCGCCGCATCACCGGCTTCGACCGGGTGATGGTGTACCACTTCTACCCCGACGGTCACGGCGAGGTCGTCGCCGAGGACCGAGCCGAGGAGATGGAGCCCTACCTCGGCCTCCACTTCCCGTCCTCCGACATCCCGCCCCAGGCTCGCGAGCTCTACATCAGCAAGACATCGCGCGCGATTGCGAGCACGACCGACCCGGGCTCGCCCCTCCTCGCGCTGGACGAGAAGCTCGCACGACTCGATCTCGGCCAAGCCGAGCTGCGCAGCGTGTCGCCTCATCACCTGCAGTTCATGCGGAACATGGGTCAGGCGTCGACAGTCTCCTTCTCGATGGTGCGCGACGGCAGGCTCGTCGGAATGATCACCTGCGCGCACCGCACCGAGCGCCGCCTGCCGGTGCTGCTCCGGCGCGCGCTCGAGGTGCTGGCCGGGCAGCTCACGCTCCAGCTCTCCTGGCTGGAGGAGAACGCACGGCTGCGACGCACCGGCCACGTGCGCGAGCAGCGCGCCGCGTTCCTCGCTCCCCTCTTCGGTTTCGACGACCTCCTCTCGGTGCTGCTGCAGGGCGAGACGACGGTGCTCGACCTCATCCCCGCCGATGGCGTCGCCGTGCGCCTGGACGGGGCGGTCCACACCCTCGGCATGGTGCCCGCGCGCGAGGCATTGGATGCCGCCTTCGAGACCCTCGCCGGAGGGACGTTCGACACCGCCGAGCTCCCCGCAGAGCGCCCGTCGCTCGCCTCGCAGATGCCCGACGTCGCGGGTCTGCTGAGCGTGCCGCTCGCCGAGCCTGGCGACGGGATGCTGTTCTTCCGCGGGGAGGTCGCACGGGTGGTGCAGTGGCTCGGCGACCAGGGTCCGCAGAACCGCGCCGACAGCCTGTCGCCGCGACGATCGTTCTCGATGTGGAAGCAGTCCGTGACCGGCACCGCCACCCCGTGGGGCAGCGTCGCCCGGGAGGCGCAGGACCTCGGTCGGGAACTGGCGGATGCGCTCATGCGGCGAGCGGATACGCGGCTCGCCGCACTCGCGATGCGCGACTCGCTCACGGGCCTGCACAACCGCCGCTACCTCGAGCAGCGACTGGACCAGCAGGGCGGCTCCAGCGCCGCCCTGCTGTTCATCGACCTCGACGACTTCAAGGGCATCAACGACGGCTTCGGCCACGACGTCGGCGACGCCGTGCTCAACGAGATCGCCCACCGACTGCGTCTGCAGGCCAGGGCCGACGACGTCGTCGTGCGGCTCGGTGGCGACGAGTTCGTGGTCCTGTGCCCAGCCGTCGACGCCGAGACGGCGCAGAGCGTGGCAGAGCGTCTCATCGCCGCCATCCGTCTGCCCATCGTCGTGGGCGAGCGCCGACTGCTCGTCACCGGGTCGTGCGGCGTCGTGGTGGACGAGGACGGCGCGGAGCGGTCGCTGCTCGAGCGCGCGGATGCTGCGATGTACCGGGCCAAACGCGGCGGCCGCGACCGCGCCTCGCTGTAGCGGCTCTCAGACCGCCAGCACCTGACCGCGGGCGACCAGCCGCTCGCGGAGCAGCGGGACGTCGACGCGCTGCACTGCCGCATCCGTCGACACGGCGAGCGCCGCCGCGACGCCGGCGGCCTCGCCGAGCATCTCGTACTGCGGCTCCATGCGGATCGACGAGAAGGCGACGTGCGACGCCGAGACGCACACCGGCACGAGCAGGTTGACGCAGTGCTCCTCGCCAGGCACGAGGGCGCGGTAGGGGATGCCGTACGGCGGCACTGCGACCGAGAGGTAGCCCTCGGTCACGACCGTGCCGATCGGGCGGGGGTGCTCGTACACCCAGCGCCAGGTGCGCTGCACTTCGCGGATGTCGAGGTGGTACGACCCCATGGCGATCGTGTCGGGGTGCTGCCGGCCCTCCCTGAGGTCGTGCTCGGTCAGCACGACCTCGCCCAGCATCCGGCGCGCCTCGCGCACGTAGAGCTGATGCGGCAGGTGCGCGGTGTCGGCGAACTCGTCGCGCGGCAGCCCCCAGCGCTGCAGCTCCGTGCGCACCGCGGAAGGCACCGCGGGGTCGGTCGAGAGGAACCACAGGAACCCGCGGGCATGATCCAGGTGGTGCCGCGTGATCTCCTCGCGGCGCTTCCGGCCGGCGAGCGGATACTCCCACGCCGATCCGTCGTGCACGCTCAGCGAGAAGGGGCCGAGCGAGTTGCCATCGCACTTCCCGCCCGGGAGGTTCGGCTCCAGCCCGAGCAGCCGGCCCGGGGGCACCTCCCGGCCCTCCTTCGCCCAGTGGGCGAACAGCCGACGCCCGAGCTCCCAGTACTCGTCGTCGTATCCCTCCGGCCGCTCGAAGGGGATGCGGTCGGCGTCGGCGGTCAGGCAGACCCGGTAGCCGTAGGACATGACTCCTCCGTCGCCCTCCCCCACCTCCGCCATCGGGCCGGGCCTGACCTGGGGCAGCAGCGTGCCTGCCTCGAGCCCGTCGGGATCGTCGCGGAACGGTGAGATCCACGGCGGCATCGCGTGCATGCCCGGCACCACCTCCTGACGGCCGGCGAACCGCTCGCCGTACAGGGAGCGGTCTTCCCGTCCCACCGCCGAGGGCACCCCGGCCTCGGCCAGCAGGTCGCCCTCGTAGGAAGCGTCGACGAAGACGCCGGCGGATGCGGTGAGCCCGGTCGAGAAGGTCGCCGAGCGGATGCGGCGATCGACGACCTCCACCGCCTTGAGCCGTGCCCCGAAGACCACCTCGACCCCGGCCTCCTCGAGCCAGCGGCGGAAGATCGCCTCGGCGACATGCGGCTCGGGCCCCGCGTAGCGGCCCGGCTCGACGCCGTAGTGCTCGGCCACGGCGGCCCGGAACCGGGCGGCCGCGCCCCCCAGCACGCGCGGGTCGCCGATGTCGGTGTAGCCGAGGCCGCCGCTCGTCATCCCGCCGACGTGGAAGCCTGGCTCGACCAGCAGCACCTTGGCGCCCGACTCCGCGGCGGCGACGGCGGCGCACACCCCCGCCGAGGTCGCCGCGTAGACCACGACCTCCGTGTCGATGCGGGAATCGGTGCGCACGCCGTCGTTCGCCATGCGCTCATTCTGGCGTGGCCGTGAGATCGATGTCACACCACGCGCAGCATTCGTCGCCTGATCCGGAGGGAGAACTGGACCTCTCCTGGGAGCAGAAGTTATGGTTTCGGGACCATGAACGTGAGAACGATCCCAGACCCGGGGGGAACAGGGACATGACTCGACCGACGAGGGTCGCCGTGCTGGGGTTCTGGCACGTGCATGCCGAGGGCTACGCCGCGGAGGTGCGGGAGGCGACCGGAGCCGAGCTGGCCGCAGTCTGGGACTCGGAGGAGGACCGCGGACGTGAGGGTGCCGAGCTCGTCGGCGCCCCCTTCCGCGCCGACCTCGACGAGCTCCTCGGCTCGGACGACATCGACGCCGTCGTCATCACGGCCGAGACCAACGCCCACACCGACGTGATCTCGCGCGCCCTCGCCGCAGGCAAGCACGTCTTCACCGAGAAGCTGCTCGCGCCGACCGTCGAGGAGTGCGAGCGGCTGCTGCAGCAGGCGGAGGATGCGGGGCTCGCGCTCGTCGTGTCGCTCCCCTTCCTGGCCGAGCGGATGACGTCGGGGGTCCGAGAGCTCGTCGACAGCGGCGCCCTCGGGCAGCTCACCTACGTGCGGGTGCGGATGGCCCACGACGGCTGGGTGCACGGCTGGCTCCCCGAGCGGTTCGCCGACCCGGTGACGGCGATCGGCGGAGCCCTCTCCGACCTGGGCTGCCACCCCCTCTACCTCGTGCAGCACCTGCTCGGCGCCGAGCCGAGCTCCGTCGGCGCGACCTACACGCGGGTCACCGGCCGGAACGTCGAGGACAACGCCGTCGTCACCCTCGCCTACGACGACGGCGCGATCGGGGTCGCCGAGGCCAGCTTCGTCACGACGCCCGGAGCCTTCGCCCTCGAGGTGCGCGGCACCGAGGGCTCGCTCCTCTACGGCTTCGGCCGCGAGGCCCTGATCGGCAAGGGCGGGTCGCTCGGCGAGCAGTGGACCGAGGTCGAACTGCCCGCCCCCGCCGAGACCCCGATGGCGCAGTGGCTGCGCCGCATCCGCACCGGCGATGCCGACGCCGGCAACGGCGCCGCGGCCGTCGCCCTCACCCGACTCGTCCAGACGGCCAACCGCGCCGCTGCGACCTCCACCGCTCTGCCCTATGCCTGACCATCACACAACGGAAATGGACATGTCCGCCCCCACCCCCACCCGCCCCATCCGCATCGGCCTCATCGGCGCCGGCAACATCGCCGGAGCCCACGTCGCCGGCTACCTCCGCAACAAGGACCGCGTGACCTTCGCGGCCATCGCCGATCCGGTGCGCGAGGCCGCCGAGCGTCGCCGCGGCGACTCCGACGCCGTCATCTACGCCGACTACCGCGAGATGCTGCGCGACGCAGACATCGACGCGGTCGACATCTGCCTGCCCCATCATCTGCACCGCGACGCGATCCTCGCCGCGGCGGAAGCGGGCAAGCACGTCCTCTGCGAGAAGCCGCTCTGCCTCACCCCCGAGGAGGCGACCGACATCTCGCGGGCGATCGCCGCATCCGGGATCACCCTGATGTGCGGTCACAACCAGCTCTTCCTGCCCGCGGTCGCGCGCGCGAAGCAGCTGCTCGACGAGGGAGTGCTCGGCAAGGTCTACGAGGTGCGCACCACCGACAGCTTCTTCAACGACTTCACGCCCGAGAACATGGGATGGCGCGCCAACGCCAAGACGAGCGGCGGCGGGGAGCTCATCGACACGGGGTACCACCCGGCGTACCTGCTGCTGCACCTGGCGGGCGCGTCGCCCGTCGAGGCGACCGCGATGCTGAGTCGTCACCGCCTCGAGTTCATGGAGGGCGAGGACAGCGCGCAGGTGCTCGTGCGCTTCGACAACGGAGTCGTCGGCAGCCTCGTGACGAGCTGGGCCTACACGCCGACCGCCAACACGGAGCGCTTCTCGGTCGTCGGCGAGCTGGGCTCGCTGTGGAGCGACGGCACGACCCTCAACTACCGGCTGCGCAGCGGAGAGACCGCGACCCTGGAGTTCGAGCCGGTGCACGAGTTCGCGGCCGAGGTCGCGCACTTCGCCGACTCGGTCCTGGGCGGCACCCGCCCGATCCACAACGAGCGGGAGGGCATCGAGGTGCTCGGCATCATCCTCGCCGCCTACGAGTCCGCGCGCACCAAGGCGACCGCCCAGGTGCTGCGCGCCGACCTGGGCTCGGAGGTCGTGGCGGCGTAGGGGCGCCACTCCTGGCCGGCGCAACTCCGGGTCCCTCGCGCCCGTTCTTCATTTTCCGACGTGTCGCACCTTTTTCCGACAGACGGATGGCGGAAAACGAAGAGCGAGGCCCGGCCGCTAGGCGTGTCGGGGCGGCACCCGCGTGCGAAGGATGCACGCGCGCCGTCGGTGGCCGCCGCCACACTGTGAGGGTGGGACCGGACACGATCGACGAGCGCTTCACCGCACTCGACCCGGCGGTGTGGACGCCCGCCTACCTGCCCGCCTGGAGCTCCCTCGAGGCGGCGGCCGCCACCTGGTACATCGACCACGACGGGCTGCACCTGCGCATCCCGCCGTCCCAGGCGCTGTGGTGCCCCGACGACCACCGGCCCTCGCTGCGGGTGTCGGCGGTGCAGAGCGGCAACTGGTCGGGGCCGGTCGGCAGCACGCAGGCGCAGCAGCCGTTCCTGCCCGGGCAGACCGTGCGCGAGCAGCAGCCGACCACGTGGGGCTTCACGCCGTACCTCGGGCGGCTGGAGGTCGCCTGCCGCGCCACGATCGGCCCCGGCTCGATGTTCTCGGCCTGGCTCATCGGGCTAGAGACCGAACCCGAGCGAAGCGGCGAGATCTGCCTCGTCGAGGTGTTCGGCGAGGCCATCCACCGTGACGGCACGACGGATGTCGGGTGCGGCATCCACGCCTTCCGCGACCCCGCGCTGCAGGAGGAGTTCTCGACCCACCGCACCCGTCTCGATGTGGCTGAGGAGCACGTGTACGCGGTCGACTGGTCGACCGATGGGGTGCGCTTCTCGATCGACGGTGACGAGGTCGCGCACTCCCGTCAGTCGCCCGGCTACCCGATGCAGCTCATCCTCGGGGTGTTCGACTTCCCCGAGCGCGTCGCCGACCCGCGCTTCGTGCCCGAGCTCGTCGTGAGCCGGGTGACGGGAACAGCGCTCGGCTGACTATTCCGCCTGCGGTGCCGCCGTCGACCCGCGGGGGCGGATCTGCGCCTCGAGCACGACGGTCGATGCCTCCGCGTGCGGGTCCTCGATCCGGGCGAGCAGCCGATCCATCGCCGCCTCGCCGAGGCTCACGGCGTCCTGCGCGATCGCGGAGATGCCGGGGCTCACCATGCTCATCCACTGTGCGTCGTCGAACGACACCACGCTGAGGTTCTCGGGCACCCGCAGGCCGAGATCGTTGACGGCGCGCCAGACGCCTTCGGCGAGGAGGTTGTTCGCCGCGAACACGGCGGTCGGGCGATCCCGGCGCGCGAGCAGGTGCACGGCGGCCTTGCGGGCCGCCTCGACGTCCCAGCCGGCCGAGACGATGAGCTCGGGGTCGGAGCCGATCCCCGCGTCCTCGAGCGACGCCCGATAGCCGGCGAAGCGCTCACCGCCGGTGGTCCAGTCCGTCTCGTCGATGAGCAGCGCGATGCGACGGTGACCGAGCGCGATCAGGTGATCGGTCATCCGTCTGGCGACGCTAGCGTTGTCGATGATCACGCCGTCGCAGGCGCCGGCCGAGAACTGGCGGTCGACCTCGACGACGGGGATGCGCTGCTTGAGCAGGTAGGCCGAGACGTCCGACGAGAGCGGCGTCACGATGACGCCGGCAGCGCGGGTGGCGACGAAGGCCTCGGCTGCAGTGAGCTCGTCCGCCGCGATGCCTTGGTCGTCGACGAGCATCATCATGTAGCCGTGCGCCCGGGCGCGGCTCGCGACACCCGCCGCGAGGTCGGCGTAGAAGGTGTTGCGCAGGTCGGAGACGAGCACCCCGATCGAGCGGCTGGTCTGCTTGCGCAGGCTGCGCGCCATCGCGTGGGCGACGTAGCCCAGCTCGTCGGCAGCGGCGAGCACCCTGGCCCGCACGTCCGCTGCGACGTAGCCCTCGCCGCTCAGCGCGCGGGACGTGGTCGACTGCGACACCCCGGCTGCCTTGGCGACGTCCTTGAGGGTGGCGCGCCTCACCGGGACCTGCGTCGGCGTGTTCTCGGCCATCCGCCCCTCCCTGTGCCGCGAGCGATGCCCCACGATATATCCGGGCGACGACCCGCCTCGCGTGGTCTTGCAGTGTGTGAAGCCAGCGACGTATAGTCGCCTCGACTGGTAACGATGCCACATCTCGATGACGAGAACCAGCGAAGGGATGACCATGGTTTCCGCGGAAGTTCCCGGCACGGCAGCACCTCTCAGCGGTGCACTCCGATGACGGCTCAGCTGGGAAAGACCGAGACCCCATCGGGTCCATTGCCCGCCAAGAAGTCGAACGGCAAGCCCGGCCGCCCGAAGAGCAAGTACAACCGGCGCGAGGCCCTCGCCGGCTACCTCTTCATCTCGCCGTGGATCATCGGCTTCCTCGTCTTCACGGCGGGCGCGATGATCTACAGCCTCGTCATCTCGTTCAGCCGCTACAACCTCGCGACCAACGTGGCGACGCCCATCGGGTTCGCGAACTACGAGTCTCTCTTCACCGATCCGCGCATCGGCGTCTCGCTCGGCAACACGCTGTTCTACGCGACGCTCGCAGTGCCGCTCGAGATCGCGTTCGCGCTCGTCCTGGCGCTGCTGCTCAACAAGGTCGGCACCGGAGCGGGAATCTTCCGCACGGTGTTCTACCTGCCGAAGATGACACCGACTGTCGCGACGGCCGCGGTCTTCTTCCTGCTGCTGAACGGCAACACGGGTGCCATCAACCAGGGCCTGCGATTCTTCGGCATCGAGGGGCCGCAGTGGCTCGTCGACCCGGACTGGGTGAAGCCGTCGATCGTGATCATGACGCTGTGGACCGTCAGCGGAACCATGGTCATCTTCCTCGCGGCACTCAAGAACGTGCCGCGCGACCTGTACGAGGTCGCGTCGATCGACGGAGCCGGCCCCGTGCGCCAGTTCTTCTCGATCACCCTGCCGATGATCTCGAGTTCCATGTTCTTCAACGTGCTGGTGCTGTCGATCGCGGCATTCCAAGTCTTCGACCAGGCATATCTGCTGTTCTGGCGAGATCAATCGAACGCGTCGCCAGAGGCATCCCTCTTCTACGCGGTGTACCTCTTCCAGCAGGCGTTCCGGCAGTTCAACTTCGGGTTCGCCGCCGCCATGGCGTGGCTGCTCTTCGTGATCATCATGGTCATCACCCTCATCCAGGCCCGCTTCGGCAACCGGTTCGTCTACTACGAGGGAGACCGCTGATGTCGTCGTCGATATCGACCCCCATCACTCAGGCGCAGCCTGCGGCCGCAGCGGCGATCGAGCCGGATGCGGTGAAGAAGCTGCCGCCGAAGAAGGCCCGCTCCAACGACGACAACTTCCATCGTCCGCGGTCGCCGATCACGCGCGTCATCCTCTACGTGCTGCTCATCGGGTTCTCGGCGCTCTTCATGTACCCGTTCCTGTGGCTGCTGGCGGCGAGCCTCAAGCCCAAGGGCCAGGTGTTCGACAACCTGCTGATCCCCCGCACCTTCATGCCCGAGAACTACGTCGAGGTGTGGAACCAGCTGCCGCTGCTGAACTGGATGTTCAACTCGGTGGCGATCGCGCTCCTCGCCGCAACCGCGGTAGCGATCTCGAGCTCGCTCGTCGCCTTCGGGTTCGCGTACTTCAAGTTCCCGGGCCGCAAGATCCTATTCGCGCTGGTGATCGGCACGATGATGCTTCCGGGCGCCGTCACGATGATCCCGGTCTACCTGATCTGGAAGGAGATCGGCCTGCTCGGAACCTGGGCGCCGCTGTTCGCGGCGAACCTCTTCGGGTCGGCGTTCTACATCTTCCTGCAGCGGCAGTTCTTCCTCGGCCTGCCGAGGGAGCTGTTCGAGGCAGCGCGCATCGACGGGGCGTCGTACTGGGGCCTGTTCTGGCGGATCGCCATGCCCCTCTCGATCCCGTCGTTCGTGATCGTGTTCCTCTTCGAGTTCCAGGCGAGCTGGAACAATCTGCAGTCGGCGCTGATCTACCTGAACGCCGGAGGCGTCGAGGACTTCACCGCTCCGCTCGGCATCGCCTACGCGATGACGCGCTACAGCCCGACGGCGGGCGGTCAGGGCGACTACCAGTACGTCATGGTCGCGTCGCTCATCGTCACCCTCCCGATGCTCATCCTGTTCGCCTTCGGGCAGCGGTACTTCATCGAGGGCATCGCGTCCCAGGGCCGGAAGGGCTGACCCCCTCGGCTTCTCGCACGACGGATGCCGGCTCGCCTCACGCGGGTCGGCATCCGTCGTTCTCGGCGCCGGTGCCAATTCGGGACTGGCTACCGCTCGCGGGCTCCGGTGTAGGGCTGCCAGCCCCGACTCGATGCAGTGAGACCACCGAGTCGGGAGTAGATGGGGTTATCGAGCCGCCGTAAGCCCGACTACTCCCGACTCGATGACCGGGTCGAGCGAGCTGCTCCTCCGCCGTCCGCCAGGTGCGGCGTGCAACGAATCGGGAGTAGTTGCCGCTCGCGGGCTCCCGGAGCGACCACAAGCCCCGACTCGTGAGAGTGGAGGGTCACCGAGTCGGGAGTAGACGGGGTTACCGAGCAGTCGTAAGCCCGACTACTCCCCACTCGACGACGGATAGGAGCGGGGCACCCCATCCGTCCGCCCTGTGGCAGGCCTGCAAGGAGTCGGGAGTAGATGTCGCTTTCGGGCTCTCGGAGCGACATCTAGTCCCGACTCGTTGCTCGGACGCGGACGCTGCCCGGGCGAGGCGAGATAGACGGATGCCGGCCGGCACGACGAGGCACCGCCCGACCCCGGACACAGAGGAAGGGCGGCCCCGCCGAAGCGGGACCGCCCTTCCGAGGAACTTCCGGACTACTGGCCTGCGGTGACGTTCTCGTAAGCGCGCATCGCGGCTTCCTGAGCGTCGGACAGGGCCTCCTCCGGAGTCTTGTCGCCGAGCAGCGCCGCGGTGATGGCGTTGTTCAGCTCGTTCTGGATCTCCTGACCGGCGGGCGAGATCGCGAAGCTCTGACCGTAGTCGACCACCTCGTAGTAGGTGGAGATGACCTGGTCGAAGCCTTCGTTGCCCGACTCGACGACGTACTCGTCGCGGATCGCCTGGTCGGCGCTCGGCGAGCCCGTGAAGAGACCGGTGTTGATGCCGCCGTCGGCGGCACGCGTCTCGGCGCGCGCCTCACCGGCTGCCATCCACGCCTCGTCCGAGGTGAGGTTGATCATCCAGGCGCAGGCTGCGGCCGGGTTGGCTGCGCCGGCCGGGATCACGAAGCCCGTGCCGCTGGCGACCGAGAAGGGCTCGCCCTCGGCATTCAGGAACGGAACCGCCTCGATGTTGATGTCGTCGACGTAGGGCGACAGCACGTTGGGGTACCACTGGGCGTTGACCTGCGCGCCGACCTGGTTGGCGACGTACTGGTTGTTGTCACCGAAGGTGTCGAACGAGTCCGTGAAGCTCTTCACCTTGGCGTAGCCGCCCTGGGCGTCCATGATGCGCTGCAGCGCCTCGATTCCGGCGATGTTGCTCTCGTCGTCGAGCGTGGGCACGCCCTCCTCATCGACGAGGTTGCCGCCCAGGCCGAGGATCCAGAGGCCCGACTGGCCGGTCGCCTGCGGGTCGAAGCCGAGCACCGTGGGCACGCCGTCCGCCTCCTGGTACATGGCCTCGATCGCCGGGATCAGCGTGTCGAGGTCAGAGGTGTCGATCTGGTCGGAGGTGACACCGGCCGCATCCATGACCTCCTTGTTGAGGATGATCGCCGGCGGCTGGTAGAACTGCGGCACGCCCCAGAGCTGGTCGTCGTAGCGGACGTCGTCGACGACCGACTCGTACCAGTGCTCCTCGGGCGTCACGTCGTGTGCCGCGAAGCACTCATCGAGCGGCATGAGCAGGTCCTGCGCGGCGTAGGTGGCGATGTACCGGCGGTCCATCTGCACCACGTCGGGCACCTCGCCGCTCGCGACGCGGGTGGTGAACTTCTGGGCGTCGAACGCGGTCGCGTCGAGCTCGACCGTGATGTCGGGGAGCTGCTCCTCCGCATAGTCCAGTCGTGAGGTGCCGACGTCGTCGGCGTTCTCGAAGCCCCACGCGTTGAGCGTGCCTGTGGGCTCGTCGCTGAAGGATGCCTCTCCTCCGCCGCCCCCGTCTGATCCGCATCCCGTCAGAACGACGATGGATGCTGCGACTCCTACTGCGAGGAGTGCGCGCTGTCTCTGTGCCATCTGCATGGTTCCCTTCGGTGGAGACATGACCGGCGCCCTCGCCGATCAGCAGGAATGAGGGACTCCGTGGTGCATGGAATCCTTTCCACACCGGAACCTAGTCCAGAGGAATGGCCGACACAAGAGGTTGCGGTCTCGATCCGATTGCAGCCAGCCCCAGGCTTGTTCCCGCATCGGCAGACCCCCTAGGCTCAATGTGGCATCGATGCCACATCCCGTTGCGATCGAGGTACCCATGGCCGTTCTGCGCCGGATTCTGCTGCTCGGACACACCCACCACGACGTCGGCTACACCAACAGCCCGCGCATCATCGACGACGCCCACCGGAACATCGTCGGCGAGGTCGTGCGGCTGGCGGAGGCGAACCCCGACTTCCGCTGGACCTTCGAGGTCGCGCGACCGGTTCTCCGCTTCCTCGCCGAGGCACCCGCGGCCGAGGTGGAGGCACTCGCCCGCCTGCACGACGAGGGCCGCATCTCGGTCACCGGCGGCTACCTCAACAACACGACCCTCCCCTCCGAGGTCGAGCTCGACGCGGCCTACGAGCAGCTGCAGCGGATGCGCGAGGCGGGTCTCGAGGTGCGCACCGAACAGCACGGCGACGTCAACGGCATCCCGTGGGGAGCCGTCGAGGGCATGGCCCGCGCCGGCATCTCCCGGCTGGTCATGGCGCTCAACCCCGACCACGGGCGACCGCCGTTCACGCAGCCGTCGGGCTTCTGGTGGGAAGGAGTGTCGGGGGCGCGGGTCTTCGTGTGGCTCTCGACCCACTACGGCTTCGGCGAGGAGTGGGGCATCGTCGACGCGGATGTCGCGCTCGCGCGCCGGCGGATCGAGGAGTTCGTCGAGCAGCTCTCCGCCCGGGACGACTATCCCTTCGACACCGCCCTCGTGCATGCGGGCAACGACAACCGCTGGCCGACCGCGCTCTTCCTGGAGGTGGTGCGCGACTGGAACGCCGCGCATCCCGAGCTGCCGATGGAGACGACGACGATCGACGCGGCACTCGACGTGCTCGAAGAGCAGGGGCGCGGCGCCGACCTGCCGGTGGTCCGGGGCGAGTGGTCCGACTGGTGGTCGCATGGGCACGGCTCCACGGCACGCGAGGTCGCCGTGTACCGCGAGGCTCGGTCGTTCACTCGGGCGGCGCAGACCTCGCTCGCGCTCACGACCCTCCGAGGCGACGGCGAGCCGAAGCTCGCGACGGTGCTCGGGTACCGGCGCGGGCCGGTGCGGCTGCGCGATGACGACGAGGTGCAGCAGACCCTCGCGGCGGTCGACGAGCAGCTGCTGCTTTTCGGGGAGCACACCTGGGGCTCCTGGGAGACCTACTCGAAGCCGTTCTCCAACCTCAGCCACTCGCACTGGAACGCCAAGGCCGGCATGGCGTACTCCGCCTACGACCTGGCACGCGACCTCGCTATCGAGGGGATGTTCCGGGTGGCCGCGAGCGGCTCGGGCGACCCGGCCGAGCGCGAGGGGGTGCTCGTGCTCAACCCCAGCGAGCGCGAGCGCACCGAGCCCGTCACCGTCGAGGTGCGCGGCGGCGCGAAGGTACGCACGGTCGCGACGGTGCCCGCCTTCGGCGCTGCGCTCCTGCCCACCCCCGCTCCCGCCCAGCCCCGGACCGGTCGCACGATCGAGCTCGGTTCCTACCGCGTCGAGGTCGACCCGGCCCGCGGCGGCGTCGTCTCCCTGGTCGACGTGCGCACCGGCGCCGAGCTGGTCGACTCCGCCGCTGCGCACGGCCTCGGGTCGGTCGTCGTGGAGTCCGTCGTGGCCGGCAGCGAGCATCCCATGCTCACCCGCAACCCGAAGGATTTCCACCCCGACTTCCCGGGCCCCGACTTCGACCGCCTCCCCGCGACCGGCGACGCCGAGCCCGAGCTGCTCGAGGGCGACGGCTACGCGCAGCTCCGCTGGACGACGACCCCACCCGGGCTCCCGCCCGCTGTGACGACCCTCACGGTGCACCGCGACACCGACCTCGTCGACCTCGAGGTGGCGTTGCAGAAGCCGGAGGCGTTCGGACCGGAGAGCATCTTCGTGGCGTTCCCCTTCGCGACTGCCGATCCCGAGTTCCTGCTCGAGACCGCGGGCGCCGTCTTCGCCGCCGAGAGCGAGCAGCTCCCCGACACGAGCAAGGACTGGTACTCGATCCAGCACGCGATCGGTGTGCACGGCGACGGGCCTGGCGTGCTGTGGGGCACCGTGGATGCTCCGCTGGTGCAGCTCGGCGGCTTCCACACCGGCGAGTGGGCCCGCACCCTCACCACGGAGCGCGGTCACATCAACTCGTGGCTCATGAACAACTTCCACTTCACGAACTTCCAGGCGCGGCAGGAGGGCACCCGGGTCTACCGCTACCGCTTCGCGGCGTCCCCGGCCGTGAGCCGCGAGAGCGTGCGGCTGTTCGGGCGCGATCTGGCCGAGCCCCTGCAGGCGCGGCACTACGAGGGCCCCGCCTTCGAGGGCGGGTCGGGACTACGGGTCGACGCGATGGATGCGGTGGTCGCCGAACTGCGCCCCCTCGGCGGCGGCGCGGTGCGGGTGCGGCTGCGCAACGTCGGGGCCGAGGCAGCCGAGGCGACCGTCGGATGGTCGGGCGACGCATCCGTCGACGGCGGCGGGACGGTCGGCGTCCCCGGTCACGGCGTCACGGACCTGGTGCTCCGCCGCCGGGACGTCTGACCGCTCGACCAAAGCGCAGAAACCGCACTACCGCGGAACGGGAAGCGCGGTTTTTGCGCTTTCGCGGAGGGCGGGCCCGGTCGGCGCGCTTTCGCCAGGGGGCGCGGGACTCGACGGGCGTTAGGCGGCGGAAGCGCGCCGCCGCATCCGCAGCGCCCGCACAGCGAGCTGGATCGCGGTGAAGAGCAGCAGCGCCGCGAAGAGGATCGCCGACAGCGCGGGCGGCAGCAGGAACGCGATCGCGGCGCCGCCGACCGAGGCTCCCGTGGCGGCGATCCCGACGATGATGCCCGCCCGCCAGTCGACGAGACCGCCCCGCAGGTTGGTCGCCGTTCCGACGATCGAGGTCGGGATCATCGCGGCGAGCGAGGTGCCCTTCGCGACGAGGTCGCCCATGCCGAACAGCACGACGAACGCCGGCACCATGAGGATTCCGCCGCCGATGCCGAGGAGCCCGGACGCGACGCCGATCACCAGGCCGAGCACGACGAGCCCCGCGATCGAGAGCGGGCCGGATGCGGCCGCGGCCTGCCCGGCCTCCGGCTGCACGAGCACCATGCGGATCGCGACGATCACGAGCACCGTCACGAAGGTCCAGCGCAGCACGCCGAGCGGGATGGTGCGCAGCAGGCGGGCACCGAGCCAGGTGCCGACGACACCGCCGGCGGCGACGACGAGCGCCGCCAGGATGTCGACCCTGCCGTTCACGGCGTAGGCGATGCATCCGACTACGGCCGTCGGCACGATCGCCGCGAGCGAGGTCGCCGAGGCCCTCCGCTCGTCGACGCCCGCGAAGTTGATCAGCAGCGGCACCATGACGACGCCGCCGCCGACCCCGAACATGCCCGAGAGCACCCCGCCGGCGAGACCGATGAGCAGGAGTCTGAACCAGGGAAGCCGCGCGGAGGACACCCTTCCCATCCTGGCATCCACAACTGCCGGCTCTCGTCAACCCCCCGACACCGAGGAGAAGCGTCATTACCCTCGGGGCCATGTCGAAGTCGATCCTGCCTGCCTCTGGGTCGGCGACAGGGACGCCATCGCTCGAGACGCTCGGGCGCATCCTCGTCGTCGTCACCCCTCTGCTGAGCGCGGCGATGCTCGCCCTCATCGGCGTCGCGATCCGGTCGCTGCTGCGGGAGGAGCGACCGAAACCCGCCGAGACCGCCGGTCCCTGGCACCTCGACCCCCGCACCCGCGGCTACCGGCCGGAACTGCGCTCGGTCTCGCCGGTCGGAGCGCCCGACCCGCACTCCCCGCCGACGCCGCCCTTCGGCGTGCGTCGCGTCGACCGCTAGACGGATGACGCAGGTCACGATCCGCACGGCGGGTCGCGACGACTACGCCGACGTCGCGGCGTTCCGCTGGCGCACCTCGTCCGAGGAGGCCGAGGTCACCGAGGGCTTCCTCGACGGCTTCGTGCGCTGGATGACGGAGCACGAGGGCGCGCACACCTGCTTCCTCGCCGTGCTCGACGGGGCGATCATCGGGATGGCGTGGCTGGCGCTGCTGCCGCGCACCCCTTCGCCCGGTTCGTTCGAGCGGATGACCGGCGACGTGCAGTCGGTGCTCGTACTGCCCGAGCACCGGGACCTCGGCGTCGGATCAGCCCTGCTCGCCGCGATCGGGCAGCGCGGCGCGGATCTCGGACTGGAGCGGATCACCGTGCACTCGAGCGAGGCGGCGATCCCGTTCTACCGCCGCTCGGGCTACGTGGAATCCGAGCGGCTGCTGCACCTCTGGGTGGGGCTGCCGCACTGACCCGATGCGTCGGTCAGCCGCCGAGCTGATCTTCGATGGGCACCGTGCGGTCGGAGACCACCGAACCGGTGTGCGCAGTCGTGACCGTCTCGATCAGCACGATGCCGACCTCCTCCTCGGCGACCGGATTGTGCTGCACCCCCGCGGGCACGACGTAGAACTGGCCAGGTGCGAGCACGACCTCCCGGTCGCCCTCGAGCTGGATGCGGAGCGTGCCGTAGACGATGAGGAACAGCTCGTCCTCGGCGTCGTGCGCGTGCCACACCAGTTCGCCGAGCAGTTTCGCGACCTTTACGTACTGGTCGTTGACCCGTCCGATAACCCGCGGGGTCCAGTGACGGGTGACCTGGTCGAGCTCGCGTGCTATGTCGACCGGGGAGAGCGGCAGCATGCGGACGAGCCTACGGGCGGGGACCCGGGGGCGCCGGGCAGGGATCGATCGGCATCCTGCTCGACGTGGAGTTCGTTTCGACCCGAGGCTCTGCGGCTCCTGACCTGCGAGCCGAACACGGAAGAGGGCCGGCAACCCGATTGCCGGCCCTCCTAGCTGGTCCGAAGTCAGCGACGCACGTCGCCGTCGCCCTCGACCTCGATCTCCTCCTTGCGCACCGACTCGTTGACCTGCTCGGTGTCGGTGACCACGTCCTTGTCGAGGCGCACGCGCTCGACCGGCACGGTCTCCTTGTCGACGACGACGCGCTCCTCGGTGAGGGTCACCTCGTGGTCGGCTTCGCTGATCTCCGGACCGGAGACGGCGTCTCCGACGTTCCCGTCGGTGATCGGCTCGCGCTCGAGGCGCACCTCCTCACGGGTGACCGGCACGTCGACCGTCTGGTTCTCGGTGACGACGTACTTGTGCAGGCGGGCGCGCCCGGTCTGCACCTGCTCCTTGCCGACATGCAGCTGCTCCTCGGAGCGGGTCATCGCGTCATCCGTGCCACCGGTCGAGGTGGTATCGGAGTGGCCGACCGCAGCCGAGGTGCCGGTGTGTCCGACGGTCGACGAGGTGTCGTCGTAGCCGACGTTCGCATCGGTGTCGTACGACGAGTCGTCGTAGCCGGTCATCGAGTAGTACTCGTAGAGCGCGCTCTCCTCGCCCGGCTCGAGCGCCCCCTCGGGCTCGATGCGCGGGGCGTCCTTCACGAAGGCCTTCTCGTAGGGGACGACGATGCCGTCATCGCCCTGGGTTGCCCGGTCGATCGGCACGAACGTCTGCGAGGTGCCGAAGAAGCCGGTGCTGACGCAGGCGAACAGCGGATCCTGCGTGTTCGGGTCGACGTAGATCTGCTCGACCGAGCCGATCTTGTCGTGATCGCGGTCGTAGACCGTGGAGCCGATCAGGTCGGCGGGGTTGTTGGTGGTGAGAGACATATCCCAGTGCCCTTCCTTCTGTTCCTGTGGATCAGGAGTTCTCTCTCAGCAGACGTCGCGAGCGCCGCCGCCTCAAGGGGAAGACAGGGCCCTGGGGGCCAGCGCTCAGGCCGCGCACAGCGCGCGAGGCGGGACACGCCGGAGGAGGAAAAGTAGGCCCTGGACCCGCCTGGGGTGAGGGTCTTGACACGCCACTTCGGAATCGTTCCGGAGGGGCTACGGCTTCAGACGACCCGACGTGCGCTGCACCGAGCTCGCCTCGGACTCGGCGCCCGGCTCGGGCGCGTCGCCGACCTGCTCCGTCGTGCCGGTCTCAGGTCGGGCGCCGGCATCCGACGAGACCGCTCCCCCCTCGATCGGGAGTTCGAGCAGGTCGACCTCGACGACGGGGCGCTCGGGATCCCGCGGCACTCGGAAGGTGCGCAGCTGGTACGGGCCGAAGTCCTCCTCGATCACCCGGTCGAGGACATCGAGACGGAGAATGGCCCGGGTCGCCGAGCCGTGGGATTCGACGGCTCGCACGATGAGGTCGGCACCGCCCGCGGCGGGGTCGTCCACCGCATCCTCGCTGCCCTTGATCGCCGTGACGAGAACGGACGACGCTCCGTCGGAGGCGAAGGAGTGGGACGACGGCAGCACGCCGCCGTGCGACGACTCGAGCATGGCGCGCACGGGGGCTCCGAGCAGGGTCGCGCGGCGGGTGGGGTCGGCCGCGCGCCTGTCGCCTGCGTGGGGCACGAGCTCGTAGCTGAACCGCTGCGCGCCCTGATCCTGGAACGTGTAGATGTCGTCGCCGTCAAGCAGCCGCGGGTCGTGCCAGGAGTAGACGGGGCTGCGCACCGCGGTGATGCCGATGCTCGCACCCTCCTCGGTGGGCGAGGCGTCCCATCCGTGCTTGTTGGTCGCGATGACGGTGAGGCCAGCGGGCGCTCCCCCGATCGTGCCGGTGAGGTCGACCCATGACTGGGCGGGCTCCTCGGCCCCGTCGACCGGGCGCTCGAGCTCGCCAAACGGGATCTCGTAGGTGGCGCGGCTCTCCGCCAGCCCTGTCGGGAAGCGCAGCTTCAGCAGGTGCGCCTGCTCACGCCAGTCGAGGGAGACCTCGACCCGCAGCACGGCGGAATCGTGGTCGAGGATGAGGTCTTCGGCGAGCGTCGAGGCGCCCCAGGCCCGCTCGACCCGCACGCGCGAGCGCAGCGGCCCGTTCTCGCGCACGAGGATGCGCTGCACGGGCATCTCTGCGCCGTCCCACGCGTAGGAGACGACCCGGTGGCCCCAGGTGTCGGTGGGGTCCTCGCAGAGCTGCGTGTGGGTGGAGGGGTCGCTGCCCGCGAGCACGTCGACGCCGGTGCGCTTGTCGAGGTAGGAGCGCAGCCATCCGCTCTGCTCGTCGAGCTCGATGCGCACGAGCTCGTTCTCGAGCACGGTGGTGCTCGCGGTGAGCTGCCGCGTCGAAGCCTGCACTGGGGACGCACCCGGGCGCAGGCGGTAGAGGCGGTAGCCGAAGGCGGGCAGCTCGGCGCGGAACACGAGTGCCCCCCGGCCGGTGGTGTTGGTGGTCGCGCGGGACTGGATCGTCTGGTGCGCGACCGGCTCGCCGTCGGCGTCGACGACGTGCATGCCGAGCGGCGTCGCGCCGTAGTGCAGGTCGACGTCTGTCGATACGGGCCACGGATGCGGGTTGAAGACGAGCACGGGCTGGGTTCCGTCCTCGAACGGCACGTCGACCTGGCGAGCGATCACGTTGTGCGCGCGGGTGATGAGGCGCTTCGCGATCGACGTCGCCTCACCGAGCTGGTCGCGGGCGTCGTCGTAGGCCACCTCGATCGCGCTGCCCGGCAGCACGTCGTGGAACTGGTTGAAGAGGATCTGCTTCCAGGCGGTGGCGAGCTCCTCGCGGGGGTAACGGATGCCGTCGCGCACGGCGACGAGGGCCGCCCAGCGCTCGGCGTTCAGCACGTTGTACTGCGCGCGACGCTGCCAGGCCTTGATGCCCGAGTGGGCGGAGTAGCAGCCGGGCGCGTGGTGCTGGAGGTCGTCGCGGCGCACCGGGAGGTCGGCCAGGTACTGCTCGCCCCTGGCGAGCACCTCGTCGAAGTAGGTGCGAGGAGAGGACATCGTCATCCTTCCGAACGAGCCCATGCGATCGTAGCGATGGATCGACTCGATGTTGGCCTTGGTCGGTCCGCCGCCGTGGTTGCCCACACCGTAGAACACCATGAGGGTTCCGAGGGCCGACCCCAGGGCGCCGAGCGACTTGTCGGTCTGCCCGTCGACGCTGCCCGCCGGGCTGCAGTACTCGTAGGGGATGCGATAGCCCAGCACGCGGGAGCCGTCCGGCGCCTCCCACCAGAACAGGGTGTCGCGGAAGTCGCTCTCGTGAGGGCCTGGGCGGAGGAACATGTACGAGTCCAGGCGCTGGCCGCGCAGGATCTGCGGCAGCATCACGTTGTGCCCGAACGGGTCGACGTTCATGCCGACGCTCGCCATCCGCCCGAACTTCTCGAGCAGGTAGCGCTGCCCGTAGAGCCCCTGCCGCACGAAGCTCTCGCCCATCGGCATGTTGCAGTCGGGCTCCACCCACCAGCCGCCTGCATTGACCCAGCGTCCCTCGGCGACGCGCTCCCTGATCCGCTCGAAGAGCTCGGGGTCCTGCTCCTCGACCCAGCTCAGCAGCACGATTTGGTCGCAGGTGAAGACGAAGTCGGGATACTCCTCCATCCGCTGGATGGCGGACCAGAAGGTGGCTCGGGCCTCCTGGTAGCCCTCCTGCCAGGGCCACAGCCAGACCGGGTCGAGGTGGGCGTTGCCGATCATGTGGATGTGCCGATCGGGGGTCGCGAACGGGCGCTGAGCGGAGGGCAGGCCCTCCGGCTGCGTGCCCGACGGCGCGTTCGACATCGGAGCGGACGAACTCATGACGGGCTGCTTCCCGCCGCGTCCTGGTCGACGGCCCAGCGGTCGATGACGTCCGAGATGGCGTGGAGCATGAGCGTGTGCAGCTCCTGGATCCGCGGGGTGTGGGAGGAGGGGGAGAGCAGCAGGTGGTCGGCGTGCTCCGCGGCCGGGCCGCCAGCACCACCGCCGAACAGCACCGTGGTCGCGCCGTTCGCCTTCGCGGCGCGCAGACCCTCGACGATGTTCGGGCTCCTGCCGCTCGTGCTGAAGGCGGCCACGACATCCCCGGGGCGGGCGAGCGCCTCGACCTGGCGCGAGAAGACGACGTCGTAGGAGTAGTCGTTCGCGATGCAGGTCATCGTCGTCGGGTCGGTGCTCAGCGTCACCGCGGGCAGCGGGCGGCGATCGGCGCGGTAGTGCCCGATGATCTCCCCGGTGAAGTGCTGAGCGTCTGCCGCGCTGCCACCGTTGCCGAACGTGTAGAGCACCCCCCGTTGGGCGAAGGTCGCGCACAGCAGGTCGGCCACCTTCCGCACCTCGGGCAGCAGGGCCTCGAATGCCTGAGCGGCGTGGACGTGCTCGGTCCAGTGGTCGCGGACGACGTCGTCCGTGGGATCAGACACGCGTGGGCTCCTTCGGGAAGCGGGTGGTCAGGGCGTCGAATGCGACGGCTGCGGCTCCGACGACGCAGACCTCGTCGCCGAGGGCGGCGAGCTGCACGCGGGCCGCCGCTGCGGCGGGGGGCATGGCGTCTCGGGCGACGACGGCGCGCACCGGGTCGAGCAGGAAGGCGCCGGAGCGCGTCACTCCCCCGCCCAGCACGACGAGGTCGGGCTCGACGATGTTCACCAGATCGGTGATCGCGCTGCCGAGGAGGTCGGTGGTCTCGACCCACACCTCGCGGGCCAGGGCGTCGCCGCGCTGAGCCGCGGCTGAGACGTGCTCGGCGCGGATCTCCGGCAGGGCGGCGAGCTCGGACCCCTCGCCGCGCTCGGCGACGGCTTCCGCGGCGCGGGCCGCGATCGACGTGCCGGAGGCGTACATCTCGAGGCACCCGCGTCGACCGCAGAGGCACTCGCGGCCTCCGGAGCGCACGAGGATGTGCCCGTACTCCCCGCCGTTGCCGGCTGCTCCCCGGTGCAGCGCGCCGTTGATGACGGCACCGCCGCCGACCCCGGTCGAGACGGTCAGGTAGAGCATGGTTCTCGTGCCGCGGCCCGCGCCGTAGCGGTACTCGCCGAGGGCGGCCGCTGTGGCATCGTTCTCAAGCACCGCCGGAACACCGAAGGCTCGCTCGGCGAGGTCCGTCATCCGGATGTCCACCCAGCCCGGGAGGTGCAGCGGCGACAGCAGGATGCCGGATTGCGCATCGAGCGGCCCGCCGCAGGCGACCCCCACAGCGGCGACGGATGCTCCGCTCGCCGCGATGGCGCGGTGTCCCATGTCGAAGAGGCGGCTCAGTACCGCGTCGGGACCCTCCTGCTTGCGGGTGGGTTCGACGATGAGGCCCTCGATCCGGCCGTCGGGATGCACGACTCCGACCGCGAGCTTGGTGCCGCCGATGTCGAGTGCGAGCACCGGCGCGGATGCAGCAGCCATGTGGTCCTCCGCCCGGTCCCTGCCGATGTGGGATCGTTCCCAGCGCAATCGATCGTAAGCGACGGTTCCCGGGCGGGTCAACCTGGCCATTCACCCCGTTTCCCTCAGGGTGTAGGCTCCGGCCACCCTCTCTGCGAGGGAAATTCTCATTCCCGGAGATGACATGGTTCGCGACGGCCGCACCCGAGCTCTGGCACCTCTCCTGCTCGTCGGCACCGTCGCTGCGCTCGTCTTCGGCGTCGCCTCGCCCGCGACTGCGGCTCCCGTGGCGCTCGGGCTCGATGAGAACACCGGGATCACGAACTCGCCGCTGTACCTCACCGGTAGCGCGGACCCGGGCGACGCGATCACGGTGACCGCGGTGGACGGGGCTACCGCGCAACCGATCAGCTCCGGGTGCGAGGCGCTCGCCGACGAGGCGGGCAACTGGGCCTGCACTCTCGGATTCACGACGAGCTCGCCCGCGGCGGTGATCACCGCGAGCAGACCGGGAGGAGACCCGGACGACTCCCAGGGCCTCGAGTTCCCCGTCTCCCTCCCCCCGGGGATCGACGATCCGGCTGCCACGAACGACACGACGCCGACGCTCACCGGCACGCGCTACCCCGACGCCCCGGTGGACGTGGCCGTCGGCGGCTTCTTCTGCCCGACGACCCTGCCGACCCCGACGACCTGGAGCTGTGAGCCGCAGATCGGCCTCGGCGAGGGCGAGCAGGGGATCGTCGCGACCCAGGTCGTGGGCGACGTGGACTCCGACCAGGCGGTCTCGGCCATCATCATCGACACGACGGCGCCCGGCATGCCGGAGTTCACCGCCCCCTACGACACGGTCAACGCTTCCCCGCCCGCGGAGGTCGAGACGACCGACCCCTTCGTCGCGATGGAGGGCACGAGCGAGCCGTTCGCCGACGTCACGGTGTTCTACGCGCCCGACCCGGACGGCGAGCCGCCCTATCAGGAGCCGGGCCTCCAGTACTGCTCGACCACCGCGAACTCCGACGGCATCTGGTCGTGCAACCCTGAGTCGCCTCTCGGCGAAGGCGGCTCATACTCGATCGGCGCGTACCAGAGCGATCTCGCGGGAAATCTGGGGCCGAGTCCCGATGGCGAGTTCCTGCTCCGGGTCCTGTTCGGCCTTCAGCCCGCCGACATCGATACGCCCGTGGAGGGGTCGACCACAACCGATCCCACGGTCCGAATCGCCGGCACCGTCGATGGGCCGGGCCCCGTCTCGGTGTGGGAGGGTGACACGCAGCTCTGCGGTCTGTTCACCTTCGACGCCACCTTCGACTGCACGACCCCGCCGCTATCGCTCGGCGAGCACACCATCGTGGTGCGCTACAGCACCGAGAGCGACAGCGAGGGGGTCCAGTTCGCGCCCGACGCCCTGCGCACCTTCACCGTCGTGGCCGAATCCGTCACACCCCCGCCCGTCGTCCCACCCGCACCCCCCGTCGTCCCACCCGCACCGCCCGCGCTCCCGGCGCCTCCGCCGGTGATCCCCGTCGTCGAGCCGCCGGCTCCGCCGCCCACCCCCACTCCAGTGCCCGAGCCGCCGCTCGCCTGGGAGCTCTCGGTGACCGACCTCGCGGGCAACGACCTCACCGGCGCCGAGCTCGCATCGGGTGACACGGTCGTGCTCTCGAGCTCCGGGCTGCCCGTCGGCAGCGCCGTGAACGCGGAGCTCCGCTCCGACCCGGTGCCCCTCGGCAGCACCACCGTGGGCGACGACGGGACCTTCCGCATCGTCACGACCATCCCCGCAGGCGTCGAGCCGGGTGAGCACGAGCTCTACGTCACCGTGACGCCCGAAGGCCGCGACCCGGTGCCCGACTCGGTAGTGGTGCCGATCGTGGCGATGGCGGATGCCGCGCCGACCCCTGCACCGAGCGCGCCGCCCGCGGATGACGACGACGACAAGGGCGTCGCCGCGATCGCCGCGGCACGCGACACCGCGGCTTTCGGCGGCGGCTTCGACGACCCGACGGTGTTCTCGCAGGCGCTCCGGCGCCCCTCGGACTTCACGCTCTCCCCCACCGCGCTCGCCGTCACGGGAGCGCTGGCGCTCGCGTTCCTGCTGCTCGTCGCCTTCCCGGCGGAGCTGCTGAAGTCCGCCGTGCGCAGCAACTACGACCGCGCGTTCGGCTGGCTCGCTCCGGTATCGAGGCGGATGTCGGCGCTGCGCGTCGGCTTCGGGCGCCTGCTCGGCACCAGCTGGGGCGGGATCGCAGCGACGACGCTCGCGGCGGCGGTCATCCTCGGCTTCGCCGACCCCGGATTCGGGTTCAACGGCTCCTCCGCACGCCTCCTGCTCGCGATGATCGTGAGCGTCATCGTGGTGAACCTCGCGGTCGCGCAGCTCGTCAACCTGTTCGCGCGGAGCCGCTACCAGGTGGCGAGCAGCTGGCAGCCGATGCCCGCCGCCCTGCTGCTGGTGGCCCTCTCCGTCGCGGTGTCGCGGATGGCAGGCATCTCCCCCGGCTTCCTGTTCGGGCTCGTGATCGGCGTGATCTTCGCGCGCGAGCTGCACAAGCGCCACGACGCGATCGTCGCTCTCTTCGGCGTCGGACTCACGGTGGCCCTGGGCGTGCTGTCGTGGTTCGCGCTCGGCGTGGTCGACGGCACCGAGGGCTTCTGGGGGCTGCTCTCGCAGGAGCTGCTGACAGCCATCACGCTCGAGGCCCTCGGCACGATCGTGGTCACCCTGCTGCCGTTCGACTTCCTCGACGGGCAGACGATCTTCAGCTGGTCACGGGTCGTCTGGGTCGCGACCTATGCGGCCGCCTTCGTGGTCTTCGTGATCGTCGTGGTGCCGATGCCGGGCAACTGGGGCGAGCTGAGCACTCCCGTGCTCGGGTGGGGCACGCTCTTCGTCGTGTTCGGGGTCGTCGCGGTCGGCACCTGGGCGGTCTTCCGGTTCCTGCCGCCGCGCACTGCTCCCGCATCCGACGACGCCGGCCAGCGCAAGGAACCCGCGCACCGCGCGTAGCGCATCCGTCGCGTCGTCGGCGTGGATGCGGCCCGGCCTCGCCCAGGCGCACGAGTGAGCCTTGCGGACAAGGGTGAACTCCGCGGCGCTCACCTGACGCCGTAGCACTCACGCATGCCCCGGCAGGCCCCGCCGACGCGCATCACCCCACGTCGAGGATCGCCTCCGCGTGCTGTCCGAGCCGCAGCTGGCCGATCGTCACGTCGACCGCGATGCGCGCTCGACGCTGCGGCACGGCACCGGTGCGCACCGTGAACGTCACCGCGCGCTCCTCGCGCGGCGACAGCTCGACGGGGGCGATGGGCGAGGCGGTCCAGCCCTCGGGCACCACGGGCACGACGGTGGCGAGGGATGCGGCGGCGTGCGGGTTCCGCACGGTCGCCTCGTACGCGACCTCCGACGACGCGGCGACGGCCGCCCGGTACGGGGTGAGTCGCGCCAGCTGCCCATCGGCCCCGAGGTCGAGCTCGTCGAGGGGCAGCAGCGCCGCGTGCATCTCGTCGAGGTCGAGCCCCGCGTAGTAGAGGTAGTCCAGGTAGTCGGCATCGACTTCGCGCGGATCCCAGTGCCCCGACAGTAGGAGCCCTGGGGCGATGCGCCGGTAGAGCTCGGCGCTCTTGACGTAGTCGCCCAGGCGGAACCGGTTGCGGTACTGGTAGTTCAGGATCTCGTGCCGCTCGCCCCGGATGCCGAGGTTCTCCTGCTGGTCACCGGTGAACACGACGCGCACCCCGTCGACCTCGAGCTCATAGGCGACCGCGTACAGAGTGTGGCCCGGCTGCTCGTGCACCGTGATCTCGTACTCGTTCCAGCGGAACGTGCCTCCGACCGGGAGCACCCGATCAGAGGGGATCGGCTCCCACCACTGGCACGGCAGGTCGTGCTTCCACGGGTCGTCGAGGATCGGCGCGACGTTGGCCGGCGACCAGATCTCGGTGCCCTCGACGTCGCGCAGCAGCGGCATCCCTGCGACGTGGTCGTCGTGATAGTGGGTCGGCAGCGCGACCGAGATCCGGGTGACGTCGAAGTCGCGCTTGAGCGCCGGCAGCGAGGCCAGCCACGGTCGCCTGGATGCTCGGTCGGTTCCGCCCGGCAGACCGGTGGTCATGTCGTACCCGAAGTCGACGAGCAGCGCCTCGCCGTTCTCCGAGAGCAGCACGTAGCCGGTCGAGAGCGAGGAGCGGTTCAGCAGCAGGTGCCGGGTCAGGGGGATGAACGGATTCCGCAGGCGGTCTTCTAGGTCCCACGGGTGCCAGCGCTTGGAGTCGACGTGGTACTGCATCCGCTTCGCGAGGAGCCGCAGGGCGTGCGACGGATCGTCGATCGGGCGGCCGTGGGAGGGCAGCAGCAGGTCGGGGCGCTCGTCGGCGAGCAGGTAGGACGAGAGCACGGTCATGGCCGGTCCCTCGTGGGCGGTGTAGGACCACTGGGTCGCGGCGAGCGACCAGACCTTGCCGGGCGCGTAGATGAGGTCGCCGCTGAACGCGAGCCGTTCGCCGCCCCGGTCGAGCAAATAGGTCACCGACCCTGTGGTGTGGCCGGGGGTCGGGAGGGTGAAGAGGGTCACCCCGCCGACCTCGGCTGAGCGGTACTCGGCCACGGTCGCGTGCACCGGAACGGGCTCGAGCAGCGAGAAGCGGTCCTGCCGCACGATGTAGTCGTTGTCGAACTGGCGCGTGCGCCACAGCTCGTCGACGTTCGCGAAGAGGTCGATCTCCACCGGCGGCACGTGGATGCGGACCCCGTGCTCGACGGCGCGCGGCAGCCCCTGACCCTGATCGCGGTGGTGGTGCGTCATGAGCACGTCGGTGATGCGGTCGATGCCGAGCTGCGGCAGCAGGTCGAGCACCTCTCCGGCACCGAAGTCGATCGCGACCGCGGTGCGCTCGCCGCCCGCCGCATCCGTGGGGTCGGCGGCGATGAGGTAGACGTTGCAGGTGTCCTCGATGCGCCACACCCCCGGGCGCACCTCCTGCACGGGGGCTGTCATTCCCGCAGCGCCCCGCGGTACCGGCGCCAGCTGTCGGCGACGCGGTGCAGGTCGTCGGAGGACACCGGCTCGCCGGAGCGGTCGATCGCCTCGAGGTAGTAGAGCGCCGGAACGCCTCGCGCGATCTGAGCGTCGACGTAGGCGAGCCACTGGTCGCGGTTGGGCATCGGCCACTGGTCGGTGTCGATGGGATGGTGCGGCAGCACGCGACGCGCGATCTCGTGCCGCACCGCGAGCTGCTCGACGACCGGCACCCGCACCCCATTCACGTCGCGCTTGCTCACGTCGTTGAGCCGGATCATGTCGGCGACATCGGCGAACGACGGATGCACGGTGTGGCAGATGACCAGAGCGTCGGGCTTCGTCTCGTGCGCGGCGGAGTGCAGGGCGTGCAGCAGCGCATGCAGGCCGGCGAAGCCCCACACCCCCGGCACCCCTTTCAGTGTCTGCCCGGAGGGACCGCGCTGGGTGAAGTCGACCTTGAAGCCGTCGGCGTCGAGGCCCTCGGGCGAGAGCAGGTAGTGCACGATGCTCTCGAGGCGACGCAGGTAGGTCGGGTTCGCGGGGTCGACCGTGACAGGCTTCCCCGCGGCGTCGACGACGCAGTCCTCCACGGGGAGTCCCTGCGGGTCCCAGGCCTTCCACCACAGCAGCACCTTGCGTCCCTCGGCGTGGCGATCGGCGATCCACGCCTTGAGGTCGGGCCAGTGCTCCGGGTCGACGGCCCCGGTGCCGTACTCGGCCTGCCACCGGTCGTCGAGCACGATGGTGCCCGGATCGAGGTCGTGCTGCGCGAGGCGGGCGAGGAACTCGTCGTAGACGTCCTGGCGGGCGAGCGACGGGGCGGCCCGCACGACGAGCGGCTCCTCGCCCGGAGCCTCCGGTGCGGTGCCCGACGTGGGCTCGTCGCTGCCCGGGTGCATGAGGTGCGCGGCCCTGGCGCACTGCGCACCCCAGCCGCAGAAGATCGGCTCGAGCCACCAGTCCGGCACGACCGGGCCGCGGGCGGGTGCGAAGCCGCGATCGACGAGGTCGGCACGGTAGGCGTCGAGCACGTCCCAGGCCTGCGCGACCGGTCGCAGCACGATGACCGGGGTCGAGAACGAGCCCTCGACGAGGGTGTGACCCTCGTAGTCGAGCTGCAGCAGGTATCCCCCGTCGACCGCGGAGTAGCGCAGCCCTGTGAAGGTGCTCTCGGCGACGGATGCCCGCAGCCAGAGCCCGAGCCATTCCCCCTCGGGAACGGTGGTCGCCCACGCCGGTGGCTCCTTGCCGAAGGCGAGCGCGAGCGGCGGAGGCGAGAAGATCGCGTTGAGCCTGCCGGGATCCGCGTCGCCGACGACTCCGAGCACGGCGGAGGTGGCCGCGGGCCGCACGAACTGCACCGGCTCGCCCGGGGCAGGCACGAAGACGCCGCGGAACCGGATCGACGAGCGGAACGCACCGGCCGCGCCGCTCGTCAGCGTGCCGCGGGAGCCGAGCAGGGTCACGTCGGTGAGTGCCCCGGAGCCCACGACCCGGGCCTCGAGCTCGACCCCCTCGGGCGTGCAGACGAGGCGGGTCTCGTGCTCGGTCCAGGCGGTGCTCTCGACCCTCGCGGTGAGCACGACGGCCTCGTCCTCACGCTCGATCCGCAGCGGATGCACCCGCACGATCTCGTCGGGCGTCGCGGTCGTGTGGAGAGAGCTCAGCAGGTGCAGGTCGGTCCAGACGTGGCCATCCGCATCCGTCAGCCTGGCGTAGGGCGAGCGCTCGAAGGTCGACTCGCGCACCAGGAGGCGGTAACCCGGTGCGGTGACGACGAAGCAGCCGTCCTCGTAGCCGGTCTCGATCACGACGAGCTCCTGAGGGCCGTGATCAGCGACGCGACGCCGCCCGCCGGCGACGTGAGCACGGGCACGCGCAACCGCTCGTCGCCGAGCGCCGCAGCCATCGACGCCTGGGCGAACACGACGACGTCGGCCTCATCGGCGGCCGTCCGTGCTGCCGCCAGCACCAGCCGGTCGTGCTCGGCCTGATCCCCCGACTCGCGAGCCTCGATCGCACCGGGAACAACCTCGGAGGTCACGACGACGCCCGAGCCGGCGGCCTCGCGCTCGAGAAGCCTCCCGGTCGGTCCGAGCGTCGCCTGCAGGGTCGCGAGCACGCGGATGCGCCCCGGATGCGCCGCGGCGGTGGCGATGCGCACGGCCTCGGCCGCCATCGGCGCGTCGACGCGGAGCACGGGTACGGATGCCCCGGCCGCGGCCTTCTCGACGGCCTCGCCGATCGACGAGCAGGTCACGAGCACGGCTTCCGCGCCCGCGGTGATGAGCGCGTCGATGCGCGCGGCGACCCGCTGCTCGAGCTCGGGCAGCACGCCGTCGCGTCGAGCGGTGGCGAGCAGATCGGCGTCGGCGAGGTGCACCAGGTCGACCCCGGGCAGCTCCTTCTCGATCGCGGTCTGGAACGTGCCGGCGAGCGCGGGAACGGTGTGCAGCAGTCCGGCGCGCATCGTCACGCCTCCGTCCACGGGCGCGCTTCGGCGTCGACGAGCTCGCCGAGCCGTTCGAGGCGGGGCACGGACACCTCGCGAAGACTCCCGCGCACATCGGGTGCGCCGACGACGTCGCTCCAGAGCGCGCGTCCCGCGAGGAAGCCGGACGCGCCGCCCCGGCAGGCCGCGCGCACCGCGCCCGCGAAGTGCTCGCGGTCGACACCCTGCGACAGCACGACCCACGGCGTGCGGATGACCTCGCCCAGACGAGCGCTCGCCGCCTCCTGCTCGGCGCTGTCGCCTTTGCCCCCGAGGGGAACCTGCACCTTGTAGAGGCTGGGACGCAGGGCGCTGAGCTCCTCGGCCGCTTCGACGATCGCGGCGTCGGCGTCCCAGGTGCCCGCGTCGACCTCGGCCGGCGTCGCCCGCACGACGGGCTCGAGCACCGAGAGCAGGCCGCGCTCGGCCGACACGTCGATGAACCGCCGTGCCAGCTCGACGCGCGCCTCCCGCCGCTCGTCGCGGCGCCAGATCAGCAGCAGCTTGAGCGCGACCACGCCGCCGAGGTCGACGTCGGGCGCGAGCACGGCCTCATCGAGCCCGGTCTCCTCCACCGGTCCGCCCTCCTCCTGCGTGAGGGAATCCGCGGCGAGGATGAGGCCCGAGCTCGGCGAGAGCGCCGAGCGCACCCGGTCGAACCCGAACTGCCGGTCGGCGAGGAAGCCCGAGGCGAGCGGCCCCAGGGTCTCGGCGACCGCGACCTTGAAGTCGATGAGCACCTCATCAGCCGGACGCCCGGCTCCGGCGAGGTCGAACATGTGGCGCAGGCTCTCGCGCTGGTCCATCGCGACCATGGCGAGGGCCCCTGAGGGCCTCGCGATCGCGTCGAGGGTGATGGTCACTGCTGTCCTTTCGGGGGTGCGGCGGCTGCCGCGTCGAGGAAGGCCGCGTAGATCTCGGCAATGCCGGGGTCCGGCGAATCCTGTCCCTCCGCCGGGCCGACCGGCAGGGTGACGGAGGAATCGGACGCGCCGGCACGGACGCCTGCGAGGAGGGCCGCCGACACCGCCACGGGCTCGTCGGAGGCCACGCGCGCGAAGCGGGCGGGCACGACCGCCGCGCGCATCCGTCGCCAGGCTCCGCTCGCCGCCGCCGGGCCGCCGATCAGCGGCAGCGGAACCGGCGTCGGCTCCCCGAGCACATCGTCCTGGGCGTCGAGCATCCAGCGCAGCTGCAGGCAGAGCCCGAGCAGCACGGCGCCGGCCAGCTCTTCAGGGGTCGCGGCGGTCGGGTTGACCTCGCGGCCGTTCCGGTCGACGAAGCGGGTGCGCGCCTCGGGGTCAGGCGACGGGCTCTGCCGTCCGAGCGGGTAGGGCAGGGCGAAGAACGACGGATGCGGCGCAGCCGCCTCGAGCACGCTCGGCTCGAGTGCCCGGCCGCCGAGGTCGCCCCGCAGCAGCGAAGCGACGAACGACCCGCCTCCCGGGGAACCGGCCAGCAGCACTTCGCGGAGGCCGTCGACGCTGCGGGTGACGCTCATCCCTTGGGCGCCCGCGATCCCCCGCTCGACCGGGTGCGACGCGATGCGCAGCACGGCCTCGCTCGTGCCGACCGAGTCGACGCGATCTCCGGGCGCGCGCATTCCGGCGCCCCAGGCGCCGACGGCATGGTCGTGACCCGAGATGTAGACGGGGAGGCCGGCCGGGAGGCCGAGGCCCGGCAGGGTGACCCCGGCGGATTCGCCGGGTGCAACCACCCTCGGCAGCTGCGCCGGGCGCATGCCGACGAGCGCCAGCAGCTCCTCGTCGAAGGCGCCGGGGAGCTCGCGTCGGCGAGGCAGGCGGTAGGCCATCGTGCGTCCCGCGAGAGTGTGATCGGTGGCGAGCTCGCCCGTCAGCGCGAGAGCGACGAGGTCGGCGACCCCCGACCACCGCGTCATGGCCGCCCAACGGTCGGAGTCGGCCACCCGTAGCCGGGCCCAGGTGCGCAGCGGCGTCTTGCGGGTCAGCGGCACTCCGGTCGCGGCGTGCAGCTCGGCGGCATCCAGTCGGGCGAGATCGTCCGGGGCTTCGTCCGCTCCCACCCGGTTCCAGCGCACGAGGTCGCCGAGCGGCTCGCTGCCGCGCAGCGGGACGCCGGTCTCGGCCATCGAGGCGATGCCGATCGCGAGAGCCTCGCACCCGTCCGAGACCGAGCGCAGGCCGTCGAGCACGACATCGATGAGCTGGGACGCCGAGTGCGGTGTCGGCGAGCGCCGCAGGCGGATCAGCTCGCCCTCCGGACTCACGGCGGCGACCTTGAGATTCGTGCTGCCGACGTCGACGCCGAGCAGGCACGCGCGACCACGCGCGGACTCCGGGCTCGTCGGCACGGTCCCATCCTGTTCCTCTCTGCACAAAGAGGTCAAGATCTGTTCGACTATTGACACATCGACGCCCCTGGGATGGGATGAGTGCCGTGCGGTACACCGAGGCACCTGCTCGCCGTGAGGAGCTCGCGCGCCGACTCCGCGCCGAGGGCTACCTGGGCTCGGCCACGGTCGCCCGCGACCTCGGGGTCTCGGAGATGACGATCCGCCGCGACCTGCGTCAGCTCGAGCTCGACGGGCTCGCCCGTCGCGTCGTCGGCGGGGCCCGGCTGGCCGACGGCGCGGGCATCCCGTTCGAAGAGCGCACCCGCACCGGCGCCTGGCAGAAGCGCTCGATCGCCGCCAGGGCGGTCGAGGTGCTGGGAGCAGCATCCACCGTGGCGCTCGACGCGGGCACCACGGTCGCGCCCCTCGGCGCCCTGCTGCCCGCCGGTACGACGGTCGTCACGCACTCCGTGCCCGCCATCACCGCGTGCGCCGGCCGCGACGACCTCGAGCTCATCTCGCTCGGCGGGGTCTACCAGACCGAGACCCGCGCCTTCGCGGGTCCCACCACCAGGGCGGGGCTCGAGGCGCTCTCTGTCGATGTCGCCGTGCTGTCCACGACCGCGATCGACGACGTGGGGGTGCTCTGCGCGAGCGTGCTCGACGCGGAGATCAAGCGCGGCATGAGCGCGATCGCGAGGCGCACCGTGCTGCTGGCCGACTCCTCCAAGTTCCGGGCACGGGCGAGCATCCGGTTCGGCGCGCTCTCGATGATCGACACGCTCGTCACCGACGCCGAGGTCACCGACGAGGAGCTCGAGCGGATGCGCGCCGCGGGCATCGAGGTGGTCGTCGCCTCGGCCGAGGCCGGCCGGGTCGTGTCGTGACGCTCGCGCTCGGCATCGTCGCCGACGACCTCACCGGCGCCTGCGACGTCGCGGAGGCCGCGACCGACGCGGGGCTCGCGACCGTCGTCTCGATCGGCGCGCCGTCGCGGGTGCCGGCGGCGGACTGCGTCGTGGTCGCGCTGAAGTCGCGCACGGCAGACCCCGACGTCGCGGTGGCCGACTCGGTCGCCTCCGCCCGGCGACTGCTGGACGCCGGAGCCGAGCGCCTCTACCAGAAGTACTGCTCGACCTTCGACTCGACCGACAGCGGCAACATCGGGCCGGTCGCCGAGGCCCTCGCCGATCTGGTCTCGCCCGAGCGTCCGGTGTCCGTCGGAACTCCCGCGACCCCCTCGGTCGGCCGCACGCAGTACCTCGGTCACCTGTTCGTCGGGGACCGGCTGCTGTCGGAGTCGTCGCTGCGCGACCACCCGCTGACCCCGATGCGCGACCCCGACCTCGTTCGGGTGCTCGGCCGCCAGGCCACTCGCGCGGTGTCCCTCGTCCCTCACGCGATCGTCCGGCGGGGCGCCGATGCCGTGCGGGCCGCCATCGGCAGCACCGCATCCGGGCACGTGCTCCTCGACGCGCTCGACGAGTCCGACCTCGAGGTGCTCGCCGAGGCGGTCGGCGGCGGCGGCGTGCTGATCGGCGGCGGCGCAGGCCTCGCCGGTGCTGTCGCCCGTCGGCTGGCAGCCGGCTCGGCTCCCGCCGCCCTCCCGTCGCTCGGGGACGCGCAGGGGCCGCGGCTGATCCTCTCCGGCAGCACCTCCGAGCGCACCCGAGAGCAGGTCGCGGCGTTCCGCGGCCGGGTGCTGCGGGTGTCTCCCCAGGATCTCGCGGCGTCGGGCGCGACCGCGCTCGTCGCAGAGGTGGAGGCAGCCCTTCGGGACGAGGCCGTGCTGGTCTCGGCGACCGACGAGCCCCACGCCGTGCGCGCCGCCCAGGACGCCCTGGGACGCGAGCGGGCATCCGCCCTGGTCGAGGCCGCTCTCGCCGAGGTCGCCGTCGCGGCCGTCGACCGGATGGGCGTGCGCCGCCTCATCGTCGCGGGCGGCGAGACCTCGGGCGCCGTGGCCGCGGCGCTCGGCGTCACACTGCTGCGGGTCGGCCGGAGCGCCGCGCCCGGCGTGCCCTGGATGCTCGGCGAGCGCGACGGCACCCGGCTCGCGCTGCTGCTGAAGTCGGGCAACTTCGGTTCTCCCGAGCTGTTCTCGACCGCGTGGGAGAGCGCGCCGTGACCGACCTCGACGACGCGCGGATCGACCTCGTCGCCGCCGTGCGGCGGCTCTCGGCTGCCGGCCTCTCGCCGGGCAGCTCCGGCAACGCGAGCACGCGCCTCGGCGACCGCGTGCTCATGACGCCGACCGGCTCGCGATTCGCGACGGTGCGACCCGAAGACCTCGCCATCGTCCGGCTCGACGGCTCGGCTGCCGAGTCCGGCCCCCGGCCGAGCAAGGAGGTGCCCCTGCATCTGGCCGCGTACTCGGCGGCGCCGGGCGCCGCATCCGTCATCCACCTGCACTCGCCGTGGGCGACCGCGCTGGCCTGCCTGCCGCCGGACGCCGACGGATGCGCGCCGCTCGCGGTGCACACTCCCTACGCCGCGATGCGGCTCGGGCGGCTGCCCGTGGCGCCGTACGCGCCTCCCGGATCGCCCGAGCTCGGCGAAGGGGTGCGGGTGCTCGCCGCCGACGCGCCCGTGCTGCTGCTGGCGCAGCACGGGTCGGTCGCGATCGCCGCCGGACCGCACGCCGCCGCGGACCTGCTCGAGGAGCTGGAGGCCGCGGCCCAGCTCGCGTTCGCGCTGCGCGGCACCGCTGCGCGCACGCTCCCGGCGGACGAGGTGCGGCGGCTGCGAGGGGGAACGCCGTGATCGACGAGCTGCTGCCGCGCCCGCGCGAGGTGCGGGTGGACGGCGACGCGACCATCGAGCTGTCCGAGCTGATCGAGAGCATCGATCCCGAGAGCCCGGACCTCCTGGGGCTCCCGCCCGGCGGCTACCAGCTCTCGGTGCGCCCGTCCGAGGGTCGCGCGGTGCTCATCGCTGTCGATCACGAGGGGCTCGCCCGAGGGCGAGCGCGGGTGGCGCGCCTCACCGGCGCCGGCGTGAGGACCCCGGCCGTCACGATCCGGGACTGGCCCGAGCTCGCCGTGCGCGGAGTGGTCGAGGGCTTCTACGGACCGCCATGGACCCATCCCGAGCGCACAAGCTTCCTGCGGTTCGCCGCTGGCGTCGGCTTCAACCACTACGTGTACGCGCCGAAGGACGACCCGTACCACCGCGAGCGCTGGCGGGACCCCTATCCTCCGGAGCTGATCGCGGAGATAGCGGAGCTGGCTCACGACGCCGCCGAGCACTCGGTCCGCTTCGTCTATGCCATCGCCCCCGCACTCTCGATGCGGTTCTCGGACGACGACGAGCACCACGCGCTCCACCGGAAGGCGGAGCAGCTGTGGGATGCGGGCGTGCGGCACTTCGCGCTGCTCTTCGACGACGTGCCGATGACTCTGCAGCACGCGGAGGACGTCGCGCTCTTCGGCACCGACGACCGCGCGACGGGCGCCGCTCACGGGGTCGCCTGCCGCCGATTCGAGGAGGAGTTCCTGGCGCCGCGCGGCTACGCTCATCCGCTCGGGGTGTGCCCCACCGACTACGCAGGCACCGCGCGGTCCGCGTACCGGGACGGCCTGGCGGAGACCCTGCCGCACGACGCGCTCGTCATGTGGACGGGCGCCGACATCGTGGTGGGCGAGGTGACGCGAGCCGATATCGACGCGGCGGCGGAGAGCTACCGGCGACGCCTCCTTCTCTGGGACAACTTCCCGGTCAACGACTTCGATCGCAGCCGGCTGTTCCTGGGTCCGCTCGTGGGGCGGACGACCGATCTCGAGGGGTCGGCGCTCGTCGGCATCCTGTCGAATCCCATGGTCGAGGCGATGCCCTCGAGATTCTCGCTCGCGACGGTCGCCGACTGGGCCTGGAATCCCGGTGACTACGATCCCCCGGATGCCGCTCGAAGGGCAGCGCCCGCCGTCGCGGGACGGCACGTCAGGGCGGTGGCGGCTCTGGTGAAGGCGTGCAGCGCATGGCCGCCGTCCGCCCCGCAGAGCGAAGAGCTGCAGAATCTCGCCGACGACGCCCTCTCCGGCGACCGGCAGGCGCTCGACGGCCTGGAGGTGGCGCTCGACGCGTTGCGCACGGCAGGCGACACCTCGGGGTCGACGACGCCCTTCGATCCGTCTCTCGCGCAGGCCCTCGAGCCGTGGTTCGCGGCCGCGCGTGACATGGGAGACGTCGGCGTCGGGGCCTGCCGCCTGCTGCGGGACCTCAATACACGAACGGAGGCGCTCCCCGCCGAACGCGACGCCGTGGTCGCGGCGCTCACCCGTGCGGAGGCGCACTTCCCCAACGTGCTGCGCGGCATGGTGCCGCCGTTCGTGCGGGAGGTGCTGACGCGCTCGGGGCTCGAGGGGGTCGCGACTCCGGCGAAATCGAGGGCGCTGCTGCTGACGGGGGCGACACCGGTGCCGGGCGAGCGGGACCTGATCGAGCGGCTCACGGCCCGCGGCATGGACGTGCGAACGGTCTCCGCGCTTCCACTGCCATCCGACCTCGCCGAATTCGCGCTGGCCCTCGTCACCCGGCGGGCCCCAGCCGACGCCGCCGCGGCGCTCGCTGCCGAGGCGGTGCCCGTGCTCGCCTGGGGGCGGCTCGACACCCTGGGGCTCAGCTCGCGGTCCGGCGGCTTCCTCGCCCAGGAGGAGCTCGTCATCATCGAGCCGTCGCATCCGCTCGCCGCCGGCCAGCGGGGCACGGTGCGCATCTACCGCGGCCCCGGCAACGTGAGCTGGGGTGAGCCAGGGGCGGATGCGGTCGTCGTGGCGCGCACGAAAGAGCAGTCGCTGCCCGCGATCGCGTTCTATCCCGCGGGGGCCCGCCTCGCGTCGGGAGCAATCGCTCCGGCCGACCGCGTGCTGTTCTTCCTCGCCGAGGAGGGCCTCGCGCCCTGGCTCATCGCACCCGAGAGCGCGGAGCTCTTCTTCGCGGCAGTAGACCGGCTGAGCGACCGGGTGCCCTCTCCTGCCTGAATGGCAGGGTTCCGCTTGAGAGGCGGGAGTCGACCCATCCCGTAGCGTCGACTCCCGCACCTGCTTCTCGGCTGCTGGGATCAGGACGCAGCGTGACCGGTCGTGCTCGCGAGTAACCAGCTCTCGAGCCCGGAATCGACCGGTGGGTTTCCCACGAGGCGCGGCGGATCAGGAGCCGCGTCCCGCAAGCAGGCGTGGATATCTTGCCGCACTTTCCTGGAAGTGCACGGAGGATTTCTGCCCCCAGAACTGGGGCGTCTTGTCAGGCGGACGTTCCCAGCGCTGAGGCCCGTCCCGCGGTCAGGAGCTGCTCGATCGCGGAGCGGAACGCCGCGGCCGGCCGTGCACCGACCAGCGTGCCCGCCACCTCACCGGCGATGAACAGCTTGAACGTCGGCAGTGACAGCGCGCCGTAGCGCATGACTGTCATGGGGTTCTCGTCCGCGTCGACGCGGAGGATGCGCATCCGGCCCTCGAACTCGGGCGCGAGTCGCTCGAGCACGGGCTCGATCGCCTTGCAGGGCGGGCACCATTCCGCCCAGAAGTCGACGAGCACCGGGCCGTCGGCCAGCAGCACGTCTCGTTCGAACTCGGCGTCGGTCGTCGAGGCGAGCGTCATGCGGTTCTCCCTTCGGTGAACTGGCAGCGGGGCTCGGTCGCCGAGGCGAGCATGGCGGCGAGCACGTCGCGTCGCCGACCCAGCTCGGCGATGCGCTCGTCCAGCTCGGCGATCGCCGCACGGTAGGAGGCCACCGAGTCCGGGCAGTCGTCGCCCGCGGCGTGTCCGCCGACGAGGCAGTCGACGAACGGCCTCGCGTCGTCGGCCGTCACACCCAGGGCCCCGAGGCGGCGGATCTCACCGACCAGCAGCACGTCGCGCTCATCGAAGTCGCGATAGCCGTTCGGCAGGCGATGAGGACTCAGCAGCCCCAGCGACTCGTAGTACCGCACGGCCTTCACCGTCGCCCCGCTCCGGGCGGCCAGTTCTCCGATCCTCATCGTCTCCTCCTGCGACGACGCTATTCCCTGCCCCCGGGGGCAAGGTCAAGCGGTGCGCTACCGACCACGCAGCGGAATCGCACCCGCAACCGGTAACTGTTCCCCTCGCGGAACCTTTCGGCCGCCGCCGCCAGCTCGGGAGCCAGCCGGGACCGCACCTCCTCCTCCTCGCCGAGCAGGAGGGCGTCCACGAGGTCGCCCTCCGAGAGCACCCACTCCCCCTCGACGACCTCGCTCGTCATGACCTCGAGCCCGGCGTCCGACAACAGCTCGACAAGCTCGTCGTCGTCGTCGTCCGGCTCGCCGCCGAGCGCGGCGTGGAGCAGCCCGAGGTCACTCGGCGCCCACTCGGCGACGGCGAACCGCCCGCCCGGCACGAGCACCCTCCGCACCTCGTCGAGCGCGGCGTCGGCATCGTCGGCGAAGTGCAGCGCGTTGACCGCCGTCACCACCTCGAAGCACCCGTCCGGCCACGGCATCCGCTCGAAGCCACCGACCCGCACGTCGGCTGCGGGGGCTGCTCGGCGCGCGAGCTGCACCATCCGTTCGGAAGGATCGGTGCCCGCGACGGTCGCACCGATCGCGGCCAGGTCGGCGAGCAGCTCGCCGCCGCCGCACCCGACGTCGAGCACCCGGTCGCCAGCGCGGACGCGCGCGAGTGCCGGGAGCCGGCGTCGGGCCGGAGCCGATGCCGCCCCCCAGAGCCGCGACCAGTCGTCGGCGATCGGCGACCAGTCGTCCGTCATGGGCGCCAGGCTAGCCCGCAGATCGCGCGAGGTGGCACAAGCGCCCCTCGGCAGAGCGGATGAGGGGGCCCTTCCGCGACCTCGCACCGGCCCCGGGCCCGCGCCCGCGCCGCGCCCGCGCCCCGGGCCGCGGAACGGAGAGGGCCCGGAACCTTCCGGTCCCGGGCCCTCCGCCGTGCGACGACTTCTAGAAGTCGAACTCGTCGATGTTGTCCGCGTCGAAGACGAACGGGTCGCCGAGCAGCACCGTGCCGTCCTCGCCGACCTCGTACTCGCCGAGTCGGCCGGCCTCGAAGGTGTCGCCCTCCTCGCCGGTGATGTCACCCGCGATCAGCGCCTGCGCGGCGTAGGCCGCCAGGTAGCCGAGGTCGGCCGGGTTCCACAGCGCGAAGGCGGTGACGGTGCCGTCCTCGATGTACTCGCGCATCTGGTTCGGGGTGCCGAGCCCGGTCAGCGCGACCTGGCCCTGGTACTCCGAGGTGGAGAGGTAGCGCGCAGCGGCCGCGATGCCGACCGTGGTGGGCGAGATGATGCCCTTGAGGTCGGGGTAGGTCTGCAGCAGCGCCGCGGTGCGGTCGAACGACGTCTGGTCGTCGTCGTCGCCGTAGACCGTCTCGACGAGCTCGATGTCGGGGTGGTTCGCGGCGAGCTCCTCCTCCATCAGCTCGATCCAGGCGTTCTGGTTCGTCGCGTTCGCCGAGGCCGACAGGATGGCGATCTGCCCCTCGCCGCCGATCTGCTCGGCGATCAGCTCGACCTGAGTGGTCGCGATGCCTTCGGCCGTCGCCTGGTTGATGAACACGTCGCGGCACTCGGGGTTGGTGTCGGAGTCGAAGGTCACGACCTTGACTCCGGCGTCCCGTGCCTCGTTGAGCGCGTCGCAGATAGCCTCCGGGTCGTTCGCCGAGACGACGAGCGCGCCGACGCCCTGCTGGGCGGCGGTCTGGATGAAGCTCACCTGAGAGGTCGGGCTCGCCTCGGTCGGGCCGACCTCGGAGAAGGTGCCGCCGAACTCCTCGACGGCCTCGGCGCCGCCGGCGTTCGAGGTGTCGAAGTAGGGGTTGCCGAGGTTCTTCGGCAGGAAGGTGATGGCCGCGTCCCCGCCGCCTTCGCCGCCGCCCTCTCCACCGTCGCCCGAGCCTCCGCCGGAGCATCCGGTGAGCACGAGTGCGGCGCTCACGGCGAACGCGGCGAACGTGGCGCCTGCGCCCTTCCGCTTGCGGTCATGACCGAACATCGTTGTTTCCTTTCATGGAGCCGTCATGGTGTGATCGCGAGAACGCTCGGTGCATCAGCTGACGCTCCGCTGCGTGCTCTTCCTTCTCCCGAGTGCTGCGAGCCGCTGTGTGCGGAGCCAGCCGAGGAAGCTTGCCGACACCACGGAGAGCACCAGCAGGAGCCCCGTGATGACGTTGATGATGTCGGAGCCGACGTTCGCCAGGCGCAGAGCGCTCGACAGGGTGCCGATGAGCAGCACGCCGGCGATGACGCCGTGCAAGGCGCCACGCCCTCCGAAGATCGAGACGCCGCCGAGCAGCACCGCGGCGATGACCTGCAGCTCCATGCCGGTGGCGTTGTCGCCGCGGGCGTTGCTGTAGACGAGCGTGAAGTAGACGCCGGCAAGACCCGACACGGTGCCGCTCAGCACGAAGAGGGTGAACTTCGCGCGCCCGACGTCGACGCCCGAGAACGATGCCGCCTCCCGGTTCAGTCCGATCGCGTACAGCGAGCGCCCGAAGGGGGTGAAGTGCAGCAGCACCGCGAAGCCGACCGCCAGCACCAGGAACAGGATCATCACGAGCGGGATCGGCGTGCCCGGGATGTTGTCGCGGGCGAGGTCGGTCCAGAACTCAGGGAAGTCGGTGATGGCGGTGGTGCCGAGCAGGCCGACCGCGATGCCGCGGAACAGTGCGAGCGTGCCGATCGTCACCGCGAGCGAGGGCAGTCCGACCACCGTGACCAGGAAGCCGTTGATGACGCCCGCCAGGGATCCGACGAGGATCGCCGTGAGCGCCGCCGCCGCGAACGGCCAGCCGGCCTGCGTGAGCACGCCGGTCATGACGCTGCTGAGCCCCACGATGCTCGCGACCGACAGGTCGATCTCCTCGGTGATGATGATGAGGGTCATCGGCAGGGCGATCAGCAGGATCGGCGCGAGATCCCGCAGCAGGTACGTCACGGTGAGCGGGCTGTCGAAGTTCGGCACCACCGCGAGCGAGACAGCGATCACGATGAGCAGGAGGCCGATCACCGCCGCTTCGCGGTTCACCAGCGCTCTGCGCCAGAGCGGATGCGCGTGCGCCCGGTAGGTGCGCACGGGAGCGGGTGCGGTGGTCATGATGCGTCCCTCGCCTCGAGCAGCCTGCGGGATTGCCGGATGGCGAGCACCCGGTCGAGCACGATCGCCCCGATGATGAGGGCGCCCACGACGGCCCGCTGCCAGAAGTCCTGGATGCCGAGGATCGGCAGCGCGCGGTTGATGGTGAGCAGCAGGAACGCGCCGATCGCGGCGCCCCACAGCGTGCCGACTCCGCCGGAGATGGCGACGCCGCCGATCACGGCCGCGCCGATCGCCTGCAGCTCCCAGCCGGTGCCCGCGCCGGAGCTGACGGTGCCGTAGCGGGCGGCGTAGAGCACGCCGGCCAGCCCGGCGAGCGCGCCGCTGACGACGAAGGCCGACAGCACGCGCTTCGTGACCTTGAGTCCGTAGAGGTGAGCGGCCGCCGGGTCGGATCCGATGGCGTAGAGCTCTCTGCCGCTGCGCAGGTTGCGCAGGTACCAGGCCGCGGCCACGAGCACGACGACCGCGATGATCGTGAGGATCGGGATGGTCAGCAGCTGCCCCGTGCCGAGTCCGCGGAAGTCGACGGGCAGGTCGCCGGCGTTGATCCGGTCGCTGCCCGTCCAGGAGACGTTGATGCCGCGGTAGATGTAGAGCGTGCCGAGCGTGATCACGAGCGACGGCACCTTGGCGAACGCGACGAGCGCTCCGTTGATGAGGCCGAGTAGCGCTCCCAGCAGGATGCCGGCGACGAAGACGCCGATGGTCGGGATGCCGGGGGCGTCGATGAAGAGCCGGCCGGTGAGGTAGGCGGTGAGTCCGAGCACCGAGCCGACCGACAGGTCGACGTTGCGGGTGACGATGACGATCGCCTGTCCGACCGCGAGCAGCAGCAGGATCGACGGGGTCAGCAGCAGGTCGCGGTAGCCGTCGGCCGAGAACAGGAATCCGGGATTGCGCACCGTGGCCGCGACGACGATGAGCACGAGCGCGATGAGGATGCCGGTCTCGCGCTGCTTGAGGACGGTCGCGAGGATGCCGCCTGCGGTGCGTCGACGCGGTGCGATCGCGGTCATGCCAGCGCCCCCGCATCCGCCGTCGCAGCGAACATGACCGCCTCGGGGGTCGCCGCCTCACGCGAGAACTCGCCGGTGATGCGCCCCTCGCGCATGACGAGCACGCGGTCGGCCATGCCGAGCACCTCGGGGAGCTCCGACGAGATCATCAGGATCGCGAGACCCTCCTGTGCGAGCTGCGACAGCAGCCGGTGCACCTCGGCCTTCGTGCCGACGTCGATGCCGCGGGTGGGCTCGTCGACGATCAGCACGCTGGGCTCGGTGGCGAGCCATTTGCCGAGCACGACCTTCTGCTGGTTGCCGCCGCTCAGGGTTCCGACCTCCGCGTCGAGGAAGGCCGTCTTCACCTCGAGCCTGCTCGCCCACACCTGGGCCGAGGCGTTCTCGGCGCCCGAGGTGATGAGCCCGAGCTTGGAGAGGGCACCGCGGATGGCGAGGGTGACGTTGCGCGAGACGGTCGCGTCGAGCACGAGCCCCTGCTTGCGGCGATCCTCCGGCACGAGAGCGAGCCCGCGCGCCATCGCGACCCGCGGGTTGCCCTTGGGGAGCGGCTTGCCGCCGAGGACGACGGAGCCGGAGTCGTACTGGTCGACCCCGAAGATCGCCCGGGCGACCTCGCTGCGGCCGGCGCCGACGAGGCCCGCGAGGCCGACGATCTCGCCCGAGCGAACTCGGAAGCTGATGTCGTGGAACACGCCGGCCCTGGTGAGTCCCTGCACGACGAGCCGGTCGTCGCCGAGCTCGGCCTCGAGCTTCGGGAAGAGCTCGGACACGTCGCGACCCACCATCTGGCGCACGAGCTCGTCGACGGTGGTCTCGACGATCGGCGTCGTGGCGACGTAGCTGCCGTCGCGCATCACGGTGACCGTGTCGCACAGGGCGAACACCTCGTCGAAGCGGTGCGAGATGAAGAGCAGTGCGCGGCCCTCGTCGCGGAGGCTCCGCGCGACGGCGAACAGCCGCTCGACCTCGACGCCGCTGAGCGCGGCGGTGGGCTCGTCCATGATGAGCACGCGGGCGTCGAGGGAGATCGCCTTGGCGATCTCGATGATCTGCTGGTCGGCGATCGAGAGGCCCTCGGTGATGCGGTCGGGGTCGATCGTCACTCCGAGCCGCCCGAAGATCTCGGCAGCCTCCGCGCGCATCGCCTTGCGATCGATCCGACCGAAGCGGCCGGAGGGCTGGCGGCCCATGAAGATGTTCTCGGTCACCGACAGGTCGGGGAAGAGGGTCGGCTCCTGGTAGATGACGGCGATGCCCGCCGCCTTCGACTGGGCGGTGCTCGTGAAGTCGACCGGCTCGCCCGCGAGCCTGAACTCTCCTGCATCGCGCCGGTAGAGGCCGGCCACGATCTTCACGAGCGTCGACTTGCCCGCACCGTTCTCGCCGATGAGGGCGTGGATGCTGCCGCTCTCGAGAGTGAGCGTTCCGGAGCGCAGCGCGACGACCGGTCCGAACGACTTGACGACCCGCGAGAGCTCGAGCGCCGGCGGTGCGCCGGAGGGGACGCGCGCAGTGTCCATGGGTGCCTCTCCGTTGAGGATCGAGCCGCCGATCGGCCGTCCTGACCTGAAACGATTCATCCGTCGTTCACGGCCACTGTAGGGACCGGCGGACATCGCGTCAAGCCCGTCCGGTTGAGTCGTTTCATTTCCTGATATGGTGCCTCCACCGCGTCCCCGGTACCGCTCGTCGAAGGAGTCAGCAGGCCATGCCGACGAGCATCCGTGATGTCGCGAAGCTCGCAGGAGTGTCGGTGGGCACGGTCTCCAACGTGCTCAATCGTCCGCAGGAGGTCTCGGCCGATTCGGTCACCCGCGTGCACCGGGCGATCGAGCAGCTCGGCTATGTGCGCAACGACGCGGCCCGTCAGCTGCGGGTGGGCGTCAGCTCGAGCGTCGGCTTCGTCGTGCTCGACGGCCAGAACCCGTTCTTCAACGACGTCGTGCGCGGCGCGGAGGACGAGGCCTCGAGGCACGGCATCGCGATCCTCTACGGCAACACCGACGAGGACAGCGCCAGGGAGGGCATGTACCTCGACCTCTTCGAGGAGCAGCGGGTGCGCGGCGTGCTCATCTCGCCCTACGGCGACATCAACCCGCGCCTCGAGCGCCTGCGGGAGCGCGGCATCCCCGCGGTGCTCGTCGACCGGTTCAGCGGCAACGGGCGCTTCAGCTCCGTCTCGGTCGACAGCGTCGCCGGCGGGCGCATGGCGGCGGAGCATCTCATCGAGCGCGGCAGGCGGCGCATCGCGTTCGTGGGCGGCCCGTTCGAGATGCGCCAGGTGAGCGATCGGCTCGCGGGCGCCAGGGTGGCCGCGGAGAGCAGCACCGAGCGGGTCGAGATCGAGGTCATCGCGACGACCGCCCTCACCGTGGAGGAGGGCGCCGCCGCCGGCCAGCGACTGCTGCAGCGGCCGCGCCGCGACTGGCCCGACGCGCTCTTCGCAGCGAACGACCTGCTGGCCCTGGGGTTGCTGCAGGCGCTCGTCGTCTCGCGTCGAGCCCTCGTCCCCGACGAGATCGCGATCATCGGCTTTGACGACAATCCCTTCGCGGGTGCGGCGGCCGTGCCGCTTTCGTCGCTGCGGCAGCCGAGCCGAACGATCGGCCGCACGGCGTTGCGCATCCTTCTGGAGGAGACCTCCGACCCGACGGCCATCCCGCGCCAGACGGTGTTCCTGCCGGAGCTGATCGTGCGAGCGTCGACCGGCTGATCTTCCCTTTGGGAAGATACCTTCCTATACTGCCCGGATGGTCCGTCGTCGCAAGGGAGAGCTGCTGCCGCTCGAGGTGGACATCCTCGCGACCGGACTCGACCTCCAGGCCGAAGCCGGCTTCTACGGATTCGCGCTCGCCCTCGAGCTGAGCGGCGACGGCGAGCGCCGACTGACCGCGCACGGCACGCTCTACAAGGCGCTGTCACGGATGTCTGAGGCCGGGCTGCTCGAGAGCCGGTGGGAGGACGCCGCCTCGGCCGAGACGGAGGGCAGGCCTCGACGTCGGCTCTACCGGGTCACCGGCGCGGGAGTGAGAGCGCTGGAGGCTGCCCGCGAGCCGGGTGCCGCCGGGTTGCGAGAGGCGCTGGCGTGAGCGCCGCCCGCCGCGCGCAGCGCTTCGCGCAGTCCTGGGTGGGGCTGTACACGCGGGGGCTCGACGAGCGGATCGCGGGCGACCGGCAGGACGAGATCGCCTCCGACCTCGCCGATCACTTCGCCTATTCCCGGGACGCCGGCATCCCGCAGGAGTCTTACGCGAGCGAGGTGCGCGTGCGCACGATGCTGGGCATCCCGGCCGACCTGCTCTGGCGGCGCCACCACCTCGAGCGCCGCTACGGCGACGCCTACGAGCACTACTCGCTCTCGGTGCGACTGCTGGGCCTGTCGGCGACGGGCGCCGTGCTCGCGGCGGTACTAGGAGTGGTCGCTTCGGTGCAGCTCGCAAGGAGCGCCGCGGCCGGCACGCAGTGGCGGATCGCCGACGAGACGGTGTCGCTCGGCGTCGGCACCCTCGCCGTGCTGTGCGGCATCCTGCTGATCGCGCGCGCTCGAACCCGCGCGGTCGGGATGCTGTGGCTCGCGGGCGCGACCCCGGTGACCCTGTCGGCGGCATACGAGACACTCCTCTACTCGAGCACCACCTTCCCCCAGCTGCTGATGCTCGTGCCGTACGAGGCGGTGCTCCTGCAGGTCGTCTGCGCCGGTGCAGGCCTCTTCTATCTCGGGGCCGCGCTGCACGCGCGCCCGGATCCGCTGCATCAGGGAGGGACGACGTGAGACTGCGCAACTCGCTGGCGGGAGCGCTGGCGACGACGGGCGCCGTGCTCGCCGTCGGCGCGATCGCGGTCGGAGCGATCGGTGCGCGGGAGGCGCGCGTCGCCGAGGACGGACCCGCACTGCAGCTCGCGCGCGTGCTGGCGGAGGGTGTGGAGGTCGAGGTGGCCGCCGCCGAACTGCCAAAGGACTACCCCCCGCCCCCCGAGCACCTGAGCGACATCCCGGTGGCTGATTGGATCGAGACTGTGCAGACGCACCGGCTCGTGGAGGAGTGCATGGCCGCCCAGGGGTTCGAGTACGCCTGGGAGGCGGTGCTCACGGATTCACTGAAGAACCAGTGGTGGGGAGAACTCGCTCCAGAGCGGGTCGAAGCGTTTACTCTCGCCCTCCATGGCACCAACGACACCGTCCCCTACGACTGGCGCGACGCCGGATGCTGGGGCGCAGCAGTCCACGAGATGGGGAACGACGATGCGCACTGACCTGCTCGCCCCCGTGCGTCGGGACGTGATGCTCGCCGACGGCCGCGCGCTCGCCGTGTACGACAGCGGCTTCCGAGACGAGGACGAGTTCGCGGTCGTGTGGTTCCACGGATCCCCGCAGACCGGTGCGATCCCCGACCCTGTGCTCGCCGAGGCCGCCGACCGGAACCTCCGCGTGGTCTCGTATGCGCGCCCGTCCTACGGCGGTTCGACACCGCATCCGCGTCGCTCCGTCTCCTCGTCGGCACCCGACGTCGCCCAGGTCACGGCGATCCTCGGCCTCGAGCGCTTCGCCGTGCTCGGAGCCTCGGGCGGCGGGCCGCACGCCCTCGCCGCCGCCGCGCTCCTGCCCGACCGGGTGATCGCCGCGGCGACCTTCGCGGCCATCGCCCCGATGGCATCCGACCTCGACTTCTTCGACGGCATGGTGGCGCCGGGCGGGCTCGAAGCCGCGGTCGACGGGCCGGAGGCTCGGGAGCGCTTCGCCCTCGCCGACGACTTCGACCCGCGCAGCTTCGTCGATGCCGACTGGGCGGCCCTCGAGGGAGACTGGGCGTTCCTCGCGAGGGATGTCGCGGCCGCCGAGCAGCACGGCCCGGGCGGCCTGATCGCCGACGATCTCGCTTTCGTCGCGCCCTGGGGCTTCGACCCGTCGCACATCGCGGCTCCGGTGCTCGTCGTCCAGGGCACCGAGGATCGGGTGGTCCCGCCTGCGCACGGGCGCTGGCTCGCAGACAGACTCCCCGCATCCGAGCTGTGGCTGCAGGAGGGGCAGGGGCACGTGTCGGTGCTGCTGTCGGTCGGCGATGCGCTCGACTGGATGCTCGAGCGGAGCTAGCTCGTCGATGCGGCGGCCATGGCGCCGCCGAGCCCGATCATGGCGGCTCCGCCCGCCGCTCCGAGCGCCTCCACCCGCTTCGGGGAACGCGCGAACCAGTCCCGGGCGGCGCCTGCCGCGAGCGCCCAGGCGGAGTCGAAGACCAGCGCGAGGGCGAGGAAGAGCACGCCCAGCACGAACAGCTGCAGCGGAACCCAGCCCGCTTCGGGGGCGACGAACTGCGGCAGCACCGCCACGAAGAACGCGATCGACTTCGGGTTCGTGACGCCGACGACGAAGCTCTGCCGCAGCACCTTCCAGACGGAGGCGGAAGCGTCGGCCGATCCGACGGTCACGCGCTTGCGGTGGCGGATCGCCTGCACACCGAGGAACACGAGATACGCGGCGCCGACGAACTTCAGCACGGTCAGCAGCAGCGTCGATGCCTCGATGAGCGCCCCCAGCCCGGCCGCGACCGCGATGACGACGACGAGCAGCCCGGCCGAGTTGCCGAGCACGCTGAGCAGCGCGCCCTTGCGACCGAGAATCAGGGCCCGCCCGACGACGAACAGCACCGTCGGACCCGGCATGACGATCAGGACGATCGACGCGAGTCCGAAGGCGACGAGGCTCTCGAGGGGCGGCACGCGGTCATGCTAGTGCGTCGGGCGCCACGGAGCGTGGTGCACCTTCGCCGTCTCCTCGTGGCGGCGGAAGGCGTTCGACGACCTTGCCGTCGTGGCGCCCCGTCCGCGACAGTGGTGCGGTGACGACGCCCACCGCCGCCGCCTTCATCGACCGCCTTCGTGAGCTGGCCACCGAGGAGGAGCGGGTCAAGTACCGACGCTACTTCCCCGGCGACGACAGCTTCATCGGGGTGCGGATGGGCCAGGTCTTCGACCTGGCCAAGCAGCATCTCGCGATGCCCGTCGCGGAGCTCGAGCTGCTGCTCGAGAGCGACATCCACGAGGCCCGCGCTGGGGCCTGCTCGATCATGGGCAAGGCCGCCTCGGCGAAGAGGGCCACCGAGGAGCGACGCCGGGAGCTGTTCGAGCTCTACCTGCGCCGGCACGACCGCATCGACGAATGGGACCTCGTCGACCTCGCCGCCTACCACGTGGTGGGCCCCTGGCTGCGCGAGCACCAGGACGACACCCTCGACCGACTCGCCGCCTCCGCCTTCTGGCCCGAGCGCAGAACCGCCGTGCTCGCGACGATGGCGTGGATGCGGCACGGCGACACGGGCGAGACGTTCCGCGTCGCGGAGCTGCTGGTCGACGACCCGCATGACCTCGTACGCAAAGGCGTCGGATGGATGCTGCGCACGGCGGGCGATCTCGACCGCGAAGCGTTGCGTGCATTCCTCTCGCGGCATGCGGGCACGATGCCTCGCGTCATGCTCCGGTACGCGATCGAGAAGCTCGACAAGGAGGAGCGCACGCGATGGCTCTCGACCGGGCGGTCGTAGGCTGGCCGTCGTGACCGCCCGCCGACCCTCCCGAGAGACGATCCGCGAGGCCGCCGAACGGCTGTTCCCCGAGCGCGGCTACGCGGCGACATCGGTGCGCGACATCGCGTCGGAGGCCGGGGTGGATGCAGCGCTCGTCATCCGGCATTTCGGCTCGAAGGAGAGCCTCTTCCTCCAGGTGATGCACCTGGACGAGCAGGAGCAGCCGCTGCTCGACGGCCCGATCGAGACGTTGGGCGAGCGCTTCATCGACTTCGTGCTGACGGCCGATGATCGGGTGCGCGGGGTGTTCCTCGCCCTGCTGCGCGCCAGCGACGCCGAGGGCGTGGGGCCGAGGCTGCGCGAGGCGCACGACGAGTACTTCGTGCGGCCGCTACTCACGCGACTCGACGGGCCCGACGCCGAACTCCGTGCCCGGCTCGCCGCCTCCCTCGTCGGCGGGCTGCTCTACAGCCTGTGGGTGGTCGGCGACGACGCTCTCGCCGCCGCCAACCCCCACACGCTCGTCACCCGCTACGGCGCGCTGCTGCAGGAGCTCGTCACGCCGACCCGGTGAGGGTCAGAGCGCCGACCAGCCGCCATCGGACGGCAGGATCGCGCCTGTCACGTTCGTTCCATCCTCGCTCAGCAGGAACGCGATGGATGCCGCCAGCTGCGCCGGTTCCGCGAGCGGCGGCAGGTTGACCATCGCCGCGCCGATGCGCTGCTGGCCGAGCTCCGAGGCGAACGTCGCCTGGATGTTGGTGGCCACCGGCCCCGGAGCGACCGCGTTCACACGGATGCCGCTCGGGGCATACATGAACGCGGAGCTGCGGGTGATGCCGACGACGGCGTGCTTCGAGGCGGTGTAGGCGAGGCCGGCGGCCGAACCTCGAAGGCCCGCTTCCGAGGCGACGTTCACGATCGACCCACGACCGGCCGCGAGCATCAGGGGCAGCACCGCGCGGGTGAGTCGGAACATGCCGTCGACGTTCACCGCGAACACCCGCTCCCACACGGCGTCGGAGACCTCGTGCAGCGGGGTCATGTCGTCCATGATCCCGGCGATGTTGGCGAGTGCGTCGATGCGCCCCCCGGCCGCCGAGACGATCCGCTCGACGTCCTCCGGCTTCGTGATGTCGCCGATCACGGCCACGATGTCGGCCTCGCCGTGCTCGGCCACGACCTCGTCGATCCGCTCCTGCGAGATGTCGACGGCGATGATCCTGCCGCCCTCACGAGCGATGCGGGATGCGGTCGCGCGGCCGATGCCGGAGCCTGCGCCGGTGACGACGACGGTCTGCCCCTCGAACCTGCCGGGCACGATGCGCTCCACCCAGGCGGCGGTGGAGGCGGTCTCCTCCTGATCGTCGACCTCGACGGGGGCGACGCCGCCGTTGGCCCGCGCGACGAGGTCGTCGACGACGGACTGCGGCATCTTCCCCTGGCTCAGCGCGACGAGCCGCTGGAGCGCGAAGAAGCGCACCGGCTTGAGGGCGGACTCGTCCTGGCCGCCCTGCGCGAGCAGCTCCCGCAGCAGCGGACCGCCGACGGGATGCTCCAGCCAGGTTCCGATGGAGCTCTTGCCGGTCAGCGGCTTGGTGGTGTCAGCCATGATGCGTCCTTTCCGGAGCACCTCCGCGCTCCGCGTCGAGTCGCTCCGAGTCTGACGCCGGCAACCGAGGCATGTCAACAGTGTTGACACCCGCGATCTCGCGCCACGAAAGCGCCGAAACCGCGCTTCCCGACCCGCGGAAGTGCGGTTTTTGCTACTCGGGCGGTGAAGCAGACGGAACGCGCGTCAGATGAAGGGTCGCAGGTCGGTCACCGGAGCGCAGGGACCTCCGACCGAGACCTGATCTGGAAGGGCGCGTGCCAGCTCGGCGATCAGCGCGACGACGGCGCCGAGGCGGTGGAGATCGTCATCGAGTTCGGCGACCAGAGCGTCGGTCGCGAGGTCGTCGTGGAGCGCAGTCGCGAGCCGGCGCAGGTGCGCGCCCACCTCATCCGCTCGATGGCCGCTCTGCGCCGAGGCCCGTGCGGCGGAGAGCGCCCAGTCGGAATGCGGGAACCCCCAGGCCCCGGAGTGCACCCAGCCCGTGCTCTCGGCGAGGAGGAGACAGGTGTCGACGAGGGACTCCGCATGCGGCAGGGCCCGACCGTGGAACGCGTAGAGGAAGTGGAAGTGGTACGAGGCGCCCAGGTTGCCGAAGAGGCCGGGCTGCTCGGCGAGCGGCTGGATGGCCTCGCGGTGCCAGAGCCCCGTCGTCGGATCGACGGCCGCGTCGAGCCAGGCCAGGTAGGCGACGATCCAGTCGTCGCCCCGGTCGGTCATGGTGCCGATCGCGAACAGACCGGCCGCGTCGTGGGAGGTGAGCCAGGGGTCGGACCAGTCGAGTCCGTCGAGCCAGGCGCCGAGGGAGCCGGGATGCGCGAGAGGCTCGAGGAACGCGGGCCACGCAGACCGCTCCCCCAGCAGATACCGTGCCCCGATCGCGGTGGCTGTGGAGTGGAGGAGTCCGTGGCTCGAGTCGACGACGCGACCGTCCGCCCGAGTCCAGCGCGTGAGCAGATCCGCCGCCTCCGACGGGAGCGGCTCGCCCAGTGAGGCACGGATGCCGATCGCGGCGGCGGTGCCGTACAGGTCAGGCTCCGCCCCTGAGCCGCTCCGCCGTCGATGCCCCCCTGCCGTCTCGTGGCGTCTGAGGATCCGCGGGATCTCGCCTCGCAGGAACGGCGCGAAGTCGACCGCCGACATCACCACGCGTAGGACTCGGGCGCGCGGCCCGGGCCGGGCCAGAGCCGGTCCAGCTCGCCGAGCTGCTCTTCGCTCAGGGTGACCTCGACCGCCCGCACCGCGCCGTCGAACTGGTCCATCGTGCGCGGGCCGACCACGGGCGCGGTGACCGCCGGCTGGTGCAGCAGCCAGGCCAGCGCGAGCTCGCCCGGCGGGATGCCCCAGGCCGCAGCGAGCTGCTCGTAGCCCTCCACCGCCTCCCGATGCTTCGCGAGGTCGGGGTGGTCCTGAGAACGGGAGCGGTCGCGTTTCGCGAGGATCCCTCCCAGCAGGCCGCCTGCCAACGGCGACCACGGCAGCAGCCCGATGCCGTAGTGCTCCGCGGCAGGCACGACCTCCGCCTCGATCGCGCGTCGCGCGAGGCTGTAGACCGACTGCTCGGTGACGAGTCGCGGCGACGAGGTCGCTCGAGCGTGCTCCGCATACTGCGCGAGGTTCCAGCCCGCGAAGTTCGACGAGCCCAGGTAGACGATCTTGCCCTGGGCGCGCAGCACCTCGAAGGCCTCGAGCACCTCGTCGACCGGCACCGCACGGTCGATGTGGTGCATCTGCAGCAGATCGATCCGATCCGTCTGCAGCCGCCGCAGCGACGCGTCGACGCCGGCGCGGATGTGCAGCGCCGACAGGCCGCGGTCGCTCGGCCCGGACCCCATCGTGCCGTACACCTTCGTGGCGAGCACCACGTCGTCGCGTCTGCCCCGCTGGTGGAGCCAGCGGCCGAGGATCTCCTCGGTGTGGCCGGGTCGCTCGCTCCACGGCGGACCGCCGTAGACGTCTGCCGTGTCGATGAAGGTGACGCCGGCATCCACTGCGGCATCGAGGATCTGGAAGGAGGCCGCCTCGTCGATGACCGGCCCGAAGTTCATCGTGCCCAGGCAGATCCGGCTGACGGTCGCTCCTGAGCGACCCAGGGAGGTGTACTGCATGCGGTCCTCTCAGGAACGGGTGGAGGCGCGGATGGTGAGCACCGGCTCGAACTGAGCCGAGAAGCGCTCGTCGGGCTCGGCCAGCTGCCGCATGAGCAGCTCGGCGGCCTTGGCGCCCATGTCGTACGCCGGCTGGTGCACCGACGACAGAGGCACGATCGCCGCCGCCGCGAACTCGATGTCGTCGTAGCCGATGATCGCGATGTCGTCGGGGATGCGCAGCCCGCCGCCGATGAGGGACTGCAGCACGCCGAGCGCCAGCACGTCGTTCGCGGCGAAGATCGCGTCGGGCCGCTCGCTCTCGGGCATGCGCACGATGCGTTCGCCGAGCTCGCGCCCGAGTCCCGGGTTGAGGGTGTCGGTGCCGAACTCGGTGAGCCGCACGCCCGCGGCTTCGGCCGCGGCCCTCGCACCGTCGAGACGGTCGCTCATCTGGCGCACGGTCAGCGGCCCGCCCATGAACGCCACGTGGCGGGCGCCGCCCTGCACCAGGTGGTTCACCGCGAGGCGGCCGCCTTCGGCGTCGTCGAGCCACACCGAGGAGAAGTTGCCGGTGCGGTCGCGCCGGTCGACAAGCACGACCGGCACGCCGCGGTTGCGGAACCGCTCGATGCTCTCGGGCTGGTCCTCGAGGGGAGCGATCAGCACCCCGTCGACCCGCTGCAGCTCGAACAGCTCGAGGTGCCGGTTCTGCCGGTCGAGGGAGTCGTAGCTGTTGCCGACGAGGATCGAGTAACCGTCCTTCTCGGCGGCCTCCTCGGCGCCGAGCGTCACCTCGGAGAAGAACGGGTTGGTGATGTTGATCACGGCGAGGCCGAACGAGTTGCTGCGACCGGCGCGCAGCTGACGGGCGGCGACGTTCGGCACGTAGCCCAGCTCGTCGATGGCCGTGAGCACCCTGCCGATCGCGCGGCGCGAGACCGTCTCTGGCCGGTTGAGGGCATTGGAGACGGTGCTCACCGACACGCCCGCGTGCGCCGCCACGTCGCGGATGCTGACGTCAGCCACGTCGCCCGCCGACTCCCCGGAGGCTCTCGAGCAGGGCGATGCGATTGCGCACCTTCACCTCCGCCGGACCGTGCACGACGGTGAAGTTCCAGTTCTCGCCCTCGACGGACACCTCGGTGGGCGATGTCGCGCGAAGCCCCGTCGCCACGACGGCGATGCCGGCACCGGCGCTGAAGGCGAGACCGTCCTCGACGGTCACCGGATGCGCGAAGCGCAGCACCGGCGGCGCGCCGCGTTCCAGGGTGGCGACCGGGCGCCCGTGGCTGACGATCTCGACCGGCGCGTCCTCATCCCGCTGAACCAGCGCGAGGTAGCCCGCCACGATGCGCCAGGGGCCGTGTTCGCTCAGGTGGGCGTCGCGGAAGTCGCCGATCGCCGCCTGGCCGTCCCGGGAGACGCTCAGCAGCTCGTAGTCGATCGGCTGCACGTGGAACCAGGGGCCGGCCGCGATCACGAGTGCGCTCCGGAGCCGCGCAGCCAGGCCGCGCAACGTTTCAGCAGCTCGCGGTGCTCGGGACTGTCGTACGACTCCTCGCCGTGCCCGAGCGCGCTGTAGATCACGGCGCCGGCGCCGTCGCTCGAGGGCCGCGCCCAGATCAGCGGATGCCGGATGCCGTCCTCGGTGTGCTCGGCGAGCACGACGCCGTCGTCGAGGTCGAGGCTCGTGTAGCGCTCGTCGTAGAGCAGGAAGTCGGCGTCGAGGAGCTGCGGCTGAGCATCCGTGCGCTGCACGAGCGCGGAGCCGATCTGCGGATGGAAGGTGACGCCCGGCTCCCAACGGCCGCCGAGGATCTGCCGCCAGCGAGGGTCGTCGCGGAAGGCCAGGGTGCTCGAGTGGATGCCGAGCACCGCCATGCCGGCAGTCCACCGCCGGTGGATGGCGTCGACCAGGTCGGTGGACTCGGGCTCCGGCAGGGCGAGGTCGCCGCTCGCGTTGACGACGAGCAGGTCGACGTCCTCGAGTCGGCCGGGAAGGTCCGGGTCGCTCGTGCCCGCCACGGGCGCGTCGAGCACCTCGCCGAGGGTGCGGCTGGTCGCCTCGAGACCGTGCCACGGGTCCGCGTGCTGACCCTCCCCCCGCAGGACGAGGATCCGCGCGTCAGTCATCGGCCCAGTCGCTCCGCGGAGGAGCGAGGCGGTCGATGGTCGCCCAGAGATCGTCGGGGATCGGGATGGCGGCGAGGCGCAGTGTGTCGTCGATCTGATCAGGATGCACCATGCCGCAGATCGTGGAGTGGATGCGCGGGTCGCGCAGCGAGAACTGCAGCGCCGCCGCGATGAGCGGCACATCGGCCTGCTCGCAGGCCGATCCGATGGCGTCGACGGCCGCCAGCACCGAGGGCGACGCGGGGGCGTAGTGGTACCGGTCGCTCGTCCGCGGCCAGCTGGAGAGGATGCCCCCTCCGTACACGGCCGCGTTGATGACGCCGACGCCACGGTCGGCCGCGGCGGTCAGCAGGTGATCCGCCGTGCGGTCGACCAGCGTGTAGCGATTGTGGGTGATGAGCACGTCGAAGAGGTCCGTCTCCACGAACTGCCGCAGCATCTTCGACGGCCCGCCCGAGATGCCCACGTACTGGGCGTAGCCCTCGTCCCGCATCCGCAGCAGTTGCTCGACGGGGCCACCCGGCTCCATCGAGGCCTCGAAGCCGATGTGCTCCGGGTCGTGCAGGTACAGCACCGGCACGCGGTCGACGTGGAGGCGCTCCAGGCTCTCGTCGAGGGAACGCCGCATCCGGTCGGCATCGAAGGAGTCGGTCGCCGGGTCGCGGTCGAGCTTGGTCTGCAGCACGAAGCCTTCCGGCAGGCCACCTGCCCGCTCCACCGCGAGGCCCACCCTGCGTTCCGCCTCGCCGTCGCCGTAGTTGTTCGACGTGTCGAGCATCGTCAGCGGCCCCTCGAAGGCGCGCAGCGCCGTGGCCACGGCGTCCTCGACGGGCACCGTGAGGCCGTGCACCTCCGAGGTGACGCCCCAGGCGGCGGTGCCCACGCAGATGCGCGACACCTCCAGCCCGGTGCGGCCCAGGGTCGTGAGAAGCGGGTTCGTCATTCGAAGCTGTCCCCTCCGCGGATGCGGTCGAGCAGCACCGCACCCAGCAGGATGAGCGCCACGATGATGTCGAGGTAGTCGGGATCGATGAACTGCACGTTCAGGATGTTCGTAATCGCGCCGACGACCAGGAGGCCGAGCAGTGCTCCGATCGGATTCCCGACGCCACCGCGGGTGATGGAGTAGCCGCCGATCATCAGGGCGGCGTAGATCTGGAACTCGAGTCCGGTGCCGAGGATGTTCGACGCCGACGCGAGCTGGCCCACGTAGAGGATGCCGCCGAGCGCCGCGCCGACCGCGCTCACGATGAGGGCGATGACCCGCACCCGGGCGACCGGGATACCGACCCGACCGGCGGCGCGCGCGTCGCCGCCGACGGCCCGGATCGCCCGTCCCATCCGCGTCTTGCCGACGAAGCCCGCAGCGACGAGGGTGAGGCCGATCGCGATGAGCAGCAGGGTGGGGAACGAGCCGATGGAGCCCTGCGTCAGGTCGTAGAGCGGCTCGACGAGCGTCGTCGGCGGCGCTTCGATGACGATCGCCTGGCAGAGCCCCCGCAGCAGCGTGAGCATGCCGAGGGTCACGGCGAGCGGCTCTGCGCCGAGCCCGACGATGACATAGGCGTTCACCGCGCCGACCGCGACTCCGGTGAGAAGGGTGAGACCCGCGGCCTGCCATGGGTCCATGCCTGCACCGACCAGCTGGTTGAACGCGACCGCGCCGAAGCCGACCATCGACCCGATCGACAGGTCGACGACTCCGGCGAGCAGGGCGAACGACGCGAGCACGCCGACGATGAGCGGGATCGCGATGCTCGTGCCGACGATCTCGATGTTGGAGGCCGAGAAGTAGCGGGGACCCACCCAGACCGCGCCGATGATCAGGGTCACGGCGAGGGTCAGGGCGATGCTCCCGACCGGACCGTTGAGGTTGGCGAGCAGACGTCTGGTGAGCGGCACCCGCCCGGCGTCGATGTCGACGGTCATCGCGCGCTCCTTCGCATGCGGTAGCCGTCGATGCCGACGGCGAGGATGAGGAGGCCGCCCTGGAAGACGAGCGACCATGCGGGCGGCAGGCCGAAGAAGGCGATCGAGACCGGGATCGTCGACAGGAAGCCGACACTCAGCAGCAGCACGAGGAAGTTGCCCTTGCCTCCCGAGAGACTGATGCCCGCGAGGATGACGGCGGCGATGACGATCAGCTGGAAGCCCGCGCCCGCGTTCGGGGTGAAGCTCGGGTTGACCGAGCAGAACAGCACTCCGGCGAAGCCCGCGATGGCGCCGGCGCCACCGAAGACGGCGAGACGGGTGCGCGGAAGGGACAGCCCCCGCGCCTTCGCCGCAACCGCGTTGCCGCCGACCGCCACCATCCGTCGGCCCCAGCGGGTGTAGGCGACGGCCAGGCCGGTGAGCACGATGAGGATGACCATCGGCCAGAACACGTTCGGCAGGCCGAGCGTGCGGCCGAGACCGAAGGCCCGCAGCTCGGATCCGGAGGGGATCTGAGCCGACTTGAAGAGCACGAGCATGATGGCGAGGCCGCCGAAGCCGGTCGCCAGGGTCACGATGATCGGGTTGAGCTTGCCGTAGACGATGATCAGCCCGTTGAGCAGGCCCCAGGCCGCGCCCGTCAGGGGGCCGGCGAGCACGGCGACGATCGTCGGAAGACCGGCGCCGAGGAGCGAGACCGTCACCCAGGCGCTCAGGATGAGGGCGACGGGAAGGCTCAGGTCGAGCAGTCCGCCGCTGATGACGACGAGTCCCTGGCTCACCGCCAGCACACCGGCGACTGCCATGGTGAAGGTGACGGCGAGCAGGGTCTGCGTCGAGAGGAAGTCGGGGCGCACGAGCGCCGTGACGGTGCCGAGCAGCAGCCAGACTGCCGCGATCGTGAGAGCGTCGCGGAGTCCGGCCGAGGACCTCGCGTCCGCGCGCGGCGGTCGCCGGCGCGGACGCGAGGGGGCCGGATCGGCCGCGGTGACAGGTGCGGTCATGATGTGTCGTCAGCCGATCCGTGGGTCGGTTCAGCCCGCTGCTGCGGGGCAGAACAGGTCGTAGGCAGTGGTGCCCTGCTCGGCGTCGGCGAGGGCCGCGACGCGCTCGTCGATGCTAGGCACCTCGGCGGCCTCCTCCTGGCTCACCGGGCACGGCTTCACGCTCACGGCTGCGTCGTCGCCGGTGTCCTTGACCTCGGGCACGTCGCCCGCGGCGATGGCATCCGCGATCTCGAAGGCGAAGGCCGGGTAGCCCTCGAGGAAGTACATGACGCTTCCGGCGAGGTTCGGGTCGACGTTGTCGCCCGTGATGAGGCCGCCGTCCTGGCCCCAGCCCATGATGTTGTCGTCACGGCCGAGCTGAGTCGCAGCCTGCAGGGCGCCGACGACCGCCTGGTCGTTGATGCCCACGACGAGGATGTTCTCCGCGTCGGGGTTGGCGGCGAACACGCCGGGCGCGTTCTGCAGCGACGTGGTGAGGTTGCCGTCCGCCTCGTAGGAGACGTAGGCGTCCTCCGGGATGTCGGGGCAGACCTCGGCGACGGCCTCGCGGGCATTGCCCGTGCGCCACTCGTTGATCTGGCCGGCCGAGGTGCCCTCGGCGGAGATCACCAGGTCGACCTCGCAGTCCCACTCGGCCTTGGCGACCTCGCCGAGCGCGGTGCCGCCCGCGGTGCCGGCCGCGGCGTTGTCCACGCCGACGAAGTACCAGCCCTCTTGGGCGATGTCGAAGGTGATGACCGGGATGCCGGCGTCCTCGTACTTCTTGGCGATGACCGGGTTGGCCGACGGCTGGCCGTTGAACATCATGACGAGGTCCACGCCCTCCTGGATGAACAAGTCGGCGTTGGTCGTGGCGGTCGCCTCGCTGTTGTCGTTGCTCAGCTCGACGAAGTCCCACCCCCGCTGCTCGGCGAGCGCCTGAGCGACATCGCCCTGCAGGTCCTGCCAGTCGGCGTCGGGCTGGCCGCCCACGGCGAAGCCGAGGGTGAAGGTGCCGTCGTCCTCGCCGCCACCGCCGCCGCCCGAGCCCTCGCTCGAACAGCCGGTGAGGCCCAGTGCTGCCGCCGTGAGGGCGGCGGCCGCCAGAGTGAACGGCCGGTGCGGAACATGCTTCATCGCAGTGTCTCCCTACTGTGTTTTCTCTCGGTGCGCCGTCAGGAGATGACGGTCGCGGTGTCCTCGGGCGCCTGTGCGTCCGCGGGAAGTGCGCCGGTGATGAGGCCGACGATCTGTTCGGGGGTCACATCCTTGACGTCGCGCACGGCGATGGAGCGGCCGAGACGCATGACGGTGACGCGGTCGGCCACCTGCACGAGCTGCTGCATGTTGTGGCTGACGAGGATGACGCTCACGCCGTGGTCGCGGAGGCGCCCGATCAGCTCGAGCACCTGCTGCGACTCGCGCACGCCGAGCGCGGCCGTGGGCTCGTCGAGGATGACGATGCGCCGACCCCAGATCAGCGCCCTCGCGATGGCGAGGCACTGGCGCTGCCCGCCCGACATGCCTTTCACGGACACGTTGACCGTCTGGATGCCGACCTTGAGCTCGGCGAGAGTGTCGCGGGCCTGCTTGCGCATGCCGCGGTCGTCGACGACGTTCAGCGCCTTGAGCAGCGGGTTGCGCGACAGCTCCTCGCGCCCGAGGTACACGTTCTGCACGGCGGACATCGTGTCCACGAGCGCGAGGTCCTGATAGACGGTCTCGATCCCGGCGTTCATGGCGTCGGACGGGCGCTTGAACGACACTGGGGATCCGTCGACGACGATCGAGCCGGAGTCGGGGATGACCGCACCCGAGAGCACCTTCAGCAGGGTCGACTTGCCCGCTCCGTTGTCGCCCACGAGGCCCATGACCTCGCCGCGGCGCAGCGAGAGCGACGCGTCGGCGAGAGCCACGACGGCGCCGTAACGGCGCGTGATGTTGTCGGCCCGCAGCACCAGGTCGTGATCGTCGGTTCCGGCTCCGTTGCCCATGTCCGTCCTCGTCGTCGAGTTCTGTAACGTTTTAGGTAAAACGTTTCAGTCACTATGCCATCCTCCGAAGCGCATTGCAAGCGCAGGTGGCGAGCGCGCAGCCGATGCTCATGGAGCGGCGCCGCTCGCCCCGCAGCAGATCGGAAAAGAAGCCGGTCAGGCCCCGAGGAGCTGGATGCCCACCTCGGCGAGCGAGTCGCGAGCAGCGCCCGTCGCGTCGGTGATGACGCCGCTGACCGCGCGGAGCGGGAGCACCTCGAAGGCCGAGGCGGCGCCGATCTTCTCCTCGCTTCCGAGCACGAACGTGTCGCCGGCGTGCGCAGCGAGCGCCCGTTTCATCGCCGCCTCCTCGCGGTCGCCGGTGGTGAGCCCCGCCTCCGCCTGGATACCCGTGACGCCGAGCAGGAACAGGTCCGCGTGGATCCGCCCGACGGCTTCGAGCGCGGCAGCCCCCGTGGCCACCAGCGAGTGCCGGAACACCCTGCCGCCGATCAGCTCGATCGTGACCTCGGACAGCTCGGCGAGCGCCACGGCGACGGTCGGCGCATGGGTGACGATCGTCGCCCGCAGGTCTCGCGGGAGCGCCTCCACCACGGCGAGCGCGGTCGTGCCGCCGTCGAGGATCGCGACGCAGCCAGGGGTGATGAGCTCCGCCGCGCGCGCCGCCACCCGCCGCTTGCTCTCGGTGGCGACCGAGCGGCGCGCCGCATAGTCCGCTGTCGCGGTCGACACCGGGAGAGCACCGCCGTAGACCCGCTGCACGAGGCCCGCGGCGGCGAGCTCGCGCAGGTCCCGGCGGACCATGTCCTCGGGGACGCCGAGCTCGGCGGCCACCTCGCGGGCGACGAGCCTTCCGTCGCGGCGCAGCCTGTCGAGCAGGATGTCGCGGCGTTGCGCACTCAGCACACGGTCCTCCTTGTTTCTGCGCGTTCTTGCACAGTAGCATCGTCGATCGTGAAACCTCAGCTCATCCTCATCGCCGGCCCCTACCGCTCCGGAACGGGCGACGACCCCGCGCTGCTCGACCGCAACCTCAAGCGGCTGGAGGAGGCGGCCTGGCCGATCTTCCAAAAAGGGCACGTGCCCATGATCGGCGAGTGGGTGGCGCTGCCCGTGCTGTCGAGCGCGGGCGCCGACGGCATCGCGGATCCGCTGGCGGAGCAGGTGCTCTACCCCACCGCTCACCGCCTGCTGCAGCACTGCGATGCGGTGCTCAGGCTGCCGGGAGATTCGACTGGCGCCGACCTCGATGTGGCGATCGCCCGTGAACGAGGCATCCCGGTGTACACCTCCCTCGACGAGATCCCCGCCCTGGAGGCGGCCGATGCCTGATCTGCGCCTGCGGCCCGCCACCGCCGCGGATCACCCTCGGCTGACCGACGTCTGGCGTGCCGCCGTCGAGGCGACGCACGATTTCCTCTCACCCGACGACGTCGCCGGATACGCCGCCCGCATGGCGCCGGAGTTCCTGCCCCAGCTCGATGTGACGGTGGCGGAGGCCGACGGGCGCATCGTCGGCTTCAGCGGCAGATCGGGCAGCCGGATCGAGATGGTGTTCGTGGATCCCGCTGAGCACGGCGGGGGCGTGGGCACCCTGCTCCTCGATCGGGCCCTCGCCGAGTGCGGCGTCCTCGAGCTCGACGTCAACGAGCAGAACCCGGCGGCGGTGCGCTTCTACCTCGCTCGGGGCTTCACGCAGACCGGACGTTCGCCCGTCGACTCCGATGGGCGACCCTTCCCGCTGCTCCACCTGCGCAAGGAGGGCGTGCCGGTCAGCCGCGGCGACCTCCGGCTCGCCGACGGCAGGACGCTGGCGTGGTCGAGCTGCGGACCCGCCGACGGTCAGCCCGTGCTGTTCGTCGCCGGTGCCGGCAGCGGGCGCTCGATGACGTTCGGCCGGGACCTGCTCGCGGCCGAAGGGGTGAGGCTCGTCACGGCGGACCGCCCCGGCATGGGCGGCTCCACACCGCATGCCGAGCGCACGCTGCAGTCGACGGCGGAGGATCTCCGGCAGCTCGTCGAGTCGCAGGGCGGCCGGATGCCGGTGGTCGCCAACTCGCAGGGTGCGCCGTTCGGCCTCGCGCTCGCGCTGACCGGGGTCGTGGAGCGGCTGGTGCTGGCCTCGCCGGCCGACGAGGTCGCGCATCCGCCTGTTCTCGACCAGCTGCCCGAGCAGCAGCGTGCGGTCGTGGAGCAGGTGGCTGCGGACCGCGACGGGGTCACGGCGTTCCTCTCGACGCTCGGCCCCGAGGGGATGGAGTCGATGGTGCTCGGTGGCAGCGACGAAGAGGATCTCGCGGCCTTCCGCGCACCCGCCTTCCTCGCCGAGTACCGTGCGGCTCTGCGCGAGGGGTTCGCGAACTCGGGCGCCGGGTACATCGCCGACACGCTGCTCGCGATGTCGCCGTGGCAGCTGGCGCTCGACGAGATGCCGTGCGATGTCGAGATCCTCGTCGGCGCCCGCGACCTGCACCACTCCCCCGACCAGGCCGAGACACTCGCTTCCCGCATCCGCGGCGCGCGCCGACGGGTCGTGCCGGATGCGGGCGGCGCGCTGCTCTGGACGCACAGCGACGAGGTGCTCTCGGCCGCCCTCGGCCGCTGAGATCAGCGACAGAGGTCAGACGTCGCGGATCCAGCGCTTCCAGGCGCGCCACTCGCCGGAGTCGAGGTCGTCGCCGTGGCTCTCCCTGATCGGGCCCTGCCGCTTCTCGCGGATCAGCGCGACCGTCGCCTCGTCGTCGAGCTCCACCTCGGGAGCGTCGATGGGCAGGACGGCGATCTCGCTCAGCCGCCCCAGCAGCACGGTCGAGGTGGAGGTGCGTCCGTCGGGCAGCGCGATCGGGATCGCGACCTCGTCGACTCCGCGGTGCTTCATCAGCAGCACGGCGTAGCGCAGCAGCTCGACGCCGACAGCATCGCTCGTGACGAGGGCGCCACCTGCTGACAGGACCCGGAGCATGGTCCTAGTGTGCCCTTTGCCGACGGCCGATCACAGCCTCCGTGCCGGAAGGGGCTCCTCGCGCACGCCTGCGGACGTCCGGCTGACCCGGTACGCCGAGCCTGCGGGATTCTCGGTGACGACCTCGACGAGCTGGGATGCCCGGTAGAGCAGGCCGACGCCCTCGTCGACGGCATAGCCGTCCGGCAGGATTCCGTCGCCGACCGCCTTGTGGAACAGCGGCCTGCGGCGCGGCTGCGAGTCGTAGTGCACGGCGAGCGAGTGGGGCAGGAGCCCGAGCGCATCCGCCTCGATGCAGAGGGCCGGACCGAACGACGAGGTGGGGCCGCCGCTGTGCCAGCAGAGGGCTCCGGCGGAGGTCCCCGCGAGCACGACGCCCGCCGCCCAGGCCTCCCGTAACACGGCGTCGAGCCCGTGCGCCCGCCACAGCGCGAGCAGGTTGACGACGCTGCCGCCGTTCACCCACACCACATCGAGCGCCAGCACGAGCTCGCGCAGGTCCTCGTCGCGGCGGCCGAACAGGCGGATGTGCTGGGCGTCGACGCCCGCGAGTCGCGCGGCACGCAGCTCGTTCGCCTCCAGGTGCAGCTGGTCGCCTCCTGCGGTACCGAGGATGCCCATCCGAGGCGCGCGGCCCGTCACGCCGGCGAGCTCGACGGCGTAGTGCTGCAGCGGGCTGAACTCGAGGTCGGCACGATCGGAGGGCGCCCATCCGCCGCAGGTGGCGAGGATCGTGCCGCTCACGGCGTCACCGCGTCGGCGTTCCAGGCGCGCACCGAGAGCCGGCGCAGCTCGTTCTCGGGGGCGTCGACCCGCACCGATCGGCTCTCGCCCGGCAGCAGTCCGAACGCGTCGTCCTCGAGCAGCCGGCCGGGGCCGTGCGGGAACCCGTCGATCAGCACGAGCGGCGCAGGAACCTCGCCGGTGTTGACGACGGTCAGCACGCCCTCCGACAGCGTCACCGCGAGGGTCGTGCGCGGAAGCTCCAGCAGCGGCGCCCGCTTCGGCGCGGCGTACGGGCCCAGCAGGTCGTCGGCCGGGCGCTCCCACAGGTCGTCGATCGGCTGCGCCTCGACGGCCCTCACCGCATCCGTCTTGTCGTGCGCGTTGAACCAGTACCACTGGGTCGACAGCAGCTCGCCGGCGGCGGATTCGAGGCGGACCTCGAGGTGCACCGCACCCGGGCCAGGAACGGCTGCCTCGATCGAGAACGGGTCGACCCGCGCGTCGGGTGCGACCGAGAGGATTGCGCTCCGGTCGGCCAGCACCTCGAGCGCCGGCCCCCAGATCCGCGCCGTCACCCGCCCGTCGAGCGGATGCGGGGTGTCGTTCGCGACGTGCACTCGCGCGGCGAGCGTCTGGCCCGGCGGCACGTCGAGCGAGTCCATCGTCGCGAACCCGGAGATCGGAGCGCTGAACCGGCGCGCCAGGTAGTACGACCGCTTCGGCACCCCGTAGTAGTCGATGACCGCCCACGAGGCTCCGGGAAAGACCTCGCCGACCTTGTAGAACCAGTAGCCGCTCGCGTGGTCGCCGCTGCGAGCACGCAGCCGCTCCGACGCGAAGCGGAGCCCCTCACCCTGGGCGATCTGGCTGTACTCGACCATCGCGCGCCAGTTCGTCACGGGGCCGTAATCGGCGTAGCGCAGCTGCTTGAAGAGGTCGAAGAGCGAGAACTGCGACTGGTGCTGGAGGATGGCGCCGTCTGCCGGCGGCGGCCACTGCTCGAGCAGGGCCGGGTCGAGGAAGCGCGCCATGGAGGAGAGGTCGCACTGGCTCGAGAGCCCGTACTCGCCGTAGAGCACGGCGTCGATATCGGGGTAGCCGACGTCGATCCGCTTGCCCTCGTGGTAGACGGTGTAGTTGTGTGCGCTGCCGCCCCACGGGCTCGTGCGGTGGAACGGCCGGGAGTCGTCGAGCGAGGTCACCCGCTTGCCGACGAGCACGAGCGGGTCGTCACCGGCGATCGGCAGCGGGTTCTCGTTGCCGCCGCCCCACATGATGAGGGACGGGTGGCTCCGCAACCGCTGCACGACCCGCGCGACCTGGTCGTCGATGACCTGCAGGTCGGTGCCGCTCGCGTCGGGGAGGCCGAAGTTGAGCGGGAACTCCTGGTAGACGAGGATGCCCCGGCGGTCGCATGCCTCGTAGAACGCGTCGCTCTCGATGATCCCGCCGCCCCAGGCCCGCAGCAGCTGCAGGTTGCCGTGCACCACGAGGTCCAGCAGGTGCTCGTCGAGCTCGAAGCCGCGACGGGCCATCGGGTCCGTCCAGCACCAGTTCGCGCCCTTGACGAAGAGCGGGCGCCCGTTCACCACGAAGCGCCAGCGGTAGTGCTCCTCGCCAGACCAGTCGGGAACGCCCGCCATCTCGATGGTGCGGATGCCGAAGGCCGTCGACACCGAGTGCTCGGCCGTCGACAGGGTCAGCTCGTAGAGCGGCTGATCGCCGTAACCGAAAGGCCACCAGAGCTTCGGCCGGTCGATCGCGAGCTCGGTCTCGACGCGGTTGAGGCCGGGGCGAACCGCAGTCGCGAAGGCGAATGCGTGCTCCGCGCCGTCCGGCGATCGGAGGATACCCCGCACCTCCGCCTCGGCATCCGCCTCGCCGTGCCAGTGCAGATCGCAGCGCACCCGCACGCGCGCGGGATCGCCGAGCTGCACGGTCGACACGAACGGATGGCGCAGCTCCAGCTCGGGCACCACCTCGAGCGCCACCGAGCGCCAGAGCCCCACCGAGATGAGGTGGCCGTAGTGCCACCCCCAGCCCGGCGACCCCTTCATCACGCCGTGCCAGTCCTCGGGCGGAGGCGAGATGCGCACGACGAGCTCGTTGTCGGCGCCGTGCCGCACCGCATCCGTGATGTCGATGTCCGGACCGCCGAACATGCCCGTGTGGCGCCGCACCGGCACGCCGTTGAGGTAGAACGTCGCGGCGTAGTCGACTCCGTCGAACGCGAGCCGCAACCGCTGCCCGCGCCAGTCGCCCGGCACCCGGAAAGTGCGTGCGTACCACCACTCCTGCTGCTCCACGCGGGTGCGGCGGAAGTGCCACGGCCGGTCGGCGGGCACGCCGTGCTCGACGAGCTCGTCGTAGGTGTTGGCGCCCTGCAGCGGGTCCGGCAGCTCGCCGGCCTCGACGAGCTGGCCCTGCACGGTCCCCGGCACGGTCACCGTCGTCCATCCCGAGCGGTCGGTGCCCTCGCGCCACCAGTCGACGGGCTGCCCCTCCGGCTTCCTGCCCGTCCAATGGCCGATCGAGAACTGCGGCACGGGCGGAGCGCCGCGCAGCAGCCACTCGCCGTCGAGGCTCAGCCTCTCGGACGGCGACGCAGGGTCGACGCGGGCGGTCGGCGAGGCGACCACCGGGAGGGGCCGGACGGCGGCATCTCGGTCGACCGCTTCGTCCCCGAACAGCGGCGTGCTGCGGTAGAGCTCCGTCTCGACGTCGTCGAGCTGCCTCGGCATCGGTTCCTCTCGTGGGCGCATCGGAGGGAAGCGCCCGGCCGCAGAACCACCTCGGCGACCGGACGCGGTCTGGGGAGGCTACTTCACGGCGCCGGCGTAGAGGCCGCTGACGAAGTAGCGCTGAGCGAAGATGAAGATGAGCAGAACGGGCAGGCTCATGATGAGCACGGCCGCCATGATGTTGCCCCAGTCGGCCAGGTACTGGGCCTTGAAGTAGAGCACGCCGGTTGTCAGCGTGCGTTTCGTGGGGTCGGTGAGGAGCAGCTGCGGAACGAGGTAGTCGTTCCAGATCCCGACGCCCTGCAGCACCCAGAAGGTGGCGATCGCGGGTCGAGCCAGCGGCAGGAAGATCGTGCGGAACAGCTGGAAGTAGCCGGTGCCGTCGATGATCGCCGCCTCGACGATCTCCTTCGGCACCTGCTTCATGAACGCCGCCATCAGGAACACCCCGAACGGGATCGCTCCGGCGATGTAGATGAGGATGACGCCGAGGTAGCTGTTGATCAGACCGAGCTCCCGCACGACGCGGAACTGCGGCACCAGCGCGAGCTGCATGGGCAGGAAGATCCCGGCCGCGATGATCAGGTAGGTCCACGATCCCACTCGGGTGACGTGGCGGACGATCGCATACGAGGCGAGCGCCGCGATGAGGGTCGCCACCGTCATGCTCACGACCGTGAGCAGGATGGAGTTCGCGAACAGATTCGCGAAGTCCGCCTCGACCCAGCTCGTGATGAAGTTCTCGAAGGTCCAGTCGATCGGCAGGCCGGTCGGGTTGAGCAGCACCTCGTTGTTCGACTTGAAAGCCGTGAGGACGACGATGACCAGCGGATAGATCATCAGCACGCTCAGCACGACGAGGAGCAGGTTGACGGGCAGGCGGCGCGCGAGCCGCAGCACGGCACGGCGGTTCATCGGGTCTCCTCGTTCTCGGCGATCTTGCCGTTGAGCTTGTTCTGGGTCGCGGCGATCGCGATGAGGATGACGATGACGAGCACCGCCAGCGCCGACGCGTAGCCGAAGTTGTTGCGCACGAGTCCCTCCTGGAACACCTGCGTCATATACAGCTGCGTCTGATTGCCTGGCCCGCCACGCGTCATCAGGTAGACCGTGTCGAAGGCCCTCAGCGCACCGTTGATGGACAGCACGAGCACGAGGCCGATCGACGGCACCATGAGCGGGATGGTGATGAAGCGCAGGGACTTCCATCCCTTCGCGCCGTCGACGCGGGCCGCCTCGAGGATCTCGCCGGGGATGGTGGAGAGGCCCGCCAGGAAGATGACGATGTTGAAGCCGAGCCCGCTCCACAGATCGACGAGGATCACGCTGTAGAGCGCCAGATCGTAGTTGCCGAGCCAGTCCTGAGCCAGGGCGCCGAGTCCGACGCCCCGCAGCAGCTCGTTGATCGTGCCGCTCGTGGGGTCGTACATGAAGCTCCACGTGAAGACGATGGCCACGGGGCTGATGACGATGGGCGCGAAGAAGATCGCGCGGTAGATGTTGCCGAGCAGCAGCTGCCGGTGCAGCAGGACCGCGATCAAGAAGGCGAGGATCGTCTGCACGATGACCTTGAAGAACGCGTAGATCGCGGTGTTGCCGATCGCCTGGGTCAGCACCGCGTCGCCCTCGAAGATGCGCACGAAGTTGTCGAGTCCGATGAAGTCGAAGGGCCGGTTGAAGCCCTGGGCATCGGTGAAGCTCGCGAAGACCACCTGCAGCATCGGGTAGACGGTGAAGATGCCGTAGAGCAGCAGCGCCGGCGAGATGGCGATCCAGAACTTGCCCGACGAGCTGCGGTCGCTCCAGACTCGCCGCTTGAGCGGGCTGAGGGGAGGCTGCTCGGCCGCGGGCACGACGCGCGGGTCCTCGATGCGGGTCGCGGTCACTCGCCCGTCTCCCTGCAGAATCCGTGGCGGACTGCCTGCCACATCCTCATGGCCTCTCCTCGCGGATCGTCGTTGATGCTCTCGGTTCGAGCGTGTAGTCATACTACACGGATGCTCGCGAAGCGCATCTTCGGTCAGCCCGGAACACGCCTGGGACGCCGATTCCGCTAGTGCTACTACTCGAACAGCGCTCAGAGTGTCGTCGACTCAAGCACGATGGCCGCGCTGCGCGGTGGCAGCAGAACATTGCCGTCGAGCTCGCGCGGCTCCTCGTCTACGCCCACGACGAGCACCCGGGCGCCCTCGAGATCGACGGCCACGAGCCGTTCGCGCTCCTCCTGATTGGCGATGACGACCACGCGGCCGTCCCTTCCTCGGGCCACCCAGGTGGTCGCCCACGGATGCGGCTCGCCGTCCACCGTGACGTCGACGCTCTCGCGGTCGAGCATCCGCCCGTTCCAGAGCCAGTCCGCGTACCGGCGGCGGGCCCGGTCGACGGTGCCGGCGTACGCGACGGTGTGCGGTGCATCCGACGGACGCCCCTTGAAGTGGAAGGGCTCGAGGCTCATGCCGTAGCCGTAGAGCAGGCACTGGTTCGCCATCCCCCGATCGTCGAAGCCCGTGAGGGCGGTGACGATCCGCGCGTCGGGGCGCAGCTGTCGGCCCACGGGGATGTGACTCAGACTTGCACTGCGGAAGTAGGACGCGTCGTAGTGCTCGAACTGCTGGTCGTACGCCCCCTCGGCGACGATCACGAAGTCGTCCCGGCTCGCGCGGCGCAGGTCCTCGACGAACTCCCCGTCCCACAGGTAGGTGGAGGCACCGGGCTCGTGGCCGTGGTCCTCGGCGAAGCAGAGCAGCGCGCGCCCGTGGTAGAGCGACTCGTCGGGCAGCACCCCGTCGGCACCCCATGAGGCCATGCGGCGCACCTCGGCGGCGAACCGCTCGCGGAGCTCCTCGACGCCGAAGCACAGCGGCACGTACCAAGGGGTGCTGATGCCGTAGCGCTTGCGAGCGGAGTGGTACACCGGCCCTGGCTGGGCATACGGCTGACCGTTCGCGTCGAGACAGGCGAAGCGCTGCAGCTCTCTCCAGTAGGGCCCGGGCTTCTCCACCCACACGTACTTGGCGTAGAGCACGGTCCTCACGTCGAGCTCCCGAGCGCTTCGGAGGGCGCGCAGCAGGCCCTCCTCGCCGCCGAGCTTGACCGCGGGCACGTGCACCGGCACGAGCCCGTCCTGCCCGCCCTCGTTCCAGCCGACGATCTGGATGACCCCGATGCCAGAGGCAGCGCACTCCTCGATGATCCCGACCAGGTCTTCGAAGGTGTAGCGCGCCTCTCCCTCGGTCGACATGAGCTGCACCTGCAGCCAGGAGCGGGGCTCGGCGAGCCACGCGGCGCCGGAGATTCTGGTGGGCCTCTGTGTCGTGCGATAGCGGTCGAGCCCCGCCGTCCATCCGCCGGTGTACGGCGCCACGACGATCGGCTCGACAGAGAGCGCTCCGTCCCGTGGAACCGGGAACTGGATCGGCTCGAGCATCACCTTGGCATCGCCGACGCTCTTGAGGAGGCCGTCCTGGTAGCCCGGTTCGAGCGACGTGCGCCAGCCGATGAACTCGAGGGTCGCCCGCTCGGCCGTGACCGAGATGCCTCCCGCATCAGTGGCGAGCACGACGACCGGCGAGGTCGGATTGCACACCACCTCGGGTCGCAGATTGCCGCTCGCGTAGTCGGGCAGAAGGGTGCCCCAGTACGGCGAATTGCTGTCGAAGGTCGGCAGCAGACGGATCCGTGTGCCGGTCGAGTAGTCGACGCCGCGATACTCGAGGGTGTCGCCATGATCGGGGCGGATGCCGCGGAGCACCGGGAAGCGCACCGCCTCGACTTCCTCCTCCCCCAGCCGCGCCTCGAGCGAGAGCCGCACGGCGCCCTCGTCCAGCCGCGCGGTCACCACGACCGAGGCGTCGAGCGCCTCCCCCGCGCTGGTGACCAGACGGTCCCACCGCAACTCGACCTCGCGGCCGTCCTCGCTCATCCGTCGAGCGCTCAGCCGCTGCTGCTCGGTGCGGACGACCACGGTGCGGTCCCCGTGGCGCGGGACCTCCAGCACGAAGAGCGCGGCATGCTGGGTCGCCGCGAAGCGGCCGATCCGGCGATCCTTGATCGAGGCGATCCCCCCGGTCTCGGCGTCGAAGACGATCTCAGTCCGTGCGTCAGCCAGGGTCAGCGTCGTCACTGTAGTCCTTCCGGTAGCTCCCCTACGGGATATGCGTCGCGAGCCGGCATGGAGCTCCGCCGGGTCGCCCACACTGTGGCATATCTGTAGTATCACTACAAGACGAGGAGGTCATGGTGGAAACACCCATCCGCGAGTCCGGCACGAGTCGCGTCATGCACATCTGCTTCGTGACGGACGACATCGAGGCGCAGGTCGCCTGGTTCGCGCGGCTGTTCGGCATCGAACCTCCCGCGATAGGTCAAGCGCCCCCGCCAGAGGTCGCGCGGCCGTGCCATCGCGGCCACCCGACGACCGCGAGCTTCCGCCAGGTGATCCTGCGCTGGCGCGACACCGAGATCGAGCTGATCCAGCCCGACGAGGCTCCCAGCTCGTGGCGGGAGCTGCTCGACCGTCGCGGCCCGTCGGTGCACCACATAGGCTTCGGCGTCCCCGACCTCGACGCCACGGCGGCGGAGCTCGAGGCTCAGGGCCATCCGGGCATCCACGGCGGCGCGTGGGAGAGCGGCCGCTACCTCTACCTCGACACGGAGGCACAGATCGGCACGCTGCTCGAACTGCTCGAGTTCGACGACGAGCGCACGCCCGCCGGCTCATGAGGCGCCCGCTCAGCCGAAGTGGTAGCCGCCGTTCACCACGAGCTTCTGCCCCGTCACGAACGACGCGTCGTCTGAGCACAGGTACGACACCGCGCCGGCGACGTCCTCGGGGCGACCCCAGCGCTTGACCGGCTGGCGCCCGAGCCACCATTCCTCCACGGCCGGATCGATCTCGCCATGCCGCGCGACCGGGATCCAGCCGGGCGCGACCAGATTCACGGTGATGCCGTCCCGCCCCAACTCCATCGCCCAGCCTCGGGTGAGGCCGAGCATCGCCCCCTTCGCTGCCATGTAGGCCGACCATCCTTCATCGCCCCGGTCGAAGAGGTCGCTGCCGATGTGCACGAGCCGACCCCATCCGGCGTCGCGCATTCCCGGCACGGCCGCGCGCATCAGCGCCAGAGGGCTCTTCGCGAAGAAGCGGAGGTGACGGACGAGATAGTCCCACGAGAGATCGTCGACGCCGACCTCGCCCTGCGGGCCGGATGCGTTCGCCACGCTGACGAGCACCGGCCCGAGCTCGCTACTCGCCTGCGTCACCATGGCGGCGACGCCCTCGACGTCCGTCGCGTCGGCCACCGCCGCGATGGCCCTACTGCCATCGGCTCCGATGGACTCCGCGACGCGCTGTGCGGCTTCGGCACGGAGGTCATTGACCACGACCGGCCAACCGTCCGCCGCCAGCCGTCTGGCGATCACCTCGCCGAGCCCGCCGCCCGCTCCTGTGACGAGCGCGCATCCTTCTCGATTCCGCAGTTGCTCCACGCGTGTAACGCTACACGGAGGGACGCCAGTCGAGCAGCACTGTGGGGGCAGCGGACGCGCGCTCTCGCAGCATCCGGTAGCCGTCCAGGGCAGCAAACGCGGGAAGCACGGTTGCGAGCCCCGTCACGTCGACGACACCCCGCTCCAGCCAGCCCAGCCCTGTCTCGATGAGCCCGCGGATGCTCGGCCCGCCGCCCGTGCCGCTCGAGCGCCACGGCACCTGCCATTCCCAGCCGCTGCGCACCGTCAGGTAGCGGTGGAACACCGGATCGAGCAGGTCGAACAGCCTGGCGTCGGATCGCGGTCGCCAGGGGACGCCGGCGAGCACGAGCTCACCCCCCGTCCGGAGCGCCTTCGCCGCCTGCAGCACGCTCTCCTCCTTGCCCGAGCACTCGACGACGAGGTCGCAGCTGTTCTCGGGGAGCACCGCGCGAGCGTCGACCGGAGAGAGCGAGCGACGATCAGGCGACGGGTCCGAGGCCAGCACGTCGCAGCCGCTCGCTGCCGCGACCCGCACGGCGAGCTGACCGACGAGCCCCAGCCCGGAGATGCCGACTCGCGCGCCGGGATGGACACCCGCTGTCGCGAGAGCCGCGAGCCCGATGTGCATCATCCGCGCGAACGGCACGATCAGCGGATCGGCGTCCGCCTGGAGGAGGAAGACCTCGTCCGCTGGCAGCGCCTGCCACGTCGCGTGGCGGCCGAAGCCGAACACGAGGTCTCCGGGAACGATCCCGCCGACGGAGCTGCCGACCTCCGTCACGCGCAGGACCGCCGAGTAACCGAGGTCGAGCGGACGCGAGAAAGCCGAGTCCGCCGACGATAGAGCGAGCTCGGTGCCGGGGCTGACGAGGGAGGTGAGAGTCTCCCCCGCCACCTCATCGGCCGCCGGCGACCTGCGCTCGATGGGCCGCCAGTCGACACCGGCCGGGTCGATGGCGACGATGCCCCGGTCGCGCATCCGCTCCCTCCCTCAACGGGCGACGCCCCCGACGGCAGTCGGGGGCGTCGGTCCGGCGTCGCTACTTCGAGGCGAGCAGGTTCTCGAGCGCCCCGTCCAGCTGGGCGAGGCCCTCCTCGGTGGTCTGTTGACCGCCGATGATGTTCTGCATCACCACGAGCAGCTCGTTCTGGATCTCGGTATCGGCCGGCGAGAACAGCGAGATGAAGCGCTTGCCCTCCCACGATTCGGCCATGTCAGGAAACAGCGGGTCGATTGTCTCGTCGACCTCGACGGTCGTCGTGACCGGGAAGAGCCGCACCTTCGAAATGAAGTCGAGGTAGATCTCGTCCTGGAAGAAGAAGTTGATGAACTCCTGCGCCGCCTCCTGGTTGCCATTGCTCGGGTTGACGCCCCACCGCACCTGGTAGGTGCCCCACATGTCGTCCGGCACCTCATCGACCGTCGGGAAGTTCATGTACCCGGCCTCGACGCCGGAGGTGCGGGCGTCGTTGAGGATCCACGTCGCGGGGAACATAGCGGCCTCGCCCGACAGGAACGCAGACTGCGCTGCCGTCTGGGACGTTCCGAGCGGGTTCGGCATGTAGTAGGGCACGAGCTCCTTCACGAAGTCGAGGGACTCGGCCCACGCCTCGTTGTCGCTGAAGGTCTCCTCGCCGGCGAGCATCGCGTCGGCGGTCGACTCGTCTGCTCCGTTCTCGGCGAGCGCGTAGTAGACGATGAACTGGGGCCACCAGTTGTCCTGCGCCGACATCGCGAACGGCGTGATCCCCGCGGCGAGCAGCTTCTCGCAGGCATCGATCAGCTCGCCCTTGGTCTTGGGCTCCTCGGCGATGCCGGCCTGCTCGAACAGTGCCTGGTTGTAGATGATGCCGTTGCCCGAGAGCGAGATCGGCACGTTGTAAGCGCCGCCGTCCTCGGCGTAGCGCTCGGTCTCCGCGCGCGCCTCCTCGGTCAGCTTGTCTAGGTAGTCGCCCCCCTCATTGAGGTCCGCGGCGAAACCGTCCTGGATGAAGTCCGGGATGTTGCCGTAGTCGATGCCGTAGACATCCGGACCGGCCCCACCCGACATACGCGTGCTGAGGATGTTCTGATAGTCGTTCGTGTTGAAGAACTCGGCGTTGATCGTGATGTCCGGGTGCTCCTCCTCGAACGCGTCGATCACGTCCTGGTAGGCCGTCTCGGAGTCGCCTCCGTCGCCCCACATGAGGAAGCTGAGTTCGGTCTTGCCGCCCTCGCCTCCGCCCTGAGCGCATCCGGCGAGCGCCGCGCCGGTCGTCAATGCGACGAGCGCTGCTGTGCCCTTGAGCCACGTCTTCATGGCTTCTCCTTATCCATCGTCGTTGATTCGATGCGGCGTGATGCAGATCACGACCTGCGGTGCGGTAGTCATACTACAGAAATGCGGCCGGAACGCCAGTATACAGCCCAATCGTGCCACCGGATTCCCGAATTCTTGTCGGTGGCACTACCGGATTCAGGTATCGTCACCGGGGTGCAGCCCCCTCTCGGTCGCCGTCTGACCATCAACACCGTCGTCCGCCGCCATCAAATCGAGGCCACCCGCGATCGCTCGCTCTGGGAGGACGAAGCCGAACGGCACTCCCCCGACCTCGTACACCGGTTCTCATCGGCGATTCGACAGGCGATCCCCGACGCGCGCATCACGTGGGGCATGTCGTGGGGAGCGCTGACCGACGAATCGCCACGCTACCGGGACGTGCGGCGGGCGGTGAACGAGGTCGCCAACACCCACGGTGACGACGTCACGTTCGTGCCCGGCGGATTCTTCGCCAACCTCTACGGCACTCGGGACGAGGTGGCCCGCGACATCGAGGACGCCGTCGAGCTCCTGCGGGACCGATTCGACCGTCCCACCCGGTCTCTGCTGGCCGGCTTCCTCTCGGCCGACAACATCGCGCGCACCCGTGACCTCGGCATCCGCACGGTCCAGGGCAACATCTGGAGCCAGTTCGACATCGACCTGCAGGATGGCGACGGGTCCATCGCCTACCCCTACTACCCTTCGCGGCGGAACTTCCTCGTGCCGGGCCGGGGCGACGACCGCATCGACGCCGTCACCCTCGACGGCTGGACCGTCGACCTCGTCGCGGCCCGCTCGGCCGGGATGGGCGAGCAGTTCAACTCACGGCTCGGGCTCGGGCCGATCGAGACGCTGCACCGGCTGCCACTCGAGACCGCGGTCTCCGAACTCCGGGCAACGAGCGCCGCCCACCTCGACGCGAGGAACGTCGAGCGGAACGGCATGGGCTGGCTGACCGTCAACTACGAGGTCAGCGAGGTCAGCCGCGGTCTCGACTCCGACCCCGCGATCCTGCGCGAGTGGGCCGGCTGGCTCAGCTGGCTTCGCTCGGAGTGGCCAGACTTGCAGGCCGTCACGATGGCCGACCTCGGCGACGAATGGACCGCGCTGCACCCCGACAACGGAGGCCTGCGGTACCTGCTTCGTCAGGAGGGGACCGGCATCCAGGCGTCGCGCGCGGGTGAGCGCGTGACCTGGTTCATGACCGCCGACTCGCGGCTCGGCGTCGTCGAGGACACCCAGGGGGCCCGGGTCTTCGACTACACCTCGTACGCCGAGGTGCCTCCCGAGCCGCAGGAGCTGGGCGACCGCGCCTGGAGCCTGCTCGGCGAGATCAATCAGAAGCGCACGCGCCCCCAGGACGCCCCCGTCCCGCTCGACGAGTTCCTCGGCACGCACCCCGACGTCGCGGCCATGCTCGACGCGCGGTACGGCGACGAGCCTGAATGGCGGGAGCTTCGACCGTGATCGTCTTGACCGCACTCACCGTCGAGCACAAGGAGCGGCCACTCGGCATCGACGTCGCCCCGCGCTTCGGATGGACCGTGAAGGCCCCCGACCTGCGGAACGTCGTGGTCGCTCAGCATCGCGTGCGTGTAGTGGGCCCGGACCGGGTCGGGTGGGATTCCGGCTGGCGCAGCGGCCACGGCACCGGCACCGAGTACGACGGACCCGCACTTCAGCCCCTGACCCCGTACGACTGGACCGTCGACGTGCGGACCTCGCACGGCGAGGCGACCGCGGCCTCCGCGTTCACGACGGGCGTGCTCGACGGGAACTGGCACGGGGCGCGCTGGATCGGGCACCCCTCCCCCGATGGAGCCGCCCCGCTGCTGCGTGCCGCGTTCGCCCTGGGCGCCGCCCCGACCTCCGCTCTGCTCGTCGCGGCCGCCGGAGGTTACGCGCGCCCGCGACTCAACGGAGTCGCGGTGGACGGCACAGAGCTCGAACCGGGCTTCACCGACTACGACGTGCGGTTGCAGTACACCGTGACGGAGGTCGCGCCGCTGCTCGTCGACGGATCGAACGAGCTCGAGTTCGAGCTGGGCCGCGGGTTCTACGGCAAGCGCGATCGCGACACCTGGAACTGGCACCAGGCGCCCTGGCACGCCGAGCCGTGCGTCCGCGCCTTCCTCGTCGCCGACGGAGAGGTGGTCGCCTCGACGGGAGCCGAGTGGAGCGCCATCGACGGCCCGACCCGCTACGACGACGTGTACGGCGGCGAGACCTACGACGCCCGGCTTGAGCGATCATCCGCCGACGACTGGGCCCGCGCGACCGTGGTGCCGGGTCCGAGGGGTCGCCTCGAGCATCAGCGGCAGCAGTCGATCGGCCCGGTGGAGCGCTTCGCGCCGGTGACGGTGAGCGAGCTCGAGCCGGGCCGGTGGGTCGTCGGCTTTCCCCGCGTCATCGCCGGCTGGGTGGAGCTCGAGGTCGACGATCCAGACGGAAGCACTGTCGAGGTGCGCTACGGCGAGGTACTGCGAGAGGACGGCGCTCCCAACGCGGATGATCCGCACGAGTACTACGACGGACGCTTCCAGACGGATGTGGTGGTGCTGCCGCCGAGCGAGACCGGAACGTTCCGCTGGCACCCGCGGTTCAGCTACAAGGGCTTCCGCTACGTCGAGGTGCGCGCCTCGCGCCTGCCGCGGCTCACCGCCGTGCTGGTGCACTCGCTCGTCGCGCGCACCGGCTCGTTCGCCTGCTCCGATGCCGCGCTGACGAGACTGCACGAGCTCACCATCGCGACGGTGCTGAACAACCTGCACGGACTGCCGACCGACACCCCGATGTACGAGAAGAACGGGTGGACCGGGGACGGGATGGTGGGGGCCGAGCTGATGCTGCGCAGCCTCGACATCCACGAGCTGCTGGCCAAGTGGTCCACCGACATCGCGGACTCCCGACGCGGCGAGGGCGCGCCCGAGGTGATCGCTCCGCACGGCGGCTGGACGATGGACTGGTCCCCCGCGCCGACCTGGCACTCGGCGCTCGTGCTGATCCCCGAGTGGATCCACCTCGCGACGGGCGACCTCCGGGTGCTGCGCGACACGCGCGCCGACGCGGAGGGCTACCTGCGCTTCGAGCTCTCCCGCTGCTCCTCCGGCATCGCCGACACCACGCTCGGCGACTGGGTCAGCCCCGAGACGGATGCCGGCGGCGGCAACGCCCCGGAGGACCGACGCGTCTCTGCGACCGCCTTCCTCGTCGCGATGCTCGACTCGCTGGCGCGCACCGCATCCGTTCTCGGCGAGGACGCGGCCGAGTGGAGCGCGGCCGCCGCCTCTGTGCGCTCCGCATTCGTGCGGGAGTTCTTCGACGCCGAGGCCGGCATCGTGCGCGGCGAGGGCGACGAGGGGTACCGGCAGGCGCACAATGTGCTGGCCCTGGCGTTCGATCTCCTCCCGATCGAGCATAGGCAGCGGGTCGCCGACTCCATCGCGATCGACGTGGCTTCGCGGGACGACCACCTCTCGACCGGGGCCCTCGCGACGAAGTTCCTGCTCCCGGTGCTGACCCGGCACGGTCACGCGGACGCCGCCTGGCGGGTCGCGACGCAGCGCACCTTCCCCAGCTGGGGGTTCTGGCTCGACCAGGGCGCCACATCGCTGTGGGAACACTGGAAGCCGGAGTCGCGCTCGCGGGGACACTACTTCCTGGGCACGATCGACGACTGGCTCTTCGGCGATGTCGCCGGGCTCTCGATTCTGAAGCCCGGGTGGCGACGCGCCCGATTCGCGCCGGCACTCACGGGACACCTGGACTGGGCGGAGGCCCGCGTCACCACCCCGCAGGGCGAGCTCGCGGCGCGGTGGTGGCGGGCCGACGGGATCGTCCGTGCCGAGGTGGTGGTGCCGGTCGGCGTCGCGGTCGAGGTCGAGCTGCCCGGACACGCCCAGGTGCTAGGTCCCGGGCGCCACGAGCTCGCCTCCCCGGCCGGCTGAGCCACCGCTTCCACCCATCGACTTGCAGCAAACCGCCGGTCCGCGCCGGCTCCGGGCCCGGTTCGCTGCAAGTCGATGGGTCCCGGGGGGACTACCAGGCGGTGTAGCCGCCGTCGGCGATCACGATCGAACCCGTCACGTACGAGGCGGCGTCCGAGGCGAGGAAAGCGACTACAGAGGCCACCTCCTCGGGACGGCCGAGGCGACCGATGGGCGTGCGTCGCTCCCAGTCGTTCCACCACTCGTCGGGCACGCCGTCCTTCGTGAGATCAGTGCCGATGTACCCGGGAGCGACGGCGTTCACGCGGATGCCCCGCTCGGCGAACTCGATCGCGAGCGACTTCACCGCGAGGTGCACGGCGCCCTTCGAAGCGTTGTAGGCGGCCTGCCGCTGCGGGGCGTTCGCGATCTCTCCCGACATCGAGCCGATCGCGACGATCGATCCGCCGCGTCCGTCCATGTGGCGCGCTGCCTCGCGGGCGCACCAGAACGTGCCCGTCGCGTTGACGTCGAGCACGCGCACCCAGTCGGCGTGCGAGAGCTCGAGCGACGGGTCGTGATTGGCGATGCCGGCGCTCGTCACGAGCACATCCACCGACCCGTGATCGGCGACGACGGAGGCGAAGAACGCCTCGACCGCGGCCGGGTCGGTGACGTCGAGGTGGCGGTACTCGACCCCGGATTCGAACGACTCGGCTGAGGCGGTGCCGGCCTCATCGAGGACGTCGGCGATGACGACCCTCGCTCCCATCTCGTGCAGCGCCGTCACGACGGCGAGCCCGATGCCGCGGGACCCTCCTGTGACGACGGCCACCTTGCCCCCGAGTTCGAGCCTGTCCCGATACATGCCGCCTCCTTGCGCCGGTCGATGATGTAGCTACACTACATCTCAGCGCCGCAGGAGGGGAGCCTGGGGTGGGAAGAGCCGCCGGGACGCTCTTCCCGCGGAGTTCCACTACCGGAACCCGGTGCCACAATGTAGGGACCGATCGAGCACCGAAGGAGCCGCCATGACGGTGACACAGCCGACCGCAGCGACTCATGACGCGAGCGACACCCTGCTCGAGCGGATCACCCAGGAGCTGCCGTCGCTGAGGCGCTCGGAGAAGAAGGTCGCCGAGATCGTGCTCGCCGACCCGGTTGCCGCGATGAACTACACGATGGCCGGCCTCGCGGAAGCCGCCGACGTCAGCGAGCCGACCGTCATGCGGTTCTGCGCCTCCATCGGCTGCGAGGGCTTCCAGGACTTCAAGATCCAGCTCGCACAGACCCTGGCGCTCGGTCTCCCCGTCACGCACTCGGCGATCAATCCGACCGACTCGAGCGCGAACCTCGCGGAGAAGATCTTCGACCACACCATCTCGAGCCTCGACCGGGCGCGCCGCACACTCGACGGCGAAGAGGTCGAGCGCGCAGTCGCGGTGCTGCTCGACTCGAGCGACATCCTGTTCGTGGGCTTCGGCGCCAGCGGCATCATCGCGCAGGATGCGCAGCAGAAGTTCCCGCTGTTCGGCGTCCCGTGCCAGGCGCCGGCCGACTTCCACCAGCAGTTCATCGCCGCGACGATGAGCGGTCCGAAGAGCGTGACGGTCGCCATTTCGAACACCGGCCACACCGAGCAGACGCTCACCGTCGCACGAGCGGCCAAGCGCGCGGGCGGCACGGTGGTCTCCATCACCGGCCAGACCAGCCCGCTCTCCGAGCTCGCTGACGTGCCCCTCGTGGTGCGCACCTTCGAGGACACCGACGTCTACACCCCGGCGACCTCGCGACTCGCGGGCCTCGTGCTCGTCGACGTGCTGGCGACGGGCGTTGCTCTGCGCCGACCCCAGGAGCACAACGAGGCCGTGCGGCGCATGAAGAGCGAGCTCGCGGCCATGCGCCACGGACCCGACGCCGAGGAGTCCGCCGAGTCATGACCGCCCGCCCCCTCGTGCTCGTGACGAGCCGCTCCTTCGGCTCCGGATCCCGCGACCTCGAGGGCGAGCTGCACGACGCCGGGTTCGACGTCGTGCGCGCCTCGCCCGCGCACCCGCTCGGCGAGCTTGCCCCCGTCCTGGCGGAGGCGGTGGGCTGGATCGCAGGCACCGGGCCGGTCACCGACGACCACTTCGCGCTCGCTCCGAACCTGAAGGTCGTGTCGCGCTACGGGGTGGGGTACGACGCCGTGGACCTGGCAGCCGCTGAGCGCCGCGGCGTCGTCGTGACGAACACGCCGGGCGCGAACTCGTCCGCGGTCGTCGAACTGACCCTCGCTCTGCTGCTCTCGGCCCTGCGGGGCATCCCGGCCGCGGACCGCAGGGTGCGCGGCGGCGACTGGTCCGGCTGGACGGCACGAGAGCTGTCCGCGCTCACCGTCGGCGTCGTCGGGCTCGGACGCATCGGCCGCGGCGTGGTCGAGCGGATCGGCGCCTTCCGCGCGACACTCCTCGGACACGACCCGTGGCTCGACCCGGGCGACCCGGTGTTCCGAGCGGCCGCGAGGCGCAGCCTTCCCGAGCTCGCGGCCGAGGCCGACGTGGTCACGCTGCACTCGCCCGGAGGCGAGACCCTCATCGACGAGGAGTGGCTCGGCGCATCCGATCGGCCGGTGCTGCTGGTGAACACCGCCAGGGCGGACCTCGTGGACGAGTCCGCTGTCGCTGACGCCGTGCGGCGCGGACGCGTGAGCGCGTATGCCGCGGACACGCTCGCGAGCGAGAACGTCGATGACGGATCGCCGCTGCTCGCGCAGGACCTCGCCGACCGCGTGATCATCACGCCGCATCTCGGCGCGCAGACGGTGGAGGGGATCGACGGGATGGGCGGCATGGCGACCGACGAGCTGCTCGCGGTGCTGCAGGGTCGCGTCCCACGCTTCCCGGTCACGGCGGTGCCGGCATGAGCCGCGCGGAGGTCGTCGAGCGGCTCACCGGTGACGTGCTCGTCGCCGTGCTGCGCGGCACGGACGCCCGGAGCGTCGTCGACACCACCGAGGCGCTCGTCGCGGGCGGCATCCGCTCGATCGAGATCACCTACACGACTCCGGGGGCGACCGAGGCGATCGCGGAGCTCGCCGCGCGCTTCGGCGACGAGATCACTCTCGGAGCGGGCACGATCGTGCGCGCCGAGCAGGCAAGGGACGCCGTGCAGGCGGGTGCCCGTTTTCTCGTCTCGCCCGGCACCCGGCCTGATCTCGCCGCGGAGCTGCGCGGCACCGGCTCCGCCCTCCTCCTCGGGGCGCTGACGCCCGGCGAGGTCATGGCGGCGCTCGAGGAGGGCGCGGATCTCGTGAAGCTCTTCCCCGCGAATCTCGGCGGACCCGGCTACCTGCGGTCCCTGCGGGGACCGTTCCCCGGAGTCGCCTTCTGCCCCACCGGCGGCGTGAACCCCGAGACGATCCACGACTGGCTCGCCGCCGGCGCGGTCGCGCTCGGTGCGGGCAGCGAGCTCTGCCCTCCGCAGCGCATCGCCGCCGGCGACTGGGCAGGGATCACCGAGACGGCTCGTCGCTTCGTCGCGGCGGTCGGGCTGGTCAGCCGCGCCTCCCGATGATCCGAACAGCTCTCGGCGACCTCGACCCGGAAGACCTCGGACGCGTCGACTACCACGAGCACCTCTTCCAGGTGTCCCCGCTGCTCGTCGGGGACGAGTTGGACGACGAGGAGTCGAGCGCGCGTGAGGCGTCGCTGCTGAGGAGCTCCGGCTTCGACGCGATGATCGACGCGACGCCGCTCGGCCTCGGCCGGGACGCCGCGGCGATCGCCCGGATCAGCGCGGCGACCGGCCTGCACGTCGTCGTGAGCACGGGCGCCCACCGTCAGGGCCACTACCGCGAGGGACACCCGTTGCTCGCCGCATCCGTCGACGAACTTGCCTCCCGCTTCCTCGGCGACCTCACCGACGGATGCGACGGCACCCACGTGCGCGCCGGTCACCTGAAGACGGGCATCGACTACTGGAGCATCCCGCCGTTCTCCCGCCGGGTGCTCGAGGCGGCCGCTGTGGCACACGCCGCGACAGGTGCGCCCGTCATGGTGCACCTCGAGCACGGCAGCGCGGGATTCGAGGTGCTCGAGGTGCTCGGGTCGCTCGGAGTGGCCGCCCGCCGGGTCTGCCTCGCGCACGCCGACCGGAACCCGGACCCCGGACTGCACGCGGAGCTCGCGGCGACGGGCGCGTTCCTCGGCTACGACGGTGCCGCCCGGCACCGCGAGCACCCCGACTCGGCGCTGCTCGACTGTCTCGAGCGTGTGGTCCAGGCGGACGGAGGAACGTCGATCCTGATCGGCGGGGACGTCGCGCGGCGTTCGCGCTACGTCGCCTACGGCGGCATGCCGGGCCTCGCCTACCTGGGCGAGCGCTTCGTTCCCCGACTCGCCGAAGCCGTCGGGCAGGATGCCGCCGATCGGATGCTGCGCGACAACCCCGCCCGATATCTCGCCTGGACGGGACGAGCGGGCTAGGAGCGCTGCTCCCGCAGGACGTCGGGCTGCGCGCGGGCGACGTCGGCGATCTCCTCCTCCGGGCGGGGCGCGATCGTCTCATCCACCTCGAGCTCCGGCACGTCGTACTCCTCGGGGAAGGCATCGCGGCCGCCGAAGTACACCCGGATCTCGACGATCCGGCCGTCGCGCACGACGATGCGCTCGACGTTGCTGAAGACCTCCCCGTTCTCCAGCTGGGCGACGTAGCGCGCGAAGACCACACCGGGCGAGACCTCGGCGAGCTCGACGGTCTCGGTGCGCCCGAAGCGGGACGCGGTCGGGAAGCACGTCTCGAGGAAGGACGCCTTGTCGAGCCCGTCGTCCTGCGGCGAGGTGAACCGCAGTGAGTCGTCGAGCAGGCGCTCGGCGGCCTCGCGGTCCTGCGTGCGGTACGCGTCGATCTGGCGGCGGACGGTCTCGATGGCGCTCGACATGCTCTCGACGCTACGCGGCGACGCCCTCCCTCACCAACGCTTGCGACACGGAAGCGCCCCGGAGGATGAGGAACCCCGGGGCGCTTCCGCCGTCAGCAGCTGCGAGCGATCAGCAGCTGCGCGCGGCGTAGTCGGCCTCGACCGGCGGACCGCCCGTGGGCGTCACCGTGACGGTGCCGGCGGCGAGAGTCGCCGTCCGGGAGGTGAAGGCGTACGACGCCGCCTTGTCGGCCGGCACCGTGACCGTCTTCGATCCGAGAGGCGTCGCGATGACCGCCTGGATCGGGGCGGACGTCACATTGCTGACGCGCACCGAGATGGCTCCCTTGCCCGCGACGCACCGCGTGTCGACGCTCACCTGGATGCCCGACGGCTCCTCGACGGTGACGGTCGCCTCCACCGGCATCCGCGACGCGTCCTGAGCGACTCCGCGCACCGTGAAGGTGCCGGCCGAGGCGTAGTCCGCCGGGTCGACCTCCTCCCAGTCCACGTCGACCGTCTGCTCCGGACCCTCGACCATCGTGAGCTCGGCCTGCGGCAGCTGCGGAGCGACCCCGACCTCAGTCGTGACCTCCATCGGCGCGACGGACTCCACCGCGATGTCCGGCTGCCAACCCTCGAGCACCGTCTGGTACTCGGCGCGGGTGACCGGGATGACGGTGCCGTGGCGCGGCTTTCCGCCGTCCGAGTTCTGCGGCAGGCTGTCGCGCAGCTCCTGCCCGAGCGGCTGCCAGGAGTTGCCGTCGTTCAGGTCGTTCGAGCCGAACGGCACGTAGTGGTTCGGTCCGCCGTGGTAGTCCGGCTGGTCGATGAACAGGTACCAGTCGAAGCCGTTGACGTCGCCGGGGTTCGACTTGATGATGTTCGCGCCCTCACCGCTGCTGAACACGCCGCCCGGCTCGCCGTTCGGCAGACCGCTCGCGATGCGCTCCTTGACGAGAGTCCACTCGTCCGCCGGCCCGGTCGTTCCGGGGAGGGTGGTGCCCGCGTGGGTGTCGAGGAGGTTCGTCGACTTCTCCTGACGGATGGTCATCGACGCCTCGTCCTTGGTGAAGCGGTGGTACACCCCGTCGAGCTCCGTGACCGTCGAGTCGATCATGCCGCGCCCCGTGCCGCGGCGGACGTCGATCCAGACCTGCGGCTCTGAGAAGGTGACGAAGTCGTCGGTCGTGGCGTACATCATCCGGTTGTAGGTGACGGCCGTGCGCTGCGATGCGTCGGTCGTCGGGTACAGGTTCGACGCCCAGAAGACCACGAACTTGCCGATCGACTCGTCCCAGTAGGCTTCGGGCGCCCAGGTGTTGCCGGCGTAGTCCGTCGACACCTTCACGTGGCGCTGCTCGGACCAGTTCACGAGGTCGGTCGATTCCCACACCTCGATGTGGCGCGAGCCCGAGATCTGCGCGGTAGTGAATCCGCCGGGCAGACCCGCCACCTTGAGGTCGGTCGCCAGCATGTAGAACTTGTCACCCTCGGGTGCGCGGATGATGAAGGGGTCGCGCAGACCCTGGGTGCCCTCGGTGGAGGCGAAGATGGGCTCCCCGTCGTTCAGCGCGTTCCAGCTGAGCACGTCGTTGCCCTGAGATGCCGCGAGGCTGATGCGCTCGGCGCCCGCCCCCTCGCCCGTGAAGAAGGCCCACACGTACGCCTCGGGGTCGCCCGTTGCGGCCTGGAGCGGCTGGATGCGGAGGGTGAACTCCCGGGTGGCCGTGACGGCACCGCTGCGTGCGGTCGCGGTGAGGACCACCTCGACCGGCTGCTCGCCGGCCGCCGGGCGCTCGATCGCTATCGTGCGCGAGTCGGCGCGCACGCCCGGCTGCACGGTCGCGTAGGCCGCGCCGCTCTCAGCGACCGTCCACTCGATGGTCGAGCCGTTCGCGGCGGAGGTCGCGACCGAGAAGTTCGTGCGTACGTCGTCCGCGTTGCGGACTTCGAGGGCCTGCAGATCCTGGGCGACCTTCTGCTCGTCGCTCAGCTGCTGCGGCACCACGACAACGTACTGCCGCGTCTCGCTCGACGTGCCGTCGTTCAGGGTCGCGGTGAGGGTGACGGTCGCGTCGCCCTGGCCCGCGGCGGGACGGGTCACGACGGCCGTGCCGTTCTCGACGCGCACCGCGGCGTTGTCGGACTCCCAGGTCACCTGCACGCCCGAGGTCGAGGTGACGAGCGGGAAGTTCGCCGCGCTCTGCTCGGGGACCTGGATCGCGGCGGCCGCGAAGCCGAGGGCGCGCTCGGTGTAGAGCGTCTTCACGTCGGCCGCGCTGAGCGCCTGCCCGTAGACCGCGAAGTCGTCGACGAGGCCGCCCCAGTGCGGGTCGTTGTAGGTCGAACGCCCGAGGTAGGACACCAGCTGCGCGCCGAACGAGGAGACGTTGCGGCTGATCGCGGTCTGGTTGATCTGCGTCCCGTTGACGTAGACCCGCAGCTGACCGGTGGTGCCGTCGATGACGGTTGTGTAGAGCGACATGCCGGCCGGGGTGCGGGCGCCCGTCGTCGCGGTGTTGGTCGCGCCGGGTCCGACCTCGGTGCCCCACGGCGCACCCGCGTTCGTGGTGTTGGTGATGACGGACTTCACGTAGCCGCTCGGGTTGGCCGGGTTGAGCAGCCAGTAGCCCGACGAGTAGGAGGCGCCCGAGGCGACCGGAGCGCCGACGAACGCCGCCGCCACGTTGCCGTTGGCGGTGCGGTTGGCGATCCAGGTCGAGAAGGTCAGGTCGGTCTTTCCGACGAGCCCGGTCGTCGGGATCTCGACGTAGGCGCTCGTGCTCCGTGCGCCGCCCGGGAGCTCGAGCGCGCCGTTCTGGACCTGGGCGCCCGTCTGCCGCAGCGTCGCGTTGTACCCGTTGCCGCTCACGTCGGTGATCGTCGATCCCGACGCCGCCTGGTCGAACGTGTAGTGGATGAGCGGGGCGGCGTCGATGGCCGCCTGCGACGCGATGGCGGGCAGCCCGGCCATCGCGGTCACGGCTGCCGCGAACAGGGCTACGCCTCTGCTCCGGCGCCGACGGACTCGTGTGCTGTGCGGCGACGGTGCCGAGGCACGGCCCCCCGCCTGGTGTTCGGTGTGCGTCATCGCAGCCCTCACGTCGGGCGCCGACCTCGTAGTCGACGCGGAGTTGAGACGTCTTTTGTTAACGGGAACATTCCCGTGGACCCAAGCTAAGAGGAGCGGGGAGGGGTGTCAAGTCACCCCTCCCCGCAGAACCTGTCGGATCGCTCTCAGATGCCCTGCGCCAGCCTCCAGTAGGCGGCGTTCCAGCGCACCTCGCGCTGGAAACCGGCCAGGGTGGTGCTCTCGTCGATCACGAGCAGCTCGGTGCGGGTCATCTCCGAGAAGTCACGGAAGACCTCGACACCGACCTGCGTCGTCATGACGGTGTGGTGCGCGGCGCCGGCCGTGATCCACGCGGCGGCGCTCGTCGCGAAGTCCGGGGCGGGCTTCCACACGGCCCTGCCGACGGGCAGCTTGGGCATCGGCTCGTCGAGCGGCACGTTCTCCACGACGTTGGCCACGAGTCGGAACCGGTCGCGCATGTCGCTCATGGCCACGACGACCGCGGGACCCGCATCCGCGTCGAACACGAGACGCACAGGATCCTCCTTGCCCCCGATGCCGAGCGGATGGATCTCGAGGCTCGGCCGCGCGGTGGTCAACGACGGGCTCACCTCCAGCATGTGCGCTCCGAGGATCTTCTCCTCGCCGGGCTCGAGGTGGTAGGTGTAGTCCTCCATGAGCGAGGCGCCTCCGGGGAGGCCCGCGCCCATGACGGCCGCGATGCGAACGAGCACCGCGGTCTTCCAGTCGCCCTCCGCACCGAAGCCGTAGCCGTCGGCCATCAGCCGCTGCACGGCGAGGCCCGGCAGCTGACGCAGGGAGCCCAGGTCCTCGAAGCTCGTCGTGAAGGCCGAGAAGCCGCCCTCCTCGAGGAAGGAGCGCAGGCCCAGCTCGATCTTCGCGCCGTACCGCAGCGACTCGTGCCGGTCCCCGCCCTTGCGGAGCTCGGGGACAACGTCGTAGAGCTCCTCGTACTCCGCGACCAGCGCGTCGACGTCCTGCTCGCTGGAGGCGTGCACCGCATCCGCGAGCTCGTTCACGCCCCAGGTGTTCACCTGCACGCCGAAGCGCAGCTCCGCCTCCGTCTTGTCCCCCTCGGTGACCGCGACGTAGCGCATGTTGTCGCCGAAGCGGGCGAGCTTGAGAGAACGGGATGCTGCCACTCCGGCGGCAGCGCGGGTCCAGTCAGCCACCTGGGCGACCACTGCGGGGTTCGACACGTGGCCGACGACGACCTTGCGCGGGGCGTTCAGGCGAGCGGCGATGTAGCCGAACTCGCGGTCGCCGTGCGCGGCCTGGTTGAGGTTCATGAAGTCGAAGTCGATGTCGGCCCACGGGAGCGCGACGTTCGCCTGCGTGTGCAGGTGCAGCAGCGGCTTGCGCAGCGCATCGAGGCCGGCGATCCACATCTTCGCCGGGCTGAACGTGTGCATCCAGACGATGACGCCGATCACCGCGTCGTCGGCGTTTGCGTCGAGCGCTGCGCGACGGATGGAGTCGGAGTCCTTGAGCACGGGCTTCCACACGACGCTGACCGGGATGGCGTCGGCGGCCTCGAGCCCGCGGGCCACCTCCTGCGACTGCTCCGCCACCTGGCGGAGGGTCTCCTCGCCGTACAGGTCCTGGCTCCCGGTGAGGAACCAGACCTCGCGGGTCTTCAGGTCGGGAATGATGCTGCGGGTCACTGGAGGGCTCCTGCCGGCGCTTGGCCATAGACGTTCTGATAGCGGTCGAAGAGGGAGTCGATGCTCTGCTGCGGGATCGGCACGAGCGGGCCGCCCTGACGGGCCAGATGCACCGTGCGGGCCACATCCTCGACCATCACCGCGGCCTTGACCGCATCCCGAGCATCCTTGCCGATCGTGAACGGCCCGTGATTCTGCATCAGCACCGCACGAGACCGGTGACCCCGCAGAGTCTCCACGATGCCCCGACCGATCGAGTCGTCGCCGATGATCGCGAACGGACCGATCGGGATCTCACCACCGAACTCATCCGCCATCGCCGTCAGCACACACGGGATCGGCTCCGCCCGAGCCGCCCACGCCGTCGCATACGTCGAATGGGTGTGCACCACACCACCGACCTCGGGCATGTTCCGGTACACGAACGCGTGCGCCGCCGTATCGCTCGACGGCGACCGGTCGGACCCGGGCGTGCCCGGCACCACGGTGCCGTCCAGGTCGCACAGGATCATGTTGTCGGGACCGAGATCGTCGTAGGAGACGCCGGACGGCTTGATCACGAACAGGTCAGCACCCGGAACGCGGCCGGACACATTGCCGCCCGTCCAGACCACCAGGCCATAGCGGACCAGCTCCGCATGCAGCGCCGCGACCTCCTCGCGCACCTGCGCGATCCTGAGCTCCACGTCCGCGGGAATCGACGTCACGCTCCGACCGCCTTCCGCTTGAGCGCCTTCAGGCGGTGCATGACCTCGTTCCCACCGCGGCCGAAGTAGTCGTGCAGGGCGGTGTACTCGGCGTAGAGGGCGTCGTAGTCGTCCGCGCGCTCCGCATCGGGCACGTACTTGGCCTTCTCGACGCGACCCATCGCATCCCCGGCGGTCTTGACGTCGGGATACGCGCCCGCCGCGACAGCGGCGTGGATGGCGGAGCCGAGCGCCGGACCCTGGTCGGAGCCGATGACGCTGATCGGCATCCGCAGCACGTCGCTGTAGACCTGCATCAGGAACGGGTTCTTGACGAGGCCGCCGGCCGCGATGAACTCCTTCACCGGCACCCCGGAGGCGTTGAACGTCTCGACGATCTTGCGAGTGCCGAAGGCGGTCGCCTCGAGCAGGGCCCGGTAGAGCTCCTCGGTGCGGGTGGTGAGCGTGGCACCGACCACGAGTCCCGAGAGCTGGTGGTCGACGAGCACCGAGCGGTTGCCCGAGTGCCAGTCGAGGGCGATCAGCCCGTGCGCTCCTACCGGATCGGCCGCCGCGAGGTCGGTCAGGTGCTGGTGCACGCTCTTGCCCGCCGCCCGGGCGTCGTCGAAGTAGCGCGCCGGCACCTGGTTCTTCACGAACCAGGCGAAGATGTCGCCGACGCCGGACTGACCGGCCTCGTAGCCGTAGAGCCCGGCGGAGATCCCACCGTCGACGACGCCGCACATGCCGGGCACCTCGACGACCTCGGTGTGGTTCATGACGTGGCAGGTGCTCGTGCCCATGATCGCGACCATCTGGCCGGGCTCGACCGCCTTCGCGGCGGGAGCGGTCACATGCGCGTCGACGTTGCCGACGGCCACCGCGATCCCCTCCGGCAGTCCGGTCCAGGCCGCCGCCTCAGCGGTGAGCCGGCCCGCCGCCTCGCCGAGCTGCCCGATGCGGTAGGCGAGCTTCTCGTCGCCGAAGCCGGCGAACTCGGGGTTCAGCGCCGCGAGGAAGTCGCGACTCGGCAGCTCCCCGTCCTGCAGGATGCCCTTGTATCCGGCGGTGCAGGCATTGCGCACGTACTCGCCGGTCAGCTGCCAGACGATCCAGTCGGCGGCCTCGACCCAGTGGTCCATGCGGTCGTAGAGCTCGCGATCCTCCTCGAGCAGCTGCAGCGCCTTCGCGAACTCCCACTCCGAGGAGATGAAGCCGCCGTAGCGCGGCAGCCACGACTCGCCCCGCTCGGCCGCGACCCGGTTGATGCGGTCGGCCTGCTCGCCTGCTGCGTGATGCTTCCAGAGCTTCACGTAGGCGTGCGGTCGGTCGGCGTACTCGGGAAGCTCGTTGAGAGGGGTGCCGTCTGCCAGCACCGGAAGCGGCGTGGACGCGGTGAAGTCGGTGCCGATGCCGATGACCTTCGCCGGATCGATCCCGGCTTCGGCGATCGCCGCGGGCACCGCGACCTTCAGCACCTCGACGTAGTCCGCCGGCACCTGCAGCGCCCAGTCCGGCGGCAGCTTCGCGCCGGTGGACGCGAGCGTGGTGTCCATCACGGCATGGGGGTACTCGTGCACCCCCGAACCCAGTTCCGCCCCGTCGGACACCCGGACGACGACCGCCCGGCCCGACAGGGTTCCGTAGTCGACGCCGACAACGTAGGCGTCTTCGGTGTTCGTGGACAAGGATCCTCCTGATCGGTGGACGGTGGCGGCGGCTGGTGTGCTCAGCGTTGCTGCCGGATGACGAAGCGCTGCAGGATCACGAAGACGAGCAGGATGCCGCCGGTGATGATCGTCGTCGTCTCCGGTCGGATGCCGCCGTCGCGGGTGATCAGCACGTTCATGAGCCCGAGCACCAGCGCTCCGACGACAGAGCCGAGCACGAACCCTGCGCCGCCCGTGAGGAGCGTACCGCCGATGACTGTCGCGGCGATGGCGTCGAGCTCCCATCCGATGCCGGTGATGTTCTGGGCGCTTCCGAGTCGGGCGGTGTAGATGACGCCCGCCACGCCGGCGAGGGTGCCGCTGATGATGTAGATGGCGAGCTTCGTGCGCGGCACGGGCAGACCCATCAGCGATGCAGACTGCTCGGATCCGCCGATGGCGTACACGGTGCGCCCGAGGCGGGTGCGGTGCAGCACGAAGAATCCGCCGAGCACGACGAGCGCTGCCAGCATGACCCCGGGAGTGACGACGAGGTCGTTGACCTTCTCCCCGTCGATGATCTTGATCGGCGTCGCCAGTGCACGGATGGGCGACTCGTCGCTCAGACGCTCCGGCACCGTGCTCAGCATGGACGCGAGGCCCCGCCCGAGGAACATCATCGCGAGCGTCGCGATGAACGGCTGCACATTGAAGTACTGCACGAGCACACCCGAGACCGCGCCGAACGCGGTGCCCATGAGCACCATGAGCACCATCACGAGGTAGGGATCCCAGCCGGCGTTGGCGAGCATGACGCCCGAGACGCTGCTGAAGGCGATGATCGCGCCGACCGAGAGGTCGATGCCGCCGGTGAGGATGACGAAGGTCAACCCGACCGCCAGCACGATGAGGTACGCGTTGTTGATCAGCAGGTTGGAGATCGTGTTCGCCTGCAGGATGCGCCCGTAGGCGATCTCGCCGTACGCGATCATGCCGATGAAGATCACGAGGGCGGCGATCGTCGGCAGGGTGTTCAGGTCGAACCGGAACCGCTGGGACACCGGTCGGTCGCCGGTCGCCAGGTTCGAGGAGCCGTCCTTGCGCGGCTGGAGGGTGCTGGTCATGCGGAAACGACCTCCTTGGGAGCCGACGCCTTCGCGGCTCGGCGCTGGCGGAACAGGTTGCGCACCCTCTCGGACTGCAGGAGGCAGAGCACGACGATGACGATGGCCTTGAAGGCGGGAGTCGCCGACGACGAGACCCCGAGGAACACGACCGTCTTGTCGAGGGTCGCGATGAGGAACGCTCCGATGACGGCACCGCCGATCGCGAACCGCCCGCCCGCGAGCGATGTGCCGCCGATCACGACCGCGAGGATCGCGTCGAGCTCGAGCTGGTACCCGGTGCGCGACACGTCGACCGTCATGACGCTCGCGGTCGCGAAGATACCGGCGACACCCGCGAGGATGCCGCTGCCGATGTAGACGGTGAAGAGAAGACCGCGGCGGTTGATGCCCGCGAGGCGGCTGGCCTTGGCGTCCATGCCGATCGACTCGATCATCAGTCCGAGCGCCGTGCGCCGCACGATCCATGCCACGAGCAGCACGATCACCACCGCGATGATGAACACCACCGGGAGCCCTAGCACGTAGCCGTTCGCGATCCAGCGGAAGCCGTCGTTGCTCGCCGTGGTGTTCTGCCCCTCGGTGATCACCTTGGCGAGACCGCGGCCCGCGAGCATGATGACCAGGGTGCTGATGAAGGGCTGCAGCCCGACGATCGCGACGAGCACGGCATTCACGAGGCCGAGCAGGGCGCTGATGCCGACCGCGAAGGCCACCGCGGTCAGCGCGGCGCCCACCGAGTCCGGGGCGCCCACGTTCTGCAGGTACTCCATCGAGACGGCGCCTGCGACGACCATGACCGAGCCGACCGAGAGGTCGATCCCGCCGGTCGCGATGACGAGGCACATGCCGACGGCGATCATCAGAATCGGCGCCGTCGCTCGCAGGATGTCGATGAGGTTGCCGACGAGCGCTCCGTTGGCGTCGTTGTAGCGGATGCTGAGGTAGGTCGGATCCGCCGCGACGTTGATGGCGAGCAGCAGCGCGATCGCGACGATGCCCCAGAAGTACTGGTTCCTGACGAGCTCGAGCAGTCGAGCCTGGACAGGCTTCGTTCCGGTCATGCTGCGCCCTCCTCCGTGACGCCCTCTTCAGCGATCACGGCGACGATGGTCTCTGCGGTGATCTCGGGCCCGTTGTCGAGCTCCGCGATCTTCCGATGGTCTTTGAGGACGAGGATGCGGTCGCTGAGCCGCACCACCTCCTCGAGCTCCGAGGAGATGAAGACGATGCTCACACCCTCCTCGGCGAGAGCGGCGACGGTGGCCTGGATCTCGGCCTTCGCTCCCACGTCGATGCCGCGGGTGGGCTCGTCGAGGATCAGCAGGTCGGGCTTCGTCGCGAGCCATCGACCGAGCAGCACCTTCTGCTGGTTGCCGCCCGACAGGTTGCGGATCGCGCGCTCGGGATCAGCCGGCCGCACGTTCAGCTCCTTCAGGTACTTGCCGACGATCTCGTCCTGCTCCTTCTTGCCGAGGGGGCGGAACCAGCCGCGCTTCGCCTGCACCGCCAGGATGAGGTTCTCGCGCACGCTGAGGTCGCGGATGATGCCCTCATCGCGCCGGTTCTCACTCGAGAAGGCGATGCGATTGGCGAGGGCCGCCGCGGGGGTCGAGAGGTCGGTCTTCTTGCCGCGAAGCACGACGGTGCCCGAGTCGGGCTTGTCCGCGCCGTAGAGCAGACGGGCGAGCTCGGTCCTCCCGGATCCCAGCAGGCCCGCGAAGCCCAGCACCTCGCCGCGGCGCAGCTCGACGTCGGTCGGCTCGATCGAGCCCTTGCGCCCCAGATCGGTCGCGGTCAGCAGCGGCTCGCGGGGCTCCCCGTGGTGCTCCTGCCGTTCCCTGCCGAGGGACTTGAGCGTCGCGAAGTCCTTGCCGATCATCTTCGAGATCAGCGCGGTGCGGTCGAGTTCGCGCGTCAGGTACTCGCCTTCGTACTTGCCGTTGCGCAGCACCGTCAGGCGGTCGCTGATCGCGTACACCTGGTCGAGGAAGTGCGAGACGAAGAGGATCGCGACGCCCTGATCGCGAAGCCTGCGCATCACGGTGAAGAGGTTCTCGACCTCATTGGCGTCGAGGCTGGAGGTCGGCTCGTCGAGGATCAGCACCTTCGACTTGGTGACCATGGCGCGGCTGATGGCGACGAGCTGCTGCACGGCGAGGGAGAGCGACGACAGCGGCTGACGCGGATCGAGGTGGTCGAGACCGAGGCCCTTGAGCGCCTCTGTGGCGGCGCGGTACGTGGCACGCCAGTTGATGCCGAACGGACCGCGCACCTCATGGCCAAGCATGACGTTCTCGCCGATCGTCAGGTTCGCGCAGAGGTTCACCTCCTGGTAGACCGTCGCGATGCCCGCGGCCTGAGCGTCGGCCGTGCCGGTGAGGCGGCGCTCCTCGCCCGAGATGAGGATCTGGCCGGAGTCGATCTTGTAGACGCCGGTGAGCGCCTTGATGAGCGTCGACTTGCCTGCGCCGTTCTCACCCATGAGCGTGTGCACCTCGCCCTGGTAAAGGCGGAAGTCGACGCCGTCGAGCGCCTTCACCCCGGGGAAGGAGATCGAGATGTCCTTCATCTCGACGATCGGCAGCGATGTGGCCATGTGAGCAGTCCGTCCAGCAGTGAATCGGTTCGTAGAACTACGTGGACGTGCGGGGTCCCCTGCAGAGGGAACCCCGCACGTCGGGTACAGGTCTGATCGGGAGGATCAGAACTGACGGTCGGGCAGCGCCTCCTCGGCAGCCTCCGGGGAGTCGAACACCTCGCTCGGCACGATGATGTAGGGCTCGACCTCTTCGCCCTCGAGCACCGCGTTGACGACCTCGAGTGCGGTCTCGCCGAACAGCGGGTTGTACTCGGCGACGAAGCTGAGCTTGCCCTCGGCGAGCGCCTCGAGAGCACCCTTGGTGCCGTCGATGGTCGCGATCTTGACGTCCTCGCCGGGAACGAGGCCGGCCTCCTCGACAGCCTGCACGGCGCCGAGACCCATCTCGTCGTTCTGCGCGAACACGAGCTGCACGTCGTTGTTGTTCGACTTCAGCACGGTCTCGAAGACGCTCTTCGCCTCTTCGGTCGACCAGTTGGCGGTCTGCGCGCCGACCTTGTTGAAGCTCGACTCGCCGCCGATGACCTCATCCCAGCCCTCGTTGCGCTCGTTCACGACCGAGACGCCGGCAGGGCCCTCGAGGGTGAAGTAGTTGGCACCGTCGGGGAACTCGGAGAGCGCCCACTCGGCGACACCCTTGCTGACCTCGATGTTGTCCGGCGCGATGCGGGTCACGTAGAGGCTGTTGTCGTCGGGCTCGATGCCGCGGTCGATCAGGATGACCGGGATCTCGGCCTCCTGAGCACGCTGCAGCGGCTCTTCCCAGCCGGAACCCTCCGTGGCGGAGAGCAGGATGACGTCGACACCCTCGTCGACGAACGACGTGAACGCGTCGATCTGCGACTTCTGGTCGAGGTTGGTGGCCGGAGCGTACTTCAGCTCGAATCCGGCGTCCTCGGTGAAGGTGTCCTGGATGTTCGTCTCGTTGGCCTGGCGCCAGGCGCCCTCGGGGCCGACCGCGACGAAGCCGACGGTCGTGAGCTCCTCACCGTCACTGCCGGTGCCGCCTCCACCGCCGCCCGAGCAGGCCGCGAGGCCCACGGTCAGAGCGCCGGCCGCGGCCACCGTAAAGGCCCGGGCGATTCGCTTGTTGCTGCGCATTTCGATCTCCTCCTCGAGATCCGGAACCCGGTCGGGCTCGGACTGTGTGCCAGGGGCACTGGTGCTTGCGTGGATGATGTTAGCGTTCACAAACCCGGCACGCAACTCACTCCTGCGCCACATTAGGAAGCGGCCCGGGCGAGTTCAGCCGAGCAGAGCGCTCAGCCCTCCGTGCGCGGCGGGGCGCTGGAGGCACGCACGACGAGCTCGGGCGTGATGCGGGTGTCCGACTGCTCCGCGCCGTCCTCGAGCACGGCGAGCAGCGCCTCGAAGCTGCGCTCCCCGAGCGCGTCGAAGTCCTGCCTCACCGTCGTGAGCGGCGGAAGGAAGTGCTTGGCGTCGGGCAGGTCGTCGTAGCCCACGACGCTGACGTCCTCCGGCACCCGGATGCCGGCGTCACGGAAACCGTGCAGCAGGCCGAGCGCCATCTGATCGTTGCCCGCGAACACCGCCGTGAACTCGGGCAGGCGCGGCTGCGACCTCGCGAACTCGTACCCGAAGTCTGAGGACCAGTCTCCGACGATCATGTCGAACTCGACGAGCCCGTGCTCGCGCACGATGTCGCGCCAGGCGCGTTCGCGAGCCCGCGCGTCCAGCCAGTCGAGCGGTCCCGCCACGTGGACGATGCAGCGGTGTCCGAGCTCGATGAGGTGCTCCATCGCCATCCGTGCGCCGGCCGCCTGGTCGACGGCCACGGTCATGAAGGTCTCATCGTCCTCGGGCTTGACGGCGACCGTGGGCACGCCGACTGTCGAGTCGCGCAGCAGGTCGAGCGAGGAGTGGCGAGGCGCGATGAGGCAGAGCGCTTCGACGCCCTGGCTCATCAGCGAGTCGAGCGCATCCTGCACTCCGATGGCATGGTCGTCCGAGACCGCGATGGTCGCGACGGTGTAGCCCCGCTTCTGCGCGGCATGCTCGATCGCCCGCAGCGTGCTGTTGGGCCCGTACTCGACGGCGGCGTCGATGATGACGCCGATCCGGTGCGAGCGCCGCGAGGCGAGAGCGCGGGCCGCGCCGTTCGGCCGGTAGTTGACGGCCTCGATCGCCTTGAGCACCTTGTCCCGGGTGGCGGGCCGGATGTTCGGGTGCCCGTTCAGCACTCGGGACACCGTCATGTGGGAGACGCCCGCGAGGGAGGCGACGTCGTGCATGTTGGGACGCTGATCGGCGGTCGTCATCGGGTTCTCCTCGCGTGATCAGCAGTCATCTTATGGCTCGTGTACAACGTTGTAAACGGCCATTCCTCATCCGCCGACCGCCTCCCTGGGGCGAGGGGAGCACTCGGCCGGCGCGTCGCCGTGCGACCCGCGTCGCGAGTCATCCTAGGACCGTCACCCGATGAGACGTTCGTGCAGCCTCGGACGCGAGGGCGTCACCCACGAGAAGGCCCGCTGCACCCGCGCCACACCACGACCGGTTGTGCGGCGGCGACGAGCGAGTTCACGCTCCACAGCACAGGCTCGACGGTGAACCCCGCCGGGTCCGCGTCGGTGCGGATGCGCAACTCGCGCGTCTCGCCGGGCAGCACCGTGACGAGCGCCTCGTCGACGACCGCGTCCGGGTCGACTCGGTCGGCATGCACGACGACGTCCTTGACGACGGATGACGCGGTGAGCCGCAGCACCACCTCGCTCCCGTCGCGCACCGCCTCGACCGCGAGCGCGTCGCCCGCGAGGGTGAGCTCGGTGTCCTCGACGAAGAAGTGCAGCGCGCGCTCCCCCGTCGACAGCTCGGCCACGATGAGCTCGCGCGCGGGGTCCTCCGCCGCGAGGAACTCCTCGGGCAGCACGATCCGCTCGAGCGACCGGGCCTCGACGCCCGCATCCGTCTCGTGGCGCGCGAGCTCGTCGCCCTCGACCGTGATCCGCCGCAGCACGACCCCCACGCTCCACCGCTCGGCGGAGTCGTTGTGCAGCGAGAGCGCGACGCCCTCCGGCGAGGGCTGCACCGTCGCCAGGCGATCGGCGAACACCCTGCGCAGCGCGTACCAGAGCGGCTTGCGGCGGTCGTGTCCGTCGACGGCCGCCCACGACACGACCGGCCAGCAGTCGTTGAGCTGCCAGACGATGGAGCCCGTGTTCAACGGCGCGAGGGAACGGAACCACTCGATGCCGTAGGCCACGGCGCGCGCCTGGTTGAGCTGGGTCGTCGCGTGCCAGGCGTCGATGTCCGCCGGCTGCGGTAGGTGCGCACCGAGCCCGCGCTCGAGCTTGCCGTTGCCGTCGTTCGCCTTCTGATGCACGAGCATCTGCGGCCCGAACGGGTCGAGCGGCTCGTCGTGCACGACGGAGGTGAGGGTGGACCAGGCCGGGGGGCCCTGGAAGCCGAACTCCGAGACGAACCGCGGACGGTACGCCCGGTAGGTCGTGTAGTCGACCTGGTTCCAGACATCCCAGATGTGCATGGTGCCGTTGGCCGGATCGTTCGGGTGCACGTACTTCGAGAAGCCGAACGGGCTGCCGTCGGAGTACGGCGTCCCCGGGGCGAGCTCCGCGACGATCCGCGGGAAGAGGTCGGTGTAGTAGCCGTCGCCCCAGGTGGCTCCCGCGAGCCTCGGCCGCCACCCCCAGTCGACCCAGCCCCAGATGTTCTCGTTGCCCCCGTTCCAGAGGGCGAGGCTCGGATGCGCCGTGAGCCTCGTCACGGCCTCGCGGGCCTCGGCCTCGAACTCGCTCCACAGCGGCTCGTCCTCGGAGTAGGCGGCGCAGGCCAGCAGGAAGTCCTGCCAGACGAGAAGGCCGAGTTCGTCGCAGAGCTCGTAGAACTCCTCGCTCTCGTAGAGCCCGCCGCCCCAGACGCGGATCAGGTTGACGTTCGCGTCGACCGCGTGCCCGAGGGAACGGGCGAGCGAGTCGCGGGTGATGCGCGGGAAGAACGTGTCGTCGGGGATCCAGTTGACGCCCTTCACGTACACCGGCTGCCCGTTGACGGCAATGGAGAACGGCGTGCCTGCGGGATCCGGTGTCGTGTCTAGCGTGACCGAACGGAAGCCGATCCGGCCCGACCACTCCTGCCCGGGCACCCGGACGGTGAGCGGGTAGAGGCGCTGAGCGCCGTAGCCGCGCGGCCACCAGGGCTCGACCTCGGCGACCTCCAGCTCGAGCACGACCTCGGCCTCCCCCTCAGCGGCCGTCGCGCTGAGGACGTGACCCTCGAGCTCGAGGGTCACGTCGACGGGCTCGTCACTCTCGCGCTCGAGGGCGACGTGCGCGGTCAGCCGGCCGGTGGATCCGTCGAGCGCGATCAGTGGACGCACGCTCGCGATGCGCGCGCTGGACCAGACCTCGATGCGCAGGTCCTTCCAGATGCCGGAGGTGGCGAGGTCGGGCCCCCAGTCCCAGCCGAAGTTCGCGGCGGTCTTGCGGATGGCGTTGAAGGGGTGACGGTAGGAGTGGGGGCGCTCGCCCAGCACGGCCTCCTGCTCGCGGGCGTACTCGACGGGTGAGCGGAAGGCGATGCGGAGCTCGTTCTCCCCCGTCCGCAGCGCGGTCGACAGGTCGAACCGGTAGCTGCGGTGCTGGTTCGCCGTGCCGCCGAGCGGCGTCCCGTTGAGTGCGATGGTCGCGACCGTGTCCAGCCCGTCCGCGACGAGCTCCGTGCGCGCCTCGTCGGTGCCCGACCAGTCGAAGACGCGCGAGAACTCCCAGTCGGTCAGCCCGATCCACTGCACGGCTCCCTCGTTCTCCCCGTCGTAGGGATCGGGGATGAGGTCAGCCGCGAGCAGGTCGAGGTGGACCACTCCGGGCACAGCGGCCGGGATGCCCGCTTCGAGCCGCTCCCGCAGGTCCTCGGGCACCGGGCCGGAGAGGGCGCGGACGGTCCAGGCGTCGCCGCCGAGGTCGTGGATCTGCAAGGGTTCTCGCTTTCTCGAGAGAGTCAGAGGGCGAATCGGCGGTGCGGGGCCCTCTCGACCCACGATCTCACCCCTGTACGTGACCACGGGATCGACCCACGCGATCTCTTCCTTCGACACCGCTTCAGGCCGTCCGCCGCGGCGAATGGGTTTCCGCGTGCCCCGAGCGATCCGTGAAGCGAGGTGGAGAAGGAGCGCGAATCTGTAGCCAGGCTACTTGATGAGCCTCGTTTGGTCGAACTTCGAAGCCGTATTTGCACGTTTCTCGCCACGCAATGTAGTGTGACTACCCGAACCGGAGCCACGGCTCCCGAACCTCTGGAGTTGTATGTGCGCCGCTGCACGCCCACCCGCTGAGCCCGTCGTGCTCGGCCTGGACGCCGCCGAGGGGGCGATGGGCGGCAGCAACGGCCGCTACGAGAAGTTCCTGCGCGACCTGGCAGGTCTCTACCGCGACCCGGCGGCCTTCGACAGCGCGCTGGCAGGGGACGACGGCTCTCCGGTCTACTGGGTCGAATCCAGCACGGTCGCCGACGGCCCCGGGGCGCTCACGATCGGCATCTCCGTGATCAAGCCGGGCCGGATCGGCGATGAGTTCGCCATGACGCGGGGACACCTGCACGAGCGCTCCGAGTGCGCGGAGCTGTACTTCGGTCTGTCCGGCACGGGTGTCATGCTGCTCGAGACCCCGGAGGGCGAGTCGCGGGCCCTGCCCATCTCGCCAGGCACGGCGGTGCACGTGCCCGGCGGCTGGATCCACCGCAGCGTCAACGTCGGGGACGAGCTCCTCTCCACCCTCTTCTGCTACGAGACCGACGCGGGGCAGGACTACGGCATCATCGAGGAAGCGGGCGGCATGCAGCAGCTCGTCGTCGCGACGGCCGACGGGTGGACGACGCGACCGAACCCGGACCACAGGGGGTACCGTGCCTGACACGGACGCGCTGCTCTCGGCCCTGCCGCGGCACGTCGACATCTCCTGCGTTCAGGCCCAGCACTCTCTCGACGACCTCCGTCGCCTCGCGGACATCGCTCGACGGCATGACTTCGTCGCGGCGCATGTCCTGCCCAACTGGGTTCCTGTCATGCGCCAGCTCCTCGCCGACTCGACCACCCTGACCGGCTCGCCGGTCGGCTTCCCCAGTGGCGGCCCCACGACGGCCACCAAGGTCGCCGAGGCGCGGGAGCTGCTCGGGCTGGGGGCACAGGAACTCGACGTCGTCGCCGCCGTCGGCCGCATCCGGTCGCGCGACTACGCCTACCTCGTGCGCGAACTCTCCGAGATCGTCGCGGAGGTCGACGGCAGGGTGCCGCTGCGGGTGATCCTCGAGGTCGGACATCTCTCGGACGACGAGCTGCGGCTCGCCGTCGACGCCGCGGTGGAGGCGGAAGTTCCGTGGATCAAGACCGGCACCGGGTGGTCCGGCATCCCGACGACGGTGCACCACGTGGAGGTCATCGCCGAGCGGGCAGCCGGGCGGGCGAAGCTGAAGGCCGCGGGCGGCATCCGCGAGATCGACACGATCAGGCGGATGGCCGAGCTCGGTGTTGAGCGCTTCGGCATGAACACGGCTGCGGCCATCACCGCGATCGGAGCAGCGGAAGGACCAGCATGACCCTCGAGACCCTCGCCGGCGACACGCTGCGTCCCGCGGCCACGCCGACCCTCTACTTCATCGGAGTCACGACGGGACGTTCGTCGATCCAGACCGTCTTCCCCCGATGGGCTGACGCGCTCGGCCTCGACGGTGCTCGACTCCAGGGCATCGATCTCCCGCTTCACGCCCCGGCCGACGACTACCGCCGCGTGGTCGAGTTCATCGCCTCCGATCCGCTGAGCCTCGGAGCGCTGGTCACGACGCACAAGATCGACCTGTACAACGCGGCCCGCGACCTGTTCGACGAGATCGACCCGTTCGCGCAGCTCATGGGCGAGACGAGCTGCATCTCGAAGCGGGACGGGATGCTGCGCTGCCACGCCAAGGACCCGATCTCGAGCGGGCTCGCGCTCGAGGCGTTCGTTCCTGACGGCCACTGGGCCGGCGGCGGGCGCGAGGCACTGCTGATGGGCGCCGGCGGGTCGACGATCGCCATCAGCTGGTACCTCAGCCGCGCCGAGGCCAGCACGCGACCCGAGCGGATCGTCGTGACCAACCGGTCCCAGCCGCGGCTCGATCACATCCGCGAGATCCACTCCTCCCTGCAGACGGATGTGGCCTTCGACTACGTCCTGGTGCCGACTCCCGAGGAGAACGACCGCGTGCTGTCGACGCTCGCGCCTGGGGCTCTCGTGGTCAACGCGACGGGACTGGGTAAGGACGCTCCCGGCTCGCCGCTGACCGACGAGGCCGTGTTCCCCGAACGCTCGCTCGCGTGGGACCTCAACTATCGCGGGGACCTCGTCTTCCTCGACCAGGCCCGAGCACAGAGCGCTTCCCGCCGGCTCCGCATCGAGGACGGCTGGACGTACTTCATCCACGGATGGACGCAGGTCGTCGCCGAGGTGTTCGACGTGTCCATCCCCACGAGCGGACCCGAGTTCGACCGCCTGAGCGATCTCGCGAGCGCCCGCTGATGACCGAGGCCCGCTGATGACCGAGCTCGTGCTCGCGCTCGACCTCGGCACGGGCGGCTGCAAGGCCTCGCTGTGGTCCGTCGAAGGCGACTGCGTCGCCGAGACGGTCCGTGCCTATCCCACGTCGCACCCGGCCCCCGGGCGCAACGAGCAGCTGACGAGCGACTGGGAGGCCGCCGTCATCGCATCCTCGCGATCGCTGCTCGAGCAGGCCCCGGATGCGCGTGTGATCGGCCTCGCCCTCTCGGGTCAGAGCCTCGGCGTCGTCCAAGTGGACGGCGCAGGATCGGTCGTGCGCGACGCGACCCCGATCTGGTCGGATGCGCGCGGCGCTGCTTCGGCAGAGCGGATGTTCTCCCAGGTGTCCGAGGTCGACTGGTACCTGCGCACGGGCAACGGGTTCGGCGCCGCGCTCTACCCCCTGTTCAAGCTCGGCGCCCTACGCGACGAGGACCCCGAAGGATTCGGGCGCACGCGCGCCGTGCTCGGATCGAAGGACTGGATCAACTTCAGGCTCACGGGGGAGCTCGCGACCGACCATTCCTACGCGTCAGGCAGCGGGGCGTACTCGCTCGACAGCGGCGGATACGACGACGAGCTGCTGGCGGCCGCGGGCGTCGATCGCGGACTCCTCCCTGAGCCCGTCGAATCGACTCACCGGATCGGGGGCTTGACCCCCGACGCCGCGTCGAGGCTCGGCCTGCAGCCGGGCACACCGGTCTTCGCCGGTGCAGTCGACAACGCCTGCATGGCGCTCGGCTCCTTGGGACTCGAGGAGGGAGCGATCTACGCTGCCCTCGGGTCGTCGAGCTGGATGACCGTCACGACCGCCGAGCCCGTGCTCGATGTGGTCGCGCGTCCGTACGTGTTCCGCCACGCGATCCCCGAGCTGCACATCAGCGCGTTGTCCACCTTCAGCAGCGGCACGAGCTTCGACTGGCTCCGCGGCCTCGTCGCCCCGAGCTCGTCCACCGGGGAGTTCATCGACCTGGGACTCGGGTCGATGCCGGGCGCAGGGGGAACTCTCTTCCTTCCGATGCTCGCCGGCGGCACTCCGCTCGAGGGCGGTCCCCTGGCGCGCGGTTCGCTGCTCGGGCTGGATCTCGGCACCGGAGCATCCGCTCTCTCCCGGGCCGCGCTCGAGGGCATCGCCTTCGCGCTGCGCCGCAGCCTCGACCGCATCCGTCTGCTCAGCGGCAGCGATCGGGAGCTGCTGGTGTCGGGCGGCGGCGCGCAGCACGACGGATGGAATCAGCTGTACGCAGACGTGCTTGGCACCACTCTGGTGCGCACCGCCGTCGACCAGCAGGCGGCCACCCTCGGTGCAGCGACGATCGCCTTCGTCGGGCTCGGCGCCTGGAGCTGGGCGGACGCCGCAAGCCCCCACCGCGAGCTCGCGCGCTACACCGCGTCGCGGGATGCTCCGGCGACCTACGACCCGATCCGCGCGCGGTTCGACCGCGCGGTCGAGGACCTCGTCCCTTCGAAGGAGAAGCCATGACCGATAAGCCACTCGTCGTCATCACCGGAGCGAGCTCGGGGATCGGAGCGGAGACGGCACGCCAGTTCTCCGCGGCCGGCTACCCCCTGCTGCTCATCGCCCGGCGGCTGGAGCCCATGTCGGAGCTCGATCTGCCGAACGCGGTGCTGCGCGCCGCGGACGCGAACGACACTCAAGCCGTCGCCGCCGCCATTCGCGATGCAGAGGTGCAGTTCGGCCCGGTCGACCTGCTGCTGAACAACGCGGGCATGATGGCGCTGTCCTCCGTCGTCGAGCAGGACCCGCAGAAGGTGCAGGCGATGTTCGACGTGAACTGCGTCGCGCCGATGAAGAACGCACAGCTCGTCATCCCCGGCATGATCGAGCGCGGACGCGGCACGATCATCAACATCGGGTCGATCGCCGGCAAGCAGCTCTACGGCGATCACACCGTCTACAACGGCACGAAGTACGCCATCCACGCGATGACGGAGGGCCTCCGCCGAGAACTCGCGCGCCACGGAGTCCGCGTGGTGCTCGTCGCGCCCGGCATGGTGGACACGGCTCTGCTCTCGAACACCGGCGAAGGTGCCGTACTCGACGGCTACCTCTCCTACAAGGAGAGCATCGGGGGCGGGCTGCGGCCCGAGCACGTCGCTCGGGCGATCCTGTCGACCTACGAGCTTCCGCAGGAGGTCACGCTGCGCGAGGTCGTCGTCGCGCCGACCGGGCAGGACGCCTGATGAAGAAGCGCGGCATCCTGCACGCTGAGCTCAGCGCCCACCTCGCCAGACTCGGCCACACCGACACCTTCCTCGTGGTCGACTCCGGCTTTCCCGTTCCGCCGCAGGTGCCGACGGTCGACCTGCGCGTGGTCTTCGGCCTGCCGCGGTGGGCGGATGTGCTCCGTCCGATCGCCGCCGAAGTCGCGATCGAAGGCGGCTGGTATGCGACTGAGGTCGTGGAGGCGAACCCGGAGTCCCACCGGGTGCTGCTCGAGGCGGTGCCGTCCGGCCTCTTCCACGTGTCGCACGACGAGCTGAAGGTGAAGGCGGCCGTCGCCCGTTTCGCCGTGCGCACGGCCGAAGACACTCCCTACTCGAACGTCCTGCTGCAGGCCGGAGTCGCCTTCGACGTCTGAGCGCGACGTCGAGGTGCGGCCCGCGGTGCCCGCCTCCGGCGCGATCAGCCGATGGGATCGGCCTCCGGGGGCAGGTAGTACACGTTCTCGGAGAGGCGCTCTCCCTCGCCGCCCCCCGCTGCAGCATCAGGCAGCACGGCGTACTCAGCTCCGGACGCCTGCACAGTGAGCCCGCCCGCCCCGCAGCCCATCACCCAGTCGCCCGGGCGCGTGTAGACGAGCAAGCACACCCCGTGGCCGTCGGCGCGCATCAGGTAGAGCTCGTCGAGGTGGTGGGTCGCGACGTGACGAGCGGTGTCGACGTCGGCGTTCTCGAACGCCTCGTCCGGGATCGGCGGAAGGTCGGTATCCTCGGCAGGCAGATCCAGATCCGAGAAGGAACCGGACTCGCTGCATCCGGTCAGGACTAGCGCGGCCGCCGCGATCACCGACGCAGCGGCGAGGAGCGCGACTCTCCCTCGGGCTCTCATGAGCGCACCCTACGGGTCCTGTGACTGCCACTCAAGATCTTGGCGCCTCAGGAGGCGCTTCACTCCGCTGACCCCGAGCGATCCCCGCCGCGGCGGCGAGCGCGGCGCAGAAGATCACCGTCACCGCCATCCACCACGCCGGACCGTTGGCACGGCGGGTCCTGGGCAGCGGTCCGTGACCGTTCGTCGCGATCGCATCGAAGGTGCTCGGCAGAACCAGCACGAGGAACACGACCGCAACGGCCAGAAGCACGCCGCCGACGAGCAGCCGCGGCCAACCCGCTGGGAGTGGGCCGTCGCGCATGCGTCCCATGTGCTCGCGGTGCGTTTCTGCAGGCAATAAAGGGCAGAAAGTGGTGACACTACATCGCCTGTCCCCCAAATGCCCCACTTGACCCCTTTCCGGGGGCCCGATATCGTCTCAAAGCACGGACAGTGCGTAGTTCCACTACACGCGACACAGCGTGCCGGGCCCGTCCTGGGGTCAACCACCCCCGGGGAACTCCGCTCTATCAACGGTGATAGGAGAAGCGATTCATGCGTAGACGGCGCAACGCTGTCGCGGCAGCAGCCGCATTCGCGCTCGGGGCAGGGGCACTCATCCCCACCACGAGCGCCCTGGCCGACGACGGTGCAGAGGCCCGCACCGTCACGGTCGACCTCGACCACGTGGTCCAGGAGGACTACCTGGGAGTCGGGGTCAACGTCATCCCCTGGAGCCTGCTCGAGGGGACGACCACTCGCGGATACGACGACGCCGACTGGGAGGTCGACGTCGAGCGCATCGCGACCATCCAGCCGAAGGTCGCCCGCGTGTGGTTCCAGATCGACTGGATGGAGCTCGAGAAGGGCGAGTACGACTTCGAGAGCCCCGAGATGCAGGCCTTCTACCGCTACCTCGACGCGTTCGAGCAGGCGGGCACCGAGGTGCTGCTGAACTTCGGCTGGAAGGTCGGCGAGCGGGTGCACGACTGGTTCCTGTATCCCGGCGTGCAGAAGCCGTACGAGAGCGCCCCCGGCGACCTCGAGGCCTACGGGCGCAGCGCATCCGCCCTGCTGCAGAACCTCTTCGACCGCGGCTACGACAACGTCGACTATCTGACCTTCTACAACGAGCCGAACGGGAGCTGGGACTTCGAGGGCCCCGCCGACCAGAAGGCGTACTACGCCCAGATGGCGCGCGACGTGCACGAGCAGCTGATCGCCGACGACCTGCGCGACGACATCGAGATCTGGGGACCGGAGGAGGTGAGCGCCCCCGACTGGACCGAGTACATGGCCGAGAACGCGGGAGACGTCTTCGACTCCTACAGCTTCCACCTCTACGGGGAGGCGTACTCGTCGCTGAAGGGATTCATCGAGACCCGTCAGGCGACGATCGGCGACAAGCCGCTCAACCTCACCGAGATGGGCTGGACGAACCCGGGCACGAGCGTCTGGGAGACCGGCTACGCCAACTACCTCATCGAGAGCGCGAACGAGGGTGTGCACTCCAACCTCATCTGGCAGCTCAATGGCGTGATGACCAACGACCCTGCCGGCGACACCAATGGGTCGTTCAACCTCTGGGACTCGCTCATCCTGGGCATCGAGCCGACGGCGGCGTTCTACGAGGCTGGCCCGCTGATCCGCTACATTCCCGAGCACAGCGAGGTCCTCGCGACCGAGGTGTCGCACGACGACATCCGAGCGACCGCCTACCGGGCGGCCGACGGCGAGCTGACCGTGCTCGTGGAGTCGCAGGGCGCCGTCGAGGCGGAGGTCACCGTGCAGTTCGAGGGTGGCAAGGTCAACGACCGCTTCACCCGGATCGCCTTCACCGATGCGGATGCCCAGCCCGAGCAGAACGCGCTGCTCCCGGCTTCGAGCGGTGAGCTGAAGCCGAAGCACAACAGCTTCTCCGACACTCTGCCCGCTGCCCACGGCTATGCGATCTACACGACCGCGGGGGCCGCTACGCAGGTCGCGGTCGACCCCGTGCAGTCGAGCATCCGCGGCGGAGAGCAGCTGCAGCTGGGCGCCGACGTGATCGACGGCAAGGGCGGCGTGACGTGGAGCGTCGTCGGGGAGGGCAACGGCACGATCTCGAAGAAGGGGCTCTTCACAGCTCCCGACGTCGACGAGGAGCGCACGGTCGCCATCCGGGCCACGGCGAAGGACGGCAGCTACGGCGTCGCCCAGGTGCTGGTGATCCCGGCGTCGAAGCCCGGCGTGACCGACCCGGTCGAGTTCAGCCTGGAGCCCGGGCTCTACCAGTCCGTCGAAGCGGTCGAGCTCACGAGCGCCACCCCCGGTGCGGAGATCTACTACACCACCGACGGCAGCGTGCCGACGACCTCGTCGACGCGCTACGAGGGACCGATCTTCCTCAACCCGCTGCAGACCGTGTACCTGCGCGCGATGGCCGTCGCTCCCGGGCTGGAGCCGTCGGGTGTCAGCTCGCGGCTCTACAAGGTGCTCGACGTGCAGAACGCGCCCGACGGGTACCGGTTCTGCGCGTACGCGGACCGAGGCGAGTGCGAGTTCTCGGGTGAGGCCAGCGTGGCCTTCGGATCGGACGGGCTCTTCGTCTTCGGCACCTTCACCGATGGCGTCGAGTGCACCGCCGCGGCGTTCGGCGGGGATCCCAACCCCGGCGGCGACAACCGCTGCTTCTACAACACAGAGGTCTCGGGTGAGCCGAGCGTGGTGACCATCTTCAACGCGGGCTTCGAGAAGCCGGCGACCGGAGGCACCGCGAACGGCCCGATGGTCAACGGCTGGGAGTTCAGCGCGCGCGCCGGTATCCAGCACAACAACAGCGTGTTCGCTCCCGTCGCCCCGGCGCCGGAAGGCGAGCGCACGCTCTACCTGAAGACCGACTCCGGCCTCGGCAGCCGCGTCGACCAGACGGTCGTCTTCCCCGCCGGCACCTTCCAGATCACCTTCTACGCCGCCAACCGCGTCGGGTTCGGCGGCCTGCAGGAGATCGACGTGGAGATCGACGGCGAGGTGGTCGGACAGGCGTTCCCGCAGAACGGCGAGTACGTGCTCTACACGACCGACTCGTTCACGGTGGACGCCGGTGAGCACACCATCTCGTTCGTCGGCACCACGACCGAGGGCGACAACACCGGCTTCGTTGACGACGTGAGGGTGGTGATCGCGGAGTAGCGCCTCGAAGAAGGGGACCGGTCGCTGGATCTGCCGGCGGCCGGGCCCCTTCGTCGTTCCCGACCGCTCTTGACCCCCGCCCGATCCGGATGCAATAGTCGTCGAACGCGCATGTTCACGTAAACATGCTTCCAACGACGGAAGGTGCCCTTGACGATGGCGTCGAAAACCACGCGCTCCCTCCCCGCAGCGGTCCTCGTGACCGGACTGCTCGCCACCGGCCTCGCAGCCGCGCCGGCGCAGCCTGCCGAGGCGGCCATCCCCACCGTGTCGATCTCCCCCGACCCGAGCTACCAGGGGCCGGCGTTCCAGGGCTGGGGCACGAGCCTCGTCTGGTTCGCCAATGCGACCGGCGGCTACCCCGAGGAGGTACGCCGCGACCTCTTCGACAAGGTGTTCGGCGAGGAGGGGCTCAACCTCAACGTGGCTCGCTACAACATCGGCGGTGGCAACGCCACTGACGTGCCGCCCTACCTGCGCCCGGGCGGCGCGGTCGAGGGATGGTGGAACCCGGATCTCGGCATCAGCGACAACCAGGGCGAGGTCACGTCGAGCTACGCCGACCGCGACCGCTACGCCGCCGTCTGGGATGCCGAGAACCCCGAGCACTACGACTTCACGGCCGACGAGACGCAGCGCTGGTGGATCGACGCCCTCAAGGCCGAGCGCGACGACATGGTGTGGGAGGCGTTCAGCAACTCGCCGCCCTACTTCCTGACGGAGAGCGGGTACGTCTCAGGCGGCATCAACAACGCGACGTCGGAGCAGCTCGTCGGCGCCGAGAACATCGACGCCTTCGTGACCTACCTCACGACGGTCGTCGAGCACATCGAGGCCGAGCACGGCATCGACTTCGCGACCCTCGACCCGTTCAACGAGCCGAACACCAACTACTGGCAGACGCGCATCGGCTCGAACGGCTGGCCCACCTCGGCGAGCCGGCAGGAGGGCGCCCACATCGGCCCCGCGATCCAGGACCAGGTGATCAAGGCGCTCGCCGCCGAGCTCGCCGAGCCGGACACGACCACCGACGTCGCGATCTCGGCGATGGACGAGACGAACCCCGGCATCTTCGCCACCAACTGGAACGCCTGGAGCCAGGAGGCGAAGGACCTCGTCGAGCAGCTCAACGTGCACACCTACGGCACCGGCGACCGCACCGTCGTGCGCGACATCGCCAAGGCGGCCGAGAAGCCGCTCTGGATGAGTGAGGTCGAGGGTGACTGGGACGGCACGGGATTCAACCTCACCAACATCGAGAACGGCCTGGGCGTCGCGACCCGCATGATCGACGACATGCGCGAGCTCGAGCCGAGCGCGTGGGTGTTCTGGCAGCCCGTCGAGGACCTCTACAACATGGAGAAGGTCGAGAACCTCAACTGGGGCAGCGTCTTCATCGACTTCGACTGCAACGCCGAAGGCGACTCGCTGCGGCGCATCGCCGACGGGGAGGCCGACCCGAGCTGCGAGGTGCTGACCAACGCGAAGTACAACACGGTGCGCAATTTCACCCACTACATCCGCCCTGGGGACCGCTTCATCCCGAGCGGCGACACCCAGACCGCTGCAGCCCTGGGCGCGGAGGGTGGCGTCACCCTCGTGCACGTCAACAGCGCGACGACGGAGCGCTCGCTCGAGATCGACCTCTCGGCGTTCGGCGAGATCGCCCCGGGGGCCACCGTGACCCCGATCGTCACCACCCAGTCCCCGGCGGACGATGTGACGGCGAACGCGCTCGTCGAAGGCCAGCCGGTGGCGGTGGACGCGGCAACCGCATCCGCCGTTCTCACGGTTCCGGCGAAGTCGGTGACCACCCTCCTCATCGAGGGCGTCGGCGGCGTAGCTGAGGACGCAGCGCCTATCGAGGACGGCGAGCGCTACCAGGTCGTCGGCGTGCAGAGCGGCAAGGCCCTGACCGCAGCACCCGCGACCGGAACGGCCCCCGGCGCGACGATCACCACGCTCGGTACGGATGCTGCGACGGCCGGGCCGCAGACCTGGACGATCGAGCGCCTGACGTCGGGGGTCAGCCATGACGAGCGCGTCGTGCTGACGGACGGCGCGGGCAGGGTGCTCGGCACGTCCGGCGGGCAGACGCGGATGGTCGAGGCCACCGTGGAGCAGGCGGCTGCCGACCGGTCGCTGCAGTGGATCCTCACGACGACGGAGGGTCGCACCTACAGCCTCGTGAGCGCCGGTGATGCGCGCGCCCTCGAGGTCGGCGGGCAGTCGACCGCCGAGAATGCGCCGACCGGCACCTGGCCGTCGAACAGCGGCGCCAACCAGCGCTGGACCTTCCGCTCTGTGGAGCTCACCGGCGTGGAACCGGTGGCGATCCAGACGATCGCCGGAGTGCAGCCCGCGCTGCCCTCAACCGTCACACCGCGGTACGCCCACGGAACGGGCTCTGCGGTCCCTGTCGAGTGGGATACGTCGGGCATCGACTGGCAGACGCCGGGCAGCTACTCGGCGCAGGGCACCGCGACGGATGTCTTCGGCACCCCGTTCACGGCCACCCTCACCGTCGAGATCGGCGGCTTCGCAAGCACCGATCCGGTCTCCGTCACGACCTACGCGGGAGCTCCGCTCGACAGCGTGATCGCCGCGGCGCCCGACACCGTGCCGGCTCAGATCGGTGCGAGCACCAACCGGTTCGAGACGACCGTCGTCTGGGACTGGTCGGCGGTCGAACAGGATGACCTCGCGACTCCCGGCACGATCGCCGTGACCGGATCCGCGCGATCGAACGACCCGGCGGGCGAGGACCTCCCTGCGCTGCTGACCATCATCGTCACGGAGCCCGACGAGGCGAACGTCGCCCCGCGCAGCACGCCGAGCGCGACGTTCACCGAGAGCTCGAGCTATTCGGTGACGCGCACGATCAACGGCAACCCGACCGACAAGGGCTGGTCGAACTGGCGCTCAGGCACCAAGAACGCTCAGGACACGCTCACCTACCGGCTCGCGGAGCCGTCGGTCGTCGAGCACGTCACGCTGCACTTCTACAAGGACGGCAGCAGCGCCACCTGGGCCGACCGTCTTCGCGTCGAGTACCAGGATGCGAACGGAGCGTGGGTCGCCGTGCCCGAGGTCGACGTGCAGGTGCCCCTCACCGGCCCGGCTCCCGTCGTCGATGTGGAGCTCGGAGGCGTGACCACCTCGGCCGTGCGGGCGGTGCTCATCGCGCATCCGCAGACCCACCTCATCGTCTCCGAGGTCGAGATCTGGGCGAAGGCGGCCGGCAGCTCATCCGTCTCCGCGCTCGGTCGCCTGACGATCGACGGCCAGGATGTCGAGGGCTTCGATCCCGCCGACCTCGCCTACGAGTACGAGGCGACGGGTGCGGATTGGCCGGTCATCGGGGCGGCTCCCCTCGACACGGACGCCGACGTCGTCATCGTGCAGCCCGAGGAGGGCGAGGGCACGGCGACGATCACCGTGACGGCCGTGGACGGGTCGACGACCGTCTACACCGTCGAGGTCCGGCGGGCTCCCACGCTCGTGACCGCCGCGGCGACGGCGCGGTGCGTCGCCGGCAAGGTCGCGCTCGTGCTGCAGGTGGCGAACGTGCACGACGGCAAGGTCTCGCTGACGCTGACCACCCCGTTCGGCACCAAGAAGGCGACTGCTGCGACGGGCAAGACCGTGTCGCACGCCTTCACCAGCAGGCTGGGAGCGATCGAGGACGGAATTGCGACCGTCTCCGCCAGCGCGGACATCGGCGGCCAGCCGGTGACGACGACAGTCGAGGTGCCGTACGCCGGTATCGCCTGCCGCTGAGTCGAAGGAAGGGGGAAGGGCGCAGGCCCTTCCCCCTTCCTTCCCGACTCCTTGCGCTCAGTACTCCGTGTGGCCGAGGTCGGCGCGGGGCACGAAGGCGATCTCCCCTGTGCCGCCCCGCAGCTCGAAGAGCACGACCTCGTTCGCTCCGGGACGCACGACGGGCCCCGGCACATAGAGGGTTCGCTGCGGACCCTTCGACCAGTAGCGCCCGAGGCAGAAGCCGTTGACCCAGGCGACGCCCTTGCCCCACCCGGTCGTGTCGAGGAAGAGGTCGCCCGCCTCCTCGACATCGAAGCGCGCCCGAGCGAAGGCGGGTCCCACCACGCGACCGCCGGAGGGCGAGAGCTCGCCCAGCGCCTCGCCGACGCGGTCGAGGTCGAGTGGTCGGATGCGCCATCCGCGCACTGCGACACCATCCATGCGGACCCCGCCGATGAGCCCCTTGGGCTCACCCAGCCGGCGGCCGTAGTCGACGCGCCCCTGGTCCTCGACGAGCAGCTGGAGCCGAGCCGCGCCTGCTGCGGGAAGCGCGAGCGACACGTCGTGCTCCTCGCGGGCCAGGACGCCGATCGGAACACCGTCGAGGAACACCTGAGCACGGTCGCGCACCTCCCCCACCTCGAGGAGGGCGGGGGCGAGCAGCTCGACGTCCGCCTCGTAGAGCACGAACCCGGAGTAGACGCCCAGGGCATCCGTCGTCGTCGCCTCATTTCTCTCCACCACGCCGCCGAGGGCGTCGAGCACTCCCCAGAGCGACGCGGATTCCGACACCGTCACCGACGCACTCGGCGAGGGCGGGGAGACGGAGGGAGCCTCCTCGGGAACCGGCGCGTGCTTCGCGAGCACCTCGCGGAACGCCCAGTACTTCTCCGTCGGATTCCCCGCCTCGTCGAGCGGGGCGTCGTAGTCGTAGCTGGTCGCGATCGGCTGATAGACGCCCTTGTCGTTCGCGCCGTTCGTGAGTCCGAAGTTGGTGCCGCCGTGGAACATGTAGATGTTCACGCTCGCGCCCGCCGCCAGCAGGTCGTCGAGGTCCTTGGCCGACTGGGTGGCATCCGTGGTGTGGTGGTGCTGGCCCCAGGAGTCGAACCAGCCGTCCCAGAACTCGGAGCACATCAGCGGGCCGGTCGGCTGGTGCCGACGCAGCACCTCGAGCCGTTCCGTGGATCGCGACCCGAAGGACGCGGTGCTGTGCAGGGTCGGCAGACTCCCCGCCTCGAGGTCGCCCGGCTGATCGACCGTCGTGAACGGCACCGTCAGGCCGATCCGGCGGTTCACCGCGACGAGGTGCTCCAGGTAGGCCTTGTCGGAGCCATACGCGCCGTACTCGTTCTCGATCTGCACGAGGATGAGCGGCCCGCCGCGGTCGATCTGACGGGGAACGAGGATCGGCGCCAGCTGCTCCAGATAGCGGTCGACGGCCGCCAGGTAGCGCGGCTCGCTGCGGCGGATTCCCACCTCGGGATCCGAGAACAGCCACGCGGGCAGCCCGCCGTTGTCCCACTCGGCGCAGATGTAGGGGCCAGGTCGCACGATCGCGTGCATGCCCTCCGCAGCGATCAGATCGAGGAAGCGCCCGAGGTCGAGGCCGCCGTCGGTGTCGAAGCGGTCGGGCGTCGGAGCGTGCGCGTTCCAGGCGACGTAGGTCTCGATCGTGTTGAGGCCCATGAGCCGCGCCTTGCGGATACGGTCCGCCCACTGCTCGGGGTGCACGCGGAAGTAGTGCAGCGCGCCGGAGAGGATGCGGAAGGGCCGGTCGTCGAGCAGGAAGTGCTCTTCGCCGATGGTGAAGCTGGGCACGGGGTCCTCGTCATGGAAAGGCGAGGTGCAGCCGACTGATCGGCTGCACCCCGCCGGGTGGTATCGGACTACTCGGCGACCGTGAAGCCCTGCTCGTTGCCGTAGGCGACGAGCTGCTCCTGCCACTCCGCGAGCCCCTCGGCGAGGTCGCGCTTGTCGGCGTAGGCCTGGCCGACGGTGTCGCCGAAGATGCTGTTCGCGTAGGTCTGGAACGGCAGGTACTGCCAGCCCTCGACGACCTCCTCCGAGGCCTGCGTCAGCACCTCGTTGATCTTCTGTCCGCCGAAGTACTCCGACTCCACACCCACGAACTCCGGGTCGCTCAGGTCGTCGGTCGTCGCCGGGAAGCCGCCGCTCTCGAGGAAGATCTCGATGCTCGCGGGGTCGCTGTTGAGCCAGCGCAGGAACGCGGCGGCGAGCGCCGGGTTCTCGCTCTGCGAGGTGACCGACTGGCCGCCTCCGCCGTTCTCGGCGGTCGCGGGCTCACCGTCGTAGGTGGGGATCGGCGCGACGGCCCAGTCGCCCGAGGCCTCGGGCACGGAGGCCTGCAGCACGCCCGGCATCCAGGCGCCCGTCACCAGGGTCGCGATCGTGCCGTCGCCGAGCGCGCGGAACCACTCGTCGGTCCAGCCGGGAACGCTCGCGACGAGGTCGTTCTCGACGAGCTGGTTCCAGACGCCGGTCCACTTCTGCACACCCTCGTCGGCGAGGTCGATGGTCACCTCGGTGCCCTCGACCTGGAAGGGCTTGCCGCCCGCCTGCCAGATCATGCTCGTGGCGAAACCTGCGTCACCGGTGTCGTTGGTGATGTACTTCGTCGGGTCCGCCGTGTGCAGCTGCTCGGCTGCGGCGACGTACTCGTCCCAGGTGGTGGGCACCTCGAGGCCGAACTCGTCGAACACCGTCTTGTTGTAGAAGAGAGCCATCGGGCCGGAGTCCTGCGGCAGGCCGTAGATGGCGTCGCCGACGGTCACACTCCCCCAGGTGCCGGGGCTGTACTGGTCCTCGAGCTCGCCGAAGCCGTACTGGCTGAGGTCGACGAGCGAGTCGGACAGCGCGAACTGCGGGAGGGCGTAGTACTCGATCTGCACGACATCCGGAGCGCCGGAGCCCGCCTTGATGGCGTTCTGCAGCTTGGTGTACTCCTCGGTGTTGGTGCCGGCGTTGACGAGCTCGACGTCGACGTTCGGGTAGGCCTCCTCGAACGCGGCGACCTGAGCCTCGGCAGACGGGGTCCAGCTCCAGTAGGTGAGCTCGCCGCCCTCCTCGAGGGCCGCGTCGAGGTCGTCGGCGCTTCCGGTGCCTCCGCCGGTGCCGCCCGACGGCGCGGAGCAGCCGGCCAGCGCGAGACCGGCCAGGGCGAGGCCGGCGACGGCGCCGAGGATGCGGCGCCTGGGGGTGCTGTTCATGTGATTCCTCTCACTTCTTCGTGCGATGCGCATCCGTGCTTCCCGGATGCCGTGGGTTCCGTCAGCAGAGCGGCTCACTGCTTGACGCTTCCGGCGCTCAGTCCCGACTGCCAGTACCGCTGCAGGAACAGGAAGGCGACGACGATGGGGATGATCGTGAGCAGGGAGCCCGTGATCACCAGGTTGTAGATGGGCTGCGCTCCCACTCCCGTGGCCTGCGCGTTCCACTGGTTGAGCCCCACCGTGAGCGGATACCAGGCGGGGTCGCTCAGCATGATGAGGGGCAAGAAGTAGTTGTTCCAGGTCGCGACGATGGCGAACAGCAGCACCGTGACGAAGCCCGGTGCGAGCAGTCGGGACGAGATCGTGAAGAAGGTGCGGAACTCCCCTGCCCCATCGATTCGGGCCGCCTCGAGCAGCTCGGTCGGCACCGAGTCGACCGCGTAGACCCAGATCAGGTACAGCCCGAAGGGGCTGATGAGCGAGGGCAGGATGATCGCCCACGGGGTGTTGGTCAGGCCGAGCTGACTGAACATGAGGAAGGTCGGCACGGCGAGCGCTGTGCCCGGCACCGCGACGGCGCCGAGCACGACCGCGAAGACCGCGCGCCGCCCGGGGAAGTCGAACTTGGCCAGCCCGTAGCCCGCGAGGGTCGCGAGTGCGGTCGCGCCGCCGGCGCCGACGACGACGTAGAGCAGGGTGTTGCCGAGCCAGCGCACGAACTCGCCGTCGTCGTAGGTCAGCGTCTGCACGATGTTGTCGAAGAGCGCGAACTCGCCGCCGAACCAGAGCCCGAAGGTGGAGAACAACGCGGCCTGGGTCTTCGTGGAGTTCACGAACAGCCAGAACAGCGGCAGCAGGGCGTAGATCGCGAGCAGCCCCATGATGACCGTGAGCAGGATGGAGCGCCGCGGGCGGAGGCCGCTCGTGGTCTTCGCGAATCGCAGTGCGCTCATCGTGCCGCCTCCTTGCGCGAGCCGCCCAGCTGCACGATGTAGGCGACGATCATCGTCGCGACGCCCATGATGATGGCGACCGCGGCGGAGTAGTTGAACTGCTGCCCGGCGAACGAGAGGTTGTAGGCGTACATGTTGGGCGTGAAGAACGTCGTGATGGCGTTCGGCGCCAGCGTCTTGAGGATGTTCGGCTCGTTGAAGAGCTGGAAGCTGCCGATCACCGAGAAGATCGCCGCGATCACGAGCGCCCCCCGGATCGCGGGCAGCTTGATGCTCCAGACCACCCGGTACTGGCCCGCCCCATCGAGCTCGGCCGCCTCGTAGAGCTCGGTCGGGATGACCCGCAGCGCCGCGAAGAAGATCAGCATGTTGTAGCCGACGAACTCCCAGGTGACGATGTTGCCGATGGCGGCGAGCACGAACTCGCTCGAGAGCGGGATGGGCAGGTCGACACCCGGGAGCGAGTTCAGGTTGCCGACCAGGCCGAACCGCTCACCGTAGATGAAGCCCCACATCAGGGTCGCCACGACCGCCGGAACGGCGTAAGGCAGGAACACCGAGATGCGCAGGAAGCGCGAGCCGTGCAGCCGTGCGCTGTCGAGGGCGAGAGCCGCGAAGAGGGCGATGCAGAGCATGATCGGCACCTGCACGACGAGGAAGACGGCCACCCGCAGGAACGACTCCCAGAACTTCGCGTCGCCGAGAGCCCGCACGTAGTTGTCGAGGCCGACGAAGGCGTTGCCGCCGACGAGCTGCTCGCGGAAGAGGCTGAGGTAGATCGCGTAGAACACGGGGGCCACGAGCACCAGCGCGAAGACGATCATGAAGGGGCCCACGAACGCCCAGCCGATCCAGCGCCCGCGCTGTTTGGCTGTGCGTCCGGTGAGTGACGTCGCTGTCATGGTTTTCCTGTCGAGAGCATGTTCACGTAAACATGTTGCTGTCGTGGAGGCTAGCATGTCTGGCAGATCGCGCAAGTCTTGCCCAGCGCGACCGACGCACTGGTGCGCGGAGAGGTGGACGTGAGCGAAGGACGAGCCCGGCCGAGGCCTGAGACCCGGCGCGGTCCCTCCATGGCCGACGTGGCGGCGCTCGCGGGCGTGTCCTCGCAGACCGTGTCCCGCGTGTCGAACGGCAGGACCAACGTCGACGCGGCGACGCGAGACCGCGTGCTCGAGGCGATGCGCTCGGTCGGCTATCAGCCGAACCGCGCGGCGAGGGCGCTGCGCACCGGGCGGTTCCGCTCGCTCGGCGTCATCACCTTCACGCTCTCGACCTTCGGCAACATGCGCACCCTCGACGCGATCGCCACCGCGGCGGCGCACGCCGACTACTCGGTGACCCTCATCCCTCTGCCCGACCCGACGGTCCGCACGGTGTCGGGGGCGTACCAGCGGCTCAGCGAGCAGGCGGTCGATGGCGTGGTCATCATCTTCGAGGCGCACCTGCTCGACCACGCCGACTTCGTGCTGCCGGACGGGCTGCCCGTGGTGGTCATCGACTCCAACGCGGGAGCGCAGTTCACCGTCGTCGACGCCGACCAGGCCGACGGAGCGCGACAGGCGACGCAGCACCTTCTCGACCTCGGGCACCGGAACGTCTGGCACATCGCGGGCCCCGACGAGTCGTTCTCCGCCATGCGGCGCCTGGACTCCTGGCGCGCGACCCTGCGCGAGGCGGGCATCGAAGCACCCGAGCCTCTGCATGGGGACTGGTCGACCGAGGCCGGCCACCGGCTGGGGCTCGAGCTCGCGCGGCGCGACGACGTGACCGCGATCTTCGCCGCCAACGATCAGATGGCTCTCGGCGCGATGCGCGCGCTGCACGAGCTCGGTCGCGACGTGCCCGGCGAGATCAGCGTCGTCGGATTCGACGACATGGAGGAGGCGAGCTCCTTCTGGCCGCCGCTGACGACCATCCACCAGGACTTCTCCGAGGTCGGTCGGCTCTGCATCGAGAAGCTCCTGCATGAGATCGAGACGAAGCAGCGCGCGCCGGGCACGACGATCGTGCCCACCCGCCTGGTGGTGCGGTCGAGCACCGCGGCTCCGCCTCAGGCGGCACCGACCACGACGTCCCCCGCGACACCGTGAGCGAACCCGCCGCACTACTGAGGGAAGCTAGGATCGAGCCGCGGATGACCGCCCGTCGGCGCGATCCGGCAGCACCGCACGAATGACGACCCTGTGCTGAAGACGGGCGCCGAGCAGGGAGGGCATATGACCGACCGGAAGGCCGACGGCAGCGCCGGAGACGCTGATTACGGCACGATCGGCGCCGGCTATGCCGACTACCGCCGCCCGGATCCCCGGATCCTGGCGGCCATCGAGGACGCCTTCGGCGACGCCGCAACGATCATCAATGTGGGAGCCGGCGCCGGCTCGTACGAACCGGTCGACCGAGACGTGACCGCGATCGAACCCAGCGCATCGATGCGTGCGCAGCGCCCCGCGACCCTGCCCGCTGCGATCGACGCGACCGCCGAGGCCCTCCCCTTCGCGGATGGCAGGTTCGAAGCCGGCCTCGCCTCCTTCACCGTCCATCAGTGGAGCGATCTGCACGCAGGGCTTCGCGAGTTGAGACGTGTCACGACAGGCCCCGTCGTGATCCTCACGTGCGATCCTGCCGCCCTCGACCGGTTCTGGCTTGCGGAGTATGCGCCGGAGGTCATCGCGACCGAAGCCAGCAGATACCCCAGCATCGACGCGATCGCCGCCGGGCTCGGGGGCGACGTGCAAGTGTCCTCGATCCCGATTCCGATCGACTGCACGGATGGATTCGGAGAGGCCTACTACGGTCGACCGGAGGCATTCCTCGACCCGGGCGCGCGCCGGGCGAACTCAGCATGGAGTTTCGTCGACCCGGCGGTTGCCGAGCGCTTCGAGGCGGCCCTTGGAGCCGACCTGCGGTCGGGGAAGTGGGACGCGCAGCACAGCCATCTGCGCTCCGCTCCCACCTTCGACGGATCGCTGCGCCTCGTCGTATCGCGACCCGACCGCTGACCGAACAAGAGGTCAGGCGAGAATGCGCGTGACCGCCTCGACCGCGGCCGCCCGCCTCGTTGTGCTGCTCGCATGCGTGTCGGCAGCCAGCAGGCCGACCGGCGCGACATGCCACGCCTGGGCGACGGCGTAGATGATGACGAGGAGATCGACTGCGCCGATCGCCGGCGACGCCTGCTGCTGCACCGATTCCACTTTCGCGAGATACGTCCCGAGCGGCTCGGAGGCCGCATCCGGCCGTTCGAGCTGAGCCCAGAGGCAGATGCGCAGCACCTCGGGCCGACGCTCATGGAAGTCGAACAGCTCGCCGACCCAGGCCGGCAGATCGGACGGCTCGGGCGGCACCTCTTCCGCCATCCGCACGATCGCGTCGGAGAGCGCCGCGTCGAAGAGGCCGCTCTTGTTGCCGAAATAGGCGTAGATCATGCGCACATTGCTCGCGGCATCTCTCGCGATGCGGTCGATCCTGCCGCCTGAGTAGCCGTGCGCTGCGAACTCCGTCAGCGCGGCCGAGAGGATGCGCGCCCGAGTCGCCTCCGCGTCTCGCTGCCCCATCCGCACTCCGTTCCTTCGGTGTCCGTCGTTTGACGCGGAGGTCATCTCGTGCCAGCCTATAAGTAAATAGATACTTACTTAGGAGTGCGATGCAACCGGCAATCGAACGGGCCTTGGCCATCACCCCGGCGTCCCGCACTCGGGACCGCACGATCGACATCACCACCACTGGCGCGCGCACCGGCGAGCCGCGGCGCATCGAGGTGTGGTTCTACCGGGTCGACGGGCGCATCTATCTCTCGACATCGCCGGCGCGCCGCGGCTGGTACGCGAACATCGTGGCGAACCCCGACTTCGTGTTCCATCTCAAGAACGGGGTGCGGGCGGATCTGCGGGCGGTGGGCACGCCCGTCCTCGATCGCGCTGAGCGAAAGGCCGTGTTCTCCTCGATCATCGCCGACCTCAACCAGCCGTGGAACCCGGCAGGCATTCAGCAGCCGGTCGAACCGCTCGATGAATGGATGCACGGGAGTCCCCTCGTCCGCGTGAGCTTCCCGGAAGGAGATCCCGAATGACCGGGAGCACCCCTCGCATCGCCGTCGTCACCGGAGCCAACCGGGGCCTGGGCCGAGCGGCTGCCCGCGCCCTCGCCCAGCGCGGCTTCGCCGTGGTCCTCACCTACCGGGGCGACGCGGAGGAGGCATCCCACGCTGTCGAGCAGATCCGCGCTGCAGGCGGCGATGCCATCGCCGCGAGGCTCGACCTGGCGGATGTCGCCTCCTTCCACGACTTCGCTGCCTCGCTGCTGGGGGACATCGGCGAGCGGTGGGGGCGCTCCGGCATCGACGTGCTGGTGAACAATGCCGGGATCGGGCTGTTCGGTCGGCTCGAAGACGCCACCGTCGACGACTTCGACGCCGTGATGGGCACGAACGTGCGCGGCACGTTCTTCGTCATCCAGGCACTGGCACCCCACCTCGCCGACGGCGGTCGCATCATCAACGTGTCCACGTCGCTCACCCGTCACGTCAGCCCGGGGACCTCGCTCTACGCGGCGTCGAAGACGGCGGTCGAGGCGATCACCCGCAGCCTCGCCGTGGAGCTCGGGCCCCGCGGGATCCGTATCAACAGCATCGCGCCCGGCCCGACCGCCACCGACTTCAACGGCGGCGCCATGCGCGACGACCCGGAGCTGCGCAGCAGCCTGGCTGCCCACACCGCGCTCGGCCGCGTCGGCGAGCCCGAGGAGATCGCCGATGCCATCGCGGCCCTCGCATCGAGCGACCTGCGCTGGATGACCGCCGAACGGATCGAGGTGTCGGGCGGCAGTCTCCTGTAGAACGCTCCGGGCCTCCTGACACCCCACCGGAAGCGAGCCGAGCCGCTGACTCAGCGCGGCGCCATCCGGATCGCTCCATCCAGGCGGATCGTCTCGCCGTTCAGGTAGTCGTTCTCGGCGAGGTGCTGCACGAGCGCCGCGAACTCCTCGGGCCGGCCCAGTCGCGACGGATGCGGCACCTGCTGCGCGAGCGACTGCTGCGCCTTCTCGGGCAGACCGGCCATCATCGGCGTCTGCATGATGCCGGGCGCGATGCAGTTCACCCTGATGCCGATGGCGGCGAACTCCCGCGCGAGCGGCAGGGTCATCGCCTGCACACCGCCCTTCGACGCCGAGTACGCGGCCTGTCCCACCTGCCCCTCGAAGGCGGCGACGGATGCGGTGGTCACCACGACCCCGCGCCCGCCGTCGTCGAGCGGCTCGGTGCGCGCCATCGCGTCGGCCGCGAGGCGGACCACGTTGAAGGTGCCGACGAGGTTGATCTGCAGCACGCGGACGAACCGATCGAGCGGCAGCACCCCCTCCCGCCCCAGCACCTTCTCGGCGGCGGCGACTCCCGCGCAGGAGACGACGATCCTCAAGGGAGCCCTGTCCGCGGCGAGCGCCACCGCAGCCCCGATCGCCTCGGAATCGGTCACGTCCCCGGGTGAGAAGACCGCGCCGAGCCGTTCGGCGACCGCGAGGCCGTCCGAGTCCGGAAGGTCGAGGATCACGACCTCGGCCCCCGCCCCGCGCAGCCGTTCGACGGTCGCGAGGCCCAACCCGGACGCGCCGCCGGTGACGAGCGCGCTCGCGCCGGCGATCCTCATCCGCTCGCCCCGGCACGGAGCACGATCGCGTCGCCCTGACCGCCTCCGCCGCAGAGCGCGGCTGCGCCGATGCCGCCCTTCCTGGAGAGCTCGAGGGCGAGATGCAGCGCGAGGCGCGCGCCCGAGGCACCGATCGGGTGTCCCAGCGCGATCGCTCCGCCCTGGCCGTTGACCCGCGACGGGTCGATGCCGAGGTCGTCGACCGACTGCAGCACGACCGACGCGAAGGCCTCGTTGATCTCGACCGCGTCGAGCTCCGACGCGTCGACTCCCGCTCGCTCGCAGGCGCGCAGGATCGCCCGCGAGGGCTGCGAGTGCAGCGAGACGTCCGGCCCCGCGACCTGGCCCCAGGAGACCACCTCCGAGAGCTCGCGCAGCCCGGCTGCGCGCGCCGCCGCCCGGCTCATCACCACCAGGGCCGCCGCCCCGTCGGAGAGGGGCGACGACGAGCCCGCGGTGACGGTGCCGTTCTCGCGGAAGACGGGCTTCAGCGCCGCGAGAGCGTCGAGCGAGGTGTCGGGTCGGATGCCCTCGTCGGCGGCGACCGTCACGTCGCCCCGGCGGGTGCGCACGGTCATCGGGGCGATCTCCGCCTCGAGGGACGCGGCGGCCGCCAGCTGGTGCGATCGCAGGGCGTATTCGTCCTGCCGCATCCGCTCGATGCCGCGCTCGCGGTTGCCGTCGTCGGTCACCGCGCCCATCACGCGTCCGTCGAACGGATCCTGCAGGCCGTCCCAGGTGAGCGAGTCGACAAGGGTGAGGTCGCCGAGTGCGACGGGTTCTCGGGCGCCGAGCATCAGGTGCGGCGCATTCGTCATCGACTCCATGCCGCCGGCGAGCACGACCTGCGCCTCGCCGGCCATGATCATCCGGGCCGCGTCGATGACGGCGGTGATCCCCGAGAGGCAGAGCTTGTTGATCGTGACTGTCGGCACCCCCCAGCCGATGCCCGCGGCGATCGACGCCTGCCGCGCCGGTCCCTGCTGGGAGCCGGCTTGGATGACCTCGCCGAGGATCACGGCATCCACGTCGTGGGCCGCCACTCCCGATCGGTCGAGTGCTGCCCGAAGGGCGTGCGCCCCGAGCTCGACGGCGGTCACCGAGGCGAGGCCGCCCCGGAAGCGCCCGAACGGGGTGCGCGCCCCTCCGACGATCACCGGTGTGCGGTCTTCGGCGGTCATCCGTCCTCCTCGGCGGTCTGCTCCACGGCATCGTACGTCGGCGCAGGCGAACTAGGCTCGGAACCAGGCCCTCGAATCCGGGAGATCCGCGCCATGCGTCTGCACCCCGTCCGCACCTACCGCAGCGACGAGCCGCTCCCCCGCGAGCGCCAGCTCGCCTGGAGGATCGCCGAGGTGGCCGCCGACCCGGTCGAGGTGCTGCCCGAGGTCACCGAGATGATCGTCAACCGGGTCATCGACAACGCGGCCGTCGCGGTCGCGTCGCTGCACCGCGCCCCCGTCGTCGCCGCTCGTGGAGCCGCCGAAGCGCATCCGTCGACCAAGGGCGGCGCCGGGGTCTTCGGCATCGCGGGAAGCTTCTCGCCGGAGTGGGCGGCGTACGCCAACGGCGTCGCCGTGCGCGAGCTCGACTACCACGACACCTTCCTCGCCGCCGACTACTCCCACCCGGGCGACAACATCCCGCCGATTCTCGCCGTCGCCCAGCACACGGGGGCGGATGGAGCCGCGCTCGTCCGCGGGATCGCGACCGGCTACGAGATCCAGGTCGACCTCGTGAAGGCGATCTCCCTGCACAAGCACAAGATCGACCACGTCGCGCACCTCGGACCGTCGGCCGCGGCCGGCATCGGCACGCTGCTCGGCCTCGCGCCCGAGATCGTCTACCAGGCGATCGGGCAGGCGCTCCACACGACGACTGCCACGCGCCAGTCCCGCAAGGGCGAGATCTCGACCTGGAAGGCCTCCGCTCCCGCGTTCGCGGGCAAGATGGCGATCGAGGCGATCGACCGGGCGGTGCGCGGGCAGACCTCGCCGTCGCCGATCTGGGAGGGCGAGGACGGCGTCATCGCCTGGCTCCTGGACGGACCCGAGGGCCGCTACGAGGTGCCGTTGCCCGAACCCGGGGAGGCCAAGCGCGGCATCCTCGACACCTACACGAAGGAGCACTCCGCCGAGTACCAGGCGCAGGCGTGGATCGACCTCGCCCGCGACCTCGGCGAGCGCCGCCCCGAGCTGCGGGATCCCGCCAACGTCGCCTCGGTGCTGCTGGCGACCAGCCACCACACGCACTACGTCATCGGCTCGGGTGCGGGCGACCCCCAGAAGTACGACCCCTCGGCGTCGCGTGAGACGCTCGACCACTCGATCCCCTACATCTTCGCTGTCGCCCTGCAGGACGGGCGCTGGCATCACGTCGACTCCTACCTCGCGTCGCGCGCGGGCCGCCCCGACACCGTCGAGCTGTGGCGCAAGGTCACGACGGTGGAGGACCCGGAGTGGACCCGCCGCTACCACTCGAACGACCTCGCCGAGAAGGCGTTCGGCGGGCGGGTGGAGATCACCCTCGCTGACGGCTCACGGGTCGTCGAGGAGATCGCGGTCGCGGACGCGCATCCGCTCGGCCGCCGGCCCTTCGGCCGCGCGGACTACGTCGCCAAGTTCCGCAGCCTCGCCGACGGCGTGCTGGAGCCGGCGGAGGTGGAGCGCTTCCTCTGGCTCGCCGAGCGTCTTCCCGCGCTCACCGCGGACGAGGTCGGCATGCTCGGCGTCATCGCGGCCGACCTGCCGCCCGCCCCGAAGGGACTGTTCTGATGCTGCACGCCCCCTCGACTCCCGCCGCCAAGCGCGCCGCCCTGCGTGAGCGGCTCTCCAGCGGCCAGCTCGTGCGGATGCCCGGCGCCTTCAACCCGTTGAGCGCTCGGCTCATCGAGGAGAAGGGCTTCGAGGGCGTCTACATCTCGGGCGCGGTGCTGAGCGCCGACCTCGGCCTGCCCGACATCGGCCTCACGACCCTGACCGAGGTGTCGCAGCGCGCCGGGCAGATCGCCCGGGTCACCGACCTCCCCGCCCTCGTGGATGCCGACACCGGCTTCGGCGAGCCGATGAACGTGGCCCGCACCGTGCAGATCATGGAGGACGCCGGCGTCGCGGGCATCCACATCGAGGACCAGGTGAACCCGAAGCGCTGCGGGCATCTCGACGGCAAGGAGGTCGTCGACGAGACGACCGCGCTCAAGCGCATCCGTGCCGCGGTCGCCGCTCGCCGCGACCCGGACTTCCTCATCATGGCCCGCACCGACATCCGCGGCATCGAGGGCCTGCAGGCGGCCAAGGACCGCGCGAAGGCGCTCGTCGACGCCGGAGCCGACGCGATCTTCCCCGAGGCGATGGCGTCTCTCGAGGAGTTCGCGGCGATCCGCGAGGCGGTGAGCGTGCCGATCCTCGCCAACATGACCGAGTTCGGCAAGAGCGACCTGTTCACGACGCAGCAGCTGGCCGACGTCGGCGTGGACATCGTCATCTTCCCCGTGTCGCTGCTGCGCCTAGCGATGGGCGCGGCCGAACGTGGGCTCGACACCCTGCTCGCCGAGGGGTCGCTCACGTCGGAGGTGCCGTCGATGCAGACTCGCGCGCGCCTTTACGAACTGGTCGACTACGAGGGATACTCGGCCTTCGACGAGTCGATCTACACGTTCGATCTAGGCAACAACCGAGGATGACGAGGGCCTGAATGAACGACATCAAGAAGGGACTCGCGGGCGTCGTCGCCGACGTCACCGCGATCTCGAAGGTCAACCCGGAGACGAACTCGCTGCTCTACCGCGGCTACCCGGTGCAGGAGCTCGCCGCGCAGTGCTCGTTCGAGCAGGTGGCGTGGCTCCTCTGGCACGGCGAGCTGCCGTCCGACTCCGAGCTCGAGTCGTTCACCGCGGCCGAACGGGCACAACGGGCTCTCGATCCCGTCGTCCGATCCGCCATCGACCTGCTGCCGACCTCCGCGCATCCGATGGATGTCGTGCGCACCGCCGTGAGCGCGCTCGGCGCCTCCGATCCCACCGCCGACACCGAGTCGGCCGCGCAGGAGCAGTCGGTACGGCTCTTCGCCGCGCTGCCCGCGGTCGTCGCCTACGACCAGCGTCGACGCCGGGGACAGGATGCGGTCGAGCCGCGCGACGACCTCGACTACTCGCGCAACTTCCTCTGGATGACCTTCGGTGAGGAGCCGACCGACACTGCCGCCGACGTCTTCCGGATCTCGATGATCCTGTACGCGGAGCACTCCTTCAACGCGTCGACCTTCACCGCGCGAGTCGTGACGTCGACGCTCGCCGACCTCTACTCGGCCGTCGTCGCTGCGGTCGGCGCCCTCAAGGGGCCGCTGCACGGTGGCGCGAACGAGGCCGTGATGCACGTGTTCGACGAGATCGGCGCCGCCTCGGCCGCGGAGTCCTGGCTCGATACGGCACTGGCCGAGAAGCGCAAGATCATGGGCTTCGGGCACCGGGTCTACAAGAACGGCGACTCGAGAGTGCCGACGATGAGGGCCGCCCTCGATCGGCTCGTCGAGGAGCACGACGCCCGCGACCTGCTCGACCTCTACGAGACCCTCGAGCGGGCGATGGACGAGCGCAAGGGCATCAAGCCGAACCTCGACTATCCGAGCGGCCCCGCCTACCGGCTGCTCGGCTTCGACACCCCGACCTTCACGCCCCTGTTCGTGGCGGCGCGCGTGGTCGGCTGGACCGCGCACATCGCGGAGCAGCGGGCGTCGAACTCCCTCATCCGCCCGCTGTCGGAGTACGTCGGGCCGGACGAGCGCCACCTGTAGCGCCCGCGGCCCCCTCGCACGGTCGCCTGACCGTTGCAGCAGCCGGCCTAGGGGATGTGCCGGCGCACGGCGTCGGCGAAACCGCGCGGGTCATCCACCGCCAGCTCCACCCGGACGACGGTGACCGAGCCTTGCGGCAGATCGAACACGACGCGGTGCTCGAGGGCTATCTCGATGTCGGTGTGACCGTCGATGACGTGATGCAGGGTCTGCTCGTCCGGCGGGCCACTGAGGCAGAGCGTGGGTGCATCCGGGACTCGCCGACGGCGGAGCGTGACCGACTCGATCACCTCCCACGGCACGTCGAGATCGACCCTCTGCGCCGCTGCGCAACCGAATCCCTGCCGGACCGACCGAGTGCGGGCGGGTGGCGTACCCCAGCAGCATTCCCAGCATGAACAGGGCGCCCCACACACCGAGGACGAGCAACGGAAAGCGGACCCAGGGCCAGCGGTGGGTGGCGAGGTCGACCGCCACCACCTCGACCACGCTGACGCAGAGCAGCGCGACCAATGTGCTGCGGAACGAGGCGTCGTACCGGAAACCCGTGGCGCCAGGCGGCACCGACGGCCGGCGGCTGACTGCGCGGGCGATGCTGACCCAGCCGGCGGCCTCCATCCGCACTGCCCGGCGCAGCAGGTACCGGCCGCGCGGGCCCGAGGTGGGCACGGGCCGAATCTGGATCGACGTCGTCGGACTCACCCCCGCTCCTCCCCGACCAGAGTCGCCAAGCGCTGGGCGAGTCCTGTCAGCTGCTCTCCGAGCTCGTTCCGGGTGCGGGCGTCGAGGTGGCCGAAGAGCTGCCCGGCCAGCTCGACGTGCGATGCGGCCATGACCTCGAGCAGCGTGACCGCTTGCGGGGTCAGTTCCACGAGGAATGCGCGACGGTCTCCTGGGTGGTCGCGCCGAATCACGTGGCCTGCGGCGACCAGCTCGTCGACCAGCGTGGTCACGTTCCGGGGACTGTGCCCGAGCGCCGCCGCGAGGTCGCGCTGCTTAGCCGGCCCGCCCCGGTGGAGTGTCCAGAGCAGGTGAGCCCTGGCGGTGGTGAGGCCGTTGTCGCGGAGGTAGCGGTCCATGTCCGCGCCCAGTGCTTCGGTGATCGTCAGGAGGGTGTCGAGCAGTCTCTCGCTCTTCATGGGTGCTGTCCTTCCTCGGCTTCAGAACTGCGGTTCATAAGGGTGTGCGGTTCACACCAGGGCGACCAACGCTGCGGATGCAAGGCCGGCGATCGTCAGAGCGGTGGCGATCGGGATGCTGCGCCGCGCCACTCCGGACAGGAAACGATCGGTGATCCGCTGCATCGTCGCCCGTACCCGCGGACCCTGCCGTGCGCCGAGCACCAGCAGAACTGCTGTGGGGAGGACATAGACCGTGGTGTACCCGCAGAGCGCAGCCAGGGCGACCGGGCGCTGGATGTCCACCGCCAGAATGCGCTCGATCGCCAGGAAGAGGGGGAACGCGTTGGGGAGGTCCGCCACGGTGGCGGCGACACGAGAGGTATGGCAGTGAGGGGAGTGAACCACTCCGGCAGGAGCAGCGGCTTACGTGGTCTGTCACGCAGACGCTTGAAGGCGAGGAAAAGCAGCCACAGCGCCAGCAGCGCGAAGATGGCGCGGCGCAGCCATTGCGCCACGTCGGACACCACAGCCTCGGCCGCAGCGGCACCGGTGTACAGCGCGATCGCCAGACCGAGAAAGGTCAGCGCCGCTCCCGCTGTATACGTCACACCCGCCCATACCGGGCTTCGAGCCGTCAGCAGGACGACCATGACGATGAAGAGAGTCGACGTATTGAGGGAGTCCAACAGCGCGAGCCCGGCTAGCCCAGCGACAAGCTCGGCGCTCATGCCGTGAACCCGGCTGACGAAGGAAGCATATCGTGATGCTACATCACAATGTGTTCACCTCACTATTCGGAGCCGGGGGAACCGTCGAGCGGGCGTCGCAGTGAATCCGTCGGACTGCGGTGTCAAGCCCAGCGACGACGGCCGCCCGAGTTCCCTACGGTGGAATCATGAGCAAAGCCATCGCCGCGATGCTGGCCATCCTCCTGGGCACCCACGGCCTCCTCGGTCTCTTCATCGAGGGTGACAAGCTGATCGGGCTGTTCAACGTCGACATCCTCCTCGACCTCATCTACCTCGGCAGCGCGCTGGCGCTCGCGATCATCGCCAACGAGAACATCAACGGCAAGCTGACCCGGATCGGCCTGTTCCTCCTCGGCGGGCTGCACTTCGTGTTGGGCGCCTACGGCCTCCTCGACCGTCACCTGCTGTTCCTCGCGCCGACCGGACTCGAGCTCTTCGACTTCCTGCTCTACTTCAGCATCGCGGGCGTCTGCTTCCTCGGCGTCATCCTCCCGGACGCGGAGAAGCCGATCTGGCAGCTCGAGCCGTCGGTCAGCCAGCAGCGCGGCAAGTAACCCGTCAGCGCAGCGTCGCTCCGTCGGCTGCCGCCTCGGCCGCATCCCCTTCGCTCACCGGCACCGACTTCTCGTTGCCCTCGTACGTCTTCGACAGCAGACGGTACGACCGGGTGAGGAAGGCGCCGGCCCCGAGCAGGATCGTCGCGATGCCGCCGAAGAAGAACACGAGCGCGATGCCGCGGGTGTCACCCTCGCCCAGCAGTCCGCTCCACGCCGCGCTTCCCGCATCCGTCGCCATGTAGGGGATGATCACGAACTCGGCGATCGGCGCGATGAGGAAGGCCGTGATCGGCGCAGCGGCCGACTCGAAGGTCTGCGCGAAGCCGAACACCCGACCCTGCCGCTCGAACGGGACAACCTTCTGGATGACGGTCTGCTCCGCCGCCTCTACGGCCGGGATGAGGGTCATGTAGATCCAGATGCCGACGGCGTAGAGCACCCACCACTCGCGGATCGTGAACAGCGCGCCGATGACGCCCATGCCGACGACGATCAGCAGCATCGTGCGGATCGGGTTGCGGCCGAGCCCGAACTTGGCGATGAGCAGTCCGCCGATGATGAAGCCGGTCGAGGTGACGCCGAGCACGACGCCCCACCACTCGACGGGGAACAGCTCGAGACCGTACGGGTCCATCAGCGCCATGTAGAGGCCGCCGATGAGGTTGTTGAACGTCGCGAACAGGATGAGCGCGAACAGACCCGGCGCCGAGCGGACGGCGGCGATGCTGCCCCGCAGGTCGATGCTCGGGGCGCGTCCACCCTCGGTCTTCGGCTTCTCCTCGGGGATGTCCAGGAAGAGGAGGTGCACGAGCGCCACGGCCGTGAGCACGATGGCGATGACGAGGGTCCACCCCATGCCAAGGAAGCCGATCGCGAGACCCGAGAACACGCTCGTGATCATGAAGGCGACGCCCTGCACCGTTCCGACCAGACCGTTCGCGTTGGCGTGCCGCTCCACCGGCACGAGCAGCGTGACCGTGGTCGAGAGGGCGATGTTGCGCATGTTCTCGATGACGGCCCCGAACAGGATGATGCCCGCGAAGAGCCAGAACCAGGGGCCGCCGATGTCGAGCAGCGCGGACTCGGGGAACATCAGGTAGAGGCCGCCGGCGACCAGGAACGAGAGCAACGAGACCCCGCTCGCGAAGATCATCACCTGGTGCTTGCGGTGCCGGTCGACGATCGTGCCGAAGAGGATCGCGAAGAACGCGACGAGCAGCATGTAGGCGCCGCCGATGACGCCCGTGGCGAGCACGGAGCGGGTCTCGAGGTACACCCAGAAGGTGAGGGCGAACCAGAGGAAGCTCGTGGTGATGTTCGCGAGCGCGGTGTTCACGAGCACCTGCGTGAAAGTGCGCATGCCACCGGGAGGCGCGGTGCGCTCCGTGCTGGGCGCGGCGTTCTCGGTCGTTCGGTCGTCGGTCATGCGAGCAGTCCACTACCTCAATCGCACTCGAGGTCAAGGGCGAGCGCGGGAGGAGCCGTCGGACGACGGCTCCGTCGATGGCTATGAGGGTAGGGGTTGCCTACGGCGCTGGGAAGGACGGATGCGGACGCATGGGGTGGCGGTCCTGCCACGATGCGATCCGCGGTAGGACAAGAGGAACGCGCTGCCAGGGGCGCTTCTCTTTTCGTAGCGAGGGCGGGACTCGATCCCCGCGGCGCACGGCCGTCACGCCGCTTCGCGGCGCGCCGGAACCGGCGGCGGGGGCCCACCGTGAGCGTCTCCGAGAAGCGACCCCCGGAACGAAGAAAGAGCGCCCCTCGGGGCGCTCTCTCTTCGTAGCGAGGGCGGGACTCGAACCCGCGACACCACGATTATGAGCCGTGTGCTCTAACCACCTGAGCTACCCCGCCGGGCGATCCGCCGCGTGTGCGGTGAACCAGAGCCCCGAGTCAGGATTGAACTGACGACCCCTTCCTTACCATGGAAGTGCTCTACCACTGAGCTATCGGGGCGTTGCTCCGCGGCGAAGCCGCGAAGGCACCAGAAGAGATTAGCACCTTCCGAGGGCACGGCACGCGCCCCCGCAGGCCGATTCCGCCTCCCCTGTCGGCTAGGGTGTGCGAAGCCTTCTCATGAGCAGCAGCACCGAAATCTCCCCCGCTCCGGCGTCGCGTCTGCGTCGCCTGACTTCGTCGACCTGGTTCGCGTGCTTCGTGATCTCGGTCGTCTGGCAGGTGTTCCACACCGGGCTCGGCTGGCTGCTCGAGAGCGTCGGCAACGACCTGGGCGCCGACGACCCGCCCGGTCCGCTCTCGCACATGCTCAAGTGGGACGGCGACTGGTACCGCAAGATCATCGAGTCGGGCTACGACGTGTCGGAGGGCGCGCTCGCCTTCTACCCGCTGCTGCCCGTGCTGATCACGGCCCTGCAGTTCCTCACCTTCGGCCTGCTGCCGATGCTGGTGGCGGCGCTCCTGCTGAACACCGTCGCGCTCGCTGTGGCACTGCGCGGGCTCCTCGCCGTGAGCGACCATCTCGGGCTCAGCGCAGCAGCCCGCAACCTCATCCTCGTGCTCGTGCTCACGGCCCCCGCGGCATTCACGTTCCACCTCTTCTATACGGAGGCTCTCTTCCTCGCGACGGCGGTCTGGGCTTACGTCTTCGCACTGCGCCAGCAATGGCCGCTGATGGCCCTGTGCGCCGCGCTGTCGACAGCCGGGCGCCTGACCGGCGTGCTGATCGTCGCGCTCTGCGCGCTGCAGTTCGCGTCGACCCACGGATGGAAGCTCAAGCGGATGCTGCGCTGGAGCGTGCTGTGGGTCCCCGCCGGCTTCGCAGGACTCGCCACATTCGCCCTCTACTGCTACCTGGAGTTCGGCGACCCGCTGGCGATGGTCAACCGGGTGCGCTCGAGCGGGGAGTGGTCGCACCACGTCTTCGAGCCGAACATCCTCCGCACGCTCGGCGACGAGATCGCTCTGCTCTGGAGCTCCTTCGCGGGCGGCGAGGTCGATCTCCCCGTGCTGCTCCTCTCGCTCACGCCGTTCGTGTCGCTGCTGTTCCTCCTCGCGGCATCCGTATATCTGCTGGTGCGGAAGACCCCCGAGTCCATTCCGCTCGGACTCTTCGGCATCCTCGCGATCATCATGTTCACCCTGAACAGCAACATCATCTCGGTGCACCGGTACGTGCTGACGACGTTCAGCATCTACCTCGCGGCGGGCATGCTGGCCGACCGCCACCCGTCCTCACGTCCGGTGCTCGCGTTCCTCGGCTACGCCGGTGCCGTCATCCAGGGCTGGTTCCTGGTGATCTGGGTGCAGGGATGGGGGCTGGTCACGTGACCGCGAAGCGCAGGATCGCCTACGTGTTCCCGATCTACAACGAAGAGGGAACCATCCCGACGCTCTACGAGCGCATGATCGAGACGACTGCCCCGCTGCTCGACCGGTACGACCTCGAGTTCGTCTTCGTGGACGACGGCAGCCGGGACCGGTCGCTCGAGCTCCTGCTCGAGCTGCGCACCCGCGACTCCCGCGTCTCGGTGTACTCCCTCTCGCGCAACTTCGGACACCAGATCGCGGTGACGGCGGGCCTCGATCATGCCGAGGCCGATGCGGTCATCATCATGGACGCCGACCTGCAGGACCCGCCCGCCGTCAGCCTCGAGCTCATCGAGCGGTGGGAGGCCGGGGCGCAGGTCGTCTACGCACAGCGTCGCAGCCGCAAGGACTCGCCTTTCAAGCGGGTGACGGCATCCGTCTTCTACTGGGTGCTGACCAGGCTCGCATCGATCGAGATCCCGCGCGACACGGGCGACTTCCGGCTGCTCGACCGCCGCGTCGTGGAGGAGCTGCGCAAGTACCGCGAGCAGAACCGCTTCCTGCGCGGCCTCGTGAGCTACGTCGGGTTCCGGCAGGAGGCCGTGCTCTTCGACCGCGACGCCCGCCATGCGGGAGTGACGGGGTATCCGCTGCGCAAGATGCTGCGGTTCGCCAGTGACGGCATCCTCGGGTTCTCCACCGCACCCCTCAAGCTCATCAGCCGGCTCGGGGCGGTGCTGTCGGCCCTCGCCTTCGTCGGCGTGGTGTACGTGCTCTTCGTGCGACTGGCGACGCCCGAGCTTGCAGTGCCCGGGTGGGCGTTCGTGATGATCTCGATGCTCCTGCTCGGCGGGCTTCAGCTCGTCATGCTCGGCGTGCTCGGCAGCTACATCGGGCGCATCTACGTGGAGACGCAGGCGAGGCCGCTCTACGCGATCCAGCTCGCGGCGACGGATGGCGAGCGCAAGCCCTAGGAGCCCGCTTCGAGGATGCCCCTCAGGGTCTCGAGGTCTCCGCGTATCGCCGCTTCGTCGGCGTCGAACTCCTCCGCGGACATCCCCTCCCTACGCAGCAGGGTCAAGACGAGCTCACTGCCGTCGCCGTTCGGCAGCACCCGGAACGGGTTGTGCACGACCTCACCCGACTCGAGCGTGACGTCGTGATCGAGCACCCCGAAGAGGTTCGGCGGCGCGAACTCGACGGTGACTCTGCCCATAGGAGACGCCGCGACCCACTTCCCGTCGAGGTGGGCTATCGAGCCGCTGAGCCCGGCCGCCCACTCGGGGAGCCGCACCGGGTCTGAGACGTAGGCGTAGACATCCGCAGGAGGCCTGTCGATCGAGATGGTGACGTGACGCGCTTCGAACATGACCGACACGGTACGGGCGCCCGCCGACGCCGCGCCAGAGCTCACACCCGCTCGGCGCCGCTTCCGCCGGTCTCGTCGACCGAGAGGGTGGCGACGACGGGCTCGGTCTCGAGGGCCGGGGCCTCCCGCTCTGTGAAGCCCAGGCTCTCGTAGAGCTCCCTCGCCGGGTTCGATCGGGTGACGATGAGGCTCAGGTCCTTCTCGCCGGCGTTCGCGAGCACGGAGGCGGCGGTCTTCAGCAGAGCCGTCGCGTGACCCTTGCCCTTGAACCGCGGATGGGTGAACAGGAACGCCACGAAGGGTCGGTGCCGCCATTCGGTGACGACGATCGCGCTCTCGATGGAGCCGTCCTCGCCGAGCAGTGCGAGCCAGGCGTCGCGCATCGGCTCGCCGTAGTGGCCCTTGGCCGTGCGGCGGAGCTCGCCGAGCGCGTCCTTGAGGTCGCCGCCTTCGTCGTCCACTGTGCCGCGGTAGGCCTCGACCATGAGCTCGGCCAGTTCGGCGAAGTCCGAGTCGTTCACCTTGCGCACGCGTGCGTCGGCTTCGGCGAGGCCCTCGAGGGGCGCTACGAGGTAGGGGCGTTCGGTCATCCGGTCAGCGTAACGGCGGGGGCACGCCTGCTCGCGCAGGCGCGGCACGGCATCCGCCTCGCTGGACTGCAAGCGCTTGCAGGATCACCAGGATGCCGTAGGGTTGTGCGTCATGACGATCGACAGCGCCCCCGAGAACGAGCTCGAAGCCGACCTCGCAGGCACCACGACCGGACGCGAATGGTGGCGCACCGCCGTCATCTACCAGGTCTATCCGCGCTCCTTCGCCGACGGGAACGGCGACGGGATGGGCGACCTCGTCGGCATCACCCGCCGCCTCCCCGCCCTGCGCGAGCTCGGCGTCGACGCAGTCTGGTTCTCCCCCTTCTTCACCTCCCCGCAGAACGACGCAGGGTACGACGTCGCCGACTACTGCGACATCGACCCTCTCTTCGGCACCCTCGACGACTTCGACCGGATGATCGCCGAGGCGCACGACCTCGGGCTGCGGGTCATCGTCGACCTCGTGCCCAATCACAGCTCCACGGCGCACCGCTGGTTCCAGGAGGCGCTCGCCGCGCCCGCAGGGTCCCCCGAGCGCGCCCGCTACATGTTCCGCGACGGCAAGGGCGCCGACGGATCCCTGCCGCCCAACAACTGGCAGTCCGTCTTCGGAGGCTCCGCCTGGACGCGGATCACCGAGCCCGACGGAACGCCGGGTCAGTGGTACCTGCACCTCTTCGACGCGAGCCAGCCCGACTTCGATTGGAACAACCCCTGGGTGCGCGAGCAGTTCCGGGGCGTGCTGCGATTCTGGCTCGACCGCGGCGTCGACGGATTCCGCGTCGATGTCGCCCACGGCATGATCAAGGCCGAGGGCCTGCCCGACTACACGCCGCCGGAGGGCAGCGGCAGCATGGGCGGCGCAGGCGGGGTCGACGACATCGGGCTCGAGCCCGAGATCAGCGTCGAAGAGGACGAGCCCACGCCGCCGTACTGGGCCCAGGAGGGCGTGCACGACATCTTCCGCGACTGGCACGAGGTGCTCGCCGCCTACGACGGCGATCGCGTTCTCTGCGCCGAGGCCTGGGTCGATCCGCTGTCGAAGCTCGCCGACTGGGTGCGTCCGGACGAGATGCACCAGGCGTTCAACTTCGCCTACCTCGAGACCCCCTGGTCGGCTCCCGCCCTCCGCCGGGTCATCACCGACTCCCTCGACGCCTTCACCGGGGTGGGGGCGCCGAGCACCTGGGTGCTCTCCAACCACGACGTCATCCGCCACGCCAGCCGCCTCGCGATGCAGAATCACGTGCAGGGCCACGGGCTCGGGCCGAAATCGACCAACAAGCCCGACCCCGCGCTCGGCCTCCGCCGCGCACGGGCAGCGACGACGCTCATGCTCGCACTGCCGGGCAGCGCATACGTCTATCAGGGCGAGGAGCTCGGCCTGCCCGAGGTCGTCGACCTCCCGGATGAGGCCAGACAGGATCCGACCTGGTTCCGCACCAACGGCGAGCGCTACGGCCGCGACGGATGCCGGGTGCCGATCCCTTGGGAGGCGGACGCGCCCGCCTACGGCTTCAACGACACCGGTGCGAGCTGGCTGCCGCAGCCTGCCGAGTGGGCGACCTTCGCCCGCGATGCGCAGATCGGCGTGCCCGGCAGCACTCTGGAGCTCTACCGTCTGCTGCTCGAGCAGCGCCGCGAGCTCGACCTGGGCTCCGGCTCGCTGCAGTGGCTCGAAGGCTACGGCGAGGATGTGATCGCGTTCCGCAACGGCGCGATCACCGTTCTCGCCAACGTGGGCGACGTTCCGGTCGAGCTGCCGGGCGGAGGGGACGTGCTGCTCGCCAGCGAGCCGCTCGACGGCTCGACGCTGCCCGCGGACACGACGGCCTGGTTGCGCTCCTAGCCGCGCCGCTCGGGCCGAGCGGGCCTGCATCCGGTCCGCCGGTAAGTCAAGCCCCCGTGCCGACTCGTAAGCCGACCTAACGTTGTCCATGCAACAGGAGGTGGGCAGTGCAGGTAGTGTTCGAGACCGAGCTCGAGGTCATCGCGATCGGTGACGACGGGTGGGTGGCCAGAGATCCTCGGCTGGACCAGCACGACGCTCGCGCTGTCCTCGCGTACATCGAGCGCCGTTCGGGCGGGTTCGAGGTGCTGCAGCTCGGCCGCGGAGCGACGGAGATGAGCCGCTTCGACCGTTGGGACGAAGCGCTGGACGCGCTGAGGCGGCAGGCGGCCTAGCCGCCGACGGTGCCGGTCAGCTGGCGTTCGCCTGCAGCCAGGCGTACGGGTCGACGGCCTCGCCGTTGACCCGGATCTCGAAGTGCAGGTGCGGCGCGGTGGTCGCCCCGGTGTTGCCGACGAGACCGACGAAGTCACCCGCCCTCACGACGGAGCCGACGGTGAGGGGGCTCGACTCCCACTGCATGTGGGCGTAGAGGCTCTGCACGATCTGGCCGTGGATGATGTGCTCGATCATGACGTGGTTGCCGTAGGTGCCGTTCGACGGACCCGGGTCGACGACGATCCCGTCGGCGATCGCGTAGATCGGCGTGCCGTTGCCGGGCACGAAGTCGACGCCACGGTGGAAGGTCGAGCATCCGCGGCAGGGCGCAGCACGGCCGCCGTAGCCGTCGGTGATCGGCACTGCGTAGGGGAACGGCCAGCGGATGGCACCGCCGGTCGCGTCGAAGGTGAGCGCAGGCGTCGTCTCGGCGCGGCTGTACTCCGCGCGCAGCAGCTCGGCGTACGAGGTCACCGAGTAGCCGTCGCGCGAGATCGGCGCAGCGGCGGCACCGGTCGCGAGTTCCACGGACTGCGTCTCGGTCTGGCCGCCGATCATCGCCGTCGCGAGCTCCGCGGAGCTGTCCTCGACCGGGCCGAAGGCGTTCGCCGGGATCGTGGTGCCGATGAGGAGCGCGCCCGCGAAGAGCATCGCGCCCATGGACAGCAGCTGCTGCCCCGCCTTCTGGCCGGGCTGACGCGGAGCTGAGCGCTTCAGCGACGGGGCGGGACGCGTGGCGAAGCGGCGCACGCTGCGGCGACCCCGCTTCACGCTGGTCGACTCGACCTCGTCGAAGTGGCGGAAGTCGCTGTCCTTCGCGGGACCGAGGTTGCGGAATCCGTCGAGACCGGAGCGCTGTGCGCGTGGGGTCTTCGATGCGGATGCCGGGGGTCGGCCACGCAGTTCGCGGCGGGTGAGGGGCTGGTGGGATTCAGTCATAGGGCTCTATGGCCGGCGACCGTGGACAGCGACCGACTTCACGTCGCGCGGCAAGGTCAAACCGGGTTCTCCTTCGAAGGGCGGCCTCGTACTAGGACGAGATCGCCGATCTCTTTGCTCGGGTTGCACCGACCGCTGCCGCGGCTGGTAACGAATTCATAAAGGATAGCCGATGCAAGAGCATCGATACCACCCCCCTCCGGGGGCGCGAGGTCAGACGCCCGTCTTCATCACCAGATCCTGGAGCCTGTCGGCGAGGGTCGGCTCCGCCGCGAGGATGAACTCCTTGCTCGCCGCGGCCCCGTCCCAGCCCCGGACCGCGGCGCCTGCTTCGGCGGCGACGAGTGCTCCCGCGGCGTGATCCCAGGGGCTCAGCCCGCGCTCGAAGTACGCGTTCAGGCGCCCGGCGGCGACGAAGCACAGGTCGAGCGATGCGGTGCCCATCCGGCGGATGTCGCGCACCTGCGGCAGCAATTCGGCGATCAGCGCACCCTGGCGCGCGCGTCGGTCGGACGAGTAGGAGAATCCGGTGGCGACCAGTGCGTGCGGAAGCTCCACCGCATCCGCTACTCGCAGCGGGGCGGAGCCGAGGAACGCCCCCTCCCCCGCGGCCGCGGTGAACATCTCGCCGGTGACCGGGTTCACGACGCATCCGGCGAGGGCCCGCCAGGTGAGCGGGTCGGGCTCGCCTTCGACGACCGCGATGCTGATCGCCCAGTGCGGGATGCCGTAGAGGAAGTTCACGGTGCCGTCGATCGGATCGACGACCCAGGTGAGGCCACTCGTACCCTTCTCCGCGCCGCTCTCCTCGCCGAAGAAGCCGTCATCCGGACGCGCGTCCGAGAGCAGACCGCGGATGAGCGCCTCGGCCTCGCGGTCGGCGTGGGTGACGATGTCGACCGGCGATGACTTGCTCGCCGCGACCTCGACGCCCTCCTCCCGCCGTCGCCGAGCGAGGTCTCCCGCGGCGATCGCTACGTCGCGGGCGATGGTCAGCAGATCGTTCTCAGGCACCGGATCAGCCTACGGGCGGCGCCGGTGAGCGCGATGATCGCCGGGCGCGGGGAGCGCTGTCGCCGACCGGGAGCGTAGTACCGCTCCCCGCGTGCGACAGCGCTCCGCTCGCCGCCGCGGGCCCGCCCGGGAACGGAAAGAGCCCCGCCGGAGCGGGGCTCTTTCTCTCTCGGTGGCAAGTGAGGGATTCGAACCCCCGAAGGCTGAGCCGTCTGATTTACAGTCAGATCCCTTTGGCCGCTTGGGTAACTTGCCGAGGCGCTTCCGGCCACATGTGATCATCTGACCGAACGCGCTGAACAAGGATACAGCCTCGCGAAAGCGCCTCGGACCGCGCGTGGAGCGGATGCCGGAGCGCCGGAGTGGAAGCGCTTGCCGCGTCGATAGACTGCCGCCAGCCGAAGGAGGTGGAGCATGCCGGGCATCAACGAGGTCGCCCTCGCGGCGGGCGTCTCCACCGCCACCGTGTCGCGCGCGCTGAGCGGCAAGGGGCACGTGAGCGCCGCCACCCGTGAGCGCGTTCTGGCTGCGGCGATGGAGCTCGGCTACGTGGTCTCGTCGAACGCCTCGAGCCTCGCCACCGGCCGCACCAAGAACGTGGGCGTGGTCATCCCCTTCCTCAACCGATGGTTCTACGGCTCGGTACTCGAGGGCGCAGAGCAGGCGCTGCTCGGCCACGGCTACGACCTCACGCTCTACAACCTCAGCGGCGGAGGAGAGAACCGGCGTGCGGTCTTCGAGCACTTCCTGCTGCGCAAGCGCGTCGACGCCGTCATCGCGATCTCCCTGGAGCTCACCCCCGAGGAGGTCAGCCGGCTGCTCGAGATCGACAAGCCCGTCGTCGGCGTCGGTGGGCCGCTGCCCGGGGTGCGCACCCTGTCGATCGACGACGTGGAGGTCGCTCGGCTGGCGACCGAGCACCTGCTCTCGCTCGGGCATCGCAAGGTCGCCCACATCGGCGGCAACGTCGAGATGGAGCACGACTTCCACCTGCCGACCAACCGCCGGGCCGGCTACGAGGCGGCGCTCGAGGCGGTCGGACTGCCGGTCGACCCCGCCCTCTTCGCCCCGGCCGACTTCACCATCGAAGGGGGTTACCGTGCCGCGAAGCAGCTGCTCGGCAATCCTCGCAACCGTCCGACGGCGATCTTCGCGGCATCCGACGAGATGGCGATCGGAACGATGCTCGCCGCCCGCGACATGGGGCTGCGGGTGCCCCAGGATCTCTCCGTGATCGGCATCGACGACCACGAGCTCGCGGAGTTCTTCGGCCTCAGCACCGTCGCGCAGTTCCCGGCCGAGCAGGGACGGAGGGCGGTCGAGATCCTCATGGACCAGCTGCACCCGGCCACCCGCGAGCTCGGCAGCGTCGACACCCCGCTGCACTTCGAGCTCGTGGTGCGGTCGAGCACGTCCCGACCGGAGGCCGAGCGGCGCTGAGGGGTCAGCCCCTCATCCATTCGTCACTTGACGGCCGAGAGGCCCACCGGTTCGGCACGTGGCGGACCGTCGACCGGGGCGGCCTGCTCGGCGTCTCCCGACCGACCCCGCGCGAGCACCCAGACGACGGATGCACCGACCATGAGCACGAGGGCGCCGAACGCCGTCAGGGTGAGGGCGTCGGGGCGCACGATCGACTGGCCGCGCAGCGCCTGCCAGGTCAGGAGTCCCAGCAGCACCGTGTAGCCGACCGAGGCGATCGCGACGAGCCGCGTCCGCACACCCTCCGAGCGCAGCACCGGCACGACCCGGGCCAGCAGACCGAGCCCCACCGCGCCGAGCGGGATCAGCTGGAGCGCGTGCATGCCGACGAAGTGCGGGATGCGCAGGTCGCCCGCCACCGTGCTCCAGCCGAGGAACGGGACGCCGGGCCCGCCGTCCGCGACCCCGACGGCGTGCGCCCCGGCGATGCCCTCGAAGTCAGCCAGCTGCTGGGCGTTAGGCGAGGTCATGAGGAACGCCAGCGCCATGCCGACGATCGCGAGAAGGGCACCGGCGCGGATGGCGAGCGTCAGCGATGCGTCGCCGAGCGGGGTGCGCAGCAGCGCGAGGGCGATGAGCAGGGATGCGACCCAGACGACCGCGATCGACGTCGCCATGATCGACCACATGGCCACGTTGAACGGGGTGGCGACGTTGAAGTGGCTGGTGACCCCGACGGCCTGCAGCCCGGTGATGATGACGAGCTCGATCGCGAGGCCGCCCGCCGCGACGGTCCCCGCCCACCAGCCCACCCGGCGCAGTCGGCCGCGGAGGCGTGAGACGAGCCAGGAGTAGGTGACGGCGTAGAGCAGGGTCGAGACGGCGAACTTGACCGGCTTCTCCCACAGCGGCACGCCGAGCATCTGACGCTCGTCGACGACGTAACCGGCGAGCCCGACCACGGTGAGCACCACCATGGCGGCGGCGACGAGCATCAGGGGTCGATGCCACGAGAAGGCGGAACGCAGAGCGGATGCGGTGGACATACTCGGATAGTAGCGCTATCCACTATCCAACGCCATCCCCTAGGAGGCGGAAGCGTCCTCGCCGTAGGCGACGGCCGTCGCGAGGACCTGCACGATGTACGAGGGGGCCGAGTTGTAGGCCGTGATCGCCGCGCGCCAGCCTTCGGACGTCGACAGGTCGCCGCCCGACTTGCAGAGGTATCCGGCCGCCGCCGTCACCGCGTCGTCGATGTTGTGGGGGTCCTCCACGCCGTCCTGATTCGGATCGCCGTGCCAGTCGCCCCAGGTCTGCGGCAGCAGCTGCATCGGCCCGACCGCGCGGTCGTACTCGGTGTCACCGTCGAGCAGCCCGTCGTCGCTGTCGAGGATCTCGTCGAACTCCTCGCCGTTCAGCTGGGGTCCGAGAACCGCCGGCGCGACCGTGCCGTCCTCCTGCACGCTGCCGCCGAAGATCTCGCCGTGGTGCGACTCGACGAAGCCGATCGCCGCGAGGGTCGTCCACTGCAGGTTGCACTCCGGCTTGATCGACGCGTGCGCCGTGGCGGTGCTCGCGTAGGCGACGAGCGCCCGACGCGGGATCCCGGTGGCCTCGCTCGTGGCGTCGAGCCAGGCGTCGCTCGCGAGCGTCGCGAACGAACCCCCCTCTCCCGGCTCGATCGGCGGCGCTGCGGGCGGGGACTGCGGCAGGAACTCGCCGGGCGTCGCCGGCGCGGTCGAGCATCCGCTCAGCAGCATCGCGGATGCGGCGAGCGCGCAGAGGAGGATCCGTCGGGGGAGCATCCGTTCATCCTGCCCCGCACCCCCTTAAGATTCCCGTATGGCCGATTCTTCATTCGACATCGTGAGCAAGGTCGACAAGATGGAGGCGGACAACGCCTTGAATCAGGCCGCGAAGGAGATCTCGCAGCGCTACGACTTCAAGGGCGTCGGCGCCTCCATCGAGTGGAGCGGCGAGAAGGTGCTCATGAAGGCCAGCGCCGAGGAGCGGGTGAAGGCGGTGCTCGAGGTCTTCGAGCAGAAGCTCATCAAGCGCGGCATCTCGCTGCGCGCCCTCGACGCAGGCGAGCCCTTCGCGAGCGGCAAGGAGTACCGCATCGAGGCCGGCCTCAAGAACGGCATCGCGAGCGAGGACGCCAAGAAGATCTCGAAGATCATCCGCGACGAGGCGCCCAAGACCGTCAAGGCGCAGATCCAGGGCGACGAGCTCCGCGTGTCGTCGAAGAACCGCGACGACCTGCAGGCGACGATCGCGCTCCTCAAGGGCAAGGACCTCGACGTCGCCCTGCAGTTCATCAACTTCCGCTGAGCTCCCTCCGCGACGGATGCCGTAGGCCGGGGGCGAGGAACCACCGGGAGAGCGCGGCCCTGGTGCGCAGCGCGAGCGGCCGCCTCCCGCGGTCGTCCACCCTCGCCTCGATCGGCACGGCCGCGGCGGGCAGCGCGACCAGCTCGCGCTCCTCGGTCGAGAGCGGGCGGTGCACCTCGACGTACTCGCCGTGCGGTAGGCGCACGATGCGTCCGGTCTCCACGCCGTGGGCGAGCAGCTCGCCATCCTTCTGCCGCAGCTCGACGCACACCCGGCGCGTGATGAGAAAGCCGATCACGGGACCCGCGATCAGGAGCACCTGCAGGCTCGTCACGACCACCTCCAAGCCCAGCCGCAGATGGGTCGCCAGGAGGTCGGCGCTGCCGGCCGCCCACAGCACCCCGTAGAACACGACACCCGCGACACCGACCGCCGTGCGCGTCGGCACGTGCCTGGGTCGGTCGAGGAGGTCGGGGTCGGTCGCACCGCGCGTCACCCACTCCTCGAGAAACGGATACGCCACCAGCGCCGCGAAGAAGAGACCCACGATCGCGAGCGGCGCGAGCACCGCGACGGTCACCGTGTAGCCCAGAAGCTCGAACTCCCATCCCGGTGGCACCAGTCGCAGTGCTCCGTCGAGGAAGCCCGTGTACCAGTCGGGCTGGCTCCCCGCGGAGGCGCTTCCGGTGTCGGCCGAGCCGTGCAGCCAGATCGGGCTGATCGTCACCGCGGAGCCGAGCAGCATCAGCAGCGCGGTGACGACGCCGCCGAGCGCGAGCCACCGCCGCACGAAGACCCGCGGCGCCACCAACCGCATCGAGGGGAGGCGGGCGGGAGCAGTGCGCGAGGTGCTCCGCATGCGCAGCGCGACCAGCAGCGCGGTGCCCAACGGGATCACGAGCCAGTGCAGCAGGTAGAGGTTCTCGAGCACGATGCTCGGGAACTGCCCGCCGAACAGCAGCGTCGAGGCCCAGGTGCCGACGACCGGGATGCCGAGCACGATGCCCTGCACGATGCGCAGGCCGGTGCTCGAGAGCCCGTCGTCGGGCAGGGCGTAGCCGCTCCAGCCGCCGGCGAGCACGACGATGAACAGCAGCACGAGCAGCACCCACGACGCGCGTCGCGGACGACGGAACCCGCCGGTGAAGAACGTGGCCAGGAGCTGCAGGATGAGAGCCGCCGGCAGCAGCAACGCAGCCCAGTGGTGCGCCTGCCGCAGCAGCAGACCCCCGCCGACGCCGAAGGTGATGTGCATCGTCGACGCGTACGCCGCAGACACCTCCGAGCCCACGAGCGGCAGGTACGGGCCGTCGTAGACCACCCGGTCGCTCGACGGGGTGTACCAGATCATGAGCAGCAGCCCGGTGACGAGCAGCACCACGGCGGAGGCGACGCTCACCGCGCTCAGCATGCGCGTCCAGTGCAGGGGCTGCGGTCGCTGCACCGCGGGAACGAGACCGAGCCGCGCCAGCCGCGCGGCGAGTGCGCAGGTCAGGCGGTCAGCGCGCATCGCCGGCTCCGGCGAGGGCGAGGGCGGATGGGGAGTCCTCGCGCGGCCGCGGCGGCTCGCCGTGTCCGGTGAAGGCGGCTCGCGGGTGCTGGACGGCCTGCAGGGAGACGATGTCGCGTCCGAAGAGCACCGCGCTGATCCACAGGAGCAGCACTCGCACCTTCCGCTCCCAGGTCGGGACCGCGAGCACGTGATAGCCGCGATGCATCACCCAGGCCGGGAAGCCCTTGATCACGATGCCTCGCCACTGGAAGATGCCGTGCCCCAGCCCGAGCGTCGCGACGACGCCGAGACTCGTGTGCCGGTACGGCCGCGGACGCTGCCCTCGCAGATCCGCGACGAGGTTCGCGGCCAGCCGCTTGCCCTGCCGCACGGCGTGCTGCGCGTTGGGCACGGTGAGCGCTCCCGGCACCGGCGAGGCGAGATCGGGGACGGCGGCGTCGTCTCCCGCCGCCCAGGCGTCGGGAACGACCTTCCCATCCGTGCCGACCCTGAGGTCGGGCAGCACCCTCACGAGGCCGCGCGCATCGAGCGGCAGGTCGGTGTGCTTCGCCACGACCGGATTCGCGCCGTTTCCGGCGGTCCAGATCAGCAGCTCGGTGTCGTACTCCGTTCCGTCGCTGAGCACCACGTGGCCGTCGGCCGCCGACACGAGCTGGGTCTCGAGGTGCACCTGGGCGCCGCGCTTCTGGAGGTGCCGCACGACCCAGGCTCCAGGGCGATCCGTCACCTCGGGCAGGATGCGCGAGCGCGCTTCCACGAGATGGAAGGAGAGCTCGGGGAACCGCAGCTCGGGGTAGCGCTTCAGGAGCGCGGTCGCCAGCGAGAGCAGCTCGCCGAACGCCTCGACGCCCGAGAACCCGCCGCCGACCACGGTGACCGTGAGCAGCTTCGACCGCTCCGGGCCGGGCGGGAGGGTCGCGGCACGCTCGAACGCCGTGAGCAGCCGATCGCGGATCGCGACCGCCTCCTCCACATGCTTGAGTCCGATCGCGGTCTCGGCGACGCCCGGGATCGGGAAGGTGCGGGTGACCGCCCCGGCGGTGACCACGATCGTGTCGTACTCCAGTTCGCGGTCGGGTCCCTCCAGGGGCCGCACCACGGCCGTGCGGCGCGCGTGGTCGATGCGCACGATGCTGCCAGCGACGAGTGAGGTGCGCTCGAGGTGCGAGCGGTGCGCGACCGCCACGTGGCGTGCCTCGACGGAGCCGGCCGTGACCTCCGGAAGGAACGGCTGGTAGGTCATGTACGGGCGAGGGTCGACGAGCGTCACCTCCGCCTCGTTCCGCCGCAGCCTCTTCTCGAGGTGCCATGCGGTGTAGAAGCCGGCGTATCCGCCGCCGACGATGAGGATCCTGCGCATTGAAGGCCTCCTTGGTCTCTCACCAGCTATGACCGGATGGCGAGCGCGGATGTGACGACCTGCGCCCCTAGACTGCGGACGACAATGGACCAGGCCCTGCTGAGCGTCGCGATCCCCGCCACGCTGCTCGTGATCGACATCACGATCCGCGTCATCGCGCTCATCGTCGTGCCGATCAACCGTCGTCCGCAGACCGCGACGGCCTGGCTCATCGCGATCTTCGTCTTCCCGCTCGTCGGCTTCCCGGTGTTCCTGCTCTTCGGCAGCACCAAGCTGCCCCGCAAGAGACGGCGCAAGCAGCAGGAGATCAACAGCTACATCCTCGAGACGACCGAGGGTGTCGACCGGGTGAGCCGTGAGCACGCGTGGCCGGCCTGGCTGGAGCCGATCGTCGAGCTCAACCGCAAGCTCGGCTCGATGCCGATGGTCGGCGGCAACCGTGCCGAGCTGTTCCCCGACTACGAGGAGTCGCTCCGCGCGATGACGGATGCAGTGGGCACCGCCGAACGATACGTGCACGCCGAGTTCTACATCCTCTCGCTCGACCGCACGACCGGGCCGTTCTTCGATGCGCTGGAGGCCGCCGTGCGCCGAGGAGTCACCGTGCGGGTGCTGCTCGACCACATCGCCTCGGTGCGCGTCCCCGGCTATCTGCGCACCATCCGCCGGCTCAAGAAGGCGGGGGTGCGCTGGCAGCTGATGCTGCCCATCCGCCCCTGGCGCGGGCAGTTCCAGCGCCCCGACCTGCGCAACCACCGCAAGCTGCTCGTCATCGACGGCAACGTCGCCTTCACCGGCAGTCAGAACCTCATCGACTCGAGCTACAACCGCAGGCGCAACCGCAAGCTCGGCCTGCACTGGAAAGACGTGATGGCCCGGTTCGAGGGCCCCATCGTCGCCGGCATCAACGCGCTCTTCGTCACCGACTGGTACAGCGAGACCGACGAGCTGCTGCTGCGTGAGACCGAGCGCGCTCCCGAGCTCGAGGGCCGCGCGACGCTCGACGCCCAGGTGGTGCCGAGCGGCCCGGGATTCGAGGGCGAGAACAACCTGCGCCTGTTCAACTCACTGGTCTACGCGGCACAGGAGCGGATCATCCTGACGAGCCCCTACTTCGTGCCCGACGACTCCATGCGCTACGCGATCACCACGGCGGCGCAAAGCGGAATCGACGTGCAGCTGTTCGTCGGAGAGACCGGGGATCAGCCGGTCGTCTTCCACGCGCAGCGGTCGTACTACGAGGAGCTGCTGCGCGCCGGGGTGCGCATCTGGCTCTACCCCGAGCCGACGATCCTGCACGCGAAGCACTTCACGATCGACGACGACGTCGCGGTCATCGGGTCGAGCAACATCGACATGCGCTCGTTCAGCCTCAACCTCGAGATCTCGATCATGGTGCGCGGACGCGAGTTCGTGCAGGCGCTGCGCCGCCTGGAGGCCGACTACCGTTCGAAGAGCCGCGAGCTCACCCTCGACGAGTGGCTGGGCCGGCCGAGGCGGTCGAAGGTGCTCGACAACATCGCGCGCATCACCGCGTCGGTGCAGTAGCGCTGGTCACTCCCGCTCGACGTAGTACTTGCCGATCGAGTACCAGTCGTACTGCTCGGTCTCGTCGAACTCCTCGACAAGCTCGCGCACCTCGAGGAATCCGGCCGACTCCTGGTCGAGGATGTCCTCGATGGCGACGTCGAGGTAGGAGCCCCCGAACTCGACACCGCGCACGTCGTCGAGCTGCGCGAGCCGCTCGTACTGCTGCCAGAACAGCGGATACGGCGAGTCCTCGGTCAGTACGAAACCGCTCACGTCGCTCGCGAAGGCCGGGTGACCCTCCGACCAGACCATCGTGATCCGCACCGGCACGTCACCGGGGTCGAGAGCCGGACCGCCGTTGATGACCGACTCGACCGTCTCAGGATCGGGCGCGACGAGCCAGACGGCGTCGCCGCGCACTTCCACGTCGGTCACGGTCGGGAACTCGGCGATCAGCGTCTCCGCCAGCACGGTCGCCGCGGGGTCGCTACGGGAGTCGATCGCCGGGCCGCCGGGAGCGTCGACGACGACGTCGAGCGCTGCCAGCTCGGTCGGGGCGAGCTCGGTGACAAGGTCGCGCAGCGACGCCTCATCCTCGATCCGCTCGGTCTCGATGAGCAGCACGTCGCCCTGCTCGACGCGGGTGACGTCGAAGCTCCGCAGCGCCGACAGCATGCGGACCATCGCGGGCAGCTCACCGATGGCGACGCTCGCGCTCAGCCCCGAGCTGCTCAGGGTCGCCACCGCGACGGGAGCGAGGTGCGGCGCGAGCGCCGGGAGCAGTTCCACCCAGGCCTCGCCGCAGTTGTCGCTGAGCGTCAGCTCGACCTCATCATCTCCCTCGTCGTAGCCGAGAGCGCAGTCGGGAGCAGCGGGGGCCGTCGACGCGGCGAGCACCGACAGATCGGCCGCGACCTCCGGGCACGCGTCGTTCACAGAGGTTCGAACGGATCCCCGGCCCTCGACCACGGTGACTTCCCAGTGCACCGAGGCACCGGCGTCTGTCTCGCAGGCCACCTTCACCACCTCGGCCCACACGTCGCCCTCCGCGGGCATCGAGACCTCGAGCGTGCCCTGCACGGTGAACGGGAGCGGGGTCGAGACGCCTTGGTAGAGCACCTGGACACCGGGCACCGAGGCGATGGTGTCGACGAACGCCGCCCACTGCTCCTTGCTCTGACCGCAGCCGGTGAGCCCGAGGGCCGCAACCGCCACCGCGAGAGCCGCCGCGCAGGCGCGTGGCTGTGTTCCGTGGCGCACGTCTCCCCCTCGCCTGCCGACGGAGTGAAGACTACTCGACTCGCGCGTCCGCGCGATCAGCCCGCCCGTTCCGACTCGATGTGCTCGTGGAAGGGCCGGCACGCCTCGTTCAGGGCCTCCTCCGCTTCGGGCGCCGAGAATCGCACGTCGTCGAAGGGAATGGGCGCCCAGGTGGGCTGCGGCCAGGACGAGACATAAGCGTCGCGCTCGGGCGGCGGGAGCACCACGATGCCGTTCGCTTCGAGGCACGGGCTGTAGTAGGTGGTCTGATAGTCGTAGACCCAGCCGACCTGCTCAGGGTTGAGACCGCGGACCGGCTTCTCCGGATGGGCCGCATGGCAGGCATAACCGGCGATCGCTTCCTCGGCGGTGTCGGCGGAGTACCCGACCCCCACGACGGGGCCGTCGGGGTCCGACGCCGCCCGCGCCTCGTCGACCTGCAGACCGGCGGCTTCATAGCAGGCGCGGTGGAGATCCATCCGGTTCTCGTCCGTCACGTAACCCGCGAAGGCGATCTCAGGCCGTACCGCATCCGGGTAGCTCGCGAGCACGCCCTCCCAGAGTCGTTCGTCCTGCGCCAGTCTTTCCTGCTCGAACTCCTCCTCGTTGAACGGCGGGCTGTTCGCGGGGAACGGCGGGAAGTCGGGCATCGGGATGCTCACCAGAGCGGGCGTCGTGGTCGGCGTCGGCGTCGCATCCGGCTCGGCCTCCACGGTCGTGCCCGCGCACGCCGACAGCGCCAGGGCTGCAGCGAGGAACGGAGCGAGGCCGGAGAACGCTGCGGCGCGGCGGCGAGTCATGGCTCGATGCTGGACGAGAAGAACGCTCAGATCAAGTGCTCGGCTCGCGGCCCTGCCCGACTAGCTGCGCACGAACCGCTTGTTCGAGATCGCGACCATGTCCTCACGCGGCACGACCTTGATGCGGTTGCGGCCCTCGGGAGCGCCGAGCGACTGCTCGTGCTCGTCGAGGTTGTGCCAGCCCTCGAGGTCGGTGTACTCGATGCCGCGCTCGTTCAGCAGCGCGACGATCGCCTCCTCCTCGGGGTGCGCGGGGGTCCACCAGTTGCCCTGGTCGTTGACCAGGTGGCGGATCGTCTCCATCGCATCCGACTTGGTGTGGCCGATGAGGCCGACCGGACCGCGCTTGATCCATCCGGTGGCGTAGACGCCGGGCACCTGACGGTTGTCGTCGTCGAGCACCTGGCCCTCGTGGTTCGGGATGACGCCGTGCCTGCTGTCGAACGGGATGCCGTCGAGCGGTGAACCGAAGTATCCGACCGCGCGGTAGACGGCCTGCACCGGCACCTCGCGGATCTCGCCCGTGCCCTCGACCCCGCCGGCGCCGTCGGGCCGGGTGCGCTCGTAGCGAATCGCCTCGACCCTGCCGTCTCCGACGATCTCGAGCGGCTTCGCGTAGAAGTGCAGGTGCAGGCGACGCGACGCCTGCCCCACCTCGCGCTGACGCCACTGGGTGAGCACCCGGTCGATGACCATGATCTGCTTGTTGGTCTGAATCGCGGTCTTCGACGCCTCGTCGTAGTCGAAGTCCTCGTCGTAGACGATCATGTCGACGTCGCGCAGCTCGCCGAGCTCCCGCAGCTCGAGCGGGGTGAACTTCACCTGCATGGGTCCGCGGCGGCCGAAGACGTGCACGTCTGTGACGGGCGACGTCTTGAGACCCTCGTAGACGTTCGTGGGGATCTCGGTCGGCAGCAGGTCGTCGGCGTGCTTCGCGAGGATGCGGGCGACGTCGAGCGCGACGTTGCCGTTGCCGATGACGGCGACCTGCTGCGCCTCGAGCGGCCAGGTGCGGGGGAAGTCGGGGTGGCCGTCGTACCAGCTGACGAACTCGGCGGCGCCGTAGCTGCCGGGCAGATCGATGCCGGGGATGTCGAGGTCGGCGTCCTTGACGGCACCGGTCGCGAAGATGACGGCGTTGTAGTGCTGCTTGAGGTCGTCGAGCGTGATGTCGCGCCCGTAGTACACGTTGCCGAAGATGCGGATGTCGCCTCGGTCGAGCACTTCGCGCAGGGCGGTGATGATGCCCTTGATGCGCGGATGGTCGGGCGCGACGCCGTAGCGCACGAGACCGTACGGGGCGGGCAGCTGCTCGAAGAGGTCGATCGACACGTCGAACGCGCGCTCGGTCTTGAGGAGGATGTCGGCGGCGTAGATCCCGGCGGGACCGGCGCCCACGATGGCGAGCCTGAGCTTCGTCATGGATTCCGTTCTGTTCTGCGGTTGCGCCGTCAGGGCGCGGAAAGTCAGCTGGAGCGCTCGACGATGGAGTCGGCGAACTTCGAGAGCGCCTTCTTCACCGGGCCCTCGGGCAGCGGCGCGAGAGCCTCGACGGCCTCGCGGGCCCAACGGTGCGCCTCGGAGAGGGTACGCTCCGTGACTTGGTGAGCCCTGAGTTCGTCGATCGCGGTGCGCAGCGCGGCTTCGTCGCCTTCGCCGTAATAGGCCTTGTTGACCTCGGAATCGATCCTGCCGAGCAGCTCGGCCGCGTCGTGATCGGTTCTGGCGAGCTCGCGCAGGTAGAGGAGGGGAAGGGTCGCGACGCCGCTGCGCAGGTCGGTGCCCTGGCTCTTGCCCGTCTGCTCCGCCTGCGAGGAGAGGTCGATGACGTCGTCGATCAGCTGGAAGGCGACCCCGATGCGCTCGCCGAACTCCTCGACCGGCTGACGGTACTCGTCGGCGGCGTTGGAGAAGATGACGCCGACCTGCGCCGCGGCGGCGATCAGCGAGCCGGTCTTGTCGGCCAGCACCTGGATGTAGTGCGCGATCGGGTCCTCGTCGTCGCTCGGACCGATCGTCTCGTGCAGCTGCCCGAGGCAGAGCCGCTCGAAGGTGAGGGCCTGCAGCTTGACCGCGCGCTCCCCCAGCCCCGCCACGAGCCGGCTGGCCCTGGCGAACAGCAGGTCGCCGGTGAGGATCGCGACGGAGTTGCCCCAGACCGCCTGCGCGCTCGGCACCCCTCGGCGCATCTGCGCCTCGTCCATGACGTCGTCGTGGTACAGCGAGGCGAGGTGGGTGAGCTCGACTGCCTCCGCGGCGATGATCACGTCGTCGTTGTTGCCGTCGCCGAGCTGAGCGGTCAACAGCGTGAGCACCGGCCGCACCCGCTTGCCGCCGGCTTCGAAGAGGTAGCGGCTCGTCACGTCCGCGAGGTTGTCGGCGAAGGACATCTCACGGAGGAGTCCCGCCTCGACGGTCTCCAGCCCGCTCTCGATCGCCTCGGCGAAGCGCCGCTCATCGCTCGAGGCGAAGAGCTTCTCGCCGAGTCCGAGGGACCTCGTCAGCGGGTTCCTGCGCGCTAGCGGCATGCTGTGGTTCACGGGTTCGCCGTTTCGTCGATCAGAGGTCGCCGGCGTCGGTCGCCGTCCCTGAGGTGTTCGGAGCCGTCGGTGGAGTCGACGCCCCGCTGTCGCCGGCCTTGGGCCTCGCGGCCCGCTTGCGCTTGGCGTGGGAGGCGAGCACGACGGCGTCAGCCGGCTTCCGTCCACGGTGCAGGGCGACGACGCCGGCGGTGAGGTTGCGGTAGGCGACGCGGGTGAAGCCGACGCCCCGGATCCACTGGCTGAGCACACCCTGGTCGGGCCACTCCTCGATCGACTCGGCGAGGTAGGAGTACGCGTCGGGGTTGCTGCTGGAGAGCCCGGCGACGACCGGCAGCACGAGCTTCAGGTAGGCGCGGTGGCCTGCACGCAGCAGCGCGACCGGAGGCTTCGAGAACTCGCAGATCACGAGCCGGCCGCCGGGCTTCAGCACCCGGTACATCTCGGCGAGCGCGAGCTTCGGGTCGTTCACGTTGCGCAGGCCGAAGCTGATCGTGACCGCGTCGAACACCTCGTCGTCGAACGGCAGCTGCTGCGCGTCGCCGACGACGAACTCGATGCCGGGATGCCGCTTGCGCCCTTCCTCGACCATGCCGGGCGAGAAGTCGAGCGCGACGACCGAGGCGCCGTTCTTCGCGAAGGTCGCCGAGCTGGTGCCGGTGCCGGCGGCGACGTCGAGGATGCGCTCGCCCGGCTGCGGGTCGACGGCTCGGGCCGTGGCGATGCGCCAGAGGTAGTCGTTGCCGACCGCGAGGATGGTGTTGGTGCGGTCGTAACCGCCAGCGACACCGTCGAACATGCCAGCGACCTCATCCGGTTGCTTGTCCATGTCGGCGCGGCTCACCTTGCAATCCTACTGAGAAAGCCCCACGCGGCATCGGGCCCGCCCCGAGCACGGAGACTACGCTGGAAGCCGTGACCGACCCCGTGCCCGCGCTGAGGGTCCGGTCGGTGGAGGTGCCCGAGCTCGCGCCGCTCTTCCCCCACCTGGACGCGCGCCATCCGCTCTTCTTCATGCGGCGTGGGCAGGGCGTCGCGGGGGTGGGCGAAGCGCTCCGGCTCACCTTCCGCGGAGCGAGCCGCATGACGGATGCCGCGGCCGCCTGGCGGCGCGTCGCCGAGTCCGCCACGGTCGACGACGCCGTGCGGGTGCGCGGCTCAGGGCTCATCGCGCTCGGCAGCTTCGCCTTCGCGGACGATTCGGCGGACGACAGCGTGCTCGTGGTGCCGCGCGTGGTCTTCGGTCGCCGCGACGGCGTCTCGTGGATCACGACGGTGGACGACGCCTCGGCTCCCGCACCGGAGCCGCTCGGCGAGAAGCCGATGCTCACCCTGCAGCCGGGAGCGCAGTCGCGCGAGGGGTACCTCGCCGCCGTCGCGACGGCGGTCGAGCGCATCCGCGCCGGGGAGCTCGACAAGGTCGTGCTCGCGCGCGACCTCACCGGCACCCTGCCCGAGGGGTCGGACATCCGGGGGGTCATCGAGGCGCTCGCGCTCGGCTACCCCGACTGCGTGACCTACGCCGTCGACGGGCTCATCGGCTCGACACCCGAGACACTCGTGCGGGTTGCCGACGGCGAGGTGAGCGCCCGCGTGCTGGCCGGCAGCGCCGCCCGTGGTGCAGACCCCGCCGCCGATCAGGACGCCGCCGGCACCCTCGCGACGAGCGACAAGGACCTCGACGAGCACTCCTACGCTCTGCGCAGCGTGCTGGCGGCGCTCCGGAGCCACACCCGGCACCTCGCCACGACGGAGCTGCCGTTCACGCTCAAGCTGCCGAACCTCTGGCACCTCGCAAGCGACGTAGAGGGGCTGCTCGCCGACGGATCGTCGTCGCTCGACCTGGCCGCGGCGCTGCATCCGACGGCCGCTGTCGCGGGCTCTCCGACGGACGCCGCGGTCGCGCTGCTCGCACGGCTCGAGCCGTTCGACCGTGGACGCTACGCGGGCCCGGTCGGCTGGATCGGAGCGGACGGCGACGGGGAATGGGCCATCGCGCTGCGCTGCGCACAGGTGCGCGGTGCATCCGTCACGGCGTACGCGGGGGCAGGGATCGTCGCCGAGTCGGTGCCCGACGCCGAGCTCGCCGAGACCCGGATGAAGTTCCGACCGATGATCGAGGCGTTCGACTAGCTCGCATCACCGGCACGCCGAAGGCCCGCCCCCGCGGATCATCGGGGGCGGGCCTTCGGGTTCGGCGCTACCGGCAGCTGCCGGCAGGCACCGTCACCGTCGAGCTGTGGCTGCGGCCGTCGGCGGCAGACCCGGTGAGCGTCACCTCCGCCTCGGCGGTCGTCGCCGTGCGGGTGCTGAAGCTCACTGAGACGGACTTGCCGGCCGGAACCGAGACCGTCTTGGTGCCCGCCGCTCCCACCACGGTGACCGTGGCCGCGACGTCGTCGCGGTTGGCGATCGTGATGACCTGCGCGATCTTGCCTGCGACACAGCGGGTGGCGGCCGTGCCGACCAGGTCGAGGCCGACCGCGACAGATGCCGACGTGGAGGGGTTCACGAGACCGTCGGTGTACCCGTCGTACGATGCCTGCACCGAGCCCACGCCGGCCGGCACCTCGACGCTCGCCGCGCCGTCGACGAGCTTCACGGATTCGGTCCAGTCGCCGCCCGAGAAGGTCACGGTGCCCGCGACCTCTCCCTCGTCAGCTGCCGAGACCGTGGCGGTCGCCGTCAGTCCCTCGACCGAGAGCTCGGTGGTCGAGTCCACGGCCGCGACCTCCGTCCAGTCGTGCATCGCATCCAGCACACCCTGCGTCACGCTGACGAAGGATCCGTGACGCGGGCTGGCGGGCAGCCCGCCGACCGGGCGCACATTCCAGTCGGAGCGCTTCGAGAGCCGGTCCGCCTGGTTGCTCGACGCGATGGCGTCCTCGTCGGTCAGGAAGGCTCGGTAGCCGCCCGCCCCGTAGTTGTCGACGAGGAAGACGTAGCCGTCGCCCTCTGCGGTGTTGTTCGGGTCGCCGTCGTTCAACTCGACGACCTGCGGCCCCTCACCTGCCTGCCCCGTCTCGAGCCGCGTCATCTGCGTGTCGAGCAGCTGCCACGTCGTCGCGGGGTCGGCGTTCCAGTCCGAGCGCGTCGTCGGCGCGGTCAGCACCTGCGAGCGCTCGAGGAAGATGTCCTTGCCCGCTTCGAGGCCGTCAGCGCCGCCGCTCTCCTCGTTCTTGCTGAACCGGTAGTAGTAGTCGCCGATCTTCGTCACGGTCGAGTCGATCCGTGCGAACCCGGTGTCCTGCCAGCTCGCGGGCGGGTAGGTGAAGGTCTGGAAGTCGCGCGTCAGCACGTAGAACACCCGCGCATACAGGTTGTCGCTGTTCGTGTGCGACGCGTCGGAGTACAGACGCGACGAGAAGAAGACGACGTAGGACTGGAGCTCGTCGTCCCAGTACGCTTCGGGCGCCCAGGTCATCCCCGCCTCGGGCTGATTGACGACGATGCCCTCGTTGACGCCGTTCGTGCGCTTCCAATCCACGAGGTCGGTCGACTCCCACACCTCGATCTTCAGGCTGCCCTGCGACTGGGCGGGGCCCCATCCCGTGCCGCAGCCGATGCAGAGGTCGGTGGCGATCATGTAGTACTTGTCGCCGCTCTGCGAGCGCAGGATGTACGGGTCGCGCAATCCGCGGGTGTCGGTGGTCGACGTGATCACCGGCGCGCCGCCGTTGACCGGCTGGAAGGTGAAGAAGTCGTTGCCCGTCGTCGCGGCCTGATAGATCTTCTCGTCGGAGTCGGACTTGAAGTACGCCGCGGCGTAGCCGGCGTCGGGAGCCCAGCGACCCTCCTCGGCGACCGTGACCGTGAAGCTCCGCTCGGCCGTCTGACCGTTGAGGGTTGCCGTAGCGGTGAGCGTGACCTCCCGGTCCCCCTCACCGTAGGCCGGGCGGCTCACGAGACCGCCGCCCTCGAAGGGATCGGCCGCCCCGACGGCGGGCGCGACGTAGTCGAGGTCGGTCGGCGTCACGAGGTCGGTGTCGGACGAGGTCCAGGTGATCTCCGCGCCGTTGACCCGGCCCTCGGTCGCGAGCGGAAGGTGCTCGGTGGTGCGCTCGGCCAGCACGATCGCGTCGAGGTCGGCCGACACGCTGGGCGCGAGCACGATCACGTCGAAGGTGATGGTGGTGCCGCGGGAGGTCGTGGCGGTGACCGTGACGGGCGTGTCCTCGGTGATCGTGCGCGAGACGACACCCGTCGTCGAGACGACGTCGGCGTTCGAGCTCGCCCAGGTCAGCGGGCTGCCGTAGATCGAGGCAGGAAGGGTGAGGTTCGACGACACCCGGTCGAGCGAGGGGTTCGCACCCAGCACGGTCGGAAGCAGGTCGATGCGGATGAGGTCGTCAGTGGCGGCGGCCTTCTCCGCTGCGGTCGGCATGCTGCTCGACACCTGCTCCGCCGTCAGCGAGACGTCCCAGAACTTCACGTCGGCCACGTCGGCCTGCAGCAGGGGGTCGGGTGCGTAGAGCGAGCGTCCGAGGTAGCCCAGCGTGCCGCTGGTGGGAACGATCGAGCTCATCGAGTTCGCGTGGGTGACGGTCGAGATCTGCACGCCGTCGCGGTACATCGTGAGGGTATTGCCGCTGCCGACGAGGGTCAGCGTCGTGAAGCCCGGGTTGAGGCCGCCGCCCGCGGGCATCCGCGTCTCACCGTTGGAGGTGCCGGTCTTCACCCGGATCCCGGTCAGCACCTGCCGGGTGTATCCGCCCTCCGACGACATCGGGTTGACGAACACGTGGTTGCCGAGCTGGGTCGTGTTCCAGTTGCCGACGCCGTTGCCGATCACCCAGCCGAACTGGTTCTGCGCCGTCTGCGTGGTGACGGTGTACTCGACCGTGAAGGCGTTGTCGGCCCCGGTGACCAGGCCCTGCGGCAGGGCGGCGTAGCCGTCCTTGCGGAAGCGCAGAACGTCACCACCGCCGACCTGCACGAACGAGGCGTCCGTGAGTCCGGTGAGCGCCGCGTTCCTGCCGTTGCCCGACACGTCGAGCAGGGTCGCGCCGGCGTGGGACATGTCGTAGTGCGCGGTCGGCGCGGGCATATCGGCCGCGTGCGCCGGCGCGGACACCGACAGTCCGAGCGCCGAGAGCGCGAGGGCGCCCACGACGGATGCGGCGATGCCGCGGCGGGTGGTGCTTCGCAGCACCGGGTGGGTTCTCATCTTCGAGTCCTCGTTCCGTAGAAGGGATCAGGGGTTGTGACGTGTGCTGAGCCGGGCGCGGCGGCGGGCCAGCAGGAGGGTCAGGCCGGTCGCGACGAGGACGACCGCGATCCCGACGACGCCTGCGGATGGTTCGAGACCGGTCGGGGAGAGCCCGCCTCCGCCGCTCTCGAGCGGCTCGATGACGACGGTGATGCGCACGCCCTCAGAAGTGAGGTCCTCCTCGGCCCAGGCGGCGGAGGGGACGAGTATCGGAAGCAGCAGGGGGGACGCGGCCAGCAGGGCCGCCGTCCTGCGCAATGAGCGTGTCATGACACCTCCACGGGAGCGGTCGCGGCGCGACGCCCCTCTTCACGGGCGCTCTCGATGAGCGCCTCGATGCGCCGGCGCGACCGGATGCGGCCCCATACGATGGCGCCGACCAGCAGCAGCAGTCCGAGCAGGATGGCGAGCTGGGGCCAGGGCACAGCCCAGACCACGATCTCGGCGCTCACCGGCTCGAGAGCCGTCTCGGTGCCGTCCATGGGAACGGAGGTGGCGTCGAGCGTCACCGTGGCCGGCACCGCGAAGAGCGGCCACACGCTGTTCACCTCGACGGTGAGGACGCGGCTGTCTCCCGGGAGCAGCTCCTGCTGGATGCCGTCCTCGGCAGGGAAGACGGTGCTCTGTCCGCCGGCTTCGACCGATCCCTCGGCCATCACCCTGGTGTTGCCGTCATTCGTCACTTCGAAGGAGACGGTCGCCTCACCGGGGCGGAACGGGTTCCACGAGGTGGTGTAGTCGCCGGTGAGGTCGCCCAGCGACACCGCCGGGGCGATCTCGCCCGTCACCCGTGTGAGCACTCGGAAGCCGACCCGGCTCTCGACGCCGACGTTCGTGCCGTCGTCGGAGGACTGCACCGAGAGGATCGATGCCGTGATCCCGGCCGCGTGGTCGCCGGGCTCGGCACGATCGGGCACCGTGATCGTGTAGGGGACCACCACGGTCTCCCCCGCCGGAACCGTGACGGACTCGGGAAGGTCGATCCAGGTGCCCGAGTCCACCGACTCCTGGTCGGAGGGGAGGATGTCGAAGCGACCGGTGCGGGTGTAGAAGCCGTCGGCCGCCGTCAGGCTGAAGGTCACCGACTCCTCGCTGACATTGCGCACCGCGAAGCGGTCGTCGACCGCCTCGCCGGGATCGAGGGTGTGCTCCGCAGCCGTGCGGCCGTCCGGGCCGCTCTCGTCGGCGGGTGACACCGACCAGCGCACCGCGGGCGGAGCATCCTCGGCTGCCGTTGCGGGCAGCACGGGCGCCGCGAACAGCGCGAGCGCTGCGGCGAGCGCGATCAACGCCGTCTCAGTCCGGGGGCCTGTGGCACTGGAACGGAGAAGGGGCACGGTGCGTCTTTCAGAGAAGGAGGCCGGGGCCGCGTGAACGGCCCCGGCCGATGAAGCAGGTGGAAGAGCCGCGCGTTACTGCGCGTCCTCCCAGAGGGTCAGCGTGAGCGTCGCCGAGTACGCACCGGGCGCCACGTCGACCGGGGTCTTGAGGAACAGGTCCGCGTTCGCGGTCCACTCCCCGACGGTGCTCGCCGACTGCGAGTCGAGGCTCAGGGCGAGGAGCTCCTCGCCCTCGAGGCCGACGTTGTTCGGACCCTCGTCGAGCACGGTGTCGACCTGGGGGCCCTCGGCGACCTCGCCGTCGCCCTCCTCGGTCAGCAGGTTCGGCGTCCAGCCGAGGTGACCGGCGGGAAGGGTCGCGGGGCCCACGAAGTCGGAGGACTGGCCGGTGACGTACCAGAAGACGCCCTCGGGCACCTCCTCGCGGTCGTCGGTGACCGTGACGGTCGGCAGGGCGCCGTTGAACTGGCGGATCTCCGCATCACCCGACTCGACCTCGGTCAGCGTGGTCGAGTCCGCGGCCACCGTCATGGTGAGCGCGCCCACCGGAGGAAGCTCCGCGATCTCGACGTTGACATCGACCTCGTCGCCGGCCACCTCGTCGGCGATCGCGGCACCGGCCACGCCGATGAGCAGCATTCCGCCGGCAGCTCCGACGGCGGTGCGGGCGAGCAGCCCTCTCGTGTTCATCAGTTTCTCTCCAATCCCCGAGCGGCAACCTTTGCCGTCCGAATGTGCGAGCGACCGGAGGTTCCGGTCAGGGGGTCCCGTCGGTGCGCCGTCGCTCGACGGCGGGCCCGGACGTCTGTGCGCCGGCTGTCGGCGCTGCGTCGCCACTGCGGCGAGGAGGACGACGCGCTGCTGTCGGCCTCGGTGAGGCGAGCAGGACCGGAGGCGCGAAGGGTGGCCGCCACGTCGACGACGTCGACGGTGTCAGCGGACATTCGAAGCATCCTGCGCCTTTGCTCGGTACCTGCTTGCGGTTCTCAGCGGAACGGCCGCGTTTGTTAACGCTATCACCGGTTCCGAACACCATTCGTAGTCGGCTTCCGCGGTGATGTCAACCTCGAAAGGGGGTCACCCCCGCGGGGCATCCCGGTCAGCACCGCGCATTGCTCCACCGTTTGGTTAACGCTAACATCGGCTCACGACCGCGGCGTCCACGGCGGATGTCGTCAGCAAAGGAGCTGGTGTGAAAGTCCTCGAACGTCGCGCGCGCACGTCATCACCTCATCGTTCCGCTCTTCTGGCTGCAGGGATCAGCGCGGTGCTGCTGGGCGGCGGGATGGCCCCGCTCTCGGCCTCTGCTGCCGAGCCGGGCGCCGTGCCCAGCGCAGGTCTCATCGCCGAGTACGTGTTCGACGAGGTGAGCGGAACCTCCGTGCCGAACACCGCGGGCACCGCCCTCGGCGCAGCCACCGTGGTCAACGGGACGGACAGCCAGTGGACCGGCAGCTCGCTCGTGCTCACCGGGGGTGCGAAGACGAGCAGCGGCAACTGGGTGCGACTGCCGCAGAACCTCCTCGCCGGCAAGACCTCGGCCACGGTCACGATCGAGACCAAGCTCGACGCGTCGATGAAGAACAACTGGAACTTCGTCTGGAACATCGGCAGCGACTCGACGACGCAGTACTACTTCGTCTCGGTGCGAGACAACGCCCGCACCGCGATCACGACCGCCGGCAGCGGCGGCGAGGTCAACGCCCGCTCGGGCACGGCCCTGAGCGCCGACCGCTGGTACAGCCTCACCTCGGTGATCGACGGCGACGCCGACCGCATCTCCTTCTACGTCGACGGCGTTCAGGTCGCGTCAGCACCCACCACGCTCTCCCCCGCCTCGATCACGAGCCAGACGGTGAACACCATCGGGCGGGCGCCCTACCCGGATCCCCTGTACAAAGGCGAGGTGTCGACGTTCCGGGTGTACGACCGCGCGCTCAGCGCAGCGGAGATCGAGGACGTGTCGGAGGCGGACGCCGCCATCCACGCTGCATCGCATCAGCAGGCCGCTCAGGCCCTGCTCGACGACGTCGCGGGAATCACCGTCGACGACGACCATCTCACGCTGCCCGACTACGGCGGGCGCGTCTCCTGGAGCTCGGAGGACGACCGCCTGGTCGTCGCCGAGGATGGCCGCAGCCTCTCCGCGGTGCAGCCCGCCTCGGGCGAGCAGCCCGTCTCCACCTCGCTGACCGCGACCGCCTCCGTGCGCGGCGCCACCGCATCCCGCGAGGTGCCGGTGACGCTGCACCCCCGCGCCGAGGCGTCCGATCCGTACGGCTATGCGATGGTGCACTTCATCGAGGACTCGGCCGGCTACGCCGAGAAGATCTACCTCGACATCTCCCGCGGCAACAACCCGGAGCAGTGGGATCCGCTGAACGGCGGCGAGCCGATCCTCGCGTCGGAGCTCGGCACCACCGGCGTGCGCGACCCCTATCTGACGTACAACCCCGAGACCGAGACCTACTACATCATCGCCACCGACCTCCGGGTCTTCGGGGGTGATCGCGGGGTCGCGGGCTGCATGGAGTGGTGCTACTGGAGCTCGCAGGGCAGCACGAAGCTGAATGTCTGGGAGTCGAAGGACCTCGTCAGCTGGAGCGACGTGCGCCAGTTCGACGTCGCTCTCGATGACGGCGTCGAGGTGGCCGAGCTCGGCATGGCGTGGGCGCCTGAGGCGACCTGGGTCGACGACTACTACCCGGATGGCGGCGGCGCTTTCGTCCTGTACTGGTCGTCGAACCTGTACACGAACCCCGAGCACACCGGATCGACCTACTCGCGCATCCTCTGGGGCTCGACACCCGACTTCACGCAGGAGACCTACGAGTACGGCGGCGTGTTCATCGACGCCGGCGGCAACACGATCGACACGACCATCACCCAGCACGATGGGAAGACCTATCGCATCACGAAGGACAACTCGCAGGGCAAGGGCATCTACCTGGAGTCCACGACCAGCGAGCGGTGGTGGGAGCCTTCGGCGAGCTGGACCGAGCTGCAGACGCGCATCGGAGCCGGCTGGGCGGGCGGCAACGCCGGCGGCGTCGAGGGCCCGGCGATCTTCCAGCGCCACGGTGAGGACAAGTGGTACCTCTACGTCGACGTCATCCCGACCACGGGGTACCGGCCGATGGTGACGACCGATCTCGACGCCGGTTTCACCCAGCTCGAGAGTCCGGACTTCTTCATGGCGCCCAGCACGAAGCACGGCGGCATCGTCCCGTTGACCCGCGATGGCTACGACACCATCCGGGAGGCGGACGCCGTCGCCCCCGTCGACGAGGAGCTCGGCAGCGTCGAGGTGGCCGCCGGCGCTGAGGAGTCGGTCGTGCGCGACGCGCTGCCGGCGACCGCCGAGGTCGAGCTGGCGTACGGCCGCGGCACGAGCGAGCTGCCGGTCGACTGGAACCTGTCCGAGCTGTCGACGGATGAGGCGGGCACCTTCACCGTGACGGGCACCGTGCGTTCGATCGGCGCCAACCTCAACCAGTGGGTCGGCGCGGGCGGCTCGACGGCGTACAACGCACCGGACAGGCAACCCTACAGCTCGACCGCCATCACCGTCACGGCGCAAGTCGTGGTCATCGAGGAGCAGCCGGCGGTGCCGGTGAGCGTCTCCGTCGAGACCCGGTGCGTCGCCGGCAAGGTGGCGCTGGCGGTGCGCACGACGAACGATCACGATGCGCCGGTGCGGCTCGTCGTCGAGACGGCGCACGGCACGAAGACCGTCGCATCGGTGCTGCCCGGCAAGAGCGTGACGAGCGCCTTCACGGTGCGCCAGTCGTCCATCCCCGGCGGCACCGTCGAGGTGACGGCGACGGCGGGCGACGCGAGCGCGACCACGGCGGCAACCTACCCCGCTGCGAACTGCGGCGGGTAGCCCGCACACGAGAGAACGCCCCCGCCGAGGAGATCCCGGCGGGGGCGTTCTGCTGTGGGCGGGTGGCTCAGCTCATCGGCAGCTCACCGCCGCGTGTCCGGTGACGACCTCCGTGCTGACGACGCTGCCGTCGACGGTCGCCGTGGCCAGCACGGTCACCTCTCCGGCCGCGACCGCCGCCTGGCGGGTGCTGAAGGCGATCGTCGTGGTCTTGCCCGCCGCCAGCTCCACCGTCTTGCTGCCGTACTCCGAGGTGGTCCTCAGCGAGACCGGCAGGTCCTCGGCGTTCGCGATCGTCACCGCCTGCGTCACCTTGCCTGCCACGCACCGGGTGGTGACCGCCGCCGTCACGTCGAGGGTCGGCTCGCCGCCGATCACGACATCGATCGAGGCGGATGCGGAGGGCGCCAGCACGTCGTAGCCGTCGAACGCCGCGGCGACCGCGATCTCGGCGCCCCTTTCGAGGGTGTCGGGCACGACCGCCGAAGCCACGTACTCGCCGTCTCGGCTCTGCACCACAGCGTCGACCGTGACGTCGCCGAAGCCGAACCGGACCTGACCCGCCACGGGCCCGCCGTCGGCCGCCTCGACCCGTGCGGTGACCGTCGCACCGGGTTCGAGCACGTCGCCGTCCGCGACGCCGCGCAGCTCGGTGCTGGTCGTCACCTCGGTGAGCGCCACGCCCTTCGCGGACTCCCATTGGCCCAGGGTGACGGGCAGCACACTGCCGTGGCGGGAGCGCGGCAACGCTCCGGCGACGGTCTGCCACTGCGGGTTCTCCAGCGACTCCGAGAACAGCGGCAGATACCCGGCTCCGGTGAAGTCGTCGACGAAGAGGTAGAAGCCCTCGGCGACTCCCGCGGGCAGCGACGTGTCGCCCTGGTTCGCGCGGAAGATGGTCGGTCCCTCCGTGGTGCGGGTCGTGTTCCTCGCCGTCTTGGAGATGCAGCTCGCGTCGGTCTCCCAGGCGTAGTCGCCCGGCACGGTCAGCGCCCGCAGCGACGGCGACGACTCCTGCACGATGTCGACGCAGCCCGTGACCTCCTTCGTGAAGCGGTAGAAGGTGCCGTCGTCCTCGATCACCGTCGAGTCGATGCGGTCACCCGCCTCCTGCCACACCTTCGCCGGGGTGAACGAGACGAAGTCGCGGGTCGTGGAGTACATGACCTTCGAGTAGGTGTAGTTCGGTGTGCCCGCCTTGTCGTACGGACGGGTCGCGTCCAGGAAGAGGCGCGACGACCAGTAGACGACGTACTCGCCCGCCGCCTCGTCCCAATAGGCCTCGGGCGCCCAGGTCATCGAGGCGAACGGACCGGACACCTCGACGTGGCGCTGTTCGCTCCAGGTCGTCAGGTCGGTCGACTCCCAGATCTCCAGGTAGGTGCTTCCGTTGTCGAGCGCCGAGTCCCAGCTGGTGCCGCTGCCGATCGAGAGGTCGGTCGCGATGAGGAAGAACCGGTCGCCCTCCGCCGAGCGGAGGATGAACGGATCGCGCAGACCGCGCGTGCCCTCGCTCGAGGTGAGCACCGGGCTGCCGCCGTTCAGCACGTCCCAGCTCATGGCGCTGTTGCCCTGGGACGCCGCGAGATGGATGTTCTCTCCCGCGAGCGTGTCGGCGGTGAAGTACGCGAAGAGGTACCGCTCATCGATCGCAGGGCGGGCCGCGGCCTTCACCGTCGCCTCGAACTCGCGCGTGACGGCGGTGTCGCCGCTGCCGACCGTCGCGGTGAGCGTCACCCGGCGATCCGGCGAGCCCCACTCCGGTCGCGTCACCACGCCGGCCGCGGCGGCTCCGACGGCGCTGTCCGAGACGAGGGCGTCGTCCGAGGAGACCCAGGAGACGGGAGCCCCCGACGCGCCATGGTCGGGCAGCGTGATGTTGCCGAGGATCTCCGACGGCACCCACAGGTCGTCGCGGTCGGCCAGCACGTCGGCGCTCGTCAGGGCGGGCACGGTGACGCTGAACGAGCGAGGGCTCGTGGCCGATTGGCCGCGCGTCGTCGCGGTCGCCACCAGGGTGACGACGGCGTCCGGTTCTCCGACGGCAGGCCGGGTGACCCGACCGTCGGCGGAGATGACCGCGGTGTCGGATGACGCCCAGGAGATGCCGCGGAGCGTGAACAGGTCGAGGTCCGCGGTGACGGCCGACGTGTCGCCGAGGTCGAGCGCTGCGAGCTTCGCGTTCGACGCGGCGGCGAGCTCAGCGGAGTGAGCGGCGCCGTCCCGGTCGGACAGCGCTATGACCTCGGTGTCGCTCAGGGCGCGGTCGTACACGTGGAACGCGCCGACCGACCCCTGGAAGAGACGGTCGTTGTAGGGCGCTCGTCCGATGGTGTTGAGCGTCTGCGTGATGTCGGCCGGGGTCAGCTGGGTCTTGCCCACCCCCGATCGCTGCCCATCCGTATAGAGGGTGATGGTGTCGGCATCGGCGTCGAGCACCGCCGTGAGGCTGTGCCAGCGGTTCGCGGTGAGCGCGTAGCCGGTGCCGGTGCGCTCGCCCGCCGCGCCGCTCGTCGTGATCGACGACCGCGGACCGCGCACGTTCGCGAACCAATACTGCTGGGTCGCCTCGCTCCCGATGTTCCACAGGAAGTGGTTGGACGTCAGCATGACGGCGTCGGCCTTGACGTCGATCGAGATGGTGGCGGAGGTGGCGTCGCCGAGCAGCTCGTCGGGCAGCTCGACCCAGTTGCCGGTCGAGGTCTTGGCGCCGCCGACGAAACGGAGCGTCCCCGCCTCGGCCCGCTGAGCATCCGCATAGTTCTGCACCACTGCATCCAGCGGATCGCCGGGCGCTGCGCTGCCGTCGGCAGTGTTGTGCAGCACCGAGCCGGCGCTCTCGTCGAACAGGTACTGGGCGACCAGCCCGTCCTCCAGCGGATCGGCGGCCGCAGCCGATCCGACTGTGATGCCGGGCAGGAGGACCCCGGCGACACCGACGGCGACCGCAGTGCTCAGCCCTCCGGCTCGGCGCCCTCGCCTCCTCCGGGTCGGATGCTCGCGTCCTTGCGAGCGCGACAGGTTGTTCATGCCTTCTCCTTCTTCATCGAAGACGCCAGTGGGACGGGCAGCATCGCCGCCCGTCCCACTGGTCGTCAGGTTCTCGCGTCGCTCGTCAGCGGCAGGTCGCCGCCGAGAACTCCGCATCGTGGGTATCCGTCACCGTCTCGCCGCCGATGGTCGCCGTGCCCGCCACCTGCACGACGCCTCCCTCGATCGACCCGAGTCGGGTGGTGAACGCGTAGGACACGCTCCTGCCCGCTGCGAGCGCCGCCGTGCTCTTCGAGCCGTACGGCGAGGTCGTCGAGAGCGCGACCGGCACGTCCTCTCCGTTCGTCACCGTGACGGTCTGCACGACCTTGCCCGACACGCACCGGGAGGCGACGGCGACCGTCAGGTCGAGCGCCGGGTCGGGCGACGCCGTCACCGTGACCGTCGTGGTGACGGTGCGGTTCTCGGGCGCGACCTCCTCGTCCTCCTCCATGTCGAACACCGGAAGGCCGTCGGCGGCCCAGTGCACGCGGCGCACGAAGGTGTCGCGTCCGGTGAGGCCGTTCTCGCTCGTGCGGGCGTGGAAGACGTAGAGCAGATTGCCGTCCTCGTCGTACGACCACATGCCGTGGCCGGTGCCCAGCTGCCACTCGCCGTTGAACAGCCCCGACTTCTGGATGGGGTAGTTCAGCTTCGACCAGGCAGCGGGGCTCGTGAGGTCGACGCCCTCCCCCGCGGTCGCGGTGAGCAGACCCGTGGTGTAGGTATCACCCACGGTCGAGCCCGAGTAGATCATGTAGAGCACGCCGTCGCGCACGTGCACGTTCGGGCCCTCGGCGATGGTGTTGTCCCACGCGTACTCGGGGGCGGCGATGCGCACCGGCGCCGACGTCAGGCGGGTCGGGTTCGACGGATCCATCTTCGCGATGAAGATCGCCCCCAGCTGCTGCCAGGCGTAGTACGACTGGCCCGAGTCGACGAAGTACGTCATGTCGAGCGAGATGTTCTGCACCGGGTTGAGGATCGATCCGTCGGCCCGCAGCACCTTCTGCGCCTTGGTCCAGTTCGCGGCGACCGCGGGATCGAGGTCGTTGCCCTGCGCGTCCTGCTTGAGCTGGATGATGCTGGCCCGTCCGGTCCACATGTCGGGTCGGCCGTTGCTGCCGTTGTAGCAGGGCATGAACAGGATCGAGAGCTTGCCGTCGATCACGTGGAACTCCGGCGCCCAGAAGCATCCCGTCATCACACCGCCCTCGGCGTCGGTGTCACCCGCGCGCAGCAGGTCCACCTCCACGTTGCGCCCTGCATCGAGCGCCTCGTCCGACAGGTCCTCGATGCGGTCCGCCACGCGGATCGGCATGTGAGCGCCGTTCGCGGGATCGATCGGGTTGAGGTTGAGGTCCTCCGTCGCGATCATCAGGAACTTCGTCTGCCCGTTGTAGTCGAAGCGGAAGATCGAAGGATCGGCGCGCTCGTCCGCGAACGGCGTCGGGTACTGCGGCTGCTTGATCTGGCCGGTGACCTCGTACGTTCCAGGCGTGGAGGTGTCGACCGCCGCGAGCGACTCGGCGTCCCAGGCGATCACCCGGCTGGCCGTGGAGCCGTCGTCGTAGCTGAGCTCCGCGCGCTCCGGCAGGGCATCGGCGGTGATCTCCTCGCCCTCCTCGACCGTCACACCCTCGAGCGGTGCGACCCCCGTGTTGACGATGCGGCCGAAGCGGCCCTCGAGAGCCTCGACGACCTCTGCCGTGACCGGCAGGGCGTTGCCGGTCGCGTAGTTCGGCACGGCCGCTCCCGTGACCCCTGCGTTGACCGCGACCGCGCCGCGCACGACGGGTCCCCGGGTGGTGGGGTCGGTCAGATCGGCGAAGGTCGTGTGCAGCGCGGCGCCCGCGTCGGACGTCCAGCTCACGACGTAGCGGTCCGAGGCGGTGTCGAACACCACGGCCGGGTCGTTGACACCGCTCGTGACGCCCAGATTCACCAGGCCGACCTCCTCGTAGCTGAGCAGGTCGGAGCTTCGCGCGAAGAGCATCGACGACGCCTGGGTGCCGTCGGATCCGCCGTTGCGCGCAGTGCGCGTCGCGACGATGCCGAAGTCGCCGTCCTCGAGATAGAAGAGGTGCGGGTTGCGCAGGCTGCGGATGATGCTCTCGGTCGTGCCACTCGCCGGCGGCGTGGTCGACGTGCGCGGGAAGAAGATGCCGTAGTTCTCGTTGAGCGGCGTCCAGCCCTCGCCCTGCTCGAGGGCGAGGTGCATGCTGAGCGCCACGTCGGCGTTGTTGGCCTCGCTCACGCTGGTCGGCACGCGGTTGTACGCGAGCAGCTGCGTGGTGGAGGTCTCGGGAAGCACCCGCACCTGGAAGGTGCGCGTCGTCGCGGCGCCGGTGGCGGCATCCGTCACCCGCACCTCGATCGTGCTGTCGACGGGCTCATCGGAGGCCGACACGATCGTGTCGCCGACCTGTACGCCGCCGCTCGCGGAGACGATCTCGACGGTGGTGCCGTCGGGCGCCCCCGGCACGGCCGCGCCGGATTCCACGACCGGAGGCAGCACGAAACGCTGGGCCAGTCGGGCGATGCGCTCCTCCGCCGTCTCGTCCGAGGGCTCCACGGTCACCGTGATCGTGGAGCTCGCGCTGATGCCGCGGATACTGACGGTGGCGGTGAGCTCGACGTCCACCGCGGGCTGGCCGGCGAGCGGCGGGGTCACGGTGCCGTCGGCGGCAACCACCGACGGGTTGCTGGAGGTCCAGGTGACGCGACCGTTCGCGGTCGGGAGGTCGATGTCGGACGAGGTGACGACATCCGTCACGCCGAGGCCGTCGAGCACCGCCTGCGCCTGCGCCCGCAGCTCCGCGGCGTGCACCTGCGCGTCGGCAGCAGAGACCGCCGCGACCTCGTCCCCGGTGAGGGCGCGGTCGTAGACGCGGAACGCGGCGATGGCGCCCTGGAAGAGCGGGTCGGGCCAGGGCGCGCGACCGATCGTGTTGAGCGACTGGTCCACGACGCTCCCGGGCGTGAAGCCGACCTGGCCCTGCGCGACGCGCACGCCGTCGAGGTACAGCGAGGCGACGCCGTTCTCGACGACGGAGGCGACATTGACCCATTGGTTGGCCGTGACGCCGCAGGAGCCCGACTGCACGAGGCGCTCGACGCCGCCGGACTTCAGCCCGATCAGCGGTGAGCGGCCGGAGCCGCAGTTGAGCGAGGCGAAGAAGTACTCGGTGGCCGACGACTCGTTGCCGATGTTCCAGAGGAAGTGGAAGGTGTTCAGCATCGCTGCCGACGCCTTCACCTCCGCGACGACCGTCGCGGCCGGCTTTCCGGTGAGCACGTTGTCGGGGAGCTCCACCCAGTTGCCGGTGGAGGTTTTGGCGCCACCGCGCAACGTCAGCGCGGAGCCCGTCCAGTCAGCGGCCTGCACGTTGCGCACTGTCGCCGCCCCGAGCGTGGCACCGGGTGCCGTATTGGGCACGGTGGACCCGGTGGTCTCGTCGAACAGGTACTCGGCGACGAGGCCCGCCTCCGGCACCTCGGCGTGGGCGCTGGTCGCGCCGACTCCTACGATCATCGCGGCCACGGCGGCGCCGACGGCGACGCGTCCGCTACGACGGAAGGACAGTCGCATCTTCACTCTCCATTGGGTGAGACGAACCACGAGCGGCTCGTTGTTAGCGTTAACCTAACGGTGAAGACGGGAGAGCACCAGCCCCTCCTGGCGCGATTCAGGTCGCGAGCAGTGCCTGACGCTCGCGATCCCAGTCCACGCCCTCTGGCTCCGGCCAGGCGAGGTCCAGTCCGCGCAGCGCCTCGAGCAGGATGCGCTGCACCGCGAGGCGCGCGTACCACTTGCGGTCGGCGGGCACGACGAACCACGGCGCGGCATCCGTCGAGGTGCGCTCGATGGCGACCTGGTAGGCGGTCTGGTAGTCCTGCCAGAGCGCCCTCTCCTCGAGGTCGCCGGGGTTGTACTTCCAGTGCTTGTCGGGCCGGTCGATGCGCTCGAGCAGCCGCTCCTTCTGCTCGTCCTGGCTGATGTGCAGCATGACCTTGCGCAGCGTCACCCCGTCGTCGACGATGCGCCGCTCGAACTCGGCGATCTCGTCGTAGCGCCGCTCGATCTCGTCCTCCGGCGCGAGCTTGCGCACCCGCCCGATGAGCACGTCCTCGTAGTGCGAGCGGTCGAAGACGCCGATCATGCCCGGCTCCGGGAGCCGCTGCTCCACCCGCCACAGGAAGTGGTGCTTCAACTCCTCGTCGGTCGGCTTCTTGAATGCCGCGATGCTGATGCCCTGCGGATCGACCCCTCCGATGACGTGGCGCAGGATGCCGCCCTTGCCCGCCGTGTCCATGGCCTGCACGACGAGCAGCACCCGCTTGCGGCCGCCGAACCGACTCTCGGCCCAGAGCTTCTCCTGCAGGTCGCCGAGCTCCTTGCGCTCCGTCTTCAGCAGCGCCTCGCCGGCCGCCTTGTCGCCCTCGAACCCTGGCGTCGACGCCGGCTCCACTGCGGCGATCGAGAACGTGGACGGGTCGGCCGGCGTCGGTGCTTCCATTCCCTCACCGTGTCCAGCCGCGCGGGCGCTGTCAACCCGGTTGAGGCATCCGCTCATCCCGCCTTGCATCGAAGGAGGACCGAATCCCTGAGGAGGAACGGATGACGAATCAGCCGGCACAGCAGCAGGAGCCCCCGGGCAGCGAGCAGGAGATGACGCCGAAGCCCGATCACGGCGAGGAGAGCTACACGGGCTCCGGCAAGCTGGAAGGCAAGGTCGCCGTCATCACCGGCGGCGACAGCGGCATCGGCAAGGCCGTCGCCATCGCCTACGCCCGAGAGGGCGCGGATGTCGTGGTCAGCTACCTGAACGAGCACGAGGACGCCGCCGAGACGAAGCACTGGGTCGAGCAGGCCGGCCGCAAGTGCGTGCTCATCTCGGGCGACCTGGCTGACCCGGCGCACTGCCGGGAGATCATCCAGAAGACGGTCGACGAGTTCGGCCGAGTCGACGTGCTCGTGAGCAACGCCGCGTTCCAGATGGACCACCCGACTCTCGAGGAGATCACCGACGAGGAGTGGGACAAGACGATCGCGATCAACCTGAGCGCGTTCTTCCACCTGACGAAGGCGGCGCTGCCGCACATGAAGGAGGGCGGCTCGATCATCGGCTCGTCGTCGGTGAACTCCGACATGCCGTCGCCGACCCTGCTGCCCTACGCCGCCACGAAGGCGGCGATCGCCAACATGACGGCGTCGCTCGCACAGCTGCTCGCCGAGAAGGGCATCCGCGCGAACAGCGTCGCCCCTGGCCCGGTGTGGACGCCGCTCATCCCCGCGACGATGCCCGAGGACAAGGTCGCGAGCTTCGGCGAACAGGTGCCGATGGGACGCGCCGCGCAGCCCGCCGAGCTCGCGCCGGTCTACGTGCTGCTCGCGTCGGACGACGGCAGCTACGTCTCGGGCGCCCGTGTCGCTGTGACGGGCGGCAAGCCGATCCTGTAGCGCACGGCGTGCCCCACGAGGCGGTTTCCCGACGAATCGCCGAATCGTCGGGAGATCCGCCTGCCATCGCGCCGCGTTGTTGACGAAGCGCCGATTCGTCGTTGGTGACGGGATAGCGTCACCGCGGGAGCGGCACCTCGACGATCGTCGGGCCCGTCGGCGCGGTGAGCGCCTGATCGAGTTCACCGCGGTTGGTGACCAGCACGTGCGCCCAGCCGTAGGCGGCGGCGAGCGCGGCGAGGTCGACCTCGTGCGGGGTGAGCATGACGCGGTCGAACGCCTCGCGCTCCGCCGTTGCGGCGACCTCGAGTCCGTCGAAGATCGTGCCTCCTCGGTCGTTGCCGACGATGACCTGGATGCGCGGCCTCGGCTCCCCCGGGGGCAGCGCGAGGGCGCCCGAGTCGTGCAGCAGCGCGAGGTCCCCGAGCAGCACGCGGGTCGTGCCGGCCGACTCGCGGCCGGTGCGGGCCTGGCTCGAGAGGGCGATGCCGAGGGCGGTCGACACCGTGCCGTCGATGCCCGCGAGCCCCCGGTTGGCATGCACCCTGATCCGCTTGCCCTGGGCCACCCGGTCGACCTCCCGGATGAGACGGCTGGCCCCGAGCACCAGCCGGTCGTGCGGCCAGGTGCTGTTCCACGCTGCCTCGGCGAGCATCCGTCTGGTCACCGGCTCGCGGAGGGCCTGCATCTGCGCCCGTGCGTACTGGGAGGGGCTTAGTTCGCGCGAGTCGCGCACTTCGGGCTCGAGGAGCGCGCGCGATGCGGCGACCCAGCGACCGGGCCAGGCGCGGTCGACGGCTCCCTCGACGACGGCGACCGCGTCGGCGAACCGCGTGACGGCGTGCCCGGGGTTGTAGTCCTCGACGCCGGGGCCCCGCACGACGATCGTCTGCACGCCTCGCCGCTGGATCACGGCGGGAACCTCGCGGCTGAGCGTGGGATGACCGAAGACGACGACCCGCGAGACCCGGTCGCCGAAGTTGCCGGTGCCGAGCAGCTCCCGGTAGGCGACGACGAGGTTGGGGCCGAAGTGGGCGCCCGACGTCACCTCGGCGAGCAGCGGGGCACCGAGCTGCCGCGCGACCTCCTCCGCCCGCTCCCCTGCGCCGGTTCCGGCGACGACGATGGTGCCGGGTTCCGGTCGCAGCTCCAGCACGCCAGCTGACGAGCCCGGCGACACGCCGTCTGCGGGACGAGACGCGGCCGGCGGGCGCGGCGTGTCGTCCCCTGCGCGGCGTGTCGTGGTGGGAGAGGGGTCCAGGTCGTGAGGCAGCCAGCTCTCCGCCGGCGGCGCCGGGCGGGGCGCCAGCTGGAACGCGGCCGACAGCGGCTCCCGGAACTGCAGGTTCACGTGCACGGGGCCGCGCGCCGCGGCCGCGACGACCTCGCGGGCGAGGGCGGGCGCGGCGGAGGCGTCCGTCGGCGCGGGCACGTCCCACTCCCGGCGCACCGCGCCCGCGAAGATGCCCGGCTGCACGGTCGTCTGGTTCGCGCCGATCCCGCGCAGCTCCTCGGGCCGGTCGGCCGAGAGCACGATGAGCGGCACACCCGAGTGGTGAGCTTCGAGCACCGCGGGGTGGAGGTTCGCGACCGCCGTGCCGGAGGTCGTGACGATCGGCACCGGCGCATCCGTCTCGATCGCGAGCCCGAGGGCCAGGAAGCCGGCGACGCGCTCGTCGAAGCGCACGTGCAGACGCAGCTCGCCCAGCCGCGCGAACTCCGCGGCGGCGAGCGCGAGGGCCTGCGATCGGGAGCCTGGAGCGAGCACGAGGTCGCGAACCCCGAGGGTCACGAGCTCATCGAGCAGGGCGACCGAGAAGTCGGTCGCGGGCGACTCAGTCCTTGGGGTTCTTGTTGGGGTCATCGTCGAGGTCGGCCAGCTCCTGCTCCAGTCGGCGGATGCGCTCCTCCTGCTCGCGGTCGCGGGCGATGTTCTGCAGGAAGCTGGGGTCGTCATCCGGGGCGACGGTGCGACGGGATCCGCCGCTGCTGGTTCGGCGGTCCTTGCCGAGCCAGAGCCAGAGGATGCCGCCGATGGCTGGGAGCAGCACGACGATGAGCGCCCAGAGCGGCTTGTTGAGCGCCCGCACGCGCGAGCGATCCGTCATGAGCAGATCGATGAGCGTGAAGACGCTGAACGCGACGACGACTACGGCGACGACGATCAGCACACGTGGCATGCGGAAAGAGTACTGTGCGCGCCTGAGCGTCGGCTTGCGGCGGACGCTCAGGCGGCGCCAACGCGGTGCTCAGACCGGGACCGGCAGCTCCCGGGTCTCGGTCGGCAGCTGCGCCTTCGGCTGCACCCTGCCCGCCAGCAGTGCCGCGAGCACCGACGCGGCGAGCGGCACGGAGAGCGCCGCCGCGAAGGCCAGGACGCCAAGCGGCTGCAGCACGAGGAACAGCGAGCCGACCGTCGCGAGCAGCACCGCGATGCCCGAGTACTCGGCGATCTGCCCGGCCGCCGAGTTGAAGCCCTGATCCCGCTCCGGCGACAGGCGCAGGGTGACGACCGCGAACCGCGAGTACATCAGCCCCATTCCCGCACCGGCGAACGCCCACGCGCCGATCAGCAGCGCAGGGGGAAGCGCCAGGACGATCACGGCGAGCACCGAAGCGATGGCGGCGGTGAGCAGCACGGTGCCGACGCGGATGAGCACGCGGTCGCGCTCAGCCCCGTCGAACCGGCCCTGGATCCACGCCGTGGAGGCCCAGAGCAGCGCAGCCATGGTGAGCACGAGGCCGGCCTGGGAGGCGGTGAACCCGTAGCGCTCCGACAGCAGCAGGGGCAGGTAGGCCTCGGCGGCGAGGTAGCCCGCCCCGACGAGACCCCGCACGCTCACCGCGGAGGGCAGCCCTGGCCTCGACGTGAGGGTGCCCTGCGGCACGAGCGGACGCACCGCGGCCACCGCTGCGACGGTGCCGAGGAGCACGGCGCCCCACAGCAGCGTGGGCTCCAGGGTCTCCGCAGACCCGGCGACGACATGCATCGCGAGCACAACGACGGCGGCGGCGATCCCTGTCGCGATACGGCGCAGATGCCAAGGATGCCGTTCACCCTCGGGTGCACGGCCGAGCTGCGGCATCCGGAGCCCAGGCACCAGGAGGGCCGACGCGGGGAGGACGAGCGCCGCCACGCCGAGGAACACCCACCGCCAGCCGAACGCCTCGGTGACGAGGCCCGCGACGAGAGGTCCGACGAGGGAAGGCACGACCCAGGCGGCGGCGAACCAGGCGAAGATGCGCGAGTGCGTCTCGGGCGCATAGGCCCGACCCACGACGACGTACATCGCGACGACCATGCCGCCTGCGCCGACGCCCTGCAGCACGCGGCCGAGCACGAACACGACCATGTCGGGCGCTGCACCGGAGATCAGCAGGCTGACGAGGAACACCGCGACGGTGACCAGCAGCGGCGTGCGCGGCCCCGAGCGGTCAGCCCAGTTGCCGGCGAGCACCATGCCGACGACGCCGCTGGCGAGCGGGGCGGCGAACGCGATGGCGTACAGCGCGAGCCCGTCGAGTTCGCGCGCGACACTCGGCATCGCGGTCGTGACGGCCAGCGCCTCGAAGGCGCCGAGGGTGGCGAGGGCGATCATGCCCGCCGTCAGCGCCGGGTATCCGGCGCGGGTCGTCGTCGTCATGCCGTCGACGGTACGACCTCAACTCCGGTTGAGGTCAAGCGAGTCGCGTCGCCTCTGCTGGGAGTCTCTCCGCAAGCCGGACCATAGAATCTCCGGGTGCGACCCTGGCTGACCTACACCCTCATCCGTCTCGGGGTGTTCGCCGCCGCGCTCGCGCTGCTCGCGTTCCTCACCCCCGCCATCCCGCTGTGGGTGTCGGCCGTGATCGCCGCCGTCGTCGGCCTCTGCGTCTCCTACATCTTCTTCGGCGACCTGCGCCGCCGCATGGTCGAGGACCTCGCCGCGCGCCGCAACCGGCCCGAGGAGCGCTCGGACGAGGCGGCCGAGGACGCGGTCTAGCCGAGCACCCGTCGCGCGGAGTCGAGCTGCAGGTCGCTCAGCAGCACGAGCTCCCGCAGCGCCTGCTCCGGCGGCTCGTCGGGCAGGCTGCCCCGACGTGGCACCTCGCCGCGTTCGAGCGAGGCGGCGAGGTCCCGCACGAGCTTCCAGCGGAGCCCCGCGGCGGCGTCGAAGCCCCGGCGTACCGTGGCGAGGTCGACGGATGCGACGCCCGCCGCATACGCGTGGAGGGCGTCGTCGAGAACGGCGGCCACCAGCTCCGCGGATGCGTCACCGCGGCGCGCGGAGGACAGCAGCAGCGAGGCGAGGTCGGCTCCCACCGGTCCCGGTCCCACCGACTCCCAGTCGATGAGCACCGTGCCGCCTCCGGCGCGGAAGACGTTGGCACCGACGGCGTCATGGTGGCAGAGCGTGTGCGGCAACGACTCGAGCACCCGGCGCAGCTCGCCCTGGCCGCGCACGAGCACCGCGGCAGCCGAGAGCCGCTCGCCGAGCACCTCGACGGCGGCGGGATGCTCATGGGCGAGCACGTCAAGCCCCTCGGCGTAGGCCCCCGGCTGGCTGTGGCGGGTGATCCAGCCCGTGAACAGCCAGGGATCGGTCGGTACCCGGTTCAGCCAGCGACCGGCGAGCTCCCCGAGGTCGCGCGCTGCTGCGAGCAGTGCATCCGCATCGAGGGGGCGCGACCCCTCGTGCACGATCTCCTCGAGCCACAGGGTGACGCGGCCGTCGTCCTCGGCGAGAGCGCCGTGAGCGCGCGGCGCCCGCACCCGCGGGGCGAGGTCGTCGAGCAGCGCCGAGGCGTAGGCGGCGAACTCGCGCCTGCCGTTGTCGAGCAGGTAGGGCGACGCCAGCTCCGGGCCCTCGGTCACCTTCTCGATGAGCGTCCACGGCACGCTGCGCCCGTCGACCAGGGCCGTGCCGCGCACTCGGGAGACGGTGCGATGGGCGAGGAACGCGTCGTAGTCGAGCTCCTCGCGGTGGGCCTCCTCGACCGCATCGAGCACGCCGCCGACCGCTGAACGGATCGCGAGGTGCAACGGGGATCCGACGGCGACATCCATGCCGCCAGCCTAGGAGGAGGGGCCGCTCGGGATCGGCGGGTCAGGCATCGGAACGGGGAGCACCTCGAGGGCGACGCCCAGGCCGCCCACGATCACGACGCCGAGTGCCACCGAGAGTCCGATGAGAGCCGACGTGCGGCGCTCCGACACGGGCCGGAGGGCGACCGCCGTGATCGCCGCCAGCAGCGCCGCGAGCAGCACGATCTCGACGATCGCGAACCAGTCATGGCGGCCCGAGGAGCACTCGCCCCAGCCGTCGCCGTCGACGCACCAGGCCCAGCCGGGCCGGCCTTCCCAGAACACGATGGAGGCGAGCACGGAGAGCACAGCTGCCGGCAGCAGCCAGGGCAGCACCCCCCGCCCGGCTGATCGCTCGGTCGTCGTCATCGCGGCATCACTCCCTCTCACCTACTGGGACGCGTCCGCGCCGCCGATCGTTGGGGAGAGACCCCGGATCAGAACGCGATGGCCCAGCCGAGCACGAGCCCGTAGACGAGCGAGGTGACCCCGACGAGGCGGAGCGCGACCACGAGATCGGCCGGACGCTGCCCCATGAGCGCGATGAGCGCGGCCGGTGCCGCGGCCAGCAGCGCGAAGTAGGCGAGGTAGGCGTTCTCGTAGAAGGTCACGTAGAACACCAGGATGCCGAACGGCACGAGCATGAGCGCCGTGAAGAGGATGCGCGACGCCTTGTCGCCGATCAGCACGGTGAGGGTGCGCTTGCCGGCGAGCTCGTCCTGCTCGCGATCGCGGATGTTGTTGATCAGCAGTGCGGCGCAGGCGAGAAGGCCGGCTGCCACCCCGCCGAGCCAGCTCTCGATGTTGACGATGCCGGCCTGCACGTAGGTCGTGCCCGCGGTGGCGACGAGTCCGAAGAAGAGGAAGACGAAGACCTCGCCGAGGCCGTAGTAGCCGTAGGGGCGCTTGCCCCCGGTGTAGAAGTAGGCGGCGAGGATCGCGACGGCGCCGACGGCGAGCAGCCACCACTGCTGAGTGCGGATGACGAGCGCGAGCCCCGCGACCGCGGCGATCGCGAAGAACACGAGGGCGACGGTCAGTACGGCCCGCGGCTTCGCCGCGCCCGACGCGGTGAGTCGCGCGGGACCGACACGGTGCCTGTCGGTGCCGCGAACCCCATCCGAGTAGTCGTTCGCGAAGTTCACGCCGATCTGCAGCGCGACCGCGACGGCGAGGCAGAGGAGAGCCCGCACCCAGTGCCAGTCGCCGCCGGGGACCACCCAGGCGGCGCCGGTGCCGATCGCGACGGGTGCGACAGCCAGGGGAAGGGTCAGCGGGCGTGCGGCGGCGATCCAGTCGCCGAGGGTCGCCTTGCGCACGACAGGCGCGCCCGGCCGTCCACCCGGACGTCCGGACTTGGCCTTGGCCGTCGGCTTTCCGACGGCGGCCTGGGTCCTACGGGGATCGATGCGCTGCTGCTTCGGTCGTGCCACGAGCCGAGAGTCTAGTGGGCGGACTGAGGCTCACCCCGCGGGAGGGGCGGAGAACACGTCGCCCCGATCCGCGATAGTGGGACAGTGCTCGACCCCGCCACGCTCTCGACCCTCTCCTCGAACGTCCTCGCCTGGACCGACGGCTGGGCGTTGTCCCGACGCGCATCCGAGCCGCAGCCGATCCGCGGCGGCGTCTACATCAGGGTCGACTCGGCCACCGAGAGCGGCCGCTACGTGCTGACCGCACCTGACCCGGACCGCGCGTGCGAGCTCGCCGTGGGGGTGACGGAATCGGACTTCTGGATCAAGTGGCCCGGGTCCGCTGAGGCCGCGCCGTCGCTCGGCGAGGGCTGGACCGCCGGGCAGCGCCTGCACCTCATGCGCACCTCGCTCGCCGCCTCCCCGATGCCCGTGCCACCGCCCGGCTACCGGCTCGACCTGATCGACGAGGGGAACGCGGTCGAAGCCCGTGTCGTGACCGACAGCGGCGCGCTCGCCGCTCGCGGGCGGGTCGGGCTCGGCGGCGTCGCGGTGCCCGACCAGATCGTGACGCAGCCCGAGCACCAGCGCCGGGGCCTCGCGAGTGTCGTCATGACCGCGCTGTCGAATGTCGCGGTCGACGCCGGGCGCACCGAGGGCATCCTGCTCGCCTCCACGCAGGGCCGGAGCCTCTACGAAGTGCTCGGGTGGCGGATCGTCACTGAGTTCTGCGAGGCGGTGTTCCGCGCCGAGCAGTCCGGCTGAGGCGTCTCGCAGGCAGCCTCATCCCGGAAGCGCGAAGCGCACGACGCCCCGCACCGCATCCGTCGGCACGAAGCCCTGTGACTCGGCGGCGACCTCGATACGAGAGTCGTGCGACGCGTCGCGGTTGTCCCCGATGAGCCACAGCGCGCCGTCGGGCACCGTCACAGCGAAGGGGATCCGGCCGCCTGGACGCTGTCCGTCGACGACGTACGACTCGTCGAGCGGTCGGCCGTTGAGGAGCAGCCGGCCCGTGCCGATCTCGCAGCACACCACCCGGTCACCCGAGACGCCCACGACCCGCTTGATGAGCACGGCGTCCTCGGAGGCCGCCCATCCGTCCGGATCCTCGACGAGCACGACGTCCCCGCGGGCCGGGGGCAGCACCCGGTCGAAGACGACGACGTCACCCGGGGCGAGACCGGGGCGCATCGAATCGTGTTCGACGGTCGCGGTGCCGAGGCTCGCGAGCACCGCCAGGGCTACGACGGCCGGCACCAGCGCGGCGAGGGCGCCCAGCGGCCGGGAGGTGCGCGGGACGGCGACCGCGGTCATCCGATGTCGTCCGCGAGCAGCAGCATCGCCTGCACCTCGCGCTCCTGCTCGATCAGCACGTGCTTCGCCGATGACCTGACGAACGCGTTGCCGCCCTGTTTCACAGCGGTCTCGGCCATCTCGAGCGCTCCCTCGTGGTGCACGATCATGAGGTCGAGGAACATCAGCTGTGCCTCGAGGCCGGTCGCAGCACCGAGCGCGGCCAGCTGGTCGGGGGTCGCCATCCCCTCCATGGAAGCGTGGTCGGCGTGACCGCTGCAGCCCGCCGCGACCTCCTGGGTCTCCGGCTCGGGAGCGGTCGCGTGGTCGTGCTGCGCCGGCGCGGCGGCGACGGATGCCGGGGAGACCGAGCGCCACGCATCACGCCAGGCGGTCATCGCCTCGATCTCGGCCTGCTGGTCGGTGACGATGAAGTCGGCGAGCGCACTGACCCTCGGATGCACCTCGGGCACCGCGAGCACGAGCCGACTGAGCTCGAGAGCCTGCTCGTGGTGCGGGATCATCGCATCCACGTAGCACCAGTCGGCCTCGAGGGGGAACTCCTCGACCGCGGGAGCCGCGGGGGCCTGCGCGGAGGCCGAGACGCCGCTCTGCGGCGCCGGGCGGAGGACGAGCGCGCCGACCCCCGCTCCGAGGAGCACCGCGACGACGGCGGACACGAAGACGAGACGGGGACGGCGCACGGGAGCTCCTCGGAGACGGGGAAAGGGGGCCGGACCCTGAGGTCCGGCCCCCTCAGGGACTACGCCTGGACGGTCTGCTCGCCGCGGCGGCGGTACCAGCCCGCGAGGCCGAGACCGGCGCAGAGCAGCAGCAGGGCCGTTCCGGTGCTCGCCAGCACGTTGGCTCCCGTGCCGGTCTGAGCCAGAGCACCGAAGATGCTGCCCGCGGTCGCTGCGGCCACCGTGAAGGTGCCCGAGACGACCGTGCCCGAGGTCTGGCCGGTCAGCGTGAGCGTGTGCTCACCGACCGCCGTGTCGGTGGGGACCACGAACTGGAAGTCCACGTTCCCCTCCTCGTCGGCGACGTAGGTGCCGACGTCGACCGGCTCCGACGACATCACGGCGCTGACCGACTCACCGGGCTCGAAGCCCTCCGCGGTCACCGTCTGCGTGCTGCCGGGCGTCACGGTCGAGGCACCGAAGGTCACGGCTCCTGCCGCGCCACCGCCTGCCGGCGGCTCGGTGGCCGGCGGCGTCGACGGGGTGCCGGTGGGCGGTGCCGTCGGAGTGCCGGTCGGCGGAGCGGTCGGCGTGCTGGTCGGCGGTGCCGTCGGCGTGGGCGTGGGCGTGGGCGTGGTCGGCGGGATGTTCGGGTTCGGCACGCCGCGCATGTCGCCGTTCACCCACTTGCGACCCTCGGGGATGATCGGGTTCTGAGCCGACACGTCGCGCGGGTAGAGGGTGAAGCCCTGCCAGTGGATCGGCATGGGGCTCTGGTCCTCGTCGCGGTTGATGTGGTGGAATCCGACGTTGACCCAGGCCACCGGGTCGGCGAGCGCCTCGGCGTCGGCGACGTAGTCGGTCACGCTCTGGTTCGCCTTGCTCGGGATCAGGTTGTACGAGGCGTGCACCTCATCCGGCTTCGCGGTGGTGAAGGCGATGTCGTAGTCCGTCTCCGGGTTCAGGTTGTAGGCCTGGTCGCGGTCCACGATGATCTCGTACGAGCGGGCGTGGCCGTCGGCGTTGAGGCTGTCCGGGTTGACCACCCGGTAAGCCTCGCGGTTCTCGACGAAGGTCTTGCCCTCGGTCGCCACCTGGGTGATCTGCGTGTCGAGGATCGCGGTGTGACCGGTGTCGCCGGTCGTGCCGTGCTCGCCGGTCGGGTCGGTGTCGAACTTCTCGACGATCTGCTCCTCGGCGCTGTCGATGCCGAAGTCCACGCGCCAGAAGGCGGAGTGGTAGTGGCTCACCGCGAAGTCCTCCTGGCCCGGCGCGAGCGGCCAGCCCTGGTTGACGACGTCGGTGTAGTCGTTCGGCGACAGGTCGCCGGTAGCGCCGAGCCGCACCGAGATCTCGCCGTCGTCGTGGAACCGGTACTCGACGAGGTACTCGTACCAGCCGATGCGCGACACCATGTGCAGGACGAGGTCGGTGCCTTGCGCCGCGTAGAGCGCGTCCCGGGCGATGTTCGAGCGGTATGCGATGCCCGAGTCGACCTCGTCGATGCAGATGGCGGGGATCTCGCCGCGGGCGGCGTCGGTCCACGCGCTGCGCACCTCGCCGGTGGGGCAGTCGACTGCCTCGATGGCCTGCGCGCGACGGCCGCCGACCTGGTAGGTCGTGACGTCGTTGTACTCCGTCACGCCGGTGTCGTACGGCACGTTGAGCTGCGCGAGCGCGATCGAGTCGAGCACCATGAGCGGGCTCTCGTCGTCACGGGGCTGGTAGGCCACCTTGTCGAGGATGAGCCCCCGGTAGGTGTCCATGCGCCAGCACATCTCCCACGACGACCCGGCCTGCAGGGTCTCCTGCACGAGCGAGTCGCCTGAGCACGAGGCCTCGGTGACGGTCTGGGCGGATGCGGACGTCGGCACGAGCACGAGGCCTGTGACGGCCACGGCACTCGCGGCGACGAGCGCGGCAAGGCGTTTGAGCATGGAGGACTTCTCCTGATTCCTGGAGTGGGGCGCGGTCATGAGACGGGAAGGACGGTCTTGGTGGAGAGGTTGACGACGTAGGTGCTCGTCGTGAGGAACGCGCCCCCGTCGACCTGGGCGAGCAGCTGCACGCACCGGTCGATGCCGCACGATTCCGCGCCGAACGAGGCCGCGTCGGTCGTGAAGGAGTGGGCGGTGAGGTCGAGGCCGGCGGTGTCGGGCGCGAGGGTGCCGCCCGTGATGGCCTCGTACTCCGAGCCGAGGTCCGCGCCCGCTGCGAGGTCGGCGAGCAGCAGCTCCCACGCGAGCACGGTCTCCGCCTCGGTCGGCGCGGGCTGGGCGCCCTGGCCGCGCTCGACGCTCTCGACGGCGCCGGTGGTGACGTTCACCAGGAAGGTGACGAGCTCCTCCGTGCCGTAGTCGTAGTAGAGCAGCGAGAGCCGGCGCTGTCCGTCGTCGTAGAACGAGGGGTCGGCGACGTCGGTGGAGAGGTACTGCAGCCCCTCACCGTCGAACACGTCGACGCCTGCCGCGAAGTCGTCGGTCTGGCTGACGAGGAAGCGCACGTACGACACCTCGTCACCGGCGAGCGAGTCGTACGCCGCCGGGATCTCAGCCGGGGGAGCGACCTCCTCGGCCTTCTCGGGCGCATCCTCGTCGGTCGACTCGGCGGCGATGGGGGCGGATGCAGGGTCGTCCGCCGGGTCGGAGGTCGCGTGCACCGCGACCTGGGTCGCCGCGAACAGGGTCACGACCGCGCCGGCCGCCGCGACGGTCGAGGCGACGCCGAGCTGCTTGGCGCTGAAGCGGAACCGCGGGCGGGACGGCGCCGCCTCGTCCGGACCGGAGTCCGGGGGCGGCTGGAGGTTGGATTTCACAGGGCACCTTTCGAGAAGGGATGCCCGGGCGCGGTGCGGCGGCCGGGCAGGCGGAGGACAGCACCGCTGCGGCATGCCGGAGAGGTGCGGGAGGGGGTGCGGCGCCCGGGCCCTGAGCTGCCGTGCGGTCAGTCTTCCGGCGGGCTGTTACCGGCGCGTTTCACGGATGCGAAGAGTGCGGGTAGCGAGGAAAGACGACTGAGACGCGCTCCGCCGCCGGGGTCTCAGGCCTCGTCACACCCTCGAAACACCGTCGACCCGGCGCGGCAACAGCCGCTCTCTACCGTGGACGCGGGAGGCACCGTGCAGGCACTCGGACGGGCGATCGCGGAGCGCAGGCCGGTGGCCGGCCTCGACTCCACCTCGCCATTGCACGGCCTGCGCCGCCGATCGGTCGGCACCTGGGACGTCGTCGCGCAGTCGATCGCGGCGATCGCGCCTGCGGGGGTCGTTCTCGTCAATCCGATCACCATGGCCGGCCGAGCGGGATCGTGGGCCTTCGTCGTGATGGCGTTCACGGTCGCGATGGTCGTGCTGCTGGCGGCGGCGATCGCGGTGTTCGCGCGCCGCATCGCGAGCACCGGCTCGCTCTACACCTTCGTCACGCGAGGACTCGGGCCGGTCGCGGGGATCGTCGCCGGGGCCGCCCTCGGGCTCGGCTACGCCGCCATCGCCATCAGCACGCTGCGCGGGGCCTCCGATCGGACGATCTCGCTGCTGCGCCAGGCCGGCCTCCCGGCGGAGGGAGGCGGCTGGCAGGCCGTCGTCGTGCTCATCTTCGGTCTGCTCATCGCGCTGATCGCGGTGCGGGGCCTGCGTCCCTCGACGCGCGTCATGCTCGTGATCGAGATCGTCGCCGTCGTGGCGGTGGTGGCGATCTCCGCCATCGTGCTCGCCGCTACGGGCTGGGACCTGAGCGCGCTGGTGCCGGACGGCGACGAGCCGATCGATCCCACGGTGCTGTTCTCCGCGGTCGGCGTCGGGCTCATCGCGTTCGTGGGGTTCGAGAGCGGCGTGGCCCTCGGGCCCGAGAGCCGCAGGCCGCTCGCGACGGTGCCCCGTGCGCTGCTCTGGACGGTGATCGCGGTCGGCGCCGTCCTGCTCTTCGGCGCCGCCGCCCAGCTCACCGGTCAGGCCGCCCAGCCCGAGGGACCGGATCACCCGGAGCTCCCCCTGGTACGGCTGGGCGAGGACGCCGGGCTCGCCGGGCTCGGACCGGCGGTCGACCTGATCATCGTGCTGTCGTTCTTCGCCTGCTCCCTCGCTTCGACGACCGCGCTCGCGCGCCTGTGCTTCGTCATGAGCCGGGAGCGGCTGCTGCCCTCGCTGCTCGGCCGCACGTCGCAGCGCTTCGGCACTCCGGCCGCCGCATCCGTCGCCGCCGTCGCTCTGGTGGTGGCGGTGCCTCTCGGCTGGATCGCCGCGACGGGGAGCGCGGAGGGCAGCAGGGCGATCAGCTCCCCGGCCTCGATCGTCGGCTTCATCGTCGCCTACCTGCTGGTGAGCGCCGCTGCGCCGGTCTTCCTGCGCCGCATCGGCGAGTTCACCTGGCGCGCCGCGCTGCCCGGGATCGTCAGCGCCCTCGTGCTGGGCTGGGCGCTCGGCTTCTACCTGGTGGCGCTCGAGCACGGCACCGGTCTCGCGATCACCGGCGGGCTGCTCGCCGCGACGGTGCTGCTGTGCCTGCTGCGCGCCGCCAGGCGGCCGGGGCTGCTGCAGGGGCTGGGCCTCTACGACTCCCCCGTGGCCTCGGACTCGATCGGTGGGGCCGCTCCCCCGGTGCGGAGGAGCTGACGGATGGCGTCGCTCGAACCTGCACCGCGCGGCGCACATCTGCCGCGCTCGAGCACGATCGGCCAGGCCCTCGCGATCCTCGAGGAGGTGGCGCGCAGCCGCACCGGCGTCACGGCGAACGACATCTCGCGGGCGCTGGAGCTCCCCCGCGCGACCGCCTATCGGCTGATCAACTCGCTCGTGCAGGAGGAGTACCTGCTGAGACGGCCCGACCTGCAGGGGTTCATCCTCGGGGCGCGGGTCGTGGAGCTGGCGCACCACGTTGCGGTGCCGACCGTGCACGAGCGGGACACCCTGCTCGCCGATCTCAGGCGCGACGTCGCCGAGGCGGTGCACTTCGCCCGCTACGAGGGCACCCGCATCGTGCTCGTCGACGAGGACGCCGGTCTGCCGGTCTCGGCACCGGCACGGCTCGCCCGCGAGCCCGCGTATTCCGCGATCGGACGCCTGCTGCTCTCGGAACTGCCGCGCGAGCAGGCAAGGGGACTCAGCGCCGCATCGGATGCCGTGCTCGACGAGATCGTCGAGGCGACGGTCGCCATCGGCTACGCGCAGCAGATCGGGCTGCTCTCACCCGATCGCTCCTGCCTCGCCGTGCCGGTGCGCTCGTCCGACGGACGCCTCGTCGGGGCGCTCGCCCTCGCGACCTCGGTGCAGCGGATCTCGACCGCCGTGCGGCACCTCGGCCGCCTGCGCGAGACGGCAGGGGCGCTCGGCGAGCTCAGCGCCTCCTGATCAGCGCACCCGCGCGGTGATCGCGACGCGATCCGGCTTCCCCGACGGCAGCATCGGCAGCGCATCGACGACGACGATCCTCGCCGGGGCCGCCGCCCGGCCCAGTGCGTCCGCCACCGCGGCGCGCACCGCGCCGAGGTCGACGGATGCCGTGCCGACCACGACGGGGACTTCACCCCAGGTCGCATCGGGAACCCGGACCACGACCGCGCCGTCGAGGCCGGGGAGCTCCCGCACGACACGCTCGACCGCACCGAGCGAGACGTTCACCCCACCGGACACGATGACGTCGTCCAGTCGACCGTGCACCCGCACGACCCCCTCCACCACCTCGCCGGCGTCGGAGGTGCGGTACCAGCGCTCGCCGGCATCCGTGACGAAGCGCTCGGCGGTCAGCTGCTCCTCACCCAGGTACCCCTCGGCGAGGGTGGGCCCGCCGAGCCACAGCTCACCCTCGACGACTCTCGCCGTCATGGCGCCGGTCGGCCGTCCGTCGTAGACGCAGCCGCCGCTCGTCTCGCTCGATCCGTAGGTGCGGATGACGCGCACGCCTGCTCCGGCGGCGCGCTCCAGCAGCGCGGCGGGCGTCGCCTGCCCGCCGACGAGCACGGCACGGAACCCGGCGAGCGCCTCGGCCGCCTCGGGGTGGTCGAGAAGTCGCGCGAGCTGAGCGGGCACGAGGGCCGTGTACCGCAGCGCGTGCGTCATCGTGCGGGCGTCGGCGACGAAGCGCTCCGGGGTGAAGGGGCGGGTGGCGGTCTCGACCGGATCGGTGCCCGCGACGATCGAGCGCACCAGCACGTTGATGCCCGCGATGTACTGCGCCGGCAGTGCGAGCAGCCACTGCCCCGGCGGCCCGGTGACGGCCTCCGAGGCGGCGGCGCTCGCCAGCAGCGCGTCCGCCGAGAGCATCACGCGCTTCGCGTCGCCGGTCGAACCGCTCGTCTGCACGACCACGGCCACGCGCTTCGGCACGGTGTCGGGCACTGCACCCGTGCCGCCCGGCAGCACGGCGGGGCCGGAGCCGTCGAGCGCGGCCCGCAGCGGAGGGAGGATCCGGTCGGACGAGACCGTCCTCAGAAGCTCGAGCGGCCGAGGCATCGGCTCAGAAGTGCCACGGGTACGGCGACCAGTCCGGGGCGCGCTTCTCGAGGAACGCGTCGCGGCCCTCGGCGGCCTCGTCGGTGCCGTAGGCGAGCCGGGTCGCCTCCCCGGCGAACACCTGCTGACCCACCATGCCGTCGTCCACGGCATTGAAGGCGAACTTGAGCATGCGGATCGCCGTCGGCGACTTGGTGAGGATCGTCTGCGCCCACGCGTATGCGGTGCTCTCGAGTTCGGCGTGGGGCACCGCGGCGTTCACCGCTCCCGTGGCGACCGCGCGCTCGGCGCTGTACTCCTGGGCGAGGAAGAACACCTCGCGGGCGAACTTCTGCCCGACCTGGCGCGCGAAGTAGGCGCTTCCGTAGCCGGCGTCGAACGAGCCGACATCCGCATCCGTCTGCTTGAAGCGCCCGTGCTCGGCGCTCGCGATCGTGAGGTCGCACACGACGTGCAGCGAGTGACCGCCGCCCGCGGCCCAGCCCGGCACGACCGCGATGACGACCTTCGGCATGAAGCGGATGAGGCGCTGCACCTCGAGGATGTGCAGCCGGCCGACTCCGGCGGCTCCGCCCTCGTACTCGTACCCGGAGCGACCGCGGATCCGCTGGTCGCCGCCTGAGCAGAAGGCCCAGCCGCCGTCCTTGGGGCTTGGCCCATTGCCGGTGAGCAGCACGACGCCGATGCGCGGGTTCTGCCGCGCATCGTCGAGCGCACGATAGAGCTCATCGACGGTGTGCGGCCTGAAGGCATTCCGCACCTCGGGCCGGTCGAACGCCACGCGCGCGACGCGACCGTCGGCGTCGTGGTGGTAGGTGAGATCGGTCAGGTCGTCGAAGCCGTCGACCGGCCGCCAGATCCGCTCGTCGAACAGCTCAGAGACCGCCATGCGTTCAGCGTACTCAGCGGGGGTCGGGCTTCTGCTGACCCTCGTAGGGCTCGAGCGCTTCGACGAACTCCTCGCGATCCTCCTCCGACAGCAGCTCGTAGCCGTAGCAGTTCACGGTCACGATCAGGGTGTCGTCGCCGGCGAGCTCGTAGTCGAACATCCAGTCGCCGGAGAAGATGTCGGCGACCGGCAGACTGCGATCCAGCACGTCGGCGCCGCACGAGACGGTGAAGTCGTCGTTGTAGGACCCTGTCGACCAGAGCGGCTGCTCCTCGAGCGTGGGGCCGCCGAAGTCCCGACGCCCCACCTCCGCGTCGTCGGCGTACAGCTCGTTCCGGAGGTAGCCCTCGAGATCGTGCTGCGCAGCGAGCTCCTGGAAGAGGTCGGCGATCTGCTCCCGCGCGGCGGGGTCGTCGGTCACGGTCGATCCCTGGAAACTCGGAGGCGCGACGTCGCGCAGCATCGACTCGCCGTCGTACCCGTTCGGCGAGAACTCCTCGTACCCGTCGGCGGTCTCGTTCCACTCGACGCCGTAGCGCTCCGCGACCTGCTCGCGGAACTGATCCAGGAGCGACTCCATGTCGCCGCGCGCCGCCTCGTAGCTCGCTCCGTCGAGCGCCGCATCCGGGTCGCCCCAGGCGGTGCCGGGGTAGTCCGTCCACTCGTCGACGATCCGGACGTCGCCCTCGTCCCGGTCGCCGACGAGCAGCAGGATCACACCGGCGACACCGCCGAGGAAGACGAGCCCCGCGACGACCACGAAGGCCACGGCGAGCGCGAGCCGCCCGCGCTTCGGGCGGGGAGCGTCGAGGGTCTCCTGGGGGCGGGTCGGCTCAGTCTCCGGTGCCGCTCGCTCCTGGACGCCCCCGGGCTCCCGTTCGTCGGAATCGGGCTCGGGCTCGAACTCGTCCTCGTCGCCGCCGTCGGAGCGCGGCGGGGGCGGCTGAGGCGCGCGATACGGCGAGAGGCGCTGTCGCGCCTCCTCGGGGCTGTCGGGCGGCTCGAAGCGGTCGTCGTCGCTCATGTCGTGGGCCCGCTCAATGCCCGGAGTGTCCACACCATGAGCAGCGGGTTCGCGACGACGCCCAGCACGAGCCCAGCGACGCCCCACCAGCGGCCGGCGCGGAGCACGATGGCCAGGATCCCGAGCACGACCGCGACGACGGATGCGCCGAGTGCGACGAAGACGAGAGCCGAGGCGACCGCATGCACGTCGTCGAGGGCGGCGACATAGGCCGCGATGTCGAACCCGACGACCGTGAGTCCGAGCAGGAGCGCGGTCACCCCGAGCCAGGGGCGCCTGCCTGGCTCCTCGTCCCAGTCGGTCGACTCATCGTCGGTCTCGGAGGGCTCGTTCGGCCCATCGGTCTGCTCGTCGGTCGGCTCGATGGTCGGCGCCGCAGCCGGTTCCTCGGCGGGCCCGTCGACCGGCTCGGGCTCGTTCGGATGGTCGGTCACGGGTCCCCCTTCGCGAACCACGATAGCCGGGCGGCGAGGCAGGATCGCTCCGCAGGGCACCGTGACAGACTGGCGGGATGACGCCGACGGTCGACGAGCTTCTCGCCGACGCGGTCGTGGTCTCGATCCCGCTCGCCACCCGGTTCCGGGGTGTCGACCACCGCGAGGCGCTCCTCGTCGAGGGCCGCGAGGGATGGACGGAGTTCTCCCCGTTCCTCGAATACGGCGACGCCGAAGCGGCCGCCTGGCTCGCCGCGGCCATCGACTTCGGATGGGTCGCCCCGCCTGCACTGCTGCGCGACGTCATCCGCGTCAACGCGACGCTGCCCGCCGTCCCGCCGGATCAGGTCGCGGCCGTGCTCGCCCGCTTTCCGGGCGCCCGCACCGTCAAGGTGAAGGTAGCGGAACGGGGCCAGGTGCTCGCGGAAGACGTCGCGCGGGTCAGGGAGGTGCGCAGCCTGCTCGGGCCGGAGGGGCGCATCCGTCTCGATGCGAACGGAGCCTGGAACCTCGATGAGGCCGAGCACGCGGTGCACGCGATGGCCGAGTTCGACCTCGAGTACATCGAGCAGCCCTGCACGACCGTCGAGGACCTCGCCGAGCTGCGACGCCGCGTGAAGTACATGGGCATCCCGGTCGCGGCCGACGAGAGCGTGCGGAAGGCCGAGGACCCGCTCGCCGTCGCACGGGCCCGCGCCGCCGACCTGCTCGTGATCAAGGCGCAGCCACTGGGAGGGCTGCACCGCGCGCTCGCTCTGGTCGCCGAGGCGGGGCTCCCCGCCGTCGTCTCGAGCGCGCTCGACACCTCCGTCGGCATCGCGATGGGCGCCCACCTCGCCGCCGCTCTGCCCGAGCTCGACTACGACTGCGGTCTCGGAACGGTGTCGCTCCTCGCCGACGACGTCGCGGTCGAACCGCTGCGGCCCGTCGACGGCGCGATTCCCGTGCGGCGCCCCGCCATCGACACGGATGCGCTGCGTCGCCTCAGCGCCGGTCCGGAGCGGACCGCATGGTGGCGGGAGCGGGTGCGGCGCTGCTTCGACCTGCTCGAGCCGTGATGCACCGGGGATGGTGAGACCGGGTCGCTTCTTGCTACAGTGACGCGACTTCCGAGCCAGGAGAACCCCATGCGACTCGTCCTTCCCGCCGCCGTCGGCGGATCTCTCCTCCTCGTCGCCGCCACGGCGGCCCCGGCGTGGGCGGCGCCCGTCAGTTGGGACGACGGCGGAGCTCCTGACGCGGACTTCTCGAACGCCGCCAACTGGGCGGGCGATGTCGTGCCGTCGCCTGGCGACACGCTCACGTTCCCGGTCGGTGACATCGTGGTCAACGACCTCGGCACGCTTCCCGTGTCGGGTCTGGTGCTCACCGACTCCGAGATCAGCGTCGCCGGAGACGGATTCGAGGTGGGTGCCGAAGGAATCACCGTGACCGGGGCGGCGACGATCACGGCTCCGATCGCTACGACCCAGTCGCAGCAATGGGACGTCGTCGGCAGCCTCCAGGTCGCGGGAGTCACCGATGTCACCGGCTTCCTCCAGGCGACCGGCACGGGGCAGGTGAACTTCGACGCCTATGTGACCGGCAGCGGCATCATCGAGGCGAATGAGGACTCGCTCGTGACGATCGCGGCAGGCGGCGACATCCAGGGCGTCGAGGCGCATGGCAACGGAACCCTCTTCGTCACCAGCGTGCTGCCGACGACACTCGTGAATCTGGACTCCGGGCTCCTCTCCGGCGGGACCCTCGGCAACATCGGAGCGGATCAGTTGTTGGAGGGGGTCGCAGCCACCTCCGGCACGTTCTCTCCGGGAGACGACCCGCTCGGCGAGTCGCTCGGCTGGATGCGCTTCACCGGCAACGTCGTCGGATACGAGCTCGCCACGTACCGCGTCGGCATCGAGGGCCTCGACTCCGACCGCATCTCGACCGCCGCCGTCTTCCAGACCCAGGACCTCGCCCTCGATGTGCAGACCCTGGAGCCCGGACCCGTCGGCACCGAGTATGTGATCGTGGAATCGGCTGGCGGCGTCCACGACTCGTTCTTCACCGACCGGGCCACGGGCACCCAGCTGCTCGACGGCGCCGAGTTCACGGCGGGCACCAGCCGTTACCGCATCGACTACAGCACGGTCGACATCACGCTGACCTACCTCGGCGAGGTGGCGGCGCCCGCGCCGACGCCCACGCCGACACCTGCGCCGGAGCTCGCCGCGACCGGGGCGGACGACGCCGCGCCGGCGCTCGGCGGAGTATCGCTCCTGCTGATGGCCGGGCTCGCCCTGCTCGCTCTGCGTCGCCGCGCGGCCTGAGTCCGGCGGCGATCGGCTGAAGGGCCGGCCGCGACGGTGACGACCCCGCTGCTGGATGCCGCCCTGTCGGGTGACGAGCGCGCCTTCGCCCGCCTCGTCGACCCGCATCGGCGCGAGCTCGAGGCGTACTGCTACCGGATGCTCGGCTCGGCCGCCGATGCGCAGGACGCGCTGCAGGAGACCCTGCTGGCCGCGTGGCGGGGTCTCGCCGGCTTCGAGGGCCGCAGCAGCATCCGCACCTGGCTGTTCCGGATCGCATCGCGCGCGTCTCTGCGGATCGCCGAGCAGCGCACCCGTCGCCTCTCCCAGGAGCGGCACCCCCCGCTCGATCAGTGGGCCGAGCTCGGCGAGCCCGTCGCCGACGACGGCTGGCTCGAGCCGTGGATCGGCCGCGACGACGACCCCGAGGAGGTCGTCTCCCGCCGGGAGTCCCTCGCCCTCGCGTATGTCGCCGCCCTGCAGCATCTTCCCCCCAACCAGCGCGCCGTGCTCATCCTGCGCGACGTGCTCGTGTTCTCGGCGAGCGAGACGGCGGAGCTGCTCGAGACCTCCGTCGCCTCGGTGACCAGCGCACTGCAGCGGGCGAGGGACACGCTCGCTCGACACCGGCCCGCTCCTGCCGGCATGCCGGACGAGCACAGGGCCGTGGTCGACCGGTTCGTCGCCGCGTTCGAGGCGAGGGACGTCGCTGCGCTGGTCGACCTCCTCGCCGAGGACGTGCAGTTCACGATGCCGCCACTCCCTGCATGGTTCGCCGGCAGGCAGGCCGTGCTCGCGTTCTTCGAGCACCGCGTCTTCGCGACAGCGTGGCGCCAGCTGCGCATCCCGCAGGTGTCAGGGCGGTCCGCGCTGCTCGGCTACCAGGAACGGGACGGCGCGTTCCGGGCCTCAGCGCTGCAGGTGCTGCACGTGGACGAGGACGGCAGGATCTCGTGGATCGCGTCGTTCCTCGATCCGGCGCTGCTCGCAGCGCTGCCGCATCCGGCGATTCTTCGCGCCGACCGATGAGTTCGCCGTCCGCTGCGTCTCTGCACGGGTGACAGCAGTTCGACGGAAGGAGCGCACCATGCGCACTGTCATCGTGTCCAACATCGTCTCGCTCGACGGCTTCTATGAAGGAGAGGGCGGCGACTTCACCGTGCTGGAGATGGACGGGGCATTCGACTCGTACAACCTCGAGCGCATCGCGGCGGCGGAGACCGTGCTGCTCGGCCGCCGCTCGTTCGAGATGTTCAGCTCCTACTGGCCGTCGATAGCAGACGCGGCACCCGATCCGCAGAACCCCGCCCTCGACGACACCAACCGCGCCATCAGCCGCGAGTGGAACCGCACCGCGAAGGTGGTGGTGAGCGACAGCTATCTCGTGCCCGAGGACAACGCGTGGGCGGAGTCGACGAGCGTCGTGCCGCTATCCGGTGTGGGCGCGCTCGAAGGCGAGATCGTCGTCTTCGGCAGTCGCACGCTGTGGAACGGCCTGCTGCGCAGCGGGCTGGTCGACGAACTGCACCTGATGGTGAGCCCTCGCGCGATCGGCCGGGGCGTGCCCGCCTTCGGCGGCGCGACGGAGCTCGAGCCCATCGACGCCCGCACGCTGCCCGGCTCGCGCAACCTGCTGGTGCGGTACCGGGTGCTGAGCGGCTAGATGCCGGCGAAGCGCAGCGCCAGCGCGATCAGGAACAGCAGGCCGAGCACGACGACCGCGAGGCGCAGCAGGCTCGTGCCGCGGCGACGCCTGCGCGCCCGCCGGTCGGCGGCGTCGAGCACGAACAGCGTCACCGCGCCCGCGACGAACAGGAGGCCGAGCAGCGACTCGACGAGGAAGAACCAGTCCACGGCTCCATCCTGCCGGTTGACGGTGCCGCCTCCGACCGCGAGCATGTCTGCATGACGACCGCTCAGAAGCTCGGATGGACGGCGTTCCTGCTCGTGCTCGCCCTGACCTCGGCTGCCATCCTCGCCTACGCGGTGCACCTCATCATCGTCGGCGAGCTGTGGGAGCAGACCGATGTGACCGGCGTCCCGCGCTTCGCGATCGGGTTGCTCCTGCTGCCGGTGAGCGCCATCCCGATCGTCGCCGGTCTGCGGATCTTCTCCGAGTGGCGGCGGCGTCAGTCCCGAGCCCGTCGGCTGAGCCGTTCGGTCTGACGTCGTCGGTTCGCCCTAGCCTCGGCGGATGAGTTCCCGCCGCGGCTTCCGCCTGCTCTGGTCGAGCACAGCCGCGTCGAATCTCGCCGACGGGATGGCGCTGGTGCTGCTCCCCCTCGTGGCCCTCGACGGCGGGGCGGATGCGGCGGGCGTCGCCCTCGTCACGGTCGCGCTGAGCGCGGCGTGGCCGCTGCTCGGGCTGCAGGCCGGGTGGATCGTCGACCGCTTCCCGAAGCGGGTCATCATCGGCACGGGGAATGCGGCCCGCGGCGGAGCGTTCGCGGCGCTTGCGGTCTGGTCGGCGTCGGGCACCGCCCCGCTCTGGTTCATCGTCGCCGTCGCCGCCGTGTACGGGATCGGCGAGACCCTCGTGGACACCGGCATCAACTCCTCGGTGCCGACCCTCGTCGAGCCTGCGGGAAGGACATCCGCCAACTCGCGCATCGAGGCGGCGATCACGATCACCAACTCGCTCGCCGGCCGGCCCCTCGCCGGATTCCTCGTCGGCCTCGGCTTCGGGCTCGCGCTCGGGTCCGTCGCGCTGCTCTACCTGATGGCCGCCGTGCTCGCCGCCGCGATCGTCGCTCTGAGCAGCAGCCGACGGGCGAATGCGTCACCCGAGGAGGTCCTGCCGGTGCGGCTGCGGGACGGGATACTGGCGCTCTGGCGACACCCCGTGCTGCGCTCGCTCACGATCCTCACCGCGGTGTCGAACCTCAGCTGGGCGATGTGGGAGGCGCTCTTCATCGTCTACGCGGTGCGGCCAGGGCCGCTGGGGCTGACTCCCCTCGAGTTCGGCCTCGTGCTCTCGCTCGCAGCGCTCGGCGGCATCGCCGCATCCGTCGCCACGCCCTGGCTCACCCGTCGGGTGCCGACGAGGACGCTGCTCGGCGTCGACATGCTCGGCACCGTGCTGCTGGTGCTGCCGGTCGCACTCGGTGCCCCGCTCTGGGTGACCGTGGGCGGGGTGGTCGTCGCGAGCGCCGGCTCGACGCTCTGGCGCATCGTCGTGTCGACCTATCGCCAGCAGGAGATCGAGGAGCGGCTGCTCGGCCGGGTCTACTCCGCGTACCGGGTCATCAGCTGGGGCTCGATCCCGGTCGGGGCCGCTGTGGCCGCGGGCGTGGCCGCGCTGTCGGGGCTGACGGGGGTGTTCTGGGTGGCGAGCGCCATCGCGCTGGCCGGCGTCGTTCTCTTCGTGGCGCTGATGGCGCGGCGACCGCTCCAGCTGCGGGGGTAACGTCGAACGGGTGTCCCGGCTCGCCCTGCCCTCGTACCTCGCCGGAGCGACCCTCGCGCGCACGGGCGCCGAAGTGGCGGGACCGGCCATCCTGCTGTTCGGCCTCGCCGTCTCGGGCTCGACGCAGACGGCGGCGTTCCTCTACTCGGCGCTGACGATCGCCTCGGCGTTCGGCGGACCGCTGTTCGGCGCGCTGCTGGACCGGGTCGCGCGTCCGGGCAGGCTGATCGCCGCCGCCCTCGTCGCCTACGCCGTCGGCATCGGGATCATCGTCGCCGGATGGGACCGGGTGCCGACCCCTCTGCTCTTCGTCGTCGCCGTGCTGACGGGCACCCTCTATCCCGCGCTCGGCGGCGGATGGACAGCTCAGGTGGGCAGACTCGTGCCCGCGCCGTTGCTGCGCCGGGCGCACTCGCTCGACGCCGCGACCTACAACCTGGCGGGACTCACCGGTCCGGCGATCGCTGGCATCCTGGCCGGGCTGCTCGGAGCCGCGGAGGCGGTCGTCGCCGCCATCGTGCTCGTCGCGCTCGCCGTGCCTCCGGCGCTCACCCTGCCTGCGATCGTGCGCGACACCGCCGAGCGCCGATCGATCGCCGCGGATGTGATGGCGGGTCTCAGGGCGATCGCGACGATCCCGGCGCTGCGCGGCGTGACCCTCTCGTCGACGCTGTCGCTGCTCGCCTTCGGCATGGTCGTCGTCGCGTGCCCGCTCCTCGGCGCGGAGTACCTCGGGGGCGAGGAGAACGGCGCCTTCCTGCTGTCGGTCATCGCGGCTGCCGCGCTGCTCTCCACCGTCGTGACCGCCCGCTGGCCGCTCCCCGGAACCCTCGACCGCGTCTTCATCGGCAGCAGCGTCGTGGTCGGCGTCGGGATGACCGTCGTGGCGCTGGCTCCGAACGCCGCGATCGTCGTCGTCGGGATCGCGATCGTCGGCCTCGCGGACGGACCGGAGATCGCGGCGCTCTTCGGCATCCGTCATCGGGAGGCGCCCGACCGGCTGCGGGCCCAGGTGTTCTCGACCGGCTCCAGCCTGCGGATGACCGCCGCGGCGATCGGCGCCGCCCTCGCGGGGGTGCTCGCGGCCTACGGGATCACGGCCGTGCTGGCGACGGCGGCGGTGCTGCAGTTCGTGGCGACGGCGTCGGGGCCGCTCGGCGGGCTGTCGCTCGCGCGTTCCCGGGTTTAGCGCGCGACGTCAGTCGACTCCCAGCGCCCCTCCTCACGCGCGACACGAGACCGAGGTGTGCCCACTCTTCATTTCCCGCCATCGGCCGGTCGGAAAAGGGTGCGACGCGTCGGAAAACGAAGAGTGACGCGGGAGGGTGCGGCGCGGCGCCGGCGTGCGGCGTCAGAGGCCCGAGTAGGCGTGCAGTCCCTTGAAGAACAGGTTCACGACCGTGAAGTTGAACACGATCGCGGCGAACCCGATGATGGCGAGCCAGGACGACCGGGTGCCCCGCCAGCCGCGGGTCGCGCGGGCGTGGATGTACCCGGCGAAGAGGGTCCAGATGATGAAGGTCCAGACCTCCTTGGTGTCCCAGCCCCAGTAGCGGCCCCAGGCACGCTCGGCCCAGATCGCGCCGGCGATGAGCGTGAAGGTCCAGAAGACGAAGCCGACGACGATGAGGCGGTAGGCGAGCATCTCCAGCCGGTGCGCGTCGGGCAGGGTCCCGAGGAAGCGCGCGCCCTTGCCGCTCGCCTCGCGGCGGGCCTGCAGGATCTGCATGACCGAGAGGCCCGCGCCGAGGGCGAGGAAGCCGGTGGCGAGCGCCGCCACGAAGACGTGGATGACGAGCCAGGCCGACTGCAGCGCAGGAACGAGCGGCGCGACGTCGACGTAGAAGTTGACGGTCGCGATGCCGAGGGCCAGCACGACGAAGCCGAGGAGGTAGGCGCCGAGGTAGCGCAGGTCCTGCCAGAACTGCACGCCGAGGAAGACGCCGACGATGATCGCGGTCGCGGTCAGCGAGAACTCGAACATGTTCGCCCACGGCACCCGCTCGGCGGCGATGCCGCGCAGCACCGTCGCCGCGATGTGCAGCAGCCAGCCGAGCACGGTCAACGACATCGCGATCCGCACCCACTTCGAGCGGCCGGCGGGGGCGTCGACGGTCGTCCCGGTGCGCTCGAGCACCGCGGTGCCGCCACCGACGGAGGCGGATGCGGATGCGGAGACGTACGGATTCGCGACGGTCGCGCTGCGCTCGGCGGTGCGCTTGGCGAGGTCCAGCGTGAACGCGATGAAGGCGATCGTGTACACGGCCGTCGCCGAGTACACCCCGACGAGCGAGATCGACGCGAGTTCCTCTGTCACCTGTCCACCTTAAGTCCGAGCCTCTGGGAATGCTCACGGGCGAGCTCCTGCACGGCGGTCTCCAGGTTCGGGTCCTCGCCGCGAGCCAGTCCTCCGTACTCGAGGCGCACCCCGGCATCCGTCTGCACCGCCTTGACCCACATGCGGCGCCGCGGCACGAAGAGGCTCGTGAGCAGCCCGGCCACCATGAGCAGGGCGAAGAGCAGCACCCAGAGCTGGCTCGGGTCGCGGTGCACGTCGATCGAGATGTAGCGCGGAAGGGAGTCGAAGCTCACGCTGCCGAGCCCGTCGGGCAGCTCGATCGTGTCGCCGGGGGTGAGCACGAGCGTCTCGGCGGGGGCATTGCGGCCGGCGATCTGCACCATGTCTGTGATGTCGAGGGCGTAGACGCTCGTCGCCTGGCCGTCGTCGAGCTTCAGGTCGCCGGTGTACACCTCGAGCGTCATCGTCGGCGCGCGATCCTCGGGGTGGCTCGACGCGAGCGCGCCCGACTCGAGCTCGATCGCGGTGGGATACAGGAACCCGCGCATGCCCAGCTGCTCGTCGAGCCCGTCGGGGATCTTCACGACCCCGACGCTCGTGAGCTGCGAGTCCTGCGGCAGGAACGGCACCGGCTGCGAGAACGCGACATCGCCCGCTCCGTCGCGCACCGTGATGACGGGGGCGTAACCGTTGCCGAGCAGGAAGACGTCGGTGCCGCCGATGCGCAGCGGCTCGTTGACCTTGATCGACGACTGCTGCTCGCCGCCGTCGCGGGTGCGGGCGGTGACGCTCGCGTCGAAGTCGATCGGCTGCCCGTAGGCGTCGAGGTTCTCCTCCTCGTAGGCGACCGAGAAGTCGTCGAGGGTGAGCGTGTAGGGGTCGAGCGCGGTCTCGGCGAAGAAACGGCCGGGGTTGAACGAGTCGTAGTTGCCCAGCACGTTCGTGAACGAGCGGCCCTCGACGACGATCTTCTGACCGCTGTAGCCGAAGCCCCCGCCGATGCCGACCGCGATGAGGATGCCGACGAGCGCCGTGTGGAACACGAGGTTGCCGGTCTCCCGCAGGTATCCTCGCTCGGCGCTGACCGAGTCGCCGTACTGCTCCACGCGGTAGCGCTGCCCCTTCAGAAGGCTGCGGGCCTCCTCGATCGCCTTCGCGGCATCCGTGTCGCCTGCGTCGACCGTCGTCGAGGCGGGCAGCCGCTCGAACCGCGCGGGCGTCTTCGGCGGACGCGACCGCAGCGCCTGCCAGTGGTGCTTCGTGCGCGGAAGCACGCAGCCGATGAGCGAGACGAAGAGCAGCAGGTAGATCGCCGAGAACCAGACCGAGGTGTAGGTGTCGAACACCTGCAGCGCGTCGAGGATCGGGAAGAGCTGCGGGTTGTCGCGCTCGTACTGCACGACGCCGTTCGGGTCGGCGCTGCGCTGCGGCACGAGCGAGCCGGGCACGGCCGCGAACGCGAGCAGCAGCAGCAGGAGCAGCGCCGTGCGCATGCTCGTGAGCTGGCGCCAAGCGAACCGCAGATAGCCGACGAAGTCGAGCTTCGGCTGGTTGGGCGCTGCGCGACGCTCGTCGAGGTCGGCGTCGCGCTCCGCGTCGACGTGATCAGAGGGCCGGAACGAAGCCATTGATCACCCCTCCCAGTGCGCCGAGCACCGCGCTCCAGAGGCCCGTGACCATGAGCAGGCCGATGAGCACGAGCAGGATGCCGCCGAAGATGTTGACCGCGCGCAGGTGCTTCTTGACCCAGGCGATGGAGCCGCTCACCCAGCCGAGCCCGAGAGCGACGAGCAGGAACGGGATGCCGAGCCCGAGGCAGTACGCGACCCCGATCAGCACCGCGCGAGGCGGGTCGTTGACGGCGAGGGATGCGGCGGCGACGAGCGTCGGGCCGTAGCAGGGCGTCCACCCCACGGCGAACACCGCACCGAGCAGCGGAGCGCCGACGAGCCCGGTCGCGGGCCGCCAGGTCGGCTTGAGCTGGCGCTGCATGACCCCGAAGACGCCGATGAAGACGAGACCCATGACGATCACGAGGGCTCCGGCGATGCGCAGGATGAGCTGCTCGTAGCGCAGGAAGAAGACGCCGACGGTGCCGATCAGCACGAAGATCGCGAGGAAGACGACGCTGAAGCCGGCGACGAAGAGCGAGGCGCCGGCGAGCATCCGCCCTCTGCGCTTGTCGGCAGGATCGGTGATGCCCGTCACGTAGCCGAGGTAGCCGGGCACCAGCGGCAGCACGCACGGGGAGAGGAAGGAGAGGAGGCCCGCGAGCAGGGCGATCGGCAGGGCGAGCAGCAGGCTCCCCTGGTTGACGATCTCGCCCGGGCCCATCAGCCCTTCTCGGCGAGCGCGTCGTCGATGAGCGTGGCGAGGATGCCGGGCTCCCGGACGAGCCCCGAGATGCGCGCCGCGACCCGGCCCTGCTTGTCGATCACGAGAGTGGTCGGGATGGCGTTGGGCGACACCTGCTGCTGCGCCGCGAACGCGAGCTGCACGCTGTTGGTCGCGGCGTCCAGCACCGAGGGGTAGGTGATGCCGAACTCCTCGGCGAAGGCGAGCGAGCGCGGCGCCTCGTCCTGCACGTTCACGCCGAGGAAGGTGACGCCCTCACCCGCGAAGTCCTGGTTCAGCTGCTCCAGGTCGGGCGCCTCGACACGGCACGGCGGGCAGTCGCCGTACCAGAAGTTGAGCACCACCACCTCGCCCGCGAGGTCGTCGCTCGAGACGGTGCCGCCCGCATCCGTCTCGCCCTCGAACGACACCGGCTCTGCACGCTGGTCGGGCTCGATCTCGGTGATCGAGCCGTCGCCCGAGATGTAGTTTTCGGTCGTGCCGTCGCCGTAGTCCTCGGCGAGGCCCTGACCGGCGTCGGTGCAGGCGGAAAGAAGGAGAACCGCGGCGAGGGCTGCGCCCGCGGCGGCCGGAAGGCGGAGGGTCACACTGCTCCAAAGTCGACGGATGCCGCGAGCAAGTCTGCCGCAGGATCCTGATAGTCGACCTCCACGAAGCGTGCGCCCCGCCGCTCGAGGGTCGTGATCGACGACAGGCTGCACCGCCGCCGACGGGGGTCGTGGTAGAGCCGCTGATGCGTGACGGTGCGGTGCACCATCCAGATCGGCAGCTGGTGGCTCACGAGAACGGCCTCGCCGTGCTCGGTCGCCGTGTAGGCCTCCTCGATCACGGCGAGCATGCGCGCGGCGATGCTGACGAAGGCCTCACCCCAGCTGGGGCGTAGCGGGTTGAGGATCCAGGGCCAGGATTCCGGGCGGCTCAGCACCTGCGGGCCGAACTGGAACTTCTTGCCCTCGAACTTGTTGAACGGCTCGATGAGCCGCTCGTCGGTGTGGATGTCGAGGTCGAACCGCTGAGCCCACGGCGCCGCCGACTCCTGGGTGCGCTGCAGCGGGCTCGCGTACAGCCGGGTGATCTCCCGGTCGGCGAGGTGGGCGGCGGCCGACTCGGCCATCCGGTGCCCGAGTTCGCTCAGGTGGAACCCGGGGATGCGGCCGTAGAGAACGCCCTCCGGATTGTGCACCTCACCATGGCGCACGAGATGGATGCGTGAGGCGGGCACATCTTCCAGTCTACGTTTCGGGCGCGGCGTAGACTGTCGGGGTGAGTACGCGCATCCCCTCTCAGCCCTCAGGGCGTTCGGAGGTCGTCGGCGTTCCCTTCGCCGACATCAGATAGCGCCGTTCCCCGGTCTCCTTCTCTTCACGCGCACTGCTTCTCTTCAGCGCACTGCGCGCCCTGGCGTCTCAGCACGCCCTCGACCGAACTCACTTCCCTCGGAACGGCTCATCATGCTTCCCCTCACCGAGGCGCTCATCCGCGCCTGCTTCGTCAACGCCTCCGCCAAGGAGCGCAACAATCTCGTCCTCCCCGACCTCGACCTCGCCTGGCAGCACCTCGACTACCTCGGCTGGCGCGACCGCAAGGACCCGAACCTCGGCTACGTCGTCGCCGAGCTCGACGGCTCCCCCGTCGGCGTCGTGCTGCGCCAGGCGGAGCGCACACCGCGCGCCCGAGCCCAGTGCTCGTGGTGCGAGGACGTGCAGCTGCCCAACGACGTCGTGTTCTTCAGCGCGCGACGCTCGGGCAAGGCCGGCCGCAACGGCGACACCCTCGGCACGCTCGTGTGCTCGAACTTCGAGTGCTCGGTCAACGTGCGGCGCACGCCCCCGCTCGCCTACGTCGGCTTCGACACGGATGCGGAGCGCCGCCGCCGCATCGTCGCGCTCGGCGAGAACGTGCGAGCGTTCGTCTCCCGCGTGCGCGCCGAGTAGCCCCCGCCGAGTGCCGCGGTACCCGTCGAGTGCCGAGGTTCGAAGCCCAGCACTCGGCGGAAACCCGCGCCCTCGGCACGCGCACCGGCAGGATGGACGGATGCAGCAGCGTCCGCTCGCCCTCGTCACCGGTGTCGGCCGCCCGCAGGGCATCAGCGCGGGCATCGCCGCACGGCTCGCCGCCGACGGCTGGGACCTCGCCATCACGCACTGGTCACCGGTCGACGTCGAGCAGTACGGCGGCGCAGCGGATGACGCGCAGACCATCGCGGAGGAGCTGCGCGGGCTCGGCGCGGCCGTGACGCGCCTGGAGGTGGACCTCGCCGACCCCGACGCGGCCCGCCGGGTGTTCGCGGAGCTGGGCGGAGCATCCGTCTCCGCTCTCGTGCTGTCGCACTCGCACAGTGTCGACTCAGGCATCCTCGACACCACCGTCGAGAGCTGGGACCGACACTTCGCCGTCAACGCCAGAGCGAGCTGGCTGCTCGTCGCGGAGTTCGCGCGGCAGTCGCCTCCGACCGGCGGCCGGATCGTGGCGCTCACGAGCGACCACGTCATCCACAACCTGCCCTACGGCGCGAGCAAGGGCGCGCTCGACCGGCTGATGCTCGCCGCCGCCGGCGAGCTGGCGCAGCAGGGCATCACCGCGAACATCGTCAACCCCGGCCCGATCGACACCGGATGGATGACGGATGAGGTGCGCGCCGCGCTCACCGAGCGTCAGCCGACCGGTCGCCTCGGACTGCCCTCCGACACCGCCGAGCTCGTCGCGTTCCTGGTGTCGGAGCGGGCGGCGTGGATCACCGGTCAGCTGATCACGAGCGACGGCGGGTTCTCGCTGTAGCGGACGGCTCAGGCGAGGAAGGGGACCCACGCGGAGCTGAGGTAGGCGGCCGCTCCCCCGGCGAGGAGCAGCACGACGCCCGCCGCCGCGAGCGCGCGCCGACGCAGCAGCACGGCGACGACGGTGGCCGCGAAGAGCGCGACCATCACGACCGTCCAGAGCTGCGCGGCCTGCTCACGTTGACCGACGAAGCAGTTGCGCGGGCCCGGCAGCGCCAGGCTGCAGACCTCGGGACCGACGGGCACGGCCACCGCCCAGATGACGAGCACCGTGACGACCGTGATGACCGTCGAGGCGATCAGCGCGAGAACCGGCAGACGGGGGCGCTGCGGCCCGGAGCTGCTCGTCGCTGCGCTCATGCCGACACGCTAGCAACGGCCGCTCTCAGCCCCGCGACTACACTCGGTCCTCGTGACTTCCCGCACCCTCGTCTCCGCTCTGCAGGCCGCGACCGACGGTCCGGTGACCGTCTCGGGATGGGTCGACACCGTCCGGGACCAGAAGAAGGTGCAGTTCGTCGTGCTGCGCGACGAGTCCGGCGCGGTGCAGCTCGTGCACCCGCGGGCGTTCTCGCCCGAGGGCGAGCCGCTCGCCGACGAGGTGGCCGAGACGATCACCGGGCTCAGCCTCGGCACCTTCCTCACCGTCACCGGTCAGCTCAAGCACGACGAGCGCGTGAAGCTCGGCGGCGTCGAGGTGAAGGTCGAGAGCATCGAGGTCGTCGGACGCTCCCTGCCCGAGGCGCCGATCGCCGACGACTCGAGCATCGACAAGCGGCTGGACTGGCGCTTCCTCGACCTGCGCGTGCCGCGCAACAACCTGATCTTCCGCATCCAGACGACCCTCGAGCACGCCTGGCGCAGCTACTGGGTCGAGCGCGACTACGTGGAGCTGCACACGCCGAAGCTCATGGCGAGCGCCTCCGAGTCGCGCGCCGAGCTGTTCGAGGTCGACTACTTCGAGGGCAAGGCGTACCTCGCCCAGAGCCCGCAGTTCTTCAAGCAGATGGCGCAGCCCGCGGGCCTCGGCCGCATCTTCGAGATCGGCCCCGCGTTCCGCGCCGACCCCAGCTTCACGAGCCGCCACGCGACCGAGTTCACGAGCGTCGACGCGGAGCTCAGCTGGATCGACAGCCACGAGGACGTCGCGCGGATGCACGAGGAGTTGATCGAGGCCGGCTTCCGCGCCGTCAAGGAGAAGCACGGCGACGAGATCGCCGCGACGTTCGGCGTCGAGGTGACCGTTCCGACGCTGCCGTTCCCGCGCATCCCGCTCGCCGAGGCGAAGCGCATCGTCGCCGAGCGCGGCTACGTCGTGCCGCGGCAGGACGAGGACATGGACCCCGAGGGCGAGCGCCAGATCGCCGCCTACGTGAAGGAGCAGTTCGGGCACGAGTTCGTGTTCCTGACCGACTACGCCTCGAGCATCCGGCCGTTCTACCACATGCGCCACGCCGACGACCCGGGCCTCACGAACTCCTACGACCTCATCTTCAACGGCGTCGAGATCTCGACCGGAGCCCAGCGCGAGCACCGCGTCGAGGTGCTCGAGCAGCAGGCGCGCGAGAAGGGGCTCGACCCGGAGGAGCTCGGCTTCTACCTCGACTTCTTCCGCTACGGGGTGCCGCCGCACGGCGGGTTCGGCATGGGCCTCGCGCGCGTGCTCATGCTCATGCTGGGCCTCGGCTCGATCCGCGAGACCACGTACCTGTTCCGCGGTCCGACGCGGCTGCTGCCGTAGGGCTAGACCTCGAAATCGACCGAGGCGCGCGCGCTCACGTTGGCGCGCACGATCGGCACGACGCGCTGATGTTCCGGATGCACCTGGTACGCCTCGAGGTCGGCCCAGGTCGCGTACTCGGCGATCAGCACGAGGTCGAAGTTGACGTCGAAGTAGCCCTCGTTGGCGCGCACCTCGAGCGTGCCGATCTCGGGGATCAGCGGAACGAGCCCGGTCAGCTCGCGGGTGATGGTCGCCGCGGCCTCAGCCTTCTCGGCGGGGTCGGTCGCGGCGAGCTTCCACATCACGATGTGACGGATCATGCGCCGGCCTCCGTCAGCGCCGTGCGCAGCCGCTGCTCGTCGACCCGGTAGATGGTGTGCACCCTGTCGTTCACGAGCAGCACGGGGATCTCCTCCCAGTGCCGGTCGTAGAGCTCCGCGTCGTCGAGGATCGACTTCTCGGTGAGCGGCACTGCGGCGAACAGCGGATCCGCGAGCACCCGGTCGACGACCTCGCGGGCGTCTTCGCACAAGTGGCAGTCCGGCTTGCCGATGAGGGTGAGCGAGGCGGGCACGATCTCACCCTAGCGGCGGCGCTCCGGGCGGACGCCGCACTGCGGGTCGGCTGCGGGGGCCAGAGCCGACGGCGCTGCCGAAGGTGATCGTCCGCGCGTTCATACGCCGGCATCCGTTGTCACAAGCCGTCCGCGTCGACGCGCGCGACGGAACGTCCGGCGCCGAGCCCAGCTCGGCGCAAGCACCCGCAAAAGCAGAACGCCGGGTCGAAACCCGGCGTTCGGAGTCGCTACTTCTTGTTGCGACGCTGGTGGCGCGTCTTGCGCAGCAGCTTGCGGTGCTTCTTCTTCGCCATGCGCTTGCGACGCTTCTTGATGACAGAGCCCATTGAGAACCTCACTCGTTCTGATACGAACTACGACGGTCCGATCAGAACCGCGGAAATATACCGGCCGAGTCTACACGGGCGCGGCGGGTGGGGCGAAGTCGAGCGACGGATGCGCTCAGCCGACGTCCGACAGCGGCTTGCGGATCGCCTCGAGCACCGCCGACTCCGGGATGCGGAAGGAGCGGCCGAAGCGGATGGCGGGGAGATCTCCCGAGTGCACCATCCGGTAGACGGTCATGTTCGAGACGCGCATCATCTCCGCGACCTCGGCCACCGTGAGGAATCGCACATCGTCCAGCCCGCCGGCCATGACCTCTCCTGTCCTGAGCACTGCTACAGCTGTGACTGGAGTGCTGAAACGAAACCCTAGAGGCTCGTGTGACTCGGTGTAAAGCGGGTCAGGAACGCTTGCGCCACGGCACGCGGCGACTCGCGTCCTGCAGCAGAGCTCGCACGCGGTGACTCGAGTCGGCCGCGGCGCGGCCCACGGTCGCACCGAGGTCGGAGCCCGACCACGCGGAGAACACCGTGAGGCTGCGGGCGTCGTCCCCCTGGGCATCGAACCCCGAGTCGTCGAAGTCGGCGCTGAGGAACGGGATGAGCCAGTCCTCCACCTCCTCCAGGGGTCCGGCGTCGAGGCTGTAGTAGCGCAGCTGGCGCTCCTCGCGCACATGCACGAGCCCGTGGTCGCGCAGCACCTTGAGATGCTTCGACACCGTCGGCTGGGAGAGGCCGAGCCGCTCGACGATCTCGCCGACGCTGATGTCCCCGGAATCGGAGTCCGCGGCGGTGTAGCGCTCGAGCAGCACCGCCAGTACCTCGCGCCGCGTGGGGTCGGCGATCACGTCGAAGATGTCGGCCATCCAGTCAGGGTAGCCAGGCGGCGCGGGGAGTACCATGTCCCTTCGTTCCCAGCACCGATCAGGAGAGAAGGCGGATGCCCACGAAATCCGTGCGGCGCGACCCCCTGCTCGAGCGGATCCGGGACGGGGTCGACGCGTTCGTGGCAGCGACTCCCGCACGGTTCGCGATCGCGATCTTCGGCTCCCTCGTGCTGGTCTTCACCCTCCTCTTCTCGCTGCCGGTCTCGACGACGTCAGGTGAGCGGGCCCCCTTCGTCGACGCGTTCTTCACGGCCGTGTCCGTCATCTGCGTGACCGGGCTCTCCACGGTCGACATGGCCACCTACTGGTCGCCGCTCGGGCATGTGTTCGTGTTCATCGGAGTGCAGATCGGCGGCGTCGGCGTGCTGACGCTCGCCTCGATCCTCGGTCTCGTCATCAGCCGCCGACTGGGCCTGCGCCAGAAGCTCATCGCGGCCGGCGACTCGAACCCGCTGCGCGTCCGCAAGGGGCCGGTGTCCGAGGGCCAGGCGGTGCGCCTCGGTGAGACGGGCAACCTGCTGCTCACGGTCGCGATCAGCGTGCTCGTCATCGAGGGCGCGGTCGCTCTGCTGATCTTTCCGCGGATGCTGCTCGAGGGAGTGCCGCTGCTCGACGCCCTTTGGGAGTCGATCTACATTGCCGCGATGGCGTTCACGAACACCGGCTTCCTTCCGACGGCCGACGGCCTCGCACCGTACGCGACCGACCTGTGGATGATGGGCTCGCTGATGATCGCGGTCGTGCTGGGCGCGATCGGCTTCCCGGTCATCTACGTGCTGACCCGCAACCTCCGCCGCCCGCGGCTCTGGTCGCTACACGTGAAGGTCACCCTTCTCACGTTCGGCCTGCTGCTGCTGCTCGGCGCCGTCGCCTACTTCGTGCTCGAGTTCGAGAACGAGGACACGATGGGCGGGATGGACTTCGGCCAGCGCATCCTGCAGTCGCTCTTCATCTCGACCATGGCGCGCTCGGGCGGATTCGCGACCCTCGACATGGCGCAGCTCGACGGCTCGAGCCTGCTCGTGACCGACATGCTCATGTTCATCGGTGGCGGCTCCGCGTCGACCGCCGGCGGCATCAAGGTGACGACCCTCGCCATCCTCTTCCTCGCCGCCTTCGCCGAGGCCAAGGGTCGCGACGAGATGGAGGCGTACGAGCGCCGCATCCCGACCGACGTGCTGCGCCTCGGCGTCAGCGTCGTGCTGTGGGGTGCGACGCTCGTCGCGGGTGCGTGCATCCTGCTGCTGCTGATCACCGATGAGCCGCTCGACTACGTATTGTTCGATGTGATCAGCGCGTTCGCGACCTGCGGGCTGTCGACCGGCTTCACCCAGGGCGCGTCGGATCCTGCTCAGTACATCCTCGCGTTCACCATGTTCTTCGGCCGCATCGGTACCGTGACCCTCGCGGCCGCGCTCGCTGCGAGCCAGACCCGCCAGCTGTTCAAGCGTCCGGAAGAGAGGCCCATCGTTGGTTGATCGGATCCCGCACGATGCCCCCGTGCTCGTCATCGGCCTGGGCCGCTTCGGCGCGGCCACCGCAGGCCAGCTGCAGCGCCTCGATCGCGAGGTGCTCGCGGTCGACGAGGACGCGAACCTCGTGCAGAAGTGGTCTGAGCGCGTGACCCACGCGGTGCAGACGGATGCTCGCAGCATCGATGCGCTGCGCCAGATCGGCGCGCAGGACTTCCCCATCGCGGTCGTGGCGGTCGGGTCGTCGATCGAGGCGAGCGTGCTCATCACGGCGAATCTCGTCGACCTCAAGATCCCGCAGATCTGGGCGAAGGCGATCAGCCAGTCGCACGGCAAGATCCTCGCCCGCATCGGCGCGAACCACGTCATCTACCCCGAGGCCGAGGCGGGCGAGCGGGTGGCGCACCTGGTGTCGGGCCGCATGCTCGACTTCATCGAGTTCGACGACGACTTCGCGATCGTCAAGATGTACCCGCCGAAGCCGATCCGCGGCATCCCGCTGTCGGAGTCGCAGGTGCGGCGCAAGTACGGTGTGACCGTGGTCGGCGTGAAGAGCCCGGGCTCGGAGTTCACCTACGCGACGGCCGACACGGTGATCTCGAACCACGACCTCATCATCGCGAGCGGCAACTCGGGCGACATCGAGCGCTTCGCGACCCTGCAGGCGTAACCGTCTGAGCCGGTTCGGCCCTCGGGTGGGGTGTCACGCCGCGTTGGACGAGGCCGAGGCCGGCGGCTGACGGACAGCGCAGCCGGACCCCGGCCCCGATGGGGAGCCGCTCCCAGCACCCGACACGCGGAGGACGAACGCGTCGGGCCGGCTCCGGTCTCTCTCGAGTACGGATCCCACGATGGCGACCGTCGTTATGCGGTCCCTATGCGCCTGCCGCGAGTTCCTCGACGCGGGAAGCACGCGCATCTTGCCGCCGCGCGCGCGACGGGTCTAGAGTCTCGCTCGGAGAGCCGGGAAGCCTGGTCGGCCCGCGCAAAAGCGGAGCACCCCGGCGACCGCCGTGGGCGCTGTCGTGCGACCGCGAAAGGACCGGCCGTGAGTGCCGCATCTCCCATCATCCGTGTCTCCGGGCTTGGCAAGCGCTTCGGGCGCAGCCGGGCCCTCGACGATCTCGATCTGACCGTCGGACCGGGCGAAGTGCACGGCTTCCTCGGCCCGAACGGCGCCGGCAAGTCGACGACCCTGCGCATCCTGCTCGGCCTGGTGAGAGCGGATGCGGGCACCGCCTCGATCTTCGGGCTGGACCCGTGGTCGGAGGCGGTCGCGATCCATCGGCGCATCGCGTACGTTCCGGGCGACGTCAGCCTCTGGCCGAACCTGACCGGGGGCGAGCACATCGACTTGCTCACCGGCCTCCGCGGAGGCGCAGACCCTGCGCTGAGGGAGCAGCTGCTGCGGGAGTTCGAGCTGGATCCGCGGAAGAAGGCTCGGAGCTACTCGAAGGGCAATCGTCAGAAGGTCGCTCTCGTCGCCGCCTTCGCCCGGCCGGCGGAGCTCTACGTCTTCGACGAGCCGACGAGCGGCCTCGACCCCGTCATGGAGTCGGTCTTCCGCGCCCACGTCGAGCGGGTGCGTGCCGACGGGGCGACGGTGCTGCTCTCGAGCCACATCCTCAGCGAGGTGGAGCAGCTGTGCGACCGGGTCACGATCATCCGGGCCGGCCGTGCGGTCGAGACCGGCAGCCTGGCCGACCTGCGTCACCTCACGCGGACCACCTTCCGCGTGACGACCGAGCACGAGGCCGCCGTCTTCGGTGCGATGCCCGGCGTCGTGGCCGTGCGCGGCGAGAGCGGAGTGGTCGAGTTCGATGTCGACTCCGACCGGCTGCCCGACGTGATCGAGCGGGTCGGCGCGCTGCGACCGACCGACCTCCTCGTAGCTCCCCCGTCGCTCGAGTCGCTCTTCCTCCGGCACTACGCCGCCGAGCCGGAAGCGGAGCTGCGCTGATGCTGCGTCTCACCCTCCGCGGCCTGCGGCGCGATCGCTGCTACCTGCTGCTCTGGATCGGCGGCATCGCCGGACTCGCCGGGGCCTCCGCTGCGGCGGTCGGGCGGGAGTTCGGCGACGAGCAGGAGCGTGCCGGGATCGTGGCGGTCGCGGTCGTCAATCCCGCCTTCCTCTTCCTGCGCGGCACGCCGGATGGCACCGACGTCGGAGCGGTGGTGTTCTTCCAGGCCTTCGCCTTCCTGGCGGTGCTGGCGGGTCTGATGAACACCTTCCTGGTCGTGCGCAACACGCGCGGCGACGAGGAGGCGGGGCGCTCGGAGCTCGTGGGCGCCACGCCGACGTCGAGGCTCGCGCCGCTCGGCGCCGTGCTGCTGCTCGTGCTGTGCGCCGACGTCGCGCTCGGCGGGCTGACCGCTGCGGCACTGTGGGCCGCCGGTCTCGACCCCGTGGGCGCGGGGCTCACGGGTGCCGCCCTCGCCTCCACCGGGCTGGTCTTCGCCGCGGCCGCCGCCCTGCTCGCGCAGGTCCTCCCGACGGCCAGGGCGGCGAACGGGGCGGCCGGTGGGCTCGTGGGACTCGCCTATGTCGTCCGAGGCATCGGGGACGCGCTCGGAACCCCCGATCCGGAGCTCACTCGGGCCGAGACGGGGTGGTTGTCGTGGTTGTCCCCGATCGGATGGAGCCAGCGGGTGTCGCCCTTCGCCGAGCAGAACCCGGTGCCGCTCCTCCTCTCCGCGGCCCTCGCTGTCGCGCTCGCCGCCATCGCCCTGTCGCTCCGGAGCAGGCGCGACCTCGGATCCAGCCTCGTGCCGGAGCGAAGCGGGAGAGAGACGGCTGGGGCCTTCCTCCCCTCGGCGATGGGGCTGGCCTGGCGACTGCAGCGGCCCGCTCTGCTCGGCTGGGCGGCAGGAGCCGCGGTGCTCGGAAGCATCGCCGGACTGCTGGCGCCCCTCGTCGGGCAGGCCGTCGCCGCCAACGCGTCGCTCAGCGAGCTCATCGCCCGACTCGTGCCCGGGTCGCAGGCGGAGGCGGTCGACGTCTTCTCCGCGGCGATTCTCGGCATGTCCGGCGTGCTGGCAGCGGCGGCGGGCGCCCAAGCGGTCATGCGACTTCGGTCGGACGAGGCCGAGGGGCGGGCGGAGCTCCTGCTGGCCGCACCGCTCACGGCCCGACGCTGGCTGTCCGCGCAGCTCGCGGTGGGCTTCGGATCGGCGGTCGCCGTGGCCCTCGTCGCAGGGCTGGCGTCGGGTCTCGGCTTCCTCGCCTCAGGCGGCGAACCCGACCGGTGGGGTGTGGGCGTGGCCGCCGCGCTCGCGCACGTTCCCGCCGCCGTCGTGCTGGTGGCCGTCGCCGCGCTGGCCTTCTCGCTGCTGCCGCGACTCACCACCGCGCTGGCGTGGGGAGCGCTCGCGCTCGCGCTGGTGCTGGGTCAGCTGGGCGAGCTCCTGGGCATCCCGGAGTGGCTGCAGAACGTCAGTCCGTTCCGGCATTCGTCCGCCCTTCCCGTCGAGGAGCTCGACTGGTGGTCGACCGGCATCATGACCGGTGCCGCCGTGCTGATCGGAGCGGCGGCCGTCGGCCTCGTCCGGGCGCGCGATCTGACGTCGTGACGACCGTCAGGCTCCTGCCGCGAGCTCCTCGGCGCGCTCGAGTGCCGCGCGCACCGCGCGGTCGAAGACGCTCGTGAGGTCGGCGCGCTCGAGCACCGCGATGGCGCGCTCGGTGGTGCCCTTCGGGCTCGTCACGCGGTGCCGCAGGTCGGCGGGCAGCGCGTCCGACTTCGCGAGCAGCTCGCTCGCACCGAGGAAGGTCTCCTCGACCAGCAGCCGCGACTCCTCGAGGGTGAACCCCATCTTGAGAGCGGTCGCGGTGAACCGCTCGATGAGGAAGAAGACGTAGGCGGGGCCGGAGCCCGAGATCGTGCTGAGGGCGTTGATCTTGTACTCCGGCACCACGAGCACCGTTCCGACGGTCTCGAAGAGCGCGGTGACGAGGGCGAGGTCCTCCTCCGTCGAGCGCGATCCCGCCGCGAGACCGGTCACGCCTCGCTTGATGACGGATGGGGTGTTCGGCATCGCGCGCATCACCCGAGCAGGGGTCGCGGCTTCCATCGCGGTCGTCGTGATGCCCGCGGCGACGCTCACCACGACCGCGTCGGGGTGCAGCGCATCCGTCACCTCGCTCAGCAGGTCGACGATGCCGGCGGGCTTCACGCCGAGCAGCACGATGCGGGCGCCTTCGACGGCGCGGCGGTTCGCGTCGGGGTCGTCCTCGGTGGCGAGAGAGGTGACGCCGGGGGCCGCGAGCGCCTCCGCCTTGGCGCGCGTGCGATTGGTGACGCGGATGCCGTCGACGCTCACGTCGGGCGAGAGGAGCCCGGCGAGGATCGCCCCGCCCATAGAGCCCGTGCCGAGGATCGCAAGAGGAGGAAGGGTGACCATGCGCTCATCCTAGGATCGAGGCATGAGCGCATCCGGTGGCACCAAGGCGATCGTCGCAGCACTTCTCGCGAACAGCGGGATCGCGGTGACCAAGTTCATCGCCTTCCTGTTCTCCGGGTCGAGCTCGATGCTCGCCGAGAGCGTGCACTCCCTCGCCGACGCCGGCAACCAGGGGCTCCTGATCCTGGGCGGCAAGCGGGCTAAGCGCGCCGCGACGCAGGAGCATCCGTTCGGCTTCGGGCGCGAGCGCTACGTCTACGCGTTCATCGTGGCGATCATCCTCTTCTCGGTCGGCGGCATGTTCTCGATCTACGAGGGCATCGACAAGCTGCAGCACCCGCACCCGCTCGAGTACCCGTGGCTTCCCCCGCTCGTGCTCGCCATCGCGATCGTGCTCGAGGTCTTCTCGCTGCGCACCGCGATCATCGAGTCGAACCACGTGCGCGGCAAGCAGAGCTGGGTCCAGTTCGTGCGCCGGGCGAAGCAGCCCGAGCTGCCGGTCGTTCTGCTCGAGGACATCGCCGCGCTGCTCGGTCTCGTGTTCGCGATGATCGGCGTCGGCCTCACCATCATCACCGGCGACTCGTTCTGGGACGCGGTGGGCACTCTCGCGATCGGCGCCCTGCTCATGCTCGTCGCGATCATCCTCGGCATCGAGACGAAGAGCCTGCTCGTGGGCGAGGGCGCGAGCGTCGAGGACGAGCGCGCCATCCGCGACACCATCAACGCGCACCCCGATGTCGAGGCGCTCATCCACATGAAGTCGCTCTACGTCGGACCGGACGAGCTGCTCGTCGGCGCGAAGGTCGCCTTCGGCCGCACCCGTCAGCTCACCGACGTGGCGAACGCGGTCGACAGCCTCGAGACGACGATCCGCGAGCGGGTTCCCGTGGCGCGCATCATCTACATCGAGCCCGACGTCTATCGCCCGAAGTCGAGCCAGCCGAGCACCGACGCGATCGTCGTCAAGGGAACCGACTGAGCAGCTCCGGCTAGCGCCGCTCGCCGAAGAAGCCGCGCAGAAGCTCGGCGGACTCCTCGGCGCCGACTCCCGCGCGCACCTCGACGGTGTGCGGAAGCCGCCGATCGCGCAGCACGTCGTAGACGCTGCCGACGGCACCCGCCTTCTCGTCCCAGGCGCCGAACACGACCCGCGGCACCCGAGCCGACAGGATCGCGCCCGCGCACATGACGCACGGCTCGAGCGTCACGACGAGCGTCGCGTCGGTGAGGTGCCAGTCGCCGGTGACGGATGCGGCGGCGCGCAGCGCGAGCACCTCCGCGTGAGCGGTCGGATCCTGCAGCGCCTCGCGCTCGTTCCGAGCCCTCGCGAGTACCGTTCCCCTGCCGTCGACGACGAGCGCACCGACGGGGACGTCGCCCGTGTCGAGGGCGAGCCTCGCCTCGGCGAGCGCCTCCCGCATCCACCCGGCGAACGGCTGCACAGGCACCTCCTGACGATAGATTGAAGCCTATGCGCGTCCATGTCGCCGATCACCCGCTCATCACCCACAAGCTCACGGTGCTGCGCGACAAGAACACCCCGTCGCCCACCTTCCGCATGCTGGCGCGCGAGCTCGTCACCCTGCTCGCCTACGAGGCGACCCGCGACGTGCGCACCGAGGAGGTGCAGGTCGAGACACCCGTCGCCACGACGACCGGTCTGGCGATCAGCTCCCCGCGGCCGCTCGTCGTTCCGATCCTGCGCGCCGGGCTCGGCATGCTCGACGGCATGACCGCGCTCATCCCGACCGCCGAGGTCGGGTTCCTCGGCATGGTGCGCAACGAGGAGACGCTGCAGCCCGACATCTACGCCGAGCGGCTGCCCGACGACCTGAGCGGCCGCCAGGCGTTCGTGCTCGACCCGATGCTCGCGACCGGCGGCTCGTTGATCGCCGCGATCGAGTACCTCTTCGACCGGGGAGCCGACGACGTGACCGCCGTCTGCCTCATCGGCTCGCCCGAGGGGCTCGAGGCCGTGAAGAAGGCGACCGAGGGGCGCAACGTCACGATCGTGCTCGGCGCGCTCGACGAGAAGCTCAACGAGGTGGGCTACATCGTCCCCGGCCTCGGCGACGCCGGCGACCGGCTCTATGGAACCGTCTGAGGGCATCCGCTTCGTCCGTGAGGACTGGTATGCCCGCGACCTCGCCGACGCGAGGTTCGAGGACTGCGTCTTCATCGACTGCGACCTGAGCGAGATCACCACCGACGGCGCCGCGTTCGACCGCTGCGAGTTCGCGAACACGCAGCTCAACGCCTCGGTGCACACCTCGACCAGGTTCGCCAACTGCGTCTTCCGCGATTCCTCGCTCTTCGACGCGACGCTGCGGCAGTGCAAGCTCACCGGATCCCGGTTCGCGGAGACCACGCTGCGCCCGCTCACCGTCGAGGGCGGATCGTGGGACTTCGTCTCCTTCTTCGAGGCCGACCTGCGCGGGGTGCGCTTCGAGGGGGTGCGGATGACCGAGACCGATTTCACCGGCGCACGCCTCGAGGACGCCGTGCTGACGGATGCGGTGCTCACCTCGGTCACGCTCTCCGGCGCGCGGCTGAAGGGCGCCGACCTGCGGGGAGCCGACCTCGTCGGCGCGCAGCTCTACGGGGTCGACTGGCGCGGTGTGCGGATCGACCGGGAGCAGGCGCTGCTCATCGCGGAGTCCTTGGGCGCGCGGGTCGACTGACCCCCTCTCCCCCGCAACACGCCGTCCGCGGGACAGCACGCCGCGCCCGCCGACCGCGTCTCGTCCCGCGCACGGCGCGTCATGGGGAAGGAGGGGAAGGGGGAGGATGGACGGGATGGACGACCGCATCCGCGAGGCACTCGCACTCACTCCCTCCTCGACGGCCCGTGACCGCACCGTCGACATCACCACGATCGGCGCCCGCTCGGGCGAGCCGCGCCGCATCGAGATCTGGTTCTACCGGGTCGACGATGAGATCTACTTGACGGGCTCACCCGGTCGCCGCGACTGGCACGCCAACCTGCTGGCCAACCCGCGCTTCACCTTCCATCTGAAGCACGGAGTGACGGCGGACCTCGCGGCCACGGCCAGCCCTGTCGATGAGGAGCAGCGCCGCCGTGTGCTCACTCGGATCGTCGAGGACCTGAATCAGCCCAGCAACCCGGCGAGGATCCGCCAGCCCGTTCCGTTGGAGCGTTGGCTCGAGGGGAGCCCCGTGCTGCGGGTGGACTTCGACGAGCCGACGGGCGCTCAGGCCCGATAGAGCTCCTCCAGCGGAAGGTTCAGCCTGGCCTTCACTGCGGCGGATGCCGGGTCCAGCACCTCGGAGCTGCCGGACTCCAGTCCCTCGAGCGTCCAACCGACCGCCTCTGCCGGCGTGTTCTTCGGGATGTCCCAGCCGGCCATCATGTCAGTGTCGGTCGCACCCAGGTGCACCCCGAGCACCTGGGTGCCCTGTCCGGCGAGCTCGAGCCGAGCGCTGTTCGTGAGCTGCCACTGAGCCGCTTTCGCGGCCGCATAGGCGCCGCTGCCGAGGAACGCCCGGAACGACAGCAGCGACAGGACGTTGATGATCGCCCCACCGCCCTGCGCCGCCAGGATGGGAGCGAAGGCCCGCGTCGTGTGCACGCTGCCCCAGTAGTGGGTCTCGAACTCGGCTCGCATGACGGAGATGTCGCCGCTCACGAGCGGGGTGTTGCTCGTGATCCCGGCGTTGTTGATCAGCAGCGACACGTCCCGCGCCACCTCGGCCGCAGCGGCCACGGTGGAGGGGTCGGTGACGTCGACGCGGAGCGGACGCACCGCATCCGTGGGCCAGTGACGGGCGATGGCATCGACGCCCTCTTCGGAGCGGGCGGTCGCATAGACACGGCCGGCTCCGCGGTCGAGCAGCTGACGGGTGAACTCGAGACCGAGCCCGCGGTTGGCCCCTGTGACGAGGGCGACGGCATTCTGGATTCGCATGCCGCTACGGTAAAACCTGACATCAATGTCAGAGTCAAATGGAGGCGACGGATGAGGATCGGCGAGCTCGCGAGACGCAGCGGAGTGAGCGTGCGGTCGCTGCGCTACTACGAGACGCAGCACCTGCTGTCGTCGACCCGCACTCCCGGCGGGCTTCGCGAGTATGACGAGGACGCCGTCGACCGGGTCGTGTTCATCCAGGCGCTCTACGCGGCCGGACTCAGCAGCCGCGATGTCGTGCAGATCCTGCCCTGCGTCTACTCGGGCACCACGACACCCGCGATGGTCGAGCGGCTCGAGCGAGAGCGGGAGGCGCTCGACCGCAAGGTGCGCGAACTCGCCGCCACCCGCGACCGGCTCGACGAGGTCGTCGCAGAAGCGGCGAGGCGGGTCGTGGTACCGACCGGTTGAGCGCCACCTCTGGAGCGAGGCGAAAGGCTCACTCAGCCGGTTCTGGCGCGTGCTCGGGCGTCAGACCGCAGCGCCAGCATGCCGTGCCGCGCGGCCCGTCGACCAGCGCACCGCAGTCGTCGCACACGCGCCCCAACCAGCACGCCGGGTCGCCCGCGAGCTCCTCCTCCGACTCCAACGCCTCTCCTGTGACTTGACATCTGTTGCGGCGATGAAAGAAACTTGCACGCATGACTGTACGCGCGTTCGCCCTGACCTCCCCTGAGGTGTACGGGACCGCCGGCATGATGATGCCGGCGAGCGCTGTCATGTGTTGTCGAATGTGCGCCTGAGCGGCCACCCCTCGCCGAGCTCCGCTTCCGAACCGATGAAGCCCGGGCTCCCGGACGCCCCGCGACCCGCGGATGCGGCGTCCCGCACCCAGCACTCCGACAACAGCCAGCCGAAGGATCACAATCCTCGCTCGGAGGACCTTCGCCTTCCCCAAGGATTCGACCTCATGTCTCTCGCCACTCTCGACCTCCCCCGCACCGCCGCTCCCGTCGCCCCCGCGCCTGAGCCGACCCTCACCCCCGCTCCGGCTCCCGCCCAGCCGAAGACCCGCATCCGCGCCGTTCCCGAGGGCACCGAGGCTCGCGGCTTCGTGCTCTACGTCGGCGTCGACGAGCTGAAGGCGGCCGAAGCCGGCACCGACCTCGGTGCTCTCGTCGAGCAGCTCAAGGCCCTCACCGCTCAGCTCGTGCCGACCGCGGAGACCTATGCCGCGGTGGCGCTCGCCCCGCAGGGCGTAGGCGGCCGCGACGTCGACGTCGTGCGGCTGGCTCTGCAGGACCCGGCCGCGCTGGCCAGGCACCGGCAGGATGCCTCCGTCCCCGCTGAGCCGCAGCGGAAGCCCGGCGTCGTCGTCGACCTGTCGCGCAAGCGCGTCACCCTCGACGACGAGAACGCTCAGCTCACCTACAAGGAGTTCGAGCTGCTGCAGTACCTCGTGCTGCGCGAGGGACGCACGATCGACCGCGCCGAGCTGATCTCGTCGCTCTGGGCGGCGGGCGACGACGACATCCCGAACGAGCGCACCATCGACGTCCACGTGCGTCGCCTGCGCTCGAAGCTCGGCGTGTACGAGGACATCGTGCGCACCGTGCGCGGGGTGGGCTACCGCTTCGACCGTCACGCCGACGTGTCGATCCGGCACACGAGCACGCCGTCGCCTGACGTCTTCTGATGCAGGCGCCTCTCGAGGTGCGCGCGCTCGACCTCTCCGACCGCGCGCTGCTCGAGCGGCTGCATCGGGTGCAGCGCGATGCGTACTCGGCCGAGGCGGACCTGCTCGGCGACGACCGCATCCCGCCGCTCGGCGAGACTGTGGACGACCTCGCCCAAGCGGAACTCTCGTGGCTCGGCGGTTTCCGCGGCGAGCTCGTGGGAGCTCTCGCGTGGACGGCGACGGCGGATGCTGTGGACATCGAGCGGCTGGTGGTCGATCCCAAGGCGTTCCGCTCCGGCGTCGGGCGCGCACTGGTGGAGCTGATCCTGCTGCACGCGGCCGAGCGCACGGTGACCGTCGCGACCGGCCGATTGAATCAGCCGGCGCGGTCTCTGTATGAACGTCTCGGCTTCGAGCATCTCGGTGATCGCGAGGTCGTCGAGGGGCTCTGGATCAGCGAGTACCACCGCGGCTGACCGCCGCCTCATCGGCGGCGAGCACGCCGAAGGCCCGACCGTCGGGCGGCCGGGCCTTGCGTCGTCTCATCAGCGGACGGGTCGGTCCGCATTCGCACGGAGCAGCAGCACCGCGAGAAGCAGCAGGAAGGCGCCTGCGGGAATGCCGCCGCCGAGCTGCGATCCGAAGATCGAGAGCACCGGAACCAGCGGGAGCGGCCAGGCGAGCGCCGCCCGCAGCCGACGGGCGCGCAGCAGCGAGACCGTGAGCGCGATCGAGCCGATGAACCACAGGGCGTTCGCCGCCATGGCGACCACGGGGAAGAACTCCAGGTCGATGCCGTTCGCGGCGCTCGTGATCGTGCCGATGGTCAGCAGCACGGTGCCGGCCGACGCGACCCAGGCGGGCCAGCGGCTGCCCGCTCGGCGCACGAGCGCGAAGTGGACGACGACGAGCGACCAGAGGATGAGGGTGAAGAGCACCAGCAGCACGCGGGTGCGGGGGTCGATCGCCGGGTCCTCATCCTGAGGGAAGAGAAGCTGCGAGGTGCCCATCACGATGGAGAACACTCCGGCGAGCACTGCCGCCCAGCCGGCGAAGCGGTCGGACGGGCGTCGGGCGGGGGACGGTGTGGCGGGCGCCGTGTGAACGGATGCGGTGCTGGTCATCAGAGGACCTCTCGAGTCGGGGTACGGGAGCCCGGAAGCGGGCGACACCGACGCTAAGGAGGCCGCTGTCCCGCGGGCATCGTCCGCGAGTCGAGAATGACGGCGACCCCTCCCGCGACGAAAGTCGGCATCCGCCTAGCCCCAGGTCGGCATCGAAGGGCGCGCCCCCGGCTCTACCATGGCGGCATGACCGCGCCCCCGCTCCCCCGACGGGTGCGGCTGCCGGCCTGGACCTCCGCGCTCGACCTCGCGATCGCGGGCACCCTCGCGGCGTGGGCGGTCGTCGAGGCTCTGCTCATCCCCGGCGCTCCTCTCCTCTCCCAGCTGGGCTTCGCGCTCGCGGTGACTCTCCCGCTCATCGCGCGCCGACGGCTGCCGGGCACCGTCATGCTCGTGCTCGGCCTGGTGTTCATCGCGCACGCGGCGACCAGCGGTCCGCACGCGACGTTCAACCCCTTCCCGAGCCTGCTCGTCGCGACGTTCACCGTGGCGTCGCACGTCGGGCCGGTCTGGCGGAGCGTTGCGCTCGGGATCGTGCCGATCGCCGCCATGCTCGGCAGCCACCTGCTCGGCTACTTCGGCTCCCCGGGCATCGAGAACGCCGGCGCGCTGTTCCTCTTCTTCTTCGTCGGCGCCACCTGGGCGGCGGGTCGGGTCGTTCGGCAGCGGAGCCTCGCCGTGGCAGCCACCCGCGAGGACGTCGACCGGGTCGCCGGCGAGGCGGTGCAGCTGGAGCGCGCCCGGATCGCCCGCGAGCTGCACGATGTCATCGCGCACGCCGTGTCGGTCGTCGTACTGCAGGCCGGCGCCGCCGAGCAGTTCCTCGACCGGGATCCGGAGCGGGCGCGGAAGCATCTGGCGGTCACCCGCCGCACCGCGCAGGAAGCTCTCGAGGAGATGCGGCACCTGCTCGGAGTGCTGCGGGAGGACGACGTGCACTACGCCCCGCAACCGGGACTCGAGAGGATCCCCGAGCTGGTCGCCGAGACCGAGGCGGCCGGGCATCGGGTGACCCTTGAACGCGACGGGATGCGTGCCGACGTGCCCGACGGCCTCTCCCTCGCCGGGTACCGCATCGTGCAGGAAGCGCTCACCAACGTCCGCAAGCACGCGCCAGGCGCTCCCGTGACGGTGGCGGTCCACACCGACGCCGAACGGATCAGGGTCGCCGTGACGAGCAGAGCCGGTTCGCTGCCCGAACCGTCGCCGGGCGGCGGCGGGCACGGCATCCTGGGGATGCGGGAGCGAGTGCGCGTCTATGGCGGCCGGCTGGAGGCGGGGCCGACGGCAGACGGCGGCTGGTCGGTCGAGGCGGAACTGCCGGTGGTGCGGTCGTGACCGCCCTGCGCGTCGTCGTCGTCGACGACCATCCGCTCGTCCGCTCGGGCATCGTCGGCGTGCTGGAGTCCCAGGACCTCGAGGTGGTCGGCGAGGCGGAGGACGGCGAATCCGCCGTCGCGCTGGCGGAGTCGCTGCATCCGGACGTCGTGCTGATGGACATCCGCATGCCCCGCGTCGACGGCATCGAGGCCACCCGGCGCCTGCGGGAGCTGCCCGACCCGCCTCGGGTGCTGGTGCTCACGACGTTCGATCTCGACGAGTACGTGTACCGCGCGCTGCAGGCGGGAGCCGCCGGCTTCCTGCTCAAGGACGCGTCGCCCGATCGACTCGTGGAGGCGGTGCGCACGGTCGCCGCGGGCGAGGCGCTGCTGGCTCCGGCGGTCACGCGCAGACTGATCGAGCGCTACCTGCGGGAGCCCGCGGCGGAGGCGCCGCCGAGCCGCAGCTTCGACGATCTGACCGAGCGCGAGCGCGAGATCTGGCTGCTGATCGCGCGTGGGCTCTCGAATGCGGAGATCGGGTCTCAGCTCTTCGTGAGCGAGGCGACGGTCAAGGCGCACGTGACGCGACTGCTCGCGAAGCTGGGGGTGCGCGACCGGGTGCAGGCCGTCGTGCTCGCCTACGAGACGGGCTTCGTGCGCCGCGGCGCCGAACCCGCCTGACCGCGCCGTGGCCCGACGTCTCCACGGGCCGACGCACTGGTCTCAGGCGCCGACGTACTCCGCGAGGTGCCGCCCGGTGAGGGTCGAGCGGGCGGCCACCAGGTCGGCCGGAGTGCCCTCGAACACCACCGTGCCGCCGTCCCGCCCTGCGCCCGGCCCGATGTCGATGATCCAGTCCCCGTGAGCCATGACCGCCTGGTGGTGCTCGATCACGACCACGGAGTTGCCCGCGTCGACGAGTCGGTCCAGCATGCCGAGCATGTTGTCGACGTCCGCGAGGTGCAGACCCGTGGTCGGCTCGTCGAGCACGTAGATCGCGCCCTTCTTCGCCATCGAGATCGCGAGCTTCAGGCGCTGCCGCTCGCCACCCGAGAGGGTATTGAGCGCTTGCCCGAGGGTGAGATACCCCAGACCCACGTCGACCATCCGCGCGAGAATGGTGTGCGCAGGGCCCTTCGGGAAGAACTCCGCCGCCTCGGCCGCCGACATCCCGAGCACCTCGGAGATGTTCTTCCCCTCCAGCGTGTACTCCAGCACGATGTCACTGAATCCGGTGCCGTCGCACACCTCGCACACCGTCTCGACGGTGGACTGGAAGCCGAGGTCGGTGATGATGACCCCGAGGCCCTTGCAGGCGTCGCACGCACCCTCTGAGTTCGCACTGAACAGGCTCGGCTTCACCCCGTTGGCCTTGGCGAAAGCGGTGCGGATGGTGTCGAGAACGCCGGTGTAGGTGGCGGGGCTCGAGCGACGTGATCCCTTGATCGGCGACTGGTCGACGACCACCACGTCGTCGAAGGCCGGCAGGTTGCCGTGGATGAGCGAGGACTTGCCGGATCCGGCGACTCCGGTCACCACGGTGAGCACGCCGAGCGGGATGTCGACATCGACGTTCTTCAGGTTGTGCTGGGTCGCTCCGCGGACCTCGAGCACCCCGGTGCGCGCGCGGGTGGAGTCCTTCAGGCGCGCGCGGTGGTCGAGGTGGCGGCCGGTGAGGGTGCCCGAGGCGCGGAGCCCCGAGAGGTCGCCCTCGTACTGGATGCTCCCGCCCGCTCGCCCTGCGCCGGGCCCCAGGTCGATGACGTGGTCGGCGATGGCGATGACCTCGGGCTTGTGCTCGACCACGAGCACGGTGTTGCCCTTGTCGCGCAGCTGCTGCAGCAGCGAGTTCATGCGCTCGATGTCGTGCGGGTGCAGGCCCGCGGTCGGCTCGTCGAAGACGTAGGTGATGTCGGTGAGGCTCGAGCCGAGATGCTTGATCATCTTCGTCCGCTGGGATTCCCCGCCCGACAGCGTGCCGCTGGAGCGGTCGAGCGAGAGGTAGCCGAGCCCGATGTCGACGAACGAGTCCACGGTGTCGCGCAGACCCTTGATGAGCGGGGCGACTGCTGGGTCGTCCACGGTGCGCAACCAGACAGCGAGGTCGGTGATCTGCATCGCCGCCGCATCCGCGATGCTCACGCCGCCGATCTTCGACGAGCGCGCGCCCTCGTTCAGGCGGGTGCCGCCGCAGTCGGGGCACGGCAGGAACTTCACGGCGCGGTCGACGAAGGCGCGCACGTGCGGCTGCAGTCCGTCGCGGTCCTTCTGCAGGAGGCTCTTGGTGATCTTCGGCACGAGACCCTCGTAGGTCATGTTGATGCCGGCGGCCTTGACCTTGGTCGGCTCCTTGTAGAGGAGGTCCTGACGCTCCTGCTCGGTGTAGTCCTGGATGGGCTTATTCGGGTCGACGAAGCCCGACTCGGTGAAGATCTTCACCATCCAGCCGTCGACGTTGTAACCGGGGATGGTGAGAGCGCCGTCAGCCAGCGACTTCGTCTTGTCGAACAGCTCGTCGAGGTCGATGTCGCTCACGACGCCGAGGCCCTCGCAGCGGGGACACATGCCGCCGGTGATCTCGAACGACCTGCGCTCCTTGAGCTTCTGGCCGCCCTTCTCGACGGTGACCGCGCCGGCGCCGCGCACCGACGGCACGTTGAACGAGAATGCCTGGGGCGATCCGACGTGCGGTTGGCCGAGACGGCTGAAGAGCATCCGCAGCATGGCGTAGACGTCCGTCGCGGTTCCGACGGTCGAGCGGGCGTTCGCGCCCATCCGCTCCTGATCGACGAGGATGGCCGCGCTGATGTTCTCGAGCGCGTCGACCTCGGGGCGCGACAGCTGCGGCATGAAGCCCTGCACGAAGGTCGGATAGGTCTCGTTGATGAGCCGGCGGGACTCGGTGGCGATCGTGCCGAAGACGAGCGACGACTTGCCAGAGCCGCTCACCCCGGTGAAGACCGTCAGTCGGCGCTTGGGGATCTCCACCGAGACGTTCTTCAGGTTGTTCTCCCGAGCGCCGACGACGCGGATGACGTCGTGGGCGTCGGGGCGGGGCACATCGGCAGTCATGGAGTTCTCCTCGCGTGGGGTCCGCACCAGTGTGGCGCACGCGGCGGACACCGCGCGAAACTCCCGGGCCGGCTACTCCGGTCAGCAGCAGCGGGAGCCCGGCGACCGGTCCTGGTCGGCGTACCGCTCGCGCCAGAACTGGCGCTCGCTCACCGGCGTCTGCTCCGGATGCGCCCGGCGCAGGTGGTCGACGTAGGTCGCGTAGGCGCGGTCGCCCATGAGCGAGGTGAGGTACCACCAGGCGCCTCGCCCCGTCCTGCGGGCAAAGGTCGCCGCGCGCTGTGTCAGCTCGCTCATGGGCGCCGTCCTCTCAGTGGCTTCCGCCGCGCGATGTCGGACGCGCCCCATCCGTCGCCGCCCACTGCTTCTCGAGCTCGCGTTCCGCTCGCGTCGTGATGAAGCCGCTCGGCGCGAACCGGCGCGAGGGCACCGCTTCGCTCTCGTGCTCCGTTCCGCCGCCCGCGCGGACCGACCGCACGGTGTTGATCACCGAGCTCACGATGACCACGATCGAGAGCGCCGCGAAGATGATCGACAGGGTTCCCTGCACCCCGGTGTTGCGCACAACGGCCTCCATCGCCTCCACGCTCGTGGCGGTGCCGAACTCCTCGAGCCCCTCGTCGAGCGCGCCGCGGAAGGCGAAGTGGTTCGCCCAGTAGCCCACCTGCGGAACCGGCGAGAAGATCTTGTAGGCCGAGGCGGTCAGGGTGACGACCGCGGCGAAGGCGAGCGGCACGGCGACGATCCACAGCCACTTCGCGTAGCTGCGACCGCGCTTCGCGATGATCGCCAGCACGACCGCGAGCGCGATCGCGGCGAGCAGCTGGTTCGAGATGCCGAACAGCGGGAAGAAGGTGTTGATGCCGCCGAGCGGATCGGTCACGCCGAGGATCAGGATGTAGCCCCAGCCCGCCACCATGATCGCGGTGCAGATCCACACCCCCGGCCGCCAGGTGACGTCGCGGAACTTGGGGGCCACGGTGCCGATCGCATCCTGCAGCATGAACCGCGCGACTCGGGTGCCCGCGTCCACCGCCGTGAGGATGAAGAGCGCCTCGAACATGATCGCGAAGTGGTACCAGAACGCCATCAGCGCCGGACCGCCGAGCGCCTGCTGCATGATCGCGGCGAGGCCGAGCGCGAGCGTCGGCGCCCCACCGGTGCGCGAGACGATGCTCTCCTCCCCCACGGCCTCCGCGGTGGAGGTCAGCATGTCGGCGGTCAGGTTCACCCCCGACAGCCCCAGCGAGTTCACGAACGCGACCGCCCCCTCGACCGTGCCGAGCGTCACAGCGGGCGAGGAGTTCATGGCGAAGTAGATGCCGCGGTCGATCGAGATGGCGGCGACGAGCGCCATGATCGCGACGAACGACTCCATGAGCATCCCGCCGTAGCCGATGAAGCGGGTCTGCCGCTCCTTCTCCACCAGCTTGGGTGTGGTGCCCGACGCGATGAGGGCGTGGAAGCCGGAGAGCGCGCCGCAGGCGATCGTCACGAACAGGAACGGGAAGATCGGCCCGCTGAAGACCGGCCCGAGCTCACCGCCGGCGAACTCGCTGAACGCGGGCACCTCGATCTCGGGGCGCACCAGCACGATCGCTCCGGCGAGCATCACGATGACGCCGATCTTCATGAACGTAGAGAGGTAGTCGCGGGGCGCGAGCAGCAGCCAGACCGGCAGCACCGCCGCCACGAAGCCGTAGATGATGATGCCCCAGGCGATCGTCGTGCGGTCGAGCAGGAAGAGGTCCTGGCCCCATGCCGTACTCGACACCCAGCCGCCCGCGACGATCGCGCCGATCAGCAGCACGAAGCCGATGATCGAGATCTCGGTCACCCGGCCCGGCCGGATCCAGCGCAGGTAGCAGCCCATGAAGATCGCGATCGGGATCGTCATCGAGACGCTGAAGACTCCCCACGGGCTCTCACCCAGAGCGTTCACCACGACGAGGGCGAGGATCGCGACGATGATGATCATGATGAGCAGCGAGGCGATGATCGCCGCGAGTCCGCCCCAGCGGCCGAGCTCGTCCTTCGCCATCTGGCCGATCGACCGGCCACCGCGCCGCATCGAGAAGAAGAGCACGAGATAGTCCTGCACGGCGCCCGCGAAGACGACGCCGACGATGATCCACAGCGTGCCGGGCAGGTAGCCCATCTGCGCGGCGAGCACCGGCCCGACGAGCGGGCCGGCTCCAGCGATCGCGGCGAAGTGGTGCCCGTAGAGCACCCGGCGGTCGGTGGGCACGTAGTCCTTGCCGTCCTGCCGCACCTCGGCAGGTGTCGCGCGCCGGTCGTCGGGGCGCACGAGGTGGCGCTCGATGACCTTCGAGTAGAAGCGGTACGCGATGAGGTAGGTGCAGACGGCCGCGAACACGAACCACATCGCGTTGACCGTCTCGCCGCGCACCAGCGCGAGCACCGTCCACGCGATGCCGCCGAGGAGAGCGATCGCGGCCCACAGCGCGATCTTCGCCGGCGTCCAGCGCGAGTCCTTCTTCCGTTGCTCCTCGCTCACCGCGACCGGCGGCAGTGACGGATCCTGTTCGAGCACCGGCCCCCGCGAGCCCGACCGGTCAGAAGATGCAGACGACATCGACCCTCCCCATGTGTGCGGCGTTGCATACCCTCCGATTCTGCACCCCCGCACGGGGGTCGCGCGCATTTCGTCACACCTGATGGAGCGCGTCCCGTCGTCGCACGGAGCGCGGCGGAATCACCCCCGCTTCGAGCGCATCGCGAGCAGCTGCTTCACCGACGGATCGGCGGCGAGCGCCAGATACTCCTGCGAACCGAGCGGCACGAGGGCGACGCGGCCTTCGGCATCCGCGTGCACTCCCCATCCGTAACGCTTGGGGAGAGGGGACGAGCGAAGACACGGCTGCCCCTTCGAGAAGAACGCCTGACGCGCTTCCGCGAGCTCCTCATCGGCGAGGTCGGCGCGGCGGGCATGCACGGCGAACAGCACCTCATCGGAGGTGTGACGGTACGGGTGCTCGGCGATCATGGCGAACTGCAGCTCGGCGACCGACGGCGTGCCCCGGCTCGGCGGCGCCTCGGCGGAGACCACCGGACAGTCGGGCGCCACCGCGATGAAGGTGTCGTAGTAGTTGGTCGTGTGCATGGTGCGAGGATGCCGCACGCGCGGTGCCCGGTCTTGGAGATTTCCGACGTCTAGGTTGGGCGAGTGAGCTCGACGCGACGCATCGCCCCTGAGGAGCGGTCGGGCGTGCTCGAGCCCGCCAACCTGCGGCGCTACGACGCGACCTGGCACCAGCCGTCGGCCGAGGTGGCGCACGCCGTCGAGCGCTACTGGCACGTGCGCTGGAGCCTGCCCGAAGGCGAGTCCATCCAACAGCGCATCCTGGCGAGCCCAGGGATCACCCTCACCCTCGAATCGGGCGACGTTCCCGGGCCGCTCGTCATCACGGGCGTCTACGGCCGCACCTGGATGCGCACGATCTCCGGTTCCGGCGAGGCATTCGGCATCCGCCTGCGACCGGCGGGGATGCCGCTGCTGTCCTCGATCCCGGCCGACGCGGTGGCCGACGCGACCGTCGTGCTCACGCCCGACCGCGACCCCGGCCTGCACACCCTGCTCGCCGGCATCCGTCGCGTCGACGACCCGGCGCACCAGGCGGAGCTGGCCGACGAGGCGCTGCGGGCCGCACTGGCCGCGGGCGCCGCCCCCGACCAGGAGCTGCTGCTGGCGAACCGGATCCTCGATCACCTGACCGGCACGCTGCGCGACCGCACAGGCAACCTCGCTGCCGAACTGGGAGTCAGCGAGCGGGCGACGCAGCGGGCGCTCAAGCGCACCCTCGGACGCGGTCCGAAGTGGGTGAGCCGCTGGGTGCGCCTGCAGGAGGTCGCCCGAGTGCTCTCGATCGAACCCTCCGTCGACCTCGCTGCCCTCGCCGTCGAGCTCGGCTATGTGGACCAGGCGCACCTGACGAACGACTTCCGGCGGGCGACGGATCTCACGCCCGGCGAGTACGCGCGCTCGCTGCGGCCGATGCGCTGAATCCGGTACCGCGGTACGACGCCGCCCGGGCGGGCGGGTCCTAGACTCGGTGCACGTGACCGACGCATCCTCGACACCGTCCGTGCCCGCCAGTGGCATTCAGCATCTCGCCCGCTTCTACGTGAAGCAGCGCATCACGATGATGGTGAACCGCTACGAGATCCGGGCCGCGAACCCCGACGGCAGCGAGGGCGCGGTGCTGGCGGTCGCTCAGCAGAAGCGGCTCGCGTTCCGAGAGCAGGTGACCTTCTACTCCGACGAGCAGCGCAGCACGCCGGTGTTCTCCTTCCAGGCACGGCAGGCACTCGACCTCGGCGCCGTCTACGACGTCTTCGACGCCGCGGGCACCCCGATCGGCTACTTCCAGAAGGACTTCGGCGCGAGCCTGCTGCGCTCGAGCTTCCACCTCGGCGGTCCCGGCATCGACGCCTACGGCCAGGAGCGCAGCCAGCTCATCGCGATCCTCCGCCGCTTCATCGACTTCCCGTTCTCGTTCCACTTCGACTTCAAGGACAAGCAGTCGGGCGCGGTCGTCATGTCGAGCGAGCGGCAGTTCTCGCTGCGCGACCGCTACACCGTCGACGTTCCCGACCAGCGCGTCGACTTCCGCCTCGCCGCGGCGATGGCGGTCGGGCTCGACGCCCTGCTGCAGCGGTAGGCCGACTGGGTCGGAAGGGTAGGTGCGACACGGCCTGCCTCCGCTTCGATGACCCTTCTAGCTTCGAAGCATGACCGACTTCGCGAATCCCTCCGTTCAGCAGGATCTGCCCGTGGGCCTGTGGGTGACCGACGACCGCTACGTGCGTCACGAGCTGCGTGCCGACGGCCGCTATGTCGAAGCGCGCGGCGCCCGCGAGGCGGCCTACACGGGCCGCTACTGGATGGAGGGCGACCACATCGAGTACCTCGACGACACCGGCTTCACCGCGGACGGCGACTTCATCGACGGCGTGCTGCACCATGCGGGGATGATCCTGAGGCGCGTGGACGCCGGCGCCAGCCGCTGACCCGGTCGTCGCCCATCGTCGTCAGCCGCGCAGCTGCGCCGCGAACGCACGGATGTCGCCGACGAGCAGGTCGGGCTCCTCGAGCGCGGCGAAGTGGCCGCCGCGGTCCTCGACGTCCGTCCACCGCACGATGGTGTTGCTGAACTCCGCGAAGCGCCGCACCCCGATGTCGTGCGCGAACTGGATCGCCGCGGTGGGCACACCTGAGTTGATCGAGGGCGCACCCCATCCCTGCTTCTGGGCGTAGCCGACGTACGCCGCGGAACCGGCCGACGCCGTGAACCAGTACAGGGACGCGTTGGCGAAGACGAACTCCTCACCGAGCACCTCGGTGGCCGGTGCTTGCACGGGGTGGCTCCAGGCATGCAGCTTGTCGAGCATCCAGGCCAGCTGCGCCACCGGGCTGTCGGCGAGCATCGCGCCGATCAAGCCGGGGCGGGTCGACTGGATGGCGATGTACCCGAACTCGCGCTGCATGAACTCGCCCACTCGCCGGAGCCGGTCGTGCTCGAGCGATGAGAGTGCGCCGGCGGTTCCCTCGTCGACCTCGGCCACGAAGTCGCCCAGGGTGCCGTTCACGTGGACGCCGACCACGCGGTCGGGATCGACCCGGCCCAGTTCGGGGGCGATCGCGGCACCGACGTCGCCGCCCTGCACGAGGAAGCGCTCGTAGCCGACCCGGCTCATGAGCTGCAGGAAGGCGTCGGCGATCCGCGTCGTCGTCCATCCCGGCGCCTCGAGCGGCGTCGAGAAGCCGAACCCGGGCAGGGAGGGGATGACGACGTCGAACGCATCCTCCGCCCGACCGCCGTGGGCGACCGGGTCGGTGAGCGGACCGATGAGCCGCTCGAACTCGAGGAACGACCCGGGCCAGCCGTGCAGCAGCAGAAGGGGCTGCGCGCCGGCGGTATCCGACTTCACGTGCAGGAAGTGGATGGTCTGCCCGTCGATGGTCGTCGTGAACTGCGGCACCCGGTTGAGCCGCTGCTCGGTCGCTCGCCAGTCATGGGCGGCCCACCGCTGCGCGAGGTCGCTGAGGACTCCGATCGGCACACCGGTCGACCAGTCGTCGCCGGGGAGGGGGTGCGGTAGCCGCGCTGACTGCAGCCGGCTGCGGAGATCCTCGAGAAGCGACTCGGGGATGTCGATCACGAACGGGGTGAGCTGGGATTCGGTCATGCTTCGAGCCTCCCGTGCGTTCCGGCCGTCATACGGCCGCAATTGATGGGATCGTGGAGCCATGTCGAGAACCACGGGGCGCACGATGGCGCTGCTCGGCCTGCTGCAGTCCCGACGCGAGTGGAGCGGGAGCGAGCTGCGTCGGCGCCTGGAGGTGAGCGACCGCACCCTGCGCCGCGACATCGACGACCTGCGCGAACTCGGATACGGCATCGAGGCGACCCGCGGGGTGGGCGGCGGGTACCGGCTGGGGCCGGGGGCGGCACTGCCGCCTCTGACGCTCACCGAGGACGAGGCTGCCGCGATCGCGGTCGGCCTGCGTGTCGCGGCGGGGTCCGTCATCACCGGAATCGAGGATGCCGCAGCGCGCGCCCTGGCGAAGCTCGAGCAGTCGCTGTCGTCGGGCACTCGCGAGCAGATCTCCGACGTCGAGCGCTCGATCGTGCTCCTTGCCGCACCGACCGAGGAGGTCGCCGTCGGCACGATGACCACGCTCGCCCGGGCGATCTCGGGCAGCCGGATGGTGCTTCTCAGGTATCGCAGGCACGACGGCCGCGAGGTGGAACGCACGGTTCAGCCGCACCGCATCGTGCACACCCCTGAGCACTGGTACCTCGTGGCCCGCGACGCCGACCAGGGCGGATGGCGGCACTACCGACTCGACCGCGTCGACTCCGTGCGCACGCTGCCTACGACCTTCACACCGCACCGCATCCCTGACGACGAGCTGCGCCGCTTCACCAGCCACAGCATCAGCACCGCCCCCTACCCGCTGCGCGCAAGACTCCGTGTGCGCGCCGAGGCCGACGCGGTGCGACGCTCGTTCGGCCCGGCGGTCGCGGACGTCGTCGACCTCGGCGACGGCACATCGATGCTCTCCACCGGCGGCACCAGAGCCGAGGAGATCGCCCTCTACCTCGGCCTCAGCGGCTTCGAGATCGAGGTCGTCGAGGGCGACGAGGTGCGGGAGGCGTTCCGTCGCCTCGCCGGGACCTTCAGTGCGGCGGCGGGGAACTAGACCTTCGGCGTCAGCCGCCCGTCAGCCGCCCGTCCAGGCCTGCGTCGCGGGTGGGAACCCCTCGGCGTCGCACGCCAGGAAGAAGTCGTCCTGCGCCTCGCGCCACTCGGCCGAGGTGAAGTCGCCTCGGAGAGAGAACCCCGAGTCGGCGGGCTGCACTGCCTCCTGCATCCGCGCGAGGGCGTCCGCGATCTCGCTGCCGGGCTCTGCGACGATGCGCGCCTGGACTCGCGCGGCGAGGATCCTCGCGCCGCTCATCTCCGAGTCGGCGAAGCGGCCCTCGCGCCAGGCCACGTCAGCGTTGTTGAGGATCGTCAGCACGTCGCCGAACGCGCCGCAGGTGTCCTCTGCCGGAATACTCACGGGCGCTGCCGTCGGCGCGGGATCGGGATCGCCGGCGGAGCACCCCGCTGCGCCGAGCACGAGCGCCGCCCCGGCCACCGACGCCGACATCCGTCTCATCGTCGAGTCCCCCTCGCATCCGTCGCCGCACAGCATGTCAGGCATCGACCGCCGCGTCCACACGCCGACGGCGCACAGGCAGCCGCGAGTACTCTCTGAAGTGCAACGACCGGCGACCCCGGTCGTTTCTTGTTCATCGGAAGGACCTTCCCATGACCCCCGACCTCTCCTCCACGCCGGGCCTGCTCTTCGACCTCGACGGCGTCGTGACGCCGACCGCCAAGGTGCACATGCGCGCCTGGTCGCGCCTGTTCAACACCTTTTTCCTCGCCCGCGGCCTGCCGCAGGACTACACGGATGACGACTACTACGAGCACGTCGACGGGCGTCCGCGCTTCGACGGCGTGCGCGCGGTGCTCGCCTCCCGAGGGATCGACCTCCCGCAGGGTGAGCTCGCCGATCCGCCGACGGCGCAGACGGTGATGGGTCTCGGCAACAGCAAGAACGAGGCGTTCACGGCGGAGCTCGTCGAGAACGGCATGGAGGCGTACCCGGGCTCCGTGCGGTTCCTCGACGCCGCGATCGCGGGCGGCTACCGCACCGCCCTCGTCTCCAGCTCACGGAATGCGGCGCCGGTCATCCACGCAGCGGGCGTCGCCGACCGCTTCGAGGTCGTCGTGGACGGCATCGTCGCCGCCGCCGAGGGGCTGCCAGGCAAGCCCGCGCCGGACACCTTCGTCTACGCGGCACGCCAGCTCGGCCTGCCGATCGAGCGGTGCGTCGTCTTCGAGGACGCCACCTCGGGCGTGGAGGCCGGCCGCGCGGGCGGCTTCGGTCTCGTGGTCGGCGTGAACCGCGGCGCGGGTCGCGAAGCCCTGCTGGAGCGCGGCGCCGATATCGTCGTCGACGACCTCGATGAGCTCGTGGCCGGCCTGCGTCCCATCATCGCGTCCCGAGGAGGACAGTGAACCCCATCACCGACGACCCGCTCGACCGGGACGTCTTCCCCGACGACGAGTGGGCGCTCGTCGAGGAGGGCTTCGACGCCGAGCTCACCGGCCGCACCGAGACCCTCTTCACGGTCGGCAACGGTTACCTCGGGCTGCGCGGCAACTTCGAGGAGGGCCGTGACGGCGAGACCTACGGCACCTACCTCAACGGCTTCCATGAGACCTGGCCGATCCACCACCCCGAGGAGGCCTTCGGGTTCGCCCGGGTAGGACAGACGATCGTCAACGCGCCCGACGCGAAGATGATCCGGCTCTACGTGGACGACGAGCCCCTCGTGCTCTCGCAGGCCGACGTGCTGCGGCACACGCGCCGACTCGACTTCCGCGACGGCGTGCTCGTGCGCGAGCTCGACTGGCGCACCCCCTCGGGCAAGCGCATCGAGCTGCGCACGAAGCGCATGGTGTCGATGACCGATCGGCACCTCGCAGTGCTGGTCTTCGAGGTCACCGTGTGCGACGACGACGCGTCGCTGCTCATCTCCAGCCAGGTGCTCAACCGGCAGGACGGGGTCGACGAGTTCCGCAACGGCCAGAGCCTCGGCGGCGAGTCCTTCGACCCCCGCAAGGCCGAGACGCTCGAAGACCGGGTGCTCCAGCCGAAGCTCAAGCGTCGCGACGGCTCGCGCTTCCTGCTCGGCTATCGCACGACGAACTCGGAGATGTCGATCGCGACCGCGATGGAGCACCGCATCGAGACCGACAACGAGTGGGACGAGCGGGGGCAGCTCGACGACGACCTCGCGAAGCAGGTGTTCCGCATCCGTGCGCGCAGCGGTGTGCCCGTTCGGCTCGTGAAGTACGTGTCGTACCACACGTCGAAGGACGTCTCGGTGCGCGAGCTCGCCGATCGCTGCGACCGCACCCTCGATCGAGCGCGCGAGGAGAGGGTCGAGGCGATCTTCTCCCGGCAGCGCGAATGGTTCGACCGGTGGTGGGAGTGCGTCGACGTGAAGGTCGACGCCGAGCCGGGCGTGCAGCAGGCCATCCGCTGGAACCTCTTCCAGCTGGCGCAGGCCACCGCGCGCACCGACGGCCAGGGCATCCCGGCGAAGGGCGTCTCAGGCAGCGGCTACAGCGGCCACTACTTCTGGGACTCGGAGATCTACGTGCTGCCCTTCCTCAGCTACAACACCCCTGTGGTGGGGCGGAATGCCCTGCGGTTCAGGGTCGGCATGCTGGAGTCGGCGCGGGTGCGTGCGGCCGAGCTCAACCAGCGCGGCGCGCTGTTCCCGTGGCGCACGATCAACGGGCAGGAGTCGAGCGCCTACTACGCCGCCGGCACCGCGCAGTACCACATCGACGCCGACATCGCGCATGCGCTGGTGCAGTACGTTCGCGCGACCGGCGACGAGGACTTCCTCTGGCGCGACGGCATCGACGTGCTCGTGGAGACGGCCAGGCTCTGGGCCGACCTCGGGTTCTGGCGCAGCGGCGACGAGCCCGAGTTCCACATCCAGGGCGTCACCGGCCCGGACGAGTACACGACGGTCGTCAACGACAACCTGTACACGAACGTCATGGCGCGGGCGAACCTCCGGCACGCGGTCGACGCCTGCGTGCGGCTGATGAACGAGGACCCGGACGGCTACCGACGGATGACGCGGCGCCTGGACCTGGACGAGGTCGAGCTGCGGGAGTGGGCGCTCGCCGCCGACGCGATGCACATCCCCTTCGACGAGCGGCTCGGCATCCACCCCCAGGACGCGCAGTTCCTCGAGAAGGAGCTGTGGGACCTCGAGAAGACGCCCGACCTCAAGCGCCCGCTGCTCATGCACTACCACCCGCTGGTGATCTACCGGTTCCAGGTGCTCAAGCAGGCGGATGTGGTGCTCGCCACGTTCCTGCAGGGAGAGGACTTCACGCTCGACGAGAAGCGGCGCAACTTCGAGTACTACGACGCCCTGACGACGGGCGACTCGAGCCTCTCGGCCGTCGTGCAGTCGATCATCGCCGCCGAGGTCGGCTACGCCGAGCTCGCGGTGCACTACTTCCTGTCGGCGCTCTACGTCGACCTCGGCGACCTGCACGGCAACACGGCCGACGGCATCCATGTCGCCTCCACCGGCGGCGTCTGGAGCGCCCTCGCCATGGGCTTCGGCGGCATGCGCGACCACGGCGGTGCTCTCTCGTTCGACCCGCGGCTCCCGGGAGCATGGCGTTCGCTGGAGTTCCGGGTCACCTACCGCGGCAGCCGGATGCGTGTGGACCTGAAGCGCGACCGCGTCGAGTTCACGATCGAGGCCGGTGAGTCGGTCGAGTTCACGGTGCGCGGCGAGCGCTACGTGACCCGGAGCGGCGCCCCCGTCGTCGTGCCGCTCGAGGACCAGGGACCGATCCTCTACGGTCGCCCCACCACCAGCGACATCCTCGGCTCGCGGAGGGCGGACGGCTCGGTCATGACGGCGTCCATCCCGACGGTGTCGACCGACCGGCAGCAGACCGACCTGACCGCGAGCTAGAGCACGACCGCCTGCGCGGTGGCCCTCCCCCTGTAGCTGTGCCATCCTCGGCATGTGCCGGACGAGTACGTGGAAGACCCTCCCGCGACTGAGGACGTCGAGGCGCGGCGCCCGAGCAGGCTCGCCGACCTCATCACCGTCGGACTGACGCTCGCCGTGATCGACGGCACCGTCCTCGCGCTCTGCGTCGGAGGGTCCATGGCCCTTCTGATCGGCGGACCGCTGGCGCCGCTCCTCGCCGGCGGGATCGCCCTGGCGCTCCTGGTGACGGTCAACGGCGCGATCGACCGGATGATCACGAAGAGCGCACTCGCGCGGATCCGGGGAGCGGCAACGGCGTTGATGGCGACACTCGCCACCGGCGCCTCGCTCGCCGTGCTCCTCTCCCGGGACAACATGCTGAGCTTCTCGACGGGAGCCCTCGTCGTCGCCTGCCTGGTCTTCGGCTCCACCCTTGCCACGACGCTCGTGCTCACCCGCAACGTCGTCTCGATCGTGACGGGCCTCGTCGTCGGCGCCGGCGCGCTGATCGCTGCGGCCGGTTTGTTCGCGTGAGCCGCTAGGACAGCTCGCGGCGCATGAGCCAGCGCACCCGCTTGTCGCTGTGCGCCGTGGTGGGCATCACCCGCTCGCACCCGGCGGCCTCGAAGAGCGCCGTAGTGCCGGTGAACGCGAATGTCGAGTTCATCCGGTCCGGACCCGATTCGGCGGGGTAGCCCTCGACGACCTCGGCGCCGTGCTGCCGGGCGTGCTCGACCGCGCCGTCGAGCAGGGTGTGCATGAGCCCCTGCCGCCGAAAGGGCGGGCGGATGACGAAGCAGACGACCGACCACGGGTCGCGGTCGTCGGCGAACGGGATGGTGCGGGAGGTCATCAAACTCGTCGCGCATGTGCGCCTCGCGCTCCTCCGTGTTCTTCCGCCCGTCGCGGTTGCTCATGCACCAGCAGGCCGGAGCCCCCGGCTTCGCGGGCCCGACCACGGTGGCGAAGTCGTCGAACCGTCCCACCGCGGGCAGGATCTCGACGTTCAACAGGGCCGCCCCAGCGCCTCGAATTCGGCCACCGGCACCGCGCGGGCCGCGACCGCGGCGAGCGCGGGGTCGAAGGTCACGAAGGCATCCGCCTGCAGTCTCGCAACCGACAGGTATTCGGCGACGCGGGTGTCATCCCAGCCGAGCTCCTCGGCGACCGTCCAGGCGACTGCACGGGAGACCCGGTCGCCCAGCAGGCGGATCTTGAGGCCCGTCACACCGTCGAGCAGACGCTTGGCGTCCGTTCGATCGCGGCGGCCCTCTCGCACCTCCCGGTACAGGATCGACAGCGCCTCCGATCGGAGGGCATTCGGGGCGACGAGCTGATGACCGGACGAGAGGGACTGCGGCTCGGCGGCGAGCCGCAGGGCGACACCGGCGTCGATGGCGAAGCGCGTCATGCCGGCACGCTACCCAGGGCGGACGACGACAGCCCGTCCGATCCCTGTACGAATCGTACTCAGCGATATATCGTTGAGTATCGCTGAGAAGAGCCGACCGGCTCACGGCGACCGGGAGATCACCATGAACGAGTCCTACGCCGGCTCCACGTTCGGCGGACGCCGACGGGGCGGAGCCGATGGCTGGCCGGCCAGCGCCGTCTGGGAGGCGATGGAACAGATCCGCGGCCAGTTCGAGCAGAAGGCCGGCACCCGCATGGGCCGCGGCGACGTGCGCGCGGCCGTGCTCGCGGTGCTCGCCGAGAAGCCGGCACACGGCTACCAGATCATCCAGGAGATCGAGGAGCGCAGCGGCGGGGCCTGGAAGCCGAGCCCCGGCTCGGTCTACCCGACGCTCCAGCTGCTCGCCGACGAGGGCCTGATCACCGCCACCGAGCTGCAGGGTCGCAAGACCTACGCCCTCACCGAGGAGGGCCGAGCGGTCGCAGCCGAGGCCGCCGATCGGGGAGCCCCCTGGGAGGCGCAGGGCGCGCGGTCGCGCCCGCGCGTCGGCGGACTGCCCAAGGCCGGCGTCGATCTCGCGCAGGCGGCGGCGCAGGTCGGCCGAACCGGAACGCCGGAGCAGGTCGACAAGGCGGTCGCCGTGCTCGACGAGGCGCGGCGCAAGCTCTACGCCATCCTCGCCGAGGGCTGACCGCGTGCCAGGAGCCCGCCTTTCAGCCGAGCGCGTGGACGACCCCAGGATGCGGGCGCGCTACCGCAGGATCATGCGGTTCGCGTCGCGCTACCTGGTGCAGACCTGGTGGTACGAGCTGGTGCTGCCGCGGTTCGGGCTGGCCGGAGTCGCCGAGCGCACGAGGCCGCGGCGCCTCCAGCGCTTCGCCCGCCGGTTCCACCTGCTCGCCGTCGACCTCGGCGGCCTCATGATCAAGGTGGGCCAGTTCATGTCGTCGCGGCTCGACGTGCTGCCGCCGGAGGTCACCCGCGAGCTCGAAGGCCTGCAGGACGAGGTTCCGCCCGTGCCCTTCCCGGCCATCCGAGCGCTGGCGGAGGCGGAGCTCGGCGTCACGCTCGAGCGCGCGTTCTCCTCCATCGACCCGTCACCCGTGGCATCCGCCTCCCTCGGGCAGGCCTACCGAGCTCGTCTCTCCGACGACGACGCAGCTCAGACGGGCCTCCGCGACGTCGTCGTGAAGATCCAGCGGCCGGAGATCGACCGGATCGTCGACGTCGACCTGCGGGCGCTCCGCCGGGTGGCGGGGCTGCTCAGCCGCGTGCGACTCGTCTCCGATCGGGTGGACGCGCCGGCGATCATGGAGGAGTTCGCGGGCATCAGCCTGAACGAGATCGACTACCTGCACGAGGCCGCGAACGCCGAGCGCTTCGCCGACGTCTTCTCGACCGACCCGAGGGTGCGGGTGCCCGAGCTGGTCTGGGAGCGAACGACCCGACGGGTGCTGACCCTGCAGGACGTCTCGGCGATCAAGATCAACGACACGGCAGCCCTCCGCGCGGCAGGAATCGACCCGGTCGACGTGGCGTCGGAGTTCGCTTCCGTGATGTTCGACCAGCTCTTCGTGCACGACTACTTCCACGCCGATCCGCACCCCGGCAACATCTTCATCACGCCTGCGGCGCCCGGCGAGCACGGGGGTCGCCCCTGGGCCTTCACGTTCATCGACTTCGGGATGATGGGCGAGGTTCCCGACTCGCTGCGGCGGGGCCTGCGCCGGCTGCTGATCGCTGCGGCGTCGAGGGACGGTGCCGGCATGGTCGAGGGCATCCGGGAGGTCGGCGTTCTGCTCCCCACAGCGGACACGCTCGAGCTGGAGCGCGCCCTCACGGCGGTCTTCGCCCGCTTCGGCGGCATGGGCTTCGCCGAGCTGCAGCAGGTTGACCCGCGGGAGTACCGGGCCTTCGCCAACGAGTTCGGCGACCTCGTGCGCTCGCTGCCGTTCCAGCTGCCGGAGAACTTCCTGCTGATCCTGCGCTCCCTGTCGCTCACCTCGGGGATGTGCAGCTCCCTGAATCCTGCCTTCAACATCTGGGATGCGGTGGAGCCGTACTCGGCACGCCTGATCGGCGCCGAGAGCGGCAACCTCGTGCAGGACCTCACGCAGCGCGCCGTCTCGTTCGCCAGCACCGCCGCCCGCCTGCCGGGCCGACTGGACGCGCTGGCGACGCGCATCGAACGCGGCGAGGTGGCCGTGCAGAGCCCCCGGATCGAGCGCCGCCTCGCCGGCCTCGAGCGGATGGGACGACGCATTCTCGCGGCGATCCTCTTCGCCGCCCTCCTCGTCGGCGGCATCCTGCTGCGCCGGGAGGACGGGGTCGCGGGCACCGTGATGATGATCGCGTCGGCGCTCCCCCTGCTCTACGCGCTCTTCGCCGGCCTCCTCGCCCGGAGGGGTCCGTCGCCCTAGGCCAGCCCTGCCTCGCGCGCGATGACCGCGGCCTGCATCCTGCTGGTCACCGCGAGCTTGCCCAGGGTGCGGGAGACATGGGTCTTCGCCGTGGTCGGCGAGACCACGAGCTCGGCCGCGATCTCGGCGTTCGACAGCCCCCGGCCCAGCAGCGCGAGCACCTCGCGCTCGCGAGCGGTGAGGCCCTCGACCAGCGGATGCGGGGCGATCGGAGCGCGCGCCTCGCCGACGAAGGCCTCCAGCATCCGTCGGGTGACCTCAGGCGCGAGCACTCCGTCGCCCGCCGCCACCTTCTGCACCGCCTCCCGCAGCGCGATCGCCCCGGTCGACTTCAGCAGGAAGCCGACGGCCCCGGCACGGATCGCGCCGAAGACGTACTCGTCGATGTCGAAGCTTGTGAGCACGAGGACGTCGGCCGCCTCCTCGGCCACGATGCGGCGGGTCGCCTCGATGCCGTCGATACCCGGCATCCGGATGTCCATCAGCACGACGTCGGGACGAAGCTCCCGAGCGAGCCGCACGGCCGCTGCGCCGTCGCCCGCCTCGCCCACGACCGCGATGCCGGCGTCCTCGAGGATCAGCCGGATGCCCGTGCGCACCGCCTCGTGGTCGTCGGCCAGCACCACCCGGATCACGCGCGCACCACGGCGGGCAGGTCTGCTCGCACCGTCCAGCCGTGGTCGTCAGGCCCGGCGGAGAACCGCCCGCCGAGGGCCTCAGCCCGCTCGCGCATCGTGAGCAGGCCCAGTCCCGCTCCGCCCGCATCCGTCGCCCTGCCGCCGCGCGACGCGACCTCGATCGCGAGCTCTCCGCCGCGTGATCGCAGCCGCACGTCGACCTCGCCTCCGGCGGCGTGCTTCGCGGCGTTCACGAGCGACTCCTGCACGATCCGCGCGGCCGCCTGGTCGACGGCGGCCGGCAGGGCGGGCAGCGGTTCCGCGTCCCAGGTCACCTGCAGACCGGATGCGGTCGCCTGAGTCAGCAGGTCGGCGACGCCCTCCAGACGAGGCGCGGCGGCCACCGGTTCGGCACCGGAGCGGAGCAGCAGGATCATCGACCGCATCTCGTCGAGGCTCCGCACGCTCGCCTCGCGCACCGCGGCGAGCGCCGCCCGGTCCTTCTCCTCGTGCGGCTCGCGGGCGAGCGCCGCCTCGGACCGCAGGGCCACGGCCGACAGGTGGCCCGCGATGACGTCGTGCAGGTCGCGGGCCATCCGCTCCCGCTCCTCACGGACCGCCTCGTGCTCGCGCAGCGCAGCGAGCCTCGCGGCGTCATCCGCTCGCTGCTCGTGCAGCTCGGCGAGCTCCTGCGCCTGCCGCACGTTGGTCGCCCACCAGATCGGCGTGCCGAGCAGGGCGAACGCGACGAGGCCCGCGAGCACGACGGAGCGCGCGTCGCCGGTCGCGCTGCCGACGATCGTCAGGGTCACGGCCGTCAGGGCGATGAGCAGCGCGATCATGCGCCGCCGGCCACGCGGGCTGAGCCTAGAGGTCGCGTTGTAGATGAGGTCGTTGATGATGAAGAGCTGGCCGACGGTGCCGAAGCTCACGAGGTCGACGACGAACAGCACCGCTCCGAGCACGAGCGTCGCGAAAGGCCAGCGCGGGCGCACCGCGACGAGAAGGCAGCCCGGCACGATCGTCAACAGCCCCCACCAGGGCGAGGGGCCCAGCGGATGGACTGCGAGGCCCCAGAACCCCGTGATGTCGAGCGCGAGCATGAGCACGCTCAGCAGCAGGATGCTCGCCGCGGAGACGGGCCCGATGTGGCCGCGCGCGAACGCCACCGCCTGCGCCAGCCGATCCTCCATGCAGCCATCCCAGCACGAAGGGGACTCCGATGGGTCGTCCGAAGGAAGTAGGCCGAAGCGCTCCCTTCCGCCGACGACCGCAGGGCGCCGCGCGGCGAGGCTGAATGCGTGACTCTCGAACTGCTGCTCACCCTCGCCGTGCTGGCCCTCGTCGACGGACTCAGCGTCGGCACTCTGCTCATCCCGGTGTTCTTCCTCATCGCGCCGAAGCTGCGAGCCGGGCGGATGCTGATCTACCTCGCCACCATCGGCGGCTTCTACTTCCTGGTGGGGGTAGCCCTCACGCTCGGCGCGACCGGCGTCCTGGCGAACTACCAGGGGATGCTCGACACCCCCGCCGCGTGGACGGTGCAGCTCGTGCTGGGCGCCATTCTGCTCATCACGGCGATCGCCATGCCGACGAAGAAGAAGGAGCCCGAGGACGGCTCCGAGGCTCCTCCTGGCCGCCTCGCCCGCTGGCGCGACCGCGCCATGACCGGCGCGCGTCCGACGGCGGTCATGACGATCGCACTCGCGGCCGGCCTCATCGAGCTCGCGACGATGGTGCCCTACCTCGCCGCGATCGGCATGCTGAGCACCTCACCGACGGATGCCGCGAGCCGCCTGGTGGTGCTCGCCGGCTACTGCGTGCTGATGATCCTGCCCGCGCTCCTGCTGCTGACGCTGCGGCTCGTCGCGCGCCGACTCGTGGAGCCGCCGCTGCAGCGCCTCGCGGCATGGCTCGAGCGCACCGGCCCGGAGAACACCGCCTGGATCCTCGGCATCGTCGGCTTCCTGCTGCTGCGCGATTCGGCGGGCAAGCTCGGGGTGCTCGAGTTCCTGGACTCGATGGGGAGCTGACTCCGCGCGAGAACCACGGCCGGGAGCGGCCATATGCCCAGGCACTCTTGACACCCGGACGGGGGTAGACGCACGATGTAGGAACCGCGGGAAAGCGATTTCCGCAGGTCACCGGCGGCGGGGGTTCGCTCGCCGGAGCTACGACATCAAGGGAGATGGTCTTGAGTTCATTCCTCGATCCACGATCGACACGGAGAGCAATCGGAGCGGCTGCCGCGGCTGCGATGGCGGGCGCGCTGCTCGTCTCTGCCCCGGCTGCGGGGGCGGCGGAGTCCGCGCCGATCCGTCAGATGGAGTACCTCGACCGGGCTCCGGTCGCGGTACTCACCGACGGCGGGGTGTACCTCGGCTGGCGCATGCTGGGCCTCGACGACGAATCGATCGGCTTCCACGTCTACCGCGACGGCGCGCGCATCACCGACGCACCGATCACGGGCAGCACCAACCTCCTCGACGCCGACGGGAGCGCGGACTCGGTCTACCGGGTGACGGCACTGATCGGCGAGCGGGAGGTGACCGTCACCGACGAGTTCACCCCGTGGAGCGACCAGTCGCTCGACATCCCCATCCAGCGTCCGGCAGGCGGCACGACGCCGACCGGGGAGGCGTACACGTACGAGGCCAACGACGCCTCCGTCGGGGACCTCGACGGTGACGGCGACTACGAGATCGTGCTCAAGTGGAACCCGACGAACGCGAAGGACAACTCGCGCGCCGGCTACACCGGCAACGTCTACCTCGACGCGTACGAGCTCGACGGCACGCAGCTCTGGCGCATCGACCTCGGCCGCAACATCCGTGCCGGTGCGCACTACACGCAGTTCCAGGTGTACGACTACGACGGCGACGGCCGCGCCGAAGTCGCCATGAAGACGGCGGACGCCACCGTCGACGGCGTGGGCACCGTCATCGGCGACCCCGCAGCCGACCACCGGAACACCAGCGGCTACGTGCTGACCGGTCCCGAATACCTCACCGTGTTCGACGGGGCGACGGGTGCGGCCCTCGACAGCATCGACTACGTGCCGGCGCGCGGCACTCTCTCATCCTGGGGCGACAGCTACGGCAACCGGATGGACCGCTTCCTCGCCGGAACCGCCTACCTCGACGGCGTGCACCCCAGCATGATCTTCAGCCGCGGGTACTACACGAAGACCTACATCGCGGCCTTCGACTTCGTCGACGGTGAGATCGAGCAGCGGTGGCTGTTCGACTCGACCGCTTTCGGCAGTCAGTACTCCGGTCAGGGCAACCACAACCTCTCGATCGCCGACGTCGATTCCGACGGCGCCGACGAGATCGTGTTCGGCTCGATGACGATCGACGACGACGGCACGCCGCTCTACAACACGCGGCTCGGCCACGGCGACGCCATGCACGTGACCGACCACATCCCTTCGCGTGAGGGTCTCGAGGTGTTCGCCGTGCACGAGAGCATGTCGAGCAGCGGCCAGCGCTCGTCCACGATGCGCGACGCCGCCACCGGCGAGATCCTGTGGTCGACGCCGGGCACGCGCGACACCGGCCGCGGCACTGCGGGCGACATCGACCCGACCCACGAGGGCAACGAGGCGTGGTCGATCGGCGGCACCTACAAGTACAACTCGAAGGTGGGCACGCTCAACGCGGCTGACGGCACGCAGATCAGCACGAGCATCCCCGCGGCGAACTTCGTCACCTGGTGGGACGGCGACCTGCTGCGGGAGGTGACCGACCACGACTACACCGACCCGACCGAGATGGCCACCGGCGCGACGCCGACCATCTCCAAGTGGAACTGGGAGACGAACACGGAGGACCGGCTGCTCACGCTCGAGGGCACCCTCACCGGCAACGGCACCAAGGGCAATCCCGCTCTGCAGGCCGACCTGCTCGGCGACTGGCGCGAGGAGCTGATCTACCGCAGCGCCGACCACACCTCGCTGCAGCTCTTCACGACGACGGATGTCACGGAGCACCGCATCCGCACGCTGATGCACGACCCCGTGTACCGACTGGGTGTCGCGTGGCAGAACACGGCCTACAACCAGCCGCCGCACACGAGCTTCTTCCTGGGTGCGGGCATGGAGGAGCCGCCGGCGCCGCGGATCGCCTACATCAACGCCCCGGCGCTCGATGAGACGGCTCCGATCGTGACGGAGCTCGAAGACATCAAGGTCGGCGCGAAGCACGGCCTGGTCGTCGAGATCGCGGCTGAGGACGCGGAGTCGGACATCCGCTCCTTCGTCGTGACGTTCAACGGCGAGGAGGTGACCGGAACGGACGGCCGGTACGAGCTGCCGATCGAGGGCCTGAAGGGAACCTACGAGCTTCGGGCGACCGCCGTGAACCACGCCGGTCTTGAGACGACCGTCACCGCGGAGATCACGGTGCGACCGGGCAACGGCAAGCCGAGGGTGCACGACACCCAGGACTGACTGGGCTGACCAGCGGGGGCGGCAGGCTCGGATTCCGTGGCCCGCCGCCCCTGCTGCTGTCTGCTTGGCTCAGCGGCGGGGCTCTTTGCCCATCTTCTTGAGGCGCTGCTTGGCGGCGCGCTCGGTGAGCACGATCAGGAAGTCGCGCACCGGGCGGCCGGACAGCACGGAGAACTCTTCACGCACGATCCGATCGACCTCGCTCTGCGGCACATCGGGGTATCTCGACCGCACGAGCTGGGTGACCTGCTCGATGATGGCGTCGTCGTCGATATCCGATGTCACCACCGCACTCTATACGTCTGACATGAACGAGCAGGTGAGACGAATGCTCAGCCCGGAGCGCGGAACTGGCTGAGGGTGAACTCAGCGCCCTGCGGGTCGCGCACGAGCGCTTTGAGCCCCCACGGCTCATCCCAGCTGCGCACGACGGTGCCACCCACGTGCTCGACCGACTCGATTGCGGCGTCGCGATCGAGCACCGAGAAGGTGACGTGCCAGTGCGGCGCCTCGCCCGCATCCGTCTCGGCGAAGCCGGCGACCGCGTCCGCGAAGCCCGACGGGGCGCCGGCCTGACGCACTCGGATGTCGGGATCCACCGTCGCCTGAAGGTGGTCGCCGTAGCCCGGGACCCGCACGATGAAGTCGGCACCCGGACCCATGTCGTCCTCCTCCCACCCGAAGACCGACCGATAGAACGGAAAAGCGGATGCCCGGTCTGGGGTGTGCAGGTCGCTGAAGTTCCACGAGCCCGCCAGATTGTTGATCTGGGACCCCGGCCGCTTCTGCGCCTGCCACAGCCGGAACTCCGCACCCTCCGGATCACGCGCGACCGCCATTCGTCCGGCGTCGCCGGCCTGCTGCGCGGGCAGCAGCACTTCGCCGCCCGCACGCTCGATGGCCTCCACCACCGCCTCGAGCTCGTCGACGGCGATGTAGGTGCTCCAGCGTGCGGGCGCGTCGCCTGCCGCGAGCCCAGCGCAGTCGAGTCCGTCGAGTGCCGCGATCCAGTAGCCCGGGCCAGCCTCCTCGAATGTCCAGCCGAGCAGGGCGCCGTAGAACTCGCGGGCCGCCGATGGATCGGGCTGCTCGACGTCAACCCAGGACGGAACGCCCTGCGGATAGGTGTGCGGAATCTCCGGTGTCCCCTTCGCCATTCCTTCACGTTAGGCGGGCCCACCGACGCGCGGAAGAGACGACTCAGCGCCGCGCGCCCGGACCCACCGTCTCGGCCGCCTCCTCGATGAGCGCCCGGATGCGGTCGTCGAACCGGTCGAGCTGCCGCAGGCTGTAGCGGTGCATCCACACCGTCCTGGTCGTCGGGAAGGCGGCGCGCGGGGCTGGGTCGTCGACCTTCCTCAGCAGCTCGATGCCGAGTTCGAGGTAATGGCTCTTGATGTAGGCGGAGGCGAAGGTGCGGGAACGCGCGAACGCGATCTGACTCGTCGAGATGCGCTCCTCCACATCGGGGATGCCGCGACAGAACTCGCGGAACGCGCTCAGCTTCGCGAGGTCCTCCTCGTCCAGACTCGCCGTGAGCTGCTCCCAGGTCGACGCCGCCATGCACACGAGGCTAGGCACCGGGGCAGGAGTGTCAAGCCCCGCGCATCCGTCGCCGACGGCGCCCTAGCGTCGGAGGGACGCCGACTCCTGGAGGTCTCGTGCCCACCACCACCCTGCTCGTGCTCGGTGCCGACGGCGACCTGACGAAGCGGCTCCTGCTGCCGGGACTCGGCACGCTGCTGGCCCTCGAGGACCACGACCTGGAGCTCGTCGGCACGGGTCTGACTCCCCGCAGCGACGAGGAGTGGCGGGAGCTGGTGAGCACGGCGCTGGCCGATGTGCCCGCCGACCGACGCGACCGCATCCTCTCCACCAGCAGGTACTCGGTGACCGACGTGACCGAGGGGCAGCAGCTGCAGGAGCTGCTGGATTCGTGCTCCGGGGTGCCGGTGCTCTACTTCGCACTGCCGCCCGCGGTCACCGCACGGGTGTGCGCGCTGCTGGAGCATGTGCGCTATCCCGACGGCATCCGGCTGGCCCTCGAGAAGCCGTTCGGCTCCGACCGCGAGACGGCGCGCAAGCTCAACGAGCTGCTCGGCCGCGTCGTGCCCGAGCGGCAGATCTACCGCATCGACCACTTCCTCGGCATGTCCACCGTGCTGAACCTGCTGGGCCTGCGCTTCGCCAATCGGCTGATCGAGCCGAGCTGGCACAGCGGAGCGATCCAGCGGGTGGAGATCCTCTACGACGAGACGCTCGGGCTCGAGGGCCGCGGCGGTTACTACGACCGTGCGGGGGCGCTCATCGACATGATCCAGAGCCACCTGCTCGAAGTGCTCGCTCTGGTCGCGATGGAGCCGATCGACCGCGTCGACGAGGTCGCCCTGCGCGACGCGATCGCCGAGGTGCTGCGCAGGACGAGGGTGCGAGCGGATGACCCGGTCGCCTCGAGCAGGAGGGCCCGCTACAGCGCGGGCACGGTCGGCGACCGACGGATGCCGTCGTACGCCGACGAGAAGGGCGTCGACCCCGCGTTGAACACCGAGACGCTCGCGCAGGTCACGCTCGAGGTCGACACCGACCGCTGGCGCGGCGTGCCGTTCGTGCTCCGCTCGGGGAAGGCGCTCGGCGCGGTGCGGAAGGAGGCGCATGCGATCTTCCACGCGGCCGATGCGCTGCCCGGGCTGCAGGGCGTTCCGCAGTCCGACTCGATCACTCTCGGCTTCAAGTCGGGCGAGGTGCGGCTCGAGCTCACCATGAACGGCGGGGGCGACCCGTTCCACCTGGAGCAGGCGGTGCTGGAGGTGCAGCAGGCTCCCTCGCCGCTGCAGCCCTACGGCGAGGTGCTGCGCGGCATCCTCACCGACGACCCCGTGCTGTCGGTGCGCGGCGACATCGCGGAGGAGTGCTGGCGCATCGTCGAGCCGGTGCTCACGGCGTGGAAGGAGAACCGGGTGCCGCTCGAGGAGTACCCCGCCGGCTCCTCCGGTCCCGAGGGCTGGTAGTCGCTACGCCTGCGCGGCCTTACGCGCCCGGTAGGCGTTCACGTGCATGCGATTGGCGCAGTTGCCGACGTCGCAGAAGCGCTTGGATCCGTTGCGCGACTGGTCGATGAGCACGGCGTCGCAGTCGTCCGCCGAGCACACCCGCAGGCGGTCCCGGTGCTCGGTGCGGATGACGTCGACGAACGACATCGCGCCCTCCACCTTGATGCGCGTGGCGAGCGGGGCGTCGAAGCCGACAGCGTGGATGTGCCAGTCGAGCCCGTCGTGCCGCACGAGCTGGGGCACAGCACCCTCCTCGGCGAGCATGCGGTTGACGACCACGACGGCCTGCTCGCTCGGCATCGTCCAGAGCTGCCGGATCGGCTCGCGGAGCGCGAGTACATCCTGCAGCTCCCGCTCCGTGCCGTCACGCCGACCGGCGTAGCCGTACCGGTCGAGCAGGTCGCGCAGCTGCTGCGTCGTGGTGAGCTCGTCCTCGTCCGAGTGCGACCGGCTGGGAGCCGTGTTGACGAGGGCGGCGAGGAAGACGAGCGCGTCCACGGTGTCATGAGTGAACAGCATTTGACTCCTGTCGGCAGCACTCGATAGCGTCAGTACCGTAACCGAGTTTACCCCTGACACGAAGGCGCCGTCATGAAGCACATCCCCGCCGGCCGCGGCCTGCTGCTCGCCGTCGCGTCGGCGGCCGCGTTCGGCACGAGCGGTGCCTTCGTCAAGCCGCTGCTGGAGGCGGGGTGGTCTCCGATCGCCGCCGTCGCCGCCCGAGCGCTGTGTGCCGCCCTCGTGCTCGCGGTGCCTGCCCTCGTCACCCTGCACGGTCGCTACGGCGACCTGCTGCGGGCCTGGCGCCCCGTGCTCGGCTTCGGGCTGTTCGCGGTCGCTGGCGTGCAGCTCGCCTACTTCGCCGCCGTGCAGCGCCTGCCGGTCGGCATCGCGATCATGATCGAGCACCTCGCACCGGTGCTGCTTATCTTCGTTGCCTGGGTCAGCACCCGGCGCGCGCCCCGAGCCGTGATCCTCGTCGGCGCTGCGGTGAGCGTCGCAGGACTTGTGGCCGTGCTCGGACCGAGCGGGGTGGGCGGCGGGCTCGACACCCTCGGTGTGGTGTTCGCGCTGCTCTCGACGGTCGGATGCGCGATCTACTTCGTCATCTCGGCGCACCCCGTGCCCGGGGTGCACCCCATCGCGCTGACCGCCGTCGGCCTGTTCGTCGGCGGGCTCGCCCTCCTGCTCGTCGGGGCCACGGGGCTGCTGCCACTCGAGGGGCACTTCGGAGCGGTGCCGCTGTTCGGAACCGAAGTCCCCTGGTTCGTGCCGCTCGCCGTCGTCGTCCTGATCTCGACCGCCTTCGCCTACGCGACCGGCGTCGCCGCCGCCCGCCGACTCGGCTCCAGGCTCGCCTCGTTCGTGGGCCTCGGCGAGGTCATCGCCGCCGCCGTCGTGTCATGGCTGCTGCTCGGCGAGGCGCTGACGGCACTGCAGATCCTCGGCGGAGCGCTGATCCTCGTGGGGGTCGGGCTGGTGCACCGGGGCGAGCGCGACGAGGTCGCCAGGCGCGGGGAAGCGGCTGTTCCCCGCACCACCGGAGTCGTGCCGGTTCCCTAGCCCCTACGCAGCGGCGGGCACCCTCCCGAGAGCGGCGGCGATCAGTATCTGCGCGGCCGAGCGCGCGTGAGCGGCTGCCGACGCATCCCCCGAGATCGCGGCAGTCGTCTGCGCCCCCTCCGCGAGCAGCGCGAGCTGCGGCGCGAGAGACGACGGAGCGCCGAGCTCTTCGACGAGGGACGCGACGTAGCGCTGGAAGTCGGCCTTCTGCTGGCGCGCGACCTGCGCGACGGCAGCGGATGAGGCGCCGAGCTCTCCATAGGAGTTGATGAACGCGCACCCTCTGAAGTCGTCCTGTCGGAACCATCCGCTGAGGAAGTCGAACACCGCCAGCAGCTTTTCCTCCGGCGTCTTCGCACCCTCCGCGCTCGTAGCGATGCCGGTGTTCCACTGCTCTGTCCTGCGGTGCAGAACGGCTATCACCAGATCGTCTTTAGAGGGGAACAGTCCGTAGATCCGCTTGAGCGAGACCCCCGCCTCGGCGCGGACGGCATCCATACCGACCGCCTGGATGCCGCGCGTGTAGAAGAGCCGGTCGGCCGCTGTCACGACCTGTTCACGGGCCGTCTGCTCGTCGATCATCATCTTCCCCTTGCGCTGAGAACCATCGTTCTCTAGTGTAGACCTCAGCACCGGAGAACGCTCGTTCTCAGGCGAAGCGAAAGGACACAATCATGGGTTCCATCACCGTCGGCCAGGAGAACAGCACCAATATCGAGCTGTACTACGAAGACCACGGCACCGGTCAGCCGGTCGTCCTCATCCACGGCTACCCTCTCGACGGCGCCAGCTGGGAGCTGCAGGCACGCGAACTGCTCGCGGCCGGATACCGGGTCATCACCTACGACCGCCGCGGCTTCGGCAAGTCGAGCAAGGTCGGCGTCGGCTACGACTACGACACCTTCGCCGCCGACCTCAACACCGTGCTCGAGACCCTCGACCTGCGCGACGTGATCCTCGTCGGCTTCTCGATGGGCACCGGAGAGCTCGGCCGCTACGTGAAGAACCACGGCACCGAGCGCGTGGCGAAGCTCGCGTTCTTGGCCTCGCTCGAGCCCTTCCTGCTGCAGACCGACGACAACCCGACTGGTGTTCCCCAGTCGGTCTTCGACGGCATCCACGAGGCGGCCTACGGCGACCGCTACGCGTGGTTCACCGACTTCTACAAGAACTTCTACAACCTCGACGAGAACCTCGGCAGCCGCATCAGCCAGGAGGTCGTCACGGCGAGCTGGAACACCGCCGTCGGCAGCGCACCCGTCGCCGCCTACGCCGTGGTGCCGACCTGGATCACCGACTTCCGCGAGGACGTCGTGGCGGTGCGCGAGGCTGGCAAGCCGACGCTCATCCTGCACGGCACGAAGGACAACATCCTCCCCATCGACGCGACGGGTCGCCCCTTCTCGCAGGCGGTTCCCGCGGCGGAGTACGTGGAGATCGAGGGCGCGCCGCACGGCCTGCTCTGGACCCACGCGGCCGAGGTCAACGAGGCCCTGCTCGCTTTCGTCGGCAAGTGACCCTGTGACCCACTCGTGCCCGGCGACGGCTTCGGCCTCGCCGGGCACGGTCGTGTGCGCGGGAGGCTAACGAGAGAGGTCGAAGACCACCAGGTCGTCGGCGAGCCTCTGCAGGAGCTCGGCGAGCGGGCGGTGCAGCGGATGCGGCAGGTAGTCATCGCGCACGGCGTCCGATGCGAAGTCGATGACGAGGCCCCACTCGTAGCCGTGCTCGAGCCCTTCGGGGCTGACGCTCGCGCCGTGCGCGACGGCGAGCACGCCCGGAATGGCCGCCGTCGCATCCGCTCGTTCTCTCAGCTCCGACTCCGTCGCCTCGTCGAGCGGCTCCCGCCACCGCACCAGCACGACATGGATCACTGCGCTTATCGTTCCTCATGGTCGTCTCCCAGTGTCGCCTGACAGCTCCGGATCGCCTCCGATCACTCAGTACCGTTCAGTGATCCACTGCCCCAGCGCGCGCATCCGCTGCAGCAGCTCGGGTGGCTCGAGCACGTCGATGTCGAAGTCCAGATAGACGAGCCAGCGGGCGGCCCAGTGCAGATCGTCCGCGCCGAAGTGCAGCTCGCAGGTGTCGTCGTCGACGGGCACGACCGTCGCGACGCTCGCGTCGACGACGTCGCGCACGGCATCCGCCGAGGTGTGCACGCGCACCCGCACCCGGTGACGCCACGGCCCCTGCGCGAGCGCGTCGGACACGAACACTGCGGCGTCCGCCGGTGGCTCGGGGGTCGGGAAGCGGGTGGCGAGCGGCTGCACCCGCTCGATGCGATCGAGCGCGTAGGTGTGCCATCGGCTCGAGCCCCGGGGGCAGCCGACGAGGTACCAGCGGCGACGCAGCACGAGCACCCGCAGCGGCTGCAGGTCGACCGCCCTCGCGCTGACCGAGCCGCGAGCGCGATGGCGGATGCGCACCGCCTCGCCCCAGCGGCAGGCCAGCGCGAGCGCCACCAGCACGTCGAGTTCGGCCACCCGTGAGGCCGGTCCGCGAGGGGCCTGCACCTCGGCGAGAGCATCGAGGCGGCTGCGCCACTGCGCCGGCACGAGCTGCGCGAGCTTCGCGAGAGCGGTCACGGCTGCGGCGTCGAGACCCTCCACAGCGACCGCCGTGCGCAATCCCAGCGCCACGGCGGCGACCTCGTCGGCGTCGAGCAGAAGAGGCGGCATCGTCCCTCCGGCTGCGAGCCGGTAGCCGCCCGTGCGTCCCGCCTCCGCGTCGATGCGATAGCCGAGCTCCCTCAGCCGGGCGACGTCGCGGCGAGCTGTGCGCTCGGTGACCCCGAGCCGCGCGGCGAGTGCTGGCGCGGCGATCCCCGGGTGCGCCTGCAGCAGCGCGAGCACCTCGAGACGGCGATCGGTTGCGGCCACTCCTCGATTGTGCCGGAAACCCGGTCGAGAACTGTCCGGGTGAGGGCGGATGCTGGGATCATGACCGCTTTCGAACTGCTCCGTCCCGAGGGGCTCGTCCAGTCCCCCGCCTTCCATCACGTCGCCGTCATCCCGCCCGGAGCGACGACCATCCTCATCGGCGGCCAGAACGCCGTGACGGCGGACGGCGCCGTGGTCGGCGCCGGGGACGTCGCCGCGCAGACCGAGAAGACGATGCAGAACCTCGTCACCGCGCTCGCGGCGGCGGGTGCGGGAATTCCCGACCTTGTCAGCGTGACGCTGCTGCTGACCGAGGACGCCGACCTCGCCGCCTCCTATCCGGTCGCGGCGAAGGCGCTCGCCGGTCACGCCCCGCTCATCACCGCGGCACGGGTGGCGTCGCTCGCGGTGCCCGGTGCGCTCCTCGAGGTGAGCGCCGTCGCGGCGGTCGTGCGATGAGTCCGGTCGGCCTCACTCGCGACGCCGGCTGGCAGATCGGGGTCTCGAGGACGATCGACCGGCCAGCGGACGAGGTCTGGGATTTTCTGATCTCGGAGGCGGGCATCCGTCTCTGGCTCGGCGAGGGGGTCGCCGTGCTGCCGGAGCCCGGGGACCACTACGAGACGGATGCGGGGGTGCGCGGGCAGACCCGCAGCCTGCGCGACCGCGATCGGCTGCGCCTCACCTGGCAGCCACCCGATTGGGACCACGACACGACGCTGCAACTGGTCGTCAGCGCGTCAGGCGCCGCACGCTCGCGGCTCGGCGTGCATCAGGAGCGACTGGCGGATGCGGCCGAGCGCGAGCGGCAGCGCGAGCACTGGAAAGGGGTCGTCGCGGCGATCGTGACCGCCCTGGCGCACCGCTGAACCCCTACCCCGCGTCGGTCGACTGGTCCAGGACGTAGATCGTCTGGCCGCCGGGATCGCGGTAGGTGGCCTGGAATCCGCCGGGGATCTCCGCCACCTCCTCGACGACCTGCAACGCCGCGGGCCGCGTGGCGTCGAACGCCTTCACGTCGTCGACGACGAAGACCGGCCCACTCGGAGCCGTGGGGTCGTTCGAGTCGAGCATGAGCTGCACGTCGGTGCCGGGCAGGGTGAGAGCGGCGGTCGTGTCGCCCTCCCGCCACACCTCCTGCGATCCGAACACCTCGCGGTACAGCGCGAGCGACGCCTGCAGATCGGAGGTCGGAGCGAAGATGAACTCGAGCTTCATGAGAGTGCCTTCCGTGTCGTAACTGCACTTGGGCACAGCGTAACGGCATTATGTTCTCATGCGCGAGTGGATTCCGGTCTCGACGTCGCCCAAGGGGCGACTCGTGCTCGCCGCCGTGCGCGCGTTCGGCGCCCAGCCGTTCGAGGAGGTGACGGTCGGCCAGCTCGCTCAGGAGGCCGCTGTGACGACCGGGGCGCTGTACCACCACTTCGGCAGCAAGCTGGGCCTCTACGAGTTCGTGCGCCGCGACGTGGAACGTCGACTGCTGGACCGCATGGAGGGCGCGATCGCGGCGACGGCTGCGCGGTCGGAAGGGGTGAAAGCCGCGCTGCTCGTCGGCTTCGACTTCGCCTTGGGCCAGGACTTCCATCGCCTGCTCGCGGAGCCGCCGGCCGGGTCGGAGGAGGATGCCCTGGTCGCGGCGCTCACGACGGGGGCGGGCGGCTCGCAGGCTTTGGGCAGGGTGCTCGCGGCGGCCTGGCGAGCGTCGCTTCTGGCCGTGGGAGCGGGCGTCAGCGTCCGGGAGGCACGCGGTGCGCTGGAGGCGCTCGACTTCGCGCTGTGATCGGCCTGTCCCGTCTCGAAGTCGCCTCGACCGGATCGCGGTCACACGCGATGAACCACTCTCTCCAGGAGCGCCCGGGCAATGTGCCCTCAGTGCGAGCGCACGACCGCTCGATCGTCCGACAGGCGGCCGACCTCTGAGAAGCCGGACGCGAGGAACGCCGAGAGCACCCCTGGGAAACGGTTCTTCGTCGCCGACGGCATGGCGGTGTCGATCGGATACGCCTCGATCGGTTGACCGCGTCGCACTCCCTCCCGCTTGGCGCCTTCGATCAACGCAGTCATGACGCCTTCCCCCCGAGCGCTTCTGCGGACGAAGAAACACGCCAGCGAGAGCGGGTCGTCGTCCGTGAAGTCGTAGCTGCGGAACCGCCCGGTGAGGTAGGTAAGCGCGGAGCGGTTCGTCAGCCGCGCCCAACCCACGGGAGCGTCGCCTCGAAGAGCCAGCATTCCCCCTTGGCCGGCACTGACCTGAGATCTGAGGTCGGCGGCGTTGCTCGTGCGGTCACGTCGGTGGTAGTCCGGCCCGAGCAGCCAGTACTGGCACCAGCAGCCGTTCTCCGCACCCGCGCGCCCGAACAGACCCCGGACGTCTTCCCACCGCGACTCGGAGGCTCGAACGATCGTCAACGGGGGCGGCAGATCCATGGGCTCTATGGTGTGCTCATTCGCCCCTAGGGCCTCCAAGCGAACTCGCAGAAATATAACGAACAGGTAACTAGACGCCGTTACCTCCCCGTTATATATTTCTGGTGCGGAAGCTGTTTGCTGTGGCAGGTTCCGCGGAATGTGATTGCAGGACACTCTTGGTGCAAGGGAGAGGGCCGGCCGCTCAGCCTCAGCGGCCGGCCCTCAATCTGTTAACGCGCCGGTCCTGAGGGCACGGGCAAGGGGAGCCCGGCAGCCACCTGAAAGCTCCGGACTCCCCGCCCAAGGGCGTCACGAGGGGGTCCTCGCGAACGCGACGCCGCGAGCGGGTATCACGCGGCGCACGGCGACGACCGTCGGGTCGGCCGCCAGCCGGACGTCGGGTTCGTCCTGGAGTACACGCACGCGAGCCGCGGATCATGACGCGAGTCGCAGAAGTTCGTTTCGGCGTCATGACAGCCGCTCATCAGGCGTCTACCCTGACACAGGCACGAATGAGGTTGTGGTGAGCGAGAACGACGGCGAGGTTCCCATCGACGGGGACGAGCAGCTCGTCGATCGCGCCCGGTCGGGCGACACCGAGGCCTTCGCCGAACTCTGGGCCCGCCACTCGCGCGCGGGCCTGACGGCCGCACGTCAGTTCCACTCGATCGCCGACGCCGACGACATCGTCGCCGAGGCCTATCTCCTGATCCTGTCCGCCGTGAAACGGGGAGGCGGGCCGACCGGCGCGTTCCGCCCGTACCTCTACCGCACCATCCACAACGTCGCGCTGCGATGGAACCGCACCCAACGCACCGTCGAACTCGACGAGGATGCCGACCTCGAGGATCCGCGCGCCCAGGGCGAGACGGACCTGCTCGAGAAGACGATCACCGTGCGGGCGTTCCGCACACTGCCGGAACGTTGGCAGACGGTGCTCTGGTACACCGAGATCGAGGGGATGGAGCCGGCCGAGGCGGCGTCCCTGATGGGCTTGAGCGCGAACAGCACCGCCGCGCTCGCCTACCGCGCCCGCGAGGGACTCCGGAAGGCCTGGCTGCAGGCTCACGTGAGCGAGACGCGTGTGCCGCCCGAGTGCCGCTGGACCACAGAGCGGATGGGCGAGTACACCCGCGGCGGACTCACGCCTCGGGCGCGCGCCCGCTTCGACGCGCACCTCGAGGGCTGCACCCGGTGCTCGATCCTGGTGGAGGAGATCGACGACCTCAGCGGCCGGCTGGGGGCGTTCCTCATCCCGCTCGTGCTCGGCGGGTCCGCCGGCTCGGCCTGGCTGTCGGCGATCGACCGCCCGGCAGCCGCCACGGCCGCATCCGGCGACCTCCAGCACCTCGTGTCGGCTGGCCGCAACGGATGGCGCACCGCCGGCATCACCGCCGCGACCGTCGTGGGGCTGGCCGCCGCCTCGGCGGGAGCCCTTGCGCTGGGTGGCGCCTTCGCGCCGCCCACGACCGCACCGATCGCGTCGGCGGATGATCCGGCGGCCCCCGCCCCGGCGCCCGATGCGTCCGAAGACCCCGCCGAGCCCGAGGAGCCCGACGAGACACCCGCAGCGGAGGGGCCGCCGCAGGTGGAGCCCGAGGACCCGCGGGCACCATCACGCCAGGCACCACCAGCACCGGTCCCAGCACCGGTCCCAGCACCGGCACCGCCGCCGCCGCCCGGCGAGCCCGGCCCGGTTCCCCCGGTCCCGGCGATCCCGGTCGATGTCGTGGCGCCGCTCGCGCCCGTCGTGCTCAGCCCGGTCGAGGGCGCTCTCACGAACGACGCGACGCCGACCTTCACCGGCACCGGCGAGCCCGGCGCGACCGTGCAGCTGGCAGGCGGCTCCGCGGTGGCCGGTTCCGACGGCACCTGGTCGATCACCCCCTCGGCTGCGCTGCCCGACGGTGCGCACTCGCTCGACGCGACGCAGACGGATGCCGCGGGCAACGTCTCTGCTGTCGCCTCCCGGACGATCCACATCGACACCGTCGCGCCGGCGCCGACGGTCGCGCCGCTTCCTCCGGGCGACCTCGTCCTCCTACCCGACATCACGGGCACGGCCGAGCCGGGAGCGACGGTGGAGCTGTTCGACGGCGCGGGCGTCCTGCTCGGCACGACCACCGCATCCGACGCCGGGGCATGGTCGATCCCGCTGCCCGACCCCGAGCGCGACGGCACCGTGGCCACCGCGGTGCAGACCGATCGCGCCGGCAACGTCTCTGCCGCCAGCACGCCGACCCTGCCAATGAAGTTCGAGCGCCCCACCCTCACCGTCGAGGACATCGCCGAAGACGGCGTCGTGACGGTGCACATCGACGGCATTCCGGGCCGCACCGCGATGGTCTACATCGACGGTATGACGACGGGCAACGTGCACACCTTCGCCGACGATCCGCTCGCGCGGGTGACACCGCCGCTCGCTCCGGGCACCCACACGCTCGGGATCGTCTACTCCGAGGGCGACCGCCTCGGGTCGCGCTACACCATCACCGTCGAGGTGCAGTAGCCGCACCGCGGGGTCGGTGCTCCTGCATAGAGTTGAGGACATGAGCGACACGTCGCTGGCCGTCGACGCCTGGGAGGCGCTGTTCCGCGCGCAGGTCTCGGTGCTGCGCATCCTCGGCACGGACTTCCCGGTCGGCGACATCTCCTTCAACGAGTACGACGTGCTGTTCAACCTGTCGCGTCAGCCCGACCGAAGCGCCCGCATCCGCGATCTCAACAAGCAGCTTCTGCTGACCCAGCCGAGCGTCAGCAGACTCCTCGATCGGCTCGCCGCCCGCGGGCTCGTGCGCAAGCAGCCCGATCCGCTCGACGGCCGCGGAACCATCGTGCGCCTGACGGAGGAGGGCTACGAGCGGTTCCGCGCGGTCGCCCTGAAGCACGTCGGATCGATCCGCTCGGTCGTCGGCTCCGGGCTCGACCCCGAGGAGCTGCAGGAGCTCGCTCGGCTCTGCGACAAGCTGCGCGCCTCCGCTGCGAAACATCGCTGATGACCTCCATCGTCTGGCTGCGCACCGACCTGCGCCTCGCCGACAACCCCGCGCTCGCCGCCGCGGTCGAACGGGGCGAGCCGATCGTGCTGCTCTACCTGCTCGACGACGAGAGCCCCGGCGTGCGCCCGATCGGCGGGGCGAGCCGATGGTGGCTGCACCACAGCCTCGAGGCACTCGCCGCGGAGGCACGCTCCCTCGGCGGAGCGCTCACCCTGCGCCGCGGTCCGGCGGAGCGAGAGCTGCCGAAGCTCGTCGACGAGACGGATGCTTCGGCCGTCTACTGGAACCGGCGCTACGGAGCATCGCGCGAGATCGACGCCCGGCTGAAGTCCGCGTTCCGCGAGCGCGGCATCACGGTCGACAGCTTCCAAGGCAACCTGCTCGTGGAGCCCTGGACGGTGACGAGCGCGGACGGCTCCCCGTACCGGGTGTTCAGCCCGTTCTGGCGCGCCGTCGAGCAGCTGCCCGCCCCGCGCGAGCCGCTGCCGACCCCGACGGCGCTCGACGCGCATCCGGTCGCCAGCGACGACCTCGGCGACTGGGACCTGCTGCCGACCCGCCCCGACTGGGCGGGCGGGCTGCGCGAGACCTGGGTGCCGGGCGAGCACGCCGCGCACGACAGGCTCGAGCGCTTCGTGGCCGACGTGCTGCCCGACTACGACCACCGCGACTCCCCCTCGAAGGACGTCACGAGCGGGCTCAGTCCGCACCTGAGCTTCGGCGAGATGAGCCCGTTCCAGATCTGGCACCGGGTGCACGCCGGCGATGTGTCACCGGCGGCTCGACGCAACGTGCCGAAGTTCCTCAGCGAGCTCGGCTGGCGCGAGTTCAACCACTCCATCCTCTACACGAACACCGACATCGCCGAGCGCAACTACCGGCCCGAGTTCGACGCGTTCCCCTGGAACGAGCCGCGGGAGGAGGTGCTGCGGGCCTGGCAGCAGGGCCGCACTGGCATCCCGCTGGTCGACGCCGGCATGCGGCAGCTCTGGCACACCGGCTACATGCACAACCGGGTGCGGATGGTGACGGCCAGCTTCCTGGTCAAGAATCTGCTGCTCGACTGGCGGCTCGGCGAGCAGTGGTTCTGGGACACGCTCGTGGATGCCGACGAGGCCAACAACGCCACCAACTGGCAGTGGGTCGCGGGCTCCGGTGCCGACCCTGCGCCGTATTTCCGCGTCTTCAATCCCGTGCTGCAGGCGGAGAAGTTCGACCCGCACCGCGAGTACATCGGCCGCTGGGTGCCCGAGCTCGACACCGCCGAGTATCCCGCGCCGATCGTCGACCTGAAAGCCTCGCGCAAGGAGGCGCTCGACGCCTACGAGGTCGTCAAACGGGCGGCCGCCCGCCGATGACGGTCACCGACCGAGCCGCGACTCGCACCCCGGCCTTCGCCGCGGTCGTCGCGTTGCGCGACTGCAGCCAGGAGTAGAGGAACCCGGCCGAGAACGCGTCGCCCGCTCCGGTCGGGTCGGCGACCCGCACCGTGACGGCACCCACGTGGCCGGGCTTGCTGCCGTCGGAGCGTCCGACCCACACTCCGTCGGTGCCGAGCGTGAGCGCCACGACCTCGAACCGCCGGGCGAGCGCCTGCACGATGTCCTCCGGCTCGGAGAGACCGGTGAGCACCTTGCCCTCGTCGAGGTTGGGGAACACCATGGTCGCGCCATCGATCGTGTCGAGGAAGTCGGCGACGCCGAAGTCCTCGATGAACCCTGCGGAACCCGGGTCGACCGAGACGTCGAGGCCCGCCCCCCGCGCCCGCGCGATGAGGCTGCGCACCGCATCCGCCCGCTGGTTGCCGAACAGGCTGTAGCCGGTGAAGTGCAGGGCGGCCGCGCCCTGCAGCAGCTCGTCCGTCACGTCGTCCGGGTTCAGCGCGGCGTTCGCTCCCCGCTCGGTGAGCATCGTGCGACGCTCGCCCTCGACGAGGATGACGATCGTGCCGGTCGGAAGCTGCGCGTCCATCGACAGCAGCGGACGCACCCCGGCGGCCTGCAGCGACATGCCGTGCCGGCTGACGTCGGCGGCGCCGACGCGGCCGACGAAGTCGACCGTCGCACCGAGAGAGCCGAGCCAGGCGGCGGTGTTGGCGGCCGAGCCGCCCGCGCGATAGCGGATCGAGGTGGGGGTGTCGGTGTCCGGCCGGATCGGGCCGGAGGGCACGGCGACGACGTCGTCGATCACGTCGCCGAAGACGACGACGCGACCGGGATCGACGCGTCTAGGCACTCAGCCGCGCCCACTCCGTGGCGATCAGCCCCGCGACGCGCACGTTGTTGCGCGCGAGGTCGAGGTTCACCTCGAGGCTGCGTCCGCCCGATGCCTCCACGATGTAGCCGAGCAGGAACGGCGTGACGGCCTTGCCGCGCACCCCCTCGGCCTCGGCGGCAGCGAACGCCTGGGCGAGCACGCGGTCGTGCTCGGCCGGGTCCCACTGCTGGTCGGCGGGGATCGGATTGGCGACGACGATGCCCTGGCCGTGCCCGAGCTCGTCCTGCGCCTTCATGATCGAGGCGACGGCGGCAGGCGTCTCGACCGCCCAGTCGAGCGTGAAGCTCGACTCGCGCAGCCAGAAGCTCGGGAAGGTCGTCGTGCCGAAGCCGACGACGGGGATGCTGAGGGTCTCGAGACGCTCGAGGGTCGCCCCGATGTCGAGCACGCTCTTCACGCCGGCGCTCACGACGGTGATGTTGGTGACGGCGAGGGTCGAGAGGTCGGCCGACTCGTCGAAGGTGTCCTGGGCTCCGCGGTGCACACCGCCGAGCCCGCCGGTGGCGAAGACACGGATGCCGGCAAGCGCCGCGAGGTGCGCTGTCGCCGCGACCGTGGTCGCGCCCGAGCCGTCGCGACCGGCCAGCACGGGCAGGTCGCGCACACTCGCCTTGGCGAGGTCCTCCTCAGCGATGCGCCGCACGCCCTCGTCGTCGAGCCCGATGCGCGGAACGCCGTCGAGCACCGCGATCGTGGCGGGGGTGACGTTCTGCTCGCGCAGGATGCTCTCGAACTCGCGAGCGGCATCCAGATTGCGCGGACGCGGAAGGCCGTGGGAGATGATCGTGGACTCGAGCGCCACGACGGGCCGGCGGTCGGCGAGCGCCGACGCGACCTCGTCGGACACGAGGAATGGTGTGCTCATACCCGGCTCAGCCTACTCGCGGGCGTCCTCCTCGCTGATCGACGTGAAGAAGCGCGACTTGCGCTCCTCGACGTCCCCTCCGGCGCGCTTGAGCCCGTTGTAGGTCTCCCTCGCGGCGGGGTCGGACCGCATCCGCTGCCAGGTGCGTACGAAGCGACGGTCGTGCTCAGAGTCGATCACGGTCACCGCGATGCCGACGGGCGGCTGCCCCGGCCGCTCGAAGGTCGCGAACTGCCTCGTCCAGATCTCGGGGTGCACGACGTCGTGGACCTCCGAGAGCCGCTCCACCGCTTCAGCGAACTGCTCAGCCGTCACCCGCAGGTGCAGGTCGATGTCGCCCTTCGTCAGGAGCCCTTCGAGGCTGCTGCCACCGGTGAGCAGCAGCTCACCCGGGACACCCGCCGCCGCCAGCCGCTCCGACTCCTGCCGCAGCACGGCTTCCGCGAACGCTACGGATCGCGCGTCCGTCAGCTGATAACTCACCCTGGCCGCCGGTACTCGGCGCCGTCGGGCGAACGGTCGAGCAGGCCCTCGTCGACGAGCAGGCGCCGCATGAGCGGCACGTCGGTGGTGAGCGCCGCGAGCCATCCGTTCAGCTCCGGCTCGGTCGCCCGGTCGAACGCGGGCAGCAGCGACGCCAGGACTCGCGCGAGCTCGGTCTTGAGCTCCGACTGCACCGGGAGCCGCGTCGCCATCCCGTTGTGCACGACCGAGTTGAGACGCGGATGCTCGGCGAGCGCCCGACCCATCGGCAGCTCGCCGAGGGCGGCCGTCGACGCCCGGCGCAGCGGCTCGGGATCGAATCGGAAGCCGTCCTCCGAGCGGACGACCAGGCCCGCCCCGAGCAGCGGCGCGACCACCTTCTGCAGGCGCTTGATCGGCAGCCCGGTGCCGTTCGCCGCATCCGTGAGCGAGCTCCCCTCGCTCCGCGCGGCGAACCAGCCGAGCACGGCGATCCGCTCCGCGTCGGCGAGGGCGGTGAGCAGTCCCACGGTGTCGGGGGTCATGCCGACAGGGTAATGGCGGCAGACAGACGCGCGCCGCTCGAGCCGCATTACGTCCCCGCGCATCCGCTGGCAAGCCCTGTCCGCCGTTTTCTCGACACACCTACCGTGAGGGCAGAGTCGACGTCGACCGGAAGGATGCCGATGCGTGTGCTCGATCGGTCCGTGTACCGCGGACCGCACCTCTACAGTGCGACGCCGATGATCCGCTTCGCGCTGGATCTCGGAGCGCTCGACGAGCGGCCGACGAGCACCCTTCCGGGATTCGCGGATGCGCTGCTCGAGCGGCTGCCGGGGCTCGAGCTGCACGGGTGCAGCCGAGGTCGACCGGGAGGTCTCGTCGAGCGCCTGCGCGAGGGCACCTGGATCGGTCACGTCGTCGAGCACGTGGCCCTCGAGCTGCAGACCTCCGCAGGCTCCCCCGTGACCCGCGGCAAGACCCGGTCGGTGAAGGGCTCGCCCGGCGTCTACAACGTGCTCTACGCCTACACGGTCGAGGCTGCCGGTCTGCTGGCCGGGCGCCAGGCGCTCGATCTCGTCGCCTCGCTTCTGCCGCAGGAGTTCGCGCAGGTCGAGGGGCTGGACCTCCTGACGCGCGACGGCGACGAGGATCTCGCGCGGCTCGTGCAGCGCGCCGCGCTCGGACCGACGACGCAGTCCATCGCCGACGCCGCGCGGCGCCGCGGCATCCCGGTCGAGCGTCTCGACGAGCAGAGCCTGCTGCGCCTCGGCTGGGGCTCGCGCCAGAAGCTCGTGCGAGCGAGCATCACGAGCGAGACCTCGCACCTCGGCGTGCTGAACGCCGGCAACAAGGATCTGGCCAAGTCGCTGCTCGCGAGCGCCGGCATCCCCGTGCCCAGGGGCACGGTCGTGCGCACCGCCGACGAGGCCGTGACGGCGGCCGCGCGCATCCGCGGGCCCGTGGTCACGAAGCCGCTGGACGGCAACCACGGCCGTGGGGTCACGCTCGACCTGATCGGCGACGAGGCGGTGCGCCGCGGATTCGAGGAGGCGGCGCGGCACAGCAGGAGGGTCGTGGTCGAGGAGCAGTTCCGCGGCCGCGACTACCGGGTGCTCGTCATCGGCGGCCGGGTCGTCGCCGTGGCCGAGCGGATGCCCGCCCAGGTCGTCGGCGATGGAGTCAGCACCGTGCAGCAGCTCGTCGACCGGCTGAACGCCGACCCGCGTCGCGGCGCAGGGCACGAGAAGGTGCTCACCCGGGTCGTGATCGACGACCACGTGCGCGATCTCCTCGCCAAGCAAGGACTCGAGCTCGTCGACGTGCCCGGTGCCGGACATCCGGTGCTGCTGCGCGACACCGCGAACCTCTCCACGGGCGGCGAGGCGGCCGACCGCACCGACCAGCTGCACCCCGACAACCGCATCCTGGCCGAGCGCGCCGCGAAGGTGATCGGGCTCGACATCGCCGGGCTCGACATCGTCTCCCCCGACCTCTCCGAACCGCTGAGCACGACGGGCGGCGGCATCATCGAGGTGAACGCCGCACCCGGGTTCCGCATGCACGTGCAGCCCTCAGAGGGGCAGCCGCGCGACGTCGCGGGGCCGGTCGTCGACCTGCTCTACCCGCCGGGCAGCCGGAGCCTCATCCCCGTCACGGCGGTGACCGGGACCAACGGCAAGTCCACGACCGTGCGCATGCTCGGCCACATCCTCGCCAGGGCCGGACTCACGGTGGGCATGACGACGACGAGCGGCATCTACGTCGACGACAACCTGGTGAAGGCGGCCGACGCGAGCGGGCCGAGGAGCGCGCGCCTCGTGCTCGCGGATCCCACGGTCGATGCAGCCGTGCTCGAGACCGCCCGCGGGGGGATCCTGCGCGAAGGCCTCGCCTTCCCCGCGGCCGATGTCGGGATCGTGCTCAACATCAGCGCCGACCACCTCGGGCTCAAGGGTGTCGAGACGCTCGAGGAGCTGGCTCGCGTCAAGCAGGTCGTGGTGCAGCACGTCCGCCGCCGCGGCACGAGCATCCTCAACGCCGACGATCCGCTGACGCTGCGGATGGCGCGGCGCGCCCGCGGTCGGCTCGCCTTCCTCACACTGCGGCCCCGGTCGGAGTGGCCGCCGCTGCTCGAGGAGAACCTCCGGGCCGGCGGTCTCGTCGCGGCGCTCGAGGACGACGCGCTGGTGCTGTTCGACGGCGACGAGCGCATCCGGCTCATCGACGCCGTCGACATCCCGGCGACCCTCGGCGGAGTGGCGCGCTTCAACATCATGAACGCGCTCGCGGCGGCGACTGCGGCCTACGTGCAGCGGGTGGGAGTCCCCACGATCACGGATGCGCTCAGCGACTTCGAGTCGACGTTCGAGCAGAATCCCGGGCGGTTGAACCTCACGCGCTCCCCTGGCTTCACGACGATCCTCGACTACGCGCACAACCCGGCCGCGCTCCGCGCGATCGGCACGGTCGTCCAGCGGCTCCGCGGGCGGCACGAGCGCACGATCGGCGTCGTGAGCATCCCTGGCGACCGCCGCGACGAGGACATCCGGGAGATGGGACAGATCGCTGCCGGGCTCTTCGACGAGCTGATCTTCCGCGAGCGTCCGGACGGCCGTGGCAGGCAGGCCGGCGGAGTGGTCGCCCTGCTGTCGGAGGGCGCTGTCGACGCCGGCATGGATCCGTCGAGCGTGCGTCGCATCGTCGACGAGGGTGAGGCGGTCGATGCCGCGCTGCGCTCCGCGGGCCCTCGCGACCTGGTCGTCGTGATGCCGACCGACGTGGACGGCGTGTGGCGGCGGATCCAGGAGTTCAGGGGCTCCTTCGTCGAGGACCGCGCGAAGAAGCAGGGGGCGCTCCATGCCTGATCGGGTGAACAGCCAGCACTGGGCGATCGTCGTCCACGGCGGTGCCAAGGAGATCCCTCCGGAGCAGGCTGAGCGGCACCGGGCGGGGGTGGCGGCGGCCGCCGAGGTCGGGCAGGCCGTGCTCGCTCGAGGCGGTTGCGCCACCGACGCCGTCGAGGCGGCGATCCGCGCCCTCGAGGAGGACCCGACCTTCAATGCGGCCAGGGGATCGGTGCGCAACAGCGATGGGGACGTCGAGTGCGACGCGGCGATCATGAACGGCGAGACCCTCGATGTCGGCGGCGTGGGCGCCGTCCGCAGACTCAAGCATCCAATCTCGGTCGCGGCGGCCCTGCTGACGCAGAAGGAGACCCTGCTGGTAGCCGAGGGCGCCGAGCGCTTCGCCGAGGACCACGGCGCCGAGCTCGTCGACCCCGAGCAGCTGAATCCGACCGGCGACGAGACCGCCACCGACGCTCTCGACACGGTGGGCGCGGTGGCGATGGACGACATGGGGCGGATCGCGGCAGGCACCTCCACCGGGGGACTGCCGGGCAGCCTTCCTGGGCGGGTCGGCGACAGCCCCCTCCCGGGCTGCGGGTTGTATGCCGAGGACGGCATAGGAGGGGTCGCCCTGTCGGGTGACGGCGAGAGCATCTCGCGGGTCGCCCTCGCCGCGCACGTCATGGCCTCGTTGGATGCCGGCGTCGGCTCCAATCCGATCGGAGCGGCGCTCGAGCGCCTCGAGCGGGTCGAGGGCGAGGCCGGCATCATCCTCCTCGACTCGCACGGCCGGGTGCGTTGGGGACACAACAGTCCCGACTTCGCGGTCGCCTACACGGATGCCCGCACACCGGTGCGCGCCTACCTGCGCGTCACCGAGGACGAGACGCAGGGAGTGGGATGACGACGCCTGGACCGCTGTTCATCATCGGAGGACACGAGGACCGCGAGGGTGACCGCGTCATCCTGAAAGCCGTCGCCGAGGCCGTCGGGCCGCGCAAGCTGGTGCTCGCGACGGTCGCCTCGCACAATCCGGACGGGTACTACGAGAGCTACCGCGACGCCTTCGACGACCTCGGCATCGGAGAGCTCGTCGAGCTCTACCTCGAGGACCGGGCGGAGACCCACGACCCTGAGAAGCTCGCCCTGCTCGACGACGCGGCCGGCGTCTTCTTCAGCGGCGGCGACCAGCTGCGCATCAGCAGTCAGCTCGGCGACACCCCGATCGAAGAGCGCATCCGCGAGATCCGCGCCCAGGGCGGGGTGATCGCCGGCACCTCGGCGGGCGCATCCGTCATGAGCGACACGATGCTCGTGCGCGGGCCGAGCTCGGAGTCGTACCGCATCGGCGACCTGCACATGGCGCCAGGGCTCGGCATGCTGCGCGACGCGATCATCGACCAGCACTTCGCTGAGCGCGGGCGGATCGGGAGGCTCCTCGGCGCCGTCGCGCACAGCCCGCGGGTGCTCGGTATCGGCATCGACGAGGACACCGCAATCGTCGTCGAGGGCGAGGACTTCCGCGTGCTCGGCTCCGGCGCGGTCTACGTCGTCGACGGCGAGACGGTGAGCCAGTCGAACATCGCCGAAGGCAGCCAGGAAGGTGCCCTCTCGATCTACGACGTCAGGCTGCACGTGCTCTCGTCTGGCGACGGATTCGACCTGGCGACGCGGCGGCCGCACGGGGTTCCCCATCCGGCGGAGGGCTGAGCGGAACTTCTCGTAACAGGAGGACCGGGAGCCGCGGCATCCGCTACCGTCGGAGACTTCTGCGCCGACCCGACGAGGACCCGCCATGACGCAGCACGCGACCAGCACCACGCCCAGCCTGACCGCCCGGCTCGACCGGCTGCCGTTCACGAGAGCCCATGCGAAGCTGCTCGGCGGCTCCGGCATCGGATGGGCTCTCGACGCGCTCGACGTCGGGATCATCTCGTTCGTCATCGCCCAGCTCTCGATCACCTGGGGTGCAGGGGATCAGGCGCTCGCCTGGGTGGCCTCGGCCGGCTTCGCGGGCATGGCCATCGGAGCAGCTGTCGGCGGACTGCTCGCCGACCGGATCGGCCGCAAACAGGTCTTCGCTCTCACGCTCCTCGTCTACGGTCTCGCGACCGGCGCCTCAGCCCTCGCCTGGTCGGTGGGGGCCCTTCTCGCGCTGCGCTTCGTGGTCGGGTTGGGGCTCGGGGCGGAACTTCCGGTCGCGTCGACCCTGGTGAGCGAGCTGACGCCTGCGCGCATGCGCGGACGGGTCGTCGTGATCCTCGAGGCGTTCTGGGCGGTCGGGTGGACCGGCGCCGCCCTGCTCGGCTACCTCGTGGTACCGGCGAGCGACGACGGATGGCGCTGGGCGCTCCTGGTCGGGGCGCTGCCCGCGGTCTGGGCGGTAGTCGTGCGCTGGGGTCTGCCCGAGTCGGTGCGGTTCCTGGTGGCTCGCGGTCGCCACGAGGAGGCCGAGCGGGTCGTGCGGGAGTTCGAGGCCTCTCCCGCCATCACCCGGATCCCCGACGAGGTGCCCGAAGCACCTCCGGCCGTGCAGGAGAGCACAGGGCGGCGGCTCGCGGACCTGTTCGCGCCTGGCCTCCGTCGCCGCACGGTGGCGATCTGGCTCGTCTGGTTCACCGTGAACTTCTCGTACTACGGCGCCTTCATCTGGCTGCCGACCCTGCTGGTCAATGCGGGCTTCCCGCTCGTGCGCTCCTTCGAGTACACGCTGCTGATCACCCTCGCCCAGCTTCCCGGGTATGCGGTCGCCGCCTTCCTGGTGGAGCGGTGGGGCAGGCGGGCCACCCTCGCGACGTTCCTGCTGGGCTCGGCCGCCGCGGCATCCGTCTTCGGCTTCGGTGCGGTGAGCGGCTCCGTCGTGCAGATCGTCGCGTCGGGGATGCTGCTCTCGTTCTTCAACCTCGGAGCGTGGGGGGCCCTCTACGCCGCGACCCCCGAGCTGTACCCGACCTCGCTGCGCGGCACCGGATCCGGCTGGGCTGCCGGCGTGGGCCGGATCGCGTCGATCCTCGCGCCGCTGTCGGCTCCGCCGCTGGTGATCCTCGGCGGGCCGATCCTGCTCTTCGTGGTCTTCGGCGCGGTGTTCCTCGTGGCTGCGGCCGCGGCGTTCGCGCTGCCCGAGCTCAAAGGCACCTCGCTCGGGGAGTGACGGCTAGGAGCCCTTGCCGTCGCAGATGGGGCACCAGGAGCGGTCGACGACGTGTCCGTCGACCTTCGACCGCTCGACCATCACCATGTGGTGAATCGAGCACGAGCTCACGACGAACATGACACCTCCCTGCACGGTTCCTGCTTCATCGTCGGGGTAGACCGATCGGTTCGCAAGTCGACCACCCGATGTTCACGCGCGCGAAACACGCAATAACGCATACTCCCGCACCGCGGCAACCGGCGCTGGGATTCCAGTCGTTCCCCCAGGAAGGGGGGTAGACCTTTCCGCATGGGTACGACGGAGAGCATCAGCGACTGGATCGGCCGGCAGCGGTGGTACGCCGGCAAGGGAAGCGCTCCCCAGCTGCGGGTGCAGCAGGAACTCGAGCTCGCGAGCACCGACCCGGACGCCCGGCTGCGGGTGCTGCTGCTGCTCGACGAGAACGACGCGAGGCGGCCGGTCTACCAGGTGCCCGTCGTGCTGCGCACGACGATCCCGCGCGGCACCGGCCCCACCTACATCGGCAAGGCGGATGACGACTCCTACCTGTTCGACGCCGCCTACGACCCTGCGTTCGCGCCGTCGCTGCTCGCGGCGACGGAGGGCACGGGGGCCCCTGTCACCTCCAGCAAGGTGCTGAGCGGCGAGCAGTCGAACACCTCGATCGTTGCGACTCGAGACGACGGCAGTCAGCTCATGATCAAGGTCTTCCGCGTCATCCACCACGGACAGAACCCCGACGTCGAGCTGCAGAGCGTGCTCAGCGAGGCGGGCGTGCCGTTCGTGCCGAAGTTCATCGGCGCCGTCGCCACCGAGTGGGAGGACGCGAAGGGCCGCCGTGACACGGGGCATCTCGCGATCATCCAGGAGTTCATCTCGGGCGCCCGCGACGGTTGGGACATCGCACTCGAGGCGGTCGCCGCCGGGCAGCGATGGGACGACCCCGCGCGAGAGCTCGGCCGCGCCACCGCCGTGATGCACCGCGTGCTCGCCGAGCAGCTGCCCGCTCGGGAGGCATCGATGGGCGACACGATCGGCATGGCCGCGGTCTGGCACCAGCGTCTTGCCCAGGCGATCGACGTCGTGCCGCGGCTCGCGCTGCATCGCGACGCGATCGAGGCCGCCTACGACGCCGCGCGCGACGCCGCCTGGCCCCCGCTGCAGCGCATCCACGGCGACCTGCACCTCGGCCAGGTGCTGCGCGGCGCCGACCGCTGGACGTTCATCGACTTCGAGGGGGAGCCGCTGCGCACCCTCGCGGAGCGCTCGCTGCCAGAGCCCGCCCTGCGTGACGTCGCGGGGATGCTGCGGTCGTTCGACTACGCCGGCGCCTACGGCAAGCACGCCGGATCCGGCGGGGTGTCCGAGCGCTGGGCGAAGGAGTGGACCGAGAGCGCCCGCGGCAACTTCCTCATCGGCTACGCCGGCGCCTCGGGCGGCGACCCGCTCGCCCACCGCACCCTGCTCGACGCCTTCGAGCTCGACAAGGCCGTCTACGAGGTCATCTACGAGGGCCGCAACCGGCCCGATTGGGTCGACATCCCGCTCGAGGCGATCGACCGGCTCGTCGGCGGCGGCCGCGTGGCGACCTCCTGACGGAACGGTCGCCCTAGGCTCGGGGCGTGACGGACGCCATCCTCTTCGCCTCGCAGCCGACGCTCGTCGGTGAGGCGGTGACGCTGCGGCCGTTCGAGGCCGCCGACGCCGACGCGATGCTCGCCATCCTGCGCGATCCCGAGCTGCGGGTGCTCACCGGAAGCACCCACAGCCGAACGGATGCCGAAGCGGACGACACCGACGAGGCGCGCATCCGCGAGTGGTACGCGAGCCGCGCCGAACAGCGCGACCGGATCGACCTCGCGATCGTGGACCGGTCGACGGGTCGGGTCGTCGGCGAGAGCGTCGTGAACGACTGGTCGCCCGAGGACGAGTCGGCCAACTTCCGCATCCTGATCGGCCCCGAGGGACGGGGCCGAGGGCTCGGCACCGAGGCGATCCGCCTCACCGTACGCCTCGCCTTCACGGCTACGACGCTGCACCGACTCGAGCTCGAGGTGTTCGCCTTCAACCCGAGGGCCAGACGCGCCTACGAGAAGGCCGGCTTCGTCTACGAGGGGACGAGGCGGCAGGCGTTCAAGCTCGACGACGAGCGCATCGACGCTGTGGTCATGTCGATCCTGCGCCCGGAGTGGGAGGCGGCCGGCGCTCCCGCGACGCCGGCCGCCGGTATCAGCTGACGGTCGCCTGCCGCCGCACCCCGGTCGCCGCGATGACGACCGCGAGCACGGCGAACGCGAGCGGCGCGAGCACGGCCAACCGGTACTGCTCGAGCGGCGCCCAGGCCAGCTGCTCGCCGAGGATCAGCAGTGCGGTCGCGGCCGACAGCCCGATCGCGCCGCCGAACTGGAACACCGTGTAGAGCACGCCGCCCGCGAGTCCCTGCTCGTCCTCGGCGACACCCTCGGTGGCGCCGAGCGTCAACGGGCCGTAGGCGAACGAGAACGCGAGGCCCAGCGCCAGGAAGCTCGGGAACATGGCGGCGTAGGTCCAGTCCTCGGTCACCGGCAGGAACAGCGCGTAGGAGAGGGCGGCGAAGATGAGGCCGCCGAGCGCCACGCGCACGTGACCGAACCGGGTGATGAGCTTCGGGGTGTACACGGGGGCCACGATCACGTCGATGCCGAGCACGAGCATCGCGAGCGAGGTCTCGAGAACCCCCCAGCCCCGCAGCTCCTGCAGGTACAGCACGACGACGAACTGGAACCCGAGGAAGCCCGCGGCCAGCAGGCCCGCCCCGAGGTTCGCCCTGACGAGCGGCGCGTTGCGGAGGAGCCCCAGTCGCACCAGCGGCTGAGGGGCGCGCCGCTCGGTGCGCACGAAGAGCACGAAGAGCGCGGCGCTCACCGCGAGCAGGCCGCCCGTGACGAGCGGGTGCGCGTGCACGGCCTGCTCGATGCCCACCACGAGCGCGACGAGCGCCCCGGTCACTGATGCCGCGCCTAGCCAGTCGACGCGCAGGTCGGGACGGCGCTCGTCCGCGCCGCGAGGCAGCAGCGGCAGCGCGAAGGCCAGCAGCACGATCGACAGTGCGAGCGGCGCGATGAACACCCAGCGCCATCCGGCGAGTGTGAGCAGCCCGCCGAGCACGAGGCCGATCGAGAACCCGCCTGCACCCACCCCGGCGAACACCATCAGCGCCTGCTCGCGGGCCCTGCCCGTGAACATCGTCGAGACGAGCGACAGCGATGCCGGCGCCATGAACGCGGCGGCGATGCCGGTGATCGCTCGGGCCGCGATGAGCATCCAGCCCTCGTTCGCGATCGCGCCCAGTCCCGAGAACGCGACGAACACCAGCAGAGCAGCCAGGAACACCCGGCGACGCCCGAACAGGTCGGCGGCACGGCCACCCACCAGCACGAAGCCGCCGTAGCCGAGCACGTACGAGGTCATGATCCACTGCAGCTCGCCGGTCGACATGCCGACGTCGTCGCGGATCTGCGGCAGCGCCACGTTGAACATCGCAACGTCGATGCCCTCGAGGAACATCGCCCCCGAGAGCACGGCGAGTGCGATGAGCGAGCGTCCGCGGATCCTGTCGGCAGCGGCGGGCGAGTCCAGTTCCTGGACCGTCATGGCTTTCCTTTCGTCGGTTCCCTCTTGTAACCGACCCCATGTTCGGTCACCATGAAGAGCTATGGAAGAACGCACTTCGGAGTCACCCGGTTCTCTCGAAGTAACCGACCCCTGGGCCGACGCGCACCAGTGGGATCCGCGGGAGGACTGCGCGGTCCGGGTGATCCTCGACCGCATCGCCGACAAGTGGTCACTGCTCGTCGTCGCACTGCTCGCCGAGCGATCGCTCCGCTTCAACGAGCTGCTGCGGATGATCGACGGCGTCAGCCAGCGGATGCTCACGGTCACGCTGCGCAATCTCGAGCGCGACGGCCTCGTCTCGCGCACGGTCTACCCGACCGTGCCTCCCAGGGTCGACTACGCGCTCACCGACCTGGGCCGCTCGCTCAGCGCACCCATCGGGCAGCTCGTCGACTGGACCGAGCAGCACCAGCGCGACATCAACGACTCGCGCGAGCGCTACGACGCCGCCCAGGCGCCGGTGCCTTCCTCGGTCTGACCCCACAGCATCCGTCGTCGCTCATACGATGGAGGAGCGGCCCGCGGCACCGGGTCGCGGAGGGTGACAGTCGCATGTGGCGCAAGCGCCGAAGGCGCAGCATCGACCTCGGGCGCTACGAGCCGCCCGAGTCCTTCCCCGAGCCGAGCGACGAGGAGCTCGTCGACGAGGGTCTGCTGATCGCCGCTGCCGGCGTGCGGCTCGCGGCGAAGAATCTGATGGTGCTGCGCGTGCTGCGCGAGCAGGCCGACTACGACGAGGCCTGGTACACGGATGCGGTGCGCCAGGAGCTGCAGCATGTCGCCGACGAGAAAGAGCGCGACCTCGCCCAGCTCGAGGCCACCCGCGAGAAGGCCGAGGGCCGTCCGGGCAAGGCCGAGCACCACGCCGACTACCGGTCCCGAGACGTGCACCTGCTCGAGAAGCGCGAGCGCATCCTCGTGCGGCTCGTGGAGCGCCTGCGGGAGCTGGCCGACGACGACGAGTACGCCGCGGGGCTCGTCGCCGCGGCACGCGAGAGCGCCCTCGCCGAGGTGGGGGTGTCGATCCGACGGCACGCCGCGGCCGGACTCCCCGACCCCGACTACGACCTGGAACGGTCGACCCGGCTGCGACTGCTCGCGGTGGATCTCGCCGAGCTCGGGCGGCAGAACGGGTTGCGGCTGTAGCGCGGGAGCCCCTCGCCGCTCAGGCTGACGGAGCGGCCGCGGTCTCCTCCTCGCTCGGCAGCAGGATGGCGTGTCCGAAACGCAGCAGATTGTCCGGGTCATACCGCCGCTTCGTCGCGGCCAACTCGCCGTAGGTCTCGGCCGACCACGCTCGCGCCCGGTCGGTCGCGTCGCCCGGCCGCCCATGGAAGTTCACCATCGTGTGCCCCGTCGAGTAGGGCTCGAGCGCGGAGAGGAGCTGCTTGATCGCCACCGGAACCGCCTCGGCGATGGGCGGCGCGAGCACGCCGATGAGCAGCACGGAACACCCGGCGTCCCGGCCCGAGATCGCGTCGCGACCCCTCGGCCGGGCGAGCTCCCCGCCCATGGGACGGAGCTCGACCATGAGCAGCGGGGTACGGGCGTCCGGGCCGGCATGCTCGAGGAGCACCCGCTGCACGTCGTCGTCGAGCTCGCGCAGCAGCGTGCCGCCCTCCTCGTACGGGATCGGATCGGTGGGGTCGAGGTGCACCATATCGACCTCGAGGTAGCTGCGCGCCGCCGCGTTGTCGAGCAGCGGCGCGGACACGGCGCGCATCGGGGCGAGCAGCTCATCGCCGCGCTCCGCCGGTCCGGCGAAGGCGAACCGGACGTGCACGGTGAACCGGTTGCGGAGCATCTCCGGCACCTCCGGCATGTCGGGCAGGCGCTGGAGTGCGATCGACGTCTCCGCCCTTGGGGGCAGTGCCGGCGCCCACGACCGGAAGGCGCTCAGGACCTCCTCGACGTCCTCTCCCGGGTAGAAGATCCCACCGCCGTAGAACTCCTCGAGCGGGATGAGCTCGATCGTCATCGCTGTCACGATGGCGAGGTTGCCCTTGCCGCCGCGCAGCATGTCGAAGAGCAGCGGGTCGGATTCGGCATCCACGAACCGGGCGACACCGTCGGCGGTGACCACCTCGAAGCTGCGGACGTGGTCGGCGGAGAAGCCGTAGGTGTCCCCGAAGATCGGCAGGCCGCCCCCGAGCGTGTACCCGACGATGCCGACGTCGGTGCTCGAGCCGTTCAGCCCCACGAGTCCCAGCGGCACGGTCTGGGCCAGCAGAGTCGCCCATTTGACCCCTGCGCCGACGCGCGCGGTGCGCGCTTCCGGATCGACTTCGACATCCTGCAGCCGCCGGGTGCTGATGAGCAGCCCGCCGGTGATGGCCTGGGTGGCGCCGTGCCCGGTGGCCTGCACCGCGATGGGGATCGCACGCTCGGCCGCCCATCCCACCGCTGCCGCGACGTCGTCGGCATCGAGGGCGCCGACCACGGCGTCCGGTCGGTGCTGCACCGCCACGTTGAAGGCGAAGACCTCGTCGTCGTACCCGCTGTCCGCGGGGCTCAGCACCGGCCCGCGCACGGTGGCTCGCAGTTCGCTCAGTTCATCGATCAAGGATCGGCCCTCCCGAGGCGGATGACCCCGCCCCGTCGCGAAGTCGCGCTCACCGTACTGCTGGGCTCGGGCCGGGTCAACGGAAATCGACCGGCGCGATCCGCCGATGCTCAAAAGTAGTCATTCCATGCGCACTTATGGAGCGCAAGCTGTTCTTCATCACCCGACACGACGAGAGGAACAGGAACATGCTGCGAGGACTCACCACCGTCACCTTCCACGCCGACGACCTCGGCGCCGCCCAGCGCTGGTACGACGAGATGCTCGGCATCGAGCCGTACTTCCGCAAGGAGTTCGCCGGGCAGCTCGCCTACCTGGAGTACCGGATCGGCGACTACCAGCACGAGCTCGGCTTCCTCGATCGCCGGTACGCCGCGGAAGGATGGGGCGACACCCCCGGCGGCGGGGTCGCGTACTGGGCGGTCGACGACGTTCACGCCGCCTTCGCCCGACTCGTCGAGCTCGGCGCGACGCCGCATCAGCAGCCGACCGAGCAGGGACCGGGGTTCATCACCGCGACCGTGCTCGATCCCTTCGGCAACCTGCTCGGCGTCATGTACAACGAGCACTACCTCACCACCCTCGAGTCCCTGAAGGGCGACCGATGAACCTCGTCGAGCCGGTCTCCGTCGAGGAGTGGCGCGGCTGGCTGGCCGCGAACGCGGGGACCGAGCGCGAGGCCTGGCTGGTCATCCCCCACAAGGCGACGAGGCGTCAGGGCGTCGGCTATGCGGAGGCGATCGAGCAGGCGCTCTGCTTCGGCTGGATCGACGGACTGCATCGCAAGCACGACGCGACCAGCTCGCAGCTGCGGTTCAGCCCGCGCTCGCCCCGGAGCACGTGGAGCGCGAGCAACCGGGAGCGCGTTCGACGGATGACCGAGGCCGGCCTCATGACGCCGGCCGGCCAGGCGCTCGTCGACCTCTCTCACGAGCGCGGCACCTGGGAGGTGCACCCGCACGGCGAGGAGGAGGTGCGACGGATGCTCGAGGAGACTCCCGGCGCGGCCGTGGCGTTCGCCGGTTTCCCACCCTCGGTGCAGCGGCTGACGCTCGAGTGGATCGCGAAGGCGAAGCGGCCGGAGACGCGCGAGCGCCGCATCCGTCGCACGGTCGAGCTCGCCGCCGAGGGGAAGCGCGCCGTGGGGTAGATCCCGGCGGCACGGACGCGAACCGGGGGTAGATTGCGGACATGACCGATGCCCCGCCCCCCGCTGCACGAGAGTTCGACGCCCTCGCCGAGGCGCTCGCGGAGCAGGGCGCCGCACGCTCCCGCATGATGGGCCGCCCCATGCTGACCCTCGACGGCCGCATGTTCGCCTGCCTGGACGCCGGCATGCTCGGCCTGCGCCTCGGGGAGCAGAACCCCGCTCACGCCGAGGCACTCGCGCTGCCGGGGGCGGAGATCTTCAGCCCCGGGCAGGGGCGGCGCTTCAGGGACTGGGTGTCGCTGCCGGTCGACAGGGCCGACGACTGGGAGCGGTTCGCCGTCGCCGCGATGCACCACGTGGCGGCCCTCCGACGCTGAAGCGGCGCACGCCGGCCCGACGTGCGCCGCTCCGCCGGGGCATTACCGCACGGGGCGGAAGAACTCGCGGATGTCCTCCGCGAGCACCCCGGGAACCTCCATGGCGGCGTAGTGGCCGCCCTTCTCGTGCCGGGTCCAGTGCACGATGTTCGTGTTGTCGCGATCGGCGAAGGTGCGGATCGACCTGAAGTCGTCCTCGAAGATCGCGACGCCCATCCGCCCGGGATTGACGACCGGCTCGCGCTCGATGCGGCCCTCCTCGAAGTGGTACCGCCCCGCGCTCGCCGACGTGTTCGTGAGCCACTCGAGGGTGACCGAGGCGAGGATCGACTCGAGCGGGACGAGGCTCGTGCCGTTGCCGAAGTTGACGAACAGCTCGTTCCAGGCGAGCTGGCCGATCGGCGAGTCCGAGAGCCCCACGGCGACCGTCTGCGGACGGGAGGCGTTGATGGCGTTGTAGCCGCCGACCGACTGGAACCACTGCATGTGCTCGAGCGCCGCGTAGTCCTGGGGCTCCAGCTTCTCGAACTCGGCCGGGTCGCCGGAGGGGAACGAGAAGGCCTGCAGCACGTGCGACCCGAGGAATCCGGCCGGCTCCTGGATGCCGAGCTCGCGCCCGACGAGCGCACCGACGTCGCTGCCGTGCATCCCGTAGCTCTCGTAGCCGAGCCCGCGCATGAGGGTGTCGAAGGCCCGCGCCACCCGGGCGATCGTCCACCCGCGGTCGACGACAGGCGTGCTGAAGCCGAACCCCGGGAGGGAGGGGATGACGAGGTGGAACGCGTCCTCCGCGCGGCCGCCGTGCGCGACCGGGTCGAGCAGCGGTGCGATCAGGTCGGCGAAGTCGAGCACGTTGCCGGGGTAGCTGTGCACGAGCAGCAGCGGCGTAGCCTCGGCGTGCGGCGAGCGCGCGTGGATGACGTGCACGGTCTGCCCGTCGATCTCGGTCAGGAAGTTCGGGTGCTCGTTGAGCCGCTGCTCGACCTTCCGCCAGTCGAAGCGCTTCCACGTCTCGAGCGCCTCGGTGAGCCAGCTGTTCGGTGTTCCGTAGTGCCAGTCGTCCTCCTGCGGCGCCGGCTGCGGCAGACGAGTGCGCTCGAGGCGCTCGCGGAGGTCGTCGAGCTCGTCCTGCGGGAACGCGACGGTGAAGGGGCGGAGATCCATGCCTTTGGCGGCTGCGGTGTTCGTCATGCCTGCACGATAGGAACGAATTAGGAAGACCCGATTCCTACTGTGCGAGACTCCTCGCATGCTGGAGACCTCGGCTCGCCTGCTCGCCCTTCTCGGTCTGCTCCAGTCCCGGCCGTCGTGGTCGGGAAGCGAGCTCGCGACCCGCCTCGAGGTCAGCGGGCGCACCATCCGCAACGACATCGACCGGCTCCGGGAGCTCGGCTATCCGGTCGAAGCGACTCGCGGCGCGGCCGGGGCCTACTCGCTGGGCGCGGGCGGCGTGCTCCCTCCCCTGCTGCTCGACGAGGAGGAGGCGGTCGCGGTGGCCGTCGGGTTGCGCGCGTCGACCGGTGTGCAGGGCGTCGAGGAGGCGGGCCGACGCGCGATCGGCAAGCTCGACCGCGTGCTGCCCGCGGTCGCTCGCAGCAGAGTCGAGGCGATCCTGGCGAGCACCGAGCACGGTCCCGAGAACACGTCGACGAACGCGGACGACCCCGAGGTCGAACCGAGCGTGCTCGGCGACATCGCCGAGGCCATCCGTCGCACCGAATGGCTGCGCCTCGACTACCGCGGCGAGCCCACACGGGTCGAGCCCTATCGGCTCGTCAGCTGGCAGCGTCGCTGGTACCTGGTCGCCCGCGACCCCGAAGCGGATCGCTGGCTGACCCTGCGGGTGGACTGGATCGAGCTGCGGATGCCGACGCGGCGTCCGTTCACGCCGCGACCGCTGCCCGAGGAGGAGTACACCGATTTCGTCGTGCGCGAGGTCGCCTCGAGCGGATGGGCGGTGCACGCCTGCATCACGGTGCGGGCGCCGGCGCAGGAGGTGCTCGCCCGCATCAATCCCGCAGTGGGCATCGTCGAGCCGATCGACGATGCCGCCTGCGTGCTCGTCACCGGCGCCGACACCGTCGAGACGATCGCCGCGTACATAGGAATGCTCGGGCTGCCGTTCCACGTCACCGAGCCGCCGGAGCTCGTGCGTGCCGTGCAGACGCTCGGCGCGCGCTACGCCGCGGCGGTCGGCTAGCCGTTATCGGGGATGCCTGCAAGGTTCTGGTTCCAGCCGATCGCGGGAACCAGGATGAGTCCATGCGTCGCATCATCTATGCAGGAGAGACCTTCCTCACCTCGCCTGCCATCGCGGATGCTCTCTTCGCCTACGCGGCGGCACTCGCCCCTCAGGGCGCGGCGAGAGTCACCATCCCGGTGGCTGACCTGCAGACCGGCACCGTGCACGACGCCGAGTTCGTGCTCGGACCGGCGAGCCAGCTCGTGAGCGAGGAGACGTCCGAGTCGGGCATCGACTTCCCCGACGAGGAGGCGATCGTGCGCGACCTTACCGAGCGACGGCAGCAGCTGGAGCCCGCCACCATCTCGGACGACACGAAGGTCGAGGAGTTCATCGACCTCGACCTCCCCGAGGAGGTGCGGTGACCCTGTCGCCGAGGCTGCAGGCCGCGGTCGACGCCCTGCCGCTGACGGATGCCTCGCGCGTGCTCGAACTCGGCTGCGGCCCGGGGGCGGCAGCGCGCGAGGTCGTGCGCCGGGTGCCCCGCGGGCGGGTGCACGCGCTCGACCGCTCGGCGAAGGCGATCGCGCAGGCGATGGCCGGCTCGGGTCCCGAGCCCGACACCGGGCGCCTGAGTTTCGAGTGCGCACCGATCGAGGAGTTCGAGACCGAGGACGAGTTCGATGTCGTCTTCGCCCTGCGGGTCGGCGCCCGGGACGGACGGCATCCGCAGCTCGAAGCCGAGGCCCTCGCCCGCATCGCGGCTGCCCTCGCTCCCGGCGGCCGGGTCTTCATCGACGGCGACCCGCTCCTCGAGATCACGGACCGGGTCACCGCCGCCGGCGCCTAGAGCGACTCGGCGATCTGCTTGATCGCGGCCAGACGACGCTCCCACTCGGCACCGATCTCGTCGAGTCGCCTCGCGGTCTCGGAGAGCTGAGAGCCGAGCACGCGGAACCGCACCTCCCGGCCGACCCGCACCGGCTCCACGAGGCCGACCTCCTGCAGCACGGCCAGGTGCTTCGCGATGGCCTGGCGGGTCACCGGCATGCGGGCGGCGAGAGCGGATGCGGAGGCGTCGCCTTCGCCGAGCGCTGCGAGGATGCTCCACCTCGTCTCATCCCCGAGCGCGGCGAACACGGGCACCAGGGTCGCGGTCGTCACGATGCGCCCTCGAGCAGGGCGACGAGCTTGTCGAGCTCCTCGACCCAGCCGCGACCGTGGTCGCGCAGGTTGTCGAGCGGTGCCGAGGTGCGCTCGAAGCCGGTTTCCACGACCGTGAGCTGGGTGCCGTCGTCGAGCGGCTCGAGCGTGAAGGTGAAGACGGTCGCGCGCTCCTCGTCGAGCTGTTCGGGCGGGGCGCCGCTCGCGTCGTCGTTGCCCCAGCGGTAGCTGACCGAGTTCGGCTCGTCGATCGCCTCGACGCGCAGCGGCACCGCGCCGTAGCCCTCGAAGGTGATCGTCCCTGCAGCGCCCACGCCTGCGCCGGTCAGCTCGGTGCGCCCGAACCAGCGGGAGATGTGCTCGGGCTGCGTGACGGCCTGCCACACCTTCTCCAGGGGAGCCTCGATCCGGATGGTGCGACGGACGGTGAAGGACTCCTCGTCGACGGTCGAGGACGGGTTGGTGGTCATGCTCATGATCATGCTTCCTTTCCAGCGGGGATGGGGTGGGCAGGCTGCCCTGCGGGCAGCTGAAGTCGTGCGGTCGCCCAGGCGACGGCGATCGCCAGCACCGCGACCGCAGCACCGACGAGGGGTACGGCGGCCACGCCGGAGCCGATGATCGCCATCCCGCCGAGGAGGGAGCCGGCGGCGATGCCGAGGTTCACGGCCGATGCGGGCAGCGACGCGGCGAGCGCGGCACCGGGCCCTGCGAGGCTCGCGACCCTGTGCTGCAGCGACGGCGCCATGCCCATGCCGAACACGCCGATGCCGAGCACCGCGAGGGTCGCGACGACCGCGGAGGATCCGAGCAGATACAGCACGAGGAGAGACACGGTGACGCCGATGGATCCGACGACGAGGGTGCGGGCCGCGTCGTGGTCGGCGAACCGCCCCCCGATCGCCGAGCCCGCCGTCGTGGCGACGCCGTAGCCGAGCAGGACGGCGCCCACCCACGCGGCGGGGGCGCCCGCGACGCCGGTGAAGAACGGCACGAGGTAGGTCACGGCCGACAGCATGGCGGTGAAGAGGAGAGCGCAGAGCGCGAGGAGAGCGAGCACGCGAGGCGCGAGGGCCGCTCGCAGCTGCCCGAGCGATCCGGCGTCGGTCACCGTCGGCACCGAGGGCAGCAGCATCCAGGCGGCCAGGAGCACCGCCGCGGCCACCGCGACCACGAGGGCGAAGGACGCGCGCCAGCCGACGGCCTGTCCAAGCAGCGTGCCGAGCGGCAGGCCGAGCGCGCTCGCGGTCGCGAAGCCGGAGATCACGACCGATATCGCGCGCCCGGCCTTAGCCGGAGGCACGATCGACGTCGCGGTCGCGATCGCCGCGGCGATGAAGAGTCCCTGCACCGCGCCGATCAGCACCCGCGCGACGAGGAAGGCGGGGTAGTCGGCGCCGAGAGCCGGGAGGAGGTTGCCGAGCACGAATGCGCCGGTGGCGCCGAGCAGCACATGGCGCCGATCGAAGCGGCCGGTGACGAAGGTCAGTACGGGTCCGCCGATCGCCAGGCCCAGGGCGTTCGCCGTCACGAGGGCGCCCGCCGCGGGAACCGTGACCGCCAGGTCGATCGCGATCAGGTCGATCATGCCGATGACGAGCATCTCGGCGCAGCCCATGATGAACGCTCCGCAGAAGAGCGTCGCGAGGATCGCGGTGGTCCGGTTCACTGAGTCTCCTTCGATGTGCAATGCCATGGTTGCATATCGCCTGCAGTAGATGCAACCGCACGATTGCAACACCGGAAACATCGCCGGAGTAAAGGGGGTGACGCGACCACAATTGGGCTATACCATTGCCGGAATCGCCGACACCGGACGCACCAACGGAGGAACGCCATGTCAGTGTTCGAGGACATCGTCGAAGTCATCACGAACAACCTGTTCAGCCAGGTGGCCGTGCTGATCGGCATCATCGCGATCGTGGGACTCGCGCTGCAGCGCAAGCCCTTCGAGGAGGTCGTCGCCGGCGGCCTGAGGGCGACCATCGGCGTCGTGATCCTCAACATCGGCGTCGAGATCTTCGTGGGCGGCCTCGTCAGCTTCCAGACGATCGTCGCGAGCGCCATGGGGCTCGAGCCCCCCGCCGCGGAATCCACCCTCGCCGACTTCACCGCCGGCCAGGGGTCTGTCGTGCCGCTCATCATCGCCGGCGGCTTCGTGCTCCACCTCGTATTCGTGCGGCTGTTCAAGGCCGCGCGGTTCGTCTACCTCACCGGTCATCTCATGTACTGGATGAGCGTCGTCATCGCCGCGAGCCTCGTCGAGGCGTTCGGCGACGTCGACCGCTGGGTGCTCGCCGGAGTCGGCTCGCTGCTCATCGCCTGCTACTGGGTGCTGCAGCCGCTGTGGACGGCGCCGCTCATGCGCAAGGTCATGGGCAACGAGGAGGTCGGCCTCGCCCACACCGACTCGACGATCGCGATCGCCGCCGGCTACGGCGCCAAGGCCCTGCGCTTGGGCGACCCGCAGAAGCACGACTCCGAGCACCTCAAGCTGCCTCGCGCCCTCTCGTTCTTCAAGGACATCAACGTCTCGACGGCGTTCGTCATCGGCATCATCATGCTCGTCGCGATCCTCTTCGCCGACGCGGAGGTGGTCGCCGAGCAGATGGGCGACGCCACCGTGCTGCCCTGGGTTTGGGCTCTGTTGCAGGCGCTGCGCTTCGCGGCAGGCATCGCCATCCTGCTCTTCGGTGTGCGCATGTTCCTCGCGGAGATCGTGCCCGCGTTCAAGGGCCTCTCCGAGCGGGTGCTTCCCGGTGCGAAGCCCGCACTGGACCTCCCAGTGACCTTCACCCGTGCCCCGACCGCCGTGATGCTCGGCTTCGTGGCCTCGACGATCACCTTCCTGCTGCTCATGGGACTCTTCGCGGCCACCGGCTGGTTCGTGCTGGTGCCGCCGATGATCATGCTGTTCTTCGGCGGAGCCGCGGGCGGCGTCTTCGGCAACGCCGTCGCGGGCTGGCGCGGAGCGCTGTTCGGCGGCGTGCTCAACGGCGTCGTGCTCGCCTTCGGACAGTGGATCGGGTGGGGCGTCTGGAACAACACCGCGCCCGAGCTCGCGACGCTCGCCGACTCCGACTGGTTCGTCGTGGGCTGGCTGCTGCGCGGCCTCGGCGGGCTCCTCACCCCGCTCGGCGCCGCGGGCCTCTGGCTGCTCGCCGCGGTGGTCGTCGCCGCGACCGTCGCGATCCTGCTCCTCCTCGGTCGGCGCCCCGACCGCGCGCCGGATGCGGATGACACCGCCGCCGTCGATGCTCCCGCCCGCGCGGATTCGGTCGCCGCGGCCGAGCGGGAGACCGCGCAGCCCGCCCGCACGGCTACCGCCACGGCGTCGGGGACGACCACCACGAAGCGGCCCGAGACGATCTCCGTGCTCGCCGTCTGCGGCGCCGGCATGGGCTCGAGCCTCATCCTGCGCACCACGACCCAGCGCGCACTGCAGGAGCTGGGCATCCCAGCCACGCTCGAGCACAGCGACGTCGGCTCGGCGCGCGGGCAGCGTCCCGACCTGCTCATCGGGCAGCCCTCGTACCTGTCCGAGCTCGGCGACATCGCGCCCGTCCAGGTCGAGATCACGAGCTTCGTCGACGTGAAGCACGTGCGCGAGCGGCTGGAGCGTGCGCTCGGCGAGAAGGGCTGGCTGTGATGGAGGATCTCGGCGCGTTCGTGACCGAGGTCGGCCGGCGGAACGAGGCGACCATCGCCGAGGCCGCCCAGGCCATCGCCCGCACCGCGGAGGCGGGCGGCCTGGTGCGCCCCGCCGGCGCCGGCCACTCCCTTGCGGCCGTGCTCGAGACCTTCTTCCGTGCCGGCGGCCTCGCCTTCGTGCGGCCGCTCTGGCATCCCGAAGTGCTCCCATTCACGGGAGCACGCACCGCGACCGCGGCCGAACGCCGGGTGGGGCTCGGCGAGCAGGTCGCCGGCGAGGCCGGGATCACCTCGGACGACACGGTCGTGATCTTCTCGAACTCCGGCACGAACCCGTACCCCGTCGAGATCGCGTCGCACGCCGCGGCGCGCGGCGCCACGGTGGTGGCCGTGACCTCGCTCGCCGCGGGCGAGGCGGCACCCCGACGCGCGGACCGGCGGCTCGTCGACGTCGCCGACATCGTGATCGACACCGCCGTGCCACCCGGCGACGCGACCTGGCCGGTGGACGCTCCGGTCACCGCCCCGGTGTCGAGCCTCGCGACCACGACCGTGTGGACGCTGATCCTGCGGCAGGTCTACGAGATCGCGTCGGATGCCCCCCGGTGGCGGAGCGCCAACATGCCCGGCAACGACGAGTTCAACCGCGAACTCGTAGCGCGCTTCGAGGAGCAGATCCCTGAGCTGTGACCGGTGCGATCTGAGCCGAGAGCTCGAAGCGGGTGCCCGGGTAGATGGAGGTCGTCCACTCCATCACCCCCGCATCCGACGACGAGGTGCGCACGAACTCGAGCACGGCCGACTGCGGCGGGATCTTGAGCGTCTTGGCGTCATCCGGTCTCGCGATCGCGGCGCGGATGACCTGCTCTCCCCCGTCGAACCGCACGCCGTACTCGTCGAGCAGCACGCGGTAGAGCGACTCGCGAGCGAAGTCGTGGCTCTCTATGCCGGGCAGCAGGTCCGCACGCAGGTGGCTGCGCTCGATCGCCATCGGCACCCCGTCGGCCAGTCGCACCCGCGACAGCAGGAAGACGGGGTCGCCGGGGTCGCGCTGGAAGACGGAGGCGATCTGCTCATCCGCCGGCACGAGCCGCGCCTCGAGCACCTCGCTGGAGGGCACGTGACCCCGGGCGAGCATGTCGTCGGTGAAGCTCGTCAGCTGCAGCGGCATGCCGACCGCGGGGTGGGCGACGAAGGTGCCGCGTCCCACCTCACGGGTGAGGAGTCCCGCGCGCACCAGTTCGTCGATGGCCCGTCGCGCCGTCATCCGCGAGACTCCCGATTCCTCGGCCAGCTCGCGTTCGCTGGGCGTCGGCGTGCCCACCGGCGCCTGTGCGATGCGCCGACGCAGGGCCTCGGCGAGGTCGCGGTACTTCGGCTCGGTCACCCGTCGATCTTGTCATTTCCGTCCGCTGCACCGAACCGTCGGTTCGCCTGAAGAAGGAGCTCCCGTGGCCGAAGTCGTCATCCTGCCCGACGCCCCGAGCGCCGGGGCGCTCGTCGCCGACGAGATCGTGCGCCTCATCCGCGACCGCCCCCACGCCGTGCTCGGTCTCGCGACGGGGTCGACGCCCCTGCCGGTGTACGAGGCGCTGCGATCCCGCCTGCACGGCGTCGACGTCTCTCGCGTGCGTGGTTTCGCGCTCGACGAGTACGTGGGCATCGACCCGGCGCATCCGCAGTCGTACCGGTCGGTCATCACCCGCGAGGTGGTCGAGCCGCTCGGGCTCGTGCCGGCGCTCATCCGCACTCCCGACGGCCGCCTGGAGGGCATCCAGCACGCAGGTGACCAGTACGAGGACGCGATCGAGGCTGCCGGCGGGATCGACCTGCAGCTGCTCGGCATCGGCACGGACGGGCACATCGGGTTCAACGAGCCGGGGTCGTCGTTCGCCTCCCGCACCCGGGTGAAGACCCTCACCGGGCAGACCCGCGCCGACAACGCCCGGTTCTTCGCCTCCGTCGACGAGGTGCCAGTGCACTGCATCACTCAGGGTCTCGGCACGATCCTGCGAGCGAGACACCTGGTGCTCCTCGCGTTCGGCGAGGGCAAGGCGGATGCGGTGGCAGGCGCCGTCGAGGGACCGGTCACGGCTTCGCTGCCCGGCTCCGCGATCCAGCTGCACCCGCACGTCACGGTCGTCGTCGACGAGGCGGCCGCGTCGCGCCTGCACTACGCGGAGTACTACCGAGACGTGTGGCGCAACAAGCCGGAGTGGCAGGGGCTGTAGGAAGGCGCCGAATGATACGAGCGCGCGTCGCGCACGGGAACCCCCTGGCCCTAGTTCGTCACGGACGCGCACGCTGGAAGGAAGGAACGCAGAGGGACAGAGCCGCTGAGACGAAACGCCCCGCCGGATGCCAACGGGCCGGCGGGGCGTTCTCATGCCGCCGGGAACGTCCCAGGTCCGATTGACCGCGCCCGGTGTCCAGGCGATCGCTACGGCCTCGATCAGCACGGCGGGCCGCTGTACCGTACCCAAGCGCGCAGCGCGGCAGGGCGCAGCGCGGCAGGGCGCGACCTAGTCGGCGTCGCTGACGTTGGGCTCCGTGAGGGGCTGAACTCGGTGGAGGGCCTCTTTCAGCAGGTCCTCCAGGGAGTGTTCATGCAGACCAACGTGGACCTTACGGAGTGCGGCTTCCGCCTCCGTGATGTAGCCAGCCGCGACGAGTGCTTCAAGGACGTTGTGACCATACGCTCGGGCGAACTTGATGACCAGGTGCGCACTGGGAGTGGCATCGCGTGTCTTCCATTGCGAGACGTGAGACTTGTCGATCCCGGTGCGGAGGGAGATGTCCCGCTGCTGTGAGCCCTGGCTCACGCGTTCGACGTACTGCCACCAGTCGCTTGCCATGCCGCTACAGTACTGGCGGTCGGACGGGGCCCTTCAACCGTGCGCCCGGAGGGATTCGATCCCCTACTGAGCCGCCCCGACGCCGCTGCGCGTCGCCGCGGACTGCTCAGCGGGGGCCCACCCTACGAGAGGCTTCTCAATCCTCAGGACGGACACAACGAAGAAGGGCCGCCCTCTCGGACGGCCCTTCTGCGTTCTGTGCGCCCGGAGGGATTCGAACCCCCAACCTTCTGATCCGTAGTCAGATGCTCTATCCGTTGAGCTACGGGCGCGCGTCGCAAAGCAACCAGACGACTATACCAGTCCCGCCGAGGTGCGCGGGGCGGCCGGGTCAGCGCTCGTCGAGCATCCGCAGCTGCCTCTTCAGCGCCACCTGCCGATAGCTGGTGTCGATGAGCTCGGCGATCAGCTGCCAGTCTGCGTCGCCGTCGATGTCCGTGGAGATCCAGCCGGCCGCACCCCAGTAGGGCGGCACTCGGAACAGCGGGTCCTGCCGATACGCCGGCAGCTCGGCCGGGTCGGGCTTGATGACGATCGAGAACGGCCGGTCCATCGTCTCGGCGAGGCTCGCGAAGATCTTCTTGCCCGCCCGGAAGGTCGGCCGCCCCCACGACCCCACCTCCACCGCTTCCGGGTAGGCGAGGCAGATGCCGCGCACCCTCTCCACGAGCGGATGCTGCGGATCGACCGCGAGCGGATGCGGCTCAGACATCGACCTTCCCTTCGGCGACGAGCTTCGACAGCGGCGACGGGAAGCGCGGCAGCACCCGCACCCCGTCGAACCAGGCGCTGAGGCGCTCGGCCTCGGCCTCGAGCAGGGCGCGGCGCTCGGCGCCGACATCCTCGAGCAGCTGCAGCTCCACCTCGCCCGAGTCGCGCTGCCGCCATCCGCCCACGATGCGTCCGTCGACCCAGGCCGAAGCGCCGCCGTTGCCCGCGCTGTCGAAGAGCATCGCCTTGTAGTCGCCGAGGTACCACTCACGGTCGGTCCAGCCCATCGTGGTCGGGTCGAGCGGTGGCAGCAGTGCCGCCCACGGCTCGGTCGGCTCCACCGGGTCGAGGTCGTCGGGCAGCACCCAGCCGACCCGGCCGTCGAGGTCGACGGGCACAGCGTCGAGGTCGGCGAGCGCCCTGCGCACTGCGGTGAGCGTTCCGCCGGGCCACCACTTGAGGTCGTTCTCGGTGCCGGGGCCGAAGCGCCGCAGCCACTGCTCCACGAGCAGGCGGGTGCCCTCCTCCTCGGCGAGGGCGGGCACCTGCTCCCCCAGCCACGCGGCGGTCGCGGCCCAGCGGTGTCGCGAGACGGCCCACCCGCCCGCATTCGTCGCCCGCACGATCTCGCCCGCGGCATCCATCGCGTTCAGCACCCGGGGAGCGTTGGCGATCGGCCCTCCCCACGAACGGCCCTCACCCTGCAGAATCGAGCCCTGCAGTTCGGGCAGCAGGTCGCGCAGCTCGGTCGAGCGCAGCTCCCGGCCGTCGGCCAGCACGGCGCGCACGGCCGCGGCAGCGCGGTCGAACCACGCGTCGCCGTCGTCGTGGAGTCCCGCGGCTTCGACGTCTTTGACGAGCCGAGCCCGTTCGGTGCGCGCCACCCGGGAGCCGACCGCCGCCTGCGCGGCCGCGAGCGTCTCGCGCGGGAAGACGAAGACAGTGCGGCGCATCGCGAGTCGCTTCACCAGAGCACGGGTCTCGTAGAGCTCCCGCTCGAGATCCGCGCGCTCGAAGCCGTCGACGCGCGCCCAGGCCGACAGGTACACCGTCGACGGATCGGTCGCGTGCCAGCACACCACGTCCCGCGTCGCGGTCAGCAGATCGGCCGCACGGTGCGGCCCCAGCCGGTGCCGCCGCCCGAGTCGCGCCCTGCGCTCCTCGGCGTCGATGCGGCGCGCAGTCTGAGTCACGCTCCCGTTCTACCGCGCACCGCCGACGTCCCGGCACCTCCCGGCGACACGCCGCGCGCGGGACCGAACGCGGGCGGCGGGCACGGCGTGCTGTCCCGAGCGCGGCGTGTCACCGGCAGCTTGACTCCGAGCGACGGCGACTAGGCGCGCGGCTTCACCCGCAGGCGACGAGACGGATGCGACTCGTCCAGCTCCACCGCGTCGAGCGACTGCACGAACTCGCCGAACGACTTGAAGCCGAGGCTGCGCTCCTGGAAAGAAGGGTCCATCCGCAGCATCTGGTTCTTCACCGCGCCGCTGCCCTGCCACTCGTCGTCGTTCTTGTCCTGCAGCAGCTCGATCGCGCGCACGAGCAGGTCGCCCGCGACCTCCTGGGGAGTCTTGGAGCGTGCCCGGCGCCTGCGGGTGGGCTGCACGGGCTGCGCGGCCGCTTCCTCCGCGTCGGCCTCGCGCTGGCGTGCGGTCGCGGCGACACCGGGAAGGGCGTCGTAGTCGGCGAACCGGTCGCAGGCGTTGGCGAGCGCCGAGCTCGTCGAGCCGGCGACCCCGATGCCGACGACGTAGCGTCCCAGGGTGCGGCAGCGCTGTGCGAGCGCGACGTAGTCGGAGTCGCCCGCGACGATCACGACGTGGGTGAGGTCCTGCAGCCGGAAGAGGTCCTCGACGACATCGACCGAGAGACGGATGTCGGCGCCGTTCTTCATGCCGGCCGTCAGGGAGAACAGCTGCACCAGCTCGACCGCGCGGGAGATGAGCTGCGTGCGGTAGCTCGCGTTGATCGGCACGGACCAGTCGGCGTATGCGCGGCTCACGGCGATCGGACCGAACGACGACGCGAAGTCGAGGATCGCGCCGAGGTCGACGGTCGCATCCTCGAGCTTGCGAGCGATCTCCGACTCGGGGGCGACCCGGGGGTCGAAACTGCGAGCGGAGTCACGCTGCCAGCTGCCGCGCCCTGCGCGCTGGTCGTAGCGGGAGATCACGATGTTGTCGAAGTCGATGTAGACCCCGACTCGGGCTTCGGAGGTTTCCGCCATCCGGCCAGTCTGGCACGGTCAGGTGCGCAGAGCCCTCGTCGACCACAGCGCCCACGCGACCAGCAACGGCTGGAACGGGAGCCGGATCGCCCGCTTCAGATCGGTGTCGAGGCCGAAGGCGCTGCGCTTCTCGACGAACTGCGTGATGTTGCCGGGGAAGACCGCGACGAAGAAGGCGGCCAGGATCCAGCCGATCCGCTTCTGCTCCTTCGGGAGCGCGATGACGGCTGCACCGAGCCCCATCTCCACCACTCCGGACATGACGACGATGTCGTCCTTGTCGAACGGCAGCGCCTCGGGCACCGCCCAGTCGGGCACCTGCGCCTGGAAGTCGCGACGGGCGAAGGTGAGGTGCGCGGTGCCGGCGAACACCAGGGCGGCGCCGAGCAGGATGCGGGCTGCGGTGCGGATGCTCGAGGACATGCTGCGATCCTCCCTCATCCGTCTCTGCGCGCTGCCAGGATCTCGGCGGTCATCCTCTGCCGGCGTCGCTCGCCGGAGCGGGCGAGCCCGACTCCGGCCGGCGCACAGAGGCGCCCGGCGTCGAAGATCCGGGTTCCTCGAGCAGGGCGCGCCGGATGATCTGGCGCGGGTCGTACTGCCGCGGGTCCAGACGCTTCCAGTCGATCGCGCCGAACTCGGGACCGAGCTCGTCGCGCGCCCGTTCCTGCGCCGCACCGAGCAGCGTCCTGCCGTGCCGCACGAGGCCCGCCAGCTGCCGGGCGTACCGAGGCAGCCGGTCGGGGCCGAGCACGACGACCGCGATCACCGCGAGGATGACGATCTCATCGAAGTTGATTCCGAGCACGCCGAATGCTCCCTTCATGCTGTGCGACGCGGAGGCGCCGGGCGGGCGTCATGAGGTCACCCGGGGCGTCGACTCCGCGGCAGCGGGCGTCTCGAGCTGCCGCACGCGGCGCGCGGCGGATCGGTCGTGCAGCGCGGCGACGCCGACCGCGGCGAAGTAGAGGCCGATCATCGGCCCGGCCAGCAGGAACATCGACAGCACGTCGGCCGCGGGAGTGGCGATCGCGGCGAAGACGAAGACCAGGAACACAGCGATGCGCCAGCTCTTCAGGATGGTTCGAGCGGTCATGAGGCCCAGGAAGTTGAGCACCACGAGGAACACGGGCAGGACGAACGCTATGCCCGTCGCGAGGGTGAGTCTCAGGACGAAGTCGTAGAAATACCGGGCGTCGAGCAGGGCGCTGTCCTGCGGCGCGACGAAGCTCAGCATCACGGCGACCACGTGCGGCGTCACGTACGCACCCGCCGCGCACCCCAGGAGGAAGAGGGGGATCGCCGAGGCGAGGAAGACGAGCGCTGAGCGTCGCTCCCTGCGCAGGAGCGCCGGGACGACGAACGCCCAGAGCTGGTAGAGCCAGACGGGGCTGGAGGCGACGACCGCGAAGGTCAGCGCGATCTGCATCCGCAGGTCGAATGCCTGCGTGACGTAGGTGAAGTTCAGGCCCGACATCCCGTCGACGCGCGAGGGCGCCGCGGCGATCGGCTCGCGCAGGGCCGCCATGAGGGGGTCGGAGAGCATGAACCCCACGACGGCGGTGAGCAGCAGGGCCGCGGCGGTCACGAGAAGCCGCTTGCGCAGCTCGCCGAGGTGGGCGGACAGGGTCATCCGCCCACCGGTGTCACTCCGAGGCGTCGATGGTCGCCGGAGCACGCGACTCCCCCTCACTCGGTGCGGGCGCGCGCCGAAGGGGATGCGTCCGCCGAGGGAACGAGTGCCGCCTCAGCGGCCGCGCCGTCGGAATCGGCCCTGCTCTCGTCGCCGAGCGTCCTCACCTCTCGGCGGAAGATGCGCAGGGACTCCCCGACGCTACGAGCGAGACCGGGCAGGCGAGGAGCACCGAAGAGGATGACGACGATGACGAGGAGGATGACCAGGTGCCAGCCGCTCAGGTTCCCGAGCATCAGAGCGCCTCCCCGAAGGTCACGCCACCGAGTCTCTCGAGCGTGGTCCACAGCCGGGCTGCGACGTCCTGGTCCTCAGCCTGCACCGGGATCCCGGCCCTGGCCGGCCCACCGCTGAGTCCCTGGAAGCCGGAAGGACCGTAGTACGCCCCGGCCTCCGCCTGCGGGGATGTCGCCGCGTACAGCGTCGGCAGGGCTCCTTGGGAAGCGGGCTGGTACAGGAAGGGCATGAAGCGATGGTTGCGGCCCTCCATGCTGTCCGGGCCTGGACCATCCGGCACCAGGTTGGTGCGGGCGACGCCGGGGTGCGCCGCGATGGACGAGATACCCCAGCTCTCCGCCGCACTGCGCCTCTGCATCTCGAAGGCGACGAGGAGGACGGCCAGCTTCGAGTTGCTGTAGGCCAGCCCGTAGTCGTAATCGCCACGGCCCTGCTGCAGGTCGTCGAAGTCGATCGCGCCGGTGGCGGCGCGGAGGCTGGAGAGCCAGACGACGCGCGGCGCGTCGGCTTCGCGGAGCAGCGGCAGCAGCTGGGCGGTCAGAGCGAAGTGACCGAGCGCGTTCGTGGCGAAGACCCGCTCGTAGCCGTCGGCGCTCACCTCGCGGTTCAGCCGCCCCATGTCGCCGGCGTTGTTGATGAGGAGATCCAGACGCGTGTGCGAGGCGCGCATCCGCTCTGCGAAACCGGCCACCGAGGCCAGGTCGGCGAGATCGAGCGTGTCGAAGCGGATCGAGGCGCCGGGAACCTCGGATCTGATGCGGCGGACCGCCTCCTCGCCCCGCTCCCGGTCGCTGGACGCGATCGTCACCTCCGCCCCGGCCCGGGCGAGTTCGAGCGCGTCGTGGAAGCCCAGGCCGCTGCGATCCTCCTCGGGGTAGCCGTTGCCACCCGTGACGATCGCCGTGAGCCCCTGCAGCGACGGAATGTCCGCGGCCGTCCACTCGGGGAGGCTGGGCAGTCCCTGCTGACGCGGGGACAGCTCGGGCTGGTTGACCGCGAAGGCGACACCGCCTCCCACGACGGCGAGGCCGACGCCTGCTGCCGAGTATCCGAGGAACGCGCGGCGGGAGACTCGTCGCCTCTTGCCCTTGGCGGGCTCGTTCTCGACTGATGTGTCTGTCACTTCGGGATCCTCCGGGGCTGTCGCTGCGACGCCTTCGCGAGGGTGCGGGTCGTCGGTGATCTCAGCCTGACCGGCGACTGTGAAGCGCGTCTAAGAACTCCCCGAAGGATCAGCGAGGAGCTGAGAGGTCAGCCAGCCGCCAGGATCTCCGCGTTCATCCGCCGCTGCCAACGCTCGTCAGCCCACATCGGATGGTGCGGTGCGGCGTTCGAGCAGAGCACCATGCCCCACACCCCCGCGTCGAGCGCCGCGCGGATGCCGTGCTCCGCCAGCGCGCGGCCCACGGGACCCTCCTCGAACGTGCCGTGCAGCGGCGTGTAGCCGACCCAGCCCTCCCCGACGACGGCGGGCACCCCTCGCCAGCGCGCCCACTCGGCGACGGCGATCACCCGCGATTCGATCTCGCGGCGCATCGCGACGTCGTAGAGCGCGTAGTGCTCGTAGAGCCAGGCGTCCCACTTGTCGGCGTCGAGCGCGTCGTAGCCGTAGAGCATCTGGTCGGTGACGACGGTGGCGCGGTACTTCCACTCGGCCGCCCGCCCGTACTGCGCAAGCGTCGGCGCGTCATCCCGTAGCAGCGCCCGAAGCGCCGGGTTGGGGAAGTCGGCCGTGCCCTCGGAGCGGATGTCGATCTGCTGCTGCAGCGCGTCGAGCACTCCGTAGGAGTAGACGTGGAACTGCGCCACCTGCAGCGCGGGCGACACCGTGTGCATCGCGAGGTGCGGCGGCTTGCCGTAGCTCGCGGTGAAGAGCACATCGGGGTGGGCGGCGCGCAGGCGCGCGAGCTCCGCCTCCCCTGCCCCGTCGACCGGCGGCACGAGCGAGAAGTCGACCTCGTTGTGCAGCTCGACGAAGGCGATGCGGTCGCGGTGACCGGCGTCGGTGACGGCCTCGACCATCCGTTCGCAGGCGGCCGCGAGCACCGCGTACCGGCGCTCGAGCGGAACACCGTGGAGCGCCTCGTACCAGCGCGGGTCACCGGCGAAGGCGGGCGACTGCTGGTACTCCCAGCTCGCGAGGATCAGGTGCAGTCCGTGCCGCGCCGCAGCGTCGAGCAGGGCGAAGAAGCGCGCGCGCAGGTCGAGCCGGTAGCCACCGGGCACGTCGTACCAGCGCGTCCGCTCGCCGATGTAGCCGCCGGCGGGCGACGGGCCCATGCCCTCGATCGGCAGGTCGGCCGCGAGGTCGTCGAGCCCCAGGTCGCCGAACAGCAGCACGGGGGCGGCGCAGATGCGGATGGTGTTGTAGCCGAGCGCTGCGGCGCGCGCGCACGCGGCGTCGAGGTCGGCGAACACGTCGCCCTCCCCCGCCCTCGTGTACCAGGAGAAGTCCCAGAGGGTGATCGTCAGCCGCGGCGGCAGGTGCGCCGGCACGGCTCCCGTGAGTCCGCTCATGCCGCGCGCTCCGACGATGTGCGCGCCCGTCCGTCGGCGGCGAGCTCGCGCAGCCGCTCAGCGCGCGTTCGGCGCATCGCCTCGGTGTCGACGCTGAAGAGCAGCAGCTCCGGCAGCGAGGTGGCGAAGTAGTCCACGGTCGATCCTTCCTTCAGCAGCCGATCCGCCTCGCGCTCCATCGCGCGCCAGGTCTGCTCCGCCTCGGCTGCCCGCCCCAGTCTCGCCGAGGCGAGCCCGGCGAAGTAGTCGCCCTCGTCGGCCGGACGCGGGGCCACCGCGAGGGGGGCGGTGCTCGCGCACGCCTGCTCCCACGCAGCGCGGGCCTCACCCCGGCGTTCAAGGGCCAGCAGCGCATCGCCCAGCAGCAGCATCCGCTCGGACTGCCGCGCCGCTGGCGACCGGCCCTCGCCGATCGTGCGGGGAGGCACGATGCCGTCGCGAAGCCGGCGCGCCGCCGCCTCCGAGTCGCGGGTCAGCATCCGTCTCGCCTCGGCCAGGGTCGCCCGGTCGTAGGCGGCGAGCGCCTTTCCCTCACCACCCTCGAACGGCTGGAACCGCCTCGTGCTCACGATCCGCACCGCCTCGTCGATGCGACCGACGTCGACGAGCAGCTCCACGTAGGCGATCGCGAGGTCGTCGCGCAGCAGCGCGGGCGCGCGCTCCTCGAGCAGCCGCAGTCGCTCCTCCGCCGGCACTCCGCGCAGCAGCGCGAGCTGGTCGCGCTCGTAGAGCAGCCGCTCGTCAGCGGGACCGAGAACTGCGGCCAGGTCGACCGCGCGCGCGTAGAGCCGCTCGGCCTCCTCGAGAGACCCGGCGGAGTTCACGGTCGCGACGGCGGCGTTGCGCAGCACGACCGGGTCGGCGGATGCGCGCGCGGCCGCCGTCAGCTGTTCCGCCGCATCGTCGATGAGGCCGGCGTCGAGCTGCCAGACGCCCAGCAGGGCGCGGGCGACGGGGTCCTCCGGGTCCGCGGCGAGCGCGGTCCGCAGCACATCGTGCTCGTCGAGGCCGTGTGGGAACGCGTAAGTGCGGTCGGCCTGCCGGGCCGCGGCTCGCGCCTGCGCCGCCTCGTCCGCGCGACCGGCCGCGTCGAGCCACGCCGCACGTGCGTAGTGGGCGACCGGAGCGGGGTTCCCGAACGGCGATGGGCTCGCAGCGCCCGCTTCGGCGGCGAGCGCGAGTGCGGTGTCGAGGTCGCCCGCGCGGGCCAGCTCGAAGGCGAGCGTCAGCCGGGTCCTCGGGTCGACGCCGACCGGCTGCCCGGCCAGCGCGCGGCAGAGCGGCTCGAGCTCGTCCCACTGCAGCACCTCGCGCATCCGCCGCTCGGCCTCTTCGGTGCGGCCGAGCGCCCGCAGCGCGATCACCGCGATCGCGATCGGCTGAGGCGAGGAGGGCTCCAACCGCGCGGCAGCCTCCGCGTGCGCCAGGGCCGCCGCCGCGTCCCCTCGGGCACCCGCGAGCCGGGCCAGGGCGAGTTCCGCGGGGTGCGCCCAGGCCCGGTCCCAGCGCGCCTTGGCGAAGCACTCGCGTGCCTCGACAGTGTCGCCGAGCCGCTCGAGCGCGAGCCCCAGCCGGTAGCTCGTCTCACCGGACTCGGGGTTCACGTTCCGCTCGGTGGACCGTTGCAGCGCCGCGCGCAGGTGGTCGGCGGCCAGGGCGTACTCGGCTCGGCGATAGGCCAGCGTGCCGAGCAGGAGCTGCCCGCGGGCATCGCCCGAATCGCGGCGCTCCAGCTCGACCAGGTACGGCATCGGCGACCTGGTCGGATGCCGGTACTGCAGCAGGTGCACGGCGGTGCGGTACAGCTCGTCGGCGCTGCCCATCTCGGCCGGCGCCGAGGGCTCGGTGGCCACGACGGGCGGCGCCGCGACCTCGCCTGCCCGCCGGGGACGCCAGCGGACGAGCTCACGGCCCGCCGTATCCGTCGCCGTGAGCACCAGGTCCGAGGCTGCGGTGCCGACGGGTACTCCGGCGGCCCCGGTGAACGGATGCCCTGGGGCCAGGTCCTCGTGCCAGGTCGCGACCTCCTGGTCGGCGCGTCGAAGGGCGATGCGCACCTGCCCGGGTGCGGTGACCGCGACCCCGACGCTCGCCGAGCCCTCGGCCACCGCGAGGCTGACCGCCGCGTCGAGCGTCGCCTGGTGTGCCGGACCGATGTCCTGGATCGGGTACCAGTACTGGCGGAACTCGCGCACCTCCCCCGGTGCCAGGTAGCTGAAGTCGGGCTGGTTGTCGGTGAAGACCCCGGCCATGAGCTCGACGTACGGTCCATCGCCGTCGGTGAGGTGGTCGTCCCAGGCGTGGCCGACGGGGCCGTTGCCCCAGGTCCACTGCTTCTTGCCCGGGGCGATGGTGTGGTCGGCCCAGTGCACGAACCCGGCGCCGGCATCGTGGTCGTAGCCGCCGAAGAAGTCGTCCCTCGTGCCGGTCACCATGTAGGAGGTCGGCACCGGGATGTTGCTGTAGAAGTCGAGTCGGTCGGCGCCCGGTCGCTGCTCCGCGAGGGCGGGATAGTCGACCCCGTAGTACGGACGGTCGGCCGCCGGGAACGAGGTGATCGCCCGTCGCGCGTGGTCGGCGACCCATCCGACGTCGGTCGGGAAGAACGACTGGTAGCGCTCGTGCACCCTCGCGGCGACGTTCGCCCACCAGAGAAAGGTCTGCGGCTCGTCGGTGCGGTTGTGCAGCCGCGCGTGCAGCTCGATGAGCGCCGATCCGCCGGTCAGACGGATGCCGTGCGCGCCCCGCATCCGCTGCAGCGGGTCGAGGTCGGAGTGCCAGACCGTCACCCCCTCCTCGTCGCGCTCGATCGCCGTGTCGACGGGCAGGTAGGTGGCCGGCCGGTGGTGCTGCGGCCAGTTGAACTCGACGCCGCCCGAGATCCACGGACCGGCGAGCCCCACGAGCGCGGGCTTGATGACGTTGTTGCGGTAGAAGAAGTCGTAGCCGCGGGTCTTGTCGTAACCGATGTGGATGCGGCCGCCGAGCTCCGGCAGCAGGGTCAGCCGCACCCACCGGTTCTCGAGGTGGATGGCATCCCACTCCCGAGGCCGCTTCTCGTGCTCGATCCGGTCGATGAACGGCATCGGATACACCCGGCCGCTCGAGCCCTGGTACACCCGCCGGTCGAGGAAGAGCGGATACCGGTCGGGTTCCGCCGGTGTGTAGCTGTCGATGGTCAGGGGCGCACGCCAGCACGCCACCGAGCCCGCGTCGATCCTCGCCTGCTCCGCCTCGGGGGCCGGAGGGAGCTCGATGCGGCTCACAGCGTCGTCGCTTCGCATCCGGCCACGGTAGGCGCAGCGGAGCCGTCCGGACCATGCCTGTTCGATCCTTCGATATGGACGATCCGCTACTCTTCGGAGCATGGGCCTCGCCGACGGCTTCCCGAACGAGCGTCTCGTCGTTCTGCCCCGCCCGCTCGTGTCGGCCGCGCTCGCGCGCCCGGTGACCCGGCGCCTGCTCGTCACCGACGCCGGATGGTTTCCGCACGCCCGCGACCACGAGCGGCACCGGCCCCGTGGGGCAGCCGAGACGATCGTGCTGCTTCCGGTCTCGGGCACGGGATGGGTTCGGACCCCGCACGGAGAGGTGCGCGTCGGGTCCTCGGCAGCGGTCGTGCTCCCGCAGCACGTTCCGCACTCCTACGGCTCGTCGACGCACGACCCGTGGAGCATCTGGTGGTTCCACGTGCGGGGCGCCGACAGCGGCGAGCTGCTCGAGGGCCTCGCGCTGCCGCCCGGTCAGGTCACGGTCTCGCTGGGCTCGGCCGACCGCGTCGCCGCGATGGTCGACGAGATCGTCTCGACCCTCGAGCGCGACCTGTCGCCGGCGCAGCTCATCGCGACGGCCGGGATGGCCTGGCGGGTGTTCACGCAGCTCGCGGTCGACCGCGCCATCCCCGAGGAGGGCGGACCTCTCGAGCGCGCGATGCGCTACCTGGAGGAGCGGGTCGACGGCTCGGTGCGGGTAGCCGAGCTGGCGGCCCTCGTCGGCGTCTCCCCGTCGTACCTCGGTGCCCTGTTCCGCGCGTCGACGGGCGGCGGGGTGCTGGCGCATCACATGGCGCTCAAGATGGCGCGCGCGAGGCATCTGCTCGACACCACCACCCTGCCGATCGCGCGCATCGGGCAGGAGGTCGGCATGAGCGACCAGTTCTACTTCTCGCGGCAGTTCCGGCGGATGCACGGGGAGCCGCCGAGCGCCTACCGGGAACGCCGCAAGGGGTGACCAGGGCGCAGCTCGGCACAGCACTGCGCCTCCCCGCACGTGTCGGGGAGGCGCAGTGCTTGACCGGTCGAGCTAGTTCAGCGTGAAGGTGTACTCGCTGCTGTTGCCCGCGATGTCATAGACGATCAGGGTGTTCGGACCCTGCACCGCCCCGAACGTGCCCGGCTCGATGAAGTTCACGTCCGACCACGGGTTGTCGGAGAGATCCTTCACCACGCCGTTCAGCACCACCCGGTCGATCTTCCCCTGGTCATGCAGCTTGAAGCTGACCATGTCGTAGGTCGAACCGGTCTTCACCGTGAACTGCGTTCCCTCCTTCACCGCGGCGGTGGGAGGGGTCGCGTCGATCCGGAAGGCGAACGTTCCGGTCTTCGACACGTTCCCGGCGAGGTCGTGAGCGTTGTACTTGACCGTGTAGGTGCCTTCGGGCAGCGTGACCGTCGCCGAGTGCGACCCGGAGGTCGCGCCGTCGAGCGCCGTCTGGGTGCTCTGAACCAGCTTGCCCTGGTGGTAGATGTTCGCGACGATCCGCTCCAGCCCGAGGGTGTCGGACGCGTCGACCTGCACCTGGAGCTGCGAGAACGGGCCGCCCGTCGTGGGCGACACGAGCGTGACCTCAGGCCGGGTGGCATCGACCACGACGTCCACGACCGCCTCGACGTCGCCGAACTCCGTGTCGCCGGCCAGGGTGACACGACCGTCGGCCGGGAGCTCCGCAGGCACGCTCCACGTCACGTCGGTCTCGGTCACGGCTCCCGTCGCGACGTCGAGCACGTCGACCTGCTCAGGAAGCTGCGGCGCGACACCGGACGGCGTCGCGAGGAACACCCGATCCTCGAGGACGTGCTTCGCCTCGCTCTTGTTGTACACGTCGATCGACGCGTTGGGCTCCGACGTGTTCGGCACTCCCGGAACACTGCGGAACATGGCCTGCCAGCGGTGCGGCTCCCAGGTCAGCACTCCGGAGCCCTTGTTGTTCGGGATGTCGTTCACGATCTCGAAGACCCGCTGGATCGCATCCGCCTGACCCTGCACCGTGCGGGGGAAGGTCGAGTTGGGCATCGGCGCGCCGTTGCCGCCCGAGGCCGGGTAGGAGGTCTCGGTGACCTCCATCTCGTACTCGGGGTGCTGGGCGCTGATCGTGTTGAGGTTCAGCTGGAGCTGCTCGGGCGAGCCGTGCCACTCCGGGTAGTACGACAGGGCCAGCACGTCGGGTGCCGAGCCCTTCGCCTCGAGACGGCTGAGCACCTGGTTCCAGAACTCCGTCGCCATGTCGAGGCCCGAACGACCGAGGTACCCCTCGTTGCGCACGATGGAATGCAGCTCGACCTTCGTCTCCGGCGAGGTGTCGCGCACTGCGTCGATGCCGGCCGCGAGCAGCGCCGTGAAGCGGTCGAAGGACTCGAGGTACAGCCGCTGCTCCTCCGGGTTCTCCGAGCCCCAGTACTGCCAGAGGATGCCCCCGCCGGGCTGAGACTGGTAGATCTCCGGCTGGTTGCGGAAGTAGGCGGGGTTCGCGCCTGACTGCACCGGCACGCTCGGGTCGGCGGAGAGCTGCGCCTCGCTGCCCCACATCATGCCGTGCAGGATCTCGTTGCCGACCGCGACCTTGTCGGGCGTGGTGCCCTGCTCGACCAGCTGCGTGACGTAGTCGCCGGTGTAGTCGTACACGGCATCCGTCAGCTCATCGAACGGAAGCTGCGCCCACGCGCGGGGCTTGGGCTGCTTCCCCGGGTCGGCCCAGGAGTCGGCGTAGTGGAAGTCGATGCCGAGGCCGAGGTCGCGCTCGGCGATCCACTGCGCCGAGGTGAGCGAGCGCTCCGGTCCCTGACGGGGCACGGCGAGCGGCTGCCCGGTCCCCTCGCTGCGAGGCTCGTTGAAGATGCGGAGCCGTACGTACTCCATGCCCCGGTCCTTCACCACGTCGAGCAGGTGCGGTCCGGCGCCGCGGTCCTCCTCGAGCGGCGAGACCCAGTACTGGCGGTTCTGGTCGTCGTCGACCCAGGAGAGGTCGGCACCGAGCGTCACGTCGGCCCGCAGGTAGTTGTACACCGCGAGTTCGCTGAGCCCCAGCGCACCGCCATCGGAGACGCCGTGCAGCGTGACTTTGACATAACGCAGGCCCGGGTGGGTGACGAGATGCACCGCGCCGGCTGCCGCACGGCTGCCCGCATCGCCTTCGCCGATCGTGGTCCACTCCGTGCCGTCCGCCGACCCTTCCACGGTGTAGTGATAGGCGACGCCTGCCCTCGGGAACTGCAGGGCGACCTTGCGGGCGTTGTCATACGCCCCACCGAGATCGAGCGTCAGCGAGTCCCCTGGGGCGGCCGCGACCCACGCGGTGGCGGGGTCGTGGTCGACGGCCAGCCCGGCGGAGTCGCCTCCGGTCGCTGTCACGCTGGTCCAGTACTTGCCCGCGAGGTTGCTCTCGATGGGCTCGATCACCGCCTCGCCATAAAGGGCGTTAGCGGGCTGGGCGAGACCGACGACGGTCCCTGCCGCCACGAGAGACGCCACGAGCAGCGCCCCCGATCTGGATTTCCGATGCATGTCCGATGCTCCTTTGCATGCCTCGACGATGAGGCGATCGGCGGCGTCCGGCGCGCGACCGAACCCCATCGGTCGCCTTCCGAGCGCGCACGGACAGCATCACGCAGAGGATTGAAACGTGTAAATAGCCGTGACCGGTTACGGCCACCTAAATCGCATGCTCTGATGGCTGTCGGCCATGGCTATCGCATGCTCTGACTTCCCGGCGACAGCCCGCGCGCACGCCGAATAGCGGTGCGATCAGCGAATTCGTGCTGGGCCGACGACGCGACCATTGTCTTCTCGTCGCGCTCACCTGCGCGTGAACCGCCGGTGCTCGGACCGAGCCTCAGATGAGGCCTCTCCTGACGGCGGTGACGACCGCCTCGATCCCGGTGTTCACGCCGAGCGCGTCACTCGCCTGTCGAATGCGTCTCCGCACGGTCCGCTCGGAGAGATCGTTCTCCCGGGCGATGACCTCGAGCGTCATCCCGCGGGCGTACCCGCTGAGGATGCGGAGATCGAGTTCGCTCAGCCGAGGAGTCGCCGAGGGCACGGGTCGGCCGTCCTCTGGTGGCGGCGCACTGCGATCGCCGGCGACTCGCCGGCGGGATGCGCCGAGCCGGTCCACCCCGGCCGGATCGCCCCGTCGACCGCTGCTCTGCCCCATCGCAACAGCACCTCCTGGCACCCACTGTGCTCGAAACAGCGCGACATTGCAACGATTCAACCCGGCGCACGAAGCTTCAAATGTCGTCTGCCGATACGGAGAACGGCCGCCCAGGGGCGGCCGTTTCACAAGAGCGGAGACGGAGGGATTTGAACCCTCGGTCCCCATTAAGGGGACTCCACCTTAGCAGGGTGGTGCACTCGACCGGACTATGCGACGTCTCCAAGTACGTCAGACATCATAGTCACACCGCCGACCCGTGAGTTGTCCCATCCCCGCGAGGAACACCGGCGGAACCAGCTCCGAGGCTCGCCGCGATCGTCCCCCGAGGGTCGACCACCGACGGGGATCACCGGGTTTCGAGGCCGCGCGCCGGCTTCTCACCAGCCGCACGCGTGATCCGGACTAATTGCCGATCGAGCAGGTCTGGTCGGCCGCGGTCTGGCCGCGGAAGCCGCTCAGCACCTCGGGTGCCGCCGGATCGGCCGGAGCCGTGGTCTCCTCAGGCACTGGATCGACCGGTGCAGCCGGGTCCGCCGGAGCCTCCGGCTCGACGGGCGCCGCCGGCTCGACGGGGGCGACCGGTGCCGCATTCGGGTCGAGGGTCGAGCCGCGGTCGTCGCCGGCGGCATCCAGCTGGAACGGCTGGTCAGCCTGGATGAGCGAGAACAGCTCGTCGGCCTTGTCGGTGAGCGGCGCCACCTTCCCCGAGTACTCTCCGCCGAGCCCCGTCGTGCCGGGGTACTGGATGAAGCTGACGTTCTCGAGGGGGATGTCCTTCAGCGCCGACGCCATCGCGACCATCGTGTCGATCTGGGCGAGGTTGTCCGACAGCGTCAGGTTCTGGGTCGCGGCGACGGCCAGACGGTAGAGCTTGCTGGGATCGCCGAGCGTGTCGCTGCTCTGCAGGGTGCGCACGAGCGACGAGAGGAAGACCTGCTGCGACGAGATGCGGGTGAGGTCGCTGCCGTCGCCGACGCCGTGCCGCGAGCGGAGGAACGCGAGGGCGTCCCAACCCGACAGCGTGTGCGTGCCCGCGGGGCGGCTGAAGCCCGTGTAGGTGTCCTCGATGTCCTCGGCGATGCAGACGGGCACTCCGCCGACCGCGTTCGACATCTCGATGACGCCCTGGAAGGTGATCATGCCCGCGAACTGGATGTCGAGGCCGGTGAGCTCCTCGACGGTCAGCACCGTGCACGGCAGCCCGCCGACCCCGAGGGTCGAGTTGATCGGTTGCGCCGACATGGCGTACGTCGAGCCGCCGTCCTCGGTGGGGCACGACGGGATGGGCACGACCAGGTCGCGGGGGATGCTCACGACGGTCGCCCAGCTGTGATCGGCCGAGACATGCAGCACCATGTTGACGTCGTTGAGTGCGGCGTCGTCGCGGTCGGCGCAGAGCGGGTCGTCGTCGTTCTGGCAGGCGTCGGTGCCGACCAGGAGGAGGTTGAAGCCGCCGGGGTAGGCGCCGATGTCGGGCGCCGGGAGGTCCTCCTCGCCGACCAGGGTCACCGTGGACACGTTGTCCTGCAGGCGCTGGGCCGCGATCGCGACGACGGATCCTGCGCTCACCGTCACGACGGCGAGCGCTGCCGCGAGCATCTTGAGCGCGACGGTCCAGCCGGCGGAGTGCTTGTGCCGGGCGTGCCGTGCGGTGGCGGGGATCCTCTTCGATCGGTTGGAGCGGGGACGCAGCTCGCTCAAACGTCGATTCCTTCCTGAACGCAGTACTTCGCGGAGGGCGTGGGATTCGAACCCACGAGACATCTCTGCCCACCAGTTTTCAAGACTGGCTCCATCGGCCGCTCGGACAGCCCTCCTGGGCAAGCCAAACCGACACTATAACCGAAGGCCGCTGAACCGCCCTGAGGATCCCACATGAGAGGTGCCGACTGCACCGCCCCAGAGAGAGGGTCGCTCAGTCGCTCGGCACTGTGCAGGTGCGCTGCGCCGCCGTCGAGCCGGAAACTCCCGGAAGCACGGGCGGCTCAGCCGGGTCGGTGGTCTCTGTCGGCTGCGGCGCCGCGGGGTCGGTTTCGGGCTCGGGCTCGGCCGGCGGGGTGGTCGGAACCGGCTCCGTCGGTGCGGGAGCCGCGGGGTCGGCCGGGTCGATCGTGGCGCCCTCGCCGCCGACGGTGCCGGGGACGAAGCGCTGATCGGCACGGACCAGGTCGAACATCTGATCGGCGAGCACCTCGTCGACTTCTACGCGGTTGGGATCGAAGGCGCTTTCACCGACCGGGAGAGAGACGAAGGTGACGTTCTCGAGCGGGATCGCCGCGAGTGCCTGAGCGATCGCCGCCATGGTGTCGAGGCTCGCCAGGCTGGTGGAGAGCGTCATGTTGTCCCGCGCAGCCTGCGCCAGTCCGTAGACCTTGCCCGGATCGGTCAGCGTCTCGCTGCTCTTCAGTGTGCGCACGAGAGAGGACAGATACACCTGCTGCGACGAGATGCGCGCGAGGTCGCCGCCGTCGCCGACTCCCTTCCGAGACCGGAGGAACGCGAGGGCGTCCTCACCCGAGAGCACGTGCTCGCCCGCGGGTCGACTGAATCCTGTCGCCGTGTCCTCCACGTCGCCGGCCAGACAGACCGGGACTCCGCCGACAGCGTTGGACATCTGGATCACTCCGCGGAACGTGATCATGCCGGCGAACGGGATCTCGAGACCGGACAGCTCCTCGACCGTATCGACGACGCAGGCCAGACCGCCGTGTCCGAGCACGGAGTTGATCTGCTGGAAGCCCATCGGCGACAGCTCCGCGCCCGTCTCCGGGTCCTTGCACGCCGGCACGGGCGTCAGCAGATCGCGCGGGATGCTGATCGCCACCGCGTTCGAGTGGTCTTCCGCGACGTGCAGCAGGATGTTGACGTCGTTGAGCTCGGCGGCGTCGCGTCCGATGCACAGCGGGTCATCCTCGTCGACGCAGAGGTCGCTGCCGACGATGAGCATGTTGAAGCCGCCGGGGTAGGCCCCGATGTCGGGGATCGGCGCGTCGTCCCCGTCCCCGATGTCCACGGTGTCGAGGCCGCTCGTGAACTGCCACGCGCTGATCGCCACGACCGAGACGGTGGCGACGAGCACGACCGCCAGCACAGACGCCAGCACGGCGCCGAGGAAGCGCCAGGGACCCCTGCGCTTCTGCCGCCCGTGACGCACCGCGATCATGCGATGACCTGCAGGGCCTTCGCGAGTCCATCGTCGATGTCGGTCGCCGTGATCTCCGTCGCGGCCTCGCGCACGTCGGCGGGCGCTTGGCCCATCGCCACGGCGCGCCCCTCGGCACCTGCCCACTCGAGCATCTCGATGTCATTGCGCCCGTCGCCGACGGCGACGACGGAGTCGCGGGGGATGTCGAGCAGCTCGCGAATGCGCTCGAGGGCCGTGGACTTGTTCACGCCGTCGGGGGCGATGTCCAGCCAGGCGGTCCAGCCGACGTTGTAGCTGACCTTGTGCAGACCCATCCGCTCGACGATCTCGAGGAAGTCGTCGACGGCGTGCTCGGGCGAGATGACGACCACGCGGGTCGCGTCGATCCCCAGCAGCTCCTCGAACTCGACCTTCTCGCTCGCGGCGCCCAGCGATCCGTCGGGGAAGGCTCCGCAGTACCGGTAGAGACCCGTCTCGTCCTCCACGGCGTAGTTCGCGTCGCCGAGGTGCCCCTGGATGGTGCGCAGCACCTGGCTGGGATCGAACCGCTCGACGAACTCCCGCCGGTAGCCCGTCGGCGCATCCGCGTCGCGCTTGAGGGTAATGGCGCCGTTGGAGCAGACGATGTACTCGGGGGCGAGGCCCAGACGCTCGACGACGGGGAGGGTCATCGCGACGGAGCGCCCGGTGGCGATCGTCACCTCGTGTCCTGCATCGCGCACTCTGCGCACCTCGGAGGCGACGGCATCCGTCAGCGTGCCGTCTTCGTGCAGGGTCGTGCCGTCGATGTCGAGGGCGATGAGCAGCTTCGTCATGAGAGGGGCTCGAGCACCTCGAGGCCGCCCAGGTAGGGGCGCAGGGCGGCGGGCACGACGACGGATCCGTCGGCCTGCTGATGCGTTTCCAGGATGGCGACGATCCAACGGGTGGTGGCCAGGGTGCCGTTGAGGGTGGCGACCGGGGTCGTCTTGCCGCTCTCGGTACGGGTGCGGATGTCGAGGCGGCGGGCCTGGAAGGTCGTGCAATTGCTGGTGGAGGTCAGCTCCCGGTAGGCGCCCTGCGTCGGGACCCAGGCCTCGATGTCGAACTTGCGGGCCGCGCTCTGGCCGAGGTCGCCGGCCGCCACATCGATGACGCGGTAAGCGAGCTCGCAGGCCTGCATCATCCGCTCCTGGAAGCCGACGAGCGCCTCGTGCTCGGCCTCCGCCTGCTCGGGCAGCACGTAGCTGAACATCTCGAGCTTGTTGAACTGGTGCACGCGCAGGATGCCGCGGTTGTCCTTGCCAGCAGCGCCCGCCTCACGCCGATAGCAGGTCGACCAGCCGGCGTAGCGCAGCGGACCGCCCTCGAGGTCGAGGATCTCGTCGGAGTGGAACCCGGCGAGCGCCACCTCGCTCGTGCCGGTGAGGTAGAGGTCGTCGGCCGGCAGGTAGTAGATCTCGTCGGCGTGGGCGCCGAGGAATCCCGTGCCCGCCATGACCTCGGGGCGGACGAGAGTCGGAGTGATGAGCGGGGTGAAGCCCTCGGCGAGCGCGAGGTCGAGTCCCATGTTCATCAGCGCGAGCTCGAGGCGGGCGCCGATGCCCTTCAGGAAATAGAACCGCGACCCGGAAACCTTCACGCCGCGGGCGATGTCGATCGCCCCGAGCAGCTCGCCGAGTTCGGCGTGGTCACGGGGCTCGAAGTCGAAGCTCTTCGGCTCGCCGTGCGTGCGCAGGGTGACGAAGTCCTCCTCGCCCCCTGCGGGCACGCCGTCGACGATCGGGTTGGCGATCGCGCCGACGACCTGGTCGAAGGCGGCCTCCGCATCCGTCGCCGCCTGGCTCAGCTCCTTCACGCGCGCGGCGAGCTGCTGCGCCTGCGCCACGAGGGCCTGCTTCTCGTCCTTCGGCGCCTTGGCCACCGTCTTGCCGAAAGCATTCTGCTCGGCTCGGGCCTTCTCGAACTCGGTGATCGCGGCCCGGCGGCGCGCATCGGCCTCGATGGCGTCGTCGACGAGCCCGACGGACGCTCCCCTGGCCTCCTGCGAGCGACGGATGACGTCGGGCTGCTCACGGAGAAGCTGGGGGTCGATCACCACGTCATACTAACGGCGCCAATCTGCAAGCCCCCGGAGCGGTGCGCAGTGATGGCCTACCGTTGACCGCATGGTGGAGAACCTGCAGGAGCCGCGTCAGCGCGCCGCCGTCGTGTACAACCCGACGAAGGTCGAGGTCGACGAGCTAAAGGCCGCCGTCGGCGAGGCGGAGCGGGCGAACGAGTGGCAGGCGACGCTCTGGTACGAGACGAGCGAAGACGACCCCGGTGTCGGCCAGACGAAGCAGGCGGTCAAGGACGGCGCCGACATCGTGCTGGCGGCGGGCGGCGACGGCACCGTGCGCTCGGTCGCAGAGGGGCTCGAGGGCTCAGGGGTGCCGATCGGGCTGCTGCCGTCGGGCACCGGCAACCTGCTGGCCAGGAACCTGGATCTGACGCTCGACCACCTCGAGGGCTCGGTCGCCACAGCCTTCACGGGCAAGGACCGCAAGATCGACCTCGGTGTCGTCGAGGCGCAGTTCGCCGACGGCAAGCGCCAGCGCAACGTCTTCCTCGTGATGGCAGGCGTCGGCCTCGATGCGCAGATGATCGTCAACACGGATGACGAGCTGAAGAAGAAGGTCGGCTGGCTCGCGTACGTGCAGGCGATCGCGAAGTCGCTCAAGGGCAGCCACATCCGTCTGCGCTACCGACTGGATGACGAGCCGGTGCGGGCCATGCGGGCGCACACCGTGCTCATCGGCAACTGCGGATCCTTGCCCGCCAACATCCTGCTGCTGCCCGAGGCCGTCGTCGACGACGGCATCTTCGACATCGTCGCGCTGCGCCCCGAGGGCTTCTTCGGCTGGGTGCAGATCTGGACCAAGATCGTGTGGGAGAACGGCGTGCTGCGGCGCAGCTCCGCCGGGCGCAAGCTGATGAGCTTCACGAAAGAGGTGCGCACGCTGCGCTACCTCAAAGGCAAGCAGCTCACGATGCGGTTCGAGCGCCCCGAGGAGTACGAGCTCGACGGCGACGCGTTCGGCGAGGTCGTCGCGCTGCGCGCCTGGGTGGAGCCGCTCGGCCTCACCGTGCGGATCCCGGCCGAGGCCGAACTCGACACGGACGCCGAGGAGGCGGAGGCCACACCGAACACCCCGTCGGGCGAGGAGCCGGTGCCGGCGAACGCCCCGCGCTGAGCGAGCGGAACGGCCGCCCTCAGCAGATCCGCCGTTGCAGGATCTGGCCCGGCCACTCCTTCACCTCGAACTGCGCACTGCGCTCGTACCCGCAGCTCTCGTAGAAGCGCACGAGCGACCCGTCGCCTCCCCGGTAGCAGTCGACCCTCATCAGGCAGACGCCGGCCTGCCGAGCGAGCTCCTCAGCGTGCGCCAGGAGCCGCCGGCCGACGCCGCGCGCCCGCTCGGACTGGGAGCGGATGAGCACGCGCACGTACAGCTCCGGCTCCTCGACGGGCGGGATGTGATCGTGCCGGTCGCCGACGGCGAGAAAGCCGAGCACGGCGCCGGTGTCGTCGGTCGCGATCCAGGCGCCGTCCTCAGAGCACCACCCGCGGATCCGCTCCACCTGCTCCGGCCGCTCGCTGAACGGCCGGGTGCCCCACTGGCCGGTGTTGCCGATTCGGACGAACCACTCGATCGCCTCGTCGAAGAGTCGTGCGACGTGGCCGACGTCGTCGGGACCCGCCTTGCGCAACGCGATGTCCGTCATCCGCACCCCTTTCCGGCATCGCCGACGGATGCCGCCGGCATCATTCGAACAGGCGCCGCCGACCTCAGGCTTCCGGTTCTCCTGACAGCAGACCGCGCAGCCAGTCGCGGGCCTCGATGAAGACCTCGTTGCCGTAGCGCTCGACGACCGTGATGCGCTGCTTGTCGGCGCGCGGGTACGACCCCAGGAAGATGACGTTCGGACTGAACCTCTTCAGGCCGAGCAGAGCATCCGCCACCCGCTCGTCCTGCACGTGACCGTCGAGATCGATGACGAAGCGGTACCGTCCCAGCTCGTCGCCGATCGGACGCGACTCGAGCAGGCTCATGTTGACACCGCGGGTCGCGAACTGCTCGAGCATCTCGAGCAGCGAGCCGGGCTCGTTCGTCGGCAACTCGGCGATGATGCTCGTCTTGTCGGCGCCGGTGGGCTCCGGCAGCTGCCGGGTGCGACTCACCAGCACGAACCGGGTGACGGCGTTCGGGTTGTCGCCGATCCCGCTCGCGAGCTCGACGAGGTCGTAGTGGTCGGTGATCCCGGGTGGCGCGACCGCGGCATCCGCCAGTTCGCTCTCCAGCAGCGACGCGGCCGCCGTGACGTTCGAGGTCGAGGGGATGTGCCCGTGGTTCGGCAGGTGCCGGTCGAGCCAGAGGTGCGTCTGCGCGTAGGCCACCGGATGCGCGTTGACGACGCTCACGTCGTCGAGCGTCGTGCCGGGGCGCGCGACGAGCACGAAATTGACGGGCACCAGGTACTCGCCGACGATGCGCAGGTCGGGGATGGTGGCGAGCGCATCCTGGGTGGCGCTCACCCCGCCCTCGATCGAGTTCTCGATCGCGATCATCGCGGCGACGCTGCGGCCGGTGACGACGTCGTGCAACGCCTCGCCGACGTTGTTGACGCTGCGCCACACCTTGCCGGCCGCCTCGGGCACCTGCTTGAGGGCCGCCTCCGTGAAGGTTCCGGCGGGACCGAGGTAGCTGTAGGTCTCGATCGGCGCGGGGTCGGACATGCCTCCGAGCCTAGCGGCGCCGGTCCCGCGTCCTGGTGCCCGCGCGAGGGCCGGTTGGACGCCTTAGCGGCCTCGCGAGCGCGGGTCCGACGCCCTAGCGGCCTCGCGAGCGCGGGTCCGACGCCCTAGCGCCCTCGCGAGCGCGGGTCCGACGCCCTAGCGCCCTGGCGAGCGCGGGTCCCACGCCCTAGCGCCCTCGCGAGCGCGGGTCCGACGCCCTAGCGCCCTCGCGAGCGCCGGTCCGACGCCCTGGTGCCCGCTCGGGCGGCGGCCCCGGCCCAGTGAGCCGGCTAGTCGGTCGCGGTGTCGTCTCCCGCTTCGAGCTGAGCGGCGAGGCCTGCGCTGTCCGCCTGGATCCAGTACTCGCGGATGAGGCCGCCCTCGACCCGGTACACGGCGCTGTCGATCGTCGTGATCTCGCGTCCGGTCGGCTCGAACGGGCCGATGACTCCCGCGTGGGTCCCCCGCTGCGTCCACCGCACGTAGACGCGATCGCCGTCGGCCAGCAGCTCGTCGACGGTCAGCTGGAAGTCGCCGAACATCCGCCGCATCTCGCGGACGTGCTCGGCGTAGTCCTGCGGGGAGCGCTCGATGGTCTCCGGTGCGTCGCCGCGCACCTGGTGCGCGAGCACCGTCGGCGCCAGGAACTCGAAGGCGCGGTCGGGCTGCCAGCCGGACCGGACCACCTCCACGAAGTCGCGCACGACGGCGGCTGGAGTGGTGTCGGCGGTGGTCGTCGGAGTCTCGGTCACCCTGCGAGCATGCGTCGGCGCCTCGGCTCGGCGCAACGCCTCGCGTGCCGCGATGCGCCGATGGAAGGATGACGACATGAGCGAGCGTGCCGGGACTCCCGCGACCGAAGCCGACCTGATCGACGTGCACGAGCTCGTCGAGGCGTACTACTCGAAGGTGCCCGACGTGGACGTGCCCGAGCAGCGGGTCGCGTTCGGAACGTCCGGTCACCGCGGGTCGTCGCTCGACACGGCGTTCAACGAGGCGCACATCGCGGCGACCACGCAGGCGATCGTCGACTACCGGCGCGACAAGGGCATCACCGGCCCGTTGTACATCGGTCGCGACACGCACGGGCTCTCCCGTCCTGCGGAGACGACGGCGCTCGGCGTGCTCGAGGCGAACAAGGTGCACGTGCTGGCGGACGCGCACGACGACTTCGTTCCGACGCCCGCGATCAGCCACGCGATCCTCCGGCACAACAACGACCCGGCGCACACCAAGCAGGCCGACGGCATCGTCGTCACCCCGTCGCACAACCCTCCCCGCGACGGCGGGTTCAAGTACAACCCGCCGCACGGCGGCCCCGCAGACACGGATGTGACGAGCTGGATCGCGAAGCGCGCCAACGAGTACCTGGCGAACGGCAACAAGGAGGTGCGCCGTTCGGAGCCGAGCGGTGTCGACGGCTACGACTTCCGTGAGCACTACGTCGCCGACCTCGCCTCGGTCATCGACGTGAAGGCGATCAAGGAGGCCGGGGTGCGGATCGGCGCCGACCCGCTCGGCGGAGCATCCGTCTCGTATTGGCAGCTGATCGCGTCGCGCTACGAGCTGGACCTCACGGTCGTGAACGAGCGGGTCGACCCGACCTGGCGGTTCATGACCCTCGACTGGGACGGCAAGATCCGCATGGACCCGTCGTCGCCGAACGCGATGGCGTCGGTGCTCGCCTACCGCGACCAGTACGACATCGTCACCGGCAACGATGCGGACGCCGACCGGCACGGCATCGTGACGCCGGACGGCGGGCTGATGAACCCGAATCACTACCTCGCGGTCGCGATCCAGTACCTGTACACGCACCGTCCGGACTGGCGGGAGGATGCGGCGATCGGCAAGACGCTCGTCTCGAGCAGCATGGTCGACCGGGTCGCGGAGTCGCTCGGTCGCCGGCTGTGGGAGGTGCCGGTCGGCTTCAAGTGGTTCGTGCCAGGGCTCGTCGACGGCTCGGTCGCGTTCGGCGGCGAGGAGAGCGCGGGGGCGAGCTTCCTGCGGATGGACGGCACCGTCTGGACCACGGACAAGGACGGCATCCTGCTCGCGCTGCTGGCCTCGGAGATCCGTGCGGTGACCGGCAAGAGCCCGTCGGAGCTGTACGCGGAGCTGACCGATCGCTTCGGCTCCCCCGCGTACGCCCGGGTGGATGCCGCGGCGTCGAAGGCGCAGAAGGCGCGGCTCGGCAAGCTCAGCGGCGCCGACATCGGGGCGTCGGAGCTGGCGGGGTCGCCGATCACCGCCCGTCTCTCGGAGGCTCCCGGCAACGGGGCTGCGATCGGCGGTGTGAAGGTGGTCTCGGAGAACGCGTGGTTCGCGGCCCGGCCCAGCGGCACCGAGGACGTCTACAAGATCTACGCGGAGTCGTTCGAGGGTCCGGAGCACCTGGCGAAGGTGCAGTCGGAGGCTAAGGCGATCGTCGACTCGGCGCTGGGGTAGCGGCACCGGGGCGCAGCCGCTGGGCTAGCGCTCGACGGCTCCGGCGACCGGCACTTGTGCGCGCCTGCACCCACCACCCTGCGCCTAACGGTTAGGTGCGGCTGCTACTCGGGCGCCTCTCTCAGCGCGCGGTTCACGTTCTCATCGGCCGCCGGAACTCGTAGGCGCCGCCCTTCTGATGGATGGTCCAGTGGTTGTTGTGGACGAGCAGGTGGTGGTGGCGGCAGAGGAGGATTCCGTTGCCGAGACTCGTCCTTCCGCCGTGCGACCACGGGGTGATGTGGTGCGCTTCGCACCAGGATGGTGGCCGGTCGCAGCCGGGGAAGCGGCATCCGCGGTCGCGCGCAGCCAGCGCTGCGCGCTGGGGAGCGGTGAAGGTGCGCTGGGTGCGTCCGACGTCGACGACGCGTCGGTCGGGGGTGAAGACGATGGGGAGGTAACCGGCGTCGCAGAGGATCCGCTGCGCGGTAGCCGCGGACACCGGTTCGTCCGAACCCTCGAAGGACGCGGTTCCGCGCGAACCTGGGCCAGCCGGGACGGCCGACACCGGCTCTTCGGAGCCTTCCAGGGAAGCGGTCCCCTCCGAGGTCTTCAGCGCCTCCACCGGAACGAGCACCCTCACCGGCGCGGGCATCGGCGGCAGCGCCGCATCATCCGCTGCAGTGCGCCCGCGGATGAGGGCGACCAGGGCATCCGCCCTCAGTTGATCGTCGGTGCGGTCGTCGCTCCGGAGACGCTCCGCGCGCTCCTGCGCGGTCGGGTCCACGAACCGCGGCCCGCCGCGCCTCGGCGAGGTCACCGCGTCGAAGAAGCCCACCACCACGACCGCCGACTCCGGGTCGAGGAGCCCGTTCAGCGGAACCATCCCGCCGCGAGCCCGCCCCAGTCGCAGATACCGCTGCCTGCGCAGCGCCTCCTCCGCCTCTGAGGGGTCCACGCACTCGAGCGCCCGACCGGCGTCCCGCGCCTCGCGGGCGAGAGCGTCCGCATCCATGCCCTCGGCGGCCTCGACGAGCCGACCGGCGGCGAGCGCGAGATCGGCGGGCGCAGCCGTCGAGGTCGAGAGCGGCCGGACGATCGCGTCGGCCTGCTCGAGCCCGATCCGCCCTTGGGACAGGGCGGCCCCGACGGCCGCGAGGGCCGGCGGCAGCGACGCGGCACGGATGCGTCTGCCCGCCTCGCCCACGCTGATCCCGGCGGTCGCCGCGAGGTGACGCTCGGCCGTGCGATACCCGGTGCGGGCGGCGAGGCCGTCGTAGCCGAGGACGGGGTCGGAGCGGCGGGCGAGCTCCGCGGCGATCGCGGCTCGGTGAGCGTCGATGCGGCGCCCCAGCCGCTCGAGCGACCGAGCCTCCCGCTCCAGTGCGACGTCGGGCAGCGCGGACCAGGAACGCGGGTCGATCGCGTCGACCTCCCGCTCCAGATCGAGCACCGCCTGGTTCGTCATAGAAGCAGTGTGACGCCCGCCACCGACATTGCTAATCGTACGCTGACCTGCACTTTCCACTGTGGATAGGGCGACGCCGGGCGAGCCTGTGGAGGACTAGAGCGAGGAATGGGCCGGTGGCGAGAGGAACCCAACCCCGACCCGCCCCTCCCGCACGACCCACACGCCCCCAGCAAGCATCGCCGCGGCGACAACGCCGCTCTCGCCCGCGAACCCTCCGACGAGCAGCAGCACCACTCCCCCTGTCGCGAGCACGGCGCCCGCGAGCGCCGGCGCCAACGACGCCGGCCGCGCAGGAGACGGCAGCCCCCGCTCGAGAACGCGCAGCCGGTCCGCCACGACGAGTGTGACGACGAGCACAGCCACGAGCCACACCGGCCGACTCACCCACCACGAAGCGGTCAGCGGCGCGGCGGCGAACCCGAGTGTCACCGCGGCCAGCACGACGACGACGGGCATGTGCCACAGGTACACGGTGAGCGCCCGCGCGCCGATCCACCCGACCGGGCGGGCGAAGCGCACTGCAGCCCGCCGCACCACCCCGTCGGCGAGCACCAGCAGGTGCAGGTGCGCGACACCCAGCAGGATGAGCGCGACGGTCGGCGGGTTGTTGTTGCCGACGAGCATGTCGAGCGGGTAGCCCGCGACGCCGACCAGCAGCCCGATTCCGGCGTACGCCCCGAGCGCGACCGACAGACGACCACGGATGCGGCCCTCGCGCCAGAAGAACCCCAGCTGCTGCAGGACCAGCCAGACGAAGGCGAGATTGAAGAACCCGAATCCGGGCAGGGGCACGAGGTCCACCGCGACCGCCGCACCGACGAGCACTCCGAGCGTCAGGCGCGGCGCGCGCTCGTGCAGCGCCGCGAGCCACGGGACGAGGCACGACGCGAGCAGGAACACCGCGAGGAACCACAGCGGCTGCCCGATCCGGTAGCCGATCTCCCGCACCAGCTCCTCCGGTGTGCCGAGCACGGTCAGCGCGGCGAGCGCCAGCACGACCGAGCCGACCGCGACGGCGGCCGGCAGGGCGAGCCGCTCGACGCGGGAGCGCACGAAGTCGGCGGGCGTGCCGCCTGCGGCGCGCATCCGCCGCCACTGGGTGAGGGCGGTGAAGCCTCCAGCGATGAAGAACAGCGGCATGATCTGCAGCACCCAGGTGACGGCGGCGAATCCGGCGTGGTCCTCGAACGCGTTGACGATGCGGATGCCGCCGTCGTCGATCCAGACGCCCGCCATGACCGCGTGCAGCAGCACCACGATCACGAGGGCGACGGACCGCACGAGGTCGACGACCGGGTCACGACCCGAGACGGATGCGGGAGGGGCGGGGAGGGCGAGAGTGCTGGTCACAGGGGCACGGTAGGAACGAGGTCCCTGCCGGCACACGAGCCCGAGGAGGCGAACCGCTCCCTACTGCGGTAGCGGGTTCGACCCGGGCCGCACGAGTCCGGTCTCGTAGCCCAGCACGACGGCGTGCACGCGGTCGCGCAGCTGCAGCTTGGCGAGGATGCGGCTGACGTGCGCCTTCGTGGTCTGCTCGGCGATGAAGAGGGTGTCGGAGATCTCGCCGTTCGAGAGCCCCCGCGCCATGAGCAGGAACACCTCGCGCTCCCGCTCGGTGAGCTGCTCGACGCGAGCGGTCGACGCGGGCGCGGCGGGCTGGGCCTGCACGAAGTTCTCGATGAGACGCCTCGTCACCCTGGGGTCGAGCAGCGCCTCCCCAGAGGCGACGGTGCGGACTGCGGCGATGAGGTCGGCGGGCGGCACGTCCTTGAGCAGGAAGCCGCTCGCCCCGGCGCGCAGGGCGTCGTAGACGTAGTCGTCGATGTCGAAGGTCGTCAGCATGATCACCTTGGGCGCGGTGACGACCCCGGGCGCGAGCAGCTCGCGGGCGGCGTCGAGCCCGTTCTTCTCGGGCATGCGCACGTCCATCAGGACCACGTCGGGAGTGAGCCGCCGCGCGAGCCGCACGGCCTCGACACCGTCGGCCGCCTCGCCCGCGATCGTGAGGTCGGGCTGCGCGGCGAGGATCGCGCTGATGCCGGCGCGGATCATCGGCTGGTCGTCGACGACGAGGATGCGGATCACGCGACCACCACCGCGGCGACCGGCAGCTCCGCCCGCACCCGGTAACCACCCTCGGGGGTTGCGCCGTGGACGAGGGTTCCGCCGAGCGCGCCGGCGCGCTCCCGCATCCCGATCAAGCCGTGCCCGCCCTCGTCGGCCGACGCCACTCCGATCGGCGCATCGTTGACGACCTCCACCGAGAGCACGCCGCCTTCGAAGGCGACCCGCACGACCGCCGCAGCACCCGGGGCATGGCGGGCGACGTTGGCGAGGCCCTCCTGCACGATCCGGTAGGCGGTCGTCTGCACCGTCGGCGGCATCCCGTCGGGGACCGCGAGGTGGAGGTCGACCGCCCCACCCGCCCGTCGGGCGCTCTCCACGAGCTCTGGGATGCGGTCGAGTCCGGGCTGCGGAGCGGTCGCCGCGGCATCCGTCTCGTCGCGCAGCACGCCGAGCATCCCCCGCATCTCGCCGAGCGCCGCCCGGGCGGTGTCGGCGATCGCCTCGAACTCGGCGCGGGTGGCGTCGTCGACCGACGACAGCCGGTACGGGGCTGAGCGCGCCTGCATCTGCACGACCGACATGCTGTGGGCGACGATGTCGTGCAGGTCGCGGGCGATGCGCGCGCGCTCCTCGACGACCATGCGCCGCTCGGCCTCGACGTCGGCCTGTCGCTGAGCGGCGACCAGCTGGGTGCGGAGAGCAGCGCGCTGGTTCACGAGCACCCCCGCGACGATGACGACCACCCCGTGCGCGCACAGCAGCACGACATCGACGCTCGCGGCCGTGCCGTCGACGGGCGGATGGAGCAGCATCGCGAGCAGTGCCGTCGCGACCATCGCGCAGAGCGTCCCGACCGCGAGCCGCCATCGGCCGGCGAGCGAGAGCACCAGCAGGAGCAGCGACGTCACGATGAGCGTCACGACGGGAACCGGCCAGGGGGCGGCCGACGACTGCGCTGTGACGAGCGAGAAGACCAGCGTCGAGCCGACGACGAGCGCTGCGGCCAGGCGCGGCCTCAGCAGCGCGAGGGGCAGCGCGGCGGCCTGCGCCATCCCCAGGACGAAGGCGAGCAGGATGATGACCTCGTACACGGCGGCGAGCAGCGGGATGCCGACCGCGGCGAGCGCGACGGCGGCGACTCCGAGGCCGATCCACCACCACCCGAGGCGTCCGGGAAGGGTTCCGACGGCGTCCATGCCTCGAACCTAGGACCTGCGGGCGCCCCCGGCATCCCGCGCGAGGCTGGCAGCACCCCTACCGCGGTAGGGGGCCGTCGAGCCCGGCGAGGTCTCGCAGGGCGGCCCGGGCTCGCTCGAGCCGGTCGGCCTCGTCCGACTCCCACCACCGCGGGCCGCGCTCGCCGAGCCCGTGCTTGGCGATCCCGACCCGTCGGCGGGCGGCACTCAGCGCCTCCTCGTCGCCCGTGCGCTTCGCTACCCGCACCGCGGACCGCCCGCGGCCGAGGTGCGACCGCAGCTGCGCAACGAGCTCCTGAGGAAGAGTCGGGTCGGTGCGACGCCAGCGGCGGCCGTCGAGAACGAGCCAGCGCTCGTCGTCGTCGGGTTCGCTCGGCATGCGACCAGCCTGGCCCTGGCGCGCCCGTCGCGCAGCGGGGTTGCGCTGCGGAATGCAGGAGCACCTGCGGGCGTTGAGGTTTTCATGCGAACGGATGCACCGACCCCGGTAAGGACGATCGGCATCCTCGGCGCCGGCAAGCTGGGAACGACGCTCGCCCGGCTCGCCCTCGTCGCGGACTACCGCGTGCTTCTCGCTGCCTCTGGAAGCGCACAGCGGATCGCCCTGATCGCCGAGGTGCTGGCTCCCGGTGCGGAGGCCGTGACGGCGCGAGAGGCGATCGACGGCGCCGACATCGTCGTGCTCGCCGTGCCGCTGGGCAAGCTCGGCAACGTTCCGCTCGACGCCCTGCGCGGCAAGATCGTGATCGACGCCATGAATTACTGGCAGCCGATCGACGGCACGCTCGAGGCCTTCGAGAACGCGACGGTGCCCTCCTCCGAGCTGGTGCGCGACGCCATTCCCGGCGCGACCGTGGTCAAGACGATCAACCACATGGGCTACCACGAGCTCGAGGGCTTCACGCACGATGCGGGTCACCCGCAGCGCAAGGCGCTCGCCGTGGCGAGCGATGACCCGGATGCGGTGCGGCTCGTCAGCGAGATCGTCGAGGACTTCGGGTTCGACCCGGTTGACGCGGGGACCCTTGCCGACACCTGGGTGCTTCAGCCCGGAGGCGAGCTGTTCGGCGTCGTGGTGACCCGCGACGAGATGGAGCGGGTGCTGGCCGCGGCGCGTCAGCCCGCGTAGGTCGGAGCAGCAGGGAGCCCGAAGAACTCCTCGAGGGTGGTCACACCCCGATCGTGCATCTCCGTCGCGAGCTCGACACCGACGTAGCGGTAGTGCCACGGCTCGAACTCGTAGCCCGTCACCGGGGTCTTGTCCGACGGGTACCGCAGGATGAAGCCCCATCTCCAGGCGTTCGCCGCGAGCCACTGTCCCTGCGGCGTGTCCGCGAAGCACTGGTCGAGGCTGCACACGGCAGGCAGCGCCGAGATGTCGATCGCGAGCCCGGTCTGGTGCTCGCTGTGGCCTGGCCGCGCGCTCGTGAGGTCGGCGGCCTCCTGCCCGAGCTGCGCGACCCATCCGTTGTAGACGCTCACCTGGCTCGAGTAGCTGCGGTAGGCGCTCTGCGACTGCATCTGCAGTCCGGTCTCCTGCGTGAACGCGGCGAACATGGCGACCACCGCATCCGCCGCTTCCTTGCGCAGCACGGGTGCGTAGACGTACGGGATCGGCACGTCGACGAGGTCGGTCGCGCCGTAGTCGGAGGGGTTGAGCGGCCGCAGCTTGTTGACGACCACCCACAGGCTCGCCGGATCGTCGATCGACCGTGCCGAGAGATCGAAGGTCGGCGGCGTGGGCGTGGGCGTGGGGGTCGGTGTGGGAGTGGGCGTCGGCTCGGGGCTGGGCGTGGTCGTCTCCCGTGCGGTCGGGGTGCCGGTCGCCTCCGGTTCCCGCGACGGTCCGCAGGCGGTGAGGGCGACGGATGCCGTCAGCGCGACAGCGAGGACGGCGGAGCGGCGGGGGTGCGGCACCCCGCGATCATAACCAGACCCTTGCGACCGTCTTGCCTTGGGTGTAACTTTGCACAGCACGCAATCTTTATGCCACTGTCGGCGCAGCACTGACGGTGGCATCGTCGGTTAACAGGAGTTCCATGTCTCGCCCCGAGTCCCGCGGCGCCCAGCAGGCGCGAGCGATTGCCGAAGCCGGCGGCGTCATGTCGCACCGGCAGATCCTCTACGTGATCTTCGGCCTCATGGCGGGCATGTTCCTGTCGTCGCTCAACCAGACCGTGGTCGGCACCGCGATGAAGACCATCGCCGACGACCTCGACGGCTTGAGCCAGCAGGCCTGGGTGACGACCACGTTCCTCATCGTCTCGACCGTCGCCACACCGATCTACGGCAAGCTCAGCGACATCTTCGGCCGCCGGCCGCTCTTCCTCATCGCGATCGTGATCTTCCTCGGCGGATCGCTGCTGTGCGGCCTCGCGTCGTCGATGCTCGAGCTCGCCGCCTATCGCGCGGTGCAGGGCCTCGGGGCCGGCGGGCTCATGGCCATGCCGCTGACGATCATGGGCGACATCCTCGCGCCGCGCGAGCGGGCGAAGTACCAGGGCTACTTCCTCGCGGTGTTCGGCGTCTCGAGCGTCGCGGGACCGATCGTCGGCGGGCTCTTCGCCGGCGCCGACGCCATCCTCGGCATCACCGGATGGCGCTGGGTGTTCTTCGTGAACCTGCCGATCGGCATCGTCGCCCTCGCGATCGTGCTGCGCTTCCTGCACATCCCGCACACCCGCCGCGACGTGCGGATCGACTGGTTCGGCGCCGCTGCGGTCGTGCTCGCCGTCGTCCCGCTCATCCTGGTCGCCGAGTTCGGGCGGGACTGGGGCTGGGGCTCGCTCGAGGCCTGGATCTGCTACGTGCTCTCCGTCGTCGGCGTAGTGCTGTTCATCGTCGTCGAGCGGGCGCTCGGCGACGACGCGCTCATCCCGCTGACGCTGTTCCGCTCCCAGACCTTCTCGATGGCCACGGTCCTGGGCGTGCTGGTCGGGTTCGGCATGTTCGGCGCGCTCATGACGATCCCGCTCTACCTGCAGCTCGTGAACGGCGCGACCCCGATGGAGTCGGGTTTCCTCATGCTGCCGCTGATCGTGGGGCTCATGATCGCCTCGATCGCGAGCGGCCAGTTCATCGCGCGCACCGGACGGTACCGGATCTTCCCGATCCTCGGCACGATCATGCTCGCCGCCGGTTTCTACTACCTGACCTGGGCGAGCTACGACAGACCGGCCTGGTTCCTCATGGGCGGCATGCTGCTCGTCGGCCTCGGCCTCGGCCAGCTGATGCAGACGCTCACGATCGCGAGCCAGAACGCGGCGGACGCGCGCCACATCGGCGTCGCGACGTCGGCGTCGACGTTCTTCCGTCAGATCGGCGGCACACTCGGCACGGCTGTGCTCTTCTCGGTGCTGTTCTCACGCATCCCCGACACCCTGAAGGCCGCCTTCGAGGAGCCGCAGCACCAGCGCGACCTCGCCGCCGCCACTCAGGACCCAGCAGTGCTCGCCGATCCAGGCAACACGCGGCTGCTCGAGCTGCTGCAGGGTGGCGACTCGGGCGACATCGGCTCGGCACTGAACGGCGACACCTCGTTCCTCACCACCGCGGATCCGCGGCTCGCCGCCCCCTTCCTCGACGGCTTCGCCACGGCGACCGTCACGGTGTTCTGGGTCAGCTTCCTCGTCGTGCTCGTGGCCGTCGTGCTGAGCTTCTTCCTCAAGACGCCGCAGCTGCGCGAGAAGTCGGCCCTGCAGGAGCGCCACGCCGCCGACCAGGTCGGCCCGGCCGTGCCCGACGACGACCCGACCCTTCTCGCGCAGCAGGCAGCGGATGCGGCGGCCCCCACGATCGACCCCGGCCCGGCCGCTCGCGACCGTTAGCCGGCCCCGACCCTCACGAAGTAGCAAAAACCGCATCACCCGCGGCCGGGAAGTGCGGTTTTTGCTATCTCGTCGGGGCGCAACCCCCTCGGGGGCGCGGTGCGGCGACGGATGCGCGAGCGCAGAATCGGTAGGACCATGGAACGGATCACCGATCGGCTGCTGAGCTCGGCGAGCATCCTCGAGGAGAAGACCGAGGCGCAGGCCCGCCTGACCTCCACGATGCCGTTCATCCACCCGCATGTCGCCCTCATGCCCGACGCTCACCTCGGGCTCGGCGCGACGGTCGGCTCCGTCATCCCCACCCTGGGCGCCGTGATGCCCGCCGCCGTCGGGGTCGACATCGGATGCGGCATGATCGCCGTGCGCACAGGGTTCAGTCGCGAGCAGGTCGAGCGCAGGAAGGCGAAGCGCCCGCTCTCGGAGCTGCGGGTCGCCATCGAGCGCGCCATCCCGCTCTCCGCCGGCGCCCGCAACCGCAGGGTCGCCGAGACCGCGGAGCCGCGCGTCGCCGAGCTGCGCGCCAGAGCGAAGGCCGCAGGCTTCGACCCGGCCGACTACGGGAAGGACTGGGCGCTGCAGCTCGGCACCCTCGGCAGCGGCAATCACTTCATCGAGGTCAGCGTCGACGAGACGGATGCGGTCTGGCTCTTCCTGCACTCCGGCAGCCGCGGCATCGGCAACCGGATCGCCACCCACCACATCCGCGTCGCACAGCGCCGGATGGAGGCGCAGGAGGTGCAGCTCCCGGACCGGGAACTCGCCTACCTCAGCGAAGGCACTCCCGAGTTCGACCGCTACATCGCGGAACTGCAGTGGGCGCAGCACTTCGCCCTGCTGAACCGCGAGGAGATGATGGACCGGCTCGTGCGCGAGACGTCGCGGTGGATGGGCGAGGACGTGACCGAGCTCGAGCGCATCAACTGCCACCACAACTTCACCCAGAAGGAGTCGCACTTCGGCGAGGAGGTGTGGCTGTCGCGCAAGGGTGCGATCTCGGCTCGGGCGGGGCAGCCGGGCCTCATCCCCGGCTCGATGGGCACGGCGTCGTACGTGGTGGAGGGCCTCGGCAATGAGCTCGCCCTGCACTCCTCACCGCACGGAGCGGGGCGGATGTTCTCGCGCTCGAGTGCGCAGAAGCAGTTCACCCGGCAGCAGCTGCGGCAGGCGATGTCGGGCATCGAGTTCCGCGACACAGAGGCGTTCCTCGACGAGATCCCTGCCGCGTACAAGGACATCGACCAGGTCATGGCCGACGCCGCCGACCTCGTCCGCGTGCGTCATGTGCTCCGTCAGCTCGTGAACGTGAAGGGCGACTGACCCCGACGCGGGCCGAACAGATCTTCGACAGTCGCTCACTCGAAGTCGTGCAGCAGCTCCCAGTCGTCGCCGACCTTCCGGACATCGAAGACCCGGGTCACGCCGTCGCTCGAGGTGCCCTGGAATCGCCAGCCGACGAAACGCTCCGCCGGGTGCGTGAGCGCGGGATGGAACACGTCCTCGGTCAGGCGGGTCGGCACATCGGTGACCCGATAGCGCACGCCGCGCCACACCATCCGCACCGGACGGTCGTCGACGAACCAGAGGGCGACGAGGTTGCGCGAGGCTAAGGCGATCATGGCTTTCTCCGCTCCGGTCGGTTCGAACGTGTGTTCGAGAGTAGGAGCGTAACTCCGGCCTCCGCGACACGCCAAGAAGCTTCTGAGTCAGCCGCCGTGGGAGCGCTCTCTTGACAACCGGGCGATGCGCCGCATAGTGTCGCCGCAATCCGTGGGAGCGCTCTCACCACCACAGTGAGCGAGTCACGGCATCCCCACCCACACGCACAAAGGAGTGACCGTGAAGCTCTCACGACGCACCACAGCCGCTGCGGCCCTCGCCGGCGCAGCCGCCATCTCCCTCGTCGCCACCGGCTGCAGCTCGAACAGCGGCGGCGGAGACGGCGAGACGATCGAACTGACGATCACCACGTTCGGCACCTTCGGCTACGAGGACCTCTACACCGAGTACGAGGAGGCGAACCCGAACATCGACATCGTCGCCAACAACATCGACACCGGCGGCAACGCCCGCACCGACCTGTTCACCAAGCTCGGCGCAGGCTCGGGCGTCTCGGACATCGTCGCGATCGAGGAGGGCTGGCTCGGCGCGATCATGGAGGTCAGCGACCAGTTCGTCGACCTCACCGAGCACGGCATCGAAGAGCGCGCCGGCGATTGGGTGGACTGGAAGTACGAGCAGGCCACCGATCCCGAGGGCCGCGTCATCGGTTACGGCACCGACATCGGCCCCGAGGGCCTCTGCTACAACGGAGCCGCCTTCGAGGCGGCCGGCCTGCCCACCGACCGCGACGAGGTCGCCGAGCTGTTCGGCGGCGAGGACGCGACCTGGGAGCGCTACTTCGAGCTGGGCCAGCAGTACACGGATGCGACCGGCAAGGCCTGGTACGACCACTCCGGCTTCGTCTGGAACGCCATGGTCAACCAGCTCGAGGAGGGCTACTACACCTCCGACGGCGAGCTGAACGTCGACGGCAACGCCGAGCTGCGCGAGCGCTTCGACCAGCTCGCGGAGGCGACCACCAATGGCCAGTCGGCCGCTCAGACGGCCTGGGACTGGAACGGCGGCAAGTCGTTCGTCGACGGCACCTTCGCGACCTTCGTGTGCCCCGGCTGGATGCTCGGCGTCGTGCAGGGCCAGCTCGAGGCCGGCGGCGGCGGACCCGACACCGGGTGGGACTTCGCCGACGTTTTCCCCGGCGGCGCAGCGAACTGGGGCGGCGCATTCCTCTCGATCCCGACGAGCAGCGAGCACCCTGAGGAGGCCGCGGCTCTCGCCGACTGGCTGACCCAGCCCGAGCAGCAGGTGAAGCAGTCGGCAGCGGCCGGCAACTTCCCGAGCACCCTCGAGGCCCAGGAGGAGCTCGCGGCGAACCCGACGCCCAACGAGGTCTTCAACGACGCCCCGACCGGCCAGATCCTCGCCTCGCGCGCCGAGGGAGTCGTCGCCCAGTACAAGGGACCGGACGACTCGATCATCCAGGAGAACGTCTTCGGACCGGCCCTGCAGGCACTCGACCGCGGCGAGGCCGACGGTGACACCGCCTGGCAGGAGGCCCTCGACCTGCTCGTAGAGCTCGAGGTCGAGTAATCCCGTGCGGGCCGCGGCGGAACCCGAACCGCCGTGGCCCGCATCCCCTCTCCTCCCGGTGACACGCCGCGCCGGGGCCGACACGCCGCGCTCGCCGCGCGCGTCTTGTCCCAGGCGCGGCGTGTCCCCACCTCCACCAGGTCTGACTTCAGGAAAGCGTTCCCATGACCTCCACCCTCGACAGGCCCGACCTGGCGGTCCCCGCACCGAAGCGGCCCGCGACCCGGGAGCGGCTGACCTGGCGCCAGCGGCTCGGCCGCTTCGATGTGAAGGCGTCGCCGTACGCCTACATCTCTCCGTTCTTCGTCCTCTTCGGCCTCACCGGCCTGTTCCCCCTCGTCTACACGCTCGTCGTGTCGGTGCACGAGTGGGAGCTGCTGCAGGGCCAGGGCGAGTTCGTCGGACTCGAGAACTTCGCCAACGTGCTGCAGGACCGGTTCTTCTGGAACTCGATCTTCAACACCCTGAGCATCTTCCTGCTCTCGACGGTTCCGCAGATCGCGATGGCGCTCGTCATCGCCGCGGTGCTCGACCAGGCGCTCAAGGCCCGCACCTTCTGGCGCATGAGCGTGCTGCTGCCGTACGTCGTCACGCCGGTCGCCGTCGCCCTCATCTTCTCGAGCATGTTCAACGAGGCGGACGGCCTCGCGAACAACCTGGTCGGGCTGCTCGGCATCGAGCCCATCCAGTGGAAGCACGACACGCTGGCCTCGCACATCGCGATCGCGACCATGGTCAACTGGCGCTGGACGGGCTACAACGCGCTCATCCTGCTGGCCGCCATGCAGGCGGTGCCTCGCGACCTGCACGAGTCCGCCGCGATCGACGGCGCCGGCACCGCTCGCCGCTTCTTCTCGATCACGATCCCCAGCATCCGCCCCACCCTGATCTTCGTCATCATCACGGCGACGATCGGCGGGCTGCAGATCTTCGCCGAGCCGAAGCTGTTCGACGTCTCGAGCGCCGGCGGCATCGGCGGATACGACCGGCAGTTCCAGACGACCGTGCTCTACCTGTGGGAGATGGCGTTCTTCCGCCAGAACTTCGGCGAGGCGGCCGCGATCGCGTGGCTGCTGTTCCTGCTGATCGTCGGCATCGGGCTCATCAACTTCTTCATCTCCAAGCGCATCGCGACCGCGGAAGGCCGCGTGATCAAGAAGCGCACCGCGAAGCGCCTCGCCACCAAGGAGGTCGGCAAGTGACCGGCATCACCGACGCCCGAGCGTTCCCCCTGCGGCCCGCGAAGCGGAAGGGCGGCGACGCCGGCAACGCCGGCATCGGCAGCAAGCCCGGCTTCCTCTCCTACGGCATCCTGCTCGCGGTGCTGCTCGGCAGCGCCTACCCGCTCTGGTGGTCGTTCGTCGTCGGCAGCGGCACGAACGCGACCCGCGCCGAGACGTTCCCGCTCATTCCGGGCGGCAACTTCTTCGCGAACGCCTCGCAGGTGCTCGGCGCGATCCCGTTCTGGCAGGCGCTCGGCAACAGCCTCATCGTCTCGAGCATCATCACGGTGAGCGTCGTCACCTTCTCGACGCTGGCCGGCTACGCGTTCGCCAAGCTGCGCTTCCGCGGGCGGGACGGACTGATGATCTTCGTCATCGCGACGATGGCCATCCCGACGCAGCTCGGCATCATCCCGCTGTTCATCGTCATGCGCGAACTCGGCTGGACGGGCGAGCTCGGGGCGGTCATCGTGCCGACCCTCGTCACGGCGTTCGGCGTCTTCTTCATGCGCCAGTACCTCGTCGACGTCATCCCCGACGAGCTCATCGAGGCTGCGCGCGTCGACGGAGCGAACCAGATCCGCACGTTCATCAACGTCGCGATCCCCGCCGCCCGGCCCGCGATGGCGATCCTCGCCCTCTTCACGTTCATGATGGCGTGGACCGACTACCTGTGGCCGCTCATCGTGCTCGACCCGACCAATCCCACCCTGCAGACCGCCCTCGGTCAGCTTCAGTCCGGGTACTACGTCGATTACTCGATCGTGCTCGCGGGAGCGATACTTTCCACTATCCCGCTTCTCATCCTGTTCATCGTCGCCGGCCGTCAGCTGATCTCCGGCATCATGCAAGGAGCTGTCAAGGGTTGAGCACCTTCACCTTCCCGCCCGGGTTCCTCTGGGGCTCGGCGACCGCCGCCGCACAGATCGAGGGCGCCGCCTTCGAGGACGGTAAGGAGGCGTCGATCTGGGATCACTACGCCAGGGTGCCTCTCGCCGTCGCCGGCGGCGACACTCCCGACGTCGCGGTCGACCACTACCACCGGATGCCCGAGGACGTCGCGCTCATGAAGCGCCTCGGTCTCGACTCCTACCGGTTCTCGACGAGCTGGGCGCGGGTGAAGCCCGGCGACCGCTTCGTCAACGAGAAGGGCCTCGACTTCTACTCCCGGCTCGTCGACGAGCTGCTCGATGCGGGCATCCTTCCCTGGCTCACCCTCTACCACTGGGACCTGCCGCAGGCCCTGGAGGAGAACGACGGATGGGCGAACCGCGACACCGCCTTCCGCTTCGTCGACTACGCGAACGCCGTCTACGACCGCCTCGGCGACCGCGTGCAGCACTGGACGACGTTCAACGAGCCGCTCTGCTCGTCGCTGATCGGCTACGCGGGTGGTGAGCACGCGCCGGGACGCACCGAGCCGCGTGCGGCCCTCGCGGCGCTGCACCACCAGCACCTCGCGCACGGCATGGCGGTGTCGGCGCTGCGCGAGCGCGGCGCTCAGAACCTGGGCATCACGCTCAACCTGACGAACGCCATTCCCAACGACCCGAGCGACCAGGTCGACCTCGAGGCAGCGCGCCGGCTCGACGCGATCTGGAACCGCGCGTTCCTCGAGCCGCTGCTGCTCGGCGCCTACCCCGAGGACTTCCTCGAGGACGTGCGCGAGCACGACTTCGGCGCCCTCGTGCACGACGGCGACCTGCAGCGCATCGCCCAGCCGATCGACTTCCTCGGGGTGAACCACTACCACGACGACAACGTCAGCGGACATCCGCTCGCCCCCGGCACCCCGCCGGGCCTCCGCCCCACCGAGAAGCCGGGCCGCTCGCCCTTCGTCGGCAGCGAGCACCTCACCTTCCCGAGCCGCGACCTCCCGCGCACCGCGATGGACTGGGAGGTCAATCCCGACGGCCTCCGCGTGCTGCTCGTGCGGCTCGGCCAGGAGTACGACAACCTGCCCCCGCTCTACGTGACGGAGAACGGTGCCGCCTACGACGACGTCGTGGCCGACGACGGCTCCGTGCACGACGTCGAGCGCACCGACTACATCCGCGCCCACATCGGCGCGGTCGCCTCGGCGATCGACGAGGGGGCGGATGTGCGGGGCTACTTCGTCTGGTCGCTGCTCGACAACTTCGAGTGGGCCTGGGGCTACGAGAAGCGCTTCGGCATCGTGCGCGTCGACTACCAGACGCAGCAGCGCACCATCAAGGACAGCGGACTCGAGTACGCCGGCATCATCGCCGGCACCCGCGCCACCGCGGCGTAGAATCCGCGACATGACGATCAGCGCGGGCGGGGCGCCCACCCTCGAGAAGGTGGCCGCGTTGGCCGGGGTGTCGCGCTCGACCGTCTCGCGCGTCGTCAACTCCTCCCCGAAGGTGGCGCCCGAGGTCGTGCAGGCGGTCAATCAGGCCATCGCCGAGCTCGGCTACGTTCCCAACCGGGCGGCGCGGATGCTCGCGAGCCGCCGCACGCAGACGATCGCGCTGGTGATCCCCGAGAACACTGCGCGCTTCTTCTCCGACCCGTTCTTCGCCTCCGTCATCCAGGGCGTCGCGTTCCGCCTCGCCCAGACCGACTACACGCTCTCGCTCGTCATCGCCTCGGAGACCGACCACGAGAAGACCCGGCGATATCTGCGCGGCGGTAACGTCGACGGGGCGCTGATCCTGTCGCATCACAGCGACGACACCTCCTACGTCGAACTCGCGAGGACCATGCCGATCGTGTTCGGCGGACGGCCGGCGGCCGCGCCCGAGAACGTCGACGACATCTACGTGGTCGACGTCGACAACGAGGCCGCCGCCGAGGTGGCCGTGCAGCACCTCGTCGACCGCGGCCGCACCCGGATCGCCCACATCAGCGGCCGGCAGGACATGGCTCCCGCCCAGGACCGCATGGCGGGCTGGCGGACTGTGCTCGAGCGGGCGGGCCTCGAACCCGGACCGGTCGAGGACGGCGACTTCACTCCGATCGGAGGCGCGGAGGCGATGCGCCGGCTGCTCGGACGGCGCGAGACCTTCGACGCGGTCTTCGCCGCGAGCGACCAGATGGCGTCGGGCGCGCTGACGGTGCTGCGCGAGCGCGGACTCCGCGTGCCGGACGACATCGCACTCGTCGGCTTCGACAACGACTACTTCGCCACCTCGTCGGTGCCGGCGATCACGACGATCGAGCAGCCGCCCGTGGTGCAGGGCACGACGATGGCCGAGCTGCTGGTGCGGCTCATCGACGGCGAGGAGGTGGAGCGCCTGACGGTGCTGCCCACCCAGCTCGTCGTGCGCGACAGCAGCTGATCTGCCTACTCTGAGGTATGGCCACCACCGAGATCGTCGACGTCCCCGCTGAGAGCCGCTACGTCCTGCTGGTGGATGGGGTGCGCTGCGGCTATGCCGAGTACGAGCTCGGCGCCGACTCGATCCGCTTCACGCACACGGTCGTCGACAAGGAGCACAGGGGCGAGGGGCTGGGCGAGCAGCTGGTGCGCGGCACGCTCGACGCCGTGCGGTCGAACACCGATCTGCGCGTGATCCCGATCTGCCCGTTCATGGACTCCTGGATCAACGAGCACCCCGAGTACCAGGAGCTCGAGCAGCGCTGAGGGTCAGCGGCGGCTGGAGAGGTCGATTCTCACGCGGCCGTCGTAGACGTTCTCGCCCGGGCCGTCGCCCGGCACGGGGGCCGGCGCGGGCATCGAGGTCTGCCGGTCCATCTCGATCTGCGCCTCGTGACGGGTCGGCGCGAAGACCTCGTCGCCGATCGTCATGACGCCCGAGGAGCCGCTGCGCGTGCTCTTGTTCGAGAGGTCGATCCAGCCGAATCGCTGAGCCGCCCAGATGGCGAGAACGGCTGCCGCGATGAGTGCCACGAGGATCCAGCCGTTCATGAGGTAAGGGTACGTCGCTTTCTATGAACGGAAGGGAAACGATCCGGCCCGCTAGATATCGATCCGGTCACGGCACGCGGTAGAGCCACTCGTCGGTGCCGAACTTCTCGGCGACGAGCGCTTGGGCCCTGGCGAGCTCGTCGGGGGTGACCTCGCTCGGGGCGAGGCCGTAGAGCCCGCGGAAGGTCGCGATCATCCGCTCGATGATCTCGGCGCGGCTGAGCCCCGTCTGGCTGCGCAGCGGGTCGACTCGCTTCGCGGCGCTGCGGATGCCCTTGTCGCTCAGCTTCTCCTTGCCGATGCGCAGCACCTCGGCCATCTTGTCACCATCGATGTCGTAGCTCATCGTCACGTGATGCAGCACGGCGCCGTTGCCCAGCCGCTTCTGGGCTGCGCCGCCGATCTTGCCCTTCGCGCTCGTGATGTCGTTGAGCGGCTGGTAGAACGCGTCGATGCCGACGCTCTTGAGCGCCGTGATGACCCACTCGTCGAAGAACGCGTAGGAGTCGGCGAAGCTCATCCCCTGCACCAGGTCGAGCGGCGCGTAGAGGGAGTAGGTGATGACGTTGCCCGCCTCCATGAACATGGCTCCGCCACCGCTGATGCGTCGCACGACGGGCACGCCGTACTTCTCCGCATTCGCGGGGTCGACCTCGTTCTTGACCGACTGGAAGCTGCCGATCACGACGGCGGGGCTGTTCCACTCCCAGATGCGCAGGGTCGGCTTGCGCCTCCCGTCGCCCACCTCCTCGGCGAGCACCTGATCGAGCGCGATCTGCAGCTGCGGCGAGTAGGCATCGCCGTGGATGAGCTGCCAGTCGTAGTCGCGCCAGCTCGTCGCCTTCTGCAGCGCGCGACGGATGGTGGTGGCCACCGCCTCTGCACTGAAGCCGAGCATCGTGGTGCCCTCGGGCAGCGCCTGGGTGATCGTCGACGCGATGCTACGAGCATCCGTCTCTGCCGGGAGGCCGTTGACCGCCCGGTCGATCGCCTCCAGCGCGGAGTCGGGTTCGAGGAAGAAGTCGCCGGCGAGCCGGAACTCCGCGATCCTGCCGTCGACGACCTCGAGGTCGACGACGACGAGCTTGCCCCCGGGCACCTTGTACTCACCGTGCATCCTGCCAGCGTATCGAGGGCTCCCGAGTGACCGCCGGACGAGACGGGTGTCGTTTCCGTCCAAGAGCCGCAGCCGCGCCTTCTCTACGGTGGAGGCATCCGGAGGCGCGCTGGGCGCCCCCCTTTCCTCGATGGAGGCAGCTGCATGTCGCGTGAACTGGTCTGGACGGGTTTTCTGACGCTCGACGGCGTCGCCGATTCCCCGGGAGGAACGGCGGAGGGACACCCGGACGGCGGCTGGGTGATGAGGACGCCGTTCGAGCCGGAGTCGTTCTCGCTCAAGGCCGAGGAGCTGGAGGAGACGACAGCCCTCATGTTCGGGCGCCGCAGCTACGAGGCGTTCGCGCCCTTCTGGCCGACCTCCGAGGACCACGCGGACTACAAGGACCTTCCGAAGTACATCGTGTCGGGAACGCTCGGCGAGGACGCCCTCGTCGACGGCTGGGGGGAGCTCCGGATCCTCCGGACGACCGAGGACGTGGCGGCGCTCAAGCAGACCGAGGGTGGGGCGATTTTCATCCACGGCAGCCCCGAGCTGGCGCGCCGGCTCGCGGAGGCCGACCTCATCGACCGCTACAACCTGCTGGTGTTCCCCGAGCTGCTCGGGTCGGGCAAGACCCTGTTCGGCGACGGTGCACGCAGGCTGTCGCTGCGCGAATCGGCGTCGTACCCGAACAGCGTCGTGAAGCTGGTCTACGACGTCGTGCGCTGAGCCGAGAGCGCGAGCGCACCGCCGGTTCCGTTGCGGAGCTGACCGGCGGTGCGACCGACGTAGCGCCGCAGCGCCCGCGCGAGGTGCGGCTCGTCGTAGTAGCCGAGGGCGACCACGACATCCGCCACCTCGTCGCCGGCGAGCAGGCGGCCAGCCGCCTCCCTGGCCCGGGCGATCCGCTGCACGGCGCCTCGGGTGAACCCGGTCGCGGCACGGAACCTCCGTTCAGCGGTGCGGTCTGACCCGGGCGTCTCTCGGCCGCTGAGGATCGTCGCCACGACCGGGTCGCGTCCGATGAGCTCGCGGCGCACGAGTCGATCGACCAGCGCCTCTGCGTCGTCCATCCCCGGCACCTCGAGCCGGTCGCCCTGCAGCCAGAACCGGCGCGCGGTCGTGTCGGGCAGCTCGAGTCCCGCGTCGACGAGCGCCGAAGTGGGGGTCGCCCGCAGGGACGTGCCGACGGCGAACTGGATGCCGAGGAACTCCGCCCCTTCGGGGACGGCAGCGGCGCTCGTGCCGCTCTCGGGGCCGACGACCGCCGCGTGCGCCGCGTCGCCCTGCCGCCAGAAGACGAGCCCCCAGGTCTCCGAGGCGACCGAGGTCATCTGCGACACCTCGTCGCTGCGGCTCGTCCACACCGTGGAGATCCACGGAGAGTCGGATGCGCGCGTCTCGAACACGAGCCCCATGCCGGTCACCCTAGGGGATGCGCCGGGAGCGCGGGAAGGAGGGCCCGCGCTCCCGGCGGTCTTGTCACGACGAGGTGCAGGGCGCTCCGTTCAGGGTGAACAGCAGCGGCTCGCTCGTCGGCGCGGTTGTGGCACCGGTGAAGCCGAGCGTGATCTTCTTGCCCGGTCGGATGTCCCCGTTGTGGTGCACGTTGTCGACCGTCGCGACCTGACCGCTCTGCGTGAAGTCGCCGTTCTGCAGGCGCTCGATCGTCTCGTCGCCGGCGAAGGTCCAGCGAAGCTGCCAGCCGTCGATCGGCGCGGTGCCGATGTTGCGGATCGCGATCTTTGTGGTGAAGCCGCCGTTCCCGTTGCCGTGCACCCGGTAGTCGATGTGGCACTGCTGCGCCTGCACCGGCGGGTTCGCGAGCTCGATGAGCTCGCGCGCCTGCTCCGGGAACCACTGCCCCGCGGGCGGGTCGATCATGCCGCGCTCGGGGTCGAGCGGACCTTCCGTGCCGCGGTAGCACTGTCCGTCGGACTCGCCGGGCACCTTGATCCACAGGTAGGCGTCGATCAGCTCCTCGCCGGTGTCGGCGGTGGGGCGCAGGCCCAGCCCGCGGTCCGGCGGGTTGCACCAGACTTCGGGGTCGGTGTACTTCCCAGCGGGCGCCGTCCACGGACCCTGGCCGTTGCGGCTCGTGTCGATCACGAAGTGCGCCTGATTCGCCGGGTCCCTCTCGAGACCGGTCTGGGCGTACGCGTCGTCGTAGGCGGCATCCGTCAGCTCCCAGGTGGAGAAGTCATCGGGGTTCGCCGGATAGTACTGGCTGCCGCACCAGCCGGGCTCCCACCAGGTCTCGACCGAGAGGTGGATGCAGTCGCTCACCCAGGTGCCGTACTTCTGCAGGCGCTCGGTCTCCACGTAGTTCGACGCGTTGAGGAAGAAGCCGTCGGCGCGCTCGACGCCGGCGCGGATGAGGCGGGTGCTGGCGTCGCCGACCCCGAGCCAGCCGCTGTGGGTGCCGTCGAGATAGACGGCGGTGTTGGGCAGAGCGGTGAGCGCGTCGACGGCGTGGTTCAGCTGCACGAAACGGTCGTCGGCCGCGGCGGCGGGGTCGAGCTCCTCGGGCTGGCACCACTCGGCGTTGCCGTTGATGTCCGTGTACCAGGGGATGATCCCGAGGCCGTCCGGCTCGAGGATGATCGCCGCCTCCCGGTCGCCGATGCCGGCGGCGAAGGCGTCGATCCATGCGGTGTACTCCGCGGTGTCGGCCGCGCCGCCCGCCGAGTACTGCGCGCAGTCCCGGTACGGGAGGTTGTAGGCCACGAGCACCGGCGTCTGGCCGAGGGCGGATGCCGCGCTCACGACCTCGTCGACGGCCGCCTGCACTTCGGCCGGGGTGCCCTTGGTGAACCAGTCCGCCGAGGGGAAGCTGCCGAGCAGCTGCGCGTCGGCGCGGGCCTGGCCCTCCAGCTCGGTGGCCGCCTGCAGGGTCGTGCTCTGCGGGTTCACGAAGAGCTGGGTGTCCGGCCCGAGCACGTCGTTCGCGGCCGCGGCCGGCGACGCGAGCGCGAGGGCTCCGGTCAGCGAGAGGGGGATCGCGGCGAGCGCCGCTGCGACCCTTCTCGTCGTCGAGGGTCGAGTCATGTCTTCTCCTGATCGTCGTCGATCATCGGTCCTGGCTGCTCCGCCAGTCCGTGAGAGCGCTCCCACGAGCGCTCGTTCGACAACTCTCACCCGTGACCGGTCCGGGTGTCAAGCGCTCAGTCGCGCACCCGCTCCTCGAGCCACGCCACCAGGTCGGCGACGACCTCGTCGCGATTGGTCTCGTTGAAGATCTCGTGACGAGCCTCGTCGTAGACCTTCACCCGCACATCCGCGAGGCCCGACCGCCGGGTGTAGGCGCGGGCGAGCAGCTCGACGCTGCGTGGTCCGCCGAGGCTGTCCTCCTCGCCGATGAGGATGAGCAGCGGCACGTCGGCGAGCCCGCGCGCAGGCCGCCCGAGCAGCCGCATGCCGTCGACCAGGCCGAACAGCTTGCGCGCGTCGGCGTAGAACGTGAACGGGTCGTCGACGAACGCCGCGGCGACCGCCGGGTCGCGGCTCAGCCACTCGTTGCCCGTCGTGCCGAGGTGCCGGTGCCGGCGGTTCAGTTGACCCGAGTTCATGCGGGTGAGCGTGCGATATGCCGTGCCCGACAGCACGACGCCGTCGTAGTCGCGCGAGTGCCGGTCGACGATCGACTGCACCATGAGCGAGCCCCACGAGTGCCCCATCAGCACGAGAGGCAGCGACGGATGCTCCGCGCGAGCGATCGAGGTCAGCTGACGGATGTCCTCCATCGTCGCCCGCAGGCCACCCGGCCCGAGGCGCCCCAGCTTCGCGTAGTCGCCGCCATGCTGCTCGAGTCCGGTGCGGCCGTGGCCGCGATGGTCGTCGGCGTAGACCGCCCAGCCGGCCTCGACGAGGTCGAGGGCGAACCGCTCCCAGCGCAGCGCGTACTCCCCCAGCCCGTGGGCGAGCTGCAGCACTCCGCGCGGCTTCTCGGGCGCCCAGCCGTACCAGTGCACGCGCACACCGTGCTCGTCGATGAACGACTCCTCGCGCCGGCCCGCTGCCTCCATCGGCACCTCCTCGCCTCAGGGTACCGCCCAGCGCATCCGCCTATCGTTAGCTAGACTAATGACATGCCTTCTCGCGACACCCAGCTGCGTCTCACCGTGCTGCGACTCGCGCGACGCATCCGCGCCGAGCGTGCGGACGACTCGATGAGCGACACCCAGATGGCGGTGCTCTCCACGCTCAAGACCGAGGGTGCCAAAGGCCTCAAGGAGCTCGCAGAGGCGGAGCGCGTGACACCGCCCTCGATGAACCGCACCGTCAACGCGCTCGTCGAGACGGGCTACGTCAGCCGCACCGAGTCCGTCGACGATCGGCGCCGAGTCGTGATCGCGATCACCGAGGAGGGGCTGGCGATGGTCGCCGCCACCCGGCGCAAGCGGGACGAGTGGTTCGCCCGCCGGGTCGCCACCCTCACCGGAGAGCAGCGGCGGCTGCTCGAGCAGGCGGAGCCGATCCTCAAGGAGCTCGCCGACAAGTGAGGTCCACGTTCCGCTCCCTCGGGGTCTTCAACTACCGGCTCTGGTTCTTCGGCGCCCTCGTCAGCAACATCGGCGCCTGGATGCAGCGCACCGCGCAGGACTGGATCGTGCTCACCGAGCTGACCGATCAGGATGCGGTCGCCGTCGGCGTGACGATGGCTCTGCAGTTCGGCCCGCTGCTGGTGATCAGCCCGTTCGCCGGAGTGCTCGTGGATCGCGTCTCGGGCCGCAAGCTGCTCGCCGCGACCCAGATCGCGCAAGGCGTGCTCGGGCTCGCCCTCGGCGTCATCACGGTCATCGGGCTCGTGCAGCTCTGGATGGTCTACGTCTTCGCGCTGCTGCTCGGCGTCGTCACCGCGATCGACAACCCCACCCGTCAGGCGTTCGTGAGCGAGCTGGTGTCGAAGCGCGACCTGCCGAACGCGGTCTCGCTGAACTCCGCCTCGTTCAACGGCGCACGGCTCTTCGGGCCGGCCGTCGCCGGTCTGCTGGTCGCCCTCGTCGGCGCGGGCTGGGTGTTCCTGCTCAACGGGCTCACCTTCCTCGGAGTGCTCACGGCGCTGTGGAAGCTGCGCGCGGATGAGCTGCAGCGCACCCAGAAGGCGCCGCGTGCCCGGGGGCAGTTCCGGGAGGGGCTGCGCTACGTGCGGGGCCGAGCGGACATCGTCGTGGTGCTCGCCATGGTGTCGCTCGTCGGCACCTTCGGCTTCAACTTCCCGGTGTTCACGGCGACCATGGCGAGCGTCGAGTTCGGGCACGGCGCCGCCGAGTTCGGCATTCTGTCGTCGGTGCTCGCGATCGGGTCGCTCACCGGTGCGCTGCTCGGAGCCCGACGCGAGCGCATCCGGATGCGCCTGATCTCGCTCGCGGCCGCCGGCTTCGGGATCGCCTGCGTGATCTCCGCCGTCATGCCGACCTACGAGCTCTTCGGAGTCTCGCTGATCCTCGTCGGCTTCGCGTCGATCACGATGATGACGGGCGCGAACGCCTACGTGCAGATGACGACCCCGCCGCAGATGCGCGGTCGCGTGATGGCGATCTACATGGCGATCTTCGTCGGCGGCACCCCGGTCGGGGCCCCGCTCATCGGCTGGGTCGCGAACACCTTCGGTCCACGCTGGGCCCTCGGTGTCGCGGCGCTGTCGGGCATCGCCGCTTCGCTCATCGTGCTGGTCTGGATGTTCGCCCGCCGGGGCCTGCGCCTGCACTACGAGGCCGAGGCGCGCTTCCGGATCGTCGCGCGGTGGGAGGCGTACGACCGCGAGCTGGCCACGTCGGAGATCGCGGTCGTCGAGGGGACGTCGCGACGGGCGGCGTGAGGTCGCGCTGCACGTCCCAGTGAGCCGGCTCGGTCACTGAGGATCGCCATCCCAGGAGCGCCCGGACTGTCTCGAATAGCCTCCCGCTCACGAGACGGCTAGCGAACGGGTCAAATGAGACGCTACGGATCGGCGTCTCTGGCGCGGCCCTCGTCGGCGACCGCTGTCTCGTTCGAGGATCCCCTTACGCACACCCGTCGGGCCACTCGGTGGAGATTTGCGTGCCTCTACGGCAGGATCCGCGCGCGGAGCGATGCGTTGGGGAACAGATGGCCCGACTGAGAGAGTCAGCTGCTCTTGCCTCGCTGGCGAGCCCACAGGACGATGCAGAACACGCCGACCACAGCGAGCATGATCCCGACTATCCATAGCGGGAAGCCTGCCCTGCCTCCGGCTTGACCGCCAAGAGGAGTCAAAAAGGTGACAAGTGCCATTGCGATTGCGACGATCCCCGCGAAAAGCACACGTATGTTCTTGTCCATCATCACTCCGGAATCAAAGCTGCACTGAGAACGGCACCGAATATCTGCATCGTCACCTCCTGCGGGAGTCGCCCGGTCTCGAGGCCAGCAGAGCGGCGACCGCCACGCCGACCAACATCCCTACGCTCACCGGAACGGCCGCGTCATCGACGACGAGGGTGAGAGCGAAACCAACAACGAACGCGAGCCCGCTGCCGATCAGAATTGCTCTCGCCAACCCGAGCGGGCGTCGATCTCGGTCCGTCACGCCCTCACCCTAGCCACTCGACACCTCGTGTCTCGTTCGAGGATCCCCTTACGAACGCCTTCTACTGCTTCGACCGCTGCGACGCAGAGTCGCCGAACCTCCTGCTCTACAAAATCGATAACTTGACTCACCTACCTTCGGTCTATGCCACAGCCGCCCCGTAGCGGTCGAAAGCGGGCCGCGCCGACCTTCGCTGGGTTGGCGTTGCTCTGCTCGGTCGTAGCGGGCACCTTCTCCCTCGCCGCGGTGCGGGGGGTGTTGGTATTGGTGGGTACGGAGACCATGATCCCGATGGTCTGGGTAGCCCTACCGGTAGCCCTGGTCGCACTGCTGCTCGCCGGCGCTGCGCGTCTCGCTTGGCAGAAGCCAGGCACTGCATCCGCCCGCGCCGTCCAACTGCCGAGAAGTCAGCTGACGACTTTGACCGCTGCTGTCCTCGGAGTCGCCGCCGCCGGGTCGGCTCTCGTCGGCGCCGCACAGCAAGGAACCTCGATAGCCACTCTTCTTGAGCCGCCGAATGGCAACGGATGTCGCGTCGTTGTCACGGAGTCCTCGTTCCTCCTCAGCGGCAGCATCACCGCGTACGCCTTCGCGCCAGGCCCGATCTCATTCAGCGGTCCCCGCGAATCCGTAATGCTCGATGACGGCGGTGAACCGTTCGCCTCCGGGAACGGCACAATGCGGTGGACGTCCGAACAGACGGCGCAGCTCTCGGCACCCGGGATGCTCGCGACTCACCTCCGGGTCACCTGCCCGTAACCCCGATCTACTCCCACTCTGTCGGCAGGTTGAGACAGAGGTTCAGGACGCGCTCCTCGTCCGACAGCTGCTGCCACCTCTGGTACAACTCTTTCGGGTCGTTTCCCGGCAGGCCCTCGAGGTCTTGCGGGCGAGGAAGCACGCTCCCTACCTCGGCGCTCTCGACCGCCTCCGCGATGCGCTCCCGGATTGGCGACACATCGCACAAGGCGCGCTCGCCCGGAGCGAAGTCGACGTGATACTCCGTCGGCACCGGTTCTGGCGTTGGCACATCAGGGAAGACAGTGCCGTTCGGCTCCTCTTGTCCGCACGCGACCAGAGCCACTGCCATCGCTGCTGCGACCAGGCAGATCGCCCAGTTCCCCGCCGCACCGCGCATTCTGCTCCCGCCCGACTGACGTCTACTGACTAATAGTCACACCGATTTATTCTTCTTCGATGCCGATCAGACCGTCGAATCGACTTCCGCCACCCTCGACTCGGAAGGCGATCTCGTTCGAGACATTCTGCACGTCCGCTAGCCCTGTCGCGGAAATCGCAGCCGACTCGGCATCATCCGTGTGCACGAGGATTTGCGGTGTCTCGCGATCGTTGAAATTGACAGTGGCGCCGCTGCTCGCGAACTCGGCAAGCACGTCCACAAGCGCCGCAGATGGCCAACTAGTCGAAGCGCTTACGCGAAAACCGTGGCCGTCGAAGACCGTGCCCGTCAACCGCGCACCTTGCAGCAGAGCAATGACATCGGAGGCGGAGGGCGCGCTGACTTGAATGGCGGAATAGTCGGCGACCGTCACCATTGAGACGCCGGCGGTGAGCGCCAACTCCTGAGCTGCTAGCAAGCGACGTTCACCGTCCGAAAGTGCGGGCGCAGCGAAAGCACACTTATAGCCGACCGCACCGCCCTCCGGTGGCGCAGTGACTTCGATGCTCCAACCGTGCCCGAGCCTGGTGTCGGACGTCAGTTCCGCTGCTCTAGTCGCGGCATCCAGCACTGCGGCGCTTGACGCTTCCCGCTCGAGGATTATGGTCACTCGTCCTTGCCAGGGATCTGGGTCGGACCTATCGGGACTTTCGAACGGGTCCGGATCAGGGTCGATGAGGGTCACATTTACTGCGCGAACCGCGTCCAGCTCGCCCACAGTCGCCTCGATGCCTGCCGCTGTGATCTCATGTGCTGCTAAGTCATCCGCAGCTGCACATCCGCAGGCACAGAACGCCGTGGCTAGCGACACAAGCAACAATGAGGATGCACGAGAACGCACCACGCGACGAGGCATATTCCTGCTCCGGCCGGACACTCGCTTGGCCCTGAAGTGAGGCTTTGTTGGTCTCGAGTAGTGCTGCGCATGAGCGACGAGTCCAGGATGCATAAGTCCTATTTACGGATGCATCTCGCTCTTCGGTAGGTCGCGCGGGACATCGTGACCGCATCGTGCGATACCAGGACGGCTCACGACAGAGATTGGGCGGCCCGGTCCCGTAACGCTGGTGTACCTACTTCGGTCCCCTACCTCGGCGCCTGCGAAACCAGATCACAAGAAAGCCGAAACCTGAGAAGGCCGCGAGGATCCCGAGCGCTGGCAAGGAAACCCCCCCCCTCGCGGATACAAGATGGGGAAGCGAGAAGCTGAAGACTGCAAGCCCGATGCCCATGAAGCCGAAGACCAACAGCGCTAGGTTCCGATCTTTCTCAGAGGGCCACTGCTCGTCATCGCTCATGCGGCTACCTTCACGGCAGTGAGGAATGACCGCAAGGGCCTTCGGGGCTCGGTCGGCGGAACCGGTCGTTTACGGCTGGGGCTCCTTCGCGCGAGACTGCACGTCATGCAGACCGCGCTTGTCGTCGAGTTGCCCGAGTTGGATGCCGTGATCGACGAACACCGGAGGCTGTTCGACCCGGCTCGAGCGCGTGGCCTCATGGCTCACGTCACCGCGCTCTTCCCCTTCGTCGATACGGACCAACTGACCGAAGGGGCTGCCGACGCCGTCGCAGCGATCGCCGCGGAAACCGATCCCTTTCGTGCAACTTTTCGAGAAGTGCGTTGGTTCGGGGACAACGTCGCTTGGCTCGCACCAGAACCGGCCGACCCGTTCATCGCTCTCACAGTTCGCCTCGCAGAGCAGTTTCCGATGCACCAGCCTTACGGCGGGGAGTTCCCTGACGTCATCTCGCACGCCACCATCGGGCACCGCGGGCCCCTGGACGGAGTGGACACGGCCGCGCGTGCAATTGAGATCGAACTGCCGGTGTCAGCGTCAGCCCTTTCCCTCTCCCTGATGGAGAGAGATTCGTCCGATCGGTGGATTCTCCGCCGCCGATTCCCGTTCGGACGGACGGCGTAATGCCGACCGACCCGGACGCGTCAGATCCGTCGTTCCTGGTGACTCCCTTCGATGATCGCCGCTCGCTGTGGTAGACGTGAGACGGTGTCGAAATGGCGGAAGTAACGGCCCTGGCTGAAGCGGATGTGTCCCGGTGAAGCGGTCGACGTGGGCGGTCATCATCGCCCTGACGGTGACCGGTCTGCTGGTGCTCCTCCCGGTGGGCCTGCTCGTGATTGAACTCGTCGATGCAATCCGATACGGGTGGCCGGGCGAATGGCACAACGAGCAGTCAGCAGCGAACGGTGCTGAGTCCCTGTTCGGCGTGGGCCTTGCCGCCGTCCTGGTGTTCGCCATCCTCACCGCCGGGACGCTGACGGCGTGGGCCCTCTGGTTCAGCCTCCGGCGCAAGCCAGCCGCTACCTGATCGGCGATTGCAGGATCAGCCATTTGCCCCCGTCGATACCCTCGACGAGTGACGACCGCGAGCGCCGCTTATGGGGCGCGCGCTGACGACTACACCGCTCTGCTCGGCTCGATGTCAGCAGTGCATCCATCAGACCGAGCGGTCGTCGATTCGTGGGCAGAGCACATCACCGGACGGGTCTTGGACGCCGGGTGCGGCCCCGGCCACTGGACGAACTATCTGGCCCAATCCGGGCTCGACGCACGCGGTATTGACCTCGTGCCTTCCTTCATCGATCACGCCCGGTCGGCCTACCCGGGGGTCCCTTTCGATATTCAGAGCATCGACGCTATCGACGAAGCGGACGGGTCACTCGGCGGCGTCCTCTCCTGGTTCTCCACTATCCACCACGAGCCTGATGCGATTGCAGCGCCCTTTGCTGAGTTCGCGCGGGTGCTCCGGCCTGGCGGCCAGCTCGTGCTCGGCTTCTTCTTCAGCGGTGACTCCGTCGAACCGTTCGATCACGCGGTCGTGCGGGCCTACCGATGGCCGGCCCACGAATTGCGGCGGATCCTGGTGGAGCGAGGATTCAACGTGCTGGAGACGCACGTCCGGGAAGCACGCGATCAGAGGCCTGTGGGTGTGATCGTCTGCGAAAGGTGACCCGATCGTACCGTCCGCGTCCTCCGGAGCCGGAAGCTTGTCTTCGATATGGTCGAACGATGGCGGCCTGATCGTCTGGATGCCCACCTGGCGTTTGGAGCGTCGTCGACGAGCTGCGAGTGGCCGAACGGGTATGCCTCGGGGGCTGCTAGGACTCCTCTGCGTGCTGGTTGGGCCCATCTTGGCCATCGGCTACGCAGTTCAGGTTCGCGGGAAGGGCCACTAAAAGGTGGCGCCATCCGCCGTCACATGCCCTTGTCCCGTCGGCGAGTGATCATCACTCCGACCAAGAATCCTGTAGACAGCACCAGCGCGAGCACGAAGAGCCACTCCATCGGCCTAGAACCACTCTTCGATCACGTCGATGAGCGTCTTCATCGTGGCGCCTTCCCTGAACGAACCTCACCACAGTAGCGGCGGCGGAGGACGGACGGAGAGGGCCGGCGGATCGCCGGCCCTCGGGACTACTGGCAGCTGTCGCACTGCAGCTCGTCCATCGGGTCGACCGGGACGTAGTAGTCGTCGCGGCCGTAGGGCTTGGTACCTTCCTCGCCCCACGAGTTCGTGTGCTCGCGGCCGACGACGATGACGGCGTCGCCCTTGTGCAGCGTCGCGGCGGCGTTCTGGCCGAGCTCGAGCGGGTGGATCTTCGCTGACTCGGTAGGGTGATCCGAGAGCTTCCTCAAAGATCTCTCAGCACATGAAGAGGAGACCGGATGGCCGACGAGAAGCTCGCCGACGCGGGCCGCCCAAGAGCCTCCAAGCCGAGTCGGCGTGCCGGGATCGTCGCCGTCTTACTGGCGGTCGCCGGGCTGGCGGCAGGGGTGGCAAGCGTCGCCTTCGATCTCGGCTGGGCCTTGTGGATCGTGGCACTGGTCGCGATCGGCCTGGCCCTCGTGCTCGCGCTGAGCGGGGCCCGGCGGCTCGCGGTCGTGGGAGCCCTGGTCGCCGTCGTGATCGTCGCGGGCGGCATCATCTGGGCTCGGAGCGCGCCGCCGCTTCCCGACGGGGCGATCGCCCTGCCGTCGGCGATGGCGGGCGAAGACACGGAGGATGTCGACGAGGACGTGCGGATCGTCATCGACGACGCGGAGCAGGCAGTAGTGGGGTTCTCGCTCGAGGGTGAGCGGCTGTGGGCGAACACAGAGGCGTACGCCGAGTCCCGGTCCGCGGTGCTGACCGGGGGCTCGGTCGTGACCTACGGCGCGTTCGGCCCCGACGCGGCGCCGGCGACCGCGCTCTCCGCCGCCACCGGCGAGGTGGAGTGGTCGGTCGACGTGGGTCATGCGAATCCGTTCACGGCCAACGACGAGGTGATCGTCTTCACCGATGGCGAGCGCACCGTAGCCCTCGACCGCGTGACGGGTGAGCCTCGGTGGGAGCTCGCCGCCGGGGCCTATGCCAGCACGGAAGGGCCCCCGAAGCTGTACGACTCCTACGACCCCGGTCGATGGAGACCAGGTGCTGAGTGGATGGTGGTCGGCGACGCCGCGGTCGGCGAGTTCCAGGTCGTCGACGCTCGCACCGGCGATGCGGTGCTGGAATTCACCTCCGGGCCCACCGTCATCGGTCGATGGGTGATCGCGGGCGACAGCTTCGTAGCCTTCGACGACGACGTCGAGCCGACAGCGACGGCGACACCCCTGAACGGTGGCTCAGGTTGGGAGAGGGAGGTCCTCCTCGACTCCGACGGCTACTTCGAGCCGATCGGGGACGAGGTGCGCATCGTGCACGACGACAGCGTGCAGTGGCTCGACGCCCGCACGGGCGAGCTGACGCTGGTGGAGGTACCCGAAGGATGGACCGTCTCCACCGGAGGGGCCTGGCTGCATGGTGCGCGCACGCTCGTCGTCGAGCGCCGTGACCGCGACCGCAATCTCCTGGATGTCGGGCTGCTCGACTCCGCGACCGGAGATCTCACCGAGGTGGCGGGCCACCCTGGCCGTGGGGCGCGGATCATCGGCAACACACCCAGCGGAACGCTCGTCTCCTTGCCCTACCGCGACGCGGTGGGCGACGCGCACGACCGGGCCGTCCTCATCCCTGAGTGACCGACGCGTCGGACCTGCCGGTCACTGGCGCGCGTCCGCGCGCTTCTCGTACCAGGCGTTCGACGCCGGCAGGCAGAGGAGCACGATGGCCACCGCCGCGGGCAGATAGACGAATAGGAGCCCGGCGTCGAGTGCGCTCTGCGCGGCGGCGCCGACTACGACGAGCGCAGCGTAGGCGATCCTCGCCCAACCACGGCCGGTACTCAGTGCGACGATCAGCACGGGAGGGACGACCGCCAGGGCGAGCGCGCCACCCACCACCACGCCTCCGAGCGTCTCGCCGAACGCGAGACCCATGATGGCGTAGACCACCTGGACGTAGAGGCGATCCGCCTGCCATCCGATGACGAGAACCGGGGCAGCGGCGGCCAGCACGACGCCGATGCGGGTGATGACCGGCATCCGCAGGCGCGCGGTCCGCGGAGGCGCGGGTTGGGTCATGCCCCGACCATATCCGCGCAGAATTCCCGGCGGTGCCCGTCAGCGGACACCCGGGTCACGACCGTCTGTTGCTGGCCCGAGCGACGACCAGGAAGACGGCCGCCGCGAGCAGTCTCACGACGATATTCGCGAGCAGTACCGTGTCCCCTCGCTCCGCCACGAGGTAGACGACCTCGAGCACGGCGGTGGCGCCATGGAACGCAGCGAAGGCTGCCGCGATCAGCTCCACCGCGCGCGGATCGTCGAGCCGCGCGGCGCCGAGCGACAGCATGCCGATAGCGAGCTCCGCCGCGGCGAGCAGGTAGCAGAGCAGGTAGTCCTGCGGCTCCAGGAGGATGCCGATGGTGGCGGGGATCGCGGAAGGGAGCGCCACCAGCACGATGCCTGCGGCCACAGTCACGGCTCCGTGGACGATGAAGATCACTTGCTGGACGCGTCGAGACATGGCTTCACCTTCCCGGCCGGTAGAGCGAACCGTCAATGGTTAATCCGCTGCTGTCACCAGCCGCTTAGTTCTTGCGATCGTCCACGGTCGACCGAGTTCTGGCCCCCTCTGCACTCCGCTCCCTCTGCCGGAACTCCCGAGCCGCGGCGGAGGCTCGCCGCATGCTGATCACGATCACTACGACAGCGAACACGAGAGCGACGAGGTACAGCACCCAGCGGGGCTCCTCGTCGGGCGCCTTCACCGCGTGCGCCAGGAAGACGCCCTGAAGCGATATGGCGAGCAGTGCGATCAGGACGTTGAGGCTGGCGCGACGTTCGGGCTGCGAGGACTGAGCCATTGCACAAGTCAAGCGGTCGGCGGCCGACAGAGCCAGCGCCGCCCCACAGGAACGGGGTTAGCCGCAGAGCCGAGCGATATGCTCGCGCTGAAGTGCTGCACATCGAGGAAGCCCGAGTGGAAGCGGTCGGATTGGACGCAAGCAGCGGCAGCGACGATAGCGGAGAGTCGTCGGGGCGCAGGTACCGGTGGCGATACGGCCCGCTCCGTCTACTCGCGCCCTGGGCGTGCATCGCAGGTGGCCTGATCGTGATGATCCGTTTCGGTCCTGAGCAACCGAGCTTCTTGTTCTGGGGTGCCGGCATGGTCGTTCTCGGAGTAGTCGGCTTTTTCGTCTATCGCTGGATGGCGAAGCGCGGTCTGTAGGAACACGGTCGCGCCCGGCGCTTTCGACGGCCTAACGTGAGGAACGTGACGCAGAGACGCCCCGAAGGACCGAAGAATCTTCTCTGGGCAGGGATAGGTCTCATCACCTTCAGCGCGGTGACTCTGCCGATGGTCGTCTCCGATCCGGCGGCCACCACCCGCGGGATCCCGCTCTGGATCGTATTGCCGGTGATGTTCGTCGCCGGCGTTTGCCTCGCGGTCTACGGCGCTGTCTGGCTCCGCAGAGATCGACGGCCGCGCGACTGAAGTAGGACCACGGTCGATCGCGGTCAGGACTGATTCAGCACCTCGCGGAGCTTGGCGGCGAAGGCTTCGGGCTGGCCCGCATAGCCGAACTCGCCACCCATGAAACCCCCGTGGTGGCTGGGGAAGACCGTCGGCTGCTGGCCGAGCCGTTCGGCCAGCTCTATCGCGGTTCGACCGGTATAGACCCGCATCGACTCCTCGCCGACCGCGACCACGATCCGGGTCGGGGCCGCCTTGAGAGCGTCGAAATCGGGCTCGTAGAGCGGCACCGCCCAGGATCGATCCGACAGCAGCGGGTCATCGCGCGTGCCGTCGTCTTCGGTCGGCATCCCGAAGACTGCCGGGTCTGGCGGAGGCTGGGAGAGGAACTCGTCGGTGATCTCGCCCTCCCACGAGGTCAGGGCGATGAACGCTGCCATCCCCGCGCCCCAGCCCTTGTCCTGGTACACCTGCGTGTAGGCCTCCCGAGCACGATGCACCGCTTCCGCGTCCGGCAGCACACAGTCGATCGGCGGCTCGTGCGCGATGAGAGTGGCCACATCGTGCGGGTACGCCGTGACCAGGGCAAGGGCGCTCACGGCGCCGCCGCTGCTGGCGAGCATGTCGACGGGACCAGCGTCGAGCGCCCGGATGAGCGCGTGAAGGTCCTGGGCCTGGGTCTCGGGCTCGTGGGTGATTCGATCGTCCTTGCGCTTGCTCCGCCCGAGCCCGCGCGGGTCGTAGGTGACGACGGTGCGATCCTCGAACAGCTTCACCTGCGCCTGGAATCCGCTCGCGTCCATCGGCTGACCGACCATGAGGAGCGGTGGAAGGCCCTCTCGTGTCGGCAACGGTCCGTGGACGTCATAGACCAGGTCGACCTCGGGCAGTTCAAGCGTGTGCTGTGTCACCGACGACCTCCTTGATCGCGAGTCATGCTCCGGTGATCATGTCGGCGCCCCCCGATGATGCGCAAGCCCACGATTCCCGCGAACGCGCCCCCTAGCCTGTGAGCATGTGGTTCTCGCGCCGGTGGACGTCCGACGACTCTGTGACCCCTCCCCCGCCCGCTGGACTCTGGGGCGACAAGTTCGGCATCGTGGCCACGCGCACGCTGCAGACGATCATCCTCGTCGTGGCAGTGATCGGCGTCGTCTACGCGAGCATCGCGCTGCGGCTCGTCGTCATCCCGGTGCTGCTCGCCCTCATCGTGGCCTCCGCCATCGGGCCGATCGTGAACGCGCTCGAGCGCAAAGGCTGGAACCGGGCACTTGGCGCCGGGCTCGTGCTGCTCGTCGCCGTGCTCGGCCTTGGCGGGCTCGCGACCGGCATCGTCTTCGCTGTGCGGTCGCAGTGGTCGACCCTCGTCGACCAGGCGACGCAGGGCTTCGAGGAGCTGCGCAGGATCGTCGCCGGATTCGGCGTGCCGACCGACGACCAGGCGATCAACGACGGCCTGGAGCAGGTGCGCGAGTTCCTCACCAGCTCGTCGTTCACCTCGGGCGCGATCGCCGGAGTCTCGAGCGCCGTCGAGGTCATCACCGGCACCGTGCTCTTCGCCTTCGTCCTGTTCTACTTCCTGCGTGACGGCGGCAGCATCTTCGAGTTCCTCATCCGCCCCTTCAAGGGCGAGTACCACGTGCGGGCGCAGCGCGCGGGCCTCAGGGCACTCGACGTGCTGGGCGGGTACGTGCGCGGAACGGCATTCGTCGCGCTCGTCGACGGCGTCTTCATCGGGATCGGCCTCTTCGTGGTCGGCATCCCGTTCGCCCTCGCCCTGCCGCTCGCCGTGCTCGTCTTCATCTTCGCGTTCGTGCCGATCGTCGGCGCCACGGCCGCGGGCGTTCTCGCAGCGCTCGTCGCCCTTGTCACGGCCGGCGTCACCCCCGCGATCATCATCGTCATCATCGTCATCGTCGTGAACCAGGTCGAGGGCAACTTCCTGCAGCCGGTCGTGCTCGGCCGGTCGCTGCAGCTGCACGGCGTCGTCGTGCTGCTCGCGATCACCGCCGGCACCATCCTCGCCGGCATCACAGGCGCGATCCTCTCGGTGCCCCTCGTGGCGTGCGTGTGGGCGATCTACAAGGCGTGGCGCAGCGCCGAGCAGCCACATGCGAAGACCCCGCGCAAGCGGAAGCAGCGTGCTAAGAAGACGCCCGCCGTCACCGCGTGACCAATCTCGGTCCCCCATAGTGCGGACACCACTTGTACCCCGTTCGGGGTCCTAGTCCCAGCCGACGGGCGCGCGTAGCGTCGAATGCATCGTCCGGACCCTCACCCGCACCGGCGTCCCCCCGCTGGGGAGGGCCCGGACCCGCAAGCGATTCGCGCCGCGATCCTGAGCCGAGTCGGCGGCCGCGGACGTCCTAGCCCGGCCGCCGGCTCCCTTTCCGTCAGCCGGTGAACTCGTCACGATGCTCGGCGATGAACTCGGCCATGCTGCGCGGAGGCCGACCGATGACCGCAGGCACGTCATCCGTCACCGGTTCGAACGGCCCGTCGCGCACCCGCTCGGTGACATCCACGAAGATGCTGCTGAGCCACGGGTCGTCGCTCGCGCCAGCCGGGTCAGGATCTTCGGCTCGAACGGGGCGGCCGAGCTCGTCGGACAGCAGCTCGGCGACATCCGCGACCGTGAGGGCGTCGGGGCCGGTGAGGGTGTAGGCCTTTCCGCGGTGCGCGTCAGGCGCGAGCAGGGCCGCGGCGACGACGGCGGCGATGTCCTCGGCGTCGATAAACGCCATCCGCCCTCCGCCCGACGGGAGCGGGAGTACGCCCTGCTGCGCGATCGCGTCCCGGTAGTAGCGCGGATCGGTGAGCACCTGGTGGAACCACGACGGACGCACGATCGTCCAGTCGTCGGTGGCCGAGGTCACCGCCTCCTCGACCCGACTCGACCAGTGATCGGCGGGCAGCACATCCGCACTCTGCTCTGAGAGCAGCACGAGGTGCACGCCCGCAGCGACCCGGGCGAAGTCGGCGATCAGTTCGGGAGCCGCCTCGAGGTCGGGGCGCACGATGTAGGCGGCGCGCACGCCCTCGATGGCCGGCCGCCACGTGTCACGGTCGGACCAGTCGAAGCGGGTGTCCGGCTGACGGGCGCGATCGGGGCGCGAGGTACCAGCGCGGAGGGGCACGCCCTGGGCAGCGAGGCGTCGGTGCAGCGGTGCGCCGGTCTTGCCCCGAGCGCCGGTGATGAAAATAGGAGCGGATGCTTGAGTCACTCAAGCACCATCGCACAGATACTTGAGGCGATCAAGTACGCTCGATGCCATGGCAGTACCGCATGGACCCGTCGCGTCGACCGTCGACGCGGAGCGCGCGATGTTCGACTTCGTCGACGCCTACGATCGCGCCTACGAGCGGGCGGCGGAAGCGCACGGCTTCACGGCGGCGCAGGCCTGTGTGCTCGGGAGGGTCCAGGCCCCAAGGGGGATGCGCGAGCTGGCCGACGAACTCGGCTGCGACGCCTCGAACATCACGCAGCTCGTGCGGCGCCTCGAGGCGCGTGGCCTCGTGGAGCGCGAGATCTCCCCGGACGATCGACGCGGCCGCCTGCTGCGGCGCACGCCCGACGGGGATCGCGCCTACGCCGAGTTCGAGACCTCGTTCGAGTTCGCGCGCGACGTGACCGCCGGCCTCGACCCTGACGAGCAAGAACAGCTCACCCGCCTGCTGCGCAAGGCGCTCGGCTCCTAGCGCTCCTCGAGCAGCCTCGCGAGCGCCGCCCGATGCTCGACGAGAGCCCCGTTCGGCAGCACGTCTGCATCGCGGATGACGATGAGCGCCTTCCAGACCGCCCACCCGCGGGCGCGCGCCCACGTCGCCTCATCGACCCCGAGCGCCTCGCGGTAGACAGCGGCGGCTTCCGCATCGAAGAGGGTCCATGCGATGACGCCGTCGCAGGCGGGATCGCCGACCCCCGCGCAGCCGAAGTCGAGCACGGCGGCGAGTTCCCCCTCGCGGACGAGCAGATTGCCGACCGCGATGTCGCCGTGGAACCACACCGGCGATCCCTCGAACGGCGAGGCGAGCGCTTCGTCCCAGATGGCCCGAGCGGCGGAGGTGTCGACCTGTCCCTCGAGGGCGACGAGCGCCGCGCGGGTCTCGGCGTCGTAGTGCTCGAGCGGCCCACCGCGGTAGGCGCTGTGCAGCCCCGGGCGCGGACCGCCGTCGGCGGGCACGGCCCGCAGTTCGCGCAGGAACGCGGCGAGCTGCTCGGCGAAGCGCGGCAGGTCGGCGATGCGGTCCCGGCGAGCGGGCTCCCCGTCGATCCACGGGTACACCGACCACTCGAAGGGGTAGCCCTCCCCGGGCCGCCCCCGCGCGATCGGCACGGGGATGGGCAGCGGCAGCCGTGAGGCCAGCACCGGCAGCCAGCGGTGCTCCTTGTCGACCTGCGGCTCGTAGCCCGCCGCGCTCGGCATCCGCACCACGAACTCATGGCCGAGGCGGAACGTGCGGTTGTCCCATCCGCTCTCGGCGACCGGGCGGATGTCGAGGTGCGACCACTGCGGGAACTGCGCGTCGACCAGACGGCGCACGAGCTCCGGAGCGATGTCGAGGCGGGTCATCCGCTCCATGCTGACAGACAACTCGCCGCACAATTACCCCTGGGGGGTATAGTGGTCGCACCACTCACTCGAGAAAGGACGCTCGCGATGCGCATCCGCACTCTCGCCCTGGCCGCCGCTCTCGGCACGAGCCTCGCGCTCACCGGCTGCGCGGCCCCCGGCTCGGACGACATGGATCACGACCCGACGCCAGCGGGCGAATCGGCGCCTGCCGGTCACAATGACGCCGACGTCGCCTTCGCCGCGGGCATGAAGGCGCACCACGAGCAGGCGATCGAAATGTCCGACCTCCTGCTCGCGAAGGACGGAGTCGACCCCGCCGTCGCCGAGCTCGCGGAGCAGATCAAGGCCGCACAGGGTCCCGAGATCGACACGATGAGCGGATGGCTCGAGGAGTGGGGCGGAGGGCACGCCGGTCACTCCGGAGGCTCTCACGAAGGGATGATGTCCGACGACGACCTCGGGGCTCTCGAGTCCGCGGAGGGCGCTGAGGCGTCGCGGCTGTTCCTCGAGCAGATGATCGAGCACCACGAAGGCGCGATCACGATGGCGCGGGCGCAGATGAATGACGGCGTGAACGCCGACGCGGTCGACCTCGCGGAGACGATCATCGAGACGCAGGGTGAGGAGATCACCCTCATGCGGGAGCTGCTCGGCGGGCTCTAGTACAGAGAGAAGGGTGCGAGCGGGCCGGCGACCACTACGACGAGCGCGCCAGCATCGCGGCCTGAATCCGGGCGCTATCGGAGGCGGTCCTCTTCGGAGGGCCGCCTCCTTTTCTGTGGGCGCAGAGTTCGCCCGGTTTGACAGATGTGGGAAAGGCTGGTCTCATTACTGCGAACGGTTCTCATAACCGTTCTCAATAGGCGCAGGTGGACGCCCGTGTCCTCGCATCCGCCGCCTGTCTCGACCACGGAAAGTCCCATGCCCGAAGGCACCCGAGCCCCCGCGCCCCTCCTCGGCTCAGCCGCCGCTCCGCTCCTCGGCGCGCTGGCCCTCACCCTCGTCCTCGCGCCCGGCAGCGCCTCCCTGGCCGCCGAGCCGATCTGGGAGGTTCCGCACGGCTGGACGACCGGCGCGGGCTCCGTCGTGCTGAACGACGGCCACATCGACATCGCCTCGACGAGTCCGGGCGACGACCTCGGCGTCGTGATCCGGGACACGAGCGGCGACCAGGAACGCCGCTATGCCGCGGACGAGGTGATACTCCAGGTCCGTCCCGAAGCCGAGACTGTTGTCCCTGACGATCCGGCCTTCGCCTTCCTTGGCGGGCCGGGCGACCCGCTGTGGATCCTGCCCGAAATCCAGCAGCCCGGGCTGCTCTGGCCGGGCTGGTCGACCGAGGAACTCCCTCTCGAAGCTGCACCGGATGGCGTGGACTGGACGCTGCGCGGCGTGGACGGCCCCGGTGACTTGATCCTCATGATGTCGGTGGGTGGCCTCGGCGAAGAGCGCGTGGTGTTCGGCTCCCGCGACGGAGTGACGGCCGAGGACACGACGCGGATCCCGCCGAACACCCACGCGCATGGCTCCTGGGTCTTCACGGCGGAGGGCCAGTACTGCCTCGACTTCGCGCAGACGGCGATCGACGTGACCGGCTCGCCGACACGTCACGAGTTCACGCTCGCGTTCGCCGTCGGTCGCACCGATGTGTCCGCAGCAGACGCCGCAGCGTGCGGGACGGATCCCGACGAGCAGCCCACCGAACCGGATACCACTCCGCACCCGGCCGGCGAACTCTCCGAGGCCGAGCGCGGTGGAGTGACCGCCCCCGATCGGGTGCTGCAGGGGCAGACCGCCCGCCTCCAACTCGGCGGGCAGGAAGCCGGCCAGTGGGTGTCGGCGTGGCTGGACGACACCCACTGGCTCGGCTGGCATCGGGCAGACCCGTCGGGGGACATCCAGGTGCCCCTGTCGTCGAACACCGCGCCCGGTGCCCATCGTGTAGTCGTCGAGCATCGGGACGGGTCCCTGCTCGGGTGGGATGACCTCGTGGTGGTCGAGCCCGACACCCAGGAGCCCGGCGGCGAATGGGACGTGCCGAACGGCACCGTCAACGAGGCGGGCGCGACCGTGCTCAACGACGGCCACGTCGACATCGCGGCGCTGATCGAGGACGACGCGCTGGTGAGCCGCGTCAAGGACACGACGGAATCGAGCGAACCGGTCTGGCGGGACCCGGCGCACACCGTGCTGCAGGTATTGCCGAGCGCCCGCACCGTGATCCCGACGTCGCCCACCTTCTCGTTCCTCGGCGATCCGGGCGATCCCCTCTGGCAGCTCTCGCATGTGCAGCAGCCCGGCCTCCTCTGGCCGGGCTGGTCGACCGAGTCGATTGCGGCGGGCGCCACATCCGGCGGCGTCGCCTGGGGCCTGGCCGCGGTCGAGGGGCCCGGAGAGTTCTTCCTCTACCAGCCCTCGTCGACGGTGCTCGGCGCGGTGGATGTGCTGTTCTCCACCGCCGACGGCATCGACGTCGCCGACCGGTTCACGATCGCGCCGAACACCCACGCCCACGGCTCGTGGGCCTTCTCCGCCGAGGGCCTGTACTGCCTCGCCTTCGACCGGGCGGCGACGCTCGCGTCGGGTCAGGCGGTCGCCGAGCGCTTCGTGGTCGCGATGACCGTGGGCGAGGCAGACGTGCTCGACGTGGACCCTGCAGAATGCGAGGAGACCGTCGGCGGCGCTCCGGGGGGCACTCCCCCGCCTCCGCCACCGGCCCCGACTGATCAGTCGCCTCCGGCCCAGCAGGTCGCCGCGACGCAATGCACCGCGTCCGCAACCATCCTCTCCTCGGGCCACATCGACTACGCCTCCCGCATCGTCGACGGCGCTCTGCAGTCCCTGGTGGGCGATGACACCGGCGGCTCGAAGGTGTACCGCGAGCCCGAGGGCGTCGTGCTGTGGCTGAAGCCCGAGTCGTCGGTGACCCTTCCCGGCGGCTACGAGCAGGTCGGCCCGGGCGGCTCGACCCTTTGGCAGGTTCCCCAGACGCAGAATGCCGCGCTCATCTGGCTCGGCTGGAACACGGAGTCGCTGAACGCCGGCAACACCCGTGGCCCGGTCGCCTGGACGCTCGACCGGGTCGACGGGCCGGGCGCCGTCACGGTGTACCTCGCCGGACCGTTCGGCGGAGTGCAGACCATGGTGTTCGACGGCGGGGGCCGTTACGACATCCCGCTGGGGGTGCACGCGCACGCCAACTGGGCCTTCTCCGAGCAGGGCGTCTACCGACTCACGATGAGTCAGACGGCGACCCTCGCCGACGGCAGCGTGTCGACCGATACCGAGACGCTGACGATCGCGGTCGGCGCCGTCGATCCCGCCACGGCTCTTCCGGCTTCCGCGTGCGGTCCGGCTCCACGACCCTTGCAGCTGGATGACGAGAACCTGCTCGCTGCGTCGCAGGCGAGAGCGGATGCCGCGGGCGGCACTTCCGTGAGCGCCATCGACCGCGACGCCGACACCGGCGTCGCCAGCACGCCCCAACTGGTCGGCGACGAGACTGTGCCCCTCCTGCTCAGCGTCCTCGGCCTCCTGCTCCTCCTGGGGGCAGCCGGCACCGCCATTCTCTGGTGGCGTTCGACTAGGAGCCCGACGTGAGACGCCTGGCCTCAGTCACAGCGGCAGCACTGCTGCTGACCGGCTGCGCCGCCCCTCCCCTGCTCGAGCCCGACGACGACCGCCTCCAGGTCGTGACCACGACGGGGTTGCTCCGCGACCTCGTCGAGAACGTCGGCGGCGATCGGGTGCAGGTCGCCTCCCTCGTTCCGGACGGCGCCGACCCGCACGCCTATGAGCCGACGCTGCGCGATGCCCGCAACGTGGTCTACGCCGACGTCGCCTTCAGCAACTACGCCCTGCTCGAGCAGCACAACATCATCAAGACGCTCGACGCGAATCTCGCCGACGACGCGGTGAGCGTATCGCTCGCCGAGGAGTCGGTGAAGTACGCCGCAGAACTCATCCCTCTGGTCGAGAACATCAACCTCGACACCGTGTGGCTGGGGCTTCGCGCGCACGGCGAAGGAGAGCAGTACGGCGCCGATCGCACCTCGCAGGTGCTCGTGTCGATGACGGATGTCCAAGGCCCGGGCGACGTCTTCGGCTATCTCACCGGCACCTTCGGCGACACCGACGTCTACTTCGACTCCTCCGACGGGTTCGATGCCACGAACGGGTACCGCGACGACACGATGGCGCTTCCGGTGGATGCGCACACGCACCTGTCGTGGGCATTCACCGAGCCCGGCGTCTACACGATCGGCATCGAGTCGAAGCTGCAGGTGGAGGAGACCGCCCGGCCGGTTCACCTGGACACTGCGACCTACACCTTCGCGGTCGGCGTGCGACCCGACCGCGCGGGGCGAGCGGGCGCGACCGTGCTCGACCAGGGTCACGCCGACATCACCGCCGACCTCGACGACGGTGCGCTCTCGGTGCGCTACGACGCCGAGGGCGGCGGGGACAGCACCCAGCAGTCGTTCGCCCCAGACGACGTCGTCTTCGACGTGCCGGCGAAGGCGCTCGACGAGATCCCCGCAGGACAGCAGTTCTCATTCCTCGGCCGAGCGGGCTCGCCCGTGCATCAGCTTCCGCAGGCCGTGCTCGGACGTCACGTGCACGGGGAGATCGACCCGCACCTCTGGCAGGACGTGCACAACGGCATGTCCTACGTGCAGCTCATCCGCGACACCCTCATCGGCGTCGATCCGGACGGAGCCCGCGAGTACCGGGCGAACGCCGAGCACTATCTGCGGGAGCTCGAGCAGGTCGACGCCTATGTCGAGGAGCGGATCGGGCAGATCCCCGAGGAGCACCGGTACCTCATCACGACGCACGACGCCTTCGGCTACCTCGCCCACGCCTACTCGGTGCAGATCGCAGGGTTCGTGACCCCGAACCCGGCGGTGGAGCCCTCGCTCGCCGACCGTCGCAAGCTGCTGGAGACCATTCGGAGCCTCGACGTGCCGGCGGTCTTCCTCGAGCCGAACCTCGCCTCCCGCTCATCGACCCTCGGCGAGGTCGCCGCGCAACTCGGGGTCGACGTCTGCCCCATCTACGGCGACACCTTCGACGACCGCGTCACCGACTACGCCTCGATGATGCGCTTCAACGCCGACAGTCTCCACGACTGCCTCATCCCGGAAGGACACCGCTGATGCGATCCCGCTTCGCACCTCGACGCTCCGCGGCCGTGATCACCGCCGCCCTCGTGCTCGCGGTCGCCCCGCAGGCCACCGCGCAGACCGACGACGAGCTCGACCAGACGCTCGACTCCGGCATGGCGGTCGTGCGCGGCGAGCGCGTGCTCGACGCGGGTCACGTCGACATGGGCCCCAAGTTCGTCGACGGCGAGTGGACCTTCCTCGTGCACGACGACGTCGCCAAGGCCGACGCGAACGCCACGAGCGTGTGGCGCTATCCCGACGAGACGGTGCTGCACGTGCTCGACGAGGGGCAGCTGACGGTTCCCGACGACCCCGCCTACGAGTTCCTCGGCGCCGCACCCGGTGCACCGGTCTGGGTGGTGCCGCAGACCCAGGATCCGGATGTGGTCTGGCTCGGCTGGAACACGCAGGACCCCGAGGTGATGGAGACGATCGACCGCGGCATCACCCTCTCGCTCACCGGCGCCGAAGGTCCGGGCACCGTGACGGTGTACCTGCAGTCCGGGTCGTTCGGCGAACCGCAGGTGCTCTTCGACTCCAGGGTCGAGGAGGCGCAGTCTGCGTGGGTCGACGTGAACACGCACACGCACGCGAATTGGGTCTTCACCGAGCCGGGCGTCTACCTGCTCGAGCTCACCGCCGAGGCCGACCTCATCGACGGATCGACGGTGAGCGACACCCAGGTCGTGCGCTTCGCCGTCGGCTCCTCCACCGCTCCCGCCGAGGCGCTCGCCGCGAGCTGGGGCGGTTCCGAGACGGCTGCCGAGCCTGCACCGGAGAACACCGACGCCGCAGCGCCGACGGCGACCGAGGAGTCGCCCAGTCCGCTGATCCCCGTCCTCTTGAGCCTCATCGGCCTCGTAGCGGTGGCGCTGGTCGCCGGGATTGCCGTCGTCGTGGTGCGGGGCGGCCGCGCGAAGCGGCGCGCACTGGCCGGCCGAACCGCCGCCGGCACCGAGGACGCCTCGTGAGCGCGGCGCTCTCGGTACAGGATGTCGCGGTCGAGCTCGGCGGCAGGGAAGTGCTGCACGACATCAGGCTCGAGGTGGAACGCGGCGAGCTCGTGGCGCTGCTCGGCCCCAACGGCGCCGGCAAGACCACCCTCCTGCGCACGATCCTCGGCCTGCTGCGCCCCCTGCGCGGCGTCGTGGAGGTGGACGGGAAGCCGACTCGACCGGGACGCACCGCCGTCGGTTACGTGCCTCAGCGCCATGACGTCGCCTGGGACTTCCCGCTCTCCGTCGCCCAGGTCGTCATGACGGGGCTGACCGGTCGGCTGGGGCTCTTCCACCGACCCGGGCTCGCCGAATGGGAAGCGGTCGCCGATGCGCTCGACCGTGTGCGGATGACCGACCTCGCCGAGCGCCCCGTCGACCAGCTCTCCGGGGGCCAGCGGCAGCGGGTGCTCGTCGCCCGAGCTCTCGTGCTGCGCCCGGCACTGCTGCTGCTCGACGAGCCCTTCACCGGTCTCGACATGCCCACTCAGGACCTGCTCTCCGAGCTCTTCGCCGAGCTGGCGCGCGAGGACCGCGCGGTGCTGATGACGACCCACGACCTCGCCTCCGCCCTCCAGGCGAGCGACCGGATCGCGCTCATCAATCGGACGATCGTCGCCTCCGGTCCGCCCCGTGACCTCGCCTCCGACCACCAGGCATGGATGACCGCCTTCGGAGTCGGCCAGCGCTCAGCCCTGCTGCGCATCCTCGAGGCGGCGTGACATGAGCCCTCTCGACTTCCTCACCGATCTGCTCAACCCCGACCTGGCGTTCCTGCCCAAGGCGCTCGCGGTGGCCGTCATGTCGTCGATCGTCTGCGGCATCGTCGGATGCTTCGTCGTGCTGCGCGGGATGGCCTTCATCGGCGACGCGGTCGCGCACGCGGTGTTCCCCGGGCTCGCCGTCGCGTTCGTGGTCTCCGGCAACCTCGTGCTCGGCGGCACGATCGCCGGTGTCCTGACCGCCGTGCTCGTCGCGATCTTCTCCCAGAACCGGCGGCTGAAGGAAGACTCGGTCATCGGCGTGTTCTTCGTCGGCAGCTTCGCGCTGGGCATCGTGATCATCTCGCAGGCACCGGGGTACGCCGGCAGCCTGCAGCAGTTCCTCTTCGGGTCCATCACCGGAATCCCCGACTCCGACCTCTGGGTGGTCGCGGGCACGAGCCTCCTCGTGCTCGCGACTCTGTTCGCCCTGCACAAGGAGCTGGTGACGGTGAGCCTCGACCGGGAGTCGGCTCGCGCTATGGGCGTTCCCGTGTTCCGCATCGATCTGGTGCTGTACGTGCTCGTCACCCTCGCGGTCGTGATCAGCGTGCAGACGATCGGCAACGTGCTGGTGCTGGCGCTGCTCATCACACCGGCCGCGACCGCCCGCCTGCTGACCGACCGGCTCGGCATGATGATGCTGCTGTCGCCCCTGATCGGCGCCTCGGCGGCACTCGTCGGGCTCTACATCTCCTGGTCGTGGGTCCTCCCGACGGGCGGAACGGTCGTGCTGGTGCTCACCGTCGCCTTTCTGCTCGCCTGGTTCCTCTCGCCTCGAGGCCTGCTCGCGCGCGTCCACCGCTCTCGACGTCGCCGCGGCGAACCTGGAGCTGGTCAGGCGACACTGCGCACCGCGGTGGAGGGCGCCTCGTGACCGCCCGATACCCGCTGCTGCCGGCGCTCGCGACCGGGGCCCTCGTCGTGCTCGGAGGGGGCTGCCTCGCCGCGGCCGCGCTCCTTCCGCAGACGACCGACGCCGCCGCCCCGGCTCCGTCCGCGCAGCCGACCACCACCGCACCGGGGCCCACCGCGGCACCCGAAACAGTGGGCGCCTCGTCGATCAGCGACCTCCCCGATCCGCCCTGGCTCGCCCGCACGTCGGATCAGACGGACATCCCGCAGCACATCCTCGCGGCCTACGCCGGGGCCGCACTCAGTGTCGAGCAGAGCGAGCCGTCCTGCGGGCTCGGCTGGAACACACTCGCCGCGATCGGCCTGGTGGAGTCCGAGCACGGAACACTCGGCGGAGCCGCGATCGGCACGGATGGGGTCGCCCGCCCCGGCATCGTCGGGGTGCCGCTCGACGGCGGCGAGGTCGAGGAGGTGCCCGACAGCGACGGCGGCCGACTCGACGGGGACACCGTCTGGGACCGCGCCGTCGGTCCGATGCAGTTCATCCCGTCCACCTGGGAGCACTACTCCGTCGACGGGAACGGTGACGGCGAAGCAGACGTGCACCAGATCGACGACGCCGCCCTCGCGGCAGCGCACTACCTCTGCGACTCCGCGGACGACCTCCGAGACCCGTCGGGCTGGATCGCCGCAGTCGCCGCCTACAACTCGAGCTCCGACTACAACAACCGCGTCGCCGAGACCGCGGAGGCCTACGCCGCCGCGGGCTGAACTCCGTTTCCCCATGCACGACAGAGAGGACACTGTGAACACCCACATCTCCCGAAGGCGCCGCACCGGCGCCCTTCTCACCGCGTGGGCGGTGGCGGCGGGCGCGCTCCTGCTGCCCGCCGCCCCCGCCGCTGCCGACGAAGGAGCGGCCCCTGCCCCGCGCGAGTACCGCGTGCTGCAGGACATCCACACGGATGCCGTGTCGACCTTCCTCGACGCGGGCGTCTTCACGATGGCCAGCAAGGCGGACGTTCCCGAAGGCAACGGCACCCGGTTCTCGCCGGACGACATCTGGTTCCACGTCGACCAGGACTCCGCGACGACCATCCCCGCCGGCTTCGAGTTCATCGCGCCGGCCGAATCCTCGATCTGGATCGCCCCGATGTCGAACCCCGGCACCGGGCAGCTGTGGCCGGGCTTCTCGACCGAGTCGATCCCGTCGGGCGGCGTGGACGGCAACCAGACCCGCTTCACGCTGACCGGCTTCGAGGGGCCCGGCTCGCTCGAGCTCTTCACGACGGGCGGCTTCGGGCAGACGAACCGGCTCTGGTCCTCCGATGAGGAGTTCAAGAGCTTCACGGTCGGACGCACGCACATGCACGCCAACTGGGCGTTCACGGCGCCGGGCACCTACCGCATCACGGTCGAGGGCGCGGTGACCATCGGCGGCACCCCCGCGAGCGACACGGCGACCTACACCTTCGTGGTCGGCGACCTGCCTCAGACGCGAGCGACGACGACGACCGTGAGCGCCTCGTCGACCGACCTGGTGCTCGGTGAGCCGGTGACCATCACCGGCGCGGTGCAGCCGAGGGATGCCGAGGGCTACCTCGAGTTCCGCGACGGCGAGACGCTGCTCGGCCACGAGCCCGTGGTCGACGGCGGCGCCTCGCTGACCGTTCCGGCTCCGGTCGTGGGCACGCACCAGTACACGGCCTCGTTCGTCCCGGCCGTGAGCAACCTCGCGACGGGCTCGACGTCGACCGCGGCCTCCGTCGTGGTGACCGAGGAGCCGGGCGGCACCGAGTTCGGCATCGCAGGTGTCGGAGGGTCCTATGCTCCGGGCGATGTCCTGTCGGCTCGCGTCGTCGGCGCGACGCTCGGGGAGGACCAGAACTTCCAGTGGCGCATCCGGCCCATCGGCACGACCGGTGGGGGCTCGAGCGTCGGCGGCACCGGCACCGAGGCGTCGCTCGGACGCCTTCAGCTGCCCCTCGACGCGTCACACGACGGCTACGAGCTGAGCGTGCGGCTGCGCACCGGCACGACCACGGTGCAGCAGACGCCGTGGGTGCCGCTGCAGGTCGTCAACTCGGTGGAGCCGGTGACGGCGACGCTGGTCACCGAGAACCCGGTCTACCTGCCCGACGCGATCGTCGTGCATGTAGGCGGGCGCGCGCTGACGGAGGGCGAGTCGCTGCGTCTGGTCGACCGAACCAGCGGACTGTGGTACCCGGTCGATGAGGAGTACATCACCGCCGTCGGCACCTCGTTCGAGGTGCGCTACCCCTACGGCATGAAGGGCGAGTGGGCGGTGCAGGTGATCCGCGACGGCCTCGCCGTCGCGCAGTCGACACCGGTCGCGATCGAGGTGAAGAACGCCGAGGTGATGATCGAGGTAGCGCAGGGCGTCTACCGCGTGGGCGCCACGATGCGGGCGACCGCCAGCGTGTTCCCCGAGCGGGAGGGACTGCACTACCAGTGGGTGTACTTCAACGACTCCACCGACCCCTTCACGTACGAGATCCTGAAGGAGGGCAGCACGCCGGACGTCTTCAGCGTCGAGCTGCCGCTCACTCTCGAGCATGACGGCGGCATCCTCGGTTTCGATGTCTGGAACGGTCCGGGCGGCAGCTGGGTCGGCAGCGCGCAGGTGCCGATCAACGTCTCGGATGCCGACCCCGACGAGCAGCTGTTCTTCTTCCAGCAGCTCGGCGCGCACTACCACCAGGGCTATGACATCAACCTCGACCTCGCGGCCGACCCCGGCCTCGCCGAGGGAGACACCGTCAGCTGGGAGTGGCGCTGGCCCGGACAGCAGTGGGCGGCGCTTCCCGGTGCCGAAGGGCTCTCGCACGACCTCGTGGCCGAGCAGGCGCTCGACGGCGTCGAGGTGCGCGCGACGTTGCACTTCGCCGGTGGGGAGACCCTCACTGCGGAGCCCGTGACCATCTATGTCGACGACCACGGTGCGCCGGCCCACCAGCAGGCCTCGATCACGGGTCTCGCCGAGCAGTACACCGCGGGCGACGAGGTGGTGCTCACCGCATCCGTGAACCCGGCTTCGGTGATCGAGCGCTGGAACTGGTTCGTGCAGCGAGACGGCGAGTCCTCGCCGATGCTCGTCGAGGACCAGCACGGCGCCGAGCTCCGCTTCGCCGCCCTCGAGGATCTCGATGGCGCGTCGGTGTTCGCGCAGCTCGTGCTGCCCGACGGCTCGGTCTACGTCGAGTCAGCGCCGGTGCAGCTGAATATCGAGCCGGCACCTCCGGTCGAGACGACCGTCACTGTGACGGGGCTCGAGGAGTCGTACGAGGTGGGCGACACCCTCACCCTCACGGCGGAGCAGAACCCCGACACCGGAGAGGACCACTGGCACTGGTTCCTCCGCCACGGCGACGGGGAGTGGACGGTGATCCCCGAGCAGGCCACCGCCACGCTCACCCGTCAGCTCACGGCGGAGGACGATGGGGCCGAGGTCATCGCGAGGCTCTACGGCGAGGACCACTCGGTCATCGGCGAATCCGATCCCGTGACCCTCGTGGTCGAGGAGGGCGACGTGCCCGGCGAGCCGGACCCCGACGCGAAGCCCGCTGACGCTCCTGAGGCGCGCACCGGCGCCGAGCTGGACGGCGTCGAGGAGGGCGGAATCGAGCTCTCGGACACCTCCGTGAAGCAAGGCCAGGTGCTGCAGGTCGGGCTCGGCGAGGACGAGGCGGGCACGTGGGTGGCCGCATGGCTCTTCTCCGAGCCGACCCTCCTCGGGAACGACTGGACCCGTGCCGACAGCGCGGGGTCGATCAGCGTGCGCATCCCCACCGATGCCACCGTCGGCGACCACCGTCTCGCGGTGTTCGCCGCCGACGGCGCCCTCCTCGGGTGGGCGGCGCTCGAGGTGACCCCGGCCGACAGCACCGTGCCGACCGGGTCGCTCGCGCAGACCGGCGGCGCGCTGCACCCGCTGTGGCTCGGCGTTCCGCTGCTCCTGTTGGGTGGGGGCGCGCTGCTGCTGCTCCGGAGGCGCGCGCACGCAGTCTGACACCCGCAACGGATGCCGGGGTCGCCTCACGAGGGCGGCCCCGGCATCCGTCTGTCGGCCGGGCGACTCGCGGCTCACCGTCAGGCGCGGCAGGCCCCGCCGCTTAGGCTCTAAGCCGTGACACGGACCGCCCCTGCTCCCGCGCGCCCGGTCCGCCGCCCCTCGCGCGGCCGCCTCGCCGTGGTCGCACTCGGCATCGTCGCGGCGCTGCTCGCCGTGCGCATCGTCACCGGCGGCGCGGACGTCGACCTGCCCGACCTGCTGAGCGACCTCATCACCTTCACGCTGAGCGTCATCATCGAGTCGCTGCCGTTCGTGCTGCTCGGCGTGCTGCTCTCGCTCGTCGTGCAGGTGTGGGTGAAGGACGCGTGGATCTCCCGCGTGCTGCCGTCGGCACCCGTTCCGCGCCGCATCGTGCTCTCCCTGCTCGGGGTCGTCTTCCCGGTCTGCGAGTGCGGCAATGTCCCCTTCGCCCGCGGCCTGATGCTGCGCGGAGTGCCGGTCAGCGACAGCTTCGCCTTCCTGCTGGCCGCCCCGATCATCAACCCGGTCACGATCATCACGACGCACCAGGCGTTCGGATTCGACGACGGCATCCTCGTCGTGCGTCTCGTCGGCGGCTTCCTGATCGCGAACCTCGTCGCGTGGCTCTACAGCCGGCACCCCGAGCCCGAGCGCCTGTTGACCGACCGCTTCGCCGCCGAGTGCCGGATGCCGCACTCCGAGTCCGGCGGCCGGGCCGGCCGCGCGCTCGGCATCTTCCAGCACGAGACAGCCTCCATGCTGCCTGCGCTCTTCCTCGGCGCGCTCGTCGCCGGTGCGATCCAGGTGGCGGTGCCGCGTGACGTGCTGCTGGCGCTCGGCACGCATCCGGTGCTGTCGGTGCTCGCGATGATGGCGCTCGCGATCGTCATCTCGGTGTGCTCGAGCGTCGACGCCTTCTTCGTGCTGCCGTTCGCCTCGTCGTTCCTCCCCGGTGGCATCGTGGCGTTCCTGCTGCTGGGGCCGATCGTCGACGTGAAGATGCTCGCTCTGCTGCGCACGACCTTCACGCCGCGCACCCTCGCGCAGATCTCGGGCGTCGTCGCGCTCGCCTGCCTCGCCATCGGGTTGGGGGTCAACCTTGTCTCGTGACCTCGCCGGACGCTCGGGCCTGCTGCTCACCGCGATCACCTGTGTCGCGACCCTGTGGCTGGCCATCAGCGGCGACCTGATCCTCTACATCCACCCGCGTTACGTCGTCTTCACCGCGGTGCTCGCCGCCGTCGGGCTCGTACTGTGCGTCGCCGCGCTCGTGCTCGTCCGCGGCGACGGGCACGAAGACCATGGCGACCACGACGACCATGACGACCATGACGACCACGCCGGGGGGCGACGCTGGCCGCGGATCGTCGGCGCGACCGCGGTGGGGCTCGTCGCCCTCGCGCTCGTGGCCGCTCCCCCGGCGACCCTGTCGAGCACGACCGCCGCGCAGCGCGACATCACGGGCACCCCGGCGAACGTCGAGGGCCCGGACGCGACCGAGCTCTCCGCCGCCGCCCCTGACGTGTCGGCGGGGTTCACAGTACTCGACTGGTCGTCGCTGCTGCGTCAGTCGTCGGACCCGGCTGTCTTCGCCGACCGCACGGTCGACGTCGTCGGCTTCGTCACCCCCGACCCGGCCGACCCTGAGAACGTGTTCTATGTCTCGCGCTTCATGATCACCTGCTGCGCCGTCGACGCCCAGCCGGTCGGCGTGCCGGTGTATCAGGAGGGCTGGGCCGACGAGCTGTCGCCCGACGACTGGGTGCATGTCGAGGGCGAGTTCGCGTCGAACCCGAGCCCGGCGAGTGACGCCGCCCTCGCCGTGGTCCCCGACGGGGTCGAGATCGTCGAGGAGCCGGATGAGCCGTACCTCTTCTGACTCGCGCTTCCGCCGTCCGTTCGCTCTCGTCGTCGCAGGGCTGCTCGCCGCATCCGTCGGTCTAGGCGCTGCGGTGTGGCTGCAGGGGCCGAAGCTCGCGGACGCCTCGATCGACGCCGCGGCGGCCGTGCAGTACCCGAGCTCGCTGCGGATGTTCGCGAACGGCCCGATCACCGAGGTCGCCGACGAGCAGGTCGAGATCGCTCCCGCCGCTGCGGTGCGGGTCAGTACAGACGACCGAGTGCTCACGCTCTCCTTCGCCGAGCCCCTCCGCGCCGGAACCGAGTACACAGTGACCGTCGCCGGAGTGCGCGGAGCGGGCTCGGGCGAGAGCGTCTTCGAGCACTCGTTCACGACACCGGCGCTCGCCTTCAGCTACCTGCGCCGCGGCGAGGACACCGACCGCATCCTCAGCACTTCGGTCGGCGCCGACGAGACCGCCGAGCTGTACACGGCCGACCGCATCCAGACATTCGCCCCGGTCGGCGGCGCGCTGGCCGTCGTGGAGCTCGCGGACGACGGCACGAGCGTGCTGCGCACCGTCGCCGCCGACGGGAATGCGCAGGCCGTCAACCTGCCCGAGCCCGGGCGCATCGAGGCCCTCGCCGGGGTGACGGAGGGCAGCACGCTCGTGTTCTCGTTCACGAGCGCCACCGAGCCGCCGGGGCGCGCCTACGAGTCGCACGTCTTCACCCTCGATCTCGCGGGCGATCGGGTCGTCACGCCCGTGCTCGGCCTCGACGGCCAGCCGCTGCAGGCGCCGAGGTGGCTGCGGATGCCGCGCAGCGATCTGCTCATCGCCCAGCAGCGCGACCAGACGGTCGTGGTCGTCGACCTCGCGACCGGAACCGTGGGGCCGCTCGGCGAGTTCGCCGAGCTCGGCCGGCTCGCCCTCGACGGGGAGTCGCTGGAGGTCGAGGATCTGCTGGGACCGATGCGGCTCGACCTCGAATCCGGCGACCGCGTGCGCACTGAGCTGTCGCTCGTCGACGGCGTGGAGCTGGTCGACGGAGGCTCGCAGGAGCTGTGGAACGGGTCGCGCGTGCACCAGACGCTGCGCTACCTCGCGGAGGACAACCGGTTCGAGAGCCTCGTCGTGCTCGACGACGGTAGCGAGGGCAGGGCGCTCTACGAACCGGCGGGCGAGGCGGGTGTCGTGCTCGACGTCTCGGTCTCGCCGAACGGGCAGTACGCGGCGGTGCTCGTCGTGCCCGACATCGAGGCGTCGGTGACCGACGGCTACGCGATCGACCCGCAGTCGACGACCGTGACCACGGTGCTCGTCGACATCGGAACGGCATCCGTCGTGCAGAGCTTTGTCGGTTTCGGCATCGTCTGGGAGTGAGGGGAGCCGGCTCGGCTCCCCTCACTTGCCTCAGACGGTCAGCACTGCGCCGAGCTCCTCGAGCAGGCTCGGTCGGCTGGGCTGCCAGCCGAACTCGCGCCTGGCGCGCTCGCCCGATGCCTGCTGGTCGAGCAGCAGCGCCTCGGCCAAAGCGCCCAGCCGGGCAGTGGTCGCGTCTGCGCCCTCGGCGCGCACGGTGGCGTCGTGTCCCGCCGCTGCCCGGGTGAGCTCGAACACGGTCGGGTTCTGGCCGCTGGCGCCGATGTAGGTCTCGCCACCGGGTGCGGACTTCAGCACTGCGAGATACAGCTCAGCGAGGTCATCGACGTGCACCGTGGTCCAGTGCTGCTCGCCCGTACCGAGAGCGAGCCATGCGCCGTCGGCGTCGCGCGGAGCATCCGTGATGAAAGCGGAGAGCCCGCGGCCGTATCCGTAGACGATCGCGGGAGCGATCACCGAGGCGCGCATCCCCGAGCTGAGGATGCGGCGCTCACGCTCCGCACGCCACGCGGTGAGCGCCGGGGGCCGCACTGCGCTCTGCTCGGTGATGTCCGTGCCGTCGCCGAAGCTCCACACGCCCCCGGTGTGCACGAACGGCTTCGCCGTGCCGGAGAACGCAGCCATCACCGCGTCGAGCACCGCGTCGTCGAACGCCGCGCTCGACCCGTCCTGCGGGCTCGCGGTGTGGATGGCCGCATCCGCTCCCCGAAGTCGCTCGGTGAGCCACGCGGTGTCCGTGACGTCGTGCAGCACCGGCGAGCCGCCGGCCGCGCGCACCGACTGTGCGGCGCTCTCGGAGCGCACGACCGCGTCGACCTCCGCACCGTCGGCCACGAGCGCTCGCAGCACCGCCGAGCCGATGTAGCCGGAGGCGCCTGTCAGCAATACCTTCATCTGTCTGTCCCTTCCGTTCCTGGTCGGGCGCAATAGTATGGATCGGATACCAAACACTTCAACGGAAGCTGGTTACCCCATGGGAAGCAACGTGCCGTACGACGCGCTCGACCCGAACTGCCCCAGCAGGCTCGTGCTCAGCCGCATCGGCGAGAAGTGGACCCTGTTCGTGCTGCTCGCCCTAGGGCAGCGCGGGGTGCGCCGCTTCACCGAGCTGCGTCACGACGTGGGGCTCATCACACCGAAGGTGCTCACCGAGACGCTGCGTGCCCTCGAGCGCGACGGGCTGGTCAGCCGCGAGACCTTCGCCGAGATGCCGCCGCGCGTCGAGTACCGGCTGACGAGGCTCGGCGAGTCGCTGCTGAGCGCGATCCAGGTGATGCGCTCGTGGTCGGAGGAGAACGCCGGGCACATCGTCGCGGCTCGCGAGAAGGCCGATGCGGTGGCCTGAGCGCCACGGCCGCACCGTCTCGCATACTCCCCCGGTTCCCCGGTGATGAAGGGGTGCCGCCCTGAAGACGGCACCCCTTCGGTGTCAGGCGGACACGGATTCCTTGTTCGGCGCCCTGTCGGCGCTCCGGGTCCTGCCGAAGGTCGCCGCGGCGATCACCGCTCCGGCAACGGCGACCCCTGCTGCGCCGAGGAACGCGGCACCGTAGCCGCCGTCCAACGCTCCCGGCGTGTTCGAGCTGCCGGTGACCGCGGAGGCCACCGCAGTGAAGACGGCGAGCCCGAGAGCGGACCCGATCTGGTAGCTCGTGTTCACCAGCCCTGAAGCGGTCCCCGTCTCCTCCGGGTTCGCGGCGCTGATGGCGGTTCCGAGCGACGGCACGAACGCGAGAGCCATCCCGAGCGCCGCGACCAGCGACGCGGGGAGCACGTCGACGGCGTAGCTGCCGTCGGGACGCGCCAGAGCGAGTCCGACGAGCCCCGCCGCGAGGAGCAGCAAGCCGGTCACCACCAGCGGCTTCACCCCGAACCGCGCGAGCAGGCGCGGGGCGATCCCGATCATCCCCACGACGATCAGCACGGTCATCGGCAGGAGCGCGGCGCCGGCGGCGAACGGTCCGGCACCGAGGATGTTCTGCAGGTACAGGTTCAGGAAGAACCACATCGGCACCCACGCGCCGCCCAGCAGCAGCTGAGCGACGTTTGCAGCGCCGAGCTGCGGAGCACGGAAGATCCCGAGACGCAGCAGAGGACTCCGGGAACGAGCCTGCGCGAGAACGAATACGGCCAGCAGTACGACTCCAGCGATCACAGCAGTCACCACCTCGGCCGACAGCCACCCCGCCTCAGGAGCACGGACGATGCCGTAGACCAGAGCGGCGAGCCCGAGGGTCACCGTCGCTCCGCCGACCACATCGATCCCGGAGCGAGAGCCCGGCACTGCAGGCAGCACGACCGGGGCGAGGATGATGGCCAACGCCGCGATCGGGATGGTGACGTAGAAGACCCACGGCCAGCTGGCGAACTCGGTGAGCACACCGCCGAGGAACACGCCTGCAGTGCCGCCGAGCGGTGCCGCCGCACCGTAGATCGCGAACGCCCGCGGCAGCTGCGCGGTGCCGCCGAACAGCACCATCAGCAGTGTGAGCGCTGCCGGAGCGATCAGCGCCGCACCGGCACCCTGCACCACCCGGCCGGTGATCTCCACCGCCACTGAGCTCGCCGCGCCGGCGATGACCGATCCCGCTAGGAGAAGCAGCCAACCCGCGACGAACACTCTCCGGGCGCCGAATGCGTCGGAGAGACGCCCGCCGAGCAGCAGCAGACCGCCGAAGGCGATGACATAGGCGTTGAACACCCAGGACAGCGACTCCGGAGTGAACCCGAGCTCGCGCTGAATGTCGGGAAGAGCCACCCCGATGATCGAGGTGTCCATGATGACGACGAACTGGGCGGCCGCGATGAGCGCGAGCCCCCACCATCGCGACGCCGCTGGTGCCGGGGAGGTATTCACTGTCATTCCTTTCGTCCGGGTACCCCCGTGGGGTATAGGTCCGGGTTATGTATACCCCCAAGGGGTATAGGTTGTCCGGCCTCGGCAGGAAACCATCGATGAACGTCCGATCTGCGCGGTTGGTATTCGCCGCGTCACCAGCAATGAGCGCCGGTGAAGGATTCGGACGCTTGTGCTGGGACGACGCACGGATTCCAGCTGGAGCTCGAAGCGCCGACGCCCGGTCGTGGCTCGCAGGTGAGCGTGAAGGTCGGTCGCGGACGCCTGAGCGGTCCGATCCTCCCTGTCCCGCTAGGTTCGATCGAGACGGAGTGGATTCAGGAGGTGCCGATGCGAACCTTCGCGCGACGAGCTGTCCTGGCGACCGCGGTGGCGACTGCGATCGCCGTCACGAGTTCTGCAGCGATCGTCGCCCTCGTCCTGTTTCCCTTCCGGGGAGCGGAAGCGGACTACCGCTGCATGAACAGCGCTCCAGACTCCGTGGGACTGAACGATGTGCAATCCCAGGGCGAGATCACCCTTCTCCCCCTCCAGTTGGTGTGCTGGCACGTCACAGAGCGAGGGGAATTGATTAAGAGACCGCACAGCCCGGACTACACCGGCTTGCTGCTCCTGTCGACACTCGGGTGGATGGTCGCGGGCGCATCAGGAGCGGTCGCGGCCAGCGCCTCCGCTTACCGCCCTCCCGTGGAGACGCCTTGATACGGAGGCCTTTCCGGCAGCCGTCATCTCACCGCCGCGGCATCGCGCATGCGGGGGTCCCCCCGGGCAGCCGGTGCCGGAACCGGGCCACCAACGCGTAGACCACCATCGCGGCCCATGAGAAGGGCGGCGTAGCGAGCATCCATCCCGCGAACCGCAGAGCGACACGCGGCTGCATCCGCAGCAGCGCCGAGAAGGCAAGGTGTCCGCGGTAGCGCCGACCGCCCGCGAGCAGCCCTGGGCAAAAGTTCTACACGCTCTGCAACTGGTAGCCAAGCCTCACTGAAAGGGGCGTTTTTTAGCCTACCTATGTAGAATAACCATATGTCGCCCCGAAGAATGACCCGTCCAACGGAACTCGTGCTCGAACAACTACTGGCGGCCGACGAGCCGGTGTGGGGCCTCCTGCTCTGCAAGCAGACCGGGTTGCCGAGCGGGACCGTATATCCGATGCTCGCCCGGCTCGAGGGCTACAGCTGGGTCGTCGCAAGCTGGGACGACTCCGATACTCAGGGGCCGCGTCGACGTCTCTACTCGATCACCGACGACGGGCGTCGGGCGATTGAAGCCGCTCTTCAAGAAGCAAGGTCGAGGAATGCACTCGCCAAGGGCGCTACCAAGGAGGCGACAGCATGAGCTGGGAACCCGTAATCGGAGTCGCATCGGCGCTGATGCCCCGCCAGCAGCGCTCGACGTGGTCGGAGCAGTGGAAAGCGGACATGAACGGCGCTCGAGAGCTCGGGATCTCCCGTTGGGGGCTTGCAATGTCCATGTTCGCGGTCGCGTTGATCACCTTCGGTGGCCGACCAAGCCGCGGCCGAACTGCGCTGGCGATCGCACTCGGCGTCCTTGCCGTGGGAGCGCTTGCGCTCATGCCGTTTCTAGCCATCGTCTATGTCGCCGTCGCGCTCCTTATCACCGCGGTTGCAGGAGCCAAGCAGGGAATGCGACAGCTGGGGTACGCGGCTGCCGGTATCGTCGCGGCGCTGGGTTCGGCTATCACCCTGATCGCGCTCCTGGATGATCAGCAGACTGGCCCTGGGCCCGGGATCGCACTGGTTGTGTTCGCCGGTGCGGTCGCTCTCGCCGCCCTCTCGTTCGGAGAGACTTGGGCAAGGACCACCACGCGACCACGGGCGGCATGGCTGGCCGTCGCGGCGGCAGGAGTGGCCACGGTCACGATTCTGATCATGTTTGCGAGCTTCCGGACGGGCATTCAGATCTCCAGCCAGGACCTTCCCGACGTCTCCATCCGCGTCTACGGAACGATCGCTATGGTCGCCTTCTTCACGACGGTTGCATCCCTGGTGACGTGCATCGTCGCGGGCGCGATTGCGGCGACGTCCCGACCAGCAACGGAATCCGAATCGGGCGCGCAGTCCGCGTAGGAACAATCGCCACGGCGCAAGCCTTGGCCGCACGGCCGTTTCGGGAGTTTTCTGTGCGGTTTCTGGAACCTGCGGGCCGCAGGTGCGCAACCCGAAGCCGGACGGAAGCGGCGCGCGCCGACCGACGTACGGCGATACGCCATGCTGGAGGCGGCTCGGCGGCAGTCCGAGCGGTTGAGGAGCTGCACGACCGGTGGACTGGACGTTTCTGATCTGGCTGCCGGTCGCCATCGGCGCGGTGCTGCAGCGGGTGACGGGGATGGGATTCGCCCTGACCGCGGCGCCGTTCGTCGTGCTGATCTACGGGGCTAATGCCGGAGTGATGCTCGTCAACGTGCTGAGTGCGCTCGCGGCGGGGATCGGCCTCGTCACGCTCCGGCGGGCGGTGGTCTGGCGGCGCCTTGCGTCACTGCTCGTCGCCGCCGTGCCGGGCGTCGTCGCCGGGGTGCTGCTGCTGCAGGTCCTCGACCCGGCGACGTCTGAGATCGTCGTCGGCTCGGTGCTGCTGCTCGCCGTGCTGGCGAGTGCGGCGATTCGCACCGCGGTGGTGGAGCACAGCACCGGCGGACTGCTTGCGACCGGCGTCGCCGCCGGGTTCGGCAGCGCGCTCGCGGGCGTGTCAGGACCGGCGATAGCCGCCTATGCGGCGCTCACCGGCTGGCGCGCGACCGGGCTCGCGGCGACCATGCAGGGGCTCTTCCTGGGGCTCGCGGTGACCACCGTGACGGTGAAACTCGTCTCGGGCGCTGCAGCCCTTCCTGCGTTGACCTGGTTCGCGTGGGCGGCGATGGCGTTGTCGCTCGTCGGCGGGCTCGTCGTCGGCGAACTCCTCGAACGGGTGCTCCCGCGGCCGTGGGCATGGCGACTGCTGATCGTGATCGCGGCGACCGGCGCGGCGGCCACCGTTCTGCGCGGTGTGCTGTCGCTGCGTTCGTGATTCAGCTGCCCGACCGACGGACCGTCCACTTGTCGATCAGGTATGCGGCAAGGGCGATTACTGCGCTGACGAACGAGACGACCAGAAAGCCCCGCAACCAGAAGTACGGACGGATGTCGTCCGCTGACCCGAACCCGATCTCCAGGCCGTTGTCGTTGCCGATCTCGATATACACGTCAACTCCTGCCGCAGCGAGCAGAGCGACGGCGCTGATGACGAGGAAGGTCACATAGATCGCCTTGGTTGCGCGAATGGTCGTCATCGTGCCCATCTTTCCTGAACGAACGTCACGAAGCTAGCGGCAGTGAGACGCCGGAGGGTCAACCCCGCCGCTCCGAAGCAGGTCTCGGCTCCGCGCCCTGCTACAGCGGAGTCGGGATCGGTCGAGCGCTTCGCCGGCAGGAGCGTAGTGCGTCCCCTTTTCAGGGCCGATTTCCAAGCGCATCGTCGCCTAGTACGGGATCCGGCGCGTGTACCACTCGGTGCCGAGCAATTGCAGACGCTGCTCGCGCGAGAGGGACGCAACTAACCCCGGGCCGGCCCCGCGTTCAACCTCGCTTCTGTGGGCGAGGATCGCGTCGACCTTGGTGTTCAGCCACGGGGTGACGTCGATCCGTTCGGATACCTCGGTGTCGGGCGAAAAGAAGAGGCGCTCGGGGGCACCAAGCAGCTTCGTGATCTGGCGGAGCATGGAACGCGGGTGTGTTGCCAGTAACAGTTCCGGCGCACTCCACGGTTCACCTTTCTCGCGGTACGCCGACTCCATTCCAGCTGCCTCCACTGCTAGGGCTGTCACGCGGTAGGTGTGGATGTGATCGGGATGGCCGGTCACGCCACCGTATGCATCGTGGGTGATGACGGTTGTCGGTCGGAACTCGCGGATCTGCGAGACGAGGCGACTGACGACCTCATCCAGGCGCGCGTCAAGCAACCGTGCCGACCGTGGCGCGGACTCGGGAACGAACGCGTCCGCGTAGCCGAGGAGCTTCGGAGTCCCAGCCCTCAAGACCGTGAGGGCGGTTGCGAGCTCCCGCGCGCGGTGAGTGTCCTCGCTCCAGGTCGTGGTCACAACCTCGGTGCGCACACCGAGAGACGCCGCTCGCGCAAGCACGCCGCCCGCTGAGAGCGACTCGTCGTCCGGGTGAGCGAACACGCCGAGCACGCCCCCAACCGTCCTATCCATAGCCAGAACCCTTGCAGGGCCTCCCCGCTTCGGACAACGACGCTCGCGCCGAGGCGTCGATGCGCAGGAGCGTTACTTCGGGGGTCACGGCGCCGCTTAGAGGGTTCCCGATTCTTAGCTGTCACCGGGAGCGGCGGCGCCTCAAGGCTCGAGCAATGAGGAAGACGTTGAGACCGATTACGCCGGCGAGCAGCAACAGCGTGATGGCGGTCAGCTCGCCAGCTGGGCGGGACAGCGTCACGGCGAAGAAGACGACCGCCAATAGCGATGTGGGCACGGAATAGATCAACACCGGCCACAGGCTGGGTTCTCGAAGGGACACATGCGCACCATAGACGCGTTCTCGGGTCAGAAACTAGCTCTCGCCGGGGCCGTCCTCATTCATCGCCCGTGCCTGCGCCAACCTCGCCCGAGGAGCACCAGCCCGGCGGCGGTCAGTAGAAGGCCGAGCACCAATGCGCCCCAGGAGATCCCCCTCGCGGGCCCCTCCGGGAGCAGCAGAAGCGCAGCGCCGGATCCGAAGATGAACAGAGCCCCAAGAAAACCGAGCGTCCAGATCGTCAACTCGTAGGGTGTGGGCTTGCTCATTCTCAGCCTTTCCGGCAGCCGTCATCTCACCGCCGCGGCATCGCGCATGCGGGGGTCCCCCCGGGCAGCCGGTGCCGGAACCGGGCCACCAACGCGTAGCCCACCCTCGCGGCCCATGAGAAGGGCGGCGTAGCGAGCATCCACCCCGCGAACCGCAGAGCGACACGCGGCTGCATCCGCAGCAGCGCCGAGAAGGCGAGGTGTCCGCGGTAGCGCCGACCGCCCGCGAGCAGCCAGGAAGCGTTCGCGACGTCGTCACGACTCAGCCCGAGTTCCGCCAGGTCCACCCACTGCCACGGCTGTGCGTCGGGGAAAACCGGAAGGTCATCCCTCAGCCGGTTCACCGACGCCGTGCAGAACCCGCAGTCGCCGTCGAACAGGAACAGCGGGGGTTTCGGCATGCTCCGAGCCTATGCGCCGGTTGCGACAGGGCGGCGGTCCTTTGTCGGCTGAGCCGGGGTTCAGCGCGATGGTCGGTGCTGCTCTCCGAGCGTACGCGTCGGTGGCAGGATCGTCGGATGAGCTCGAGCGGCATCCGGCTGGCGCAGATCGATGACAGCACGCGCGCCGACCTGTTCGCGCTGCGCGTCACCCCCTCCCAGCTGCGTTTCGTCGGCTCGGTCCAAGACGCCCTGAACGACGCCGCCGCGTACCCGCACGCGAATCCGTGGCCGCGAGCAGTGCTGGCGGGCGATCGCGCGGTCGGATTCGTGATGCTGAGCTGGAATGTCGTGCCGCAGCCCCCGGACCTCATCGGACCCTGGTTCCTGTGGAAGCTGCTCATCGACGAGTCGCACCAGGGCAAGGGCTACGGCCGGGCCGTCGTGCAGCTCGTCGCCGATCTGGTGCGAGCCGAAGGCGCCGTCGAGCTGCTCACGAGCTACGTAGACGAGGAGGGCGGACCAGCGGGGTTCTACCGATCGCTCGGGTTCGAGCCGACCGGCGAGGTGGACGGCTCAGGTGAGGTCATCGTGCGACTGCGGTTGCGCGACGACGCCTGACAAGCACGCCAGGAAGCGGCGGCTACGTCTCCCGCGTGATCTCCACGTTCACGAACAGTTGCGACCCGTAAGGCCCCGCGTACACCCCGCGCAGCGGCGGCACGTCGTTGTAATCCCGGCCTCGGCCGACGAGCACGTGCCGGTCGCCGATGTCGATCGCGTTGGTCGGGTCGAAGCCGCGCCATTCGCCGCAGAACCACTCGACCCAGGCGTGGGACTCGCCGGCGATCGTCTCGCCGATCGCGGCATCCGGTCTCGGCAGCAGGTAGCCGGAGACGTACCGCGCGGGGATGCCGACCGCGCGCATCGCTCCGATCGCGAGGTGGGTGATGTCCTGGCAGACGCCCTTCTTGTGCTGCCAGGCGTCCTTCGCTGTCGAGTAGACCTGCGTCACGCCCTGCACGTACTCGATCTGCTCGTGGATGGCCCTTCCGATCGCCATCGCGGTCATGCACGGGTCGCCGCCCTCGTCGCGAATGCGCTGCGCCAGTTCCACGACCTCGTCGGGCGGGTCGGTCAGGCGGGTCTGCTCGGACTGCTCCACGTAGGCGGTCGCCGACTCGGCGGCGAGCCCGAGGGTGTCCCAGTCGAGCTTGCAGTCGGAGTGCCCGCGGTCGCGCACCTCGACGAGACTCGTCGCCGTCAGGGTCAGGTCGCGGTGCGGGGTGAGCATCTCGAACGACGACACCCGCGACCCCCAGTAGTCGACGTAGGAGTGCTGGCTCGAGATCGGCGAGATCTCGAGGTTGGCGTGCAGCACCAGCTGGCCGTCGCCGCTCGAGGGCAGCATCCGCGCCTCGTTGTAGGAGGCGGTGACCTCGCCGTGATAGTGGAATCCCGTCACATGACGGATGCGTAGCCGCTTCACGCGGTGTCCCCCACCCAGCTCGGTGCGGCATTGGTCGGGAAGTAGCGCTGCCGGATCGCCTCGGATGCGGCGCTCGTCGCATCCTGCACGCTGTCCATGTGCCTCGGCAGGTCGTCGAGGATGTCGGAGATCGGCCGGTACTCGAGCTCGCTGCGGATCTGCCCGAGCAGGCGCTGCGCCTGGTCGGAGACGCCGACCCGGCCGGTGCGCGGCTCGATCTCGCGCAGGCACTGCTCCGCGCGGCTCACCGAGAAGAGGATGCTGCGCGGGAACAGCCGGTCGAGCAGCAGGAACTCGGCGGCGTTGCGGGCGCTCGGCACCCCGCGGTAGGTGCGCAGGTACGCCTCGTAGGCGCCGCAGCTGCGCAGGATGGTCGTCCACGACGGTCCGGATGCTTCGGTCAGCGACCGCGTCGCGAGCAGCCGCGCGGTCATGTCCGCGCGCTCCATGCTGCGGCCGAGGGTGAAGAACTGCCACGCCTCGTCGCGGCTCGTCGCCGACTCGATGATGCCGACCGCGAGGGCCGCGCGCTCACGAACCCAGCCGAAGAACTCGTGCACCTTGTCCTGTGCGACCTTGCGCGGCATCCGTGCTCTCGTGGTGTTGAGCACCTCCCAGAGCTCGGTCGACACGATCTCGCGGGCGCGCCGTGCGTTCTCGCGGGCGGCGCCGAGCGAGTAGGCGATCGAGCTCGGCTGGCTGCGGTCGACGGCGAGGATGCTCAGCACGTCGGCGCGGGTCAGCTCCCGGTCGTCGGCGACGTCGCTGCCCATCACGCTGAGCAGCGAGCGGCAGGCGAGGTTCTCCTCGATCCAGGGATCCTCGAGCAGCAGCTGCAGGTGCACGTCGAGGATGCGCGCGGTGCCGTCGCTGCGCTCGATGTAGCGGCCGATCCAGAAGAGCGACTCGGCGATGCGGCTCAGCATGGTGCATCTCCTGTTGGTGGGGCCTTTGTTTGCTGCTGCTGTTGCTGCTGGTCGCGGCGGGGGTCGTCCTGCGGGTTGTGGTCGGGCATGTGGTCGCCCGAGATGATCGGGATCGCGGAGGTGTTCGCGGCCTGCTCCGCCACCAGCCCCTGGATGTCGTGCATCCGCACCTCGCTCGGGTCCTTGCCGATCACCCAGGTGTCCTTCGAGCCGCCGCCCTGCGAGGAGTTCACGACGAGCTGCCCTTCCGGCAGGGCGACGCGGGTGAGGCCTCCTGGCAGCACCCAGATGTCCTTGCCGTCGTTGACCGCGAAGGGCCGCAGGTCGGCGTGACGCGGGCGGATGCCGTCGTCGACGAGGGTCGGGATGGTGGAGAGCTGCACCACCGGCTGGGCGATCCAGCCCCGAGGGTCGCGCAGCAGCTGGTTGCGCAGGTTCTCGAGCTGCGGCTTCGAGGCGGCGGGACCGACGACGAGTCCCTTGCCGCCGGATCCGTCGACCGGCTTCACGACGAGCTCGTCGAGACGGTCGAGCACCTCCTCGAGCGCGCCGGGGTCCTCCAGCCGCCAGGTGTCGACGTTCGGCAGGAGCGGCTCCTCCGAGAGGTAGTAGCGGATGAGGTCGGGCACGTAGGTGTAGACGAGCTTGTCGTCCGCGACGCCGTTGCCGACGGCGTTCGCGATCGTGACGTTGCCGAGCCGCGCGGCGAGCATGAGTCCCGGGGAGCCCAGCATCGAGTCGGCGCGGAACAGGAGGGGGTCGAGGAAGTCGTCGTCGACCCTGCGGTAGATCACGTCGACGCGTCGCGGGCCGGCGGTCGTGCGCATCCAGACCCTGCCGCCCGAGCAGAACAGGTCGCGCCCCTCGACGAGCTCCACGCCCATCAGCCGCGCGAGCAGGGTGTGCTCGTAGTAGGCCGAGTTGTAGACGCCCGGCGTCAGAACGACGATGGTCGGGTCGTCCACTCCATCGGGAGCGGATGCCCGCAGCGCCTGCAGCAGCTTGTTCGGGTAGTCGCCGACGGGCCGCACGCGCATCGACACGAAGAGCTCGGGCAGGGTCTGCGCCATCACCCGGCGGTTCGAGATGACGTAGCTCACGCCGCTCGGCACCCGCACGTTGTCTTCGAGCACCCGCCAGGCTCCGCGCTCGTCACGGATGAGGTCGATGCCGCTGACCTGGATGCGCACGCCGTTGGCGCTGACGATTCCGGCGGCCTGGCGGTGGAAGTGGCTCGACGACGTGATGAGGCGGGCCGGGATGACCTGGTCGCGGATCGCCAGCTGGGGGCCGTAGATGTCGGAGAGGAATGCCTCGAGTGCCCGCACCCGCTGCTTCACGCCCGCCTCGACGGTGCGCCACTCGGCTCCGTCGATGATCCTCGGCACGGCGTCCAGCGGGAAGGGCCGCTCCTCGCCCGCGAAGTCGAAGGTCACACCCTGCGCGAGGTAGCTGTCGGCGAGCGCCTCGGTGCGTCCGCGCAGCTCGGCCTGGGTCATCCGCGCGAGCGAGCTGTGCAGCTCCCGGTAGGAGGGGCGCGCTTCCCCCGGGCCGGCGAACATCTCGTCCCACGCGTGCGATCCGACCGCCGTGGCCGTGGCGCCATAGCCGTCGAACAGGTCCACCATTCCGTCAGGCTACGCCCGCGGTGTTGCCGCGATGTTTCAAGCGGATGTTCGGCGCGGCACAGCGATGATGGGGAGATGGAACGCTCTCTCGACGACCGGCTGGCGGAATCCATCCGCGGGCTGCTCGACAATCGGGCGTCGGACGCGACCATCTGCCCCTCGGAGGCCGCGCGCGATGTCGGCGGCGAGCAGTGGCGCGACCTCATGGAGCCCACGCGCCGTGTCGCGGCCGAGCTGGTCGCCGACGGCGAGGTCGAGATCACGCAGGGCGGGAACGTCGTCGATCCGTCGACCGCCCGAGGCCCCATCCGCATCCGCCGCGCCGGGAAGTGACCCTTCTCAGCCGAGCGTTCCGCTGACCACGGCGACCTCGAGTTCGTCGTCGATGTCGATGCGTGGCGCGAAGCCGGCATCTTGGAGAACGGCTGCGGCAGCCGCAGCCTGATCGAGGCTGCTCTCGACGAGAACGGATGCGCCGGGCCGCAGCCACGCCGGCGCGACGCCCACCAGTCGCCGCAGCACGTCGAGCCCATCCGCTCCACCGTCGAGAGCCACCCGCGGCTCGTTGTCGCGGAAGTCGCGAGGCAGGTGCTCGATCTCGGCGGTCGGAACGTACGGCACGTTCGCGACGACGACGTCGATCCGCCCCCTCAGCGCCTCCGGGAGGGCGTCGAACAGGTCGCCCTCGTGCACAGTGGCCCGACTCTCGAGTGTGCGACGGGCGTTCGCGACGGCGGCCGGCACGACGTCGGCCGCGTGCAGCTCGATCCGCCGGTGCTCGATCAGGAATCGCCCGATCGCTGCTGCACCGCAGCAGAGCTCGACGACGAGGTCGCCGTCGCGAACCCGATCGAGCGTCGCCCTGGCGAGCACCTCGGTGCGCCTGCGTGGCACGAACACCCCGGCGTCGAGCGGGATGCGCAGACCGCAGAAGTCCGTCCAGCCGACCACGTGCTCGAGCGCGTCTCCTCGAATGCGGCGCTGCGTCATCCGCTCGAGGTGCGCGTCGTCGGCCGCCGCCCTGATCAGCAGCGCCGCCTCGTCCTCGGCGAACACCGACCCGGCGGCGCGGAGGCGGGTGACGAGATCGGTGTGCACGCGGGGAGAGTACCCCTTCCTTGGAATGAGGGTTTCACGTCTTCGCAGATGATGCGTACGCTTCCCCTGTCGAGTCGGGACGGCGGCGGGGGCGGAGGCTCATGGAGTACCGGACACAGCGGCGCCTGTCCGCCGTCGTGAAAGTCCTGAGCATCGGATCTGCGCTCACGGGCATCATCGTTGCCGTCGGCATCGTCGTCACGCTTCCCTCTGCTGGGCCCTCCGACAGCCTGCTCCTGTGGGCGCTGCTGGCGTGTGCCGCATTCACGGCGACCTCCTCACTCGGCACGCTCGGCGTGATGCGTCGGCTGGAAGCGGTGTGGGCGGAGCGCCGATCGTCATCGGATAAGTCGAAAGGCGACGCCTTCGACGTCACGCAGTGAGCTCCGCCTAGGTTCAACACCTGGCCGGAGCGGGCATGTGACACGGGACCGCGGTATCAGCCGACGCTCAGCCGAAGTACACCCACAGGGTGATGCGCGAGCACGGCGACGGGGCCGATGGTTGAGCCCATGAACACATCACGACCCGTCCGCGTCCTCGTCGTGGACGAGGAGGAGCCGATCACCCACATCCTGCGCATCGCGCTCGAGTTCGAGGGGTGGGACGTCGCGGTGGCGCACAGCGGAGCCGAGGCGATCGCCTCGGACTTCGAGCCGGATATCGTGCTGCTCGACATGATGCTCCCCGACCAGCAGGGCACGGATGTCGTCGCGGCTCTGCGCGAAGCGGGCTCCACCGCACTCGTCGTCTTCCTCACCGGGCGCGACCAGCACTACGACCGCACAGCCGCCTACGCCGCGGGCGCCGACCTCTACCTCACGAAGCCCTTCGGGGTCGAGGAGGTGGTCGACCACCTCGTCGACGCGACGCGCCGGATGGGCCTCGCACCCACCAGCCGACGCATCGACGGCCTCGTGCTCGACCTCGAGGAGGGCAAGGTGTGGCGCCGCCACGAGCTCGTCGCCCTCGACTCCCTGCAGGTCGAGCTGCTGCGCGAACTCGATCGGAATCGGGGGCGCCGGCTCAGCCTCGGCGAGCTGACCCTGGCGGCGGCGAGGCGCGACATCCGCATGTCACGCGATCTGGCCGCCCGCCTGCTCGAGCGGATGCGGTCGGTGTTCGCCGCCGCGGGAAGCCGCGCGCTCCGCGTCGACGAGCTCGGCTGGATGCTGGCCTGATCGGAAGGGCGGATCGAGAAGTCCTGGCACCGGTCGGGTCATCACGGTAGAACGAGAGCACCAGGCCGTAGGTGACCACGGCCCAGCCGAGGGGACGAACGATGCTCGACCGTGATGGGCTCGCCGCCTTCCTGCGCAGCCGACGAGAGTCGCTGCAACCCGAGGATGTCGGGCTCACGCGCGGCCCGCGCCGCAGGACCGGTGGGCTGCGGCGCGAGGAGGTCGCGGCGCTCTGTCACATGTCCACCGACTACTACGCGCGTCTCGAACGCGGCACCGGACCGCAGCCGTCGGAGCAGATGCTGGCCTCGATCGCCCAGGGACTGCACCTCTCCCTCGACGAGCGCGACCACGTCTTCCGGCTTGCCGGGCAGCACCCGCCGCCCCGCGGCACGTCGAGCGAGCACATCAGCCCCGGACTGCTGCGCATCCTCGACCGGCTGCACGACACGCCTGCGGAGATCGTCACCGAGCTCGGCGAGACCCTCCGGCAGACCCGACTCGGAGTCGCACTGACCGGAGACGCGTCCCAGCGACAGGGGCCCGCTCGCAGCCTCGGATACCGATGGTTCGCCGACCCGTCGGTGCGAGAGGCGTACCCGCTCGACGAGCAGCTGGCCATGTCGCGGCTCTACGCGTCGGGCCTTCGCGAGCTGATCGCCAAGCGCGGCCCCGGGTCGCGCGCGGCAGCGCTCGCCGAGCTCCTCCTCGAGGAGAGCGCGGACTTCCGGGAGGTCTGGGCGACGCATGAGGTCGGGCTCCGGCCCTCCGAGACCAAGCGCTTCCACCACCCGGAGGTCGGCGCTCTCGAGCTCGCCTGCCAGACGCTGCTCGATCCGGAGCAATCCCATCGCCTCCTCGTCTACACGGCCGCTCCCGGCAGCGAGAGCTATGAGAAGCTGCAGCTGCTCGCCGTGATCGGCACGCACCGCGTGAGCTGACCGAGCCGGAGGGGTGGATCGGGAATCAGCGGTTCGAGGGGCCCTGAATCCGGTCGACGGACGAGGCGAGAGTGATGTCGTACCGCCACGACACCGCTCTCGAAGGAGTTCCGCCCATGCCTCGCACCTACGACATCACCATTCCCGACCTGCGCGGCACCTACGCCGTCGTCACCGGAGCGAGCGACGGAATCGGGCGTGTGATCGCCACGCGGCTCGCCCGCGCCGGGGCCGAGGTCGTGCTCCCGGTCCGATCGCAAGCGAAGGGCGAGAAGGTCGCGGCCCGGATCCGTGAGGAGGTTCCGCGCGCCCTCATCTCGACCCGAGCCCTCGACCTCTCGTCGCTGGAATCGGTGGCGTCGTTGGTGGACACCCTCTCGACGGAGGGGCGTCCGATCGACCTCCTCATCAACAACGCCGGCGTCATGACTCCGCCCAGCAGGCAGCTGACGAAGGACGGATTCGAGGTGCAGTGGGGCACGAACCACCTCGGGCACTTCGCTCTCACCCTCGGCCTGCTCCCGCTGCTGCGCGAAGGCGGCGCCCGCGTGACGCACCAGACCAGCATCGCCGCGCGTTCCGGCAGCATCGGGTGGGAGGACCTCGACGGGGAGAAGGACTACGACGTCATGAAGTCGTACGTGCAGTCGAAGATCGCGGTCGCGCTCTTCGCTCGTGAGCTCGACGCGCGCTCCCGCCGCGAGAGGTGGGGCATCACCAGCAACCTGTCTCATCCCGGCGTCTCGCCCACGAACCTCCTCGCCGCGCAGCCGGGGATGGGCCGCACGAGGGAGACGGGCGGGCGCCGGGTGATCCGACTGCTGTCTCGCCTGGGCGTCGCCGGCACGGTCGACAGCGCCGCGCTTCCCGCGCTCATGGCGGCCACCGACCCGGCCGCCGCGGGCGACGAGTTCTACGGGCCCAAGCGCACCGTGGGAGGCCCGCCGGCTCGCCAGAAGCTGTGGGCCCCCATGGTCGACATGGAGGACGCTCGTCGTCTGTGGGTGGAGTCCGAGCGTCTCGTCGGAGCGCGATTCGCGGTCTGAACGCTCGACAGCGCTCAGACCGAGCGGATGTCGGTGGTCACCGCGAGCGCGCGCGACGCCTCGATCTCTGACTCGATCGACCGCACGCGGGCTTCGGCGAGCCCGAGAGAGTCGGAGCCGAGGAGCTGGCGGAGCGGGGCATCACCACCGACGGCGACGGCGATGATCGCCGTGGCGGCCTTCGCCGGGTCGCCGAGCTGGCTGCCGGGCATGTCGAGGTGCTGCTGCACCATCTCGCGCACCGCCGGGTAGGCGTCGGTCGTCGAGGTCGGGAGGCCGAGCGACACCGGCCGCAGGAAGTCGGTGCGCATGTAGCCGGGCTCGATGAGGTTCACCCGGATGCCGTGCTCCTGCACTTCGCCGGCGAGCGACTCGGTGAGCGACTCCAGGGCGGCCTTTCCCGCGCCGTAGAGACCCCAGCCAGGGAAGGGCACGAGGCCCACGATCGACGACACGTTGATGATGTGTCCGGCGCGGTTCTCCCGGAAGCCCGGCAGCACCGAACGGAGGACGTTCCACACTCCGAAGATCTGCACGTCGAACATCTCGCGCGCCTCCCGGTCGGAGACCTCCTCGACAGCGCCGAGGAAGCCGTAGCCGGCGTTGTTGACGACGACGTCGAGGCCGCCGAACCGCTCCTTCGTCGCCTCGATCGCCCGGGTCACCTCGCCTGCGTGGGCGAGGTTCACCGCGAGGGGAAGCAGTCGTGCGGTGTCGACACCGTCGAGCGACGCGGTCAGGCGCTCGACCGAGCGTGTGGTGGCTGCGACGTTGTCGCCGCGCTCGAGCAGCTGGGTGACGAGCTCGAGGCCGAGGCCGCGCGAGGCGCCGGTGACGAACCAGGTGGCGGGCCGTCCGGTGGGGTAGGTCATGATCGAGTTCCCTTTCTTCCGTCGTGTCGGCACGGTTCGCGCCGGCTCCTCCAGCGTCGTGCGCGCAGAAGGGCGGATGAGGGCCACAGCTGGCCCGGTCGATCCTGGGTCGCGGCGTCCTAGGTTGGGCTGCGCAGCATCCCGGGTAGGAATGAGAGGGCCACCCTCACCGGCCCTGCTCCTTTGCCGGCGGAGCACAATGAGAGCCATGCAGGACAGGAACCTCGAGCTCGCCGACTTCCTGCGGCGCGCCCGCACCCAGAGCGATCCGGCCCGGGCCGGGCTTCCGGCCGACGGCCGAGTGCGGCGCGTCCAGGGGCTGCGTCGCGAGGAGGTCGCCTTTCTCGCCGGAGTCTCCACCGACTACTACACGCGTCTCGAGCAGGGGCGACGGATCGTGCCCTCCCAGTCCGTCGTCGACGCGATCGGCCGAGCGCTGGGTCTGGATGGCGCCGGGCGTGCTCATCTCGCCGACCTGATCGGAGCCGCCGCCGGCACCTCCCGGCCGCGCATCCGCCCGGTTCAGCGGGTCCGTCCCGCGCTCTACCAGCTGCTGGACGCGCTCGAGGGCGTGCCCGTGCTCGTGCTCGGGCGCCGCGCCGACGTGCTCGCTCAGAATCGGATGGGCAAGGCGCTCTTCACGGACTTCGAGCGCTTCCCCGCCTCGGAGCGCAACTACGCGCGGTGGATGCTGCTCGACCCGGAAGCCCAATCGCTCTTCGTGGACTGGGAGGAGCAGGCCGCGGCCGCCGTGCAGAACCTTCGACTCGAAGCGGGGAACGACCCCGACGACCGCGGCACGGCCGAGCTGATCGCCGAGCTGCGCGACAGGAGCGCCGACTTCGGCCGGTGGTGGGACGAGCACCGCGTGCACCAGCGCACCCACGGCTCGAAGCGGCTGCGGCATCCGTTGGTCGGCGACCTCACCGTCGAGTTCGAGACGCTGGTGCTGCCCGGGGACGCCGACACCACCGTCTTTGCCTACTCGACCGAGGTCGGCTCGCCCTCGCAGCGGGCGCTGAGCATGCTGGCGAGCTGGTCGCTGACGTCGGGTTCGACCGAGTCCGAGGGGCGGCCGCGGCTCTCCTAGGCCTCGCTCGCGTCACCGGCGTCGAGGCTGTGCCAGATGTCGAAAGCGACGGATGCCGCCCCGTCGGCGTCGCCCGCTTCGATGAGGTCGATCAGCTGCTCGTGCTGCGCGACCGACGTGCCGCCGTCGACGCTGAACCGCATCCGCTCGGCGCGGCGCACCACGGGGTCGAACTGCTCGAGCACCGCTTCGAGCGCCTGGTTGCCGAGGACGGCGACCGGCACGCGATGAAGCTCCTCGTCGGCGCTCAGCGCTGCTGCGACATCCCCTGACTTCACCGCCGAAGCGAACCGACGGTTCGCGTCCCGCATCCGTCTGACGTCGTCGGCGTCGAGCCGGCCGGTCGCCTGCCGCACCGCGAGCTGGTGCATGGCGGCGATGACGTCCCTGGCGTCACGGACGGTTTGAGCGTCCACGGCGCTGACCGTGGTCGACCTGCCCGGAAGGGCGACCACCAGACCGCTTCCCGCGAGGCGCAGCAGCGCTTCGCGCACCGGGGTGCGGCTGACGCCCAGCCAGCTCGCGAGCTCGCCGTCCTTCAGCTGCTCACCGGGCTGGAAGGTGCCATCGACGATCGCGTCTCTCAGGCGGCGGAAGACGTCGTCGCGAAGAAGGGTGCGGTCTACGGCTGAGGTGCCCTGCGGAATCGGCATGCAACATATTGCGCACACATGGCCGATATCGCGAAACCGAAAACTCCTTGCCACCCACTCCCGAGTCATGCAATATATTGCACATCGCATGCGTTACACGACGCGAAGTCCGGAGGTCCCGGACACCGGAGAAGGAAGAAGATCATGAGCATCAACGAGGCAACGGCCGACCAGGAGATCAAGAACGTCGTGCTCGTGCATGGCGCATTCGCCGATGGATCGGGGTGGCGCGGCGTCTACGACAACCTCACGTCGCGCGGCTACCGGGTCACGATCGTGCAGAACCCACTCACCTCGCTCGAGGCCGACGTCGCAGCCACCACGCGGGTCCTCGACCAGCAGGACGGGCCGGTGATCCTGGTCGGGCACTCCTGGGGCGGCGTCGTGATCACCGAGGCCGGGGTGCACCCGAACGTGGCCGGACTGGTCTACGTCTCGGCACTCGCACCGGACGCCGGTGAGACCACCGGCCAGCAGTACGAGGGCTTCGCCCCTACTCCCGACTTCGTCATCGATGTGACGGAAGACGGCTACGGGTTCCTCAACCCCGACACGTTCAAGGTCGGCTTCGCCCACGACGCGAGCGACGCGGGTGCGGCCTTCCTGCGGGACTCGCAGGTGCCGGTCAACATGTCGGCGTTCTCGACCGTGGTGAAGAACGCCGCCTGGCGGGACAAGCCCAGCTGGGCCGTCATCGCCACCGAGGACAGGGCGTTCGACCAGGCCATGCTGCAGCACATGGCGTCGCGGATCGGCGCGCAGATCACGAACGTGCCGGCCAGTCACGCCGTGTTCATGACGCAGCCCGGTGTCGTCTCGGACACGATCGACGCCGCCGCGCGCAGCGCCGTGCGGGTCGTCGCCTGACCGTTCCCGGGCGGGCCGGCCTGCGCCTCCAGCGCGGCCGGCCCTCCTCCCCCGGAGGGATGACATGCCGATCACACCGTTCCTCGTGCCGCTCTGGATCGAGCTCGTCGCCGCCGGACTCGGCGGCCTCCAGGGAGCCATGTTCGCCGCGGCACTCAAGGGCCGTCGCATCGACGTGCTCGGCGTCGTGGTGATCGGCATCGGGGTCGCGCTCGGCGGCAGCCTGCTGCGCGACATCCTGCTCAACCAGCCGCCGGTCGCCGTCTGGAGCAACTGGTACCTGCTCACCGCCGCCGCCGGCGCCCTCGTCGGCATGGCGCTGCATCCGCTCCTGGCCCGGGCGACTTGGGTCATCACCGCGCTCGACGCGATCGTCATGGGGCTGTTCGGCGCGATCGGCGCCTCCAAGGCGCTGTCGCTCGGCGTCGGCGAAGCCGGCTCCGTGCTCGCCGGGGTGGTGGGCGCGGTAGGCGGCTCCATCGTCCGCGACCTGTTCCTCGGGCTGCCCGTCGCGTTCCTCCACGTCGGGTCGCTCTTCGCCGTGGCGGCGGGAGCCGGATCGGCGACGCTGGTCGGGCTGGCCGCCCTCGGGGTGCCGATCCCGGTCGCAGGACTGATCGCCGTCGCCGTCACCACCGTGGTGCGGCTCGGCGCCGTCGGGTTCGACTGGACCTTCCCTGAGCAGCGCCCGCTGCAAGTGCTCGCGCGGCGTCGGAGGCGCTAGGGCGACGATCAGCTCTCGGGCGAGCGAACAGCCGTCAGGACCAGGTCCCGCAGCACGCGCCCGCCGTGCATGCGCCGCTCCTCCTCGCTGACCGCGACGTCACTCCACACGCCGGCATCCAGCAGTCCTCCGAGGTCTTCACCGGTCACCGTGGCGTGTTCCGGGTGGTCGCCGTGAGCGCTGTGACGGTGGGCCACGATGAGCAGCGTGCCGGCGGGCCGCACCCAGCGGGCCAGCCGTCGATACAGCTCGACCTGGGAGATGGAAGCGTGCGCGTACGCCGAGAACACCAGATCGAACCGGTCGGACGGCTCCCACGAGGTCAGATCTGCCGCGACCCAGTCGATCGCCGTCGCTCCCGCCCGTCGCTCCCCTTCGGCGATGGCCGCCGGGGAGATGTCGACAGCGGTCACGTCCCATCCGTTCTCGGCCAGCCAGACGGCCTCGGTGCCGACCCCGCAGCCCGCGTCGAGGGCGGTGCCGGCGGAGAGGCGCGGGACGAGCGCGCGCAGATAGGGGTTCACGGGCGAGCTGTGGGCGGCATTTCCGCCGCTCCAGTGCTCCTGCCAGAAGTCCTCGCCGAACTCGCTCACCGGGTGCTCCTCTCGTCGTGAGAGAAGCATCCGCCGTCGCGCTTCAGGCGGCAGGCCGCAGTTGCCGGATCGGCAACCCCTACGGCTGCATGGTCGCGCGGCGCTGTGCTCGGCCGCGCAGAATGCGCCAGATCGCCACACCCGCGGCGACGAGCACGACCGCGTCGTCTCCGAAGCCCAGGGGGCCGGCGAGGATCTCGGGGATGAGGTCGATCGGCGACGCACCGTAGAGCAGGGCGCCGAGACCGACCAGCGTGGCCTTGAGCTTGGAGTGGTCTCTCTTCATGTCCCCACGGTACGCCGGAGCCGACGGTCGGCGACGTAACAATGAAGCGTCACTGCCCGGCCGCACCGTAGTCTCGAACACCTCGGCGCCTTGGCGGAGTGGCTACGCAACGGTCTGCAAAACCGTGTACACGGGTTCGAATCCCGTAGGTGCCTCCATGCCCGGCCGCAGCTACCGCGCGACGGTGCTCTCCCGCACGACGAGCTCCGGCTGGTACACGACGTGCTCGGGCGTCTCCGGCGCCTCGACGAGCAGCTCGACCGCCCGGGAGCCGATCAGCCTGCTCGGCTGGCGGATGCTCGTGAGCGGCACCACGGTCGCCGACGCGAAGTCGATGTCGTCGTAGCCGACGAGCGCGATGTCCTCGGGAACCCGCACGCTGCCCATGAGAGAGAACGCCTGCAGCACGCCCACCGCGAGCAGGTCGTTCGCGGCGAAGACGGCATCCGGTCTCTCATCCTTCGGACGGTCGCGCAGCTGCTCGCCCGCGGCTCGTCCCTGCAGCACGGTGAGCGAGTCGCGCTCGATCACCTCGAGCGTCGCGCCGCCTTCCGCTGCTGCGCGGCGAGCGCCCTCGAGGCGGTCGGACACCTGGCCGATCGTCAGCGGCCCGGCCACGAAGGCGATGCGCCGACGGCCGATCTCGATCAGGTGCCGCACCGCGGAGTATCCGCCGGCGACGTCATCCACCGACACGGAGGAGAACGCCTCCGCGCCGCGATCGACCAGCACGGTCGGGATGCCGTGCTCCTTCAGCCTCTCGAGTCGGTCGCCGACCTCGCCGAGCGGTGAGATCAGCACGCCGTGCACCCGCTGCTCCTCGAAGGAGTCGAGGTAGGCCCGCTCACGCTCGGCGTTCTCGTCGGAGTTGCCGAGCAGCACGGTGAAGCCCTCGCGAGCCGCGCGCTCCTCGGCGCCGCGGGCGAGGTCCGTGAAGAAGGGGTTGCCGACGTCGAGCACGACGAGGCCGATCGAGCGGCTGCGCCCGACCCTCAGCTGGCGGGCGGCGTCGTTGCGCACGAAACCCAGCGCCGCGATCGCCGCATGCACGCGCTCGACGGTGTCGCGCGCGACCTTCTCGGGGCGGTTGAGCACGTTGCTCACGGTGCCGACCGAGACGCCGGCCCGCGCCGCCACATCCCGGATGCTCGCCGCCATGGGCTAGACCCTACCCATCCGTCGGCTCATCACCACGGCGGTGCGGCGTCGAGTCGGCAGTTGCGGCCAGTCGACCGACCCGGAGTCGGGAGTAGATGCCCGAACCGAGCCCTTTTTTGCGCATCTACTCCCGACTCGTCCGTTCAACCGGCTTCGGAGCCGGGTCACCCCGCACGGAACGACCTGAGCCGCAGCGAGTTCGTCACGACGAACACCGACGAGAACGCCATCGCGGCCGCCGCGAGCGCCGGGTTGAGCAGCCCGAGCATCGCGACCGGGATCGCCGCGACGTTGTACGCGAACGCCCAGAACAGGTTGCCGCGGATGACCCCGAGGGTCGCGCGGGCGAGCCGGACGGCGTCCGCGATGGCGCGCGGGTCGTCGCCGACGACGGTGAGGTCGCTCGCGGCGATCGCCGCATCCGTGCCGCCGCCCATCGCGATGCCCAGGTCGGCCGCGGCGAGCGCCGCCGAGTCGTTGACGCCGTCGCCGACCATCGCGACGACCCGCCCCTCCGACTGCAGCGAACGGATGACGTCGAGCTTGCCTGCGGGCGTCACCCGGGCGCGCACGTCGTCGATTCCGAGCTCGTCGGCCACGCGGCGTGCGGCGCCATCGTTGTCACCGGTGAGCAGCACGGGGGTGAGCCCGAGCGCGCGCAGGCGACGGACGGCCTCGGCCGCCCCGGGCTTCGGAGTGTCCGCGAGCTCGATGACGCCCGCGTCGACCCCGTCGACCGTGACGATGACGGCGGTCGAGCCGCGCTCCTCGGCCTCCGAGACCGCGCCGGACGGGCGGCCGACCACGACCCGCTGACCCAGCACCGACGCCTCCACCCCGACGCCCGCGTGGGCACGGAACTCCGACGCGACGGGCGCATCGGGCACGGCCGCGGCGATCGCCCGCCCGATCGGGTGCTCCGACCCGTGCTCCGCGGCGGCGGCGAGCCGCAGCACCTCGGGCGAGGGCGAGGCGACGACGCGCATCCGCCCGCTCGTGAGGGTGCCGGTCTTGTCGAGCACGACGGTGTCGATGCGCCGGGTCTGCTCGAGCACCTGCGGACCGCGGATGAGGATGCCGAGCTGAGCGCCGCGCCCGGTGCCGACGAGCAGGGCGGTCGGGGTGGCGAGGCCGAGCGCGCAGGGGCAGGCGATGATCAGCGTCGCGACGGCGGGAGCGAGCGACTGCTCGAGCGATCCGGTCACGAGGAACCAGCCGGCGAGCGCGAGCAGCGCGAGCACGAGCACGACGGGCACGAACACGGCCGAGACCCGGTCGGCGAGCCTCTGCACGGCGGCCTTGCCGGTCTGCGCCTCCTCGACGAGCCGGGCCAGGCGCGCGAGCTCGGTGTCGGCGCCCACCCGCGAGATCTGGATCTGCAGCACTCCGCCGACGTTGATCGTGCCGCCGACGACCCGGGCGTCGCGCGCGACCTCGACCGGCACCGACTCCCCCGTCATCATCGAGGCGTCGACCGCGGAGGCGCCGTCGACGACGACGCCGTCCGACGGGATCGTCTGGCCCGGACGCGCGAGCACGATGTCCCCCGGCACGAGCGCCGAGACCGGAACCTGCCGCTCGACGCCGTCGCGCAGCAGCGTCGCGTCCTTCGCGCCGAGCTCGAGCAGCGCCCGCAGCGCCTCGCCCGACCGTCGACGGGCCTTCGCCTCGGCGTAGCGGCCGGCCAGCACGAACACCGGTACGGCGGCCGCGACCTCGAGGTACAGCTCCGCCCCCTCGGATGCGCCGAACAACACCGGCACCATCCGCATGCCGATCTCGCCTGCTCCGCCGAACAGCAGCGCCCACGCCGACCAGAGGAAGGCGGCGAGCACGCCGATGCTGATGAGGGTGTCCATCGACGCGGCACCGTGGCGCGCATTCACCGCGGCCGCACGGTGGAAGGGCCAGGCGCCCCACAGCGCGACCGGCGCGGCGAGCGCGAAGGCGACCCACTGCCATCCGTCGAACTGGAGCACGGGGATCATCGAGAGAGCGACGACCGGCACGGCGAGCACGAGCGACACCAGCAGACGGATGCGCAGCAGCTTCGTCGGGTCGGCCTTCGGACCCGACGAGGGAAGGGAGGCGGTGTAGCCGGCGGCCTCGACCGTCGCGATCAGCTGCTGGGTCGGCAGCGGCTGCGCGAGCAGAACTCGCGCCTTCTCGGTCGCGTAGTTGACGCTCGCCTCGACGCCCGGGAGCTTGTTGAGCTTGCGCTCGACGCGGTTCGCGCACGCCGCGCAGGTCATCCCCCCGATGTCGAGGACGACATCGGTCGCGTCGGTCACGGCCGGCCGACGAGCGTGTAGCCGGCCTCCTCGACGGCGGCGCGCACGTCTTCGTCGCGCAGGGGCGAGTCGCTCGCGACTGTGACGCGCGAGGCTCCGCCGGGCTGCAGGTCGACGCTGACGGCCTCGACGCCGATGAGGCCCGAGAGCTCCTCCGTGACGCTCGCGACGCAGTGCTCGCAGGTCATGCCCTCGACGAGGAGCGAGGTGGTGACGGCACCTTCGGCAGCACCGACGGATGAGGTGGAGGCGGCGTGCGCGGAGCCGTGTCCGCACATGCATTCACCGCCGCCGCATCCGCAGGTCGACGCGGCCGGCGCCGGGTTGCCGAGGCCGAGCTGGATGTTCTGCTTGGTCATGGGATTCCTCCGTGGCTGGATCAGGAGCGGACGAGTCGGGCGATGGCGGCGCTCGCCTCGCGGAGCTTCTCCTCCGCGACCGGGCCGCCCTCCGCGGTCGCCTCGGCGACGCAGTGGTTGAGGTGGTCGTCGAGCAGGGAGAGCGCGACGGTCTCGAGCGCCTTGGTCACCGCCGAGACCTGGGTGAGGATGTCGATGCAATAGACGTCCTCGTCGACCATCCGCTGCAGCCCGCGCACCTGGCCCTCGGCCCGGCGCAGGCGCTTCAGCAGATCGTCCTTGTTCTCGACGTAACCGTGCGTAGCGCTCATACCCCCCGAGGGTACCAGACGTCTCGTTATCGCGCCTGAGAGGGTGCTCTGTCAACCGCCCGTCGCGGCGCCGGAGGCCCTCGGTTCAGCCGGTAGCCTTCGACCATGCAGCGCACCTGCGTCACGCTCCGGGTGGAGCCAGACGACCTCGACGACTTCCTCGACATCTACCGCGCGGCGGCCACCGAGCTCGCCCCGTCGTTCGACGGGCTCCTGGCGCACTCGCTGTTCTCCGACGGCACCGGCTATCTCGCGGCCTACCTCGAGTCCCGCGACGGCTCTCGCGCGCCGCGGGAACTGGCCTCCGATCCGCTCGCTCTCGAATGGCGTGCGCGGCTCGCGAAGCTCGTGTCGAAGCACGGTGCTCCCACGCCCCTCCACCCGGTGTTCCAGCTCGAGCAGCAGCTCGGCTTCGAGGTCGAACGCGCCTCGCAGCGGGTGTGCTTCCGACTGCAGGTGGACCCCGCCAGGATCGACGAGTACATCCAGCGCCACTCCCCCGTCTGGCCCGAGATGCTGCAGGCGATCCACGCCGCGGGGAATCGCAACTACACGCTCTTCCTCGATGAGGACGGCTCGCTCGTGGGCTACCTCGAGACGGACGACTTCGAGGCGGCTCAGGCGTCGCTCGCGCGGTCGGAGGTCAGTGACCGCTGGGAGAGCGAGATGGCCGGATTCTTCGTGGGGCTCGAGGGCGGCCGCCCGGACGAGAACAAGCGACCCATGACCGAGGCCTTCCGGTGGGAGGCGCGATGACCGACCACATCGTCGTGCTGCCGGGCGGCGGCTACGGCAACCTCGCGGCGCACGAGGGGGAGCCCGTGGCCGAGTGGATCCGCACGCTCGGCATCGAGGCGAGCGTGCTGCACTACCCGGTGCGCCGCCGGCAGGAGGACGGACCGCTGCTCACGGCACCCCGTGAGGCGGTCGCCGCCGAGGTGCGCCGGGTGCGGGATGCCGGCGCGACCCGGGTGGGCATCCTCGGCTTCTCAGCGGGCGGACACCTCGCGGGCCACGCCGCCCTCGACCCCATCGACCCCTCCGCCGCGGTCGACCTCGCGATCCTCTGCTACCCGGTCGTCTCGTTCGTGCTGCCGACCCACACCGGCTCGATGCGAAACCTCCTGGGCGAGGACCCCTCGGAGGATGAGCGCGCCGCCGCCTCGCTCGAACGGCTCGTGACACCGACGTCGCCGCCGATGTTCCTCTGGCACACCGCCGAGGACGACGCGGTTCCGGTCGGACCGGTCTACCGGCTCGCGGAGGCGCTGGCCGACGCGGATGTTCCACACGCCGTGCACGTGTACCCGCTCGGACGCCACGGGCTCGGCCTCGCCGGCGGCGAGGGGCTCGCCGAGCGCTGGAGCGCCGAGGTCGCCGCGTGGCTGCGCGACCTGGCATGGGGCGGGGCGTAGCCCTCAGGCCAGCACGAAGTGCTCGACGTCCTCCCGGCGTCGCACGAGGAACCGATCGTCCTCGGGGTAGAAGACGGCTCGAGCGATGTCGTCGCCCGCGAAGCCGCGGATGTCGTCGAAGGACCGCCAGAACGACACGGTGCGCACCTCGCACTCGTCCCCCTGCTCGGCGTAGGCCGCGAAGGCGCCGAGATTGCCGGGCGTTCGCCGATACTCCCCGAGCCCGGTTTGCTCGAGGTAGTCCTGGTAGGCCTCCCGGTCGGTGGACCGGATCCATCCGGTCCACACCCGCATCACGGTTCCGGTCGGCGGCATCGTCGCATCCATGGAGTCAGGGTACGGATGCGGCTCTGCCGCGATGAGAGGCGTTCCTGCCGTCCCGGCGAGGGTCAGCGCTGAGCCAGCCCGCGACGCTCCATGTTGTCGACCTGCTCGCGAGTGAGCTCCGTCGTGCCGCCGCAGTTCGAGCACTCCACGTAGTACTTGGTGGAGGTCGAGAAGAGCGGGATGAAGAAGAGTGTGAACCGGTTGGTCTGCTTGAAGACCTGCTGGGCGACGTTCTGGCCGCAGAAGTTGCACACGAAGACGACCGTCGCGAGAGCGGTGAAGAACGGACGGAACCCGAAGATCAGGAGCATCATCTGACGCTATGCCGCTTCGCGCCGCGGCGGCCAGGGGTTGCGCTCGACCCCGACTTCCCCTTCGACGCAGAGAGCCGAGAGTCTGTCGCAAACCCTCCGGCTCCCCTAGTGTGTGGCGCGTGCTGGAGACCATCGTCGCCCTCGCCGCCGCCGCCGGCTCCGACGGGATCAACCCCTGGGGCATGCTCGGCTGCGCGGTCGGCTACGCCGCGGCCCTGCTCGCCGTGCTCGACGCGCTGGCCGACCTCCGACTCGCTCGGGAGACCGTCGGCACTCGGCTGGGGCCGGGTCACACGCTGAAGTTCTCGTCGCGCATCACCGCCGCCGGCATCACCGTCGTGACCGCCGGGGTCGTGCTGCTGATCGACGAGAACATGATGGCGTTCGTCTCGCTGACCGCGTTCTTCATCGCCGCCCTGATCTGGAGTCTCATCGTCTTCGCCCGGCGGCCGCACAAGCAGTAGCCGCTATCCGTGCGCACCGGCATGATGTGAAGGTGAAGCAAGGCCTTTCCCACGGTGTCGAGACGTTCCAGTCGGCGATCGACGCGCGGCACCCGACGCGCAGCGTGCTGCGACTCGTCGGACTGCACCGGGGCAAGGTCTCTCTGGCACTCGTCTTCTTCGCCATCAAGGACACCCCGCTCTGGCTGCTGCCGGTGGTGACGGCGAAGATCATCGACGTGGTGGCGGAGGACAAGCCGCTCACCGAGCTCTGGCTGTGGGCGGGCATCGCCGTGGCCGCCCTTCTCGTCAACTATCCCGGTCACGTCGCCTACACCAAGCTCTTCATGGGGGTCGTGCGCCGCATCGCGGCCGACCTGCGCAACGCCCTCGCCGCGCGGCTGCAGGAGCTCTCGATCGGCTTCCACGCGAAGTCCAACTCCGCCGTCGTGCAGACGAAGGTCGTGCGCGACGTCGAGAACATCGAGCTGATGTTCCAGCAGACCGCGCATCCGCTGTTCTCGGCGACCATGGTGCTGTTCGGGGCCGTCACCACGACCGCCCTCGAGGTGCCGCAGTTCCTGCCGATCTACGCCCTCGCGATCCCGCTCGCGATCGCGCTGCGGGCGATGCTGATGCGGCGCAGCCAGGACCGCAACGAGCGCTTCCGGCGCGAGGTGGAGCGCTTCTCGGCGCGCGTCGGCGAGATGGCGACCCTCATGCCGATCACCCGGGCGCACGGACTCGAGTCGGTCGCGCGGGAACGCGTCGCCGACGGCGCGGAGGGCGTGCGCGAGGCGGGCTACCGGCTCGACCTGCTCAACGGACGGTTCGCGTCGCTGTCCTGGGTGACGCTGCAGCTGCTCGGCGTCGGGTGCCTCGTGCTCGCCGCCGCCGTCTCGCTCACCGGCATCCTGCCCGTCAGCGCCGGCCAGGTCGTGCTCCTCTCCTCCTACTTCGCGCTGCTCACCTCGAGCGCGACGAATCTGCTCATGCTGCTGCCCGCGATCGCCCGAGGCACCGAGTCGGTGCGCTCCATCGCCGAGGTGCTGCAGGAGCCCGACCTCGAGCAGAACAAGGGCCGCAAGGTCGTCGACTCGGTGACCGGCAGGCTCGATCTCGAGGGCGTCGAGTACCGCTACGAGGCGGACGGCGCGGCCGCGATCGACGGCGTCGACCTCAGCATCCGGCCGGGCGAGACGATCGCCTTCGTCGGGTCCTCGGGGTCGGGCAAGTCGACGATGCTCAACCTGGTGCTGGGGTTCCTGCGCCCCACGAGCGGGCGGGTGCTGCTCGACGGCGAGGACATGCAGCTGCTCGACCTGCGCACCGTGCGGCGCTTCATGTCCGTCGTGCCGCAGGAGTCCGTGCTGTTCGAGGGCAGCATCCGCGACAACATCGCCTACGGCCTGCGCGGCGTGACGGATGCGCGCATCGAGCGGGCGATGCGTGACGCCAACGCGTGGTCGATCATCGAGGAGCTTCCGCAGGGGCTCGACAGCGTCGTCGGCGAGCGCGGCGCCCGACTCTCGGGTGGCCAGCGGCAGCGGCTCTCGATCGCCCGCGCCCTCGTGCGCGACCCCCGCATCCTGCTGCTCGACGAGGCGACGAGCGCCCTCGACTCGGAGTCCGAGGCGATCATCGCGGATGCTCTGGGCCGCCTCATGAAGGGGCGCACGACGCTCGTGGTCGCACACCGCCTCTCGACCATCCGCTCGGCCGACCGCATCGTCGTGCTCGAGAAGGGGCGCGTGGTCGAGGTCGGCTCGCACGACGAGCTCATCGGGCGCAACGGACGCTACGCCGAGCTGCACCGCGTGCAGGCAGGCTGAACCGTTTCATCCGGATTCTTGACCGGACGGCGATACTGACCTACCGTTGGGGAAACGCTTTCCGAAGCGTTGCCACAGCAGACAATGTCGTTCTGGAAGGACAACGATGTTCACAACCCGCAAGCGCCGCGCAGGCATCGTCCTCGCCGCCACCGTGAGCGCCGCAGTCGCGCTCACCGGATGCTCCGGAGGCGGCTCGCCCGAGCCCGGAGCGACCTTCGACCCTGAGGCCGAGGTCACCCTCGACTTCGCGTTCTGGGGCAACGACGTCCGCGCCGACCTCTACAACGAGGCTCTGGCCGCCTTCAACGAGGAATACCCGAACATCACGGTCAACGTGTCGTTCCTCGGCTTCCCCGAGTTCTGGGAGGCCCGCCAGGTCGAGGCTGCCGGCGGCAACCTGCCCGACGTCATGCAGTTCGACTACTCCTACCTCCGCCAGTACTCGGAGAACGGCCTGCTGCTGCCGCTCGACGACTACCTCGGCGGCATCATCGACACCGAGGGCTTCGAGCAGAACATCCTCGACATCGGCGTCGTGAACGACCAGACCACCGCCATCCCCGCCGGCACGAACGCCTGGGGCATGTACACCAACCCCCAGCTCGCCGAGGAGTCGGGCGCGCCGCTCTACGAGGGCGGCGGTTCGTGGGAGGACTACAACGACTACCTGATCGAGGCGAGCGCCGCCGCATCCGCGAACGGCGTCTACGGCGGCGCGGACTGGACCGGCCGCATCCAGAACTTCGAGCTGCACAAGCGCGCACAGGGCGAGAACCTCTTCACCGATGAGGGCGAGCCCAACTTCACCCAGGAGGAGGTCGCCGAGTTCTTCGCGCTGGGCGACGAGATCCGCTCGGAGGGCGGCTCGGTGCCCGGGCAGCAGCTCGAGGAGATCTACCCCCTCTCGGCGTTCGACTCGGCTCGCGCCGTGACGGAGCTCACCTGGGACAACTTCGGCGCCGGCTACCTGGGCAACCTCGGTGAGGGCTACACCGAGCTCGGCCTCGTCGCCCCGCCGACCGCCGAGGAGGGATCGCAGGACCTCTACCTCAAGCCCTCGATGCTGCACGCCATCTCGGCGGGCACCGACCACCCGGAGGCTGCGGCGACGCTCGTCGACTTCCTGGTGAACGCACCCGAGACTGCTGAGGCCTTCGGCACCAACCGCGGACTGCCCGCCTCGCAGACGCAGCTCGACGCCCTCTCGCTCGAGGGCCTCGACGCCCAGATCCAGGAGTACGAGGACTCGATCGCGGATCGCCTCGGCGACGCGCCTCCCGTGCCCGTCGTCGGCTACGGCGCGATCGAGGAGGAGTGGCGCCAGATCGGCCTCGAGCTCGGTCTCGGCACGCTCACCCCGGAGGAGGGCGCGGAGCGCTTCTTCACCGAGATGGAAGTAGTCCTCAACAGCTGATGTCTCAGAGGGTGGGGGTCGAATCCATCGACCCCCACCCTTACCCTTTCCCCAGGAGACGAATCGTGACCACCCCCACGGAGACGCCGACCACGACGGTCGCGCGTGACCTGCCGAGCTCCGCGACGCCGCGGCAGCCGCGGCCCGCCTCAGGCTCATCGCGCCCCGGGCGCAGCAAGCAGGCGGCGAGCGAGACCCGAGCCGGTTACAGCTTCCTGCTCCCCTGGATGATCGGGTTCCTCGGGCTGACGATCGGCCCGATGCTCTTCTCGCTCTACCTCGCGTTCACGCGCTACAACATCTTCACTCCGCCGCAGTGGATCGGGTTCGACAACTTCGTGCGGATGTTCACCGAGGACCAGCAGTTCCTGCAGTCCGTGCAGGTCACCCTCGTCTATGTGCTCGTCGGCACGCCCATCAAGCTTGCCGCGGCGCTCGGTGTCGCGTTGCTGCTGAACGCGGTGAGCAAGGGCAGCGGGTTCTTCCGCTCCGCCTTCTACGCACCGTCGCTGATCGGCGCGAGCGTCGGCGTGGCGATCGTCTGGCGCGCGATGTTCAACTCGGACGGACCGGTCGACGCCGGCCTCAGCGCCATCGGCATCAACATCGGCGGCTGGGTAGGCAACGTCGCCCTCGTGCTGCCCATGATGATCCTGCTCGCGGTGTGGCAGTTCGGCGCTCCGATGGTCATCTTCCTGGCAGGGCTCAAGCAGATCCCTCGCGAGCTGTACGAGGCCGCGCAGGTCGACGGCGCGGGCAAGGTGCGACAGTTCCGCAGCGTCACGCTGCCCATGCTCTCGTCGGTCATCTTCTTCAACCTGCTGCTCGAGACGATCAACGCGTTCCAGGTCTTCGCGAGCGCCTACATCATCTCGAACGGCAGCGGAGGTCCTGCGGGCCAGACGAACTTCTACACGCTCTACCTCTACAAGCGGGCGTTCGGCGATGGTCAGATGGGCTACGCCTCGGCGATGGCCTGGGTTCTGCTCGTCGTCGTCGCGATCATCGCCTTCATCATGTTCAGAACGTCGAAGTCGTGGGTGCACTACGCGGGAGACAACCGATGACCACCGCAGGCAGCCAGATCACGAGCCCCGCGCAGCTCGAGGTGCCGCTCGTCGCCCCGCCGGCCGGCGGGCGTCGTCGCAGCCTCAAGCTGACGCCCGGCCGCATCGCGGTCTACGCCGCCCTGACGGTCCTCGCGATCATCGTGCTCTACCCGATGCTGTGGCTGTTCCTCTCGACCTTCAAGCCGTCGAGCGAGTTCGGCCAGAACCAGGGCCTCCTGCCCGAGAGCCCGACCATCGACAACTACCTCAAGGTGATCGAGGGCATCGGCGGCATCCCGCTCTGGCGCTTCTTCAGCAATTCGCTGCTGCTCGCGGTCGCCGCCGTGGTCGGTACGCTGTTCTCGTCGTCGCTGGCTGCCTACGCCTTCGCGCGCATCCGCTTCAAGGGCGCCGGCATCTTCTTCGCCGCGATGATCGGAACGCTGCTCCTGCCGTTCCACGTGATCATCCTGCCGCAGTACATCATGTTCCAGCGGCTCGACCTGGTGGACACCTTCTGGCCGCTCATCATTCCCAAGTTCCTCGCGACCGAGGCGTTCTTCGTCTTCCTGATGGTGCAGTTCATCCGCAATATCCCGCGGGACATGGACGAGGCGGCGCGCATCGACGGCGCGGGCCACCTGCGCATCTTCATGTCGATCATCCTGCCGCTCATCAAGCCGGCGCTCATCACGAGCGCGATCTTCACCTTCATCTGGACCTGGAACGACTTCCTCGGGCCGCTGATCTACTTGACCTCACCGGAGAACTACCCGCTGCCGATCGCGCTGCGCCTCTACAACGACCAGACCTCGACGTCGGACTACGGCGCAACGATCGCGATATCGTTCGTCGCCCTGCTGCCGGTGCTGCTGTTCTTCCTCGTGTTCCAGCGGTTCCTCGTCGACGGAGTGGCGACGCAGGGGCTCAAGGGCTGAGGTGGCGTCCCGCGGGAAACGGCCGAGCAGGGGCAAACGCCGAGCGGCCGCGCGTGCGGCCCGCGACGGCAGCGGTCCCACCGACCGCGAGCCGTCGCGACTGCCGGGGGCATCGGGCGGGTTCTCGCTCTTCGCGGAGGTGCTGCTTGTAGGGCTGTTCGTGACCCTCGCCGGGCTGCTGCTGGTGACCCTGCCGCTCGCGCTCGCGGCCGGCATCCGTCACCTGAGGCGCTACCTGCGGGCCGAGGATTCGCGCGCGGTCCTGTTCTGGCTCGATGTGAAGCGCGGGCTGCTGCCCGGGCTCGTCGTGGGGGTGATCGCTCTCGTGGCGTTCGTCGTGCTGCTCATCGACGTCGACCTCGCCGGCTCCGGGGCGCTTCCCGGAGGCGAGGTGGTCGGCGCGGTCGGCTGGGTACTGCTCGTGGTGCTCACGGCCGGGCTGCTCGTCGCCGCCTCGCTGTGGTCCCCCGAGAGCGGATGGCGGTCGGCCCTGCGCGCGACGCCGAGGCGACTGGGCTCCGACCCGATCGGCGCCGTGCTGCTGGCGATCGCCGGCGGCTTCGTCGTGCTGGCCGCCTGGCAGCTGATCCCGCTCGTCGTGCCCGCGCTCGGGGTGGCCTGCCTCGCCGCCGTCGCCGTGCCGGAGCGGCCCCGGCGGCACCGCTGAGCCCTGCTACGTTGAAACGTCACAACGTCGTCACCTCTCACGTCCGGAGCCGCAATGCCGCAGTTCGACCTCCCGCTCGACCAGCTCGAGGCCTACCTCCCCGACCGCACTGAGCCCGAGGACTTCGACGCCTTCTGGCGCAGCACCCTCGACGAGGCCGAGACGCACGACCTCGACCCCCGCTTCGAGGAGGTCGACGAGGGCTTCACGCAGCTGGTGACCGAGGACGTGACCTTCAGCGGCTTCGGCGGCCACCGCATCCGTGGCTGGATGCTGCGCCCCCGCCACCTCGAAGGCCCGCTGCCGACCGTGGTCACCTACATCGGCTACGGCGGCGGACGCGGCCTGCTCGGCGAGTGGACGGCCATCCCGTCCGCCGGGTTCGCACACTTCGTCATGGACCTGCGCGGCCAGGGCGCCGGCCACCGCACCGGCGAGACGCCCGACGGCGACGCGACCGGCCCGCACCTCGGCGGCTTCATGACGATGGGCATCGACAGCCCTGAGACCTACTACTACCGCCGTCTCTTCACGGATGCGGTGCGCGCCCTGCAGGCGGCGGTCACGCACCCGTCGGTCGACCCGTCGCGCGTCGTGATCTCGGGAGGGAGCCAGGGCGGCGGCATCACCCTCGCCACCGCGGCACTCTCCCGCGGCCGCGTGGACACCGCCCCCGTAGGAGCGATCATCGACGTGCCGTTCCTCTCCCACATCCGTCATGCGACCCGGATCGTCGACACGCTGCCGTACGGCGAGATCGTGCGGTTCCTGCGCACCCGCCGCGGCGAGGAGGAGGCGGTGTTCCGCACCCTCAGCTACTTCGACGGCACCAACTTCGCCGCTCGGGCCGAGCTGCCCGCGATGTTCTCGGTCGCGCTGCTCGACGACGTCTGCCCGCCGTCGACCGTCTTCGCCGCCTACAACCACTACGCGGGTGACAAGCGCATCAAGGTGTACCCGTACAACGGCCACGAGGGCGGCCAGGCGTTCCAGGAGCGCGAGCACGTGCGGTTCGCGCACGAGGTGACGGCCGGCTGACGCGCCTGGCCTCCCTGGCGGTTCCGACGAATCGGCGATTCGTTGATGGATCCGCTCTCCGGAGGGCCGCATCCGTGACGGATCGGCGATTCGTCAGCAGGGCGGCGCGGTCCGCAGCCCCTGATCGGCCCGTTCAGCGCGCGGGCCGCGGCAGCATCGAGCGCAGGAGCTCCGCCAGCTGCGCCCGGGTGAGCACCGTCATGGCGGGAAGGCGCAGCACATAGCGCGAGAAGACGACGCCGACGACGACGACAGCCGCGCGACGGGCGCGCTCCACGCCGATCGTCTCGGCGAGCGCGTCGAACACCGACGCCTGCAGGTACTCGACGAGCACCGCGGACCGCCTCGATCCGGATGCGGCCTCGCGCGCGAAGGCGAGGAGCGGCTCCCGGGCCTCCGGTCTCTCCCACACCTCGATGAACCCGCGGGTCAAGCGGTCCAGGTCGAGCACCCCGCGAGCGTCAGTGCTCGCGGCGATGACCTCGTGCGGGGCGATCCGCAGGGCGATGACCGCCGTGACGAGTCCCTCGCGTCCGCCGAAGTGGTAATTGACCAGGGAGTGACTCAGGCCCGCCTCCGCAGCGAGCGCGCGAGTGCTCATCGCATCGAGATCGCCCGCTTCCAGGTGCGATCGGGCGACGGCGAGCAGGGAATCGCGTGCGTGCGAGGAGCCCGGCGGCCTGCCGCGCTTATTGACCATGCTGGCATCCTGCTCCCGATCGAACCATCCTGACAACCATGGACAGCAACCCGCTCAAGCTCTCGACCGACTGCGTGATCGCCGGCGGCGGGCCGGCCGGGCTGATGCTCGGCCTGCTGCTCGCTCGCGCGGGCGTCGACGTCGTCGTACTCGAGAAGCACGACGACTTCCTCCGCGACTTCCGCGGCGACACCATCCACCCCTCCACCCAGGACGCCCTCGCCGAGCTCGGCCTTCTCGACGAGTTCCTGCGCCTACCGCACACCGACATGAGCCGGGTGACGTTGCGCTATCGAGGGGAGGACGTCGTCCTCGCCGACTTCAGCCGCCTCCCGACCCGGCGCAAGGCGATCGCGTTCATGCCGCAGCACCACTTCCTCGACCTCCTCGCGCGCGCCTCGGCAGAGGAGCCGCGCCACCGGCTGCTGCGCGGAACGCGAGTGAACGGGCTCATCCTCGACGGCGACCGCGTCGTCGGCGTGCGAGCCGAGGGCCCGCAAGGTCCCGTAGAGGTGCGCTCCCGCCTCGTGGTCGCGTGCGACGGCCGGGACTCGGATGTCCGCCGTGAGGCAGGCCTCGTGCCTCATCGGTCGCGCAACGCGATGGACGTGCTGTGGTTCCGCCTGCCGAGGGAGGCGGACGAGCACCTGCCGTTCTTCCATGCCGGCGACGGGGGTCTCATCGCCATCGATCGCGGCGATTTCTACCAGGTCGCCCACATCATCCGTGCCGGCACCTGGCAGCCCAGCGCTCCCGCGCTCGACGAGTTGCGGGCGCGGGTGACGCGACTGGCACCTGCGTTCGGCGAGCGCCTGACCGCGCTGGGCGTCGACGACGTGAAGCTGCTCCGGGTGAGGATCGAGCGGCTGCGGCGCTGGCATCGCGACGGGCTGCTCTGCATCGGGGACGCGGCGCACGCCATGTCGCCCGCGGGCGGAGTGGGCGTCAACCTCGCCATCCAGGACGCGATCGCCGCCGCGAACCTGCTGGCGCCCGCGCTGCTGCGCGGGCGGCCGACCCCGGCCGCGCTCGCCCGCGTGCAGCGCCGGCGCGCGTTCCCGGCGGCGGCGATCCAGGCGCTGCAGACCGCCATGCAGCGACCGATGGTCCTGAGCCGTCGATCGAGTGACACCATGCCGCTCGCGCTCCGCGTGCTGCGGCGGGCCGCACCGCTGCGCCACCTGCTCGGACGGCTCATCGGGGTCGGACTCCGGCCGGAGCACGTGCGCTCGCCGCGGCGGTGAGCGCCGCGCCGCCCGATGAATCGCCGATTCGTCAGAGCACCGGCTGTGCGTGGCGCCGCATCCTCGACGATTCGGCGATTCGTCGGCAGCGCGGCGGCTAGCGCACCTCCCGCACCCGGACGTAGTCGAAGGTGGCCTCGAACCCCGAGCCGCCCATCGAGACCAGTCCGATCTGGGGGTCGTCGAGCTCGTGCGTCCAGGTGCCCGCCCTCTCCCACAGCTCGCCGTCGAGGCTCGTGAAGGCGGTGTAGTAGTGCACGCCGCCTTCCTCGCGGTGCATGATCCGCAGGTACGTGGTGTCTCCGGCAGGACCGCCGACGGTGTTGCCGTATCCGGGATAGCCCGCCGGCACCGGGTCGACGTTCTTGCCGAACTCGGTCTGGCGGGTGTTCCAGATCGACACCGAGACGAGCTTCACGTAGTTGCCGTCGTCGCCGTAGATGACGAGACCGCCCTGCACGTAGTTGAAGCAGCATCCCTCGGCCGGCGTCGACATGGTGACCTTCGTCTCGACCATGTAGTCGCCGTCGGGGGCTTCTCGCGTCAGCACCGCCGCGAGCGGCTGCTGCGGCGGATGCAGGTCGCCGCTCTGCGTCGGCCAGGTCAGGGCGCCCTCGCCGAGGGTCGGCGCACTCTCCGGCTCGCGGGTCAGCTCCCACTCGGGCGACAGCTTCTTTCCGCCGAACTGGTCGCTGAACTTGGGCAGAGCCCGCCCGAGCTTCGGGTCCTCGATGAACTCAGGCTCGTACGCCGAGACCTGTCCCGGCTGAGCGGCAGGCGCGGGCATCGGCTCATCGGAGGGGCCGTAGCCGCCGCGCAGCACCGGCCAGCCGTCGACCCAGTCGATCGGATCGAGCAGCGCCGGCCGCTTCGTGAAGCCGACCTCGCCCTCGAAGTACGGGTCGCCCTGATCCACCGCGTGGTAGATCGACCAGTCCTGTCCCCCGAAGTCGGTGAACACGTCGTGGTGTCCGAGACCGACCCAGCGGTTGCCGTTCTGCACGATCATGGGCGTGCCGCCCACCTGGCTGTCGAGGATCGACACTCCGCTGCGGTCGAGGAACGGTCCGAACGGGCTCTGCGAGCGCGCCGAGAAGACCGCGTACCCGGTCAGCGGGCCGTTGCAGCAGTTCGTCGCCGAGCCCATGAAGTAGAACCAGCCGTCGTGCTCGACGATGACCGTGCCCTCGTACCGGTTGTCGATCGCGATCTGCTGCTCGGTCTCGGGCAGGGAGACGAGCCCGTCGTCGGTCAGCTGCCGCACGAAGACGCCGCCGAAGTAGCTGCCGAAGTAGAGGTACGGCGTGCCCTCGAACTCGATCACCTCAGGATCGAACTGCCACCGGCCCGACGGATGCGGTTCGACCACGGGTCCGCCCGAGTCGACCCACGGCCCGGTGGGGCTGTCGCTCGTGGCGACGCCGATCGCCGAGCCTCCCACGTTCGTGTCGGGTGCGCCGTAGTAGAGCAGGTACTTCTCGCCGTCGTGCACGATCTCCGGCGCCCAGATGCCGCCCGTCTCCGGGATCCAGTCCGGCTTCTCGGGGAACGCGTCGCCCACGTAGTCCCAGGTCACGAGGTCGGTCGAGCGGAACATCGGCACCGTGTGGAACACCAGGTCGCCCGACTCGGTCCGCTCGTCCTCCGTGAGCGGGTCGGTCGTGCAGTACAGGTACCAGAAGGTGTCGGGCTCGACGCCGCGGATGACATCCGGATCGGCGCAGCTCACGACGGCGCTGCCGTCCGGCATCCGCAGATCGAGGGGGTTCTCGTAGGTGCCCGGCGGGGCGGGCGCGGCCAGCGCGGCCCCCGGAGCGAGTACCCCGCTCGCGAGAACGGCGGCGAGAAGAAAAATGCCGGAACGACGGCCCATCAGGTACCTCCACGTCGGTGTGGTGTGACCCTTTCGAGGGTAGACCCGCGCGTTCGCGGGGGTCTACTGCTGCGCCCGAGCGAGAAGGTGACGACGGATGCGCGGATCGGTGGCCAGCTCCGCCGCCCTGCGGTATTCCACCCGCGCTTCATCGCTGCGCCCGGCCGCGGCGAGCAGGGCCGCCCGGGTAGCGATCGCCGGCTGGAATCGCTCCCCCTCGATGCGTTCGAGCGCCGCGAGTCCCGCATCCGCACCGTCCACCCGGCCGATCGCCGCGGCGAGCGCCACCCGCGCCCCGAGGGTGGGCGCCACCCGCACGAGCGCCTCGTAGAGCGTCCTCAGCGCCTGCCAGTCGGTGACGCCGGTGCGCGCGCGGTCGCAGTGCACCGCCTGGATGGCCGCCTCGAGCTGGAACCGCCCCGGCGTCGGCGCCGACGCCCGTCGAAGGTACGACTCCCCCTCGGCGATGAGCGCCGCGTCCCAGCGGGACGGGTCCTGCTCCTCGAGCGGCACGTACTCCCCGGAGCGTGCGGAGGCCCGCGCCAGCGAGAGCGTCACGAGCGCCGCGAGCGCCCACGCCTCCGGCTCATCCTCGAGCAGGGCCGCGAGCGTCACGGCGAGGTACTGCGCTTCGCCCGCGAGGTTCGACGGCTCCGACGACGCCGACGGGTCGTTCCAGCCGATCGCGTAGCAGCCGTACACCGCCTCGAGCACCGCGGGCAGGCGGTCCGGTAGATCGGCGCGGGTCGGCACGGCGAAGCGGATGCGGGTGTCCTTGATCCGCCGCTTCGCCCTCACGAGCCGCTGGGCCAGCGTCGACGCGGGCACCGCGAACGCCTCCGCGATCCGCGCCGCCTCGACGCCGAGCACGGTCTGCAGCATGAGCGGCGTGCGCACGCCGGGGTCGATGGCGGGGTGCGCGCAGACGAAGAGCAGCTCCAGCCGCTTGTCGGGAATCGCGTCCAGGTCCAGCTCGACGTGGACCGACGGGTCGACCCCGTCGAGCGGGGCGTTCCGCGCCGCGGCGGACTTCCACGCGTCGCGCTGGCGGTTGCGAGCCACGGCGATCAGCCACCCTTCGGGATTCTCGGGCACCCCTTGATCCGGCCAGAGCGAGAGCGCCTGCTCGAACGCCGACGACAGGGCGTCCTCCGCGAGTTGCAGGTCGCCGGTCGACGCGGCGAGCAGGGCGACGAGCCGACCGTAGGAGGCGCGGGCGGCGCGCTCGACGGCCGCCCGCGCATCCGCCTTGGTCACGCGTTCGGCTGCCAGGCGCCGTCGCGCACGAAGGTCGCGCCGGGGCGCACCTCGACGACGCCCCAGTCGACGGATGGCGCCTGCTTAGCCCAGTCGAGCGCGGCATCGAGGTCGGGGACGTCGATCACGAAGGTGCCGCCGAGCTGCTCCTTCGTGTCGGCGAAGGGCCCGTCCTGGATGCGGAACTCGCCGTCGACGCGGCGCACCGTCGTCGAGCTCGTCGAGGGCTGGAGCACCTCGCCCGACAGCAGCACGCCCGCCGCGTGGAGCGTCTGCGCGTAGGCGTTGAAGGCGCGCATGCCCTCCCGGAGCGCCTCCTCGCCGAGCGTCGACGCGTCGCCTTCGGGGTAGTGCAGCAGCAGTGTGTAGCGCATGGTCGCTCTCCTTGTTCGTGGGACCGGTTCGAGGTGATGACGATTGAGCGGGCTCCGGATCGACAGGTCGCCCGTATCAGCCGGTTCCGCACACCTCGCCGAGGTAGTCGTAGATCGCGCCTCGGACCTCTTCGGGCGCCGGCACCATCACCGTGAGCGGCTCGCCGTCGAGTTCGACGGTGACCCGGAAGCGGGTGCCCACCTTGTCCTCCGCGACCGCGTGCGGGTCGCAGCGGCCTGGTTCCGCGTCGAGCACGACGGCCGCGCTCTCGCCCGCCGCGAACGCCCGGTCGAGGGTCCACCCCTCGCTGCCGTCCGTCGGCTGCAGCAGGATCGTGCGGGCGACACTCTGCAGCACGACGTCCTCGCGGGCGTCGACTTGAAGGATCAGCTTCGCGACATCGCCGTCGCGCTCGAGGCCGCTCCACTCCACGGCCGCGGCCTCTCCGAGGCGCTCGACCCCGCACGCCTGCTCCCGCAGCCCGCTCAAGAGGCCGAAGGGATCCTCCGGCTCCACGGTCGCGGCGCCCTCCTCCCCGCCCACGGTGAAGGCGAGCTCCACGGATGCGCTGCCCGAGTTCTCCGTGCAGGTAGCGTCCGGCAGGTCGACGGGAAGGTCGCGGGTGACGCCGGGCGGGATCCGGCTCGCGCCCGCCCAGGTCGCCCCGCTGTCCAGCCGCTCATCCGACAGCGACGCCGCCGTGATCGTGAGCACGTCATCCGTGCCGTTCTCGACGCGGATCTGCATCCGCTCACGCGCTGGGTCGCTGCGGTTCTGCAGCACGGACACCGTGACGCCCTCCGGAAGCGAAGCAGGGGGCTGCGCCGCGCATCCGCTCAGCAGCAGAGCGCTCACGAGCAACGCCGCGCGTCTCATGCCGCCTCCCTGCGAGAAGTATCGCGGATAGCCTCGACGACATGGTGCCCGTGCTCATCGCCCTCGTCGGGGCGCTCGTCTACGGTGCGGGCGATTTCCTCGGCGGGATCGCCTCGCGCCGCATCGCCGCGGTGCGCGTCGTCGCCGTCTCCGCGGTGACGGGGGCCATCATCCTCGTGCCGCTGTCGATCGTCATCGAGGCGGAGTGGTCGCCGGAGGCCGTGCTCTGGGGCGCCGCGAGCGGCGCCGCGAACTCGATCGCGATCGCGCTGCTCTACGCCGCGCTCGCGGTCGGCCCCATGAGCATCCTTTCGCCGCTGACCGCAGTGCTCTCGGCCATCGTGCCGGTCGCAGCGGGGGTGGCGATGGGCGAGGAGCTGTCGCCGCTCGCGATCGTCGGCATCCTGCTCGCGCTCATAGCGACCGTGCTCGTCGGGCTCGTGCGAGGGGAGAAGGCGGTGCAGCCGAAGCTCAGAGGGCTTCTCCTGGCGACCGGCTCGGGGCTCGCGATCGGCGTCGTGCTCATCCTGCTCGACCGGGCGCCCGACGACTCGGGGCTCGTGCCGCTGCTCTTCAACCGCGCCACGAGCGGACTGCTGCTGACCGTGGTCGTGGTGGTGCTCGCCTTCGTGGGGCTGCGGCGCGGCGTCGCGCTGAGGGAGGGCTGGCGCGGCGGCCTGCTGCTCGCGCCGCTCTGCGGACTCTTCGACCTGGTGGCGAACTCGCTCATGCTGGCGGCGCTCCGAACCGGCGAGCTCGGGGTCACCTCGGTGGTCGTCGCGCTCTATCCGGTCGGCACGGTGATCCTCGCGGCGACGGTGCTCAAGGAGCGGCTGTCGCCCGTGCAGTGGGCCGGGCTCGGACTCGCGCTCGTGGCGGTCGCGCTGCTCGCGCTCGGGTAGCCGCCTGCCCCTCGAGTTGCAGCAAACGGGCCCTCCAACGCCCTTCGGACCGTCGTTTCCTGCAACTCGATGAGGTGGTCAGCGGGCGAGGGCGACCGTCTCGTCCGAGCGGGCGCCCGCGACGACCTCGAACGACGCCGACTCCCCCGCGATCGAGACGCGGTAGTCGCCGCCGAAGCCCTCGACCTCGACGCGGCCCGCGGCATCCGTTCGCATGGTCGTCGGAGCGAGCCACCACTCGCCCTTGACGACCGAGCGCAGGGCGTCGAACGAGGGCTTCGGCGTGCCGTCGGCGCGCACGAAGCCGACGGGGGCGCCCAGCCACGATCCGTCGTCGGTGATGCCCCAGTAGGTGATCGCCTCGACCGACGGATGCGAGACGAGCGACCGGTAGTGGCGCACGATCTCGTCCGCCTGGCGCTCCTCGCCCTCGGGCGTCGAGGGCCACTCGGCGATCTGGTAGTCGTTGAGGTCGTCGATCTCGGGCGGCATGAGGTGCCCCGAGAGGATGGTCGACTCGGTCAGGTGCAGCGGCAGGCCGTAGCGCGCGAACCGTTCGACTCTCGCGAGCATCTTCTCCTCGCCCCAGTAGCCCTGGTGCATGTGCGTCTGCAGTCCGATCGCGTCGATGCGGATGCCCGCCTCCAGCACACCCTCGATGAGGCACTCGTAGGCGCTCGAAAGGTCGAAGTCGTTGAGCAGCAGCGTCGCCTGCGGGTTGGTCGCGCGGGCCTCCTCGAATGCCAGCCCGATCATCGGGATGCGCCCGATGCTGCGGGCGAGGTCGGTGATCGCGTTCCGCTCCGCCTCGAACACCGGCATGATGACGACCTCGTTGATGGCGTCCCAGGTGTCGATGAGCCCGGCGAAGTCGCCGACGTCACGACGGATGCGCTCGCGCTGCAGCCGCTCCACCTCCTCGAGCGGGCGGTCGAGCAGCCACTCGGGGGCAAGGGTGTGCCAGGCGAGCGGGTGCCCCTTTACGGTCACGCCGCGCTCGCGGAACCATTCGGCAGTCCTTCGCAGCCGCTCGGTGTCGGGCTTCCCCTCCTCCGGCTCGAACCCCCGCCAGTAGAAGGGAAGGGTCGCGGTGTTGAAGAGCTCGAGCCACTGGTCGGCGAGCTGCTCGAGACGTTCCAGCGACGCTCCGCCGAAGACATTCGGCTCGTCGCGCCGGGTCTCCCCGTTGGCGAGCGGCACGAAGTCGAAGCCGATGTTGCCGAAGGCGAAGGAGTGCCGGGTCTGTTCGACCACGATCTCGGCATCGGGCAGGGGGCGCCCGTCCGGGCCGAGAAGGGTCAGCGAGGTCGTTCCACGACGGTGTGCGAAGTCCATTCGGCCATTATGCGGGATGCCCCAACAAATCTTCCCCTTCTCATCACCCCAGGTGTCGGGCACGCTGGTGACCCATGACCTCAGTGATCCCCGCCGACGCTCTCCGCATCGCCGGCTCGCGCACCCTCCGCTTCGAGGGCAGGCAGCACGGCTCAGGCGTCTCGTTCTTTCTCGTGACTAACGACCCCGGTCAAGGGCCGGATCCGCACCGGCATCCATACACGGAGACCTGGACGGTGCTCGAGGGCGAGGCGACGATCACGATGGGCGAGGAGGAGGTTGTCGCTCACGCCGGCGACACGGCGGTCGTGCAGCCGGGAGTGTGGCACGGCTTCAAGAACACCGGCGACGGCATCCTGCGGATCGTGTGCATCCACGCCTCCGACACGATGATCCAGGAGAACCGCGACTAGGCGGGCGCCGCCGCCCGATCGAGGCTCGCCGCGATCCCTTCCGGGTAGGAAGTGGGACTGAGGCCGAAGGTGCCCTCGAATCGGGACGAGTCGAATCGGTAGGGCGCTGCGTACTGGTACGCGAGCTCCAGCGTCTCGCGCGCCGGCGTCGAGAACAGGGCGCCCATTCGCAGCGTCGCCTTCGACATCGTGCGCGTGCGCGATCCTGCACCCGCCGCGAGCGCCATGAGCTCCTCGCCGGTGAGGGCAGGCCCGGTCGGAAGGTGCCACGTGCGGCCACGAGCACGGTCGTCGGTGCCGAGCACCGCGAGCGCCCTGCCGACGTCCGGCGTGTAGGTCAACGAGTGCGGCTGGCCGGGGTCGATGAACCAGGTCGGCGGCTTCCCCGCGGCCACTGCGTCGAGCACGAAGGTGTTGAACGCGCTCGTTCCGGCCCCGGGTCCGTAGAAGTCGGCGCTGCGCCCGATCGTCACGTCGAGGCCGCGAGAGCGCGCCTCGTCGAGCTGATCGAGCAGCTTCGCGCGCAGCCGGCCCTTGCGGCTCGTCGGCCGGATCGGGGTCTCCTCCGTCATGACACCGTCGACGGAACCGTAGGCGTACACGTTGTCGAGGTACACCAGTCGCACCCTATGCTCGAGGCAGCCGTCGACGACCGCGGAGAGGATCGGCGGGAAGCCGCGCTCCCACGTCTTGGCCGAGTACGGGAGGGCCACCGTGAAGTACGCGACCTCGCCTCCGGCGAGCGCGCGCGACGCCGCGGCGCGGTCCGCGAGATCGGCAGCGAACGCCTGCACGCCCTCGGCACCTGCCGAAGCCGAACGACTCACGGACCGGACCTGCCGGCCCGACCGCGCGAGCACCGCGACGGTCTCCCGCCCCGCTACCCCTGTACCGCCGAGCACGATGTGCATCTGGTTCCCTCCGGATCGAACTCGATAGTAACGCTATCCAGTGCGAGAGGGAAGGGTTCAGGCGGAGAGCAGCCCGCGCGAGGATCCGACGGTGGCGCTCGAAGGAGCAGCGCTGCTCGCCGCCGATGTTGGCCTCACGGGGAGTTCATGCAGCGATGAGGAGCGCAGCGCCGACGATCATGACCGCCGCCGTTGCTCCGTGAATACCCCATGCGGCCTTCGCGTTCCCGCGAGCGGCCAAGACCGTCCACGCGTCGCCGATCGGGATGAGGGCGAAGGCGAGCAGGACCCATCCGACGACGCTCGGCGGTGCCGTCAGCAGAAGGATGCCCGCCACCACGCCGCTGGTCAGATCGCGAATGCCCTTCAGGCGCAGCCATGGCGTCGCCTCCTCGTGGGGCAGCGCGGGCAGGCCGAAGGCGGCTGCTATCGAACGCGGACGGACGAGATAGAGGACGCCGATCGCAGCGATGGCCGCACCGGCGAGCGCGGTGATGATCAGTCCTGCGGTTTCCACTGTGTTCCTCTCGCTTGGTGCCCCGGGATCTAGCCGGCGTCCGCGGACTGCCGGCTGCGCCTGCGACGAAGCCACCAAACGAGCCCGCCGGCGCTGACGGTGGCCAGGATGGCCGCTGCGACGAGCAGCGCTGGGCCGCTTCCGATGCCGTCGCCACGTTCCTCGCCCGCTGCGGGCGGCTCGGGGCTGGCAGACGCCTCTGGCTCGGCCGTGGGCTGCTCGAACAGCAGCTCCTGCCCGTCCGCGTATCCGGGCTCGCCCGACACATCGCCCTGCACCTCGACCGTGATCGTGTACGGCAGCTCGACCGACGCCGTACCGTCGAAGTCGGCTTGGTAGACGACGTAGTAGTCCCCAGCCAGATAGGCCATCGAGCCGTTCTCGTCCTCACGGTTGCGCCACTGCACAGGCGCCGTGGCGACGTAGTTCGTGCTCGGCGCGCCCGACAGCGCCGCCGAACTGGGTAGATCGACATCCTCATACTCGGGGTAGTCCCAGAGGCTCGAGCGCAACGGCGTGAGGATCTGCAGATCGGTCGCGGCGAAGGTCGGCAACGCGTCATTCTGATCCTCGGTGAGTCCAGGGTCGTCAACGCGCGCGACGAGCCGCTGCCCCCACCCGACCGAGACGCGGAACGCGTGCACCTCGCCGGGCACGATCGTCGCGTTGTACGTCTGGCCCGGCTGCAGCTCGGCAGCGTCATCGAACGTCGAGCCCGGCACCACGGCCTGCGCCGAGGCGGAGACCGTGACCGGCTGCAGATCGGTGGTTCCGGTGCGTGGCTCGGGCAATGAAGCCGCATTCAACGCAGGCGGCTCCTCGGCGAACGACAAGCCGATCGCGTCGCTCTCCTCGCTCGCCGTGTTCACGCGGAGCTCGATGAGCAGGTCGCCGTCGCACCCTTCCCCTTCGTCCGGCGGGATGACTCGCGTGTACCCGGTGAAGACCGCATGACTGCCGACCGGGCTTGGACCAGTCCCGCAGGACGTGCCGCTCTCGCTCTCCACCGTCAGATACGTGCTGTTCTGGGAACCCGGCACCAGCTCGAAGGCGGTCACGAAGACCGTGGAACCCGGGATGGTCCGCTCGAAGCGGTACCAACGGTTCTCGGTGTCGTCACTTCTCAACGGCTCTTCGACATAGGTACCGAGCGCGACCTCGGGTGCGTCCGCAGGGTCGCTGCTGCCGTTCACCGGAGTGCCTACGATCTCGAACGGCCGGAGCGCCCGCTCCGTCGCGGTGGTGAGGCTGTCGACGATCTCCTCGGCCGACGACGCGTCGTAGTAGGTCCCGCCGCCCTGCGCAGCGATGCAACGCAACTGCGCGCGGGCGTCGTCGTCGACTCCTAGGCCGACGACATCGATCCGCAGGTCGACGCCCTGCGCCCGCAGCTCGGCGGCGACGAGGCACGGGTCGGGCTCGCAGTCGGCGAGGCCGTCCGAGACCAGCACGATCGAGCGCGCACCCTCGTTGCCGAGGTCGGCACCCGCCTCTCGCAGCGCGAACCCGATCGGCGTCTCGCCGAACGGCTCGTAAGCCCGGATCGCCGCCTGCAGCTCGCTGCGATTGCTCGTGCCGAGGTCGACCACCCGCTGCGAGTCCTGACACGCGCCGGGCTGATCGACGGACGGTACCGTGGCGCCGAACACGCGCACCCCGACGGCTGCCTCGTCCGGCAAGGCCTCGATGACCTGGCCGAGCGCATCCCTCGCAGCCTCGATCTTCGTCCCACCGCCGCCCGCCGGTTCCGCCATGGAGCCCGAGCTGTCCAGCAGCAGCATCATGCGCGGGTGGTCGGAGACCACCGGCGCGGTCGACTCGGAGGTGGGCGAGGGCGCACCGGCCGCCGGAACGGCGCCTGGTGCCAGCACCGCGATGCTCGCGACCAGCACACCCGACACGGCCACGCCCAGACGATGGCGGGCAGACGGCTCGGACATGAATCCTCTTCTCGTCGGCGAACGACTGCCAGAAATCAGGCGTGTGCGGGATGCTCGTGGATCCGTCACCCACACGGCTGGGAAGCGTCCACGCGGACGAGACTCGCTGCGAGTATAGGCAGTCCGACTCGACGGTGACCAGCCGCATCCGCTCCTGCTCCTGCAGGACGGAACTCGCTCCGAGTGCACGTCGGACTGACTGCTGACTCAGCTGCTCAGGACGCCTCCAGCGACCACATCCACGAGCGACTGGCGCCGGGCGGCAGCACGAGCTCCTCGTGGAAGAACGGCGCTGCGCACAGCATGACGACCGGCTCGGTGCGCACGAACCACGGGGTCGGCTCGGCCGACTCCATGGTCAGACGGATGCCGTCCGCGATGAGCGCGCAGCGGCGACCGGTGCGTCCGCGGGCGGTCTCCCCGTCCATCCGCTCGCCGTCGAGTTCGACCGCAGCCCCGACGAGGTCTGCAGCACCGCGGAGGAAGAAGCCGCCGTAGCCGGCGTTCCCTCGGCCGGCGGTCGTCGGGCTGCCGAACGCGACGGCCTCGTCACCTGTCACCGACCAGTCGCTGCGCACCTCCAGGCGCCACCCCGTGCCGACCGGCTCCACGGAGATCCCGCGGAGCTCGGAGAGGAACGGCTCGCCGAGCGCGTCACGCCACTCGATCCGCTGGCCGTCGGGCGAGGACTCGAGCACGACCTGCGATCCGTTGTTGTCGAGCTGTCGGTAGTCGCCGTCGACGAACGTCGGGCCTCCCCATCCGTTGACGCTCGTCACGCCCACGCGCATGTTCGCGACGGCGACCGAGAGGCCGTGGTGCCACGGGTGGTCGTCCGGCGCGTCGTCCGTCAGCACCCGATCGCCCAGGCGCAGCGGATGCCAGTACGGGCGTGGCGAGTGCAGCGGCGGCAGCGCCGCGCCGGTATGGAGGTCGCCGGGGATCACGGCCGGGCCCGGATCGGCGCCGACAGCGGTCCGCGCAGGTCACCCACGAGGTCGGCGGGCGTGAGCGCGCGACCCAGTCGCGCGGAGCCGTACAACGCGGTCACGAGCTCGAGCGATCGCGCCGGCGCTGCCTGGGTCTGCGGCCACTCCCCCTCGCCGCGCAGCGCCGCGTAGACCGGCGCGAGCAGGGCCGCGTGACCGCTCGGCACGTCGTCGGCCGGGAGCTCCCAGCCGCTCGCGTCGACACCGGGAGCGGGGGTGATGCGCCAGTGCGAGGCGTCGTGACCGTAGAGGTGCTCGAGCTCGATCGTCGCGAACTCGGTGTCGATGCGCAGCACGCTCGCCTGACGGGGTGCGAGCACGGTCGTCACGACGGAGGCGACGGCGCCGTTCGCGAAGACCACCGTGCCGGTGCCCACGTCCTCCGCCTCGATGTCGCGCTCGAGGCGGAAGAACTCGCCGCGGGCCTCCGCCCAGTCGCCGAGCAGCCAGCCGAGCAGGTCGAGCTGGTGGATCGCGAGACCGAGCGTCGGGCCCCCGCCCTCCGACGACCAGGTGCCGCGCCACGGCACGTCGTAGTACTCGCTCGTGCGGTGCCACAGCGTCTGGCACAGGGCCACCAGCGGTCGACCGAGCGCACCCGAGTCGAGCAGCGCCTTGACGTGCGCGGCAGCCGTGCCCGACCTCTGCTGGAACACGATGGCGAGCTGACGGTCGGCGGATGCCGCTGCCGCGGTCATGCGGTCGAGCTCGGCGAGCGAGAGCGCGGGCGGCTTCTCCACGACGACGTGCGCGCCGGCGGCGAGCACCCGCTCGGTCTGCTCGGCGTGACCCGCCGGCGGCGTGCAGAGGTGCACCGCGTCGAACGGACCGGCGTCGAGCAGTGCGTCGAGACCCGCGGTAGAGAAGGGCACGTCGTGTTCGGCCGCGAAGGATGCGGCGCGCCCACGATCGGTGTCGGCGACGGCCGCGAGCTCGACACCGTCGATCGCGGCGAGCGCTTCGGCGTGCAGGCGGGCGACGCCGCCCGTGCCGAGCAGCCCGACCCTCAGCGGTGCCGCCATCCGTACCTCCTCGTCGAGACTCCCACGGTAGCAGGAATGCGCTTTCCCACTAGCTTCGCCTGCGCCGCTTCCGCTTCTCGAGCGCCGTCGTGACGAACACTCCGACGACGCCGGCGAGAAGGAGCACGGCGAGCAGGGTCGCCCCGAACTCCGTGCGCGGTGCGCGCGTCGAGCTGGGATCGGCGACGAGGTCGGGCGCGAACAGGCCGCCGATGACGAGGTAGCCGAAGAATGCGGTGATGGCGCCGGTGCCGAGGAAGGTGCCCGCGCGGGCGAACCAGCGCCCGCGCCGCGATTCACTGCCGAAGCAGGCCAGGACCCCGGCCAGGCACAACGCGAGCAGCAAGGGCACGACGATGCTGTCGCTGTCGTCTGTGCGGGCAGGATCGATGATGCCTCGCCAGATCACCAGAGCGCCGAGCGCTGCGGGGAACGCGGCGAGCACGACCCGCGTGCGCCAGGTGAACGGCCGCCGACGCCTCTTCGATCGGGGATCCCGATACCTGCTCACCACCAGGCCATCCTCGCAGGCGACGATCCGCACTTGCGCTCGACGGCATCCGCCTGCATCATTGAAACGATTCATCGAGCGCCGGCACCGATGCGGGCGCGGACAGGACATGCGCATCATGCCGACGAAGGCCGACTTCGACCGCATCTCAGACCGTCTCGCCGAACAGGCCATCGAGCTCCCCTCGTGGGCCTTCGGCAACTCGGGCACCCGGTTCCGGGTCTTCTCCCAGCCGGGCGTCCCCCGCGATCCCTTCGAGAAGATCGCCGACGCCGCCCAGGTGCACAAGCACACGGGCCTCGCGCCGACCGTCGCCCTGCACATCCCGTGGGACAAGGTCGACAGCTACGGCGACCTGCGGAAGCACGCCGAAGACCACGGCGTAGGCCTCGGCACCATCAACTCGAACACCTTCCAGGACGAGGACTACAAGCTCGGCTCGGTCACTCATGTCGACGACCGCATCCGTCAGAAGGCGATCGACCACCACTTCGAGTGCATCGACGTGATGAACGAGACCGGCTCGCGCGACCTCAAGATCTGGCTCGCCGACGGCACCAACTACCCCGGCCAGGACGACATGCGCGGCCGCCAGGACCGCCTCGCCGACTCGCTCGCGAAGATCTACGAGCGGATCGGTGAGAACCAGCGCCTCGTGCTCGAGTACAAGTTCTTCGAGCCGGCGTTCTACCACACGGACGTGCCGGACTGGGGAACCTCCTACGCGCAGGTTGCCGCCCTCGGCGACCGTGCCGTGGTGTGCCTTGACACGGGGCACCACGCGCCCGGCACCAACATCGAGTTCATCGTCATGCAGCTGCTGCGCCTCGGCAAGCTCGGCTCGTTCGACTTCAACTCGCGCTTCTACGCCGACGACGACCTCATCGTCGGTGCCGCCGACCCGTTCCAGCTGTTCCGCATCCTCGTCGAGGTCGTGCGCGGAGGCGGCTACGGCAAGGACTCCGACGTCGCCTTCATGCTCGACCAGTGCCACAACATCGAGGACAAGATCCCCGGTCAGATCCGCTCCGTGCTCAACGTGCAGGAGATGACCGCGCGAGCCCTGCTCGTCGACCGCGACAGGCTCGGCGCCGCTCAGCGCGCGGGCAACGTGCTCGAGGCGCACGAGATCCTCAACGATGCGTTCTACACCGACGTGCGTCCCTTCCTCGCCGAGTGGCGCGAGAGCCGCGGCCTGCCGGCCGATCCGATGAAGGCCTACGCCGAGAGCGGCTACGGCGCCACGATCGCGGCCGACCGCGTCGGCGGCAACCAGGCCGGATGGGGAGCATGAGCATGAGCACCGCAGCAGAGCTGATCGCGCGCAGCAACCGTCTGGGCAGCGACCCGAAGGTCACCAACTACGCGGGCGGCAACACCTCCGCGAAGGGCACGGATGTCGACCCCGTCACCGGCGAGCCCGTCGAGCTGATGTGGGTCAAGGGCTCGGGCGGGGACCTCGGCACCCTCACCGAGAAGGGCCTCGCGGTGCTGCGGCTCGACCGGCTGCGTGCGCTCGTGAACGTCTACCCGGGCGTCGACCGCGAGGACGAGATGGTCGCCGCGTTCGACTACACGCTGCACGGCAAGGGCGGCGCGGCACCCTCGATCGACACCGCGATGCACGGACTCGTCGAGGCGGCTCACGTCGACCACCTGCACCCCGACGCGGGCATCGCGTTCGCGACGGCGGCCGACGGCGAGCGGCTGACCGCCGAGGCCTTCGGCGGCAGAGTCGCCTGGGTGCCGTGGCGTCGTCCCGGCTTCCAGCTCGGCCTCGACATCGCCGAGATCAAGCGCGCCAACCCCGACGCGATCGGCTGCATCCTCGGCGGACACGGCATCACCGCGTGGGGCGACACCTCCGACGAGGCCGAGCGCAACAGCCTCTGGATCATCGACACCGCCGCCGCCTACCTCGAGCAACACGGCAAGCCCGAGCCTTTCGGCGCGGTGCTGCAGGGTTACGAGGCGCTGCCCGAGGTCGAGCGTCGCGCGAAGGCCGCGGCACTCGCCCCCACCCTCCGCGGACTCGCCTCGCACGACCGCCCGCAGGTCGGCCACTTCACCGACGCGGAGGTCGTGCTCGAGTTCCTGAGCCGGGCGGAGCATCCGCGCCTCGCCGCCCTGGGCACCAGCTGCCCCGACCACTTCCTGCGCACCAAGGTCAAGCCGCTCGTGCTCGACCTGCCGGCCGACGCGTCGATCGAGGACTCGATCGCCCGCCTGCACGAGCTGCACGAGCAGTACCGTGCCGACTATGCGGCCTACTACGAGAAGCACGCCGACGCCGACTCCCCCGCGATGCGCGGCGCGGACCCGGCGATCGTGCTCATCCCCGGTGTCGGCATGTTCAGCTACGGCGCGAACAAGCAGACCGCGCGCGTCGCCGGCGAGTTCTACATCAATGCCATCAACGTGATGCGCGGTGCCGAGGCGATCTCGACCTACTCGCCCATCGACGACGCGGAGAAGTTCCGCATCGAGTACTGGGCGCTCGAGGAGGCGAAGCTGCAGCGGATGCCGAAGCCGAAGCCGCTCCAGGGCCGCATCGCGCTCATCACGGGTGCCGCCTCCGGCATCGGCAAGGCGATCGCGACCCGCTTCGCGGCCGAGGGTGCCTGCGTCGTCATCGCCGACCTCGACCTCGAGAAGGCGCAGGCGGCTGCGGCCGAGCTCGGCAACGCGGATGTCGCCGTCGGCGTCGCGGCGAACGTCGCCGACGAGAGCGCGGTCAAGGCGTCGATCGACGCTGCCGTGCTCGCCTTCGGCGGGCTCGACATCATCGTGAACAACGCCGGACTCTCGCTCTCGAAGTCGCTCCTCGAGACCACCGAGGCCGACTGGGACCTGCAGCACAACGTGATGGCGAAGGGGTCGTTCCTCGTCTCGAAGAACGCGGCTCCCGTGCTCATCGCGCAGAAGCTCGGCGGCGACATCATCTACATCTCGTCGAAGAACTCCGTGTTCGCGGGCCCGAACAACATCGCCTACTCGGCGACGAAGGCCGACCAGGCGCACCAGGTGCGACTGCTGGCTGCCGAGCTCGGCGAGCACGGGGTGAAGGTCAACGGCATCAACCCCGACGGCGTCGTGCGCGGGTCGGGCATCTTCGCCTCGGGTTGGGGCGCCAACCGCGCGAAGACCTACGGCATCCCCGAGGAGGACCTCGGCGCCTTCTACGCGCAGCGCACGATCCTCAAGCGCGAGGTGCTGCCCGAGAACGTCGCGAACGCGGCATTCGTGCTCTGCACGAACGACCTCTCGCACACGACCGGGCTGCACATCCCGGTCGACGCGGGCGTCGCCGCCGCTTTCCTCCGATGAGCTCGTCGGCCCGTGGGTGGTGGCCGGGATGGTGAACGCGGTCGCCGCCGTCGACCTCGGCGCCACCAGCGGGCGGGTCGTGCTCGGCTACGTCGGCCACGGCGAGCTGCACCTGACCGACGTCGCGCGGTTTCAGAACCGGCCGGTGCGCACCCTCGACGGGCTGCACTGGAGCATCCTCGAGCTGTACCGCGACGTCGTCGAGGGCCTCGCCGCGGCCGTGCGCCAGGAGCCGCAGGTGTCGAGCATCGGCATCGACTCGTGGGCGGTCGACTACGCGCTGCTGCGCGGCGGGCGGATGCTCGGCACCCCCTACGCCTACCGGGACGAGCGCAACCTCGCCGCCGTCGCTGAGGCGCACGCGCTCGTGCCGGCCGACGAGCTGTACCGCCGCAACGGCCTGCAGCACCTGCCGTTCAACACGCTCTTCCAGCTGACGGCCGACCGCACGGCCGGCATGCTCGAGCTCGCCGACTCGTTCCTGCTGCTGCCCGACCTGCTGGCCTACTGGCTCACCGGGCGGGGCGTCGCGGAGCGCACCAACGCCTCGACGACCGGACTCGTGAGCGTCACGGACGGCACCTGGGACCGGGACCTCGCCGAGCGGCTGGCGATCCCGGGCGGCATCTTCCCCGAGCTGGTCGACCCAGGCACCCGCGTCGGTCGGCTCACCGCGACGGCGCGTCGCGGAGTCGACACCAACGCGGTCGTGACCACCGTCGGGTCGCACGACACCGCATCCGCCGTCGTCGCGGTGCCGGCCACCGGGCAGGACTTCGCCTACATCTCCTGCGGCACCTGGTCGCTCGTGGGCGTGGAGCTCGAGCGTCCGGTGCTCAGCGAGGAGAGCCGCCTCGCCGGCTTCACGAACGAGGGCGGCGTCGACGGGCGCGTGCGGTACCTGCACAACGTGATGGGGCTCTGGCTGCTGAGCGAGAGCATCCGCGACTGGGAGCGCTCGGGCGAGACGGTGTCGCTGCGCCGGCTGCTCGACCAGGCGGCCGCCGTCGAGGGCGACGTGCCGGTGTTCGACGCCGACGACGAGATCTTCCTCGCCCCGGGCGACATGCCCGCGCGCATCGAGGCCTGGTTCACGAGCCGCGGACTGCGGGCGCCCCAGTCGCGCCCCGAGCTCGTGCGCAGCATCCTGCAGAGCCTCGCGGATGCCTACGCGCGCGCCGTGCGGAAGGCCGGCGAGCTGTCGGGCCGCTCGATCAGCGTGGTGCACCTCGTGGGAGGCGGCAGCCTCAACGAGCTGCTCTGCCAGCTCACCGCGGACGCGACGGGACTCCCGGTGCTCGCCGGTCCCGTCGAGGCGACGGCGCTCGGCAACATCCTCGTGCAGGCCCGTGCCCACGGCTACGTCGAGGGCGACCTCGAGGCGCTGCGGGCGCTCGTGGCGCGGGCGTTCCCGCCGGTGCAGTACCTGCCGCGCGCCTGAAGCGCACACCCATCGACGGGCCGACGGGGGCGATCATGCTCCCGCCGGCCCGTCGTCGGTTCAGGCCTGCGTTCGGCGGCGAGCCGACAGCAGCACGATGCCGGTGAGCGCCGCGCCGAGCGCCAGCATCCCCGCGAGCGGGGTGAGCTCGGTGCCGGTGGCCGCGAGCTCCGGCGCGTCGGCCGTCACGGTGAGCGTCTGCCCGAGCTCGTTGCGTCCGGTCTCTGCGTTCCAGGTGCCCTCGTTCGCGGTCTGGATCGCGAATCGCGGGTCGCCGCTCGTCGCCTCGTCGGGCGCGGGCAGCGCGAGCGCGAGCTCGTACGAGCCCACCGGCAGGTCGGCGAGCGTCGCCGTCAGGGTAGTCGTGGTTCCCGGGAGCCAGGTGCGCACATCCGCCCCGCCGTCGAGGGCGACGACTCGGTCGCCCGCCGCGCTCTCGAGCACGAGTGTCGCCGGCCGCGGGTTGTAGGGCGAGGCCCAGCCCTCGTTGCGCACCGTGAGCTGCACGGTCGCCGTGCCGTCCTCGGCTGTCGTCACCGTGCTCGACTCGAGCACGAAGCGGTAGCCGAGGCGCTGCGCCGTGATGGTGAGCCCCTCCTCACCCCAGGACTCGAGCACCAGCGGCTGGTAGTCGCGGTTGAGGTAGCTGTAGTGGTACCGCTCCATCTCGGCGGAGGCGCTCGGCCACTCCGAGCGGGGCGGGTTCACGTTGCAGGTCTCGCCGCCGATCGGCACGTAGAGGCTGTCGGCCTCGAGGTACTGCTGGTCGAGCTCGATCGGGTCGCTGAGGAACGTGCCCCAGTCATCCGGTGCCGCGAGCAGACAGTCGTTGTGGTGGCCGACACGGGAGATGTCGCTCCCGCTCCAGGCCTCGGACGCGTCGATCGCACCTTCAGCGCCGGTCGGCACATCGAACATCCGCTGCTTCGAGAGCATCGTGCGCACCTGCACCGAGCGGTCCACGGGGAGCTCGTCGAGGATCGCCTGTGTGACGGCCGAGCGGTTGGCCCAGTCCGCATCCGTCACGACGCCCGGGTTCGCTGGGTCGGCGACGAAGTAGTCGGTGTAGTAGCCCTCGCCCCACAGCCCGATGAAGCCGTTCTGCACGACCGGGATCACGTCGGCGTTCGCGCGCAGCACGGGCCCGAGCTGATCGATGTGGCCGAGCACGATGTCGACCGGAGCGTCGCCGTACGGCGGAAGGTACGGCCACGCGCCGCCCTGCACGTAGGCGAAGCGGGTGATCACCGAGACGCCTGCGGCGCGCGCGGTGGCGTAGTCGGCGGCGACGAGGTCGAGGAACTCCTGGTCGAGCTGCGCCTGGTCGGCGAACTTCTCCAGGTAGAACACCCGCAGGATCTGGGTGATCCCCTCCTCGCGGAACGACTCCAGCGTCGCGCCGTCGAGCGGCGTGTAGCCGGTGCCGTCTTCGCGGTAGTGCGTCTCGGTGTGGTGGTAGAACCCGCGCTGCGGGTTGGGGATGACCGTGTCGTTCTCGACGTAGGTCACGGTGGTCGTCTCGGGCTCGGCCGCGACGGCCGGCACCGGGGCGAGCAGGAGGGCTCCCGCCACGCCCAGGGCGCCGAGGGAAATGTGGGCTTTCATGATGCTCCTTCGAATCACTTCAGGCCGCTGGACGCCAGGCCGTCGATGACCCGGCGCTGCAGCACGATGAACAGGATGAGGATGGGCGCCATGGCGAGCAGGCTCGCCGCCATGACGACCGGGTAGTCGGTGGTGCGGTCGCCGATCAGCGTCGCGAGTCCCGCGGAGAGCGGCATGCGGTCGCTGAACGTGGTGATGACGAGCGGCCAGAGCAGCTCGTTCCACGACCAGAGGGCGGTCGTGATCGCGAGCACGCTGATCGAGGGCCGCGCGAGCGGCAGCATGATCTTCCAGAAGATCTGGAACGGGTTCGCGCCGTCGAGCCGCGCGGCCTCCTCGAGCTCGGCCGGCATCGCGAGGAACGCCGTGCGCATGAGGAAGGTGCCGAAGGCGCTGAAGAGCCCGGGCAGCACGAGGCCGCCGAGGCTGTCGAGCAGCCCGAGGCCCTGGATGATCTGGTACTGCGACAGCAGGTAGACCTGCGACGGCACCATCAGGATCGAGAGCACGAGGGCGAGCAGCACACCGCTGCCGCGGAACCGCATCCGCGCGAAGGCGTAGCCCGCGAGCGTGCAGAACAGGATCTGCGCGACGGTGCGGATGACCGTGATGAGCACCGAGGTCTGCAGCTGGTCGAAGAAGGGGAGGCGGTCGAAGACCTCCGCATAGTTCGACCACTGCAGCTCTGCCGGCCAGAGCACCGGCGTGACGCTCTGCACCTCGGCATTCGTCGACAGCGACATGATGATCTGCCACAGGAACGGGAACGCCATGATGAACCCGCCGGTGCCGAGCACGACGTGGGCGACGACGTGTGAGCCCCTCCGCCGTGATGCTCCGCGTCGTCTCGCCCCTTCGGGCACGAGGATCGACTCAGTCGCCATGGACCCACCTCCTCTGGAGTCGGAACTGCACGGCGGTCACGAGGCCGATGATGAGGAACACGACCATGGCGATAGCCGCGGCGTAGCCCTTGTCGTTGTCGACGAAGCCCTCGCGGTAGAAGAAGTAGACGAGCGACATGCTGCGCGGCAGCACGGGGTTGCTGCTGCCGAGGATCGCGTAGAGCAGGTCGAAGAGCTGGAAGCTCGAGATGACGGTGATGATCGTGACGAAGAAGATGCTCGGGGTGAGCAGCGGCACCGTGATCGCCCGGAACTGCCGCCAGCGGGAGGCGCCGTCGAGCTCCGCCGCCTCGTACAGCTCGGGCGGGATGTTCTTGAGGCCCGCCGCCAGCACGATCATGCTGAAGCCGAGCGACGACCAGAGACCCACGATCGCGACGGCGACCACCGCGGCGCCCGGGGTGCTGATCCAGTAGGGACCCTCGATGCCCACGGTGCCGAGCAGGAAGTTGAGCAGCCCGAAGTCGCCGTTGAAGATGACCCGCCACACCATGGCGACCGCTGTGGGCATCGCGACGTAGGGCAGGAAGAACAGCACGCGGTAGAGCGAGGCGAACCGCAGGCCGGGCAGGTTCAACAGGCTCGCGAGCACCACGGCGAGCGGGATGCCGAGCAGCACGATGCCGGTGTAGAGCAGGGTGTTCGCGAGGGAGAGGTAGAGCCTCGGGTCAGCGAACAGCGCGAGGTAGTTCTCGATGCCCGCGAAGGTCGACCCGCCGAACGGACCCGACTCGGTGAGCGAGTAGCCCGCGGTCTGGAGGATCGGCCACAGGTAGAAGACCGCGACGCCCGCCACGAGCGGGGTGACGAAGAGCCAGGGCCATGCCCCGTCGCCTCGCAGCGACGGCCGCCGTCGCGGTGTGTGTGCCGGAGGCCCTGCCGGGCCGGCCCCGTCCGGTGTGGACGGGGCCGGCACAGCGGTCGGCCGGGAGACGGTCGTCACGCTCACTCCTCCGCGAGCGCGGCGTCCATCTGCTCGGCGAGCTCGGTCGTGACTTCTTCGACGGGCCGCTCTCCGGAGAACGCCTGCGGCAGCAGCTCGGCCTCGAAGGCGTTCCACGCGGCCGAGTTGTTGCTGACCGGCAGCGGCTGCGCATACTCGAGCGCGTCGAGAAAGACCTGCAGGTCGGCGTCGGGCATCGACTCGGTGAAGGCGCCCTGCGTGCCGGTGAAGGCGGGGATCACGGCGCCTGCTTCACCCTGCTGTGCCTGCGCCTCCTCGCTCGCGAGGAAGACCTGGAAGGCCTGCGCCGCCTGCTTGTTCTGCGAGGTCGCCGAGACGACGTTCGACACGCCGTGGATCACAGTCGCCTGCTCCTCGCCGGTGGGGAGAGGCAGCACGGTGACATCGAGGTCGGAGTCGATGAGGGCGGATCGGAACCAGCTGCCGCCCCAGTACATCGCCGTCTTGCCCGAGGTGAACCACTGGTCGCCCGTGGTGTCGGTCAGCTGCTGGATGGTGGGTGAGCCGCCGCTCGCGATCAGGTCGGTCCAGAACTGGATGCCCGCCTGCGCCTCGGGAGCGGCGTAGCCGGAGGTGTCGCCGTCGATGACGGTGCCGCCGGCCTGGAAGATCGTGTTGTAGTAGGTCGTCTGGCCGTCCATGCCGCCCGCGGCGCCGTAGATGCCCTCAGCCGAGAGCGCCTCCGAGATGTCGGCGGCGGTCTGCTGGAACTCGTCCCAGGTCCAGTCGCCCTCGGGCAGCTCGACGCCCGCCTGCTCGAAGAGCGCGCGGTTGGCCCAGATGCCGATCGTGTCGAAGTCCTTCGGCACGCCGTACTGCACGTCGTCGATCGTGTAGAGGTCGACGAGCGCCTCGGGGTAGTTCGCGGGGTCGATGTCGCCGGCCTCGACGGCGCCGGCGATCGGCTCGAGCAGGCCGTTCGACCCGTAGAGCCCGATGTTGGGTCCGTTCATCCAGAACACGTCGGGCAGCGTGTCGCTCGAGCCCTGGGTCTGCAGCTTCGTCCAGTACTCCGCGTACGGGGTGACGTTGACGGTCACGTCGATGTTGGGGAACTGCTCGTTGAAGAGGGCGATGTTCTCCTCGATCGCCGGCACCTGGTTCTGGTCCCAGACTCCGTAGGTGATCGACGCCTCGAGGTCGCTGTCGGGGGCCTCATACTCGGCCGGCGCGCTGCCTCCGCCGCCGGCGGAGCATCCGCTGATCACGATCGCGACGGTGGCCGCCGCCGTCGCCGCGAGTGCTCGTCGGGCGAAGGCGTGGGGTTGGGTCTTCATCGGGGGGTGGTCCTTCCGCTGTGCTGGGACATGGTGGGGGAGAAATGCGCGAGGATCTCGGGAGCGAGCTCCGGCACGTCGAGCGGCACCGAGCCGTTGCGCAGCGACTCCGCCGCGAGGGCCCCGGCCGCTACCGCTTCGCGGGCGGCGATCGGCGAGACGATGGTGGGCGCTCCTTCGACGACGGAGGCGAAGAACTCGGTCATCGTCAGCAGGTCGGCGTCTTCGTGGCCGCTGGCGACGCCCTCGATCGGGTACTCCTCGTCGCCCTCGACCTGCCACTCGTGCCGACGGTTCCAGACCCGCACGACGCCGCCTGCCGTGTCGCCGATGTTCTCGAGCCGCCCCTCGGTGCCGATGACCGTGTAGTTGCGCCAGTAGTCGGGGGTGAAGTGGCACTGCTGATAGCTCGCGAGTACACCGTTGTCGAGGCGCATCATCATCATCGACACGTCTTCCACGTCGACGACCGGGTTGAGACCGGTCTGCGCTGCGGGCGGCCAGTTGTCGAACGAGAACCAGTCGGGCATCGTCTCGCCGACCCGCTCACGGCGGTCGGTGATGCCGCCGTAGAGCATGAGGTCGCCCATGCCCACGACTCGGCGGGTGTAGCCGGAGGCGAGGTAGTGCACGACGTCGATATCGTGGCTGGCCTTCTGCAGCAGCAGCGTGTTCGTCCTGCTGCGGTCTGCGTGCCAGTCCTTGAAGTAGTAGTCGCCGCCGTTGCCGACGAAGTGGCGCACCCACACGGCGCGCACCTCGCCGATGCGGCCCCGTTCGATCACGTCGCGCATCGTGCGCACGACAGCCGCGTGCCGGAAGTTGTGCCCGACGTAGAGGGGGGTCTTGGTGCGAGCGGCCTCGGCGAGCACGCGGTCGGCTTGCTCGAGCGTGATGGCGAGCGGCTTCTCGAGGTAGACGGCGATGCCCGCGCCGAGCAGCGCGGTCGCGATGTCGGCGTGGGTGTGATCGGGTGTCGTCACGATGGCCGCGTCGATGCCGCCAGCCGCAATGAGCTCGTCGACGCTCGTGAAGAGGACGGCCTCGGGGTGTGCCAGTCGGCCTCGCTCCCCAGCCTGGGGATTCGGCTCGACGATCGCGACGACCCTGGCGTCGGGGCGGGCCGCGGGTACGTGCCCGGCGATGTAGGCGCGGGCGCCGAAGCCGATGACCGCGACCCTGAGTCCCGAGGACGTCATCGAGCCGTCTTCCACGTCGTCGTGCATGGGGCCATCCTGCACCAGGTGCTCGGAAATGTCACTACTGCCGCCGAAATGAGCATGTTGGAACAGTAGATGCTCGAACGATGGCACCGGCCATCCGCGCCGCATTGTTTACCGCGCCGTAACACGCGGGCGCCCGGCGGTCTGTCAGGAGGCGACGAGCAGGTCGACCCCGGCGGTTGCGAGCTCCGCGGCGAACTCGGCGGAGACGTCCTGATCGGTGACGAGGAGGTCGATCCGGGAGAGCGGGCAGATGCGCGCGAAGGTGCTGCGGCCGATCTTCGTCGCGTCGGCGGCGACCACGACCCGGCGCGCCACCCGGGCGATCTCGCGGCTCGCGTCCGCCTCGCCCTCGTGCACGGTGGTGGCGCCGAAGGTGCCGCTGATCCCGTCCACGCCCAGCACCGCGGTGTCGAGGCTGAAGTCGCGCAGGGACGCGCCGACCAGAGGGCCGACCAGCTCGTACGACTGCCGCCGGGGCACCCCTCCGGTCACGACGATCTTCACGTGCTCGCGCACGGAGAGCTCGTACGCGATGTTGAGCGCGTTGGTGACGATCGTGACGCCCGGCGCGTCGCCCTGCGGGCGCAGCCGCTCGCTGCGGCCGAGCATCCGTGCCACCTCGCTCGTGGTGGTGCCGCCGTTGAGCCCCACGGACTCCCCGGGTCGCACGAGGTCGGCGACCGCCCGCGCGATCGCGACCTTCGCCTCCGCCTGCCGCGCGATCTTGTACTGCAGCGGCAGCTCGTAGCCCGAGCCGAGCGCGGCCGCCCCGCCGTGCGTGCGCGTCACGAGGCGCTGCTCGGCGAGGGTGTTGAGGTCACGGCGCACAGTCGCGGTCGAGACGCCGAGCGCGTCGCTCACCTCGGAGATCGACACGCTGCCGCGCTCGCTCACGAGCTCGAGTACCACGTTCAGGCGCTGCTGCTGCGTCATCGTCGGCCGTTCCTCACGATCGGGTTCCCTCATCCTGGCATAGCGGGTTGTTGCGCACGCTGAGCGATTCTGCTCAAATGGAGGCAGTTCGATCAATCTTGTGCCACCGCTGATCAGCGCGGCTCCCGAGCGGAAGAAGTTCATGCCCTCTCCCTTCGTCGATGCGGAAATCGCGTCTCAGCCGGCCACCTGGCGCACCGCCGCCGAACTCGTCCCGACGGTCGCCGACGCGCTGCCCCGTCCCGGCGAGCGGGTGGCGGTCGTCGGCTGCGGCACCAGCTGGTTCATCGCGATGGCCTACGCCGTCCGCCGCGAGACCCTCGGGCACGGCGAGACGGATGCCTTCGCCGGCAGCGAGTTCCCGCTCACCAGGCAGTACGACCGGGTCGTCGCGATCTCGCGTTCGGGCACCACGACGGAGATCATCGACCTGCTGAGCGCCCTGCCCGCCACCCCGACCACCCTGATCACGGCCGTGAGCGATTCCCCCGCGGCCGGCCTCGCTGACGAGACGGTGGCTCTGCCCTTCGCCGACGAGCGCTCCGTCGTGCAGACCCGCTTCGCCACGTCGGCGCTGACGCTGCTGCGTGCACATCTCGGCGACGACGTCGACACGCTGGTGGCCGATGCCGAGAAGGCGCTCGACATCCCGATCGACGACCTCGTCGACGTCGACCAGAGCACCTTCATCGCTCGCGGCTGGGCGGTCGGGCTCACCTACGAGGCCGCGCTGAAGACCCGCGAGGCCGCGCAGTTCTGGTCGGAGTCCTACCCCGCGATGGACTACCGGCACGGCCCGATCGCGATCGCGCAGCCCGGTCGACTGGTGTGGAGCTTCGGCCCCGCTCCCGACGGCCTGGCCGACGAGGTCGCCGCCACCGGCGCCCGCTTCGTGCAGCACGACCTCGATCCGCAGGCCGGGCTGATCGTCGCCCAGCGCTTCGCCGTCGCCCTGGCCAAGGGCAAGGGCCTCGACCCCGACAACCCGCGTTCGCTCACGCGGTCCGTCATCCTGGCATGAGCGAGGCCGTCGTCGGCGTCGACGTCGGCGGCACGACGATCAAGGCACTGCTGGTCGAGCGGGGCGCGGTGACGGCGGAGCGCCGGGCGTCGACTCCGTCGCCTGACCCGACCGGCGAGCTCGTGGCCGCCGCGGTGGGAGAGGTCGTGCGCGCGCTCGGGGGTGCCCCTGCGGCGATCGGGGTGGTCGTACCCGGTGTCGTCGACGAGGCGCGCGGCGTCGCGGTGCGGTCTGCCAACGTCGGCTTCCACGACGCTGCGCTGCAGGACCTGCTGCAGCGCGCCCTGAGCCGACCCGTCGCGTTCGGTCACGACGTGCGCGCGGGCGCTCTCGCCGAGGCCCGCACAGGTGCAGCCGCGGGAGTGAGCGGAACCGTCGTCTTCGTGCCGATCGGCACCGGCATCGCGGCGGCGACACTGATCGAAGGCGTGCCTGTCGTGTCCGGCGGCTGGGCGGGCGAGATCGGTCAGCTGCCGATCGCCGCCGGTGAGCACGAGGGACGACGGATGGAGGAGGTCGCCTCGGCTGCCGCCATCGCGCGAGCGGCCGGCGAGCCCGATGCCGAGGCGGTCGCCCGGCGAGTGGCTGCGGGCGACCCTGATGCCACTGCCGTCTGGACGGAAGCCGTCGACCTTCTGGCCATGTCGCTGGCCGGGATGACCGCGACCGTCGCGCCCGACGTGATCATCGTGGGGGGCGGACTCGCCGCATCCGGAGATCTTCTGCTCGACCCGCTCGCCTCTGCCCTCGCATCGCGGCTGCCCGGGCTGCGGATGCCGCGACTCGTCGCCGCGCACCACGGCGACCTCGCCGCCGCTCTCGGCGCTGCGATGATGGCCTCCGATCTGGCGGCGGAACAATGACCGAGCGCCTGATCTCCGCCTCCCGCATCGTCGACTCCGCTCAGGACGGCCCCGGCTGGCTGCTCGTGCGCGACGGGGTCATCGCCGACGCCGGAACCGGGGTGCCGCCGAGGCAGCCGGATGACGAGCTCGCTGGGCTGCTGCCCGCCTTCATCGACGGACACGTGCACGGCGCGCTGGGTGCCGACTTCGGCGCTCCGGGCGTCGACCCCTCGCCCGCGATCGGCTACCACGCGTCCGTCGGCAGCACGCGGCTGGTCGCGTCACTCGCGACGGCTGAGCTCGACGTGCTCATCGCCCGGTTGCGGGAGCTCGCGCCGCTCGTGCACGACGGAGCGCTCGAGGGGCTCCACCTCGAGGGGCCCTTCCTCGCAGACGCCCGCCGCGGTGCTCACGACCCGCGCCTCCTGCTGGAGCCGGACCCCGCATCCGTCGCCGCGCTGCTGGCGGCCGCCGACGGGGCGCTGCGCCTCGTGACCCTGGCGCCCGAGCTGCCCGGCGGTATAGACGCGGTCCGGCGCTTCGTCGACGCAGGCGTCACCGTGGCTCTAGGCCACACCGACGCGGATGAGGCGACCATGCTGCGGGCGGTCGACGCGGGAGCGACCGTGATCACCCACGTCTTCAACGGGATGCCCCCGCTGCACCACCGCGCGCCGGGGCCCGTCGGCGTCGCACTCACCGACCCGAGGCTGACGGTCGAGGTCATCGGCGACGGAGTGCATCTCGAGGACCGGGTCGTCGACCTCGTCCGGGGCGCCGCCGCAGGTCGGATGACCTTCGTCTCGGACGCGATGGCGGCGACCGGGCTCTCGGACGGCCGCTACCTGCTGGGTGCAGCCGAGGTCGACGTGTCGGGCGGCGTCGCGATGCTCGTAGACGGATCATCGCTCGCTGGGAGCACGACGTCCGTGGCGGGTGCCGTCGAGCGGCTGCTGGCCCGCGGGGCGGACCTGCCCGAGATCGTCGCGTCGACCTCCACTGCTCCGGCCCGAGCCCTCGGGCTCGCCGAACCGTCGCTCGCCCCCGGGCACCGGGCCGACCTCGTGGAGCTCGACGCCGGCCGCGTGCGCCGCGTCATGAAGGAGGGGTCATGGCTTCCGTCGTCGTCGTGACCCCGAACCCGGCGGTCGACGTCACTTACACGGTGCCGCGCCAGGTCGTCGGTGAGACGATCCGCGTCGAGCAGGTCGTCCGGCGGCCGGGCGGCAAGGGACTCAACGTAGTCCGGGTACTGCGTCACCTCGGGGTGCACGCCGTCGCCGTGCATCCGCTCGGCGGAAGCGCGGGCACTTGGATGCGCGAGGCGCTCGAGCGCGATCGTGTGGAGGCCCGCACCGTCGAGGTGGCCGGGGAGACCCGCACCACGGTGGCCGTCGTCGGCGGCTCCGACCATCCCACGCTCTACTCCGAGCCGGGAGAGCCGCTCGACGACGAGGCCTGGCGCCGTCTCGCGGATGCCGCGGGCGCTGCCCTCGAGCCGGGCGGCATGCTGGTCGTCGCCGGCTCCTTCCCTCCAGGAACAGACTCCGACCGGGTCGCCGCGCTGGTCGACGCCGGTCGCACGGCAGGCGGACGGGTGCTGGTCGACGCATCCGGGGTGCACCTGCTCGCCGCCGCCGACGCGGGAGCGGAGCTGCTGAAGCCCAATGTGCAGGAGCTGCTCGGCGCGACCGGCGCAGACGACCTCGATGCGGGGATGCGGGAGCTTCTGACCCGCGGCGCCCGCGCCATCGCGGTGTCGCGAGGGTCGGACGGTCTCGTCGCGCTGACCGCCGACGGCCATCATGCGACGGCCGTCGCAGTTCCGGGAGTCAGCGGCAACCCCACCGGGGCCGGCGACGCCGCAACCGCCGGTCTCGTGGCCGCCCTGCAGCTGGGGCATCCGCTCGACGAGGCGCTGCGCTGGGCGTCGCTCGTCGGCGCCGCCGCCGTGCTCTCTCCCACCGCCGGGCAGATCGATCCAGCGGTGCTCCCCGAGCTCGCCGCCCGACTCGATGCTCAGCACCGTCCGCAGTTCCCTCTCCCCGTCCCGATCCCCTGAGGTGAAGATGACCGCCACGCTCCCGTCCGATCCCGTGTCCGAGGCCGCCGCCGCCGGCCGCGGCCTCGGTGCCTTCAACGTCGTGCTGCTTGAACACGCCGAGGCGATCGTCGGCGGCGCGGAGCGCGCCGGGCTCCCGGTGGTCCTGCAGATCAGCCACAACGCCGCCCGGTACCACGGCGGTCTCGCCCCGATCGCCCTCGCCTCACTGGCACTCGCCCGGTCGGCGGCCGTTCCCGCGATCGTGCACCTCGACCACGCCGAGGACGTGGCCCTCGTGCATGAGGCCGTCGAGCTCGGGGTGCACAGCGTCATGTTCGACGGCTCCGCGCTGCCCTACGACGAGAACGTCGCCACGACCCGCGCCGTCGTCGAGCACTGCCACGCGCGAGGCGTGCGGGTCGAGGCCGAACTCGGGGAGGTCGGCGGCAAGGACGGCGTGCACGCTCCCGGCGCTCGCACCCGCCCCGACGAGGCGTCCGAGTTCGTCGAGGCGACGGGGGTCGACTCTCTGGCCGTCGCGGTCGGCACGTCGCACGCCATGACGTCGCGGGTCGCCACGGTCGATCGCGAGCTCATCGCGGCGCTGAAGGCATCGACCGGGGTGCCGCTGGTGCTGCACGGGTCCTCGGGACTGAGCGACGACGAGCTTGCTGGCGCCGTCCAGGCCGGCATGACGAAGATCAACATCTCGACCCACCTCAACGGGCTCTTCACCACCGAGGTGCGCAAGGCACTCGCAACCGACGAATCCCTCGTCGACCCGCGCCGGTACCTGGCCCCGGCGCGCGACGCCGTGCGCGACGAGGTGGAGCGTCTGCTGCGGCTGCTCGGGGCATGACGGGCGAGCTGCTCGGCCTCGGGGCGACCCAGGCCCTCCCCGACAGCCATCCAGCGGTCCTCGCCCTGCGCGCTTCGTTCGGGGGCGAGGCTCCTCCACCGGCGCCGCTCGATCCGAGCGTGCTGCGCGGTGCTCTCGCGGCGCTCGAGGCGGATGCGTTGCGCGCCTACGAGGAGGCGGACCTCTCCTCCGACATCGCGCACGCGTCGCTGGTCGACGTCGGTCGCAAGGTGGACGCCTACGGCGCCTCGGTCGACACGGGTTGGCTGCTGGAGGTGATGCGCGGCGATGTCATCGCCCTCGGCCGTCTGCAGTACGAGCGAGGCGGCGGGGCCACACGCCGCGCCATCCACATCCCCGAGGGCGACCCGCTCAGCCCCGACAGCGTCGACGACTCCCTCGCGAGGGCGGTACGACACTTCGGCGAGCGCCGGTTCCGCTGCACCTCCTGGCTGCTCGACCCGCGGCTCGAGCGTCTCGGCGGGGGCAACCTCGTCGCGTTCGCGCGCCGATTCCACGTCGCCCCGGCAGAGCCGACGCTGGATGCCGACCGCGCCGTCGTGAAGTTCGTGTTCCGTCGACCGCTCGAGGCGGTGTTCGATGCGGCTCAGGTGCAGCCGGCGACGCGGCTGGAGCGCCTGGTGGCCGAGGTGCTGCGGTCGGGCGAGCACTGGACGGAGCCGACGGGCGTGCTCGAGTACGGCCGTTCCTAGCGTCCTGGCTAGGCTCGACGCCATGGCTGAGCGCACCTGGTCGGGCACCTACGAGTTCGGCGCGGAGCGCATCCTCACCCCTCGCACGGTCGAGGAGGCGCAGGAACTCGTCGCGTCGAGCTCGCGCATCCGCTCTCTCGGCACCCGCCACTCGTTCAACGACATCGCTGACAGCGACGGCGAGCTGATCACCCTCATCGACATCGCACCCGAGATCGTCGTCGACGGCGACACCGTCACCGTGACGGGCGGCACCCGTTACGGCGTGCTCGCCCGCGAGCTCGAGCGGCACGGCCGGGCGCTGCACAACATGGGCTCGCTGCCGCACATCTCGGTCGCCGGCGCGACCGCTACAGGCACCCACGGCTCGGGTGTCACGAACGGCAGCCTTTCGACCGCCGTGCGCGCGATCGAGCGGATCGCGCCCGACGGCTCCCTGTGGACCATCCGTCGCGGCGACCCCGGCTTCGAGGGCGCGGTCGTCGCCCTCGGTGCGCTCGGGGTCGCGACCCGCGTCACTTTCGACACGCAATCGAGTTACCGGATGCGACAGGACGTCTACCTCGATCTGCCCTGGTCCACCGCCCTCGACGAGCTCGAGGCGGTCATGGCCGGGGGCTACAGCGTCAGCCTCTTCCACAACTGGGTGGGCGACACGATCGAGAGCGTCTGGGTGAAGACGCGACTCGACGACGGCGACGACCAGCGGATGCCGTCCTCCTACTTCGGTGCGCATCCGTCGCCTTCCAAGGAGCTCTCGCCCGCCGGCGGCCACGACGACAACACGACCCAGCAGGGCGGCGTGCCCGGGCCCTGGCTCGAGCGCCTGCCGCACTTCCGACTCGACGCCACCCCGTCGAACGGCGACGAGATCCAGTCGGAGTTCTTCGTCGAGCGCGGCTCCGCCCGGGATGCGCTGCTCGCGCTGCGGGCCTTCGGCGAGGACATCGCGCCCGCGCTGCTCATCACCGAGCTCCGCACCGTGAAGGCCGACGACCTGTGGCTCAGCGGCGCTTACCAGCGAGAGACGCTCGCCATCCACTTCACCTGGAAGAACCAGCCGGATGCGGTGGCCGCGCTGGTTCCGCGCATCCAGCAGGCTCTCGCCCCGTTCGACGCTCGGCCGCACTGGGGCAAGGTGTTCGACCAGTCGTTCCCGGTGCAGCAGCTCTACCCGCGCATCGACGACTTCCGCGCCCTCGTGCTGCAGCACGACCCGCAGCGCAAGTTCGGCAACGGGTATTTGGAGCGCGTGGTGGGGGTCTAGTCGGCGACCGTCGACGCCCTGTAAAAAGAGCCATGGCACTCAGTGAGGTCGGGCAGGCCCAACTCCGTCTCAATGCCATGGCCGCCCTCGAACTCTTCATCGAGAGACGCGGCGGGTTCGCTACCAGAGACGAACTGGTCGACTTCGTTCTCGGGGGCCGGCGATTCGGATTGATCGATCGCAACCGAGGGATTCGAAACCCACAAGAACTCGACGCGACGCTGTCGGTGGTGAGTGCGGCGGACGGCCCCTATGCCGATCGCATCGACCCGGAAACCGGCCTCCTGGAATATGCGTTTCGGGCGGGCGACATGACGGGGGGCGACAACCGCAAGCTGCGCGCCGCGCTCACGGCGCGCGTGCCGATCATCGTTTTTCGAAAGCCTTCCCCGAACGTATACGTGCCGGTTTTTCCAGCATATGTCGTCGGCGAAGACCTGATCCGTGGCCATGTTCTGATTGCGACCGATGATGCTCTCGCCCAGGCATACCGCGAGGGGATCAGGCCGATCTTCGAGAAGAGCTACGTCGAGCGTGTCGTGGCTCAGCGCGTACACCAGCCGATGTTCCGCGCTCAGGTGATGTCCGCCTATTCGACCACGTGCGCTATCTGCCGCTTGAAGCATCCCGAGCTGCTGGACGCGGCGCATATCATCGCTGATCGCGACCACAACAGCGTCGCGCACGTGAGCAATGGCCTCGCGCTGTGCAAGATCCACCACGCGGCCTACGACCAGCGGTTCCTAGGGATCTCACCGGACTATAAGGTGCACGTCAACGCGCGCCTACTCGATGAGGTCGACGGGCCGATGCTCAAGCACGGCATCCAAGACATGCACGAGGTCGAGCTCACTCTGCCGCATCGCGAGGCGGATTGGCCCTCTCGTGACTTTCTCGACGAGCGGTTCGCGGAGTTCCAGGCCTAGGCTTCCACGACGGTCGACAAGTCGGACCCGAAATCGAAAGACGCCTCGACCGTTCCGCCCGCGAGCACGCCGGGCAGCCAGCGCTTCGCGTCATCCCACATCCGATCGAGTGGCACCTCGTCGACCGGCAGCCACCGCGCGATGAGCTCCTCCGACCCGGCGGCCTCGCCCCAGCTCCCGCGAGCGCGGAACACCCACGACCGCTGGCTCCACTCCGGCTTGGTCGGAAAGTAGTAGTCGATGCAGCCGGCCGCTTCGAGGTCGGACTCGGCGATCGCGATCCCGACCTCCTCGAGCACCTCACGCACGGCCGCCGCGGCGGGCGTCTCCCCCGGCTCGAGCTTGCCGCCTGGAGCTACCACCTTGCCGAGCCCGAGTCCCTTCCGCTTCTCACCGAGCAGCACCTCGCTGCCGGATGCGCCGGGGCGGAGGAGGTAGACGACGCAGACCTCGGGCAGGGGCATGGGAGAGCTAACCGACCGCTCGGAAGACGAATCGGTCCTGCGGCGACCACAGGTGCTGGTCGTCGCAGCGATAGCCGCGCAGCCACTGCTGCCCGGCGATCACCCGCAAGTAGAAGCCCTTCGGGTACTCGTCGTCATCCCGAAACGCAGGCGCGGCGACGGTCAGAGAACCCGACGGCGCCCGACCGGAGCTCAGCCCCGTGTCGGATGCCGAAGCCTGACTCCTCAGCGCCAGTCGCAGGTAGGGAGCGGTCATGGGCGGACAGAGGTGAAGCCCCCGCGACTGTGCACGGTCGTAGATCTGCGAGAGGGTGGCGCCCTCCGGCAGGCCGAGGTCGCCGACCGAGCATTCCACCAAGTGGATGACGTCGGGACTGCCGCTGTCGTCGAAGGTCGAGTCGGCGACCAGCGTCTCGGCGTGGGCGTTCAAGAGAACCCCGGCCGAGCGGAGGAGAGCCAGCAGTTCGTCGCGTGTGAGCCCGCCGACCACGAGGCTCCGTGCGTTCAGCAGATCCCACGCGGTCATCCGTGCAGGTTACTCGGGAACGGGGGCGAGGGGTCGAGCCGCACGGAGGGCGATCAGCATCCTTCGACGCTAGGGCGACTCGGACGGTCGCGTCCGGCGACCCCCGACGTCGGGCTGCCCTCTCGATCGTCGCGGTGACACGCTCGTTCGATGGGGGATCTGAGGGACCGCGTGCCAGGGCATGCGCTGATCGACGAGCTGCTGCGCCAATGGGATCAGAAAGTGATCCGGTTCGACGAGGCGACGCAGAGGGTGGTAATCGACGAGGAAGCCCGATCTTGGTACCAGGGAGTACTCGGCGAACGACGCGTCGGCGCCAGGTTGGCGGCGCTGAGTGACGGATACCGGGTGCTGCATTCGGTCCCGGTCGGTCCCCGAGGCGCAGACATCGACCACCTGGTGGTGAGCCGGGTGGGCGTCTGGACGATCAACACGAAGTACAGCCCCGGCAAGAAGATCTGGGTGGCGGGCACGACCTTGCTCGTTGGTGGGCAGCGGCAGCCATACATCCATCGTTCTCTTCTGGAAGCAGACCGTGCCGCCGAACGAATCAGCCGGGCCTCCGGGCTGACTGTGCCTGTGACGGCGATGCTCGCTTTCGTCGATCCCGCTGGGATCGCGATCCGCGATCAACCCGGCGCCGGACCGTACCGTCCCCGCATCGAGGTCATCGACGAGCGAGGCCTGCTCGAGCGGCTCGGCGGTGCGCCGCAATTCAGCCAAGAGCAGTTCGAACGGATCGTCGCGGCCGCTTGCGACGCCTCGACCTGGACGGCGGACAGCTCAGTGCTGAGCTCTGCCCGGGCCGTCCGGCGGGAGTTCGAAGCGCTCGAGGCCGAGGTCGGGCACCTGCTCGTCAGCCCCCCGACGGCTGGTGCCGCGGCGCCCACGAAGGCACAGAGGAACGCTTCGACGAGTTCGACTCGAACCGGGCTGCCTCGTACGCCGCGACCTGTTCGCGAGGCCCGGAGGAAGAGAACGGTTCCGCGGCGGAGGCCGCATCGTGCTGCCGCCGCCCTCGTGGAGTTGGCGCTGAAGCTCGGCGGCCTCTGGCTTGTCTACCAGCTCTTCATGGCGATCCTGGGCCAGGTGGTCACCACGCCCTAGAGACCCCACGACGCCCGGGCCAGGTCCACCCGCACGTCGCTCCCGGCTTCCAGCAGCGGGGTCCCCTCCTCGAGGAACCGCGCACGAGCATCCTCTGCCGCCGCCCTGAACGGCCGGCCGTCGGCAGCGACGACCCGCCACCAGGGGATGTCGTGCCCACCGTTGTGCAGTACCCGGCCGACCGCCCGCGCTCCCGTGCCGGTCGCGTGCGCGACGTCGCCGTAGGTCATCACGTGCCCTGGCGGGATGGACGAGACCGTGCTCAGCACCCGCTCCGTCAGGTCGGTCATGGGGTTGCTCCCTGGTGAGTGCGCTCGATCGCGAAGTCCGCGCGAGGGGAGAGCACCCCATTGGCTTGGACAGTGACGAAGTGCGGTCCCGGATAGTAGGTGCGCGTGGTGATCGGGCGGAAGGAATACACCTTCGTGACCGTTGCGACGTCGCCCGGCGCAATGCGCCGCGACCCGAGTTTGAAGGTCTTCGGGCGCATCGAGCCGTCAGCGCGTTGAAAGCCGACGGAGTAGTCGATCGCGACCATCGCATCCGTCTCACCGAGATTCTCGACCGTCGCCGTGATCGCGAGGCTTCCACCCAGTGGCACGATCTCGCTCGAGAGCTGCGGACGGGACACACGCAGGGCGCCCCCCTCGAAACCGAGGAGGGCCAACGCGGCGGGGTCGGCGCGCTTGACCAGCGTTCGGAGGCCGTGGCGCAGCACTCGGGGCGTGTTGGCGTCGGGGGCTGCAGCCCAATCGGCGGCCGTGTCGAGCACGACTGCTGCATCGACGCGGCTGAGGTCGTTGAGGTGATTCGCGGCCGAGCGGCGCACATAGTCGGAGGGGTCGCGGTAGGTGGCATCGAGGATGCCCCGCGTCGCGCCCGGATGCGCCAGCAGCCACGGCACCCGCTTCGCCCAGGGCAGGTAGGCACGGGAGCCTTCCGTCGCCAGGCGTCGGACGTGCTCGTTGTCGTGACCGGTCCAGGTCTGCATGATCGCGAGCCCGCGTTCCGGCCGCGCGATGAGGAGGTCGCGGATCGCGAACTCCCCCGTGAGGCCGACGGTGAGGCGGGCGAGGAGTGCCATCGCCGCGTCGAAGTCCTCGGCAGCTCCGGTCTCGAGGGCTCGCGCGGCGACGACCTCGGTGGTGGGCCAGATCAACCATCCGGCGAAGCGCGGCTCGTCGAGCGCGTCGAGCACGATCCGCTCGACGGCGGCGAATCCGCCGGGGAGGTCGCTGAGCATGGCGTCGCGGACGAGGTCCACTCCCTGTCGCAGCCGCCTGCCGCCCACGCTGCTCTCGGCCTGCGCAAGCGCCGAGAGGTCCAGGGTGGGCGCGACGGCGGAGAGCGCGGCCCGCAGCCGTCCGACGACGGCCGGGTCGATCAGTTCGTCCATGGTGCCCATGACTGCATCCTTCCGGGCCGGAGCAGTCGCGCTGCTCCGGCCCAACGGCGGGTCAGGCCAGCGCGGTCGACAGGTGAGTGATGCGGTCGTCGCTCGTGGCGAAGGTGAAGGCGAAGTTCAGGGGTCCGCCGGGGAACTCGCCGTCGACGGATGCCTCGAGGCGGCCGCCCTCGAACGCGGTCGGTGTGATGACGATCTTCGGGCCCACCTGGTGCACCTGAATCCATTCGCGGAGCTCCGCCTCCGTCGTGAAGGCAGTGCCATCGTCGACGACCGTCGCGCCGGGCGCGAAGAGCCCGAAGAGCGCCTCGCCGTCGTGAGTGTTGGTGGTCGTGACGAACTCCTCGACGGCCTTGGGCAGTGTGATGACGCTCATCGTTCTTCCTCTTCTCTTCTCCGAACCGGGCCCGCGGCGCGTGCCTGCTGGCTTGGGTGGTGGAAAAAGCGTATCACATTACTGTCCTGCAGGACAGTATATGTAGGCCCTATTAGAGTCGTGACGTGAGTGACGACGCGACATCGGAGAGCATCCGGCCCCTGGCCCCGGGCGACTTCCCGTACCGGTCGCGGCTGCTCGCCAACCTGAGCGCGCTGATCCTCCTGTGGGAGTCGCCCACGCTCCAGGGTCAGATTCTCGCCAAGAGCGGCGAGACCCTCGATCAGCCGTCGCATCAGACGCTGAGGCACCTCCTGGCGTGGGGGCCCATGCGCCCGACCGCCCTCGCCGAGGTGCTCGGCACCGGCGCGTCCTACGTCAGCAAGATCGTGCGCCGACTCGAAAACGACGGACTGGTGCAGCGGTCGACGGATCCCTCCGACCGCCGCGCGAGCCTCGTGCAGCTGACGGATGCGGGAGAGGCGGCGGCGCGCGGCGTCTACGCGCTCGGCGATCGGATGATCGAGGAAGTGCTCGACGGTTGGTCCGCCGCCGACGTGCGCAGGTACACCGACCTCACGGAGCGCTTCGTAGCAGACGCGATCGACGCGGCCGCAGGGATGCGGGAGCGCGGGCTGCGGCCATCAGAGCCCGAGGACTAACCGCGCCACAGGAGCAATCGTCCTCGAGCAGAACGGCCGTGCCGCCGCGGTTCAAGAGGTCAGGCGTGCCGTCAGCTGCGCGAGCCCGTCCTGCGCTTTTCTGTCGAGGGCATCCGCGCTAGCCGCAACCACCTCGCCGTCGTCGATGTAGCTACCGGAGGCGACATCGGCGAGCACGGCCTCACGGATGCGCATCGCCCCATGCTCTGCCGGCGCTCCACCGCCGCCGAACATGGAGTGCAGGAGCGAGGTGCTGATGACTCCCGGGCTGATGGCGACGACGCTGATCCCGCGCGGCAGCCGGCCGGCGAGCCACGTCGAGTAGGTGACGATGGCGAGCTTCGACTGCGCGTAGGCGCGCACCGGGTCGTACCCGCGCGCGAGGTCGAGGTCGTCGAGGGCGAGCGAGGTCATCCGGTGGGTCGTCGATCCGACGTTGACGATGCGTCCGCCGTCGACCATCGCGGGGATCAGCAGGTCCGACCACAGGGCGAGGGCCAGATAGTTCACCTGGATCGTCCGCTCGTGGCCGTCGCTCGTGAGGTGTCGCTCTCGGCTCCCCGGCACTCCCGCATTGTTGATGAGCACGTCGATCGCGTCGGTCGCCTCGATCACCTGGTGCGCAGCGCGGCGCACCTCGGCGAACGACGTGAAGTCGGCCTGCACGTACTCCACCGTTCCCCCGCCCACGGCACGCAGCTCCCGCAGCAGGTCGGCGACCTCATTCTCGGGCTCGGGCCCCTGCACGATGAGGCGACCGGCCTCCCGAGCGAGCAGCCGCGCGGCCGCCGCGCCGATGCCGCTCGTCGCGCCGGTGAGCACGATCGTCTTGCCGGCGATGTCCATCTCTTCTCCTTTCGTTGCACCGGGCGACTCAGTCGCCGGTGAGGGCTTCCCATTTCGTCATGCGCGATCTCAGATCCACGACCTCGCCGTTCGTCGAGAACGTGCCGTTGCCACGGTGGTGGATCTCCGACCCCTCCGGGGCAGCCGGATCGATCCAGGCGCGTTCGACCCGCAGCAGCCAGAGGTCGAAGTCGTCGACGAGGCGGTCGTCGGTGACGGTGCATTCGACGTTCGCGAAGCACTCGGTGATGAGCGGGGGCCGAACCGTCGCTGCTGGCGCGGGCGTCATGCCAAACCGCTCCCACTTGTCGACGTCGGCGCCCGACACGTTGCCGATGTCCACGACGGCCTCGAGGATGTCGCGCCCCGGTATACCGATGACGCACTCGCCCGTCTCGCGCAGTGCTGAGAACGAGTGATCCCAGGGCCCGAGCACGAGCGCGACCGTCGTCGAGTGCCGCACCGGCATGTTGAATCCGTTGGTCATGAGGTTCGTGCGGCCCCGTCCGTCCGACGTGGAGACGAGCACGACAGGACCCGGCTCGAAGAGGCGATGCACCTTCTCGAGCGGGTATTCGATGAAGCGGCCGGTCATGACGTTCCCCGTTCAGATGATCTGCTGGGTAGGCAGAATCGTGATCTCGGTCAGGTTGACGTGCTTCGGCAGGCCCGCCAGGAACGCGACTGTCTCGGCAACGTCCCGCGACTGCAGCACGTCGATCTGCTCGATGAGGTCGGCCATGAGACGGCTCGCGTCGGGGTCGGTCACGTGGTCGGGCAGCTCGGTGTCGACCATGCCCGGTTCGATCGTCGAGACGCGGATGTTCTTGCGTCCGAGCTCCGTCCGCAGCAGCCGGGTGATGTGGCTGATGTAGGCCTTCGTGCCCGAGTAGACCTGGAACTTCTCGAGGATGCGTGTCGCAGCGATGGATGAGGTGGTCACGAGATCCGCGGAGCGGCCCGCAGCGGCGGCGGCCTCGAGGCTGGGCACGAACGCCTGGATCGTGTTCATCACGCCCTTGACGTTGAGATCGATCTGAGCGTCCCAGTCCTCGACCTTCAGGTCGGTGATGGAGGAGATGAGTTGCACGCCGGCGTTCGCGAACACCAGGTCGACCTCGCCGAGCTCGGACGCGATCCTGTCTGCCGCGGCGAGCACCTGGGCGCGCTCGGTGACGTCGGTCGGCACCGCGAGAGCCGCGCCGCCGTTCTCGGCGATTCGCGCGGCGATCGTGTCGAGGCGATCGGTTCGCCGTGCGAGCAGCGCGACCTTGGCACCGAGGGCAGCGAAGGTCTCTGCGGTCGCCTCGCCGATGCCGCTCGACGCGCCGGTGATGACGGCGACGCGGCCGTCCAGGGCACCTGGGGTGATGATTCCGGTCATTCCGGTGTCTCCTTCTCTCACTGGTCCGTCCCCGTTCGGGGTCGTTTCCAGCGTCGCGCGGTGAGACGTCACGACCCAGGCCGCCGGTTTCCTAGCTGTCGCAGGGCCAGGCTGCCGGAGTCGCTCAGCCAGGAAGGTGATCCAGCAGCGGCAGCAGGTGCGCCGCCGCCGGCCGCGGAGTCGCGATGCGCACCAGCAGACCGTCGCGACGAGTGGTGCGGCGGTCGAAGGTCAGGGTCCCGAGTGCTGGGTGGCGCACGGCGTAGGTGTCGCGCATGCGTGGACGTACCCGCGCACCCGCCCAGAGCCGGTCGAAGCGGGGGCTCTCTTGCCGCAGACGATGCACCGCGGCACGCGCGGCCGCCTCGCCGACGGCGTCGAGCAGGAATGCCACGACGTCATGCTCCTCATGGCGACGGTCGATGAAGAACGTGGCCGCGGCGGGATCGCAGAACACCATGCGCCCGGCGTCGCCGAGGTCGGCGAAGGGCGAGTGCAGTGATCGCCACCGCCGGTTCGAATCCACGACCACCAGGTCGCCGGTCACGACGACGGCCGGTTCGTCCGGCGGCAGTTGCCATGGGAACCGTGCCGGCGGCGAGCCCGTGGCGGGGCCGAGCAGAGGATGCATGCTCGAACGGTAGGCACAGTCCGGCCGCGCGAGCCTGGCCCCCGTCCTCCCTGGAGCGGGAGGATCAGCCCGCGGCGACACCCCCGGTGCCGACGGCTTCGGACTGCGCGAGCAGTGTGCGTAAGGCGCGCTCTCCGGAGCTTGCCGGCTCGGCCCGGTAGACGACGAGCTGGTGCCCCGGGATCGCTGAGACCTCGAACGCGTCGAACGCGATCGAGAACTCCCCGACCTCCGGGTGCCGCAGTGTCTTCTCCTCGTGGGTCTTCGGCTCGACGTCGTGTGCGGCCCAGAGCTCGGCGAAGTGCCTGCTGCCGGTGGTCAGTCGCTCCAGCAGCTCCTGCCGACGCGGGGCGCCCGCGTACAGGCCCGACGTAGCACGGAGATTGGCGACGCATCCCTTCGCCGCCCGCTCCCAGTCGACGTAGAAGTCGCGGCCCGCCGGGTCGAGGAAGGTCATCTCGACCAGGTTCCTGGTGGAGGCGAAGGGCCGGAACAGGGCGCCCGCGAGCCGGTTCATCGCCACGATGTCGAGCAGCGGGTCGAGCACGAAGCACGCGGCGTCCGGCCAGCCGTCCATCAGGCGGGTGAGGGCGGTGTCGATCAGCGGTTCGTTCTCAGGCAGCTCGGGGACCCAGGCGATCTGCGCGAGACCGTAGGCGTATCGGCGCTCGTGCAGGTCGAGGTCGAGCGCGTGGGCCAGCGCGTCGATCACCTGCGCCGAGGGGTTCCGCTCCCTGCCCTGCTCGAGTCGGGTGTAGTAGTCCACGCTCACTCCCGCGAGCAGCGCCACTTCGTCGCGGCGGAGCCCCGGCACGCGCCGTCGTCCCGATGACGGAAAGGGCAACGCGTCGACCGATGCCGCCGCCCGCTTCGCCCGGAGGAAATCACCCAGCTCGCTCACGATCGCTCCCATGCCCAGGAGGGTACCGGCAGGAGCGTGATGCGTCCCGTTTGCTGGCGCGCCTTCCCCGCGCACGCCCGGGACACGCATCCTCGTATCGCAGCGAACCGCCCTCCCCGCGATGCGGGAAGGGCGGTTCCTCAGTCGGCCGGACGACCTCAGCCGCAGAAGGCCGGCGGGTGCTGCGCGACCTTGTCGAGCTCGACGGACTCCCCGTCGATCGTGGCGGAGATCACGATGGTGACCGAGCCGCTCGGGATGGTGCCCAGTCGAGTCGAGAAGGCGTGCGACACCGTCTTGCCGGGGGCGAGCGCGGGGGTCGTCTTCGACCCGTACGTGGAGCGGATCGTCGTCGAGACGGGCACGTCCTCGCCGTTGGTGAGAGTCACGACCTGAGTGACCTTGCCCGCGACGCAGCGTGTTGCGACCGTCGCCGAGACGTCGATCCCGCGGCCCTCGACGAGCACGGTCTCAGTCGTCTCGTTGCCGGCATGGTCGGCCGCCACGATGGTGACCGTCCTGTCCCCGATCGACGCGGGAAGCGTGACCGTGGCCTCGCAGTCCTCCGCCTCCCCGTCGCCGACCCGGAACTCGCAGGAGGCGAGCCCCGAGTTCTCGGCGCCGTTGGCGGGCACCGGGTCGGACGCGTCGATCGACAGCTCTCGACCGTCGGCCTCGGCGGTGATCACCGGGCTCGTGGTGTCGAGCCGGTACTCCACGTCGGTGGTCCACAGCATGACCGCGTCGCCTCCCAGCGACGCATCGCGGTACTCGACCTGCGCCCAGCTCACTCCCTCGACAGGGGTGACCGGAAGTGTCATGCCCTGCTCGATTCCCGACTCCACCTTCTCGCCGACGACGCGGTTCCCGTCGTTGTGGCCCTCGACGAGGCGGACCCACGCCGGCGCGAGGTCCGTGTCGTTGAAGTCGGTCCACGTCACCTCGACCTCCGGTGCCTCGTTGACCCACGCGCCCTCCTGGACAGGCGTCCCGTCTGCGGTGACGATCGACGCCTCCGCGTGCACGGGGGAGTTGTAGTGCGACATCACGCGCTCCCACTCCTCGAGGGTGATGGGCAGCACGGACCCGTGCCGCGGGCTGACGGGCAGAGACCAGTAGGGCGATGTCGCCGACTGCGCCGTGCAGTTGCTCGACAGACCGGTGGTGTTGCACCAGGACTGCCCGAGGTACTCCCACTCGCTCGGCGGCCGGTCCATCGAATCCGACCGCCACGCGACGTAACCGCCGCCGGAGGCGTAGTCGATGAACACGTAGTACATCTCCTCGACGTTGTCTTTGAAGACAAGCGGGCCCTCGAGGTTTCCGCCGTTCAGCCCCGGCACCTGCCACTTGCTCGATCCGTCGGCGTTGCCGACCATCGTCCAGGCGTTCGGGTCCGTCGTGAGCGGCGTGATCGGATTCCGGTTCGTGACGTACGGCTCGGTCTCCGGTGCGCCCCACGTGTCGTAGAGGTCGTCGAGCGAGTCGATGTACTGCAACAGCACCCGGAAGCCGTTCTCGTCCTTGGTGAGGCGGTAGATGCGGTCATCCGTCGCGATCATCGTCGAGTCGATCATGCCCCAGCCGTTCTGGTTGGTGGAGCGGTCGAGGTTGACCCACGTGGTCGGCTCGCTGAAGGTCACGAAGTCCCTCGTGGTAGCGACCCGGATGCGGTTGTACGAGATCTGCGACGTGTTGCGGTTCGCGATGTCCGCGCTCGGGTAGAGGTTCGACGCCCAGAACACGATGTACTGGCCGGTCTTCTCGTCCCAGAACGCCTCGGGTGCCCACACGTTGCCGGCGTGGTCGTCCTCGACCTTCACGAACCGCGGCTCGGACCAGTTGACCAGGTCGTCCGATTCATAGACGACGAGGTTGCGCGAGCCCTTCGACTGGCGGTACGACCAGGACTGGCCGTCCTGGTAGGTCTTGAGGTCCGTGGCGAGCAGGTAGAAGCGATCGCCGTCCGGCGAGCGCAGCAGCGAGGGGTCGCGCAGGCCCATCTGTCCCTGGGGCGGGTTCACCGTCTGCAGGATCGGCTGCGACACCGCGGTGCCCTCGTCGTAGTTGACCTCGTACCAGTTGAACGGGTCGTTGTCCTTCGAGGCGCTGATCCAAATCTGCTCGCCGTTCCGGCCGCCATCGTCGCCCCCGTGGAAGGACGCGAACAGGTAGCGCTCGTACGGATCGTTCTCGGGCAGCGGCGTCACCGTGAGGTCGTAGTGGCAGGTCTCGACCTCGTCGTTGAGCGTCGCGGTCGCCGTCAGGCGCACCTCCTGCGCCGGCTCACCGTGCGCGGGCCGGGTGACGATCCCGGTGGTGGAGACGACGTCCGGTGCGCTCGTCTCCCAGACGATCGTCGAGTCCCATTCCCGTCCGGTGGTTGGCAGCTCCAGGTTGCCGCGGACGTCGGTCACGTCGGACTGGATGGCGGCGGCGCAGTCGACGCGCACCTTCTCGCTGTCCTCCGGCTCCGCCAGCACCGTCACCTCGAACTGCTTGGTCTCGGTGAGGCCCCGGTAGGTGAGTTGCGCGGTCAGAGTGACGGTCGCATCCCCCTGACCTGCCAGCGGGCGCGTCACGTCTCCGGTTGGAGAGACCACGTCGGGATTCGAGCTCGACCAGGTCATGCCCGCGACGGCGGGAAGCATGATCTTGCTGGTCACCTGGGAGGTGTCGCCGAGGTCGACCCCGCTGAGGATCTGGGCGATGTTGACCCGCCCCGTCTCCTGCGCCAGCGCGAGCGCCTGGTCTGCGGTCAGCACCTTCGAGTACACCCGGAAGTCCTTGACGGTGCCGGCGAAGTAGTTGGCGTTGCCGGCCGTGTTGCTCGGTCGGCCGATGAACGAGTTCAGAGCGGCGATGGCCTGCGGCTCGATCGTGACGTTGCTGTTCGCCGCGACCTGGACGCCGTTCTCGTACACGACGAGCTGGCCGGGGGCGGCGGCGGTTCCGCCACGGAAGGTGATCGTGACGTGCCGCCAGGCGTTGGTCGTCACCGAGCCCGATGCGGTCGCGGCGGCGGTGCCGCCCGCGGGATAGGTGATGGTCGCCCCGCGTGGGCTGGCGGTCGTCGCGCTGAAGACGCCCGATGCGTCCGGCGTCGTGCCGAAGGTGAACAGCTGGCTCTGGTTGGAGGTGGGCCGCACGTCGTAGGCGACGGTCACCTCGGTGAGCCCTGCGAGCAGACCTGAAGGCAGCTGCACCGAAGGTTGGCGGGTCGTCGCCGTGCCTGCGCCGCCTGGAAGGGTCAGCCCCAGACCTGCGTTCCACGTGGCGCGGCCGGTGGGGTCGTCCACGATGGCCGCGTCCCGTCCGTTGCCGGACGCGTCCGACACCGTCGTGCCGGAGGTCTCGTCGAGTGGGTAGTGCACGACCAGATCCTGCGTGAGCTCGGGAGGAAGCTCAGCGAGCGCGGGCGATGCGGTCAGTGCTCCGAAGCCGAGCGCGCTCGCCATTCCGACTGCGAGGAGGCCGAGGGCCCGCCTCCTCGATCGGCGCCCGGTGGGTGCAGGAAGACTGGACATCGGATGCTCCTTTGCAACGACGACTTGGCGGTCACGTTATAGCGTTAACGCTCACATTGGAAGACCAGACTTGCTCAATTCACTCCCTCAGGGAGAGGCGGAATTGGGAGCGTCCCGCTGACGGCCGCCCTACTTGTCCCACGGCACGGTCGGCGGAAGCCACCTGATCGCACGTTCCTCGTTGAGCAGTGTCTGGATCAACGATCGTTTCGCCGCGGTGTACTCATGGCCATCCTGCGCATGCGCGAGTGATGCCTTCAGCCGCCCGTAGGCCTCCCGCGCCGACGGGTCGCGAAGCAGCTTGTCTCGGAACAGCCGCTGGTTGCAGGTGTCCCAGGCCGCATCCGCGAAGACGTGCAGGATGTGCGTTCGACGTTCCGACGTGCCGCGCAGGTAGACGCCGTGCGTCTTCGGGCCTGTCCGGTGCTGCTGGTAGCCGATGTCCCCCAGCGCCGACCCGAAGGAGAGGGGATCCTCCTCAGGCGCTGCTCGGGCGGCCAGATCGATGATGGGCTTGGCGATCAGACCAGGTATGGCGGTGCTGCCGATGTGCTCGATCTGCAGGATGCGCGGGCCGAGCGCCGACGAGACGCGCCCGGACTCGCGCAGGAATTCGTCGGCCCACTCGGGGCGATGCTCCTGCAGCTCGATCACGATCGCGATCGTATGGGAGTCGGACTCACCGAGTGACGTCCCCTCGCTACCATCGGGTGAGCGCGCCGAGGGGGCACAGTGGTAGAGATCATCCAGATGCCGTCGCGGCTCGTCATCGGTGTGCCGGTGCTCGCCGCCTTCGACCGGCTCTCGACGCTGGTGCCTGAAGCCTGGGCGGTGGCGTTCTCCGCATTCGCCGACGACGGGCGCCCCTTCGCCGAGGCCAGCACCCGCCTCGACGGTCGCTATCACGAGGTCGTCGGAGTGCTCGCCGACGTGGAGGAGCAGGTCGACGGCTTCGTGCACGCGCTGGTGCCGGGCGGAAGCTATGGCTACCTCCTGCACCGAGGGCCTCAATCGCAGATCGCCGCCTCGTTCGGAGAGATCGAAGCGTCGCTGCTCGCATCGGGCCACCGCCCCGGCGCTACGAAGCTGGACATCGGATACCGCGCGGATGGGACGGACGACGCCCACGAGCTCTTCGTCTCGGTGGCCCCACCCCGCGGTGACAGGACGCCGAGCTAGCGACTGCGGCCGGCGGCCGGGTCACCCCTTCGTCGGCGGCACCTTCTCCAGCCGAGTCCATCCGTCCCATCCGCGCTCGCGCATCAGCTCCACCATCCGCTGCGCGCGAGGGTCGGTCTCGAGGGCGAGCAGTTCCAACAGGTCGAACGGAACCTCGTCCTCCGCCGACTCCTCCTGGGTGTTGTATCCCGCCTCGTAGGCCTGCTCCGCGAGCTCGGCCATGAGATCCGCCGCCTCGGCCATGAGCGGCTCGTCGAGCTCCCTCGTGTCGAAGAGCAGCGACAGCACCTGGTAGAGCCGCACGATCCGCGGGTCGTCGAGCGAGGCGAGCTTGCTGGGCATCCACTCGCGCACCCGATCCGGCCACCGAGCAGCCATGATGATCCAGCCATCGCGCTCGCCATCCAACACCGGGCCGGCGACCCCGAGCTCGCGCAGACGGTCCAGGTATGCGACCACCTCGGGTGGCAGCAGGAGCGCATCTCCGGCGGCGAGCTCCGCGATCGACGTGCGGCTGCGCTCGAGTCTCGCGATCTCGTCGCGCAGCCGCCCGTCGATCCGCTGCACCGCTGCCGCGAAGGTCTCCTGGTCGGCTTTCACCAGATCCGCGATCTCCGACAGCGGCACACCCGCATCCGCCAGGGTGGCGATCTTCACCAGCGACACCACCGCGTGGGCGCCGTACCGCCGGTAGCCCGAGCGGTCGCGCTCGGGCTCCGGCAGCAGACCGATCTGGTGGTAGTGGCGCACGGCGCGCACCGTGACTCCGGCGTAGGAGGCCAGTTGACTGATGGTCAGCACGGTCCGATCCTGCCCCTCATCCGGTTCGTTCGGCGACAGCCGCTCAGGAGATCTTCCGCCGGTAGGTGGCGATCGCGAGTACGAACGCCACCACGAGGATGCCGAGGCACCACGCGAGCGCAACCCACAGCTCGCCGCCGACCGGCTGTCCGGCGAAGATCGCCCGGACGGAGTCGACGATCGAGGTGACCGGCTGGTTCTCGGCGAACCAGCGCACGGGGCCCGGCATCGACTCCGTCGGAGCGAAGGCGGAGCTGACGAACGGCAGGAAGATCAGCGGATACGAGAACGCGCTGGCGCCCTCCACCGAGCTCGCCGTGAGGCCGGGGATGACGGCGAGCCAGGTGAGCGCGAGGGTGAACAGCGCCATGATGCCGAGCACCGCCAACCACCCCCCGACGTCGGCTCCCGTGCGGAACCCCATGATCAGCGCGACGCCCACGACGAGCGCGAGCGACACCAGGTTCGCGATGAGCGAGGTGAGCACGTGAGCCCAGAGCACGGATGCCCGCGCGATCGGCATCGACTGGAACCGCTCGAAGATCCCGCCCTGCATATCGAGGAACAGCCGGTAGGCCGTGTACGAGATGCCCGACGCGACCGTGATCAGCAGGATGCCGGGCAGCAGGTACGTCACATACGAGTCGGTGGCGCCGCCGATGTCGATGGCGCCGCCGAACACGTAGACGAACATGAGCATGATCGCGATCGGGGTGACCGCTGTCGTGATGATGGTGTCGGGGCTGCGCACGATGTGCGTGAGCGAGCGCCCGGTGAGCACGGCGGTGTCGCCGAAGAAGTGCTTCATGATGGTGTCCCCTACTTCTGCGCCTGCGCGGCGTCGGTCGTCTCGTCGGCGGTGTCGCCGGTGCTCTCGCCGGTGAGGGCGAAGAACACCTCCTCGAGGGTGGGCTGCTTCTCGACGTACTCGACGGTGGCCGCGGGCAGCAGCTTCTTGAGCTCGTCGAGCGTTCCGTCGACGATGATCCGGCCCTTGTGCAGGATTGCGATGCGATCGGCGAGCTGCTCGGCCTCCTCGAGGTACTGGGTGGTGAGCAGCACCGTCGTGCCCTTGCCGGCGAGCTGCCGCACGGTCTGCCACACTTCCTGCCGAGCCTCTGGGTCGAGTCCCGTCGTCGGCTCGTCGAGGAAGATGACGGACGGTTCGCCGATGAGGCTCATCGCGATGTCGAGTCGCCGCCGCATGCCGCCCGAGTAGGTCGACACCTTGCGTCCGCCGGCCTCGGTGAGCGAGAAGCGGGCGAGCAGCTCGTCGGCGATCGTGCCCGGCGCACGCAGGTGCCGCAGCCGTGCGATCAGCACGAGGTTCTCGCGCCCGGTGAGTCGCTCGTCGACGGCAGCGAACTGCCCGGTGAGACTGATCGCCGCGCGCACCTGGGCAGGCTCCTTCGCGACATCCAGACCGACCACGGATGCGGTGCCCGCATCCGCCTTCAGCAGCGTCGAGAGGATCTTCACGAGCGTCGTCTTGCCCGCACCGTTGGAGCCGAGGAGCGCGAACACCGTGCCGCGCTGCACCTCGAGGTCGACGCCCCGCAGCACGTGCAGGTTCTTGTACGACTTCTCGATGCCGCGGACGGTGATGGCCGAAGCGGTCGCCGCGCTCATCGCGCACCTCCCGTGCTCGCGGCGCGCACCGCATCCGTCAGCCGGGCCCGCTCGCTGCCCACCCATCCGTCCAGCCAGCTCTCGCCGGGGTGCCGGCGCAGCAGGTCGTCGGCGAAGGTCGTCGGATCGTCTCCGACGACCGTGCTGACGGCCTCTCCCGCGGCGACGCCGCGCTCGAGGGTGTCGACGAGGTCGGTGAGGAGGGCGAGCAGCGCGGCGCTGTCCGAGGTGGGTCCGACGTGGGTGAGGTAGCGCTCGAGCGCCTCGGCCGTCGCACGGTAGTCGCCGGGCAGGCGCTTCACGCGCGCGCGGTAGTCGCGGTACTGCTTCTTGTCGTCGAGGCTGCCGACCAGCTTCTCGACCCAGGTGAGTGAAGTGTTCATGACCACGAGCGTGAAGGGCTGACGCTACGTCAGGGTCAAGCGCGGTCTCGGAATCCGAGCTGCAGACTTACCCGGGGGCGTCGACCACCGCGCCGTTGCGGGGCAGGGAGCCCCGGAACGTGACGGGCACGGCGTCGGCCTGTCCGACGTCACGGCTGTCCATCGCCTGCACATGGACGTGCGGCTCCGTGCTGTTGCCCGAGTTGCCGCATCGGCCGAGCGCCTCACCCGCTTCCACGCGCTGACCCTGGCGCACCGTGACGCTCCCGTGCTGCAGGTGACACAGCGCCACGACGACGCGGTCGATCTCGATCATCACGTGGTTGCCCGCAAGCGCCGGCCATCCGGCACGTGCTCGGCGCTGCTGAGTGAGCGCATATCCGACGGACGGCAGCCCGCGATAGGCAGGATGATCCGGTTCACCGTCGTGCGCCGCTACGACGACGCCTTCCAGCGGCGCGAGCAGCAGCCGCCCGAATCCGCGGAACCTCTCCGGCGGCTCGGGGCGGAACACGGAGGCCAGTCCGAAGTGAGCGGACCTTCCGTCGGCATCGACCGGCACGAAGTCGATCGCGTAGGACGTCGCGAACAGGTCCGTCCCGTGACTGGGCACCCGATCGGCGGGGCTGTTCTGCACGAGCCAGTGTCCTCGGAACGGATACGCGAGGTCGATCGGCTCGGCCATTGCGGTCCCTTCGTCGTCGAGAGGAGGACCCTGCTCCCGGGCTCGCGTCCATCCTCCCACCAGCGCCCCGTTCCCGAGCCGCGGCCTCGGCGCTACCGTGGCGACATGATCACCCCGACGGCGCCGCAGGACGGCGAGCACCGCACTCACTTCGCCGACGGCTCCCTCAGCGCCGTCGAGCACTACGAGAACGGCGTCAAGTCGGGCGCCTGCGAGTACTGGTACCGGAACGGCCGTCGAAAAGGTGTCGGTCAGTTCGCCGACGGCCTCTTCACCGGCGAATGGACCTGGTGGCGGGAGAACGGGGAACTGCTGCAGCAGGGTCCCTTCGTCGAGGGCGTGCAGCACGGATTCTGGCGCCGCTTCCATGACAACGGCGCGCTCATGGACGAGGGCGAGTGGGTGCACGGCAAGCGCTCGGGCGAGTGGCGGCACTACGACCGCGACGGGAAGCTGCGGAAGACGGACCAGCATCCGACACGGATCGGAACGTGAGAAAGGGCCGCCCGCGCGATGCGCGAGCGGCCCTTCGTCTCATGGAGGTCAGTGCTTGAAGGCGTCCTTGACGTCCTCGCCGGCCTGCTTCAGGTCGGCTTTGGTCTGGTCGCCGTGGCCCTCGGCCTCGAGGTCGCGGTCACCCGTGTGGTGTCCGACACCCTCCTTGGCCTTGCCTCCGAGCTCCTCCGCCTGGTTCTTGATCTTGTCGTCGAGTCCCATGCGCTCTCCCTTCGTTGCCGTACTCCCACACTGCGCCGGTTTGTCTGGGAACGGGCGGAGAGTCCGCTATGTTGCACTCGCGGCTCGATAGTGCAAGGATGCACTCCGTGCCCGATAGTGCAACGAGCGTCCGCGAGCGGCGCAAGATCGAGACGCGCAAGGCGCTCACCCTCGTCGCGCGACGGCTCACCGCGGAGCGTGGCCTCAACGGCTTCACCGTCGACGAGCTCTGCGACGAGGTCGGGGTCGCCCGCCGCACGTTCTTCAACTACTTCCAGGGCAAGGAGGACGCCGTGCTCGGCGTCGCACCGGAGCCCGACCCCGTCGCCGTCGCCGAGTTCCTCGAGACGGCCGGCCGGGTCGAGCTGCTCGACGCCCTCGTGCGCCTCGTGATCACCGAGCTCGGCTCCGGGCACCTCACCCGTGAGGAGGGCGTGACCCTCGTCGCCGCCATGGAGCGCGAACCGCGACTGCTGCAGCGGATGCTCAAGCACCAGTGGGAGCGAGAGGACGCCTCCGCAGTCCTCATCGAGCAGCGCGAGGGATGGCCGCCGGGCGACCTCCGCGCCCGCACCGCGACTCAGCTCCTCAACTCCTTCATCCACGCCGCCATGGGGCGGTTCATGGCGCAGGAGGACGACTCGACGGTCGAAGACCACATCCTCGCCAGCTACGCAGCCGCCCGCCAGCTGTTCGCCGCCACCCTCGAGAACCAGGAGCCCCTCGCGTGACCGCCACCGCCGACCAGCCGCTGCTGCTCACGCAACGGCGCATCTGGATCATCTTCGCCGCGCTCATCGCCGGCATGCTGCTGTCGAGCCTCGACCAGACGATCGTCTCGACCGCGATGCCCACGATCGTCGGGCAGCTCGGCGGTGTCGAGCACCAGGCCTGGATCACCACCGCCTACCTGCTCGCGACGACGATCGTGATGCCGATCTACGGCAAGTTCGGCGACGTGCTCGGGCGACGCAACCTGTTCCTCATCGCGATCGCGCTGTTCACGATCGCTTCGGCGGCGTGCGCCTTCGCGCCCGACTTCTGGAGCTTCGTGGTGTTCCGCGCGATCCAGGGTCTGGGCGGCGGCGGACTGATGATCCTGTCGCAGGCGATCATCGCCGACATCGTGCCGGCGTCCGAGCGCGGCAAGTACCTGGGGCCGCTCGGCGGCGTCTTCGCCCTCTCGGCCATCGCCGGGCCGCTGCTCGGCGGCTACTTCGTCGACCACCTCACCTGGCAGTGGGCGTTCTACATCAACATCCCGATCGGCATCGCGGCCTTCGCCGTGGCCTGGTTCATGCTCACCCTGCCCAGCAAGAAGGCGACGAAGCCGATCGACTGGCTCGGCGTGCTGCTGCTGTCGGCCGCCACGACCTGCCTCGTGTTCTTCGCCGACTTCGGCGGCGACACCGAGCACGGCTGGGGCGCGCTCGAGACCTGGATGTGGGGAATCGGGATGCTCGCCTCCGCTCTGCTCTTCGTGCTGGTGGAGTCCCGTGCGACCGACCCCGTCATCCCGCTGTCGCTCTTCAAGAATCCGATCTTCGTGAACGCGACCGCGATCGGGTTGACGCTCGGCCTCGGCATGTTCGCGGCGCTCGCCTTCGTGCCGACCTTCCTGCAGATGGCGTCGGGCACCTCCGCCGCAGTGTCGGGCCTGCTGATGCTGCCGATGATGGTCGGCGTCTTCGGCACCTCGATCGCCTCCGGCATCGCGATCACGAAGACCGGCAAGTACAAGGCCTATCCGATCCTCGGCATCGGCATCGTGATCGCCGCCATGGTCATGATGACGACCCTCGAGGCGTCGACGCCGATCTGGCTGATCTGCGTGTACCTGTTCCTGTTCGGCGCGGGACTCGGCTTCGTCATGCAGGTCGTCGTGCTCGTCGTGCAGAACGCGGTACCGGCCACGGAGATCGGGACCGCGACGAGCACGAACAACTACTTCCGCGAGGTCGGCGCCTCGCTCGGCGTCGCGGTGTTCGGCACGATCTTCGCCAACCGGCTGGCGGATTCGCTCGAGGAGATCTTCGCGGGCTTCGGCGCCTCCGCCTCCGAGGCGAATCAGGCCGCGGCCACCCTCGACCCCCAGACCCTGAACGAGCTGCCCCAGGAGGTGCGCGACGGCATCGTCGCCGCCTACGCCGACTCGCTCGCCCCGGTGTTCTGGTACCTGCTGCCGTTCCTCGGCATCGCGTTCGTGCTGTCGCTGTTCCTCAAGCAGATCCCGCTCTCCGAGACCGCGGGTCTCGTCGCCCGCGGAGAGGCGATCGGCGGCGAGGAGGCGGAGGCGCTCGAGGCGGCGCAGCGCGGGCGTGCGAATGGCGGCACGACGGATGCGGACCTCGCCTCCACGGGCAGCACGCCGACGGTGGGCAAGCCGCGCGGGGAGTGACCCCGGGCACGAGGCCGGCGTGGGCGCCACGGTGCGTCTCGGGGCGGATTGTGAACGAGTGGGCGTGATGCAATCCGCTCACTCGCTCACTATCCGCCCTCTCGCGTGGGCGCTGGGGCCGCGTACGCCCCACCCCACGCCGCGTCAAGACGGATGCGGACACCCCGCCGCGCTCCTACCGTGGAGCAGAACCCCTGGAGGAAGCATGCGCGCCACCCGCTGGGCGCTCGTCGGTGCAGGCATCGCTGCCGGAACCGTCGTCGTCGCCCGATCCATCGCCCCGAAGTCACCCGGAGGCCGCGAGCTCGAGAAGGGCCGCTGGCGGTCCGTCACGATCGACAAGCCGGTCGATGAGGTGATGCGCGACGGCATCCCCGAGCCGCTCGCGGCGCTCGGCGACCTGATCGAGGTGCGGGCGACGGATGCTCCGGGCGGCAGGGGCACGGAGCTCTCGGCCCGCCTCGTCGACGGCGAGCCGACCGGCGCAGGGGCGGGCATCAGCCGCCTCAGCGGCACCGATCCGCGCCAGGCGGTGCGCACCGCACTGCGGGAGGCGAAGCAGCTGATCGAGGTGGGCGAGGTCATCCGTCTCGACCCGAAGCCGGAGGGGCACCGCAGGAACACGCCGTTCGGCGCGATCGTCGACATGGGAGCGAAGCGCTCCGGCGGGGAGGGCGTGCTGTGAAGGCGCTCGTCTGGCAGGGAGTGAACGAGCTCTCGGTGGAGCGGGTCGACGACCCGCAGATCCTCAACACGCACGACGCGATCGTGAAGGTGACGAGAACGGTCACCTGCGGCTCCGACCTGCATCTGCTCGGCGGCTACGTGCCGACGATGCGCTCGGGCGACATCCTCGGCCACGAGTTCATGGGCGAGATCGTCGAAGTCGGGCCGGGTGTCCGCAAGCACAAGGTGGGCGACCGGGTCGTCATGTGCTCGTTCATGTCCTGCGGCAACTGCTGGTACTGCAAGCAGGGCTTGACCTCCCTCTGCGACAACAGCAATCCGCATCCCGGATTCGGCGAGGCCCTGTGGGGCCAGTCCACCGGCGGATGCTTCGGCTACAGCCAGACGACGGGCGGCTTCGCGGGAAGCCACGCCGAGTACGTGCGGGTGCCGTTCGCCGACAACACGGCGTTCAGCATCCCCGAGGGCGTGACGGATGAGCAGGCCGTGTTCGTCTCGGACGCGGTGCCGACCGGATGGATGGGCGCCGACCTCGGCGGCGTGAAGCCCGGCGACACCGTCGCGGTGTGGGGTGCCGGCGGCGTCGGGCAGATGGCGGCCCGCGCGGCGATGCTGCTGGGCGCCGAGCGTGTCATCGTCATCGACCGGCTGCCCGAGCGACTGCGTCAGGTCGAGGAGGTCATCGGAGCCGAGACGCTCGACTACTCGCAGGCGGAGATCCTGCCCGAGCTGCGCGAGCTGACCGGCGGCCGCGGACCGGACGTCTGCATCGAGGCGGTCGGCATGGAGGCTCACAGCCGCGGTCCGATGAACGCCTACGACCAGGTCAAGACGCCGCTGCGGCTGCAGACCGACCGGCCGACCGCGGTGCGCCAGGCGATCATGGCCGCGCGCAAGGGCGGCAGCGTGTTCGTGCTCGGCGTGTTCGGCGGGGTCGTCGACAAGTTTCCGCTCGGCGCGATCATGAACAAGGGCCTCACGCTGCGCAGCGCGCAGCAGCATGGGCACCGCTACATCCCGATGCTGCTCGAGCGTGTGCAGCGCGGTGAGATCCGCACCGACCACCTCGCGACCCACACGATGCCGCTCGACGAGGCCCCCAAGGGCTACGAGATGTTCAAGAACAAGGACGACGGATGCGTGAGAGTCGCGTTCCGTCCAGGGGGTTGATTCTCGGGCGAAGAGTTTCCTACCATCGACTACACCCCCCTTCGGGGGTCATCACTTGGAAGCGCGATCCGTCATCGGTGTACGGCGCGCGGCACAGGGAGCGCGGACCGGCCGGACCGCGCTCCCGATCTTTGTGCGGACCACCCTGCCGTTTCCGCGAGGTTAGGGTTTCGGGGGTTATGCGGTCAGGAGAATCGCCGAAACCCTAACCTCGCTGGCGGGAGCGAGCCGCTACTCGGCCCGGGGAACGCGCGTCAACCGGGGCGCGGGCGCACCGCATCCGTCGTTACCGTCGGAGGACCTCGACGGAAGGATGCACATGGCAGGCCTCGACGACCTCTCGAAGAAGGCGCAGGAGTTCCTCAAGGACGACCGCGTGAAGGACGCCCTCAAGAGCGAGAAGGCGGAGGGCGCGAGCGACACGATCCTCGACGGCCTCGCCGGAGCCGCGAACAAGGTCACCGGCGGCAAGCACGCCGACAAGATCGACTCGGCCCGCGACAGCGCCGACCGCAAGATCGGGCACGAGTAGCCCCGGAGAACGCCGAAGGGAGCCGGCCCCCGTAGGAGCCGGCTCCCTTCGCTGTTCCGCGGATCAGCCGCTAGAGCGTGGCGCTCTTCCGTCGTGCGATGACCAGCGCGCTCAACGCTCCACCGACCAGCAGGGCGAGCAGCCCGGCCAGCGCCGCGGAGGTCGGGTCGACACCGGTGGCAGCGAGGCCCGGCTTCTGCGGCGCGGCACACGCCACGTCGACCGCGGCGGCGTCGTTGTGGCCGATGCCCGCCACGTTCGCGAAGGCACCTGCCGCACCGACACCGTCGGCCGGGCAGACGTAGGAGGCCGCGTCGGTCGCCGTGTGGTCGACCGAGGCGACGACCTCCACCGTGTAGACGTGCTCGTCACCGGCGGCCACCAGCACGTCGGCCGCGATGATGTTCTCCTCGGCGCCGTCCTCGCCCTCTCCGGTCCAGGTGTCCGCCGCCGTGACGCCGTCGGGCGTCGCGGTGACCTCGGCGTCCTCGACGTCGATGCCGGCGCCGAAGCGCAGCTGGTCGGTCACGGTGTAGTCGCCGGCGGATGCGCCGTCGTTCGTCACGACGATCTCGTACACGATCGTGTGGTCGCCGTCGGCGTCGACCACGGGAGCTCCGACGACCGACTTCGCGATGTGGAGCGAGGGGAGCCCGGCGCAGTCGGTGTCGACCTGCTGGCCACCGGCCTCATCGGTCAGCGTCGCGGCGTTGTTGAGTCCACGCTCGATCAGGTCGGGCCCGTCGACGACGCCGCACACGGGCGATCCGGTGCCGTCTTCGCCGATCTCGTCGAGCGCGATCGGCACCTCGGCGATGACCGCCACCGTGTAGACGTGCGGCGCATAGCCGTCGTCATCGAGCCCCGGCAGCGCGACATCGGTCGCGATGCGCACGTTCGTCTCGCCGTCGAACGCGGGGTCGATCACGAACCCGTCCGGCCCGCTCACCGCGACCTCCTCGGCCGTGATCCCCGGGGCGAAGAGCAACTCGTCGTCCAGGTCGTAGGTCGTCGGCTCGGTGCCGATGTTCACGACGGTGATGTCGTACACGACCTGCCAGCGCCCATCGCCGATCGGCTCGGCCGAGACGACCTCCTTCAGGTGCGACGGGTGGCCCTGCTCGCGGCACTCGGTGTCGAAGTCGGGGTAGCCGTTGAACGAGGTCGAAGCGCCGTTGAGCAGGCGGGTCGTGGCGTCGGCCCCTGCCTCGGCCGCGCAGTCCACGGGCGCCGGGTCGGCCGGCACCTCGGCGGTGTCGAAGCGGTACTCGACCGTCACCTCGAAGGTGTGCGTGGTCGCGGCCTCGATCGCGGCATCCTCGGCGATCGTGGTCACGGTCTCGCCGTCGAAGGCGGGGTCGGGCACCACGCCACCGGGGCCGGTGTTCGCGACTCCGACGGACTCGACCTGCACCGCGGTGCCGAAGTCGAAGTCGTCGCTCAGGTCGTACTCGGTCGCGACGGCGCCGCTGTTCGTCACGGCGAGGCCGTACACGATGCGCCAGAGGCCCGGCTCGACCGCAGGATCGACCGGCTCCGGCTCGCCGACGATGGTCTTGTCGAGCGTCACGAGGGGCAGGTCGCCGCACTCGTCGTCGACGAGGTCGGCGTGACCGATGGGGTCGAGCGTCGCCACGTTGAAGAGACCCGTGGTGGCGTCGCCCGGCGCCTGATCGGGCGTGCAGGTCAGCTCGTCGGCAGGTGCCACGACCTCGCCGGTCGTGGCGTCGGTCGCGAGCCGCACCGAGACCTCGACGGTGTAGACGTGCGCCGTACCGCTCTCCTCCGTCGAGCCTGCTGCGATCGGGAAGCGCGAGGTCAGAACCGCCTGCTCGTCCGTGCCGTCCCACGCCGCGTTGAGCGGCGCACCGTCGGGTCCGTCCACGACCTCGGCCGAGACGACCTCGATCCCCGTGCCGTAGCCCGTCAGGTCGTCGCTCAGCAGGTAGGAGCCGGGCGAGTCGGACGGGTTCTCCACGACCAGCTCGTAGCTGACCGTCCAGGTGCCGTCGTCCGCCGGATTCTCGACCGGGCCCTCGACCATCCGCTTGTCGAACTCGTAGTCGAGCTGCGAGTAGCCGAAGTCGATCGTGTGGTCGTTCTGGCCGGGGCCGCCCGTCGTGATGGCCGCGTAGGGGAACGCACCGGCCTCGGTCGTCTCGACGAGCCCGTCGGAGTCGTTGCGGTCGGCATCGACGGATGCCGCATCGCCGGTGTCCGGCACGGTCGGGTACCAGCCGAACAGCGGTGCGCCTTCGACGTCGTAGTCCGCCGGGTTGTCGATGCCCACGACGTAGTCGGTGTTCGTCTGCAGCGCATAGCCGTTGGCGTTGAGCGCGGGGTCGGACGAGAAGTAGTACTCGCCGGCAGCGCTCGTGAGGGTCGAGGAGACGAGCGTGCGGGTGCCGTCGTCGCCGACCTCGTAGAGGTTGACGGTCGCCCCGACGACGGGCGCCTCTTCGGGGTCCTGCACTCCGTCGTTGTCGACGTCGTACCAGACGTAGTTGCCGATCTCGATCGGCGCGGCCGAAGCCAGAGCCGTGAGCTCACCGAGTCCGTTGCCCTTGGTCGTCACGCCCAGCACGTTGGTGCCGGTGATCACCGCGGCGCCGCGGGGCTCCACCACGGACCCGTTCTCCTGGAAGAACCGCCGCGTTCCGACCTGATAGGAACCCTCGGCGACGTGGATCCCGGTCTCCATCACACCGTCGGGCCGGCTCGGCACGACCAGCACGGCGCCGAGGTGCTCAGGACCGCCCAGCCACTGGTCGATGAAGAACTTGTTCGGCCCTGTGGGCCCCGCGAGCATCGTCGCGGCGCCAGCGCCTGCGCGCCCGTCGACCACGCCGTTCTGCTCGATCGTGAAGGTGCCGTCGCCGTTGCCGCTCGCCATGAGGAGCTCGCCGCCGTTGGTGCGGGCGCGCACGACCCGCATGTCGGTCGGGACGTCGGAGAGATAGGTGTACGAGCCGAAGAGGTCGCCGTCGAGGGCACGGATGCCGATGACGATCTCCCCGTGCAGGTAGCGGGCATCGCTGACGACGGGCACCGATGAGGCCATGGTGTCGCCGTTGTAGTACGCCGCGTAGTCAGCCGGATCCGTGCTCCACGGCTGGTAGCTCGCGTTGACGCCGGCGAAGCCCGCGCCGCGGTTGTAGCCGAGGCCGAAGTCGAGGACCTCCTCGAGGTCGGTGGGATCCTCCGGCGAGAACGCGAAGACGTGCGCGTGCAGATCGGCCGCGATACCGGTGCTCTCCGCCGTGTCGGTCACCGTGAGGTAGAGCTCGTTGGTGAGCGGGTTCGACGAGATGCCGAACGGCCGCAGGTCGGAGCCGTCGGGGAAGTACTCGTCGAGCTCGAACTCGTCGACGCCGACGACCGACGTGCCTGTGCGGTCGATCTCGACGCGCACGAGCGACCGGTTGTAGAGGTTCACGGCGAACAGGTAACGCTGGTCGGTGGTGATCTCCATGCCGCCGAGGCCCACCCGGCCGACCTTGTCCCAGGCCTGGGCGTCGCGTCGCCAGTCGTAGGCGGGGTTCTCCGCCGTGACCGCGGGGCGCAGTCCGTTGGGGTCTCCGGCCGCGGCACCGGGGTCGCTGTCGGCGCCCAGGTCGATGCCCTCAGCGGCGAGGTCGACGAGCAGGTCGGCCGACGCCGTCGGCGAGGCGATGGTGCCGTCGTCAGGGGTGATCCGGTAGATCGCCCCGATGCCGTCGGGTCCGAGCCCGGAGTGGCGGCGCACGTAGGCGCTGGCGAACAGGCTTCCCAGCTCGCCGGGAGCCGAGGCCTGCTGCCAGGCCGTTCCGAAGGTCGCGCCGAGCTGGTTGAACGGCACGTTCCATGCGGTGGGAACGGTGGACTGGGTTCCCGCGCTCATCGCGTCGTACAGGTGGGCAGTGCCGCCAAACAGGCCGCCCTGCGCTCCGTCGCTCGCGCCGTACCGGTAGGCGGGCAGGAAGACCATCGGGTTGTTCTCGACGTAGGCACCCGGAACCTGGAAGGAGAAGTCGACCTCGGCAGCGCCGCCGGCGGGGACGTCGACGAACTGGACGGTCGTTCCGTGGCTGGTGCCGTCCGCGCGCCCGACGACCGCGTCCTCCCAGCCATTCCACTGCGCCGTGTCGGGCACGTTCGCCTCGACGCGCCAGCGCGGAGCATCGGAGGTCACCGGAAGCGAGTAGGTGCCGTCAGCGGCGGTGAGCACGGGTCCTGCGACGTTGCCGGCACCGTCGAACGCGCGGACCTCGACACCGCCGAGGCGCCCGGTGTCCTCGAAGCTGTCCAGGGTGCCGTCGGAGTCGTAGTCCTGCCAGATGGTGCCCGTGATCGGGTCACCGGTCGCGGCCACAGCGGGAGCCGCGGTGCCGATGGCGACCCCCGAGGCGACCAAGCCGATCGCGAGAGCGGAGCCGAGCATCCGCCGGGCGGGCGGGTGGGCAGAACTGCGTGCGTGCATCAACATCCCCTCGGCTGGTCGGCGGATCCCCCCGCGACCAACCCGTCGCTACAGCCGCGCACGAGCCACCTGACCCGCGCCCTCGGCTTCGAATGCTCCATGCCTACCATCCCTAGGCATCGTGTGGGAAAACGGATCGCGCCCACGGCTGCCCCAAGAGAGGGGGCGCGCGTCGGACATCGCTCCACGAACGACCGCGGCCGGTGCGGTGACGGCCCCTCGCTTACACTCGTGCGCATGGCAGCGGCTGGGCGGGGGCTCGTGGGGATGACCCTCGCGCTCGCCACGCTTCTCCTCGCCGGATGCTCCTCCCCCGCAGAACCGCCCGTCGCGGACGCCCCGTCCGTCGTGCAGGTTCCCGCGGACGCTCCAACGATCTCCGAGGCGGTCGACCTCGTCGCCGAGGGCGGGATGGTGCTCGTCTCTCCCGGCACCTACGAGGAGGAGGTGACGATCGACAAGGCCGGCGTCACCCTGCGGGGACTCGACCGCAACGAGACGGTCATCGACGGCGGCGGCACGAGGGCGTTCGGCGTCTTCGCCTCGGCGGATGGCGTGCGGATCGAGAACCTCACCGTCCACTCCACCCTCTTCTACGGGGTGCTCGTCACGGGCATGCACGACGAGAACGGGCCGCTCGCTCACGGCGGCCCCGGGTACACGGAGCTCGATCCCTCCGAGTTCCCTCCCGTGGAGCGCTTCTCGATCGACCACGTGACGGCCTACAACAACGGGCTCTACGGCATCTACGCGTTCAACGCCCGGCACGGGCAGATCGTCGACTCCTACGCGTCGGGTTCGGCCGACTCGGGCTTCTACGTCGGGCAGTGCGAGGAGTGCGACATCCTGGTCGCGCGCAACGTCGCCGAGCGCAATGCGATCGGATTCGAGAACGCCAACGCGTCGGATTCGGTCACCATCGCCGGCAACCGCTTCGCGGGCAACCGGGTGGGCATGACGCTCGTCTCGAACTACCAGGAGGCGTTCACCCCGCAGCGCGAGAACCTGGTGGTCGGCAACCTCATCGCCGGGAACGAGAACGGCGAGTCACCCGCCCACGCCCTCGGCGCCTTCGGCATCGGGCTGGCGCTCAACGGCGGGCAGCGCAACACCGTGCTCTCCAACCGCATCGAGGGCAACCCGACGGCCGGAGTGCTGCTCAGCAACGCCGAGGACATCCCTTCGCTCGCGAACGAGTTCCGGCTGAACCAGCTGAGTGCGAACGGGCTGGATGCCGCCGACATCTCCGCCTCGAGGGCCCCTTCCGAGGGCAACTGCTTCGCCGACAACACCGCGTCGACGTCGTCCCCGGCGGAACTCGTGAGCACCACCTGCCCCGCCGAAGGCGCCACCTCGGGCGGCGGCACACTGCCGGAGCTCACGGTGCCCCGCGGCCTCAGCTTCCTCGACATCCCCCCGCCCCCGGCGCAGCCGCAGCTCGCAGACCTCGAGTCGGCACCCGACCGCTTGCCGGACGCGCTTCCGGCTGTCGCGGCGGACGAGTACCCCCTCCCCGCCGTCGACCTGCTCGCCGACCGGGCGGCCGTGACGTGATCCGGCCCCGCACCTCGCGCGTCGCGGCCGGGCTGATGCTGTCGCTCGCAGTGCTGGCCGGCAGCGCCGGCTGCAGCGCCGCGACGGAGAACTCCCCCGCGCCGGCCGCGAGTGCCAGTCCGCGTCCCCTCTCCGATGAGGAGGCGCAGCGCCTGTCGACGATGCGGTTCCTCAACTACTCGGCGGGGGTGCGGGAGGTCAGCCTCTCCGTCGACGACGGCGGCACGACCTACGACATCGCCGGGTACGTCGATTTCACCGCGGCGCTCGGCTACGCGACGGTCAGCGCGGGGAACGAGACGAGCCTTCTCGCCTGGAGCTCCTCGGTGATCAGCTCGCACGAGGCCACCGGCGACGGGCTCCCGCCGGTCCCGCCCCCCGGCCTCGACGGCGGCGGTCTCGCCTGGACGACGAGCGACCTGGTGCCCGCAGACTCTCGGCTGCACGCCGCGCTCGCCGTGCTGCTCGAGGCGGGGCACGATCGCCCCGACAACCCGCTGCTGCTGCGGCAGACGGATGCCCGCTGGCTTCGCGCCGACACCATCGACGGCACAGCGGTCGACGTGGTGGCGGGCCCGACCTCGGACGAGGCCTACGACCCCTCGGTGTCGGGCCCCGCCGACGGCAGCGGCGCGCTCGTGCGCTACTGGGTCGACGCCGACGCCCGGCTGCTGAGGATCGAGGCGCGACTGGGCGGCGGATCGGAGTGGACGCAGATCGAGCTCGGCGACGAGGCCGAGGTCGAGTTCGCCGACGCCTTCCTCTCCTCGGGAGGCGACGGATGAGCGAGCTGCGCCGCCGGGACCTCCTCCGCGGCCTCGCCACGGCCGGCCTCGGCGCGGCCGCGGGTGCGGCAGGCGGATGGGGCGTGGCCCAACTGACGGATGTCGACCCGGACCCGCCCGCGGCCGCCGGCATCGAACCGGTCGACCCGCACGGCAGGCATCAGGCCGGCATCGTGCGACCGGGCACTCCGCAGCCCCACGGCCTCCTCGCGGTGCTCGACCTCGCCGGAACCCCGGACCGCACCTCGCTCGTGCGGCTGACGCGGGACCTCGGCGAGCGGATCTCCGCCCTCACCGGTGCCGCCTCTGGAGATGCCGTCGCCGCGGCCCAGTCAGAGGCGGGGCTCTTCGACGGGGCAGGGGATCTGACAGTGACGGTCGGGCTGGGGCCGCGCCTCGTGAGCGCGATCGATCCCTCCCTCCCCGGCTCCGAGGACCTCCCCGAGTTCGCGTCCGACGCAGGACTGGCCCTCGAGCGCCGAGGAGGGGACCTCCTTCTCGCCGGCTACGGCAGCGACCCGAACGCGACCGCCTCGGCGGTGACCTGGCTCGCGGCCAGCATTGCCGGGGCGCGGATCCGCTGGTCGCAGCGCCTCTTCCGTGGACCGAGCCAGGGCACCATCACCCGCAACCCTCTCGGCTTCCACGACGGCGTCATCGTGCCCCGCACGGAGACCGAGCTGAACGAGCACGTCTGGCTGCCGGAGGGCCCGCTCGCCGGCGGAGCCGTCTGCGTCATCCGTCGGCTGCGGCTCGACACCTCGCGGTTCCACGGCGCCTCTCGCACCGAGCAGGAGGCCGTCATCGGGCGGCGCCGCGCAGACGGAGCTCCGCTGTCGGGCGGCGGACAGCGCGACGAGGTCGACCTACTGGCGAAGACCCCGGAGGGCGAGTATCTGACGCCGGCGCGATCGCACGCGCGCGCCGCGCATCCGTCGTTCACCGGTAGCAATCTGATGCTGCGCCGCGGCTACAGCTTCGACGACGGCACCCTGCCTGATGGCACGCGGGACGCGGGCCTCATGTTCGTCTGCTTCCAGCGCGAGCTGCGCACCTTCGTGCAGACGCAGCACCGACTCGACGAGACCGACGACCTCATGGGGTTCACGACGGCGACCGCGAGCGGCACGTTCCTGATCCTCCCCGGGTTCAGCCGGAATCGACCGCTCGGCGCAGCTCTGAGCTGAGGCAGCTCTTCCGTTTCGCTGGGCAATAACGTAGATTGTCCGACAATCCGTATTCCGGACGCCAGCGCAGACGAGGAGGCCGACGTTGTCCGAGTCCTCTCCCGTGCTGCCCGGAACCGTCGCGGACGACCTACGCGCCCGCATCATCGCGCAGGACGAGGCACCCGGAACCGCCATCACCGAGAGCGCGGTAGCGCTCCGCTACGGCGTCGCACGGTCCACGGCGCGCACCGCGATCGACCGGCTCGTCGCCGAGGGGCTCCTGGTGCGCTCCGCCCATCGGGCCGCGCGCGTTCCGGAGCTCAGCCGCGCCGACATCGCCGACCTCTTCGACAGCCGGGCGGTCGTCGAAGCGGCGGCGGTCGCCTCCGTCGCCACCTCGGGCACCCTCTCCGCGGATGCGCTCGCTGCCCACCGCGCGCTGCTCGCGACTCCCGCTGGCGAGCCCTTCGCCGAGACCGACATCGCCTTCCACCGAGCCCTCGTCACCGGCCAGCCGAGCGCGCGGCTGGCACGGATGCACTCGGCCCTGATGGGCGAGATCGAGCTCTGCATCGGCCAGGTGCAGGCCCACTCGCTGCTCACCGCCGCCGAGGTCGCCCATCAGCACCAGGGCATCCTCGACGCCGTCGTCGCGGGCGACGCGGAGCGCGCGGCCGACCTCACCCGCGAGCACATCGCCTCCTCCCGCGAGCGGCTGCTCGCGCACTACGACGCAACCCACTGAACGGAAGAACCATGGTCAAGAGACAGTTCCCCAATCCCAAAGACCTGCTGCCGCTCATGCAGTTCAAGAAGCCCGAGCTGAACGCCAAGAAGCGCCGGCTCGACTCGGCTCACACCATCTACGACCTGCGCGCGATCGCCCAGCGCCGCACCCCGAAGGCCGCCTTCGACTACACCGAGGGCGCTGCGGAGGCGGAGATCTCGCTCGCCCGTGCCCGTCAGGCGTTCGAAGACATCGAGTTCCACCCCGGGATCCTGCGCGACGTCTCCGCCGTCGACACCGGGTGGGACGTGCTCGGCAAGCGCGTCGAGCTGCCCTTCGGCATCGCCCCCACCGGCTTCACGCGGATGATGCAGACCGAGGGCGAGATCGCGGGCGCCTCCGCCGCCGCGGCCGCCGGCATCCCGTTCGCCCTCTCGACGATGGGCACCTCGGCGATCGAGGACGTCGCCGCAGCGGGCGGAGCGACCGGACGCAACTGGTTCCAGCTCTACATGTGGAAGGACCGCGAGCGCTCGATGGCGCTCGTCGACCGCGCCGCGAAGGCCGGCTTCGACACCCTCCTCGTCACCGTCGACGTGCCCGTCGCGGGCGCCCGCCTGCGTGACAAGCGCAACGGCTTCAGCATCCCGCCCGCGCTCACGCTCGGCACCGTGATCAACGCGATCCCCCGCCCGGCCTGGTGGATCAACTTCCTCACGACCGAGCCCCTCGCCTTCGCGTCGCTCTCACGCTGGTCGGGCACGGTCGCCGAGCTGCTCGACACGATGTTCGATCCGACGGTGACCTACGAGGACCTCGCCTGGATCAAGGAGCAGTGGCCCGGCAAGGTCGTCGTGAAGGGCGTGCAGACCCTCGACGACGCGAAGCGCCTCGCCGACCTCGGCGTCGACGGCATCACGCTGTCGAACCACGGAGGCCGCCAGCTCGACCGCGCGCCCATCCCGTTCCACCTGCTGCCCGAGGTGCACCGTGAGGTCGGCCGAGACCTCGAGGTGCATCTCGACACGGGCATCATGTCGGGCTCCGACATCGTCGCCTCCGTGGCGCTCGGCGCACGGTTCACGATGATCGGCCGCGCCTACCTCTACGGCCTGATGGCCGGCGGACGCGAAGGCGTCGACAAGACGATCTCGATCCTCGGCGAGCAGATCGCCCGCACGATGCGCCTGCTGGGCGTCTCGACGCTCGAGGAGCTGAACCCCGGCCATGTGACCCAGCTGCAGCGCCTCGCTCCGCGGGCGCTGCCGGCGGGTGCGGCCGAGGCGGTCGCCGCGGCGCACAAGCCGCGGCCGGCGTCGCGTCAGCGCAAGACGGCTGCCCGCCCGACGACGAAGCCCAGCGCCGGCGCGACGACTCCCGAGGCTCGGGTCGAGGCGGACGCCGCGGGCGTGCCGCACGTCGAGTAGCTCGCACAAACGTCCCCCGGCGGCACTGTGGTGGGGTCGCCGGGGGATCCTCTTCCCCTCAGCCGATTCGGCCGATTCGCGTCATCAGCGGGGCCCCCGAGGTGTCTGTCCAGGTAGCCGGTCGATCAGATCCCAGCGACCGGTCAGGAGGCGGGGGTGCGTCCCAGAGCCCTCGCCTCCGCTCGTGAACGAGCGCGCGACTACGGCGAGATCGCGAGGAACAGGAACGCCGCGAACAGAATGAGGTGCACCGCGCCCTGAAGACGGGTCGCGCGGCCGGGCACGAGCGTGAGCGTCGTCACGGCGACCGTCAGCACGAGCAGCACGATCTGGACGGGATCGAGGCCGAGCGTCAGAGGACCCGCCACCCAGATGCTCGCGACGGCGATCGCCGGGATCGTGAGCCCGATGGACGCCATCGCCGAGCCGATCCCGAGGTTGAGACTCGTCTGGATCCGCCCGAGCAGCGCTGCCTTCGACGCCGCGATGCCCTCGGGCAGCAGCACGAGCAGCGCGAGCACGACGCCCACGAACGAGTTGGGGATGCCCGCCGCCTGCACGCCCGACTCGATCGCCGGCGACACCGACTTCGCGAGGCCGACGACGGCGATGAGCGAGACCAGCAGAAGTCCGAGGCTGATGAAGGTCGAGCGGTTGGACGGCGGGTCGGCGTGACCGCCGTCCTCGTCGACGAGCACCGCACCGTCGACGTCGACGGGCAGGAAGAAGTCCCGGTGCCGTCCGGTCTGCAGATAGACGAACGCACCGTAGAGCACCAGCGAGGCGATAGCGACGAAGGCCAGCTGCGACGGAGCGAGCGTCGGTCCCTCCGTCGTGACCGTGAAGCTGGGGATGACGAGCGTCAGGGTCGTCAGGGTCGTCACCACCGCGAGCGCCCCTCCGACGCCCTCCGGATTGAACCGGATGGTGCCGAACTTGATCGAGCCGAGCAGCAGCGAGAGGCCGACGATGCCGTTGGTCGTGATCATGACCGCGGCGAACGCCGTGTCCCTCGCGAGAGTGTCGGTTCCCTCCTTGCCGCCGAGCATCAGGGTGATGATGAGGGCGACCTCGATGATCGTCACGGCGACCGCGAGCACGATCGATCCGTAGGGTTCGCCCACCCGATGCGCGACCACCTCGGCGTGATGCACCGCGGCGAGCACGGCGCCGATCAGCAGCGCCGCGACGAGCACGACGGCGAGCGCCGGAAGGCTCCGTTCCCACACGAAAGGGAGGGCTGCGAAGGCGACGACGGGCACTCCGACGGTCAGGGCCGATCGGAACAACCGCATCCGCTCTCCCCTCGAAACCGTCCTTCCAGAGTACCCGGCGCTCGCATCCAGCCGCCGTGCGGGAGAATCGGAGCGTGACAGCGCAGACCCCTCCTCTCCGGTTCGTCCAGGTCGGCGCGGGCGGGATGGGTCGGGCCTGGCTCGACGCCCTGCGCGAGCGCGACGACATCCAGGTGACGGCGATCGTCGACATCGACGAGCGCGCCGCGGCGTCCGCTGCTCGCGACGCCGGACTGGCGGATGCCCTCGTCACCGACACCCTCGATGTCGCGCTCGAGCGCGGAGCGGACGCCGTGCTCAACGTGACGGTGCCGGAGGCCCATCACGCCATCTCCACCGCCGCGCTCTTCGCCGGCGTGCCCGTGCTGAGCGAGAAGCCCGTGGCACCCACGGTCGCGCAGGGCCTGTCGCTCGCTGCCGCGTCCGACGTCACCGGACGGCTGCTCATGGTGAGCCAGTCGCGCCGGTACTATCCCGCGCTCCGGGCTCTGCGCGAGCGGGTGCGGGGACTCGGCGACCTGGGGCTCGCCACGACCGACTTCTTCAAGGCGCCGCACTTCGGCGGCTTCCGGGAGCAGATGCCCCACGTGCTGCTCGTCGACATGGCGATCCACGCCTTCGACGCGTCCCGGTACCTGCTCGAGCGGGAGCCCGTCTCGGTCATCTGCGAGGAGTTCAATCCCTCCTGGAGCTGGTACCGCGCGGACGCGGCAGCGGTCGCGACCTTCGAGTTCGAGGGCGGCCTGCGCTACCGCTACACCGGCAGCTGGGCCAGCGACGGGCTCGAGACGTCGTGGAACGGCTCCTGGCGCGTGAACGGCGCCGGCGGCACCGCGACCTGGGACGGCGAGCGGACCGTCGTCGCCCAGGGAGTCGGGGACGACCCCGTGCCCGTGCTGTTCGACCACGGAGGACCGCGCGAGTTCCGCGGGGCGCTCGACGAGTTCGTGACCGCATTGCGCACGGGCGAGACGCCCTCGGGCGAGGTGCACTCCAACCTCGTGAGCCTCGCGATGGTCGAAGCCGCGGTGCGCTCGGCGGAGCTGGGACGCCGAGTGCGCATCGACGAGGTGCTCGACGACGCTCACGCCGCCGCACTCGCCGCCGAGAAGCGCCCCGAGGTCGCCGCGGCGCTGCCCGGCGCTCTCGCGAAGGTGCGCGGCGCCTAGTCGCTCCGCACCCGGGAAGCGCCTGCTAGGCCACCACGAGGCCCAGTGCGGCGAGCGCGATGGCCACGACCGAGGCGATCGAACGGACGGTGTTGAGCCCGTTCCACCGACGCTCGAAGGCCGCCCGCGTCTGCGAGGGCGGCGCGGTGGAACCGTCGAGCGCCGTGTTGAGCGGCACGTTGCCCGCCGCCGTCACGACCACGCCGCCCACGAAGTAGACGAGGGCCGCCGCCAGCAGCAGGCCGCCGCCTCGCGAGTCGAGCTCGAGGAGCGCCGCCCAGGCCAGCAGCAGCGGCGCGACGAAGATCGGCACCAGGAAGAGCGGGTTCAGCACGGCGCGATTGATGGCGCGCATCGAGGCGACGAAGGTCGCGTCGTCGACACGGCGGAGGCCCGGCATCACGCCGGTGGAGAACGACCAGAAGGTGCCGCCGGCGAGCGCAAGGAGGGTGATGCCGATCACCGCGAGCAGGTCGGGGAAGGCCATGGCGTCGGATCCGATCTCTTGGGGGTGCGGGGTCACTGTAGCGGCGGCGGGGGACCTGCCGGGGCGCCCATCCGCTCGGTTCAGAGCCGCTGGTCGCCGTGCCGCGCCCTCCGGAATGGCGACGCGGCGAGCCCGGCCGCGACGACGGCGAAGCCCGCGACCGCGAGCCACAGCGCCGGGCGGTAGCCGATCGCATCCGCCAGCAGGCCGCCGAGAGGTGCCCCGACGACGATCGCGGCCCGGTTGATCGACCGCATCGTGGTGTTCGTGCGAGCCTGCAGCGCATCCGGCGTCGCGACCTGACGGTAGGCCATCTCGTTGGCGTTCTCGGCGCCCATCGCGAACCCGATCAGCGCCTGGCCTGCCATCAGCACGACGAGAGCGGGGACCGGCGACACCGCGGGAGCCAGCGCGATGACGGCCCAGCCGACCGGCATGGCGGCACGGCACGCGATCACGACGGGACCTGCGCCGAAGCGGGTTCCGAGCCGGGTCGACAGTAGAGCGCCTCCGAGCCCCGCCGCCCCTGCCGCCGACAGCGCGAGGCCGAGCTCGAAGGGCGTGAGGCTCAGCTCCAGCAGCACGAAGGTCACGAACACCGTGGTCGCGAGCGAGTTCACGAGGAACCATCCATGCGTCGACACGGCGAGCGGGGCGAGCATCCGATGGCGGTACACCCATCTGAGCCCGTCGCCGACGTCGCGCCAGAACCGCCCACGCGGTCGACGCTCGGCGCGCGGCTCGGCGACCCGCACGCCCACCATGAGCACCGCGGACGCCAGGTAGCTGAGCGCATCGACGAGCACCGCGAAGGGCGCGCCGAGAAGGCTGACGAGGGCGCCGCCGAGGGCGGGCCCCGAGGTCTGGGCAACCGCGCCGCTCTGGTCGAGCCTCGAATGAGCGGGAAGCAGCCGGTCACGCGGCACGAGCCGCGGCACGAACGACTGCGAGGCGGAGTCGTTCAGCAGCGTGAGCGCTCCGACGAGGGCGACGACCACGAGAAGCGCGGGCAGCGTGAGCGCATCGGCGATCCAGAGCAGAGGGACGGCCGCGAGCAGCACTCCGCGCGCGAGATCGGTGCTCACGAGCACCGGTTTGCGCCGCCAGCCCTCCACCAGGGCACCGACGACGAGACCGAACAGGAGGTACGGCAGCCACCTCGCGGCGTTGACGAGTCCGACCTCCGCGGCTCCGCCGCCCAGGGTGAGCACCACGAGCACCTGCAGGGCGACCGTCGTGATGTAGGTGCCGAACCCCGACAGCGTCTCCCCCAGCCAGAACCGGAAGTAGCCGGGAAGACGGAAGACGTCGCTCACCGGAGCAATCATCCACCCGGACAGTCTTCGCCCCAGCACGGCACGTAGTCGTCGGGCAGCTCGTTCGAGGTCCGATCCGGCCGCCAGTCGATGGTCGGCACCGCGAAGACGAGGGCGAACACCGCCGCGAACGCGATCCCCAGCCCGGCAGCGGCCTTGATGCCGCCGCGCGGAATGCGCCGTATCAGCACGAGGGCCGCTATCGGCAGCAGGAAGGCGGCGGCGACCGTGCCGAGGTAGCGGCTGCGCTCGAGCGCGTTCGGCTCGGGTGCGGGGGTCCAGATGGCGAAGTACACCGTGAACCACTGCATCGGCAGCAGGAGGACGGCGAGCCACCCCGTGATCACGAGCAGCACGGCGACGGCGGGGGCACGGGGCGCCTGTCGCTCAGGCGACACCAGGGAGGCGACGACGACCCCTACGGCCGCCGCGCCGGTGAAGGCGAGGAGGGAGACGACCCACGGAAGAAGAGCCAGCAGCGCGCTAGAGCCCGACACCAGCAGAGTCGGCCCGAACGCCACGAGCAGTTCGAGCAGCAGTGCGGCTGGCGCGGCGAGCAGGTACCAGAGCCGCCTGCGGGAGGACGGGACGGAGCCCGAGGCCGTCGCGAGCACGACGAGGGCGAGCGCCCACAGCAGCAGATGAGGTCGCGCGAGGGCGGCGAGAGCCGACGGAAGCGACTCGGGGAACGCGGCGAAGAGGAGGGCGAGATGCGCCAGGAGACCGACGCCGAAGACGATGCCGGCCTCGCCCAACCGGCGGCCGCGAGATGCGGCGGCTGTCGGGTCGGTGGTCGGTGAAGTCGACGATTGCTCCATCCGGCGAGGCTAGCGGCTATTCGACCGGCCCAAGGAGGTTGGTCGCCACCGTGTTGTGCACCGACTCGGTGTCAGACGGGTGGAAGATCCCGGCCAGCACGTCGCGCTGCAGCCGCGCCAACTCGCTCGACGAGCGGTACCCGCCGCCGCCGGCGACCCGTGCGGCCTGGTCGACGACGTACCGTGCGGTCTCCGTCGACCGGTGCTTGACGCCCGTGAGCTTGCGGAACCAGTGCTGCCCGTGGTCCGCGAGCCCGTCGACGTCGGCGGCGAGCGTCTCGATCTGCGGAGCGAGCGCGTCGAGGGCTAGCGCCGCATCCGCCACCCGCCAGCGGATGTCCGGGTCCTGCGAGTAGCGCCGCCCCTCGTTCTTGAGCGACGTGCGGCGGTGCGCCGACTCCACCGCGAGCTCGAGAGCCCGATCCGCGATGCCCGCGTAGACGCTCGAGATCGTGAGCAGGAAGTTGGCGAAGATGCCGAAGACGAACGGATCGGCGCTCGGCCCGACCGGCAGCACCCGCGAGATGCGCTCGGCCGGCACGGTCGCGCCCTCGAGCAGCGTCGTGTGGCTCTGGGTCGCGCGCATGCCGAGGGTGTCCCAGTCGTCGAGCGAGCGCCACCCTGGGGTGTCGCGGGTGAGGAACCCGTGCACGAGCTCGTCGCCGCGCCGCCCGAAGACGCCGAGGCGGGTCCAGGCGGGAGAGAGGGAGGTGAAGATCTTCGTGCCAGTGAAGGCGACGCCGCCCTCGACATCCTCGGCCTCGGTCAGGGAGTCGAACAGCACAAGGTCGTTGCCCGGCTCGCTGTTGCCGAACGCGAAGACTTCGCCGTTCTCGGCATCCGTCGCCACCCAGGCGAGCGAGTCGTCGCCGCGCTCGCGCAGCACCCTCGCGACGCCCGTCCAGACGAGGTGCATGTTGATCGCGAGCGCCGTCGCGGGGGCGTAGGCGGCGAGCAGCCGCTGGTCGGCGACCACCTCCGCGAGCGGCCGGTCACGCAGGTACCCCGCGGCCTTCAGCTCCTCCAGGTCTTCGGTGAAGAAGCGGTTCTCGCGGTCGTAGTCGGCGGCGCGTGAACGGATGCGGTCGAGCAGCGCCTGGTCGAGTGCGGTCACGGGTCCACGCTACGCCCGAGCGCCTTGCTCGGGTGGGTCGCGGCGCCTGTCTCCGCTCTGCGGCTTGACAACGATGTCAGCCGTCGGCACAATCGAGGCACCAACCGATAAACCGATTTATCCACGAAGGCGTGACATGACGGCTCAGGTAGGCATTGCGGACGTCGCTGCCGCCGCTGGCGTGTCGCGCACGACCGTGTCGCTTGTCCTGAACAACGCCCAGTCCCGCATCTCCGACGAGACGAAAACGCGTGTGAGGCGGATCGCGACAGAGATCGGCTACTCACCCAATTCGGTTGCCCGCAGTTTGCGAACGCGGCGGACCCGCACGATAGGACTCATCTCTGATCGCATCGCGACCACGCCGTTTGCCGGGCGAATGCTCGCCGGAGTGCACGACGTCGCCCGCGAGAACGAGTACCTCGTCTTTCTCGTGAACACCGACGGTGAGTCGCAGATCGAGCGGGATGCCATCCGAGCGCTGGCCGGGCAGCAAGTCGACCGCGTCATCTACGCCTCCATGTGGCACCAGGAGTTGCGGGCGCCGGCCGAGCTGCCCTCCTCAGCCGTCTTCCTCGACTGTCGTCCTATCGGCTCGAACCACGCCGCCGTGGTGCCCGACGACCGAGCGGGCGGCGCCGCCGCCGTCTCCGAGCTCATCGCCGCCGGCCATCGCCGGATCGCGTACGTCGATACCACCGAGAACCCGAGACCGGTGGCGGCCGACCTGCGCTGGCGGGGCTATCTCGACGTGCTCAAGGCCGCCGGCCTTCCTATCGACCCTCGGCTGCACGTCCGTGAGGAGCTGTCCGCCGCCGGCGGCAGGCGAGCGACCGAATCCCTCCTGCGTCTTCCGCCGCATTCCCGTCCGACAGCGGTCTTCTTCTTCAACGATCGGATGGCGGTAGGCGCATACGCCGCTGCCAACGCACTGCGACTGGAGATTCCGCGCGACGTCTCGGTGTTCGGCTTCGACGACCAGCAGCTGGTCGCATCCGAGCTCGATCCGCCTCTGTCGACGGTCGCCCTGCCCCACTACGAGATGGGCCGATGGGCGATGGAGATGGCGCTCGACCAGCGCCCCCCGCCCGAGAGCACGTACCTCATGACCTGCCCGGTCATCCGCCGGGCATCAGTGGGTCCGCCGTCACCCTCGCCTACCAAGACCGGATGACGACGGACCTCGCACTCACCACGACCGCCTGGCAGCGGTCCGGATCAGGCGCCTCACGTGACGGTGAGGCGCCGCGAAAGGGAAGCACTATGAAGCACAGATCCCTCGCGGCAATGGTAGCCGCGACGGCGGCCGGCGCTCTCGTCCTCACCGGCTGCGGCCAGGCAGGACAAGGGTCCGTCAACGCCGACGGCAAGACCGAGCTCACGATGTGGACCCATTCCGCGGGCAATCCCGGAGAGATCGCGGTCTACGACCAGATCATCTCGGATTACAACGCGTCGCAGGACGACTACGTCGTCGTGCGCGAGGACTTCCCGCAGGAGTCCTACAACGACTCGGTGGTCGCAGCGGCGGCCTCAGGCGACCTTCCCTGCCTCATCGACATGGACGGCCCGATCATGCCGAACTGGGCGTGGTCGGGGTACCTGCAGGAGTTGAAGCTGCCTGAGAAGCTCACCGACAGTCTGCTGCCCACCGCGGTCGGCACCTACCAGGACAAGATCTACTCGGCGGGCTACTGGGATGCGGCGCTGTCGATCTTCGCCCGCAAGTCGGTGCTCGACGCCAACAGGATCCGGATCCCCTCGATCGAGGAGCCCTGGACTCGCGAGGAGTTCGACGCCGCGCTCGAAACCCTGAAGGCAGCGGGCTACGACACCCCGATCGACATCGGCGCGGAGGATCAGGGCGAGTGGTGGTCCTACGCCTACTCTCCCATTCTGCAGAGCTTCGGTGGCGATCAGATCGATCGTGATAGCTATCTGACTGCGGAGGGCGCCCTCAATGGACCCGAGGCGGTCGAGGCGTTCACCTGGTTCCAGGAGCTGTTCACCCAGGGCTACGCCGGCAACGCCGGCACCATCGGCAACCAAGAGTTCGTCGACGACCAGGTCGCGTTGAGCTACACGGGAGTGTGGAACGCTCAAGCCGCCCTGGAGGAGGTGGGCGACGACTTGCTGATTCTTCCGCCGCCGGACTTCGGCCACGGACCGAAGATCGGCGGCGGCTCGTGGCAGTGGGGTATCACGGCCGACTGCGTCGACGCCGAGGGCGCGCGGGACTACCTCGAGTTCTCGTTCAACGACGACTACATCGCGGCGTTCTCGGACAGCCAGATCGTCATCCCCGCCACCGCGGGTGCGGAAGGGCTCTCCGAGCACTTCGGAGAGGGCGACGACCTGCACGCGTTCGTGGAGCTGTCCCAGCAGTTCGCCCTCGCGCGTCCTGCAACGCCCGCCTATCCCGTGATCTCCTCCACGTTCGAGAAAGCGGCGAAGGACATCATGAACGGCGCCGACGTGCAGTCGACGCTGGACAACGCCGTCAAGGACATCGATCAGAACATCGAGTCCAACGACGGCTACGGGTTCTAGCCGACACCTTTCGCAACCGGCCGACAACTCCGGGGAGGGGCTTCACCACGGCCCCTCCCCCCGCGACCCCAGGGGGTTCCGATCGCCATGCCCACACCCGTGTCTGAACGGCCGCACCCGCCGATCCGGCGCAAGCCGGCGGCAATCCGCTCGGAGCGCCGCGCCGGCGTCGCCATGGCAGCGCCGGCACTGCTTCTCCTCGCGCTCTTCCTTGCCGTCCCGGTCATCCTGGGGTTCGTCCTCGCGTTCACGAACGCGCGTCTCATCTCCCCGAATCCGCCCAGGTTCGTGGGACTGGACAACTTCATCCGCGCCTTCGTCGACGACCCGACGTTCCTGCACTCGGTCGTCAACACGTTCGTCTTCGCGTTGTTCGTCGTCCCGATTCAGGCGGGGCTCGGGCTGCTGCTCGCCATCCTTGTGAATCAGCGACTGCGCGGTGTCACGCTCTTCCGCATCATCTTCTTCATCCCAGTGGTGACCTCGATCGTCGTGGTGTCGATCCTGTGGAAGTTCATGTACCAGCAGGACGGATTGATCAACTCTTTCCTCGACACCGTCACCGCGGGTGCGTGGAACGGCGTCGCGTGGCTCAACGATCCGGATGTCGCGCTCGGCGCGATCATTGTGCTGTCGATCTGGCAAGCCGTCGGGTTCCACATGGTGATCTGGCTCTCGGGCCTGCAGACCATCCCGGAGGAGCTCTACGAAGCAGCCGAGATGGACGGCGCCTCGCCCTGGCGCAAGTTCGCCGACGTCACCTGGCCGGGGCTGCGCCCCACCATGGTCTTCGTCCTCATAACGATCACCATCGCGGCACTCGGCCTGTTCGTGCAGATCGACGTGATGACTCAAGGCGGCCCGGTCGACTCGACGACGACCCTCGTCTATCACGCTGTGCGCAAGGGGTTCAAAGAGCAGGAGATGGGCTACGGGGCCGCGATCTCGCTCATCTTCTTCATCGCCGTGCTGCTCATCGCGCTCGTTCAGCAGCGCCTCACTCGCGAGAAGGACTGAGCCTCATGACCGTTCATCGATCGACCGGATCCGCTCGGCTGGGCCGACGCCGGCGCCTTGCGCTCTCCTACGCCGGGATGAGCGTCCTCGCCGTCTTCTTCCTGTTCCCACTCGTGTTCATGGTCGTCTCGAGCCTGAAGCCCGACGCGCAGATCCTCTCGGACACGGATTCCCTGAGAGCGTTCCTCCCCGTGGGCGACATCAGCCTCGACAACTACGGAGAGGTCTTCGAACGTGTTCCCGTCGCCCAGTTCATGACCAACTCGGTGCTCGTGACGAGCGCGATCGTCATCCTTGGGCTGTTCGTCAACTCGCTGGCTGGCTTCGCTCTGTCGCGGGTCCGCTGGGCGGGGCGCGGAGTCGTGCTCGCGGTGATCATCGCGACCCTGATCGTGCCGTTCGAGACCATCGCGGTCCCGATGGTCTACTGGGTGTCGAAGCTGCCGACGCTCGTCCTTGAGGGCGGCCTGTTGAAGTACGACTTCGGCTGGCTCAACACATACCAAGTGCAGATCATCCCGTTCGTCGCGAACGCCTTCTCGATCTTCCTCTTCCGGCAGTATTTCTCGACGATCCCGGCCTCGCTCGACGAGGCAGCCAGGATCGACGGCGCCGGCTGGTTCACCATCTATCGCCGGATCATCGTCCCGCTGTCAGGCCCAGCGTTCGCGACCGTCGCCATCCTGACGTTCCTGCCTGCTTGGAACTCCTACCTGTGGCCGCTCATGGTGGTTCAGAAGGAGGAGCTGCGGCCGGTCATGGTGGGCATGCAGTACTTCTTCCAGCTCAACACGCAGTGGGGCGAGATCATGGCCTACACCTCGATGATCACCCTCCCGGTGCTCATCGTCTTCCTCGTCTTTCAGCGGGCGTTCATCTCGAGCATCGCCGCCAGCGGGGTGAAAGGTTGATCGCCCCGAGGACACGCACCGGTCCCGCGGGAGGAGCGGATGTTCGAGCTTAGGGACTCCTGGGTCTGGGACTTCTGGTTCGCCGACGACGGCGAGCGTTATCACCTCTTCTTCCTCTACGCCTCCAAGGCGCTGCACAACCCGGAGGACCGCCACTACCGAGCGTCGATCGGACATGCGGTGTCGAGCGACCTCCGGTCGTGGACCCGCATCGAGGACGCCCTGGTGCGCGGCGTCGAAGGGGCATTCGACGACCTCGCGACCTGGACCGGCTCGGTCGTCCGCGACGACTCCGGCCGCTGGTTCATGTTCTACACCGGCTCCCGCCTGGCGCCGGCCGGAAGGAACGTGCAGCGCATCGGCTACGCGACCTCCCCCGACCTCGTCACCTGGACCAAGTCGGCGGACTCTCCCGTCTTGGAGGCCGACGGCCGCTGGTACGAGAAGCTCGAGGAGGAGAGCTGGCACGACGAGGCGTTCCGCGACCCCTGGGTGTTCGCCGACCCGTCGGGCGAGGGCTGGCACATGCTCATCACCGCGCGGGCGCGGCAAGGGGATCCCCTCGGTCGAGGCGTGGTCGGTCACGCGCGGTCGGACGACCTCCGACGGTGGCGCTTGCAGCCGCCCCTGACGCATCCATCAGCGAACGGGTTCGGGCAGCTGGAGGTGATGGAGGTGCAGCTAGTCGAGGGGCGGCCCGTGCTCCTGTTCTCCTGCCTCACCGACCATCTCACGGCCGAGCGGAGCGCCGGCGCGCTAGGGCGCGGGGGGATCTGGGCTGCTCCGGCCGAGAGCCTGCTCGGTCCGTTCGACATCGCCGCCGCGTACCAGCTGACCGACGACCGCTACTACGTCGGTCGTCTGCTGCAGGAGCGCGCCACAGGTGCGTGGCAGTTGTTCGCCTTCCGCCACACCGGCCCGTCGGGCCGCTTCGTCGGCGGGATCGCAGACCCGTTGCCGGTGGCCTGGAACGGCCCGCGACTGGAGATTCTGGGCCTCGACGACGTCGAGGTCGCCTAGGTCTCCCCGGCGCCGTCGGGGAGTTGAGAAGAGGAGTCAACGATGACCATGGCCGCACGCCGCAAAGGGATACGCCGCTTTTCCGTCCTCGCATTGGCCGGCGTGCTCGCCGTCACTGCGCTTCTCGGTGCACCGATGGTGACCACCGAGGACACCGCTCAGGCAGCCCCTAGCTACCGGAGCGTGTACCACTTCACCGTGCCCGACGGATGGAAGAACGATCCGCAGAAGCCCATCTACGTCAACGGGCAGTACCAGTACTACTACCTCTACAACCCGGACTACCCCAACGCTGTGGGCACCTCGTGGCGGATGGCGACGAGCACGGATGGCGTGCGCTGGACCGACCAATTCGTCGCTGCACCGAAGAACACGAACGTCAACGCCGACCTGTGGAGTGGTTCCGCAGTCGTCGACACGAACAACACCGCGGGCTTCGGAGCCGGCGCCGTCGTCATGCTCGTGACCCAGGCGGCGGGCGGTGTGGGCGGGCCGCAGGCGCAGTTCCTCTGGTACTCGACCGACGGAGGCCGCAACTTCACGAACTACGGCACCGCGCCGGTGCTGTCGAACCCCGGTGTGACCGACTTCCGCGACCCGAAGGTGATCTGGGACGGCGACCGCGGACGCTGGGTGATGACCCTCGCCGAGGGCAACCGGATCGGCATCTACCACTCGTCGAACCTGAAGGACTGGACGTACGTCAACGACTTCGTGACGACGGGCATCGGAGTCGTCGAGTGCCCCGATCTGTTCAAGATCAGGGCGAGCGACGGCACCGTCAGGTGGGTGCTCGGGGTAAGTGCCAACGGCTTCCCCTCGAAGCCGAACACCTACGCCTACTGGGTCGGTTCCTTCAACGGAACGACGTTCACCCCCGACGCAACGACTCCGCAGTGGTTGGATTACGGCTTCGACTGGTATGGCGCCGTCACCTGGGAGGACGCGTCGGCGCCCCTTGACCGACGCTTCGCGGTGGGCTGGCTGAACAACTGGGCCTACACGAACAACACCCCGACCTGGGCTAACGACGGATACAACGGCACTGACTCGATCACCCGCCAGATCACCCTGAAGAAGTACGGCACGACCTACTCGCTCGCGTCTCAGCCGGCCCCCGGATTGCGCAACGTGGTCTCCAGCACGACGAACCTCGGCACGATCAATGTCAACGGCACCCTGCCGCTCGGTTACCGTGGCGTCGCCTACCAGTTCGATGCCGACGTGACCTGGACCACGGCCGACAACCTGGGACTCCAGTTGCGTCGCTCACCGGACGGCACCCGCAGAGCTGAGGTCGGCGTGTATGCGGGCGGAGGCGGCTACAGCTACCTCAACCGGGGGCCGAGTGTGCACCCCGACACATCGAACCAACGCGTTGAGAGCAGGGCTCCTTTCGACTACGGCAAGAAGACGGTGCACCTGAGGGTGCTCGTCGACACGACGTCGATTGAGATGTTCGTCGACGACGGGCGCTATGTGCACACGAGCGCAGTCTTCCCGAACCCCGGCGATGACGGCCTCGCGCTCTACTCGACCAACGGCACGGCGACGTTCAGCAGCGTGACCATCAAGAACTTCGCGAACACCCAGCAGAGGGGCGCGAGGCTGCTCAACAACTTCGAGGGAACGAGCTTCGGCCCTGGCTGGACGGCGACCGGATCATACGCCGGCCAGGGCCCGGTGGACTGGGCTCTTCCGGGCAAGGTCGAGCACCGCTACGTCGACACCTCGGTGAACGGAGGCGACCCGGCGACGGGGATGATCACGTCACCCTCCTTCGTCATCGACCGGCGGTACCTCCGGTTCAAGCTGAGTGGTGGCAACCATCCGCTCGGCCAACCCGGAGCCACCTCGGTGCAGCTGCTGATCAACGGCACGCCCGTGCGCACCCAGACCGGAACCAACGCCGCCGGGATGGTGCTCTACACCTGGGATCTGAGCGCCTATGCGGGCCAGACGGCGCAATTCCAGATCCTCGACCAGAGCACGAGCTCGACCTGGGGCCACATCATGGTCGATCATCCGCTGCTGACCGACTGACGGGCCCATGAGAAGGGGGCCAGCACCCGGTGCTGGCCCCCTTCGTCGTGCTGAACGCGCTACCGATTCACTACACGGGTGCGAGGAAGGTCAGCACAGAGCCACTCTCGAGGATCAGCCCGCGCAGCCGGTGGTTGAACTCCGCCCCGTACGGAGCGGAGAGATGGGCTCGGAAGGCCTCGATGTCGCGGTACTCCTCGATCACCACGAACCGGGCGCCGATCGGTGCCGGCCCTGAGGGGATATCGATGCCGTCGGGCGCCGACGCCACCTGGAAGGAGTCGAAGCGCACGCATCCGGGCTCGTTCCGCACATCGGCTCGGAGCGCCGCCAGCAGCGACGCCACCTCCTGCTCATGCCCTGAGCGCGCCGTGAACTCAGCGACCAAGCGCACCGGAGCAGGGACTGCGTCGCCGCTCACGCGGCACTCGCCCCCGTCATGATCGCGACCGCATCCGTCATCGAATGCGACTGCGGGGTGATCGTGGCGGCCCGCTTGCCCAACCGCTGAATGTGGATGCGGTCGGCCACGTCGAACACGTGGGGCATGTTGTGCGAGATGAGGATGACCGGGATGCCGCGCTCGCGTAGCTGATGGATCAGCTGGAGCACCTGGTTCGACTCCCGCACGCCGAGAGCCGCGGTGGGCTCGTCGAGGACGACGACCTTCGAGCCGAAGGCGGCGGCGCGAGCCACGGCGACCGCCTGCCGCTGTCCGCCGGACAGGTTCTCGACCGGCACGGTGACGTCCTGCAGGGTCGAGATGCCGAGCGCGGAGAGCTCCGCTCGCGCGCGCTGGCGCATTCCCTTCTGGTCGACGACCCGGAACACCGAGCCGAGGATGCCCTTCTTGCGCAGTTCACGTCCGAGGAAGAGGTTCGACGCGACGTCGAGCGCCGGCGAGACGGCGAGGTTCTGATAGACCGTCTCGATGCCTGCCGCGCGGGCATCCTGCGGTCGCTTGAAGTCGACCTTCGCCCCATCGAGCCAGATCTCGCCCTCATCCGGGATCTCGGCCCCAGTCAGGCACTTGATGAGCGTCGACTTTCCTGCTCCGTTGTCGCCGATGACCGCGAGCACCTCGCCGGGATAGAGCTCGAGGCTCACGCCGTCGAGTCCCACGACGCGACCGAAGGTCTTCACGAGCCGACGTGCCCTGAGGATGGGACGGCGCTCTTCGCCATCTGGGATGATCGTGCTCACTTGCGTACCTTTCGGATCCACTGGTCGACAGAGACGGCGACGACGATCAGGACGCCGACCGCGAAGGTCTGCCAGAGCACGTCCAGACCGGCCAGCGACAGGCCGTTCCGGAAGACTCCGACGATGAGCGCGCCCAGCAGCGTGCCCCAGACGGTGCCGCGTCCGCCGAAGAGGCTCGTGCCTCCGATCACCACGGCCGTGATCGAGTCGAGATTGAGGTCGGCGCCGACATTGGGAGACGCGGCGTTTGTGCGGCCGATCTGGATCCATGCGCCCACTGCGAGGATCGCGCCTGCCGCGAGGTAGACGCTCAGGAGCACTCGGTTGACGCGGATGCCGGCCAGACGTGCGGCCTCGGGGTCATCGCCGACCGCGTACACGTGTCTGCCCCACGCGGTCTTCTGCAGGATGAGGCCGATCGCGACGTAGAGAAGCAGCATCATGAGCACGCCCACGGTGAGATTGACGCCTCCCACGCTGAACGTGGTGCCCGTCGCGGGGATCAGCTCGGGCATTTCTCCGCCGCGCACCGTGGCCCCGTTGGAGTACAGCAGCGTCAAGGCGATGAAAATGTTCAGCGTTCCGAGCGTGACGATGAACGGCGGCAGCTTGAGCCGCGTCACGAGGAAGCCGTTGAAGGCGCCGGCGAGCAATCCCGTGAAGAGCCCCAGCAGTAGTCCGACGAACGCGGGCACCCCCAGCTGGGTCGTGGTCTGCGCGATCACCATGGAGCTCAGCACCATGACCGCCCCGACGGAGAGGTCGATGCCCGCGGTGAGGATGATGAGGGTCTGGGCGATCGCGAGCGTTCCGACCACCGCGACCTGCTGGGTGATGAGGGAGAGGTTCGAGGGGTTCAGAAATCGGTCGTTGAGAAGACCGAAGACGATCACGGCGAGCACCAGCACGACGGCGGGGCTGACGGCCGGATAACGATGGAGGACGTTCCTGACCCGGCTCAGGGGCGTCGAACGATCGAGGAACTCCCCGGCCAGGTCCAGGGAGGCTGTCGAGGGTTCAGAGGATGCGGGGACGGTCTTATTGCTCACGTTCTGTTCCTTAGAAGTGGGAGGGACCGGCAGCCACTGGAGGCTACCGGTCCCTCAGCCGGTGCTAGCCCCAGCAGATCTCGCTGGCCTCAGCGGTGTCGATGGATTCGATTCCGTCCTGGGGCTCGTCCGTCACGAGGGCGACCCCGGTGTCGAAGAAGTCGAGACCCTCGGTCGTCTCGGGTGCCTCGCCCGTCTCGACGAGATCGAAGATGGCCTGCACACCCAGCTCCGCCATCCGCACGGGGTACTGCTGACTGGTGGCCCCGATGATGCCCTCGCCGACGGCGTCGACGCCCGCGCAGCCTCCATCGACCGAGACGATGATGAGATCCTCAGTCGCTCCCGCGGCCTCGAAAGCTTCATACGCGCCGTAGGCCGCCGGCTCGTTGATCGTGTACACGACGTTGATGTCGGGGTTCTTCGAGAGCAGGGTCTCCGCCGCGGTGCGGCCACCGTCCTCCGCGCCTTGCGACGCCTCGTTGCCGACGATCTCGTACTCGCCACCGGAGTACTCGCCGGTGCTCGCTTCGTCGCCGTTCACGGTCTCGTCGGCGGTGTCGATTCCCAACCCGTCGAGGAACCCCTGATCGCGCTGCACGTCGACCGACACGACCTTGTCGTCGAACAGGTCGACGAGCGCGATCGTCGCCTTCTCTCCACCGAGCTTGGCCGCGGTCCACTCGCCGATGCGCTGGCCTGCGACGAAGTTGTCGGTCGCGAAGGTGATGTCAGCGGCCTCAGGGTCGCCGGGGGGCGTGTCGAGGGCGATGACATAGAGTCCGGCGTCGCGCGCCCTGATGAGCGCGTCCTCGACGCCCGGTCCGTTCGGCGTGATGAGGATGCCCGCGTCGCCGCGCGAAATCGCGTTCTCGATCGCCTGGATCTGGGTGTCCTCGTCACCGTCCTCCTTGCCGGCGGCGAGGCTAAGCTCGACCCCGAGCTCCTCTGCCGCGGCTTCTGCGCCCTCCTGCATGGCGATGAAGAACGGGTTGGTGGTGGTCTTGACGATGAGTGATACGCCAACCGTCTCACCGTCGCCTCCGGCGTTCCCCCCGCCGCCCTCGGAGCCCGAGGCGCAGCCGGTAACGACGAACGCCGTGGCGGCGGCGAGCGACCCCGCTGCCAATAGCCGACGCCTGAGGGGTCGGGTACCTGCGTGATTCATCAGGGAATCTCCTCTGCTTGGTGGAACCGTTGCCACCTTGACAACGATGTCAGCGTCAGGTCTAGTCGGTGTGGACCACTACAGTCAAGTCATCGAAGTCCATCGAGGAGTGATCGTGACACCGTTGTCATCATCGGATAGCAGAACTGAGAACGGACGCGGCCGACCTACCATGCGCCAAGTCGCCGCGCTTGCCGGCGTCGGAGTGAAGACGGTCTCCCGGGTGATCAACGGCGAGCCCAACGTCTCCGAGGCGACAATCGAGCGGGTGCGGCGCGCAGCGAAGACGCTCGATTACCACCCGGACCTGCACGCGGGCAACCTCCGCCGGGCCGACGGGCGCACGCGCACCCTTGGCCTGCTGATCGGCAGTGTCGACAACCCGTTCTCCGGTGCTCTGCACCGCGCCGTTGAAGACGCTGCCATCGAGCGCGGGGTGGCCGTATTCACCTCTAGCCTCGACGACGATCCCCAGCGCGAACAGGATGCGGTCGCTGCATTCGTGCAACGCCGCGTCGATGGCCTCATCCTCACGACCGTGAGCGAGAGCCAGAGCTACTTGATCGCAGAACTGCGACGAGGCACGCCCGTGGTCTTCGTCGACCGGGAGCCCGCCGGGGTCACGTCCGACACGGTGGTCAGCGACAACGCCGACGGTGCAGCACTGGCGGTGCGCCACCTGCTCGAGCAGGGCCATCGGCGCATCGCGTACCTCGGCGACCGGCCCGTGATCCAGACCGCCCGCGAACGCCGCAGGGGCTTCCTCGAGGAACTGGGTCGGCAGGGCATAGCTACCCGCGACCTGCCGATCGTAGAGGGGCTGCACGACGAACGCTCCGCCGGTGAAGCGGCGCGCGCGATGCTCTCGGGCGCGAACCCCCCGACCGCGATCTTCGCCTCGCAGAACCTGGTGACGCTCGGGGTGATCCGCGCCCTGCGCGAACTGGGCCTGCACCGCGACGTGGCCCTTGTCGGCTTCGATGACATCCCGCTCGGCGATCTGCTCGAGCCCGGCATCACCGTGGTGTCGCAGGACCCGCACGCCATCGGACGGCTGGCGGCCGAGCGCGTGTTCAGCCGGCTCGACGGCGACAACTCCCCCGCCTCCCGCCTCGTCGTGCCCACCCGCCTCATTCCGCGCGGGACCGGAGAGCTGCGCCCCGGGCCGCACCGATGACCCCGGTCGACCGCACCCTCGTCATCGGCGACGCGTTGATCGACGAGATCCGCGGCCCCGATGGCGCCCAGGAGTTCGTCGGCGGATCCGCACTCAACGTCGCTGTCGGCCTCGCCCGCCTCGGCACGTCGGCGACTCTCATCACCGAATTGGGCGACGACGGCCCAGGCGACCGCATCCGCAGTTATCTGAGCGCGCACGAGATCCCGGTGGTCTCGGCGCCCGGGCTTCTCGGAACGGCCCGAGCGATCTCCGAGCGCACGGGCGACGGCGAGCCCACATACTCTTTCAACGACGCGGCGCGAAACCGGAGCGTCCCGCTCGGCGAGGCGACGCGGAGCGGGCTCGACGACGCAGAACTGGTCGTCGTCAGCGGGTTCCCGTTCGACGACGACCGGCAGGTACGTCGGCTGCTCGACGTGGTCGCGGATGCTCCTCGGCGCCTCATCATCGACCCGAATCCGCGCGCGGGACTGCTCCGCGATCGGGAGCGCTTCATCGCCAACCTCGTCGAGGCGGGCTCCCGTGCCCTGCTCGTCAAGGTCGGTGACGAGGACGCCCACCTCCTTATCGGGCAGCCCCTGGATGCCCTGGTCGAGCGATTCCATCCCGAGCGGGGACCGACGGTGCTCGCGACGCGCGGCCGCCTCGGAGCCAGCATCTTCAGCGGCACCGTGCGGGTGCACGCCGGCATCACCGACCTGCCCGGACGGGTGATCGACACGATGGGTGCCGGTGACGCCTCGCTCGCTGCGGTTGTGCACCGGCTGGCCACCCGCGGGCTGCCGCTCAGCGAGAGTGCATGGGAAGACACGCTCGCCTCCGCGATGGCGGTGGCGGCAGCGACCGTCAGATCCGAGGGCGCATTGCTGCAATTGCCCGTTTCTTGATTTGTCCGCTGGACATCACATACGGTCCGACACACACACTGACAACGATGTCACCCTGAGTTACACCGAGCACTGAAGGGCGATGCATTCGATGACGATGCCATCGGCACGAAGCTGGGCGGCCCTCGCCGCGGCGTCTGCACTCACGATCCTGGTCGGAGCCGCGGCCCCGGCCGTCGCCGCCGATCCCGATCCGGCCAGCGAGCAGTACCGGCCGTACCTCCACTTCTCGCCGGAGCGGAACTGGATGAACGACCCGAACGGGATGGTGTACCACGAGGGCCGCTGGCACCTGTACTTCCAGCACAACCCTTACGACACCCGCTGGGGCAACATGAGTTGGGGCCACGCCGTCAGCGACGACCTGCTGCATTGGGATGAGAGGCCCCTCGCTATTCCCCAGACCCTCAACGCGGAGGGACAGTCGATCGAGGACATCTTCTCCGGCTCGATCGTGGTCGACGAAGACAACAGCTCGGGCTTCGGCGTCCACGGCGAGGCCCCCCTCGTCGCGATCTACACCAGCGCCTACACCGGTGCTCACCCGACGCACGCCGGAATCCAGGCGCAATCGCTCGCCTACAGCACCGACGACGGGGAGACCTGGACCAAATACGAGGGCAACCCGGTCCTCGACCGCAACTCCGCGAATTTCCGTGACCCGAAGGTCCTCCGCTACACCGATCCCACCAGCGGGGATTCCTACTGGGTGATGGTCGCGGTCGAGGCCGTGGACCGCAAGGTGGTGCTCTACCGCAGCGACGACCTCAAGAGCTGGACCCACCTCAGCGACTTCGGTCCAGCCAACGCGATCGGCGGGATCTGGGAGTGCCCCGACCTCTTCCCGCTCCCTGTCGACGGTGACCCGTCGAACACCAAGTGGGTCATGGTCGTGAACCTCAACCCCGGTGCCGTGGGAGGCGGATCCGGCGGACAGTACTTCGTCGGCGAGTTTGACGGCACGACCTTCATCTCGGAGAGCACCGTCACGTCGGAGACGCCGCCCGCGGGCGACCTGCTTGCCGGATTCGACGGGGGCAGCTATGAGGGGTGGACTGTCGCCAACGAGCCAGGCAACTGGCTCAACGGACCCTGGCGCGACGCCCCGGCCACCGGAACGCTGCCCGGGCAGACCCCCGTCACGGGCTACCTCGGCACGGGACTCGTCAACAGCTTCGTCGACGGCGACTGGCCGGTCGGCACACTCACCTCGCCAGCGTTCACGGTCGACCAGCCGTTCTTGAACTTCCTGGGCGGGGGCGGCAATCACCCCCGCGTCGAGGGCTCGCAGCTCACCAACACCCCGCCACCCGGCGACCTGCTCTTCGACGGGTTCGAGCTGCCGGACGGCACGAATCTCGCCGAGGCGGGGTGGGAGCTCACCGACGGCTTCGCCGTCGAGCCCGACCGCAGTCCTTCGACGAGCGGCGGCGAGTACTACATCGGCGCCAAGCGCATCAACACCTGGGAAGCAGGTCCGCAGGGCGATGACAACGTCGGCGACATGACGTCACCGACCTTCACGATCGGGGCCGACGACGCGTACCTCTCCTTCCTTTTGGGAGGCGGCCGGCGCACCGACGGCTCGCTCGAGGTGCAGCTGATCGTCGACGGAGCGGTGGTCCGTACGGCGACGGGGCGTGAGAGCGGCGCTCTCAACTGGCAGTCCTGGGACGTCAGCGAGTTCGCCGGACAGGAGGCGGCCGTGCGGGTGCACGACGCCGCCACTGGCGGATGGGGCCACCTCACGTTCGACCACGTGGTGCTCGGCTCGGAGCCCGCGCAGCTGCGCAGCGACGAGACGAGCGTGAACCTGCTCGTCGACGGCGAGGTGGTTCGTACGGCGACCGGTAACAACAGCGAGACGCTCGACTGGATTAGCTGGAACGTCGAAGACCTGCTCGGCGAGCAGGCGAGCATCCAGATCGTGGACAACAACCGATCGGGTTGGGGTCACATCCTCGTCGACCACTTCGTCGCCTCGGATTCCCCCGCATCCTCGCGGCTCGAGAGCTACGACTGGCTCGATTGGGGACGCGACTACTACGCCGCCGTCTCGTTCTTCGGCGCGCCGGATGAGCGGCGCATCATGCTCGGTTGGATGAACAACTGGGACTACGCGAACGACATCCCGACCGGATCCTGGCGGAGCGCGATGGCCCTGCCTCGCGAGGTGAGCCTCACCTCCACGCCGGCAGGCCCACGTCTCGTCCAATCGGTGGTCGAGGAGTTCGGCGCCCTGGAGAAGGAGTCCGAGGTGATCGAGGTGGGCGCCACTGCTATCGCTGAGGGCACCCAGCCGCTGGCCGCCCTCGACGAGCTCGTGAAGCTCGATGTCGTCCTCGAGCCCGGTGACGCCGACACCACGGGTATCACGGTGCTCGGCGACGCCGACAGCGGAACGCGCATCGGATACGACACCGGCACGCGCCGGCTCTTCGTCGACCGCACCGACTCGGGCAACGTGGACTTCCATCCGGCGTTCCCTTCGGTCGAGGAGGCTCCCGTGCCGTTGGAAGACGGGCAGGTCGCGTTCAGCGTCTACATCGACCGGGCGTCTGTCGAGGTCTTTTCCGCGGACGGACGGGCGACGATCACCGATCAGGTCTTCCCCGACGCAGGTGCCACTGCACTGAGCCTGTTCGCCGAAGGTGGGGACGCGCGCCTCGTGTCACTCACGGTGACCCCGCTCGACCCGGCGATGTGGGCCGCTCCCGAGGAACCCGGGCCCGACCCCGAGCCGACGCCGGACCCCGAGCCGACGCCTGGCCCGACCTCGCCTGGTGGCACTTCGCCTGATCACGGGGACGAGCTGAGCGCGACGGGCGTGGACATCACGGCGGCGCTGACCGCCGGCGCGGTGCTCCTGCTGCTCGGCGGCTCCTTCCTGCTGACGCTGCTCCGCCGGAGGAGCACGCACCGGCAGAACTAGCCGATGACACCTCGTGGCGGCCGCGAAGCTCTGCGGTCGCCACGAGGGGTATCCGGAACTTCTTCTGCGCCGATGTCGAGACGAGCGACGCCCCGCTCGTAGACATCGTGAGGACATCGAGCTCCTCACCGGCCCAGAGGAGAAACAATGATCCGTCGCCTGATGGCCCCGATGCGGCAGCGCCCCTCCCGAATGCGCTTCGTCGCACGTCGGCCCGACCGCACCGGCCCGCCAGAATCTCGTGCAGACAAGCTGGTCGCGAAGCTACCGGTCGGCCTCTTCCTGCGGCTCTTCTCATGAGCGCCGCGCCGAGGACTCGTAACCTTCTCGCGGATCTCCAGGCCCGGCCTCAGGTGCCGAGCAGCGCCTCGATCGGCCCTCGCACGAAGAAGAGCACGAAGCCCGCCGCGACGATCCACAGCAGCGGGGAGATCTCCCTCGCCTTGCCGCTCAGCGACCGCACGAGCACCCAGCTGAGGAAGCCGACGCCGATGCCGTTGGCGATCGAGTAGGTGAGCGGCATGACGATGATCGTGAGGAACACGGGCAGCGCGACGGAGAACTCGCTCCAGTCGATGTCGCGGATCTGCGCCACCATGAGCGCCCCGACGACCACGAGCGCCGCGGCGGCGACCTCCAGTGGCACCATCTGCGTGAGCGGAGTGAGGAACATCGAAGCGAGGAACAGCAGTCCCGTCACGACCGAGGCGAGGCCGGTGCGGGCACCCTCGCCGATGCCGGCCGCGGAGTCGATGAACACGGTGTTCGACGAGGTGCTCGTCGCACCGCCGGCGACCGCGCCGACGCCCTCGACGATCAGTGCCGAGCGGAGCCGCGGGAAGTCGCCCCGCTCATCCGCCAGGTCTGCGCTCTTCGCGAGGCCGGTCATGGTGCCCATCGCGTCGAAAAAGTTGAGGAAGAAGAGGGTGAAGACGAACATCGTCGCGGCGAGCGGGCCGATGCGCTCGAACGCCCCGAAGCTGAACTGGCCGACGAGCGAGAAGTCGGGCAGCGCGAAGATCGCCGGCGGCAGGGCGGGCACGCTGAGGCTCCAGCCACCGGGGTTGTCGACGCTCGAACCGAGCCGCAGGATCGCCTCGAGGATGACGGCGACGAGGGTCGTGCCGAGGATGCCGATGAGCAGCGCGCCCTTCACCCGGCGGGCGACGAGCACGCCCATGAGGATGAGCCCGAGCACGAACACCGCGGTCGGCACGGTGGTGACCGATCCGTCCTGACCGAGCTGCACGGGCGGGGAGCTGGCGCCGCTCGCCCGCACGAAGCCGGCGTCGACGAGTCCGATGAACGCGATGAAGAGCCCGATGCCGACGGTGATCGCGGTCTTCAGCTGCTGCGGCACCGCGGCGAAGATCAGCCGGCGCAGCCCGGTCGCGGCGAGCAGCACGATGAGCAGTCCGTTGATGACGACGAGCCCCATCGCCTCGGGCCAGGTGACGTCGCCGACGACGTTGACGGCGAGGAACGAGTTCATGCCGAGACCTGCGGCGAGCGCGAACGGCAGTCGCGCCACGAGCCCGAACGCGATCGTCATGACGCCGGCGGTGAGTCCGGTCGCCGCCGCGACCTGCGCGTTCGGCAGGTAGCCGCCCTCGACATCCAGCGCCGCCTGGTCGGGGGCGAACCCGCCGATGATCAACGGGTTGAGGATGACGATGTACGCCATCGCGAAGAAGGTCACGAGACCGCCGCGCACCTCGCGCGAGATCGTCGAGTCGCGGGCGCTGATCTCGAAGAAGCGGTCGACGCGACCCTTGAAGCCGCTCGGGGAATCGGTCGTCTCGGGCGCGCTGGTCGTCACCGTTCGAGGGTACTGACCGCGGGAGGGTGCGCGTGTTACAGCGGCGTCAACAAAATCCTCCGAGCCTTGTCGATTTCCGTCGCGCCCGTTCGACGTACCGATGAGCCCGACAAGCGGGCCGAACAGAGAGGAACCGATCATGCAGTACTTCCTGACCGTGCCCCACGACTCCGCGACCGAGCCGACGATGGAGTCGGAGACGGAGCTCGACCCGGTCGGCTTCGAACAGCTCATCGCTGGCATCGACGCCTTCAACAAGGACCTCGAGGAGTCGGGAGCATTCCGCTTCGCGGGTGGGCTCCAGCCGCCGTCGACCGCCAAGACCGTCGACGGCGACGCGGTGCTCGATGAGCCCTTCGTCGTCGCCGAGGCCTACGTCGGCGGCTTCTGGGTCATCGAGACGGAGACCGAGGAGGACGCGATCCGCTGGGCGCAGCGCGCCTCACGGGTCCTGCAGAGCCGCATCGAGGTGCGGGCCCTGCAGTAGACGGCCACACTGGACCGATGACCCGGTATGTGGGATTGCTGCGCGGAGTGAACGTCGGCGGCATCCGCATGACGATGAAGGATCTTGCCGACACCGTGCGCACGCTCGGCTACGACAGTGTGCGCACGGTGCTGGCCAGCGGCAACGTGCTGTTCGAGACCGATGACGACCGGGCCACCGCCAAGCGGCGGCTCGAGCAGGCCCTGCGCGAGAGGTTCGAGTACGAGGCCTGGGTGCACGTGCTGACCGTCGACGAGCTCCGCCGCATCGCCGACGGTTACCCGTTCGAACGCACTGCGGACCGGCACGCCTACGTCGTCTCCGCGCCCGACGCGGAGGTGCGCGCGGCGATCCTCGCCGTGCCGTTGGATGCGTCGCTCGAGCGTGTGGAGGAGGGCGACGGCGTCGTCTACTGGACGATCCCGAAGGGGATGACCCTGGAGACGGCGTTCAGCAAGGCGCAGGGCTCGAAGGCCGCCAAGCCGCACGTCACCAATCGCAACCTCAACACCGTCGAGAAGCTTCTCGCCTGAACCCGTGAGCGCTATCGAGCGCTGCTCGGTTCTCCGCTGCATCCGGAAATCGAGCTCAAAAGGTGTCTGTGTCGGTCCTGGTGGCGAGCGGCCGTGTCGTCTCGCATAGGGGGCCGCTTACGAGAATCAATGCGGACGGGTCATCCGAGACAGTCCATCGCCCGCTGAATGGCATCAGCTCGCGCGAGCGCCGCCGTCTCGTTTGGGGATCCCCTTACGTACAGGTTGCGGCATCGTCTCGCCGCCCTTCTACCTACGCGGAAGTGACAGTCACCCAAGTGCCGAGTGGAGCGCGACGTAGGGGTCGCCTTCCACGATGTGGGCGGACCGCGCTTCGGGCCAGAAGCTCGCTTGGTCGTCGGCCCAGCACGGCAGGACGTGGAAGTGAAGGTGCGGGACCGTCCCGCCCGAGTCGGGGCCGCTCGCTTGAAGCAGAAACGTACCGGTGCTGCCAAGCTCGCTTCGCATGCTCGCGGCTACCCGCCGGACAAGACTCATCACAGCGGTTAGCTCCAGCTCGGTCGGTCCGAAGAGCCCTTCGCGGTGGCTTCGAGGAATGACGAGAGTGTGCCCCGGTGCGAGGGTGTCCTCCGGCAGGGGCTTGAACGCGACGGCGTCCGCCTCGAGCGCAACCCAGGTCGCAGAGTCGTCTCGAATGAGATCGCAGAACACGCAGTGCCGATCCATGAGGCGACTCTAGCCAGCGAAGTCATCCCCGGCGTCGGTCGGCCCGAAAGGCCGCGTGTGCCGTATGAGGATCCTCCTACGGGCACCTCTCGCTCGGCGCGGCAACAACTCAGTACTGTTCGCTAGGTGACGATGCGGCGCTCGGTGAGAAAGGTCGTCTGCTACGTCGTGCAGGAGGACCGCCTCCTCGTCTTCACACACCTGCGCCACCCAGTGACCGTGACTGGCGTACAGGTGCCGGCCGGCACAATCTACGGCGGCGAGGCTCCGGCTGTAGCCGCGGTCCGGGAGACTCGCGAAGAAACGGGTCTTGATGCCCAAGTGGTACGCCAACTCGGGACGTCCACCTATGACCTTGCACCGATGCGAGATGAGATCGCCCATCGGACCTTCTTCCAGCTGAGGCTCGAGGGACAGGCGCCCGACCGTTGGGTAGCTGGTGAGAGCGATCCCGCCACCGGTGCAACTGCAGAGCCTTGGGAGTGCTGGTGGCTTCCCTTGAAGCAGGCGCATGTGTTAGCAGCAGGACTAGGAGTTTTCCTCGGTCGGATTGAAAAGGAGTAGGGCCAATACCCCCGGGCCTTACCTCCGCCGCTTGAGGAGAAAAGCCATCGCGCCGGCCACGACTGCCCCGATGATCAATCCCAGTACGAGATATTCCACGCCCATGCCTCAATCTAGCTCGGCAAGCGGATAGATGATCGCCGCACCTACCGCGCCGCCGACTGCCGAGTTCCTCGGTCCGAGGCTTCATCGACGTGGCGCATCTCCGCCATCGCAGCGTTGCATCGCAGCCCCGCGGCGGCACTGACCAGGCATGAGTGTCTCGTTTGAGCATCCCCTTACGGACACACCAGATGTCCCACCCTCGGAGGAAAATGTGAAGATGGCTTCGAATTCAAACCTCAGCCCGGAGGAACGCGCCGAACGGCACCAGATCCTTTTCGAGATCCGGGCATCGTCCGCGCTTGAGGGTGGGAGGAGCAGCGATGAGGCGCACGCTCTCCAGGATCGATGGGCCGACGGCGAGATCACGCTCGACGAGCTACACGAGTTGATCGACGAACTGCATCCCACCACGAACCGACCTGACGTGATGCGGGGGACGGCAGGGGAGGCCGAACAGTGAGCGGGGGGCGATCTGGCCGTTCGGTCGGCCGATGGTGAGAGAGTGTCGACATGACGGATCTGGGACAGGAGCGGGTCGACGCGATCGTCCGTGAGGTTGCGGCGCGGCTGCCGTTCGCGGTGGAGCTCGTCGCCGACATGGGCGGCGAATCGTGGACGCTGCAGATCGACCTCGGGCGGCGCGGTGGAAAGGATGATCCGCCGGACACGGCGTCGATCGAGCCGGCGCTGGAGCCGGCGGTGTGGTTCTTCGATATCGCCGGCGGTTTGGACACGGTGCAGTCCTCGTACGGACTCGACGCTGACCCGGCCGACGTCGCCGCGTGGATTGCGAGCGAGGCGCGACGGGTGGGCTCCCCCGCTGCCACGTCCGCGACAGCGGTTGCAGCGATGGGGTACGGGGTTGCTGCAGCTGAGATCGGTCGGACGGCCAGCTCGAGCGAAGCCCGTCCTTCTCGCCCTGCAGTCGAGTCGGGACGGTCCGAGGCGGATCTGTCTCGGTGAAGCGGTCGACGTGGGCGGTCATCATCACGCTGACGAGGAGAGTCGAGCGATGAAAAGGGCAATTGCAAGTACCGGTCTGGTCCTCCTAGCCGGGTCGTTGTGCGCCTGTTCCCACCCGAGTGAGCCTGAGGCGGAACAGCTGATCGAGACCTTTGAGCACACCATGGGCACCATCGGTCCAGGCCTAACTGAAGCTTCTTTCGTCGAGGCGGCACTATCGCAATCGTCGCTGAGCGACGGAGTGTCCCCAAGTTGTGCACGTCAGCTATGCATACATGCGGCGACAGCTGGACCTGAGAAAGGCACAATCGAAGCGGTCGTCACTGCCATGACCGAGGAGGGCGGGGGCCTCTCATATCGACAGGCCTGGATCTTCAGCTGTTTCTCCGCCGACGTTATCTACGGCACGGGCAAAGTGGTGAACTACACCGATGTTTCGTGCCCGGACGATGAAGTTCTGCACATACCGGGTGGCAATGAAGCCGAGGAGATACCGATTGCGGAGCTCACCAGTCAGTCACCTTGAGCTAGCGCACTGAGGGCTTGCACGTCCGGGAAGCACCCGATCAGCGGCCTGTCGCGGGTCGATCGCGCAGCGGTAGGAGGGTCGGCGGCCCGCGCGAAGCGCGGGCCGCGAATTGTGTTTCTGAATCCGATGTGAGCGCCGCCGCGGCTCAGAGTCGTCGCCTCACAAGCGGGCTGCCCGAGCGACTCCTGACCGCGCTCCCATCGGGAGCGGTCACAGCGCCCCGATCCCGCTGCGCCGGGCTCGGGCCGTTCTCGTTGAGTCACTACGCACTCCTACCCGATTCGCACTCCGGTTCCGCGCGACGACATCGCGGGGCCGCTAGATCGTCTCCCGCGGAATCCGCGCGTTGTCGACGAGGCCCCTGGTTCCGCGCCTAGCCGACAGTCCGCACCGGCTGCCGCAGCACGGTGCGCAGCTTCTCGGGTACGGTGCGCCGCGGGTCTCCGAGGTAGATCTCATGATGGTCGCCGCCCCAGGTGTAGCCGTGCTCCGGCATCCACTCATCGTGCAGCCGCGCGAGGGTCGGGCCCTCGTCGTCGTACGGACCGATGTGCAGGGTCTGCACGGACGGCCCCTCCTCGATCGTCACGAGGCGAACAGCGGATGCCTGCTTGCGCGCCGCCTCGACGTGCGCCTCCTCGATCCACGGCGGCTGCGCGATGAGCATCGTCCAGCTCCAGGCGGTCTTCTCACGCGTGACGAACGTCGCGGGGTCGTCGGCGCGCCAGAGGCCCTCTAGCGGACCGACCACGAAGTCCCGGCCGAGCTCCCGCTTGCTGTGGAACTTCACCACATAGGCCAGGCCGAACAGCGCCTCGACGGCCGCCGCGTACTCGGGCGACGCGTTCGGGTCGCCAGAGCCGTCGATCGCCAGGTAGTTGAGCGGTGGCACCTCGACGAGCTCGAAGCGGCCGGGCTTCGGGGCGTAGAGGTGCCGCAGCTCACGCTTCAGGTCGTACTTCGCAGCAGGCGGCGACACGCTCATGCCGACAGTGTGGCGGCTCCTGCGTCGATGGGGAAGTTGCCGTCGAACACGTTCTCCGGGTCGTAGCGTCGCTTCAGCTCGCGCAGCCGCTCGAGGTTGCCGGCGCCGAAGGCCTGCTCGAGCAGCGCCGGATCCCGGGAGGTCTCGAAGGAGAGGTAGAGGCCCGAGCCGAGCGCCCGCAGCCGCGACCAATAGCCGTCGAGCCGGGCAGCGTCGCTGCCGAAGGCGACGATCGAGAAACCCGCCGAGCGGTGTCCGTAGGCGGTCGCGTCCGGCGGCACATCGGCAACTGCGCCGCCGACCGATCGCACTTGGAAGAAGCGCGACGTACCTGACTCGACGAGCTGCCGCGACAGCTCCGCCACCTCGGGGGTGAGGGCATCGACGAGCACCGAACGGGTGAGCGGCTCACCCTGCCCCTGATGCGGCTCGTTCGACGCGTTCCCCATCACCGCTGCATACGCCGTCACCTGCACCGACGAGTCGACGAGGGGCGCCAGGTCGGCGATCGGCTGCAGCCGGGCGAGGATCGTGTCAGGGTCGTCGGAGTCCACGAGCGCCATCACGGTCGCGACTGTCTGCCCGCTCGACCGGCCGATGATGAGGTTCGCGGTGAGGTCGCGCGGCGAGCCGCTGACGACCTCGCCCCAGCGCTGCAGGTACTCCGCGAGGTCGCTCGGCGCCTGCACGAGCTGGGCCCAGCCGACCGGACCGACCTCGTCGACCTCGAACTGAAACGAGGTGGCGATGCCGAAGTTGGCGCCGGCGCCGCGCATCCCCCAGAAGAGATCCTGCTCCTCCGTCTCGGAAGCACGCGCGACGCGCCCGTCGGCGAGCACCACCTCGAGGGCTCGCAGGTGGTCGATCGTGAGCCCGTGCTCGCGGACAAGCCAGCCGATGCCGCCCGTCGTCGCGAGCCCGCCGACCCCGACTCCCCCGTAGTCGCCGGAGCTCAGCGCCCATCCGTACCGGTCGAGCACAGCGGCGACCTCGCCCCAGCGCGCGCCGGCACCGACTCGGATGCGACGGGTCGCCTCATCGAGCACCTCGATGCCGTCGAGGTGCGTGAGGTCGAGCACGATGCCGCCGTCGTTCGTCGAGCGTCCGGAGACCCCGTGTCCCCCCGAGCGGATGCCCAGCGGGACGGGCTGCCGACGCGCAAAGGCGAGCGCCTCGACCACTCCGGCGGTATCACGGGGACGGAGCACCAGCCCGGGGTTGCCCCCACGCAGGTAGTTCGACCTCACCCGCGGAAAGGAGGCATCACCAGGCTCGATGGCCTCGACTCCCTCGGGAACGGCGTCGTAGTCGATGCCCTCGCGTCGGAGCGCAAGGGCGGCAGCGGGACGCACCGTCCCCGCCACGGTGCCCCGGTCGCGGCGCTCGTCGGCGACCGCCTCCCGCACCGCGGGGGCCACCTGCTCGCCGAAGATCTGGATGAGCCGGGCGTCGTCGGCGGCGAGGATGAACGTGCTGACCCCATCCTCGGCGGCGAGGGACACGAGCTCGCCGATCCACGATGCGGCGTCGCCGCTCTGGGGCGGGGACACGTTCAGCATCCTGCGGATCTCCCGGGGGTCGCGCCCCGCGTCGACCGCAGCGGCGTCGATCGTCGCGTTCCCCTCCTGCAGGGCGCCGGGCCCCAGATAGCCCTGCGACGGCAGCCAGCCGTCGGCCTTCTCGCCGACGAGGCGCAGCATCCGCGGCTTGTAGGCCCCGAGGGCGATCGGGATGCGCGTGCCGGGCGCGGGCCCGCGCTTGGCGCCGTTCAGCGAGTAATAGGTGCCCTGGTACTTCAGCGGGCGGCGCTCATCCGTCGCCCACAGCGAGCGGATGACGTCGATCGCCTCCGACAGCGCCGTCACCGCCTGACCCGCGGTGCGGCGGGGTGCGCCGAGCCCTTCGATCGCGTCCCAGAAGGCGCCCGCCCCGAGGCCGAGCTCGAACCGCCCCCCGCTCAGCAGGTCCAGGCTCGCGGCCGCCTTCGCGAGCACGGCGGGCGGGCGCAGCGGCACGCTGTGCACGTTGGCCGACACGTGCACACGCTCGGTCTGCGCGGAGACCCAGGTGAGCAGGGTCAGGGTGTCGAGGAACGCCGGCTGGTAGGGATGGTCCTGGAAGGTGACCAGGTCGAGGCCGGCGCGCTCGGTGTGCTGCGCGAGGGCGACGACGTTCTGAGGCTGTGCGGCGGCGGGCGTGATGAAGGTTCCGAATCGAAGCGGATGACCGTAGTCGGGCATGAGTCGAGGGTGCCCTTATCGGGCGCACCCTGCAATCGCCGGAGAAGCGACTTACTATGGGTTAGTGCATATCCCGACCCTCCGACACATCGACGACGACCAGTGCCGTCACTTCCTCTCCGCCGTCGAGCTCGTCGGTCAGCGGTGGAGCGCCGCGATCCTGCTCGCTCTGCACCGGGGCGACACCCGGTTCTCCGACGTGCGCGCCAGCGTCATCGGCATCTCCGACCGGATGCTTGCCGTGCGTCTCAAGGAGCTCGTCGGCGACGGCCTCGTCGAGCGCACCATCATCCCCACCACTCCAGTGCAGGTGAGATACGGGCTCACACCCCGAGGCGCGGATCTGCTCGGGTCACTGCAGCCCCTCGTGCAGTGGGGGCAGCGGTGGAACGATCAGCCCGCTGAGGCAGCCACCGCGTCTTAGAGCGCGTTGCGGCGGGCCACCTCGCCGAGCCACCCGAGCGAGCGCTTCGGGCGCCGCTCGAAGGTCACCGGGTCCCAGCTCGCAAGGCCGAAGGTCGGCGCGAACGTGCCCCATTCGTAGTTGTCGAGCAGGCTCCAGTGCAGGTAGCCGCGAACGTCGATCCCATCGCGGAGAGCCGACTCGACCCCCTCCAGAGCGCCGCGGGTGTACGCGATGCGACGCTCGTCATCCGCTGTCGCGATGCCGTTCTCGGTCACGAAGATCGGCCTGCCGTTGCGCTCCCACGAACGACGGATGCCGTGCTCCAGCGCGCCGGGGAAGTACTCCCACCCGGTGAGGGTCGTCTCTGCGCCGTCGGGCACCTCAAGCGCGCCGCCCTCGCCGATGCGCACGCGGCTGTAGGCCTGGATGCCGATCCAGTCGTCGCTGCGAGCGGCGTCGAGGAAGACGTCCTCGCGGCTGCGGCTCCACTCGTCCGCCGCCTGATCGAAGCCCGGCTCGGGCATCGCGGCCAGGGTCGCCACCGACCAGCCCGCCTTCTTCCCCTCCGACCGGGCGAGCGCCACGGCGAGCTGGTGCGAGGAGAGCAGGTGCTCGGTGATCGTCTCGTCGCCGGGAGGGATTCCGACGCCGCTCCATTCGCGGTTCGAGCCGGCGAAGATCGTCGCCAGCATGTTCGGCTCGTTGATCGTGCAGACGAGGTCCGCGTCGCCGAGCACGCGCAGCGCGATCTGCACGTAGCGGGCGAAGTAGTCGACACTGCGCGGGTCGCTCCAGCCGATCTCCCGGGCGAACCACGCCGGGTTGGTGAAGTGGTGCATCGTCACCATCGGCGTGAGGCCGAGCTCCCGAGCGGTGCCGACCATCCGTCGGTAGTGCTCGAGCTGGGCCCGAGAGAAGTGACCCTGCTCGGGCTCGATGCGCGCCCACTCCATGCTGAAGCGGTAGGTGTCGAGGCCCGCGTCGCGCAGCATCCGCATGTCGTCGGGGTATCGGTGGTAACTGTCCGCGGCGTCCCCCGACGGCTGCTCGACCGGGGCTTCGCCCTCCAGCCGACCGTGCTCGCGCGCCCACCAGTCGCTCGTCGTGTTGTTGCCTTCGACCTGGTGCGCCGCCGTGGAGGCGCCCCACAGAAAACCTTCGGGGAAGGGCATGGTGGGTTCCTTTCCTTATCGCTCCGTCGATTCTTTCAAAGGTTCGCGGACCCACCGTTAGGCTCGTGCCGTGCTGGACACCCGAGTCGACGCCGAGCGGATGCCGTGAGCACGTCGAGCGCGCCCACTCTCGAGGATGTGGCCCGCGAGGCCGGGGTCTCCCTCGCCACGGCATCCCGTGTCGTCAACGGCAGCACGCGGCGTGTCGCGGAGGCCTACCGGGAGCGGGTGCTCGCCGCCGCGGCGAAGCTGAACTACACCCCGAACCTCTCGGCTCAGGCCGTGGCGAAGGGCACCTCGAACACGGTCACGCTGCTCGTCGCCGACATCTCCGACCCGTTCTTCTCGACGATCGCGGCCGGCGTGGCGAACGCCGCCGAGAAGGCCGGCCTCGTCGTGACGATCGCCGTCACCGGCCGCGACCCGCTGCGCGAGGCGGAGCTCGTGCGCTCCCTGCGCGGGCAGCGTCCCCGCGTCATGGTGCTCGCCGGCTCCAGGGTGGTCGACGGCACCGGACGTGACGTGCTCGTCGACGAGCTCGACGCCTTCGCGGCCAACGGCGGGCGCGTCGTCATCATCAGCCAGCACGAGCTGCCGTTCGCGACCGTCAGCATCGACAACCGCGCAGGCGCCCGCGACCTCGCGATCGAGCTGGTCGAGGCCGGATACCGCTCCTTCGCGATCCTCGGCGGCGCGGTGAACCTGATGACCGCGCGAGACCGCGTGGAGGGATTCGTGGAGGGCGCGGCGACCGCCGGCGTCGCGGTGTCGCCGGAGCGCATCCGTACAGGGGAATTCACGCGCGACGGCGGCTACGCCTCGATGCTCGAGCTGATCGACGCGGGACTCGAGGACATCGACCTCGTGTTCGCGGTCAACGACGTGATGGCGATCGGCGCGATGGCGGCGCTGCGCGACCGCGGAGTGCGGGTTCCGGAGCAGATCGCGATCGCCGGCTTCGACGACGTGTCGAGTGCGCGCGACGTGACGCCGCCGCTCACGACCGTGCGCATCCCGCTCGAGGAGGTCGGCCGGACGGCCGTCGAGATCGCGCTCGGCGAGGACGGGCACACGGCGAGCGCCGCGGTCGCGTCGTCGGTCGTGCTGCGGGAGAGCACTCCGCGCCGGGTCTGACGCGCTCGTCTCTGCCCCGGGGTTACGCCGTGGCGGCGAGGTTGCACTTGAGCCCCTTCCGCACCGCCTAGGGGGTCGGCGCGATCTCAGCGCGAATAGCATGGGGGCGTGAGCAGCACGGCGGATCGGTCGCGACACCTTCCCGCGCGCCGGGCGCTCGCCGACGAGGTGTATGACGCGGTCCTCGGCCTGCTGATGGATCGTGTCATCGAGCCCGGAGCGCGTGCCAGCATCGACGGAATCGCCCGCCAGCTCGACGTGTCGCCGACACCGGTGCGCGAGGCGCTCGCGAGGCTCGAGTCCGAGGGGCTCGTTCTCAAGAAGCCCCTGAAGGGCTACACGGCAGCGCCCCTGCTCGACTCCGAGGGGCTGCGGCAGCTGTTCGAGTTGCGTGGGCTGCTGGAACCGGCGTCCGCACGACTCGCGACGGGGCGGATGCCGCAGGACGCGCTCGACGAGCTGCAGGCCGTGTTCGAGGCGATGCACGCGCGGGGCGAGGCGCAGCGATCCGCCGATGAGCGCTACCAGGACTATCGGGACTTCGCCGAGCGGGACGCCCGATTCCACGCGCTCATCGCCCGGCACTCCGGCAACGACCTGCTCTCCGACGCGATCGTGCGCCTGCGCGCGCACCTGCACATCTACCGCCTCTACTTCGACGACGGGCTCACCAAGGAGACGAGCGACGAACACGAGGCGGTGCTCCTGGCCATCCGCGCCGGCGACGGAGCCGCTGCCTCTTCGGCGATGCTGACCCATATCGAGCGCTCATACGCTCGGCTCGCTCCGACGATCTCGCCGGAGCGGTCGCCGATCGGGGACCAGGCCCCCGGCGAGGCCGCCGGTCAGAGCCGGTAGACGCGTCGCGCTGTGCCCCCCAGTACTGCGTCTCGCTCCGAGTGCGAGAGGCCGTCGAGGAGCGCTGCCGAGGCGCTATAGGTCTCCGCGTACTCCGTCGCGACGGTCGAGACCGGCCAATCGCTCCCGTACAGCGTGCGCTCAGGGCCGAAGCGCTCCAGCACGACGTCCACGTAGGGACGCAGCTCTAGCCCGCTGCCCATCGTCGTGAACCCCGACAGCTTCACGAAGACGTTGGGCTCGCCGGAGAGGTCGCTCATGACGGCGGCCCAACCGTCGTCCTGGCGGCCGACGGGTGGCGTGCCGAGGTGGTCGATCACGAGGCGCAGCTCAGGCAGTTCGCGCGCCAGGGTGAGCGCGTGCTGGAGATGCCGCGGCACGACTCCCACTACGTCGAAGCTCAGCCCCCGCTCGGCGAGTCTGCGGAGACTGCGCCGAACCTCGATCCTCAGAAGCCAGTCGGCGTCCGGCTCCCCGTGGATGAGATGGCGGACCCCCTTGAAAGAGGGATGCGTGGTCATCTCGTCGAGCGCCGCGTCGACGTCCGCCGGCCGCAGCAGATCGATCCAGCCGACGACGCCGGCGACGCGATCGCCCGTCTCGGCGACGGCGAGCATCGACTCGGTGTCACCGCGGTTGTCCGCCGCCTGCACGAGCACCACCGCGTCCACGCCTGCCGCGTCGAGCTGCGGTTCGAGCTCCGCCAGGCGGAAGGTGCGGCCGAGGGGCATCGTTCCGGGAGTCAGCCAGTCGTAGTCGCCGTGCTCGAGATCCCACAGGTGCACGTGCGCGTCGATCCTCACCGCGCGTCCGCCACGAAGTCGAAGCTGACGAGCACGGGGCTGTCGCCACCGCTCGGGAGCTCCACGTCGAATCGGTCCCCCGTCCGCTTCGCCACGACGGGAAGACCGTCCGCCCCTCGCGCGCTCGCCGCATCCAATGACTGCGGGACGTCGCGCAGCGCGACGGTCCCCGATCCCTCGATGAACAGGTGCGCCTGCCCGCCGGTGCGGGTCCAGCGGTTCCAGCGTTCCGACGTCGGCGCGTCTTGAAACGGACGGGACCCGAAGACCGCATGCCCGTTGCGCTGATTCCAGCCTCCGAGGAACTCGAGCGTCTCGCGCTGCAGGTCGGGGACCGTGCCGTCGGCGGTGAGGCCCACGTTCAGCAGCAGGTTGCCGCCGCGCGACACGACGTCGAGGAAGGTCTTCACCGCCCCCCGACCGTCGAGGGTGTGCTCGGCGCCTTCGAGCCTGTTGTACCCGAAGGAGTAGCCGATACCGCGGCAGTTCTCCCAGGCACCACGACCCTCGACGCTCGCGCCGTTCTGATACTCGCTCGTGCGGAAGTCCCAGTGCGTCTCGCCCCAGCGGTCGTTGGCGACGCCGTCAGGCGCCGCCGAGTAGAACTGCTCGAAGAGGCGTTCCATGCTGTACGGCCCGGGGGACTTGCCCGCGTCGGGCCACTCGATATCTCCCCAGAGCACGTCTGGGGAGTAACGACGGATCAGGTCCGAGACGTGCTCGTAGGCGTATCTCGCATACGCGGCGTCGATCGGACGACGGAACTCCTCCCCCTCGTCGGTGATGGGAGGCAGATCGCTGAAGTGCCAATCGAGGCCGCCCGAGTAATAGACCCCGAACCGCAGCCCTGACCTGCGTGCAGCGTCGGCGAACTCTGCGACCAGGTCGCGTCGTGGCCCCCGCGCGACGGTGTTGCGGTCGCCCGTCGCGGGAGCGTCCCACAGCGTCACGCCGTCGTGATGCTTCGTCGTCGGCACGAAGTAGCGCGCGCCCGTTCGCCTCACGAGCGCCATCAACTGGTCAGCATCGAACCGCTCGGCCCTCCAGCGGTCGAGGAAGTCGTCGTAGGGGGCGCCGTCGTAGGTGGCGAGGTGATGCTCGGCCGCGGGGCTGCCGGGAATGCGGATCGTGTTCGCGTACCACTCGGCGTAGGGGTTGTGCGCGAACCAGTGCTTCTTCTCGATCGTCCCCAGTTCGCCGATCGGCTCGGCCCAGGCCGGCACTGAGTACGGCCCCCAGTGCACGAAGATCCCGAGCTTGGCGTCGGTGAACCACTGGGGCACCTCGCGCTCGAACCGGGCGTAGCCCGCAGGCCTGGCCGGGTGTTCCTGGAACATCGCCACGAAGACATCCTCTCCTCAACAAATCCTATAGGACATAGGGTTGGGGTCGTAGTGCTACATCGAGGAGCAGCAATGAGCATCGTGACCGGATTCGAGACCGTCGACGTGCGTTTCCCGACGTCGCTCACGCTGGACGGCTCGGACGCGATGAATCCCGACCCCGACTACTCCGCCGCCTACCTCCGGATCACCACGGATGCGGGCGACGGCCTCGAGGGGCACGCCTTCGTGTTCACCATCGGACGGGGCAACGACGTGCAGGTGGCCGCGATCGACGCCCTCGCCTCGGCTGTGGTCGGAGCGCCCGTCGAGGCCACGATCGCCGACCTCGGCGGTCTCTGGCGTCGGCTCGTGCACGACTCGCAGCTGCGCTGGCTGGGACCCGAGAAGGGCGTCATGCACATGGCGATCGGCGCCGTGGTCAACGCGTTCTGGGATCTCGCGGCCAAGCGGGCCGGGCTTCCGCTCTGGCAGCTGCTGGCTCGGATGAGCCCCGAGCAGATCGTCGACCTGATCGACTTCCGCTACCTGACCGATGCCCTCACGCCCGCGCGAGCGCTCGAGATCCTGCGGCGCGCTGAGGACGGGCGAGCGGAGCGCGAGGCGCTGCTCCTCGCCGAGGGGTACCCCGCCTACACGACGACGCCCGGCTGGCTCGGATACTCGGACGAGAAGCTCGTGCGGCTCGCCGAGGAAGCCGTAGGCGACGGCTTCCGACAGATCAAGCTGAAGGTGGGCGACGACCTCGGTGACGACATCCGCCGCCTGCGTCTGGCCCGCGCCGCCGTGGGCCCGGACATCCGCATCGCCATCGACGCGAACCAGCGGTGGGACCGTCAGGAGGCGATCGACTGGGTGAAGGCGCTCTCCGAATTCGATCTCGCCTGGATCGAAGAGCCGACCAGCCCCGACGACGTGCTGGCTCACGCGGCGATCGCCCGTGGAGTCCACCCGGTTCCGGTCGCTACCGGTGAGCACGGCATGAATCGCGTCCTGTTCAAGCAGCTGCTGCAGGCCGGCGCCGCGGACATCGTGCAGATCGACGCCACGCGCGTCGCGGGAGTCAACGAGAACTTGGCGATCCTGCTGCTCGCCGCGGAGTTTGGCGTGCCGGTCTGCCCGCATGCCGGCGGAGTCGGACTGTGCGAGGCAGTGCAGCACCTCGCGATGTTCGACTTCGTCGCGGTGTCGGGAACCCGGGAGGGACGCATGATCGAGTACACGAAGCACCTGCATGAGCACTTCGTCAGCCCGGTGGAGGTGACGGGCGGCGCGTACCAGGCGCCTCTCGCGCCCGGAGCCGGCATGGAGATGCTGGCGGAGAGCATCTCCATGCATCGCTACACCGGGGGCCGATGAACGGTCTGGTGACCGCCGGGTCCCTGCCCTCTAGCGCCTGGGTCGCAGCGAGTACATACCGCCGTCGACCGGCAGGATGACCCCGTTCGTGCTGCCGGACCGCGGCGAGGCCAGATAGGCGACCGCGTCGGCGACCTCTTCGGGGGCGACGAGCCGACCACTCGGCTGGCGCGCCTCCAGCGCGGCCCGCTCCGCTTCCGGGTCGGTCGCCCCGTCGAGCAGCCGGCCGACCCAGGGCGTGTCGGCCGTGCCGGGCGCGACCGCGTTGACCCGGATGCCGAGAGGCAGACAGTCCGTCGCGATCGCGAGGGCCATGGCTGAGACGGCCCCCTTTGAGGCGGAGTACAGCACGCGCTGCGGGAGGCCGGCGGATGCGGCGATCGACGTCGTGAACACGATGGCGGCCGCATCGGACTCGCGCAGATGGGGCAGCGCGTGTCGCACGGTGCGCGCTGAGCCGATCACGTTCACGTCGAGCACCCGCCGCCACTCGTCGTCGTCGTTCGCTTCGACATCGCCCTGAGCGCCGATTCCGGCATTGACCACCAGCACGTCGAGGCGGCCGGCGTCTGCCGTGACGGCGGCGATGGCGTCTGCGACGCTCGCGTCATCGGAGATGTCGCAGCGCACGCCGATGAGCGGGAGGTCGACAGCATCCGCGGCGAGGTCGAGGCAGTACACACGCGCGCCGCGCCGCTCGAGCTCCTCGGCGATCGCGTGCCCCAAGCCGGAGGCACCCCCGGTCACCGCCGCGACGAGTCCCTCGAAGTCCCTCATCGTGCATCCTCGGTCTGTGCACGGCGAACGTTCGACCGCTGAGCCCCCAGGCCGCCGATCTCCAGCTCGACGACATCGCCCGCGTCGAGGTACGGAAAACGGCCTGACAGCGCGACCCCGGCCGGGGTCCCCGTGTTGATGAGATCGCCCGGCTCGAGCACCATGAACCGGCTGAGTCGATAGACGATCTCGGACACGTCGAAGACCAGGTCGTCTGTCGTGGAGTCCTGGCGCACCTCGCCGTTCACCCGCGAGGTCAGTCGCAGGCCCGACCCGTCGCCGAGCTCGTCGCGCGGCACCAGCCACGGGCCGACGGGGTTGAACGTCTCGAAGCTCTTGCCCTTGCTCCATTGGCCGCCCGAACGCTGCAGCTGGTGTTCGCGCTCGGATACGTCGTCGCTGAGCACGAATCCTGCCACGCAGTCGAGCGCCGCCTCCCGGGACGACAGGTAGCGGGCTCGACGCCCGATCACGACGCCGAGCTCGACCTCCCAGTCGGTGGTCGTGGAACCGGGCGGAAGCAGGATGTCGTCGAAGGGGCCGACGACGGTGTTCGGGTGCTTGTAGAAGACGACGACGTCCTCCGGCGGCTCCGAACCCGACTCGCGAGCATGAGCCGCGTAGTTCATCCCGATGCAGATGACCGCCGCAGGCCGCGCTATCGGCGCCCCCACTCGCAGGCCGGTGCCGTCTGCCGGGTCCTCCAGCCTGGGCAGCCGCCCGGCCGCCAATGCTTGCTGCGCACGCTCCACGCCATCGTCCGCGAGGAAACGGCCGTGGATGTCGTCGGTCAGGGGACGGAGATCCCAGACGCCGACGCCGTCCGTCGCCACCGGGAACTCCCGGCCCGGAGCCCCAAGTCGCATCAACCGCATTCTGACCCTCCCGATCGTCACGCCACCTTATTACTATTTCCTATAGGCTCGGAAGGAGATCGATGCGCATCGCACTGCACTCCGTTCTGCGCGAGGGCGCGGAGCGGGACTATGAGGACGCGCACTCGCGCATCCCCGACGACCTCGCGGCGAGCTTCGCGAGGGTGGGCATCCACGACTGGACGATCTGGCGCAGCGGTCGGAACCTCTTCCATCTCGTCGAGTGCGACGACTTCGCCGCCGCCATGGCAGCGCTCGACGACGACCCCGCGAATCTCCGATGGCAGACCCGCATCGGGCGCTTCGTCGATCACTTCGAGACGTTCCCACCCGGAGGGTCCCTCGAGACGCCCCAGGTGTGGCGATTGTCGCAGCAGAACTGACTCCGGGCCATTCCCCCTGAGGCCTGCCTCGCGACGGCGACGGACGCTTGCATGGGAATGCGCTTTCCCGTATCTTCGATACCCAACGCGCTCCCGCGCAGGAACTCATAGGAGAGGTCAGTGCCCCAGTCCATCGGCATCATCATGAACGGCGTCTCGGGGCGCATGGGCTACCGGCAGCACCTGCTCCGCTCGATCCTCGCGATCCGCGAGCAGGGCGGCGTGCTGCTCTCCGACGGCTCGCGTCTGCAGGTCGAGCCGATGCTCGTCGGCCGCAGCGAGACGAAGCTGCAGGAGCTGGCCGAGAGGCACGGCCTAACGCACTACACCTCGAACCTCGACGAGGCGCTCGCGAACCCCGACTTCCCCATCTACTCCGACTTCCTCGTCACGAAGGCGCGCGTCGCCGCGATCCGCAAGGCGATCGCCGCCGGCAAGCACATCTACACCGAGAAGCCGACCGCCGAGAGCTTCGACGACGCGCTCGAGCTCGCCCGCCTCGCCCGCGAGGCGGGCGTCAAGAACGGCGTGGTGCACGACAAGCTCTACCTCCCGGGCCTGCAGAAGCTGAAGCGCCTCATCGACTCCGGGTTCTTCGGCCGCATCCTCAGCGTGCGCGGCGAGTTCGGCTACTGGGTCTTCGAGGGAGACTGGCAGGCCGCCCAGCGCCCCAGCTGGAACTACCGCGCCGAGGACGGCGGCGGCATCGTCTCCGACATGTTCGCCCACTGGAACTACGTCATCGAGAACCTCTTCGGGCGCATCGAGACCGTGTACGCGAAGGCGGCCACGCACATCCCGACCCGCGTCGACGAGCAGGGCCATGAGTACGCGGCGACAGCGGATGACGCGGCGTACGGCATCTTCGAGCTGGAGGGCGGGGCGGTGGTGCAGCTCAATTCCAGCTGGGCCGTGCGCGTGCACCGCAAGGAGCTCGTCGAGTTCCAGGTAGACGGCACGCTCGGCTCCGCGGTCGTGGGTCTCTTCGGCTGCGAGATCCAGCCTCGCGTGGCGACCCCGAAGCCGGTCTGGAACCCCGACCTGCCCGAGACGCACGACTACCTCGCGGACTGGCAGGAGATCCCGACGAACGACGTCTTCGAGAACGGCTTCAAGACGCAGTGGGAGGAGTTCCTGCGTCACGTCGTCGAGGGCGGCCCCTACGAGTACGACCTGCTCGCGGGCGCCCGCGGAGTCCGCCTCAGCGAGGAGGGCCTCCGCAGCTCGGCCGAGGGGCGCCGCATCGAGCTGCCACCGGTGACGCTGTGACGCAACTCCAGCTGCTGACCGCCGAGGGCGCCGTGCAGACGGTGCCGCTCGCGGCATCCCCCGACTTCCGCAAGCCCACGTCACCGCTGCGCTCCCGCGTGGCGTACGCCGCCGCCCACGTCGTTCCCCGCACCACCGCGGAGAACGTGCCAGGACATCCGGCCGATGTCGACTGGGACGCGACGCTCGCCTTCCGCCACCACGTGTGGTCGTGGGGTCTCGGCGTCGCGGATGCGATGGACACCGCCCAGAGGAACATGGGCCTCGACTGGGCCGCGACGGCCGAACTCATCCGCAGAAGCGCCGCTGAGGCACGGAGTGCCGGTCATGGATCGGCGGCGCGGAGTGCCGGTGGAGCGCTTGTGGTGGGCGTGAACACCGATCACGTGTCGGACGAGGTGATCTCCCTGGAGGAGGTCGTCGCGGCCTACCTCCTCCAACTGGAGGTCGCCGAGGAGGCGGGCGCGGGCGTCGTGCTCATGGCGTCCCGCCACCTCGCGCGTGCCGCGCAGACCCCCGCGGACTACGAGCGGGTGTATCGCGAGGTGCTGTCCCGGACGACAGCGCCGGTCATCCTGCACTGGCTGGGCGAGGCGTTCGACCGCAACCTCGCCGGCTACTGGGGTTCGTCCGACGTCGGCGAGGCGACGGATGTGGTGGTGCGGGTCATCGAGGAGAACCTCGCGAAGGTGCGCGGCATCAAGATGTCGCTGCTGAACGCCGACTACGAGATCGCGGTGCGCTCGCGCCTGCCCGAAGGGGCGACTCTCTTCACCGGCGACGACTTCAACTACGTGTCGCTGATCGAGGGCGCCGGCGGCAGCTACTCCGACGCGCTGCTCGGCGCCTTCGCCGCTGTCGCGCCGAACGCCTCCGCGGCGATCCAGGCGCTCGACCGGGACGACGTCGACGAGTACCGTCGCATCCTCTCCCCCACCGAGACGCTCGCGCGACAGATCTTCGCGGCGCCGACGCAGTACTACAAGACCGGGGTCGCGTTCCTCTCCTGGCTCAACGGGCACCAGCCGGCATTCCAGATGGTCGGCGGGCTGCACTCCGGCAGGAGCCTGCCGCACCTCAGCGAGATCGTCCGCCTGGCGAACGACGCCGGGGCGCTCGAGCGGCCGGAACTCGCCGCCGCGCGCTGGCGCTCCTTCCTCGCCGTGAACGGGGTGCACGCATGACGCTCGAGACCCGCGCGTCCGAGGGGCGCGAAGTGGCGGCGACCGACACGCGCTTCTCGATCAATCAGGCGACGATCAAGCACGCCTCCCTGCCCGACGCCGTGCGCACTGTGGCGGATGCCGGCCTCGCCTCGATCGGACTCTGGCGCGAGCCGGTGGCCGAGTTCGGCCTCGCCGCGTCCGCTCGGCTCGTGCGGGAGTCGGGGCTGCGCGTCTCGAGCCTCTGCCGCGGCGGGTTCTTCACCGTCCCCGAAGGCCCGGCCCGGCGGGCCGCGATCGACGAGAACCGCCGCGCGATCGAGGAGACCGCGACCCTCGGGGCGCCCGCGCTGGTGCTGGTCGCCGGCGGGCTTCCCGAGGGGTCACGTGACCTCGCCGGTGCTCGGGCGCGCGTGGGCGACGCCCTCGCCGAGCTCGTCGACGACGCCCTGGCCGCTGGCGTGACGCTGGCGATCGAGCCGCTGCATCCGATGTACGTCGCCGACCGGGCCGTCGTGTCGACGCTCGGGCAGGCGCTCGACCTCGCGGAGCCGTTCCCGGCCGAGGCGGTCGGCGTCGTCGTCGACACCTTCCACGTGTTCTGGGATCCCGCCGTCGAGCAGCAGATCGCCCGCGCCGGAGCCGCGGGACGCATCGCGAGCTACCAGGTGTGCGACTGGAACCTGCCGATCGCGGCCGACCCGCTGCTCTCCCGCGGGTACCCCGGCGACGGGCACGTGGACTTCGAGCGCATCACACGCGCGGTCGCGGCCGCCGGGTACGAGGGCGACGTCGAGGTCGAGATCTTCAACCAACAGGTCTGGGACACCGACCCGGCCGCAGCCGTGCGCATCACCGTCGAGCGCTATCGGGAGCTCGTGCACCCGTTCCTCTGAGGCAGGGGGCCGTCAGCCGCGCACTGCCTGGGCGAGCAGCCGGACGCCCGGATCGATGTCCGACTCGTCGACCCGGCCGAACCCCAGCACCAGCCCGGTGGTCGACGGCCGTCCGGCGTAGAACTCGTCGATCGAGCGGACCCGCACGCCCAGCTCGTGTGCGCGTTCGACGACACGCGCCGCTGATCGCGGTGCCTGAGGGCGGAGATGGGCGGCGAGGTGCAGTCCGGCGTGCGAGGGCACCGTCACGAGCTCGTGCGGCAGCTCACGGGTGAGCGCTGCGTGAAGCGCGGCGTGCCTGCGCTCATACGCGCGTCGAGCACGTCGCACGGCGGTGGCGAAGACCCCGGAGTCGAGGATCGCCGCGAGCGCTTCCTGAGGGAGGGGGTCGGCGCTCCAGTCCGACACTCGGCGGATGAGACGCACGCCATCGGCCAGCGACGGCGGGGTGACCACGAACCCCAGGCGAAGGCTCGGCAGCAGCGACTTCGAGAAGGTGCCGACGTACACGACGCGCCCCGAACGGTCGAGGCTGTGCAGCGAATCCAGCGGCCGTGCGCCGAAGCGGAACTCGCTGTCGTAATCGTCTTCGATCACTGCCGCTCGACGCCGGTCCGCCCACTCCAGCAGCTCCTGTCGGCGCGAGGAGGACATCGGCATACCGAGCGGGAACTGATGGGAAGGTGTCGTGTAGACGATCGCCGCCCGTGCCGGAAGTCGGTCCACGCGGATGCCCTGCTCGTCCACCGGCACGGGGACCACCCGCGCTCCGAGGCTGGCGAAGAGTGCCCGGATAGGCGGGTAGCCCGGGTCTTCCATCGCCACGACGTCCCCGGGAGCGAGCAGTGCCCGCGCCACGAGCGAGATCCCGTGCTGGGCTCCATGCGTCACGACGATGTCGTCCGGCGGCACCCGCACGGCTCTCGTCACCGCGATATGGCGCGCGATCGCGGCACGGAGCGCCGCTGATCCGGCGGGATCGCCATAGTGCGTTTCAAGCACGGCCGTCGGCCTGAGCCGGTGGGCGAGCTCCCGCCGCCACTCGTCACGCGGGAAGAACCTGGGATCGGGCAGCCCGACGGCGAAGTCGTAGCGCGCAGGAGGTCGCGCCTGCGCCGACACCTCCGGAGCGAGCTCGACGAGCAGCCGCCGGACGGCCGGGCTCGGAACGAGCGCACCCCCGCCCCGAGAGCTCGGGGCGCGGAGACGGCGTTCGATCGCCGCGACGAAGGTGCCCGCTCCGACCCGCGACTCCACGAGCCCTTCGGCGAGCAGCCGGTCGTACGCCGCCGCGACCGTGTTTCGCGAGACCCCGAGGTCCTGGGCCAGACGTCGGGTGGCGGGGAGTCGGGTTCCGGGTCGCAGCACCCCTTCCGCGATCGCGTCCGCGAGTCGGCGGTAGATGGCTGCGACGCGAGGCGCCGTGCCGTCGAGCACGATGTGCAGGTCCACGACGGCGACCGTAGCAGGACGGATTGGCCCATCGAAGCTGCCGCGAAATGGTTCTCCACCCCGGGCCGCTTCGTCGTCGAGCATGGAGCCATGACACGCACGCCCATCGCCCAGACGAGCCCTGCGGGATACCGACGCGCTGCCGCGCTCTCCGCCTACATCGACGACAACGTCGACCCTGCGCTCAAGGACCTCATCAGCCTTCGTGCTTCTCAGCTGAACGGCTGCAACTACTGCGTCGACCTGCACACGAGCGATCTGCAGACGCACGGTGTGCCGCTGCGCAAGATCTTCGCGGTGGCCGCGTGGCACCACTCGGAGTTCTTCTCCTCCCGGGAACGGATCGCATTGGAGCTCACGGAGGCCATCACCCGCATCGCCGGCGGCGTCGACGACGACCTCTGGGCTCGCGCGTCCGACGCGTTCGCCGAGAAGGAGCTGAGTGACCTGGTGCTCGCGATCGGCATGATCAACCTCTGGAACCGCATCGCCGTGCCGACGCTCATGCAGCCGGAGCCGCTCGAGGGCTGAACACTGAGCGCGTCTGAGCTGCCCGGTTCCGTACGCCCCTGCCCCGCTCAACCGGCAGTCGCCGCATCCGCCTTCCCGAGAAGCACCGCCCGCTCAGCAGCGTTGCCGCACAGCTCGGCCGCGCGCACGAACCACTCCCGAGCCTCCGCATGCCTGCCGGATCGAGCCAGCAGCTCGGCACGCACCGCCGGAAGCAGGTGCGAGCCGGCGAGCGCCCCGCCTGCCTCGAGCTCGTCGACGAGGGGAAGCGCGGAGGCGGGTCCGGTCGCCATCGCCACGGCGACCGCGCGGTTGAGTTCGACCACGGGCGACGGGGCGATCCGGCCGAGCGCCTCGTACAGCACGACGATGCGGCCCCAGTCGGTCTCGCCGACCGAGAGTGCGACGGCATGGCACTCCGCGATGGAGGCCTGCAGTCCGTAGGGCCCTAAGCCACGACCGACGGATGCGGCGCGCTCGAGCGCGGCGCGGCCGCGTCGGATCGCGGAGTGGTCCCAACGGCGACGGTCCTGATCCTCGAGGAGCACCGGCCGACCCTCGGCATCCAGTCGCGCCGGGAACCGCGCGGCCGTGAGCTCGAGCAGGGCGAGCAGTGCGAACACCTCCGACTCCGGTGCCAGCCGCACCAGCAGTCGGGCCAGCCGCACGGCCTCGCGGGCGAGGTCGAACCTGATCCAGGCGTCGCCGCCGGTCGCCGACGAGCCCTCGGTGAAGATCAGGTAGATCACGCTCAGCACCGAGTTCAGACGCTCGGCGCGCTGAGCCCGATCCGGCACCTCGAAGGGCACCTGAGCCGCCGCGAGGGTCTTCTTGGCTCGGGTGATGCGCGCCTGCACGGTCGCCGTCGGCACGAGGAACGCCTTGGCGATCTCGTCGCTCGTGAGACCGGCGACCACGCGCAGGGTGAGCGCGATCCGCGCCTCCCGGGAGAGCACGGGATGGCACGCAGTGAAGACGAGGGCGAGCACGTCGTCGTCGATCCGATCGGGATCGAACAGGTCGTCCGCACCAGGGGTCGCCTCATCGAGGTCTCGCGCGAGGAGGGCGTAGCGCTCGTCCCGCGCGCCGCGACGGCGGAAGGCGTCGATCGCGCGGCGCCTGCCGACCGACAGCAGCCAGGCAACCCGGTCGTCGGGGATGCCCGCGGTCTCCCAGCCGACGAGGGCTTCGGCGAGCGCCTCCTGCGCGACGTCCTCGGCGAGGGCGAAGTCACGCGTGTAGCGGGCGAGCGCGCCGACGATGCGGGCGGACTCCATCCGCCACACCGCCTCGACGGCGCGCCTCGCCTCGCTCACAGCTGGCCGTTGGCCTCGCGCCAGGCCCGCTCCTTCTGGATCCACTCGTTGTCCTGCGGGAACTCGTCGATCGTCGGCACGCGTCGGATCTCGGTCTTGGTGCCGCCGGAGAGCGGCATCCGCTTGGCCCACTCGACGGCTTCCTCCTTCGAGGCGACCTCGATGAGGTAGAAGCCGCTGAACAGCTCCTTCGTCTCGCCGTACGGGCCGTCGGTGACGACCGGCGCCTCGCCGGTGAAGTCGACCACGACACCCTCCGCCGGGTCCTCGAGCCCCTCGGCGGCGACGAGCACGCCCGCGCGGATGAGCTCCTCGTTGAAGCGGCCGACCGCCTCGAGGATCTCGTCGAAGCTCTTGCCCTCGAACTCCGAGGGGGCGTCGGTGCTGCGCATGATGAGCATGTACTTGGCCATGATGGTGTTTCCCTTCGGTCCGGAGAGCCCTTCCGACCCTCTCACCCCCAGGTCGAACGGGGAAAGGCGGAATCGACACGAGGGCCAAGAACTTCTCAGACGGGGATGCGGTCCCAGCCGTCGGGCAGCGGGACCGGCTCCGCGGGGAGGTCGCTCCAGCGCGACCAGTCCGCCCCGAATGGGAACGCCCGCGCCTCGATCGCCGCGCGGGCCTCGTCCGCGGCCTGCGCGGCATCCGTCAGCTGCTGCTCGGTGAGCCGGCCGACCTCCCTGGCCCACTCGAACTCGTCCGCGTCTTTCACCTGCACCGCACCATCCGCGTCGATCAGCAGGTCGAGGATCCAGTCGGTGCTCTCGAACCCGAGCGGCGTGCGCCGCCACGGCCGTTCGAGGTTGACGTACCAGGAGGGCGACCAGCCGCGCGACGTCATCCAGCGCCAGGTCGACCAGCGCTGCCCGGGAACGTGCACCCGCAGCACCCCGTCGCCGTCCCAGCGATGATCGACGTAGCCGCCATCCCAGTCCGAGGCGAGCAGGTTGCGCGACCGCGGCCCCGAGCGGATGCCGCCCGGTTTCCGCCCGAGAGTGCCGGTGGGCTGCCACACGGCGACGCGCTCGTCGGTCTCCTCGAGCACGTGCACGCCATAGGCGGCGCCGAGGTGGCCGTCGTCGATCCAGCGGAGCAGGGCAGTGCGCATCCCGCCGATGCTAGCGGCGGCGTGCTGGGCTGAAGCCGCGATCGGATGTCGTCGGCCTGTCGTACCGTCTCTCACGTCAGACAGGCGCACCCTGGAGGAGACGGAAGGAGGACGACATGAACTGCGACGACTGCGGCGAGCGACTCGTGCTCGTCACGACCGCGATGTGGGAGTGCGACAACGGCCACTGGTTCGGCGAGGACCCCGAGCCGGTGATCGAGCTCCGCTACGACATCGAGCGCCTCGCGAGCTAGAGCGAGATCCGCGCGAGCGAGTCGAGTTCGAGCCAGCGCGGCTCTCCCGGCAGCGCTGAGGGCGGCGCGTACCGGTCGGCCCCGGGCAGCGGCCCGAGGTCGAGTCCGGTGAGCTCCGCGACATCCGCGACGGGCAGCTGGAAGGTGCGGAACGGTCCGAGCTCCGGCCGCTCGACCACGGCGGTGCGCAGCACGGCGGACTGATCGAGCAGGTAGCCGGTGCAGGCGAGTTCGCCTTCACCGTTCCAGGCTGCGATCTTGAAGAAACGGCGCGGGATGCGCACTCCGCGGTAGAGCTCGTCGTCTTCCTCGAAGACGGGGCCGCTGAACACCGACAGGCGCCGACCCGTCGCGCGGGCGTGCTCGAGCACGTAGTCCTCGACTCCCAGCCACAGCTCCTTCGACTGGTTGAACGCCGACGCCTGCGGCGCCGCGTTCGTGTAGGCGAAGGAGTCGTAGTTCGCCCGCTTCGCTGTTGCGGCATCCCCCCACACCGGGTCGCGTCGACGGACGAGGTGGCCGCGGTCGAGGTCGTTGCGGGCGTAGAGGTCCGGGCCTGCCTGATGCTCCTCGGGGAGGCGATCGTCGAGGTGCCAGTCGTCGCCTCGCTCGAGGTCGACGAGTTGCTCTCCGTCGATGTTGACAGCGGTCACCGCGGCGAGGCGTCGGTCGGTGTTCTGGGCGACGCTGAAGTGCTCGTAATCGAGCAGCACCAACTCGACGCTGGGGTGAGTAGGAAGCGGAACGGTCAGGCCGAGGAACGACGGGTCGTACGCCACCCGATCAGTCTGTCAGGCCGTCCCGGCCCCGCCCGTTCCGCGGGTGTGAACGGTCAGTGAATCGCGGCCGGGTGACTCCGAGCCGCCCGCACGAGGGTGACCGCGAGCAGTCCGATCACCGCCAGCGCGCATCCGACCACCACTCCCACGACGCCGAGCACGCCAATCCCGAGAGGCAGCGCGAGCACAACGGCGACGGCAGCGATGCTCGCGAAGGGAGGGATGACCACATCGTCGACGAGCGGAGCGTGCAGTACCCAGAGCAAGAGCAGGAAGACCGCCAGCGGCACGGCGAGCGTGTAGGCGACGAGCAGATCGCTCGCTGCGATGTCGTGATAGACCGACTCGATGGCGAGCTCGAGCCCTGCGCCGACCGCGGCGAGCGCCGCGAAGACGAGGTAGTGACCGTAGCCCCACCAATAGGCGCGTTCCCGCCTGTTCTCCAGCCCTTCACCCGCGGGCTCCTTGAAGTAGAGCCACCACAGGGCGAAGATCAGCGCCAGACCCGCCGCGGCGACGACGACGAGCGGCGTGCTGACCCCCGCCGCCGACAGCGCCGCCTGCACCCCGATCGTCGCGGCCAGCACGCTCTCCCCGAGCAGGATGATCGTGAAGAGCCCGTACCGCTCCGCGATGTGGTGCGGATGCCACGGCAGCATGGCGCGCCCCCGCTCCGCCCACCACGGCACCGCGAGCTCCGCAAGTGCGAGGACGACGAAGCTGAGGATCAGGAACGGCTCGGGCACCAGGTTGCGGAACAGCCACGCCACCTGCACGACCGAGATCGCGACCGCCCACCGCAGCGCGAGGGTGCCCGTGTTCGGGTCTTCGCGCCAGGCACGCAGCAGCTGCGCCACGAGCCCGATGCGCATGACCAGGTAGCCGATGACGACCGCGGTGAAGTCGCCCTCGTCGAAGGCCAACGAGATGCCCGCCGCGATGACGAGCACGCCCGCCATCTGCACGAACGCGGTGACGCGCCACAGCACGTCGTCGGTGTCCCACGACGACGCGAGCCAGGTGAAGTTCATCCACGCCCACCAGATGGCGAAGAACACCATGAGGAACGAGGGCAGCGCCTCCGCCGCGTGGTCCTCGGCGAAGGCATGCACCGTCGCCTGCACGAGCTGGGCGATGGCGACGACGAACGTCAGGTCGAAGAACAGCTCCAGCGGGGTCGCGCTGCGGTGCGCCTCGCTGGAGTCGCGCGCCACCATCCGTGTGTGCAGGGCAGGCATGCGCACACGGTAGCGCGGTCCCGTGCCGCTAGGGTGACTCACATGACGTTGCCTCAGACCGAGCCGTACGTGCAGCAGGCTTACCCCGAGCAGCCCTCCCGGCCCGCGCTCGCCTACTCGGACGGCGTGCGCTACGGCATCACCGTCACCGCGACCGTGCTGGGTGGCTACCTGCTGTCGACGGCGAGCATCGGGCAGTTCGTGCAGGCGATGGCCTTCGGCGGCGCGCCCGAGCTGTTCGCGGTGCTCCTCCTTCTCCGATACGTGTTCGCAGTCGCCGTGCTGGCGATCGGCTTCCTGCTCGCTCCCACCTCGACCGGTCGGCGGCTGCTCGCCGCAGGCATCGTCGTGATCGGCGGCATCGTCTTCGCTGTACTGATCGCGCTGCGGCTCACGGGCGGCCTCTCGGGCCCGCCGGCCATGAGCATCGTGCTGCACCCCGCCTTCTTCGCCGTGCTGCTGGCGACCGCGGGCTGGCTGATCGTGCGCGGCCGGCCAGCGATCAGCTTCCTCCTGCTGCTTGCCACCCTGCTGGTCGGGTTCGTGCCCTTCGGCTTCGCCCTGGCCGGCATCGAGAGCGCGATGGCCGAACTCGTGGTGACTCCGCTGGCGCTGCTCGTCGGCGTCGGCATCGCCTGGGCGGCGCGCGGCATCGCGGCGGCGTCCCACCGCTGACCTCTGGTCGTCAGCCCTCCGCGGTCCCCGAGAAGAACGCGGCGGTGCGGGCGGCCGCCGCGCGAGCAGCCCCCTCGGACTCGCCGGCCGCGATCGCCGCGTCCGCCCACCCGTCCGCCGATTCCTTGATGAAGGCGACGCCGGCATCCGTCATGCCCCAGCCGGTCGTCTCGAGCGGCACGTCCGTGCCGAAGGCGAGGTAGACCGCGAGCCCGAGCAGGCCGCCCTCCCAGCCGACGCCGGTGGCGCCGGGCCCGAACTGGTCGTAGAACTCGTAGGGAACGTCGCCCGAGTGCTCGAGCGTGAGTCGGGTGGAGTCACCTTCGGGGGTGAGGGTCACCCGCAGGTCCGTCGTGCCGCCGCCGAAGTCCCACGACGCGGTGAACTCGCGCGGCGCCTCACAGGTGCGGATGACCCCGCTCGCGTTGTTCTCGACAGAGTAGCTGCCGCCGACGTGGAAGTCGCCCGTCACCTTGCCGAACCAGCGGGCGAGGCGATCCTTGTCGACGATCGCGTTCCAGAGGTCGTCGACGTCGGTGCGGTAGACGTGGCTGATGGTGAGCACCGTCGCGGCCGCCGCCTCCTTCTTGTCGAGGGTCACGCTGCGCTGCAGGTTCTGCCGCAGCCGGTCGGCTTCCGCCTGATAGTCAGTCATCGTCGTCCTTCTTCTCGTCGGGTGCTTCCTGCTGTCGCCGCCGCTCGCCCTTCCCCCGTGCGATCTCCGTCTCCAGAGCGGAGAGGCGCTGCGTCCAGAACCGGCGGAACGGCGCCATCCAGTCGTCCACCTGCCGCATCCCCTCGGTCTCGAAGGAGTAGAGGCGCCGCGGGCCTTCGGCCCTCGACGAGGCGAAGCCGTTTTCGCGCAGCACCTTGAGATGCTGCGAGACGGCCGACTGGGTGATGCCGAACTCGCGCACGACCTCTTCGGTGAGCTCTCCCGCGCTGCGGTCGCCGTCGGCGAGCAGTTCGAGCAGGCGCCGGCGGACCGGATCCCCGAGGACGTCGAATGCGTGCACGGGAACGATGGTATTAGCCGCGATTCATATAAGTCAACACTTATGGCGCAGTACTAGCCGAGCAGGCGCGCGATCGCCTCGACTCCGCGCTGCACCTCCGCGAACGAGGTCGACAGCGGAGAGAGCCCCAGACGGATGCCGTCCGGCCGCCGGGAGTCTGGGATGACGCCCTCCCGCCACAGCCGCGGCACGATCTCGGCGAATCCCGGATGGTCGAGCGTGACATGGCTCCCCCGCCGCTCCGGGTCCCGCGGCGACGCGAGCCGCGCCTCGGGCAGTAGCTCGTCGGTGAGCTCGATCGCGAACGCCGTGAGCTGCTCGGATTTCGCGCGCACCGCATCCGTGCCCGCCTCATCGAGCAGGGCGATCATGTCGCGCATGGCGAGCATGCCGACGATGGGCGGTGTGCCGGTCTGGAAGCGGCGGATGCCGTCGGCCGGCTCGTACCCCTCGCCCATCTCGAACGGCGCGCGACTGCCCAGCCAGCCTTGGATCGGCTGGCGCAGCTCGCTCTGCAGGTCGCGGCGCACGTAAGCGAAGGCAGGAGCACCGGGACCGCCGTTGAGGTACTTGTAGCCGCATCCGACGGCGAGGTTGGCGCCCCAGGCGTCGAGGTCGACGGGCACCGCACCGGCCGAATGGGAGAGGTCCCACAGGATGAACGCTCCCGCGTCGTGGGCGATGCGGGTGAGCTCCGCGCCCTCCGCGATGTACGCGGAGCGGTAGGCGACGTGACTGAGCACGACGAGCGCCGTCGACGGGCCGACCGCGCCGGCGAGCTGGGCCGGGGTGACGCCGCCCTCGGCCTCCGCGTCGAGCCAGACGATCGAGAGGCCCAGGTCGTGCGCGATGCCCTCGAGCACGTACCGGTCGGTCGGGAAGTCCTGCCGCGACAGCACGATCTCCGTGCGTCCGGGGCTTGCGGCGAGCGCCGCCCGAGCGAGCTTGTACAGCAGCACCGAGGTCGAGTCTCCGATGAACACCTGCCCGGCTGCGGCGCCGAGCGCCACGCGCCCGAGCTCGTCGCCGATCACGAAGGGCAGCTCGAGCCAGTCATCGTCCCAGCCGCGGATGAGCCGTCCACCCCACTCCCGCACGAGGAAGTCGGCCACTCGGTCGACGGATGCGGCGAGCGGCCGCCCGAGGGAGTTGCCGTCGAGGTAGGCGACCAGCCCCTCGGAGGGGACGAACCGGTCGAGGTACCCGCTCAGCGGATCGGCGTGGTCGAGTGCTTCCCCGCGGGTCATGCTCCCATCATGAGCCTCCAATACCCTGCTCGAACCACAACGAGTCGGGAGTAGATGTCGTCCCGAAGCCCGGCAAGCGGCACCTACTCCCGACTCGTTCTTTTCGAGCGGGACGGATGCTCAGGCTCGGCAGGCGGAGCGCCCGCGAAACCCGGAGTTAGACAACTTAGGATTGCCTAAGCTAACGTGATCCCCCGTGACTCGAGAGCGCGTACCGCACGGCCTCACCGGGGCGGACCTCACCGTCAGCTACGGCTCGACGACCGTGGTGCACGACGCCGACCTCGACCTGCCCGCGGCCCGCGTGACGGCGCTCGTCGGCCCGAACGGCAGCGGCAAGTCGACCCTGCTGCGCACACTCTCCCGGCTGCACCGCGCCGACTTCGGCAGCGTGACCCTCGACGACGGCACCGACGCCCTCGCGCTCAGCCGGTCCGACTTCGCCCGCACCGTCACCCTGCTCGCCCAGACCCGCCCTGCCGCGAGCGGCATCAGCGTGCACGACGTCGTCGAGTTCGGCCGGCATCCGTACCGCGGCCGCTTCCGCAACACCGATGCCGACGGCGCCCGCGCGGTGCAGCACGCGATGGAGGTGACCGGCGTCGCGGAGTTCGCCGACCGCGCGATCGACCAGCTCTCGGGCGGACAGCTGCAGCGCGTGTGGCTCGCCAGCTGCCTCGCGCAGGACACCGGCGTGCTGCTGCTCGACGAGCCGACCACCTACCTCGACCTGCGCTACCAGGTCGAGATCCTCGATCTCGTGCGCGAGCTCGCCGACGACCACGGGGTCACGATCGGGGTCGTGCTGCACGATCTCGACCAGGCCGCGGCCGTCGCCGACCGGCTCGTGCTGCTCTCGGCCGGCCGCATCGTCGCGGCCGGCGACCCGCGGGAGGTGCTCGACGCCGAGCTCCTGTCGACCGTCTACGGCATCCGCATCGATGTCGACGCCGACCCTCTCACCGGCGGCCTGCGCACGCGCGCGATCGGCCGCCACCACTCCCGCCCCGAAAGGACCCTCGCAGCACTATGACCCGCATCCCCGCCCTCGCCGCCACCGCAGCGGCGACCGCTCTGCTCCTGAGCGGCTGCGGCACCACCGAGCCCGCAGCCGACGTCGACGGCAGCACCGCAGACGCCATTACGATCACGGATGCGCGGGGCGAGACGATCGAGCTCGACGGTCCTGCCACCCGCGTCGTCGGCACCGAGTGGAATGTCGTCGAGCACCTGATCGCCCTGGGCGTCGCCCCGGTCGGCGTCGCCGACATCGAGGGCTACAGCACCTGGGTGCAGTCGGAGCCGCTCGAGGGAGAGCCCGAGGACATCGGCACCCGGGGCGAGCCGAGCGTCGAGACGGTGGCCGGGCTGCAGCCCGACCTCATCGTCGCCACGACCGACCTTCCGGACACCGCCGTCGCGCAGCTCGAGGAGGTCGCTCCGGTGCTCGTGCTGGCGAGCGCCGACGCCGCTCGGCCGCTCGAGCAGATGTACGAGAACGTCGAGCTGATCGCCCAGGCGACCGGCACCGAGGACGAGGCCGAGACGGTCATCGGCGAGTTCGAGGCCGCGCTCGAGGAGGGCAAGGCGGCTCTGGCCGAGGCCGGCTACGACGGCGCTCCGGTCGCCTTCAGCGACGGATGGGTCGCCTCCAACCAGGTCAGCATCCGCCCGTTCGTCAGCGGCTCCGTCATCGCGGCCGTCAACGAGGAGCTGGGGCTCACGACCCCCTGGGAGCTCGAGGGCGACGCGGCGTACGGTCTCGCCAGCACCGACGTGGAGGGGCTCACCGCGCTCGGCGAGGTCGACTACCTCTACATCACCAACGGCGCCGAGGCGGACTTCACGGAGACCCTCGCCGGCAACGCCGTGTGGGAGTCGCTGCCCTTCGTGCAGCAGGACCGGGTGCACCGCCTGCCCGACGGCATCTGGATGTTCGGCGGCCCCTCGTCGATGCAGGACTACGCCGAGGCGGTCGTCGAGGCGCTGACCGCCTGATGACGATCGTCCGCTCCCGCGTCGGCTGGGGCCTCCCCGCCTTCGCGGGAGCGGTCGTCGCCGGGCTCCTCGCCGTCGCGGCGCTGCACCTCACCCAGGGCACCGCAGCCGTGGGAGGCGTCGACCTGCTCGCCCTGCTGCAGGGTCGGGGCACGGATGACGCCGGCGCCGTGCTCGTCGCGTCGCGGCTGCCGAGACTGGCGGCCGGTGTCCTCGTCGGCGTCGCGCTGGCGACGGCGGGCGCTGCTCTGCAGTCCGTCACCCGCAACCCGCTCGCCTCCCCCGACACCCTCGCCGTCAACGCGGGCGCCCACATCGCGATCGTCGGAGTGGCCGCCTTCGGCATCACCATCCCGGTGCTCGCCTCGGGGGCGGTCGCGTTCGTCGGCGGGCTCATCGCCGCCGTGCTGGTGCTCGCGCTGTCGTCGGGAGGCGGCGGCCCCATCCGTCTGGTGCTCGCCGGGTCGGCGCTCGCGATCGGCCTGATGGCGATCGTGCGGCTGCTGCTGATCTTCTTCCCTCAGGAGACCCAGGGGCTCTACAAGTGGGGCGAGGGCTCCCTCGCCCAGATCGGCATGTCGGCCGCGGCGCAGCTAGCGCCCGTCGTCGCGGCGGCGTTCGCGGCGCTGCTGCTGCTCGCCCGCCGCCTCGACATCCTGTCGCTCGGCGACGACCAGGCCCGCGTCGTCGGCATCGACCCGCAGCGTACCCGCGTTCTGGTCGTCGTCCTCGCAGTGCTGCTGTCGGCCGCGGCGGTGACGCTCACCGGCCCGATCGGCTTCGTGGGTCTCTGCGCGCCGGCCATCGTGCGGCTGCTCGCCCGCCGCATCCGCGGTCTGCAGAAGCACCGCGCACTGCTGCCGCTGTCCGCCCTCGTCGGCGTCGCTCTCGTGCTCGGCGCCGACGTGCTGCTGCGCATCGCGTTCGGAGCGCAGGCGGGCGTCGAGGTGCCGACCGGGGTGGTGACGACGGTGCTCGGCGCGGTGTTCCTCATCGTGCTCGCCCTGCGGTTCACCGACTCGGGCTCCACCTCGACCGGATCGTCGCTCGCCCGCCTGCGCTCGCGGCGCGCCTTCGCCCTGACGGTGGTCGGGCTCGTCGTCGTGCTGGCCGGCGCCGTCGTCGCGGCGGCGCTGCTCGGCGACGCCAAACTGCTCCTCGGAGATGTCGCCAACTGGCTCACCGGCCGCGCGGGCGACGCCGTCTCCTACATCCTGGGCACCCGGATGCCGCGGGTCGCCGCTGCACTCCTCGCGGGCGCCGCGATGGCGCTGGCCGGCGCGATCGTGCAGGGCGTCACCCGCAACGCGCTCGCGGATCCGAGCATCCTCGGCGTCACGGGCGGCGCAGGGCTCGCGGCGATCGGGCTGCTGACGCTCGTGCCGATGGCCGACGGCTGGTTGGTGTCGGCTGCCGCCCTGATCGGAGCGACCGTGGCCGGCGTGATCGTGTTCGGCCTCTCCGCGCGGGGAGGGCTGGGACAGAACCGGCTCGTGCTGATCGGCTTCTCGGTCTCCTACGCCGCCCTCGCGCTCATCACCCTCCTCATCGTGCTCACCGATCCGTGGAACGAGACGAAGGCGCTCACCTGGATGTCGGGGTCGACCTACGGCCGCACCTTCGCCTCGGTTCTGCCGCTGGCCGTCGTGGTGGCGGCGGCGATCCCGGCACTCGCGGCGATGCGGCGCGACCTCGACCTGCTCGGCCTCGACGACGACACACCGCGGCTGTTGGGGGTCCGTCTGGGCCGCACCCGTCTGCTGCTGCTCGCCGCAGCGGTCGTGCTCACCGCGACGGCCACCGCATCCGTCGGGGTCATCGGCTTCGTGGGGCTGATCGCCCCTCACGCGGCCCGGATGCTCGCCGGCGGCTCCGCCGCGCGGATGCTGCCGACCGCCGCGCTGCTCGGGGCGGCTCTCGTGTCGGTCTCCGACACGATCGGACGCACCGTGCTCGCACCGGACCAGATCCCGGCCGGCATCGCGACCGCTGTGCTCGGCACGCCCTACTTCGCGTGGCTCCTGTGGAGGGCGCGCGCGTCGCGAGGCTGACCCGACTCAGGCGCTGCCGGCGCCGCCTCCGCCATCGCCGCCGGAGCCGCCGCCATCGGAACCAGTGGAGGTTCCGCTCGAACCGGAGTCGTCGCCGCCGGATGATCCGCTCGGCCCGTCGTCGGATCGGGAGCCCATCGACCCCGCGGCCCCTGCAGACGTCGCGCCGCCGTCACCACTGCCGCCGCCTGCAGCGCTGCGCCGCCGACTCCGCTGCTCGGAGTTGAAGGCGATGCCGAACGCCACTCCGATGCCGATGCCGATGGCCACACCGGCTCCGATGTTGTCCATCGCGACCCCGAAGCCGATCCCGATCGCGACGCCGATCGCAATTCCGGCGCCCATCATCCCCGGGTCCACCTCGAGGGACCGCTTGTCCTCCGCCATGATCTCGACCCTAGCGACATCCGCGGCCGTGAAGTGAGGGATGTGCAGATTCTTCGCCAGGCGCTACGGTGCGTGCATGACTGCTGCACGACCGCCTCATACGGCCGACCTCAATGCCATCGTCCTGATCGGAGTCCTGCTGCTCCTCGCCAGCGAGTGGCTGCTGGTGCTGTCCGAGCTCGTCGGACCCGACGCCTTCGACCTCGGGTTCACCCGGCACAACGTCGTCTACGTCGTGGTGCGGACGGGGCTCGTGGCCACCGCCGCCCTGGTGGCCGGAGCTGCGGCCCTCGGCCGACGCGGTCTGCTCATCGCCGCCTCCGTCGTCGCCGGACTGCACCTCCTGTTCGCCCTCGGCATGGCCGTCGTGCAGTTCGTGCTGGGCGCCCGTATCGAGTTCCTCCTCGAGACCGGCGCGCTCCTGTTCGCTCTGCTCCTCATCGCCGCGGGCGTCGTGCTCGGCTGGCTCGCCTCGGCGAGAAACAGCTCGACGCTCCGTTGGGCCGCGGTCGCCGCTGCGGCGACCGGCATCCTGGTGCGGACCGTCTCCGAGTTCCCCATGGTGCTCGCCGGGATAGGCCTGGCACCCGTGGCGCTCCTGGTGCTGCTCGTGAACCTCATCGGCGGGGTGCTGCTGGTGCTCGCGGTGGCCTTCCTCGCGCTGCCGAGCCGGAGCCTGCGCTTCACCGCCGCCGTCTTCATCCTGCTGGTGCTCGTCGTGCTGATGCTCCGCCTGCCCGATGCGATCGGCGAAGGCACCCCGTACGGCCCGCTCTTCATCGTGCTCCGCGTGCTGCTCATCGCCGCAGCCGGGGTCATGGCATTCCTCGCGGCGCGCTCGACCGAGCCGCGCGGATCGGCTCAGCCGAGCTCGGTGAGCACCGCCTCCAGCTGATCCACCGCGAGGTCGAGCTCCTCACGAGTGACGACCAGCGGGGGTGCGAAGCGGATGGTCGATCCGTGCGTGTCCTTCACGAGCACGCCGCGGTCCATCATGCGCTCGCACACTTCCCGTCCGGTGCCCAGCGCGGGGTCGATGTCGACACCCGCCCACAACCCGGCCCCGCGCACCGCGGTGACACCTCGTCCGATGAGCGCGCCGAGCCGCGCGTGCAAGTGCGCGCCGAGCTCCCGTGAGCGCTGCTGCGGCTCGCCCGTCTCGAGCATGCGCACGACCTCGCGCCCGACGGATGCCGCGAGCGGGTTGCCGCCGAAGGTCGAGCCGTGCTCGCCGGGACGGAGCACGCCGAGGACGTCCCGATCGCCGACGACGGCGCTCACCGGGACGATGCCCCCGCCGAGCGCCTTGCCGAGGAGGTACAGGTCGGGCACGACGCCGACGTTGTCGCACTGGAACGTCGCGCCGGTGCGCCCGAGGCCCGACTGGATCTCGTCCGCGATGAACAGCACGTCGCGCTCGCGGGTGATCCGCCGCACCTCCGGCAGGTAGTCGGCGGGCGGCACGAGGATGCCCGCCTCACCCTGAATCGGCTCGATCAGCACAGCGACGGTGTCCTCGTCGATCGCCGCCTCGAGCGCGACGGAGTCGCCGTACGGCACGAGCTCGAAGCCCGGCGTGTACGGACCGAAATCGGCCCGCGCCTGCTCGTCGTCGCTGAAGCTGATGATCGTCGTCGTGCGGCCGTGGAAGTTGCCTGCGGCGACCAGGATCTTCGCGCGGCCGGGTGCCACGCCCTTGACCCGGTAGCCCCAGGCGCGCGCGACCTTGACCGCGGATTCGACGGCCTCCGCCCCGGTGTTCATGGGCAGCACCATGTCCTTGCCCGCGAGCCGGGCGAGGGCCGCCGCGAACTCCCCCAGGCGGTCGTTGTGGAAGGCGCGGCTCGTCAGGGTGAGGCGGTCGAGCTGCTGCTTCGCGGCCTCGATCAGGGCCGGATGACCGTGCCCGAAGTTGAGCGCGGAGTATGCGGCCAGGCAGTCCAGGTAGCGGCGACCCTCGACATCCGTGACCCACGCGCCCTCGGCCGAGCTCACCACTACGGGCAGCGGATGATAGTTGTGGGCGAGGTGCTCGTCCTCCTGCGCTATGAGGTCGTGAGTCCGCGCGGAAGGCGCATCCGGACTCGCCGCCCAAGAATGCCCGCCGAACCCCGCGTGCCCGGATGCGCCTTCCGCGCTCCGCTGCTCGTAGGAGGAGGTCACCTCGGCGGGGTCGGTCGTGGTCATCGGCGGAGCTCCAGCGTGCAGCATTTGACGCCGCCGCCACCGAGCAGCAGCTCGGAGAGGTCGATGCCGATCGGGTTGTAGCCACGCTCGCGCAGCTGGCGCTCGAAGTCCTTCGCGCGGGCGGCGATCACGATGTTGTAGCCGTCGCTGAACGAGTTGAGGCCGAGCACCGCCGCGTCGTCCTCCGAGACGAGGATCGCGTCGGGATAGAGGGTGCGCAGTTTCTCGAGCGAGGGCTCGTCGAAGGCCGACTCCAGGTAGGCGATGTTCGCAGGGGCCGCATCCGTCGACACCGGGTCGAGCACCGCAATGGCGGTGTCGAGGTGGTAGAAGCTCGGGTTGATGAGGCCCAGCGTCACGACCTCGCGACCGAAGATGCGCTCGACCTCCTCATGACTGTGGGAGGCACTGCGGAAGCCCGTGCCGGCGAGGATGCGCTCCCCTACGAGCAGGAAGTCGCCCTCGCCCTCGTTGATGTTCTCCGGCTCCCGCACGTCGAAGCCGTGCTCGCGGAACCACGTCATGTACGCCGGTCCCTCGGGCTGACGCTGCTCGTAGGTGAAGCTCGCTCCGTAGGCGATGCCGTCGAGCACGAAACCGCCGTTCGCGGCGTAGACCATGTCGGGAAGCCCCGGCAGCGGATCGATCAGCTCGATGTCGAAACCCAGGTCGGTGTAGATGCGGTGCAGCTGCTCCCACTGCCGCACCGCGAGGCTCGTGTCGGTCGGGTCCTCCGGATGCATCCACGGATTGATGCGGTACGACACCGTGAAGTAGTCGGGTCGGCACATCAGCACGGTGCGCTTGACCGGGGTGCGGTCGAGGGTCGCATCGGCAGGCTGGAGCAGCGTCATGGCGACAGTGTCGCACGCGTTCTTGCGCGGATGCCGGTCGTCATACGCAGCAATACTGCGTCCTTTCGGCCGCGGCCGCACGATCGTGCACTAGGGTCTCGGCATGGACAGTCTCGACTACGGGATCCTCGACCAGCTGAAGAAGAACTCCAGGGCCGGCTACGCCGACATCGGCGAGGTCGTCGGACTGTCGGCGAGCGCCGTGAAACGTCGCGTCGACAAGCTCGTGGCGGAGGGCGTCATCCGCGCTTTCACCATCCAGATCGACCCGGCAGTCGACGGGATGGCGACCGAGGCCTACGTGGAGCTGTTCTGCCGCGGAACCGTGGCACCCGACGAGCTGCGCCGCATCCTCTCCGGCATCCCGGAGGTCGTCGATGCGGGAACCGTGACCGGCTCGGCCGACGCCATCCTCCGCATCCGCTCCCGCGACATCCCGTCGCTCGAGGTGGCGCTCGAGAAGGTGCGCATCGCGCCGAACGTCGACCACACCCGCAGCGCGATCGTGCTCTCGCGCCTGATCAACAGGGACCCCGACTGATGCAGTTCGAGATCGACAGGACGTCGAAGGTCGCTCCCTTCGAGCAGCTGAAGCAGCAGGTCATCGCCGGGGTCGGCGACGGCTCCCTGCTCGCCGGTACCCGGCTCCCGACGGTGCGCGGGCTCGCCGAGCAGCTCGGCATGGGCGCGAGCGCCGTCGCCCGTGCGTACCGCGAGCTCGAGCGCGACGGCTTCGTCGAGACCCGCAGCCGCGCCGGCACGGTCGTCAAGGCGTCTACGGATGCCGCTGCCGCGACCGTGCAGCGCGCCGCTCACGACTATCTCTCGCGCGCTCGCGAGCTCGGGGTGCCCGCGAAGGACGCGGTGGAATACGTCCGCCGAGCCGCAGAGTCGGCCGGATGAGCAGCGGCGCAACGGTCTGAGCAACGCTTCGATGGGCCGGTGATCCCGCCCTACGCCGGGGATCTCTTGCTCGGCTCGGTTTGTTAACGGTAACATGCGCGGAGGCGCGACGAGGCGCCCCTCGAAGAGGAGATTCCGCCGATGCGCAGATCCTGGGCGACCGTCGCCAGCACCGCAGCCCTGGCCGTAGCACTCGCCACGCTCACCGCTCCCCCCGCATCCGCTGCCCCACTGTCGATCGACGGCGGGAAGGTGCTCGACCTCTCCTTCGAGGGCGGTCTCGCGGACAGCAGCGGCATGAGCAACGCCGTCACGATGCAGAAGGGCTCCGAGAGCTACGCGACGGGCCTCGACGGGCAGGCGTTCAACTTCACGGGCGCTCAGGCGCTGCGGCTCGGAACGGGGGCGCACCTGCAGCCGGAGGACCTGACGGTGTCGTTCTGGTACAACCCGAACGTGGCCATGGCCGGCGAGCAGGTGTTCGCCTGGAGCAAGCTCGCCTACAACTCGCCCGGCTGGTACCTCACCTCGGAGAGCAACTCGGTGCCGCTTGCGCTTTCCGTGGGCCCCGCGAGCAGCCAGCCGTACAAGGTGGCGGTGGACGCGAACCGGTCGACCTTCTTCCCCGCCGGCCAGTGGACCCACATCGTCGCGACCTACGACTCGGCCGACAAGTCGGTCGCGATCTACCGCAACGGAGTCCGCCAGGTCACGACGGTCAAGTTCCCGGCGACCGGCGACGCGACGGGCGTCATCGCCGGGGAGAGCACGACCGTGAAGACGATCGGCTACAACGGCCCCCAGTACAACGGAGCTCACCTGAACGGCCGCCTCGACGACTATCGGCTCTACGACGGCGTCGCGACGCTGTCCGATGTCGTCACGCTCACCCAGGAGAACGACCCGACCTTCGACCCGACCGCGATCGCCGAATCCGACCTCGAGATGGTCTCGGTGCCCGCCGCGGTCAACACCGACTTCGCTGTGCCGATCACCGGCGCGCGCGGCAGCGAGATCACGTGGACCTCGTCGCGACCGGACGCTGTCGCCGTCGCCGCCGACGGCGGCGCGACGGTGACTCCGGGCAGCGCGGCGGTCGATGTACAGCTCACCGCGACGGCGAGCTACGGTGGCAGCGAACCCGCTCAGCGCGTCTTCGACGTCCGCGTCGAGCGCGAAGGGGTGGACACCTCCCTGTTCCTCCTCGAATCCGGACTGGAGAACGTGAGCGTGCAGGACCCGTACCTGGTCAACGCCAACCAGAAGACGGTCGAGTACCTGCTGAGCCTCGATCCCGAGCGCTTCCTCTACTCCTGGTACGTGCAGGCCGGCCTTCCTCCGACCACGACCTCGGGCTACGGCGGATGGGAGCGCGCCACCGGCACCCGCTTCCAGGGCCACTTCTTCGGCCACTACATCTCCGCCCTCTCGCAGTCCTACAGCACGACGACCGACCCTGCGGTGAAGGCACAGCTGCTGGAGAAGCTCACCGCAGCAGTCGACGGCCTGGACCGGGCCCAGAAGGCCTACGCCGCCGCGAACCCGACGGAGGCCGGCTTCGTCGCGCCGTTCCCGATCTCGGCACTGCCGAGCGGACGCGATGGTCTGCTCGTGCCCTTCTACAACCTCCACAAGGTGCTCGCCGGCCTCATCGACGCGCACCAGCAGGCTCCGGATGACGTCGCCGCCACGGCGCTCCGGGTCGCCGACGGATTCGGCTCCTGGGTCACCTCGTGGGCCGGCCGTCAGGCGAACCCCGCCGCGATCCTCAACACCGAGTACGGGGGCATGAACGAGGCGCTGTATGAGCTCTACGAGATCACCGAGAAGCCGGCTCACAAGCGCGCCGCCGAGTACTTCGACGAGGTCACCCTCTTCCAGAACCTCGCCGCAGGGCGGGACGTGCTGAACGGCCTGCACGCCAACACCACGATCCCCAAGCTCGTCGGAGCGCTCAAGCGCTACACGCTGTTCAGCGACAACCCCCACCTGTACGCGCTGCTCACTCCCGCGGAGAAGAGCTCGCTCGACATGTACCGCGTCGCTGCCGAGAACTTCTGGCAGATCGTCGTCGACGATCACACCTACGCGAACGGCGCGAACAGCCAGTCCGAGCACTTCCACGGACCTGACGAGCTGCACGAGCACGCGACGAACGGCACCACGACCGGGTACGGCGAGAACTCGACGGCCGAGGGCTGCAACGAGTACAACATGCTCAAGCTCAGCCGGGCGCTGTTCCAGGTCACGCAGGACGTGAAGTACCTCGACTACTACGAGGGCACCTACATCAACACGATCCTCGCGTCGCAGAACCCCGAGACGGGCATGGTCACCTACTTCCAGCCGATGACGGCGGGCTACGCAAAGGTGTTCGGACGTCCTTACGACGAGTTCTGGTGCGACCACGGCACCGGCATCGAGAGCTTCACCAAGCTCAACGACTCGATCTACTACGCCGACGCCGAATCCGTCTATGTCGCCATGTTCCGCTCGTCGACCTTCGACTCCGCGGCGCACAACCTCCGGCTGGTGCAGACCGCGAACGTGCCCAGCGAGTCGGAGGTCGGATTCGAGGTGCAGGCGCTCGACGGGGGCGAGCTCGCCGAGGGCACCACCCTGCGACTCCGGGTGCCCGATTGGCTCGCCGGCGCCCCGACGCTCGAGGTGAACGGGCAAGTGCAGGACGTCGCGGCTATGACCGCCGACGGCTTCGTCAGCATCGAGGTCGCCGCGGGCGACACCCTGTCGTACACCCTGCCCGCGAAGGTCGAGGTGGACGACTCCACCGAGAACCCTCGCTGGGTCGCCTTCAAGTACGGTCCGGTGCTGCTCGCCACGGAACTCAGCCGCAGCAACGTCGACGCCACCTACCTGGCCGGCGTGCTCGTGCGGATGAGCGTCGCGGACAAGTCACTCGATGCGAACGTGCTGGTCGACGACGCGGAGGCGTGGAAGGCCGACATCGAGGAGAACCTCGTGCGCGTCGCCGACCGGCAGAACCCCGACGGCTCGTCGACGATGCAGTTCGCGCTGCGCAACGTCGATCCGCGTGCCGAGGCTCGCGTGTTCGAGCCCTGGTACAGCCTCTACGGCGTCCGCTACGCCATCTACTCGACGCTGATCGAGCCCGACTCACCCGAGTCGCAGGCGCAGATCCTGCGCGACAAGGAGCAGCTGCGCATCGCCGAGACGACGATCGACTCGCTGACCTCGTTCGACAACAACAACAGCGAGGCCGACAAGAACTACAAGTTCAACAAGTCGGCTGTGGGTGTGCACCTCGGTCAGGGCTACCGCGACGCCCAGATGGCGACCGACGCCTGGTTCCAGTACGACATGATCGTCGACCCCGACCTGCCGGTGAACTACCTCGGAGTGCGGTACTTCGGCGGCGACAACGGGCGCACCTTCAGCGTCTACGTCAACGACGTGCTGCTGAAGAACGAGCGGGTGACGAACGCCCAGGGGTCGAACACCTGGTACGTGCAGTACGACGCGATCCCCCAGGCGGTGATCGACGGCATCGCCGCACGTGACAGCTACAAGCGGGACCAGAACGGCGCATATGTGCTCGATGACAACGGCGAGAAGGTTCCCGTCGTCACGGTGCGCTTCCAGGGCAACGGCACGAGCTACGTCGGCGGCGTCTACGGCGTCTACACCGCGTCGACGACGGGCTTCGCCACGGATGCGTCGCTGACTGCACTCGGCGTCTCACCGGGGGCGCTCGAGCCGGCGTTCGACCCGGCACAGCTCTCCTACGTGGTCACGGTTCCCGCAGACGCGACGAGTGTCGAGCTGGACGCCGACCCGAACGTGCCCAGCGGGCTCGTCTACGTCGGCGACGTCCTGATCGACGACAGGAAGCCGCGCACGATCCCGCTGGCCGCCGAAGGCGACACGAACGTCGCCGTCCGGTCGGTCGCCCAGGACCACCGCACGTCGATGACATACGACCTCACGTTCGTCCGGGAGAGCGCCGAGCCGACCCTCGACGTGGCGGCCACGGCGACGGCGCGCTGCATCGCCGGCAAGGTGACCCTCGCCGTGCAGGTGACCAACCGGCACGACGCGCAGGTCGCGCTGCTCCTGACGACGCCGTACGGGTCGAAGAGCGCGACGGCAGCCGCGGGCAAGACCGTCTCGTACGCCTTCAGCAGCAGGCTCGCCGCAATCGAGGGCGGAACGGCCACGGTCACGGCGAGTGCGACCATCGACGGCTCGCCGGTCAGTGTGACGATCGAGGCACCCTACGCGGGAGCCACCTGTCGCTGATCGGTGGAGGGAGGGGCGGCGCTGTAGGGCGCCTGCCCCTCCTTCGCCGCACCGGCGACCCGACGTCGATCAGCGGGAGTAGCGCGCCGTGCGCAGCTCCGTCGCATAGGCGTCGAGGAAGGGCATCCCGGACCTCGCGGCCCATCCGATCTCGCTCTCGATGTCGTAGGGCACCCGCACGAACTCGACGTCGACCGGCTCGGGCCGCTCGCTTGCGACGCGAAGGATCGCGTACGCCGCGGTCGGCTCGTCGAGCGCGTTGCCGACGCTCCCGACGTTGACGAGGGTGCGCCCTTCGGACGAGCGCCAGTAGGCGACATGGATGTCGCCGTAGCACACGACATCGGGTGTGCGGCCGTCGCCCGTCGCTGCGGTGTTCTCGAACATCGCCGCGAACTCCGCGTCGGTGTGGTCGGAGAAGACGCGGGTGAAGACACTCGCCGCGGAGGCGTGCAGAAAGCGGATGCGCATCCCGTCGACCTCGAGATCCCGGGAGAAGGGCAGGCCTGCGAGCCAGCCTCGGTCCTCGTCGGAGAGCTCGTCCCGCCACCAGGCGAGGGGAGGGTAGTCGCGGGTGCCTCCGACCAGCATCTCCTCCCAATTGCCCCTCACCGTCACTGCGCAGCGCTCACGAGAGAGGGCTGCGCACGCGGAGCCGCGAGGGCCTTTGCCCACGATGTCGCCGAGGTTGACGACGGTGTCGATGCCGCGGCCCTCGATGTCCGCGAGCACGGCCTCCCAGGCCGTCAGATTGCCGTGGATGTCTGAGACGACGGCGATGTCCCCGCGGGCGATGAGCTCGTCGTGCGCCATGGTGCAGGTTCCCGTGACGCGGCGCTAGTGCCCGGCTTCGTCAGAGTCGACGCCCGCCTCGGGGCCCTCGTCGAGGGTGTCGACGGCGGCGAGGTCGTCGGCGTCGAGCTCGAAGTCGAAGATGGCGAGGTTGTCGGCCATGCGCTGCGGGTCGCCCGACTTGGGGATGACGACGAGCCCGTTCTGCACGTGCCACCGCAGCACCACCTGCGCAGGCGACCGACCGTGCTTGTCGCCCACCTCGCGCAGCACAGGGGCTTCGAGCAGGTCGCCCGACTGACCGCCGAGCGGGCTCCACGACTCGGTGACGATGCCGTGCTCCTGGTCGTAGACGCGGTGATCGAGCCGCTGGATGGCGGGCGAGAGCTGGATCTGGTTGACGGCCGGCACCACATCCGTCGCCTCGATGAGCACGCCGAGGTGCGCGGGCTTGAAGTTCGAGACGCCGATCGATCGCACGAGGCCGTCGGCCTGCAGCTGCTCGAAGGTGCGCCAGGTGCTGATGAACTCGGCGCGTCGGGGCAGCGGCCAGTGAATGAGCAGCAGGTCGACGTAGTCGAGGTCGAGCCGCGACAGCGAGCCGCGCAGGCCTTCGACGGCGCGGTTCTCGCCCTGGAACTCGCCGTCGAGCTTCGTGGTGACGAAGATCTCCTCGCGCGGAACGCCCGAAGCGCGGATGCCGCGGCCGACGCCCGTCTCGTTGCCGTACCGCATGGCCGTATCTATGTGCCGGTAACCGAGCTCGACCGCGGTGACGACCGCGCGCTCCACCTGCTCATCGTTCAGCGGCCAGGTGCCGAGTCCGAGCTGGGGGATCGAGTGGCCGTCGTTGAGCTGCAGGGAGGGGATCACTCCCTCACGCTAACCCGGTCGGGTCAGGACTGCACGAGGAACGGCATGAGGAACGAGAGCACGAATCCGGCGACCGCGACCCCGCCCAGGGTGAGGGTGAGCACGGCGAGCAGCCGCTCGGTGTGGTCGACCCTCGTGAGGTAGGCGCGGTGCGGAGCTCCCGCGCGGTAGTAGACGACGAGCCCGTCGTCGTCGGGGTGGTCGTGGTCGTCGAGCCACTGGCTGCGCAGCTCGTCGTCCGGTCCGATCCAGCGCAGTTCCCGCTCGTCGGTCACGGCGGCTTCGACCTCGCGCCAGGGGCCACGGATGCCGTGGACGATCGCCCAGGTCGCGGCGAGGAGGAGGGCGAGCGGTGCGGTGAGCCAGCCGATCAGCTCGGCGATCGCCGAGACCGTCTGCGCCACGTCATCCACCGTCCGCAGTGTATCTCCCGCACGGCGGCACTTCTCCCGGATCGGCGTTATCATGACTGAAAGCTGCATTCACATATGAAAGGGCGGCCATGGCCTCCGAAAGCGACGGCGCGGCACGCGTCGCCTGGATACGCTCGCGCATGCCGCTGCTCGCCCGAGCGCGGGTCGACTTCGCCGAGTCCCGACCGTTCGACGGCCTGAAGCTCGGGATGTCGCTGCACATCGAACCCAAGACGGCGGTGCTGCTCGAGGTGCTCGCCGCCGGCGGCGCCGAGGTGGTCGCCACCGGCAACCACGGCAGCACCCAGGACGACATCGTCGCCTTCCTGCGTGACTCGGGCATGACCGTCTTCGGTCGAAGGGACGACTCCCTCGAGCAGCACGAGCGGAACGTCCGCGCCGTGGTCGACTCGACCCCCGACCTGCTCCTCGACAACGGCGCCGACCTCGCCGCCGGGGTGCTCGCGGCGGGTACGGCGGGCACGGTCACCGGCGGCACCGAGGAGACCACGAGCGGCGGCCTCCGGCTGCGCGGCGAGCTGGCCGGCGCGATCCCGTTCCCCACGATCGTCATCAACGACAGCCCGCTGAAGGCCATCGGCGAGAACCGGCACGGAGTCGGCCAGTCGGTCGTCGAGTCGGTCATGCGGATCACGAACCTGATGATCCCTGGGCGCCGGTTCGTCGTCGCCGGATACGGATGGTGCGGCCGTGGCATCGCACAGTACCTCCGGGCCTTCGGCGGAAGGGTCGCCGTCGCCGAGATCGACGAGCTCAAGGCATTCGAGGCAGCGCTGGACGGCTACCGGGTCGCGCCTCTCACCGAGCTCGCGGAGTGGGGCGAGTTCTTCATCACCGCCACCGGGCACCCCGGAGTGCTCGGCCCCGACGTGCTCGAGCTGCTGCCAGACGGGGCCGTGCTCGCGAACGCCGGCCACTTCCCGTGGGAGATCGACACGGATGCGCTTCGTGCGATGGCCCACACCGTCACCGAGGTCGACGCCGCGATCGACCGCTTCGACCTGCCCGACGGCCGCGGCATCGTGCTGCTCGCGGGCGGCCGGATGGTGAACCTCGCCGGCCGGGAGCCGAAGGGCAACTCCCTCGAGGCGATGGACCTCGGCTTCCTGCTGCAGACCCTCTCGCTCGAGCGGGTCGCGACCCGCGCCGACACCCTCTCGCCCGGCCCGCAGGCGGTGCCGGACGACATCGAACGCGAGATCGCCCGCCGCTTCGTCGCCTCGATGGGCGCATCCCGGTGAGCGACGCGGAACGATCGACCCCCGAGTACTCGGCTCCGGCCCTCGACAAGGCGCTCGACATCCTGGAGCTGCTCGCGGACCGGGCGGACGGGCTGACCCAGACCGAGATAGCGGATGCGGTGAGCCGCAACGTCAGCCAGATCTACCGAGTTCTCGCGACCCTCGAGCGCCGTGGGTACCTCACCCGTGACCCTCGCTCGGGCCGATACGTGCTGTCGATGGCGCTCTTCGACCTCGCCCACCGGCATCCGCCGCTGCGAGGACTGGTGCGTCTGTCGGCAGGTCCGCTGCGCGAGCTGGCCGACCGCATCCGTCAGTCCTGCAATCTCAGCGTCGACGACGCTGGCGCGGTGCGCGTGATCGCCCAGGCCGAGTCGCCGGCCGACTTCGGCTACTCCGTGCGGGTCGGTGCGCGCTTCGGGCTCGACGACACCGCGACCGGTGCCGTGCTGTCGTGGACGCCCGACTCCGAGTCGGTGCCCGCCGAGGAGTCGGCGATGCTCGCCCAGGGTCACCTGACTCGCGTGGACCCGGTGCAGGAGGGCGTCACGGATGTCGTCGCCGCGATCACCGGGGCGCGAGGCGGCACGGTCGCAGCGCTCACGGTGCCCTACATCGGCACCTCCTACAGCAGCGTCGGCCTCGACGAGGTCGTCGCCGCCGCGAGGGAGACCGCGCGCACGATCTCCGGGCGGCTGGGCAGCACCGCGCGCTGACTCAGACCGGCAGCGTCGCGAAACCCTGGTCGGGGTTGCCGAAGCGGTGCGCCGTGACGCTGATCGCCTGCTCGTGCAGGAAGGTCAGCAACTCGACGCGACCGGACGCGGTCACCGGTCCCGACCAGATCGCGAGGTCGGGGTCGCCGCGCACCGCAGTCGCCAGCGCGGAGGCGTCGCCTCCGACGAGTCGCACACGAGCCGTGCCGATGCCTCCACCCGAAGCGCGCTCGAGCCAGGCGGCATCCGACTCGACGGTGAACTCGGCGGCGTCGTGCTGCTGAGCACGCACCGTCTCGAGCAGCGGAGCGGGAAGAGGCACGGCGGTGCTGATCGCGATCGGCGCCTGGGCGCGTGCGGCGGCGGCCACGAGCCGGATGAGGTCGCCGACAGAGCCGTCCTCCGCCAGACGCAGGGTCACCGGCACGGGCAGGTAGCGGAACAGGTTGCGCTCGACGCCGAGGCTCGAGACGTCACGGGACAGGCCGAACTCGCTCACCCAGGCGCGCTCGTCGCTGAGGGCGGCGCGACGCACGAACGCGAACTGCTCGAAGTCGAGTCCGGGCTGAGCTCGCAGGATGACGTTCTGCACGAGCGGCGAGATGCCGTCGAGGCGCAGGTTGCTGCTCGGCTCCACCTCGATGGGCTTCCAGGAGCCGAGGGTCGCCAGGTAGTTCGGCCCCCCGGCCTTCGCACTCGCGCCGACCGTCGAGCGCTTCCAGCCGCCGAACGGCTGCCGCCGCACGATCGCGCCGGTGATGCCGCGGTTGACGTAGAGGTTGCCCGCCTGCACTCCGTCGATCCACTCGGCGACCTCCTCGGGGTCGAGGGAGTGGATGCCTGCGGTGAGGCCGTACGGCGTCGCGTTCTGCAGCTCGATCGCCTCGGGCAGGTCCCGCGCGGTCATGATCCCGAGGATGGGGCCGAAGTACTCGGTGAGGTGGTACTCGCTGCCCGGCTGCACGCCGTCGCGCAGTCCAGGGCTCCAGAGCCGTCCGGTCTCGTCGAGCTGCTGCGGAGCGACGAGCCAGCTCTCCCCCGGGGCCAGCTCCGTGAGTCCGGAGAGCAGCTTGCCCGACGGCGGCTCGATGACCGGCCCCATCGTCGCGAGCGGATCGTGCGGCCACGCCACCCGCAGGGTGGTCACCGCGTCGACCAGCTGGCGGCGGAAGCGCTCGGAGGTGGCGACCGAGCCCACCAGGATCACGAGGCTCGCCGCGGAGCACTTCTGCCCGGCGTGACCGAAGGCGCTGCGCACGACATCCGCGACGGCCAGGTCGAGGTCGGCGCTGGGCGTCACGACGATCGAGTTCTTGCCGCTCGTCTCGGCGAGCAGCGGCAGATCGGCGCGCCAGGAGCGGAACAGCGCCGCCGTCTCCCACGACCCGGTGAGGATGACGCGTCCGACCCGCGGATCGCTGACGAGCGCGCGCCCGAGCTCCCCCTCGTCGAGGTCCACGAGGCTCAGCAGCTGCTTCGGCACGCCGCCCGCCCAGAGCGCCTCGGCGAGCACGGCTGCGCAGCGTCGCGCCTGCGGTGCCGGCTTGAGGATGACTGCGGAACCCGCGGCGAGCGCCGCGAGCACTCCGCCCGCGGGGATCGCCACGGGGAAGTTCCACGGCGGGGTCACCACGACGACCCCCGCCGGCTCGAACGTCGCTCCCTCGACCTCGTCGAGCTCGACGGCACGGTCGGCGTAGTACCGCGCGAAGTCGACCGCCTCGCTCACCTCGACGTCGGCCTCGGCGATCGTCTTGCCGGTCTCCCGAGCCATCACCTCGATGAGCTCGGCGCGGCGAGCAGCGAGCGAGTCGGCCGCCCGGCGCAGCACGATGTTGCGCTCGTGACCGGTGGCCAGCGCCCACGCGTCGGCGGCGTGCGCAGCCTGCACGATGCTCTGCTCGAGCGCGATGGGGTCGCCCACCTTCGCAGCAGCGAGCGTGTCGCCGCCGAGCACCGACACCGGAACACGGTCGAGGATGCGGCGGCCCCACTCCCGGTTGACGGCGAGCGCCGGATCGGTGTCGGGCTCGTTCGCAAACGAGCCGCTCGTGTGCCGGTACTCGGCCGTGCGGTCCTGCACGCGGTGCGGGAGCGGCACGGTCTCGTCGAGGTCGGCGAGCGAGGCCAGGAACCGACCGCCCTCGCGCTCGAAGACCTGCTCGTCATGCAGGTCGAAGATGCCCGACATGAAGTTCTCGCTGCTCGCGTTCTCCTCGAGCCTGCGCACCAGGTAGCTGATGGCGGAGTCGAACTCGTGAGGGTGCACGACCGGGGTGTAGAGCAGCAGGCCCTTCACGTCGCGACGCACCGCATCCGCCTGGGCGGTCGCCATGCCGAGCAGCATCTCGATGTCGACCCGGTGCTCGACCCGCCGCTCCCTGGCGAGCAGCCAGGCGAAGGCGATGTCGAACAGGTTGTGCCCGGCGATGCCGAGGCGCACGGCATCCGTGTGCTCGGGCCGGAGTGCGTAGTCGAGCACGCGCTTGTAGTTGGTGTCGGTCTCGCGCTTGCTGCCCCAGGTGGCGAGCGGCCAGCCGTGCATCGTCGCGTCGACCCGTTCCATGGCGAGGTTCGCGCCCTTGACGACCCGCACCTTGATGCCTGCGCCGCCCCGAGCCCGGCGATCGACGGCCCACTCGGTGAGGCGCTGAAGGGCGGCGAGCGCGTCGGGCAGGTACGCCTGCAGCACGATGCCGGCCTCCAGGCGATGCAGCGGTGGATGCGCGAGCAGCTTCTGGAAGACAGCGACCGTCAGGTCGAGGTCGCGGTACTCCTCCATGTCGAGGTTGATGAACTTCGTCGAGGGCTGCGCCGCGGCGTACTCGTAGAGCGGCAGCAGTCGGGAGACCACCCGGTCGACGGTCTCGTCGAAGCCCCACATCGAGAGCTGGCTCGCCACCGACGACACCTTGATCGAGACGTAGTCGACGTCGTCGCGCTCGAGCAGCGCGCGGGTGCCCGCGAGCCTGCGATCGGCTTCGGCGTCGCCCAGCACCGCTTCGCCGAGCAGGTTCAGGTTGAGGCGCACACCGGTCGAGCGCAGCCTCTCGAGCGCGGGCCCGAGCTTCTCGGGCGTCGCGTCGATGATGAGGTGCCCGACCATCTGTCGCAGCACCCGCCGGGCGATCGGCACCACGAGCCAGGGCAGGAGCGGGGCGATGACTCCGCCCAGCACGAGCGCTGCACGCATGTACCAGGGAAGGAACTTCGGCACCTCGCGCGAGAGGCGCTCCAGGTTGCGGGCGGCGACCCTCAGATCCTCGGGTCGCACGACCCGATCGACGAAGCCGAGAGTGAACGGCAGACCCCTGGGGTCCTTGAGCAGACCCGCAAGCCGGGCTGCGCTGGCATCCGGTTTCACGTTGCGGCTCTCGGCGAGCCAGCGCCGCACCGTCGCGACGGACTCGTTGCCGAGTGCTGCAGTCAGGGAGTCCGCACCGGACAGCGATGAGGCCATGCTGTCGAGGATAAGCCCGTCACCCGTACGGGGGCCCGGAGCTACGCGCCGCGGAGGGTGGGCGATCCGTCAGCGCCCGACGCCGTCACCCTCCGCCGCGAGCGCCGGCACCGCGGATGGGCCGGGTGGGGTGTCGGCGCGCGGGCCGCGCCAGCTCACGAGGAAGGAGCCGGCCAGCACGAGCACGAACCCGACGAGCGTCCAGACCGTGATCCGCTCACCCAGCACGAGGACCCCGGCGGCGATCGCGACGGCCGGGTTGACGTAGGTGATCGTCGTGCTGCGCACCGGGCCGATCTCGGCGATCAGGGCGAACAGCAAGAGGAAGGCGGCCGCGCTGCAGACGAGGCCGAGTGTGATGAGAGACCAGATCGCCGCGGCGGAAGGCCACTGGGTCGGCCATCCGCCGGTGAGCGCGACGAACGGCACGTAGATGACGGTCGCCAGGGCGAGCGAGACCGCCACGACCCCGATGCCCGGAAGGTCGGACATCCAGCGCACGACGATCACGGGCCCGACCGCGTAGCAGACGACGACCACGCCCACCTCGGCCACGGCGAGCAGGTCCGACCCCGCGACGTCGAGCCCGACGAGCGCCGCGACGCCGAGCATCCCCGCGAGGATGCCCATCCAGTTGTAGCCGCTCATCTTCTCGGGGCGGCCGGTGAGGTACGCCACGGCGACGCCGACGAGCGGCACGGCGGCGATCAGCAGGCCCGCGGTCGAGCTCGGCAGCCGGGTCTCCGCAGAGCTCAGGAAGTACCAGGGCACCACGATCTCGACGAGGGTGTAGGCGAGCAGCGGCTTCCACCGCCGCAGCACCGGAGCCACCTGCTTGCGGAACAGCGCAAGAGGCAGCAGCGCGAGAGCGCCGACGGCGCTGCGAGCCAGCACCACCGTGGCCGGATCGAGCTCCTCGACCGCGATCTTGATGAGCAGATAGGGGATGCCCCACGCCACGGCGAGAGCGAGGAACAGCACCAGCGCGCGACGATTCACAATCCCTCATCTTGACCCCGCCGACCGACACCGGCGACGGAAACGGCAGGATCGCGTGGGAGCACGGCGGTCGCAGAACGGAACCGTCCCGCGGCACAGGAGGTGCTCGACAGCCTGAGGGGACCCAGCAGAACCTGCCACCCTCGCGGCGCGGGCCTTCCAATGGAGAAGCGGAAACGGATGCGTCCCTAGGAGTGGCGAAGCGTCCGCCGCCCGCCTGACAAGAGTGAAGGAGACCCACAATGCGTGGAGTGGTGATGTACGCGCCCGGCGATGTCCGGGTGGAGGAGCGCGAGGATCCCAGCATCGTCGACGCGACGGATGCGATCGTGCGCCTGACTGCAACGTGCATCTGCGGATCCGACCTCTGGCCGTACCGCGGGATCGAGCCGGTCGACCACACCCCGATGGGCCACGAGTATGTCGGGGTCGTCGAAGAGATCGGCTCGGACGTCAAGAACGTGAAAGTGGGCGACTTCGTCGTCGGGTCGTTTGTGATCTCGGACAACACCTGCGAGATCTGCCGGTCCGGGTACCAGTCGCAGTGCGTCCACCGCACCTTCGTGGCGCAGATCGGGACGCAGGCGGAGAAAGCGCGCATCCCCTACGCGGACGGCACGCTCGTCGCCACTCCGGGCCAGCCCACCGAGGACCAAGTACGTCACCTGCTGGCTGCCTCCGACGTGCTCGGCACCGGCTGGTACGCGGCCGTCGCCGCCGCAGCAGCCCCCGGCAAAACCGTCGCGGTGGTCGGCGACGGTGCCGTCGGCCTCATGGCGATCCTCGCCGCCAAGCAGCTCGGGGCGGAGCGGATCATCGCGATGTCGCGGCACCCCGAGCGTCAGGCGCTCGCCCGTCATTTCGGGGCGACCGACATCGTCGAGGAGCGGGGGGAGGACGGTGTCGCGAAGATCAAGGAGCTCACCGGCGGACTGGGCGCCCACTCGGTGGTCGAAGCCGTCGGCACGCAGGAAGCGTTCATGCAGGCCGTCGGAGCGACTCGCGGCGGCGGTCACATGGGCTACGTCGGCGTGAACTACGAAGTGCAGATCCCCGGCATCCAGCTCTTCTTCGCCGGCATTCACACCGAAGGCGGCCCCGCCCCCGTCCGACGCTTTCTGCCCGATCTCATCCAGCTGATCTGGGACGGAACCATCGAGCCCGGCAGGGTGTTCGACCTCACGCTCCCCCTCGAGGAGGCCGCTGCGGGCTACAAGGCCATGGACGAACGTCGCGCCACCAAGGTCCTCCTCACCCTCTGAACCCTTGCTGCGGCGGTGCGCAAGCGCTGCGGTGGCGCCTCACCACGGACGTAGGTTGACTCCATGACCGGCACCAATGAGGTCCGCGACTTCCTGATGGCCCGCCGCGCCGCCGTCACACCGGAGCAGGTCGGCATGCCCGGCGGCGGCGACCGCCGCGTCTCCGGACTGCGACGAGAGGAAGTCGCCCTCCTCGCCGGCGTCAGCCTGGACTACTACACGCGGCTCGAGCGCGGTCGCATCCAGGGAGCGTCCGACGCGGTACTCGATGCCATCGCCCGAGCACTGCACATGACCGATGTCGAACGTGCACACCTGCACGATCTCGCGCGAGGCACGCCCACCAACGCTGCAGCGCGCGCTCACGCGCGCAGTGCAGAGCACCGGGGGCTTCGCGAATCGGTGCAGCGCGTGCTCGACAGCATGACCGTGCCCGCCGTCGTCTACAACGCGCAACAGGACCTCGTCGCCTCCAACCTGCTGGGCCGCGCGCTGTTCGCGCCCCATTTCGACAACGACCGGCCCAATCTGGCCCGGTTCATCTTCCTCGACTCCCGGGCGCGGGACTATTACGTCGACTGGCCCCTGGCCTGCAGCCTCACCGCCGCGATGCTCCGCTATCAGGCGGGACGCGATCCCCTCAACGCCGACATCACCGCGCTCATCGGAGAGCTGGCGACCCGCAGCGCTCGGTTCCGCCACGACTGGGCCGACCGGGACGTCCACGAGCACCGCACCGGCACCAAGGTCTACCGGCACCCCGAAGTCGGCGAGCTGGAGCTCACCTACGACGTGTTCGAGATGCCCGGCGACCCTGGCCTGTCGATCGGCACCTATACCGCTGCGCCCGCTTCCAGCAGCGGCGACAAGCTCGCCCTCCTCGCGAGCACCGCGGCGACGGCTCAGGTCGAAGCAGCACGACGGGCAGGCGAGGAATCATGACCGCCGGTGTCGAGGAGCTGCTGTCCGCGCTGCGCGCCGGGGAGACGATCCCCGGCGGCTCCCGCTTGCATCAGGTGATGCACCAGGCAAGCCAGGAGGCGCTGCGTATCGCCGCGGAACTCAACGGCAGCTACCAGTCACCCGAGCGCGTGCGAGAGCTGCTCGCACAGCTGACCGGGTCGGCCGTCGACGACTCCGTCACCGTCTTCCCCCCGTTCACGGCTGACTTCGGAAGAGGCATCACGCTCGGCCGGAACGTGTTCATCAACTCCGGATGCAGGTTCCAGGACCAGGGCGGGATCACCATCGGTGACGGCTGTCTCATCGGCCACAATGCCGTGCTCGCCACGCTCAACCATGACCTGGACCACCACCGGCGCGCAGACCTCCACCCCGCGCCGATCGTGCTCGAGAACAACGTCTGGCTCGGTGCGAACGTCACCGTCCTGCCCGGGATCACGATCGGCGAGAACGCCGTCATCGGCGCCGCATCCGTCGTCACCAGGGACATCCCGGCGAACAGCGTCGCCGTCGGGTCGCCCGCGAGAGTCGTGAAGCGCGCCGGCTGACGTCGAGGGCGAGCGGCCCTCCCGTCGCCGTCGCGACGACCCCCGTGCGGGGACGTAGGGCCGACGGAGAGGTCACCCGGCCGGTCAGTGGGTCGACCGAAAGGATGAGGAGGCTCGGGCTCAAGGGCCGATGTGCCGGGGCATCGCCTCCCGCGACGCTGGTCGCATGCCGAATCCCACCCGACGCCGCCGCCGCCGCACGACGCTGATCGTGACGGGGCTCGTGCTGCTCGCGATCGTCCCCGTCCTCGGAGGAGCGCTGCGCCTCACCGATCTGGCCGGCGGCGAGCAGAGCCCCGAGAACTCGCGGTTCTTCGAGTTCGGACCTCTCATCATTGCCCACATCGTCGGCGCCACGGTGTACTCCGTGCTCGGGGCGTTCCAGTTCGCGCCCGGGCTGCGTCGACGCCGCTGGCACCGTTGGTCCGGCCGAGTGCTGGTGCCCGCGGGGCTCGTGGCCGCCGGTACCGGGATCTGGATGAGCGCGTCGCCCTCGCTGCCCGACACCAACAGCCTCGCCCTGGTCGGCCTCAGGGTCGGCTTCGGCGCACTCATGGTCGTCGCGCTTCTGCTCGGCCTCCGCGCGGTGCTGCGCAGGGACATCCCGACTCACCGCGCGTGGATGATCCGCGCCTACGCCATCGGCATGGGCGCAGGCACCCAGGTCTTCACCCTGGGCCTCATGCCCGTGGTGTTCGGCTCCGTCGACGCCACGCTCGTCGCGATCGGGATGGGCGCGGGCTGGTTCATCAATCTGGCGGTGGCCGAGGCGGTCATCCGTCGATCCCGCCGCCGCGCCGTGCCGCCTCAGGCCGCGCGACGCCGGCCGGATGCCGCGTTCCTATGATGTGGTCATGACGGGTTGGCCGGCGGCGCTCTGGCGACTGCCCGCTCCGACCCCGCCCGCGTTGCCGGTCGTGCGGGACGTCGCGCTCGTCGGCGCCGCGGTCGCCGCTGCCGTCGTGGAGGGTGCGCTGCGCCCGGAGCTTCCCGCCGCCGCCGCGCACGTCGTCGCCACCGCGCTCGCGGCCGTTCCGCTGATCTGGCGCCGGCGGCACCCGCTTCTCGTGCTGCTCGCCGCCGTCGCTGTCGGGCTGCTCGCCTCGGTGATCACCGGGCAGCAGACGCAGCTCGTCAGCGCGGCCTTCCTGCTGCTGTACCCCTTCTCGCTGGTGCGCTGGGGATCGGGCCGCGCCATCGTCGCGGGGCTCGCACTCGTGCTGCTCCTCCAGGTGCCGCTCGTCGTGCTCGGTGCGACGACGCCCACGGATGCGGTCGGCGGCCTGGTCGTCGTCGTCGCGCTCGCGGCCGTCGCGAGCGCCCTCCGCATCCGTGCTGCGGGCCGCGTGCGGGAGCTGGAGATGGCGGCCGTGCGGGAGCGCGAGCGCCTGGCCCGCGACCTGCACGACACCGTCGCCCACCACGTGTCGGCGATCGCCGTGCGGGCGAACGCGGGACTGGCGACGTCGGCCGCGGACCCCGCGCGGGCGACGGAGGCCCTCGAGATCATCGTGGCCGAGGCGTCCCGCACCCTCGAGGAGCTGCGCGGAGTGCTGCGCCTGCTGCGCGACGAGACGCCGGGCGCCGCCGACCTCGGGCGGGTGCACCAGCTCGCCGCGGCGCCGTCCGACGGCCTCCAGGTGAGGGTCGCCGTGGATGCCGGCGAGGAACCGGTGGACGAGCGGGTCGCCGACGCCGTCTTCCGCATCGCGCAGGAGTCGGTCACCAACGCGCGCCGCCACTCGCGGGGTGCGAGTCGTGTCGATGTGACCGTCGAGGTGCACCCCTCTGAAGTGCGGCTGCGGGTCGTCGACGACGGCGGGCCCGCGGTGTACGGCGGCGACGGCTTCGGCCTCCGCGGCATGCGGGAGCGCGCTGCGCTCGTCGGCGGACGGCTGGCCGCCGGGTCGGCGAACAGCGGCGGCTGGACGGTCGAGGCCGTGCTCCCTCGGACGGGGCGGACGTGACGATCCGGGTGCTGGTCGCGGACGACCAGGAGCTCGTGCGCACCGGTCTCGCCATGATGCTCGACGTGCAGCCGGGCATCGAGGTCGTCGGCCAGGCCGCAGACGGCAGATCGGCGATCGAGCTCGCGAGGCGGCTGCGCCCCGACGTATGCCTCTTCGACATCCGGATGCCCGACATCGACGGCATCGAGGCGACCAGGGCGCTCGCCGGACCCGACGTGGCCGACCCGATCGCCGTCGTGCTCATCACGACCTTCGACCACGACGAGCACGTCTACGACGGCCTGCGTGCCGGCGCCCGCGGCTTCCTGCTCAAGGACGCCAGCCCCGCTCTGCTCACCCAGGCCGTCGAGGCCGCCGCACGGGGCGAGGCCCTCATCGCCCCCAACGTGACGGTGCGCCTGCTCGCGGCGTTCGCCGGCGCCGCCCCCGCCGCGACGCCGGCTCCCTCGGAGCCCCTCACCGTGCGCGAGAGGGACGTCCTCCTGGCGATCGCCCGCGGTCGCTCGAACGCCGAGATCGCCGACGAGCTGCACATCTCGCTCAGCACCGTGAAGACCCACATCGCGAGCCTCCTCGTGAAGCTGCGGGTGCGCAGCCGCGTCCAGCTCGCCATCTGGGCGCACGAGTCGCGGCTGGTCCCGCCACCCGGCTAGCCGCGACTCGCGCTCACCAGAGGTATCCGACGAGCTCGCTCAGCACCTCGCCCGCGTCGACCTCGAGCCCCCGCCGCACGAACCAGTCGCACACGTTCACGCAGTCGCGCTCGAGCATCGCCATGCCATTCGGGTTGGCGACGATGTCGACGACCTGCGGCAGGTCGATCACGACCACCCGCCCGTCGTGCACGAGCAGGTTGTAGGGCGACAGGTCGCCGTGCGCGCAGCCGGCGCGGGCGAACGCGACGAGGATCTCGCGCACCTGCTCGAACAGGGAGCGCAGCTCCTCGGGGGTGCGGCGCACAGCCGCCAGGCGAGGGGCCGCCATGGTGCCTGTGCCGATGAACTCCATGAGCACCTCGGTGCCGCTGACCTGCACGGGGTACGGCACCGGCACGCCGGCCTCGTACATCGAGCTCAGCGCGCCGAACTCGGCGAGCGCCCAAGCGCCTGCGGCGACCGCCCTGCCGTAGGCGGACTTGCTGGCGACCGCACGGGTGTCGCGGGAGCGCCGCATCCGTCTGCCCTCGGTGTAGGCGGCGGAGCGGTGAAAGTCGCTGCGGTCACTGCCGCGGTAGCGCTTCGCGGCGAGGATCACGGACTGAGCCGGGTCGTCGGGCACGGCCCGCTCGATCAGGAAGACGTCGGCCTCCTTGCCGGTCTTGAGCACACCGAGCTCGGTGTCGATCGCGGCGGCGGAGGTGACGACCCATTCGGGGCGCGGCTGGGGGCCGCGTTCGCTGGGGGTGGTGGCCGGCCAGGTGGACCAGCGCTGATCGTCGAGGGGCTCGACGGTCGAGAAGACGAGGTTCTCGTCGAAGGGTTGCAACGGTGATCTCCGTAGGAAGTGGAGTCACCGCGTCGCGTTCAGGCTGCGGCGACCCCGGGTTGGATGAGGGCGCGCTGGATCGCGACGGCGACGCTCATGCTGCCCCCTTCCTTCCGAGCCGGATGCTCCGGCGTTGCTTCCTGTGTGCCCCGACACCATAGCGGGATGCGGCGGTCGAGCACCAGAGGAACGTTCAGCGGTCGGGAACCGCCACCACGCCGTTCTGATAGGCCCAGACGACGGCCTGCAGCCGCGAGCGCACTCCGAGCTTGGGCAGCATCCGCGCCAGGTGCGACTTCACCGTCGACACCTCTACGACGAGCTCGCCCGAGATCTCCTCGTTCGACATCCCCTGCGCGAGCAGGCGCAGGATGTCGCGCTCACGCGAGGTGAGCACGTCCTCCCCGCCCTGCACGGTCACCGGCTGGAGCCGCCTGCGCTGCACGAACTCGCGCAGCACCCGACGGGTGAGGCTCTGATCGATCGTGCCCTGCCCGGCCGCGACCTGGCGCACGGCCTGCGCGATGTCGCGGGGATCGGCGTCCTTCAGCAGAAAGCCGCTCGCTCCTGCCTCGAGCGCCCCGAACACGTAGTCGTCGAGGTCGAAGGTGGTCAGCACGAGCACCGGGATGGGGTGCTCGACGCCCGGGCCGCAGAGCTCCCTGGTGACCGCGATGCCGTCCATGCCGGGCATCCGGATGTCGAGGCACGCGACGTCGGGACGCAGCTCGCGCGCCAACGCCAGCGCAGTGACGCCGTCGGCGGCTGTACCGACCACCTCGAGGTCCTCCTCGCCGCCGAGCAGCGCGGAGAGACCCTCACGCACCAGGGACTGGTCGTCGGCGATGAGCACTCGGATCACGTTGTCTCCTCCCGCCGGTGGCCGGCGTCTCGTGGCAACTGCACTCGCACCCGCCATCCGCCGTCGGCTGTGGGCCCGTGCTCGAGGGTGGCATCCAGCAGCTCTGCCCGCTCCCGCATGCCGATCAGACCGAAGCCCGGCGTTCCCGCGGGCACCTGCGCAGTGGGGTCGTTCGTGACCGTGAGCGTCACAGTGTCAGCGTCGCGGTCGTCGAGCTCCACCACGACGCGCGCTCCGGCAGCGTGCCGAGCGGCGTTGGCGAGCGACTCCTGCACGATCCGGTAGAGCGCGAGCTGAGCCAGCGGGCCGATGCCCGAGCCGAGCGTCCTGCGGTCGCCCGCTCGTTCGATGATCAGCTCGACATCGACGCCTGAGGCACGCCGGAGATCCACCAGCTCGCCGATGGCCTCCAACGACTCGACCGAGCGTGTGGCCTCGGCATCCTCGCGCAGCAGGCCGACCAAACGCCGCAGGTCCTCGAGCACCGACGTGCTCTGGGCCCGGATCCGTCGCACCGAGCGCTTCGCGGTAGCCGGGTCCGTGTCGATCTGGCGGTCGACCGCCGCCGCCATGAGCGCTATACCCGACATGTGATGCGCGGCGATGTCGTGCAGCTCGCGGGCCATCGCGGTGCGCTCGTCGGCGACGGCGGCGCGGACCAGCGCGTCCTGCTCCCGCACTCTCGCCTCGAGCTCGCGCTCATGCGCTGTTCGCGCGTCCCGACGCCCGGTGATGGCCGTCGCGAGCAGCAGGGATGCCCCGACCGAGGCGAGCCCCTGCAGCACACCCGAGACGACGCCTCCGGTTTCGAGCCCGCTGCGCACAGCTGTGTTGACCATCTCACCGGCCGCGACGAGCACGGCCGCGGCCACCAGGAAGGGGAGCTGCCGACGCAGCGGAAGAGCGAGCGCGGTCAGCACGACGGAGACCGAGACGGCGGCGCTGGCCAGACTGAACACGTCACCCGTGCCCAGGAGGGCCAGCGGCAGCGGCAGGGCGGCGATCAGCAGGAGGGCCGTCCTCGGAACGCGCTCCGCCCAGACCAGCACGAGGGCCTGCGCCGTGAACGTCGCGACGCAGGCCGCCCAGCCAATACCGCCGGGGTAGGCATGCGACGCCACGCCCTCGTCGGCGAGCAGCGGCAGGATCGCGAGGACGAACATGACGACGAGCCAGCACACGAGCGCGACGATCGCGTCGCGGCGGAGGGGCATGCGGGGAGCGCGGCTCGACGGAGGCATCACGGCCTCCCGCTGAGGGATCGGACCATGATGACCTCCGTCGAAAGACGCCATGACGCTATCGCACCGCCGCAACCTGCGGTGCGTCGGCGATGGCCGCTACGGGGGCTTCGGGCTTGTAGCCCAGTCGCCCACGGGTCAGGACCACGATCACCACCGCGACGATCACTGCGGCCACGGCCTGCACCGGCAGGACCATCTCCTCGTCGATCGTGGGGAAGATGTCGCTCCACAGCACAGACGCGAAGTTGTTCACGCTGACGTGCAGGAGCATGACCATCGGAAGGCTCTGGCCCGTGCGGTTGAAGACGTAGGCCACGGCCACGTTGAACGCGATGCAGAAGACGATGAACGACACCGGCCGGGTCCAGTCGGCGTCGGGGTAGCCGCCCCAATCGGAGAAGAAGAGCGGCATGTGCCAGAGCGCCCACAGCGGTCCGAGCACGAGCGCCGACCGCCAGCCGCCGAGCCGGCGCTGCAGGCGGGGAAGCGCGAAGTCACGCCAGCCCGGCTCCTCGGCGAGGCCGGTGGTCACCATCTGCAGGATGAGGTACGGCACGTAGAGCGCGAGCAGCGTGAGCGACGGGAAGCGCCACTCACCCCCGGAGGCGATGAAGCCGGCGGCCAGCATCACCGCGGGCACGGCGAGCAGCGAGACGGCGTACCACTTCCAGCTCGCCTTCCAGCGGAACAGGCGACCCACCCACTTGCGGAGCCCGGCACGACCGTCGACGAGGGCCGTGATGAGGAAGGCCGAGAAGATGGGGCCGAGATAGGCGCCGGGCAGCACGCCGAGCAGCTGGCCACCGGGGAAGGTGTAGTCCCAGACGCCCAAGCCGTTGTTCGAGAGGATGTAGGGCGTCCAGGCGATCCAGCTGAGCAGGTTCGCCAGCACGAAGAAGCTGAGCAGCGGCCTGCGGCGGATGAGGGTGCGGATGCCGGTCGCCGGCGGGTCCGCTGGGCTCACCTCGCGGGAAGTCACGTGGTCGGTCGGATGTGTTCGTTCTGTTCTCGAGGTCATACCGCCACGCTAGAAATCCTCGCGGCGGGCTACGAGCCGCCGACGGATGCACCGCGGGAGTGCCATCGAAAGATGCAACCGGCCACAGACGACGAAGGGCGCCGCGATGCGGCGCCCTTCTGTCTCGCGACCGAGGAGGCGGGCGGCGTCGGGGTACCGCCCGCCCCTCGGGTCAGCCGCGGAAGCTGCGGCGGCGGAACAACACCGCGAAGGTGAAGAGCGCCATGCCGAGCAGCGCGGAGGCGACAGCGGCGATGCCGAGCGCATCGGCGTCGGCGCCGGTCGTGGCGAGCAAGCCGCCCTGTCCCGGGGTGCCCGAGCCGTTCGGGCCCTGCGGTGCCGCATCGGGGTCGTCGGAGCCGGTGCCCGGCTGCCCCGCGCCGTCGCCCTCGCCGTCATCGTCACCGCTGCCGTCGCCGTCCCCGTTCCCCGGGACCGGCTCGGGGTCCACGGGCGACGGGTCGACGGGAGCAGCGACCACCACGTACGCGACCTCGGCCGTCGCGATGTTGCCCGCGAGGTCCTCGGAGGTGATCGTCGCCGTGAACTCGCCGACCTCATCCGTCGGCACGAACGCCGTCGCGAGCGCGGTGGGCGTCGGGGTCCCGACCGTGCAGCTCGCGGTGCTCAGCGCGTCGGTGCAGAGCAGCGCGATGTCGCCCGGCTCCCCCTGCTGGAAGCGGAACTCGCCGTTGCCGTAGGTGATCTCCGGCGCCGTGCGGTCGATCCGGATCGTGAACTCCTCACGGGTCTCGTTGCCGCTCACGTCGGTGGCGGTGACGACGACCTGCGTCTCGCCCTCGGCGGTCACGGTGAAGGACGCGTCCGCGTCGGTCGACGAGCCGGTCTCCTGCTGGGCGCCGGTGAGCTGCCAGGTGATCTCGTCGAGGCCTCGGCCGTCCCCGTCGGTGGCGCTGATGTCGACCGGCACGTCACCGGCGTACCAGCCGGCGGCATTCGCGTCGGCGTAGACCACGTCGAGCGAGGGGCCGTCGACGTCGGGCGCGCGCACCTCGTAGGTGATCCATTCGCTGCGCGAGTTGCCGGCGACGTCCTGAGCATCGACCCGCACCTCGTAGGTGCCCGGAGCGTCCGTCTCGAGCGTGCTGCCGTTCGCGAAGTTGCCGGAGCAGAGCTCGGTGCCCGAGAGCGCGTCCGCGCAGGTGTAGCGCAACGGCACCTCTTCGCCGACCTCGAAGACGCTGTCGGCTGCCGGCCAGTCGAACGTCACGGTCGGCGCGGTCTTGTCGATCTTGATCGTGTGCTTGAGCTGGTCGCTCTTGTTGCCCGCGGCATCCCACACCGTCACGTACACGTCGTGCACGCCCTCGCCGAAGGTGCGGGTCAGCGAGGCGCCGGCCTTCTCGACACGGTCGCCCGCGGCGTCGGTGAGCACCCGCACGATCGCGCTCTCGGTGTCGGTGCCCGAGTAGGTCACCTCGGTGTCGCCGAGGTACCAGCCCGAGGCCGGCGGCAAGGGGGCGGATGCGGTCGCGACCGGCTTGGTCTGGTCGGCCGGCAGCACGGTGAAGTCGAGGAGCCGCGTGATGCTCAAACCTGCGCCGTTGGTCGCGTAGAAGTACCAGGAGTAGCGACCGGCAGGGAGGCTGACCTGGTCGCCCTTCTTCGCGTTGTAGAGGTAACACGACGTGATGCCCGATTCAGGGTCGGCGCACTCGACGGACACGGTGAAGGGCTCGCCCTCGCGGTAGAAGCCGTTGTGCGCGGGGACCGTGCTGACGAAATACGGCTCCGTGGTGTCCTCGACGAGCGAGCCGGCGGCCGGTGCCTCGGGCGCGGGCTCGGCGGCCTGCGGCTGAGGCGCGGCCGGGGCGGGCTCCGGCGCGGGCTCGGGCTCCGGCGCAGGCTCAGGAGCCGGCTCCGGTGCTGGAATAGGCGCGGGCTCGCTGGTGGGCTGTGGCGTTGCTGCCGGGACGGCGTCGGGGAGGGCGTCCTCGGCGGCGGCGGTGCTGACCACGCCTCCGAGACTGAGTGCTGCGACGACGCCGACCGCGACGCCGCCCGTCACGAGACGGGAGCGAAGGAAGTCGATTGCTGTCATGGCCTCAACGTTCGCCGAGCCGCCGTCGCGGTGGGGCGGCTGGTGAGGCGCTTTTACGTTCCGCCTACGTTGGACGCAGAGAGGGCGCCGCCGAAGCGACGCCCTCTCTCATCACGGATGCCGTGGTCAGGCCGCGAGGGACTCCTGCAGCTGCCCCGTGCGCACGGCGCGGAGTGCGGTCGACCAGGAGACGAGCTGGTCGAGCTGCGTCGAGAGCGCGTTCGCCTGGTACTCCGACGGAGTCTTCATGACGCTCCAGTTCTCGAACTCGGTGGCGAGCGAGAACATGACCTGCTGACGCACGTCGGCGATCTGCAGCTCGCCGAAGATGAGGCGCAGGTGCTCGGCGGCCCTGGCGCCTCCGGCGGAGCCGTAGCTCACGATGCCGGCGGCCTTGTTGTTCCACTCGCCGTAGACGAAGTCGATCGCGTTCTTCAGCGCGCCCGACGTCGAGTGGTTGTACTCGGGAGTGACGAAGACGTATCCGTCGTACTTGGCGATGGTCTCGGCCCAGTTCTTGGTGTGGGCGTTCTGGTACTGGCCCATCGAGGCGGGAATCGCCTCGTCGAGGTGCGGCAGCGGGAAGTCGGCGAGGTCGACGAGCTCGTACTGCGCGTCGCCACGGTTCTTCGCCTGCGCGAGCACCCAGTCGCCCACCTGCTTGCCGACGCGGCCGGGGCGGGTGCTGCCGACGATGACGGCGATCTTCAGATCAGTCACTTCATGCCTTTCGTTGCGTCTTGATGACGTGTCAACGGTATGCAACTATCGCTGACGCGTCAACATTCCTAGAATGAGTGCATGTCGGAGGTCAGCGAGGTCAGCGAGGCCGAGTGGGAGGTGTGGCGCAACTTCCTGCGCATGCGCACCCAGCTCGACCGCGTGCTGGAGAAGCAGCTGCAGCAGGACGCCGGGATCTCGTCGCCCGACTACGCCGTGCTGCTCACCCTCTTCGAGGCCGAGGGGAAGCAGCTGCGCGCCCGCGAGCTCGGGGAACTGCTGCTCTGGGAGAAGAGCCGCGTCTCGCACCAGGTGAGCCGCATGGAGAAACGCGGGCTCGTCGAGCGCACGCAGTGCGACACGGATGCCCGCGGCACCTGGATCGGCCTGACGGCTGCGGGCAAACGGGCGACGCTCAAGGCCATGCGCAACCATGCCGCCACGATCCGTCGCGCGTTTTTCGACGTGCTGAGCCCGGAGGAGCTCGATGCGCTGCGCACGGCGGCCCCGAGGGTGCTGCACGTCATCGAGCCGCCGGATTGCGACGAGCTCGACAACGTGACCGAGCTCACCGCGTGAGGCAGCGCTACGACGTCGTCGTCGTGGGCGGCGGCCACAACGGCCTGACCGCCGCCGCGTACCTCGCCGGCGCGGGGAAGTCCGTGCTCGTGCTCGAGCGACTCGACGTGCTCGGCGGAGCGGCGGTGTCGGCGCAGGCCTTCCCTGGCGTCGAGGCCCGCCTCTCCCGCTACTCCTACCTCGTCAGCCTGCTGCCGCAGCAGATCCTGCGGGACTTGCGGCTCGACATCCGTCTCGAGCGCCGCCGCTATTCGTCGTACACGCCGCTCCCCGGCAGCGATCGCGGCCTGCTCGTCGACAACGGCGACGCTGAGGCGACGGCCGCCTCGTTCGCCGCCATCGGCGCCGAGCGCGATGTGGCGGCCTGGCGCACGTTCTACGACGACACCGCCTCGGCCGCTCGCGCCCTGTTTCCCACGGTGACCGAGCCGCTGCTGACCGCATCCGAGGCTCGCCGCGCCGTCGGGGACGACGGGATCTGGTCGATGCTCGCCGAGCGCCCGATCGGCGAGGCCGTCGAGGACAGGTTCGCCAGCGACCTCGTGCGAGGCGTCGTGTACACGGATGCCCTCATCGGCACCTTCGCCCCGAACGTCGACGAGACTCTCGCCGCCAATCGCTGCTTCCTCTATCACGTGATCGGAGGCGGCACGGGCGACTGGGACGTGCCGGTCGGCGGCATGGGGGCGGTGACCGGGGAGCTGGCACGCGCGGCTCGGCTCGCAGGCGCCGAGCTCATCACCGGCGCGGAGATCACCGCGATCGATCCGGAGGGCGCCGTCACCGTGCGCCGCGGCGACGAGGAGACGATCGTGGCCGCCGGGCACATCCTCGTAAACGCGTCGCCGACCGAGCTCGCTCGCCTGCTCGGCGAACCGGAGCCCGTTCCCGCCGCCGAGGGCGCTCAGGTGAAGGTGAACCTGCTGCTCTCGCGCCTGCCGCGGCTGAGGGATGCGTCGGTCGATCCCGCGGCGGCGTTCGGCGGCACGTTCCACATCCGCGAGGGCTGGAACGATCTCGCGGTCGCCTACGACGCGGCCGCTGGCGGGCGCGTTCCCGACCCGCTGCCCGCCGAGATCTACTGCCATTCCCTGACCGATCCGTCGATCCTCTCCCCTGAGCTCGCGGCCTCCGGTGCCCACACGCTCACACTCTTCGGTCTGCACGTGCCGCACCGGCTCGTGCGGGACGGACGCGTCGACCGCGAGGCACTCGAGCGTGCCGCGCTCGCCTCGCTCGACTCGGTGCTCGCCGAGCCCGTCGAGCCGCTGCTGCTGCGCGACGCCGACGGCCGGCCGACGATCGAGACGAAGACGACGGCCGACCTGGAGCAGACGCTGCGCCTCCCCGGTGGCAGCATCTTCCACGGGCCGCTCGACTGGCCATGGGCCGACGACGACGCCGACCTGGCGACCCCGGCGCAGCGCTGGGGTGTGGCGACCGAGCACGACAGGGTTCTGCTCGCCGGCTCCGGAGCTCGGCGGGGCGGCGCGGTCAGCGGCATCGCCGGGCACAACGCGGCGATGGCCGTGATCGAGGCTCTCTAGGCGGTTTTGTCCCACCGCCCGCCCCGGCGACTCCGAGGTGCAAGAAAGCGCTTTCTTGGCTATCCTTGTCGAGACCGATCGCAGGGGAGCTTCATGTCACTGGCCGACGCCGCCGGCTCGGACCGCCCCGCACGGCGCTGGTTCCTCGACCTGTCGCCCCTGCGCGAGAGCCCGGCCTACCTGCGGTTCTGGACCAGCGGAGTCGCAAGCGGCATCGGCACCCAGCTCACCGCGGTCGCGATCGGCATCCACGTCTACGAGTTGAGCGGATCGACGGCGGCGGTCGCCCTCGTCGGCGGCCTCGCGCTCGCACCGATGATCCTGATGGGCGTCTTCGGGGGCACCCTGGTCGACACCTACGACCGGCGCAAGGTGCTCATCGCCGCATCGACGGTGTCCTTCCTCGCTCCGGTGGGCATCGCCGTGCTCGCCTGGCTCGACGTGCGTGAACTGTGGCCGTACTACGTGTTCACGACGCTCAGCGCCACGGTCGGCTCGCTTGTCGGAGCAGCGCGTTTCGCGATCCACCCGCGCCTTGTTCCCACCCGTCTGCTGCCCGCTGTCGCGGCCCTCAGCGGAGTGAGCGCGGGGCTCCAGTCGGCGGTCGGCCCCGCGCTCGCCGGGCTCCTCGTCGCCGGGTTCGGATTCGCCTGGACCTACACGATCGACATCGCCCTGTTCCTGCTCGGCTTCTGGGGCATCCTCTCCCTGCCCCCCATCCCCCCGGGCGGCGGCACGAAACTGGGCATGGCGGCCATCGCCGAGGGAGCTCGCTTCCTCCGCTCGGCGCGCAATCTGAGGACGGCGATCGCGCTTCAGGTCGCCGCCTTCGCCTTCGGCCGCAGCTATGCGATCCTCCCCGCGGTCGGCGCCCTGCTCATCGGCGGCGGAGCGACCACCGTCGGCCTGCTCGCCGCCGCGGGCGCGGTCGGCGTCGTCGCGAGCGGGCTGCTCTCCGGACCGCTCGGCCAGGTGCGCAGGCACGGCCGGGCCATCGCCATCGCCACGGCCGGCAATGCGGCCGCCGTCGCAGTGCTCGGGATCCTCCTGCTGGTCCTGCAGACGACACCGCGCGAGGTCAGCGCCGAACGAACCGACGTCGTCGCACTCGTCGCCCTCTGCGTCGTGATCGCCCTCGCGGGTGCCGCCGACAACGTCGCGGGCATCTTCCGCACGACGATGATGCAGTCGGCGACGCCGGACGGCGTGCGGGGGCGGCTCCAGGGGCTCTTCACCCTCGTGCTGACCGCTGGGCCGCGGGCCGGTGACGTCTTCGCCGGATTCCTCGCCGCCGCGGGAGCGCTGTGGTTCCCCCCGCTCCTCGGCGGCGTGCTCATCGCGGTCGTCGTGCTCGCGTACGTGCGCGCGCGCCCCGGTTTTCGGCAGTACGACGCCTCGGAGCCGATGCCGTGAGCGCGTCATCCGCCACCGACCGTCCCGCGAAGCTCGAGCGCCTGCGGGTGCTCCTCGACGCTCGCGGCGCCCGCGAGCTCGTGCTCACCTCCACCGAGAACCTCGCCTGGCTGTTCGACGGAGCGCGGGTGACGGTCCCCTACAGCGGGCCGCCGGTGCTGCGCGCCGTGGTGAGCGCCGACGGATCCATCCGCGTGACCGCGCCGGTGAATGAAGCGGATCGGCTGCGCACGGAGGAGCTGCCCGGGGTGGACGTGCTCGCCGTCCCGTGGCACGCCGGACTGCCCGATCCGACCGCCGGCCAGCTCGTCGACACGGACCTCGAGCGCGAGCTCCGCGCGGCGAGGGCGCCGTTGCTGCCGCTCGAGCGGGCCAGGTACACAGCCCTCGGGTCGGATATCGCGACCGCGGTGACGGACGTACTGCGCAGCGCGCGACCCACTATGACCGAGCAGGAGCTGGCCGCCCGGCTCGCGCACGCCGTCGTCGCCGTGGGCGCCGAGCCCGTCGTGGTGCTCGTCGCAGGCGAGTCGCGCACCGCGGTGCGGCATCCGCTGCCGACCCGAGCGACGCTGGATCGTCGGGCGATGGCCGTCGTCGGTGCCCGCCGGCACGGCCTCGTCGTCAACCTCTCACGCTGGGTGCGATTCGAGCCCCTCGGAGGGGACCTGGATGCCGCGCTGCTTGAGGTCGAGGCCGACGCGTTCGCCTCGACCCGTCCCGGACGTGCACTCTGCGACGTGCTCGCCGACATCGCCGCGTCCTATCCGCGCCACGGCTTCCCGCCGGACTCCTGGCTCGGGCATCACCAGGGCGGCCCGACCGGCTACCTCGGGCGCGACCCCAAAGCGACCCCGGCGACGACCGACCCCGTCGTGGCCGGCCAGGCGTTCGCCTGGAACCCCTCCGTTCCCGGCGGCAAGGTCGAGGACACCGTGATCGTCGACGCCGACCGGATCGCGGTGCTGACCGCCGACCCCGACTGGCCCACGACGATGGTGCGGGGAATCGCTCGTCCCCTGCCACTGGACCTCTGACTACCGACGACCGAGGAGCGACGTTGCGCCTGCACGACATCCAGATCCGCGATCCCTTCGTCCTGCGGGTGGCGGAGGAGGACACCTACTACCTCTTCGGCAGCACCGATGAGGACATCTGGCAGGGACCCGCCACCGGATTCGACACCTACCGCAGTCGGAACCTCGAGGAGTGGGAGGGGCCGTTCCCGGCTTTCCGGCCCGCCCCCGACTTCTGGTCGCACACGCAGTACTGGGCGCCCGAGGTGCACCGCTACCGCGACGCGTTCTACCTGTTCGCGACGTTCACCGCGCCGGGGGAACGTCGCGGCACCCAGGTGCTGCGGGCGGACCGCCCGGAGGGGCCGTACGAGCCGTGGTCGCCACAACCGCTGACCCCTCGCGGCTGGGAGTGCCTCGACGGCACCCTCCACGTCGAGGACGGTTCGCCGTACCTGGTGTTCTGCCACGAGTGGAAGGACGTCGGCGATGGCGAGGTGCAGGCCATCCGCCTCACCGACGACCTCCGCTCGACCGTCGGCGACCCGTTCCTGCTGTTCCGGGCGTCCGAGGCTCCCTGGGTGCGGCCGCTGCTCGGCAGACCGGAGTTCCCCGAGGTCTTCGTCACCGACGGCCCTTCGATGCTGCGCTCCTCCGACGGAACGCTGCGGATGCTCTGGTCGAGCTTCGGCGACAGCGGCTACGCCCTCGGAGTCGCCACCTCGGCCTCCGGCGGCATCCGCGGCCCCTGGAGCCAGGCGGACGACGCCCTCTGGCCCGAGGACGGCGGTCACGGCATGGTGTTCCGAGATGCGGAGGGGCGCCTCCTGCTCGCCCTGCACGCTCCCAACGACACCCCGAACGAGCGCGCGCACTTCTTCCCGCTCGCGGAGACGCCCGATGGCCTCAGGCTCGCGGAGGGGTGAAGCCCAGCGAGGTGCGGATGCCGGTGGCTAGCTCCACGCGCTCGTTCGGCGCCAGACTGAGCTCCGAGGTCCCCTCGGCCAGGACCAGTCGGCCCGACACGGGCCGCCCCGACAGGCCGACGACCGCGACGGGGGAACCGTTCAGACCTGTCACCAGCCGCCAGCCACGCGGGAACTCGGCGACCAGCTGACCGTCGCGGTGCACCTCGACCCGCTCGTCGTCGGCCGCGAGCTCGAAGCGGCTCCCGGCGATGTCGCGCGCGTACGAGACCGCCTCGGCGGCAGCACCGTGCTCCAGCCGGGTGGGCGGCATCCCGCTGAACCAGAGCTCACCCTCGGGACGCTGCAGGATGCCGCTGTGCCTCTCGACCGCGTCGAGGAACCAGAGGATCGAGGGCGAGTACTGCTCGGTGAAGCCGGCGGTTCCGCTCCACGGGTCGAGGCACTGCGGGAACCGGTCGGCGAGCGCGACCGCCGATAGGACCGGCTGTGCGGTGAGCGCCAGCTCGGCGACGCGGCCGTGATGCTCGAACGGATGCGGCGAGCGCAGCAGCGAGAGGAAGTTCACCGGTCCGCCCCACGAGTTGCGCGAGGCATCCGCGTCGAAGCGCGGGTCGTCGAGGGCCAGCGAGGTGAATCCGTAGTGGGAGAGGAACTTCGCCGTGTGCATCAGGTAGCGCTCGAGCGCCGCCGCGAAGAACGAGTCGTCGCCGATCTCGCACTCCAGCACGCGCAGCAGCACGTCCGACTGCACCCGCCGCAGTGCTCCGGTGGCGTCCCGGTCGTAGAAGAACCCGTCGGCCTCGTCGTAGCACTGCTCGAAGAGAGCGGCGGTGCTCGCGGCGGCGAGGGCGCGCCACGGCTCCGGGTCCTCCCCGAGCTCCTCGGCGATCAGCGCGAGGTAGCGGCGTTGCGCGGCGACGTTGGCCGTGAGGTCCGGAGCGATGAACGGCAGCAGGGGGTTGTCGGGGTCGACCCGCGTCGCGTCCTGCAGCGGCCGGTCGGGCGCGAACCAGAACCGGGGCGACAGGTCGTGGCCGGTGTCGAAGGTGCCGAAGGCCTCCACTCCCCCGGAGCCCCGGGTGTCGCGGTACCCGGCGAGCCAGCCGTCCATCCGGGTCATCGCGGCGTAGAGCACGCGGAGTCGGTCCTGGTCGCGGTCGGTCAGCAGGTGCGCGTTCCACACCGTGCGGGCGAAGGGCGTGACGATCTGGAGCTGAGTGAAGGCGGTCCCAGCGTCGACGACCTTGTAGGGGATGAGCCCGTCTTCTCGTATGCCGTCCGCGAAGCGCCGCTGGGTGGCATGGGCCACGTCGGGCACGAAACGGGCGAGCACTTCGGCACTGATCGAGCCGGTGCTCTCGATCCAGGCGCCGGGATAGACGCCGCCCTCGGTGAGGATCGGCTCGCCCTCCGGCACGGGGCGGATGCACCCCGCGAGCTCCTGCACCGCCTGCCGCCAGCGCGACTCGAGCGGACCGCCCAACGCCGCGAACCGGATGCCCCCCTCCGTGAACGCGTCACGCACCGGTCCGGTGCCGAGTCCCGGCAGCGGGTCGGCGGAGCGCAGTCGCTCGAGAGCGAGGTGGCGTGGACGGGTCATGGCGTGCATCCTCTCGTGGGACGACTCCGGTCGGGAGCCGCCCCACGACATCGGGACAGGTCAGTCGTTCTCGAGCGCCGTGCTGAGCTCGTCGACCCAGGCCTGCGCACCCTCCTCGGCGGAGAGGCGACCGAAGAGCACGTCCGACTCGGTGCGCTGCGACAGCTCGTTCAGGATGCCGCCGCCCGCCGGCTGCGGCGGTGCCACGATGCCGACCTCGAGCACCTTCTCGAGGTAGTCCGCCGCCTGCGTGTCCGACGGGGAGAGCAGCGGCTTCACAGCCTCGAGGATCTCCGGGTTGAAGGGCAGACCGCGGTCGGCGAGGATGATCTCCGCCGTGTCGGGGTTGTTCAGCAGCCACTCGATGAGCATCGCCGACGCCTCCGGGTGCTCCGTCTCGGCCGCGATCGCCCAGTACTGCGACGGAAGCACCGCGACTCCCGAGACGTCGGTCGAGGTCGGCGGGGTGAGGATCTGCACCTCGGCACCGCCCGTGCCCGCGGCGTAGGTTCCGACCTGGTTGCTGTAGGCGAAGGCGATTCCGGCGCGACCGGTGCCGAAGAGCGTCTGGTCGGGGGTGACGTTCCAGTTCTCGACGATCACCGAGGGGTCGGGCAGACCGCCGCCCTCGACGAGCTCCTGCTCGAGCTCGAACCACGAGGTCATGATCTCGGTGTCGGCCGCGAGGCCGCCCTCTTCGTCGTAGATGCCGACCTCGTTGTACTGGCCGACGTAGGTGCCGAGGATGTCCTGGATCCGCAGGTCGAGTCCGTAGGTGCCCTCGGGCGAGCTGGCTGAGATCTCGTTCGCGATCTCGACGAGGTCCTCCCAGGTCCAGTCCTCGTCCGGCAGCTCGACGCCGGCCTGCTCGAAGATCTGGGTGTTGAGCACCGCGCCGATGGCGTTGCCACCGGTCGGCAGCCCGTAGAGCGTGCCGTCGACGGTCGCGCTGGTGAGCGTGAAGTCCTCGTAGTTGCTCGTGTCGAGGTAGTCGCTGACCGTGGAGAGGTCGAGCAGAGTGCCCGCGCCGCCGTACTCCTGCGGCTTGGCACCGCCCAGCGCGAAGACGTCGGGGGCGGTTCCCGACGCGAAGTCGGTGGCGAGCCGGTTGAAGAGGTCGTCCGGGGCGCCGACCGGCTGCTCGACGACGGTGATGTTCGGGTGCTCCTCTTCGAACAGGTCGATGACCTCGGTCATGATGGCCGCTCGTTCGTCGTTGCCCCACCAGGCGATGGTGAGCTCGATCTCCTCGTCGGGATCGAAGCCGCTGCCCCCGGCGGGAGCATTGGACGAGCAGCCCGTGAGGACGAGCGTTGCAGCGACGGCGGATCCGAAGACCGCTCTCGTCGCGAAGGTGCGTGCTGTACGCGTCATTGCGCCTCGACTTCTCTTTCTCAGGCGGCGAGCCACCGCCGTGTGGTGGATTGGGCCGGGTGACCCCAGGCGGTTCCCGGTCTCGCGATCGAGGCGAGAAACCGCTTTCACGGGAAAGTAGCACCGCACAGCAAACGTGTCAACGTGCTCTCCGGAAGGTCAGCGCGGCGCGGCTGCGGTGGATCGACGCACCTCGAGCCGCGGCTGGAGCACGATGTCCTCGGCGGGTTCGTCGCGGGCTATGAGCGCGCGCATCCGGTGCCATGCCTGGACGCCCAGCTCCTCGTGCGGCACCGACGCCGTCGTCAGCGGGGGCGAGGTGTATCGCGCGAACGGGATGTCGTCGAAGCCGGTGACGGACACCTCCTTGGGCACTCGCACCCCGAGCTCGAGCAGCCCATTGAGCAGGCCGATTGCGAGCAGGTCGTTGAAGGCGAGCGCCGCAGTCGCCCCCGACTCCCTCACCCTGGCGGCAGCCGCGTGCCCGTCCTCGGAGCTGACACCGCCCGACAGCCGGTCGATGCGCACCTCCGGCTCCTCGCGCTCGAACTCCTCGAGACCGCGCAGCCGATGCTCGTTCGACCTGCTCGTTGCCGGACCCTCGAGGTAAGCCAGGTGGCGGTGGCCCAGCGAATGCAGATGCCTGGCGAGCGTGCGGATACCCGACCGGTAGTCGATCGAGAGCGACGGAGCGTGGATCTCCGGATTCCGGCGGTTGATGAGCACGAGCGGGGCGAGATCGGCGGCGAGGGCCTCGAGCTGGGCGTCGGGCATGCGCGGGGCGCACAGCACGATGGCGTCGCAGCGCCGGCGGATCTCCTCGACGAGGAGCGGCTCGTCCTCCGGCGACTCCGCGGAGTCCGCCACCAGCACGCGGTAGCCGTCCTTGGCCGCCGTCTTGCTCAGACTGGAGAGCATGGCCTGGAAGGCCGGATTCGCGAGATCGGGGACGACGAATGCGATGGCGGAGGTCTGACCGAGAGCGAGGCTCCGCGCCAGGTGACTCGGCGAGTACTGGAGCTCCGCGGCGGATGCGCGAACACGGTCCGCGATCGCAGGCTCGCCGAGGAAGCGGCCGTTCATGACCCGCGAGACCGTCGCGGGCGAGACGCGGGCGTGCGCTGCGACATCTGCGATCGTCGCTGCCCCTGACCGTCGTGCCACCGGCATCCTCCACCCCGTTTGGAGCCACGATAGTGGCCGGAGGGCGCGGACTTGACCCCTCCTGCCGCTGTCGTCATAATCGATCGACATCCCGAGAAACCGCTTTCTCGGTTACGATGATCGCGCATCGCGAATGACGAGGAGGTCCCGCGTGAGTGCACTCGGCGAACTGCGCACCATGGCCAAGGGCCGCGGCTCCGGACGCCGCGACGTGAGATCGAAGAACCCCGACAACAAGGCGGGCTTCGCATTCCTGGCGCCGTGGCTCGTCGGGCTCGTGGTCTTCACGATCGGGCCGATGCTCGCCTCGCTCTACCTGTCGTTCACCGACTACAACCTGCTGCAGCCGCCGCGGTGGACCGGGCTCGACAACGTCTCGGAGATGCTCGGCGACGAGCGGCTCTGGAACTCGCTGCGCGTGACCCTCACCTACGTGGTCGTCTCCGTGCCGCTGCAGCTGATCTTCGCGCTCGGCATCGCGATGCTGCTCGACCGCGGCATGCGCGGCCTGTCGTTCTACCGCTCGGTGTTCTACCTGCCGAGCCTGCTCGGCGGGTCGGTCGCGATCGCGATCCTGTGGCGCCAGGTGTTCGGCGCCGACGGGCTCGTGAACGGCTTTCTGTCCTGGTTCGGCATCGAGGGCCCGGGCTGGATCTCGCATCCCGACTTCGCTCTCGGCACGATCATCGTGCTGCACATCTGGACCTTCGGGTCGCCCATGGTGATCTTCCTCGCCGGGCTCCGTCAGATTCCGGAGATGTACCACGAGGCCGCGCAGATGGACGGCGCGGGCAAGATCCGCCGGTTCTTCTCGGTGACCTTCCCGCTGCTGACGCCGATCATCTTCTTCAACCTGGTGCTGCAGATCATCTTCGCGTTCCAGTCGTTCACCCAGGCCTACATCGTCTCGGGCGGCACCGGTGGCCCCTCCGACTCGACCATGTTCTTCACGCTCTACCTCTACCGCGAGGCGTTCACCGAGCTCGACATGGGGTATGCCTCGGCCATGGCGTGGTTCCTGCTGATCATCATCGCCGGCTTCACGGCCTTCAACTTCTGGCTCTCGCGGTTCTGGGTCTTCTATGACGACTGACGCCCCTGCCCGCCCCGACCGATCCACCTCCGAAGGGTCCCCCGACATGTCCACTGCCACGGCATCCGGTCGCGCGACGTCGACGTCCGCACCGCGACTGCGCCCGTCCCAGCGTCGGGCGCAGGTGCTCTCGGTGCTCAAGCACATCGGTCTCACGGTGCTGTCGCTCGTGATGATCTACCCGCTGATCTGGCTCATCGTCTCGTCGCTCAAGCCCAACGACCAGATCTTCACCGACCTCGGCATCTTCACGACCGATCTGACGCTCGAGAACTACGCCCAGGGCTGGACGAGCCAGCAGCTGCCCTTCAGCCACTTCCTGCTGAACTCGGCGATCCTCTCCATCGGCGCCATCCTCGGCAATCTGATCTCCTGCTCGCTCGCGGCCTACGCGTTCGCGCGCCTGCGGTTCTGGGGTCGCAACGCCTTCTTCGCGATCATGCTCGGCACGATCATGCTGCCGTTCCACGTCGTGCTGGTGCCGCAGTTCGTCATCTTCCGCGAGCTCGGCTGGCTCGAGACGTTCCTGCCGCTCATCGTGCCGAAGTTCCTCGCCACCGACGCCTTCTTCGTGTTCCTCATGGTGCAGTTCATCCGTGGGCTCCCCAAGGAGATCTTCGAGGCGGCGCGCATCGACGGCGCCGGGCACCTGCGCACCTTCGGGCAGATCACGCTCCCGCTGATGGTGCCCGCCCTCGCCACGACCGCGATCTTCACCTTCATCTGGACCTGGGGCGACTTCTTCGGACCGTTGATCTACCTCCGCACGCGGGAGAACTTCCCGGTCTCCGTGGCGCTCAAGGGCTTCATCGATGCGCAATCGAGCTCGAACTACGGAGCGATGTTCGCGATGAGCGTCGTGTCGCTCATCCCGCTCTTCCTCGCCTTCCTCATCGGCCAGCGGTACCTCGTCAAGGGCATCGCTACTACCGGGATCAAGTGAGCATGCGCCGTTTCGCACTCGTCGGCGTGGGTTCCCGCGCGCAGATGTACCTCGACGCCATCGCCGGCACCCACGCGGATGCCGCGCGCCTCGTCGCCTGGAGCGACGCGAATCCCGGTCGGCTCGACTGGTCGCAGCAGCGCCTTCCGGCGCTGGAGGGCGCCAGGCGCTTCGACCCGGCCGACCTCGCGGCGGTCGTGCGAGAGGAGTCGGTGGACGCGGTCATCATCACGACTCCCGACGCCACGCACGCCGACCTCATCGTGCGCGCACTGGACGCCGGTGCCGACGCGATCGTCGAGAAGCCGCTGACCACGACCGCCGACGGAGTACGGGCGATCGCCGATGCGGTGGAGCGCACGGGACGCTCGGTCACGATCACCTTCAACTACCGCTACGCGCCCCGCAACACCGCCCTGCGGCAAGTTATCGCGTCCGGCGCGATCGGTCGGGTCACGAGCGTGCACTTCGAGTGGGTGCTCGACACGGCCCATGGCGCGGACTACTTCCGCCGCTGGCACCGCGACAAGGCGACGTCGGGCGGGCTGCTCATCCACAAGGCCTCGCACCACTTCGATCTCGTGAACTGGTGGATCGGCGACTCCCCCGTGCGGGTCTTCGCCAGCGGAGGGCTGCGTTTCTACGGCGCCGAGAACGCCGCCGCCCGTGGGCTGGGCGCCCGGCCCGAGCGCGGCACGACCGACTCTGAGCTCCGCGACGCCTTCAGCCTCGACCTGCGCCGTGACCCTGTGCTGAAGGGTCTCTACCTCGACCAGGAGCAGCACGACGGGTACCTGCGCGACCGCGACGTCTTCGACCCGGGCATCACGATCGAGGACAACCTGTCGCTCGTCGTCGACTACGCCGGAGGGGCTTCGATGGCCTACTCCCTGAACGCCCATTCGCCATGGGAGGGGTACACGGTCACCGTGAACGGCACCGAGGGCCGCGCCGAACTCACGGTGGTGGAGCGGGGCGCCGTGCTGTTCGACGAAGAGAATCGCGTCGTCGTCGACCCGAGCGCTCGGCCCGACCTGGTCGTCGACGAGGGCGCGCGGCCCGTGAGCGAGCGGCTCGTCGTGCAGCGGCACTGGGAGCCTGCCCGCGAGGTCGACATCCCGGAGGGCGCCGGCGGTCACGGCGGCGGTGACGCGCTGCTGCTGCGCGAGGTCTTCGTGGGCGACGAGCCCGACGAGCTCGGTCGCTCCGCGACCTGGCGCGACGGCGTGCGCGCGGTGGTCGTGGGACTCGCGGGCAACCGCTCGCTCGAGACCGGGAACGCGGTGCGGATCGCCGACCTCGAGCTCGGGCTCGCCGCGCGCGACCTCCCTGGAGCGGGCGCATGACCCGCACACTCGTCACCGGCGGCGCCGGTCGGCTCGGACGCAGCGTCGTGCGCGCCCTCGCCGAGTCCGGACGGGAGGTCGTGTCCGTCGACCTCGCCGTCGCCGCGGACCTGCCGGCCCTGCAGGTGCAGGCCGACCTCGCCGACCGGGCCGAGCGGGACGCCGTGTTCGCCCGGCACCGCCCGGACGAGGTCGTGCACCTCGCCGCGATCCCCTTCCCGGGCGCGGCCCCCGACGACGAGACGTTCGCCGTGAACACCGGGCTCGCCTTCGGCGTGCTCGACGCCGCGCTCGCCTCGGGAACCCGCGCGCTCCTCGTCGCGAGCAGCCCGACGGTCATCGGATACGGCGCGCCGGCCGGCTGGACGCCGGAGTACCTCCCGCTCGATGAGGCGCACCCGACCCGGCCGTGGAACGGATACGCGCTGTCGAAGCTCGCCATCGAGCAGTTGATGGCGATGGCCGCACGCTCGGGCGACGACCGGTTGCGCACCGGCGCTTTCCGCCCCTGCTACGTGATCGCGCCCGAGGAGTGGGAGGGCGCGCCGACCCAGCAGGGGCACACCGTGCGCGAGCGCCTGGAACGGCCGGAGCTCTCGGCCGTCGCGCTCTTCAACTACGTCGACGCGCGTGATGCCGGCGAGTTCGTCGTCGCCTGGCTCGATGCCGGCGACAGCGTGCCGAGCGGGGAGACGTTCTTCGTGGGTGCGCCGGATGCGCTCGTGCGAGACCGGGTGTCGGAAGCGGTGTCCGAGTGGCTGCCGGCCGCGGCATCCGCAGCGACGGTGCTGGGCGACACCGAGGCGCTGTTCTCGAGCGCCAAGGCGGAACAAATGCTGGGCTGGCGTGCGCGCCGCACCTGGCGCGAGCAGATGGCGGAGGTGGACGTTGTCTGAGCTGACCTTCGGCGACGGAGTGCTGTTCTTCCCGGTGACGGCTTTCGACGCGGCGGGCAGGCTCGACGTCGCGGCGACCGGTGCGCATGTCGCCGACCGGGTCGAGTCCGGCCCCGGCGGTGTCTTCGCGGCGTGCGGCACGGGAGAGTTTCACGCGTTGTCGCTCGACGAGGTCGCGGCGGTCGTGCGAGTGAGCGTCGAGGCGACCGCCGGACGGGTGCCTGTCATCGCCGGAGCGGGCGGACCGCTCGGGCACACGATCGCCTGCGTGCGCGCCGCTGCGGATGCGGGAGCGGACGGCATCCTGCTGCTCCCCCCGTACCTCGTACAGGGGCCGCAGGCGGGCATCGTCGGCTATGTCGAGGCGGTCCTCGCCGCGACTGACCTGCCGGTGATCGTCTACCACCGCGGCACGGCGACGCTCACCGCCGCGACGGCCGAGCACCTGCTCTCGCTGCCCGGAGTCGCGGGCATCAAGGACGGCGTGGGAGACATCGCCGTCGCGCAGCAGATCGTGCTCGCGGGCGAGCGGACCGGACGCGCGGACCTGCGCTTCTTCAACGGGCTGCTCACCGCGGAACTGAGCCAGGCGGCGTACCGCGCGATCGGGATGCCGCTGTACTCCTCCGCCGTGTTCGCGATGGCACCCGACATCGCCACCGCGTTCTACCGCGCCTACCGGGCAGACGACACGGCGACGCAGCACCGGCTGCTCGATGGCTTCTACCGGCCGCTCGTGGCCCTCCGCGACGAGACGCCCGGCTTTGCGGTGTCGCTCATCAAGGCGGGCCTGCGCCTCGCCGGCGCCCAGGTCGGCTCGGTGCGCGCCCCGCTGATCGATCCGACCCCCGAGCAGGAGCAGCGGCTCGGGCGCCTGCTCGCCACGGGCCGCTCGCTTCTCGCGGCATGACTCCCGTCGTCAAGTCGATCGCCGTCCGGCGACTCGAGGTGCCGCTCAGCCGGCCCTGGGCATCCGACGTCACGACGATCACCGTGCTGCCGGTGGAGGTGCGCTGCGACGACGGTGTCGTGGGTCACGGCTTCAGCTGGACGCCCACGATCGGCGGCAGCGCGGTGCACTCCTTCCTGCGCGACGAGCTGGCTCCCTGGTGGACCGGCCGCGACGCCGATCCCGCCGGCTGGCAGCAGGCCTGGGAGCGGGTGCACGAGGCGGGCGGAGGCGGCATCACGACGATCGCCCTCGCCGGCATCGACCTCGCCCTCTGGGACGCGGCGGCTCGGCGCGCGGAGACCTCCGTCACCGGGCTGCTCGGTCGGCGGCACGCCGAACTGCCGGTCTACGGCAGCGGCGTCAACCTTCACTATCCGCTGGCGGAACTCGTCGCACAGGTCGAGCGTTGGGTCGCGGCGGGACACCGGGCCGTCAAGGTGAAGGTCGGCAAGCCCGAGCCTGCCGAGGACGTCGACCGGCTCGCCGCGGTTCGCGACGTCCTCGGGCCCGACCGCGATCTCTTCATCGACGCCAACCAGCGCTGGGACGTCGACACCGCCGCCCGGGCACTCGAGCTGTTCGCGACCGTGCGACCGGCCTGGATCGAGGAGCCGCTGCGCGCGGACGACCTCGCGGCGCATCGCGAGCTGCGCGCGCGCACCGACCTGCCGATCGCTCTCGGCGAGAACCTGCACACCATCCACCGGTTCCGCGACATGCTGGATGCGGGGGTCGCCGACGTGATCCAGCCGAACGTCATCCGGGTGGGCGGCATCACGCCCTTCCTCCGGATCGCGGAACTCGCGCGGGAGCGCGGGGTGCGGCTGGCTCCGCACCTGCTGCCGGAACTCTCGGCGCAGGTCGCCTTCGCCCTTCCTGAGCCCGTGTGGATCGAGGATGTCGAGGACGCTCGCTTCGCCGACCTCGGCGTGCTCGCCGAGGAGCCTGACCTCGACTTCACTGAAGGTGGGGTGCGGGGAGGGCCGGCCATCGGCCTCGGCATCCGCTTCCGCTCCTGACCGTCCGACCGAGGAGGACCGATGACCGACATCGCCGCACTGACCGAGGCAGCCCGAACCGCCGCAGGGGCGACCGCTGCCGCGGATGACGCGACCCGCGCCTCCTGGCTGCGGGCGATCGCCGACGACTTGGACGGCGCGGTCGACGAGCTCGTCGAGCTCGCGATGGCGGAGACGGCGCTGCCGGACGCGCGGCTGCGCGGCGAGGTCGCCCGCACCACCGGGCAGCTGCGACTCTTCGCCGACGTCCTCCTCGAAGGCTCCTACCTGGAGGCGGTGCTCGACTCAGCAGACCCCGCGGCGACCCCGCCTCGCCCCGACCTGCGGCGCATGCTGCGGCCGATCGGACCCGTCGCCGTCTTCGCGGCCTCCAACTTCCCCTTCGCCTTCTCGGTCGCCGGAGGCGACACCGCGTCGGCTCTCGCCGTGGGGTGCCCGGTCATCGTCAAGGCGCATCCCGGCCATCCGCTCACCTCCCGCCGGACGGCGGAACTCGTCGTGGCTGCCCTCGATCGGCTCGGCGCTCCCGGCGGAACCTTCGCCCTCGTCGAGGGCTTCGATGAGGGGCTCGCCCTCGTCGACTCGCCCGCCATCCAGGCCGTCGCGTTCACCGGCTCCCTGCGGGCCGGCCGCGCGCTGCTCGAGCGCTGCGTCGCCCGCGAGCGCCCGATCCCGTTCTACGGCGAGCTGGGCAGCCTCAACCCGGTGGTCGTGACCCCCGCCGCCGACGCCGCGCGAGGCGCCACCCTCGCGGAAGGGCTCGCGGGCTCGTTCCAGCTGGGGCACGGGCAGTTCTGCACGAAACCCGGCCTCGTGTTCGTACCCGCCGACTCCACGCTCGAGGATGCGCTGCCCGACTTCGTCGGGGCCGACGTGCCGAAGCTGCTCACCGAGGCGATCACCGAGGGCTTCGCCGCCGGGCGATCCCGTGCCGTCGCGGTACCGGGCGTCGAGGTGCTGGCCGGGGACCGCGACACCGCGACCCCCCTCGTGCTCGCGGCGGACGCTTCCACCCTGCTCGAGCACGAGGACGTGCTGCTCGAGGAGGTGTTCGGCCCGGCGACGGTGCTCGTGCGCTACCGCGATCCGGCCGAGCTGAGGACCGCCCTCGACCACCTCGAAGGCTCACTCACCATGACCCTGCACGCAGAGCCCGAGGACGACGTGGACGACCTCGTCGACCGGATGACCGAGCGGGCCGGCCGCGTGCTGTTCTCAGGCTGGCCCACCGGTGTCGCCGTCGGCTGGGCCCAGCAGCACGGCGGCCCGTGGCCTGCGACGACCACTCAGTTCACCTCCGTCGGCGCGACCGCGGTCCGGCGGTTCCAGCGGCCGGTCGTCTATCAGGACGCACCGGAGCACCTGCTGCCGCCCGCCCTGCGCGACGGCAATCCGCTCGGCATCCCGCGACGCGTGGATGGGCGGCTGGCGCTTCCCTCGGCGGACGGGCGCGCCTGACGGCTGGCACCCCGATCACGATCCGGCTGATCGAGGCGGAACCTCCGCCGGGTCGAGCTCCGGCCTGGCTCGAAGGTAGCGCACCGCATGGCGGAAGCTACGGCCCGACCACGCGACATCGGCGGAGATCTCCACGACGATCGGGTCCACGAGCGTCAGCTGCACCGGATCGCTGCTTCCGCGGTTGTTGAACCTGTCGAGGGCGCCCGGCTTCACCTCCGCCGGCCACGGATGCTCCCCCACCGGCGGCCGCAGGTGCGCAGCGAGCGATCGCGCAACGGTGCTGTTGAGCGGGCTCGACCGGCCCACGATCCGCAGCTCTCCGTCGACCGGCAGCCCGACGACGACCTGCTCGGGACGGTCAATCGGCCCGAGCACCGCGCCCGCGACCACATCGAGCACGTCGCGGTGCTTCACTTTGAGCCATTCGCGTCTGCCGCCTTCGTATCGCTGCCCGGCGCCCTTGACCACCAGGCCCTCGATGCCCGAGGCGGAGAGCTCGTCCAACCACCGCCGCGCTTCGTCGACGTCGCGGGTCACCGGCGACAGATTCAGCGGCGGCTCCCAGCCGAGGGCCAGCTCCTCGAGGAGCATCCGACGACCCTCCAGAGGAACGTGGCGGATGTCGCGGTCAGCGACCGCGAGCACGTCGAACGCCGCGAACGACGCAGGCCGCTCCCGCACCATCCGGGCACGGTTGAAGGCACGGGCGCCGAGCCGGCCCTGCAGCGCATCGAAGTTGAGCCGCCCGTTCTCCCAGACGACCGCCTCGCCATCGACGACGCACCCGTCGGGGAGCTGCTCGAGCGCGGCATCCGCGAGATCCGGGAACGCCTGCGTCAGGTTCTTCCCCTGCCGCGACCAGAGTGTGACCGTGTCATCGCCGCGGAAGATCACCAGCCGGTAGCCATCCCACTTCGGCTCGTACATCGCCCCACCGGGCAGCGCCTCGGCGTTCGGTAGCTGCGCGACGACCCGCGCCAGGGCGACGTCGATCGGCGGAGCGATCGCGTCGGGCAGCGGCATGAAATGACGCTACGAACCGCAGGCATCTTCCGGCGAGCACTTGCGGTTACAGCTGATCGTCCGGTGACCGTTACTCTCAGCCCGTGCCGGAACAGATCGAGCCTCAACAACTGGAGCGCCTGCAGCGTGCGGCGTACTCACGGGACGCCACCGACGCTGACCGGGAGGCCCTCGCTGCAGCTCTCACGCTCGACCCCGCACCGGCCGAGCCAGAGCACGCCACCGTGTATGAAGACCAAGAGCTCGCGCCAGACTCCGCCGACCAGGAGGCCGAGCCCGCGCACGAGAGGTTCCGTCGCCGGTGGCTGGCGCCGCTGGCCCTGATAAGCGCTCTGCTCGTCGGCGGTTTCGGCGGGTACCTCCTCCGACACGGTACGGCGACCCCGCCCACCTCGGTGCTTGAGCGGTGGGAAACGCTGCCGCCGGCGCAAGGTGACCCCGGCCACTTCGGGCTCGAGAACCCCGACTCTCGCATCCTCGGCAGCATCAACGAGGGCCAGTTTCAGTTCATTGGGACTGTCGGCAGCCCTGGCGACTTCTACGACGGGCAGTTCGAAGGCGACATGGTGTGCCTCACCGTCATAGAAACCGGCACCGAAGGGTCAGGCGGCAGCTGCAATACCCGCGAGATCTTCCTCGAGTCCGGCATCGGGCACTCCAGCGACGCGGGCGGGAACCGGCTGAACTGGTACTGGCCGCCCGACGGTCCTCCGGGCGTGGTGACCTGCCCACACTGGGAGTGGCCTGCAGTCTGCCCCACCCGAGACTGACCCGACTCAGCCGGGAACGTTGCGAGGGTCGTGGCCCTCGGAGTCCTTTTCCGCGATCTGGCCGTTCAGGTTCTTGATGACGAGCTCGACGCCGCGATCCTTCGCGACATCCCGGCCGACGCCGACCGCCTCATCCTTCGTGTCGTGCGTGCTCACCACCCCTGACTCGCCCTCCACCTTCACATGCCAGGAACCGTCCGAGTGCAGGACCTCAACATCTCCAGTAGCCATACTCCGACGCTACGAGCGAGCACTCCGGGCTCGCGAGCACTTGCACCAGGCGCGTCCGTATCGGTAGGCGTCTTCTGCCCAGAACCCGTCCTCGGTACGCTCACGTCATGAAGGCGGCTGCCGGCATGGCGCTCGGGCCCGGCGTCCTTCTCGCCTTGACGGGCTGCTCGCCCTTCTCCGACGAGGCTGTTTGGGAGCTCATGAGGAGCGAGTCGATCGAGCCGACCACGCAAACGCTGGAGATCGGGGTGTCCAGACTGGAGTGCTCCAGCGGCGAGACCGGTGAGGTGTTCGCGCCGTCGGTGCGATATGAGGACGCTCGCATCGTCATCGGGGCCAGCGTCGCGCCGCTCGAGGGCGACGCGCACGACTGCAGAGGCAACGAAGTCGTGCCGGTCACGGTCGAGTTGGACCAGCCGATCGGCGACCGCGAGCTCGTGGATGGTGCTTGTCTGGACGGCGGCGCTGGGGTCGGCACGAGCTTCTGCTCGGACGACGGAGTGCGCTGGGGCCCGTGAAGCGCGAGCGGCTCGGCAGGCCGGTTCAGTCGCAGGTCCAGGAGCCCGGGTCGGCGCCGAAAGCGTCCCGGATCCTGTCGCGCGCCTCGTTGCGGCCCCACTCCTGATAGTCGCTGCAACCCTCCTGGTAGGTCGCCGCGACCAGTCCGTAGATGCCGACATCCATCCAGGAGTAGTGCCCGTCGGGGGTGATCCCGCCTCCACCGCCGCTCCATTCGTTTATCTCCAACTCGGTGCCGTCGGGAAAGACGAGGACGCCCGCCGCCGGGTGGCAGTCGGGTCTCCGCTCGGTGTCGAGATCCTCGACCATCACGACTGTGCCGGGAGTACAGTTCGGGATGTCCGTCTCCTCGCTCGTCAACGTGAGGTATCGGGTGGTGGGTGCGCTGGCCTGCAGGTGATGGTGAACCAGGGGAGCAGTGCCCCACCACAGCGTGATCGGAGATAGCAGGAGCACCGAGAGCGCGAGGCAGAGTGCCCACACGCCTCGACGATGAGCGGTCGTTCGAGGCTCCGACCAGGAGATGGCACGAAGGGCGAGCACAAGGGCGACCACCGCAGCCCCGGCGGGTGGGAGCCACGCGACCGCGATCCAAAACCAGGAGAGCAGTGCAATCGGCCACTGGAAGAGGAAGTAGGGCAACCAGAAGACGCACCAGACGGCGGTCACAGCGATCACGGAGCCGGCGGACCAGATAAGCGCGGCATTAGCGGGTCGAGTGCCGCGCGCTGCGATGTCCTGCGTGAGGTGTGTCAACGGCCGTCCCTTCGTGGCCGGCTCGAAGGGATGCGTGCCTGGTGGGAGCGGGGTCGTGTCGCTCGCCCGCGGCACACCGTCGGCCGGCTTCGATCCCATCAAGTCAGATGACCCTACCCGGCAGGCGGACCTGCCCGGAGTGTCGTCATGGCGTGCACCGCGAGACGGGCAAGGTCCATGATCGGCCCCGCCATACGCACTATGCGCCGCCCGGCCCCCACCACTACTGTCGCGGGCATGCCCGACTTCTCCGCGCTCGCCTCACGTCTCTCCGGCTCCCTGCTCCTCCCCTCCGACGACGGCTTCGATGACACCGTCGCCGCTCACAAGCGCAACGTCGTGCACCGGCCGGATGCGGTGGTCGTTCCCGCCGACACCTCGGACGTCGTCGAGGTGGTGCGGTTCGCCGCCGATAAGTCGATCCCCGTCTTCATGCAGAGCACAGGGCACGGCGCCCATCTCCCGGTGACCTCCGGCATCCTGCTCGCCACCCGGGATCTGCAGCGTCTCGACATCGACGCCGATGCGAGAACGGCCACGATCGGCGCGGGTGTGCGCTGGGGTGCGGTCGTCGCCGCGGCCGCCGCGCACGGTCTCGGCACGGTGCCCGGAGCATCCGCCACCGTGGGTGTCGTCGGCTACCTGCTGGGCGGCGGGCTGGGTCCGCTCGCCCGCAGCCACGGGTTCTCCTCCGACCACGTCCGCTCCTTCACGGTCGTCACGGGGACCGGCGACACCGTCGTCGCCTCCGCTGAGCAGAACCCCGACCTGTTCTGGGCGCTCCGCGGAGGGAAGGCGGGGCTCGGCATCATCATCGACGTGACGGTCGGCCTCGTCGAGCGGGAGACGCTGTACGCCGGGTCGCTCTGGTTCGACGTCGCGCATGCTCCAGCCGTGGTCGCGGGCTGGATCGACTGGACGCGCACCGCATCCGACGACGTGACGACGAGCGTCGCCCTCGTGAAGTACCCACCGTTCGACGTCGTGCCCGAGCCGTTGCGCGGCCGGCACCTCGTCGTGCTCCGATTCGCCTACCCCGGCGATGAGACGGAGGGCGCCGAGCTCGCCGCGCCGCTGCGAGCACTCGCTCCCGTGTACCTCGACGGTATCGGGGTGCTGCCGGTCGGCGAGATCGCCCGCATCCACAACGACCCCGAGAACCCGGGGCCGAGCTGGGGCTCCGGCGGCCTGCTCGGACCGGTCGACGCGGACTTCGCCCGCACCTGGACTGGCCACCTCGGCGAAGGCAACGAACTGCCCTTCATCGCCGCCGAGCTGCGGCACATCGGCGCGGCGACGAAGCGCGACGTGCCCGAAAGCAGCGCGGTCGGCGGTCGCGAGGCGGACTTCACGTTCCTGATGATCGGGGCGCCCGATCCGGCGCTCTTCGACGGCGTGCTCCCCGCCGCCGCCGGCGGCGTGCGACAGTCGATAGAGCCCTGGTTCGCTCCGACGACCACGATCAACTGGGTCGTCGACTTCTCAGACCGGGGTGAGCTCGCACGGGCCTGGAGCGACGAGACCCGGGCCCGACTCGACGAGGTGCGGGCACGGGTCGACCCGCTCGGGATACTGCCGTTCAGTCCGGCCTCCGCCGGCTGAGGCTCGGTCCTTGGGCAGGTACTCGTTGAGCAGCACGCCCAACTCGAAGCGACGCGTCGACTCCAGTGCGAACCGCCGTGGGGTGTAGTCGCCGGCGAACAGCGGGATGCCGTCTCCCAGCACGATCGGGTTCACCTTGAGCACGAGCCGGTCGATCTCCTCGATCAGCGCGCCCGCGAGCTGTCCGCCGCCGCAGAGGTAGATGCCCTTGCCCTCCTCGCGCTTGAGCCGTCGGACGACCTCGACCGGATCCTCGGAGGTCAACTCGATGTCCGGGTGCGCCTCGGTACGGGTGCGGGAGAACACGACCTGCCTCAGGTGCGAGTACGGGCTCGGATGTCCCTCCTCGAGCCCGGGGAGGTAGGTGTTCCAGCCCATCACCACGGTGTCGAAGCGGTCCTGCGTCGACTGCACGCCGATCAACCGCTGTACGTGTGCGGGCACGGTGTCGGTGTACTCCGCGGCCAGCGCGGCGAGGTGGTCACCCTCGGTGAGGAACGCGTCCCAAGTGCCGTCGGGCGCTGCGATCCGGCCGTCGAGCGACACCGCGACGTAATAGGTGAGTTCCCGCATGCCATCCTCCTGTTCACAACGTCCGTAGTGGACACGAGAGTACGACATCCGTAGTGATTGCGCTAGCCTCGCTTCATGCCCCGCAACGACAGCCGCCGTCGCGAACTCGCCGACGCCGGGCTGCGGGTGCTCGCCAGGGAGGGGGCGCGCGGGCTCACTCATCGGGCGGTGGACGCCGAGGCGGGCACACCGGCGGGCACCGCTTCGAACTACTTCCGCACCCGCAAGGCCCTGCTCGCAGCGCTCGTCGATCGCATCGTGGAGCGCATCTCACCCGACCCCGAGGTGCACGCGCGACTCGCTCGGCGGGAGCCGAGCAGCGCGCTCTTCGCGGACTACCTGCGCGACATCGTCGCACGGCTCACCGCGGAGCCCGACATCACCCGCGCCTGGTTCGAGCTGCGCCTGGAGGCCGGCCGTCAGCCGGACCTCGCGGAGATCATGGGCAGCGTGCTGCGCCAGGGGTTCGAAGGCGACGTCGCGTTCAACAGCTCCGCCGGCCTGCCAGGCGGGCCGTTCGAGATCGCACTGTTCCACTACGCGCTCGATGGACTGCTCTTCGATCGACTCACGACGCCGATCGATCCGGGCACCTCGACGGATGCGGTGGTCGACCGACTGGTGGAGGGCCTGCTTCCGGGAGAGTGACGCTCCGGCGCCTCGAGCGCACCCCCGGGAGGACAGGATCGGCTTGAGCCCGGGCGCGACCTGGCGGAAGGATGAGGGGCGTGACTGACTCGTTCGACTCGCTCATCGAGGCCGGTGCCACGGCCGACGTGTCCGGGTGGGACTTCTCGTGGCTGGAGGGGCGTGCCACCGAGGAACGCCCCGCCTGGGGATACGCCCGTCAACTCGCCGAACGGCTGCGCCGTGCAACCGCTTCATTGGACATCCAGACCGGCGGCGGCGAGGTCCTCGCCGCCGCAGAAGACCTCCCCCCGACGGCGGTCGCGACGGAGTCGTGGCCACCGAACGTCGTCAAAGCCACCCGCCTGCTGCATCCGCGCGGCGTGGTCGTCGTTGCGGACCCCGACCAACCGCCTCTGCCGTTCGCCGATGAGGCGTTCGATCTCGTCACCAGCAGGCACCCCGCGACCATCTGGTGGGAGGAGATCGCCCGGGTGCTCCAGCCCGGCGGAACCTACTTCGCCCAGCATGTCGGCCCCGCAAGCGCTTTCGAGTTGATCGAGTTCTTCCTCGGCCCGCAACCCCGTGCTCGCAGGCAGCGAGACCCGCATGCTGAGACCGCCGCTGCGCGAGCCGCCGGGTTGGACATCGTCGACCTGCGAACAGCGAGGCTGCGGATCGAGATCCGTGACATCGCCGCCGTCGTCTACTTGCTGCGGAAGGTGATCTGGTGGGTACCAGGGTTCACCGTCGAGCGGTACCACGACCGGCTGCGCGATCTGCATGACCTGATCGAGCAGAACGGGCCCTTCATCGCGCACTCCAGCCGTCACCTCATAGAAGCCCGTCGGCCGCTGAGGTAGGGCAACTCCCCGAGCCGCGCAGGCGGGCTCGGGGCACGGCCCGCTGCTGCGGGATCAGCCCACCGGGCAGCTCAACCTGGTCGGCGTCGACGCGGTCCCGCGCCGCAGCTCGTGCCGCGCCAGGGCTTTTCCGCACACCGGGCACTGCGGGTCGGACGGCGCGACGTACGGCTCCTCGACCCTGCCCGCTCCGACCTGCGCCGGACCGGCGAACCGGAAGACGAACCGGTTGACGCGGTTCCAGAAGCCCGGCAGCTCGTCGAACGGTGTTGGAGATTTTCGTGAGGGCACGAATGGTTAGTGTACAGACGATCGGCTAGGCTTGCCGTGTGGATGCGCTCGCCCTCGACCGTCAGGTCTGCTTCGCTCTCGCCGCCACGAGCCGCAGCGTGGTCGCCGTGTATCGCCCGATCCTCGAGCCGATGGGCCTCACCCATCCGCAGTATCTGGTGATGCTCGCGCTCTGGGAGACGAGCCCTCGCTCGGTGCGGCAGCTGGCCGACGCGCTCTGGCTCGACTCGGCCACCCTCAGCCCGCTGCTCAAGCGTCTCGAGGCCCTCGGCTACCTCGAACGGCGGCGCAGCGCGCGCGACGAGCGTGCACTCGACGTGGGTCTGACGGATGCGGGACGTGCGCTGCGGACGAAGGCCGAGCAGGTGCCGGGGCGGGTGGTCGAGCGTCTGGGGATGTCGGTCGAGGAGCTCGAGAGCCTCCGCGACGGCCTGACCCGGCTTCTCGCGGCGACCAGACAAGCAGCGGTATGAGCGGTCACCACTCCGAGGGGGCGGGCTGACGTGTCGACGGCAGCGCGATCTCCTCGCCCCACCGCCTGAGCGCCTCGGGCACAGGCATCGCGGACGCATCCGCCTCGACGAGCGCCGCGACCTCGTCGATCGGCACGACGCCACCCCTGCGGCGAAGGAAGCGCCCGCGTACGTAGCCGCGCGCGTAGATCTCCCCCTTCACGACGAACCGCTGCTCGATCCACACCGACTTCTCGTCGTAGCCGATGATCCGGGTCTCGAGCTCGTACCGCTGCCAGGGCAGAAGCGACTTGCGGAAGGCGAGCGACTCGGCGATCACGACCGGGTACATCCCCTGCGCACGGAGGCGCTGCCACGCTCCGGCCCGCGTCATCAGGTCGTAGCGCCCGAGGTCCATCAGCGAGAAGAACACCCCGTTGTTGACGTGGTTCGCCACATCCAGGTCGGTGGGCATCACCCGGAGCGGCAGACGGCCGACATCGTGGAGGCCGAGGGGGCTGCGTCGGGCGGCGCGACGCAGCACGAAGAAGGTCCGCCAGAACATGTGCACGCCGTCACGGTAGCGGTGCAGCCGCGACGGCGGTCGAGCGCTGTGGCCGCGCACAACGACCGGCGCTCTCGGGGGCCCAGCGTTGGGGTTACGGCTATCCTCCGAGGGTGCGACGCGCCCTTCTCCTCGCGCTCGCGCTCGCACTCAGCGGATGCGCCGCATCCGTCACCTCGCCGTCTCTGCCGCCGACGACCGGCGCGTTCGATTACCAGCTGGGCGGGCCGTATCCGCCGCCCGACGGCGTGACGGTGGTCGTGCGCGACAGCACCGCGGAGCCGGCCGAGGGCGTCTACTCGATCTGCTACCTCAACGGATTCCAGACCCAGCCCGGAGCCGAGTGGCCCGACGATCTCGTGCTGCACAACGACGGCGAGCGCGTCGTCGATCCCGAATGGCCGGACGAGTTCCTGCTCGACGGCTCGACGGACGCGAAGCGGGCCGCCATCGGCGAGCGCCTGGCACCTGCGGTCGACGGATGCGCGGAGAGCGGCTTCGACGCCGTGGAGTTCGACAATCTCGACTCCTGGACCCGCTCGGACGGCCTGCTCGACGAGGACGACAACGTCGCCCTCGCGGAGGTTCTCGTCGATCTCGCGCACGCAGCGGGCCTCGCCGCCGGGCAGAAGAACACGCCGCAGCTCGGCGAGCGCGGGCCGCAGCTCGGCTTCGACTTCGCGATCGTCGAGGAGTGCGCCCGCTACGACGAGTGCGCCGCCTACACCGACGTCTACGGCGACCGCGTCTACGCGATCGAGTACGACGGGCTGGACTGCTCCGATCCGCAGCTGCCGCCCATGACGGTGCTGCGCGACCTCCCGCTCGTGCCCGCAGGCGCCCCGGACTACGCCTACGAGACCTGCTGAGGCGCTTCGATCCTCAGTGCCTGCGGTGGTCCTGGATCGTCATGCGCGGTCCGAAACGGGGCTTCGCGAAGCCGCTCGACTCGAGCAGCCTGACCACCCGCTGACGCTGCCCGCGCCACGGTTCGAGCAGCTCGAGCATGCCGTCGTCGTCGACCCGTGACCCGGTCAGCGCGTAGCCGACGAACGCGGCCAGGTGGTAGTCGCCGACGCTCACCGCATCGGGGTCGCCGTGCGCGCGCATCGTCGTCTCCGCCGCCGTCCAGACGCCCACCCCAGGGATGGAGCGCAGCGCGCGGTGCACCTCCGCTCCCCCGCGCCCGAGGGCGAGGGTGCGCTCGAGGGAGTCGGCCACCTTGGCGATCCGCATCGCGGTGTCGGATCGCTGCGGTCCGACTCCTGCGCGGTGCCACTCCCAGGAGGGGATGCGGCGCCAGACCTCGGCGGACGGGAACACCCGCAGCCCGGCCGGGGCGGGTCCTGGCGCGACGGTGCCGTACTTCAGCACGAGGTACCGCCACGCCCGGTGCGCCTCGACGACCGTGACCTTCTGCTCGAACACGGCACCGAGCAGCGCCTCGAACACGAGGTTGCTGCGGGTCAGCCGCAGCCCCTGCAGCCGTCGCCGCGTCTCGTGCAGGATCGGCACCCGCGACACGTCGAGGTCGCTCCAGTCATCCCCTGCGCCGAGCAGCTCGGGCACCGAGTCAATCGCCCACGAGGCGCCGGAACCCCAGGCGGTCGCCGAGACGGCGGCACCGCGCTGCACCAGCCGAAGCGTCGCGGGGCCCTGCGGAGTCGAGATGGCGCGCCAGCATCCGTCGGGTGTCGTCGCGAAGGTGGGGTCGCCCGCGCCACGGCGCAGGGGGGCGACCGTGCGGCGCAGGTCGACGGGCTCGCTGGGTGCGTACAGCGTGGACACCGGGGCTTCGGCGAGTGCGGTGTCCATGGCCGGAACCCTACGTCACGACGCCGACCCCGTTGCCCACGGCTCGCTTGACCTTGACGCTGCGTCAACTCCTAACGTCGCTCCCCGTACCGTTCCGGCGCTCGCGAGAGGAGACGCACATGGCTCAGAAGACGCTGCTCGAGGTCACGCTCGAGCTCGAGGCGGGCAACGCCGCCATCGTCGACCTCGGCAAGATGCTCGGCCCCGCGGCGATCTCGATCCGTGACGTGAAGGCACAGTACGACGCGGCGACCGCCGGGCAGCGCGGCGACATCGTCCCCGTGGTCGTGACGGTGTTCGAGGACCGCAGCTTCGCCCTGCGGATGAAGACTCCACCGACCGCGTTCCTCATCCGTCAGGCGACCGGACGCAAGGGCTCCGCGAAGCCCGGGCACGAGAGCGCAGGCGTGCTGACGAGGGCGCAGCTGCGCGCCATCGCCGAGCGCAAGCTGCCCGACCTCAACACGGGCGATCTCGACAAGGCGATGAAGACGATCGCGGGCACCGCACGCTCGATGGGCGTGCGAGTCGAGTAGCGCCGCCTACCATGTCCCGGTGGCCGTTCCGAAGATCCTGCTGTTCTACCGCTTCACGCCTCTGGCCGATCCAGAGGCGCTGCGGCTGTGGCAGCGCGACCTCGCGGAGTCCCTGGGGCTGGGCGGGCGCATCCTGATCTCGCGGCACGGCATCAACGGCACCGTCGGCGGCGAACTCGCCCAGGTGAAGCGCTACGCGCGCAAGCTGCGCGAGTATCCGCCGTTCAAGGACATCGACCTCAAGTGGAGCGAAGGCACCGGCGACGACTTCCCCCGGCTGAGTGTGAAGGTGCGTGACGAGCTCGTCTCGTTCGGCGCAGCGGACGAGCTCGAGGTCGACGAGGCGGGCGTCGTCGGCGGTGGCGCGAAGCTCACCCCCGAGCAGCTGCACGAGCTCGTCGACCGCGAGGAGGTCACCTTCTTCGACGGACGCAATGCGTTCGAGGCCGCGATCGGCCGCTTCGAGGGAGCCGTGGTACCCGATGTCGCGACGACTCGCGACTTCGTGGCCGAGCTCGACAGCGGCCGCTACGACCACCTCAAGAGCGAGCCGGTCGTCACGTACTGCACCGGCGGCATCCGCTGCGAGGTGCTGTCGGCGCTCATGGTCAAGCGCGGATTCGAGCGGGTCTACCAGCTCGACGGCGGCATCGCGCGGTACGGCGAGCGCTACGGCGACAAGGGCCTCTGGAAGGGTTCGCTCTACGTCTTCGACCAGCGGATGGCGGTGCGCTTCAGCGACGACGCCGCGGTGATCGGGCGGTGCAGCGGATGCGACGCGCCGACCGACCGGATGCAGAACTGCGACGATCCCGCCTGCCGCGAGCAGCTCGTCGTCTGCTCGGGCTGCGCGGAGTCGGGCTGGGTGGCCTGCCAGGCGCACCTCGCTAGCTAGAGGGGCTGCGCCGCGGGCTTCGACCGCCAGGCGTGGCGGTACTCGTCGGAGAACTCGAGCTCAGCCGCCGCGTCCTCGTCGACCACGACGGTGACGTGCGGGTGCAGCTGGATCGCGGACGCCGGCACCCGCGCCGAGATCGGGCCCTCCACCGCCTGGGCGACCGCCGGCGCCTTCGCCGCCCCGAAGGCCAGCAGGATCAGGTGGCGCGCCTGCAGGATGGTGCCGACCCCCTGGGTGATGCAATGCGTCGGCACGTCGTCCGGGTCTGAGAAGAACCGAGCATTGGCACGCCGGGTCGCCGTCGTGAGCGTCTTCACCCGGGTGCGCGATGCGAGAGACGATCCGGGCTCGTTGAAGGCGAGATGTCCGTTGTGTCCGAGCCCCAGCAGCTGGATGTCGACGCCACCGCTCTCGACGATCAGCCGGTCGTAGGCGGCTGCCGCCGCGTCGGGGTCGGCGGCAGCACCGTCCGGGGTGTGCACCCGCGACGGATCGAGCGCGAGCGGCTCGGTGACCTCGGTGCGCACGACCGCGGCGTACGACGCCGGATGCTCGGCCGGCAGCCCGACGTACTCGTCGAGCGAGAAGACGGAGATGCCCGACAGGTCGAGACCCTCGCGGGCGCGCTCGGCGAGCGCCCGGTACACCTCGAGCGGAGTGGAACCGGTCGCCACACCGAGCGTCAGGTCGCGGCGCCGCCCGATCTCGTCCGCGATGTGTCCGGCCACGAGGGCCCCGGCCTCCCTCGCGCTCGTCACGATCACTGTCTCGGCCATGCGGCTTCTTCCTCTCGCGGTCCGCTCACGTCGGCCAGCGCCTCGCGCAGTCGTCGCACCTGGTCCTCGTCGGTCACGTCGAGGTGCGAGACCCCCGCCTGCACCGCTGCACCCTCGGACAGTGTGACGACCCGACGAGCGGAGGCGTGCACCGCGTCGACGCCCGCCGCAGCGACGCGACCGGCGTTCTCCGCCGTCACCCCTCCGCCGGCCATGATCTGGATGCGGCCCTCGGCCTGCTCGACCATCCGCTGCAGCTCGCCTACCGCATCCGCTGCGCTCGGGGCACCGCCGGAGGTGAGCACCCGCGTGACGCCGAGCACGATGAGGGTCTCGAGCGCTGTCGCACGGTCGGCGATGGCGTCCATGGCGCGATGGAACGTCACCTCGGCTGAGCCCACTGCCTTCCGCACGTCCGCCACCAGTTCCCGGTCGACGTGCCCGTCGACGGTTCCGCCGACGACCACTCCCGCGGCTCCCGCATCGATCGCGAGTCGCGCGTCCTCGACGACCAGGGTTCGCTCGGCGGAGCTGTAGTCGAACCCGCCTGCCCGGGGACGCACGAGCACGTGCACCGGCACGGGGCCTATCGCGGCATGGCGGATGAGGGCGTGAGGCCTCCGACCGCAAGTGCGGAGCAGAGCTCGATGCGGTCGACGCCCGCGCGCGCCGCGGTCTCGACACCCGCCGGATCCTGCACCACGATCTCGAGGAGGGTCATGCGCTACTTCACGCTGCCCGTGGTGAGCCCGCCGACGAGCCGCTTCTCGATCAGCATGAAGAGCACGACCACCGGGATGATCGCGACGATCGACACTCCGAAGACGTAGTGCCAGCTCGTCTCGTACTGCCCCACGAACTTCGTCAGGGCGACCGCGAGCGGCTGATTGCCCGCGGTCGAGAGGATCACCAGGGACGCCGCGAACTCGTTCCAGCAGGCGACGAAGGTGAAGACGATCGCGGTCACGATTCCCGGCCACACCAGCGGAAGGCTGATGCGGAACAGCACGGTGAGCCGGCTTGCGCCGTCGATCTGGGCGGCCTCGTCGACCTCCTTCGGGATGCCTGCGAAGAAGGAGTGCATGATCCACACGGCGAACGACAGATTGAAGGCGGCGTTCACGAGGATCATCGCCGCCCAGGTGTCGATGAGGTCGAGCGCGAGGAACTGCCGGAAGAGCCCCGACGTGAGCACCGCCGGCTGCAGCATCTGGGTGACGATCACGAGGAAGAGGAAGACCATCCGCCCCGGGAACCGGAACCTCGCGGTGTAGTAGGCGGCGGGCAGGGCGACGGCGAGCACCAGCAGCGTCGCGAAGACCGAGATCACGATGGTCGAGATCAGGTTCTGCACCAGCGGCGTCTCGGGCGTCGACCACATGGTGACGTAGTTCTCCCAGTGCCACTCGGTCGGGAAGTAGGTCGGGTCGACGGAACGGATCTGCGCCTTCGTCTTGACCGATCCGAAGAACATGATCGCGTAGGGCAGCAGGAAGACGACGAGCACCACGAGCCCCGCGGCCATCCGCAGCAGCATCCGCGGCAGGCTCACCTGGTCCTCGGTGTAGTGGGCTCGCCGGGCATCCGTCTTGCGCAGGCCGGGAGCGGGAGCGAGGACGGCCATCAGACCTCCCTCATCGGCTTCACCACGCGCAGATAGGCCGCCACGATCAGGATCACGATGACGAACGCGACGACCGAGAGGGCGCTCGCGACGTCGAGCCGGTGCTGATTCTGGATGTACTTGAAGATCATCGTCATGACCGTGTCGGCGTCGTAGCCGGGGATCGAGCCGGTCATCACCCGGAGGATCGGCAGCGAGTTGAACACGTTGATGATGTTGATGAGCACCGCGACCGCGATCGCCGCGCGCAGTTGCGGGAGGACGACCCCGAAGTAGGTGCGCACGGGACCCGCGCCGTCCATCTTCGCGGCCTCCAGCACCTCCGAGGGCACCGTCGCGAGGCCCGCGAGGATCGTGTAGCTCGTGAACGGCAGCGAGACGAAGATCGCGACGGCGATGGACCAGGCGAAGGCCGTCCCTGCATTGCGGGTCCAGCCGTAGCCCTCCGGGTCCTGGATGAGGCCGAGGTCGACGAGGAACGTGTTGATGATGCCGAAGTAGGGCTCCAGTCCGTAGTAGACGACCATCGTGGTCATCACCACCGAGGAGGCCCACGGCACGATCACGGCAAGGCGCACGATGCGCCGGCCCGGGAACGCCTTGTCGAGCAGCTGTGCGAGCGCCAGGGAGAGCACGACGGTGACGACGACCACCACGACGACCCACACGATGGTGCGACCGAGGATCGGCCAGAAGTAGGGGAAGGCGAAGACCTCGGCGAAGTTCGACAGCCCGGCCGATCCGCGGTCGACGCCGGAGGCGGAGATGTCGCGCGTCGAGTTGTAGAACATCACCCCCGCGGGAAAGAACACGACGCCGACGATGAGCGCCAGCGCCGGTCCGATCCACGGCAGCGCCTGCAGGAACTCCCTCCCGCGGGAGCGTGGCCGTGCCGCAGGGCGGAGGGGGCGGGTGCCCGCCTCCGCCCCCACCGGCTCAGCCCGCATCCACCTGGGCCTGGATCTGCTGCAGCACGTCCTCGGCGGGCTGCGTCTGCAGCTGGCCGAAGAGCGCCTTGAAGGCGGCGTCGGTGGCCGACCACTTCGCGTTCGTCGTCGGGTAGAACTGCGCGTCGGGCAGCACCTCGAGGAACGGCGCGAGCGCCTCCTCGCCGCCGAGCGTCTCGGCGCCCGACTTCGTCGTCGGCAGGAAGCCCTCGGCCTTCACCCAGTCGGAGTAGACGTCACCCGTGAAGAAGTAGTCGAAGAACGCGGTGATCGCCTCCTGCTTGTCGCCGTCGTTCTCGAAGGCCATCAGCTGGTCGGCGACGCCGAGGGTGAACGGCGATCCGTCGCGGGTCGGGATGGGCACGATCGAGTAGTCGAGGTCGGGGTTGTTCTCCTCGATCTGGCCGACGGTCGGCGGAAGCCCGACCTGCATGCCGATCTTGCCCTGCACGAAGATGTCCATGAGCGGGGAGCGGTCGGTCGAGCCCGGGTCGGCCTGGGTGGCGCCCGCATCGATCATCGCCTTGATCTGCTCGGCTCCGGGCAGGTTCGACGGGTCGTCGATCGTGATCTCCGACTCGTCGCCGAAGGTGCCGCCGCCGCCGAGCAGCCACACGGCGGCCTCGGCCTGCGCCTCCTCCGATCCGAGGGGCATCCCGTAGCCGGCGATGCCGTTGCCGAGAGCGGAGACCTTGGTGGCCGCGTCGAGCAGGCTGTCCCAGTCGGTGGGCGGCTCAGTGACGCCCGCCTGCTCGAGGAGCTCGTTGTTGACGAAGAGCGCACGGGCGGAGGCGATCAGCGGGAGCGCGTAGGTCGTGCCCTCGAGCTGCTCGTTCGCGATGAACGACTCCTGGAAGTCGGCGAAGACCTCGGGGCTGACGACCTCTTCCGCCGGGTAGAGGAGCCCATCCGCCGCGAAGCTCGCGAAGGGTCCTCCGTTGTAGATGTCCGGCGCCTCTCCGCCCTGGATCTTCGTGGCGATGACCGTCTCCAGGTTGTCCCAGGACTGCACCTCGAGGTTCACGTCGATGTCGGGGTTCTCCTCCTCGAACCCCTCGATGACGCCCTCCCACAGGGACTTCGTGTTGTCGGAGTAGCTGGGCACCAGCAGGTCGAGGGAGGTGCCTCCGCCTTCGCCGCCGCCGCCATCGTTCGAGAAGCCGCACGAGGCGAGCGTCAGGGCTGTGGTGGCCGCGAGAGCGACCACGCCGATTCCGCGAAGTGTCTTCATCAGTGCTTCCTTGCTTCGTTGGTAGGGCACGATCGTGGCGGGACTCGGTCACCGCGTCGGAGTGTGGGCTCGAACTGGTGGGAAATATACTGATCGCTCTAAAGTGCGTCAAGATGCTCCCTGTTGATTGCAACATGCACGAAACAATCACCACGAAGCATCCGTGATCGAGAGCGGGGGACGATGCTGGCGATGGATGCGCTCGGTCCCGGCCGCTCCGTGCTCGCCTTCGATGTCGGCGGAACCGACATCAAGTCCGCGCTGTTCGACGTGGAGGGGAGAGTGCTCGGCCGGAGCACGACGCCCACTCCGCTCGCCGATCCCGCATCAGCGGTGACGAGCATGCTCGGCTCGATCGGCCGCGACCTCCGCGCGAGATTCCCCGCGGTCTCGCCCGAGGCGGCCGGCGTCGTCGTGCCGGGGATCGTGGACTCCGAGCGCGGGGTCGGCGTCTTCGCCAGCAACCTCGGCTGGTCGGATGCGCCGATCCGCGAACTCGCCGAGACGGCGGTGGATCTGCCGGTCGCGTTCGATCACGACGTTCGTGCGGCCAGCCGGGCGGAGCACCTGCTGGGCGCTGCACGGGGCTACGACGATGCCGTCGTGCTCGTCATCGGCACCGGGATCGCGGGCTCGCTGCTCATCGGTGGGCGTCCGCACGCCGCGGGCGGCTACGCGGGCGAGATCGGGCACATGCCGGTCGCCCGCGGACCCGAGTGCGCTTGCGGCGCGCGCGGATGCCTGGAATCGATCGCGTCCGCGGGCTCGATCGCCCGACGCTATGCCGAACGGTCCGGGCTGGGGCCCGACGGCGCGCGGGAGGTGCTCGAGCGGGCGCGCGCCGGCGATCCGGTGGCCTCCGCTGTCTGGGAGGAGGCGCTCGACGCGCTCGCCACCGCGGTCGCGATGCTCGCGGCGGTCGTCGCGCCGCAGGCGATCCTCATCGGGGGCGGGCTGTCGCGCGCCGGGGACGACCTGTTCGTGCCGCTTCGCGCGCGCGTGGACGCCATGCTGAGCTTCCACCGCCGCCCGGAGCTGCTGCCCGCGCAGCTGGGCGAGCACTCCGGGCTGCTCGGCGCCGCACTCATCGCGCGCGAGCTCGCGACCGGACGCACGCAGCCATCCGACCTCTGATGACGGATGCACCGACCGCTATCGTCGGTTCCACCACCCCCTAGGGACAGACGATGAATCGCGACGAACGCATGAACGCCGTGCTCGACCTTCTCGCCGAGCGCGGCCGACTGAGCGTCGAGGATCTCGTCGATCGACTCGGCATCTCGCCGGCGACGGCGAGGCGAGACCTCGACACTCTCGCCGAGCAGCGCCTGCTCACCCGCACGCGCGGTGGCGCACTCGCGCAGACGGTCGCCTACGACCTGCCCCTGCGCTACAAGAACCGTCATCGCATCGAGGAGAAGCAGCGGATCGCGCTCGCGGCGAGCCGGCTGGTGCATCCCGGCGCCGTGGTGGGGCTGACCGGCGGAACGACGACGACCGCCATCGCCAACGCGCTCTCCACCCGACCCGATCTCGCGCAGGAGTCGCACACGCCGAACCTCACCGTCGTGACGAACGCAGTGAACATCGCCTCGCAGCTCGCCACCCGCCCGCAGATCAAGGTGGTCGTCACCGGCGGGGTCATCCACGCCCGCAGCTACGAGCTGGTCGGCAACTACGCCGAGCAGGTGCTCGCGTCGGTCACGATCGACATCGCGTTCGCGGGAGTCAACGGGATGGACGCGGTGCGCGGCCCCACCACCAAGGATGAGCGCGAGGCCGCCGTGAACACTCTCCTCGCGCGCCGCGCCGGCCGTGCCGCGATCGTCGCGGACTCGTCGAAGTTCGGGCGCACCGCGTTCGCGACCATGGGGGGACCGGAACTCTTTCCGCTCGTCATCACCGATTCAGGCCTGTCGCGGGAGCATCACGACGCCCTCACCGACCACGGGTACCAGGTGGTCATCGCCGAGTGACGTCCCGGCGTCATGGCGCGACGAAGCGCGGGGCGAGGCCGTGGCCCGCCCCGCGCCGGTCGCGGATCAGCCGACGGGAATCTGGCTGGAGGCTGCGATGAGGCCGGGGATCACCGTGAGCCACAGGATCACGCTGAGCACGGTCAGGATCGCACCGACCCAGATGGCGGCCTTGGCGAAGCCGTTCGAGTGGCCGGCGTTCTTCGACTGGTTGTTGGCGACGAACCCGAGGATGAGGCCGATGAGCGGCGCGATGATGGCGACGATCAGCGCGACGATGCCGAAGGTCTTGCCCGGGTAGTCGCCCGAGCCGGTCGAGGTCGAGGGAGCGGTTTCAGTCATGACGTACTCCTTGTCAGGGCAGCGAGATCCGAGGGATCCCCCGGTCGCCCCGCAATCTATCGGTCGGCGGTTACGAGGCTCGTGCCCTTGACAAGGGTCGCTCGTCTCAGGTTCGGAACGGCGTCAGCGCGACCCGGAAGAGGGTCAGCTGCAGGTGTAGGTGACGCCGTCCACCTCGTGCACGCCGGGGCCGAGCTGAGCGCACTGGTTGAAGAGGCCGACGAAGAGGCTGCCGAAGGCGACCCAGAAGATCACCGACAGCACCAGGAGGATGGCGCCGATCCAGATCGCGGCCTTCGCCGGACCATTGCGGTAGCCGGCCTTCTTCGACTGGCTGTTGGCCACGACGCCCAGGATCAGGCCTACGAGGCTGAAGAACACCGCGACCGGGATCGCGACGATGCCGAGCGTCTTGCCCGGATAGCTCTGAGGTGAGGTCTGCTGAGGGGCGGTCTGCTGAGGGGCGGTCTGCTGAGGGGCGGCGGACGGGGCGGGCTCGGTCACGGGGTCTCCTGGATCGAGAGTCGGGGATGCGGACGGGCGTCGGCGACTGCAATCTAGGGGCTAGCCGCGCCCGGCGGGAAGGTGCAGCTGTCCCGGTGTCGGGGACAGGGGTCCCATCCCCGGTGGGAGGTCCGCGCTACGCGCCGGTCGGGAACGATGCACCAAGATAGGGGGCATGCGAATCGGAATCCTGACCAGCGGTGGCGATGCGCCCGGCCTGAACGCGGTCATCCGCGGCGCCGTGCTCACCGGCATCACGGTCCACCACCAGGAGTTCGTGGGCTTTCGCAACGGCTGGAAGGGTGTCGTCGACGGCGACATCGTGCCACTCGGACGCGAGCAGATCATGGGCATCAGCAAACAGGGCGGCACGATCCTCGGAACGAGCCGCACCAACCCCTATGAGCACGGTGGCGCCGAGCGCGTCGCCGAGGTCATGGAGCAGAACGGCATCGACGCGCTGCTCGCGATCGGCGGGGAAGGCACCCTCGCGGCAGCCCGGCGCCTGTCGAACGCCGGGGTGAAGATCGTCGGCGTGCCGAAGACGGTCGATAACGACCTCGACGCGACCGACTACACCTTCGGCTTCGACACGGCGGTGCAGATCGCGACGGATGCGATGGACCGGCTGCGCACCACCGGCGACTCGCACGGCCGCTGCATGATCGCCGAGGTGATGGGGCGGCACGTCGGCTGGATCGCGCTGCACTCGGGCATGGCGGCCGGCGCGCACGCGATCCTCATCCCCGAGCGCAAGACCTCGATCGACCAGATCGTCGAGTGGGTGCAGAGCGCCCACAACCGCGGTCGCGCACCGCTGGTGGTCGTCGCCGAGGGCTTCTCGCTCGACTCGATGACCGACGTGCACTCCGAGCGCGGGCTCGACGCCTTCGGGCGCCCGCGGCTCGGCGGCATCGGCGAGCACCTCGCTCCGATGATCGAGGAGCGCACCGGCATCGAGACCCGCGCCACGACCCTCGGTCACATCCAGCGCGGCGGCACCCCGTCTGCGTACGACCGCGTGCTCGCGACCCGGCTCGGAATGCACGCCCTGCGTCTCGTGCTCGAGGAGCACTGGGGCTGCATGGTGGCGCTGCAGGGAACCGAGATCGTGCACGTGCCGTTCGCCGACGCCCTCGGCAAACTGAAGGTCGTGCCCGACGAGCGCTACGACGAGGCCGCCGTCCTCTTCGGGTGACCCTTCTCCCGCTCGTCCCCCTCCCGTTGACTTGCAGCAAACCGGCCTGAAAGGGTCGATTCGCGGCCGATCGGCTGCAAGTCGATGAGAGGAGGGGGCGGATGAGCACCTTCCGCGGCATCGTCGTCGAGCGGCTCGAGGGCGGCAACGCCGTCACGCTCAGGGACGACCTCGACGACGGGTTCCTCGGAGAGGGCGACGTCGAGGTCGAGGTCGACTTCTCGAGCCTCAACTACAAGGACGCGCTCGCGCTGCAGGGGAAGCCCGGCATCGTGCGCGCCGACCGGCTCATCGCGGGCATCGACCTCGTCGGACGCGCGGGCTCCGGCGAACGCGTGCTCGTCAACGGATGCGGGCTCGGCGAGCAGCATCCGGGCGGCCTCGCGACCCGGGCGCGGGTTCCCGCGGAGTGGCTCGTCCCGGTGCCCGGTGCCTTCACCCAGCGGCAGGCCGCTGCTATCGGCACCGCCGGGTTCACGGCCATGCTCGCCGTGCTGGCTCTCGAGACGCCGAACTCCTCAGGTCATCCGCCGCTCACCCCCGGCGAGGGCACCGTGCTCGTGACGGGCGCGACCGGCGGGGTCGGCTCGATCGCCGTGGCCGTGCTCGCGCGCCTCGGGCACACCGTCGCCGCCGCCACCGGCAGTCCGCAGCACGAGGAGTACCTGCGGTCGCTCGGGGCGGCCGAGATCGTGACGAGGAGCGAGCTCGACCGGGACGCGAAGCCGCTCGAGTCGCAGCGCTGGGCGGCGGTCGTCGACGCGGTGGGCGGACGGACCCTTGCGACCGCGATCTCCCAGACGGCCCAGGGAGGCACCGTCGCGGCCTGCGGCAACGCGGGCGGTGCAGGCCTGCCCGCGTCCGTTCTGCCGTTCATCCTGCGCGGGGTGACGCTCGCCGGCATCAACTCGGTGCTCACACCGCGCGAGCTGCGGCTGCGGGCGTGGGAGCGGCTTGCCAGCGATCTCGCACCGGACGTGGTCGAGTCGCTCACCGCATCCGTGCCTCTGGACGCCGCGATCGAGCGCGCAGCCGACGTCCTCTCCGGCGTCGTGCGCGGACGGCTGGTCGTCGAGGTCTGACGCGTGGCGCGGCGGGACCGACACGCTCGCTCGAGAATCTGCCGATTCCGGCCGACTCGCTCGTTCGCGTCTTCCTGGTCTGCCACGATCGCGAGATGCCCAGAGAAGCCGAGCTCCTGAACGCGGTCGACGTCTACTTCCGCGGCCTGTACTCCTGCGACGTGCGACTGCTCGACGAGGTGTTCCACCCCGCCAGCAGCCTGTTCGACGTGGACGAGGGCGTGGTGACTGTCGACCCGTACCCCGCCTGGCGCGAGGTCGTGGCGAACCGCACCTCTCCGGCATCCGTCGGTCAGGAGCGTGCCGAGGAGATCCTCGTGGTCGACTGGCTCTCGGATGCGGCGGCCGTCGTGCGCGTGCGCCTGCGGGTGCTCGACAGCATCTTCGTCGACCACCTCTCGTTCGTCGACGGACCGGACGGCTGGCAGATCGTCTCGAAGGTGTGGCACCTGGAGTCGACCGTCTGACTCGGCGTCAGCGGAACTGCTCGTCGGGGAACGCGGTGATGACCGTGTCGGTGTCGAGCCCGACCCCCACCGTCACCATCCAGGCGCGCTCGGGTTCACCGTCGACGACGTACTCGACGAGCACGTCGTAGTTCACGATCCCGTCCCGGTACTCCTCGACGCGGGTCGGCTGCTCGAGCGCCTGGTCGATCGCGAACCACGCGACGTCCTCCCACCCCACCCCGACGAGGTCGCCCAGCTCGGCGAAGTCGCCGGTGTGCCCGTCGGCGATGTGCCGCCATCCGGCACCGTCGGCGTTGCCGCAGGTGAGCAGGCCCTCGCCCGCGGCGACGTCGAGCTGGGGCCACGCCGCGCGATCGAAGGTCTCGAGCACTTCGCGGCCGGCGACCCCGTCGCACACCTCGATGCCCGCGACATCGTCGGCGACCGGGTCGAGCACCGCCTCCGCGGACCGGAGGTGCTCGCCTGTCGGCGCGGTGACCGGGCTCGCGGGATCTGGAGCGGTGCATCCGCCGAGCGTCAGGACGGCGGATGCGATCAGGGCCCGAGCGATCACCGGGACGATTCCTCTCCTAGGGCTGCTGCTCCATGGTCCCAGGTATCGCCCGCACGAACTCGACGCATGACCTCAGCGAGGCTGCCGCTCGGCCTCGCCCCGGTGGCAGTACAGTCGACGATCGCAGCCGCCGCGCGCGCCCGTCAGGCGCCGCCCATCATCAGGCCCTCGATGTCGTGCTTCTGGGTGATCGGGGTGAGCTCATCGACCACGGGGCAGACCAGGTGGTCGCGCACCCGCTGCGGCAGCGACTCGTAGAACCCGCGGGTGACGGCCATGTCATGGTGGTCGGCGTTCCCTGCGCCGGGAGCGTCCATCCCCAGGACGAGCACCGGACGCGGGTGCGACGAGAGGTTCTTCGTTCCTCGGTGGATGGTGAGCGCCGACCGTGCTGCGATGTCGCCCATGCTGGGATACTTGCGGACCGCCCGCTCCTGGTAGCGCGGATAGAACTCCTTCGGCGGGAACATCTCGTGGTCGAACTCCGAGGAGTAGTCCCACTGCGTGCCGTGCGCGATCTCGAACGGCCCCATCTCCTCGACCGTGTCGACGGCGGTGAGGTTGAAGGCGAGCGACGTCAGCCTCTTGCCATGGCGCGTCTCGTCGGGCATCCGGAAGTCGCGGTGCCACGGCTGATCCTTCGCGCCAGGGAAGGGGATGTCGAAGCCCAGCTCGACGATCTGGTAGTCGGGCCCCAGCACCGCCTCGCTGACCTCCCGGACCCACGGGTGATCCACCAGCTCGAGCCAGCCGCGCAGCTGCTCCGGGTGGATCTCCACGTAGTAGCGGCGCGGGCCACGACCCATCGCCCCGCCCTTGCGGGCCAGGGCCTGGTGGAAGGCCACGTAGACGTCCTCCGCCATCTGTGTCGCCCACTCTCGCGAGAATGCGCCCTTCTTGCCGACCGTCCCCTCCGTGTAGAGAGCGCGGACAGCATCCGCTATCTCCGGGGCGACCCCTTCAGGAACGGGCGGCTGCTCAGGCCCGCCCAGGCTCAGGTCGTCCAGATGCGTCACGGTGTCGGTCATCATCGTCCTCCTCGCGCCGGCGGCAGTGTCGGCCCTGACTCCACCATCCGTCGGGTCCAGTCAAGGACGTGACGGCCGCCGTGGCAAGCGGTCGAGGAGAATCCAGGATCGGCGACGCGCGGCGTCCGCCGGACCACCGGCTAGAGCGCCGGCTGAGTCGCCTCCGCCGCGGCACGTGCTGCGCGAGGCAGCGCCTCGAGGATGCGCGAGACCGCAGCGTCATCGTGCGCCGCCGACACGAACCACGCCTCGAACACGCTCGGCGGGAGCGAGACGCCCGCGTCGAGCATCGCATGGAAGAACGGCGCGTAGCGGAACGAGTCCTGAGCGCGCACCTCGTCGTAATCGCGGGGTGGCTCCGAGCGGAAGGCGACCGAGAACAGGGTGCCCGCCGTCTGGAGCGAGTGCTCGACTCCCTCGGCGGACAGGGCGTCGGTCAGCGCGCCGGACACCGCATCCGCCACTTCGGTCAGCCGGCGGTAGACGGCGTCGTCGGCGAGCTGCAGCGTCGTGAGACCCGCCGCCACCGCGACGGGGTTCCCGCTGAGAGTGCCCGCCTGATACACCGGCCCGAGCGGGGCCAACTGCTCCATCAGCTCGTAGCGCCCGCCCAGCGCGGCGAGCGGCATGCCGCCGCCGACCACCTTGCCGAACGTGACGAGGTCGGGCGACCAGCCGGCGCCGTCGGGGACGACGCTGCTCGCCTCGAGTCCCCACCATCCGGCTGCCGAGGCCCGGAAGCCAGTGAGCACCTCGTCGACGATGAGCAGCGCACCGTGCTCCTTGGCGAGGTGCGACAGCGCGCGGTTGAAACCGCGAGAGGGAGTGACGACCCCCATGTTCGCGGCGGCGGCCTCGACGATGACAGCCGCGATGCGGTCGCCGTGCTCGGTGAACGCCGCGCGCACGGTGTCGAGGTCGTTGTACGGCAGCACGAGTGTCTGCGCCGCGGTGGCGAGGGTGATCCCCGCGCTGCCGGGCATCGCGAGCGTGGCGAGGCCCGACCCCGCCTCGGCGAGGAGCGAGTCGGAGTGCCCGTGGTAGTGCCCGGCGAACTTCACGAGCAGGTCGCGACCGGTCACGCCGCGAGCGAGGCGGATGGCCGTCATGGTGGCCTCGGTGCCCGTCGACACCAGACGCACACGATCGATAGGCCGCACGATGCTCGGGCCGTGACCGGCCGAGCCGGTCGGGTACTGGCGCGCCGTGTACCGGCCTCGGATGAGCTCGGCGAGCTCGGTCTCGGTGGGCGTGCTGGCGCCGAACGAGAGCCCTCGCGCTGCGGCCTCCTGCACGGCCCGCACGACCTCCGGGTGCGCGTGCCCGAGGATCGCCGGCCCCCAGGAGCCGACGAGGTCGACGTACTCGCGGCCCTCGACGTCGCGGATGTACGGGCCCTTCGCCGAGACGAAGAAGCGCGGAGTGCCACCCACCGAGCCGAAGGCGCGCACGGGCGAGTTGACGCCACCGGGGATGGCGCCCTTGGCCCGGTCGAAGTACTCGGCGTTCGTGGTCATCGGATGCCCTCCGCTCGCAGTCGCTGCGCCAGCTCCACCGCGAAGTAGGTGAGCACAGCATCCGCGCCCGCCCGGCGGATGCCGACGATCGATTCGAGCACGGCGCGCTCGCGGTCGATCCAGCCGTGTGCAGCGGCGGCCTCGATCATCGCGTACTCGCCCGACACCTGGTACGCCCAGACGGGCACCGGGCTGACCGCCGCGGTGTCGGCCAGCACGTCGAGGTAGCTCATGGCCGGCTTCACCATGACGATGTCCGCGCCTTCGGCGACGTCGAGCTCCACCTCGCGGGTCCCCTCGCGCCGGTTCGCGGGGTCGAGCTGGTACGACCGGCGGTCGCCGCGGAGCGAGGATTGCACCGCCTCGCGGAACGGACCGTAGAAGGCGCTCGCGTACTTCGCGGAGTACGCGAGGATCGCGACGCCGTCGTGACCGCTCGCGTCGAGCGCGTCGCGCACCGCGGCGGTCTGGCCGTCCATCATGCCGGAGAGGCCGAGCAGCGCCGAGCCCGCGTCGGCCTGCGCGAGCGCCATGTCGCGGTAGCGCTCGAGGGTCGCGTCGTTGTCGACGTCTCCCCTGGCATCGAGCACGCCGCAGTGCCCGTGGTCGGTGAACTCGTCGAGGCAGAGGTCGGTCTGCACGATGAGGGCGTCGCCCGCCTCCTCGACGGCGACTCGGGTCGCCACGTTGAGGATGCCGTCGGGATCCGTCGCGCCGCTGCCCACCGCATCCTTGTGCTCGGGGACGCCGAACAGCATGACGCCGCCGATGCCCGCCTCGGCCGCCTCGACGAGCGCGGAGCGCAGCGAGTCGAGCGAGTGCTGCACGACCCCGGGCATCGAGCCGATCGGCATCGGGTCGCTCGCGCCCTCGCGCACGAACATCGGCAGCACGAGATCGGCCGGGCTCACGCGGGTCTCGGCGACGAGGCGTCGCATCGCAGGCGTGGACCGCAGCCGACGGGGGCGGACGGTCGGACGGGGGAAGTCGGTCACGGGGTCTTCCTTCAGCTGCTGCTCGCGTGCTCCGCGAGCGAGGCCACGAGGGAGTCGGCCGAGCGGTCCTCGGCGATGAGATGCACAGTGAGGCCCGCGGCGCGGGCGTCGAACGCGGTGCGGGGTCCGATGCAGGCGACGACCGTCGTCTCGGGAAGGGGAGCCAGCTGCTCGGCGATCTGACGGGCGACGCTTCCGGAGGTCACGAGCACGGCGCGGATGCGCCCGGTCGCGACATCCGTCTTCACGTGCTCGGCGACCGGCACGCCGACGGTGCGGTATGCGGCGACGAAGTGCGCGTCGATGCCGAGGTCGGCGAGTCCCGCGACGAGGGTCGGCTCGGCGATGTCGCTCTGCGGCACGAGCACCCGGCCCTCAGGCTCGGGCCACTCCTTCACGAGGCCGCGGGCGGAGTTGTCTCGCTCCGGGATGAAGTCGACCCGGTAGCCCGCGAGGCTGAGCGCAGCACCGGTGGTCTCACCGACGGCCGCGATCCTGGTCGACTCGGGCACGGCGACCTGGTGGGTGACGAGCACGTCGACCGTGGTGGCGCTGGTGATGACCAGCCAGTCGTACCGGCCGTCGCTGAGCTCGGCGAGGGCCGCCTCCAGGGCCGGCTGATCATCCGAGCTCGCGAAGTTGATCATCGGCGCGACCACCGGGATGCCGCCCAGTCGCTGCAGCTTCGCCGAGACGGAGTCGCCCCACTTGCCGCCGCGCGGCACGAGCACTCGCCAGCCGGCGAGGGGACGCTCTTCGCTCATGCCCCACCGCCGATCGGGGCGAGGTCGGCCGCGCCGTTCTCGAGCAGCTCCTCGGCGACCCGCTGCGCCACCTCGAGCGAGGGCTGCTTCGCGTCGGAGACGTAGAGCGCGTGGGAGCTCGTCAGGTACTCGGAGCCATCGGGACGGTAGACCCGCGCCGAGAGGAAGAGCAGGCCGTCGTCGACCACCGCGTTCGCTCCGATCGGCGCCGCGCAGCCGGCCTCGAGGATCGCGAGCACCCCGCGCTCGGCCTCCGCCGTGATGCGCGACGTCTTGTGATCGAGCGCCGAGACGAGCTTCTCGTCGCCCCTGCGCACCTCGATCGCGAGCGCACCCTGCCCTGGCGCGGTCGGCCAGTCGATCATCGGCAGGTGCTCGGTGATCGCATCCGCCCTGCCCAGCCTGTCGAGTCCGGCCGCAGCGAGCACGACGGCGTCGAGTTCCCCGTCGTCGACCTTCCGCAGGCGGGTGTCGACGTTGCCGCGGATGTCGACGACCGAGAGGTGCGGATGCTGCGAGCGGAGTTGAGCGCGTCGCCTCGGCGAGCCGGTGCCCACGGTCGCCCCCTCGGGCAGCTTCTCGAGCGTGAGACCGTCGCGGGCGTGCACGGCGTCGCGAGCATCCGCCCGCTTCGGCACCGCCGCGATCACGAGGCCGTCGGCGGGCGCCGTCGGGAGGTCCTTGAGCGAGTGCACGACGAGGTCGCACTCCCCCGCGAGGAGCCCGGACCGCAGGGCGCCGGCGAACACTCCGGTGCCGCCGAGGTCCGCGAGCGAGGCCCGGGAGGTGTCGCCCTCGGTCGTGATCGACACGAGCTCGGGCTGGATGCCTGTCCGGGAGGCGAGGGCACGGGCGATCGTCCCCGTCTGCGCGAGGGCGAGAGCGCTGCCGCGTGTACCGATCCGGATGCTCGTCATCACGTCCTAGGGTGCCAGGCCCGCGAGGGCCGGCTTGAATCCGAGCCGAACGTTCTCGCAGCACCCGGGACGACAGACGTCGTACCAGGGGCCGAGTTCGGTGAGCGACGGGCGGTCCTCGACCGGGATTCCGTCTCGACGCTCGAGCACGAGGTCGATGAGGCCCTTGACGTAGGCGTCGTGGATGCCAGGGGTAGGCACGCGCACGGCGATCATGCCCTGCTCACCCGCCGTCTGGATGGCCTCGGTGTCGAGGTCCCACTTGACCTCCATGTGGTCGCTCACGAAACCGAGCGGCACGATGACGACGGCTTTCACGCCCTTGGCGGCGAGCTCCCCGATCGCGTCGTTGATGTCGGGCTCGAGCCACGGCTGGCTCGGCGGTCCCGAACGCGACTGGTAGACGAGGCTCCAGTCGACACCGGCGCCCGCCTCCCGCATGACGACCTCGGCGACGGCGAGGTGCTGCGCCGCATAGGCGCCGCCCTCACCGAACTCGCGGGTGCGTGGTCCGCTGCGCTCGGCATCCTGGGTGGGGATGCTGTGGGTCGCGAAGAGAACGTGGGTATCTTCGGGCGCTGCGCCCTTCGATGCCACCTCCGCGAGACCGTCGCGGGTGGCCTCGATGAAGGGCTGCACGAAGCCGGGGTGGTCGAAGAACTGGCGCACCTTGTCGATCTGCACCTGCCCCTCGAGGCCGGTCTCGGCCAGCGCGATCGCGTAGTCCTCGCGGTACTGGCGGCAGCTCGAGTAGGAGCTGTAGGCGCTCGTGCCGATCGCGATGAGCCTGGTGAAGCCGCGCTCCTTCGCCTCGGTGAGGGCGTCACGCAGGTACGGGTCCCAGTTGCGGTTGCCCCAGAGCACCGGCAGGTCGATGCCGCGCCGCTCGAGCTCCGCCTCGAGGGCCGCCTTCAGCTCCCGGTTCTGCTGGTTGATGGGGCTCACCCCGCCGAAGGCGCGGTAGTGGTGCGCCACCTCCTCCAGCCGCTCGTCGGGGATGCCGCGACCGCGCGTGACATTCCGGAGGAACGGGATGACGTCGTCCTGCCCCTCGGGCCCGCCGAAGCTCGCGAGCAGGATGGCGTCGTAGTCGACCGGCTCGACGACGTGCTCGGGGCCGTGCTTCGCGGCGTCGGTCGCTCCAGGAACGAGGTTCGCGGCCTCGCCGTTCGAGATCGTCACGACAGCACCTCCGCCAGCTCGTCCAGCTCGATGCGGCGTCCCGTGTAGAACGGCACCTCCTCGCGCACGTGGCGCCGAGCCTCCGTCTGCCGCAGGTGGCGCATCAGGTCCACGAGGTCGACCAGCTCGTCGGCCTCGAGGGCGAGGATCCACTCGTAGTCGCCGAGCGCGAAGCTCGCTACGGTGTTCGCCTGCACACTGGGGTATTCGGAGCCCTTGCGACCATGCTGACCCAGCATCCGTCTGCGCTCGTCGTCGGGCAGCAGGTACCACTCGTACGAGCGCACGAACGGGTAGACCGTCAGCCAGTCGAGCGCGGGCTTGCCGCGCAGGAAGGCCGGCAGGTGATTGCTCGTGAACTCGGCGTCGCGGTGCACGCCCATCGCGTTCCAGGTCGGGAGTAGGGTGCGCAGGGGCTCGGAGCGGCGCAGCTCGCGCAGCGCCCACTGCAGCTTCTCGGGCACGGGTCCGTGCAGCCAGATCATCAGGTCGGCGTCGGCGCGCACCGAGGAGACGTCGTAGAGCCCGCGCACCGTCACGCCTGCCTCCTCCACCGCGGCGATCGCGGGCGCGAGGTCACCGGTCGATGCGGTGCGGGCAGGGTCGCGGCGGAGCACGGCCCAGAGGGCGTAACCGAGTTCGGGGGTTTCGGGGGCTGCCGCGCGCGTGTCAGCGCTCGAGGTCATACCTCCATCCTCCCCCTCTTGGTTGGGAGAGTGCTAATCGTGAGTGCGGCCTTGCGCACCGCGCCGTCGGACTGCGCGTGCACGCAGAAGGGGCGGTCGGCCTGTCGGCCGCCGCCCCTTCGTGTCCGTGAGGAGTGGGTCTCAGTCGTCGCTGAAGATCGCCCAGGCGATGAGCCCGAGCACACCGACCGCGACCGCGGTCGCACCGGCGATCCACGGGATGGGGTTGGCCTCGTAGGAGTCCTTCGCCTTCCCGTAGAGACGCTCGGCGTGCTTCTGCACGTCGAGCTTGTCCTCGATCTGGCCCAGCGTGTCCTCAAGCTCCGCGCGCGTAGCCGTTGCCCGTGCCTGGATGTCTGACGTGCTCACTGTCGTCCCGCTTTCCGACGCCCGTGATGGCGTCCAGATCGTGCTTGATGTTCTCGATCGTGTCGGAGGGCACCGGTGGGATGCCCTTCTTGAGGATCAGGTAGCCGACGAACCCGAGCACCGCCGCGATGACCAGCACGATGCCGGCCACGAGCAGGGCTGCGAGCCAGCCGGGCATGATCTGCGCGAACGCGAGCACCGCCGAGGTCAGCAGCACGCCGAGGAACAGGATCAGGACGACGGCCGCACCGGCGAGGAAGCCCGCACCGATGCCCGCCGACTTGAGCTTGGCGATCATCTCGGTCTTCGCGAGCTCGATCTCCGTGCGGATGAGCTCGCGCACCAGCGTCGGGACATCCCCGATCAGCTTGAACAGCGATCTCTTCTCACCGGTGACCGGCGTCGCGCCGAGGCGTGGCGCAGTCATGTGCGTCTCCTTCCGACGCCCGCGATCAGATCGAGGGCGACGTGCTGCCCGTCGAGCCCGTCGACGAGGTCGAGGAGTTCGAGGACTTCGAGTTGCTGCCCTTGCCAGAGACCTGGCCGGCGACCTTCTTGGCGTTGTCGGTGACGAAGTCGGCGACCTCAGGAGCCTTGTCCTTGACGAAGTCCTCTGCGGTCTTCACCTGCTTCTGCACGCGCGGGTCGTTCCACAGCTTGTTGGCCTGTGAGCTGATCTTGTCGTACTGCTCGCGTCCGGCGCGCGTGCCGAGAACGTATCCGACACCCAGCCCCACGAGGAGGAGGATCTTGCCCTTCATGTGTGCACTCCGTTTCGTCGGGTATTCCCATCTCAACGTTAGTGCCGGGGATGTCAGGCGTCGCCTGCCAGTTCCCGCGCTTGCTCCCTGGCATGGCGGATGGTATTGGCCAGGCCGGTCCCGGCGATCGACTCCCCCACCGCGACCGGGCTCCCCGGGGGAAGCGTCGCGGGAGCGGGTCTGCTCCACTCCACCCTCGCCACCTCCACCACAGCGGAGGGGGGCAGGGCGACACCCAGCAGCGCCTCCGCATCCGCTCGCGCGGTCTCGGCGAGCGCGGCGGGCTCCTCGTCGTAGGAGAGCCGGAGCACGTGGTGCCCGGCCGCTGCCTCACGCAGCCAGGGCCACTTGGCCGTGGAGTGGGTGAGCGCCTTCGCGCGGACCCCCGGCGCACCCTTGGTCACCAGCACTCCCGTCCCGCGCGGAGCGGCATCGAGAGCCGGCGCCTCGACGACGAGGGTCGCGAGAGTGACCCGTGCGTCAGCAGCGAAGGACTCACCGAGGATGTGCGGTGCAGCCACCACGACCTGGCCGTCGAGCCGTCTGCCCTTCACGGTGACGCCTGTCGCCTCCACCTCGGTGGCGCGGGAGGCGAGCAGCACCTCGGCGCCGAAACGGTCGAGCTCGGCGGCGAGCGCGGAGACCAGCCGGTGGACTCCGCCGCGGATGCCTGCCACAGCGGAACCGGCGGGGGCGTTCGAGCGCAGCTCGAGCACCGCGGCGGCGAGCGATCCGCGCCGCAGCAGGGCGTTGCGCAGTCCAGGCGCCACCCGGTCGAGCTCGAGGTCGTCCGGGTGCTTGGAGTGCACGCCGAGGGTGACCGGCGCGACCAGCTGCTCGAGGATCGCGTCGCCCATCCGTCGTCGCACGAGCTCGCCGAGGGTGCGCACCTTCGCGCCGACGGTGGCGGGGTAGAGGGAATCGGCGAGCGCGCGGAAGGTCGCCTTGCGGCCGACGACCGCGGCGACGTCTTCGGCGAGGGGCGACGACGGGATGCCGAGCAGACTCGTCGCGGGGAGCGGCACGGTGGTGCCCTGTGTGGTGTGCAGCCACGCGCTCGCGGGATTCGGGGCGACGACTTCGAGGCCGAGACCCGTCGCGAGTTCGGCCACCACGCCGCCGCGGGTGGCGAAGCTCTCGGCTCCGGCGTCGAGCTCGATGCCGCCGACGGTGTGCGCCGCGACCGTCCCGCCGAGCCTTCCGCTCGCCTCGACGAGGGTGACCTCGCGTCCTCGCAGCACGAGATCGCGGGCGATCACCAGCCCGGCGATGCCCCCGCCGACGACGATGACGCGCGGTGCCATGACTCAGCCCGGCAGGGAGTGCACGAGCTCGACCACCCGGGTGAGCACCTCGGGGTCGGTTTCGGGCGGAACCCCGTGACCGAGGTTCACGATGTGCGCGGGGGCCTCACGGCCGCGGTCGACGACGTCTCGCACGTGCGCCTCGAGGGTCTCCCACGGAGCCCCGAGCAGCGCCGGGTCGACGTTGCCCTGCAGGGGGGTCGTCCCGCCGAGCCGGCGGTTCGCCTCGTCGAGCGGCAGACGCCAGTCGACTCCGACCGCCTCGGCTCCGATGGCGCGCATCGCCGGCAGCATGTCGCCGCTGCCGAGCCCGAAGTGGATCTTCGGCACCTCCATGCCCCGCAGGGCATCGAAGGCTCGGCGGGAGTGCGGTGCGACCCGGCGCACGTACTGCGCCTCGGACAGCGTGCCGACCCAGGAGTCGAAGAGCTGCACCGCGCTGGCGCCCGCGAGCACCTGCGCTCGCAGGAACGCTCCGGTCACGTCCGCGCACCAGTTCAGCAGCGTGGCCCAGGTATGCGGGTCGGAGTACATGAGGGTGCGGGCACGCAGCTGATCCTTCGACGGACCGCCCTCCACGAGGTAGGAGGCGAGGGTGAAGGGCGCACCGCCGAAGCCGATGAGCGGCACCGGCCCGAGCTCCGCGACGGTGCGAGCCACAGCCTCGGTGATGGGCGCGAACGCGTCCGGGTCGATCGGACGCAGGGCGAGCACGTCCGACGCGGTGCGGATCGGGTTCTCGAGCACCGGACCGCGGCCGGGCACGATCTCGACGCCGACCCCGGCGAGCTTCACCGGGATGACGATGTCGCTGAAGAACACCGCCGCGTCCACGCCGTGCCTGCGCACCGGCTGCAGGGTGATCTCGCTCGCGAGCTCCGGCGTCAGACAGGCGTCGAGCATCGCGGTGCCGACCCGCAGCTCGCGGTACTCGGGCAGCGAGCGCCCCGCCTGGCGCATGAACCAGACCGGCAGGGTCTGCGGACGGTCGCCCCGGAGAGCGCGGATGAGGGGCGACGACGCCGTGCGGCCGTCGGCGAGCGGGTGGGTCTCGGGAAGCACGTCCTCCATCCTCCCACCGCACCCAGCCTCCCTCCTGGCAGGACCGGTAGAATCGCTGAGTGCTCCTGTGCTTGACCGCGAACCATCGCAACGCGAGCTTCGACCTCCTCGAGAAGCTGTCCCTTGGAGCACCCTCCGCGGCCGAGTCGCTCGTCGCCGCCGCATCCGTCGAGGGCGCCGTCGTGCTCGCCACCTGCAACCGCTTCGAGGCGTACCTCGAGGTCGACGACGCCTCGACCGAGCAGCAGGCGGTCGAGGCGACGATCCGGCAGATGAGCGCCACGAGCGGCGTCGACTCCGACGAGCTCGCCCGCGTCGTCACGGTGCTGTCAGGTCACGATGTCCCCGAGCACCTCTTCGCCGTGTCGAGCGGGCTCGAGTCCGTCGTCGTCGGAGAGGACGAGATCTCAGGACAGGTGCGCCGTGCGCTCGAGCGCGCCCGCACCGTCGCCACCACCAGCCGGGGCCTCGAGCGGATGTTCCAGCGCGCCACCCACACGAGCCGCGGCGTCAAGAACCGCACGGCGCTCGGCGGGGCCGGTCGGTCGCTCGTGCGTCTCGCCCTCGACCTCGCGTCGAGCCGCATCGCCGACTGGGCGGCGACCCGCGTGCTGATCGTCGGCACGGGACAGTACGCGGCGACGACCGTCGCGGCCCTGCGTGATCGCGGCGCCGCCGACATCCGGGTCTATTCGCCGTCGGGCCGCGCCGTCCCCTTCGCGACGAAGCACGGGCTGCGGCCGGAGCAGACCCTGACCGGCGCGATCGCGACCGCCGACGTCATCATCACCTGCACCGCCAACACCGTCGTGCACGCCGAGCAGGTGCCCGAGGTGCGACGGCACTTCTTCATCGATCTGGGGCTGCCCCGCAACATCGACCCGGCGGTCGGCGAGCTTCCCGGCGTCGAGCTGCTGGACCTCGAGACGATCAGCCTGCACGCGCCCCTTGAGGAGCTGAATGCGCACGAGGATGCGCGAGCCCTCGTCGGAGATGCGGCTGCCCAGTTCGCCGCGGAGGCGAGCGTCGAGCCGGCTATCGTCGCCTTCCGCACGCACGTGCTCGCGCTCGTCGAGCAGGAGGTCGATCGCGCCCTCGCCCGGGGAGCCGGACCCGAGACGGAGGCTGCGCTGCGCCACCTGGCGGGTGTGCTGCTGCACGGGCCGTCGGCGCGCGCCCGCGAGCTCGCGCTCGAGGGCAAGGCGGCAGAGTTCGCCGCCGGGCTCGAGGCGGTGTACGGCCTGCAGGTCGAGCAGCGACCGGCGGCCGCCACGGAGCGGCGCGACGCGACAGCGTGAGCCCCGTCATCGAGATCCCGCAGCGGATCCGCACCGAGCGCCTCGTGCTGAGGCCCCTCGTCCGCACCGATCTCGACGACATCCACGCCTACCAGTCCGACCCCGAGGTCGTGCGCTTCCTGCCGTGGCCGGTGCGCAACCGCGACGAGTCGGCGGGGCATCTCGCCCAGCGGATGTCGCGCACCCGCCTCGAGAAGGACGGCGACAACGTCGCGCTGGCCATCGATGTCGAGGGCACCGTGGTCGGAGACCTGACCCTCATCGTGGCGAGCGCCGAGAACCGCGGTGCCGAGATCGGCTGGGTGCTGCATCCCGACTTCCGGGGCCGCGGTTACGCCACGGAGGCCGCCCGGGCAGGTCTCGGGCTGCTGTTCGCCGACTGGGGCGCGCACCGGGTCGCGGCGAAGCTCGATCCGCGCAACGTCGCATCAGCGGCCGTCTGCATGAGGCTCGGGATGCGCCACGAGGCGCGCTTCCTGCACAACGAGCTGCTCAAGGGCGAGTGGCTCGACACCGACGTCTACGCAATCCTCGAGGACGAATGGCGGGGGCGGGGCTCCTCCTGAGCCGCCCGCGTCGTTCGGCGATCACGACCGCCCGCGGCCCCCACCTGCGAGGCGCCTGATAGCTTCCTGTTCGACCTCCAAGGGAAGACGGCGAGCGTCGGCGAGCTCGGCGAGTTGTCCGCCTGAATGCCCTCTGATCAGCACATTACGCGGCCGTCCGAGCGATCTGCGTTTGTGAACAGCGCGTTAACTTTCCTCAGTATCGCCGAGCACCCCGTTGACGAGACGCTTGCGCGGATGTCACGGTCGAGCCACTTCAACCGGCAGGCCGGTGCGGTCGTCTAACCCGATGGACGACTGTCGCCGTTCTCCTCGACCGACGGTGGTCTGGCGGTCCCGACGTTCGGCATCGCCAGTTCATCCAGGCGCCGGCTGGAGCAAGAGTCTCCGACGGCTACCCCCACCGAAGGATTTACCCGATGCCCGCTTCCCCTGCGCTTCCGCCTGCCCTCGGGCTGGCCCAGTTCGATCTCGACAACGTCCTCGACTTCCTCGCCACCCTCGCCCCGTACTTCCCGCTCGCCATCGCCGGCACCATCGTCTGGGCCCTCTGGCTCTGGCGCGCCGTGTGGTCGGCCAGGGTCCAGCCCATCGAGAGCGACTTCCGCACGACCACCTCGGTCGTCGTCCCCTCGTTCCACGAAGACCCCGACATCCTCATGAGCTGCCTCGAGACCTGGCGCGACCAGAACCCGGACGAGATCATCATCGTGCTCGACGTCGCCGACATTGAGGCGTACGACCGGATCGAGGCGCTGGGCGATCCTCGCCTGCGCCCCGTGCTCTTCCACCACGCCGGCAAGCGCTCGGCGCTCGGCGTCGGCATCCGGCTGGCCACCTCAGAGCTGCTCGTGCTCACCGACTCCGACACGTCGTGGACTCCTGGGCTCCTGGTCAATGTGCAGAAGCCGTTCGTCGACCCCAAGGTCGGCGGCGTCTCCACTCAGCAGAACGTGTACGACCGCACCTCGAGCGTCTGGCGTCGCATCGCCGACTGGCTGGTCAACCTGCGCTACTACAACTACGTGCCGGCGATGGGCGCTGCCGGCGCCGTCCCGTGCGTCTCCGGCCGCACCGCCGTCTACCGCCGGGCCGCGGTGCTCCCCGTGCTGGAGCAGCTGGAGAACGAGTTCTTCTTCGGGCGCCGGTGCATCTCGGGCGACGACGGACGACTCACCTGGCTCGTGCTGGCGTCCGGGTACAAGACCGTCCACCAGCGCTCGGCGCGCGCGATGTCGATGTTCCCCTCGAGCTTCCGGGCATTCGTCAAACAGCGGGTCCGCTGGAGCCGCAACTCCTACCGCTGCTACCTCACGGCGATCGGCAAGGGCTGGCTCTGGAAGCAGCCGCTGGTGACCCAGATCACGGTCCTCCAGATCCTGCTCACGCCGATCACGATGGGGCTGACCATCGCCTACATCGCCTTCAGCCGGCTCGAGTTCACCTGGATCGGCGTCGGAGCGGTCGTGCTCTGGCTGCTGGCCACTCGCGGGCTGCGCGGCTTCTCGCACCTGCGGCGCCATCCGCAGGAGATCCTCATCCTGCCTCTCGTCGTCCTGACGGTCATCTTCATCGCGTTGCCCATCAAGCTGTACGCGTTCTTCACCATGAACAAGCAGGGCTGGCTCACCCGCCACGCTGACCGCGTCGGCGGAGACGGCCAGACGGCCACCACGCTCACCGCGCACTCGCTCGAGGTGGCAGCGTGAGCCGGGTGGCCGAGGCGCGCGGCCGTCGCCGGCGAACGGCTCTCGTCGTGGTCGTGGTCATCGTGTTCGGCGCGGTCGCGGCCGGCGTCGCCTACCTCATGACCCCTCACGTACTGCGGTCGGTCGCCGAGGCCGAGCGCGCAGAGGCTATCGACTACCCCGGCGATCCCGAAGCGGAGGCCCGGCTTGTCGCCGGCGAGCAGCGGCGGCTCATCGACACCCAGTCGATGATCGACGCGGCCGAGTCCCTGGGCCTCGCGCCGGCCTCGCCCTACCGCCTCGACACGACGCCGACCACCATCGTGCTGCCCGCGCGCTCGGCTGCCTACACCCTCGACGAACTCAGCCAGCTCTCGCCGAGCTCGATCGTCGCGGAGGAGGCGGGCCGGTACCTGATCACCGAAAACGTCTTCATCGGCGAGGGCGCCACCCTGCGCCTCACCGATCGCGTGCCTCTCACGGTCAAGCTCGCCTCCGACGCCGAGTCGTTCGTGTCGATCGTCGCGCTCGGGGGCAACCTCGAGGTGATCGGGGCCGACGGATCCGCCACCACCACTGTGACGAGCTGGGACAGCTCTTCCGGCGCTGCCGACACCCTGACGGACGACGGACGCGCGTATGTACGGGTGATCGGCGGGCACGCCGACCTGAGCGAGGCCGTCTTCTCCGACCTCGGTTTCTGGAGCGGGGTCACCGGGGGCGTGTCGCTCACCGGAACTGTGCTGCCCGCCGAGGAGGACGGCCTCGAGGTCGCCGACAGCCCGGAGGACGCCGCGCAGGCGCAGGCCGCCGAGGAAACGGAGGGCGTTCCCCAGCCGCTCGCCGAGGGGCCGCAGCTCCAGACCCTCTCGGTCGGGAGCGAGGAGAAGGACCGCTACGTCTCCGCGTCGGTCAGCAGCGTGGTCTTCGAGCGCAACGCCTTCGGAGTATTTGTGACGAACGCCGACCGGGTTCACATCTCGAACTCGCAGGTCAGGGACAACCTGATCGACGGTCTGGTGCTGCAGCGCGGCGTCTCCAACAGCACGGTGGAGTCCACCACGGCGAGCGGCAACGCCGCCGACGGCTTCGCGCTCCTGCGCGCCACCACGAGCGTGGTGTTCGAACGGCTCACCGCTACCGACAACGGGCGCACGGGCATCTACGTCGAGGGACGCCCGCTCGTCGACGGGCCGAGCGCGACCGGCATCCCCGTCACGGTCTACGGCGCGAACGAGGTGCGCAGCAGCGTATCCCGCGACAACGGTCGCTACGGCATCGAGGTCGTCGGCGGGCAGGACATCGTGGTGCAGGACAACTCGGTCTCCGGCAACGAGATGGGCATCGTCGTCTCGGAAGGCGCCTCGGCTGTGACGGTCAAGAACAACGAGGTGCGGGACTCGGCCAAACAGGGCATCGCTGTCCGCGACAGCGGGCTCGACATGGTGCTCGTCGACAACGTCGTGGACGGCGCCGACATCGGCATCTACCTGCGGGATGCCGGCGGCGAGATCGAACGCAACGAGGTCTCCGGCGTCGGCAACCACGGCATCACGCTCGTCTCGGACACCGGATCGACCACGATCGTGGAGAACACGGTGAGCGGATCAGGGCCGAGCGCCATCGACACCGCACGCACCGACGGCGTGGCCGTACGCAACAACCTCACCGAGGACTGGACGGACACCAAGCCGCTCTGGGTCACTCTGCGCGCGATCTTCCAACCGCTGACCATCCTCTGGGTGACGATCTTCGCGGTGCTCCTGCTCATGGCGATCGCCTACGGCCGCCGTCCCCGCGTCATCCGCCACCCCTATGCCGACCAAGTGGTCTCTCTCTCCGCCCTCACGGGCGGCGTCGTGAGCCGCGACCAGTTGAGACGGAGCGATGCATGAACGAGCTGACCCCTTTCCGCCGTGGTCTCCTGCTCGGAGGCGGAGCCGTCGCGCTCGTCGCCGCCTTCGTGATCGCGGCAGTGCTCCTCTGGCCGCGCGGGGCGGAGCCGGATGCCGGACCGAGCGGTCCCGTCGGTGCTGAGACCCCCGCTCCCGACGCAGCCGCACCCGACTCCACCCCCACCCCGACTCCGCGCACGCAGCCCGAAGGGGCTCCGCCCGAAGCGGGAGCGGTGCCCTGCGAGGGTGGGACGGTGGTCGACTCGGCGGATGCGCTGCAGACGGCACTCGACGGCGCGGGCCCGGGCGATGTCATCCGCCTCGCTCCCGGTACCTACGACGGCTACTTCACGGCGACCGCCTCCGGCACCGCGGACCAGCCCATCACCCTCTGCGGTCCGAGCGAAGCTGTGCTGGACGGGGGCGACACCGAGGATTCGGGCTACGTCTTCCACCTGGACGGCGCCTCGTACTGGGTGCTCGCCGGCTTCACCGTCACGAACGGACAGAAGGGGGTCATGGCCGACGGCACCGTCGGAACGCTCATCTCGGGTCTCACGGTGCACCGCATCGGCGACGAGGCGATCCACCTGCGGGGGTTCAGCACCGACAACGTGGTGAGCGGCAACACGGTGCACGACACCGGCAACCGACGCGAGAAGTTCGGCGAGGGCATCTACATCGGCACCGCCGAGAGCAACTGGTGCGACATCACCGACTGCGAGCCGGACCGGTCCGACCGCAACCGCGTGATCGGCAACACCATCTACGACACCACCGCCGAGTCGATCGACATCAAGGAGGGGACGACGGGCGGAGTCGTCGAGGGCAACACCTTCGACGGCGCGAGCCTCGTCGAGGACGACGCCGACTCCTGGGTCGACGTCAAGGGCAACGGCTGGGTCATCGCGGGGAACACGGGCGTCCACTCACCCGTCGACGGGTTCCAGACGCACGAGATCCTCGACGGCTGGGGCACGGACAACGTGTTCCGCGACAACACCGCCACCGTCGACGGCTCGGGATTCGGCTTCTCTCTCACGCCCGTGCTCGGCAACACCGTCGAGTGCGGCAACACAGTCTCCGGCGCGGACGAAGGCTTCGCCAACGTCGACTGCGTCGGATAACGGGCCGCGCGGTCACACCCGACCCTGACCGCGCGGTCCGGCCCTCCCGTTCCCACATCTCCCGCACCACGCCTCCCGGACCCGTCCCCCGTCCGGCGTTCCACCTCCCCTCTCCGCACCACCCCCATCCCTGGCAACACCCGAACGAGTCAAGGAGCATCACTGTGAGCACAACCGTCCCGACCGCCCCCGCGGTCGTCGAGCACCCCCGCATCACCGTCATCGGCACCGGATACCTCGGCGCCACCCACGCCATCTGCATGGCAGCCCTCGGCTACGACGTCCTCGGCGTCGACGTCGACCCCCGCAAGGTCGAGGATCTGGCCGCCGGCCGGGTGCCGTTCTTCGAGCCCGGTCTTCCCGAGAAGCTGCGCGAAGTGCTCGACTCGGGGCGCATCCGCTTCAGCACCTCGTTCGACGAGGCGGCAGAGTTCGGCGACGTGCACTTCATCTGCGTCGGCACTCCGCAGGCGGCCGGATCCGACGCGGCGGACCTGCGCTACGTGGATGCCGCCTTCACCGAGCTGGCACGCCGGATCGACCGGCGCGCGCTGGTCGTCGGCAAGTCGACCGTGCCGATCGGCACGGCGGCCCGCCTGACCGAGATCGTGCAGTCGGTGTCCCCCGCAGGCACCGACCTCGAGCTCGCCTGGAACCCCGAGTTCCTGCGCGAAGGGTTTGCCGTCGAGGACACTCTCAACCCCGACCGCCTCGTCTTCGGGGTGACGTCGGATTGGGCCGAGGAGACCCTCCGCAGCACCTTCCGCCCGATCCTCGACCGCGGCACGCCCGTCGTGATCGCGGACACGGCGACCGCCGAGCTCGTGAAGGTCGCGGCGAACTCGTTCCTCGCCACGAAGATCTCGTACATCAACGCGATGGCGGAGGTCTGCGAGGCGACCGGCGCTGACGTCGCCGTCCTGGCGCGCGCGCTCAGCTACGACGACCGGATCGGCGGGCGCTTCCTCAAGCCCGGGCTCGGCTTCGGCGGAGGCTGCCTGCCGAAGGACATCCGCGCCTTCAAAGCACGCGCCGACGAGCTCGGGGTGGGTCAGGCGGTCGCGTTCCTGGGCGAAGTCGATGCCATCAACATCCGTCGCCGCACCCGGACCCTGGATCTCGTGCGCGAACTCGCGTCCGGATCGCTGCACGGCGTGCGGATCGCCGCCCTGGGAGCAGCGTTCAAGCCGAACTCGGACGACGTGCGCGACGCTCCCGCTCTCGACGTGGCCCGGATGCTTTACCTCGAGGGGGCGACGGTCGTCGTCTATGACCCGGAGGCGAACGAGAACGCCCACCGGATCTATCCCGATCTCGATTACGTGGACTCGCTCGCCGAAGCGGTGTCCGGAGCGGATGTGGTCGTGCTGCTCACCGAATGGGACGAGTTCCGCACGGCGGATCCTGTCGCGATGGGCGCCCTCGTGGCGTCGCGCAAGGTGGTCGACGCGCGCCATGCGCTCGACGCCACGGCGTATCTCGCTGCCGGCTGGGAGTACCGGGCGCTCGGTCGCCCGAACGTCTCCGGGACCGCGCACCTGATGGAGTACGACAAGGACTCGGTCGCGATCGCGCCGTAGTCCGCACGCCGAGTCCTGTCGGGGTCACGGCGAATCGGGCGCACGGACCCCGGCAGGCGCCATGTTCCAGCGCGTCGACGCCCGCCCGACCTGAGACGCAGAACGACGGATGCCCCGCCGCACGAAGCGACGGGGCATCCGCTGTTCAGTCAGCTAGCGCTGTCAGCTCTCCTCGGAGACCCGGCGGCGCCCGACGATGAACGCGGCTCCGACCAGGAGGAGCAGGGCCGAGAGACCGGCGAACGGGAGGACGTTCTCCGGGCCGGTCGACGCGAGGCCGCCGTCGGCGCAGTCATCCGCGGCCGCGACCGTGAACTCCCACTCGTCGTCGCCGATGATGATGTACTCCGCGGAGTCGGTCGTCGCGGTCACCGTGTAGGTGCCGGGCTCCACCTCGGTCACGGCGTCGCTGACGAGCTCACCGTCGATGGAGTAGAGCACGTGCTCCTCCTCGTCGACGACGATGGTGCCGCTCGCGACGCTGCCGTCGGAGAGGCACAGCTCGTCGGTCGCGCTCGCGTCGGCCTCGACCTCGGCGAAGGTCGGGAGCTCGCACTCCTCCTCCACGGAGATCGTGACCGGGTAGACGATCTGCTCGACGCCGCCGGGCAGCTCGTAGCCCTCAGCAGCGGTCGCGACGACGTCGTACTGGCCGATGGCCAGCTCGGTGGTGACCTCGGTCAGCACCTCGCCGTTCAGCGAGTAGACGACACCCTCGACCGGGGTGATCGTGAGGGTGCCCGACTCGATCTCGTTCTCCGGCGAGCAGGTCTGGTTCGTGACCGTCGGGGCGACCGGAGTCGTCTCGCAGGCCTCGTCCGACTCGACCGTCACGGTGTACGGCCACTGACCGTCGTCCTCGAGCACGTAGCCCGGGGCGGCCTCGACCGACACGACGTAGGTGCCCGCGGCGACCGGGGTCGTCGCGCCGGTGACGGGGATGACCTCGTTCGTGTCGACATCCGTGATCGTGTAGACGACCGACGGGTTGAAGTCGACCGTGATCGCACCATCGGTGGTCACGCCGTCGACGCAGACCTCAGGGTGCACGCCCGGCTCGGCCGGGACCTCGGCGACCTGGCAGCCCTCGAAGGCCGGGATCGTGATGATGAACGGCTCATCGACTCCGGAAGCGGTCACCGTGTACTCGCCGCCGTTCTGCCAGATCGGGGTGCCCTCGATCTCGGCGGTCTCGCCTGCGGCGACCTCCACGGAGATGTCGGTGTCCAGGACCGTGAAGGTCACGGGCACGTTCGAGCCGCTGTTGTCGAAGACGAAGTACAGGTTCTTCGACGAGAACTCGCCGTTGGGGTAGCAGGCTCCGAGCTCGAAGCTGACCTTCGGGTCGGTCACGCACTCGTAGAACTGGCCGAGGTCGAAGCTCCAGCCGCCCTCGGGGTATCCGGTGAGCACATACGGCGCCTTCGCGACGGCGGTCACGGTGTTGATGCCGGTCTGGCCGTTGCCCACGTGGGTGTAGTCGATCATCGCGGTGTCAGCGGGGACGACGATCGAGCCGTACTCGCCGCACTGGTCGATCACGGTGACGGTCGGGACGACCGGCGTCACGGTCTGCGGCGGCGTGGTGCAGCCGGCAGCGAGCACCTGGGCGCCCGTCTTGCCGTCGTAGACGGTGTCGAGGTTCTTGCCCGGGTAGGTCAGCTGCTTCCAGACGCCCTCGACCTCGGCCCAGTAGGTGAACGAGGGGATGATGTCGTCGTCGTGCGAGTTGTGGCCGTTCGGCTTGACGACGGCATCGTCATCGACGGTGATCTCCACCCAGCCCTTGACGCCGTTGTTGGCGTGGCAGAGCGTGACCTCGGTGTGCTGCGGGTTGCACTTGGGGAAGGCGTTGGTCTTGATGTCACCCTTGCTCGTGTTCTGGTTCCCGTTGGTCCAGGTGGCGCCGAGCTCCAGAGACAGGTCCTGCTTGCTGTCGACCTTCTGCACCACGGTGAGAGTGGCCTTCGGGGCGATCTTGGTGCCCTCGGGCACGAGCGCGGTGTTCGAGGAGGAGGTGATCGTCTCCTCCATGTTCTCGGAGTTGACGATCTTCCAGGTGACCTCGTACGTGAGGTCCGTGGTACAGGCTGCGGTGGCGGAGATGGTGTTGTGGTGAGCGCTTGCGGAGGTCGCTGTGACGGCGACCATTCCGAGCGCGATCGCCACGGCGGACACCATGGCGAGAAGCTTCTTCTTCATTCGGGTTCTCTCTGAAGGAGGGCACTACGGGATGCGAGCGCGGCTGAGCGCACGCTCGAGAGCGCCTCGGCATCGCAGAACGGATGCGCTGAGGCGTGCGACCGCACGTCAGATGAGCGGTCGAGACGGGTAAAGGAGATATCGGGTAAGCGACGCGGGCGGAGCCATTCGGGCGGCTCAAGGCGCGCGGAATCGGGTTGGGGCGATCACCTCTTCTGGTTCACGTGCTCTGTCGGGTCAGCTGGAGGCTTTCGGGTCGCTCCCAGCTCAGGCGCGCTGCGTCAACGTACCATGTCCGCATTTCGGCGGACAACTCGAAATCAAGAGATTTTCACCACACGCCCGAGGGTCGTCAGTGCACGTACTCGAGGATGTCCATCCCGGCCGAGCGCATGGCGTCGAGAACGCGCAGCCTGGCGCCGAGCGAATGGTCGTCGAACTGCACCGTGACCGCGTAGGAGACCGCGCGGCGTCCGCCGCGAAGGGCCCCGGCCTCCGAGCGCACGCCCACATCGGTGCCGGTCTTGTTGACGAGCAGCGTGGCATGGTCGGGGCTGCGATGCGCCAGCGGATCGAGGCCGAAGGCGCTGGCCACCATCGACAGATCGGTGCCGAGCGACAGCCAGCTCATGACGCGCTGGCTCGTGACCGCGTCGACGATCTCGTTGCGCGCGAGCGCGCCGAAGAGCCAGCTCAGCTCGGCGGCCGAGCCGACGGAGAGCTGCGGGGCATCGTCGGGCCCCCGCGAGTCGCGCGCGAGGTCGAGCAGGGCGGTGCGGGCGAGCCCGAGCGCCTCCGTGCGCGCCCGCACCGCGTCGAGTCCGACCTGACGCAGCAGCACATTCGTCGCGAGGTTGTCGCTCGTCGCGCCGACGAGGGTGGCGAGGTCGGCGACCGGAAGCGCCGGCGCCTGCAGGTGCTGCCAGACTCCCGAGTCGCCGACCGCATCCCTGGGGGTCTTGTCGAGGATGCCGTAGGCGCTCATGTCGCGGGCCGTCAGCCGTGCCGACACCTCGATGAGCAGCAGCACCTTGCCGACCGAAGCCGTCGGCAGCACGATGCGGTCGTCGATGGCGAGCAGCACTCGTCCGGAGTGCAGGTCGACGACGTTCGCGCTGACCTGGGCCCCTGCGAAGGCGAGCTTGCCGAGCGCCTCGAAGGTGCGCGCGAAGTTGGGCTCCCGCTCGGAAGCGCGATGGCGCGGCTCGCGCGGTGCACGGATCCGCTGCGAGCGCTCACGAGTACGGACGACGTCGGTCACATCCTGCTTTCACGCCGGGCCGCCGCTGCGTGGCGCTCGTCGGGTGCGAGCCGCCGCCCGGCGGGCGAGAGACAGGGACACTCTATGACGCGGATGCCCCCCGGTCGAGGGACGTCTCTCTCACCAGATCGTGACCCGCTCCTCGGGCGCGAGCCAGAGCGCGTCGCCCTCGGCCACGCTGAACGCCTCGTAGAACTCGTCGAGGTTGCGCACGATCTGGTTGCAGCGGAACTCGTTCGGCGAGTGCGGGTCGATCGCGAGCAGGCGGATGACCTCCTCGTCTCGGCCCTTCTGCTGCCAGGCCTGCGCCCAGGAGAGGAAGAAGCGCTCGGCGCCGGTGAGCCCGTCGAGCACCGGGGGCTCCTCGCCGCCGAGGGAGAGCACGTAGGCCTTCCAGGCGATGCCGAGTCCGCCCAGGTCGCCGATGTTCTCGCCGATCGTGAGGGCGCCGTTGACGTGGTGCTCGGGAACCTGCGCGGGGGCGAGGGCGTCGTACTGCTCGATCAGCGACTTCGTCCGCTGCTCGAAGGCCGCGCGGTCGTCGGCGGTCCACCAGTCGGTGAGACGCCCGTCGCCGTCGTACTTCGAGCCCTGGTCGTCGAAGCCGTGCCCGATCTCGTGCCCGATCACCGCACCGATCGCGCCGTAGTTGGCCGCCGCATCCCTGCCCGCGTCGAAGAACGGGAACTGCAGGATCGCTGCGGGGAACACGATCTCGTTGAAGCCGGGGTTGTAGTAGGCGTTGATGGTCTGCGGCGTCATGAACCACTCGTCGCGGTCGAGCGGCCTGCCGATCTTGCCGAGTTCGCGCTGGAACTCGTACTCGCTCGTGGCCCGCACGTTCGCGAGGAGGTCGGTGGCCGACACCTCGAGGGAGGAGTAGTCGCGCCACTTCACCGGGTAGCCGATCTTCGGCGTGAACTTCTCGAGCTTGTCCAGAGCGCGGCGACGGGTCTCGTCCGTCATCCACTCCAGCTTCTCGATCGACTGGCGGTAGGCCTCGACGAGGTTGGCGACGAGCTCGTCCATCGCGACCTTCGCCTCGGGCTTGAAGTGCCGTTCGACGTAGATCTTGCCTACCGCCTCGCCCATCGATCCCTCGACGAACGAGACGCCGCGCTTCCACCTGGCGCGCAGCTCGGGAGTGCCGGTCAGGGTGCGGCCGTAGAAGTCGAAGTTGGCCTCGACGAACTCGCGGGAGAGGTACGCCGCGTTCGAGCGGATGATCTGGAACCGCGCCCAGTCGAGCCAGGCCTCGAGCCGGTCGTCGACGAGCACGTCCGAGAGCCCCTCGACGAAGCTCGGCTGCCGCACGACGAGCTCCGCGAGCGCGCCCTGCGGCACGTCGAGGCCGCGCAGCCAAGGCTCGAGATCGGCACCGGCGACGAGCTGCTTCGTCCCATCCCAGCTTTTGAGGTTGTAGGTCGCCTCGCTGTCGCGGCTGCGCACGTTGTCCCAGTGCTTCGACGCGAGCTCGCTCTCGAGGGAGAACACGCGCTGCGCCCGCGCCGCTGCGTCGTCGAGGCCGGCGATGCCGAACATCCGCTCGAGGAACACGCGGTACTTGTCCCGCACCTCGGCGAAGCGCTCCTCGCGGAAGTAGGACTCGTCGGGCAGGCCGATGCCGCCCTGCTCCACGAACACGAGGTACCGCTCGGGGTTGCCCGGGTCGTTGTCGACGAAGAGCTGGAAGAAGCCGCTGGTGCCGCCGCGCTCCAGTCGCCCCAGGGTCTCCAGGAAGGCCGGGATCGAGTCGATGCCGTCGAGCTCAGCGAACAGCTCCTTCAGGGGCTCTGCGCCGAGCTTCTCGATGCGCTCCTCGTCCATGAAGCTCGCGTAGAGGTCGCCGACCTTGCGCGCCTCGGTGCCGGGCTCGGCCGACTGCGACTCCTCGATGATCGCCCGCACCGCCTGCTCGGCCTCCTCGGCCAGCACCATGAACGATCCCCAGCGCGCCTTGTCGTTCGGGATCTCGGTGCGGTCGATCCACTTGCCGTTCACGTGGCGGTACAGATCGTCCTGCGGGCGGATGCCCGGGTCGAGCTCGTCGATGGCGATTCCGGAGGCGAGGGGGGCGTCAGCGCTCATGTCTTCAGCCTATTCGTGAGCGCGCTGAGCGCCGGCCGAGCGCCTCCGTGGCGCCCGGCCGGCGCTCATCACTCCCCGGAGGACGACACGAGCACCTTCATGCCGCGCCCGGCCCTGAGCCGGCCGAACGCATCGGTCACCTCGTCGAGCCCGACGACGTCGACCCATCCGGTCGGGTCGTACTTGCCGCCCGCCATCGCAGCGATCACCGCATCGAAGTCGGCCTGCAGGTAGCCGAGAGTGCCGCCGATCTCGGTCTCGCTCATGACGAGCTGAGTGGGCAAGAACTGCATCGGCTTCTCATGCAGTGCGACCACGACGACCTTGCCGCCCGGCGTGAGGTTGGCGAGCGCCGAGGTGATCGCGACGCCGACGCCCGCAGCGTCGAACGCCACATCGACGCCGTCCCCGTCGGTCAGCTCCGCCACGCGCGCGGACAGGTCCTCCGATGCCGGGTCGACGAGGAGCTCCGCTCCGACCCCCTGGATCGCGTTCCGCCGCACCTCGCTCGGCTCGGAGACGATGACCGTCTCGATCCCGCGAGCTCGCAGGGCGAACCAGACGCCGATGCCGATCGGTCCCGCACCCGCGATGAGAGCCCGCTGTCCGGGCTGGATGCCGCTGCGGTCGACCGCGTGCCACGCGACCGCCATCGGCTCGACGAGGGCGCCGAGACGGAGGTCCACATTTTCCGGGAGGACGTGCAGCTTCGATGCGTCGACCGTGGTGTACTCCGCCATCCCACCGCCGTGCGAGGTCAGTCCGTGGAATCCGATCTTCTGGCAGACGTTGAACATCCCCTTGCGGCAGGCGGCGCACTCCCCGCAGTAGTAGATGGGCCAGACGGCGACTCGGTCGCCCTCGCTCACGTCGGTGACTCCTTCGCCGACCTCGACGACCGTCCCCGAGAACTCGTGACCGAGGATCTGGGGCAGGGACGATCCGGTGACCGGATGCGGGTGGTCGAAGTCCAATCCCGCCGCCTCCGGCGAGTAGTAGACGTGCAGATCCGACCCGCAGATGCCCGCGTAGGCGTTGCGGAGCTTGACCTGACCGGGACCGGGCGACGGCTCGTCGACCTCCTCGATGCGAAGGTCCTCTTTCGCGTGGAAGACAGCTGCCTTCATGTTTCTCTCCTTCGTTCAGCCCAGGAACGGGCGCAGGTCGGGGTAGCCGGTGGTGCTCCATCCGGCGTCGACGACGAGGTTGTCGCCGCTGATGTACGACGCATCGTCGCTGGCCAGGAACAATGCGGCGGCCGCGATCTCCTCCGGACGGGCTGGGCGCCCCATCGGGATGCGCGAGTTGTAGGCCTCCTGCACGCCCGGGATGTCGGTCAGGCCCTGAGTCAGCGGTGTGGACACGAGCCCCGGAGAGACGGCGTTCACCCGGATGCCGTGCTCGCCCAGCTCCAGGGCGGCCTGCTTCGTAAGCATGACCGCCGCTGCCTTGGCCGCGGTGTAGCCGACGCCGTAGAACATCGGCACGAGGGAGTTGAGGGAGGCGACGTTCACGATCGCGCCTGCCTTGCCCTCCGCGATGAACTGTCGAGCCGCGAGCCGGGTGCCGTAGAAGGCGCTGTAGAGGTTGAGGCGCACGGTGAAATCCCAGTCTTCGGCCGAGATGTCCGTCAGTGTGCCTGCCCGGGATCCCCCCGCGACGTTGAAGATCGCGTCGAGGGTGCCGAACTGCTCGACTGCCGCGGTGATCACTCCGGCGAAGGCCGCCTCGTCCGTGACGTCCGCGACCTTCCCCACGACGCGCTCGCCGAACAGCTCGCCGGCCCGACCGACCAGGTCGGCGTTGATGTCGACCGCGACCACGCTCGCTCCTTCGGCGGCGAGACGCTCGGTGATCTTCGCGCCGATCCCGGATACGCCGCCCGTGACGATCGCCACCCGGTTCTGGAAACGGTGGGACATCGCTCCTCCTTTTGGCGAACCTCCTTGGCCGCCCTTCTCGAGCCTACGACTATTGGACACGTGTCCGATATCCCGTCGGGGGATTCTGCTCGAAGATGGTGCGATGGACCCTCGACAGGAGCGAACCTGGGCGCGCCTCGACGAGGCCGTGCACTCGGTCGCCCGGCGGAAGCCGATCCGCGAGGTGACCGTGGCAGAACTGGCGCAGACCGCCGGGGTCAGCCGCGACACGTTCTATCGACACGCAGCGGGGGCGCCGGAACTGCTGGCCGAGGTGCTGCGACGTGAGATCGCCCGGCTGACCGCTGAGTTCGCCTCCCGCGCCCAGCGGAGCGGCGGACGGGAGCTCTTCGGCCCCGCGGAGCAGGCGCTGCTCGAGCACATGGTGGAGCACCGCGAGATCTACCTCAACGCGATGTCGCCTCGGCTGATCTCGCCGCTGCGGGACATGCTCGTCGCTCAGCTCGAGGAGGGTCTGGCCGACTACCTCGCACGGTTTCCCGACGTCGCGCCTCCGCCCGTCGAGGGCTTCACCGCCGAGGAGAGTCGGCGGATCTACGCGGCATACGCGGCGTCGGGAACCGTCGGCGCGATCGAGCAATGGCTCATCAGCGGAGCCGTTGCCTCCCCGGAGCAGACGGCGCAGGCCATCCTCGCCGCCTCACCCGAGTGGTGGCTCCGCGACTGAACGCCGGGGCGCCTACTGCTTGGCGACCTGCTCGACGACCATCGTCAGCACGATGCGCTCGTCGGCATCCGGGATCTCGTACTGCACGCCGTAGCGACGCTGCAGGGACTTGTAGAACTCTGCGCCCTCATCCTTCTCGATGCTCTCGAGGCGTCCGCGCAGCTCGAGGTAGCGGCCCGTGTTCTCGGGGTCGAGGATCTCGAGCGTCATCGCGGGGTCGTGCTGCAGGTTCTGGAACTTCTTGCGACCGGTCGTGTGCGTGAACCGGATCTTCTCGCCGTCGTAGACGTACCACATGGGGTTCACATGCACGTGGCCGCTCTCGCGGACCGTTCCGAGGTGAGCGACGATCGGGCGCTCGAGCAGGTCGCGGTGGGTCTCAGGGATGGTGGCAGTCACGATTCAAGCCAACCACGGATGCGGGGGCGGCATTCCGCGTAAGGAACTGTTTCGAGCATTACCCACCCGCAGTGCGCCATCCCTAAGCTGTGCCGCATGAGTGCTGTAGCAGGTTGGTATGACGACGGCTCGGGCAGGCAGCGCTGGTGGGACGGCACACAATGGACGGCTCACTACGCGGATCAGCAAGTCGCGACCGAACCCCGTCAGACGCTTCAGGAGCAGGGTCCCCTTCCCGGCAACGACCAGAGCGGTCCCAAGATTTCTTTCCTGAATGGGAAAAAGGCTGCCCTCGCCTATGCATCGGAGAATGAGCGACTGCAGGAGCTTATTGCGCGACACGGGCTGGCCGACATCGCTGAACTTGATCGCCAGAAGGCTCTCTATGCGGAGCATCTCCGATCGGCGCATTCGGAGCTTGAACAAGCGCGAGCGCAGGTTGCACAGGCCCGCGCCGAGCTCGCGTTGGTGCAGCAGGACGTTCTCAGCGGTAGGAAAAAGATCGAGCTTCAGTCCTACGGGCTCTACGACTTCGAGCATCCGGCCGAGTCTTCGACGACTCTTGCCGCCCGCCTTGAATCAGTGCGCGCACAGATCAAGGCGATGGTGCGAGGGAAGCAGGCTACGACCGCCACGACCAACTTCACCTTCAATAACTCGGCTTCTCAAGGCAAGAGATTCGTCGACGACATGTCGAAGCTACTGCTACGCGCGTACAACGCGGAAGCCGAGAACTGTGTCAAGGGCGTCAAGGCGGGCAATGTCGAGACGGCCATGAAACGGCTGGGCACCGTAGTCGATCAGATCGCGAAGTTGGGGGCGATGATCAATCTGCGCATCACCCCTCAGTACCACCGCCTCCGCCTGGAGGAACTTTCACTGGCAGCCCAGCACATGCAGGCCGTGCAAGCGGAGAAGGAGCTTGAGCGCGCACAACGAGAGGAGTTGCGGGAGCAGAGGCGAGCGGAGCAGGAGCTGGCGCGCGAGCAGGAGAAACTCGAGAAGGAGCGTGCGCACTACTCGAGTACGCTTGCGGCGCTCGAGGCGAACGGCGACAACGAGGGAGCGGAGCGTGTGAGGGCCCGGCTGGCCGATGTAGCTCGGGCGATTGCGGACGTCGAGTATCGTGCTGCGAACATTCGAGCCGGGTATGTTTACGTGATCTCGAACGTGGGCTCGTTCGGGCCAGACGTCGTCAAGATCGGTATGACGCGACGGCTCGAGCCGATGGATCGCGTGAATGAGCTCGGGGATGCGTCCGTACCTTTCCGGTTCGACGTCCACGCTCTGTTCTTCGCGGACGACGCCGTAGGTATCGAATCCATGCTCCACAAGACGTTCAGCGCGCAACGCTTGAACACGGTGAACCTGCGACGAGAGTACTTCCGGGTTCGTCCGGCAGAAGTGCTCGAGGCGCTCAAGAACCACTCGGTGGAGGTGCTGGAGTTCCGCGTCGAACCCGAAGCAGCCGAGTACCGGGCCAGTCTCGCATCGGCCACCGCATAGCCCTAGATCTGGCGGAAGTGGCCGCTGCCCGGGAGGCGCGCCGACTGTCCTGCGGGGGCGGCATTCCGCGTCAGAGCATCAGGATGTCGTCGCTGACGACCGCGCGGATCTCGCCGCCGAAGACGGTCGCCGCGCGTCCCTCGGCGACCTCGCGCATGAGCGAGCCGTGCACGTGGGTCAGGAGAAGCTGCGGCACCTCCGCCCGGGCCGCGAGCAGCGCCGCGTCCTCAGGGGTGCAGTGCACCTTCTCCTCCTTCTCCTCCGCGTCGCCCGCCTCGCACAGCAGCGCCGCGGTGCCCATGGCGAGCTCCACGACGGCGTCGCACGGCGCGGTGTCCCCCGAGTAGGCGAGGGCGACATCCGCACCGTCGATGCGGAGCCCGTACGCGGCGTTGCCGCCGTGATCGACCGGCAGCCACGACAGGCGCACGTCGCCGAGGATCGCGTTCGCCGCATCCTCGTGCGCGCGGTGGTCGAGCACCCTCGGCAGCTGCTCGGCCGAATCGCTCGCGAGGAACGCGGTCAGCCGCGCGGTGAGCTCCGCGGGGGCGAAGAGCGGGATCGGCGCGTCGAGCTCGAGGTCCGCGAAGCGGAGCGCATAGTAGGTCGCGAGCAGGTCGGCGGTGTGGTCGGCATGCAGGTGCGAGATCCAGATCGCATCGATCTCGTCGAGCCGCACGTGCCGCTGCACCTCGGCGAGGGTTCCGGGCCCTGCGTCGACCCAGACCGTCGTGCCGCCCTCCTGCACGAGGTACCCGCTGCACGGATTGCCGGGGCGGGGGTACGGGGTCGCGGAGCCGAGCACGGTGAGACGCATGGGCCCATCCTCCTCCTGCCGGGTGTGAGCTCCGCCCCGCCCATCGACTTGCAGCAAACGGGGACCCCCGAGCTCGCCGCGGGCGCGTTCGCTGCAAGTCGACGGATTGAGGCTCCTGGCAGCCGTTTGCCGCAAGACGACGGTTCGCGAGGTCACCGGAACCCGCGCAGCCGGCGCACGCGCCCGCCCCTAGGCTCGAACGGATGCCGTCCCCGCTCGACCGCGAGATCCTGCGCCTCGCCCTGCCCGCCCTGGGCGCCCTGGTCGCGGAGCCGCTGTTCCTCCTCACCGACACCGCGCTGGTCGGCCACCTGGGCGCAGACGAGCTAGGCGGGCTCGGGATCGCGTCGACCATCCTGCAGACGGCCATCGGGCTGCTGATCTTCCTGGCCTACGCCACGACACCGCTCGTGGCGCGACGGCTGGGCGCGGGCGATCGTCGTGGAGCGGTGAGCGCCGGCATCGACGGCATGTGGCTCGCCCTCGTGCTCGGCATCGCGGTCGCGCTGCTCGGCATCCCGGCCGCGCATCCGCTGGCCGCGTCGTTCGGGTCGACGGATGCGGTGACCGCGGGTGCGACCGCATACCTCACGGTGTCACTCGCGGGCATCCCCGCGATGCTGCTCGTGCTCGCGGCGACCGGACTGCTGCGCGGGCTGCAGGACACCCGCACCCCCCTCGTCGTCGCGGTCGCGGGGTTCGCCCTCAACGCGGCGCTCAACGCGCTCCTCATCTACGGCTTCGGCATGGGACTCGTGGGGTCCGCCCTCGGCACGGTGATCGCGCAGTGGGCGATGGCGACCGTGTACCTCGTCCTCGCGGTGCGCGGGGCGCGGTCGACCGGCGCGTCGCTCCGGCCGCACCTCCGGGGACTCGGCGCAGCGGCGGCATCCGGGGGTTGGCTGCTGCTGCGCACCGCGAGCCTGCGGATCGCGATCCTCGCGACGGTTCTGGTCGGCACCCGCCTCGGCGTGACGGAGCTCGCGACCCTGCAGATCGCGATGACCCTGTTCACGACCCTCGCCTTCGTGCTCGACGCGCTGGCGATCGCCGGCCAGGCGATGACCGGGCACGGCCTCGGTGCGTCGGAGGTCGACCGGGTGCGGGCGATCACTCGGCGGCTGACGGTGCTCGGCCTCTGGTCAGGGGGCGCGCTCGGGATCGGAATCGCGGCCCTGAGCCCGATGCTCGGACCGGTGTTCACGAGCGATCCCGACGTGCGGGCGCAGCTGACGCTCGTGGTGCTCGTGATGGCGATCGGCATCCCCCTCGCCGGTTACGTGTTCGTGCTCGACGGGGTGCTCATCGGCGCGGGCGACGCCCGCTACCTCGCCCTCACCGGGATCGTGAACCTCGCGATGTACGCTCCCCTGCTCACGCTCGTCGCCCTGACGGATGCTGGGATCGTCGCCCTGTGGCTCGCATTCGGCCTCGGCTACATCGGCGCCAGGGCGCTCACCCTGGGGCTGCGAGCGCGCGGAACCCGCTGGATGGTCGCGGGCGCGTGAGCGCTAGGCTCCCGGCATGAGCGAAGGGCAGCGCGCACGCCCGTACGCGGGCGCCGCTCTCGGTGCCCTCCTGTTCGGCCTGCTCGCGGTGGCATGCGTGCCGGCGGGGGTGGTCGCCGCTGTGCCCGGCGGGATCGCCGTGGCGGCCGGGGTTCAATCCCGGCGGATGCTGAAGCGGGAGCCGCAGCTCCAGGGTGCGAGGGCCTCCCTCGCCGGGTTCGCGCTCGGCGTCCTCGCCATCGCCCTCACCGTCGTGCCGGTGCTCGGCTCCGTCGCGCTCTTCGCGATCGCGCGCTGATTCAGCTCGGAGCGGGCCCGGTCGTCGCACCGATCCGTAGCTCGCAGGTGAAGCCGACCGGCTCGGGGAACCCGCCGGCGAGGAGCTCGACCACGGCCCGACCCGCCGCCCGGCCCTTGAGCTGCGCGGGCTGCACGAGCGTCGTCAGCTCGTACTCCTCGGCGATGTCGATGCCGTCGAAGCCCAGCACGCTGAGGTCCTCCGGCACGCTCAGCCGCAGCTGACGCGCGGCGCGGATGACGCCGATGGCGACGAGGTCGCTCTGCGCGATGATCGCCGTGGGGCGCGGGATGCGCTCCGAGCTGAGCAGCGCCATGGCCGCCTCGTAGCCCGCCTCGATCGTGCTGCCGTCGGCGATCCATCCGTCGAAGGAGCCGAACACGTCCCGGGCTCCCCGCAGTCGCTCGAGCGCGGTGAACGAGGTGGCACGCTCGTCCCAGTCCCGGGGCAGCGGACCCGACGCCCCTCCGGTCTCGATCGGCAGGGCGACGACGGCGACTCTGCTGTGGCCGAGCTCCCGCAGGTGCTGGGCGCCGCGTGCGGTCGCCTCCCGGTTGTCGAGGCCGATGGCGAGGACGCCGTCGATGTCATCCGCCTCGATGGCCACGAGCGGCAGTCCCCGCTGGCGCAGCCGCGCCACCGACTCGTCCAGCCGGGTGCTGCAGGCGATGAGGATCGCGGCGTCCATCGGCGCCGCCGTGACGTTCGCGAGCTCGGTGCCGCTCTCGGTGAGCAGCAGCAGGCCGGCACCCACCGCGCCGGTCTCCTCGGCGATTCCGTCGAGCATCGCGATGTTGATGGGATCGCGGAAGGCGTCGGCGAGCCGGTCCTCCAGCAGCACCCCGACGATGCCGCTGCGACCGCGGCGGAGAGATGCGGCGCGCGGATCCGGACCGGCATAGCCGAGCTGCTCGGCGGCCGCACGCACTCGCTCCTTGGTGGCCTCCGACACGGGCCCGGCTCCGCTGAAGGCCAGGGACGCGGTGGAGGCCGATACTCCGGCGAGCGCCGCGACGGCCGCGAGGTTCGGTCGGCCCGTAGCAGCAGGGTCGGCTGCGACTCCGCGCCCGGCGCTCGGTCTTGCCTTCGTGCTCATGCCCGGTTATCTTAGTCGAATCGATTTGATCGAATCGATTCGACTCATGAGGACGAGGAACAGCACCACATGTCGACGACGTCAGCCACGGCCCCTCGCAGCTACCCCGGCGGCCTCTCCCGCCGCCAGGTCGTCGCGTGGCGCAATGCCGTCTTCCTCGTCTTCGCGCTCTGCGGCGTCGCCTTCGCGAGCTGGGCCGGCCGCATCCCCGCGGTGCGTGACTCCCTCGGTGCGAGCACCGAGCAGCTCGGCGTCCTGCTCGCCGGCATCGCGGTCGGATCGGTCGTCGGACTCATCCTCTCGGGGCACATCATCGCCAGCTTCGGCGCCCGCACCGTCATGGCGGTCGCGCTGTTCTCGGCCATGGTCGGCCTCGCAGTGGTGGGCATCGGAGCGACCTCCGGGATGTTCTGGGTCGTCTTCGGGGGGCTCGTCATCTTCGGAGCGGGCTCCGGAATCTGCGATGTGGCGATGAACGTCTCGGGTGCGGCCAACGAGCGGGTGCTCGAGCGCGCGATCATGCCGATCTTCCACGCCTTCTTCTCCTTCGGCACCATGCTCGGCGCGGGTCTCGGCGCGCTCGCCGAACTCGCAGACATCTCACTCGCCCTCCACCTCGGCGTCGTCGCAGTGATCGTCGCCGGTGCCGTTCTCATCGCGGTGCGACGGATGCAGTCCGAGCACGTCATCGAGGACGCCGCCGAGGAGTCGACACACACCACCTGGCGCGAGAGGCTGTCGATCTGGCGCGACTCGGCCACGCTGCTCGTCGGGCTCATCGTGCTCGGCGCGGCCTTCGCCGAGGGCAGCGCGAACGACTGGCTCGCCCTTGCCATGGTCGACGGTCACGGACTCGACAGGGAGCTCGGAGCTGTCGTGCTCGGCGTGTTCCTCACCGCGATGACCGTCGGCCGTCTGCTGGGCGTCAAGCTGCTCGACCGGTACGGCAGGGTGCCCGTGCTGCGCGGGTCCTTCGCTCTCGCGGCGGTCGGGCTGCTCGTGCTCATCCTCGTGCCCAACCCCGTCGTCGCCACCCTGGGTGCCGTCGCATGGGGCCTCGGCGCTGCGCTCGGATTCCCGGTAGGCATGTCCGCCGCAGCTGACGACCCGCGCAAGGCCGCCGCGCGCGTGAGCGCCGTCGCTACGATCGGCTACTGCGCCTTCCTCGTCGGCCCGCCCGCGATCGGCTTCCTCGGCGAGCAGATCGGCATCCTCAACGCGCTGCTCGTCACGCTCGTGCTCGTGGCGGTCGGCGGCCTCGTCTCCAACGCCGCTCGGGAGCCGAAGGCCTAGAGGTCGACGAGCTCCAGGCGCACAGTGACCGTGTCGCCGGCGCCGATGCCCTCTGACGTGCGCACCGCCTTCTTGATCGGGAGCCAGTAGGTGCCGGTCTTCGAGTCGGGGAAGATCGACGTGCGCCAGCTCGTGCCCCCGATCGTGACGGAGACCCGCACGCTGCCGAAGCCGCGCACGACGCCGTCGACGAGCTGCCGGATCTCGTCCGACGCGTCCTCGGGCAGGGACAGGAAGGTCCAGGAGTCGCTCTGCCGCGCATCCCACAGCCAGAGTTCGGCGTCGAAGAGGTAGATCACGCGGCCACGGTAGCGGGCGCCGACGTCACCGCCACAGCATCCGTCTAGGCTCGTCGGGTGCGTCTCGTCATCGCCCGCTGCTCCGTCGACTACGCCGGTCGACTGAGCGCCCACCTGCCGCTCGCCACCCGGCTGCTGGTCTTCAAGGCCGACGGCAGTGTGCTCGTGCACTCCGACTCGCTGAGCTACAAGCCGCTCAACTGGATGAGCCCGCCCTGCACGCTGAGCAGCATCGAGCCGGACGACGAGCAGGCGGATGCGGGAGTCACCCAGATCTGGAAGGTCACGCACGCGAAGACCGCCGACCTGCTCGTCATCAGCGTGCACGAGGTGCTGCACGACTCCAGCCACGAGCTGGGAACCGATCCCGGCCTGCAGAAGGACGGGGTCGAAGCGCACCTGCAGAAGCTGCTGGCCGAGCAGATCGAGGTGCTCGGCGCGGGGTACACCCTCGTGCGCCGGGAGTACATGACCGCGATCGGGCCGGTCGACATCCTCGCCCGCGACGCGAGCGGGGCATCCGTCGCCGTGGAGATCAAGCGCCGCGGGGACATCGACGGAGTCGAGCAGCTGACGCGCTATCTCGAGCTCATGAACCGCGACCCGCTGCTCGCGCCCGTCGCCGGAGTCTTCGCCGCGCAGGAGATCAAGCCGCAGGCTCGCACCCTCGCGACGGATCGCGGCATCCGCTGCGTCGTGCTCGACTACGACGCGCTGCGCGGCATGGACGACGGGCTCGCGCGGCTGTTCTGAGACGAAGAAGGCCCCGCCGGAGCGAGGCCCTCTTCCTGTCATTCAGGGTTGCGCAATCACGGCACCGGCACGAAGTTGAAGTCCGCCGCGAAGGTGAAGTCCGAGGTCAGCGTGCCGCCGCATCCGTCGTCGTAGGTGTAGGTGATCTCGATGCTGAAGGTGCCCGCCTCTGCGGTGCCGACGATCTCCTCGAAGATCGCGCGATTCACGTTGAGCACCTCATCGTGAATCGCGAAGTCGCCGAGCGTGATGGCGATCGGCCCGACGGGGGGTTCTTCGCTCTCGACGAACGCCGCGGCCGTAGCCGAGGCGTTGTCGTCGATGTCGAGCACGCTGAGGGCCATGCTCGTGAAGAGGGCGGCATCTTCCACCTCGAAGACGGCCTGATAGATGTCGCCGCCGTCGCTCAGGCCGATGTAAGGGCTCTCGGCGCGTCCGCCGGGCACGGCCTCCTCCGGAGTGCAGGTCGGGTCGGGGGTCGGAGTAGGAGTAGGAGTAGGAGTAGGAGTAGGGGTGGGACAGGCCACGCCGACCTGAGCCTGCGCGGGCGCGGGCGCCTGCGCAGCGAGGGCCCCTCCGGCGAGGAACGGCAGCGCCAGCATGAACAGGGCTGCGCGACCGCGACCGCGCCGGATCGCGACCAGGGCGAAAAGAGCGCCGAGCGCGACGAGCCCGATGGCGATCAGCGCGATGCCGGTGGAGTCGGCGCCGGTTGCGGCAAGGCAGTCCTGCATGGTGTCTCCTCGAGGTGGGTTTCGGGGTGAGTCTGTCGCACCGGGAACGTCGAGGCAAGATCGGGATGAGAAACCTCGGCCGCTAGTGCGCCGACGAGGGGCGTTGCGCGGCAAGCCACCCGGTGAGGTCCTGCAGGTCCGGCACGAGTCGCCGGGATTTCTCGAGGTCGGCCCGATACGCGTCACCCGACGCGAACCACCCGAACATCGCCTTGAGGTCCTCGTCCTCCCCCAGCACCTCGAGAGGCAGCTGCTCGTACCGACCGGGGACGCCGAACGCTCGCCCGGCCTCGGCCGCGGCTCGGTCGAGCGTCGGCTCGTCGCCCGCGACCTCGATCGCTCCTCCCGCGATCGCCTCGGGTTCCAGGAGGAGGCGGGCGGCCGCCCGGCCGACATCGCGCGCGCCGATCATCTGCACCGGCACGTCGCCGGGCATCGGCATGCGCACGACGATCTCGCCGTTCGCGTCGGGAGCGAGCTGCGGCGTCAGGTTCTCGAAGAAGAAGACGGGGCGCAGCACCGTGGTGGGCACGAGCTGACGCAGTCGCTCCTCCACCCGCCACTTGCTCTCGAAGTGCGGGATCCCGGTGCCGCGGTCGGCGCCGCCGACCGACGAGTAGACGACCCTCGGCACTCCCGCTCGGGCGGCTGCCTCAGCAACCGCGAAGCCCCGACGCGCCTCCCCCTCCGGTCCCTCGGGCCCCTCGAAGGTGGTCATGAAGAAGAACGCCGGGACACCGGCCAGCCCGTCGGCCGTCGAGCGGACGTCCTGCTGGTCGGCCCGGACGAGTTCGACACCCCGTGCCGCGAGTGCCGTGGCGGCGGGCGAGGCCGAATCGCGCACCAGGGCACGCACGGCCACCCCCTCCTGCAGCAAGGCTTCGACGACGTGACCGCCCTGCTGGCCGGTGGCGCCTATCACGGCGATGGAACTCTGCTCCTGCGTGGTCATCGACTTCCCCCTCAGCCCAGTGCGGGAACGGCGACGACCTTGCCCCGCAGCGCTCCCGAGGCAGCCAGCTCGTGGATGCGCGGCAGCTCGCTGAGGGGCACGCGCTGAGTCACGTCGACGCGCAGTTCGCCGCTGTCGACGAGGGACACCAGCTGCGCGAGCTGATCGGCGTCGCTGCGCACGTACATCACGGTGCCGCGCACTCCGCGGGCCCGGTCGTCGGGAGCGGGCATCCAGGCGGTCGTCGCCACCACGACTCCGCCGTCTCGCACGAGCGCGACGAGGGCGGTGAACTCGGCGGGGTCGAGCGGAGCCAGGTTGAGGAGCACGTCCACGGGCTGGGTGACGGCATCCAGCACCGACTCCGTGGTGTGGTCGATGACCTGATCCGCACCCGCCGCTGTCACCCCTTCGCGGCTGCGCGGGCTCGCGGTCGCGATCACGGAAGCGCCCGCTCGCTTGGCGAGCTGGATCGCGTAGCCACCGACCGCGCCGCCGGCGCCCGTGATGAGCAGCCGTTGCCCTGCCTCGAGCCGGGCCTCGTCGAAGAGCGCCTGCCAGGCGGTGAGGGCGACGGAGGGCAGGGCCGCCGCGTTCTCGAGCGGGATGCTCGAGGGCGCCCTGACGAGCGCCTCGGCCGGAGCGATGGCGTACTGCGCCGCCGATCCGGCGCCCGCCATGGGCAGGAAGCCTACGACCGCGTCGCCTTCCGCGAAGCGCTCGACGCCGTCGCCGACGAGGTCGACGATGCCGGAGACGTCGTAGCCGGGAACGTGCGGCAGCGTCACCGGAATCGGCAGGGTGCCTGCCCGGATGCCGTTGTCGGCGGGGCTGAACGCCGAGCCGGCGACACGGATGCGCACCTGGCCGGCTCTGGGGAGCGGCTGCTCGACGTCCTCGTACCGCAGAACCTCGGGTCCGCCCGTCTCGTGGAACCGGATCGCCTTCATGGTGTTCGTCCTCTCGTTTGCTTCGAATTCGTACCAACGACCCGACCGTAGCACCGTTTCGAATTCGAAGCAACGTATACTCGATGCATGGCGGCCTCCCCTTCCCTCGACCCCACCGAGCTGGGGGCGTACCTCGCTCTGATCGAGGTGAGCAGCCTCGTGCGGCACGCCGTCGAGCAGCAGCTGCGGGAAGCGGCCGATCTCAGCTACGTGCAGTTCCAGCTGCTCGCCCGCCTGGGTGATTCGCCGAGCGGCTGCCACCGCATGACCGACCTGGCTGACGGCGTGGTCTACAGCCGCAGCGGCCTCACCTATCAGGCGCAGCTGCTCGAGCAGCGTGGCCTCGTGACACGTGCGCCCTCCCGGGACGACGAGCGCAGCATCACCGTCACTCTCACCGACGACGGCAGAGCGGTGCTCGCGAGGACGTTCCCAGGGCACATCGAGGTGGTCCGCCGACTGCTCTTCGACGCGCTCACCCGCGACGACGTCGAAGCCCTCGGTGGAGTGCTCGGCCGGGTGCGCGACCACATGCGCGCGACGCCTCCGCGCTCCGCCGCCCCCCGCCGGCGCAGAGGCTCGGGCAGCGACAGCCCCTGACCGAGCGATTCCCCGCTCCGGCGAGGCAACCACCGCCTAGGCTGGGACGGTCATGTCCCGTTACAGCGCCATCCTGTTCGACCTCGACGGAACCATCGCCGACTCGGCGCCGGGAATCACCGCGACGCTCGCCTACACCTTCGAGAAGCTCGGCGTGCCGATCCCCCCGCCTGCGGAGCTGCTGAAGTGGGTCGGACCGCCGATCATGGACTCGTTCCGCGACCTCGCCGGGTTCGACCGCGAGGAGTCGGAGCGGGCGCTCGACATCTACCGCGAGCGCTACCTCGACCAGGGCGCGTACGACGCGACCGCGTATGCGGGCGTCGGGCCGATCATCCGCCGCATCTCGGAGGCGGGCGTGCCGATGTCGCTCGCGACGTCGAAGCCCGAGAAGCCGGCCACGCTCATCCTCGAGCACTTCGGTCTCGCGCGCTTCTTCGACGAGATCACCGGCGCCAGCGAGGACGAGGTGCGCAGCGCGAAGGCGGATGTGATCGAAGAGGCGCTGCGCCGGCTGCGGGCCCGCGGTGCCGACCTCTCGAACACGATCATGATCGGCGACCGTTCGCACGACGTGCACGGGGCCGCCGCCCACGGCATCCCCACGATCTTCGTGCGTTGGGGCTACGGCTCTCCGGCGGAGGAGGTCGGGTCGATCGTCGCGGTCGACACCCCCGAGCAGCTCGAGGAGCAGCTGTTCGACGCGGAGGAGTCCGCGGCGTAACTCGCCCCGGCCGCGCCTACACCTTCCCTCGCGGGCGAGTGGTCGCAATTCGTCGGTTGGCCCCGCATCCAGGCGACGATTCGCGCCCACTCGACCGGTGGCACAAGGCCTCCCCGTAGGTCAGCGCGCGAGCCGCTCCACCGCCGCGCCGTAGAGTGCGGGGAACCGCACCGCGGTCGGCACGATGCGCGACCTCAGGGGCGACACCGCCGCCGCGACGAGCCCCGAGGTGAGCACCCTGAAGTCGCGCGTCACCTTCCGCCACTCCCTCTCATAGGAGCGCGCCCCGCCCGCTCGGATGGCGGCGACCGCGGCTCGCGCCTGGGCGAAGCCGACCCGCAGCCCCTCGCCGGTGATCGCGTCGACGTAGCCGGAGGCGTCGCCCACGAGCAGCACCCGCCCTCGTGCCGGTGCTGTCGCGACCTGGCGCAGCGGTCCCGCGCCCCGGGAGCCCTCGGACGCCGCTCCGGCGAGCGCCGCGGAGAGCACCGGGATCTCGGCGAGCGCCTCGTCGAAGTCGGTGCGCTGCGGGCCGAGCAGGGTCACCCCGACGAGCCCGTCGTCGACCGGTGTCACGTACGCCTCGACCCGCGGCGACCAGTGCACCTCGATGAGGTCGCTCCACGGCTCGATCCGGTAGTGCCGACGGATGCCGTAGCGCCGGCGACCGCGGGCCGTCCGTTCGAGCCCGGCGAGCCTGCGCACGCTCGAGTGCAGTCCGTCGCAGCCGAGCAGCCACCCGGCTCGCATCCCGTCGACGACGACCCCGTCGGCTGACGCCTCGACCGAGCGCACCCGGTGCTGCAGACGACGCACGCCCACCGCATCCGCACGCTCGACGAGAGCCTCGTGCAGGATGGTGCGCCGGACCCCACGACCCGCCCCGTAGGCGAAGCGGTGCGACGCCGTGCGCGACCCGTCGGAGTACAGCACCCCCCGCAGCGGCATGCCGTGCGGCTGCACGCCGAGCCGCTCGAGCACCGGCAGCGCGCCCGGCATGAGGCCTTCGCCGCACGCCTTGTCGATGACGCCTTCGCGCGGCTCGAGCACCGCGACCTCGAGCCCGGCCAGTCGCGCCTCGATCGCCGCCGCGAGCCCTACGGGTCCGCCGCCGGCGACGAGCACGTCGACGTTCACGCTCTGAGCGCCTCCAGTGCGCGGTTCTCGGTCGGGATGCGGAAGCCGAGCAGCAGGATCGCGTTCAGCACCGTGAAGACGAGTGCGGTCAGCCACGCGGTGTGCACGAGCGGGAGCGCGATGCCCTCGATCGCGACGATCCAGTAGTTCGGATGCCGCAGCCAGCTGAACCGGTACGGTCCCTTCCCCTCGACCCGGCCGAGCCCCGGCACGACGATCACGCGCGTGTTCCACTGGCGGCCGAGGGTCGCGATGACCCAGTACCGGCCGACCTGGCAGAGCAGGGCGAGAACGAGCATCGGCCAGCCGAGGGCGGGGATGAACGGACGGTCGAGCAGCACGACCTCGGCGATGCACGCGAGCAGCAGACCCGTGTGCAGGGCGACCATGGCCGGGAAGTGGCGCTTGCCGCTCTCGACTCCCCCGCGTTCGAAGGCCCACTTCGCGTTGCGCGTGGAGACGATGAGCTCCCAGATGCGCTCGGCACCCGTGAGCAGGATGAGTGCGACGTACCAGATCACCTGGGCCACTCCAGCAGGACGAACTCGGCGCTCACCCCCGGGCCGAGGGCGAACAGCAACCCGTGCGCGCCTGGCGCGGGGTCGCGCTCGATCGTATCCGCCAGGAGGTGCAGCACGGCCGATGAGGAGAGGTTGCCGACGCGCTCGAGCAGACGCCAGCTGGATTCGAAGCTCGCCCGCTCGAGGCCCACGGCATCCGCGAACGCCTCGAGCACTCGAGGACCGCCGGGATGGGCGATCCAGTGGTCGATGTCGGCGATCGTGAGCCCCTGCTCGTCGAGGAACGCGTCGACGTCGCCGGGGAAGTGCTTCTTGATCACGTCGGCGACGCCCGCGGTCAGCACGATCTCGAAGCCCGACTGGCGCACGTTCCACCCGATAACGTCGCGGCTCTCGGGGTACAGCGCGCTGCGTGTGGCCTGAATGCGCGGGCCGGCCGACGGATGCTCGTCGCCGACGAGCACGACCGCTGCTGCCCCGTCGCCGAACAGCCCGGTCGCCACGAAGTTCGCCACCGTCGCGTCGTCGCGCTGCAGGGTGAGGGAGCAGAGCTCGACGCTCAGTAGCACGGCCACTCCGCCGGGGTTTCCGGCGAGGTAGTCGTGCACGCGGGCGAGTCCCGACGCGCCCGCGACGCAGCCCAGCCCGAACGAGGGAAGGCGCTTCACGTCGGGACGGAGCCCCAGCCGCTCGACGAGGAACGCATCGATGGAGGGCGCCGAGATTCCGGTGACCGAGGTGAACAGGATGAAGTCGACATCCGTCGCCGCCAGGCCCGACAGCTCGAGGGCGTTGCGCACCGCCCGCTCGGCGAGGTCGGTGCCGACCTCGATGAAGATGTCGTTGGCCGCGCCGAAGCCGCCGAGATCGCGGTAGCGCTCGAGAGGCAGGGCGGTGTGCCGCGTTCCGATGCCGCTCGAGGCATGCATCCGCTCCATGACGGCGCGCGAGCCGGGAGTGCTCGTGAGGAGCGACCCGAGCTCGCGTGTGATCTCGGCCTGCGGGTACACGTACTGCGGCAGGACCGGCGCGACCGCCGCCACTCGGGACATGGGGGTGACGGTAGCACCGGGAAGTCGGGCCGGGCTGGGCGCCCGACCCGGGCTTGCGGAGCGCTGCCGGGTCGGCTACACGGCCCCGTTCCGCGGCTCGGCGGCAGGTGTGCGCCAGTCGTCGGCGGAGTAGGCGAGCGAGTGCACGACCACGGGAGCGTCGAGCGCACGCACGCCCACCATCCGCCCGGTGAAGCCACCCGCGACCTCCGTCGAGAAGTAGCGCCCGTCGAGGCGGGCGAGCACGCGGGTCGCCGAGGAGTCGACGACGCTCAGGATGAGGTCGTCCGGAGCTCCGCGTGTGCCGGCCGCGCTCTCGAGCCGCAGTGCTGTGCCCTCTCCCACCGCGGCGATCTCCCCCAGCGCACCGCTCAGCGGGCCGATCCTGGCGTGCACCTCGGCGCGACCGTCGACTACCCGCAGCTCGACGCCGTGCGCGTCGTCGAAGCGCAGCACGAGGGCCCACGACGACCCCGACCCCGTCGCCGTGAACGACCATCGCTCGTCCATGACGCGGGTGAGCAGTGCCGCCCGCCCGCCGTCGTCCGACGGCCGCACCTGCAGTCCGTCGCTCGACCGGCCGCAGAACGAGGTGAGCGCGGGCCCCGCCGACACCCACCTCGGATGCAGGTCGCCGCCGCCGAAGCGATCCTCGAAGGAGCGATCGGGCACCTCGAAGTCGTAGCGGGCCTCGTCGAACACGGGCCATCCGTCGACCCAGTCGACGCCGGCGATGAAGGTCTCGCGTCCGTTCACGTGGAACATCGGCGTCACACCGCGCGGCCGGGTGCCGAGGTAGACCGCTGACCAGGTGCCGTCCGGGGAATCGACGAGGTCGGCGTGCCCGGCGTTCTGCACAGTCGCCGACGTGCTGCGGTGGCTGAACACGGGGTTGCGCGGGTGGGCCTCGAACGGACCGTCGATGCGCCGGGCGCGGGCGACGGAGACGGCGTGCCCGCGCTCCGTGCCGCCCTCGGCGATGACGAGGTACCACCAGCCCTCCCGCCGGTAGAGATGCGGAGCCTCCGGGAAGGCGAGCCCCGTTCCCCTCCAGACCGTCCGCGGCGGCGCCAGCACCGTCCCGGTCGCGAGGTCGACCGGCGCCTGCGCGATGCCGGGAGCTGCCGGATCGCTCGAGCAGTAGGTGATGTAGCAGGTGCCGTCCTCATCCCAGGCGAGATCGGGATCGATGCCCCGCAGCTCGGGGAAGTACACGGGGTCCGACCACTCGCCTGCCGGATCCGCTGCCGTCGTCACGAGCTGTCCCCTGCCCGAGGAGACGTCGGTCGTGATGAGCAGGAACCGCCCATCGCGATGCCGCAGCGTGGGGGCGTAGATGCCCTTGCTCGCCTCGGCCGTCGTGTGGCCGCTCCAGTTCTCCCCCAGCGCGTTGCCGATCAGCGTCCACCGCAGCAGGTCGCGGGAATGCCACAGCGGCACTCCGGGGAAGTACTCGAACGACGAGTGGGCGAGGTAGTAGTCCTCTCCCACCCGGCACACCGTCGGGTCCGGGTGGAACCCGGCGACCACCGGCTCGGTCGAGGACGACGCCACACGCACGCGAGGGGCGGATGCGGTGTGCTCTTCGGTCAGTGTCACTTGATTCCCGTCACGGCGATGCCCTGGATGAAGTAGCGCTGCAGCAGCACGAAGAGCAGCAGCACCGGAACGATGATGAGCACGGAGCCGGCCAGCAGCACCCCGTAGTTGGTGGCGTTCTGGCCGACCGAGTACAGCGACAGCGCGACCGGCAGCGTGTACATGTCCGCCGTCTGCGCGACGACGAGCGGCCAGAGGAAGTTGTTCCACGACCCGAGGAAGGTGAGGATCGCCAGTGTGGCGAGGGCCGGTCCGCACAGCGGCATCACCACCCGGGCGAAGATCCGCAGCTCGCTCGCGCCGTCGATCCTCGCCGCCTCGATCAGCGCATCCGGGATCTCCTGCATGAACTGGCGCATGAGGAACACCCCGAGGGGGCCGGCGAGGAACGGCAGGATGAGCGCCGGGTAGGTGCTCACGAGGCCCAGCTTGCTCACGACGACGAAGAGCGGGATGAAGGTCACCACCCCGGGGATCATCAGGGTCACGAGCACGAGCCCGAACAGGGTGCGCTTGCCCGGGAAGTCGAGCTTGGCGAGCGCGTATCCCACGAGCGAGCAGAACACCAGCGTGCCGAGCACGGTGAAGAGGGCGACGACGACGCTGTTGAAGAAGAAGGTGCCGAAGTCGAGCCTCGTGAACCAGGCGGTGAAGTTGTCCCAGGTGAACGTCTCGGGCAGCCAGGTGGGCGGCCGGCGGATGAGCTCCGGCTGCGTCTTGACCGAGCCGAGCAGCATCCAGACGAACGGGATGAGCGTGAGCACGACCGCGACGAGCAGGCCCAGGTAGACGAGCGCCCTGCCGAGCGACAGGCGGCGACGACGCCTGCGGACCGGCGTCGCTGTGGAGGAGGGAGTCATGGTCACGGGGTCACCCCTTGGCCCGGAACGCTCGGAACTGCAGCAGGCTCAGCAGCGCGATCGCGACGAAGAGCACGTAGCTCGCCGCCGAGGCGGTGCCGTAGTTGCCGAATCCGAACTCGTTGTAGATGTAGTAGCTGATCGACAGGGTCGAGTCGAGCGGACCGCCACGGGTCATCACGAACGGCTCCTCGAAGAACTGGAGGTAGCCGACCGAGAGCAGCACCGCACCGAGCAGGAGCGTGGGCCGCAGCATCGGCAGCGTGATGCGGCGGAACCGCTGCCAGGCTCCGGCGCCGTCGACCTCGGCCGCCTCGAGCACGTCGCCCGGAATGGTCTGCAGTCCGGCGAGGAAGATCACCATGAGCGTGCCCATGTTGCGCCACACCGCCATCAGGATCATGGCCGGCATCGACCACCACGGGTCGTTCAGCCAGTCGGGACCCGCGATGCCGATCGCTCCCAGTGCGGTGTTGAGCAGGCCGTCGGGCTGCAGGATGAAGCGCCACACGACGGCGATCGCGACGATGCTCGTGACGACCGGGGCGTAGAACCCGACGCGGAAGACCGTGCGGAACCGGTTGATGCCGTTGTTGAGCGCGACGGCCAGCGCGAGGGCGACGACCATCGTGAGGGGGATGCCCACTCCGACGAAGTAGAGCGTGTTGAGCAGCGAGCGCACGAAGCGGCCGTCCTGGAACAGCGCCGTGTACTGCTCGAAGCCCACGAAGCCGACGTTGAACGGTGTGGGGATGTCGAGGCTACGGAAGTCGGTGAACGACATCAGCAGGGACGCGACCAGCGGATACACCATGAAGACCGCGAAGCTGATGAGGAACGGCAGCGCGAACAGGTAGGCGATCACCGCGGTGCGCCTGCGGGCAGCGGCGGCGGGGCCGCGGCCGCCGGAGCGCGTGGCTCCGGCGACCGCGACAGTGGACGGCGTGGTCACGGCTGCTACTCGCCGGTCCCCATGGAGTCCGCCTCGGCCTGCAGCTCGGCCATCGCCTCGGCGGGATCCTTGCCTCCGCGCATGATCTGCTCGACGTAGGTGTCGGCAGCAGCCGAGACCTCCGACCAGTTGCTGAAGTTCGGCGCGGTCTTGACGCTCTCGAGCTGATCGCCGAAGGCGGCTACCTTCGGGTCCTCGGAGAGCACCGGGTCATCCCAGGCCGACTGCTGCGAGGGCAGCGCGTTGACGGTCTGGAACCACTCGACCTGCACCTCGGGCTGCGTCAGCCACTGGATGAGCTTCCAGGCGGCATCGGGGTTCTCGGCCGAGTCGAAGACGACGAGGTTCGCTCCCGCGGCGAAGGAGGTCGACGTGCCGTCGGGCGACGCGGGGATCGGGGCGACGTCGAACTTGTCCTCGAAGCCCGCACCGCCGGCGTCGGCGATGCCCGGGACATCCCACGGGCCGCTGAGGAACATCGGAACCGAGCCGTCGACGAAGTTCGCGGCGTTGGAGGAGTTCTCGGTGTCGGGGTTCGCGTCGGCGAGGCCCTCGTCGAAGAAGCCCTTCACGTACTCGAGGCCCTCGACGATCTCGGGGGTGTCGAACGTCCACTCCGACCCGTCCTCGCTCACGATGTCGGCGCCGTTCGACCACATGAAGGGCAGGTTGCCGAGGAAGCCGTTCCAGCCTCCGGCAGGCAGCGCGACCGCGTACTCGGCCCCGTTCGCCTTGTAGGCCTCCGCCAGCTCCTTGAAGCCGTCCCAGTCGGCCGGGAACTCGTCGAATCCGGCCTCCTCCATGAGGTCGGTGCGGTGGAAGATCAACCGGGTCTCGACGTACCAGGGCACACCGTGCCTTACGCCGTCGAACTCGGTGGTGCCGACCGCGTAGGGGAAGATGTCGCTCGTGTCGATGGCGTCGGGCGTCGGCTGCAGGGAGGAGACCAGGCCCGGCATCCAGTCCGTGCCAATCATGCCGATGTCGGGGGTCGTGCCTCCGGCGACGGCGGTCTGGTACTTGTTGAGCGCGCTGTCCCAGGGGACGGGAGTGACCTCGACGGTGACGTCGGGGTTCGCCTCCTCGAACGGCTTCACGAACTCCTGGAGCGCCTCGCCCTCGGTGCCCTGTGCCCAGATGGTGACGGTGCCGGTCGCCGGCCCGTCGGTCAGCTCGGCCGGTCCGTCCTGCGACCCGGCGGTGTCGCTGCGGCCGCATCCGCTCAGCACGAGCGCTGTCGCCGCGGCGACGGCCGCGACAGCGGTGATTCTGCTCTTCATCGTCATCGTTCCTTCTTCGTCGATCGGAATGTCGATAAGGGCGGCGGCACCGTCGCTCGCAAATCCACGTCGTCGTGCTGTCGCTGCTGAGAATCTAAGCGCTTAACATCGGTAGCGCAAGTGGACGCAGCGGTCCGCTCGAGGCCGTCAAGAGCAGCCGCAGGATCGGCCGATACGCAGGGCTGACGGCAGCACGTCGCTTTCCGGCACAGTTCCCTCACCATCCAGCGCCGCCACGAGGATCTCCACCGCCCTGCGTCCGACGTGCTCCATCGGCTGCACGACCGTGGTGAGCGGCGGATCCGCGAGCGAGGCGGCGACGATGCCGTCGAAGCCCGTGACGAGAACGTCGTCGGGCGCCCGCAGCCCTCGCGCCGCCAGCTCGTCGAGCACGACCAGCGCCTCCTGGTCGGTCGAGCACACGATCGCGTCGGGCAGACCCTCCGCGAGCACCCGCTCGAGCGCCTCGACCGTCGACCGGTCGTCACCAGGGGCGCTCGCCATCCGGCCGCGCGGAACCAGCCCCGCTTCGAGGAGGGTGCGCTCGAACCCCTCCCATCGCGCGGTGAACTCAGGGGTGCCCAGGTCGCCGAGGTAGGCGGCCGTGCGGATGCCGTGGACCGACACGAGATGCCGCGTGAGCTCGGCCATCGACTCCCCGTTGTCCACGAGCACCGTGTGCATGCCCTGGCCTCGGACGAGACCGCCGAGCTCGACCACCGGGATCCGTCGGGCGACCTGCTGCAGCGACGCCGGGGCGGCGGCCCCGGCGAAGGCGATGAGACCGTCGACCCGGCCGGCCACGTCGATCACGGCCGGGCGCTGATCGGGCTGCCTGCCCGAGCCGAGCATGAGCGCGAGGCCGCGTGCACGGCACTCGAGCTGCACACCCCGCTGCACCTCGTCGGAGTAGAGCGGGAACAGCCTGGTCGCCCGGGCCGGCTCGAGCGCGGGTGTCCCCGGCACGCTCGGCTCGAGGAGATAGTCGAAGGCGTACAGCCCGATCGCTCCCGTGCGTCCCCGTGCGAGCCCTCGGGCGCTCGCGCTCGGCACGTAGCCGACGCTGTCCGCCGCGGCGAGCACCGCATCCCGCGTCTCGGCCTTGACCCGCTCGGGCCGGCTGAAGGTGAACGAGACGGTGGCGATGGAGACGCCGGCCAGCTCTGCCACGTCATAGACGGTGGGGCGTCTGGCCACGGTGCTCCTCGGTTCCTCGATCCGCGGTCAGGCTACCGCGGCGCCGCTCAGCCGATCGGCGCAGCACCCTCGTCGAGCCGCACCTCGCGCTGCTCCGCCGCGGAGAGGTACGCCGCATCGATGATCTCCGCGAGCTGGGTGGCCTGGGATCCGTCGTGGGTCGCCCAGTCGTCGCCACGCACCTTGGCGAGGAACTGCTCGACCACCGCGTCGTGACCGCGGCCCGGCGGCACGACGAGCGAGGTGTCGGCGGCGACGCCCGCGTCATCCGTGTAGATGTGCAGCTCGCCGCTCGGGGCGTAGTTGCGCACGGCGAGGTCCGCACCACCCTCGGTGCCGTAGAGGGTGACGCCGAACGAGTCGCCGTCGGCACGGTGAGCGGCCCAGCTGGCCTCGACGAGCAGCGTTCCGCCGCCCTCGAGCCGCAGGAAGACGCTCGCGAGGTCCTCCACCTCGAACGTCGTGGTGTCGTCGGCGCCCGACTTGAGCAGGCCGCCCGATCCGAAGCCGGCCGACCCGAGGTGGTTGTAGGTGGATGCGGTGACGGCGATCGGGCGCGGGTTGCCGAGCAGGAACAGCGCCCAGTCGAGCACGTGCACGCCGATGTCGACGAGCGGTCCTCCGCCCGCGAGCTCCGCCCGGGTGAACCAGCTGCCGATCGTCGGGATGCCGGTGCGGCGCCACCAGTACGCCTTCGCGTAGTACAGGTCCCCGAGGCGGCCCTCGTCGATGACGGCCTTGAGCTTCTGGATGTCGCCGCGCTGCCGGTGGTTGAAGGCGACGTCGAGCACGCGGCCGTTGCGCCGGGCAGCCTCGACCATCTGGTGCGCCTCGAGTCCGTTGCGGGCGATCGGCTTCTCGCTGAAGACGTGCAGGCCCCGGTCGAGCGCCGCGATCGCGATCGGCGCGTGCAGGAAGGTCGGCACGGCGATGCTCACCGCATCAAGCCCCTCGACGGCGAGCAGATCCTCCCAGTCCTCGAACGACTGCGGGATGTCGTACTGCGCGACGAGGGAGGCGACGACCTCCGTCTCCTTGCCCGCGATCGCGACGAGCTCGACATCCTCGCGCGCGCTGTACGCCGCGACGTGCTGCTGGCCCGCCCAGCCGACTCCGATGACTCCGACTCTGAGGATCCCCATGCTCCAACGCTACGCCCGGCGGGCGATGATGGAGGAATGCCGCTGGACGACGACACCGCCCGCTCGACGATGCGTCTTCTCTCCAGAGCCACCGCCGGATCAGCGCGACCCGAGGGACCGTGGCGCGAGCAGCGCGACCGCTGGGTCGACGCCCTCGATCCGGCGAAACCGGACAAGACGGTGTCGCAGACTGAGCTGCCGCGGCTGGTCGACTTCGTCGCCGAATCGGAGGCGGCGCCGTCGTCGCGGATGACGCCCGACGAGTGGCGCCGGGAGTCGGACGCCGTCGTGGCCCGGCTGCTCGGCGCGCTCTGAACTCAGGCGACCGAGGTGGGTTCCGCCGGGTTCCGCTCGAGCATCAGCGGCTCGGCCTCCTGCTCCTCGTCGCCCAGGATCGTCACCTCGTCGCGATGGACGATGACGAAAGCCGACCGCGAGTAGACCGCCTCGAGCCCGAACCGGAAGGAACGGCGCCCGTGCTGCTGGGCTGTCGGGCGCCGTGCGCCGAGCGGCGGCTCCGAGCCGAACGGGCCGGCGGCGAAGCCGGTCATCATCGACGCGCCGCCGAACACGGCCGCCATCGCAGAGGCGAACCGCGACCCTCGAGGTGCGACAGTGAGACGGGGCGACACCGATCCAGGCTAAGCGCGCGGGTCCCGGCTCCGCTGGCGGGAATTCCCCGGGCCCTTGCGGTGCTGGCCTGTTCATGACGGTCCTGGAGCCACGACCCCGCCCGGCCGACGAGCTGAGCGCCCTGCTGGAGCGCTTCCAGTGGTCGGTGGCCGAGTACCGCAAGCTCAGGCTGCGCCGACGCGAGGCACACCGCTTCGTCGAGAGCGAGACCCGATTCCACTTCGTCGCGAGCGGCACGGTGGAGTTCCGCGGGGTGGCCGCCGACAAGCCGCTGCAGGCGGGCGACTTCCTGCTGCTCCCGCGCGGCGGCGACTACGAGGCCGTGGCCCACGAGGACGCCGTGCTGCAGACCGGCACGCTCGAACTCGACTCCCCCGCGCCGGCGGAGCTCCTGGCGCGGCTGCCCGACTTCGTGCTGGCCTGCTCGCTCGTCGCCAAGGAGCCCTTCATCGCCGCCCTGCTCGAGGGCATGTCGACGGAGGCCTGCACCGACCGGCCCGGCTCCGCATCCGTCGTCTCGAAGCTCGCGAACGTCGTCGCCACGGCGGCGATCCGCGCGTGGATCGAGAGCGGATGCGGCGCGACCGATCTTCTGACGGTCGCGGTGCGCGACGCTGACGTCGCCCGCGCGGTCGCAGCCATCCACCGTGAGCCCGGCCAGCCGTGGACCGTCGAGTCCCTCGCCCGGCTCGCGCTGTCGTCGCGGTCCGCCTTCGCCGAGCGCTTCCGCGAGGTGACCGGAGAGCCGCCCGCGCGGTATGTCGCGCGGGTGCGGATGGAGGAGGCGAAGCGGATGCTGCAGGAGCCCTACGCCTCAGTCGCGCAGGTGGCGGTCACTCTCGGCTACGGCTCCGACGCCGCGTTCAGCCGCGCGTTCCGCCGATTCGCGGGCAGCCCGCCGACCGAGTGGCGGCGGGCCGACCGCGTCGCGGCGGGCTAGACCCGCCGAGCGCTCGAGAGGCCGATGCCGCCGACGATGGCCGCGATTCCGCCGATCATCAGAGGCGCCGTCACCCCCAGGCCGTCGACGAGCGCGCCGCCGATCGCCGCTCCGGTCGCGATGGCGAGCTGGAACATCATGACGATGAGTCCGCTCGCGGACTCGAGCCGGTCGGGCTCCACCCTCGCTGTCCAGGTCTGCACGAGCGTCGGCACCGCGCCGAAGGCGAGACCCCAGACGGCAACCGTCGCGAGCACCGCCGGGAACGAGTCGGCGACGCTGGCGAAGACGATCGTCGCGGCTCCGATCAGTGCGGGTGCCACGAGCAGCGCAGGGCGCAGCCGCTTGTCGGCGATCGGGCCGGCCATGAGGTTGCCGACGAGCGCCGCGACACCGTAGACGGCGAGCAGCAGGGCGAGGCCCTCCGCGCCTGCGCCCGAGAGCTCGGCGGCCGGCCGCACGTAGGTGAACGCGGCGAAGTGCCCCGACACGACGAGACCGAGCGCGAGCAGACCGACGATCATCACCCGCGATCGCACCGTCGCCACAAGCGCCCTGAAGCCGATCGCGCCGCTCGGCGCGATGCTCGGCAGCCAGGCGAGCACCATCACGGTCGCGACGAGCGTGAGCGCGGCCGCGAGACCGAACACCGGACGCCAGCCCAGGGCGTCGCCGAGGAAGGCGCCGAGCGGAACGGCCGCGACGGTCGCGAGGGAGACGCCCATGTTCACGACCGTGACCCCTCGGCCGAGACGCTCGGCGGGCACGAGGTGCGCGGTCACGGCGAGCGCCATCGACCAGAAGCCGGCGATCGAGATGCCGAGCAGCACCCGCGAGGAGAGCAGGAGCCAGTACGACGGGGCGATCGCCACCAGCACGTTGGACGCGAGGGCGAGCATGAGCAGGCCGACGAGCAGGATGCGGCGGTCGAGCCGGCGCACGAGACCCGCGAGGGTCGGCGCCGTGATGAGGCCGGCGATGGCGGTCGCCGTCACCGCCTGCCCGGCGAGTCCCTCGCTGATGCCGAGGTCGTCGGCGATGAGGGGGAGCACGCTCGCGGGGAGGAACTCGCTCGTCACGAGCGCGAAGATGCCGACGGCGAGCGCCACGACGCCGAACCAGGGCGAGCGCGGCCGCCTCGTGACGGGGTCCGCCGGGGATGCGACGGGAAGGTCTGTGGTGGTCATGCGCTCAGCATGGCGAGCGCAGAGCATCCGTTCTTGATCGTGCGTCCGCGGAAGGCGACCGAGCGTCCGCCGTCGTGATGGCATCCGTTCTCATCTGGACCTGATTGAATTCCCGGCGTGGACTTCTCGCTGACCCCCGACCTGATCCTCGCCTTCTTCACGCTGTTCGTGCTCGAGCTGGTGCTCGGCGTCGACAACGTGATCTTCATCTCGATCCTCGCGAGCAAGCTCCCGAAGGAGCAGCAGGCGCGGGCGCGCAACCTGGGCCTGACCCTCGGCATGGTGATGCGCGTCGTGCTGCTGTTCGCCGCGTCGTGGATCATCTCGCTCACAAACGACCTCTTCACCCTGTTCGACATGGGGTTCTCGGGGCGCGACCTGATCCTCATCGTCGGCGGGCTGTTCCTCGTCTACAAGGCCGTGCGCGAGATCCACGAGAAGCTCGAGGGTGCCGAGTCGCACGGCACAGACGTCAAGACGGTCACCTTCGCCGCGGTCCTCACCCAGATCGTGATCGTCGACATGGTGTTCTCGTTCGACTCGGTGATCACCGCCGTCGGCATGGTCGACAACCTCTTCGTCATCATCCTCGCCGTGGTGCTGTCCTTCGGCGTGATGCTGTTCTCGGCGAAGTTCCTGTTCTCCTTCGTGAACCGCCACCCCACGGTCAAGATGCTCGCGCTGACCTTCCTCGTGCTGATCGGCGTCTTCCTCATCGCCGACGGCTTCGAGGTGCACATCGACAAGGGGTTCATCTACGGACCGCTGGTGTTCGCGATCATCGTCGAGGCGCTCAACATCGTCTACCGCAACCGTCAGGCGCGGCTCCGCGGCGAGAAGGTCGAGCCGGTGCACCTGCGTCACGCCTACACGAAGGACGACGACACGGATGCGGTGCACGCCGCCACCGCGCACGGCCCGCACGCGGGTGCCGTGCACCTGTCGCGCAAGCCGGTGAGCGGCGAGGTGACCGACGACGACGGCCACCAGGAGAACGCGGGGCTCGGCTAGACCTGCTCAGGCTGGGCGAGCCGCCGCTCGCGCAGAGCGAGGAACAGCGGCATCGCGAACGCAGCCGCGACGACGAGTGACAGCGGCAGGAAGACCCAGGCGTGCCGCATCCCGATGCGTCTGCCCTCCACGACGATGAGCACGCCGACGGCGGCCGCGAGGATCAGCAGATCGACCTGCAGCGACTGCGTGGCCCAGCCGTTCGTGAACCACTCGCCGAACCACCTCGAGTCGGTCGCGATCGCGAGGACGTTGAACGTCCAGGTGGCGATGAGCCCCACGATCGCGAGCACGAGGTAGGTCACGGCGAGGGGCGTCCAGCGCTTCATGGCTCGAGACTAGGGCCCGCTCATGCGGGGCCGGGACGGTGCCCCCGCACCGCGCTCAGGCGGCGAGTGCCTCGGCGATCTCCTCCTCGAGCAGGGAGATGTTGATCTGGGTCGCCGCCGCGGTGCCCGCGCCGAGCGCGATCGGCACGAGCGCCTTCTGGTCCGACACGTTGCCGACGGCCCAGACGCCGGCGACGCTGGTCTGGCCGGTCGCATCAGTGCTGATGAACGGGCCGGCCGGGGTGTCGGTCGTCGCGCATCCGAGCGATCGCAGCAGTTCGTCCGCAGGTCGCGGTCGGGCGCCGACGAAGATCCGCGACAGCTCGTGCGACCCGGCCGCCGTGCGCACGGTGATGTGCCCGAGCGACCCGCTCACCTCGAGTGCCGGCGCAGCAACACGGATGCCGCGGGCGGCGAAGCCTGCGAGCTCGCTCTCCGGGATCCCGACCTCCACCGCGCCGAAGACGGTCAGGTCGGAGCTCCACTGGCGCAGCAGGTGCGCCTGGTTGCGGCTCATGGGCGAGGTGGCGATCACCCCGAGAGGCTGGTCGCGCACCTCCCAGCCGTCGCAGTACGGGCAGACCACGGCGCCCGTGCCCCACAGGTTCTGCACACCCGGGATATCGGGAAGTACGTCGACGAGACCGGTCGCCACGACGACGCGTCGGCCGAGCGCCTCGACCGGCCCGTGCACGACGAAGCCCCGCTCCGCCCGTTCGATGCCGGTGACCTGGCCTTCGGCGAACTCGACGCCGTAGCGGCTCGCCTCGGCTCGACCCTGTTCGAGCAGGGCGAGCGGGGACATGCCGTCCCTGCTCAACAGGCCGTGCATGTGCGGCGCGAACCTGTTGCGCGGCAGCCCTTCGTCGACGACGAGCACCGACCGCCGAGCCCGTCCGAGCATGAGCGCGGCGCTCAGCCCTGCTGCTCCCCCGCCGACGATCACCACGTCGAAGCCCTTGGCCTCTGCCGAACCGAACACCATGCGTCTCCCTGCCTCGTTCGACGCCGGTCGGCGCCTCAGGCAATATATTGCATTCTGCGGCGGACGGCTGGGTGCGCTTTCACTCCGCGAGGGACCCCGCGGTGGCTCGGTCGGCGGCTTCGTCGAAGGCGAGCCGGTTCGCCTGGATCCGGTTCTTATGGGCGGCGACCCACTGGGCCAGTACGAGCACGGGCCCACTGAGCGCGGAGCCGAGATCGGTGACCCGGTACTCCACCCTCGGCGGGATCTCGGCGTAGATGGTGCGGGTGATCAGCCCGTCGCGCTCGAGTGACCGCAGGGTCAGGGTGAGCATCCGTCTCGAGATGCCGGGAATCGCGGTGAGCAGTTCGGTGAATCGCATGGTGCGTTCCTCGAGCAGCCCGATGATGATGAGCGTCCACTTGTCGCCGACCCGATCGAGCACCGAGCGGAAGACGGCAGGGTCGTCCTCCGTGCAGATGCAGAGCATCGCCCCTGGTTTCAGTGGCTCGGCCATGATGTCCTCCTCGCTGGTCACACAGGGGTGACCAGGTCCCGTTGCTGTTACCGGTTACTCAAAGGTACACAGTAACTATGAGTAACCAATCCACGCCGGCGGTCCGGAGGGAACCGCGCGTCACCGACCCCGCGCCGGACGGGGTCCACTTCGGAATCGGCACCTTCGCGTTCCAGCCGCAGGAGCCGGACGGATCGCCCACGCCCGGACCGCAGGTCATCCGCGATGTCATCGAGGAGGCCGTTGCGGCAGAGCAGGCCGGGCTCGACTCGTTCGGCATCGCCGAGCACTACCGGCCGGGCATGATGGATTCCGCCGCCCCGGTCATCCTCGGTGCGATCGCCGCACGAACCTCGACGCTGCGCGTCGGCACGGCGGTCACGGTGCTCAGCACCCAGGATCCGGTACGGGTCTACAACGACTTCGCGACCCTCGACGCGGCCTCCGGCGGCCGCGCGCAGCTGATCGTGGGGCGCGGCTCGGCGATCGAGTCGTTCCCGCTCTTCGGGTTCGACCTCTCCGACTACGAGCAGCTGTTCGAGGAGAAGCTCGACTTGCTCATGCGCCTGCTGCGTGAGCAGCCCGTGACCTGGTCGGGCCGGTTCCGACCGCCGCTCGTCGACCAGGTGCTCGAGCCCCAGATATCCCCCGGAGGCGTCCCGGTCTGGGTCGGCGTCGGCGGCAGCCCGCAGTCGGTGATGCGCGCCGCCCGCTTCGGCCTCCCCCTCATGCTGGGCCTCATCGGTGGCACCCTCGAGCACTTCAAGCCCCTGACCGACCTCTACCGCCGCAGCCTCGATGCTCTGCAGCAGACGCAGCAGCCCGTCGGCATGCACGTGCACGGCTACATCGCCGACACCGACGAGGAGGCGCTCGAACGGTTCTGGCCCGTCTGGTCGGGCACCATGAACGCCGAGGCGCCGAAACGGGGCTGGGCGCCGTACCGGCGCGAACGCTACGAGGCCGAGGCGATCGGCGGCGCGCTCTTCGTGGGGTCTCCCGAGACGGTCGCCCGTCGCGTGGCCTCAGCCATGCAGACGCTGGGTGCGACCAGATTCGACTTCGTCGCCGCCGCCAGCCGGATGCCGCACACGGAGAAGCGGGACAGCATCGAGCGCTTCGGGCGCGAGGTCGTTCCCCGGGTGCGTCAGCTCCTCGCCGCCTCGGATTCGAACGCCGGGTGGCCTGATGTCCGGTGACGCGCGCATCAGTCGGGTCGCGGTGGTCGGCGCCGGACGAGTAGGAACGGCGGTTGCGCGCACCCTCGTGGACGCCGGCTACTGCGTGACGCTGAGCGGCTCGGGCGACCCGGCCGATCTCGAGCTGCTGGCTGCCGTCGTGGCACCCGGCGCACACGTGGCCTGGACGGCGGATGCGGTGGCCAGCGCGGATCTGGTCATCGTCTCGATCCCGCTGCACCGCCTGCCGACCCTCGATCCCTCGCTCCTCCACGGCAAGCTCGTCGTCGACGCGATGAACTACTGGCCGCCCGTCGACGGGCGGCTGGACGAGTTCGAGGAGGCCGCGGGCGGGTCGAGCGTCGTCGTGCAGCGGCTGCTCGCTGGAGCGACCGTCGTCAAGACCTTCAATCACGTGGGCTACCACGACCTCGAGGTCGACCGCCGTCCTGCCGGACATCCGCAGCGCCTCGGCCTCGCGGTCGCCGGCGACAGCCCTGCCGCAGTGGCGTCGGTCGCGGAGCTGATCGACCGGATCGGCTACGACCCCGTGACGCTCCCCTCGCTGACCGACGGGCGATCGCTGCAGCCCGGCGGGGTCGTCTTCGGAGCGCGGCTCACAGCAGCCGAGATCACCCTCGCGGTCACCCGCTCGGCGCACGACGCCGCGGCGTGAACCCCATCCACCACCATCGAACGGAGTCACATGGAACTCGGAATCGGCGCGTTCGGAGACGCCAATCGGGACCCGGCAACGGGCACCCGCACCTCCGAAGCGCAGGCCATCCGCAACGTCGTCGAGTCGATCGTCGTCGCCGAGCAGGCCGGGCTCGACTGGTTCGGGCTCGGGGAGCATCACACGCCCGAGTTCCCGGTGTCGGCGGCGGCCACGGTGCTGGCGGCCGCAGCGGCCCGCACCTCCCGCATCAAGCTGTCGAGCGCCGTGACGGTTCTGAGCACCGACGACCCGGTGCGGGTGTACGAGCAGTACTCCACGGTCGACGCGATCTCGAACGGCCGGGTGGAGATGATCCCGGGCCGCGGGTCCTCGATCGAATCGTTTCCCCTCTTCGGGTACGACCTTCGGGAGTACGACCAGCTCTTCGCCGAAAAGCTCGATCTGCTGCTCGAGGTGAACCGATCCCCCCGCGTCACCTGGGAGGGCACCACTCGGCCGGCCCTGCATGGCGAGTACGTGCCGCCGCGGGCAGAGCACGGACCGATCCCGATCTGGCTCGGCGTCGGGGGCAACCCGGGGTCGGTCATCAGGGCCGCGCAGCTCGGCCTGCCGATGGCGACCGGCGTGCTCGGCGGCAGCGCCATCCGCTCCTCCAGCAACGCCGACCTCTACCGGCACGCCGCGGAGAAGTTCGGCAACACCCCCGAGCAGACGCTCGTCATGCTCGGCTCGCCGGGCTTCCTCATGCGCGATGGCAAGAAGGCGCGCGACGCGTGGTGGCCGCACTGGCACCAGTTCATGAAGGTCGTCGGCGAGCAGCGCGGGTTCGCGCCCCCCACCCGTGACTCCTACGACCGCGACACCGCACCGCAGGGCGGCCTGCTCATCGGATCCCCCGAGGAGATCGCCGAGCGCATCATCCTCATGCATCAGCACTGGGGTCACGTGCGGCAGTACCTCCACATCGACATGGGGGGCGTGCCGCAGAAGGACCTGCTGCACGCGATCGAGCTCTTCGGCACCGAGGTGCGCCCGCTCGTGCAGCGCGAGCTCGGCGCGACTCCCGTCGACGTGCTCATGGGGCGCCGCCCGGCGCCGCTCGCCGCATCCGCTTGACCCTCGAACCCGCAGAACGGAAGGAACACACCATGTCAGACCTGAGGATCGGCATCATCCTCGGCAGCACGCGCCCCGGACGCGTCGGCGCGCAGGTAGCGGAGTGGGTGCTGCGGCACGGCACCTCCCGCGGCGACGCCCGATACGACCTCATCGACCTGGCCGACTACGACCTGCCGCATCTCGACGAGGCCGTGCCCGCCATCCGTGGCGAGTACGCCAAGGATCACACCAAGCGGTGGGCGTCGACGATCGCCGAGTACGACGGCTACGTCTTCGTGACGCCCGAGTACAACCGCTCGCTGCCCGGGCCGCTCAAGAACGCGATCGACTTCGTCTACGCCGAGTGGAACAACAAGGCCGCAGGCATCGTCAGCTACGGCGGCGTCGTCAGCGGCGCACGTGCAGCCGAGCACCTGCGGCTCATCCTCGGGGAGCTGCAGATCGCCGACGTGCGTCAGGGAGTCCTGCTGTCGACGGTCACCGACTTCGAGAACTACACGGTGTTCAAGGAGCCCGCGCCCTGGCACGTCGAGTCCCTCGACCTCCAGCTGGATCAGCTCGTCACCTGGGCGGGAGCGCTGCGCTCGGTGCGGGCGGCCGCAGCGGCCTGACACCGGGCGGCCTCGGTCATCGACAGCGGCCCCTCGCGGGTCCACACTGGTCGGCATGACCGAGGTCGCCGCTCTTCTCGACTCCGTCGAGCATCCCGTCCGTCGACGCGATGCGCACACCCTCGTCGACCTGATGCGCCGCGTCACGGGCGAGGAGCCGAAGCTGTGGAGCGGCTCGATCGTGGGGTTCGGCGACTACCACTACCGCTACGCGACCGGGCGCGAAGGCGACACCATGCGGGTCGGGTTCTCACCGCGGAAGCCGGCGACGACCCTGTACCTCTCGACCCTCCCGCTCGACGAGGTCGGCGACGAGCTCGGGAGGCTGGGCCCACACACCACCGGTGTGAGCTGCCTCTACCTCAAGGACCTCGAGAAGGTCGACCTCGACGTGCTCGAGGTCATCCTGAGGAAGGCGTACGACGCCGAGCCCTGAAAGGGAGTTGGTGCGCGAGGGGGGACTTGAACCCCCATGCCCTCACGGGCACACGGACCTGAACCGTGCGCGTCTGCCAATTTCGCCACTCGCGCCAACCGGACGAGATTAGCACAGGGCGGCCAGCCCGCCCGACGTCCGCCCGGCTGGCCCACCCTCGGCCGCGAGCTGTGAGCGTTGCGGACAAGATGGGGGGCCGCGGCACTCTCGGGTGTCCGCAACGCTCACGCGTCGCCGCGTCGGAGCCGGGGCACCCCGTCCGTCGACCGGGCGCCGGGAGGCCCTGACCCCCTTTCGGGGCGCCTTCAGGGCAACCCGGATAACATCGGAACGATCACCAGGCAGAACAGGGGAACCGTTGGGCCTTCTGGACAACTTCGAGCGAGGTCTCGAGCGCGCCGTCAACGGCGCGTTCGCCAAGACCTTCAAGAGTGGTGTCCAGCCACTGGAGATCACCGCGGCGCTCCGCCGTGAGCTCGACACGCAGGCCGCCGTCGTCTCGCGCGACCGCATCCTCGTGCCCAACAAGTTCACGGTCGGCCTGTCGCCCACCGACTACCAGCGGATGTCGGCCATCGGCCCGACCCTCATCGACGAGCTCACGCAGCTGGTGCAGCGCCACGCGACCGCGCAGCACTATGCGTTCGCCGGCGGCATCGACATCCGTCTCGAGGAGAATCCGCGCCTCACGCAGGGCGTGATCGACGTGCAGAGCTCCTCCGTGCAGGGCCGCGTCGAGTGGGTCCCCGTGCTCGACATCAACGGCAAGCGCTACCCGATCAAGCGCGGCCGCACCGTCATCGGCCGCGGCAGCGAAGCGGACATCACCGTCGACGACACCGGCACCTCGCGCAAGCACGTCGAGATCCTGTGGGACGGCACCCGCGGTCAGGTCAACGACCTCGGCTCGACGAACGGCTCCAAGCTCAACGGCGAGCCCGTCAAGAAGGCGCCTCTTCCGCCCGACTCGGTCATCGACATCGGTCGCACCCGTATCGTGTTCCGAGTGCTCGCCCAGTCCGCCGACTCGACCGACGCCGGGAGGGTGCGTTAGATGAGCGAATTGACGCTCCTGGTGCTCCGCCTCGCCTTCCTCGCGGTGCTCTGGCTCTTCGTCTTCGCCGTGGTGTACGCGCTGCGCACCGACCTGTTCGGCCAGCGCACACGACGGATGCCGCAGGAGCAGGCCGCCGCCGCATCCCCCTTCCCGACGGCGCAGGCCGCTCCCGAGCCGGTCGTCCCGGCCGCGCGCCCCGCTCCCGCAGCCGCCGCGCCGCCGCGCAACTCCTCCGCGCCCGGTGCACCCTCCGACGCCCGCCGGCTCGTCATCACCTCCGGCGCCAAGGAGGGCATGGAGCTGGAGCTCTCCACCGACCAGCTCACGATCGGGCGCTCAGGCGAATCGGGCCTCGTCATCCGTGACGATTACACCTCCACCCACCACGCGCGCCTCATGCACTGGGACACCGGATGGGTCATCCAGGACCTCGACTCCACCAACGGCACGTACCTCGACGGCCAGCGCGTCGTGCTTCCCACACCCGTTCCCTTGAACACCCCCGTCAAGATCGGCACGACGACGTTCGAGCTTCGGCGGTAGGGGCGGTGACTGCGAAGAGCGCGGCCATCTCGCACGTCGGGAAGATCCGGTCGAACAACCAGGACAGCGGCTATGCCGGCAAGCACCTCTTCGTCGTCGCCGACGGGATGGGCGGTCACGCCGGGGGCGATGTCGCCTCGGCCATCGCCATCAAGCGGATCGCGGAGGTCGATAAGGACTATCCCACCGCCGACGACGCCGAGTTCGCTCTGCAGTCCGCCCTCATCGCCGCGAACTCACTCCTCGCCGAGACCGTGTTCGAGCACTCCGAGCTCACCGGGATGGGCACGACGGTTAGCGGCCTCCTCCGCGTCGGCGACACCGTCGCGATCGCCCACATCGGCGACTCCCGCATCTACCTCTTCCGCGACGGCGAGCTCGAGCAGGTCAGCTCCGACCACACCTTCGTGCAGCGTCTCGTGGACTCGGGACGCATCACGCCCGACGAGGCGGCGGTGCATCCTCGGCGCTCCGTGCTCATGCGGGTGCTCGGAGACGTCGACGCGTCGCCGGAGATCGACACGACACTGCACGACACGAAGCCCGGCGATCGCTGGCTGATCTGCTCCGACGGGCTGTCGAGCTACGTCTCGCACGAGAAGATGACGGCGATCCTGCAGTCGATGCCCGACGCGCAGGCCGCGGGCGAGCGTCTCGTGAAGGAGAGCCTCGACGCGGGCGCGCCCGACAACGTCACGGTCGTCATCGCCGACATCGACGAGACCGACGACTCCGGGCTCGCGAGGCCCGTGTTCGTCGGCTCCGCCGCCGTTCCGCTGAGCTTCGACAGCGACCAGCGCCGCACATCGCTGCGGCTGCCGACCCTGCTCCTGCATCCGCTGAAGGCGACCCAGCCCGATCCGAGCCACTTCGAGCCGGAGTCCGACGGCTACCTCGACGAGCTGATCGAGGAGGACCGCCGACGGGCGCGTCGGCACAAGCTCACCTGGCTGGTCGCCGCCATCCTCGCCGGCCTCGCACTGGTCGCCGCCGTGTTCTTCGGCTACCAGTGGACGCAGTCGCACTACTTCGTGGGCGTGAGCGAGGGCCGCGTCGCGATCTACCAGGGCGTGCAGCAGAACATCGGCCCGATCACCCTGTCGTCTGTGGTGCAGGAGACGAGCATCGACGTCGACGAGCTCTCGAGCTTCAACCGATCGAGCGTCGAGCGGACGATCAACGCGGACAGCCTCGACGACGCGCGCACGATCGTCGAGCGATTGGCGGATGCGACCGGTGACTGACACGACGGCTCCCGTAGCGACTGAGCGCGGCACGAGCCCCCGCCAGCCGATCACGCAGACGATCCGCATCCGTCTGCGCGAACCCGCTCGCGCCAGGAACATCGAGCTCGTGCTGCTGCTGCTCGCGATCGTCGTGGCGGTCGGCGCGATCGTGCTCGTGCAGCTCGGGGTGAACGGCCGCACCGACGACGGCATGATCCTGCTCGCGTCCCTGCCTCCGGCGCTGGCGCTCCTCATCCATGTCGCCCTGCGCGTCGTGGCCCGCGACGCCGACCCGTTCCTGGTGCCGATCGGCACGGCGCTCAACGGGCTCGGCATCGCCATGATCTACCGCATCGGCCTGGCCGACGGCGCCGAGGGCTGGGACAACTCCGGCGTGCGGCAGATCGTGTGGACCCTGCTGGCGATGGTCGCCGCTCTCGCAACGATCCTCGTGCTGCGCAACCACCGCGTGCTGCTGCGCTACCGCTTCATCGCGATGTTCGTCGGCATCGGGCTGCTGCTGCTGCCCATGCTGCCCTTCTTCGAGGCGGTGAACGGCGCTCGGGTGTGGATTCAGATCGGGCCGTTCAACTTCCAGCCCGGCGAGCTCGCGAAGATCGCGCTCGCGGTGTTCTTCGCCGGCTACCTCGTCACCGCACGCGACTCGCTCTCCCTGGTCGGACGTCGCGTCCTGGGGCTGCGGCTGCCGCGGGCCCGTGACCTCGGCCCGATCCTCGTCGTCTTCGCCGCATCCATGGCCGTGCTCGTGTTCCAGCGCGACCTCGGCACGTCGCTGCTCTACTTCGGCCTGTTCCTCGTCATGATCTACGTCGCGACCGGGCGTGCGAGCTGGATCGTGCTCGGGCTGGTGCTGTTCTTCGGCGGTGCGATCGTCGCGAGCCAGACGCTCGAGTACGTGAACGGACGATTCACCGCGTGGCTGTCGCCCTTCGACCCTGCCCTCTACGACGAGCGCGGAGGCAGCTACCAGCTCGTGCAAGGCCTGTTCGGCCTCGGCAACGGCGGTCTGGTCGGCAGCGGCCTGGGTGAGGGGCGCCCCGACCTCACACCGCTCGCCGAGAGCGACTACATCATGTCGGCCATGGGCGAGGAGCTGGGTCTCGTCGGGGTCTTCGCGATCCTCGCCCTCTACCTGCTGATGGTGTCCCGTGGCTTCCGTATCGGGTTCACCGGTCAAGACGACTTCGGCCGGCTGCTGGGCGTCGGGCTCTCGTTCGTCATCGCGCTGCAGGTGTTCATCGTCATCGGAGGCGTCACGCGAGTCATCCCGCTCACCGGGCTCACGACGCCCTTCCTCGCCGCGGGAGGGTCGTCGCTGCTCGCGAACTGGATCATCGTGGCGATCCTCCTCCGCCTTTCCGACAGCGTCCGCAGCGCACCGAGGCTGGTGGTGGAGTGAACAAGGAACTGAGACGGGTCAGCATCGTCGTGCTGCTGATGTTCGTGGCTCTCTTCGTGTCGACCTCGATCATCCAGGTGATGCAGGCCGACGCACTCAAGGCCGACGGCCGCAACACGCGCACGCTCTTCGAGAGCTACTCCGCGGAGCGCGGACCGATCCTCGTCGACGGGCAGGCCGTCGCGGAGTCGCAGCCGGTCGACGACGAGTACATGTTCCAGCGCAGCTACCCGGGCGGCGAGCTCTACGCGCCGATCACCGGCTACTTCACCCTCAACCAGGGCAACGCCGGTCTCGAGGGCGAGCTCAACGACTATCTCAGTGGCAGCGCCAACGAGCAGTTCTTCGACCAGCTCAACGCGATCATCACGGGCCAAGACCCGAAGGGCGCCGCCGTCGAGCTCACCATCGATCCAGTCATCCAGCAGGCCGCCTGGGATGCCCTCGGCGACCAGCAGGGATCGGTCGTCGCGATCGACCCGGCGACCGGCGGCATCCTCGCGATGGTCTCGAAGCCGAGCTTCGACCCCAATCTCTTCGCGGTGCGCGACACGGAGCAGGTCATCAGCACCTACAACCAGCTGCTCGAAGACCCGAACGACCCACTCATCAACCGCGCGACCAACAAGTTCTACTTCCCCGGTTCGGTATTCAAGGTCCTGATGGCCGCGGCCGCGCTCGAGCACGGCATTCGCCCGGAAGATGAGGTGCCGAACCCCGCGCGGCTCACGCTCCCCGACTCCACCAACGAGATCGGCAACTCGGAGGGCGGAAGCTGCGGCGGCGGCGAGACGGCGTCGCTCGCGACGGCGCTCCGGCTCTCCTGCAACATCCCGTTCGCGCAGTTCGGACAGCAGCTCGGCTACGAGGCGATCAACGAGACGGCTGAAGCGTTCGGCTTCGGGCAGGAGTTCGGCATCCCGACCCCCGTCACGGCGAGCGAGTTCCCCGAGCCGGACAGCGAAGCGTTCCTCATGCTGCAGTCCTTCGGCCAGGGTGAGGACAGGGTCACACCCCTCCAGATCGCGATGATCTCCGCCGCCGTCGCGAACGACGGGGTGCTGATGCAGCCAACCCTCGTCGAGGAGATCGTGAGTCCGGATCTCGAGGTGCTGCAGCCGTTCGAGCCGCAGGAGTTGAGCGAGCCCATGAGCCCCGAGAACGCCGACACCCTCACGCAGATGATGGTCGAGGGGGTGGCCAACGGAGCGGCCAGCAATGCGACAATTGCCGGGGTCGACGTCGCGGGCAAGACCGGCACGGCTGAGAACGGAGGGGACGATCCCTACACCCTCTGGTTCACCGGTTTCGCCCCCGCGGACGACCCGCAGGTAGCGATCGCGGTGGTCGTCGAGAACGGCGGCGGGCTCGGACAGTCCGCCTTCGGCAATCAGGTGGCCGCGCCCATCGCGCGTCAGGTTCTAGAGGCGGTGTTGAACAGATGAGACCCACGAGCGGGCTCACCTTCGGAGGCCGGTACCAGCTGTCCAGCCGGGTCGCGATCGGCGGCATGGGCGAGGTGTGGCAGGCGACCGACCTCGTGATCGGACGCACCGTCGCGATCAAGATCCTCAAGGACGAGTACCTGGGCGACCCCGGCTTCCTCGAGCGCTTCCGCGCCGAGGCCAGGCACGCCGCGCTCGTGAACCACGAGGGCATCGCGAACGTCTTCGACTACGGCGAGGAGGAAGGCAGCGCCTACCTCGTCATGGAGCTCGTTCCTGGCGAGGCGCTCTCCGCCGTGCTCGAGCGCGAGCGCGTGCTCTCGACCGACCGCGTGCTCGACATCGTCGCCCAGACCGCGAATGCGCTGCAGGCCGCGCACGCCGCAGGGCTCGTGCACCGCGACATCAAGCCGGGCAACCTGCTGATCACGCCCGACGGCCGGGTGAAGATCACCGACTTCGGCATCGCCCGCATCGCCGACCAGGTGCCCCTCACCGCGACCGGCCAGGTGATGGGCACGGTGCAGTACCTCTCCCCCGAGCAGGCGAGCGGTCATCCGGCGTCCCCGTCCACCGACATCTACTCGCTGGGCATCGTCGCCTACGAGGCTCTCGCCGGACGCCGTCCCTTCACGGGCGAGTCGCAGGTCGCGATCGCGATGGCGCACATCAACGAGACCCCGCCCGACCTGCCCGTCACCGTGTCCGAGCCGGTGCGCAACCTCGTCTACGCCTGCATCGCCAAGAGCCCCGGCGACCGCCCCGCGTCCGCCTCGCACCTGGCCCGCGCCGCGCAGGCCCTGCGCCGCGGCGACGTGCGCGAGGCCGCAGCCGCGGTTCCCGCCGTGCTCGGGGCTGCCGGCGTCGCCGGCGCGGGTGTCGGCGCGACCGCCGCGACCCGGGTGATGGGTGCGCCCACCGCCGTCTCGCAGACCGTCACCGAGGAGGAGGTCGAGCCGGAGGAGAAGAAGCGCAGCCGCTGGCTGTGGCCGATCATCGCCCTCATCGCCATACTCGCCCTCGGCCTCATCGCTCTCATCGTGGCTCTTCTGCTGAATCCGGGGGGCGACGCTGACCCCAGCCGCACCCCGAGTCAGACGCAGGCGTCCGAGACTCCCAGCGAGACTCCCTCCGAGGAGCCGTCGGAGGAACCGGAGCCGGAGCCCGAGACCGTGTCTCTCACTCTGGAGGAGATCGCCGGCCGCAACCAGGACGAGGTCGGCCAGATCCTCTTCGACAAGGGCCTCAACCTCACGCCCGTCGTCGGCATCCCGGCGCCGTCGCTCGAGGAAGCGGGACTCGCGTACGAGGTGAGCCAGACCGGACCGAGCATCCCGCTGGGCACGAACATCACCGTCACGTTCTACGACGCCTTCCCCGCGCCGCCGACGCCTTCAGCGCCGGTTCCCGAGGAGGCCGGTCCGTACGACGCAGGCTCGACCGTCGGAGTGAGCTGGGGCGCCTACGGGCAGTGCCCCGCCGGCACCTCGCTCACGGCGTACCGTCTCGACGCCACCGGAGCCACCATCATCGGGGCGTCGAACCCCCTTCCGCCGTCGACCACGAGCGTCGAGCTGCAGCTGCCCAACTCCCCCCAGCAGGTCTCGGTGACCCTCACGGCGATCTGCGGAGAAATCGAGTCCGAACCGTCATCTGCACTCGTGCTCGACGTGCAGTAGCGGGCGCCACCGCGCGGCTACACTGACAGCGCATCATGACTCAGGTGGACGAGACCCTCGCGACCGGCAGCAGCGTCCGACTGCTCGCTGGGCGATACCAGGTGGGCGAGCGCATCGGCAAGGGCGGCATGTCCGACGTGCACCTCGGCACGGATGCCCGGCTCGGCCGGCGGGTCGCGATCAAGCTTCTGAAGCCCCAGCTCGCGAACGATCCCACCTTCCGCACCCGCTTTCGACGCGAAGCGCAGGACGCCGCGAAGATGGCGCATCCGACCATCGTGCGCATCTACGACGCCGGTGAGGAGACCATCACCGAGTCCAACGGGCGCGAGGTGCAGCTGCCCTTCATCGTCATGGAGTACGTCGACGGACGGCTCCTCAAGGACCTGATTTCCGACGGCCCGCTGCCCCTCGACGAGGCGACCCGCATCGTCGAGCAGGTGCTGCTCGCGCTCGAGTACTCGCATCGCGCAGGCGTCGTGCACCGAGACATCAAGCCCGGCAACATCATGGTGACCAAGACCGGCCAGGTGAAGGTCATGGACTTCGGCATCGCCCGAGCGGTGTCAGACGCGTCGGCGACGATCGCCCAGACGAGCGCGATCGTCGGCACCGCCCAGTACTTCTCCCCCGAGCAGGCACGCGGCGAGGTCGTCGACGCGCGCACCGACCTCTACTCGACGGGCGTCGTGCTCTTCGAGCTGCTGACGGGGCGTCCGCCGTTCTCGGGCCGCAACCCGGTCGCCGTCGCCTACCAGCACATCAACCAGGCGCCGACCCCGCCGAGCGCCTACAACCCGAAGGTCTCGCCCGCTCTGGACGCCGTCGTGCTGCGCTCGCTCGTGAAGGACCGTGCTGACCGCTACCAGTCCGCCTCCGAGTTCCGTCACGACGTCGAGCTCGCGGCCTCCGGCCAGGTGCCGACGCGCAAAGCGCCCCAGGACGACTTCAACGCCACCATCTTCGGTGTCAACCCGACGACTACCGCCGGTGCCACCGCGACGCTGCGTCAGTTGAGCGTCGACACGGATGAGCGGGTGCGCGGCACGCAGACCCGTCCGCCTGTTGCCTGGATCTGGTCGGGCATCGTCGTGATGGCCGCGATCGTGGCGGCCGTCGTCTTCTGGGTCTTCAACCTGTCCCCGCAGGGTCCGCCCGCCACGGCGAACATCGAGGTGCCCGCCGTGGTCGGGATGACGCAGGATGAGGCGGTCGCCGAGCTCGACGCCGCCGGTCTCACCTACGAGATCCATGCCCGGATCGATCCCGAGGTGCCGAGCGGTGAGGTGATCTCCACCACACCGGAGGCCGGGATCGGCGTGCTTCCCGACTACACCGTGGGCGTCTACGTCTCGAGCGGTCCGCAGCTGGTGAACGTGCCTGACGTCGCCAGCATGCCGGAGAACGAAGCGCGCGACACGATCACTCGGGCCGGCTTCACCGCGGGCAACACCGTTCGAGAGAACCATCCGAACGTGCCTCGAGACGTCGTCATCCGCACCGACCCGCCGGCCAACAACAGCCTCGCGCCCGGCGGCACCGTGAACTTCGTGGTCTCGACGGGCAACGTCGAGGTTCCCGACGTCGTCGGCCTCGGTCTCGAGCAGGCTCAGGCCGAGCTGACCGATCAGGGGCTCATCCCCCAGATCGAGAGCGACACCGGATGCTCGGGCGGCACCGTGAGCGGCCAGTCGATCGCCCCGGGCGCCGCCCCTCAGGGCTCGACCGTCGCCATCCGCGTCTGCAACGGCTGACCAGCGCCGCGAGGCTCGACGGCCCTCCGCCGGTCGAGCAGCGCCACGAAGCGGCGCGTATCGAGACCCCGGACCTCAGAGCTTGACGAGCGGCGAGAGCCCCTTCGCGGTCTCGGACGCCTCCGGCAGTCCCGCCGACGCGAGCCAGTTGCCCAGCATCCGGTAGCCGCCTTCGGTGAGTACCGATTCCGGGTGGAACTGCACGCCGAACACGGGCCGCTCCTCGTGGCGGAGGCCCATGATGACACCGCCCGTCGTGCGCGAGGTGACCTGCAGCTCGTGCGGCACCGTCGAATCGACGACCGCCAGCGAGTGGTAGCGGGTGGCGCGGAAGGGATGCGGCACCCCCTCGTAGAACTCGCTCTCGTCGTGCTCGATGAGCGACGTCTTGCCGTGCATGAGCTCGTCGGCGTGGGTCACGGTCGCTCCGAGTGCCTCGGCGATCGCCTGATGCCCGAGGCACACTCCGAGCAGCGGCTGCCCCGACTCGAGGGCGGCATGCACGACCGGGATGGAGACGCCCGCCTGCGCCGGCGTACCTGGCCCGGGCGAGATGAGCACCGCGTCGTACTCCGCGATTCGCTCGGCCGACTCGGCGGCATCGAAGGCGTCGTTCCGCACGACCTCCGTCTCGGCACCCAGCTGCTGGAGGTATCCGTTCAGCGTGTAGACGAAGGAGTCGTAGTTGTCGATGACGAGCACGCGCGTCACTCGACCGTCACCTCCGGCGGCGCCGTGAGGGTGTTGATCCACGGGAAGATCCACAGCACGCAGGCGGTGAGCACCGCGGCGATGAGCACGAGCAGGAGGAGGATGCGGACCCATACCGGTCCGGGCAGGATGCGCCAGAGAGCTCCGTACATCACTCGCCTCCCGTCGCCTGGGTGATGATCTGCTCGGCGATCTCCGGCGGGGCGCCCTGGTCGGGGGCCGACGTGCGGGGATACCAGGCCTCGTATACGCCGTAGGCGATGAGGCGCTCGGCCGTGGAGAAGAACGGGTTGCACGTGGTGAGCGTGATGATGCGCTCGCCCGGCTGAGCGCCGGGGTTCTGCGGCACAGGATCGAGCACGCCCACGCCGGTCGGCGCGACGTACTCGAGGCCGCGGAACACGTACTTGTACCAGCCGTCCTGGGTCTCGACGTAGATGCTGTCGCCGACGTGGAGCTGGTGCAGGTTGTGGAACGCGCCGCCGTACGCGGAGCGGTGAGCTCCGAGGGCGAAGTTGCCGACCTCGCCGGGCATCTGCGTCTTCGAGTAGTGGCCGATGCCCAGCCGGTTGCTGTTCAGCACGGCGTTGCCGACGCCCTCCGCGATGACGCGCGAGTAGTACTCGGTGCCCGCCGCCTCCGCGAGTCGCGGCACGATGAGGGTCGCGAACGGCTGGTCGGACTCGACCTTCGCCGTGACGACCGGCTCACCGGGGTTCGGCGGCGTCTTCGCGGGAAGCTCACCCTGCTGTGCGGCCCACTCCTCCTGCAGTTCCTCGGCGACCTCCTGCTGCTGGTTGCCGACGATGATGTCGTTGAGCCAGAGCTGCCAGCCGAGGAAGAGGAGCACGAACACGCCTGCTGTGATGAACAGCTCGCCGAGCACGCCGACGATGCTCACCCGCCGGCGGCGGCGTCGGCGACGCAGAGGCGCGGGGGACTCGGTCGCGGTCATGGACGACATTGTATGCTTCCGCGCCTGGGCGAGGCCGGGTCGATGCCCGGCACGATCAGGCTAGAATCTCGGGCATGGCCAGAAGCGATCGTGTGAAGCCCCAGCGCACCGAGGCGGAGAGCGGGGAGCAGGCGCCCAACGCCCCCTGGTTCAAGCCCGTCATGTTCGGCTTCATGCTGGTCGGGCTCGCCTGGATCATCGTCTTCTACGTGAGCCAGAGCGCACTGCCGATCCCCTCGATCGGCTCGTGGAACATCCTCGTCGGCTTCGGCATCATGTTCATCGGCTTCCTGATGACCACGAGGTGGCGCTGACCCTCACTGTCCCCCTTGTGGGACGTGAATCACAGCGGTGTAACTGTCCCCATGTGGATAGTGCCTGTGGATAACTAGGCCAGCACGTTCGCGAACGCCAGTGGAGCCAAGGTCAGCAGCACGAGACCGGCGACCACGGCACCGATCAGCAGCCGCTGTCTCGACTGGTTGCGCGGCCCGCGCGTGGTCGTGAAGATCCATCCGACGAGCGCACCCACGATCAGTCCACCGATGTGCGCCTGCCAGGCGATGCCCGGGACGATGAACCCGATGGCCAGGTTCAGTCCGATGACGATGAGCAGCTGCACCGCGTTGCCACCCAGGCGCCGGGCGATGACGAAGTAGGCACCGAGCAGTCCGAAGATGGCACCCGAGGCGCCCACCACGACCCCCGATCCACCGAACGGTGTGAAGGCGCTCAGGAGCACCGCGACCGAGCCGCCGATCGCGCTCAGGACATAGAGGGCGACGAACCGCGAGCGCCCGAGCATCGACTCGAGCATCGGCCCGAAGATGAACAGCGAATACATGTTGAACAGCACGTGGAGGAACGAGCGATTCGAGTGCACCAGGGCTGCCGTGAGCATCCGCCATGGCTCCTCATAGGTGAGCGGCACGACGTAGGCGAGCTCGTTGATGACCGTGTTCCCGATCAGCAGCTGCAGCGCGAAGACGAAGAGCGTGATCCCGATGATCGACCAGGTGACGATCGGACGACCCGAGCTCGATCGGGCGGCGCGCAGCAGGGCCGGCCGCTGTTTGGGCGCGCTGGCGCGAGCCTCCCGTGTGCACTCGGGGCAGTGCACGCCCACGGCCGCCTGCGTCTGGCACTCGGGGCAGATCGTGCGCCCGCATCGCTGGCACAGCACGTAGCTGCGCCGGTCCGGATGCCGGTAGCAGTAGTCGGCCGGATCGCGCGCCTCGTCGGTCACCTCGAGATCAGACCTCGGTCACGGTGATGCCCGTGATGACGACGTCGTCGATGGGCTTGTCGCCCCGAGCGGTCGGCACGGACTCGATGGCGTCGACGACGCGCTTCGACTCGTCGTCGGCGACCTCGCCGAAGATCGTGTGCTTGCCCTGCAGGTGAGGGGTCGGCACGGTCGTGATGAAGAACTGCGAGCCGTTGGTGCCGCGGCCTCCGCGCAGGCCGGCGTTGGCCATCGCGAGCTTGTACGGAGTGTTGAAGTCGAGCTCGCCATTGATCTCGTCGTCGAACTCGTAGCCCGGTCCGCCGATCCCCATGCCGAGCGGGTCGCCGCCCTGGATCATGAAGTCCTTGATGATGCGGTGGAAGATCACGCCGTTGTAGAGGGGCTCGGTCGAGGTCTGCCCGGTCTGCGGATGCGTCCATTCCTTCGTGCCGGTGGCGAGGCCGACGAAGTTCTCGACGGTCTTGGGCGCGTGGAATCCGAACAGATTGACGGTGATGGTGCCGAGGTTCGTGGAGATGGTGGCGACGGCGGTGTGTGCGGGCATGGGTCGATTCTTCCACAGCCCTCTCTGCCGGGTTCCTGTGCACGTTCAGGCACCGCACAGTCAAGACAGTTCAGCCGCGGATGCGCGAGTGACAGTATGGGAGGGATTCGCTCGCGACACAGACGGAGGAAACCGATGGGAAAGCGCCAGCGAGAGCTCACGAAGCTGAAGGTCCAGGCCGAGGAGCTCTGGGAGGACCAGAAGGACCTGTTGGAGAACGCAGGACACGTGATCAAGGAAGCCGGGAAGCAGGCAGTGGTGTTCGCGAAGGATGAGGTGACGCCCCGCGTGCGAGGCTCGATCGATACAGGATTCACGGCGGCGAAGTCGGCCGCATCGTCGACCGGCGAGAAGATCAAGGACGACGTGTTCCCGGTGATCGCGGGCAGTCTCGCCGCCGCCGGCGCCGCGACCCACAAGGTCGGCGAGAAGGTCGGCCTCGTCAAGCCGCCGAAGCCGTCGGGCGGAGTCGGGAAGTACATCCTCATCGCGCTCGGCGTCGTCGCACTGGCGGGCGTCGCCTACGCGATCTGGCAGACGCTGCGTGCCGACGACGACCTGTGGGTCGAGGAGGAGGACCCGGCTCCGATCGACGAGCCCGACCCGCTCATCTGAGTCTTGAAGTCGTGATCGGAACGGCGGGGCCTTCGCGCTCCGCCGTTCCGTCGCGTGTGGGGACCCTCAGGAGCGCGCCTTGCGCGTCTCCCTGTTGTTCGCCTTCTGAATGGCGTCGACCAACTCGTCCTTCGTCATGGACGAGCGGCCACGCACGTCGAGCTTCTTGGCCACGTCGAGAAGGTGCGCCTTCGACGAGTTCGCGTCGACGCCGCCCTTCGTCTCGCCCTTCGAGCCGCGGGTTCCCTCGGCCTTCTGGTCGGACGGACCCTTCTCGTCCTTCTCCTCCCAGTGGTCGCCGACCTTCTCGTAGGAGTGCTTCAGCGCTGAGAAGGCGGTGCGATGCGCACGCTCCCCCTCGCCGTAGGTGTCGACCGCGGAGTCGTGGGTCTTCTGCCAGATCTCCTGAGCGTGCTTCTCGCTGCGCTCGAGGGTCGACGGCAGATCGTCGTTCTTCTTCGGCATCCGTTCACCTCCGTTTGACGGGAGTCGCTTCAGCGACTCTTCCAGTCAACGCCGCGAGAAGTGGATGCGGGAGGGGGTTGCCTACGGAGGCGGGTGGTGGAGACGAGGGGAATCGAACCCCCGCGACCGCGCCGGCGGTCGCGCGTCGACCGAGAGGAGGACCGCCGGATTCGGCGGGTGGTGGAGACGAGGGGAATCGAACCCCTAACCCCCTGCTTGCAAAGCAGGTGCTCTGCCAATTGAGCTACGTCCCCGAAGGGCAAGGATCTCGACCCTTGTGGGGCTACCAGGACTTGAACCTGGGACCTCTTCGTTATCAGCGAAGCGCTCTAACCGCCTGAGCTATAGCCCCGAGAACCGAATGACCACCCTACCGTACCGGCGATCGTTCGGCGAATCGGTCAGCTGTTGGTGAAGCCGACGAGCAGGCCCCCCGTGAGACGCACGCTGAGGTTGTAGAGCAGCGCGGCGATCGCTCCGAGCGCCGTGCCGACGACAATGTTGAGCACCGCCACGATCGCAGCGAAGATCGTCACCTGCAGCAGCGAGAACGTCTCGGTCACCGAGTACTCCGGCTGCGACAGGATGTCGCGCAGCAGCGCGTCGATGTTGTCGAAGATGCCGGTCTGCGCGAGCACCAGCCAGACGAGGAACGCGACCACGACGAGCACGATCCCGAGCGCCGTCGCGACCAGGAAGGAGAGCTTCACCGCCGACCAGAAGTCGATGTAGACGAGCTTGAGGCGAACCTGCTTCGTCGCCACGGGTCGCTGTGACTTGCGCTGAAGCTTCTCCGCGACGCTACTCATCTACTGCCTCGTCCTCTCCAGTGCCCAGGAGCTCGCCGTCCGTCACAGGCTCGGCGTGCTGGCCATCCAGGTTACGCTCGCTGTTCTTCGCGATGGCGATGATCCGGTCGTCGTCTGCGAAGCGGGCGAACACGACACCCATGGTGTCGCGGCCCTTGGCGGGCACCTCGGCCACGGCAGACCTTACCACCTTGCCTCCTGCGAGAACGACGAGCACCTCGTCCTCCTCGTCGACGATGAGAGCGCCCGCGAGGTTGCCGCGACGGTCTTCGAGCTTCGCGACCTTGATGCCGAGGCCGCCGCGATTCTGCACGCGGTACTGGTCGGCGCTGGTGCGCTTCGCGTAGCCGGCCTCGGTCACGACGAACACGTAGCCGTTGTCGGAGACCACCGAGGCCGACAGCAGCTCGTCGCCCGGACGGAAGTCCATGCCCTTCACGCCCGAGGTGGAGCGTCCCATCGGACGCAGTGCGGCATCCGTCGCGGTGAAACGGATCGACATGCCCTGGCGCGAGACCAGCAGCACGTCCTGATCCTCGTTCACCAGCAGCGCCGAGACGAGCTCGTCACCGTCGCGGAGGTTGATCGCGATGATGCCGCCGCTGCGGTTGGTGTCGTACTCGGAGAGAGCAGTCTTCTTCACCAGGCCGTGACGGGTGGCGAGCACGAGGTACTTGGCGACCTCGTAGTCGCGGATGTCGAGGATCTGCGCGACCTCCTCGCCCGGCTGCAGCGCGAGCAGGTTGGCGAGGTGCTGGCCCTTCGCGTCACGGCCGCCCTCCTGCAGCTCGTAGGTCTTCGCCCGCAGCACGCGTCCGGTGTTCGTGAAGAACAGCAGCCAGTGGTGCGTCGTGGTGACGAAGAAGTGCTCGACTACGTCATCCGCTCGCAGCTGCGCACCGCGCACGCCCTTGCCGCCGCGCCGCTGCTGACGGTAGTTGTCGCTGCGCGTGCGCTTGACGTATCCGCCGCGGGTGACGGTGACGACCATCTCCTCCTCGGGAATGAGATCCTCGACCGACACGTCGCCGTCGAACCCGAACAGGATCTCGGTGCGACGCTCGTCGCCGAACTTGTCGACGATCTCGGTGAGCTCGTCGGAGACGATGCTGCGCTGCCGCTCGGGCTTCGCGAGGATGTCGAGGAAGTCGACGATCTTCGCCTCGAGCTCCTCCGCCTCGTCGATGATCTTCTGGCGCTCGAGCGCTGCGAGCCGGCGCAGCTGCATCGCGAGGATCGCGTCGGACTGCAGCTGGTCGATCTCGAGCAGCGTCATGAGGCCGGTGCGGGCGTCGTCGACGGTGGCGGATGCGCGGATGAGCGCGATGACCTCGTCCAGCGCGTCGAGCGCCTTGAGGTAGCCGCGCAGGATGTGCATCCGCTCCTCGGCCTCGCGCAGCAGGAAGCGGGTGCGCCGCTGGATGACCTCGATCTGGTGCTCGGTCCAGTAGGTGATGAACTGGTCGAGCGGCAGCGTGCGCGGCACGCCGTCGACGATCGCGAGCATGTTGGCGCCGAAGTTCTCCTGCAGCGGCGTGTGCTTGTAGAGGTTGTTGAGCACGACCTTCGCGACGGCATCGCGCTTGAGCACGATGACGAGGCGCTGGCCGGTGCGGCCCGAGGTCTCGTCGCGGATGTCGGCGATGCCGCCGAGACGGCCCTCCTTGACGAGGTCGGCGATCTTGATCGCCAGGTTGTCGGGGTTCACCTGGTACGGCAGCTCGGTCACGACGAGGCAGGTGCGGCCCTGCAGCTCCTCGACGGTGACGACGGCGCGCATGGTGATCGACCCGCGGCCCGTGCGGTAGGCATCCTGGATGCCCTTGACGCCCAGGATCTGCGCGCCGGTCGGGAAGTCGGGGCCCTTGATGCGCTGCAGCAGCGCGGCGAGCAGCTCCTCGCGGCTCGCCTCGGGGTTCTCCAGGTGCCAGAGCGCGCCGGCCGCGACCTCGCGCAGGTTGTGCGGAGGGATGTTCGTCGCCATACCGACCGCGATGCCGACCGAGCCGTTGACGAGCAGGTTCGGGAAGCGGCTCGGCAGGATCGTCGGCTCGCGGGTGCGGCCGTCGTAGTTGTCCTGGAAGTCGACCGTGTCCTTCTCGATGTCGCGCACCATCTCGAGCGCGAGCGGGGCCATCTTCGTCTCGGTGTACCGGGGCGCCGCCGCGCCGTCGTTGCCGGGCGAGCCGAAGTTGCCCTGGCCGAGCGCGAGCGGGTAGCGGAGGCTCCAGGGCTGCACGAGTCGCACGAGCGCCTCGTAGATGGGCGAGTCGCCGTGCGGGTGGAACTGACCCATGACGTCGCCGACGACGCGGGAGCACTTCGAGAACGCACGGTCGGGCCGGTAGCCGCCGTCGTACATCGCGTAGATCACGCGGCGGTGCACGGGCTTCAGCCCGTCGCGCACGTCGGGAAGCGCACGCCCGACGATGACGCTCATCGCGTAGTCGAGGTACGACCGCTGCATCTCGAGCTGCAGGTCGACCTGCTGGACGCGGTTGCTCGTCGCCGCTTCGGCGTCGACCGGGGGGAGGTCGGTGGGGATGTCGTCGTCTGCCATGTCTCGTCTCGTCCGACTCGTTCTGGGCTGGGGATGGGGTCTCGTCCGGGTGACTGGTCTCGATACGCGGCGGCTCCGCCGGCGCTACTCGACCAGCGTGCCTAGATGTCGAGGAACCGCACGTCCTTGGCGTTCTGCTGGATGAAGTTGCGTCGCGACTCGACGTCCTCGCCCATGAGGGTGGAGAACACTCCGTCGGCCACGGCCGCGTCGTCGAGGGTCACCTGCAGGAGGGTGCGGGAGTCGGGGTTCATCGTGGTCTCCCAGAGCTCCTTGTAGTCCATCTCGCCGAGACCCTTGTAGCGCTGGATGCCGTTCTCCTTGGGGATCCGCTTGCCGGCCGCGAGGCCGGCCTCGAGCAGCGCGTCGCGCTCGCGGTCGGAGTACACGTACTCGTGCTCGGAGTTGCTCCACTTGAGCTTGTAGAGCGGCGGCTGCGCGAGGTACACGTAGCCGAGCTCGATGAGCGGCCGCATGTAGCGGAACAGCAGAGTGAGCAGCAGGGTCGTGATGTGCTGGCCGTCGACGTCGGCATCCGCCATCAGCACGATCTTGTGGTAGCGCACCTTCGACGGGTCGAAGTCCTCGCCGATGCCCCCGCCGAACGCGGTGATCATCGACTGCACCTCGTTGTTGCCGAGCGCGCGGTCGAGCCGAGCCTTCTCGACGTTGAGGATCTTGCCGCGCAGCGGCAGGATCGCCTGGGTCTCGGGGTTGCGTCCCTGCACGGCCGAGCCGCCGGCCGAGTCGCCCTCGACGAGGAAGATCTCGCTGAGCGACGGGTCCTTGCTGGAGCAGTCCTTCAGCTTGCCGGGCATGCCGCCGGATTCCAGCAGCCCCTTGCGGCGGGTCTGCTCACGGGCCTTGCGCGCGGCGATGCGGGCCTGCGACGCCTGGATCGCCTTGCGGATGACGTCACGCGCCTGGCCGGGGTTGCGGTCGAACCAGTCGGAGAGCTGCTCGCCGACGACCTTCTGCACGAACGACTTGGCCTCGGTGTTGCCGAGCTTCGTCTTGGTCTGGCCCTCGAACTGCGGCTCCCCCAGCTTGATCGAGATGACCGCGGTGAGGCCCTCGCGCACGTCGTCGCCGGAGAGGTTCTCGTCCTTCTCCTTGAGGATCGCCTTCTCGCGGGCGTATCGGTTCACGAGACTCGTGAGCGCCGCACGGAAGCCCTCCTCGTGAGTGCCGCCCTCGTGGGTGTTGATCGTGTTCGCGTAGGTGTGCACCGCCTCCTGGTAGGCGTTGGTCCACTGCATCGCGACCTCGAGCGCGATGCGCCGCTCCTTGTCCTCGGTCTCGAAGGAGATGACCTCGGGGTGGATGACCTCCACCTTCTTGGCGGAGTTGAGGTACTCGACGTAGTCGACGAGACCGCGCTCGTAGAGGAACTCGTCGGAGCGGGGCTCGCCGTCGCCGTGGTTCTCGCGCTCGTCGGTGAGCGTGATGCGCAGGCCCTTGTTGAGGAAGGCCATCTGCTGGAAGCGCGCACGCAGGGTCTCGTAGTCGAACTCGACGGTCTCGAAGATCTCGTCGTTCGGCCAGAAGGTGATCGTCGTGCCGGTCTGGTCCGACGGCTCGCCCTTCTCGAGAGGCGCGAGCGGCACGCCGATCGCGAAGCTCTGACGCCACACGTGCCCCTGTCGGCGCACCTCGACGTCGAGCTCCTTCGACAGGGCGTTCACGACCGAGCTGCCGACGCCGTGCAGGCCACCGGAGACCGCGTATCCGCCGCCGCCGAACTTGCCGCCGGCGTGGAGGATTGTGAGCACGACCTCGACCGTGGACCTCTTCTCCACGGGATGGATGTCGACCGGGATGCCTCGGCCGTTGTCGACGACCCGGATCCCCCCATTGCGCAGGATCGTGACGCCGATCGTGTCGCAGTAGCCGGCGAGCGCCTCGTCGACGGAGTTGTCCACGATCTCGTAGACGAGGTGGTGGAGGCCGCGCGGACCGGTCGAGCCGATGTACATGCCCGGACGCTTGCGAACCGCCTCGAGTCCTTCGAGGACCTGGATCTGGTCGGCCCCGTACTCGGTGCTCGGCAGTCGGTCTCTGGCCATCGAAGAATCGGACATGGGTCTCCTGCCGTTGTTCACAAGTGGGTCATTCGGAGGGAGGATCCCTGGCGGGAGGCCTCGCGACGACCCTTCATTCTACCCCCGAACCGGCTCCCGGCGCGGGCGCACACGGCCCTGTGAGCGAGGAAAAGGACGAGGACGACCTAATTTGCCTCGTCAGCCGTAGGTATCGCGCGGGCCACGGCCTGAAACCGATCTGGGACCGCGTTTCCAGGACGGGGCCCCCGGCCCTTCGAAACGGATGCTCGTGATGCCGGCCGCGGGATAGCGCTGGGCGATGTTGGTGGTGATCTGGGTTCGCATCAGGCGCAGCTGCGTGGCCCAGGCCGTCGAGTCGCACCGCACCGTCAGCACTCCGTCCTCGACGGAGGCCGGGGTGGAGTGCTCCGCGACGTCGGCACCGACGAGCTCCGACCAGGAGGCGATCAGCTCCGACTGCGCGAGCGGGGACTCCCAGCCGAGCCGCGCGGTGAGCGCATCGAGCACATCCCCGACACCCCTCGGGTCGCGGCCGGCGCCGAACGGCACGCTCGTGGTCTCACGGTCCTTGCGACGCTCCCGCCGCCGGGAGTCGCGGGACCTCCGCGACGGATCGCCGAAGACGTCCCGGAATCGGAGGTAGACGTTGATGTGCTCGTCGCGCTGGTCCTCGCTCATTCCTCCGCCTCCAGGATCCGCCCGCCACGGATGCGCACGACGTGCGCGGCGAGGCGATCGGGGACGTCGTCGAACACCGCGGCGGTGATCAGCACCTGCTCGTAGTCCGCCACCGCATCCGCCAGTCGCTCGCGCCGCGACTCGTCGAGCTCGGCGAACACGTCGTCGAGGATGAGGACGGGATCGCCCGTCGACGACTCCCTCCGCAGCACCTCGGCCGACGCGAGCTTGAGCGACAGGGCGAACGACCAGGACTCGCCGTGACTCGCATACCCGCGCGCGGGCATGCCGTTGAGCCTCAGCACGAGATCGTCCCGGTGCGGACCCGCGAGGGTGACGGCGCGTTCGAGTTCGCTGCGACGATTCCGCTCGAGCGCCGCCTTGAACGCCTGCGCGGTCTCCTCGACGTCGAGCGCGCCGCTGCGCTCCGCATCCGGCTCGACCTCGACCGCGTCGTCGTCGCCGTCACCGCCGAACATGCTGAGCCGCATCGCGAGGGCGGCGTCGTGCTGCTCCCCCGCGATCGTCGTGTAGGCCTTCGTCACCTCCGGGGTCAGCTCCGTCACGAGCGCCGATCGCGCGACCATGACCTCGGCTCCCAGCGACACCAGCCGCTCGTCCCAGATGTCGAGGGTGCCGAGCTGATTGCCCTTCACCCCTGCCGCGCGCGCCGACTTGAGCAGCGTGTTCCGCTGCCGCAGCACCCGCTCGTAGTCGGCGAGCACGCCGGAGAGGCGCGGTGAGCGCAGCACCAGCAGCTCGTCGAGGAACCGGCGGCGTCCGGACGGATCGCCCCGCACGAGCGCGAGATCCTCGGGGGCGAACAGCACGCTCGAGAAGTAGCGGGGCAGCTCCCGCGGCTTCACCTGCGAGCGGTTGACCTGCGCCCGGTTCGGCGAGGAGCGGTTGAGCTGCAGCTCGACCAGCACCTGCCGCTCGCCGTGCTGCAGCAGAGCGCGCACGATCGCCGCGTCCGTCCCCTGCCGGATCAGCGCCTGATCCGTCGACACCCGGTGCGAGCCGAGGGTGCTCAGATAGCCGAGCGCCTCGACGAGGTTGGTCTTGCCCTGCCCATTGCTGCCGACGAAGAGGTCGGGGCCCGGCTGCAGCTCGACATCCGCTCTCTCGTAGTTGCGGAAGTCGGTGAGGCTGAGTCGGGAGACGAACACCGCCTAGGCCTTGCGGACCGCGTGCCCGCCGAACTGCTTGCGGAGCGCGGCGACCGCCTTCATGGCGGGCGAGTCATCCTGACGGGAGACGAAGCGGGCGAAGATCGACGCCGAGATGGTCGGCACCGGCACCGCGTTGTGGATGGCCTCCTCGACCGTCCAGCGTCCCTCGCCGGAATCCTCGACGTAGCCCTCGATATCGAGGAACTTCGGGTCCTCCTCGAGAGCCTTGACCAGCAGCTCGAGCAGCCAGGAGCGCACGACCGTGCCGCGCTGCCAGGCTTTGAAGGTTCCGGGCACGTCGTGGATGAGCTCCGACTTGGCGGAGAGCAGCTCGAAGCCCTCGGCCCACGCCTGCATCAGCGCGTACTCGATGCCGTTGTGCACCATCTTCGCGTAGTGACCGGCGCCGACGGGGCCGACGTGCACGAAGCCCTCTTCCCGGGGACCCTCGGGACGGAGGGCGTCGAAGATCGGAAGCGCGCGCTCGATGTCGGCAGCGTCGCCGCCGGCCATCAGGCCGTAGCCGTTCTCGCGACCCCAGACTCCGCCTGAGACTCCGCAGTCCACGTAGTGGATGCCCTTCGGCGCGAGCAGATCGCGGTGCACGGCATCCTCGGTGAACTTCGAGTTGCCGCCCTCGATGACGAGGTCGCCCTCCTCGAGCACCTCGGCGAGGTCGGTGATCACGTCATGCGTGATCTTGCCCGAGGGGACCATGACCCACACGACGCGAGGCGTCGGCAGCGCCGCCGCGAGCGCGCTGAGGTCGGCGACATCCGACACCTCGGGGTTCGGGTCGTACCCCGTGACCTCGAGACCGTGGTCGCGAAGGCGGCCGCGCATGTTGTTGCCCATGCGGCCGAGCCCGACGAGCCCGATGTGCATCGTGTCTTCCTCCCTAGCGCAGCAGCAGGTTCGGCTGCAGCAGGTACTTGTAGTTGTCCGCTCCCGGCTGGTCCTTCGAGGACTGGCTGGTGATCAGCACCGGGCCGGGCTTGTTCGGGTTCTCGGTCTTCGTGAAGGAGATACGCACGAATTCGCTGTGCACGGCGCCGAGACCGTCGAGCAGGAACTGGGGCTTGAGGGAGACGACCGTGTCGCCGCCGGTGAGGAACGCGTCGATCGTCTCCGAGGCCTGCGCCTGCTCGGAGCCGATCGCCTCGAGGGTCAGGCCGTCGAGGGTGAAGCTGTAGCGCAGCGCGGCCTCCCGCTCGAGGACGAGCGACACGCGGCGCGTCGCCTCGATGAGCTCTGCGGTGTTCATGACGGCGTAGTTCTCGACCGAGTCGGGGAAGAGCCGGCGCACGGGCGGGAAATTGCCCTTGATGAGCAGCGAGGTGACGGTCTTCTTGTCGGCCTTGAAGGCGATGAGCTCGCGGTCGTCGGTGCTCGTGATCGACACCGAGATCGTTCCGCTGTGGCCGAACGTCTTGCCGATCTCGCTCAGGGTGCGAGCCGGCACGAGAGCGGATGCGGCACCCAGCTGGGCTGCCCCGCCGTCCCAGGCGATCTCCCGCACCGCGACCCGGTAGCGGTCGGTCGCGACGAGCGAGATCTTGTCGTCTGAGACCTCGAGCTGCACACCCGTGATCACGGGGGTCACATCGTCGCGGCTGGCGGCGACGGCGACCTGCCCGACGGCAGCGGCGAACTCGTCGGCCGGCACGAGACCGGCCTCACCGGACACTTGAGGGAGGGTCGGGTACTCCTCGACGGGCATCGACAGCAGTGTGAAGGTGGCCGATCCACAGGCGACCGAGATCCGGCCGTCCTCTGTGGAGAAACGCACAGGAGCGTTCGGCATGCGGCTCGCGATGTCGGCGAGCAGTCGGCCGGAGACGAGAACCGTCCCCGGTTCCTCGACGTCGGCGGCGATCTCCGTCTGAGCCGACACCTCGTAGTCGAACGAGGAGAGCCTGAGCGCTCCGTCCGTCGCCTCGATCAGCACACCGCTCAGGATCGGGAGGGTCGTGCGCTGCGGAAGGAGCTTGACGGCGAACGAGACGGCTTCGCTGAAGACGTCGCGATTGACCTGGAACCTCACCCGGACACCCCTACTCCTGTCGAAGCCGCTACGGCGGTGTCAATACTGGCACAGCGGTTCGAGGCATCACGGGAAAGGTTGGCGGAGGAGCTTCAAATAGAGAGAGAAGGAATAAGAGTCTTAACGGTTGTGGACAATGTGGATAACTCGGTGGATAGCAGTAGCCGAGCCGGAACTACAACCGTGTGAGATGTGGGGGAAACGTGGACGAAGGGTGTGACGGATGTCGGTGCCCTGAGGAGGGCGAGATCCGACTTCCACACCGTCGGCTCGATTCCCCACATTTCGGGCGGCGCGTCGCCACAAGTTATCCACATCTCTGTGCACAGCTGTGGGATCAGTGATTCAGCGGATCCGGTGGTTCTGCTTGATGCGGCTGGTGAGCTCCGTCACCTGGTTGTAGATCGACCGGCGCTCCTTCATCAGCTCCGCGATCTTCTTGTTCGCGTACATCACCGTCGTGTGATCCCGATTGCCGAAGAGCTGGCCGATCTTCGGCAGGGAGAGGTTCGTCAGCTCGCGGCACAGGTACATCGCGATCTGCCGAGCAGTCGCCACCGCCTGGGAGCGGCTCGAGCCGTAGAGGTCGTCGACGGTGAGCTTGAAGTAGTCGGCGGTGTGGTTGATGATGTCGACCGGCGAGATGACGTTGTCCTCGTCGAGCGTGATCAGATCCTTGAGCACCGTCTGCACGAGGTTCATGTCGACCTTCGTGCGGTTGAGGTTGGCGAACGCCGTGACCCTGATGAGGGTGCCCTCGAGCTCGCGGATGTTGCTCGACACCTTCGACGCCATGAACTCGAGGATCTCGGGGTCGACCTGCAGCTTGTCGCTCTGCGCCTTCTTGCGCAGGATCGCGATGCGGGTCTCGAGGTCGGGGGCCTGCACATCCGTGATGAGACCCCACTCGAAGCGCGACCGCATCCGATCCTCGAAGCCGGTGAGGTGCTTCGGGGGCACATCGCTCGTGATGACCACCTGCTTGTTGTGGTCGTGCAGCGTGTTGAAGGTGTGGAAGAACGCCTCCTGCGTCGAGTCCTTGCCCTGCAGGAACTGGATGTCGTCGATCAGGAGGATGTCGATCTCGCGATAGCGCGACTGGAACACCGACGCCCGGTTGTTCGCGATCGAGTTGATGAAGTCGTTCGTGAACTCCTCGCTGCTGACGTAGCGCACGCGGATACCGGGATACAGGTTCTCGGCGTAGTGCCCGATCGCGTGGAGGAGATGCGTCTTGCCGAGGCCCGACTCCCCGTAGATGAAGAGCGGGTTGTAGGCCTTCGCCGGTGCCTCGGCCACGGCGACGGCCGCGGCGTGAGCGAAGCGGTTCGAGCCGCCGATCACGAAGTTGTCGAAGCTGTACTTGGGGTTGAGCCGGGAGTCGCTGCGGCGCGGACCGTCTCCGGCCGAGATCACCGCCGGCTCGATGTAGGAGGGCTGCTCCACCGGCGCCGACGTCTGCTCGAGCACGTCCTGCTGGATGTCGGGGTTGACGACGATCGCGAAAGTCGACACAGCATCGTCGGGAGGAAGCGTCGCGATGGCGTTCAGCAGCGGAACCCGGATGCGCTGCTCGAGCATGCCGCGGGTCAGCTCGTTCGGCACCTCCAGGTAGAAGGTGCCGGCCATGACGCCCTTGGGCTCGACGAGGTTGAGAAAGCCGCGCAGCTGCGGGGTGATGCGCTCGTCGCCCTCGAGGCCAGCGAGCACGGCGCCCCAGAGTCTCCTGGTCGGATCGGACGCGTCAGCCATTCAGCACTTTCCTCGGTCGGTTATTCACAGCCCTTTCCACACCTGTGGTCAAGAGCTGTCGACAACGGAGTCGCCCCGTCCCCGCGGAACGACTGCCCATCACCTTAGTTCTCCACAGCGTGTCGATTCCAACGAGCGGTTGTCCCCATGGGGATAATCGACCCTTTGCCCTGTGGTGCGTTTGACCGCTCAGCCTCGCGCGCCTATCGTTAACCAGTTGACTTGTCGTCCTCATCGACGACCCTCTACTTCCCGCCGGATGGCGCAGGTCCAGGAGATACATCATGAGCAAGAGAACCTTCCAGCCGAACAACCGTCGTCGCGCCAAGGTGCACGGCTTCCGCCTGCGCATGCGCACCCGCGCCGGCCGCGCGATCCTGGCGGCTCGCCGCCGCAAGGGCCGCACCGAGCTCTCCGCCTGATCGATCGGTGCTCGCGAAGCGCAATCGGGTCGTCCGAGCCGATGACTTCCGAGCAGCCGTCCGGTCCGGACGCCGTGCCGGCATGGACAGCGCCGTGATCTACGTGAGACGACGCGACGAGGACGGACCCGTGCGGTTCGGCTTCATCGTCGCCAAGAACGTGGGAACCGCCGTCGTACGCAATCGCGTGCGGCGGCGTTTCCGTGCCGCCGGCCGCGAGCTGCTGCCCTCCCTCGACGGCGGCAGGGACATCGTGGTGCGCGCACTTCCGGGCAGCGACGCCCTCGACTGGGCGACCCTGCGCGAGGGTTTCGGCGCCGCGATCGAGCGAGGCACGCGATGATCGGCTCGATCGGTCGGTTCCTCTGGCTGCTGCCACGGAACATCTGCGTGGCGATACTCCAGGTCTACCGCACAGTGATCTCACCGCTTTATGGGCAGGTGTGCCGGTACTATCCCACCTGTTCCGCGTACGCGCTCGAGGCTATCCAGCAGCACGGTGTCGTGCGCGGGGTGTGGCTCGGCTCGCGTCGCATCGCCCGCTGTCATCCGTGGGCGCGAGGAGGAGTGGACGACGTCCCGCTCCCCCGGGCAGGACGGCGACGCACCACCCGACTAGGTTTCGTAACAGCTGACAGCCACGGAAAGGGCTAGAGCACCCGCATGGACATCGTCGCATTCTTCGACACCCTTCTCTGGCCCATCAAATGGGTCATCGAGGCGATCCTCGTGGGCTTCCACCAGCTGCTCACCTTCGTCGGGCTCGACCCGGCGGCCGGACTCACCTGGGTGCTCTCCATCGTGGGCCTCGTGCTCATCGTGCGCGCCGCGCTCATCCCGCTGTTCGTGCGTCAGATCAAGAGCCAGCGGCGGATGCTCGAGGTCGCCCCGCAGCTCAAGAAGATCCAGGACAAGTACCGCGGCAAGAAGGACCAGTACTCGCGTGAGGCCATGTCGCGCGAGACGATGGAGGTCTACCGCAAGGCCGGAACCAACCCGTTCGCGTCGTGCCTGCCCCTGCTGCTGCAGATGCCGATCTTCTTCGGCCTCTTCTCGGTTCTCAACGGAGCGCAGACCGCGCGTGCCGGCGTCGGGCTCCTGAATCAGGACCTCGCCACCCAGTTCGGCAACGCGTCGCTCTTCGGCATCGCTCCCCTGCACGAGACGTTCCTGAACGCCTCGCACTTCTCGGTGCAGATCATCGCCGTCGTGATGGTCGTGCTGATGACCGCCTCGCAGTTCATCACGCAGCTGCAGATCATGTCGAAGAACCAGTCGCCGGAGATGAAGGCGAGCCCGATGTACCGCCAGCAGCGGATCCTGCTGTACATCCTCCCGCTGGTCTTCCTCTTCTCGGGCTTCAGCTTCCCGCTCGGCGTGATGTTCTACTGGCTGGTGTCGAACTTCTGGACCATGGGCCAGCAGTTCCTCGTCATCCGCAGCATGCCGACCCCCGGCAGCGAGGCCGCCCTCGCTCGTGAGGCGCGGCTCGCCAAGAAGCGTCAGCGCAAGGGCATCGCCGAGCCGGAGTCCGAGGCGCCGGTCATCGAGGCGCCGAAGAAGGTCCAGCGGGTGCAGCCCGTCAGCAAGAACCGAGCCAAGAAGCAGGGGAACAGAAAGTGACCGAGGGAACTCCTTCGACGATCGAGCCCACCACCGAGGAGGAGGTCGTCTCGACCGACCTCGACGGTGAGGCGGACATCGCCGCCGACTACATCGAGGAGCTCCTCGACATCACCGACCTCGATGGCGACATCGAGATCGACACCCGCGGCGGCCGCGTCTACATCTCGGTCACCGCCGCGAGCGGAGACCTGCGCATCCTCTCGAAGCCCGACACGGTCGGAGCGCTGCAGGAGCTGACCCGCATCGCGGTGCAGAACCGTACCGGCGAGTTCTCCCGGTTGATCCTCGACGTCGGCGGATCGCGCGATGCGCGCGCCGACGAACTCGCCGCACTCGTGAACGCCGCGGTCGAGCGCCTCGAGGCCGGGGCCGCCTCCGCAGCGCTTCCGCCGATGTCCTCGTACGAGCGCAAGCTCGTGCATGACCTTGTCGCGGAGCGCGGATTCGTCTCCCAGTCCGAGGGTGAGGGTCGGGACAGGCACACGGTCATCACCCGTGGCTGATGTTTCACGTGAAACATCTGCGGTGCCCGAGCGCGAGCCGGAGGTAGCAGAGCGGCTCTTCGGCGATCGGATCGAAACCGCCCGCGCCTTTGCCGCCGACCTCGGCAGCCGAGGAGAAGAGCTCGGCCTCATCGGGCCGATCGAGGTCGAGCGGCTCTGGACGCGGCATCTGCTGAACTGCGTCCTGATGGCTCCGCTCTTGCGACCCGGCCTCGTCGGTGATGTCGGCAGTGGCGCCGGCCTGCCGGGGCTGGTGCTCGCGATCGCCCGTCCGGACGTCGACTTCGTGCTCATCGAGCCGATGGAGCGGCGGGTGGACTGGCTCACCTCCGAGGCGGAGCGCCTCGGCCTCGGAAACGTCACGGTCGAGCGCTCGCGCTCCGAGGACTCGGCTTACACCGAACAGCTGGACCAGGTGACGGCTCGCGCCGTCTCGGCGCTGTCGAAGCTGATCCCGAACACCGCCCATCTCGTGAAGCCGGGCGGCGAGATGATCTTCCTCAAGGGCGCACGGGTGAAAGAGGAGCTCGAAGCTGCGTCCAAGGCCGTTCGCAAGGCGCGACTTCGCGAGATCGACGTCCTGGAGCTGGGTGTGGGCGTGGTCACGGAGAGCACCTGGGTCTTCCGGGCTACAGTGGACTGACGCCGCCGGGAGCACCCGACATCGTCGGTCCAGACGAATGTTTCACGTGAAACCATCGGCCACGCAGCAGTAGGAGCAGCACCCCATGCACGACGAGCCGACGTACGACGGCGAGCAGCACGACCGTTCTGACGAATTCCCCCGCGAGGAGCAGGAGTTCCCCTCGCCGGTCGATGTCAGCGGCGCCGATCACCGCGGCGCGCAGGATTCCGACCGCACGCTCGAGCAGTCCGAGGGCGGCGACGGGGAGCGGCTGGTGGCCGAAGACGACTCCCCCACCGAGTCGGACAGCGCGGACTCGGACGAATCCCCCGTCGACGAGACATCCGCAAGCCCGGAGACGGGTCCGGAGGCGGGCACGGCGACGCCCGAGGGTAGCGAGGGCGCTGAGATGCCGACGGCGGACCCCGCGCCGGACCCCGTGCCGGAGCCCGAGCAGCGTCCGGTGCCCGCATACGACGACTCCACTCCCCTGGCTCGCGAGCTGTCGGAGATCACCCGTCGTCGCCGGGCTCTCGCGCAGGCCGATCTGCCCCTTCCGCCCGCGACGCGGGTCTTCACGATCGCCAACCAGAAGGGCGGGGTCGGGAAGACGACGAGCACCGTGAATCTGGCCGCCGCGTTGGCGAGACACGGCGCGCGCGTGCTGGTCATCGACCTGGATCCGCAGGGAAACGCGTCGACGGCCCTGGGCGTCGAGCACCGATCCGAGATCACGAGCGTGTACGACGTCATCGTCAATGACGTCGAGCTCGCGGAGGTGGTGCAGAAGAGCCCCGAATTCGAGGCGCTCTACTGCGTGCCCGCGACGATCCACCTCGCCGGTGCCGAGATCGAGCTCGTGTCGCTCGTGGCCAGGGAGCAGCGCCTGCGCTCGGCGCTGGATGCCTTCCTCGCCTCCTCGCCCGAGCCCTTCCACTACGTCTTCATCGACTGCCCGCCCTCGCTCGGCCTCCTCACGATCAACGCTTTCGTGGCGGCCCGTGAGGTGCTCATCCCCATCCAGTGCGAGTACTACGCGCTCGAGGGGCTGAGTCAGCTGCTCGGCAACATCGGACTGATCGAACGCCACCTGAACCCCAACCTCACCGTCTCGACGATCCTGCTGACGATGTACGACGGTCGCACCAACCTCGCCAACCAGGTGGCGCAGGAGGTGCGGGACCACTTCCCGGACCAGGTGCTCGACACCGTCATCCCCCGCAACGTCCGCATCTCGGAGGCCCCGAGCTACGGTCAGAGCGTCATCAGCTACGACACCAACTCCCCCGGCTCCCTCTCCTATCTGGAGGCCGCGGCGGAGATCGCACGCAGAGGAGCTCCCGCCTGATGGCCACCAAGCGAACCGGTCTCGGCCGAGGAATCGGCGCCCTCATCCCCACCGACGACGGACCCAGCCGTCCGGTCGACGTCTTCTTCCCGCACCAGCAGTCGCCGCAGGCCGAAGAGGAGGGCCTCCGTCAGGTGCCCGGCGCGACGCTCGCACAGGTCGCGCCCTCCGACGTCGTGCCCAACCCTCACCAGCCGCGCTCCGAGTTCCGCGAGGAGGAGCTGCAGGAGCTCGTCCACTCCATCCGTGAGTTCGGCGTGCTGCAGCCGATCGTCGTGCGTCCCCGCGAGGGCGCCGCACCGGGCGACGCCCGTTACGAGCTCATCATGGGTGAGCGCCGCCTGCGCGCCAGCCGGCTCGCCGGCCTCGAGACGATCCCGGCCGTCGTGCGCAACACCGCCGACGAGGCGATGCTGCGCGACGCGCTGCTCGAGAACCTGCATCGCGCGAACCTCAACCCGCTGGAAGAGGCGTCGGCCTATCAGCAGCTCCTCGACGACTTCGGCATCACCCAGGACCAGCTCGCAGAACGGATCGGCCGGTCCCGTCCGCAGATCACCAACACCCTGAGGCTGCTGAAGCTGCCGGAGACGGTGCAGAAGCGGGTCGCCGCCGGGGTCCTGACCGCCGGCCACGCGCGAGCGATCCTGTCGGTGCAGGAAGTCGAGGCCATGGAGCGTCTCGCCGACAAGATCGTCAACGAGGACCTCTCGGTGCGCGCTGCAGAAGCGGCCGCCGGCGAGGTTCCGAAGGCGCGCAAGCCGAAGCCGAAGCCGGGCGGACGCCAGGGACAGCTCGACGAGATCGCGGAGCGGTTGAGCGACCGGCTCAACACCCGCGTCAAGGTGACGCTCGGGGCATCCCGTGGCACGGTCGTCATTGACTTCGCGACGGTCGGCGACCTCAACCGCATCCTGGGCGAACTCGGCGAACCGGGTTTCTCCTGATCAGAGGGCATATTCGCTTTGGGTGACCGCAAGACCCGCGTCTACCGGGCGCCCGCCGGCGCCATCGCGGGGCGAGTGGACGGCGATGTCATACGCGCCACCGGGATCCCCTACGCCCGGGCGGAGCGCTTCGAGCCCCCGGTGCCGGTGACGCTCCTGCCCGGGCAGCCGTCGCCCTTCCCTGCCTTCGAGCCGTCCCCGGCGAGTCCCCAGCTGAGCTCGCCGGTGCTCGAGTTTCTGCTCGAAGGCACCCACGACGCGCTGACGTTCTCCGAACACTGCCAGTTCCTCTCGATCACGGTTCCGGCCGACAGTTCCCCGGAGGACCGGCTCCCGGTGCTGGTGTGGATCCACGGCGGCTCGTACGTCGTGGGCGCCGGCGACCTCGCCATCCACGATCCGAGCGCGCTCGTGGCCGAGCAGCGCCTGATCGTCGTGGCGGTGACCTACCGGCTCGGGGTGTTCGGATATCTCGGCGACGGCGAGGATGTGCCCGCCAACCTGGGCCTGCTCGACCAGCTCGAGGCGCTGAGGTGGATCCAGCGGAACATCGCGGCTTTCGGCGGCGACCCGAGCACGGTCACCGTCGCCGGTCAGTCGGCCGGAGGTGATTCGGTGGCCCATCTCATTGCCGCCAACGGCGCAGGGGGCCTATTCCGACGTGCCGTGGTCCAGAGTGCGCCGCTCGCGATCACTCGTCGGCGCTCGAGGATGACGAGGGCGATGTTCCGGGCGGTCGGCCCGCTCTCCCGCACGGCGCCCGTGGAGGAGCTCCTCGGCAGGCAGGCCGCGGCGGAGCGTGCAGCGCTGCGCTTCGGGCTGCGGGGCGGTATGCCCTTCGGAGTGCAGTACGGGCAGGCTCCGCTGCCGACCGAAGCGGAGATCGAGGATGCATGGCGCTCGGCGGCGCGGGACGTCGACCTCCTGATCGGCACCACGTCGCACGAGACCGGCCTGTACCTCGGCGTCCTGCCGCTCGTGCGGCACGCGGTGCGCTGGAAGCAGGTGCGGAGGGCGCTGGGGGCGGCGGTCGTGCGACCGACCACTGCGCTGGTCTACACCCGGAGTGCCCGGAAGTTCGCCGAACGGCATCGTCGGGCGGGGGGTCGGGCGCTCGTCTACGAACTGCGGGGCGTTCCCTCGGGATCGGCACTCGGCCCGGTGCACGCGATGGATGTGGCCCTTCTCTTCGGCTCACGAGAGGCCTGGGCGCCGACCACGTTCGTGGGCGGCGTCGACTGGGCCGACTGGCACGCCCGCGGAAGAGCCATGCGTCACGCGTGGGGTGACTTCGCTCATACCGGAAGCGTCAGTCCGGCGGCGCGTGAGGCCTCGAGCGGAACCCTCGTGCTCGACGAATAGAAAAGCGCTCTGACCGGCAGTTAAGCGTCGTCGATCGCCGCGGTGGCGAGCTCGGAGTACACCCAGCCGATGTCGTGACCCGCCGCCTCGAGCGCGAGCGGGAAGAGCGAGGTCTCGGTCAGCCCTGGCAGCACATTCGCTTCCAGGAACCACGCGGTGCCTTCGCTGTCGAGGATGAGGTCCACCCTGGAAATGTGTCGCATGCCGAGCGTGCGGTGCGCGGCGAGGGCGACCTGGGCGGATCGGGCGGCCACGTCATCCGCCAGTCTCGCGGGCGCGTAGAAGCGCGTCTCGCCCGCGTTGTAGCGGGCCTCGAAGCTGTAGACGCCCGACAGCGGCTCGATCTCGACGGCAGGCAGCGCGACGGGCCCGTCGCCGGTGTCGAGCACTCCGATCGCGATCTCGGTGCCGACGACTTTCTGCTCGATGACCGCGACGTCGCCGTAGTTGTAGGCGTCGACCATCGCGCGGGGCAGTGCGGCGGGGTCGTCGACGAGGGTCACTCCCTGCGCCGAGCCTCCGCGGGCAGGCTTCACCACGACGGCGCCGGGGAACTCGTCGTACAGCTGCTCGAGCACGCTGGCGGTGCCGAGCTCGCGGAAGACGTCTCGCGAGAGCGCGATCGACCGTGGCGTGGCGATGCCCGCGCGGGCGACGAGGGTCTTCGCCGTCGGCTTGTCCCAGGCGAGGCGCGCCGCGTCCGACCGAGAGCCGACGTAGGGGATGTCGATCGCCTCGAGGAGCGCGCGCAGAGCGCCGTCCTCACCGCTTGCGCCGTGCAGTGCGGGCCAGACGACCTCCGGGCGGGTCTCGGCGAGGTACGCGAGCAGGGTGGAATCCGGGTCTCTCAGCTCCACCTCGACGCCCTGCTCGGCGAGACTGTCGGCGACACGCCTTCCCGACCTCAGCGACACGTCGCGCTCGTGGGAGATGCCGCCGGCGAGCACGAGCACCCGCCGCACGCTGCCCGCCGTCATCCGCCGATGCTCGACGGAGGGGCGACCACCCGGCGACGACTGCGGTCGACGGCCAGCGGGCCGGTCTGCGCGAAGGCGGAGAGCAGCTCCAGCTCCCCGTCGATGACGTTCGAGAGCCGACGGATGCCTTCGCGAATGAACTCGGGCTTCGGATAGCAGAACGAGAGACGGATGTTGTTGCGCCCTCCCCCGTCGGCGAAGAACGCGGTACCGGGCGTGTAGGCCACCAGCTCCTTGACCGCACGCGGCAGCATCGACTTCGAGTCGAGGTGCTCGGGGAGCGTCAGCCACACGTAGAACCCGCCGTTCGGCGTGGTCCAGGTGAGGTCGGGCAGGTAGTCGTCGAGGGCGGTGAGCATGGCATCCCGGCGTTCGCGGTAGACGCCCCGGAAGGTGTCGATCTGCCCCTTCCAGTCAGCGGCCCTCAGGTACTCCGAGATGACCATCTGCGAGAAGGAGCTGTGCGAGAGGATCGCCGACTCTGCGGCGAGCACGAGCTTCTCGCGGATCGCGTGCGGCGCGAGCGCCCACCCGACACGGAATCCGGGGGCGAAGGTCTTCGAGAACGACCCGAGGTAGACCACCCCGTCCTCCTCGACCGAACGCATGGCGTGCGGGGCCGGCTGATCGAAGTGCAGCAGCCCGTACGGGTTGTCCTCGATGACGAGGATGCCGTTCGCCTTGGCGAGTTCGAGCACCTCCAGCCGGCGTTGCCACGTGAGCGTCACACCCGCAGGGTTCTGGAAGTTCGGCACGAGGTAGAGCAGCTTCATGCGCTTCCCCTCCGACCGCAGCGAGCGGATGCGCTCGTCGAGGGCGGCGGGGATGATGCCGTCGTCGTCCATCGCGACGTGCTGCACGTCGGCCTGATAGGCGCGGAAGATGCCGATCGCGCCGACGTAGCTGGGGGCCTCGGCGAGTACGACGTCGCCCGGGTCGAGGAACAGCTTGGCGACGAGGTCGAGGGCCTGCTGCGACCCGGTGGTGACGACGATGTCGTCGACGCTGCCGCGGATGCCCTCGAGCGCCATGATCTCGAGGATGTGCTCCCGGATCTCAGGGGTGCCTTGCCCTCCGCCGTACTGCAGGGCGGCGGGGCCGGAGTCGCGCATGACCCGCTCGACCGCGCCGGTCACGAGCTCTCGGGGCAGTGCGGAGACATACGGCATGCCGCCCGCCAGCGAGACCACCTCGGGGCGGGACGCGACGGCGAAGAGGGCTCGCACCTCGGAGACGCTGAGGCCGGCGGTGCGCTCGGCGTAGGAGTCGTACCAGGGGTCGAGGTTGTTGCCGCGGGTGGTCATGCGTCATCCGTTCGTAGGGATGCACTCAAGGATATCGACCGGATGCGGAAGGCCCGCCGATCACGCGGATCGACGGGCCTTCCGGGGAGATCGCCGCGGAGCGCGGGCGACCGGTGGGACTACGCCAGGAACTCGGCCAGGTCCGCCTCGAGGGCGGGCTTGGGCTTCGCGCCGATGACCGTCTTCACGACCTCGCCGCCGCGGTACACCTTCATCGCCGGGATCGACGTGATCTGGTACTTCATCGCGGTCTGCGGGTTGTCGTCGACGTTGAGCTTGACGATCTTGATCTTGTCGGCGTTCTCCTCGGCGATCTTGTCGAGGATCGGCGAGACGGCGCGACACGGGCCGCACCACTCCGCCCAGAAGTCGACCATGATCGTGTCGGGCGAGTTGAGCACTTCCTGCTCGAACGTCGCGTCGGTCACATCCTTAGCGAGGGACATCGCTCTCCTTCTTCTCCGTGTGGCCGCCGGGGCGGCTCAGGTTGGGGTCTGGGTCAGACGCTGACGGGAACGGCCTCGTCGGCCTGTGCGAGCACCTCGGCCGGCAGCGCGGCGAGGTAGTGCTCCGCGTCGAGGGCCGCGACCGTGCCGGATCCGGCGGCGGTGACCGCCTGGCGGTAGGTCGGGTCGAGCACGTCCCCCGCGGCGAAGACACCCGGGATGCTGGTGCGGGAGCTGCGGCCGTCGACCGCGATCGTGCCGTGCTCGGTGAGCTCCAGCTGGCCGTGCACGAGGTGGGTGCGCGGGTCGGAGCCGATCGCGATGAACAGGCCGCTCACGTCGAGGGTGCTCTCGCTGCCGTCGACGGTGTCGACGAGGCCGACGCCCTGCACGAGCTCGGCGCCGTAGATGTGCTCGACACGCTTGTTGTAGAGGAACTCGATCTTCGGGTTCGCGAGCGCACGCTCCTGCATGACCTTGGAGGCCCTCAGCTGCGCGGAGCGGTGGATGACGTACACCTTGTCGGCGAACTTCGTGAGGAAGCTCGCCTCCTCCATCGCCGAGTCGCCGCCGCCGACGACCGCGATCGTCTTCTGGCGGAAGAAGGCGCCGTCGCAGGTGGCGCACCACGAGATGCCGTAGCCGCTCAGCCGCGTCTCGTCCTCGAGTCCGAGCTTGCGATAGGCGGAGCCGGTCGCGTAGATGATCGACAGAGCCTCGTGCACGTCGCCGTTGCCGAGGGTGACCTTCTTGACGGCGCCGGAGAGCTCGAGCGACACGACGTCGTCGTAGACGATCTCCGTGCCGAAACGCTCGGCCTGCTCCTGCATCTTGACCATGAGGTCGGGGCCGAGGATGCCCTCGGGGAAGCCGGGGTAGTTCTCCACCTCGGTCGTCTTCATGAGCTCGCCGCCGAACTCGACGGAGCTCGCGATGAGCAGGGGCTTGAGGTCGGCACGCGCCGCGTAGATGGCGGCGGTGTACCCCGCGGGGCCGGAGCCGATGATGATGACCTTGCGCACGGATCCCTCCTGGTTTCCGGTGATCTGCCCGGTTCAACTCATCCTAGGCGCGTGGTATTCCGCACCAGAGGAGGATCGGCGGCCGACCCGTCAGCGACCGCGTCGACCGAGAATGGGGGCGGCCAGTTCGCGCAGCTCGGGGCTGCGCAGGGCCACCAGCCCGCCCAGGTAGACCAGCCCCATGACCGTTCCCGCCGCGAGGATCGCCAGCGCAGCCGGACCGACGCCCGAGACGGCGAACCCGCCCGGCTCGAAGGCGCCGAGCGCCCACACGGCGGCGAGCCCGGCGGCGAAAGCGGGAACCGCGGCCACCAGTGAGCGCCCGATGGTGACGAGCAGCCGCCGCCCGTCGAGGCCGCCGATGCGACGCCGCAGGATGAGGGCGACGAACCCGAGCTGGGCGAGGGAGGCGAGGGAGGTCACGAGGGCGATGCCGACGGCGATCGAGGAGCTCGGCTGCATCGACACGAGGATCGCCCCGAGCACGAAGAGGGTCGACTGGAACACCTGGCTCCAGAACGGGATGCGCGGCTCGTCGAGGGCGTAGAAGGTGCGCTGCAGCACGAAGAGGATGCTGAACGGCACGAGACCGGCGAGGTAGGCGATGAGCACCCACGCGACGGCGGCGACCTCGCCGAAGTTGGCCGCGGGTCTCTGGGTGAAGACGGCACTGAATGGATAGGCCAACGCGATCAGACCTGCGCTCGCGAAGACGAGCACGACCGCCACGGTGCGCACCGTCGTCGACAGGTCCCTGCGCAGCGACGGCAGGTCGCCGTCGCGGGCGTGCAGGCTGATGCGCGGATAGAACGCCGTGACGATCGAGAGCGTCACGATCGAGTGCGGCAGGATCACGATGAGCCAGGTGACCGCGAGCGCTCGCACCGACGGGTCGTCGCCCGAGGCGCGAATCGCGACGTTCACCTGCACGATGCCGGCGAGCTGATTCACGAGCACCATGCCGAAGGTCCAGGATGCGGCGCGTCCGGTGGCGGCCAGTCCGACGCCGCGCCAGCGGAAGTCGGGACGGAACCCGAGACCGGTGCGTCGCCAGAAGAACAGCAGCGTGATCGCCTGCAGCGCGACTCCGAGGGTCGCCGTGCCCGCGAGGACGGCGATCATCTCGGGCTGCCAGGTGTCGGCCGTCGCCTGGCCGAGGCCCGTGCCGAAGAGCGCGCCGAAGAGAAGCAGTCCCGCGATGGCGACGATGTTGTTGACGACGGGCGCCCAGGTGAACGGGCCGAACACACCTCGGGCGTTGAGCACCTCCCCGACGAGGCTGTAGACGGCGTAGAAGAACACCTGCGGCAGGCACCAGTACGCGAACGCGGTCGCGAGTGCGAGCTGATCGGCGCCGAACCCGCGGTCGGCGGATCCGGGAGACAGCTGCGAGTAGAGCGCGACGATGAGCGGTGCGGCCAGGGTCGCGACGGCGCCGACCCCGAGGAACACGGTCGTGCCGAGGGTGACGAGCTTGTTGACGAACGCCTGGCCGCCGTCCGAGGCGAGGCCCGCCTTCACAATCTGCGGCACGAGCACCGCGCTCATCAGCCCGCCCGCGACGATCTGGAAGATGTTGTTCGGCAGCTGATTGGCGAGCGAGAAGGCGTCGACGCCGAGGCCGACGCTGCCGAGCGTCTGCGCCAGCACGAGCGCGTTGACGAAGCCGAGCATGCGCGAGACGACCGTCCCCGAGGCGAGTCGCGCGGCGGCGCGGCCGAGGCCGCCCGCGGGCCGCCTACTCACCGGTTTCCCCCGGCTCGGCTCGAGCGCGCAGCCGCTTGCGGATGTCGCGGTACAGCCCGAGCCCGAAGAGGCCGGCGACCACGACGATCAGCGTCGTCGTGATGGGCCCCTCCCAGCCGGCGTTGACGCTGATCTCGGCGAAGGTCGGCGACCCGATCGCGGCGCCGGTGGCGCTCGAGAGCTCGATCCGCAGCTGCACCGTGCCGTTCGAGAGCGACTCGACCGGGATCTGCGCCCGGTTGCCGCCGCCCGGCTCGATCTGCACTTCCACCCGCTGCTGCTCGATGCGCACGAGCGCGGTCTGCGCCGTCACCGACACGAATGCCGTGACGGGCTGGTCCAGCCGGTTCTCGACGGAGATGTAGATGAAGGAGCGGTCGGCGAACAGGTTGATGTCGCTCGACTCGAGCAGCTGCACGGAGCTGCGGAGGTCGACTCCCGCGACCAGGAACCGGTCCACCGCGGTCGCCCACGTGTCAGGGGACGGGTTCCAGGCCTGCCCGAGCAGACCGAGCACCTGGAGCCGCCGATCCGCGGTGATGCGGCTCGGGTCGTTGGCCACCGTGGCGAAGGTCGCATCCTGAGCCTCGGAGTCGATCATCCCCGAGATGCGCTGCAGCTTCTCCGGGGGATTCGGGCTGTCGATGACGGTGACGGCCTCGCTCTGAGCGCCCAGAGCATCCGACAGCGTCCCGGCGTCCGCCTGGTCGAGGCGGTCGACCCCATCCGCGACCTGACCGAGCCGGTACGTCGAGAGCGGCCAGCCTCTGCTCATCGTCGCGAGCACCACCGTGCCGTCGCCGGTCGACCCCTGCGCGACGGCGGCGAGCGAGCCGGAGAGACGCGCCATCGCATCCTGGTAGGCCGCCGAGTCGGGGGCGAGCGCGGCTTCCCGCACGAGGGCGGAGACATCGGCGTCGGCGATGAGTACCGGCGACTCGCCGACCACGGCGGCGGCGCCGCTCGATGAGCCGCCGCCGCGCACGACGTTGTCCGAACCCACGATGGGCGTGAGGCCCGACCCTGCGAGAGCCGCCACATCGGCGGTCTCGACCATGCCCTCCGCGGGCCAGGCGATCGTGTCGACGGTGTAATCGAAGGCGAGCAGCTCCTCGGTCGTCGGGAGGTCGGTCTCCAGGGGTGCGGTGGGATCGACGCTCGGAGTGGGAGTCGGAGTCGGAGTCGGAGTGGGAGTCGCGGTGATGACCGGCCCGTCGGCGGGCTCGTCCTCCTCGGCGACCTCCTCTCCCTGCGGGAAGTCCGCCGGGTCGAGCAGGTGCGCGAACGACTCGGGGGCGGGGAGATACGTGCGGCCGCTCAGCCTCCCGGCCTGCAGGGCTGCGGCGACGTCGGTGTCGGCGTAGGCGAGCGGGAACGTCTCGTTCGGCGCTGCCTCGAGGCGCTCCAGCCACTCGAGCGCGGATGCCGGCGCGGAATCCCCCAGCAGCCGGATGGAGGCGAGGATCATCGGATCGACGCCGATCGCGACAGGGGTGCCCACGAGGGCGTCGAGCTGGCGGGTGAGCAGCCCGCGATCACTCGTGTAGAGCTCCAGATCGCTCGCAGCGATGATCCCGGTCTCGGTGGCGGGCGTGCTCAGCGCCGCAGCGAACACGACCCGCACCGGTGAGAGGGTCGCCTCGGGAGCCCAGACGACGACGCTGCGCGCCTGGGCCAGCTCCGAACCGCCTGCCAGCACGCGCACGGCCAGCGGATGAGCGCCGGCCGCCAGCTGCGGCAGGTTCGCCGCGGGCACGGTCAGCTCGACGGTGCGGCTGGCCCCCGCGGGCACGTCCGGCAGCGTGGCGGAAGCGAGCCCTCCCCCCAGATCGGGATCGTCGTCGTCACCCGGGGTCAGCCACTCGGTGACCTCGCTCGCGGTGCGCACGGTGCCGTTGCCCAGCGAGAGCTCGGTCGACGCCGCTCGCACGGGCTGGGTCCCCTCGTTGCTGACGGTCACCCGGGCAACGAGATCCTGGTCCGGCCCCAGCACCCCAGCGGAGGACGGAACGACCGTGACCTCGATGCCGTCCGCCGAGGTCGCGGCGGACACCGGCGACGCGGCCGCGGGAAGGGCGACCGGCGCCACGGCGAGCGCGATGGCGGCGAGGGAGGTCAGGAGCTTCATGGGAGGCGGCCGGCTCCGCGGTACGGCGCGGCCGGCATGGCAGGCAGTCTAGCGACGGGCACCTGCGGGCCGGCCGCGCATTGCCTCGGCGCGTGCGCGCGTCGAGACTGGCTTCGTGGCTGCTTCCCCCGATCCCGACCTGCTCGTCCTCGGCGCCGGCCCGGGGGGTGTCGCCGCGGCGCTCACCGCCGCACGGCTCGGCTCCCGGGTGACCCTCGTCGAGCGCGACCGCGTCGGCGGCACCTGCCTCAACACCGGCTGTGTGCCGACGCGGGTGCTCGCCCGCACCGCGCGGCTGCTGCGCGACGCGGAGCTCGCCCGTCGGATCGGCGTCGTCGACACCGTGCGCCGCATCGACTGGCCGGCGCTCGTCGAGCGGGTGCGAGCCACCGTCGAGCAGGTGCGCGAGATCAAGTATCCGGCCGAGCTCTTCGCCGAAGCGGGCATCGAGCTCGTGCACGAAGGGGCTGCCCGGTTCATCGACCCGCACACGGTCGAGCTCGAGTCGGGCCGGCGGATCACCGCGTCCACGATCCTGGTCGCGGTCGGCGGCCACTCGCGGGTGCTGCCGATCGACGGCGTCGAGCACACGATCGTGCCCGAGCACGTGCTCGACGTGCCCGAGTTCCCCGAGCGGGTGGCGATCGTCGGGGCGGGGAACACGGGAGCGCAGCTCGCGACCGTGTTCTCGTCGCTCGGCAGCGAGGTCACTCTGCTCGATGCCGCCCCCCGCATCCTGCCCGCCTCCGACGCGTCCATCTCCTCGGCTGTGCAGGCCGCCTTTGAGCGGACCGGTGTCACCGTGCGCCCCGGCATCGAGGGGGTCGAGCGGATCGAGCTCGACGAGCGCGGCAAGGTGCTGCGGTACAAGGCAGGCGGCGAGGTGCACGCCGTCGGCGCCGACCTCGTCGTGATGGCGACCGGCTGGCCCGCCAACCTCGAGCACCTCGATCCGGATGCCGCCGGGCTCGAGCGCAATCGCGGCTGGCTCGCCGCGGACCCGCGCGGCCGCACCTCCCAGCCGCACATCTTCGTGCTCGGCGATGCGGACGGCACCGACATGCTCGTGCAGATGGCAGAGGAGGAGGGCGAGGCCGTCGCCACCCTCGCGGTCACGGGAGAGGAGTCCGCGCGGACCCGTCTCGTGCCCGCAGGCGGCTTCACCGACCCGGACTACGCCGGGGTGGGCCCGACGCCCGAGCAGCTGGACGCCGACGGCATCCGCTACCGCACCACGACCGTGCCCTACGACCGCCTCGACCGCGCCGTGCTCGACGGCCGCGCGGAGGGGTTCCTCACGCTCGTCGCCGACGAGGAAGCCCATCGCATCCTCGGTGCGCACGTGGTCGGCGAGAACGCGATGGACGTCGTGCACCTCGTCGTCATGGCGATGAGCGGCGCCATGACGGTCGCCGAGCTCGCGCGGGTGCCCTTCGCCTACCCGACCTACAGCGCCATCGTGCGGCAGGCCGCCAGACGGATGCTGGGCGGGCTCGAGCAGGGGGAGCTCACCTAGCGCTGTGCCAAGCTTGAGGGCATGGAAAGCGTCGTCTCGGCCCTCCAGCGGCTCGAGGCGATCGCCTCCGCTGCTCCGATCGACGTGCTCGCCGCCGCCTTCGCGGACGCCGGGCACGAGCTCTCGCTGGTCGGCGGTCCGGTGCGCGACGCGTTCCTCGGCCGACAGGCGACCGACTTCGATCTGACCACCGACGCCCGGCCCGACGAGATCCTGAGGATCGTGCGGCCGGTCTCCGATGCGCAGTGGGACATCGGCCGCGCGTTCGGCACTATCGGGGCGCGCATCGGCGAGCACACCGTCGAGATCACGACGTATCGCAGCGACGCTTACGACGGCGAGACCCGGAAACCGGTCGTCGAGTTCGGCGACAGCCTCGAGGGCGACCTGGTGCGGCGCGACTTCACCGTCAACGCGATGGCCCTGCGGGTGCCCGAGCTCAAGCTCGTCGACCCGTCGGGCGGCGTCGAGGATCTCGTGACCGGAACGCTGCGCACCCCGATCGAACCGGCGGTGTCGTTCGGCGACGACCCGCTGCGGATGCTGCGCGCAGCGCGCTTCTCCGCCCAGCTCGGTTTCCGGGTCGAGGAGGGCACCCGCGAGGCGATGGCGGCGCTCGCCGACCGCATCGGGATCGTCTCGGCGGAGCGGGTGGGCGAGGAGATCGCGAAGCTGCTGCTGGCCGACGACCCGGTCGAAGGCATCCGTCTGCTCGTCGACACCGGGCTCGCCGAGCATGTGCTTCCCGAGGTGCCCGCGCTGAGGCTGGAGATCGACGAGCACGCGCATCACAAGGACGTCTACGAGCACTCGCTCACCGTGCTGCGCCAGGCCATCGAGCTCGAGGAGCACTATCTCGGGCGCCGCCGCGACCTCGTGATGCGCCTCACCGCCCTGCTGCACGACATCGGCAAGCCCTCGACCCGCAGGATCGAGCCGGGCGGGGCCGTCAGCTTCCACCACCACGACGTCGTCGGGTCGAAGATGGCGGCCAAGCGGCTCCGTGCCCTGCGCTACGACAACGAGACGGTGCGCGAGGTCGCGCGACTCATCGAGCTGCACCTGCGGTTCTTCGGCTACGCGGATGCCGGCTGGAGCGACTCGGCCGTGCGCCGCTACGCCCGCGACGCCGGCGCGCTGCTCCCCCGGCTGCACATCCTCACGAGGGCCGACGTCACGACGCGCAATCGGCGCAAGGCCGACCGGCTCTCGTTCGCCTACGACGACCTCGAGCAGCGAATCGAGAAGCTCGCCGAGGAGGAGGAGCTCGCGGCGATCAGGCCCGACCTCGACGGCGAGGCCATCATGCGCATCCTCGACCTGAAGCCGGGGCCAGAGGTCGGCCGTGCCTACCGGCACCTGCTCGAGGTGCGGCTGGACGAGGGGCCGCTCGGGCCGGAGGAGGCGGAGCGGCGGCTGCGCCAGTGGTGGGACTCCGAGCGCGATCGCTGAGCTCGCCGGAAGTGCCGTCTTGAGTGCCGGGCCCGATCCCGACTAGACTGTGGCGGTTGTCCGTGCACCAGTTGCATCGGACGCACGTCAATAACCTCCTGTCGCAGACCGTCTGCGACCGTTCAGTCCGAAGGAGGTGGGTTAGTGACGCACCAGTACGAACTCATGGTGATCCTCGATCCTGAGATCGATGAGCGCACCGTGGCTCCCAGCCTCGACAAGTTCCTCAACGTCATCCGCAACGATGGTGGCAGCGTCGACAACGTCGACATCTGGGGACGTCGTCGCCTCGCCTACGAGATCAACAAGAAGACCGAGGGCATCTACGCCGTCGTTCAGTTGACCGCCACCAGCGCCGCGACGATCGAGCTCGACCGTCAGCTCAAGCTCAGCGAGGCCGTCATGCGCACCAAGGTGCTGCGTGCCGAAGAGGCCGTCGCCCGCACGGCGAAGATCACGGCCGAGGCCGACGCCAAGTCCGCTCGCAAGGAGGCCCGCAAGGTCGCCACCGCGTCGGCTGCCGCTACGGCGACGGAGAAGTAACGTGGCCGGCGAAACCGTCATCACCGTCGTCGGCAACCTCACTGCCGACCCCGAGCTGCGCTACACGCAGAACGGTGTCGCCGTCGCGAACTTCACCATCGCCTCGACGCCCCGCACGCTCGACCGCCAGAGCAACGAGTGGAAGGACGGCGAAGCGCTGTTCCTCCGCGCGAGCGTCTGGCGCGACTTCGCCGAACACGTCGCCGGCTCGCTGACCAAGGGGAGCCGCGTCATCGCGCAGGGTCGCCTCCGTCAGCGCAGCTACCAGGACAAGGACGGCAACAACCGCACGAGCATCGAGCTCGAGGTCGACGAGATCGGACCGTCGCTGCGCTACGCGACCGCTCAGGTCACCCGGGCATCCTCGGGCGGCGGAGGCGGTCAGGGCGGCGGCGGCGGCGCATACCGCGGCGGCAACCAGGGTGGCCAGGCACAGGAAGAGCCGTGGGCGGCATCCGCTCCCGCCTCCGGCGATGTCTGGAACACCCCCGGCAACTACGCAGACGAGACGCCCTTCTAGGCGTCCCAGAACTCATCAGAAGGAAACCCCATGGCTGGAAAGAGCAGCGGCGACCGCCGCAAGCCGATCCGCAAGGGCAAGGACGGCAAGAACGCCGCTCCGGCGAAGTCCATCAAGGTCGGCGTGATCGACTACAAGGACGTCGCAACCCTGCGCAAATTCATCTCGGAGCGCGGCAAGATCCGCGCCCGCCGTATCACCGGTGTCTCGGTGCAGGAGCAGCGGCTCATCGCCCGCGCGGTCAAGAACGCGCGTGAGATGGCCCTCCTCCCGTACGCGGGCTCGGGCCGCTAGGAGGCGTCATGTCCAAGCTCATCCTGACCCAGGAGGTCTCGGGTCTCGGCGCTCCCGGTGACGTCGTCGACGTCAAGAACGGCTACGCGCGCAACTACCTCGTCCCGCAGGGCTTCGCCGTGCCGTGGACGCGTGGCGGCGAGAAGCAGGTCGAATCGATCAAGGCCGCGCGCACCGCGCGCGAGCACGCCACGATCGAGGACGCCCAGGACCTCAAGCTGCGCCTGCAGGCGACCACCGTCAAGCTCGTCGTCAAGGCGGGCCAGGGCGGACGCCTCTTCGGCTCGGTCAAGACCTCCGACGTGGCAGACGCGGTCGCGGCGGCCGGTGTCGGCCAGATCGACAAGCGCAAGATCGAGATCTCGACGCCCATCAAGACGACCGGTGACCACGAGGCCACCGTGCGTCTGCGCGACGACATCATCGCGACGATCTCTCTGCAGGTCGTCGCCGCGAAGTAGCACCCTTCGAACAGGGCGATAGCGCCGGGGCCTGCCCCGGTGTTATCGCCCTTTCGTCGTTCTGTCCACCCTTCTATGCACAGGTGGGCAATCGATTCCGACAACCCTCAACCGGCAATGAAGGTCGATTTCCCCACACATGGTGTGGAATGAAAAAAACCCGGTGAGAGCCGGTATCAGCGAAACATCCCACCGGTTTCACACAGGGCCGTCCACAGGCTGTTCACACGACACCCGGCGTTTCGCGCACAGTTCCCACAGCGTTGTCCACAGGGCGAGTTGTGGCCTGCCTGTCCGGCTCCCTATGGTGTGACCGACCCGCCGGCCCGGGGCGGGAGACCCGCTGATGCGCGCATCCGATGTCGTCGGCTGGGTCTATTCGTTGTGCCATCAGACGGGAAGGGAGTCGGGATGTCGCTTGCGTATCTGGGGGGTCCTGGAGACCAGCCCACGCGAGGCGACCGCTCCGACCGGGTTCCTCCGCACGACCTGCTCGCGGAGCAGTCGACCGTGGGCGGCATGCTGCTCAGCAAGGACGCCGTCGCGGACGTCATCGAGGCCGTGCGAGGCATCGACTTCTACCTGCCCAAGCACGAGATCATCTTCGACGCGATCCTCACGCTGTACTCGCACGGAGAGCCGACCGATGTCATCGCCGTCACCGACGAGCTGACCAAGAACGGCGACCTGTCGCGGGCGGGCGGCGCGGAGTACCTGCACACGCTCACCTCGCTCGTGCCGACGGCCGCCAACGCCGGGTTCTACGCCAACATCGTCGCCGAGAAGGCCGTGCTGCGCCGCCTGGTCGAGGCAGGCACCCGGATCGTGCAGATGGGCTATGCGAGCGAGGGCGAGGTCGTAGACCTCGTCAACAACGCCCAGGCCGAGATCTACGGCGTCACCGGCGGCGTCGAGGCCGAGGACTACGTGCCGCTCACCGATGCCGTCACGACCGCGATCGACGAGATCGAGGCCGCGAAGGGTCGCGACGGGCAGATGGTCGGCGTGCCGACCGGATTCGCCGAGCTCGATCAGCTCACCAACGGCCTGCACCCCGGCCAGCTCATCATCCTCGCCGCACGTCCCGCGATCGGAAAGTCGACGCTGGGCCTCGACTTCGCGAGGGCCGCGGCCATCAAGCACGACATGCCCACGATCATCTTCTCGCTCGAGATGGGGCGCAGCGAGATCGCGATGCGCCTGCTCTCGGCCGAGACCGCCGTGCCGCTGCAGTCGATGCGCAAAGGCACCGTGCACAGCCAGGACTGGACGACGATCGCGCAGACTCGCGGGCGCATCAACGACGCTCCTCTGTACATCGACGACAGCCCCAACATGACCCTCGTCGAGATCCGGGCGAAGTGCCGCAGGCTCAAGCAGCGCGTGGGGCTCAAGATGGTCATCATCGACTACCTGCAGCTCATGACGAGCGGCAAGCGGGTCGAATCGCGCCAGCAGGAGGTCAGCGAGTTCTCGCGAGCGCTCAAGCTGCTCGCGAAGGAGCTCGCCGTGCCCGTCATCGCGATCTCTCAGCTGAACCGTGGCCCCGAGCAGCGCGCCGACAAGCGCCCGGCGCTGAGCGACCTGCGCGAGTCGGGCTCGATCGAGCAGGACGCCGACATGGTGATCCTGCTCCACCGCGAAGCCGCCTACGAGCCCGACAGCCCGCGCCAGGGCGAGGCCGACTTCATCGTCGCGAAGCACCGCAACGGCCCGACCGCGACCGTCACCGTCGGCTTCCACGGTCACTTCTCGCGCTTCGTCGACCTGCCGCCGGGAGGCTGATCGCTGTCGCAGCGTCAGCTGCGCTGCGATACCGGTGAGACGACCAGCTCGTCGATGACGACGTGCGGGGGGCTCTCCAGGACGAAGCGGATGGTGCGGGCGACGTCGTCCGGGGTCAGCATCCGCTCTCGTGCGTCGGCGTCGGGCACGACGGGACGCTGCGCGAGAAAATCGCTGTTCACGTCGCCGGGGCAGACGAGCGTCGCACGGATGCCGTGCGCTGCCTCCTCCTCGTTGAGGATCGCGACGAGCGGGCCGAGCGCCCGTTTGCTCGCCGAGTAGGCGACGCCGGGCGAGGCCGACGTGCGCCAGCCCGCGTAAGAGGAGACGACCACGACGACACCGTCGCCGGCGTCGCGCATGTCGGGCAGCGCCGCGTCGATCACGGATGCGACTCCGGTGAGGTTCGTCGCGACGATCGACTCGAACTCGGCCATGCTCAGCCGCTGCCATGAGCGATCGGGCGTGTTCACTCCTGCGGCGATCACCAGGCGCAATGCCGGACCCCACTTGTCGCGGATGCGTTGTGCGGCCTCCGCGACGGCCTCCCGATCTGCGACGTCCAGGGGCAGCACGAGGGCCTCGCCGCCCGCATCACGGACGAGCGCCGCGGTCTCCTCGAGCGCGTCCCCGCGTCGCCCGCTCACGGCGACCCGGGACCCAGGCGCCACCGCCACGGCGACGGCCCTGCCGATACCGCTCCCCGCTCCCGTGATCCACAGCGGACTGGATGCTCGTGCCGTCATGGGTGAAGAGTAGAGCTGTCCGCGACGAGGAGGAACCGTGCACATCGATCTCACCGGCCGGGTGGTGATCGTGACCGGAGCCGCCCGCGGCATCGGTCACGTCATCGCGGAGGCCTTCCGCGCCGAGGGTGCCGTGGTCGTCGCGGTGGATTTGCCGAGCCCCGAGCTCGAGGAGTACGGCGAGGTCCTCGATGGAGCGGCCTACGAGGCCGACGTCCGTGACGCAGGCCGGCTGCGCGCGATCGCTGCGGACGTCGAGGAGCGCTTCGGCGGCATCGACGTGCTCGTCAACAACGCAGGCGTCAACGTCACGGGCGCGGTCGACGAGATGGACGAGGATGCCTGGGACCGCTGCTTCGACATCAACGTGGGAGGCGTCTTCCGGATGTCGCGGGCCGTCATCTCCGCGATGAAACGGCGGGGGCGCGGCCGCATCATCAACGCCGCGTCGTTCGCCGCGATCATGCCGAGCGTGGGACAGGCGGCCTACGCCGCCTCCAAGGCCGCGGTCGTCAGCTTCACCCGCACGCTCGCCGGCGAGCTCGGACCGTGGAACATCACCGTCAACGCCTACGCCCCCGGCATGATCCCCACGGCCATGAACGACTTCGAGCAGCTGCCCGTCGAACAGCAGCAGGTGCTGCTCGACACCCTGACCCTGCGGCGCTGGGGCGACCCCGCTGACGTCGCCGACCTCGTCCGCTTCCTCGCGTCCGATCAAGCGGGCTACATCACCGGCACCCTCGTCGACGTGAGCGGCGGCAAGCTCGCGACCCAGCTGCCGCAGCGGGCGCACGGGTGGCGGGAGCCGTCCTGACGCGAGCGGTTCCCGCCGGCAGCTCAGTCGGTTCCGCGGGACGAGGTTCTCGGTTCGCCCCTCGACCGGTCGGCGAGGAACAGGCCGCCGATGAGGATGAACGCCCAGGCGCCCGACACCGGTGCCAGGCTCACGCAGAGCACCCCCCACGGGATGAGAACCCAGCCCGTCACGCGCGGCATCACGCGCCCTTCCCTCGCCGAATGGACCGCGACCACCCCGAGCAGGAACAGCGGCACCGCGAAGCTGGCCGGAGTGCTCCAGAAGGCCTCGGCGGCCCTGAGGTTCTCCTCACGGGGCTGCAGCGCGACCGTCCGCAACCAGCCGGCGGAGACGATCCGGCTCCAGGCATCGGCGTGGGCGATCGGCGTCAGCGAGAGGTGGACGACCGTGCCGACGATCGCCACCCATCCGCCCGCAGCTGTGAGTCTCGAATGCCCTACAGACCGGTCCTCGCGGGTGCTTATCGAGCCGGCCGGGTGGCGCGGTGCAGCGCAACGATGCCGCCGCTGAGGCTGCGGTGCGCGACGTCGCTCCAGCCGCACCCGGCGATGAGGCCGGCGAGTCGCCGCTGGTCGGGCCAGGCCAGCACGGTGTCGGCCAGATAGCGGTAGGCGGGCGGGTCGGATGAGGCGAGCCTGCCGAGGCTCGGCAGAAGCACCGTGACGACGACCCGGTGGCCCAGCCGGATCAGCCGCGACGTGGGCGTCGAGAACTCGCAGACCACCAGTCGGCCGCCCGGTCGGCAGACCCTGGCCATCTCCCGCAGCGCGCGCTCCGGATCACCGATATTGCGGAGCCCGAACGAGATCGCGACGACATCGAAGCTCGCATCGGCGAACGGCAGGCGAAGGGCGTCTGCTCGCGCGAAGACGAGCTGCGGATGACGCCGACGGCCGACCTCGAGCATCCCCGTCGACGGATCCGACGCCACGACTCGGGCGCCGGCCTCGGCGAGGGGCAGGGAGGAGGCTCCCGTGCCCGCGGCGACGTCGAGCACGTCGAGTCCCGGACGCGGCGCGACCGCCGCGGTGGCGGCGCGTCTCCAGCGCGACACGAGTCCTCCGCTCATCAGCAGGTTGAGCAGGTCGTAGCGCGGGGCGACCCGGTCGAACATGGCCACGACGGCCTCCGGTCGTCTGTCGAGGCCGGGCCTGACGACTCGGCGTCTGCTCCGGATGGCAGCACGCGAGGGGCTGGCCGGCAGGTTCGCGGGGTCGGCCTTCATGCTCAGATGAGGGGGCTTCCGAACACGGCGACGCGCTCCAGCGGGGCGTTCTGATGCTGCGTCGCGAGGTGCTCGGCTCGCCGACGCAGTTCCACCGCCTCGGCGGACTGGCTTCCGCTCCGGCCGGCGACCCAGGCCAGTATTCCGAGGGCCAGTCTCAGGGCGAATCTCTCGGGTCTGCGCCGCACCCGCGCGATGATGGCGATGACCTGCTCCGTCGAGGTGCGATCGTCGACGAGCGACCGCGCGCCGACGACGATCCCTCCCGTCGTGCACGCCAAGGAACGCGCATCGAGGTCAGCGCTGGACCACCGCGGGTTCATCGATCGCGTCACGAGGACACGACCGTCTCGCCGCGGCGCGTGTTCGAGCGGTGTCGCGACGCGAGCAGCAGGCCTACGGCGACGACCAGGATCAGGTCCTGTCCGACGCCGGGACCCGCCAGCACGACGCCTACCACCACCCAGGCACCCAAGGCCCAGGGAATGAATGGCGGAGGGGCGATCCCCCGACGGTGCAGCCACAGCACGGTCGCGCCGAGCAGCACGAGTGGCGGCCCGAAGCTGTTCACGCTGAGCCAGTACGCGCTCATCGCCGGCGTCATGTCGACGAGGCTCGCCGTCCACAGGTCTCCGCTGAGCCACGCTGCCACGTGCTGCGCGGCGCCCAGAGCGAAGAGCGCGGCGAGGGTGTGCGCCGTGCCGTAGGCGACGATGAGCCATCCTGCCCATCTGGTCATGGTGTTCTCCGATCGACTGATCTCTCTCCGATGACCCCGTCGTCGCAGTTAACATACAACCGTGTACGTATGTTTTCAAGAGGCAGGCAGGGATCAAGCGCCGAGTGGCGCGGAGCGCGTCAGCCTGCGGGAGGGGTGTGGACGATCAGTCGCCGGTCGGAGCGCCAGCGTCCGTCGCGGGCGCGATGCCGAGCACGCCCCGGGCCGCACGCTCCATGAGCTCGACATCGTGCGGGGCCTGCCCCGCGAGGGCGATCCCGATGGATTCCAGGACACCCATGAACGCCGCCGCGGTCAGCCGCTGAGGGGGACCAGGGGGGATGGATCCGTTGCGGCGCCCAGCGGCGATGAGTTCAGCGATCTCCGACTCGAGCTGCTCGACGACGGCTGCGATAGCGCTGCCGACCGGATGATCCTGCCCGGTGAACTCGACCTCCAGAGTGAGCATCACCCTCGCCACGTCGTGGCGGCAGAGCCGCGCATGTCCACGCGCCATCGAGAGGAGGGAGGTCAGAGGCTCCCCCTCGGCGCGCGCGGGCTGAAGCACCTCGGAGTCCCACAGTTCGCTCACCCAGTCGACGACCGCGAGCGCGAGCTCCTCCTTGTCGGCGAACAGGTGATACAGAGCTCCCCGGCTGTAGCCGGCGTCCCGAGCCACCCGCTCGAGGGCTAGGTTCGCATAGCCGTGGCTCGACAGGCCGCGGGCGGCAGCCTCCAGCAGCGCCGCTCGCGTGGCGGCACGACGCTCTGCCTGGGTGCGACGGGGTGTCGACTCGGGCACGGTCGAACCTTCCTCCCCGGCTGGCTTCCGCGGAAGTCTACCTACACGCGTGCAGGTATGTGCTCGAGCGGTGCCGCTCCGACCCCCCGGATGCTCGCAGCCGCCCCGCGTAGACTGACCCCCTATGACGAACGACTCCGCGGCCCCCGCACGCGCGGAGTCGGTACCCGCACCGACGCGCTACTGGCTCCTCCCCCTCGGGCGCACCATCGTCGCCGCGATCGTCGCCCTCGGCATCACCTTCACGGCGAACCACTCGGCGACCGTCGGTCTGCTCGCGCTCGCCACCCTCGCTCTGCTGTCGGGGCTCTCGCACCTCGCCTCCGCCGCTCGCCGGCCCGAGGCCCGAGGTCCGTTCGTCGCGATCGCCGCCGTGTCGCTCCTGGTCGGCGCCGCCGCAGCGTTCGTGCCCCAGGGCGGCCTGCCCTACCTCGTCTTCCTGCTCAGCGGATGGGCCGCCGTCACGGGCATTCTCGAGCTCTACGCGGGGCTCCGGTACCGGCGCCAACACGCCGCAGCCAGGGACTGGACGTTCATCGGCGCTATCACCGTCCTGCTCGCCGTCGTGACGCTCGTCATCCCCCCGGATCTGAGGCAGTCGTTCGGCGGGATCGAGCGGGTGCAGGGCGAGCTGACCGCATCCGTCGTCGTCGTGGGCGTGCTCGGTGCCTACGCGGCGCTGGTCGCGGTCTTCCTCGGCATCAGCGCGCTCTCGCTGCTCTGGGCCGAGCGCGACGCTAGGAAGGCGGCCGAATCATGAACCAGCCCAGTCGACGCGATCGGACCCGCCCGGCGGAACTCGTGCTCTTCTCCGCCGGACTCGCGCTGTTCGCCGGACTGATCATCCTGATGAGCACCCGCCACTTCGGCGCATCCGTCATCTCGACCGGCGTCGTCTTCATCGTCGTCCTGGTCGTCGTGGCGATGCTCGCCCTGACGCAGAAGCCGGATGACGACGAGCGCCTCGATCTCGACGAGCAGGACCGCGGGCACTAGGGCCTCGGTCGCGGACTACAGCAGGTCGACGAGCTCCGATGCGAGACCGGTGTAGGTCGCGGGGGTCAGCTCCCGCAGGCGGGCCTTCGCCTCGTCGCCGATGTCGAGCCCGTCGACGAACTGCACCAGCTCGTCGCGGGTGACCCGGCGTCCGCGGGTCAGCTCCTTCAGCAGCGCGTACGGGTCGGCGATGGAGCTGCGGCCGGCGGTGACCTCGGCGCGGATGACCGTCTGGATCGCCTCGCCGAGCACCTCCCAGTTGGCGTCGAGGTCGTCGGCCAGGCGTGCGGTGTCGACCGAGATCTCACCGAGGCCCTTCGCGAGGTTGTCGAGGGCGAGCAGCGAGTGGCCGAGCGCGACGCCGATGTTGCGCTGGGTCGTCGAATCGGTGAGGTCGCGCTGCAGCCGGCTCGTCACGAGCGTCGACGACAGGGCGTCGAGCAGGGCGCTCGAGAGCTCGAGGTTCGCCTCCGCGTTCTCGAAGCGGATGGGATTGATCTTGTGCGGCATCGTCGACGACCCGGTCGCCCCCGCCTGCGGGATCTGGCTGAAGTAGCCGATCGAGATGTAGGTCCAGGCATCCGTCGCGAGGTTGTGCAGGATGCGGTTGGCGTGCGCGATGCGGCCGAACAGCTCGACCTGCCAGTCGTGCGACTCGATCTGCGTGGTGAGCGGATTCCAGTCGAGCCCCAGCGAGGTCACGAACTCGCGCGAGATGGCCGGCCAGTCTAGGTCGGGCCCGGCGACGAGGTGGGCGCTGAAGGTGCCGGTCGCCCCGCTGAACTTGCCGAGGTACTCCGAGGACTCGATCTGCTGCAGCACTCGCTCGAGGCGGTGCACGAAGACCGCGAACTCCTTACCCATCGTCGTGGGCGTCGCGGGCTGACCGTGGGTGCGGGCGAGCATCGCGTCGTCGCGGTGGGCGAGGGCGCGCTCCCGCAGGGCGTCGACGACGGTGCGGAACCGGGGCAGCCAGACCTCGCGCACGGCGGCGCTGACCGTGAGCGCGTAGGAGAGGTTGTTGATGTCCTCGCTCGTGCAGGCGAAGTGGGTGAGCTCGGCGACATCGGTGAGCCCGAGGTCGGCGAGCCTGCGCCGCACCAGGTACTCGACCGCCTTCACGTCGTGCCTGGTGGTCGCCTCGAGGGTGGCGAGCTCATCGATCTCGGCCTGCCCGAAGTCCGCCACGAGCGCGCGTAGGGCGCGGTGCTGCTGGGCGTCGAGCTTGCGCGACCCGAACAGCTCCCGATCGGTGAGGTAGATCAGCCACTCGACCTCGACCTGCACGCGGGCCCGGTTGAGCCCGGCCTCCGACAGGAACTCCCCCAGCTCGCTCACCGCGGGTCGGTAGCGCCCGTCGAGCGGGCTGAGCGGCTGCACGGGAAGAGGACTCATGAGGCTCCCTGTCGGATTCCGGGGGTGATCTGGCGGAAGAGGGCGACCGAGGCCCGCTCGATCATGCCGAGCACCTGGTCGAAGAGCGCCGCATCCGAATAGTACGGGTCGGGCACGTCGACGAGCGGCGCCTGATCCTTGTCGAAGGAGAGCAGCAGGTGCACCTTGCTGCGGTCCTCTTCGGTCGTCGCCCAGGTCTTGACGATGCGCTCCTGGCTGCGGTCGAACACGACGACGAGGTCGAGGTCGGCGAACCAGGCCGGGTCGAACTGGCGCGCGCGGTGGGCGGCGCCGTCGTAGCCGCGGGCCGTCAGGGCGTCGAGGGTGCGCGAGTCGGCCCGCTCCCCCACGTGCCAGTCCCCGGTCGCAGCAGAGGTGATCGAGATGGCCGACTCGAGGCCGGCGTTCCGCACGAGCGCGCGGAAGACCGACTCTGCCATCGGCGAGCGGCAGATGTTGCCGGTGCAGACGAAGCAGATGCGGAACAGCGCGGCCGGGTCGAAGGTCCGCGCGAAGGTCATGGCACCCATTGTCCCGCCTCGACTGCTCCTCCACACCCCGTACCCGTGCACGGATGCGGCGACGCGCCTCACAGCGGGCCGTCGCCTCCCGAGGATGGTGCCGAAAGGAGGGGCGGATGGGTCAGCTGGAGCAGATGGTGGTGAGCGGCCTCGAGGCGCAGCGTTCGCAGCTCGCGGCCGCGGCGAGGCGTCTCGAGCAGGCCAGGCGGGACTACGCGTCCACCTGGGACGCCGGCACCTGGACGGGGAGAGCCAGCGACGCCTATGCGCAGCGCCGCACGTCGCTGCTCGACGGGCTCGACGCCGCGGCAGCCCTGGTGCTCGACGCGGCGGCGCAGACCACGCGGGCGCTCGCGACCCTCGACGACCGTGGCTGACGGGCTGGTCGTCTCAGGAGGCGGCGTCACGACCGTCGCTCCCGACGAGCTCACCGGCGAGCGGCTGTCACTCGAGCGCCTCGCGGCGGAGCTCGCAGGCGTCGTCCGCGAGCTCGAGTCAGCGGATGGCCTGGTGCGCGACAAGGGGCTGATCGCGATCGACGCTCCGATGAGCGCCGCCACGGCCGAGCAGCGGATGCGGGAGGCCGCCCACGAGGTGGGCAGCCTCCGCGCATTCTCGTTGCAGCTGAGCGGCTGGCTCGCCGCGGCGGCCAAGGCCTACGGCGATGTCGAGTCCAGTGCCGAGGCCGCCGCGCGCAGGGTCGTGAGCCTGCTCGGCTACGGCGCGGGACTCCTGCTTCCGCTCGCTCTCATCGTCGGCGCCAATCTGGCCGGCGGCTACTGGCTGAAGTCGCTGCTCCTCCCCCACCTCGCGGAACTCGATCGCAAGGCGCTCGCCGAGTGGCTCCAGCAGAACAAGCAGCTGCTCTCCGACCCGTACGTCATCACCCTGATCCGGATGGCGGCGTCGGGTGCGGACGACGCCATCGCCGGCGCGGGCAAGGTGCCGTTCCCATTGCACTACCTGCTGGGCGACACCGGGCTGGGGCTGCTCGGCACCACGAGCTCCGCCGCGGCGGTGACCGCGCTCGGGCAGCTGTTCGGCCTCTTCAAGGACGGTCCGGTGACCTCGAGCCTCGTCAGCCGCAGCATCCCGGCCCTCGGTCGCGAGGTCGCGCCGCCGACCGGTTTCGCCGAGCGCGCGGCGCGCGTGCCTCCGTCGACCCCCGGAGGCCCGCAGATCCGCATCGACCGGTACGTCGACGAGAGCGGGAACGAGTCGTTCGAGGTCTACATCGGCGGCACCGTCGACTTCGCGCCTCAGGCGGGCGACGAGCCGTTCGACCTGACGAGCAACATGACCGGGCTGAGCGGCCTCCCCGCCGGCTCCCTCGAGGCCGTCGAGGAGGCGATGGCGGCCGAGGGCGTCGGCGACAGCCCCGTGGTCTTCACCGGCTACTCACAGGGCGGCCATGTCGCCATGCAGCTCGCCGAGAGCGGCTCGTACAACACCCAGGGCGTCGTGACGCTCGGGGCGCCCACGGCGCAGCCGGTGCAGGGCGACTACCCCGTGCTGGCGATGGAGCACGCCGACGACATCGTGCCCGCCGTCGGCGGGCTGCATCGGGACGACTCGATCGTGCTCGTCGAGCGCGCGGCGCTCGCCGGCGAGGGCGCGCAGAGCGATCACGTCTTCCCCGCCCACCAGCTCGACCAGTATCGCGAGACCGCCGCGCTCGCCGACCAGGCCGACTCCCCGCTCGTCACCGACGTCGCCGCGAGGCTCGATCAGGTGGGCCAGGGGAAGACGCTCGCGTCGAGCTCCACCTACCGCGCCGAGCGCGACGAGCAGCAGTGAGCGGTCAGCGCGGCTTGGTGATGGGCCGCAGCAGGATGCCGATGAGCCAGCTCAGCAGGCCGAGCACGACGGCGCCGAGCACTCCCCACCAGAACCCGTCGACCTGCAGGCCGAACCCGAGGAGGTCGGAGATGCCGGCGACGAGGAGAAGCAGCAGGCCATTCACGATCAGGGCGATCAGCCCGAGCGTGAGGATGTAGATCGGGAAGGCGACGATGCGGATGAGGTTGCCGATCACCCCGTTGACGACGCCGAAGATGAACGCCACCAGCAGGAATGTGAGCACCGAGGCGAGGGCGTCATCCCGCTCGTACGGCACGACCGAGACGCCGCCGAGGATGAGGTCCGTCAGCCACAGCGCAACCGCGTTGATCAGCAGGCGGAGCAGGAATTTGCCCATGGGTTCACTATGCCGCTCACGGCATGCGGCCGCAATTAGGCTGGGCGCGTGCAGCCGAGCAGTGACGAGACCGGTTCGGGCGCGCGCCCCGTGCGGCTCCGCCCTGAGATCGCGGGACTGCCCGCCTACCGGCAGGGCAAGCCGGCCTCCGCCGACGCGTGGAAGCTGTCGTCCAACGAGAACCCCTTCGAGCCGCTGCCCGAGGTGCTCGAGGCCATCGCCGGCAGCAGCATCAACCGCTACCCGGATGCGGCGGCGACCCGACTGCGCGAGCGGATCGCCGATCGCTTCGGCATCGCCCCCGGCCAGGTGCAGGTCGGCGCGGGGAGCGTCTCCGTGCTCGCGCAGCTGATCAGCGCCGCAGCGGGAGCCGGAGACGAGGTCGTGTACGCGTGGCGCAGCTTCGAGGCGTACCCGGGGCTCGTGACGGTGGCGGGAGCCACGAGCGTCACCGTGCCGAACGGCCCGGGCGAGCGGCACGACCTCGACGCCATGGCTCGCGCCGTGACCGACCGCACCCGCGCGGTGATCGTGTGCTCGCCCAACAACCCCACGAGCACGGTCGTGACGACGGAGGAGTTCGAGCGCTTCATGGCGGCCGTCCCCGACGACGTGCTCGTGCTGCTCGACGAGGCGTACTCCGAGTTCGTCACCGACCCCGACGCCGTGCGCGGGGAGCAGCAGCTCGGCCGTTACCCGAACCTCGTCGTGCTGCGCACCTTCAGCAAGGCCTACGGACTCGCCGGGCTGCGGGTCGGCTATGCCGTGGGTCCCGAGTACGTCATGGACGCCGCGCGCTCCTCCGCCATCCCGCTCTCGGTCATCGAGCCGGCGGAACGGGCGGCTCTCGTCTCCCTCGATCACGAGGCCCGACTTCTCGAGCGAGTGCGGGAGCTGACGGAGCGCCGCGACCGGGTGTGGAAGGCCCTCGTCGAGCAGGGTTGGGAGGTGCCCGAGCCGCAGGGCAACTTCGTCTGGCTCCCCACCGGGGCGGCCACCGCATCCGTCGCCGAGGTCTTCGACGAGCACGGAATCGTGGTGCGCGCCTTCCACCCTGACGGCATCCGGGTGAGCATCGGAGAGGAGCAGGCTGTGGCTAAGCTCCTAGCGGCGGCGTCCTCGGTTGTCCCGAACCGCTGAAAGTCCGTTACCGGACGGACAATAGAGTGGAGCCCATGTCGTACACAGCGGCCACTATCCAGCTGCTCTCTCCGGAGGGGTCGCTCGTCGACAGCGACGCGGGAGCCGAGTACCGCCAGTACATCGACGAGCTCACCGACGATCAGCTGCGCGAGTTCCACCGTCAGATGGTCGTCATCCGCGCCTTCGACATGGAGGCCACCAACCTGCAGCGGCAGGGGCAGATGGCGCTCTGGGTGCCGAGCCTCGGGCAGGAGGCGGCGCAGGTCGGCTCGGCGTTCGCCACCCGGCCTCAGGACCACATCTTCCCCGCCTACCGCGAGCACGTGATCGCCCGCATCCGCGGTGTGGACCCCGTCGACATCATCCGCATGATGCGAGGCGTCACCCACGGCGGCTGGAACCCGGCCGAGCACAACAACCTGCACATCTACACGCTCGTGATCGGCTCGCAGACCCTGCACGCCACGGGCTACGCGATGGGTGTGAAGTTCGACGGAGCGAGCGGCACCGGCGACCTCGACAAGGACATCGCGACCGTCGTGTACTTCGGCGACGGCGCCACGAGCCAGGGCGACGTCAGCGAGGCGCTCATCTTCGCCGCGAGCTACCAGACCTCGCAGCTGTTCTTCCTCCAGAACAACCACTGGGCGATCTCGGTGCCGGTGACCCGCCAGTCGCCCGTGCCCCTGTACCTGCGCCCGTCGGGCTTCGGCATCCCGGGTGTGCAGATCGACGGCAACGACGTGCTCGCGAGCTACGCGGTCAGCCGCAAGAACCTCGACGAGACCCGGGTCGGCGGAGGCCCCCGGTTCATCGAGGCCCTCACCTACCGGATGGGTGCGCACACGTCGAGCGACGACCCGACCAAGTACCGCACGAACGCCGAGGTGCAGTTCTGGCAGGAGCGCGACCCGATCGCCCGCTTCGAGACCTACCTGCGCTCGCTCGGCGCAGACGACGCGTTCTTCGCGGAGCTCGCCGAGGAGGCGGCGGATGTCGCAGCCGACACCCGCAAGCGCACACTCGAGGTGGTTCCGCCGCCCAACGAGTTCATCTTCCAGAACGTGTACAGCGAGCCGCATCCGCGGATCGACGAGCAGCGCGAGTGGCTCGCGCAGTACGAGGCGAGCTTCGGGAGCGACGCATGAGCATCGAGACGATGCCGCTGAGCAAGGCCATCAACGCCGGGCTGCGCAAGGCGATGCAGGACGACCCGAAGGTGCTGCTCATGGGCGAGGACATCGGCCCGCTGGGCGGTGTCTTCCGGGTCACGGAGGGGCTGTCGGCCGAGTTCGGCACGGGCAGGGTGCTCGACACCCCGCTCGCCGAGTCGGGGATCATCGGCACCGCGATCGGTCTCGCGATGCGCGGGTACCGGCCGGTCTGCGAGATCCAGTTCGAGGGCTTCATCTACCCCGGCTTCGACCAGATCACCTCCCAGCTCGCGAAGCTCACCTTCCGCCACGAGGGCGCGCTCTCGATGCCGATCGTGATCCGGGTGCCCTACGGCGGCCACATCGGCGCCGTGGAGCACCACCAGGAGAGCCCGGAGGCGTACTTCGCACACACCGCGGGCCTCCGCGTCGTCAGCCCCAGCACCCCGAACGACGCCTACTGGATGATTCAGGAGTCGATCGCCTCCAACGACCCGGTCATGTTCTTCGAGCCGAAGAGCCGTTACTGGCCGCGCGGCGAGGTCGACGTCGAGCGCAACCCGCTGCCGCTGCACGCGACCGCCGTCGCCCGCGAGGGCAGCGAGGTCACCGTGATCGGCCACGGCGCGATGGTGACGACGCTGCTGCAGGCGGCCGACATCGCCGCCGAGGAGGGCACGAGCATCGAGGTGCTCGACCTGCGCTCCATCTCGCCCATCGACTGGGAGCCGATCCTCGCCAGCGTGCGCAAGACCGGCCGGCTCGTGGTCGCGCAGGAGGCGCCCGGCTTCGTCTCGGTCGCCTCCGAGATCGCCGCGACCGTGACCGAGCGCGCCTTCTACTCGCTCGAGTCGCCCGTGCTGCGGGTCACCGGCTTCGACACCCCGTTCCCGCCCGCGAAGCTCGAGTCGGTGTACCTGCCCGACGCCGACCGCGTGCTGGAGGCCGTCGACCGCGCCCTCGCGTACTGACGACCCCGACACCGCCGAACCACTAGGAGTAACGATGACCGCATCGGAGTTCCCTCTCCCTGACGTCGGCGAGGGTCTCACCGAGGCCGAGATCGTGTCGTGGCGCGTGAAGCCCGGCGATACCATCACGGTCAACCAGGTGATCGTCGAGATCGAGACGGCGAAGTCGCTCGTCGAGCTGCCCAGCCCGTTCGCCGGCACGGTCACGAAGCTCCTGGCCGAGGAGGGCGAGACCGTCGAGGTCGGCAAGCCGATCATCGCCGTCGATTCCTCGGGCGCGCCGCTCAGCCCCAGCACGGATGACGCCCCTGCGGCACCTGCCCCGCAGGAGGCCGTCGCGCCGCCCGCGGCTCCGGCTCCCGCCGACCGCAACCGCGGAGGCCAGAGCGAGCACGGCCACGAGTCAGGAGGATCCGGCGCGGTGCTCGTCGGCTACGGCACGAAGGGCGGCCACGGCGCCACCCGCCGCCGCCGGGCGGCGTCGGCTCCCGCGGCTGCCGCGGCGCCCGCTCCCGCATCCGCTGCGGCTCCGGCGTCCGCCGCTCCCTCGGTGCAGGCTCCCGCGCCCGCTCCGCGGCCGGCCTCGGTGCCCGCTGCCCACGCCTCCCCGGTGATCGCGAAGCCGCCGATCCGCAAGCTCGCGAAGGACCTCGGCATCGACCTCGCGACGCTCACCCCCACCGGGCTCGCGGGCGAGATCACGCGCGAGGACGTCATCCGGCAGGCGCAGCAGGTGAGCGTGTTCCGCAACGTCGGAGCCCCCGAGTGGTCGGGCGGACGCGAGGAGATCATCCCGGTCAAGGGCGTGCGCAAGGCGATCGCCTCGGCGATGACCCGCAGCGCCTTCACCGCACCGCACGTCAGCGTCTTCGTCGACGTCGACGCGACCCGCACGATGGAGTTCGTCAAGCGACTGAAGAACTCCCCCGACTTCGCCGGCGTGCGGGTGTCGCCGCTGCTCATCATGGCGAAGGCGATCATCTGGGCGGTGCGCCGCAACCCGACCGTGAATAGCTCCTTCACCGAGAAGGAGATCACGGTGCATCACTACGTGAACCTCGGCATCGCCGCGGCGACGCCTCGCGGCCTCATCGTGCCGAACGTCAAGGACGCGCAGGACATGTCGATGCTGCAGCTCGCCCAGGCCCTGGAGCAGCTCACCATCACGGCCCGCGACGGCAAGACGACCCCCGCCGACATGGCGAACGGGACGATCACGATCACCAACCTCGGATCGTTCGGCATGGACACCGGCACGCCGATCCTCAACCCGGGCGAGGTCTCGATCGTGGCGCTCGGCACGATCAAGCAGAAGCCCTGGGTCGTCGACGGCGAAGTGCGCCCGCGTTACGTCACGACGGTCGGCGCGAGCTTCGACCACCGCGTGGTCGACGGGGATGTGGCGAGCCGCTTCCTCGCGGACGTCGCGGCGATCCTCGAGGAGCCGGCCCTCCTGCTCGACTGAGCGGAGGCGCTCCGCGGCACGGGGTGCCCGGCGCCGCGGTCACGAGGATGAGGGCTACGGACACGGGACACCGCCGCGGCGCTCGTTCCTGTCCGGACGGCTCATCCTGGCGACCCAGACCGGCGAGCCGGCGTCGCCGACACGCGGGAACCGCACCGCGACACGCACGTTTTCCGACTCACTCGCACTAATCCGACCCGCGGATGGCGGAAAACGACGAGTGGAGCTGCCGAATCCGGCGTGGCGCGCCACACGCCCACGGCTCGGGAGCAATCGCACTCTGGCGGAACGCGATCTCCGCCCGCCAGTACCCGTTCCTCTGTGTGACATCATTTGAGGAGAGCCTGACCGGCTCCCGGACGAGGGATCAGTACCCGGAACGCGACAAGACTGGCCGATGGAGTCGTCATGTTGTCGTGGGTTGTTCTCGTGATCTCGGGCGTTCTGGAGGCTGTCTGGGCCTCCGCGCTCGGCGCGTCGGAAGGGTTCCGCAAGCCGGCCCCCACGATCGTTTTCGTCATCGGCCTACTGCTGAGCATGGCCGGCCTGGCATATGCTCTCCGCGAGATCCCGACGGGTACTGGTTACGCCGTCTGGGTGGGGATCGGCGCGACTCTCACAGTGGCCTACGCGATGATCACCGGGGCCGAATCCGTGACGATCGTGAAGGTGCTCCTGCTCCTCGGCTTGGTGGCCTGCATCGTGGGACTGAAGCTGGTCAGTGACTCTCCTCACTGACACGACCGCGCTCGCGAGGGCGTAACGCGGTACTCCCTCCTCGGGCATCAGGTGCAGCGTCGCCGTGACCGCAGTCGCCGGCTCAGAGAAGGTGGGGGCCGCCCCCGATCGAGGCAGCCCAGTCGAATCGCTTTTGACAATCATTATCATCGGGCGTAGCGTTCCGGGGTCGGCGAAAGCCGGCATCGTCGACTCGGAAAGCTCCTCATGCGCACATTCGCCCTGCCCGCCCTGCTCGGGGCATCCGCTCTCGTGTTGACCGGATGCGCGGCGACGCCTCCTGCGGATGCTGACGCCGGGCTCTCGGTGGTAGCGACCACCACGCAGATCGCCGACTTCACGCGCAACATCGTGGGCGACGCGGGTGAGGTGACGCAGTTGATCCAGCCGAACCAGAGCGCGCACGACTACGACCCGAGCCCGGCCGACCTGTCGGCGCTCGCCGAGGCCGACGTGCTCGTGATCAACGGGCTCGGGCTCGAGGAGTGGCTCGACGACGCGGTGGAGGCCTCCGGGTTCGCGGGCGTCACGATCGACGCGAGCGAGGGCATCGAGGCGCACGAGGGCGAGCACGCCCACGCGGAGGACGAGCACGCGGCCGAGGAGGAGCACGCGGACGAGCTCGCTGCCGAGGAGGAGCACGCGGACGAGCACGCCGAGGAGGAGCACGCAGAGGGCGAGGAGGCCCACGAGCACCCTGAAGGCGACCCGCACATCTGGACCGACCCCCACAACGCCGAGCACATGGTCGAGAACATCGTCGCCGGCCTGGCAGCAGAGGCGGATGACGCAGAAGCGATCGAAGCGAACGGCGACGACTACCTCGCGAAGCTCGAGGCGCTCGACACCTGGGCTCACGAGAACATCGATTCCGTGCCGGCCGACGAGCGCCTGCTCGTCACCAATCACGACGCGTTCGGCTACTTCATCGAGGCGTTCGGCATCACCTACGTCGGGGCGGTCATCCCGAGCTTCGACGACAACGCCGAGGTGAGCGCGACCGACATCGAGGAGCTCGTCGCCGCTATCCGCGAGACAGGTGCCAAGGCGGTGTTCTCGGAGGCGTCGCTGTCGCCCGCGGCCGCCGAGACGATCGCCGCCGAAGCCGGCGTCGAGGTGTACGCCGGAGAGGACGCTCTGTACGGCGATTCGCTCGGGCCCGCGGACAGCGACGGAGCCACCTACCTCGCCAGCCAGGCGCACAACGTGACGGTGCTGCTCGACTCCTGGGGCGCCGAGGCGACCGCGCCTCCCGCCGAGTTGTCAGAATAGGCCGGTGGCCTCCCCCGCCCTCTCCCTCGCCGACGCGACCTTCGCGTACCGTCGCGCGACCCCGGCGGTGCACGGCCTCACCGCCGAACTGCCGCCCGGCGCGGCCCTCGCCCTCATCGGACCCAACGGCGCAGGCAAGTCGACGCTGCTCAAGGGCATCCTCGGCCTCGTGCCGCTGACGGGCGGCGCCCTCACGGTGCTGGGCTCGACGGATGCCGCGAGCACGCGCCCGTCGATCGGCTACGTCCCCCAGAGCGGCAGCCTCGATCCCGACTTCCCCGTCTCGGCACGGCAGGTCGTGATGATGGGGCGCTACCGGCGGATGGGCTGGTTCCGCTGGGCGAGCCCGGCCGACCGCCGCGCGGTGGACGCCGCCCTCGAGACGGTCGGACTCACGCGACTGGCCCGCGCTCCCTTCGGACGGCTGTCCGGCGGTCAGCAGCAGCGCATCCTGCTGGCCAGGGCGCTCGTGAGCGAGCCGCGGATCCTGCTGCTCGACGAGCCGTTCAACGGGCTCGACGCCACCAACCGCAAGGCTCTGCTCGCGACGATCGACCGGCTGAAGAGCGACGGTGTCGCTGTCGTCGTCTCGACCCACGACCTGGAGCTCGCCCGCACGTCGTGCGAGTACTCGCTGCTGCTGCACGGCGAGCAGATCGCGTTCGGCCCGACGCCCGAGGTTCTCTCGCTCGACAACCTCGAACGGGTGAATGCGGAGCTCGTCGACCCGCACGACGGACACTGAGCGTGTACGACGTGCTCGTGGCGCCGTTCGCGCTGCCGTTCATGCAGCGTCCGCTGCTCGTGCTGCTCGTGCTCGGCGTCGCGGCGGGCGTGATCGGGGTGTTCGTGTCGCTGCGATCGCTCGAGTTCGTGAGCGACGGGCTCGTGCACGCGGTCTTCCCCGGCCTCGTGATCGGCTTCGTCGCCGGTGGGCGCGACGCCCTCCTGCCCGGCGCGCTCGCCGCGGCGGTGGTCGCCGCCGTCGTGCTGACGCTGATCTCCCGACGGGGCATCGGCTCGGACTCGGCGATCGCGGTGGTCTTCACGGCGCTCTTCGGCCTGGGCGTCGTGCTGGTGTCGCAGCAGGAGGACTACGCCGGCCAGCTGCAGGAGCTGCTGTTCGGCCGGCTGCTGACGGTGACGACGACGGATGTGCTGGTCGCCTCTGCCGCGAGCGCCGCGGCACTGCTGGCCGTCGGCCTCACCGCGAAGGAGCAGCTGTTCCGGGCCTTCGACGAGCAGGGCGCGCGCGCCGCCGGCTACCGCACGCTCGGCATCGACCTGGTGCTCGCCGTCGCGATCGCGGTGCTCGTGGTCATCGCCTCGAGTGCGGTCGGCAACCTGCTCGCGCTCGGCCTCATCCTCATCCCCGGGGCCGCCGCCCGGCTGATGACCGGCCGCCTCTGGCTGCTGTTCCCGCTGGCGATCGCCGTCGCCGTGCTGCCGGGCTGGCTCGGGCTCGCGCTCTCCTACACGCTCTCGATCGACCTCGGGGCGCCGGTCGCCGCGGGAGGGACCGTCGCGGTCGTGCTCGTCGCGCTGTACCTCGCGCTGCTCGCGGTCACCGCGGTGCGACGGAGGCGGGCATGAACGGCTTCCTCGCCCGCGCCCTCGCCGAAGCGGTCGCCGCCGGCGCGCTCGCCGGGCTGGTCGGAACTCTCGTCGTGCTGCGCCGCCGCGCGTTCTTCACTACGGCGCTCACCCACGCGACCTTCCCCGGCGCGGTCGTCGCCGCGATCCTCGGGGTGCACGTGGTGCTCGGCGCCGCGGCCGCGGGGCTCGTGCTCGTCGGGCTCATGGCGCTCATCACCCGCGTGAAGGGACAGGGCGCGCAGGTCGCGGCCGGTGTCGTGCTGACGGCGGGCTTCGCCGCGGGCGTCGTGCTGTCCTCTCTCTTCCCGTCACTCCCCATCCGGGTCGACTCGTTCCTCGTCGGGTCGATCCTCACGGTCGACGACGCGCAGGTGCTCCTCACCGTGGCGGTGCTCGCCGCATCCGCTGTCGTGCTCGCCATCGCCGGCCGACGGCTCGTGTTCTCGAGCTTCGACCCCGAGGGGTACCGCGCGGCAGGGTTCTCGCCGCTCGCCGCCGAGGTGCTCACGCTGACCCTCATCACCGCGGCGGTCGTGACGATCATGCCCGCCATCGGGTCGATCCTGGCGATCGCCCTGCTGGTGGCGCCGGCGGCGACAGCGCGACTGATCGTGCCGTCCGCATCCGCCGTCTTCCTGGTCGCGCCCGTGCTCGGCGCCGCCATCGCGGTCGCCGGAGTGCTGCTGTCGCGCACCCTGTCGATCAGCGCCGGCGGCACCATCGCGCTCGTCGCAGCGGCCGTCTTCCTCGCCGTCGCGGGCGTCAAGGCTCTGCGCGAACTACCCTTGAAGGCACGATGAAGAGGAACACCTGGCAGCGGGAGGCTGTGCGCGAAGCGCTCGGCGGCTCCGAGGGCTTCGTGAGCGCACAGGCGCTGCACTCGAGCCTGCGCGAACAGGGCTCGCCGATCGGCCTGGCCACCGTGTACCGGGCGCTGTCCGACCTCGCCACCGAGGGCGAGGCCGACTCCCTGCAGCAGGAGGGCGAGGCGCTCTACCGCGCCTGCACTCCCGGCACGCACCACCACCACCTCATCTGCCGCAACTGCGGCCTCGCGGTCGAGATCGAGGCGGATGCCGTGGAGTCCTGGGCGAAGGACGTCGCCGCCGAGCACGGCTTCACCGAGGCGAGCCACGTGGTCGACGTGTTCGGCTATTGCGCGGAATGCTCGGCGAAGCGGGCGTGACCGACACTCGCGCGGATCTGCGCGCCGACTGCTCCTCGTGCGTCGGCCTCTGCTGCGTCGCGCTCTCGCTCGTGAAGTCGAACGACTTCCCCCGGAACAAGCCGGCCGGCCAGCCGTGCCACAACCTCCAGCAGGACTACAGCTGCGGCATCCACGCCCGCCTGCGCGAGGAGGGTTGGAAGGGTTGCACGGTCTACGACTGCTTCGGCGCCGGCCAGAAGGTGACCCAGCACACCTTCGAGGGGCGCTCCTGGCACGAGGACCCGGCGCTCGCCGCCGAGATGTTCGAGGTGTTCCCGACCGTGCGGCAGCTGCACGAGCTGCTCTGGTACCTGCGCGATGTGACGGATGCGGTTCCCGCCCTGAGTGCGGAGGCCGCGACCCTGCACGACGAGATCGCCGAGCTGGCCGCAGGCTCCGCCGCGTCGCTGCGGGCGACGGACGTGACGCTCTGGCGCGGCCGCGTCGGCGAGCTGCTGGGGCGGGCCTCGGCGACGGTGCGAGCCTCGACCCGTGCCGAGAGCGACCTCGCGGGCAGACGGATGCGGCGCGCCGACCTCTCCGACGTCTCGCTGCGCAACGGCTCGATGCTCGCGACCGATCTGCGGGAAGCGAAGCTGACCCGCACCGACCTGCTCGGGGCCGACACCCGCGACGCGGACGTGCGCGGCGCAGACCTCGCCGAGGCGCTGTTCCTCACCCAGATGCAGCTCAATGCGATGAACGGCGACGGCCGCACGAGGGTGCCCCTCACCCTGCAGCGGCCTCCGCATTGGGACGCTGGAGCTAGGAGCGAAGGCACCGACGTGCCTTCGCCGCGACGCCAGTCCCGTCGCCGCTAGGCGGCGGTTTCGCTGAAGCTGAAAGCGAAGGCACCGACGTGCCTTCGCCGCGACGCCAGCGCCGACGCCGCTAGCCGGCGTCGGGTCACAGCAAGCCTGCGCGCCCGTTGCACCGACGTTTGCGCATCCGCCGAGCATCCGCGTAGACTTGCCCGGTTGAGCGCACCGCGCTCTTCCCTTGTACGCAACCACCACCTCTTCGGAACCGGTGGCCATCGCGTGCCGACAAGTGACCTTGGGTAGGGCGATCGCCCTACGGTAGACAACTACGGAGGAACCATGGCAGCCGTCTGCCAGGTGACCGGAGCCGTCCCCGGTTTCGGACACACCATCTCGCACTCGCACCGGCGCACCAAGCGCCGCTTCGACCCGAACGTGCAGAAGAAGACGTACTACGTCCCCTCGCTGCGCCGTAACGTGACGCTCAACGTGTCCGCAAAGGGCATCAAGGTCATCGACGCCCGCGGCATCGAGTCCGTCGTCAAGGACATTCTCGCTCGTGGGGTGAAGATCTAATGGCCAAGCAGCAGGACATCCGCCCGATCATCAAGCTCCGCTCGACCGCCGGCACCGGGTACACCTACGTGACCCGCAAGAACCGCCGCAACGACCCCGACCGTCTCGTGCTCAAGAAGTACGACCCCATCGTGCGCAAGCACGTCGAGTTCCGTGAGGAGCGCTAGACATGGCCAAGAAGAGCAAGATCGCCCGTAACGACCAGCGCAAGGTCATCGTCGAGCGCTACGCCGCTCAGCGCGCCGAGCTGAAGAAGACGCTCGTCGACCCGAACGCCACCGACGAGGCCCGCGAGGCCGCTCGTCTCGGCCTGCAGAAGCTGCCGCGCAACGCGTCGCCGGTCCGCCTCCGCAACCGTGACGCGATCGACGGCCGTCCCCGCGGCCACCTCCGCGAGTTCGGCATCTCCCGTGTGCGCTTCCGTGAGATGGCACACCGCGGAGAGTTGCCCGGTATCACCAAGTCAAGCTGGTAGATTCCTGTCGGTTCCACTGGCCTGACATGCTGGGTGGAGCACCTCAACGCACGAAGTCCGAGGAGGACATCCATGGCTGACAAGTCACTGAACCGTACCGAGCTCGTCGCTGCTGTCGCCGCTGAGTCCGGCCAGAGCCAGGCCGCCGTCAACGGCGTCCTCGACGCTCTGTTCTCGACGCTCTCCAAGAGCCTGAGCGAGGGCACCAAGGTCTCGATCCCGGGTTGGCTCGCTGTCGAGCGCACCGCGCGTGCCGCTCGCACCGGCCGCAACCCGCAGACGGGTGAGAGCATCGAGATCGCGGCGAGCAACGGCGTGAAGATCAGCGCCGGCAGCAAGCTGAAGGCAGCCGTCAAGTAGTACGGCTTCGCAACGCTTGAGGGCGGGATCCCGGAAGGGGCCCCGTCCTTTTGCGTTTCCGGGGCCGGGTCGTCGACGTGCAGCGAACGGCAACGGGATCGCCCCGATCGCCCCGTTTCGCTGCAAGTCGACGGGAGGCGGCGCGAGCGCGCGGGACTATTCGCCCGCGGCGGCGACCTTGCGGCGCTCGGCCAGCAGGGCCTCCGTCGGCTCGTCGTTCAGACGACGGATCTCCTCCGTCGTCAGCACGTCGGGCACTCCGGCGCGCGCGAGCCCGGAGTTCGTGACGCCCAGTCGGCGGGCCACCTCCGAGCGCGGATGAGGGCCCTCCTTGCGCAGCACCTGCAACCACTCGGGCGGAGAGGCCTGAAGCGCGTCGAGGTCTTCGCGGGTGATCGGGGTGGTCTGGAAGTCTTCGGGCGCCGCCGGAAGGTAGATGCCGAGCTTCTTCGCGGCGGTCTGCGGCGACAGGTACTGCGCCTTCCGAGGCTTCGGCTGCTGGCGGCGGTCCTCGCGGGGCTCGGGGTCGGTCATCCGTTCACCCTAACGCCGCCCTCGAACTCCTCGGCCAGGATCGCGTAGATGCCGGTGTCGCCCCAAGCCCCTTTGAACCAGAGGTCCTTGACGAAGTGCGCCTCCTCGCGCATACCGAGCCGCCGGCACAGACGGATGCTCGCCTCGTTGCGCGGGTCGAGTTCCGCGATCACCCGATGCAGTCGGAGCAGGCCGAAGGCCACCCCGAGCATCGCCCGCGCCGCTTCGGTCGCGTAGCCGTGGCCCTGATGGTCGGGGTGGAGGGTCCAGCCGATCTCGCCGGTGTGGTTCACGACCGACTTGAGCTTGAAGTAGAGGTCGCCGACCAGCACGTCGTCCTCGGTGCGCACCACGGCGAGCTGCAGGAAGTCGCCCTCCCTCGCGATCCGGGTGCTCTTGGCGTACTGGGCGACCTTCTCGGCGACGACGTCCCGCTCGCGCGGCTCGTACAGCTCGTAGCGCGCCACGTCCTCCCGGGACTGATACCCGTGCACCGCGTCGACGTCCCCCGGCTCGAAGAGTCGCAGGGTCAGCCGGTCGGTGAAGATCGGCGCCAGGTGCTCGTAGGGATAGGGCCAGGCCAGCTGGTCGGTCATCGCCTCTACTCAACCAGCAGGAGCGGCTAGCGTCGAGGCATGGCCCCCTTCGTCGTGCGGTTCGTGCTCGGGGTCACCCCGGGCAAGTGGGAGCGGCTCTGGCGCGAGCGGATGCCGCGGTCGCCGCTCGAGCTCGCGCTGGCGGAGCAGGATGAGGCGCTCGCCGCGCTGGCAGACGGCACCGCGCAGATGGCGCTGCTGCGCGACGTCGAGGCGGATGACGACCGTCACGCCATCCCGCTCTACCGCGAACGCCCCGTGGTCGTCGCCCCGCGGGACCACCCGGTCGCGGCGTTCGACGAGCTCGCGCTCGACGACCTCGCGGGGGAGACCCTGCTCGCCCCCGAGCCGGCGTCGGTCGAGCTCGTCGCAGCGGGAGTGGGGCTCGCGATCCTCCCTCAGTCGATCGCTCGGGCCGTCTCGCGCAAGGATGTGGTCGCTCGCCCTGTGACGGATGCCCCGGACAGTGGCATCTCGCTGGTCTGGTTGCGGGAGGCCGAGGACGACCGCATCCAGACCTTCATCGGCATCGTGCGCGGCCGAACGGCCAACAGCTCGCGCGGATGACGGGTGTCCACCACCCTGCTCATCCCAGCCGCTCCGAATACCCTGATGTGGTGAACCGATATGTCCGCGTCGCCGGACCTGGCGCGCTCGTGCTCGTCGCTCTTCTCGCGACGCTCGCCGGGCTCGCCTTCGGCGGCGGTGCGGACGCGCCGCGCCTGCTCGACCCGGGCGCGACGGTGCGGTTCGGCATCCCCCTGTCGAAGCTGCTGCTGAACCTCGGCATGGCGACGACGATCGGCGCGCTCGTGCTCGCGGGGTTCGCGTTCGCGAAGGAGAAGAAGGAGTACGGCGCCGCGCTCGACATCGCCGCCGCGGGGGCTGCCGTGTGGACGGTGTCGGCGGGCGCCTACGGCTTCCTCACCTTCCTCTCCGTGTCCGGTCAGCAGCTCACCTTCGACGCGTCCTTCGGCGACGTGCTCGCCGCCTTCCTCAGCCAGCAGGAGTTCGGCCGCGCGCTGCTCGCGACCGTCCTCGCGGGTGCGGCACTCACCGTGCTCTGCTTCGCGGTGCGCAACCAGCTCGCGGTGCTGATCCTCGCCGCCTTCGCCGTGCTCGCTATGATCCCGATCTCGCAGCAGGGTCACGCCGGCGGCACCGAGAGCCACGACGCGGCCGTCACCGCGATCTGGCTCCACACGGTCTTCGCCGCGATCTGGCTGGGCGGCCTCGTGACCCTCGCGCTGCTGCGCGGCACGATCGACCGCGACCGCATCCCGCTCATCGTCGCCCGCTACTCGAGCTTCGCCCTCATCGCCTTCATCGTCGTCGCCGTCTCGGGCTACGCGAGCGCGGCCATCCGCCTCGGCACGCCGGACGCCCTGCCCACCGACTACGGCATCCTCGTGATCGTCAAGGTGCTCGCGCTGCTCGCGCTCGGCGGGTTCGGGGCGCTGCACCGTCAGTTCGTCATCCGTCGCATCGCAGGGAAGCCGGGCCTCTTCTGGTGGCTCGTGACCGCCGAACTCGCCTTCATGGGCATCGCTTCGGGTGTCGCCGCCGCTCTCGCCCGCACCGCGCCGCCGCAGGAGGAGGTGTCGGCGTCCGAGCAGGCCGACCCGACCCCCGCCGAACTCCTGACGGGACGCGCGCTGCCTCCCGAGCCGACCCTCGAGCGGTACCTCTGGTCGTGGGATATCGACCTGCTCTGGACGCTCGTCTGCGGTTTCGCGCTCTTCTTCTACCTTGCCGCCGTGTGGCGCCTGCACCGCCGAGGCGACCGCTGGCCGGTGCTGCGCACGCTCTCCTGGGCGGCCGGCATCCTGACGCTGTTCTACGCGACGAGCGGCGGGGTCAACGTGTACGAGAAGTACCTCTTCTCGGCGCACATGCTCGAGCACATGATCCTCGGCATGGTCGTGCCCGTGCTGCTCGTGCCTGGCGCACCCATCACGCTCGCGCTCCGCACGATCGCGCGGCGCACCGACGGCAGCCGCGGACCGCGCGAGTGGCTGCTCCTCGTCGTGCACTCCCGGTACTTCGCGGTGCTCGGCCACCCGATCGTCGCTGCGTCGCTCTTCGTCGGGTCGCTCTGGATCTTCTACTACACGCCGCTGCTCGACTGGGCGACGACCGACCACGTCGGTCACCAGTGGATGATCATCCACTTCGTCGCCACCGGCTACCTCTTCGTGCAGTCGCTCATCGGGGTCGATCCGTCCCCGGGGCGACCGGCCTACCCCATCCGTCTCGTCGTGCTGTTCGCCACGATGGCGCTGCACGCGTTCTTCGGACTCGCGCTCGTCACCGGGGAGTCGCTGCTGCTCGCCGACTGGTACGGAGCGATGGGCTGGGATCCGCCGGTCGACGCGCTCGCCGACCAGCAGCGCGGCGGCGCGATCACCTGGAGCGTCGGCGAGATCCCGACCCTCGCCCTCGCGATCGCGGTGGCCATCGGATGGGCCAGGAGCGACACCAAGGAGAGCAAGCGCCTCGACCGCAAGGCCGATCGCGACGGCGACGCCGACCTGACGGAGTACAACGAGATGCTCGCCGCCCGCGCCGAGGTGCTCGACCGCTCGCCGCGCTGACTCAGTAGGCCGGAGTGACCACGACGTCCGCGTCGGGCAGCACCGTCACGACGTACTGCACCCCGAAGGGCACGTCGGTGTCGAGGGTCGACACGGTGCCGTCGAACAGCGACTGCACTTCGACCGTGAGGTGGGCCCTCGCCCCGGTCAGCGGCACCCGCCACGTCCCGGGATCCTCGCCGGGTTCGAGGGTCACCCGGGGGAACGCGGAGATCGTCCACACCGGCTCCGAGATCACGCGGTTCTGCACGAACTCGCCGAAGGGGCATCCGGTGGGCTGCAGCACGCGCTGGCTCGCACAGCCGTCCTGCAGGTGCTGCTCCACCTTCTGCTGCACCTTGCTCACGAACATGCCGTTCGGGCGCACGTCGAGCTGCGCGTCCACCCGACCGGAGGGCTGGGTGACCGCCACCGACACGGGGTCGGCGTAGAGCAGCGCGGTCTCGTGTGAGAACTCGTACAGTCCGGGGGTGAGCACGAGGTATGGGGAGGCCTCGCTGGGTGCGACCCCGGTGTCGAGGTCGACCCCGTTCACGGTGAAGCGGGTGTCGTGTAGCACCGCGAGCGACACCGTCGACAGAGGGCTCTCCACGAACCGCCACGCCGAGAAGAACCCGAGCCTGGTGCCGAACCGCTCGACGTGGAACTCCGACTCATGCACCTGGCCCTCGAGCGTGTACTCGAAGAGCACCAGGTGCGAGCCGTCGTCCTCGACGGAGTCCGACACGAGACGGATGTCGTCGAGGCCACGCAGGGCGGCGTCCGACAGCAGGTCATCGGCGGGATCGGGACCGAGACCCTGCTGCACGCCCGAGAACGCGAGAGCGCTGTCTGCATCCTCCCGGGCGAGGGCGTCGAGGTACGCGCCGACGAAGCCGCTCGCGCTGTAGACCATCACGTTCAGGGCGGTGACGACCCCGGCGAACGAGCCGAAGAACAGAAGGAAGGCCGCTCCCCACACGAGCAGGAGTCGGCGCATTTCCACATCCTAAGCAGGCCTCGCGAACCTGTGCAGAAGGCTCTCCACAGACGGATGCGCGGGTACAGTTGTCGGCGACGATCGGCTCGCATCGGGAGGAGGGCGCCGTGGGTCCCGAGCTCTCTCCCGAACAGCAGGCGGTGTTCGCCGCCATCGAGACCACCCGCGACCACGTGTTCGTCACCGGTCGCGCCGGCACCGGCAAGTCGACGCTGCTCAACCATCTCGCGTGGCACACCTCCAAGCAGCTGGTGGTCTGCGCACCCACCGGGGTGGCGGCGCTCAACGTCGGCGGGCAGACCATCCACTCCCTCTTCCGGCTGCCGATCGGCGTGATCGCCGACAGCTCCCTCGACCAGCCGCCCGAGCTCAAGAAGCTGCTCAACACGATCGACACCCTCGTGATCGATGAGGTGTCGATGGTCAACGCCGACCTCGTCGACGCGATCGACCGCAGCCTGCGACAGGCTCGCCAGCGCAAGGACGAGCCGTTCGGGGGAGTGCAGGTCGTGCTCTTCGGCGACCCGTGGCAGCTGGCACCCGTGCCGGGCGACGGCGACGAGCGCGCGTACTTCCGCGACCGGTATCGCTCGATGTGGTTCTTCGACGCGAAGGTGTGGGAGGAGGCCGACCTGCGCATCGTCGAACTCGCGACGATCCACCGCCAGCACGAGGGCGAGTTCAAGTTCATGCTCAACGCCGTGCGCCACGGCCAGGTCACCGCGGAGATCGCGGAGCGCCTGAACGAGACCGGAGCCCGACCGGCGCCGGAGGACGGCGCGATCACCCTCGCGACGACCAACGGCACGGTCAACCGCATCAACGCCCAGCGGCTCGCTCGCCTCCCGGGCAGGGCGCTGACCGCGAAGGCGGAGGTCAGCGGCGACTTCGGCGGACGCGCGTTCCCCGCCGACGAGAAGCTCGAGCTCAAGGTGGGCGCCCAGGTGATGTTCCTGCGCAACGACCCCGACCAGCGCTGGGTGAACGGCACGATCGGCACCGTCGCGAAGATCGACACGACGGTCTGGGTCGAGATCGACGGGGAGCGGGTCGAGGTGTTCCCCTCCGTGTGGGAGAAGTACCGCTACACCTGGTCGCCCGCGACCCAGCAGCTGCGCAAGGACATCGTCGCCGAGTTCACCCAGTTCCCCCTGCGGCTGGCGTGGGCGGTCACCATCCACAAGTCGCAGGGCAAGACATACGACCGGGCGATCGTCGACCTCGGCCCGCGCACCTTCGCGCCGGGCCAGACCTACGTCGCGCTCAGCCGCATCACAGCCCTCGAGGGGCTGTACCTGACCCGGCCGCTGCGGCCGAGCGACATCATCGTCGACGAGGACGTGCGGCGGTTCATGTCCCGGGTGGCGGCGGTGCCGGCGATCCAGGCCTGAGCGCTTCGGGCGCTCGTCGCGGGCTCACGCGCGAGTGCCGGCCGCGCCCCGCTGGGAGGGCCGCGACCGGCACGACGAGACGGCGGTCAGTGCTCGCCGTGGCTGGGGAGGTCGTAGCTGTGCTCCCCGTGCGGCTGGGCGAACTGGCCCGCCGTCGTAGCGGAGAGCGCTGGTGTCACGAGGCCGGCGACCACGATGGCTCCGGCGAAGAGTCCGAGCAGGTAGCGCCCGGCGGGCGGAGTCTCGCCCTTCGCGCGGAGGTCACGGCCCCGGCGCACGGCCAGGGCGACCGTCACGGCGGCGAAGAGCTCGAGCAGGGAGGCGACCGCCAGCGGAAGGGGCGGCAACGCATCCGTCAGCAGTCCGAGGTCGACGACCGCGGACAGCATCATGGCGAGGGCCCAGGCGACCACGGGGCCGAGGGCGAAGCCGATCACCCAGCGGGGGGCGACGAGCCTGTCGCGGGAGAAGGTCAGCAGGGCCCAGACGAGCTCGACCGTGCCGAGTACTGCGAAGAGCGCAGCGAGCGGGAGAGGGGAGCCGACGACGAGTCCCAGGTGGACGAGGCCGGTGCCGAGTGCGGCAAAGGCCAGCCACATCCTGGTGATCGTCGACATTGCGTCCCCTCTCCCTACTGCTGCTGGTTACTGCTGGATCAGACGGTCGACGTACGGACGCCGCGCTCAGCACCGAGCCCGACACCGAGGAGGATCAGCGCGCTGCCGAGGTGCAGCACGTTGTCCGCGCCGTTCAGCGCGAGGATGTTCGCCGGCGAGTCGGTGATGAAGAGACCGAGGATGCCGAGGAGCAGGTACGCCGCGCCGACGACCGTGTTGATGCCCTTCGCCGCACGGACGCTGGACAGGCCGCCGATGAGCAGCGCCGCGCCGATGAGGAGGTGGGCGATGTTGTGGAAGGGGTTCACCTCGAAGATGCCGAGGAGAAGGCCACCCTCCTGGTCAGCGAATCCGACGCCACCGGTGACGGTGAAACCGAGGATGCCGACGAGAATGTAGACCGCTCCGAAGATAACTCCCAGCAGCCTGTTCGGGGACTTGGTCATGATGATGCCTCCTACAGGGACGGCGGACACGGTGCCCGCCCGTCATGTAACCCATTCGTAGTCCCGCTCGGCATCGGATTGGTAGGGCTTGCGAAATTGCTGAGGATGGGCCGAGAACAGGGTATATTCCGCAGATTCTCGTGCGGGGGGCCGATTCAGCCGTCGAGTTCGCGCTGCAGGAAGGTCGCCGTGCGGGCGAATGCCAGCGCCGCAGCACGGGTATCGACACGATCCGGGATGCTCGCGTTGGCGAACGAGCGCCGGGTGCCGAGGTACTCGTGCTCGACCACCGGGGTGCCGTGATCCTTCAGTCGGGTCACGAACTCCTCGGGATCGGCTCCCTCTTCCCACGAGTCCGCCTCCGCGAAGTGCAGCAGCACGGGCTCGGGGATGACGCCGTGCTCCTCGGGACGCAGGGTCGCGTAGTAGGCGACCACCGCATCCGTCGCCCCGCCCTGCGCGTGCAGCAGCGCGAGCCTGCCACCCGTCGCGAACCCCACGACGCCGACCCGCAGCGTGCCGTCGTTGCGGGCGTCCTCGATGAGGGCGTCGATCGTGTCGGCGACGAAACGGATGTCGAGGTCGCCGGCGAGGGATGCCGCCGTCACGTCGTCGATCGTGCAGAACCCGTCGTAGAGGTCGGGCACGACCACCCGGAACCCCTGCCGGGCAAGGGCCTCGGCGAAGGGGTGGATGGCGGGCAGCCGTCCGTAGGCGTCGTGCAGCACGACGACGAGGGGTCTTCCCGCCTCGCCGAACCAGAGCGGGACCCCCGGATCGGGGATCGGCACGAGCTCGGTCACGGGGCCTCCTGACGGGAGCGTAACCCGGCCGGCCCGTGAAACAGCGCTACGGCTCTCTTGGAGCGAGTGACGGGAATCGAACCCGCGCTATCAGCTTGGGAAGCTGAAGTTCTGCCATTGAACTACACTCGCGTGCCGCCCTGCGGCGGTGCGCAACAGTCTAGCGGCGGTTCCGCGGGTGGGGGAGCGCGGGGTGCGTCGCGCGTGGTTCGCCGTCCCGGTCGCCCACCTCCCGTCGCGTCGCGTAAGCCATGCGGCTATGGGTGAGCGCCGCGGCGGTGCCAGATGTCCGCAACACTCTTTCTTGCCCGAGGGAGACCGGCGAGCAGCAGGATGTCTCGCAGGCCCACCACCCCATGCGCGTCGCTCCAGTCCCATCTCGCGAAACGTCGCCCGACGCGAAGACGGATGCCGTCCTCGCGTTGCTTCTCGCTGATGACGATCTGTTCCGGAGAGCGACCACGGGTGTACTGGGACCGGCTGTACTTCTGCTGGCCGTCGAACTCCCCACACAACTCGTATTCCGGCCAGTCGAAGTCGACCCGGTCGCGCCCGAAGGTGACCTGCAGCTCAGGCAACGGGAAACCGAGCTCGATGATGACGCCGCGGCTCAAGGACTCCCCCGGAGACTCCGAGCGAGCGTCAGCGGATCCGAAGGCCATGTCGAGTCGCAGCCCGCCCCGCGTGTGGCGAAGCAGCGCTGCTGTTTCCTGCAGCGCTGCGGTGGTGAGGGCTCCGCTTCGGAGCGCATGGTCCAGGGGGATCAACGATGTACGCAGCGGGCGCAGTAGCGCGATGTCGGTCACGGTGCGAAGGGGGTGCGTGACTGCAAGGCCGCCGACGGTGACGACCTCCTCGTCGGCGAGAGGTCGGCGATGAACGATCACGTCCCCCGAGCTGCGTCCGGAGGGGCTCGTCACGTGCACAGATGCCAGCCGCAGCCCCAACACGGGTAGCCCCAGGAGCACCGCAGCGGTCTCGTGCGAGAACACGGCGTGCGGCCGCACGCGCTCGAGCGCTTGGGCTTTCAGCAGATGGCGCCGCTCCAGTGGCGCGGCTTCCCACTCGCTCTCCTCGACGTAGGAGCCTCTGCCGATGCGGCGGAGCTCCCCGCGCTCGGCCGCGCGCCGAAGCCCACGCGAATCCCGGTCGGAGAAGATCACCTCGTCGAGCACGCGCACGACGTTGCCCGATCTGTCCGGGTTCTCAACCGCGCGGGGACCACCTGGGGAAAGTCCAGCCCTGTTGAGGGGACGAAGGTGGAGCCTCGCGGACAACGGACACCGCCGCGGCAGTCATTCACCGCCGCAGGACTCGTCCTTCGGACATCCTCTTGAAGTCGCACCGCGCCCGACCAGGCCCCCCGCATCCGTAGACTGTCGCGCATGCTGCTCTCGGACAGGGACATCAAGGCGCAACTGCACGAGGGACGCATCGGGCTCGAGCCCCTCGAACTCGGGATGGTGCAGCCGTCGAGCATCGACGTGCGGCTCGACCGGTACTTCCGGCTGTTCGACAACCACAAGTACCCGTTCATCGATCCCGCCGAGGACCAGCCGGAGCTCACCCGCATGGTCGAGGCGAAGCCCGACGAGCCGTTCATCCTGCATCCAGGCGAGTTCGTGCTCGGGTCGACCTTCGAGCTCGTGACGCTGCCCGACGACGTCGCGGCGCGACTCGAGGGCAAGTCGAGCCTCGGCCGCCTCGGGCTGCTGACCCACTCGACGGCGGGGTTCATCGACCCAGGATTCTCCGGTCACGTGACGCTCGAGCTCAGCAACGTCGCGACCCTGCCGATCAAGCTCTGGCCGGGCATGAAGATCGGGCAGCTGTGCTTCTTCCGGCTCACTTCGCCGGCCGAGCGCCCCTACGGCTCGAGCGAGTACTCGTCGCGGTACCAGGGGCAGCGTGGGCCGACCGCCTCGCGGTCGTTCCTCAACTTCCACCGCACGGATGTCACCGACACGGATGCGGGAGCGCCCGGCTCCTGAGCGGGCGCTACTCGACCCACGGGAGCCGCCACACCAGCGGGCTCACGGCAGCTGCTGCAGCTGCCACCCCAGCCACGGGCTGAACGCGAACGGCGTCGCCTCGACGGCCGACCGCAACGAGTCCGGTGACACCCAGCGCCACTCGGCGACCTCGTCGGGGTTGCCGTCCACCGCATCCGCTGTGACCGCGCGGTAGACGGGGCAGATCTCGTTCTCGACGATGCCCGAGGCGTCGACCGCGCGGTACCGGAAGTCCGGCAGCACGAGCTCGAGGTCGGTCACCGTGATGCCGAGCTCGGTGTGCGCCCGCCGCGCGATCGCGGTGGGCAGGTCCTCGTCGGGCGACGGGTGTCCGCAGAACGAATTGGTCCAGACGCCGGGCCAGGTGAGCTTGCCGAGCGCGCGCCTCGTGACCAGCACACGACCCGCGGTGTCGTAGACGTGACAGGAGAATGCGAGGTGCAGGGGAGTGTCCGAGGAGTGCACCGAGAGCTTGTCCGCGACCCCCGTCGGAGTGCCGTCATCGGCCAGCAGAACGACCTGTTCAGGCTCCGAGGGCATGAGGGTAGTCTGCCTCATGTGGAGACGACCGGCCTGGCCGCGGCTGCCAGCCGGCAGGCGCACGTCGACGCGGTGCTCGACCGTTTCTTCACCCTCGCGACCACCCGCGCGGCCGCTCTAGGCCCCGAGTACGAGCGTCTCTGGCGCGAGCTCGAGCTGAACACGCGCGGCGGCAAACGGTTCCGACCGCGCATGGTGATGGGCGCCTATCAGGCGCTCGGCGGCACCGATCTCGAGGCGGCGGCGTACGTCGGCGCGGCCTTCGAGCTGCTGCACACCGCGCTCATCGTGCACGACGACGTGATCGACCGCGACTTCGTCCGGCGGGGCGCCCCCAACATCTCGGGCGCCTACCGCGATCGCGCGAGCGCCGAGGGGTCGACGGATGCGGTGGCCGAGCATCGGGGGCTGACCGCGGCGATCCTCGCGGGAGATCTCGCCCTAGTGAACGCCTCGCGGCTCATCGACCGCAGCGGGGTCGAGGACGTGGTGCGGGCGCGGCTGCTCGAGGTCATGGACGAGGCGATCTTCGCCTCCGCGGCGGGCGAGCTGATCGACGTGGACTACTCGTCCACGCAGGAAGTTCCGCGGGTGGACGACATCCTCACGATGGAGCGGCTGAAGACCGCGGTGTACTCGTTCGAGTGCCCGCTGCAGGCCGGCGCGATCCTCGCGGGCGCTTCGGACGAGGTCGTGCAGACCCTCGCCGACTTCGGTCGCGACATCGGCATCGCGTACCAGATCGTCGACGACGTGCTGGGGGTCTTCGGCGTCGAGACGGAGACCGGCAAGACGACGATCGGCGACCTGCGCGAGGGCAAGCGCACCGTGCTCATCTCCTACGCGACGACGGCTCCCGGCTGGCCTGACGTCGAGGGGCTCGTCGGCAAGGCCGACCTCACCGAGGAGGAGGCGGGACGGGTGCGCGAGCTGCTCACCGCATCCGGTGCCCGGTCGTTCGCCGACGGGCTCGCCCGTTACTACGGCAACCGGGCGCTCGCCCGCCTGGCCGAGCCGCACATCCCCCCTGCGCTGCGCGCCGAGCTGCATCCGGTGGCAGACGCCGTGCTCGGACGGGCCAAGTGACGAGGCTCGAGCTCTACGACCGGGTGGCGGAGGAGACGGCGAGCGTCGTGATCCGCCGGTACTCGACGAGCTTCGGTCTCGCGTCGCGGCTGCTCGAGCCGAGGGTGCGGCGGCACGTCGAGAACATCTACGCGCTCGTGCGGGTGGCGGACGAGATCGTCGACGGCCCCGCGCAGGAGGCGGGGCTCGACCTGCAGGCGGCGACCGCCGCGCTCGACGCTCTCGAGCGCGAGACGGAGTCGGCGATGCAGTCGGGCTTCAGCGCGAACCTGGTCGTGCACGCCTTCGCCCGCACGGCACGGATGACCGGGTTCGGCCGCGACTACACGGCGCCGTTCTTCGAGTCCATGCGTTCCGACCTCAGCGAGACCGAACACGACCAGGAGAGCTTCGACCGCTACGTCTACGGCTCCGCGGAGGTCGTCGGGCTCATGTGCCTGCGGGCGTTCCTGCAGCACGAGGACGTGAGCCTCGCCGATCGGCAGCGGTTCGAGCGCGGCGCCCGGAGGTTGGGCGCCGCGTTCCAGAAGGTCAACTTCCTACGGGACCTGTCAGCGGACTTCGAGGCGCTCGGTCGAAGCTACTTCCCGGGGATCCGGGTGGACGCGTTCAGCGAGGAGGACAAGCACCGCGTGCTGGACGACATCGACGACGACCTGCGTGTCTCCGCCTCCGTCATCCCCGATCTGCCGGCGGGCAGTCGTCGCGCCGTCGCGCTCGCGCAGGGCCTGTTCGCGGAGCTCTCGCGCCGCCTGCGGGCGACGCCGGCGGAGACCCTGCTGCGCTCCAGGGTGCGCGTGCCGAACCCGGTGAAGCTGCGCATCGCTTCCGCCGCGGCCCTCGGAGCGAGGCCCCGCGCATGAGCACCGTCGCGGTCATCGGCGGCGGCATCTCGGGCCTCGCCTCCGCCGCGCTGCTCGCCCGCGAGGGTCACGACGTGACCCTCCTCGAGCAGAACACCGAGGTCGGGGGGCGTGCCGGCTCCTGGTCGCACGGGGACTTCCGCTTCGACACCGGGCCCTCCTGGTACCTGATGCCCGAGGTGTTCGATCACTTCTTCAGGCTGCTGGGCACCAGCGCCGAGGAGCAGCTCGACCTGGTAACCCTCGATCCCGGTTACCGGGTGTACTTCGAGGGCGAGAAGGATCCGCTCGACATCACCGCCGATCTGGAGGAGAACGTCGCCCTCTTCGAGTCGGTGCAGAAGGGTGCGGGCAAGCGGCTGCGTCGGTACCTCGCCTCGGCGGGGGAGACCTACGAGCTCGCGAAGGCGCACTTCCTCTACACGACGTTCGCCGACATCCGCCCCGTCGCGACCCGCGAGGTGCTCGCCCGCACCGGCCGCTTCCTGCAGCTGCTCACCGAGCCGCTCGCCTCGTTCGTCGCCCGCAGCTTCCGTGAGAAGCGGCTGCGGCAGATCCTCGGCTACCCCGCCGTGTTCCTCGGCGCCTCGCCATACAGCACCCCCGCGATGTACCACCTGATGAGCCACCTCGACCTCGAGGGCGGGGTGCAGTACCCGATGGGCGGGTTCTCGAAGCTGATCGGCGCCGTACGCGGGCTCGCCGAGAAGGAGGGCGCGCGCATCGTCACCGGCGCCACCGCGCGCCGGATCCTCACGGATGCCGGCCGCACGACGGGCGTCGAATACGCCGACCGCGCGGGCAGGCTCCAGTACGCCGATGCGGACATCGTGGTCTCCACCGCCGACCTGCACCACACCGAGACGCAGCTGCTCGGCGAGGGCGAGCGGACCTACCCGCAGTCCTACTGGGACACCCGCACCCCCGGTCCTGGGGCGCTGCTACTCTACCTGGGCGTCGAGGGCGACCTGCCGCAGCTCGAGCACCACACGCTGCTCTTCACGCGCAAGTGGAAGAAGGGCTTCGACGCGATCTTCGGCCCGCACCCTTCGGTGCCCGAGCCCGCGTCGCTGTACATCTGCAAGCCGAGCGGCGTCGACCCGACGGTGGCCCCCGAGGGCTTCGAGAACGTCTTCGTGCTCGTGCCGATCCCCGCCGACCCCACGATCGGGCGGGGGGACGTCGACGGCGACGGCGACACCCGCGTCGAGGTGCTCGCCGACAAGGTGATCGCGCAGATCTCGGAGTGGTGCGGCATCCCCGACCTCGCCTCGCGCATCACCGTGCGCCGCACCTCGGCTCCCGGCAACTTCGTCGAAGAGCTGAACGCCTGGCGCGGGTCCGCCCTGGGGCCGGCGCACACCCTCTCCCAGAGCGCGTTCTTCCGTGCGAGCAACAAGAGCAAGAAGGTCGAGGGGCTGTACTACGCGGGCAGCTCGACGATCCCCGGCATCGGCCTCCCGATGTGCCTCATCAGCGCCGAGGTGCTCGTGAAGCGGCTGCGGGGCGACACGTCGGCCGGGCCGCTGCCCGAGCCGCTCGCCTGATGGGGCTCGTCTACCTCGCGGCGCTCGCCGTGTCGATCACGGGGATGGTGGTGCTCGACCGCCGCTTCCGGCTGTTCTTCTGGCGCGACGCGCGCCGCGCATCCGTCGTGCTGCCGGTCGGGGTCGTGTTCTTCCTGCTCTGGGACCTCGCCGGCATCGGGCTCGGGGTGTTCTTCCGCGGGCAGACGCCGTTCATGACCGGGCTGCAGCTCGCGCCCGAGCTGCCGATCGAGGAGGTCCTCTTCCTCACCCTGCTCTGCTACCTCACGATGAACGTGTACGGGGCGTTCGAGAAGCGGCCGGTGCGCGGATGACGTACTCGCTTCTCAACGCGGCCTTCCTCGCCGTCGTGGGAGCCGTTGCGCTCGGGGCGGTGCTCTCCCGGCGCTCGCCGCGCTGGGCATCCGTCGGCTGGACCGCGATCGTGCTGCTGATCATGACCGCGGTCTTCGACAACGTCATGATCGGCATCGGACTCGTCGCGTACGACCCCGACCGGATCAGCGGGCTGACGATCGGCATCGCCCCGATCGAGGACTTCGCGTACGCCATCGCCGCCGTCGTGCTGCTGCCCTCGCTCTGGATGCTGCTGGAGCGGCGCCGATGATCCGCGCGCTGCTGCTGTCGTCGCGGCCCCTCAGCTGGATCAACACGGCGTTCCCGTTCGCCGCCGCCTACCTGCTCACCGCGCGCGAGATCGACCTGCCGCTCGTGATCGGCACGCTCTACTTCCTCATTTGCTACAACCTCGCGATGTACGGCATCAACGACGTGTTCGACTACGAGTCCGACCTGCGCAACCCGCGGAAGGGCGGCGTCGAGGGTGCGCTGCTCGACCGCAGCCTGCACCGGGCGACGCTGTGGGCGGCGGCCGTCACGAACCTGCCGTTCCTGGTCTACCTCGTGGTCGTCGGGTCTCCGCTGTCGACCGTCGTGCTCGGGGTGAGCGTCTTCGCGGTGATCGCCTACTCGGCCCCCGTGCTGCGCTTCAAGGAGCGGCCGTTCCTCGACTCGGTGACCTCGAGCACCCACTTCGTGAGTCCCGCCGTGTTCGGGCTGGCGCTCGCCGGGGCCGACTGGACGCCGGGGCTCGTGGCGCTGCTCACGGCGTTCTTCGCCTGGGGGATGGCCTCGCACGCGTTCGGCGCCGTGCAGGATGTGCGCGCCGACCGCGAGGCGGGCATCGGCTCGATCGCCACCGTGCTCGGTGCTCGGGCCACCGTGCGGGTCGCGGTCGTGCTGTACGCGCTCGCCGGGCTGCTGCCGCTGCTGGCCGACGGCATCGGACGGCTGGCGGGACTCGCCGCGCTGCCCTACCTCGTCAACACCGCGCTCTGGTGGAACACGACGGATGCCGACGCGGAGAGCGCGAACCGCGGCTGGCGGCGCTTCCTCTGGCTCAACTTCGTGGCGGGGTTCCTCGTCACGATGCTGATGATCGCGTGGGTGCTCGGAGCCTAGGCCTCGTCCCAGCCGAGGTTGCGCGCCATCCGCTCGAGGGTCGTGACCGTGCGCTCGTAGTCCTCGGCGGGCACCCCGTCCGAGACCCGCGCGCGCTGCTGCTCGACGACCTGCGACAGCCGCAGGAACGCGCCCGATCCCTTCTCGGTGAGCTCGTATCCGCTCGCGGTCGAGACGACCCAGTCGCTGTCGATGAGCTCGGTCAGGTGCTCCGCGCTCGACTCGCCTTCGGCGCGCAGGAACGGGGCGATCGCGGTGTCGAGCTGAGCCGTGGGGGTGGGGCCCTGTCCCAGCAGGTTCAGCAGCTGCCACTGGGTGCGGGTGACGCCGTGCTCCTCGAGGGTCACGGCGAACATGTCCTCGATGAGCCGGTCGACGAGGGCGACCCAGAAGCCGAGCGGGCGTTGCGCGGTCATGACTCCACGGTACTCAGGAGACCGCGCCCGATCGAGGGGTAGCGGTCGAGGGCGTGCGCACCAGGAGGAGCAGGCCGAGTCCGGTCGCGATGACGAGGACGATGCCCAGGATGCCCCAGTACTGGGCGCCGAAGAAGAGGATGAAGCCGGTCCAGAGCGCAGGTGCCAGGAAGCTGGCGGCGCGTCCGGTGGTCGCGTACAGGCCGAAGATCTCGCCTTCCTTCCCGGCCGGGGTGACCCGGGCCAGGAACGACCGGCTCGCCGACTGCGCGGGGCCGACGAAGCAGCACAGCAGCAGCCCGCCCACCCAGAACACGATCGCACCGCCATCGTGCAGCAGGAAGACGCCTAAACCCACCACGACGAGCCCGATGAGCGAGAACTGGATGACCCAGCGGGCCCCCAGCCGGTCGTCCAGCAGACCGGCGGCGAGGGTGCTGAGCCCGGCGATGAGGTTCGCGGCGATGCCGAAGATCAGCACCTCCGAGAACTCGAAGCCGAAGGTTCCTCCGGCGATGATGGCGCCGAAGGCGAAGACCCCCGCGAGCCCGTCGCGGTAGACAGCGCTCGCGATGAGGAACCAGAACGTCGGGCGGAAGTCGCGGAACAGCGCCCGGATGTCTCGGACCAGCACTCCGTAGCTGCGGAAGAAGCCGATCCGCTCGGTGCGGGTCTTCGGCGGCTCGGGCACGAAGAGCAGGATCGGGATCGAGAAGAGCAGCGTCCACACCGCGCAGATGACCACGACGATCCGGATGCTCAGGCCGTCCTCGCTGGGCAGGGGCAGAACGGGCGAGCTCGAGAGGAACAGCACGTACAGCAGCAGCAGCAGGAGGATGCCGCCGATGTAGCCGAGACCCCAGCCGAGCCCGCTCACCCTGCCGACGTTGGCCGGGGTGGAGACCTGGGTGAGCAGGGCGTTGTAGTTCACCGCCGCGATCTCGCTGAAGATGTTGCCGACGGCGAGCAGCGCCACGCCGAGCACGAAGAACGACGGATCTCCGACCACGAAGAACATCGACGCCATCGTCAGCACCAGCAGCATGGTGTTCACGCCGAGCCAGAGCTTGCGCGTGCCCGTGCCGTCCGTGCGGCGGCCGAGCACGGGCGCCACGAGCGCGACCAGGATGCCGGCTGCGGTGACCCCTGCGCCGAGGCCCGCGGAGAGCGACGTCTCGACGGCGGTGTACTCGGCGGTGCCCTCCTCGAGCCCCGGAGGGAAGAACGTGTCGCTGGTCAGGTAGACGGCGAATACGAAGGTCGTGATGACCGTGTTGAACGGCTGGGTGGCCCAGTCCCAGAGCGCCCACGAGAAGACCTGCTTGCGGGGGATGCGGGCGCCCGCTTGACGGTCCAGAGCGACCGGGGGCGGCGTGGGCGCAGCGTTGCTCATGCGCGCAGGATAGTCGGCGCGCGTGTCCTGCGTGTCGACGCGTCCTATCGAGGAGGCACGTTGAGATCGATGTAGGCCACCTGGATCAGCTGCGCCTGCACGAAGCTCGTCCCGTCCCACGTGTCGCAGGTGATCAGGGTGAAGTGCTGAGTGGACAGGGCAGGAAGGGCCCGGGCGGTGACCAGGTTCGCGGTGCCGTCGGTGCCCTCGAACTGAACCTGCATGACGTCGATGGTGGGTCCCCCCTCACCCACTCCTTCCTCCCTGCCGGCCGTGCCCCAGATGCTGCGATAGGGCTCCCCGATCATCTGGGCGTCACCTACCACCCGCTGCAGCAGCGCCAGAGATGCTCCCTCGTCGTCGGCTTCTCCCGCATAGGGGCTGCTCTCGTCGTGGATCGTGCACCCCCAGTGCGAGTTGATGAATCCGATCGCGGTCCCTCCCTCATTCAGAGGCGGCGGGCTCGGCTCGAGGGGTTCCCAGTCGTACACGCTCGCGATGCCGTTGCGGAACTGCACGGTGGTCTGGCCGTCGTTCACGAGGGCCTGGCCGTCGGTGAAGGAGAAGTCCCCCTCCGGCATCTCGTCGGGCGGGGTCACCTCGGCCGGCGTGCTCTCCGGGTCCGGCCCGGGGTTCGTCGGAGCGACTGGGCCGGATACGGGGGCGGAGGAGCACCCTCCCAGTCCGGCGACGAGGGCCAAGCAGATCCCCGTCGCTGTGATGACACCGGCTCTCATCTACTCCTCCTCTTTCTTCATCCAGCAGTCTTAGCCCGCTGCGAGTCGATCCTCGCGTGGGCTCGCGGCAGGCGGAGGATTTCTCCACAATGCACGCGGCGGCCACCGGGCATGCCCAGGGGCGCCCGATGGCGACTGTCGCACCCGCGCAGTACGGTGAGCGCGTGAAGTACGCACTGCACGTGCCGAACTTCGGGCCCTTCGGCGACGTCGACGCGCTCGTCGCCCTGGCCGCCGACGCCGAGGCGTCCGGCTGGGACGGGTTCTTCCTCTGGGACCACGTGCTGTTCGCCGAGCCGGATCGCAACGCCCATGCGGATGTCTGGGTGGCGCTGACCGCCATCGCCTCGGCCACCGAGCGGATCATGCTCGGCCCGCTGGTGACTCCGCTCGCCCGCCGTCTGCCGTGGGAGCTCGCCCGCCAGGCGGCGTCGCTGCAGCGCTACTCGGGCGGGCGACTCATTCTGGGCGCCGGGCTGGGTGCGCCGGTCGAGTGGGACTTCCGGCACTTCGGGTGGCCCACCGACGACCGGGTGCGGGCGCAGCGCCTGGATGAGGGCCTCGCGATCCTGCGTGGGCTGTGGACGGGGGAGCCGTTCGGCTTCGGGGGGCAGCACTTCCGGCTGGAGCCGGTCACCTTCCTCCCGGTGCCCCAGCCCGCCGTGCCGATCTGGATCGGCGGCTCCCTGACCCGCACGGGTCCTGTGCAGCGCGCGGCCCGGCACGACGGCTTCGTGCCGTTCGGCGGGTTCTCCGTCGAGGAGCTGCGGGGCTCTCTCGACGCGATGCGACTGGGGGAGCGGCCCTTCGACGTCGTCGTGACGGGGCGCACTGAGCCCGACGCCGGCTCTATCGCCGGCCAGGTCGCCCCGTTCGCCGACCTCGCCACCTGGTGGCTCGAGGACCTGAGCCCGCTGCGCCTCGGATTGGAGTGGGAGGACCTGGGCGGGCCATGGGACGTACCGCGGTTGCGCGACCGCGTGCTGGCGGGGCCGCCGAGGTCCGGTTCCTGAGAAGGCCCTGCGACTTGAGCCTCCGACACTCAAGTTTCTCCCTCTCGACTTGACACCCGGCATCCGCTCTCAGAAACTTGATATCGCGAGACTCAAGATCTCGCGGCGGACTTTCTGAAGGAGCGATTTCCCCCATGGCTAAAGCAGTAGGCATCGACCTCGGCACCACGAACTCCGTGGTCTCCACCCTCGAAGGAGGCGAGCCGACGGTCATCCCCAACGCCGAGGGCCAGCGGACGACCCCGTCGGTCGTGGCGTTCACCAAGGATGGCGAGATCCTCGTCGGCGACACCGCGAAGCGCCAGGCGGTCACCAACGTCGACCGCACCATCGCGTCGGTGAAGCGCCACATGGGCACCAACTGGACGACGGAGATCGACGGCAAGCGGTACACCCCGCAGGAGATCTCGGCGCGCATCCTCGCGAAGCTCAAGCGTGACGCTGAGCAGTACCTCGGCGACACCGTCACCGACGCTGTCATCACCGTGCCGGCGTACTTCAACGACGCCGAGCGTCAGGCGACGAAGGAGGCGGGCGAGATCGCCGGCCTCAACGTGCTGCGCATCATCAACGAGCCGACCGCCGCGGCGCTCGCCTACGGACTCGACAAGGGTCGCGAGGACGAGCTCATCCTCGTCTTCGACCTCGGTGGCGGCACGTTCGACGTCTCCCTGCTCGAGGTGGGCAAGGACGACGACTTCTCCACCATCCAGGTGCGTGCGACCGCGGGCGACAACCGCCTCGGCGGCGACGACTGGGACCAGCGCGTCGTGCAGCACCTCATCCAGCGCTTCAAGGAGACCACGGGCGTCGACGTGTCGAAGGACCGCATCGCCCTGCAGCGTCTCAAGGAGGCGTCGGAGCAGGCGAAGAAGGAGCTCTCGAGCTCGATGAGCACGAGCATCCAGCTCCCGTACCTCTCGCTGACCGAGAACGGCCCCGCGAACCTCGACGAGACGCTGACGCGCGCCAAGTTCGAGGAGCTCACCAGCGACCTGCTCGAGCGCACCCGCAAGCCGTTCGAGGACGTCATCCGCGAGGCCGGCATCAAGGTCGACGACATCGCTCACGTCGTGCTCGTCGGCGGATCGACGCGCATGCCCGCCGTCACCGAGCTCGTCAAGCGGCTCACCGGCGGCAAGGAGCCCAACAAGGGCGTCAACCCGGATGAGGTCGTCGCCGTCGGCGCCGCCCTCCAGGCGGGCGTCCTCAAGGGCGAGCGCAAGGACGTGCTGCTCATCGACGTGACCCCCCTGAGCCTCGGCATCGAGACCAAGGGCGGCATCATGACGAAGCTCATCGAGCGCAACACGGCCATCCCGACCAAGCGCAGCGAGACGTTCACGACCGCCGACGACAACCAGCCGTCCGTGGCGATCCAGGTGTTCCAGGGTGAGCGCGAGTTCACCAGGGACAACAAGAACCTCGGCACCTTCGAGCTCACCGGCATCGCGCCGGCGCCCCGCGGCATCCCGCAGATCGAGGTCACCTTCGACATCGACGCCAACGGCATCGTGCAGGTGTCGGCCCGCGACAAGGGCACCGGCAAGGAGCAGAAGATCACCATCTCCGGTGGTTCGGCGCTCTCGAAGGACGACATCGAGCGGATGGTGCGCGAGGCCGAGGAGAACGCGGCCGAGGACAAGCGCCGACGCGAGGCGGCCGAGACCCGCAACACCGCAGAGCAGCTCGTCTACTCGACCGAGAAGCTGATCCAGGACAACGCGGACAAGCTGCCGGACGACGTGAAGACCGACGTGCAGGCGGATGTCGACGCGCTGAAGACCGCTCTCGCCGGCGACGACGACGCGGCGGTCAAGACCGCCTTCGACACGCTCTCGCAGAGCCAGCAGAAGCTCGGCCAGGCGATCTACTCGCAGGAGCAGGCCGCTCCGGCGGGCGGCGCCCCGGACGGCGCAGAGGGCCAGCCGACGGATGGCGCGACCGGCAACGACGAGGACATCGTCGACGCCGAGGTCGTGGACGACGACGAGACCAAGAAGTAGGCCATGGCGAAGGACAAGGACGACAACATCCCGGAGGAGCCCGTCGTGCGCGACAAGCGCAGGATCGACCCCGAGACCGGCGACGTGCGACCCGTTCCGACCGACGGCGGTGAGGGAGCGGAGGCGGAGGCCTCCGCTCCCCAACCCGATGCTGAAGCGGGTGCCTCACGGGAGGAAGTTCGTGAAGCACCCGTGGAGGCCGCCGACGGACTGAGCGAGGAGGACCTGGCGCTGCTCGACCAGAGCGCCCAGGACATCGCCGCCGAGCTGCGGCAGGACCTGCAGCGTCTGCAGGCCGAATACGCCAACTACCGGCGTCGCTCGGACCGCGAGCGCGAGGCGCTGCGTGACGTGGTCGTCGCGGAGGTCGTGAAGGGGCTGCTGCCTGCCCTCGACGACCTCCGGCGCGCTGAGGCGCACGGCGACCTCGAGGGCAGCCCCCTCGCGATCGTCGCGCAGAAGCTGCGCAACGGGTTCGATCGCTTCGGCCTGACGCCCATCGGCGAGAAGGGCGAGCCATTCGACCCGGCCGTGCACGAGGCGATCGCGCAGCTGCCCACGCCGGACGCGGAGGGCGAGACCGTCGCGGATGTCGTCGAGCTCGGGTACCGGATCGGCGAACGTCTGCTGCGGCCGGCGAAGGTCGCCGTCGCGGTGCCGCAATCCTGAGAGGGTGAGCCGTGGCTAGTCAGGACTGGTTCGACAAGGACTTCTACGCCGTCCTCGGCGTCGCGAAGGACGTGTCGGCGGCGGACCTGAAGAAGCGCTACCGCAAGCTCGCGCGCGAGTTCCACCCGGACTCGAACCCGGGGGATGCGGCCGCTGAGGCGCGGTTCAAGGAGATCAGCGAGGCCTACTCGGTGCTCTCCGACCAGCAGACCCGCGCCGAGTACGACCAGATGCGGGCGATGGGCTCGGGCGCAAGGTTCACGGCTCCCGGCGGGTCGCCCGGCGGCTTCGACGACGTCTTCGGCGGGATGTTCGGCGGCGGCGGCGGCAGCGGTGCGGGCAGGCGGACTCGCCCCGCCGATTTCGACGACATCTTCTCGATGTTCGGGAACGGCGGCTTCGGCACCCAGACCGGCTTCCGGCGGGGACCGTCGAAGGGGCGGGACCTCACCGCCACGGCGACGCTCGACTTCGGCGCCGCCATCAGGGGCGACACGATGAGGCTGACGCTCGGCGACGGGCGGTCGCTCAACGTGCGCATCCCGGCAGGCGTCGCGAACGGGCAGAAGATCCGGCTCGCGGGCAAGGGCGAGCGCAGCATCGACGGCGGCGAGCCGGGCGACCTGGTGCTCACCGTGACCGTGCGGCCGCATCCGGTGTTCAGCCGCGAAGGTCTCGACCTGCGGCTCGACGTGCCCGTCACCTTCGTCGAGGCGACTTTGGGAGCCACGATCGAGGTGCCGACTCTCGACGGCGATCCGGTGCGCCTCAAGGTGGCTCCCGGCACGCCGAGCGGCCGGGTGCTGCGGGTCAAGGGCCGCGGGGTCACCAGCTCGAAAGGAACGGGCGATCTGCTCGCGACCGTGCAGGTCGTCGTACCTGGGCGGCTGCCCGCAGAAGCGCGGCAGCATCTCGAGGCGTTCGCCGCCGCCATGCCCGAGGAGAACCCGCGGGAGGACCTGCTGGCGAAAGCGGCGCTGGGAGTCTGATGGCCGAGCGCTCAGGCGGGGGATTCGGGCAGCTGCCGGAGGGGACGACCCCCGAGACGCCGATCTTCCCGATCGCGATCGCGGCCGAGCTCGCCGGCATGCACCCGCAGACCCTGCGGCAGTACGACCGGCTCGGATTGGTGAGCCCCGGCCGCACCGCAGGGCAGTCCCGGCGCTACTCGATGCGGAACGTGCTGCAGCTGAGGGAGATCGCGGCCCTCAGCGCAGAAGGGCTGAACCTCGAGGGGATCCGTCGTATCCTCGACCTCGAGAACCGGGTCGCGTCGCTCACCGAGCGGGTGCGCGAACTCGAGGGCGCCCTCGCCGACGAGCTGCTCAACCGGCCAGGCCGGCGCGTCTTCGCGGCCGGGGTGCAGGGTGATGTCGTGAGCCTGCGGGCGGGCGCGCGAGTGAAGAAGTCGAACCAGCTGATCGTGTGGAGGCCGCTCCGGCCGCCAGCGGAATGACGGAATCCGACGCGAGCCGAGCCGACGGAGGAGACCGATGACCGCCTACCCGCCGTACGGCAGTGCCCCCCAGTACGCCCCACGGCCGCCCAAGCCTCCGCTGACGAGCGCCGCGAAGGGCAAGGCGGCGACGGCGGGGATCGTGTCGTTCCTCCTCGTCTCCCTCGGCTGGTTCCTCATCCTCACGCCGATCGTGCTGGGGTTCATCGGCGGCATCTTCGTCTTCATCGCCGAGATCATCCAGCGCGCGCCGGGCGCCGACCCGGAGGACGAGGAGTTCGTGCGCTTTCTCGACGACATCGACCTCGCGGCGTGGTGGCCTCTGCTGCTCGTCCTCGCGCTGGTGGGCGTCGGCGTCTGGGTGCTCGGGCTGTTCACGAGCGTGTGGATCCTGCGCAGCAGCGAGCTGCGCGAGCAGGCCTGGGGGATCACCTGGGCTGGCCTCGGTGTCGCGGTGCTGGCCTCGACCTTCGTCGGCGGCCTGCTGAGCGGCCTCCTGCAGCTCGTCGCCTCGATCGGGTCCTTCGGCGATCCCCTGACGAGCGGGCTCGTGTGGGGGATCGTCGGAACCCTCGGCAGCGTCGTCGTGACCGGAGCGATCGGCTGGCTGTCCTGGTGGTGGATGGCTCACCTCCTGCGTCCCGCCGAGCGAGGCGCCGACCTCACCTCTCGTTAACCTCCTCGTCGCCATCGCTACGCCGAGCGTCCCTACCGTGGCACTCCTCCCCTCCCCTTGGAAGTGCCTTCGATGCCTGCTGCCTCTGCGCCCTCTCGCCTGCTCGCCTCCCTTCTCGCCGTCGGGACGGTGATCGGCGGAGGCTTCCTCGCCGCCGCACCCGCCTCGGCCGCGACCGCCGACCAGTGGCCGCTCATGGTCACCGAGGTGGTACCCGACGTCACGGGTGACGACCACTTCGAGTTCTTCGAGGTGACCAACACGACGACCGCGCCGGTCGACCTCGACGCCCAGGGCATCCGCTTCCAGTACACCGGCACTTCAGCGTCGCCGATGCTGGACCACGCGCCGGGCACGGTCATCCCCGCTGGCGCCTCGGTCGTCTTCTGGCTCAGCTACGCGACCGGTGCGGTCGACTCCTTCGCCCGCACCGAGGAGCAGTTCCGCGCGGCGTTCCCCGACACGGCCGCGACCGCCTACGACATCGTGCGCGTCACCGGCCAGCCGGGCATGGCGAACGGCGGGGGGCGGGGCATCCGCATCGTCGACGTCGACGGCACCGAGATCTCTGAAGCGTTCTACGCGGCGGGCCAGGTCGGCCAGCAGGTCTCCGCGCACTTCGGCGTGCCGTCGTCGGGTGAGGGCACCGACCTCGAGTACCGCACCAGCTCGGCTCCCACCCCCGGTGTGATCGACCCCGCGCTGCTCGCCCCGGTCGTGGAGGAGCCCGAGCCCGAGCAGCCTCCGGGCTGGTACAGCAACGTGGGCGACGTCTGGCCCCTGGTCGTGACGGAGCTTCTGCCCGACAACACCGGCGCCGACACCTTCGAGTACTTCGAGGTCGTCAACACGACGGATGAGACCCTCGGCTTCGGCGAGGACGGCTACGGCTTCCGCTACACCTACGTCGACAGCGACGCGCGCGACCAGGACGTCGTGCTCACGCCCGAGGCGGGCGCCACCATCCCCGCCGGCGAGGTCGCGGTGTTCTGGCTCAACTACGGAGCGAGCATAGACCTGCCCCTCTCGGCGTTCCGCGAGTTCTACGGCATCGATGAGGACGTGACGGTCTACCGCATCACCGGGCAGGCCGGCTTCGCGAACGGCGGCAACCGCGGCATCCGCGTCGTCGACGGAGACGACGCCACGGTCGGCTGGTCGTACTACGCAGCAGGGCAGATCGCCGGCGGGCGCGGAACCGTGCATGGCGTGCCCGCCACTCGCGACGAGAAGCGGATGCCGGTGCTGCAGACGCTGGCCGCCCCCACTCCCGGCACGGTCGACCCGCAGACGCTCATCAGCGAGCTGCAGCGTCCCGCAGACCCCGAGCTGCAGACCGCGTCGCTGCAGCTGACCGAGCTGATGGTCAACTCGAACAACATCGGCGGCGGTGACGGCTTCGAGTACATCGAGGTCTACAACGCGACGACCTCGCAAATCGACTGGGCGGACTACACGATCCGCTACCTCTACCCGCTCGCCGACCTCACGAACTCGTCGACCGCGCTCTGGCCGTCGACGCCGCGCTCGACGATCATCGAGCCGGGCAGCACCCTCGTGCTCTGGATCAAGAACGGCCCGAACGACGCTCTGGGAGCCGCGGAGTTCAACGCCGAGTTCGGCACCGACCTCGTGCTCGGCGACGACCTGCTCGAGGTTTTCGCGGGCGGCATGGCGAACGGTGCGCCGCGCGGGATCGAGATCATCACCAACACCGAGGTGTCGTTCAACCGCGGCTACTACAACCTCGCCGGAGCGGCGGATGTCGTCGCCAACCAGGGCATCCACTACTCCGTGAACCCGGCGGACCAGGCTCTGCAGCTGAAGTCGTCGATCGGCGGGCCCACCCCCGGCAGCGTCGCGGACGCTCAGGTGCACCCCGGCCTCGCGGTGCTGCCGACCGACGCCGCGGCGCCGCAGATCACCGACGGCACCGCATCCGTCTTCACCCCCGGCGAGCCGCTCGAGGTGCTCGCGACGATCACCGACGACGTGCTCGTGCGCACGGTGACGCTGGAGCTCTCGAACGACGTCGACACGGAGGTCACGCGACGCAACCTGGTGCCCGACGCGAACGGCGTCTACCGGGTCACCATCCCCGCCGTCGACACGATCGGCAAGGGGTCCTTCACCTACCGGATGACCGCCTCCGACGGCGTGCACGTCTCCGACACCGGCACCCGTCAGCTCACGAGCACCGTGACGCCCGAGGCGCTCCGCATCCCGTTCGAGGAGGGGCAGTACCTGAACGGCACGGTGCCGTTCTCGGCCGCGGGCGACGTCGCACCCCCTGTGCACCAGCTCACGATCGACGGCGCGCCTGTACCCGGCGAGGTCGAGCTCGAGCGCTCCCCGGTGTTCGCCTTCGAGGCGACCGCGACCGACGCCTACTTCCGCAACGGCGTGCGCATCGGCGACCAGGTGCTGACGATCTTCGACGAGGGCTACTACGGCAACGTCGTGACGGTGCCGAGCGACATCCCGCTCGACTCGGTGAACCCGGGTGAGAGCTTCGCGGTGCGCATCTACGCCGGAACGAAGGCCGCGCCCGAGATCGACCCGAACGAGAACAACGACAACTTCTCGGTCAAGAACCTGCGGCTCATCCTGCCCGACGGCCGCACCCTGCGCCCGGCCGAGGGGTACGACCCCGATGCGCTGCTGCCGGTCGGCGACAGCGGCAACTCGAAGGACTACTACGAGGCCACCTTCACGGTGCCCGACGACGCCTTCACGGCTCTCGTGCACGAGTGGGACACCACAGCGGTCGCCGACGGACCGCACACCCTCGCCGCCTCCTCCGAGACCGCGTCGGCATCCGTCGGTGTCGTCGTCGACAACACCGCGCCGGTGATCACCACCGACCTCGAGGAGCGCCTCTACCAGGGCGAGTTCGTCATCGACGCCGAGGCGACGGATGCGGGCGCTGGGCTCGCCTCGCTCGTCGCGACCCTCGACGGCGAGGAGATCGAGCTGCCGCACGCGACCTCGTCGCTGCAGCTGGCGGCGGCGGACCACGAGGTCGTCTTCACGGCGACGGATGAGCTGGGCAACACCGCGACCCGTGAGGTCACCTTCACGACCCCGATCGAGGAGCCGGGCAACGAGCTGCTCAGCCCGGAGGACGGCGCGGAGTTCGAGGAGGAGACGGTCGAGCTGCGTGCTCGCGCGGTCGATCCCTCGGGCGATGAGCTCGACGTCGTGTTCGCGCGCGGCCACCGCCTCGTCACAGATGCGGGGGTGACCGCCTCGACCGGCCTCGCGACCGATGCGCTCTCCGCGGATCGCGGCGACGCGGTCGAGGTCAGCGCCGAGCAGGCCGAGGCACTCGGATCGTTCGACGACGAGGTCGTCACGACCGAGAGCGGATCGAAGCTGCCGTACCAGCTCTTCGAGGTCGAGGTGCCCGAGGGTGCCGACGACGCGGAGGTGAACCTGCGCTGGGACGGCTCGGCGAACGCCGACGCGAAGGTGCTGCTGTACGTGCTCGACCCGGCGACCGGCGAGTGGACCGAGGTCGACCGTCACCTCACCACCGGCGGCGCGCCCACCGAGTTCACCCTCGAGGCGCTGGTCGCCGTCGAGGACTACGCGCAGGACGGCGTCATCACCGCCCTCGTGCAGCACTCCGAGGGCTTCGCCGGCGACGACCGGTCGACGAGGGAGACCGTCGTCACGCCCAACCACCCCGAGGACACCCCGCGCTCGCAGTACGACTTCACCCTCGCGTGGGAGTCGGACACGCAGTACTACAACGCGAGCGAGGAGATCTACGACCGCCAGCTGTCGATGCACGAGTACCTGCTGCGCGAGCGCGACGATCTCAACCTGCAGTACCTCATGCACACGGGCGACATCGTCGACCAGAGCGAGGACCCGGCGCAGTGGCTGCGCGCCGACCCGGCGTACGACATGCTCGACGAGGCGGGACTGCCCTACGGAGTTCTCGCGGGCAACCACGACGTCAACCAGGCGACCAGCGACTACACCAACTACAGCGCCTGGTTCGGGGAGGAGCGATTCGCCGGGAACCCCTGGTACGGCGGCAGCCACCTCGACAACCGCGGCCACTACGACCTGATCACGGCGGGCGGCATCGACTTCATCGTGCTGTACATGGGCTGGGCGCCGGGCGACGAGCAGATCGACTGGATGAACGAGGTGCTCGCCCAGTACCCCGAGCGGGTCGGCATCCTCGCGCAGCACGAGTTCATGCTGACGACCGGCGGGCTCGGGCCGATCCCGCAGCGCGTCCTCGACGAGGTCGTGGCCGTCAACCCGAACGTGCGCATGGTGTCGAGCGGTCACTACCACGACGCGTACACGCGCCTGTTCGAGTACGACGACGACGGCGACGGCGTCAACGACCGCACGGTCACCGCGATGCTGTTCGACTACCAGGGCCTGCCCGAGGGCGGGCAGGGATACCTGCGACTGCTGCACTTCGACAACCAGACGCAGCAGATCATGGTGCGCACCTACTCGGACTACGAGAAGGACTACAACTCCGACGACCCGACGCTCGAGCTGCAGCACCAGGAGTTCGTGATCCCCTACGCCCAGGCCGGCATCACGGTCACGCCGAAGGTGCTGTCGACGGATGCGTTCCGTGTCGACGTCTTCACGACCGAGGTGATCGAGTCCCACGAGAACGTGGAGAGCGGCGCGGAGGTCACCGCCGAGTGGGCAGCCGGCGAGGGCGAGCACTCCTGGTACGTGCGCTCGACCGACCCGCACGGCGCGGTCGCGTACTCCGAGGTGCGTTCACTCACCCTGGGCGTCGAGGGCGACCCGGGTGAGGAGCCGGATCCCGGTGCGAAGCCCGAGCAGCCGTCCGTGCCGGTGCCGACCGACCAGCTCGACCCGGAGGCTGAGGGCGGCATCGACGCTCCCGACCGGGTGCGGCAGGGCGATCCCTTCACCGTGATGATCGGCGCCGACCGGGCGGGCCAGTGGATCCAGCTCTGGCTGCACTCCGAGCCCGTCGCACTCGGCGGCTGGACGCAGGTGCGCGCGGACGGCACGGTCGCCGCGATCATGCCGGCGGATGCGGCGCTCGGCGCCCACACGCTCGTCGCGCAGGATGCCTCCGACGAGGTGATCGGCTGGACGGCGATCGAGGTGCTGCCGGCGGTGGTGCCCACCGACCCTGACCCCGGCGACGGCGGTTCGGGTGACGGCGGCAGCGGTGACGGCGGTTCGGGCTCCGGTTCCGGCTCAGGCGGCGACGACCTCGCCGAGACGGGCACCGACGGCGGGGCGCTGCTGCCGCTCGCGGGCGGAGCGCTGCTCCTCCTGGCGCTCGGCGCGCTCGCGGTGTTCGGCGTCGCGGTGCGCCGCCGCGCATCCGCCGGGTAGCTCGCCGACCGGCTCTGCCAACGAGTCGGGACTAGTCGGGGTTTCGAGAACGTCATAACGCCGACTACTCCCGACTCGAGGCGGTACAGGCGGGCGGGGCAGACTGAGGGCATGACGAACGCAGACGCGCCCCTCGCCTACAAGGTGCTCACCGGACCCGACGACACCGCGTTCTGCGAGAGGGTGTCGAAGGCGCTCGCCGAGGGGTACGAGCTGCACGGCGGCCCAGCCGTCACCGCGAACGGCGGGCGGGTGATCGTCGCTCAAGCGGTCGTGTACCGCGGTCGCTGACCTTCAGCTAGTCGCTGCTGCGGAAGATGACGACCCTTCGGTCCTCCGCCGGTCGTGTTCCTAGGATGATCGCGGCCACCCCGAGCAGCACGACGCCCCCGACGTGTGTCAGTCCGCTGATGCCCGAGAGGGTCACCGTGATCACTGCCGACGAGCCAGTGGGATCTGACGCGCTCACCAGGAGTGCGATCAGCGCCGGCACCGCAGCGCCGACGAGCACCCAGCCGGGTACCCACCTCCAGGGATGCGGTACGACTCGGGCTCGTCCCACCTCGGCGGCCGCGATGGAGGCGAGGGCGAAGGGGACGAGCAGGTCCGAGTAGCCCATCGCGAACGCGGCCTCCAGCGGCCCGGCTGGCGGGAACAGGAGCGGGTCGAGGAGGACCCGCACCAGCGACCAGACCGCCAGAGCCGTGAGCGCCGCTCGCCCGAGGAGGCGCCGGCCGACGACGCTCCCTTCGCCGCGCATCCCGAACGCGAAGATCAGAAGGGCGCCCGCGAAACACCCTGCCGCGAGGAGGCGGCCCCACCCTCCAGCGAAAGGGATGGACGAGAGCCCGAGCGCGACGACCTCACCAGCGATGAGCAGGGCACCGCCGACCAACCATGGGTGCCGGGCGGACGCCCGGGGATCAGGCTCGGTCACGCCGTCACCCTAGAGCCGCGAGGGGCTCTCAAGATCGCGCCTCCGACAGCTGCTGCGTGCCGATGACGCGCAGCAGGTCGAGCTTCTGCGCGTCCTCGGTGCCGGGGGCGGCGGTGAAGACCAGCAGCACCTGCTGCGTGTCGGTGTCGACGAGCGTCTGGCAGTCGAGCGTCAGCGTCCCGATCTCCGGATGCTGGAAGCGCTTCGAGCGCGGATGCTTCGCCGCGACCTCGTGCTGCGCCCAGACCTCGCGGAACTCCCCGCTGTCGCGATGCAGTACCGCGACGAGCTCCCGCACCCGGGGGTCGCTGATGGAATCGGAGGAGACGGCTCGGAGTTCCGCTGTGAAGAGCCGCCCGTGCTCAGGCTGGTCCTCGCGCACGTACACGTCGCGCGTCTCGGGGTGCAGGTACCACCGGTACACGTTGTAGCGCGCGAGGCCCGTCCAGCCCGTCCGGTCGCCGAGCAGCGCTCGAGCGGGCGGAGTCTGAGCGAGCGTCTCGCCGAGCCGGCTGAGCACCTCGGCGGGCGTGTCGTGCAGCCGGTCGAGGATGCGGAGCAGGCCGGGGGCGACATGGTCCGAGATGGCGGTGCGGGCGGGCGGCCGGTGCCCCGCGAGGGCGAACAGGTGATCGCGTTCGGCGTCATCGAGTCTCAGCGCCCGGGCGAGCGCGGTGAGCAGCTGCTCCGACGGCTGCGGTGCGCGACCCTGCTCGAGCCGGTTGACGTAGTCGGGCGACATTCCGGCGAGCTGTGCGACCTCCTCCCGCCGCAGCCCGCTCGTGCGCCGCCGAGGTCCTCGGGAGAGCCCGACATCCTCGGGCTGCAGCTGCTCGCGGCGCGACCGCAGGAAGTCGGCGAGTTCGGATCGGTCCACCGGACCATCGTCGTCCCGCACGGCACCCGCAGCAAGGGACCGCCGATCCCACGATGAGCGCTCTCTGGAGCGGGTCCGCCCGCCGGCCGAGGGTAAGGGCATGACGAATCGCATCATCCTCATCACCGGCGGATCCCGCGGCCTCGGCCGCGCATCCGCCCTCGCCCTCGCCGACGCCGGAGACGACGTCGTGCTCACCTACCTCAGGAGCTCGGCCGAGGCGGACGCCGTCGTGGCCGAGATCGAGTCCCGCGGGCGCCGCGCGGTGGCGCTGCAGCTCGACACGACGGATGCGGCGAGCTTCGCCGATTTCGCCGGTCGCCTTCGCGAGGCGCTCGCCTCGACCTGGCAGCGCGACAGCTTCGACGTGCTCGTGAACAACGCCGGCTACGCCGGCAGCACCCCGTTCGGCGGCACGACGGTCGAGAGCATTCAGACGCTCGTCGACGTGCACCTGATCGGGGTGGTCATGCTCACCCAGGAGCTCGCGCCGATGATCAGCGACGGCGGGCGCATCCTCAACATCTCGACCGGGCTGACCCGGTTCCCCGCGAACGGCGCCTACTCGATCTATGCGGCCGTCAAGGGCGCGATCGAGATCTGGACGCTGTATCTGGCTGTCGAGCTGGGTGCGCGCGGCATCCGCGTCAATGTCGTCGCTCCGGGCGCCACGGCGACCGACTTCGCCGGCGGCGCGGTGCGCGACAACGAGCAGTATCAGGCGATGGTCGTCTCGACGGTGGCGCTCGGGAGGCTGGGCCAGCCCGAGGACGTCGGCGGCGCCATCGCCGCGGTGCTCGACGAGCGGATGCAGTGGGTCACCGGCCAGCGCATCGAGGCCTCGGGCGGACAGCGGCTCTGACCCCGGGAACGACGAAGGGCGCCGACCTCGTGGATCGGCGCCCTTCGTGCGTGTCCTACTCCGCGTTGCGGCGGCGGACGATCATGCTTCCGGCGCCCACGGCGAGCAGGGCCAGCGCGATGAGGCCGGCGAGCAGGTAGGGCATCGCGTCGAGACCGGTGGAGGCGAGGTCGTCGCCGCCCGTGCCAGGAGCGGGCGTGCCCGAGCCTCCGTCGCCGTCACCATCACCGTCGCCCGGGGGCTCCTCGGTGCCGGGGCCGGCGTCCTCCTCGGGGCCGACGACGACGGTCCAGAGCACACGGTCGTCGGCGGTCGCCAGCGCGGTCGGCGCCACGGTCCAGGTGCCCTCCGCGACGGCCGGCAGCGCGGCCGCGGAGGCGACGAGCAGCTCCTCGCCCGTCTCGGCGGAAGTCGCGGTCACCTCGACGATGTCGAAGCCCTCCTGCGCGACCACGTCGAGCGCGTAGTCCGCGGGAGCCAGGTACGCGGGCGATCCGTCGCCCTCCGCAGCGTAGAAGGCCTGCTCGTCGAACGCCTCAGCGGAGTACGAGATGTCGCCCGCGAGGAAGGAGATCGCAGCCTTGTCGCTCGGAGCCCCCTCCTCGTCCATGACGACCGCCTCCTGGGTGACGGCGGCCGATCCGGCGGCGACGGTCGCGTCGCCCTCGGCCAGGGTCAGCGGCAACACGGCCGCCAGGGCCGGGACGGGCTTCTCGATGGGGCCCTCGCCGCCGGCGGGGTCGAAGTAGGTGCCCTCGGCGAAGGAGATGTCCTCCTGAGCGACCTCGACGATCTCCTCGTAGGAGGTGACGCCCGAGGCGTTCCAGACGGCGGTCGACTCGTCGACGTTCGGCACGTCGAGGTAGAGGGACACCTCACCGGCGGCGACACCCGGGAAGACGTAGTCGCCCGCCTCGTTGGCGGAGGTCGCGTACCAGTCGCCCTCGGCGTCCTGCACGTAGGCGTAGCCGTCGACGCGCTTCTCGTCGGTCTCGCCGGTCGGCGACTGGTCGGCGGTGTCGTAGACGCCGTCGAGCGCATTGTCGTCGAAGTAGGTGACGGTGAGGTCGGTCAACGGCACCGGGGCCAGGACGACCTCGAAGACCACGTCGTCGAAGTACAGGGGCAGGGCGGCCGCGTCGACCGTGTAGAGCCCGTCGGTCTCGGTCACCTCGAGGTCGAGGCCGCTGTTGATGTTCGAGCGGGCGGTGACGGCCTCGACGCGGTAGCCGCGCTCGGGGTCGACCGTGATGCCGATGCCGCGCGGCACGAGCTGAGCGAAGCCGGAGCCTCCGTAGCTGCCGAGGTACTCCCCGGGCTGCCACTCCATGGGGGCGAACTCCTCGCCGTTCGAGAAGAAGGCGACCTCGGCCACGCCGGTGGTGGGCGTGCCGTCGACGAGCACGTCGGCGTAGGCGCCGACCTGAGCCATGCCGATCGTGCGGACGTTGTCGCCCTCAGCGATCACGAAGTCCGCGCGCGCACCGGCTCCGCCGCCGGCGAGGGTCGTGGACAGCACCGTGCCGTCGTCGTCGAAGAAGGTGCCGTCCACGAAGGAGTAGTTCAGCCCTTCCGCACGCACGAGGTTCTCGGGGTCGGTCGCGTCCCAGAAGCCGGTGGTGTTGAGCGACCCGGAGGGGTCGACGGTGTGCACGCTGGCCGGGCCCACGGGGATGTTCGGGAACACGAACTGCCCTTCGGCGTTCGCGGCCGCTCCGTACCACTCGTCGTCGGTGTCGACGGCCGGGTCGCCCTCCGCGAAGAGGTAGAGGCTGTTCGAGGTGCGGACCGCGTCGATCTGGCCGTTCGGGTTCACATCGGTCGGGTCGAAGACGCCGTCGGTGTAGCGGTCCTCGAAGAGGGTGACGATGACGGTGCCCTCGCCGGGGGCGGCAGCCGCGGGGGCGGCTGCGAAAGCGGATGCGAGGAGGATGCCGGCGGCGCCGACTCCTCCGATGGTCAGTGCGCTGCGCACGCGGACTCCTGTTCGTGCCGGAAGCCGGCGTCGGGTGGTTGTAATGCCGCCCACGAGCGTATTGACGCGATTCAGCGCTGCCTCCCGGGTTCAAGCGATGTTCACCGGCAGTTCGCCTCAGGCGGACGCGACCTTGCCCGAAGGAGAAGACAGCGCATCCGTCGTGATCTAAACTTGAGTCAGGCCTACTCAACTTAGAGGAGACATCCATGGCGAACCTTCAGGGCGTTCCCTCCAGCCAGGAGGACCAGAAGACCGCCCTCGAGCAGTACGGCATCGACCTGACCGCGATCGCGCGCTCCGGCAAGCTCGACCCGGTGATCGGTCGGGATGCCGAGATCCGCCGGATCAGCCAGGTGCTGACCAGGCGCACCAAGAACAACCCCGTGCTCATCGGCGAGCCCGGCGTCGGCAAGACGGCGGTCGTCGAGGGGCTCGCGCAGCGCATCGTCGCGGGCGACGTCGCGGACTCGCTCAAGGACAAGCGCCTCGTGTCGCTCGACCTCGCGGCGCTCGTCGCCGGAGCGAAGTACCGCGGCGAGTTCGAGGAGCGGCTGAAGGCCGTGCTCAAGGAGATCAACGACTCCGACGGGCAGGTCATCACCTTCATCGACGAGCTGCACACCCTCATGGGCGCGGGCGGCGGCGAGGGCTCCGTCGCGGCGGCGAACATGCTGAAGCCGATGCTCGCCCGAGGCGAGCTGCGCATGATCGGCGCCACGACCCTCAACGAGTACCGCGAGTACATCGAGCGCGACGCCGCCCTCGAGCGCCGGTTCCAGCAGGTCTACGTGGGGGAGCCGAGCGTCGAGGACACCGTCGCGATCCTGCGCGGCCTCAAGGAGCGCTACGAGGCGCACCACAAGGTCGCGATCGCCGACTCCGCGCTGGTGGCGGCGGCCGTGCTGTCCAACCGCTACATCGCCGCCCGGCAGCTGCCCGACAAGGCGATCGACCTGATCGACGAGGCCGCGAGCCGGCTCAAGATGGAGATCGACTCCTCGCCCGTCGAGATCGACGAGCTCAAGCGCGCCGTCGACCGGATGCGCATCGAGGAGCTCGCCCTCAAGAAGGAGAAGGACGACGCCTCGAAGGCCCGACTCGAGAAGCTGCGCGAGGATCTCGCCGAGCGGCAGCAGGCCCTCGACGAGCTCGAGGCGCGCTGGCGTGCCGAGAAGGCGTCGCTCACCGGCGTCGGCGAACTGAAGACCCGACTCAACGAGGCCCGCATCGACCTCGACCGCGCGATGCGCGAGCAGCGCTACCAGGACGCCTCTCGCCTGAACTACGAGGTCATCCCCGGCATCGAGAAGCAGCTCGTCGAGGCCGAGCAGGCCGAGCAGCACGGGCCCCGGATGGTCAACGACCAGGTGACCGAGGAGGACATCGCCGCTGTCGTCGCCGCCTGGACCGGCATCCCGGTCGACCGGCTGCGGCAGGGCGAGTCCGAGAAGCTGCTGCACCTCGAGGCCGAGCTCGGCAAGCGCCTGATCGGCCAGCGGGATGCGGTGCGTGCGGTCTCCGAGGCGGTGCGCCGAACGCGGGCAGGGATCTCTGACCCCGACCGCCCGACCGGTTCGTTCCTGTTCCTCGGGCCGACCGGCGTCGGCAAGACCGAGCTCGCGAAGGCGCTCGCCGAGCAGCTCTTCGACGACGAGAAGGCGCTCGTGCGCATCGACATGAGCGAGTACGGCGAGAAGTTCAGCGTCTCGCGTCTCGTCGGCGCCCCTCCGGGCTACGTCGGCTACGAGCAGGGCGGCCAGCTCACCGAGGCGGTGCGTCGCCGCCCCTACAGCGTCATCCTGCTCGACGAGGTCGAGAAGGCCCACCCCGAGGTCTTCGACGTGCTGCTGCAGGTGCTCGACGACGGCCGGCTGACGGATGGCCAGGGTCGCACCGTCGACTTCCGCAACGTCATCCTGATCCTCACCTCGAACCTCGGCAGCCAGTTCCTCGTCGACCAGTCGGCGTCGTGGGAGCAGCGGCGGACCGCGGTCGAGGAGCTCGTGCGGCAGTCGTTCAAGCCCGAGTTCGTGAACCGGCTCGACGACATGGTGATCTTCGCGCCGCTCACCCCCGAGGAGCTCGGCCAGATCGTCTCGCTGTACGTCGACCGGCTCGAGCGTCGTCTCGCCGAGCGCCGGCTGCAGCTGGCGGTCACGCCGGATGCGCGTCGCTGGCTCGCCGAGCGGGGCTACGACCCCGCGTACGGAGCGCGGCCGCTGCGCCGGCTCATGCAGCGTGAGATCGACGACCGGCTCGCGAGCGCGCTGCTCGCGGGCGAGATCGCGGACGGCGACATGGTGCTCGTGTCCTTCGACGGCACGACCGACGGCCTCTCGGTGGGGAAGGCGGAGCTCTCCCCGGCGCTGTAGCTCCCTGTGGATCGACTAGTGCCCGCATAGAGGGGTCGACTGCGGCGGCGCTGAAGCGACCGGTCTCGTTTCTGCGACGTTCAGGATGTCGCGCGCGACATCAAATCTGCTCCAGTCTTTCCGCGGGGACGCAACAGTTCGTTGAGGACTCGATGTCACGTTTTGAGGTGGCCTGAACATGTACCGGTAGGAGGTGGCGTGATGGTCACGGAAGAAGAGTTGCTGCGAAGGATGCAGTCGCAGGACCCCGCAAGCGACGTGCAGATGAGCGAAGGGATGATTGATCGGGTCATTGGATCGGCGCAAACAGCCAGGGTTCGGCGGCGTCGCTGGGCGCTCCCTAGCGTCCTCGGGCTGGCGGCGCTTACTGTAGGCGGGATCATCGCTGCCCCTGCAGGCGCTGACGTGATCCAGGAGTACCTAGCTCAAACAGGGCAGAGCGGATCCCGCGGGACAGAAAGCGACGACTCCGAGTGGATTGACCCCACCGCTAGCGATTACGTCGACTATGTGATGTCCCGTTACCCTGCCTCGCTTCCGCTTCCGGTTGGTGTCAAGACGCAGGAGTTCGCGCAGCGGGTCGCCCTCGACCTGGAGGAGGCGGCGCTCAACGCAGTGCAGGCTGAGTCGCTCAATGACGAGACCCTCTTCCGCCAGCAAGAATCCGGCATCATCGCTCAGTACGAGAGGCGCGCGTTGTGTCTCTGGATCGGCGAGTGGATCACCGCAGCATCCGCCGGGGAACAGGACGACGAAGCCATCGAGAAGCTCGACCTCCGCTTCTGGCCTACGATCGCCGCCACATTCGTCGATATGGACGAGTTCATGACGGAGGCTCGCGCGATTGCGGAAGCGGGAGACGCGCGAGCCTTTGAGCAGACGGCTGTCCGTGATCTCTGCACGGATGAGGAACTGCAGTGGTGATGGATCGTTCGGCTGGCGAGGCCGTCGACCGACACGCAGAAGCTCACCTCCGGCTGATCCTGCCCGAACTGCTTCGGTACTTCGCGCGCCGCGTTGACGACGTCGAGGATGCCGCCGATTGCCTCTCGGAGACAGCCGCCGTGCTGTGGCGGCGTCGTGAAGCCCTCCCCTCCGAGGCTGAAGGAGCTCGTCGCTGGAGCTATGGCGTAGCGCGAAAGATTCTCGCCGGTCACCGGAGGAAGGCTACGAGATCGCAAGCGCTCGTTGAGCAGCTGAAGGAGGAACTGCGCCTCACACCTCGGACTGACGCTCCGATTGATTCTCAGCTGAGAGAGGCGATCTCATCACTGGCGCCGAAGGATCGAGAGCTCTTCCTCCTCATCACGTGGGACGGATTCGGGGTAGCGGAAGCAGGACGGCACCTGTCACTGAGACCCGAAGCCGCACGGGCTCGGTACTCGAGGATCAAGCAACGCCTCCGAGCCTCGCTGAGTCCGGAACGATTAGTTGTCGAGCTTCCGCAGACGGAGGTTAGTCAGTGAGGCACTCGTTGTTCGCGCCGGGAGCAGGCAATGTTCGACCGCCCACTCCACGGGCGGGCGTAGTTGACGGGGTATACACGCCCGGCGAAGTACCGTTTCCAGGTCTCCCCGCGGCCGCATGTCACCCCAACGCGCTCGGGCAGGACCTATACCGGCAGGCGCTGGACGAAGCTCTCCTCACCCTCCCCTAGCATCAGTTAGTGAGGGTGGCTACCGGAGCTTCGAACGCGTCCGACCCTCCCGGAAAGACCCAGTCCGCCGGGCAGGAAACGTCCTCGAACTCGCTCATCTCACCCGAGCCGTAAGCGACCTGAGCCGTGAAGCAGGTGCGCACCCAATCCTTGCGATAGGTTCCGCCCCCGCCGGTTTCAGCGGCGGCGGTGAGAACGGCCTCGATTGTGCCCTGGGTCGATCCTGCCTGCGCCGAGAACACGCACACCTGGTCGAAGCACGCAGGTGGCTCTATCGCATAAGCGTCAGCTCCCCGTTGCACCACCCTCGCCTCGAACGTTCCCTCATTCAGCTCGCCTCCAATGTCAGCGACAGACTCCTCGAACCCCAAGAGGCGGTCCCTGGCGGCATCCAGCGCAGGATTAGTCTCGGCGCAACCGGACAAAAGCCCAGCCAGCAATACCAGTGGTGCGACGACCCGAAGAGTCTTCACGCTGCTATCACCTCGTTCATCACCGCCCAGTCCGCTCGAGCGGACGAAGCGAAGTGCTCCGCGAGCTTGAACCTTTTGACGCCATTGACCCGCAAGCGCCTCAGCCCTTCAGCAGCTGCTCCCGCACCTCGCGGCGGAGCACCTTGCCGATGAGGTTGCGGGGCAGCTGCTCGAGCTGCACGAAGCGGCGGGGAATCTTGTAGGGCGTCAGGCTGCTCCGGCAGAACTCGCGGATGGCCTCGGCGTCCAGGGTCGCGCCTTCCTTGAGCACCACAGCGGCCACGACCTGCTCGCCGCCGCTGTCGCCCGGCATGCCGACGCAGGCCGCCTCCACGATGTCGGGGTGGCCGGTCAGCACCTGCTCCACCTCGGTGGGGGCGACGTTGAAGCCGCCGGTGATGATGAGCTCCTTGGCCCGGTCCACGATCCGCACGAAACCGTCGTCGGTCACAGTCACGATGTCGCCTGTGCGTATCCATCCATCAGGCGTGAGCGACGAGGCGGTGTCGCCGGGGCGCTTCCAGTAGCCGGTGAAGACCTGCGGGCCGCGCAGCAGCAGCTCGCCCTCCTCGCCCGGGCCGAGATCCTTCGTCGGGTCGGCCAGGTCGACGACCCGCAGCTCGGTGCTCGGGAACGGCACCCCGACGTAGCCCGGCCGCCGGGTCGGACCGATCGGGTTCCCGAGCGCCACCGGCGAGGTCTCGGTCATGCCGTAGCCCTCGACGAGCAGCCCGCCGGTCGCCCTCTCCCAGCGCTCCACGGTCGGCACGGGAAGGCTCATCGCTCCCGAGATCGCGAAGCGCACGCTGGACAGGTCGACCCTGCCCTTCTCGGCCGCCTCGGCCAGGCGGTCGTAGATGGGCGGCACGGCGGGGAGGAAGGTCGGCGGATGCTTCTTCGCGGCCGACACGACGAGGTCGAGGTCGAAGCGCGGGAACAGCACGAGCCGCGCCCCCATGCTCATGGCGAAGGTCAGGCAGAGCGTCAGGCCGTAGGCGTGGAACATCGGGAGCACGCCGTAGAACACCTCGCGGCCGGGAACGAGGCCCGGAACCCAGGCGCGGCCCTGCTCCGCGTTGGCGCGGAGGTTTCGGTGGGTGAGCATGGCGCCCTTGGGCGACCCCGTCGTGCCGCTCGTGTACTGCAGCACCGCGATGTCGTCGATCAGCGGTCCTGGGTGCTTGCGCTTGAGCCTCCGGCTCTCGGTGAGCCGTGCCCAGCGCACCGTGCCGCGCTTGGACGGCTTCTGGGTGAGCGCCTTCCGCGCGGTGCGAGCGCGGGGGATCGGCAGCCGGAGGGCGATGCGGGTGCCGAGGCCCATGCCGCGCGTGATGTCGACCGCGACGACGCGCTTCACCGCGATGTCGGGCGGGAAGGCCGCGAGGGTGTCGGCGACCTTGTCCCACACGATCGCGACGGTCGCCCCGTGATCCTCGAACTGATGCCGCAGCTCCCGCGCCGTATAGAGCGGATTGTGCTCGACGACGATCGCGCCGAGGCGCAGCACCGCGTAGAACGCGACGACGTGCTCGGGGCTGTTCGGCAGGATGATCGCGACGCGGTCGCCCTTGCGCACCCCCAGCCGGCGCAGCCCCTCCGCGACCCGCGACACCTCCTCGCCGAGCTCCCCGTAGGTGGTCTCTGCGCCGAAGAACTGCAGCGCGACCCGGTCGGGATACCGCCGCACCGCCTTCGCGAGCATCTGCGGCAGCGTCTCTCGGGGCACCGTGATGTCGGCGGGCACGCCGTCGGCATAGGAGGTCAGCCAGGGGCGGTGAGCGAAGGGGTGCATCCGTGTCCTCCTCGGTTCGGGTGGGTCATGATTCGCGTCGCCCGTGGCGACGCTGCTCGACCGACAGCGGTCAGCGCAGGTGCGGCACGACCTCGCGCTCGAACAGCTCGATGCCCGACAGGTCGTACGCCGCCTCAGGGAAGTAGTGGATGGAGTAGCCGAGTCCCGCATCCGCCAGCGTCTGCAGCTTCTCGACGACCTGCTCGGGAGTGCCGACGGCAGCGCCGGCGGTGCGGTACTCCTGCACGTACTTCGCGGCGCCCTCGGCCCCGAGGTGCGGGGTCCAGCGCTGCTCGAGGCGGTCGAGCCGCTCCTGCACCTCCGCCTCGGTCGACGCGACGACGGTGTTGATGTTGGTGCTGCGCACGATCGAGTCGTAGTCCCGCCCGACCTCGTCGCAGCGCTGCCGCAGCACGTCGCTCTTCTCGCGGAAGAGCTCGATGTCACCGCCGCCGAAGTTCGTGTACTGCGCGTACTGTGCAGCGATCTTGAGCGTCACCTTCTCGCCGCCGCCGGCGACCCACAGCGGGATGCCGCCCTCCTGCAGCGGGAGCGGACGCACGATCGCGCCGTCGACCTGGTAGTGCTTGCCGTCGAGGGTCGCGGTCCCGGTCGTCCAGGCCTGGTGCATGATCTCGACGCCCTCGCGCAGGCGTCCGAGCCGGTCGCGCACCTCGGGGAAGCCGTAGCCGTATGCACGCCACTCGTGCTCGTACCAGCCGCCGCCGATGCCCATCTCGGTGCGGCCGCCGCTGATGATGTCGACGGTGGCGGCGACCTTCGCCAGGTAGGCGGGGTTGCGGTAGCTCATGCACGTGCACATCTGGCCGAGGCGCACCCGGGAGGTCGCCGCGGCGAAGGCGGCCATGAGCGTCCAGGCCTCGTGTGTCGCCTGCTCGCTCGGCACCGGCACGGTGTGGAAGTGGTCGTACACCCAGATCGACTCCCATGGGCCGTCGTCGGCGTTCGCGGCGACGCTCTGCATCACCGCCCACTGCTGCTCGGGCTCGATGTCGAGGAGGTCGTGGCGCCAGCCCTGGGGAACGAACATTCCGAATCGCATATCGCCACACTACGTCGGGCGCCAAGCCCCGGCGCGAGCCCTTGCACCGGACGCGGACCTGGTGCGATTGGCCGGGGCTCCTCACGGCGGCCGCGCACTACGATGACGCGCATGCCCCAGCACTCCGCCGATGACCGGTCCGGGTACTGGTACGCCGACGATGCCGGCCGCGGCGTCGAGGTGCTCTCCGCCCTCCGCCGCTACCGCGCCGCGGAGTCGGCCATGCGCCGCCGCACGCGCGACTCGATGGGCATGGGCGAGACCGACCTCCTCGCCATCCGCTTCCTGCTGCACGCCCAGCGGACAGGGCGGGCCGTCAGCCCCAAGGACCTCGCGGCCCGACTCGGCATCTCCTCGGCGTCGACGACCGTGCTCGTCGACCGTCTGGTCGCGAGCGGGCACGTCGAGCGCAGGCCGCACCCGACCGACCGGCGGGCCCTCGTCATCGTGCCCACCAGGACTTCCGACTCCGAGGTGCGTGCGACGCTCGGAGCGATGCACGACCGCATGATGCACGTCGCCGAGTCGCTGCAGCCGGAGGAGGCCGCGGTCGTCATCGCCTTCTTCGAACGGATGCGGGACGTCGTCGACGAGGTGGACGAGCATCCGTCGGCGCGTGCCTCCGCCGACCTCGATGGTCGTCTCGGCGCTTAATACTCCTCCGGGCTCGCCAGAGCAAGGGTTTCAAGCGAACTCCCCGGCAGAGGCATCGCTAGAGAGACTAACTAGCAGACCCCCTGTCGACCGAGGAGCCGCCGTGAGCCTGATCGAGCTTTCCCCCGCCGAGCTGATCACCTGGCACAGCCCCGAGCTGCGACTCTGGACCGCGACGAGCTCGCACGGCTACCTCGGCATGGTCGAGAAGGACGCCGAGCTCTATCGAGCCACGGATGCGCACGGCCGCTTCCTGGGCACCTTCGTCACGCTCGAGGAGGCCAAGCGCTCCGTCGCGTCGCCGCCCGTCTCCGCGTTCGCGGGCCGCTCGGGCGAGTCGGTGCTCCCGCGGATGCTGCCCGAGCCGCAGAAGGATCAGCTCGTGGCGCGGATAGCGATCGTCGCCGCTGCTGTGAGCGCCACCGTCGCGGCCGGCTTCGCGGTCTTCGGGGTCGCGGTGCTCTCGCTCACCTGGTGAGCGCCCCGCCGCAGGTCAGTCGTCGCCCGCGAGGATGGCGTCGCGCACCTTGCGTCGCAGCACCTTGCCGATGAGCGACTTCGGAAGCTCGTCCACGAACACGACCCGCTTAGGCACCTTGTAAGCCGCTAGGGTCTCGCGCGCGAAGGCGCGCAAGGCGCCCTCGTCCACGGTCTCGCCCGGCTTCGCCACGACGGCTGCGACGACGTCCTCGCCGCTGTGCTCGCTGGGAACGCCCACGATCGCGACCTCCGCCACGCCGGGGAAGCGCAGCAGCGCCTCCTCCACCTCGCTCGGCGAGACGTTGAAGCCGCCCGTGATCACCAGCTCCTTGATCCGGTCGACGACGCGCACGAAGCCGTCGTCGTCGATGGTGACGATGTCGCCCGTGCGGAACCAGCCATCGACGAACACGTCGGCGGTCGCCTCGGGCTTCTGCCAGTACCCGCTGAAGACCTGCGGGCCGCGCACCACCAGCTCGCCCGGCTCACCGCGCGGCACCTCACGAGTGGGATCCTCCGGGTCCACAGCGCGCACGACCGTCCCCGGAAGCGGCAGCCCGACCGTGCCGGCCCGCCGGGTCGGAGCGACGGGGTTCGCCATCAGCACGGGGCTCGTCTCCGAGAGTCCATAGCCCTCGACGAGGTAGCCGCCGGTCAGCGCCTCCCACGGCTCGACGACCTCCGACCGCAGCGGCATCGCGCCCGAGATGGCGATGCGGATGCCCTGCAGCGACACCCCGCGCTCCTTCGCCGCAGCGGTGAGCCGCTCGTAGATCGGCGGCACCGCAGGCAGGAAGGTCGGCGGGCGCTTCTTGATGACCGGCAGCACCAGATCGGGATCGAAGCGCGGGAACAGCACAAGCCGCGCACCCATGCTCATCGCGAACGTGAGGCACAGCGTCAGCCCGTAGGCGTGGAAGAGGGGCAGCACCGCATAGACGACGCTCGTGCCGCGCTCCACCTCGGGCACCCACGCGCGCGCCTGGGCGGCGTTCGCGTCGAGGTTGCCGTGCGTCAGCACCGCGCCCTTCGGCACGCCCGTCGTTCCCGACGTGTACTGGATGAGGGCGATGTCGTCGACCGTCGGCGCCGGGACGGAGGGCGCCAGGGCGGGAGCGTCGAGCAGCTTCTCCCACGGCGTGGTGCCGCGCACGTGCTCGGTCAGCGCCGCGCGCGACTTCCGCGCCCTCGGAATCGGCAGCCGGAGCAACGCACGGGTCGTGAACGGCATGGCCTTCGTGAGGTCCACCGACACGATCGTGTCGACCGCCACATCCTCAGGGAACGCCTGAATGGTCGAGACGACCTTGTCCCACGCGATCACGACCTTCGCGCCGTGATCCTCGAACTGGTGGCGCAGTTCGCGCGGCGTGTAGAGCGGGTTGTGCTCGACGACGATCGCTCCAAGCCGCAGAGCGGCGTAGAACGCCGCGACGTGCTGGGGACAGTTCGGCAGCACGAGCGCCACCCGGTCGCCCTTGCGCACACCCAGGCGACGAAGCCCTTCGGCCGCTCTCGTCACCTGATCGGCGAGTTCGCGGTAGGTGGTGGTGGCCCCGAAGAACTCGAGGGCGATGTTGTCGGGATACTGCTCCGCCGACCGCACGATGATGTCGACGAGCGAGCCGGTGGAGGGCTCCAGCTCGTGCGGCACCCCGGGCGCGTAGCTCGACAGCCAGGGACGGTCTGTTGCGTCGCTCACCGTCTCACCCTAGAGCGGGACGGGTCAGAGGATGCGGGAGCCGATGAGGCGAGCCACGTAAGCGAGATCGAAATTGCCTGCGAACTCGAGCCTGACTTTTCCGAGGCCGCTGAACCACATCTCGAGCTCGCTGTCCCTGTCGAAGGTTCCCGCCGTCTCGATGGAGAACGCCTGCACCTTCGACAATGGCAGGGAGCTGTAGTCCTTCTTCTTCCCGGTGATGCCCTGGACGTTGACGGCGATGATTCGGCGGTCGGTGAACACCACGTAGTCCCTGGCGCCTCTCGCCGCGATGAGCAGCGCCTCGCCTTCCAGCAGGAGGTGCTGCAGGCTGTCGCGCAGCGACTCGGCATTGACGGCGGACAGCTTCACCCAGCGGGCGTTTTCGAAGTCGATCACCTCTCGAACCTAGAGGCGATGGCGCGGGGACGGCAGCCCCCGTGCAGGTGCCCGACCAGACTCAGCCCTGCAGCTCCCCGCGCACCGCCGCGACGAACGCGTCGACGTCGGTCTCGGTGGTGTCGAACGCGGTCATCCAGCGCACCTGTCCAGCGGCGCGGTCCCAGTCGTAGAACCGGAAGCGCTCACGGATGCGGTCGGCGGCATCGTTCGGCAGCACCGCGAAGACGGCGTTCGCCTCGGTCGGGTGGCTGAAGCTCAGCCCGGGGACGTCCTGCAGGGCGGTGCGCAGCCGCGCGGCCATCGCGTTCGCGTGGGCTGCGGACTGCAGCCCTAGCCCGCCCTCGAAGAGTGCGAGCAGCTGTGCGGAGAGGAACCGCATCTTGCTGCCGAGCTGCATGCTGAGTTTGCGCAGGTAGACGAGGCCCTCGACGCGCGACGGGTCGAGCACCACGATCGCCTCGGCACCGAGCAGACCGTTCTTCGTGCCGCCGAAGCTCACGACGTCGACGCCGGCATCCGTGGTGAAGGCTGCGAAGGGCAGGCCGAGCGCCGCGGCCGCGTTCCAGATCCGGGCGCCGTCGAGGTGCACGGCCATGCCGCGCTCGTGAGCGAAGTCGGCGACCGCCCGGATCTCGTCGGGGGTGTAGAGGGTGCCCAGCTCGGTGGTCTGCGTGATGCTCACCGCGAGCGGCTGAGCACGGTGCTCGTCGCCGTAGCCCCACGCCTCGGTGGCGATGAGCTCGGGGGTGAGCTTGCCGTCGGGCGTCGGCACCGGCAGCAGCTTGAGGCCGCTCACCCGCTCGGGGGCGCCGGCTTCATCGGTGTGGATGTGCGCTGTCGCGCTCGAGATGACCGCACCCCAGCGCGGCAGGAGCGAGGTGAGGGCCACGACGTTCGCCCCGGTGCCGTTGAAGACCGGGAAGGTCTGAGCCTGATCGCCGAACTCCTGGCGCATCACCTCGCTGAGACGCTCGGTGTACTCGTCCTCGCCGTAGGAGATCTGGTGACCCTCGTTCGCATCCGCGATGGCCTGCAGCACCTCGGAGTGCACCCCGGCGTAGTTGTCGGAGGCGAAGCCGCGGTAACGGGGATCATGCAGGCGAGTCACGGGCGTCCATCCTAGGCGCGGCTCTTGCCGCCCGCCCCTAAACCGGTATAGTGAGGAAAGTCAGCTAAACCGGTTCAATGGACGAGGCGGAGGTTTCGGATGCGCGGACGTCCCACAATCTCCGATGTCGCCGCGAAGGCGGGCGTCAGCAAGGGCCTCGTCTCGTTCGCTCTCAACGACCGCCCCGGCGTCGCGCCGGAGACGCGGGAGCGGATCCTCTCAGCCGCGCGGGAACTGGGGTTCAGCCCCAGCCTGCGAGCCCGCTCACTCAGCAGCGCACGGGCCTACGCTCTCGGTCTGGTGATCGCACGCGATCCCGACATCCTCAGGGGGGACCCTTTCTTCCCCGCGTTCATCGCCGGTGTCGAGAGCGAGCTGGCGACCGCCGGACTTGCGCTCGTGCTCAGCGTCGTGCCCGACGAGGAATCGGAACTCGCTGCCTACCGCAGGCTCGCTGGCGACGGCCGCGTCGACGGATTCTTCCTGACGGACCTCCGAGCGCACGACCCGCGCATCGCGCTGGTCGACGAGCTCCGTCTCCCCGCTGTCACCCTGGGCCACCCCGACGCCCCGTCGCCGTTCCCGGCGGTGAGCATGGACGACACGGCGGGTATCACCAGTGCGGTCGAGCACCTGGCGTCACTCGGACACTCCCGGATCGCCCATGTCGCAGGACCGGGACGCATGTTGCATGGCTCTCGGCGACGGGATGCCTTCCTCGCGGCCGCCGAGGCCTGCGGGGTAAAGCAGGCTCTCGTCGTCGAGACGGACTTCACGGCGGCGGACGGCGCCCGCGCGACCCGCGAGCTCCTCGAAGGCTCCGATCCGCCGACCGCGGTCGTGTATTCGAACGATCCGATGGCGATCGCTGGACTCGGAGTAGCCCAGCGAGCAGGGATCGAGGTGCCGCGCCAGCTGTCGATCACAGGATTCGACGGCAGTGAGATCGGGGAGCACCTGCATCCGTCGTTGAGCTCCGTGGTGACCGACGCGAGCGCTTGGGGAGCGGCAGCGGCGCGTGTCCTGCTCGCCGCGATCGACGGCGAGATGCTCCACGACACCGAACTCCCTCCCGCGCGCTTCCTCGCGCGGGAATCGACAGCACCACCCGAGACGGCGACGTCGCCGCACTGAAAGAAGAAGGGACACACCATGCGCAGACGCATGATCGTGATCGGAGCCGCAGTAGCGGCGTCCGCTGTGGTTCTATCCGGCTGCTCGAGCGGCGGAGGGGGTGGCTCGGCCGAAGGGCGGGGCGACATCACCATCTGGTACTCGAACAACGAGCAGGAGATCGCCTGGGGCGAGCAGATGGTGGAGGCGTGGAACGCGGAGCACCCCGACGAGCAGATCAAAGCGCAGGAGATCCCTGCCGGATCCAGCAGTGAAGAGGTCATCGGGGCAGCGATCACGGCGGGCAACGCCCCGTGCCTCGTCTTCAATACGGCGCCGGTCGCCGTGCCGCAGTTCCAGAAGCAAGGCGGGCTGGTCTCGCTCTCCAGCTTCGAGGACGGCGCCTCCTACATCGAGGAGCGCAGCGGCGAGACGGCTCAGCAGTACCTGAGCGAGGACGGCGAGTACTACCAGATCCCGTGGAAGTCGAACCCGGTCATGATCTTCTACAACAAGGCGATGTTCGAGGAGGCCGGCCTGGACCCCGAGAACCCGCCGCTCGCCACCTACGACGAGTTCCTCGAGACCTCGCGCACCCTCGTCGAGAGCGGTGCAGCACCGTATGCGATCTACCCCGCGCCCACCAGCGAGTTCTTCCAGAACTGGTTCGATTTCTATCCGCTGTACGCCGCCGAGACCGGAGGCAGCCAGTTGATCGAGGACGGCGCCTCCACCTTCATTGGCGAGGAGGGCGAAGCCGTTGCGAGCTTCTGGCGCACGCTGTATGAGGAGGGGCTCGCGGGACAGGAGCAGTACCAGGGCGACTCCTTCGCCGACGGCCAGGCCGCGATGTCCATCGTTGGCCCCTGGGCGATCTCGGTCTACGGAGAATCTGTGGACTGGGGGGTGGCTCCGGTGCCGACCTCCGAGGGAGTGAGCCCGGAAGAGACCTACACCTTCAGCGACGCGAAGAACATCGCGTTGTACTCGGCCTGCGAGAACCAGGCCACGGCGTGGGACGTGCTCAAGTTCGCCACCAGCGAGGAGCAGGACGGCATGCTGCTCGAGCTCACCGGGCAGATGCCGCTTCGCGAGGACCTGACGACCGCCTTCGCCGACTACTTCGAGGCCAATCCCGCCTATGAGGTGTTCGGCGAGCAGGCTTCCCGCACCGTCGAGGTGCCCAACGTGCCGAACGCCGTGGCGATCTGGCAGAAGATGCGCGACGAGTGGTCGCAGGCCGTGATCTTCGGCGAGAAGGACGTCACCGCGGCTCTCGAGGACGCCGCGACCGAGATCGACACGCTCGCGAACCAGCCCTAGGGTCTGCCGTGAGCACCGCATCCACAACCCGCCGGGCGGGTGGGCGAACGCCCGCCCGGCGGGGGAAGCTGCTCGGGGAGAACCCGCTCGGCCTGTTGTTCTCCGCGCCGTACCTCGTGTTCGTCGTCCTGGTCTTCGCCTTCCCGCTCTGCTTCGCGGTCTGGATGTCGTTCCAGGACTACTTCTTCGCCGCTCCCGGCGCGCAGGTCGACCGTCCCTTCGTCGGACTGGAGAACTACCGGCAGGTTCTGGCGGATCCGGCCGTCTGGCGGGCGTTCGGCAATGTCGGGGTCTTCCTCATCATCAACGTGCCGCTCACGGTGGCGCTCTCGCTGGTGCTGGCCACCGCACTCGACGGAGCGACCCGGTTCCGCACGTTCCTTCGGGTGAGCTACTACGTGCCGTACGTCACCGCATCGGTCGCAGTCGTCGGAGTGTGGCTTTTCCTCTTCAACGGGAACGGCCTGGTGTCGCAGCTGCTCGGCCCGCTTGCGCCGGACCCGGCGTGGCTCATCAACTCGACATGGGCGATGCCGATGATCGCGCTCTTCGTGACCTGGAAGCAGCTGGGCTTCTACATCCTGCTCTACCTGGCGGCCCTCCAGAACGTGCCTAAGGAGCTCTACGAGTCGGCGTCGACCGACGGAGCCGGCAAGGTGCGCCAGTTCTTCTCCGTCACGATGCCCGGCGTGCGTCCGGCCACCGTGCTCGTGGTGCTGCTCGCGACCGTGACGGGAGCGAACCTGTTCACCGAGCCGTACCTGCTGACCGGAGGCGGTGGTCCGAACGGCGCCTCGGCGTCGCCCGTTCTGCTGATGTACCAGCGCGGCATCGAGCAGGGCTCGCCCGACGTGGCCGCCGCGATCGGCGTGATCCTCGTGGTGCTGGTTCTGATCCTGGCTTGGCTGCAGCGGCGCTTCGTGGGAGGGGAGGAGCGATGAGCCGGCGGCAGACGGTGCTGCGCTACGTGGTGCTGGGAATCGGCGCGCTCGCGTTCCTCTTCCCGTTCTACTACATGGTCGTCGGCTCACTGCAGACCGAGCCGGATCCGACGCCCGCCGGGGCGTTTCCTTCCCCGTCGAACCTCACACTCGCCAACTACTCCGACATCGACTCGCGCGTCGATCTGTGGCAGGGGCTCCTCAACTCGGGCATCTTCACGGGAGGCGTGATCATCGGCACGGTCGTGTTCGGACTTCTCGCCGGATACTCGCTCGCCGTTCTGCAGTGGCGTGGGCGGGGCGTCGTCTTCGCGTTAGCGCTGCTCGTGCAGGTCGTGCCGTTCCAGTTGCTCATGATCCCGCTCTACGTGCTCATCGCTCGCGACTACGGGCTTGCGGACACCCATCTCGGCATGATCCTGCCGTTCGCGATCAACTCGACCGCCGTGATCGTCTTCCGGCAGTACTTCCTGCAGCTGCCCAAGGAGCTCTTCGACGCGGCCCGTATCGACGGGGCGAGCGAACTGCGCGTTCTGTGGGGAGTGGCTCTCCCACTGGTGAGACCCGCGCTCCTCACGGTCGTGCTGCTCAGCTTCATCGGGCCCTGGAACGAGTTCCTCTGGCCGTTCCTCATCACGAAGGAGGCGTCGATGCAACCGCTCGCCGTCTCGCTCGCGAACTACATCTCGAACGTCGCGGCAACCGCCGCGAATCCCTTCGGAGCGGTGCTGGCCGGAGCTGTCGTGCTCGCAGGACCGGCGGTGGCTCTGTTCATCGTCTTCCAGCGCTACTTCACCTCCAACGACCTCGGCTCTGGCGTGAAAGGTTGACTATGCCGAACACAATCCCCGTCCCCTACACCCTCGAACGAGCAGGGGTCATCATGACGCCGCTCGACGGCGAAGAGCTCGAAGCTGAGGGGGTGCTCAATCCTGCGACGGGACGGACACCGGACGGCACCCTGTACCTTCTGCCGCGCCTCGTAGGCCCGGGCAATGTGTCGCGAGTCGGTATCGCACGGGTGGTGATCGAGCGCGGGGTGCCGGTCGGAGTCGAGCGCGAGGGAGTCGTCCTCGCGCCCGACCGCGGATGGGAGCGCGGCGAGAGCAACGCCGGCGTCGAGGATCCTCGCGTCACCTTCATCCCCAGGCTCGGGCTGCACGTCATGACGTACGTCGCCTACGGACCGCTCGGTCCGCGCACGGCGCTCGCTGTCTCGGACGACCTGCGCAGCTGGCGGAGGCTCGGACCGGCGCTGTTCCAGTACGACGACGCCCTCGACACCGACCTGAACCTGTTCCACAACAAGGACACCGTCTTCTTCCCTGAGCCGGTGATCGCGCCAGACGGGGTCGAGTCGCTCGCAGTGCTGCACCGGCCGATGTGGGACCTGGGCGAGATCCGCCCGAGCGAGGGTGTGCGGCTTCCCGCCGGGGTGACCGATGCCCGGCAGAGCATCTGGATCGCATACGTGCCGCTGCAGGCCGTGCTCGACGACATCCGTGCGCTGGTGCGCTGGGGGCAGAGCCGCTTTCTCGCGGGCCCGGAGTACCCATTCGAGGAGGTCAAGATCGGCGGCGGTCCCGCCCCGCTCCGGGTGCCGGAAGGATGGCTGCTCATCCACCACGGTGTCACAGGTGTGCTCGCCCGAGGCATCGCCCAGCAGCAGAAGGTCAACTATGCGGCGGGCGCCATCCTGCTCGACGCTGAGGACCCCTCCGTCGTGCTGGGACGGACGCCCGAGCCGTTGCTCGCCCCCGAGACAGACGACGAGCGCAGCGGAATCGTGCCGAACGTCGTCTTCCCCACCGCGATCGAGGAGATCGAGGGGAGCCACTGGGTCTTCTACGGGATGGCCGACTCGAAAATCGGCGTAGCCAGGCTGGTGCGCACGACGTAGAGGTCCGAGGTGTCACTTGAGCCCCACCGGTCGTGCGGTGCAGGGGCCCAAGTGGAACCTCGCAGCGGCCCGGGCGCCGCCCGACCTACGCTGGCCGGGTGGTGGCCGGAGCGAATGACGTCGTCGCGGCGCTCACCCGCGCGACGGATGACGCGAGCCGCCGCAGGGTCGCCCGCCGGTTCGCGGCGCTCCCTTCGCACGAGGTCGACGGCCTGCTGTGGAGCGAGGAGCGCGAGCACCGGCTGACCGCGCTGCTGATCCTCGTCGAGCAGTACCGGGCGGGCGGGCAGCCTCAAGCGATCGTCGAGCAGCTGCTCGACGCCGTCCGTGCCGAGCGGGTCGACGACGAGGAGCTCGTCGCGGTCGTCGCCGAGCCGATCCTGGGCGATGCCCACGCGACCGGGTCGCGCAACGTGTTCTTCCAGCTCGCCAAGAGCGACGTCGTGTGGGTGCGCCTGCTCTCGATCCTCGCCACCGGCGTCTTCGTCAAGCAGGGGGATGTCACGACGACGCTCGAACTCGCCGAGCGCCTCGGACGCGAGCGGCATCCGGCGATGCGGCACGCCGTCGGGGTGCTGCTGCGCGCTGTGGGCCGTCGCGCTCCCGCGGAGCTCGTCGCGTTCCTCGAGCGAGTCGGCCGACGCCTGCCGCGTGACGTCGTCGAGCGGGCCGTCGAGAACCTCGCGCCGGCGGAGGCGGAACGACTGCTCGCGCTGCGCTGAAGCTCAGCTCAGGTCGACCACCATGCCGTTGAGTTCCGCGGCGGGAGCCGACCAGAGGTCGGCGAGCGCGCCGGCGAGGCGGTCGACGGGGGTGCCGTCCGCCCCGAGGGAGGCGACCCGGTAGACCACCGCGGCGGCTGCTCCCGACTTGGCCCAGCCTCGGGCGAGGGCCAGCGTCCAGGTCTCGGCCGCCGCCTTGAGCGTCGCGTAGTTCGCGTTGCTCCAGCCTGGGCGCGCGACGGCCGTGCTGGAGACGATGGCGAACCGGCCGTCCCCGCCCTCGTTCAGGGCCTCACGGAAGGCGCGCGAGGTGTTCCGCACCGTGCCGAGCACGCGCGGCTCGAGCCAGTCCCAATCCTCGTCCGACTGGCCGCCGCGCCAGCCGCCGACGAGGTGGAGCACCCCGTCGACGCGGCCGAAGCGGGAGCGGATGTCGGAGGCGACCGCGAAGGTCGCGCCCGGATCCGTCAGGTCGACCTCGACGCGCTCGTCGGCGTCCACCGGCTCCAGACGGTCGAGCGAGGAGCCCAGGGCGACGACCGTCGCGCCGCGGGAGCGGAGGGTCGAAGCGACGGCGCGCCCCGATCCGCTCGACGCTCCCGCGACGACGACGATGCGCGACGTGAGGTCAGTCATCCGTGCGGCCGGTGATGCCGCTCGTCGACTCGATCACGCCCGCCATCTTCTTGGCGAGCGCCTCGTAGAACATCGAGAGCGGGAACTCGTCGTCCAGCACGGCATCCGTGTAGCCCTTGGGCGCCCCGGCGAGGATCTCATCGGGCAGCCCGCGCGCCCACAGCGACGCCGGGTGCGGGGTGAGCGTCGACGAGACGAGCTCGTATGCGGCGAGCCAGTGCGCCACCTTCGGGCGGTCGATGCTCTTCCAGTAGAGCTCCTCGATCGCCTCGCCGAGCGCGATGACCGCTGCGGGCACGCCCTCCCAGTCGAACGCGAGCGAGGTGTCCGTCCAATGCAGCACGCGGTGCTGGTGCAGCCACGCGAAGAGCAGCTGGCCGCCGAGCCCGTCGTAGTTGCGCACGCGGCTGCCGGTGATCGCGAACCGGAAGATGCGGTCGAAGATCACCGCGTACTGCACGAGCTTCGCGTGCTCACGCGTGACGGCGTCCGTCTCCTCCGCCCTCTCGAGGCGCACCGCCTCCCGGAACGCCGTGAGATCGCAGCGCAGCTCCTCGAGCGAGTAGAGGAAGAACGGCATCCGCTGCTTGATCATGAACGGATCGAACGGCAGGTCGCCGCGCATGTGAGTGCGGTCGTGGATGAGGTCCCACATCACGAAGGTGCGCTCGGTCAGCTGCTGGTCGTCGAGCATCCGCGCAGCTTCCGCGGGCAGCTCGAGCTTCGTGATCTCGGATGCGGCGCGCACCACCCTGCGATAGCGCGCGGCCTCGCGGTCGGCGAAGATCGCGCCCCAGGTGAACTGCGGGATGCTGCGCATCGCGACCGTCTCGGGGAAGAGCACGGCCGAGTTGGTGTCGTAGCCCGGCGTGAAATCGAGGAAGCGGATCGGCACGAACAGCTTGTTCGAGTAGTCGCCCGCCTCCAGGTCCGCGATGAAGTCGGGCCACAGCACCTCGATGAGCACCGCCTCGACGAGCCGCTCGCTGCTGCCGTTCTGGGTGTACATCGGGAACACCACGAGATGGCGGATGCCGTCGACCCGGTGCTGCTGCGGCTGGAACGCGTTCAGCGAGTCGAGGAAGTCGGGCACGCCGAAACCGGCGTCGGCCCAGCGCTCGAAGTCGACGGCGACGGCGGCGAGGTACGCCTCGTCGTGCGGGAACACCGAGCGCAGCGCACGTGCGGCCGCGGCGATGCGGGCGACGTGGCCGCGCGCCTCGTCGTGCCGCTCGGCGTCGGGGATGCTGCCGTCCTTCACCTGCAGCGGGCGGATGCTCGCCGCGGCGTCCTTCAGATCGAGCCAGCGGGCATCCGTCGCGATGTCCTCGACGACCTCGGGCTCACCGATGATCGACTCCTGCATGATCTGCGACATGACTACCCTCCCGTCGGGCTCTGCTGGTTCGGAACGGTCCGAGCCTATTCAGCGAAGGCTGACGACCGTCGGGCACACGGCGACGGAATGTTGCGTGGTCGCCGTCGCGCGCGCAGGAGAAGTGCGTAGCCTCGTCCGGTGCAACGCCCACTAGGGTGAGAGCGACCTGAGAGGGACTCCATGATCGTCTGGCAGCGCTGGGGCATTCTGGTGTTCTTCGCCATGGGCGCGGGGGTCGGCATCGGATTCCTGATCAAGGCCGTGCTGGGGCTCGGCGACGTCGACGACAACGCCCTCAACGGGGTCTGCGTCGGGGGCGGCTTCATCATCGGTGCTTCTCTGCTTCTGCTCTTCGTCAACCGTGCGCTGCCGAAGCTCGACAAAGCTCAGCCGGTCGTCCAGTGGCACAAGCTGGAGACACCGGAGACCGACGAGCACGGCAGACCCCGCACTCACCGCGCGGTCCCGGTGGTGAACGCCGAGACGGGCGAGCAGGTCTGGTCGGCCCCGCGCAGCACGTTCTTCTTCGTGCCGATGAGGTTCTGGGTGTTCCTGCTCGCGGGCGCGGGCCTCGTCATCCTCGTCGTGAATCTCGTGGTCATCCTCTCGCGCTGACCCCGTGCTCCCCTGACCGGCAGGATGGGAGGGTGACAGGCGTCCTCATCGGTTTCGCGATCATCGGCGCCGTCATCCTCATCGGCTACGTGGTCGGCCGCATGGACATCCTCGGGCCGGCCGGCCGCACCGTACTGGCCCGCATCACCTTCTTCGTGCTGAGCCCCTGCCTGCTCCTGACGGTGCTGGCCGACGCCGACGTGCAGGTGCTGTTCTCGTCGCTGCTCGTCGTGTCGCTGATCGCGGCTGTGGCGATGATGCTCGTCTATGCGCTCGTCGCGGCCCTCGTCTGGCGCAGGCGGGTGCCCGAGACCGTCATCGGATCCCTCGCCTCGGGCTACGTTAACGCCAACAACATCGGCATCCCGGTGGCCGTCTACGTCATCGGCGACGCGGCGTATTCTGCGCCGGTCATCCTCATCCAGCTGCTGCTCTTCGCGCCGGTGGGGCTCGCCCTGCTCGACCTGTCGACGAGCGGCGCCGTTTCGGTGAAGCGCGTGCTGCTGCAGCCCGTGCGGAACCCGATCGTGCTGGGCGCGGCGCTCGGGCTGGGAATCGCGCTGCTCCCGTTCGAGGTGCCGACCGAGCTCCTCGAGCCGTTCCGCCTGATCGGCGCCGCCGCGATCCCGCTCGTGCTCATCTCGTTCGGCATGTCGCTGCACGGTCAGCGGGTGCTGGAACCCGGCAGTGGCAGGCGCGACGTGGTGCTCGCCACTGCCCTCAAGCTGCTCGCGATGCCCCTCGTCGCCTGGGCCGTGGGGAGGTTCGTCTTCGGCCTCGAGGGGGAGCCGCTGTTCGCCGTCACGGTGCTCGCGGCGCTGCCGAGCGCGCAGAACGTCTTCAACTACGCCCAGCGCTACGAACGCGGCGAGGTCATCTCCCGCGACACGATCCTGCTGACGGCGATCGGCGCGGTGCCCGTGCTGCTCGTCGTGGCGGCGCTGCTGAGCTAGAAGATCATCGGGCGGTCGTCGTCATCCTCGGCCGCCTCGCGCTGCAGCTCGACGAGCACCGGCACATGGTCGCTCGGTGCATCGCCCTTGCGCTCGTTGCGGTGGATGCTCGCGCTCGTGACGAGCTCGTCGAAGCCGCGGGAGCCGAGGATGAAGTCGATGCGCATCCCCTCGTTGCGCGGAAAGCGCAGCTGCTTGTAGTCCCAGTAGGTGTAGCCGTCGACGCCGCGACTGCGCACGACGTCGACGAGTCCTGCCGCCTCGAAGGCTCGGAAGGCCTCGCGCTCCGGCTCGCTCACGTGGGTGCTGCCGATGAACACGTTCGGGTCCCACACGTCGATGTCGAGCGGGGCGATGTTGAAGTCGCCCATCAGGGCGAGGGGCGCATCCGACTGCTTCAGCCAGCCTTGCACCTCGGCTGCGAGGTTCGCCAGCCACTCGAGCTTGTAGTCGTAGTGCGGGTCGCCGAGAGCGCGCCCGTTCGGCACGTAGAGGCTCCAGAGACGGATGCCGTCGACGGTCACGCCGAGAGCACGCGCCTCCTGCGGCAGGGCGCCGGTCGCGTCGGCCTTGCCGAAGCCCGGTGCGCTCGCGAACCCGACCTGCACCTCCTCGAGCGGCAGGCGGCTCGCGAAGGCGACGCCGTTCCACTGGTTCAGCCCGTGCAGGGCGACCTCGTAGCCGGCGTCATGGAAGGCGTCGAAGGGGAACTGCGCCTCGGTGCACTTGATCTCCTGCATCGCGAGCACGTCGACGTCCTCGCGCACGAGCCAATCGGTCACACGGGCGACTCGGCTGCGGATCGAGTTGACGTTCCAGGTGGCGACGCGCATGCGTCCACGCTAGCGCGGCCCGCAGACCGCACCGCTCAGCTCTGGATCAGCGAGAGCACGTTGCCCGCTGGGTCCTTGAACCAGGCGATATCGGGGCCGTAGCCGCCGCCCGCGTGGATGCCGCGCGCATCCGTGTTCTCGTCGTCGTAGGTGTGGAAGTCGACCCCCTTGGCGGCCAGGTCGTCCACCGCGGCGGCGAGGTCGTCCACGACGAAGTTGAGCACGGTGAACGTCGCCGGCTCGTGGTTCTCCTTGGGATAGACGAAGTGACGCATCCCGGTCGCGAAGATCAGCTCCAAGCCGGCGGGGACACGCTCCACCGGGAGGCCGATCGTGGACTCGTAGAACGATGCGGCGGCGTCGAGGTCGTCGACGGAGAACCCGGTGAACGGGCGATCGGGAGAGAACATCTTCGTCACCTTCCTATGTGGACATCGTCCACGTTGACATACTCTGGAACGAGAGTCCATGCATTCGGAAGGAACCCGATGAGCGTAGCCACGCGCACCACCTTCCGACACGGCGATCTGCGCGCCGCGCTGCTGCGCGCTGGCATCGAGCTGGCGTCATCCGGAGGACCGGATGCGGTGGTGCTGCGCGAGGCGACTCGCAGGGCGGGGGTCGTGCCGAACGCCGCCTATCGCCACTTCGCCGACCGCGCGGCGCTGCTCGAGGCGGTATCGAACGTCGCCCAGGGCTACGTCGCCGATGCGATGGAGGAGGCGCTCGCCGCGTCGCCGGAGCCCTCTTCGTCCCAGGATGCGGCCCGCGCCCGCCTGCGCGCGGTCGGCACGGGCTACCTCACGTTCGCCCGCCGGTCGCCCGGGCTCTTCCGCGCCGCATTCTCGGTACCGGCAGCCCTCACGGGCAAGGACGACGCCGAGAAGGCCGGTCGCGGCGGACGGACGCCGTTTCAACTGCTGACCGCAGCGCTCGACGCCCTCGTGGATGCGGGGGTCATGCCCGAGGCGAATCGCCCTGGTGCCGAGTTCCTCGCCTGGTCGGCCGTGCACGGGCTCGCGATGCTCGCGATCGACGGTCCGCTGCGCGAGATGCCGGAGGACGTGACGAGTCGACTCGGGCAGCGCGTCATCGACATGGTCGAGCACGGCTTCGAAGTACCACCCCGAGGATCACCCGCACCTCACCCGTGACTCGGAGAGTGAGCAGAGCTAACGTTCTTGCGTGGTGCGCGACCGCGATCTGCCCGACGCCGAGCGTCGTGCGATCGAGCGCGCCGCGGCGGAGCGCCCCTACTGGCTCGATTCGGGGCCCGAGCCAGTCGTCACGGTAGAAGAGCCCGAGCTCGACGCCCTCGTCATCGACGCCGACGAGGAGGACGACGATGCCGAGCACGACGACGAGCGTCGCGCCGACAGGATGGAGCGGCGCAGGGCGATGGCGATCGTCAGCCTCGCGGCGGTGGCGGTGATCGCATCGAGTGCGGTCATGAGCTCGACGGCGGACGAGTCCCTCGGCGCCGCGCCGACCGTCCCCCAGACGCCAGGAGCCTCGCCGAACGACGCCGAAGAGCTGCCGACCCTCCCCCTCGACGATGACGCAGCGACCTCGCCTTCCGTGCCCGACGGCGAGCCCGGCACCCGTCCGGACCCGGTGCCTCGCCCGACGGATTCCGGCCGTCCGCCCCTCGCGCCCGCCGCCACCGGGGAACCGCAGCCGCCGCAACCGTTCCCTCCGGTGCAGTCGCCGCCACCGCGGCCCGGTCCCACCCCCGATCCGACGCCTGATCCCCAGCCGACTCCGGACCCCGCGCCGGATCCTGAGCCGGACCCCACGCCCGATCCGACCACGGACCCTGAGCCCACGCCGGATCCGGACCCCGAACCGACCCCCGACCCGGACCCCGGCATCGACCTCGGCGATCTCCTTCCGCCGCTGCGCGACCTGCTGCGGTCGGTAGGGTTGTCGGCGTGACCGACGCCCGTGCTCAGCTCATCGAACACATCTCGAGGGAAGCCGTGTTCCACGGCGACTTCACCCTGACGAGCGGCGCGAAGGCGAGCTACTACATCGACCTGCGCAAGGTCAGTCTCGACCACCGGGTGGCGCCGCTCATCGGCCAGGTGATGGTCGACCTCATCGCGGACATCCCCGACGTCGATGCCGTCGGCGGCCTCACGATGGGCGCCGACCCGATCGCGGCGGCCGTGCTGCACCAGGGCGTCGCCGCAGGGAAAAGCTACGACGCGTTCGTCGTGCGCAAGCAGCCCAAGGACCACGGCCGCGGCAAGCAGGTCGAGGGCCCCGACCTCGCCGGCAAGCGCGTCATCGTGCTCGAAGACACCTCCACGACGGGCGGATCCCCCCTGACCGCGATCGCCGCGCTGCGCGAGGTGGGCGCGGAGATCGCCGCGGTCGCCGTCGTCGTAGACCGCGACACGGGCGCTCGCGAGAAGATCGAGGCGGCCGGCTATCCCTACCGCTACGCGATCGGGCTCGACGACCTCGGTCTGCGCTAGAGCTCGGTCTCCAGCGGCTCCTTCGCCAGGAGCTCCGACACCCCGGAGATGATCTCGGTCGGGCGGAACGGGTAGCGCTCCATCTCGGCGCGATCGCTGATGCCGGTCAGCACCAGGATCGTGTGCAGCCCGGCTTCGATGCCCGCGACGACATCCGTGTCCATCCGGTCGCCGATCATCGCGGTGTTCTCGCTGTGTGCGCCGATCCGGTTCATCGCCGAGCGGAACATCATCGGGTTCGGCTTGCCGACGACGTACGGATCCTTGCCGGTCGCCTTCGTGATGAGGGCGGCGATCGCGCCCGTCGCCGGAAGCGGTCCCTCCGCGCTCGGGCCCGTCGCATCAGGATTCGTCACGATGAACCGCGAGCCCGCGTTGATCAGGCGGATCGCCTTCGTGATCGCCTCGAACGAGTAGTTGCGGGTCTCGCCGACCACGACGTAGTCGGGCGCCGTCTCGGTCATGATGAACCCCGCCTCGTGCAGTGCCGTGGTGATGCCGGCCTCGCCGATGACGAAGGCGCTCCCGCCGGGGATCTGCGAGGCGCAGAAGTCGGCGGTCGCGAGCGCTGAGGTCCAGATCGACTGCTCAGGCACGTCGAGGCCCGAGGCGCGCAGCCGAGCGGCGAGGTCGCGCGGCGTGTAGATCGAGTTGTTGGTCAGCACCAGGAACGGGGTGCCGGCGTCCTTCCACTGCTGGATGAGCTCGGCTGCGCCGGGCAGGGCGTGGTTCTCGTGGACGAGCACGCCGTCCATGTCGGTGAGCCAGCACTCGATCTCGTTGCGGTCGGCCATGGGGTCATCGTAGCCACGGGGTGCGCCTGACCGAGGGCTTGTTCGCTTATTAGCTAAATTGCTAAACTCCGGCCATGGCAGACGAGATCACCTCCGTGTTCGCGGCACTCGCGCATCCGACGCGGAGGCAGATCCTGCAGGACCTCAAATCCGGGGAACTCGCGGCGGGAGAGATCGCGGCCAGGTTCGCGAGCACGGCCCCCACGATCTCGCGTCACCTCGCCGCGCTCCGCACCGCCGGACTCGTCACCGAGCGGCGTGACGGCAATCGCATCTTCTACTCGCTCGTGCCCGAGCGACTGGCGCTCTCGGTGGGCGACTTCCTCTCGGCGGTGTGCCCCGAGCAGATGGTGCTCCGCGAGACCCGCAAGCGGGTGACACGGTGAGCGCGCTCACGACGCTGCGCGCTCAGGTGCGGCATCGCCTGCTGCTGAGCTACCGCGTCGAGCCGTCGGTGGCGCAGGGCTTCGTCCCGGCGCCGCTCCGCCCGCAGCTGGTCGAGGGTTTCGCCGTGGCGGGCGTCTGCGTGATCGCTCTCGAGAATGTGCGGCCCGGCTGGGTGCGTCCTGCGCTGGGCTTGCGCACGACGAACGTCGCCCACCGGATCGCCGTCGAGTGGGACGAGGACGGACGAGTGCTGTCCGGCGTCTATGTGCCGCACCGGCACAGCTCGGGGGCGATTCCCGCCCTCCTCGGCGGGATCGTCTTCCCAGGGGCTCAGACTCGCGCCCACGTGAGCATCGAGGCCTCCTCCGAACGGCTCAGGGCCACGCTCCGGCACGCCGACGAGACCATGGATGCGACCGTCACGCCCTCTCGGCAGTTCAGCAGCGCATTGTTCCCGACGGCTGAGGCCGCGTCCGAGTTCCACCGCCGAGGCGTCACCGGATGGTCGCCCAGGCGCAACGGACGAGGGCTGGAATCCGTCCGACTCACGTCGGAGGCGTGGTCCGCCCGCGGCGCCCGGATCGAGGAGGTGCGCTCGACGTTCTTTGACCGCCTCCCCGCAGGGTCCGCCGTGCCCGACAGCGCACTCGTCATGAGCGACGTGCCGTTCCTCTGGCGATCGGGAGCCGACCTGCCGTCCGAGCGCCTGACGTCGAGCGGCGCCTAGGACAGCCGCAGCGCCTCCCGCGCCGGCCCGCTCGCGAACGCCGTGTCCTCCGGCAGTCGCCGCCGCATCACCTCGACGGCTTCGGGGTTCTCGTCGACCAGCAGGAAGCGCCGTCCGAGCGCGGCCGCGACCGCTCCCGTGGTGCCGGAGCCGGCGAAGAAGTCGAGCACCCAGTCGCCAGGTGCGCTCGACGCCTGCACGATGCGCCGCAGCACTCCCTCCGGCTTCTGCGTCGCATAGCCGGTCTTCTCGCGTCCCGTGGGCGAGACGATCGTGTGCCACCAGACGTCGGTCGGCAGTTTGCCGAGGGCCGCCTTCTCGGGGGTGACGAGCCCGGGTGCCATGTACGGCTCCCGCTCGACCGCCTCGGCGTCGAAGTGGTAAGCGGCCGGATCCTTGACGTAGACCAGGATCGTGTCGTGCTTGGCGGGCCAGCGCGACTTCGTGCGGGCTCCGAAGTCGTAGGCCCACACGATTTCGTTGAGGAAGCAGTCGCGCCCGAAGAGGGCGTCGAGCGCCACCTTCGCGTAGTGCACCTCGCGGTAGTCGAGGTGCAGGTAGAGGGTGCCGCGCTCGTCGAGCAGCCGCCAGGCGTGCTCGAGTCTCGGCTCCAGGAACTCCCAGTAGTCCGCGAAGGTGTCGTCGTAGGAGTACAGCGCCCCTTTGACGGTGTCGTAGGTGTGGCCCTGGAACCCCACCCGGCGCCCGGTCGCCGACCGGACGGTCGTGAGGGCCTGCCGACGCTGGCTGCGACCGGTGTTGAACGGCGGATCCAGGTAGATCAGCCGGAACGATTCGTCGGGCAGCGTCTCGAGCACGGGCAGGTTGTCGCCGTGCACGACGAGGTCGGGTCCCTCGGCACTCCACCGCACGCAGGAAGATTAACAGTGTGACCGACACCCCCGAGCTCTCGACGCACGGCGTCGGCCCCTGGCAGGGCGAGCCGCCGACGGATGAGCGCTACGACCAGGAGCTCCTCGAGCGTGGCGACACCCGCAACGTCGTCGACCGCTACCGCTACTGGACGATGGAGGCGATCGTCGCTGATCTCGACGCTCGGCGGCATCCGTTCTCGGTCGCGATCGAGAACTGGCAGCACGACCTCAATATCGGATCCATCGTGCGCACGGCGAACGCCTTCCTCGCCGAGACGGTGCACATCGTCGGGCGCAGGCGCTGGAACAAGCGCGGCGCGATGGTGACCGACCGCTACCAGCACGTGCTGCACCATCCGACGATCGACGACCTCGTCGCCTGGGCGCGGGAGGGCGACGTGCCGATCCTCGCCATCGAGAACGGCGCCGGATCCGTTCCCCTCGAGACGTTCGCGTTCCCCGAGCGATGCCTGCTGCTGTTCGGCCAGGAGGGTCCGGGGCTGACGGATGAGGCGCTCGCGGCAGCAGATGCGATCGTCGAGATCACGCAGTACGGCTCGACGCGCAGCATCAACGCCTCGGCCGCCGCGGCGATCGCGATGCACGCCTGGGTGACGCAGCACGGGTCACACGCCTGAGAAAACTCTCGCCACCCCTGTTCGGGTGTCGTTAATCTGGTCGTCACATCCGGCGGGTCTGCTGGAGTACCCCTGACTGCCTCCGAAGGGAGCCCTGTGCTCGAGAACGATCCGCGACGGATGCGAGGATGCGCTCTGCTCACCCTCGGTGCCGCCGTCGCCGCGACGATGATGACCGCGACGCCTGCCGCAGCCGTCGTCACCGCCGACAGCCCCGTCTTCATCAACGAGATCCACTACGACGACGAGGGCGCCGACGCCGGGGAGTTCGTCGAGGTCGCCGCGCCTGAGGGCACCGACCTGACCGGGTGGGATCTCGTCTTCTACAACGGCAACGGCGGTGCGGCCTACGACACCGAGGCCCTGACCGGCACGGTCGGCGCCGCGGGGGTCGTCTCCCTCGCCGTCGCCGGCATCCAGAACGGATCGCCCGACGGCATCGCGCTGGTGAACCCCGCTGACCAGGTCGTGGAGTTCCTCTCCTACGAGGGCTCCTTCACCGCGGTCGGTGGCGTCGCGGACGGACTGACCAGCACCGACATCGGTGTGGCGGAAGCGGGCAACGAGCCCGACGGCCAGTCGCTCCAGCGCACAGGCACCGGCACCACGGCAGGCGACTTCGCCTTCACCGGCCCCGCAGCGGCGTCGCCCGGTGCCGTGAACGCCGGTCAGACCTTCGAGAACGGCGGCGAGGACCCCGGCGACGCGTTCCCCGAGGGCGTCTTCCTGAACGAGTTCCACTACGACAACACGGGTGCCGACGCTGACGAGCAGATCGAGATCGCTGCGGCCCCCGGCACCGACCTCACGGGGTGGAGCGTCGTGCTCTACAACGGCAACGGCGGCGCCGCCTACAGCACCGTGGCGCTGACCGGCGTGGTGCCGGAGAGCGCCACGGTCGTCATCCCGACCGCCGGTCTGCAGAACGGCAACGGCGACGCGACAGAGCCCGACGGCATCGCGCTCGTCGACCCAGAAGGCACGGTCACCGAGTTCATCAGCTACGAGGGCTCCTTCACCGCCTCGAGCGGCCCGGCAGCCGGGATGACGAGCACGGATGTGGGCGTCAGCGAGCCGGGGAACACCCCCGTCGGACAGTCGCTGCAGCGCATCGGCGCCGGCACCTCGGCCGAGGACTACACCTGGGGCGGACCGTTCGCCTCCTCGTTCGGCGCGGTGAACGCCTGCCAGAGCTTCGACGGCTCCATCGTGCCCGGCGACTGCGCCGGCACCCCGGACGAGCGCCGCGAGTTCGACGACCCGGCGCTGTGCGCGGCCGACGCCACTCCGATCAACCAGGTCCAGGGCTCCGGCGACGTGAGCCCCCTCCTGGGCGACGTCGTGACGATCGAGGGCGTCGTCGTCGGCGACTTCCAGGGCGAGGAGCTCGACGACCCGTCGCTCGACGGCTTCTTCGTGCAGGAGCTCACTCCCGACGCTGATGCCGCGACCTCCGAGGGCGTCTTCGTGTACGACCCGATGGCCCCGCAGGTCGAGGTCGGCGACGTCGTGCACCTCACCGGAACGGTCGACGAGTTCTTCGGCGCCACCCAGATCGACGAGGTCAGTGCCCTGTCGCTGTGCGCCGAGGGCACCGCGCTGCCTGTGCCCGTGCCGCTGGCGCTGCCCGAGACGGAGCGCGAGCCCTACGAGGGCATGCTCGTCGAGTTCGCTCAGGACCTGACCGTGACCGAGACCTACAACGTCGGCCGGTTCGGCGAGATCCTGCTCTCCGCCGACGGCGTCCTCCTCGAGCCGACCGACGTCGCCGACGTCGGCGGAGGCGCTGAGGAGCTGCTCGCTGAGAACGCGGCACGCTCGATCCTGCTCGACGACGGACGCGACGGGGAGGACCTGCAGCCCGTCGCGTATCTCACGCCGGAGCAGACCATCCGCCGCGGCTCTACGGTGCCCGCCCTCACGGGCGTGCTGACCTACGGCTTCAACGCCTGGCGCATCCAGCCGACCGAGGTCGTGGACTTCGAGCACGCCCCGCGTCCGGTGGTGCCGGAGATCGGCGGCGATCTGCGGATCTCGTCGTTCAACGTGCTGAACTACTTCACCACGCTCGGCAGCCGAGGTGCCCAGACGCCGGAGGACTTCGAGCAGCAGGAGGCGAAGATCGTCGAGGCACTCACCGCCATCGACGCCGACGTCTTCGTGCTGCAGGAGATCGAGAACAACGACGGTCTCGCCGCCGACACGCTCGTCGCCGCGCTGAACGAGGTCGCGGGAGCCGGCACCTGGGCGACGGTCGAGAACCCGGAGGGCTACGGCACTCAGGTCGGCACCACCGACGTGATCACCAACGCGATCCTCTACAAGCCGGCAGCCGTCGATCTGATCGGCGACACCGCCACCGTGCTGATCGACGAGGCCTTCGTCAACGCACGGGCTCCGTACGCTGCGACGTTCGAAGCAGAGGGCGTGACCTTCACCGTGGTGGGCAACCACTTCAAGTCGAAGGGCGGATGCGACGAGGCGACGGGCGACAATGTCGAGCAGTTCCCCGGAGCGGGCTGCTACAACGGCGACCGGATCGAGCAGGCGAATGCGCTCGCCGGCTTCGTCGAGGAGCTGCAGACGGATTCGGGCAGCGAGAACGTGATCGTGCTGGGCGACCTCAACAGCTACAGCGCCGAGGACCCGATCGACGCGCTGCTGGATGCAGGACTCGTCAACCAGCTCGTCGAGCACGTCGACCCGGCCGACCGGTACACCTACGTGTTCTCGGGCGAGCAGGGAGTGCTCGACCACGCGCTCGCGACCCCGGAGGCGAGCGAGCGCATCAGCGACGCGGCGGTGTGGCACATCAACGCCGACGAGCCGCGGCTCTTCGAGTACTCCGGGCCTGAGGGCTTCTTCGAGGAGGACCCGTACCGGGCGAGCGACCATGATCCCGTGCTGCTCGCGTTCGAGCTGGGCGAGATCGATGAGCCGAGCGAGCCCACCGACCCGACCGATCCGGAGGAGCCCGGGAACGGCGGCGTCGGCGGTGACGACGATGAGGCCTCCGAGGACGACCTCGCGGCGACCGGTGCGGACATCACCGCGATCTGGTTCGGCCTGCTCCTCCTGGTTGCGGGCGGTGCCCTCATCCTGCGCCGTCGGAGCGCCAAGGCGTAGCACCTGATCGGAGCGGGGCCGGGATGCCGTAGGGCGCCCCGGCCCTGCTTCGTCGTGTGCGCGTCCTTGACCCCGCCCCTCCCATCCGATGGGGTGGGACCATGACGACGATCACCGACGATCTGCCCGCCCGACTGCTGCGTGAGGAGCACGAGGGATGGCACGCCATCCAGCGTGGCGACGGCGGCGACCACTACTACCGGTCCATGACCCCCGACGCGGTGATGATCGTGCCGGGCGCTGTGATCGACCGCGAGGGCGTGCTCGCGGCATTCGAGGGCTCCACGTGGGACTCGTACGAGCTGCACGAGCCGCGGGTGGTGCGGCTGGGCGAGAAGGCGGCGATCCTCGCCTACCGCGCGGTGGCGACTCGCGGGGCAGATACCGTCGAGCTGCGGATGTCGACGACCTACCTCTGGGACGACGGCGGCTGGAAGGTGGCTCTGCACCAGCAGACGCCCATGTGATCTCTGGCCGGGCAGCGGTTCCGCGGAGAACTGTTCCGCTGCGCGTGTGCGAGGAGGACAATGCGCTCCATGCGGAATCCTCCTCCGCCGGAGGGGCACGAGCCCACACCGTCGGCGCTGCAGGCGCAAATCCTGGCGACCGAGCACTGGAGCCTGCTCGCGTCGCGCACCACCACCCAGAACGAGGTGCTGACGCGCATCGCGATGTTCCTGACCCTGGTCTCGGCGGGGCTCCTCAGTCTGGCCCTCGTCGGTCAGGCGACCGCGTTCGGTGCCGACTTCGGCTTGTTCGCCGCGGTCGTGCTCGGCTTCGTCGCGCTGGTCGGGGTGCTGACCTCGATCCGCGTGTTCAACGTCGCGATGGAGGACCTCATGTACGTGGTCGCCATGAACCGGCTGCGCGCCGCCTACGTCGCGCTCGCCCCGGAGGTGGCGTCTGCGCTCATGACCTCGCCGCACGACGACGCGCAAGGGGTGAAGCGCACGTACTACTTCCTCGGCGACCGGCGCGACTCGAGCCAAGTGCTCGGCTCGAGCATGATCTTCATGACCGTGGTGACCTCGGCCGTCGTCGGCCTGCTGGCGGCCGTGGTCGCCCTCAACGTCGGAGCACCGAGGGCGGTCGCTGTCGTCATCGGCATCGTGGTGGGATTGGTCCTCCTCGTGACCGGAACGGCGTCGGGGGCGCGTCCCTATCGTCGGTTCTGGCGCGAGCACCGCCCGCAGCATCCGTCGCCGGCCTCGGCCGACGGCGAGAACGGATGAGGCGGCCGCACGGGCTGCCGGAGCGTCACGCCTCGTAACCCGGCAGGCCTGCGTCGATAGGATGGGGTGTAATCCCCACCTCTCGAAGGGATCAGCCATGCCGGCAATCGTCATCATCGGCGCCCAATGGGGCGACGAGGGCAAGGGCAAGGCGACCGACCTCCTGGGCAGTCGCATCGACTATGTCGTGAAGTTCAACGGCGGCAACAACGCCGGGCACACCGTCGTCATTGGAGACGAGAAGTACGCCCTGCACCTGCTGCCTTCCGGCATCCTCACCGAGGGCGTCGTGCCGGTGATCGGCAACGGCGTCGTCATCGACATCGAGGTGCTGTTCGCCGAGCTCGAGGCGCTGCAGGCCCGCGGACTCGACACGTCGAAGCTGCTCGTCAGCGCCAACGCGCACGTCATCACCCACTACCACCGCACCCTCGACAAGGTCACCGAGCGGTTCCTCGGCAAGCGGCAGATCGGCACCACCGGGCGCGGCATCGGCCCGACGTACGCCGACAAGATCAACCGGGTGGGCATCCGCATCCAGGACCTGTTCGACGAGAACATCCTGCGGCAGAAGGTCGACGGCGCCCTCGACCAGAAGAACCACCTGCTGGTCAAGGTCTACAACCGCCGCGCGATCGGCGCCGAGGAGGTCGTGGACGACCTGCTCTCCTACGCGGAGCGGCTGCGCCCGATGGTCGCCGACACCGCGCTCGAGCTGAACCGCGCGCTCGACGACGGCAAGACCGTGCTGTTCGAGGGCGGCCAGGCCACGATGCTGGATGTCGACCACGGCACCTACCCCTTCGTCACCTCGTCGAACTCCACGTCAGGCGGGGCCTCGACCGGTTCGGGCGTCGCCCCGAACCGCATCGACCGCGTCATCGGCATCGTGAAGGCCTACACGACGAGGGTCGGTGCTGGTCCCTTCCCGACCGAGCTCCACGACGCCTCCGGCGAGTGGCTGCGCTCGAAGGGCTTCGAGTTCGGCACCACCACGGGCCGCCCCCGTCGCACCGGGTGGTACGACTCTCCCGTCGCCCGCTACTCCGCGCGCATCAACGGCGTCACCGATTTCGTGCTGACCAAACTCGACGTGCTCACCGGTCTCGAGCGCATCCCGGTCTGCGTCGCCTACGAGGTCGACGGCGTGCGCGTCGACGAGGTGCCCGTCTCGCAGTCGGACTTCCACCACGCGAAGCCCATCTACGAAGAGTTTCCCGGCTGGAGCGAGGACATCTCCAAGGCGCGCACGTTCGAGGACCTGCCGCGCGCAGCTCAGGAGTACGTGCTCGCGATCGAGGAGCTCAGCGGCGCCCGCATCTCGGCGATCGGCGTCGGTCCCGAGCGCGAGGCGATCGTCGTCCGGCACGACCTGCTGGGCTGACCGCCGGGGGCTGGCCGCTCAGTCGATCGCGTCGAGCCACATCGGCGCCGACGACGCGCCCAGCGCCGCACCGAGGATCGGCACGCCCAACCCCAGCGCCCAATCGCCCGCGCCGGGCCGCGGAGCTCCCGACACATCCCGCTGGCCGAGGCGGGAGCGCAGCGCCCTGAGGTCGCCCTCGAAGCGGATGCCGGAGGCCGACCGGCGTCCGAGCAGGACGCCCCGCGGGTCGGCGCGCATCCGCAGCAGCAGCGGGGCGAGTGCCAGCGCGACGAAGGGCAGCGCCAGCAGCAGGGACCACGACGAGCCGCTCAGGATGAGGTCGAGCAGCAGAACGCCCGCAGCGACCGGCCAGGCGAGGGCGGTGAGCGGCGCGCCGAAGCCCTGCGCGAGCAGCGCCCCGATGGCCACGCCCGCCAGTGCACCGAGGATCGCCCACACGAGGAGAGGAAGCGCCGAATCGGCGCACTCCATGCGCAGCACGTCCGCCCCCTCCGCGGCGCACGCTCCGCCGAGCACCGACCGGATGCTCGTGGTCAGCAGGGCCAGGTTCAGTGCGAAGACGGCCCAGCCCACGGCCGAGCCGACCACTCGCACCGCCGCGTTCATCTCATGGCCCCACTCACGAGCGCGGAGGAAGCCGCGCAGGGGGTCGCGCGGTGAGCGTTCTTCGGGTCGAACACGAGCGCCACTCTAAACCCACGGTCTGCCACGATGAAGGGGTGACAGCAACCCGACCGCAGCCCGTCGCTCTCGAGGGGCGCTTCGTGCGCCTCGAGCCGCTGACCCAGCAGGCGCTGCCGGAACTGCATGCGGCCATCGGGCATCCCGCCGTCTTCGCGTCCGGCTACGGGGGCGGTCCCGCGGCGTACCGGGCCTCGGTCGAGTCGTTCATCGAGTGGGCGAGAGGCAACTACCGCTGGAGCGACGGGCATCCGTACCTCGTGCGCCTAGTGGGCGGCCCGCACGACGGCCAGGCGGTGGGTACCACGACGATGGCCGACTTCGACGAGACGCACGAGCGCACCCACATCGGCTGGACCGCCTACGACCCTCGGGTGTGGGGCACAGCGGTCAATCCCGAATGCAAACTGCTGCTGCTCGACCTCGCCTTCCGCCACGGCTACGGGCGGGTGCACTTGCAGGCGGATGCGGCGAACGAGCGCTCCCGTGCGGCGATCTCCCGCCTCGGCGCAACCTTCGAGGGCGTCCTGCGCCGCCATCAGCGGCGTGCAGATGGAACCTGGCGTGACAACGCCATGTACTCGATCCTCGCGGACGAGTGGCCCGCTGTCCGTGCGGGGCTCGAGGCTCGTCTCGCCGAGCGCGGGGATCGGCCGGTGCTGTTCCGGACTCCGCCGGGAGCATCGGCGGATAGGGTCGAAGCATGAGCGAGACGAGCCCCCTCGGCAACCTCGGCGCGCAGGAGCATGAGGCGCTCGCCGAGCTCACGTCCATCCGCCGCAGCATCGACAACATCGACGCGGCGCTCGTGCATCTGCTCGCGGAGCGCTTCAAGTTCACCCAGCAGGTGGGGATGCTCAAAGCCGCCGCGGGCATGCCGGCGTCGGACCCCGAGCGCGAGCGGGTGCAGATCGCCCGGCTGAGGGCGCTCGCCGAGGAGTCGCACCTCGATCCGGCCTTCGCGGAGAAGTTCCTGAACTTCATCGTGGCCGAGGTCATCCACCACCACGAGCGGATCGCCAACGGCGAGGACTGACCCGAGGTCCACCCCCCGTCATCCGCTGGGATGACGGCGACGCGACATCCGAGCGACGCGGCTCGGAGTATCCGTCGCGAGGCTTGATGACATGACCTCAGTCGTGCTCGAGGCGCAGTACCTCGACAAGTTCTACGGACCCACCGCCGCGCTCTCCGCGGCCTCGCTCTCGATCGGCGCCAGCGAATCGCTCGCCATCATGGGCGCCTCCGGCAGCGGCAAGACGACACTCCTGCACTGCCTCGCGGGCATCATCCCGCCCGACCGCGGGCGGGTGCTGCTGCGGCTCGGCGGCACCGAGACCGACATCGCAGCGCTCGACGAGCGGAGGCGGTCGCAGCTGCGGCGCGAGACGTTCGGCTTCGTCTTCCAGCAGGGGCTGCTTATCCCCGAGCTCACCGCGCTCGAGAACGTCGCGATCGCGCCGATGCTCAGCGGGGTCGCCCGCAGGGTCGCCGAGGACAACGCGCGGCAGTGGCTCGGCTGGCTGGGGCTCGCCGGGCTCGAGGATCGCAGGATCGGGCAGCTCTCGGGCGGCCAGGCGCAGCGCGTGGCGATCGCCCGCGCGCAGGTGACGGGCGCATCCGTCGTCTTCGCCGACGAGCCGACCGGAGCGCTCGACTCGCGAACCTCCGACGAGGTGATGGATGCCCTGCTGCGGTCGACGACGGCGCAGGGGCGCGCGCTGGTGGTCGTCACCCACGACGCCGACGTCGCGGCCCGGTGCTCGCGCACGGTGCACATGCGCGACGGTCGCATCCAGCCGGCGGAGGTGGCGGCGTGATCCCCCGCCTCACCTGGATGCTCGCGCGGCCGACCCGCGAATCGCTCGGCGTGACGGCGCTCCCCGTCGTCGCGTTCGGCATCGTCACGGCGCTGCTCATCGCGGTGCTCGGCGGCGCGCAGGCCTTCTGGAGCTGGACCGACGACCTCGCCATCACCTACCAGGCGCTCGCCATCGTCGCCCTGGCGCTGCTCATCGTGCCGCTGACGACCCTGGGTGGCTCGGCCGCCCGGCTCTCGGCACGCCGCCGGGACGACCGGCTCGCCACCCTGCGGCTGCTCGGCGCGACCCCCGCATCCGTCGGCGCGATCGCGGTGCTCGAGTCGGCCGCGCTCGCCCTCGTCGGCGCCGTGCTCGGGGTGGTCGCCTCGTTCGGGCTGCTGCCGCTGCTCGCGCTCATCCCGTTCCGCGGAGAGCCGCTCGGCCTCGGGTCGGTGGTGCTGCCACCCCTCGCCCTCGTCGGCGTCGTGCTGGGGGTGACCCTCGTCGCAGTCGTGAGCGCCGTGCTCGGGCTGCGCCGGGTCACCATCTCGCCGCTCGGCGTGCGCACGCGGCAGGACGCCCCGCGCGCCCACTGGATCCTGCCCGTGCTCGCCGTCCTGTTCATCCTCGTCACCGCGCTCGCGATGAGCGCGCTTTCGGGGCTCGGGTCGATCGTCGCCATCCTCGTGGTGCTGGCGATCGGGTTCGGCGGGTCGATCGCGGTGCTCAACCTGATCGGACCGTGGGTGCTGCGACTCGTCGCTCGGGGACGGGTGCGCCGCGCTCGCACACCCGAGAAGCTGCTCGCGGCGCGCGGGATCCTTGAGTCGCCGAAGGCCGCCTGGCGTCAGGTCAGCGGCACCGCGATGGTGAGCTTCATGGCGGTCTTCGCCGGCAGCGGCGCCGCGGTGCTCGATGCCCTCAGCGGAGCGGAGGGTGCCGACAGCGAGACACGGATGCTCACCGCCGACATCGCCACCGGCCTCACCATCACGGTGGTCATCTCGTTCCTCATGGTGGCTTGCTCGGTCGGCGTGAACCAGGCCGCGGGCATCCTCGACCGGGCGGATCTCTACGCGTCGCTGCACCGTCTCGGCATGCCGCCCGCCGTCGCGGATGCCGCCCGCCGCGGCACCGTCATGGTCCCGCTGCTCGTGACCTCGCTCGGCTCGGCCGTCGTCGCCGCGATCGTCGTCTTCCCGCTCACGGGTGCGGCCCTGCTGCTCGCGCCGCTGTCGCTCGTGGTGATCGGGGCGGTGCTCGCTGCCGGGATCCTCCTCGTGCGGCTCGGCCTCGTGGCGACGGCCCCGCTCCTCCGCCGCGCGTCCCTGTCGGTGCCGGTGTCGGTGTAGGGCGGGGCGCCGAGTGGACCCGCATCGTCGGTGCTGGGCCGCTCGGCGCGACGATTCACGTCCAGTCGTCAGCCTCGACTCAGCGCCTGCCGCACTTTCGCGACCAGGGTCGCCTCGCGCGCGAGTGTCTCGGCCGTGACACGGATGACGCGGTGCCCGAGCTCCATGACATCGTCGAGGCGGTCCACGTCGATACTCCACTGCCTCGAGTCCGTCATGTGGTGCCGCCCGTCGTACTCGAGGGCGACCCGTTGTGGGCGGTACAGCAGGTCCGCATGAGCGATGACAACACCGTGCTCGTTCCGAATCGCTCCATTGACCTCGGGCTCCGGCAGGCCGTGCCGCTGAAGCGTCAGACGCAGGCGGCTCTCCTGCGCCGAATCGGTCCCGCCTCGCACCTGTAGAAGAGCCGCCCGAGCCTTGATCGCCCCCCGCCGCCCCGTACTGCCGAGCACGACCTCGCGCAACTCCGCGATCGTGCACAGCGGCCTATGGCGCCGCACGAGCCCGTCGCCCGCAACCACCAGTTGAGGCAGCGTCAGCGTCGGCGCGAGAGACATCCACACCTCGGGGGCCGACGGAACCGGCAGGCCGTCGAGCTGGACGAGGCTGATCGAGCGGTCAGTACGATGACCGCGGGTGCCGCGGCCGCGTAGTGCCCGCATCCCGGACGCCGTGACATGCAGCGGTTCTCCGTGAGAGGCACCCGGCACCCGCATCCCGTGCAAGCGGGCTGCCGTGATGTGGCTGAAATGCGCTCCCGGGGGGAGCAGCAGGGCGGCCGCATGCGCCCGCTCGACCAGGGTGAGGTCGACGCTCTCAGGGACGACGACTCCGTGAAAGGGATGCTGAAGGTCTCGCCTCCGAAGTCGCTCGGGGTGAATACCGGCGGCAACGGCGGCCGACGAGAGGAAAGCGCCCTTCCTGAACTGATCGGGCAGCGGATACGGATCTCCCACGCGGAGGACTGTGCACCACCGGCGTCCGGCATGCGCCCGTCCGTTCCAGTCCGTGAACGGGGCTCCCTTGTGGAGGAGCGGTCGGCCCCGGGGGCAGGTACGGCGCCGCGACTGGACCCGAATCGTCGGAGGGCGCTGAGCGTGAGCGATGATATGGGTCCACTCGCCGCGCGCGGACCGCCCCTACGCCCCCACGACGGGGCCGAAGGCGGCGGCGAGGGGCGCCCGGTGCACTTCGCGCAGCTCGTCCACCGGCACCGTGAACACGTCCTGCACGTCGAGACCTGCGGTGGCGTCGGTGACGCCGATGCGCAGCACGGGGTAGCCCCTGCCCTCGCAGAGGCCGCGGAAGCGCACGTCGTCCTCGCGCGGCACCGTCACCAGAACGCGGCCGGTCGACTCGCTGAACAGCGCGGTCGCGTTGTCGATGCCGTCGCGCTCGAGCAGCTCGCCCAGCCACACGCGGGCGCCGAGTCCGAACCGCAGCACCGCCTCGGCGAGGGCGATCGCGAGGCCGCCGTCGGCGAGGTCGTGAGCGGAGGAGATGAGCCCCTCGTGCGCGCCGGCCGCGAGCAGCCCGGCCAGCGCCTGCTCGCGAGGGAGCGAGACAGCGGGCGGACGTCCGCCGAGGTGGGAGTGCACGACGTCGGCCCAGGCCGAGCCGTCGAGCTCGAGCGAGGTGGTGCCGAGCAGGTAGATGTTCTCGCCCTCGTCCTGCCATCCGGAGGGCACGCGGCGAGCCACGTCGTCGATGGTGCCGAGCACTGCGACGACCGGGGTCGGGTGGATCGGCACGTCACCGGTCTGGTTGTAGAACGAGACGTTGCCGCCGGTGACGGGGATCTCGAGCTCCAGGCAGCCATCCGAAAGCCCCTCGACGGCGCGCGAGAACTGCCACATCACCTCGGGGTTCTCGGGAGATCCGAAGTTGAGGCAGTCGGAGACGGCGACGGGCGTGGCGCCGGTGACGGCCACGTTGCGGTACGCCTCGGCGAGGGCGAGCCGAGCGCCCTCGTACGGGTCGAGCTGGCAGTAGCGGCCGTTGGCATCCGTCGCGACGGCGAAGCCGAGACCCGACTCCTCGTCGACGCGCACCATGCCGCCGTCGTCGGGGTAGCTGAGCGCCGTGTTGCCGAGCACGTACTTGTCGTAGCGGTTGGTCACCCAGCGCTTGTCGGCCAGGTTCGGCGACCCGAGCAGCTGGAGCGTCTGCTCGCGAAGGGAAGAACCCGAGGAGGGACGCGGTAGAACGGATGCGGTGTCCGCGTTGAGTGCGTCGATCCAGGCCGGGTAGGCCACGGGGCGCTCGTACACGGGGCCGTCGACCGCGACGGTGCGGGGCTCGACGTCGACGATCTTCTCGCCGCGCCAGTGGATGACGAGGCGTCCGGTGTCGGTGACCTCGCCGAGCACGGAGGTCTCGACGTCCCACTTGGCGGTGACGGCGAGGAAGCCCTCGAGCTTGTCCGGCGACACGATCGCCATCATCCGCTCCTGGCTCTCCGACATGAGGATCTCCTCTGCGGTGAGCGATGGGTCGCGCAGCAGCACCTCGTCGAGCGAGATCTCCATGCCGCCGTCGCCGTTGGAGGCGAGTTCGGATGTCGCGCAGGAGATGCCTGCGGCGCCCAGGTCCTGGATGCCCTCGACGAGTCCCTGCTGGAAGAGCTCGAGGCAGCACTCGATGAGCACCTTCTCGGCGAACGGGTCGCCGACCTGCACCGCGGGGCGCTTGGTGGGCCCGCCCTCGGCGAACGTGTCGGAGGCGAGGATGGATGCTCCGCCGATGCCGTCGCCGCCGGTGCGGGCGCCGAAGAGCACCACCTTGTTGCCCACGCCGCGGGCGTTGGCGAGGTGCAGGTCCTCGTGCCGGAGCACGCCGACCGCGAGGGCGTTGACGAGCGGGTTCGCCTGGTACACCGGGTCGAACCAGGTCTCGCCGCCGATGTTGGGGAGCCCGAGGCAGTTGCCGTAGAACGAGATGCCGTTCACGACGCCGTGCACGACCCGGGCGGTGTCGGGGTCGTCGATGGCCCCGAAGCGGAGGGCGTCCATGACGGCGACGGGGCGGGCGCCCATCGAGATGATGTCGCGCACGATGCCGCCTACGCCGGTCGCGGCGCCCTGGAACGGCTCGATGTACGACGGGTGGTTGTGGCTCTCGATCTTGAAGGTGACCGCCCAGCCCTCGCCCACGTCGACGACCCCGGCGTTCTCGCCCATGCCGACCATGAGGTTCTTCTTCATGGCGGGCGAGACCTTCTGGCCGAACTGGCGGAGGTAGATCTTGCTGCTCTTGTAGGAGCAGTGCTCGCTCCACATGACGGAGTACATCGCGAGCTCGCCGCTCGTCGGACGCCGCCCGAGGATCTCGCGGATGCGCAGGTACTCGTCCTCCTTGAGGCCGAGCGCCGCGTACGGCTGCTCCCGCTCGGGCGTCGCGATCGCGTTGTCGACGGAGTCGACGACGCGGGTAGCGGCGGCTTCGGCGGCGGCGCCGAGGGCAGGGGCGTGCGAGGGGGTGGATTCCGTCAAGGGAGCGCTCCAGGGCCGGGAGAAGGATGCCGGTGTCCAGCGTACCGGGCGGCGGGGCGCGGAGCCGGGCGGCGGCGCTCGGAGCAGGGGCTGCCCGAGCCGGCCGACGGGCCGCTCCCCGTTACCCTGGCCCGATGGACGCGACGACGGTGCTCGGCGCCGAGCACTTCGACCGCGAGCTGGTCGCCGCGATCACGACGGCGACGGATGCGGCTGCCGCGGCCGCGAGGGATTGGTTAGGCCGAGGCGACAAGATCGCGGCCGACGCGGCGGCGGTCGAAGCGATGCGGGTTGCGCTCGCGGAGGCTCCCTTCGACGGCACGGTCGTGATCGGCGAGGGCGAGAAGGACGCCGCCCCGATGCTGCACGACGGCGAGCGTCTCGGCACGGGTGCGGAGCCGGTGTGCGACGTCGCCGTCGACCCGCTCGACGGCACCCGGCTCGTGGCCGAGGGCCTGCCCGGCGCGATCAGCGTGATCGCGCTCGCGCCGAGGGGCACGATGTTCGACCCGGCGGGCGTCTTCTACATGGACAAGCTCGTCGCGGGACCGGCGGGGGTCGGAGTGCTCGACCTGGAGGCCCCGATCGAGCGCAACCTCACGGCGCTCGCCGCCGCCACCGGTCGACCCGTCGAGCGGCTGACGGCGGGCGTGTTGGACAAGCCGCGGCACGTCGAGCTCGTCGCCCGCATCCGTTCCGCGGGCGCACGTGTGCTGCTCGTCGGCGAGGGCGACGTGAGCATCGCCATCCAGGCGGCGGTGCCCGAGTCGGGCGTCGATCTCGTCGCGGGTATCGGTGGCACGCCCGAAGGGGTCGTCACGGCCTGTGCGGTGCGGGCGCTCGGCGGCTTCCTGGAAGGTCGCCTCGCCCCGCGGACCGAGGGCGAGCGGACCGCGGCGCGGGCCGCGGGACGGGACCTCTCCCGAGTGCTGTCGGCAGCGGACCTCGTGACGAGCGACCGGGTGCTCGTCGTGGCGGCGCCCGTCCGATGAGCAACCGCGCCCGCACGACCGGCTGAGCGCCGCGCTGAGCATCCGCTGAACGACAGCCAGGTCCCTGCCCCTACCGTGGAGAGCATGGACTGGCGCCCTTGGATCGACTTCGCGACCGCCGTCATCGTCGCGCTCGTCGCGGCCGTGGTGGTGGTCGCCGTGCTCGCGGCGGTCGTGCGGGGAGTCGGCCGCCGTCGGCCGGGAGCCGCGCGGCTCGTCCGCACGGCTCGTCCCGCGTTCCGCGTGCTGCTGCTCGTCGTCGCGCTGTGGATCGCGACCGCCTCCGCGTTCCCGCTGCCCGACTGGAAGCCGCCGCTCGCCCACGGATTCCTCCTCGCGACGATCGCGGCGACCGCGTGGCTCCTCGCGTCCGGCCTCGTCGTGCTGCTCGAGGGCGCGAAGTCGCGGTATCGGCTCGATGTCGCGGACAATCGCGTGGCCCGCCGCGTCCACACGCAGCTGAGCATCGTGAAGCGGCTCGGCATCGCGGTGATCGTGCTGTTCGCGATCGCGTCCATGCTGCTGACGTTCCCCGGCGTGCAGGCGGTGGGCACGAGCATCCTCGCCTCGGCCGGCGTGCTGTCGGTGGTCGCGGGGCTCGCCGCTCAGTCCTCGCTCGCCAACGTGTTCGCGGGGGTGCAGCTCGCGTTCAGCGACGCCATCCGCGTCGACGACGTGGTGATCGTCGAGAACGAGTGGGGGCGCATCGAGGAGATCACCCTCACGTACGTCGTCGTGCATCTGTGGGACGACCGCCGGCTCGTGCTGCCCTCGACGTACTTCACGACGACCCCTTTCCAGAACTGGACCCGCAAGGAGAGCGCCCTGCTCGGCGCGGTCGAGTTCGACCTCGACTGGCGGGTCAGCCCGAGCGACATGCGCCACAAGCTCGACGAGATCCTCGACGCGACCGACCTCTGGGACGGTCGCACGAAGGTGCTGCAGGTGACGGATGCGGTGGGCGGCCTGGTGCGCATCCGCATCCTCGTCACGGCGAAGGACGCACCGACCCTCTTCGATCTCCGCTGCTACGTGCGCGAGGCCTTCGTCGAGTGGCTGCACGACACGGATGCCGAAGCGCTTCCCCGGCAGCGCGTGCAGCTGGTCGAGTCGGCCGGCGCCCGGGAGCGGTCGGGCGAGGAGCCGCAGGGCCTGTTCACCGGGTCGACGGATGCGCAGGAGCGGGCGACGACGTTCACCTCGTCGAACCCCGTGGTCGAGCCGGTCGACCGGATCGTCACCCGCGGCGAATCAGAGTGACTCGAGGGCCGCGAGCGTCTCGTCGGCCCAGGCGACCGCCGCGCGCGCCGCGTGCTCGCCGGCCGAGATGGTCATGAGCGCGTAGGCCCGCTGCGGCTCGTCGGGCTCCGCCTCGACCTGGCGACGGATGCGCTCGAGCTCCTCGAGCTGCGCGGTCGCCTTGGTGCGCGCCTCGGAGACGAGCTCGGCGCAGGCTCGCGCGCCGAGCAGGTTGCCGAAGGCCAGCCGCAGCAGCAGCCCGTTGCGCGGCGGGACCGTGGTGACCGGCTCCCTCAGCAGCTCGACGATGCGCTCGCGGCCGGCGCCGGTGAGGCGAAAGAGCGATGATCCCCGCCGCTCACCCGGCACGGTCTCGACGAGCCCCTCCTTCTGCAGGCGGGCGAGCGAGGGGTAGATCTGCCCGAAGCTCTCCGACCAGAAGAGGCCCAGGTCGTCGCGGATGATCTCCCGCACGGCGTAGCCGCTCAGCGGCCCCGTGCTGAGCACGGCGAGCACCGCGACATCCGTCTGCGTCGTCCTTGGCATGCGTCCAGTATATCTGCTAGATATAACCCATGCACTTCGCCGTTCTCTCCGCCTGGGTCGTCGCCGCACTCTCGGCAGGCCTCGTGATCTTCCAACTCGGCCTCGCCGCCGGCGCACCGTGGGGGCGAGCATCCTATGGCGGCCAGCCGCCCCGCATCCGCCCGGCGCTGCGGGTGTCGAGCGCCGTCGCGGCGCTCGTGTGGCCGCTCATCGCTCTCACGATCCTGCGGCGAGCGGGAGTCGAGGTGTGGACCCCGGTGCCCGATCCCGCCGTGCCCGTCGTCGTCTGGGTCGCCGTGGCCTATCTCGCGGTCGGGGTCGTGCTCAACACGATCACCCGCAGCCGCATCGAGCGGGCGATCTGGATGCCCGTGACGACGGTCATGTTCGTCGGGACCCTCGTGGTCGCGCTGAGCTGATCAGCGGCCGGGCGGCCCGACGATCAGCAGCACGACGAACAGGGCGGCCACGGCGGCCGCCAGCAGGGCGACGAGAAGCAGCGGACGCCGCAGCAGCACCCGCACGAGCCGGTCGACAGGGTTGCGGTCGCGCGGGTCGTCGGTGGCGTCGACGCGCCATCCCCCGTCGAGCCGCCCGCTCCGGGCGAGCCAGGCGTGCACCGGGATGGTCGCGTACGGCACGACGGCGCTCGCCACCGCCAGCCCGCCGACGCCGAGTGCCCAGCGCTGGTTGATCGCGACGAGAAGCGCCATCGCCGCGTAGGCGAGGAACACGAAGCCGTGGATGGGGCCCGCGATGGACACCGGCCAGTCCCCGACCCGCACGACGTACTTCAGCAGCATCCCGGCGAGGAGCAGCGTCCAGGTCACCGCCTCCGCGATCGCGAGGACGCGGTAGACGCGACGGGGAGGGAACGTCACGCCGAGACGGCGAGCGCCCGCACCGCCGACGTGAAGAAGGTGAGGCCGTCGGTGCCGCTGCGCATCGCATCCGTCATATCGGGACCGAAGCCGGGCTCGACCGCGTGCTCGGGGTGCGGCATGAGGCCCACGACGTTGCCGCGCTCGTTCGCGATGCCCGCGATGTCGCGCACCGACCCGTTGGGGTTGACGCCCGAGTACCGGAACACGACCCGGCCCTCGCCCTCGAGGCGGTCGACCGTCTCGTCGTCGGCGATGTAGCCGCCCTCGCCGTTCTTCAGCGGGATGACGATCTCCTGGCCCTCGGAGAAGCCGTTGGTCCAGACGGTGTCGGTGTTCTCGACCTTGAGGTACTGGTCGCGGCAGATGAAGTCGCCGTGGTCGTTGCGCACGAGTCCGCCGGGCAGCAGGTGCGCCTCGACGAGGATCTGGAAGCCGTTGCAGATGCCGAGCACCGGCAGGCCCTTGTTCGCGGCGTCGACGACCTCGTTCATGATCGGCGAGCGGGCCGCGATGGCGCCGGCCCGCAGGTAGTCGCCGTAGCTGAAGCCGCCTGGCAGCACGATCGCGTCGACGCCCTGCAGGTCGTGATCCGCGTGCCAGAGCGCCACCGGCTCGGCGCCCGCGATGCGCACGGCGCGCTGGGCGTCGCGGTCGTCGAGCGAGCCGGGGAAGGTGACGACGCCGATCCGCATCAGTGGGTCTCTCCCGCCACCACGGTCTCCGTCTCGAGGGCGTGCACGCTGACGACGTCCTCGATCACGGTGTTGGCGAGCAGGTCCTCGGCGATGCCGCGCACCTCGGCGAGCACGGTCTCGTCGACGGGACCGTCGACAGTCAGCTCGAAGCGCTTGCCGACCCGCACACCGGAGTACTGCGACTTGCCGAGTCGGGCGAGGGCGCCGGCGACGGCCTTGCCCTGGGGGTCGAGCAGCTCTGCCTTCGGCATGACCTCGACGACGATGATGGGCACGGATGGACTCCAGCGGTTCGCGGGCGGGGATCGGCCCCCAGTCTACCGAGCGTCGAGCGCGATCACATGGTCGGCGGATGCCGCGGTCGCCTCGATGAGCACGGCGTTCGCCTCGTCCGGGCCGAGCGACCAGGCGAGAGCGTCGTCGGAGCTCTTGCCGAACCGTTCGTGGCGGGCCACGAGGCGGGAGAGACGGAGGTCGCGCGGCACCTCGACGAAGAAGGTCGCGTCGAGCAGCGGCGCAACCCGCTCCCATCCGCCGGTGGCCAGCAGCAGGTAGTTGCCCTCGACGATCACGACGCGGGCGCTCGCGGGAACGGCGACGGCATCGTCCACCGGCTCCTCGATCGTGCGGTCGAAACCGCGCGCCAGCACGTCGCCGCCGCGCCGGACGGCCGCGAGCGCCTGGACGAACGCGTCGACGTCGAAGGTGTCGGGCGCCCCCATCCGGTCCCGACGCCCGAGGCGGCGCAGCTCCGCCTGGGGCAGGTGGTAGCCGTCCATCGGCAGCAGCGCCGCATCCGTGCCGAAGCGCTCGAGGAGGGCGGCGGCGATCGTCGACTTGCCCGCACCGGGTGAACCCGTGATGCCGATGAGGGGGCGGCCCGGCAGTGCGGCGACGAGGTCGACGACGACGTCGAGCGACTCCAGCCTCACGAGACCTTCAGCAGGTCGGACTCGTCGAGCGCAAAGCGAACCCAGTCGCGATAGCCCTGCGGGCTCGGGTGGAACGCATCCGTCGCGAAGAAGCCCTCGTTGTACGGCGGCGGGGCTGGCGACATCTCCACCCCGGGCTCGAGGCGCACCACCTGGCGCGCGGCCGTCTCGAGACTCTGCGAGTGCAGGTAGAGCACCGATCGCAGCGGCTCGGGCAGCGAGGTGAACCGGTAGAACGCGGGCAGATTCGAGACGAGGATCGCCGCGCGCGGACTCGCCGACCGCAGGCGGCGCAGCAGCACCCGCAGGTCGCGGCGGAACGCCTCGCGCGACCGCACCCTGACGGCGTCGTTCGCGCCGATGCTGAGGAACACGACGTCGTAGCTGTCGCGCAGGGCGTCGTCGAGGTAGCGCTCGCGCAGGTCGCGCGCGGTCGCGCCGTTCTCCCCGATGGCCCGCCAGTACGCTCCGCGGTCCGTCGCCTCGGCGAGCGCTCGCGCGAGGTTGCCCGGCAGCGCCTCGTCCTGGGTCGGCGCGCCGACCCCGGCGGCGGTCGAGTCGCCGAGCACGAGAAGGCGGATCGGGTCCGGACCCGCGACCGTGCCCTCCCAGGGGGACGCCGCATCCGGCAGCCGCGGGATCACTCTGCGCAGGCGCATGCCCTGCACGACCAGCACGGGCGCGAGGGCCAGGGCGATGAGGCGGCTGGCGCGCTGCGGTGCGATCACGACGTCGATGATAGGCGCCGCTTCCGCAGGATGAACGGGCGGCGGCAGCGGGACCCGCGACCCTGGGGCTCGGGACGGGTCCCCGCCGAAGGTCGGATACGGCATGACCATCCGCCTATCGAAGGGAACCACTCATGACCGACCTGTTCACTCCCGTCACGACTCCGAAGCCGGGCCGCGACCGCGGCTGGCCGCTGTGGGCGGTGGCCGCCGGACTCCTCGGCTTCACCGCGACCGTGCTTCTCGACACCCGACCGCACAGCGAGCTCGCAGCGGCCGACCGCGGCGAGCAGTTCCTCGTCACCCCCGCCGTCATGGACGAGCTCGACCGGATGTCGAACTACCTCGGCTTCCTGGTCGGGTTCGCGGCGGTCGCGTCGCTGCTCGTCTTCGCCGCCGCGTGGCGCGCCCGGGTGGAGCACCGGTTCCCCGACTCGATCGCCGCGCGCGTCGTGAGCGGCGGAGCGACCATCACCGCCGCCGGCCTCGCACTCGGCTACGGCTGGAAGGGGGCCCTCGCGAACTACGGCTACGAGGGTCCGGAGACCGGGATGTTCGCCGACGAAGGCCTCTTCGTCTACTACATGCTCACCGACTTCGGGCCGTACATCCCGTGGCTCGGGGTGCTCGTCGGCGCCGGCGCGCTCGCCTGGCTCGCCTGGCGGGAGCGGCTCGTCTCGCGGATCCTCGGCACCTTCAGCGGGCTCTACGTGCTGCTCGTCGTGGCCGGCTATGTGCTCATGGGCGTCCCCGGGCTCGCCGGACCGGCCTCCGGCCTCTGGCTCGCCATGGCCGGGGTGTGGCTCGCCGTCGGGCGCAGCCGCATCACCGAGCGGCAGCGGGCTGCGGATGCGGTGCCGGCGGCCTGAGCGCCCCGCTCAGTCCACTCCGGGCGCGAGGTAGACGTCGAATCCGTCGACCTCGACGAAGCCCAGCCGCCCGTAGAGGCGGGCCGCCTCGTCGGTGTCGGGGTTGAGGTGCACGAACCTCGCCCCGGCATCGAAGGCGCGGGCGACGAGCCACGACGACAGCTGCCCGCCGATGCCTCGACGCCGGGCCGAGGGCAGCACCGCGATGCCGGCGAGCAGGGCTGTGTGTCCGGCCCAGCCGTCCGAGCGGAGCAGGTACCCGGTGGCGACCGGCTCGTCGGCGAGATGCACGACCGCGACGGTCACCTGCTCGGAGTGCAGCAGCGGCGCCATCCATTCGGGAGTGGGGTCACCCTCGAACGCCAGTGCGTCGATGGTCACGACCTCGTCGAGCCGGTCGACGGTGACCGCCTCGATCGTGAGCGACCCGGGAGCGGAACGGAAGGTGTCGGGCTCGAGCACCATGAGCCGCTTGCGGAACAGGAGCCGTCCGTGGTTCCAGGCGGCTCCGGCCGGAACCCGCATCCCCCACGGCACCGCGCGCTCGGCGTACCAGGCGTCGAGCGCGGCGATGTCGGCCCGGTCCGGATCGTGCACATCGGCGTTGTTCCACTGCGGATGCGGCAGGCCGCTGGCCATCATGCGCAGCCCGGTCGCCTCGCCGACCGCACCTCCCGCATCCGTGCGCAGCAGGCCGTGCTGCTGCCAGGCGTCGCCGTGAGCGGTGCGGACGAGAGCGGCGTCGATCACGTCGCCGAGGGTAGCGGACGCCGCGCATACGTTCACGCAACATGCGCCCTGGTGAGGTCGCATCATGAGATCTCCCACGCGCGCCCTCGCTCTCACCCTGATCCTCCTGGTCACGGCCACCGGATGCGCGGCGGTGTCGGCGAGCGCGGGAACGGAGCCGATCGGGGTCGCCGACGGCTTCCACGACGACGAGCCGATCGACCTCTACTCCGACGTGCCGGCCGTCACCGGCCTCGACCCAGCTCTGCTCGAGGCGGTGCGGGCGGCGGAGGAGGCGGCGACGGCCGAGGGGGTGGACTTCTGGCTCACCTCGGGCTGGCGCAGCGAGCGGCTGCAGCAGAAGCTGCTCGACGACGCCATCCGGCTCTACCGCGACGAGGACCACGCCCGCACCCTGGTCGCGACTCCCGAGAACTCGCGCCACGTCACGGGCGACGCGGTCGACATCGGTCCGACGGACGGCTACAGCTGGATGAACATCCACAGCACCGAGTTCGGCCTCTGCCAGGTTTACGCGAACGAGATGTGGCACTACGAGCTGCTCACGGAACCCGGCGGGGAGTGCCCGCCGATGAAGCAGGACGCGAGGGGCTGACCTCTACACCGGCGCGACGTTGTGGTTGCGCCGGAACACGTTCTGCGGATCCCACTCCCGCTTCACCTGTCGCAGACGCGCGAGCGTGCTCTCGGGGTACATGAGCGTGGTCGTCACGTCGTCGGGCTCGTTCACGAAGTTGCCGTAGGTGCCGTGCACGTGCCGGTCGAGGGTGCGCCACGCGTCGTGGACGACCTGCACCGCGGCCTCGTCCGCGTCGAGCGGCACGAAGGCGAAGAACACGAGGAACACCTCGGCGTCGCGGTGGGCGAACGCGGTCGCGTCGGCCGGAACCCGGTTGAACGCTCCCGAGAGCCAGCGGAGCATCAGCATGCCGCCGACGGACTCGTAGGCGCGAGCGAGGCCGTCGATCGCGTCGTCGGAGAGGTCGGCGATGAACGCGTTGTGCCCGACGGGCCGCACGGGCGCCTCCGGCGGGTGCGGGTCGTCGAGCACGTCGGCGTACGCCTTCGGCTCGAGGTCGCTCGACACGACGCCGGGCAGGTCCAGCAGCGGAGCCAGCGCGGCGCGAGCGGCCTCCTCGTCGGAGCCCATGTAGCCGGTGAGCAGGGTGAAGGAGGGCGGCTGGTCACCGAACGAGGGGAAGGCGATGAACGTGCCGTTGAGCTCCTCGGGTGCGGTGCGCATGACGTCGCGCCAGCCGCGCAGCACTCCGCGCAGGTCGGAACCGTCGAACACGATGGTGCCGGCGACGACGCCGTCGAGCGGGAGAGCGCGGAAGGCGAACTCGGTCACGACGCCGAAGTTGCCGCCGCCGCCCTTGAGCGCCCAGAGCAGTTCAGGGTTCTCGTCGTCGGCCGCGCGGACGACGCGCCCGTCGCCGGTGACGACGGTGGCCTCGACGAGGTTGTCGATCGCGAGGCCATGACCGCGCACCATCCAGCCGATGCCGCCGCCGAGGGTGAGGCCGCCGACGCCGACCGAGACCGTGTCGCCCGAGGTCAGGGCCAGGCCGTGCGGCTTCAGCGCCTGGGCCACAGCCCCCCAGGTGGCACCGCCGCCGATACGCACGAGGTCGCCTTCGACGGTGATGCGGTTCAGGTCGGCGAGATCGAGCACCAGCGCATCGTCGTAGAGACCGTAGGAGGAGTGGCCGTGCCCGCCGCTGCGCACGGCGATGGGCAGGGAGCCGGCGTTCGCGTACCGCACTGCCGCGGCGACATCGTCGGCGGATGAGGGGCGCACGAGCACGGCCGGCGTACCCATCATCGGATAGGCGGCGGCGGCCTCGTCGGGGGTGGGAGCGCTCGCGGAACCGGCGAGCGAGGAGTCGAGATCGGAGAGGGAGGGTGTGGAGGGGGAGTCGATGACGTCAGTCATGTGGACAGCGTAGACATCGCCTCCGACATCCGCGAGAGGAATTCAGTCAGAGGTCGTCGTGACCGCGATCTCGTTGGCCCACGGGTCGTCGAATCGCACCGTGCGCCCGTCGTCGCGGGCTTCGATGCCGAAGTGGCGCATCCGCTCGGTCAGCGCTCCGACGTCATCGGCGGTGGGCACCTCGATCTCGACTCGACCGAGGCCCAGTGCGGGCGCGCGACGCCCCGCGCCACTGCTGTTCCAGGTGTTCATGGCCATGTGGTGGTGGTAGCCGCCCGCGCTCACGAACAGCGCGGAGCCCGCGAGCTCGGCCGTGGTGTCAAAGCCGAGGCGGTTCACGTAGAACTCGCGCGCCGACTCCACGTTGCCCACCTGCAGGTGCACGTGGCCGACGGAGGCGCCGCCGATCCGCGGCTCGGCCATCGCCTTTCCGGTCAGGTGCTCCTGCAGGAACCGGTTCGGGTCGAGGAAGAGCGTGCCCATCTCGATGCGCCCGTGCGCCCAGCTCCACTCGGTGCGGTCGCGGTCCCAGTAGAGTTCGACCCCGTTGCCCTCGGGGTCGGTGAAGTAGAAGGCGTTGCTCACGAGGTGGTCGCTGCTGCCCGTGAACGAGTGCGGATGCCGTCGCGCCACCGAGTAGACGGCTGCGGCCAGCGCTTCCCGGGTCTCGAACAGGATCGCCGTGTGGAAGAGCCCGGCATCGCGGGGGCTCGCGTGCCGAAGCTCGGGGGCGTGCTGCAGGATCACCACCGGCGTGGCGCCGCGGCCGAGCGCGACCTCGCCCGCGCGCTCGGCCAGCACGTCGAGCAGCACCGCGTCGCGGTAGTAGTCGCGCATGGCGTCGACGTCCGCGACGCGCAAGGTCACTGCGCCCATGGCGGTGTCGGCGGCGAGTCGGTCGGTCATAGACGTATCAACCACTTTCGGCCGGGCGGCTATTCCGTCGAGCTCGGCCGGTTCCGCCGGTAGACGTAGTGCAGCGGCGGGTCCACCGGGTTGTCCGGGGGTATGTCGCCCTCGCCCACTCTGCGGAAGCCGGCCTTCTCGAGCGCACGCCACGAACCCGTGTTGCCGGCCACGACCGCGACGATCACCGCCGGCACGTCGGGCATGGTCGCGAAGATGTCGTCGACGAGCCTGCGGATGACGGCGGTGCCGAGCCCCTCTCCGGTGCGGGTGAGGTCGCCGAGGAAGTAGTCGACGGTCATGGCGCCGTGCGGCACGTCGACGATGCGCCGGAACGACTCGGCGTCCTCCGGGTAGTCGGCGATGCGCGAGCGCTGCAGCAGGCCCACCGGCTCACCCTCTAGCGTGATCAGCAGGTCTTCGGCGGGCTCCTCGCCGCGCGCGGTGGGTCCGAAGTCGCGCTCCACACCCTCCGCCGAGAAGTCGTGGTGCCACCAGCGATGCACGTGCGGCTCGGCGAGCCACCGCTGCAGCAGCGGGAAGTCCTCTGCTGTGACCCGACGCCAGGCGATCTCGGACATCGGTCAGGGGCTGATCGACCACTCGCCATCGGCGACGATCGTCACGACGGAAGGGCCGGCTCTCAGGAGGAGCTCGCCGTCGTAGGACCCGCCACCGATCACGGCGAAGTTCGGAACGAGGCTGCCGTCGTACTGGGTGACGAGGAAGCTCGACCCCCCGTCGTGCACCGCGGATGCCGACGCCTCCTCCCCGTCGTAGAGGAACACAGCGTCGCCGCTGCCTTCGGCCGGCAGTGTGAGCTGCTGCGCCTCGGACATCGGCGCGATCTGCAGGGTCCAGGCGCCGTCTGCCGTGATCTCGATCTTCGCCGGGTCCTCGAGCAGCCCGAGCACTCCGAAGGCGGTCGTGCCGTCGTAGGCGCCGACCCTCGTCGCCGGGAAATCGCCTGTGGGCTGGTCGTTCGCGTCGAGCACTACGAGGGAGAAGAGCGAAGCCCCGTCGTGCGTCGCCGTGACGATGCCGCCGAGCGCGCCCGCTGGGAGCTCGACGACGTCGTTGCCGGTTCCCGACGTCTCCACCGGCTCGAAGTCGCCGTACGCCTCATCGACGGACAGCGGCTCGTCGGGCGCGAACGGGTCGTCCGTCGTTCCGGGAAGCGGGTCGGTGATGAACTCGTCGAACTGCTCCGCCGCGTCCTGGGTGGCGGTGACGATGGCGATGACACTCACGACGATGGCCACGATCAGTGCGAGGCCGCCGAGGATGAGCCCCGTGAGCGCCGTACCCCGCTTGCGGTTCTTGAGCACCAGGCCGGTGATGCCGAGCCCCACCGCGATCAGGGCGGGCAGCCAGGCGATGAAGCTCGCGAAGGGAAGGAAGGCGAGCACCAGCGCGACGATGCCGACGAGAAGGGCGGCGAGGCCTACCCCGTTGGAGCCCTTTCCGGTGCCGGATCCCTGGGGCGGCGGGAACCCGGGCGCGCCCCCGTAGAGCGGCGGGGCGTTCGACGGGCCGTACGGATCGGGTCGCAGCGGAGGCTGGTGATGCGGCAGCGGCGCCGGAGCGCCCGGCCCTGGGGACGCGAAGGGGCCCGGGGACGCGTAGGGCGAGGGAGGCGGTTCGGGCGGACGGGACGACATGTGAGCCTCTCTCCTGGTCGGGGAGAGAGTACCGCTGGTCGGGAGACGGAGGAATAGGCCGCTTCGCCCGGGCGTATTGCCGGCATATCGAGAACGGCATACGGGCTGACAACACGCGCGCGCCTTCACTGGAGCGATGGCCACCGGTGAATCTGCTCGCACCGCGCCGTACCGCATCCGGTCGTCGGCGGCGCCCTCCGCGGGCGACCGCCGGACGTCCGGCCTCGCGGGCGGTGCTCTCCCGACGACCGGGATCACCGTCTACGGATGCGAACCGGATGAGGCGGCTCTCTTCCGCGAGCTCGCGCCGCGTTTCGGCCTCGCGCTGACGACGGCCTCCGACCCGGTGTCCGACGAGAACGTCGGGCTGGCGATCGGCAACCGGTGCATCAGTGTCGGCCACAAGGCGCGGATCGCGAACTCCACGCTCCTCGCCCTCAGCGAAGCGGGCGTCGGATACCTCTCGACGCGGAGTGCGGGGCACGACCACATCGACGTGGAATTCGCGCGCAGCGTCGGCATCACCGTGGCGGGGGTCGCGTACTCGCCGGACAGCGTCGCCGATTACACGCTCATGCTCATGCTGATGGCGCTGCGGGATGCGCGCTCCACCATCCTGCATGCGGAAGCCCACGACTTCCGGCTGGGTGAGGTGCGGGGCCGGGAGCTGCGCGATCTGACCGTCGGCGTGATCGGCACGGGTCGGATCGGCGCGGCCGTCCTCCGCCGACTGCAGGGTTTCGGCTGCCGGGTCGTGGCCTACGACCGCAACCCCAAGACCTCCGCCGACTACGTCGAGCTCGACGAACTGCTGCGACGCAGCGACGTCGTGACGCTGCACACGCCGCTCAGCCCGAGCACCGAACATCTGCTGAACCGCGAACGCCTCGGACTGGTGAAGCACGGGGCCCTCGTCATCAACACGGGGCGAGGAGGGCTGATCGACACGAAGGCGCTGCTCGAGGCTCTCGAGCGCGGCACGCTCGGCGGCGCGGCTCTCGACGTGGTGGAGGGCGAGGAGGGTGTCTTCTACGCCGACCACCGCGGCAGGCGGATCGAGAGCGAGGCTCTCCGACGCCTTCAGCAACTGCCGAACGTGCTCCTCACTCCGCACACGGCGTACTACACCGACCACGCCCTGTACGACACCGTCAGGAACACCATCCTCGATTGCCTCGAGTTCGAAGGACGCCACCATGTCTAGATTGACAGTCGCCGTGATCTTCGGCGGGATCTCGGAAGAGCATCCCGTCTCGGTCAAGTCCGCACAGGAGGTCGCGGACAGCCTGGATCCCAGCAGGTACGAGACGTTCTACGTCGGGATCACCCGGAACGGCGAGTGGAGGCTCTGCGACCGTCCTGCCGAGGACTGGGAGTCGCTCGACCTGCCCCCGGCGATCCTCTCACCCGACCGGGGCGAGCCAGGGCTGATCGTGCGCGGAGCCGACGGCGGCCTCCGCCGGATCGCCGTGGATGTGGTGATCCCGGTGCTGCACGGCAGGTTCGGCGAGGACGGCGCGATCCAGGGCCTGCTCGACCTCTCCGGCATCCCCTACGTCGGCTGCGATCTGCCGAGCTCCGCGCTCGCCATGGACAAGTCGCTCGCCTACCTCGTCGTGAGGAGCGCCGGCATCCCGACGCCCCGGTTCTGGACCGTGACCGCCGACGGACATGCCGACCCGCACCGGCTCGGCTTCCCCGTCTTCGTGAAGCCCGCTCGGTCGGGCTCCTCGTTCGGCGTGAACCGGGTCGACCGGCGGGAGGACCTCCCCGCCGCGGTCGAGGACGCGCGGCGGTACGACTCGAAAGTGCTCATCGAGGAGGCGGTGGAGGGAACCGAGGTCGGCTGCGCCGTGCTGGAGAGCGACACAGGTCTCGTGGTGGGCGAGGTCGACCAGATCCGCCTCTCGCACGGCTTCTTCCGCATCCACCAGGAGGACGAGCCCGAGGTTCGTTCCGAGAACTCGACCGTCGTCGTCCCCGCCGACCTCTCGCCGGAGGAGCGCTCGCGCGTGCAGCAGACCGCCCGCGCGATCTACCGGGCGCTGGGGTGCCGGGGCTTGGCGCGCGTCGACATGTTCTTGAAGCCCGACGGCGAGGTCGTGCTCAACGAGGTCAACACTTTCCCCGGGATGACCTCGTACAGCAGGTACCCGCGGATGATGGCGGCCGCCGGAGTGCCGCTCGCCGAGGTGCTCGACCGGCTCATTGCCTTCGCGCTGAACGGGGCACGTCGGTGAACGGCGACTTCGTCTTCGTCGACGAGGCCGTCCCCGGGATCCGCTGGGACGCAAAGTACGCGACCTGGGACAACTTCACCGGGAAGCCGGTCGACGGGTACACCGTGAACCGGATCGTCGGCACCCGCGCCCTGTGCGACGCTCTCCGGCGCGCCCGAGACGAGGCGGCATCCGTCGGCCTGGGATTGCTGCTGTGGGACGGCTACCGCCCGCAGCGCGCGGTCGACGAGTTCGTGCGCTGGTCGCGTCAGCCGGAGGACGGCCGCACGAAGTCCAGGCACTACCCCCGCATCGACCGGCAGGCGATGTTCGAGCAGGGCTACGTGGCCGCCAAGTCGGGGCACAGCCGCGGCAGCACCGTCGACCTCACCCTGTACGTTCTCCGCACCGAGGAGCTCGTCGCGATGGGTGGCGACCACGACCTCATGGATCCGCTCTCACACCACGGCGCTCGCGGCGTCCCGCGGGCCGCCGCGGCGAATCGCCAGCGGCTGCGCTCGATCATGGAGGCCAGCGGATTCGTCGCCTATGAGAGCGAGTGGTGGCACTACACGCTGAAGGACGAGCCGTACCCCGACACCTACTTCGACTTCCCGCTCAGTCTGGTCGAGGAGCGACAACTGGTCGGCTCAGGGCGGGCAGCCGCACGGTGACGCGCAGGCCGCCGGCCGCGAGGGGCTCGAGTTCGAGTGTGCCGTCGTGGGCCTGCGTGATGCTCTTGACGATCGCGAGCCCCAGCCCGACCCCGGCGGAGTCGCCGCGCACCCGAGCGGTGCCTCGCTGGAACGGCTCGGTGAGGGTCGCGACGAGGTCAGGAGCGAGGAGATCGCCAGTGTTCTCGACGGTGAGGAGCACGGATGCGGCCGAGGCCGCGGTGGTCACCCGCACGCTGCCACCCTCGAGATTGTGCACGATCGCGTTGTGCACCAGGTTCGTGACGAGCTGCAGCAGGAGCGGATGCGAGCCCAGCGTCGTGGCGACCTCACCGGCGGTCTCGAGGGTGACGCCGCGCTTCTCCGCCAGCGGCAGTAGCGTCTCGGTCGCCTCTTCGGCCACGAGCGACAGGTCGACCAGCTCGCGGTTGAAGGCCCGCTGATCGCTGCGGCTCAGGAGCAGCAGGGCCTCCGTCAGCTCGATCGCGCGCGCGTTGACGGCCCGCAGCCTCTCGTCGAGCGGGCCGGAGTGGCGATCCGGGTCGTTGCGAGCGACCTCGAGAAGGGTCTGGGTGATCGCGAGCGGCGTGCGCAACTCGTGGGAGGCGTTGGCGGCGAACCTGCGCTGCTCGGCGTCGTGCGCCTCCAGGCGTGCGAGCATGCCGTCGAAGCTGTCCGCGAGCTCGCGGAACTCGTCGTTGCGGCCCTCCAGATCGATGCGGTGCGAGAGCGAGCCCTTGGCCGCGGTTCGCGTGGCGGCGGTGATCCGCGCGAGCGGGGCGAGCATCCGCCCGGCGAGAACCCAGCCGCCCAGCAGCCCGAACACGAGCAGGAAGACGAGCGCCCAGATCGCCGGCGGCATGAACGCGCGCACCAGGTCGTCGCGGCCGGGGGTGAAGCCGCGGAGGGTCGGGGTGGCATCCGGCGGCACGTAGCGCAGCAGGAAGAGCCAGACGACCGCCAGCAGGATCGATCCGGCGAGGAAGAGGAAGGCGGCATAGCTGAGGGTGAGCTTCAGCCGCACGCTCAGCCCGGGGGGCCTAGTCACCCTTCGCTCCGTGCTCGACACCCTGCGACGTGTCGATGCGGTAGCCGACTCCCGGCACCGTGGCGATCACCCAGGGCTCGCCGAGCCGCTTGCGCAACGCCGAGACGGTGATGCGCACGGCGTTCGTGAACGGGTCGGCGTTCTCGTCCCAGGCGCGCTCGAGCAGATCCTCGGCGCTCACGACTCCGCCCTCGGCCGCCACCAGCACCTCGAGCACGGCGAACTGCTTGCGGGTGAGTGCGACGTAGCGTCCGTCGCGGTAGACCTCTCGCCGGAACGGGTCGAGGCGCAGCCCCGCGAGCTCCCGCACCGGGGGTCGGATGTGCGCGCGACGCCGGTCGAGCGCGCGGAGCCGCAACACGAGCTCCTGCAGCTCGAACGGCTTGGTGAGGTAGTCGTCTGCGCCGAGCTCGAACCCCGAGGTCTTGTCGTCGAGCCGGTCTGCCGCGGTGAGCATGAGGATCGGCATGCCGCTGCCGGAGGCCACGATGCTCTCCGCGATCTCGTCGCCGCTGGGGCCCGGAATGTCCCGGTCGAGCACGGCGATGTCGTAGAGGTTGATGCTCAGCAGCTCGAGGGCGGTGTCGCCGTTCCCCGCGATATCGGCGGCGATCGCCTCGAGGCGCAGGCCATCACGGATGGCCTCGGCCATGTACGGCTCGTCCTCGACGATCAGCACGCGCATATGTGTCGATGCTACGAGTCGGAGTGTTTCGTCGACGTATGGGAAAGCTACCCGCCGAGCGCCTTCCCGAAGCAGAGCGACTCGGCATGCCCCGCGTACGAGCCGAAGTTCGGTACCCGGCTGTAGCCCTCGCGCTCGTAGAAGCGCACCGCATCCGGCTGCGCCGTGCCGGTCTCGAGCACCAGCCGGTCCCAGCCCTGCTCACGCGCCCAATCCTCGAGCGCCGACAGCACCGCGACCGACGCGCCGGTGCCGCGCGCGGCGGGCGTCACGAACATCCGCTTGATCTCGCCGTGCGTCTCGTCCAGCCGACGGATGCCGCCGCACGCCACAGGCACTCCGTCGTCGTAGGCGACGACGAACACGGTGATGTCGGCGGCCGTCGGAGCGACCCCGGGCTCGGAGTCCCAGCGGCCGTACCGCTCGGCGATCTCGGCCCGCTGCGCGCTCCTCAGCAGCACGGAGTCGGGATGCTCGAACGCGACCTCTCGGACGACCCGCTCAGGCATCCGTCAGACGCGTCAGGAGCTCGGCGTAGCGCAGGGCCGTGCGCTCCACGATCTCGGCGGGCAGCGTGGGCGGAGCCCCGTCGCCGTCCCAGTTGGCGCTCAGCCAGTCGCGCACGATCTGCTTGTCGAAGCTCGCGAGACGGCCGGGCCCGCCGGCGGCGTAGACCTCGGCGTCCCAGTAGCGGGAGGAGTCCGAGGTGAGTACCTCGTCGGCCAGCGTGATGCGTCCCTCGGCGTCGCGGCCCCACTCGAACTTCGTGTCGGCGAGCAGCAGCCCGCGCGACTCGGCGAGGGCGGATGCGCGGGTGAACACGTCGAGGCTGAGGTCGCGCAGCTCGGCAGCCGCCTCGGCACCCACGAGCTCGACGGTGCGCTCGAACGAGATGTTCTCGTCGTGCTCGCCGAGCGGCGCCTTGTAGGCGGGGGTGTAGATCGGCTCCGGCAGTCGGTCGCCGTTCTCGAGGCCGGGGGGAAGCGGGATGCCGCACACGCTCTGCGTCTGCTGGTACTCCTTCCAGCCGGTGCCGACGAGGTAGCTGCGCACGACGCACTCGACCGGGAACATCTCGAGCTCGCGCACGAGCATCGCGTGCCCGCGCACCTCCTCGGGCAGCACCTCGAGTTGGGCCTTCACGAGATGGTTGGGCACGTCGGAGAGCTGCGCGAACCACCAGAGGCTCAGCCGCGTCAGGTACTCGCCCTTGCCGGGGATGCCGGGCTCGAGAACGTGGTCGAAGGCGCTCACCCGGTCGCTCGCGACCATGAGCACCTGCCCGGGCCGTTCAGGCAGGCGGTAGAGGTCGCGCACCTTGCCGGAGTAGACGTGCTCCCAATCCGAGAGGCTCACCGGACGACCCGCTCCGCGATGTCCCGCCGGTAGTGGCCGCCCTCGAGACGGATGCGGCCGAGAGCCTCGTAGGCCCGCTCCCTGGCGGCGGCGAAGTCGGCCGCTCGCGCCACGACGTTGAGCACGCGGCCGCCGGTCGCGCGATAGCCCTCCTCGGTCCTGCCGGTGGCGGCGTGCGCGAGGTGCACTCCCTCGACGGCGGCGGCATCCTCGAGGCCGGTCAGCGGTCGACCGGTGACGACCTCGTCGGGGTAGCCCTCGCTCGCGAGCACGACCGTCACGGCGACGTCGTTCGAGAAGCGGGGCCACGGCAGTCGCCCGAGTCCGCCCGTGGAGGCGGCGAGCAGCAGCTCGCTCAGCGGGGTCTCGAGGCGCGGCAGCACGACCTGCGTCTCGGGGTCGCCGAATCGCGCGTTGAACTCGATGACCTTCACGCCATCCGCCGTCGCGATGAGGCCGCAGTAGAGCAGGCCGATGAACGGCGTCTGCTCCTTCTCGAGCTGCCTCACGACGGGCAGGCCGATCGTGTCGATGACCTCGTCGACGAAGGTGTCGGGCAGCCAGGGCAGCGGGGAGTAGGCGCCCATGCCGCCGGTGTTCGGGCCCGCGTCGCCGTCGTAAGCGCGCTTGTAGTCCTGCGCGGGGGAGAGCGGCAGCACGTCGTGCCCGTCGCTCAACAGGAAGAGCGACACCTCCTGCCCGTCGAGGAACTCCTCGACGAGCACGCTGCCGTAGCCGAGCCAGTATCGGGCGTGGGCGATCGCGGCCTCGCGGTCCTCGGTGACGAGCACGCCCTTGCCCGCCGCCAGCCCATCCGCCTTGATGACGTACGGGGAGCCGTACTCGTCGATCGCCTCGACGGCCTCCTCGAGGTTGCCCGCACGGGTGGCGCGGCCGGTCGGGACACCGGCCTCCTCCATCACGCGCTTCGCGAAGGTCTTGCTGCCCTCGAGCTGGGCTGCGGCCTTGCCGGGGCCGAACACGGCGATGCCGCGGTTGCGGAGGGCATCCGAGACGCCGGCGACGAGCGGGGCCTCTGGGCCGATCACGACCAGTTCCACGTCGTTGTCGAGCGCGTACTGCGCGACGACCGACGCGTTGGTGGGGTCGAGGGCCACGACCGGCACATCGGCGGCGATGCCGGCGTTGCCGGGGGCCGACGTGATCTCGTGACCCGCTCGTTCGGAAAGCAGCGAGAGGATGATCGCGTGCTCCCTGGCACCGGAGCCGAGGACGAGGATGCGCACCACGACAGCCTAGCCACGGATGCTGCGCGCACTCCCCGAAACCGGGACCGGAGTCCCTGTTCCAGGGCTGTCGCCCGGCGGTACGGTGGCCCGCATGTCCTCGCCCGTCCCCCCGCCCGAGTGGCACGCAGCTCCACCACCAGGGGCCTGGGCGCCGCCTGTGGTCACGCAGACCCGACGTCGACGCTCCCCACCGTTCCAGCGCCGATGGCTCAGGGTCTATTGGACCTCCGTCGGCCTGCTCTGCCTCTTCGCGTTCTGGGGGACCCTGGCCTACCAGGCGGGCGGCGCGACGTTCCCGCTCGCCTCCCTCGTCTCACTCCACCTGGGTTGCGGTGCACTGATCCTCGGCGCGACGCTCGCCACCCGGCTCTCACGCACCGGGGTCTCGGACATGTGGTTCGTGAAGGGCACCACGACCACCCGCGCAACGGCGGTGGGCTGGCTCTTCGTGCTCATCTCGATTCCGGGCGGCGTGATTCTCGTCACCCTGCTGGGGCTCGATGTCGATGACGTGACCCTCACGACGGCAGGGGTTCTGGGCAGCCTCGGCGCGGTCGCGATCGTCGCCGTGCTCGGCCCGGGCTACACGGAGTACCGTGAGGCGCTGGACACCGTCCGCCCCTCGCTGCCCTACACGACTCCGGAGCCCGATGCCCGCCAAGCGCATCCCCGCTGACCACGGCGCCGCCGCAGTGACCGCGGCGCTCGCCGGAGCGACCGATCGCACTACCGTCGCCACCGCCGCGCGCTACCTGCTGCAGGCGCTCGCCGATGCCGTGCCGGGCAACTCCGTGGAGGTGCGGGTGCCCCCGTTCGGAGCGGTGCAGGCGATCGAGGGCCCGCGGCACACCCGCGGCACGCCGCCCAACGTCGTCGAGACGGATGCGGCGACCTGGATCGACCTGGCGACCGGCCGCCTCAGCTGGGCGGATGCGGTCGCCGCTGCCCGGGTCTCCGCCTCCGGCTCGCGTGCGGACCTCTCCGACGTGCTTCCTGTGCGCTGGGACTGAGCGGCGTGGGCCGCCGGCGCGGGAGAATGGGGGCATGAGCTCGCCGCAACCCGACCGCCACGAGGTGCAGATCCGCCGCGCCCCCAAGTACGGCCGCTTTCTCCTCGTCGGCGGACTGCTCGGGCTGATCGTCACCTTCGTGCTGACCTCGCTCTATCCCGCTGACCCGAACGTCGGGTTCGGTGCGCTCTTCGCCTACTTCTGCCTGTACGGGGTGCCCACCGGCGTCGCGCTCGGGGCGGTCGTCGCGCTTCTGCTCGATCGGGCATCCGCTCGCCGCTCCCGCACTGTCGCCGCCCAGCGCGAGGCGGCTGCGTCGACCGAGGCTTCGTCGACCGAGGTCGACGACTCCTGACTCTCAGCGGGGGTCTCATGGACTCCCAGGGTTTTAACGACGTGTCGTCATAACGTTCAGCGCGTTCAGTCGAATCGCCGAACCGCCAGGTCCGGCCACATCCGAAGAAGGCGCGCATGTCCACACGAACAGACACCGAAGTGTCGCTCCCTCCGGCCGAGGGATCCCAGCCGCCCGAGAGCCGGATCCGGGGGCTCCTCGGATGGACCACGGTGGGCATCGCCGTGGTCGGGGCCCTCATCCTCCCTCTCGTCGGGGCCATCGGAGCAGCGCAGGTCGTCTCGCTGGCCGGTGTCGCCCTCGCCTTCGTTCAAGGCACACGGCGCTACGGCTGGCCCGTGCTCATCGGCCTGTTCGTCATCTCCTTCGTCATCAGCAACATCTGGGAGAACCTGAGCATCCTGACGGGCTTCCCGTTCGGCAACTACCACTACACGCTGATGCCCCAGCTCTTCCTCGTGCCGGTGATCATCGGGGTCACCTACTTCGGCCTGGGCTACGTGAGCTGGATGACGGCCAACACCGTGCTCGATCGCGCTGACGAGCGGCTCGACCTGCGCACCCGCACCGGCCGTATCAACGTGATCGCCCTGCCCGTGCTGGCCGGTGCCGTCATGACGATGTTCGACGTCGGCGCGGACTCGCTGATCGCGACCGTGCGGCAGGTCTGGATCTGGCACGACGGGGGCGGCCTCTTCGGAGTGCCCTGGACCAACTACGTCGGGTGGTGGTTCGTCACGTGGAGCTTCTTCCAGGTCTTCGCCCTGGTGCTCGCGATCCGCCAGACGCGGCGCTCCGGCAGCGGCGTGGAAGCCATCAGGCAGGTGTCCTACCTGCAGCCCGTCCTCATCTACGCGATGTTCGCGGTCGCGGCCATCACGACCTTCATGGGCAGCACCGATTCGGGGACCGTTTCCGACGCGACCGGGGTCGAATGGGACACGGCAGCCCTCAACGAGACGCTCATGATCATCAACATCTTCACGATCATCCCCATCTCGCTCTTCGCCATCGTCAAGATCCTTCGGGGCGATCTGAACCGCACCTGATCCAAGATGGGCGGGACCGCTCCGGCGATCCCGCCCATCCGTCTTCTCTCGTTCCGCTCTCTGGAGGTGGCCCATGCCGAAGATCGCCGCAGCGACCGTCGCGGAGCACAAGGCCCGCACGTGGGACCTGCTGCTCGACGCGATGGACGGCCTCGTGCTCGAGCGCCCCTTCGAATCGATCACCATGCGGGACGTCGCCTCTCGGGCCGGGGTCGCCCGCACGGCCATCTACAACTACGCCCCGGACACCGTCACGCTGCTCACGGAGGCGACCAGGCGGGGAAGCGCGAGAGTCCGCGAGGTGGTGGCGCTTCGTGCCGACGACACCTCGGTGCCGCCGAGCCAGCGCCTGCGCAGCATCGTGACGGTCCTGCTCGTCGAGCACGCCAGGAGCACGGGCGTCCTCCTGGCTGGTCAGGCGCTCGAGCGGAGCCTCGGCCGCGCCGAGTTCTCGGAGGCTGTGCTTCCTCTCCGTGACGAGATCGGCGACCGCATCGTCGACGTCGTCCGCGCCGGCGTCGAAGCGGGCGAGTTCACCGACGTCGCGGATCCCGCGCTGACCCGTGCCCTCATGGTCGGGGTGATGCAGGCGGCGCTCGCCCGGGTGAGCGGCCCCTCCGCGAACAGCAGAGAAGTGGCCGAGGTGGCGGCGCAGTTCCTCATCAACGCCCTCAGCGGCCCGGCGCATCGGGGTCATCAGCCCTCCCAGGGAAGTGCGACGGGGCGTCCATGAGTGTGAGAACGCAGCTGCGGCCGGAGGTCGCGTCGCCGAGGGTTCGATGGCACGACGCCTCCCCGCCCGGGCGCAAAACAGTTCGTCGCCGCGTGATCGATGCTCCGGTCGCGCCGCCTGACGCGCTGATCGTCGACGACGAGCCCAACGTCCGCGCGGCCCTCCGCCTCGGGCTCGAGAACGCCGGACTGTCTGTGCGAGAGGCGCCCGAGGGTCTCGCCGCGCTCGCCGAGGTGCGCCGGTCCGTGCCCGACGTCGCGGTGCTCGACGTCTCGATGCCGAAGCTGAACGGCATTGACCTCGTCTCCCGGATAAGGGCCGCTGGACTCGACTTCCCGATCTGCATGGTCTCAGCGAGAGACGACATCGCAGACCGGGTGGCGGGTCTCGCGGCGGGTGCAGACGATTACGTGGTGAAGCCCTTCTCGATCGGCGAGCTCGCAGCGCGCCTGCACGCGCTCGTGCGACTGGACAGGGTTCGGGCGAGACTGCCACTGACGGCCGGCGACGTCGCGATCGACATCGCGAGTCGGACCGCGACACTCGGCGACCGCACGCTCGAACTCACCTTCCGCGAGTTCGAGCTGCTCCTGGCTTTCGTGCGCCACAGCAACCAGGTGCTCAGCCGCGGCCAACTGCTGGCCCAGGTCTGGGGGTACACCAGCGAGGTGGACAGCAACGTCGTCGACGTCTTCGTCGGCTACCTCAGGCGCAAGCTGGAGTCCGATGGGGCACCTCGGGTGATCGAGACGATCCGCGGCGTGGGATTCATCCTGCGCGCCTGACAGCATCCGTCGGCGCAGCGCCGGCGTCGGCCTCCGCGATCGATGAGCCGGGCGGTCTCGAAGCCGCCACCGGGCTTCTCCCCTGCTGAGTCTTAGCCGCATCTCACAGCGCCTCGTCACGCTGGATGGAGCGGACATCCCGTCCGCGATGAGATCGATAGTGGGACACAGTGCAGCAGACTCTCTCCTCGGACACGTCCTCCACGAGCATCGTCAGCGCTGCTCCCCGTCGGGCCGTCATCGCGCCCCGCGCGGAGGACGCCCAGCGCACGGCCACTCCTGGAGGGCGCGCACTGCGACGGCTGAAGTACTTCGTCCTCCGCTTCGCGCGGCTGGATGTGCAGAACATGTGGCGCCTCGCCGGACGGATCAGCGATGAGTATCGGATCCCTCGCCTGTTCGTCATGGTCGACATGGCGGTGTCGTCAGTGCGGTTCTACGCGGGGTATCACGACTACCACGAGTGGGACTGGCACCTCCTCAGGGCGGCGGAGCGACGGACGTTCCTCACCCGTCCGCAGGCGCACCAGCTCACGCTCGAGCTGAACGACCGGCGGTATGCGACCTGCTTCACGGACAAGGTGCGCTTCAACGAGCGCTTCGCGCCCTACCTGGGCCGCGCGTGGATCGACCTGCGCTCAGCCGACGCGACCGACTTCGCGGCCTTCGTCCACCGGCACGGTCGCGTGATGCTGAAGAACAACGAGTCGCTCGGCGGAGACGGCATCACCCCGCTCCGCGCGGAGGAGCTTCCCGACTCCGTCCACGAGCTGCAAGCTCTGCGGAGCGAGCTCATCGACCGCGGGCAGGTGCTCGTCGAGGAGTTCATCGAACAGCATCCCGATCTCGCTCGCCTCACGCCGACCAGCGTCAACACGATCCGGGTCATCACCTACCTCACTCCCGAGGGGTCGGTCGAGGTGCTCGCCCGGGTCCTCAAGATCGGCCACGGGTCGCCCGTCGACAACTTCGGAAGCGGCGGCATGCAGACGACTCTCGACGAGCAGGGCCGCGCGCTCTACGCGGCCTTCGACAAGGAGGGACGCAAGTACGCGGTCCATCCCGAGAGCGGCGCGATCATCGCGGGCACCGCAGTGCCGATGTGGGATCAGGTGATCGACCTGGTCCACCGCGCCGCCCGAGTGGTGCCGCAGGTGCCCTACGTCGGCTGGGATGTGGCGCTCACGCCCGGGGGCCCCGTGCTCGTCGAGGGCAACTACGACACCGGCGTGTTCCAGATGAAGCCCAGCATCAGCGGCCAGAAGGAGGGGCTGCGCCCGCGTTACCTCGAGGCGATCTCGGGTGGCGCCCCGGCCGCCGACTAGCTCAGCTGGTTGCGCTCGACCCAGGCGAGGTACTCCTCGGTCACCGTTCCGGTGACGTACTCGCCGGTGAAGCAGCTCATCTCGAGCGCCTCGATGTCGGTGCCCTCGAGGATCGCGGCCTGCATGTCCTCGACCTCCTGGTAGATGAGGTAGTCGGCGCCGAGCTCGGTCGCGATCTCGGGGATCTTCCGTCCCGCCGCGACGAGCTCCTGCCGGGTGGGCATGTTGATGCCGTAGACGTGCGGGTACCGCACGGGAGGCGCGGCCGAGGTGAACGTCACGGAGTTCGCCCCTGCCATCCGGGCCATGTCGACTATCTCGCGCGAGGTGGTGCCGCGCACGATCGAGTCGTCGACGATGAGCACGTTCTTGCCCTTGAACTCGCTCGACATCGCGTTGAGCTTCTGCTTCACGCTCTTCTTGCGCTGCTCCTGCCCGGGCATGATGAAGGTGCGGCCGACGTAGCGGTTCTTGTAGAACCCCTCGCGGTACTCGATGCCGAGCTTCTGAGCCACCTGCATCGCGGCGGGGCGCGAGGAGTCGGGGATCGGCATGACGACGTCGATGTCACCCGTGGGCGTGTACTTCGCGATCGTGTCGGCGAGGCGGTTGCCGAGTCGCAGGCGGGCCTCGTAGACCGAGATGCCGTTCATGATCGAGTCGGGACGCGCGAGGTACACGTACTCGAACGAGCACGGGATGAGCACCGGGTTCTTGGCACACTGGCGGGAGAAGAACTCGCCGCTGCGGGTGATGTAGACGGCCTCGCCCGGGGCGATGTCGCGCACGATCTCGTAGCCGCCGCTCTCGAGCACGAGCGACTCGCTCGCGACGACCCACTCGTCGCCCACGAGGCCGGTCGGCCGCTTGCCGAGCACGAGGGGGCGGATGCCGAACGGGTCGCGGAAGGCGAGGAGGCCCTGGCCGGCGATGAGGGCGATCGCGGCGTACGAGCCCTCGACGCGCTCGTGCAGGGTCTCGATCGCGTCGAACACCTGGTCGGGATCGAGGTCGGCTCCGCGGATCTGCGACTGCAGCTCATTGGCGAGCACGTTGACGAGCAGCTCGGTGTCGGAGCTCGTGTTGAGGTGCCGCCGGTCGGTGTGGAACAGCTCCGAGGTGAGCTCGCGGGTGTTCGTGAGGTTGCCGTTGTGCACGAGCACGATGCCGTACGGCGCGTTCACGTAGAACGGCTGTGCCTCCTCCTCATGCGAGGCGGAGCCGCGGGTCGCGTAGCGCACGTGGCCTAGGCCCATCGTGCCGAGCAGGCTGCGCATGTCGCGCGTGCGATACGCCTCGCGCACCTGGCCCTTGGCCTTCTGCATGTGGACGATGCTGCCTTCGCTCGTCGCGATGCCGGTCGAATCCTGCCCGCGATGCTGAAGAAGGGAGAGGCTGTCGTAGACCTGCTGATTGACCGGGCCAGACGAGACGAGGCCGACGATGCCGCACATCCGGGGCGGACTCCAGACCGTAGAGTGTGATCAGTACGCTCTAGTCTCCCACGCCACGGAACGGACCCGCTGACCATGCCCGACAGCTACGCCGAGGCAGGGGTCGATACCGCAGCCGGCGACCGCGCGGTGGAGCTCATGAAGGCCGCCGTCTCCCGCACCCACGGCCCCGAGGTGCTCGGCGGCGTGGGCGGCTTCGCCGGTCTCTTCGACGCCTCCTTCCTCAAGGACTTCCGCCGCCCGCTGCTGGCCACCAGCACGGATGGGGTGGGCACGAAGGTCGCGATCGCTCAGGCTCTCGACAAGCACGACACCATCGGCCAGGACCTCGTCGGCATGGTCGTCGACGACATCGTCGTGGTGGGCGCGAAGCCGCTGTTCATGACGGATTACATCGCCTGCGGCAAGGTCGTGCCCGAGCGGATCGCCTCGATCGTCGAGGGCATCGCGCGCGCCTGCGCCGAGACCGGGACCGCGCTCGTCGGCGGAGAGACCGCCGAGCACCCGGGACTCCTCGGCGTCGACGACTACGACGTCGCGGGCGCTGCGGTTGGCGCGGTCGAAGCGGATGCCGTGCTCGGTGCCGAGCGCGTTCAGCACGGCGACGCGGTCGTCGCCCTCGCATCGAGCGGCCTGCACTCGAACGGCTTCTCGCTCGTGCGCCACATCCTCGCGGCCCGAGGCCTCGAGTACCGCGACCAGCTCGCCGAGCTCGGCGGGCCGATCGGGCTCGCCCTGCTCGAGCCCACCCGTCTCTACACCGCGCCGCTGCTGAGGGTGCTCGCCGACGACGCGCTCGGGGCATCCGTCCACGCTCTCTCGCATGTGACAGGCGGCGGCATCGCCGCGAACCTCGCGCGGGTGCTGCCGCAGGGGTCGTGGGTCGAGCTCGACCGCTCGAGCTGGTCGCCGCAGCCGGTGTTCCGCGTGCTCGCCGAGCTGTCCGAGGCGACCCTCGAGAGCACCGAGGGCACCTGGAACCTCGGCATCGGCATGATCGCCGTCGTGGCGCCGGACCGCGCGGAGGCGGTGGCCGCAGCCCTCAGCGCCGACGGCATCCCCGCGTGGGTCGCGGGCACGGTGTCGATGCAGCAGCGCGAACTCGACGGATTCGAGCAGGGCGCCAAGGGCGTCGACGGCGGTGCCGTGCGGCTCGTCGGGCAGTACGCGCGCTAGCCGCCAGCCGGATCAGGCGCCGTCTCGCGGGTATGAGAAGCCGTCAGCGCAGGCTAGATTGAGCGCGATATGTGCTCGGCAAACAGGGTGAGGCGATGACCGACAACCGCGACAACAACGTTCCTCCGAATCGGGAGGGTGTGCCGCCGGTGCCGCCGCCTCGGGACGGCGCGCCGGACACGGCTCCGACCCCGCAGCAGCCGCCTGCGCCTCCCGCCGGGCCCTTCGCCGCACCCGGCCCGACCGGTGCCACTCCGACGCAGCAGTACCCCGGCACGCCGGCCCCGCCGACGGCGCCGACGCAGCAGTACCCGGGTGCTCCCGTGCCGCCGACGGCGCCCACCCAGCAGTACCCCGGCACTCCGGCTCCGCCGACCGCGCCGACGCAGGCGTACGGCGCGCCGCAGCAGCCGTATGCTCAGCGGCCCGAGCCCTACGGCGCACCGCAGCACCAGCCGACAGCGGCCCAAGGGTGGCAGCAGCAGCCCCCGGTCGGGCCGCCGGCCAAGAAGGGCGGCCTCAGCACCGGTGCCATCATCGGCATCGCAGGCGGAGGCCTCGCCCTGCTCCTGGTCATCGCCCTCGTCATCGCGTTCGTCGTCGTCCCCCGCCTCGGGGGAGTGCCGCAGAGCGGTGGCGGCGGCGAACCGGCGGGCGGCGGCGGAAGCGCGGCATCCGCAGGCGAGGCCGTGACGTCCTTCTTCACCGCGCTCTCCGAGGGCGACTCCGCGACGGCGCTCGGCTTCATCGACTCGCCGCCGACCGTCGACACGCTCCTGACCGACGACGTGCTCGCGGCCTCGAACGAGCTGGCCCCGATCAGTGACATCGAGGTCGTCGACAACACCTCGGACGGATCGGGAACGGTCGACGTGAGCTACCTGCTCGGCGACACGCCCGTCGAGGCGACCTACGACGTCTACGACTTCGAAGGCGACGGCTCCTGGACGATCAGCGGCGTGCTCGGCAGCCTCTCGACCACCCAGTTCGAGGGTCTCGGCGTGACCGTCAACGGCGCAGAGGTCGGCGACGAGAGCTACGACATCTTCCCGGGCACCTACGAGTTCGCGACGACCCTCGAGAACTTCGCGCTGAGCGGTGAGACCGTCGTCACCCTCACCGAGCCCTACGGATACGTCGACACCCTCGGCATCGAGGCGGGCCTCAGCGAGGCGGCACTCCAGACCTTCCGCGACCTGGTGCGTGCGGCCGCGAACGAGTGCGTCGCATCGAAGAACCTCGAGACCGGCTGCGGACTCGCCCTCCCGGGCACGCTCGACGACGGGTCCGTGCTGACCGACGGCACGATCACGCGCACCATCCCGGCCGACACGAACGCGAGCATCGACTCGCTCGAGCCCACGCTGAGCTATGACAACCCGACGCTGGCGCAGGCGAGCTCGCCGGGCGGCATCGACGTCGAGGCTCAGTGCTCGCAGAACGGCACGACCGGAACCTGCACGCTGCTCTTCGGTCCGATCTTCGGCAGCCCGGCGATCGACATGGCCGCCGAGAACCCCGAGGTCATCTGGGACTGATTCCCGGATGACGAAAGCGGCCGCCCGATCGGGGCGGCCGCTTTTCTCGTCTCTGCACTGGACTCGACCGCGCGCGGGCGTCGGCGATGCGCCTCAGCAGCTGCGCGAGGTCGGAGAAGAACCTAGGCGGTCTTGGTCTCGTCCTCGGCGTCGAAGCTGTCGTCGGAGGAGGCGGCGTAGTCCGCCCACTTCTCGAGATCGGCATCCGAGTGCCCGCTGGTCGCGAGTTCGCGTTCCAGGGAGGCGTAGTTCGTGTCGGGGCTGTAGTACTTCAGCTCCCGCGCCACCTTGGTGTGCTTTGCCTTTTGACGGCCGCGCCCCATGCGTGACCCCCTCGTGATTCTGCCCAAGGGACGAATGGGGATCCCCGGGATATGCGAACTGGGATGGGTGTAGAAAATCGGTTCGCAGTCTAGCACGGGGTACACGTCGCCCTTTGGGAGCGCGTTGAGGATATCCCGAGCGAGTGCGGGGCGACGGCGAGTAGCGTGGACGGGTGGCTTCCGACACCGACACCCAGGTCGTCGTCGTCGGAGCCGGGCAGGCGGGACTCAGCGTCTCGTACTACCTCAAGCGGCTCGGTCTGGACCCCGGCAACGACTTCGTCGTGCTCGATCGGGGACCGGGCACGGGGGGTGCGTGGCAGTTCCGCTGGGAGGCGCTGCGGATCGGTTCGGCGCACCGCATCAACGACCTGCCCGGCCTCGACGCGCTCGGCCTGAGCTTCGACACCGCCGACCGCCAGCAGCCGGCCAAGAAGGTCGTGGCGGAGTACTACGCCGCCTACGAGGAGCACTACGGCTTCAAGGTGGTACGTCCGGCATCCGTCAAGAGCGTCGAGAACTCGGGCCTCGACCTCCTCGTGCGCTTCGAGGACGGCGTCGGCGAGCAGAACGTCACGACCCGGCTGATCGTGAACGCGACGGGCACCTGGGGCGCTCCGTTCATCCCGTGGTACCCGGGGCTGAACACGTTCCGGGGCGAGCACCTGCACACCAACGAGTACCGGGATGCCGAGGACTTCCGCGGCCGGAGCGTCATCGTGGTGGGCGGGGGCACGTCGGCGATCGGCTTCCTGCTCGAGCTCGAGAACGTCGCGGGCGAGCTCACCTGGGTGAGCCGGCGCCCGGTCGAGTTCCGCGAGGACGGTGAGCTCAACCTCGAGGCGCGCCAGTCGGCGGTGGCCGCTCAGGACGAGGCCGCGAGGGCCGGCCGAGCTCTGCCGAGCATCGTCAGCGGCACGGGGGTGCCGCGCACGCGTCGCATCCAGTCGGCGATCGACCGGGGCTTGCTGCACCCGAAGCCGATGTTCGCCTCGATCGAGCCAGACGGCGTGCGCTGGGCCGACGGCACCTTCCAGCGTGCCGACGCGATCATCTGGTCGACCGGCTTCCGTCCCGAACTGCGTCACCTCGCTCCGCTGCGACTGCGCGAGAAGGAGGGCGGCGTGGTCGTCGGCCAGGGCGCCTCCTGGCGCGACCCGCGTGTGTTCTTCGCCGGCTACGGCCCGCAGGCGTCGACGATCGGCGCGAACCGAGCAGGGCGCACGATCGCGCGGCAGGTCGTCGCGGCGCTCAGCTCGCGCTGAGGGACGACGCTTCGGAGTCCTCGACGGTCGCCTGCAGGCGCTCGATGTAGTCGCGGATGCTCGGCACCCCGGTCAGCTTGTCCCGGAAGAACGTGTTGACGACGTTCACGACCCGCGCCTGCGCCGCGCTGACGTCACCGGTCCGCTCCTCACCCGTCGTCTGCGACTCGAGGGTCTGCCGCAGGTGCAGCAGCGCCGCCACGATCTCCGCCTCCTCTGCACCGTCGAGAGCGCGCACGACATCGAGCACGAGGGCATCCGCCTGGGCTCGCACCTCCTCCATGGGGATGGCGCTGCCCGGTTGCGTCGCGTTGTCCAGCGTCGAGATCAGCGACCACACCTGATAGAGGATCGTCGTCGGCTCGTCGAAGAGGGAACGCACGTACGCCGCGTCGAGGTGGCGCCCGGACAGGCGGAAGACGTTGTACATCCGCTTCGCCGCCTTGCCGTAGTTGAGCTGCTTCGTGAGGTACTTGCGCACCTCCCCCTCGAGCTTCTCGACGTACTCGTCGAGCGCGTCGTCCGTGACGTGCCGCACGACCTTGGCGAAGGTGGGCACGGCATCGGCGTCGAGGTAGACCTCCTGGAAGTAGGCATCGAGGTAGCCGTCGAGCGGCACGATGGAACCGTCCGGCGCCTCCCAGGTGACGTCGACGACGTTGCTCGCGTTCGAGAGCTGGTGCCGCTCCGGGTCGGCGACGACCCAGTCGAGCTTGACCCAGCCGGGGTTGCGGGCCGCGTCCTCCCAGCGCACCGTGCCGTCGCCGTGGGCGAGCACTCCGGCCTCGACGTCGGACAGCTTCCAGGTCAGCGGCACGCCCGACGGCGACGAGCCGAGCTTCGCCTCGAGGAACTGGAAGTTGGTGCCTCGGGCGAACCCGAGAACCTTCTCCCGCAGCAGCGCCGCCAGGAGGAGGCAGGCCTCCTCGCGAGTGTCGGCGCGGAGGTTGAGGCGCTGGAAGTAGTCGGCGTCGCCGGGGAAGGTCTGGATCTTCGACTGGGCGGCCGAGCCGGAGAGGGCGAGCGCGCTCTCGGCGATGCCCTCGGGTCCGGTCACCTCGACGATGCGCCCGATCGCGCGGAAGCGAGCGAGGTCGCGCGGACTGAAGTCGAGCATCTGCACTCGATGGCCGAAGGTGCCGTTCTCGGCATCCACGACCCAGTCCTCGCCGTCGACGGTCGCCGCGACCGCCGTGAGCCAGGCGAGCGTCTCAGCCTCGTCGAGTTCGATGCCGAGCCGGGTGGCCGACTCGATCAGGCGGCGGAGACCTTCAGTCGTGTCCTCGTCCCTCATACCTGCGCCTTCCCTCGTCGCGGATCGCGCGGAAGAGCTCGGCCTGGTCACGCGCGTCGTCGAGAGCATTATGGGAGAGCGGGCGGCCCCCGAGGAAGAGGGCGGACAGGTGCTCCATGCTCGTCTCCGCCCAGCTCGAGCCCGACTGCCCCATCCGATAGGCCTTGATATCGAGCGCGGAGTGCCCGAAGGGGTTCTCGATTCCGAAGCGGTCGAAGTACTCGGCGGCGAACATCCAGTCGAACGACGCGTTGAATCCCACGAACACCGGTCGCTGCCCGGGAGGGACGGATGCGGCGACCCAGTCCGCGAACGACCGCATGGCCGCAGCCGGCTCGGCCCCGGTTCTCGCGAGCTCCCCCATCGACAGACCGCTCACCTCCAGCGCGGCGGGCACGGCGTCCTCGACCAGCGGCTTCAGCTCGACGTAGAACGTCGTCGTGGGGTCGTCGACCAGGCAGGCGCCGAGCGAGAGCATCGAGTACCGCCCGGGCACCGGCCCGGCGGTCTCCAGGTCGACGGACACGAGGCACTCGGTGGGCGACGCGGGCATGCGCGGGAGTCTACGGCGCGGGGCTCGGCGCCCTGCGCATCGGCAGGTGCGGAATGCCGTCCTCGTCGTACCCGTCGCCGTCGACCTCGAAGCCGAAGCGCGCGTACCAGGGCGCGAGGTGCGACTGCGCCCCCAGCAGGATCGGAGCGGACGGGTCGAGCTCCTCGCAGCGGGCGACCGCCCGTCTCATGAGCTCGGAGGCGACACCGCGCGAGCGGGCCTGCTCCGCGGTCGCGACCCGGCCGATCCGCAGCGCACCCGGCTCGCGCAGCACCCGCGCCGTCGCGAGCACGTCGCCGTCCTCCTCGGCCCAGAGCAGCTCGGCGCCGGGCTCGATGTCGCGTCCGTCGACGTCCTCATAGGCGGACTGCTGCTCGAGGATGAAGACGCGCACGCGCAGCCAGAGGATGCGATACAGCGTCTCGGGGGCAAGATCGCGCGCGGCAGCGCGGTGGTAGGCGATGGGCACCGGGTCAGCCTAGGCGGAAGGCGGCGAGCGTCATCGCACCTCGATGGGGGCGCCCGACGCGCGCAGCACCGAGCCGTCGCCGCCGACCGACACCGACACCGTCGCATCGCCGAGGCGCAGACCGTCGACGTCGATCGCGCCCACCGCATCCGTCGGCGACAGCGACAGGGCGTCGCCCTGCGGTTCGAGTCCGAGCACGCTCGTGAGCACGGCGACAGCCGCTGCGGCCGACCAGGCCTGCGGACGGCAGGCCGCCGGGTAGGGAACCGGGCGCGTCGACTCCGCGGCGCTGTCGCCGGAGTGCAGCTCGGGCATCCGGTAGTCGAAGGCGGATGCCGCGGCCAGCAGCCCGCGGGTCAGCGCCGTCGCGGTGTCACGGTGCCCCTCGCGGGCGAGGCCGAGGATCGCGATCGCGGTGTCGTGCGTCCAGACCGAGCCGCCGTGGTAGCTGAGCGGCCAGTAGCCCGTGCTGTCGGTCGACATCGTGCGCAGGCCGAAGCCGGAGTCGAGCTGCGGGCTGCCCAGCCGGCGGGCGACGAGCGCGGACTGGCGCACGTCGAGCAGCCCGGTGCCGAGCAGGTGGCCGAGGTTGCTCGTCACCGTGTCGACGGGACGCTTCGTCGCGTCGAGAGCGATCGCCGGGTAGGCGCCGTCGGGGTCGTCGATCCAGAAGGACTCGTCGAACCGCTGCTTGAGGCGCGCGGCCCAGGCCCGCCATCCGTCGCCGCCGTCGAGACCCAGCGCGTCGAGCAGGTCGGCGCCGTGGGTGGCTGCCTCGTAGGCGTAGGCCTGCACCTCCACGAGCGCGATCGGCCCGTCGGCGAGGGACCCGTCGCGCCACTGCACGCTGTCGCCGGAGTCCTTCCAGCCCTGGTTCGAGAGGCCATGGCCCGTCTCGTCGACGTACTCGAGCAGGCCGTCGCCGTCGGAGTCGCCGGAGTCGCGCATCCACTCGAGCGCGCGCACGAGGTGCGGGGCGAGCTCGCGCACCTCGTTCTCGGGCATGCCCCAGCGCCAGGCGTCGTGCAGCAGGCACACCCAGAGCGCGGTCGCGTCGACGGTGCCGTAGTAGAGCGGCGGCAGGGAGATGCTCTCGCCCGGGATCTCGAGGGCGCCGCGGCGCAGCTCGTGCATGATCTTGCCGGGCTGCTCGGCGGTCGCGGCGACGCTCTCCGCGCCCTGCAGCCCGGCGAGCACGCGGAGGGTGTCTGCGGCGATGCGGGTGCCGAGCGGCAGCAGGAAGCGCGCGGCCCACAGCGAGTCGCGCCCGAAGAGGGTGAAGAACCAGGGGGCTCCTGCGGCGAGGAACTGCAGCGACGGCTCGCGCGTGGTGGTCAGCCGCAGGGCGTCGAGGTCGTCGAGGGCCTGGGCGAGCCAGCGCGTGAGCCGCTCGTCGCCGCTGGTCACCGCTGGCACGGTCCACGGCAGGTCGCCCTCGACCCCGGCGACGACCGCCGACGCATCGGTCACCGCGAGCGACCAGCCGACGGAGGTCTCACCTTCGGCGGGCACGGTCACCTGCCACCGGGCGACGATCGCGTCGCCCTCGAGCGTCAGCTCCGCGCCGGGGAGGTCGAGTCGCGCCGAGACGGTGCCGTCGCCCCATGCAGCCGTGGTCCCAGTCGTCGACACCGCAGGGGCGGATTCGGCGCCGAGCCCGGCCTTGACGTGGTCCATCCCGCAGAGGTCGGGCAGTATCCGCAGCTCGACCGTCGTCTCGATCGTCTCGCCGAGCCGCGAGCGGATGTGGAACTCCTCCTCGACGCCGCGCACGGTCGAGGTGCGGGAGAGCTCCCCGCGCACGCCCGGGTCGGCCTCGGCGTCGTCGATGGCGCGCAGCAGCGAGACGAAGACCGCCTCGCTCGCCGACGGCTGCTGCGTCGCGATGTGCTCGGGCGTCTCGCCCGCGACACGCACTTCGAGCCCGCGCACGACCCGGACGTCGGAGAAATAGTGCCCGTGGATGGGCCCCGCGCCGATCATGCCGTCGGTCGCCGACCAGCTCTGGCTCGGAGCGCGCAGCACAACGGCCTCGGCGTGCAGGAGCGGTTGGCGGGGCGTGGTCATGCGGGGGCGATCTCCTCGTCGAGGGCGGTGGTCCGTTTCTACGCTAGCCGGGTTTGATCGATCAAATCGATGGGGAGCGCCCCGAACGTCCAGAAACGTCGCAGTCACCAGGGGAGCGGCGCGCCCTCCCAGGTGGTGAAGGTGCCGGCGGGCCCGTCGGCATCGAGCCGAGCGACGCGCACGATCTCGCGTGCGGCCACCTCCACCGTCTCCGGGCCCTCAAAATTGACGAGGGCGGTGTTCGCGAAGCCCGGCGAGACGAGGTTGACCTTGATGTCCGTTCCCTCCAGCTCGATCATCATCGCGAGGGTGACCGCGTGCAGCGCCGCCTTCGATCCCGCGTACACCGGCTCGAACGCCGCGTGGAACGGAACGGCCGGATCGGCGGCGAGCGTGAGCGATCCGAGCGCGCTCGTGACATTGACGATCCTGGCGCTCGCCGACTCGCGCAGCAGCGGCAGCATCCCCTGGTAGACGGCCAGCGCGCCGAACACGTTGACGTTCCAGACCGCCCGCACCTCATCGAGGTCGACGACGCTCGCTCGCGACAGCCGGCGCAGTTCGGTGCTGTCCGCGAGGTCGGTGCGGGTGGTCGCGATCGCCGCGTTGTTGACCAGGAGGTCGAGACGACCGCGCTCCTCGCGGATACGCCGCGCCGCCGCAGCGATCGAGACCGGATCCGTCACCTCGAGCTGCACGGCGGTCACGGGGCCGCCGATCTCCTGCGCCGCGGCCTCCCCGCGGCCGAGGTCCCGCGATCCGAGGAAGACCTGGACGCCGTCGCGTGCGAGCTCGGTCGCGACCTGCCTGCCGAGCCCCTGATTGGCTCCGGTGATGAGTGCGATGCGGTCGTCGGCCATGAGGCCCTCCTGTCGTTCCGGACGGTGCGCGCTTCGCGCCCTCCCCCAGCGTCCGTCGTGCGAGCCATTGCCGGGAGACCCGGTCACGGGTGGTAGCGGCAGGGCCACTCCCCAGGTCGTGCACTCAGACTGGGCCGCATGACGGCAGGGATCAGGACGAACTTCGCGGCGTACCTCCGCGAGCGGCGGAACGCGGTACCCGTGCAGGCGCGCGCGGCCGGGTCGTCGCGACGGCAGGTGCCGGGTCTGCGGCGCCAGGAGCTCGCGGAGGCGGCCGGCATCTCGATCGAGTACTACATCCGGCTGGAGCAGGGGAGGGCGCCTCGTCCCTCCCGCGAGGTGCTGGGCGCACTGACCCGAGCGCTCGGACTCTCGTCGGCCGAGGCCGGTCATCTCTTCCGCCTTGCAGGAGAGCTTCCGCCGGAGCCCGCGGCTCCAGGAGGCGAGATCCGTCCCGGACTGCTGAGGATGCTCGAGGGCCTCGACGACTCCGTCCCCGTCACCGTGCACGACGGTCGCCTCGACCTGCTCGCCCGCAACGCCGCCGCGGCGGACCTTCTCGGACCGCTCCCTGTCGCGAGCCGCTGGGGCAGGAGCATCGTGCATCAGGGCTTCGCGCCGGGCGCCCGCGCCGCGCTCGGATCGGAGGGTGCCGCTCGCTACGCGCGATGGGCGACCGCGGAGCTGCGGTCGGCCCTCGGCCGCTATCCCGACGACCCTCGACTGGGCGCGCTGCGCGACGAGTTGACCGCGACGAGTTCCGCCTTTCGGGGCCTCTGGGCCGAGGGCGAGGTGGCGGAGCGGCGCTCGGCGGTGAAGCGGGTGCGGCACCCGAGCCGCGGATGGCTGACGTTTCAGAGCGAGATGCTTCACGACGACGAGCGCGACCACTGGATCGTGATCTACGCGCCGGCCTGAGTCGGCCGGATTGACACCCTCACTCGCGCCGTGTCATCCTGAAACCGCGGATTTGAACGATCAAAAACGACTTGCGTGAGAACGAGCCAAAGGAGGCGGACGTGCGTCAGGTGCCGACGGTCGACGATGTCGCCCGCACCGCGAACGTCTCGCGCCAGACAGTCTCGAACGTGCTGAACGCTCCGCAGGTCGTCCGAGCAGAGACCCGTGCCCGCGTCGAGCGGGCGATCGCCGAGCTCGGCTACCGGCCGCACGGATCCGCGCGACGGCTGCGCTCCCGCAAGTCCTTCACGATCGGCATGGCGCTCGACCCGCTGAAGAACGGCATCTCCGGCAACGTGCTCGACCGCTTCCTGCACGCCGTCACCGAGAAGGCCGACGAGCGCGGCATGCGCATCCTGCTCTTCACCGCCCGCGAGCGCCACAGCCAGCTCGACCAGATGGCCGCCCTGCGCGACGGCTCCGACGTCGACGCCTTCGTGCTCACCGGCACCGAGCACGGCGACCCGCGCATCGACTGGCTGACCGACAACAACGTGCCCTTCGTGACCTTCGGGCGCCCCTGGGGCGACGACGACTTCGCCGACCGCACCCACCTCTGGGTCGACGTCGACGGCTACGCGGGCGTGCACGACGCGACGGCTCGGCTGATCGAGCAGGGCGCGCGGCGGGTCGGTTTCCTCGGCTGGCCGAGCCCGTCCGGAACGGGCGACGAGCGCCGCCGAGGCTGGCGCGAGGCGAGCGAGCGGATGCTGCAGCTGACGGATGCGGACCTCGCGGCGCTCTCGGCATCCGTCGAGGACGGCGTCGAGCAGGGCGCCGCAGCCGCTTCGCGCCTGCTCGAGGCGGCGCAGCCCGACGCCTTCGTCTGCGCGAGCGACTCCCTCGCCCTCGGTGCCGCGATGGCGGCGACCCGCCACGGGCGACGGATGCCCGTGGTCGGCTACGACAACACCCCGGTCGCCGCCGCGGTCGGACTGTCGAGCGTGGACCAGCCGCTCGAGGAGGTCGCGAGCGCGGCCCTCGAGCTCCTGTTCGGACCCAGCGGCACGGATGTCGTGCCCCGGACAGGGAACGAGGAGCCGAAGAACCGGCTCCTCGCCCCTCGACTCGTCGAACGCGACCCCTCAGGAGTGTCGTTCGGCGAGATCACCGGCACCGCGAATGCCGGCAATCACACATCGAAAGGAACATCGTGAAGAGATCACAATGGAGTGCGACGGCTCTCGCCGCCGGACTCGTCGTCAGCCTAGCCGCGTGCTCGAGCGGCGGCGAGGGCGGCGGACAGAGCGACTCGCTCACGCTGCTGTTCGGTTCGAGCGGTGACGCCGAGACCGCGGCGCTCGAGGCCGCGGCCGCTGCCTGGAGCGAGGAGTCGGGCGTAGAGGTCGAGGTGCAGGCCGCCAGCGACCTCACCCAGCAGCTCGGGCAGGGCTTCTCCGGCAACAACCCGCCCGACCTGTTCTACATGAGCTGGGACCAGTTCCAGACCTACGCGAGCCAGCAGTTCCTCGAGCCGTACGCGGCCGACCTGCCGAACGCCGACGACTTCTACCCGGCGCTGCAGGACCAGTTCAGCTACGAGGACGAGTTCTACTGCGCACCGAAGGACTTCTCGACCCTCGGGCTCGTGATCAACACCGACCTCTGGGAGGCCGCCGGGCTGACGGATGCCGACATCCCGACCGACTGGGAGAGCCTGCGGAGCGCGGCGCAGCGCCTGACCACGGGTGAGACGGTCGGCCTGTCGTTCGGTCTCGAGTACGCGCGCCTCGGCGTCTTCATGAACCAGGCGGGCGGCTCGATGCTGAGCGAAGACGGCACGGAGGTGACCGCCGACAGCCCCGAGAACGTCGAGGCCATCGAGTACGTGCAGTCGCTCGCCGCGGACGGCTCGCTGCGCTTCCCGGCGGACCTCGAGGCGGGCTGGGCCGGTGAGGCCTTCGGTCAGGGCAAGGCGGCCATGGTGATCGAGGGTCCGTGGATCAACGGCGCCCTCGCCGCCGACTTCCCCGACGTGAACTACCAGGTCGCGGAGCTGCCTGCGGGTCCCGGCGGTCAGTCGACCTTCACGTTCAGCAACTGCTGGGGCATCCCGGCGGGCAGCGACACGCGTGACAGCGCGGTCGAGTTCGTCGAGTTCCTCACGAGCGACGAGCAGCAGCTCGCCTTCTCCGAGGCGTTCGGAGTCATCCCGTCGACGGAGTCGGGTGCGCAGCAGTACGCGGAGCAGTTCCCCGAGAACGCCGCCTTCGTGGACGGCGTCGAGTACGCCACGAGCCCGGTCGCGTTCGCGGGAGCCGCCGCCGTCATCTCCGACTTCAACGCGAGCCTCGAGGGGCTCGAATCGGCGGATGCGGCACAGCTGCTGGGCGACCTCCAGTCGAACCTCGAGGCCGCGCTCGAAGAGGCGCAGGGCTAGACGCTTCCGGGGGGCGGCGCCATGTGGCGGCGCCTCCCGGAACTCCCCTGCCCGAGCCCGGAACACGCAGAGGGGACGACATGGCGAAGCGCTCCGGCATCCGCAGCAACGAGTCGGTCGCCGGCTGGCTGTTCACCCTGCCCGCCATCCTCATCGTCGGCGTCTTCCTCGCGGTGCCCGTGCTCATGGCGCTCTGGGTGAGCTTCAGCGACTGGAACGGCCTGGGTCCGCCCGTCGGCGGTCGCGCACAGTTCGTGGGCGCGGAGAACTACGCCGACGTGCTCACCGAGGAGGGGCTCGCGCAGCGCGACTTCGGCACCTCGATCCGCAACAACCTCTACTACGTGCTGCTCGTCGTGCCGCTGCAGACGGCGCTCGCGCTGTTCCTCGCCGTGCAGGTGAACCGGCGCGTGCTGAAGGGTCGCGGCTTCTTCCGCACGGCCTTCTACTTCCCGAGCGTCACCTCGTCGGTCGCGATCACCGTCGTGTTCCTGTTCCTGTTCACCGCCTCCGGCGCGGTCAACAGCATCCTCGGCTGGCTCGGCATCAACGGGCCGAACTGGTTCAACGACCCGAGCGGCGTGCTGCACAACCTCTTCGCCGTCTTCGGGTGGACGAGCCCCGGCCCGCTCGGCGCAACGGGTCCGCTCGGCCTCACCTGGTGGGACTGGCTGAGCGGACCATCCGTCGCCATGTGCGCGCTCATCACGCTCGCGGTGTTCACCACCTCGGGCACCTTCATGCTGCTGTTCCTTGCCGCGCTGCAGAACATCGGCACCGAGATCGACGAGGCCGCGTCGATCGACGGAGCGGGCGCCTTCCGCAAGTTCTTCTCCGTGACGCTGCCGATGCTGAAGCCCACGCTCTTCACGGTGCTCACCCTGGGCCTCATCGGCACCTGGCAGGTGTTCGACCAGATCTACCTGACCGGCGGCGGCTCGCCGGGCAAGACGACGCTCACCCCGGCCTTCCTCGCCTACCAGACGAGCTTCGAGGATCTGCGCTGGGGCCGCGGCGCAGCGATCGCGTTCATCCTCTTCGCGATCATCGTCGCCCTCACCCTGCTGCAGCGCCGGATCCTGCGCGACCGGGACGAGAAGCCGAAGCGGCGCAGGCGCGGCATCGACGGAGACCCGCATGACGGCGCGACGGCGCAGGCCGTGACCCGTCTCAACGCTGGAGCCGGAGGAGCACCGTGAGCACCGCATCCGTTCGCCCGCACCGCAAGCGGCGGCTGAGCGCGAAGCTGCGCACCAGCATCGTGCTCGGCTACCTGCTGCTCGTCGCGCTCGCGATCGTCTACATCTACCCGTTCCTGATCTCGATCGCGTCGAGCCTCAAGACGAACGACGACGCGACCGCGAATCCGCTGAACCTGCTGCCCGAGACCTGGTCGTTCGCCGCCTACGACCGGCTGTTCACCGAGGTGCCGCTGCCGACCTGGACGATGAACTCGTTCATCGTCACCCTCTTCGTCACCTTCGGGCGGGTCTTCTTCGACTCGCTGGCCGGCTACGCCCTGTCGCGGTTGAACTTCCCCGGACGCTCCTTCGTCTTCGCGGCGTTCCTTGCGGTGCTGTCGGTCCCCGCGGTCGTGCTGCTGATCCCCCGGTTCCTCGTGCTGCAGCAGCTCGGCCTCTACGACACCTATGGCGGCATGATCATCCCGCTGCTGGCGGATGCCGCGGGCATCTTCATCATGAAGCAGTTCTTCGACTCGATACCCGCCGGTGTCGAGGAGGCCGCGCGCATCGACGGAGCGGGGATCTTCCGCACCTTCTGGTCGATCGTGCTGCCGATGGCGAGGCCCGCGCTCGTGACGCTGCTCATCCTGAGCTTCCAGGGGTCGTGGAACGAGTTCGCCCACTTCGTCGTCTCGCGGCAGTCGACCGAGCTCAACACCCTCACGACCGGTGTCGCGTCGCTCGTCTCCGGTCAACTCGGCGAGGGCAACCAGTACCCGCTGCGCCTCGCGGCGGCGGTGCTCATGACCATCCCGGTCGCGGTGCTGTTCTTCGTCTTCCAGAAGCGCATCATGAACTCGACCGAGGGGGCCGAGAAGGGCTGAGCGTCACCCGCCCCACCTAGCCTGGAGAGGTGCTCACCGCTCTGGCCGTCGAAGGGTACCGGTCGCTCCGCGACCTGGTGCTGCCACTCGACCGACTCACGGTCGTCTCGGGGGCGAACGGCGTCGGCAAGTCCAACCTCTATCGCGCTCTCCGTCTGCTCGCGGGCGTCGCAACCGACGGCGCCATCCCCGCACTCGCCCGGGAGGGTGGGCTCTCCTCCGTGCTGTGGGCCGGGCCCGAGGGGTTGTCGGCCGGTATGCGCGATGGGTCCGTTCCCGTGCAGGGCACCGTGCGCAAGAACCCGATCGCCCTCAAGCTCGGCTACGCCTCCGACACCGTCGGCTACGGCGTCGACCTCGGCCTGCCGGTGCCGAGCGGCAGTCTCTTCGACCGCGACCCCGAGGTGAAGGCCGAAGCGGTCTGGCACGGGCCGGTGCTGCGGGCCGCTTCCCTTCTCGCCGAGCGCAAGGGACCCCGCCTACGGCTGCGTACGGACGACGGATGGGAGGCCTCGGAGCGCAAGCTGCCCCCCTGGATGAGCATGGTCGGCGAGTCCGCGGATCCCCGCTCGGCACCCGAGCTGCTCGAGGTGCGCGACGAGCTGCGCGCCTGGCGCTTCTTCGATGCGGTTCGAACGGATGCCGAGGCGCCCGCCCGGCGCGATGCCATCGCGACGCGCACCCCGGTGCTCGCGGCTGACGGGTCGGATCTGGCGTCGGCACTGCAGACCATCCGGGAGGCGGGCCGCGGCGACGAGCTCGACGCCGCGATCTCCCGAGGCTTCCGGGGCTCGGAGCTCGTGATCACCGGTGGCGACGGAGTCCTTCGAGTGGGACTGCGCCAGCCCGGACTGCTCCGGGCGCTCGGCGCTGCCGAACTCTCGGACGGCACGTTGCGCTTCCTCCTCTGGGCGGCGGCGCTGCTGAGCCCGAGGCCCGCACGTCTCCTGGTGCTCAACGAGCCTGAGACGAGCCTGCATCCGTCGCTTCTGACCGCGCTCGGCGACCTCCTCGTCGCTGCATCGCGCGACTCACAGGTGCTCGTCGTCTCGCACGCGGCTCCGCTCGTGGGCCGGCTGCGCGACGAGGGTGCGCTCGCCCTCGAGCTCGTGAAGGGCACGGGTGAGACGACCCTGGCGGGACAGGGCCGACTCGACCGTCCCGCGTGGGTGTGGCCCTCGCGCAAGTGAGTCGCCGGCGGTTGTCGACGGGGAGGAGTCAGGGCGCCGGGCTCAGCCCTGGAAGTCCTCGGGATCCACCTCGTCGAGGAACTTGCGGAACTCCTCGACCTGCTCCGACTCCTCCTCCGGCTCGGTGAACTCGTCGTCCATCCCCGCCTCGTCGAGCACCTCCTGGGCGACCTCGAGCGTGACGCCGAGCCGGGAGGCGATCGCGATCGCATCCGACGGACGGCTGTCGAGCACTCGGGTGCCGTCAGGAGTTCGAAGGGTCAGTTCCGCGTAGAAGGTGCCGTCGTCGATCCGGGTAATCTGCATCCGTTCGACCGAGGAGTTCGTCGCATCCAGCAGCAGCTTCATGAGGTCGTGCGACAGCGGCCGGGGTGGCGCGACGCCCTCGATGGCGAAGAGGATCGACGTGGCCTCGGGCGCCCCGATCCAGACGGGCAGCACCTTGCCCTCCCCTGGCGGATCCGCGACGGGCTTCAGCAGCAGCACGTGCTGTCCGCGCACGTCGATCGCGACGTGCGCGACACGGACGTCGACCATGGCGACCTCCTCGATCCGGTTCCTCCACGCTACCCATCGCGGGACCGTGCGACAGGGGGTGGACGACGTCAGAAGGGATCGACTGCGCGATTCTCGTACTTCTTCAGGGCGCCGTCGCGGCGTCGGCGCAGGTACTGAAAGGCCGCTACGGCGAGAGCGCCCAAGCCGAGGAGGAGTACGACGGGCGAAAGGAGGAACAGCATCCCTATGCGACGGGACATCCGAAGATCCTCGTCGACGGGCGGCAGAAGGAACGGGAACACGAACAGGCCGACGGCGACGAGGATGACGACGATGCCGGCGAGCACGAGCTGGCCTGGGTTGTCCTTCCGCTCGCTCTTCTCCGCCCGACGGTCGGCCGACCTCACTCCGGCCACATCCGCTCGACCTCTCCTCGCGCCTCCCTCAGGGCCTCGCCGTCGACCGGCACCGACGCGTCCGAGATCCCGAACTGCAGCCACTCGACATGCAGCTCCAGCGTGCCGGCAGGCGGAAACGGCCACAGCCACAGGTGCCAGCTCATGTCGATGCGCCTCGGGCCGCCGCCGCCCCCCTGATCGCGCACGACGAGCGAGGGCCCGGCACGTTCCGAGTCGGGAGGAAGGAACCTGTCATCGGCGAGTACCGCGGACCCGTCCGGGAGCCTGACCCCGAACCGAGGACCGCGCCGCCGATGCCCGAAGTAGGCGCTGTTCGACTCTTCCCACTCCAACTGGGACTCGTCGAGCCGTCGGATCGCGGCGTGCGCGGAAAACTGGACTCCGATCGAGAAGCTCTCCAGCACGCCCAGCCGAAGCACGAGCCTCGAGTCTCGGTAGATCACCCGCCCGTCCGGTACGAGCCCGGGCAACTCGTCGGTCGGTGCCTGCATCCACGGCGGTAGGGTCCACTCCTCGGGCTCAGGAGGCTCTGGCTCCTCGTCCCGAGGTGGGAAGAACGACGCTCGCATCATCCGAACTCCTTCCGCAGCACCACACGCCGAGGCGTCGGGTGCGTGACCCGCTCCATTCCCGCCGCCTCGAACGCCTCGACGCTGCCCACGTGCAGCTCGCCCCAGGTGATCTCCTTGCCGGGCTCGGTCAGCATGCCGTAGCCCTCGACGGCTCGGGCGCCGCGGGATCTAGCGTGCTCGACCGCCGCGGCAGCGAGCGCGTGCATGATGCCGAGGTGCCGGAAGCCCAGCCGCACGGTGATGCAGGTGACCGACCACACCGACGAGTCATGGCGGTCCTCGTCACGGCCGGCCCACACCACGCGACGACGACCGCCGAGCCCGGGGTAGGCGGTCCTCGGTTCGACGGCGCACCATCCGACCGGATCGTCGTCCAGGTAGGCGACGATGCCGCTCGTCTGCGTCGCTGCCGGGTCGCCGCAGTGCGTCTGCTCGCGCAGCAGCGCCTCCCACGGCTCCGACGGCCCGTAGTAGAACTCGCGCGGGTCGAGTTTGAAGCGCTGGCACATGCAGCGGCGTCCGTCGTTGCCGAGGATGGTGCGGATGTCGTCGAACGCCGCCTCGTTGGCCGGCACGATGCGCAGGTCGTCAGGCGATACCCAGTCGCGGATGCGCTTCACCACACAACCCAGAACGGTGTCGTGAGGCCGACCACAATGACGGCCATGCTCGCGAGGAACCAGGGCACCGCTCGCCGGGACGTGCGTCCGGGATTCCAGCCCAGCTCCTTCACGTTCAAGCGCACCGAGACGAGCAGGAGCGCCGATCCGATGACCACGCAGATGATCATCGCGATGAGGAAGGCGGGGAAGTCCACCGGTGCCCCCTCCCGTTTGTCGCTTCCACCGTGCCGGAATCGAGCATCGCTCCGCAACCCCAGGGCGCCGGTATCGAACCTCAGGCGTGCGTCGCCTCGAGCGCCGCTCGCACGACCGACTCCTCCGAGGCGTTCCGCTCGAAGGCCGCGCGCTGCACCGTCGAGCCGGAGCCGTCGGCGAGGATGTCGCCGACAATGCGTTCGACCTCCTCGAGGTCACCCGACCGCTCGAGAGCAGGGGCCACGTGCTCGATGAGCGCCTCGATCGCCGCCATGGGAGCCACCGGACGCAGGGTCACCGGATGCACCAGCTCGTCGGTCACTCCCGCGCGACTGGCCTGCCACGACGCCAGCCGCAGCTGGGCCACCGAACAGGGCGGCGCCTCCTCGCCCGCCGCCCACGCGGCCGCGGCGGTATCGACCAGCGCGCGGGTGATCGCCGCCACCGCAGCCGCGTGCCGTGCGTCGAGACAGACGTCGGCGACCCGGACCTCGACGGTCGGGTAGTTGCGCGACAGCCGGGCGTCGAAGTAGATCATGCCCTCGTCGAGCGGAACGCCCGTGCCGAGCATGCCGTCGACGACCTCGCGGTAGCGGTCCGCCGACCCGAAGCACTCGTACACGCCGGCTGACGGCCAGCGGCTCCACGCCTGGTAGCGATAGCTCGAGAAGCCCGTGTCAGCGCCCTGCCAGAAGGGGGAGTTGCCGCTGAGGGCGAGCAGGGTCGGAAGCCACGGGCGGATGCGGTCGAGCGCTCCGACACCCTCCTCCGGGGACTCCACCGAGACATGCACGTGGAAGCCGCAGGTGAGCTGCTCCTTCAGGGTGAGCGCGTAGCGTTCGACCATCCGCTCGAAGCGCTCGTTGCCGGCGATGATGTGCGGATCGATCGGGCTGAAGCTCGTGGCCATCGCTACGACGCGCGCTCCCGCGGCGCGGGCCGCCTCATCCGCGCGCCTTCTGCCCTCGCGAATCGCCGCGGCCGTCCCGGAGAGGGTGAGGTGCGGCGGGTTCACGACCTCAATCTGCTCCGGTTTGAGCTCGTGCTCGAGCTCGGCCGAGCCCGCGGCATGGAACTGAGCGGCGTCGCGAAGGATGACCGCCTCGGCGACCGCGACGGGCTTCGCCGTCGCCTCGTCGACGAGCAGCAGCTCCTCTTCGACCCCGACCGTCCTCATGCCTCCGCCTCCCCGCGCGTCGCGCCGCGTGGTCACAAGCTAATCGGGAGGGGTGAACGGCCGAGATCAGTTGAGGTTGCGCAGGTTCTCCGGTAGTGCGCCGCCCGCGGCGATGTCGCGGGTCAGGTCCTGCAGGGCGCCGAGCGCGACCCGCTGCGGGTTGGGGCCGTACGACACGCGTGCGACACCCAGCTCCTGCAGACGCGCGAGCGGCAGGGTGCCGGGGACGCCGATGAGGGTCAGCCGGCGCTCGCCGAACGCGTCGACGAGGCGCTTCACGGTGTCTTCGTCGAGCCGTCCGGGCACGAAGACGAGGGGCGCCCCCGCCGCCAGATACGCCTTGCCGCGCTCGATCGCATCCGCCGTGTTCTCCTCGACGCTCCGATCGGTGCCGCGCAGGAACGCATCCGTTCGCGCGTTGAGCACGAAGTCGATCCCCTCGGCCCGGCCCGCCGCGATCGCGGCCTCGACGTCGGCGACCGCCTCGGGCAGCGGACGCAGCTGGTCTTCGAGGTTCGCGCCGACGACGCCGACCCCGATCGCCCGGCGGATCGTCTCCCCCGCGTCGCCATAGCCCGCCTCGAGGTCGGCACTGACGGGAAGGTCGGTCGCCGCGACGATGCGCTCGATCATCGAGAGGTGCAGGTCGAGCGGGATCTGCTCCCCGTCCTCGTAGCCGAACGTCGCCGCGATCGAGTGGCTCGCGGTGGCCAGCGCGGTCGTGCCCTCGACGCCGGCGACGACGCGCGCCGAGACGACGTCCCACACGTTCACGACGGTCAGCAGGTCGGGTGCGCGATGGAGGTCGAGGAGTCTGGTGGCCTTGGCGGCGAGATCGGTCATGCTCCGAGACTACGGATGCCGGATGCGGCTTCGCCCGCGGGTTGCGGACATCAACCGGCGCCGAGGAGCCATCCGGCCCCCGCTGCGAGGACCCCGACGAGGAGCCCCGTGCCGACCGAGGCCGACGCGGCGATCCAGCGACCCTCCTCCATCAGCTCGATCGTGTCGACGCCGAGCGTGCTGAAGGTCGTGAGCCCGCCGGCGAGTCCGCCGAGCAGCACGAGCTCGACGCCCTCGGGGACGGCCGCCGCCTGCGCGAGCCCGACGGCGAGTCCGCCGATGAACGAGCCTGCGAGGTTCACCGCGAGCACGCCCCACGGTCGTGGGAGCCGAAGGGTCACGAGGTAGCGCACCACCGAGGCGAGGCCGCCCGCGATCGCAGCGGCGACGACGAACCCGGTCACCGCGGTCTCCCCATCCGCAGTCCCGCGGCCGCCCCACCGAAGCCGAGGACCAGCGTCAGCGCGAGGTAGATCGCCCCGTCGGACGCGGAGACCTGCAGCAGGGCGACCGTCACGGCGGAGAAGGTGGTGAAGGAGCCGAGGGCTCCGGTGCCGAGGAACGCGCGCAACCGCGCCCGCGTGCGTGGCACCCGCGAGACGAGGAATCCGAGCGCGAAGGCGCCCGCCACGTTGATCAGGAGCGTTCCGACGGGGAACGCCCCGGGCGGATGCGGCAGCAGCAGATCGACGAGCAGGCGGGCGGATGTGCCGACGACCCCTCCCGCGAACACCGCCGCAGGCGTGCTGCCGGGGCGCGGAGGGTCCGCCTTCGGCGAATCGAGCAGCGGCGGCACGAGGCGACCGTAACACCAGGCACAGCATGAGGCGCGGCAGTTGTGCTGTGCCGCAGCGGTCGTCAGGCCGTCGGGGCTCCCGCACCGGCGTGGATCGGCTCCGCCGCGTCCTCGGGCTCGGCCGAGCCGGACCGCAGCTCATCGCGCAGGCGCGGGCGCAGCAGCCGGTCGAGCACGAGACCCAGCACCAGGGCGATCGCTATGCCGATCGCCGCGGCCGCGAGCGGGTAGTCCTTGAGCCAGGCGCCGGCGAGGGCGCCGAGCGCGGTCGTGAGCAGCGCCCACGAGGTGCCGGCCAGCATCGAGAGCGGCAGGAAGCGGCGGTAGGGCAACCGGGTCGCGCCCGACGCCATCGTGACGAGCACCCGCCCGCCGGGGATGTACCGACTGACCAGCAGGATGACGGCGGTGCGCCGGTCTAGCTCGCGCCGCGCCCAGCCGAGACCGGCGCGTGCCGAGGAGGACGAGCGCTGCCAGCGCTCCAGCCCGATCCCGCGCCCGATCCAGTACGACGTCGAGTCGCCGATGATCGCTCCGATGGCGCCCACCAGCGCGAAGATCAGCACCATGCCGGGCTCACCGGCGGCCGTCGCGGTTGCGACGGCGGCCACGAGCACGGTCTCGCTCGGGATCGGCGGGAAGAACGCGTCGACGATGCAGACGACGAGTACCGCCACCACTGCCCACGGGGAGGTTGCGAGGGCGAGGATCGCGTCGTTCAGCGCGGCGAGGAACTCCATGCTTCGAGGTTAGGAAGCCTCGGCTCTCCCGTCGTCACCCTCCGGGTGGACATCGGGTGAGACTTCAGTACTGGTTCGGAGTACCTTCACCGTGCGTTCAGATCGCGGCGGATGCCGTCGAGCGCTTCCTGCAGATCCGTCACGACCTCGCGGGTGAGGGAGCCGCGTGCGGCGAGGTCGCGCAGTTCGCTGCGCAGCCCGTGCCGGAAGTCCTGGAGCGCGACCTCGGCGTCCCTCAGCAGCCCCTGCACGCTGTCCCGGTTCTGCTCCACCCGCACGGTCCTCGCGGCCGACGTCGCCTCGCGGCGCGCCTCCCGCGCCGCAGCAGCGAGCTCGGCCCTCAGGGACTTCATCGCGCCATCGACGGAGCTGCGCACCTCATCCGCGAGTCGCCGCACCGAATCCGTCACATCGTCCTCGATGCCTTCGAGCTCGGGACGACGGGCGTTCAGCTCGGTGCGCCCCGCATCCGTGATCTCGTACACCGTGCGCCTGCCCGTCGGCTCCTTGCGCACCAACCCCTCCTCCTCCAGCTTCGCGAGCCGAGGGTAGATGGTGCCGGCGCTCGGCACGTAGGTGCCTCCGAAGCGCTCGCCGAGCGCCTGGATGAGCTCGTAGCCGTGCCGCGGCCGCTCGTCGAGCAGGCTCAGGAGGTACAGACGCAGGTGGCCGTGTCCGAAGACCGGCGTCATGCGGTCACCGCGTGCAGCACCGAGATATCGCCGCTGACGGTGCTGGCGCGGAACTCGAGGAAGCTCTTGTCGAGCTCGCCGTAGCGTCCGGTGAAGTTGCCCTTCACACCCGTCACCTGGGAGTCGTCGAGCTGCAGCTTGCCGCTCACCGTGTTGATCCGGTACTGCGCAGGCACTCCCGGAGCCAGTCGCACGGTGACGTCCCCGCTCACGCTGTTCACTCGGACCTGGTCGGGCGTGCCGGTGATGTCGAGGAAGACGTCGCCCGAGACCGCGTCGGAGGCGAACGCGAAGATGTCGCCGTGTGCGGTGATGTCGCCGCTGATGGTGCGGGCAGACACCTTGCCGTAGTGGTTGCGCACCGCGAGCTCGCCGCTGACGGTGTGCAGAGCGACGTCGCCGGCGAGGCCGTCGATGACCGCGTCGCCGCTCACGGTGTTCAGGCTGGCGTCGTCGTGCAGTCCTGTCACGAGGGCCGTCGCCGAGACGACGGAGAGTTTGAGGGCGACCTCCCTGGGCACCATGACGCTGATGTCCGCCTTGATGCTGCCCTTGAAGGAGCGGAAGACGTCGAGGATGTTCTCCCAGCCGACCTGGGGGTGGTCGATCTCGAGCTCGTCGCCGTCGATCGAGATGCGCAGCTCCTTGCCCGACACGGAGTGCACCTCGATGCGAGCCCCTGGCTCGTCATGTCCGACGATGTCGACCTTGCCGGCCACCAGGCCTACCTTGAGGCGGCGAACCAGTTCGACATCGATGACCTTGGGTCCTTCGACGACCCACTTCTCCTGCGCCATGGTGCTCTCCATTCGAGATATATCGCGTCTGTCCTGCATCACGATATATCGCGACTGTCGGCGATCGCAAGCATCGATCTTGACCTTCCCGCAGCGTCAACCTCTAGCCTCGGCGGAGCAGAAGGAGGTGCACCCGTGGACTGGTCGATTCAAGACATCTCGCGGCTGGCCGGCACGACTTCGCGCACCCTGCGTCACTACGACGACGTGGGGCTGCTGAAGCCGAGCCGCATCGGCAGCAATGGCTATCGGTACTACGACGAGCGGGCGCTCACGCGCCTGCAGCGCATCCTGCTGCTGCGCGAGTTGGGCCTCGGCATCCCCGCCATCCGCGAGGTGCTGCAGGGTCAGCGCGACGACGGTCACGCCCTGCGCGCCCACCTCGAGTGGCTGCAGAAGGAGAAGGACCGTCTCGACCGGCAGATCGCCTCGGTCGAGCACACCATCGACTCACTCGAGGGAGGTGAACAACTGATGGCAGAGGACATGTTCGACGGCTTCGACCACACCCAGTACAAGGAGGAGGTCGAGGAGCGTTGGGGCAAGGACACCTACGCGAAGAGCGACACCTGGTGGCGCGGCCTCTCCGAGGAGGAGAAGGCCGACTTCATGGAGCGCACCCGCAGGCTGGCCTCCGACTGGGGCGACGCCGCAGCTCGGGGGGTCGACCCCTCGAGCGACGAGGCGCAGGCGCTGGCGCAGCGTCACTTCGAGTGGCTCGGCGGCATCGCCGGCGTCCCCGGTGACCACCGGGGCGAGCCCACGAAGGAGTACTTCGTCGGCCTCGCCGAGATGTACGTCGCCGACGAGCGTTTCGCGAAGAACTACGGCGGCGTCGAAGGCGCGACCTTCGTGCGCGACGCGATGAAGGTCTACGCGGAACGGAACCTGTGACGCACCGGGACGGCACCGCGCAGCCGCGGGCCGCTCCGGATCGCGGGCCTCGGCGGGACCCGGGCTAGTCGACGGGAACGGGGCTCGGTCGCCGGGCCGCGTACAGCAGGAAGGCCAGACAGGAGACCGCTCCGGCGAGAACGAATACCGCCGTGGGCACCGTCGACGTCACCGAGAAGAGGGCGGGCAACGGCGAGAGACACGCCCCGAAGATCATGTTCGACGACCCCAGCACCGCAGCAGCGGCGCCGGCCCGCTCGCCATGATGCTCGAGTGCCGAAGTCTGCACGCAGGGCGACATCGCGCCGAAGGCGGTCACCAGGAGCAGCACCGGAACGACGAAACCGACCAGCCCGAGGTCGGTGAACCACACCACGCTCACCAGCAGCAGCGCCGCCGATGCCACGAAGACCGTGGACGACCCGATCAGGAGCGAGGAGACCGACCGCGTGCGTACCAGGCGGGCGGCGACCTGCGCTCCGGCGATCAGCAGCGCGCCATGCCCACCGAAGACGATCGCGTACTGCAGGGGAGTCAGGCCGAACACCTCCTGGTAGAGGAAAGGCGACGCGGCCATGTAGGTCATCATCGTCGCGAACTGCAGGCCCCCGCCCACCGCGAATCCCGAGAATCGCCGGTCGCGCAGCAGCGCGCCGTACTCCTTGAAGGAGCGGCCGAGGGCACCCGGATCCGTCGTCCGCTCCACGTGTGACGACGGCAGGCGCGCGAGGGCGATGGTCGAGACGATGAACAGCATGGCTCCGTAGCCGGCGAGGATGACGAAGATGCTGCGCCAGTCCGTCGCCTGAAGGATGACGGCGCCGAGGGCAGGCCCGATGACGGTGAAGAGCCCTGAGACCAGCTGCATGCGCGCGAGGAGCCGCACCAGAGCAGTGCCGTGGGCGATGTCCCGCGCGATGGCCATGCCGACGACCGAAGTCGCTGCAGCCGCCGCTCCCTGGAGAGCCCTTGCGGCGATGAGGACCTCGATCGTCGGGGCGACGGCGCAGAGCACGCTGAAGGCGGCGAACACGACGATGCCCACGGCGAGCGGCGGCCTGCGTCCGACCGCATCCGACACCGGTCCCGCGACGAGCTGCCCGACGGCCATGCCGATGAAGGCGGCGCCGAGTGTCAGCTGGACGGCCGCGGCTGAGGTCCGCAGCTCCTCCTGGATCTGGACGAACGCAGGCAGGTACAGGTCCATGGCGAGCGGCCAGATCGCCATCGTGAGTCCCAGGGTGAGGATCACGATGCCGGGTGCGCCGAGCCCCGTGCGCGGGCCCGTCGCGACTGACCGAGGGGACAGGTCACCCCCCGACGGTGGAAGCCGGCCCTTGTCGCGCCTCACGCCTTCGCCTTCTCCGACGCCCACAGGGGCGCCGTGCGCACCCGACCGCTGCACAGGAAGACGATGAACACGAGAACGGTGGGCAGGAGCAGTGCGAAGTTGAGAGGCACGAAGTTCGTGAGGAACCCGATCAGCACGGGTCCTGCCAGCGACACGATGTACGAGATGCCGACCACGGTGGCCATCGAGCGACCGGTCTGACCTGGCTCGCTTCCGGAGAGCGCGGCCGCCTTGAAGATCTGCGGCACCACGCCTGACAGCCCCAGCCCGAGGGCCGCCCATCCGGCAATGGCCACCGCAGGATGCCAGGCGAAGACGACCAGCAGCAGGGCGAGCGCGGCGGACAGCGCACCCCAGCGGATGACGAAATTCGACCCGAAGCGGGCTACCACCTTGTCGGCCGTGAGGCGGCCGACGAGCATCGCCGCGCTGAAGGCCGTGAAGGCCAGAGCTCCCTGCTGCTCCGACGAGCCGAGCACGTCGACCATCTGCAGCGCCGACCAACTTCCTGCGCTTCCTTCCGCGTTGTGCGAGAAGCTCGCCATCATCGCCAGGAAGACGGCGTATCCGAGGCCGGTCCGCCAGGTGAGGCGCGGCAGGCGCACCTGCTCGTTCTTCGGCGACGCCTTCACCCCCATGAGCCCGCGTTCTTCTTCACGCGGCAGCAGCCAGTTTCTCATCGCGAACGTCACGCCGACGACGATCAGAGCCCAGGCCGGGATCGTGATCCAGCGCTCCAGGCCGAGCGCCAGCCCGGCGATGCCGAACCCCGCTCCGATCACACCGCCTCCCGACCACATCGCGTGGAAGGCGCTGAAGATGGGACGACCGTAGCCCTGTTCGACCGCCACCCCATGCGAGTTGATCGAGATGTCGATCGTCCCGACCCCGTAGCCCAGAGTGAACAGCCCGATCGCAAGCACGGCGGGGTGCGGAGCGACCGCCAGCACGACGATCGCCGCCGCCAGGATGTAGCCACCGAGCATGACGACTGGGCGGGCACCCCTGCGGTCGATCATCCGCCCAGTCGTGCGCATGGCGGAGAAGGCGCCTACTCCCGTGAGCAGCAGAAGTGTTCCGAGGAACGCATGGGAGATGCCGAGCGACGCCTCCGTCGACGGGATGTGGGCGGACCACACTCCGGTGGTGGAGCCACCGATCCCGAATCCGATGAAGGTGGCGAGTCTGGCCTTGCGCAACGTGGTGCCTAACGGTCGGTGGAGCCTGGGAGGAGAACCGAGGGGTGCCGCTAGCCCTTCACGCCGCCGCTCAGCAGATCGAGACGCCAGAAGCGCTGCAGCGAGCTCATGACGAGCAGGATCGCGACGATCGAGACCGCGGAACCGGCGATCGCCTGTGTCCAGAGCAGCCCCTCCTGGGTGCCGCGATTGAGCATCGTGTAGAGGCCGATCGTGATGGGGAACGTGTCGTCCCGCGAGAGCATCAGGAACGGGAGCAGGAAGTTGTTCCAGATCGCGATGAACTGCAGCAGGAAGACGGTGACGAGGCCGGGGAACATCATCGGGACCGCCACTGAGGTGAAGGTGCGGAACTCGGAGGCGCCATCGATGCGAGTGGCCTCGATCGTCTCCTTCGGCACCGCGGCCTCGGCGTAGATGCGCGCGAGATAGATGCCGAACGGGCTGACGATCACCCCGAGCAGCACTCCGATGTGGGTGTTGGTGAGGCCCAGATTCGCGAACAGGAAGTACTGCGGCAGGGCGAGCACGACGCCGGGGATGAGCACGCCGCCGAGCAGGATCCCGAAGGCGAGCTTCTTGCCGCGGAAGTCGTAGACCGCGAAGGCGAAGCCCGCCGCAGCCGAGACCAGAGTGGAGAGGGTCGCTCCTCCGATCGCGTAGATCGCCGAGTTCAGCGCCCAGAGCGCGAAGGAGCCGTCGGCGTACTGGAACAGCGACACGATGTTGTCGAGGAAACCGGTGCCGGGGATGAAGGTCAGGGTCGAGAAGAGCTCCTGATTGGTCTTCGTCGTGGCCATGAAGACCCAGACCACGGGGATGAGGCAGTAGACGGCGCCGATGATGAGCACGAGCGTGGAGCCGAAGCGGTTCGGCCGCAGCCCCCGTCCGGAGCGAGGCGTTGTGAGCGTGGACATTTCTCCCCTTAGGACAGGCGCGAGCGCTGCTTCTGAATGAGCCCGAGCAGCAAGCCCGAGGCGGCGAGCACGCCGAGCGCGATGACGACGGAGGTGGCCGAGGCTCCCTGGATGTCGTCGGAGTGGAACCCGGCACGGTAGACGCTCATCAACGGGAAGAACGTCGACGAGATGTTGCTGGTGATGCTCCGGAGGATCATCGGCTCGCTGTAGACCTGGATCGTGCCGATGATGGAGAACAGTCCGGACAGCACCAGCGCGGGCAGCATGAGCGGGATCTTGATGCGAAGCGCGATCTGCAGCTCACCGCATCCGTCGACGCGTGCCGCGTCGTAGACCTCCTCCGGCACCGCCCGCAGAGCGGTGTACATGATGATCATGTTGAATCCGAGCGAACCCCAGACGGCGATATTGGCGAGCGCGACGTAGATCGTCTCCCCCGAGAGCAGGTTCACCTCTGGGAGACCCATGAGGCCGGCCAGGAAGTTGGCCGGACTGGTGCCGGGCAGGTACATGAAGCCCCAGAGCATCGCCGCGACCACTCCTGGTACGGCGTAGGGCAGCAGCAGCGCAGTGCGGCTGGTGCGAACCAATCGCTGACCGGGGAGGTCGAGCAGCAGGGCGGCCACCAGCGCCAGCCCGAGCGTGACGGGGATGACGATGAGGGCGTAGACGCCGAGCCGCTGCAGCGACGCGAGCAGCTCGGCGTCCTGGAAGGTGGCGACGTAGTTCTCGAGCCCCACGAAGACCTGCTCGCGCTTCGCGAAGGCGCCCCCTTGAGCGCGGAGGCCGTGGAGGCTGAGCCACAGGGCGTAGAGCAGAGGCAGGATGAAGGCCAGGACGAACAGCACGGCTCCGGGCGCGAGGAAAGCGTACGGAGCGAGCGTCCGTCTTCTGCGCTTCCGTGCCGGTAGTCCGCGAGTTGGGCCGACGGCCGCTGCCGCGGGGGCGACTCCGGTCGTGCCGGTCGAGGATGTGGTCGACGTCATCGTCGTTCCTTTCGGTCGCAGCTGATGGAGGAGGCGGCGGTGCCGGGCCGACGTGGGCGGTCCGGCACCGCTTCGCGCCTACTTGACCTCGAAGCCCTGGGCTTCCAGATCCTCGACGGCGAACTCCTGCACCGTGTCGAGCGCGTCTGCGAACGAGCCACCCGACTGCAGTGCGCGCCCCAGTTCGTCGCGGAACGAGGTGGACACGGCCACCACATTCGGTCCCCAGGTGACGCTCGCGGTGTCGGAGGCGACCGTCGAGATGACGTCGTAGAAGTCCGCCTGATCACCGCCGATGCCCTCCTGGGGGGCGCCGGTCAGAGCCTCCTGCCCTGCGACAGAGGCCGGGTACTCCCCGCCTTCGACCATTGCGGCTGCCGCCTCGGGATCCGAGGCGAGCCAGGCGAGGAACTCGGCCGCTTCCTCGGGGTGGTCGGACGTCGCCGCGACGGCCGCAGCGGACCCGCCCATGAACCCGGTCGGGTCGCCCTCCTCCCACGTCGGAAGCGGCGCCACCTGCCACTTGGCGAAGTCGTCCGGGTTCGCCAGATCGCCGAGCGAGCCGGCCAGCCAGGCACCCACGGGGAAGGTGGCGATCTTGCCGGTGGCAAGCTGTTCAGTCCATTCCGGCGTCCACCACACCGAGGCGTCGACGATGCCCTCGCGCACGAGGCCGTCCCAGTACTCCGCGACCTTCTTGTCGGCGTCGCTGTTGACGTTCACGCTCCACTCGCCGCCGTCGACCTCGTACCAGCTGCTGCCGACCTGTTGTGCCAGACCGGTGAAGAAGCCGAAATCGCTCGGTGGGAACACCGTCATGGTGATGCTCGGATCCATGGCCGTGATGGCCTCACCGGCCGCTCGGTACTCGTCCCATGTCGTCGGAACCTCGACGCCCGCGCTCTCCAGGATGTCGGTGCGGTAGTACATCACCATCGGTGCGAGGTCGACGGGAACCGCATAGGAGGCGCCGTCGAGGTTGACGAGGTTCCACACCGACTCGGTGAAGCCCGCCTCGATGTCGGGGAGGAGCTCGGTGATGTCGAGAGCGACATCGCTGACCGCGTACGACGGAACCGTGTGGTACTCGGATTGGAACAGGTCCGGCCCCTCGTCCACCCGGACCGCGGCGAGGAGCTTGGCCGTCTGCTCCTCCGCTCGACCCATGTCGACGGTCTCCACCTGGATGTCCGGGTTCTGCTCATTCCAGACATCGACGGCGGCTGCCGTCGCCGCCGACCAGGTCCAGTAGGTGAGCTCGACCGGGCCGTCTCCGGAGCCCCCGGTGCCGCCCCCTGCGCAACCGCTCAGGGCGGCCGCGACGATGCCGGCTGCCGCGACGGGTGCCGCGATCCGTGCTGTCCGCTTCTGCATGACTACCTCCTTGTAGGCCGCGGCTGCGGAGGGAGACTGCACCGTCCCGCCTCTTTAAACGTTTCAACCGCGATGCTGGGCAACCGTAGTCACGCTTGTCGAACGGTGTCAAGAGTCGGGTTCCAGTAGCGGTCAGAACCGCTCAATGACGCGGACGGGCGCGGAGTGGTTGCCGTTGACAGGCTCCGAACCTGTCCCATACGATCCCGACCCAGACGCCTTGAGACGTTTCAACCGAAGGCAATCAAAGGAGATGGCCATGACTGGCACCCACCCGACCTCGTCCGGGATAGCGATCGAGAACCGACAGCTCGTGATCGACGGCGAGCCCTTCCTGGTACTGGGCGGTGAGCTTCACAACTCGTCCTCGTCCACGCGGCTGGATCTCGAGCCTCGGCTGGATCGCGTGAAGGCTCTCGGCCTGAACACCGTGCTCGCGGCGATCTCGTGGGAGCTCATCGAGCCCGAGGAGGGCGTGTTCGACTTCTCGTCCGTCGACATGCTGCTCGAGCTCGCCCGCAGCCGGGACCTCAAGGTGGTGCCGCTCTGGTTCGCCAGTTGGAAGAACGGCCTCTCGAGCTACCGGCCCGCCTGGGTGAAGCGCGATCCGGGTCGTTTCCCGCTGGTCGAGGGTGCGGACGGCAAGCGGGTTCAGGTGCTCTCGGTGTTCTCCGAGGCGAACCGCGATGCCGACGCCAAGGCGTTCGGTGAGCTGATGGCGCACATCGCGCGCACCGACTCCGAGCACAAGACGGTCATCATGGTGCAGCTCGAGAACGAGGTCGGCATCCTCGGAGTCTCACGCGATCACGGCGAGGATGCGCGCAGAGTGTACGAGAGCCCTGTCGAGCAGGGGTTCCTCGAGCATCTCCAGGAGAACAGCCTGCTGCTCAAGCCGAGTATCGCGGCCGCGATCCGCAGAGCCGGGGGCGAGGGCGGAGGAACCTGGGCCGAGGTCTTCGGCGACAGCCTCGACACCGACGAGCTCTTCCAGGCCCTGGGCTACGCCCGCTACATCGACCGCGTCGCCGAGGTGGGCAGGCAGGCGTATGACGTCCCGATGTTCGTCAACACCTGGCTCGATGCCCTCTTCGAGCGCAAGGAGAGCAACTTCGCCCCCCTCGGCGGTCAGTTCCCCGGCAACTATCCGAGCGGTGGCCCGCTGCCGCAGGTCTTCGCCGCATGGAAGTACGGAGGGCCCCATATCTCGATGCTCACTCCGGACACCTATTGGGGCGACTTCGCAGACTGGTGCCGTCTCTACTCCGAGGCCAATGAGGGATTCTTCATCCCAGAGATGGGCAAGTCGACGGCGGGCATCGCGAGCATCCACGTCGCGATCGGCCGCTACGGCGCGATCGGGACGTCGCCCTTCGGCGTCGACGGCATCGACGACGAGTACAGCCCGGAGGACAAGGAACTGCTGCGCGGCGCCTACACCGCCTTGGGCAACGCCAGCGACCACATCCTGCACGCGCAGAAGCGCGGCGAGATCATCGGTTTCCACCTCACCGAGGACCGCACGGAAGTCACCGCCGACTTCGGCGGCTACCGGCTGCGGATCACCCGCGACCTGGACAACGGGAGGATGGGCATCCTTCCGGACGCCTGGGGCATCGTCGGAATCGACAAGGACGGCAGCTACTTCGGCACCGGCGCCGGATTCATGGTGGTCTTCGAGTCGCACGATGAAGGGAAGACCGGTGCCGTCGAGTACATGCACAGCGGGCTCTACCGCGACGGCGAGTGGGTCACCGAGCAGGTGCTGAACGGCGACGAGTCGATCTCGGGCGAGTTCTGGCGCTTCCCCTATCTCAAGCCGGTACCCGGCGCCTCGTTCGGGGAGACCTGGCCGACGCCCCGCATCCTCCGAGCCGGCGCGTACGAGTACTGATCCCAGCCGTTCCCGACGCGGCCCGGGATCCGGGTCCCGAGGCCGCGTCGATCCTCCCTGTCGCTCCGGCCTACGCTTTCCTGGAAAGCCGGAGAGGAAGCGATGTCGTCTGTCAGCGTGCGGGAAGTCGCGGAGCGCGCCGGCGTGTCCATAGGCACGGTCTCGAACGTGCTGAACCGTCCCGAGGTCGTGTCGCCCGAGGCGACCGCTCGCGTCAAGACGGCCATCAAGGAGCTGGGCTACGTGCGCAACGACGCCGCCCGACTCCTGCGGGCCGGCAGGAGCAAGACCATCGGCCTGATCGTTCTCGACGTCGGCAACCCGTTCTTCACGGATGTGGCGCGCGGCAGCCAGGACGAGGCGTCGTCACGGGGACTCACGGTCGTGCTCGGAAACAGCGATGGAGGCCGGGACCTCGAGGAGGCCTACCTGCACCTGTTCGAGGAACAGCGCGTGCACGGTGTGCTCATCACTCCTCGCGACGAGGTCGACGAACGCCTCAATCGGCTGCGGGCACGGGGCACGCCTGCCGTGCTGGTCGACCGCGTCAGCCCGACCGGCTCCGTGAGCTCCGTGGCCGTCGACGACGTGGCGGGCGGGCGCCTGGCCATCGAGCACCTCGTCAGCAGCGGGCGGCGAGACATCGCCTTCGTCGGCGGACCCGTGTCCCTGCGGCAGGTGGCCGAGCGCCTCGATGGGGCGAGCCGTGCCGCGGCCCAGCTGGGCGCCAGTCTCGAGGTCATCTACACGGGAGGGCTGTCGGTCATCGAGGGCCGCAGAGTCGGGGAGATGATCGCCGCACGCCCGCCGCGCGAGCGGCCGTCGGCTCTCTTCGCGGCGAACGACTTCACCGCGATCGGACTTCTGCAGGGGCTTGCCGCGGGTTCAGTACGGGTGCCCCACGAAGTCGCCGTCATGGGATACGACGACATCGACTTCGCGAGCAGCGCGGTCGTGCCGCTCTCCTCCATCCGCCAGCCGGCCCGTCTCATGGGCGAGACGGCGGTGCGGCTGCTGATGGATGAGGCGGCCGATCCGGGCTCGGCCCCGAAGAACGTGATCTTCCAGCCCGAGCTGGTCGGCCGCGAATCCACCGCAGGAACAAGGACCGACAGCGCGACATCCGGTTGATGCGTCACCATGAGGTCATGACTCGCATCACGGTTCTCGGTGGCACAGGTTACGCAGGCTCGGCGATCGTCGCGGAGGCGGTGAGGCGCGGCCACGAGGTGGTCTCGTTCAGCAGGCGCCTGCCGGACGCTCCGGTCGACGGAGCCACCTACGTCACCGGCGACCTGCTCGACGAGGGCGTGCTCGCACGTGCGGTGGCGGATGCCGAAGTCGTCGTGCAGACCCTCTCGCCCCGCGGAGACCTCGCCGGCAAGGTCGAGGGCCTCATGGACCGCCTCATCGAGCTCGCGAGCGAACGCGGCGTGCGACTCGGGGTGCTCGGCGGAGCCAGCTCGCTCAAGGTGGCGGAGGACGGCCCACGGCTCCTCGACCTGAGTGAGCCGCCGCCCGACGTGAAGCCGGAGATCATGACCGGCATCGCGGTACTCGAGGCCCTCCAGCAGAGCCCGGACAGCGTGGACTGGTTCTACATCAGCCCGGGTCAGCACTTCGGCGCATGGGAGCCGGGAGAGGCCCGCGGCACCTACCGGGTCGGGGGAGAGGTGCTCCTGAAGGACGAGAACGGACGGTCGCACATCTCCTCGCGCGACCTCGCGCTCGCCTTCCTCGACGAGATCGAGCGGCCCCACCACCGCCGCGCGCGGTTCCACGTCGCGTACTGACGCGCCGGGAACCGCGCTGCGCTAGAGGCTGCGCGGGAGGAGCGGGGAGGGCCCGAAGGTCCGGTCGGGGATCCGACCGTAGCCGTCGCGGCTCATCAGCTCGACGGTGGCGAGGATCGCCCAGAGGGCGAGGGCGGCGGTGGAGACGATCACGGCGATCATGGGATTGGCACCTCCTTCCGCTGCGGCTCGATCGCGGCGGGCACCATGAGCCGGGGAAGCACGACCCCGACCATGGGTCCGATGAGCACGGCGAACAGCAGGGTGCCGATGCCGACATTGCCGCCGAGCACCCAGCCGATCAGCAGCACGGTCACCTCGACTGCGGTGCGAGCGATCCAGATGCGGATGCCGAAACGCGAGTGCAGGCCCGTCATGAGACCGTCGCGGGGGCCGGGGCCGAAACGCGCGCCGATGTAGAGGCCGCTGGCGAGGGCGACGATCGCGAGACCGCCGGCGAACACCAGCACCTGGGCCCACAGCTCGTCCTGCTCGGGCACGACCCAGAGGGTCAGCTGGGCGCTCGGCCCGACGAGCAGCACGTTGAGCACGGTGCCGATGCCGGGCTTCTGCCGGATCGGTATCCAGAGCAGCAGCACCACGATGCCGATCAGGTTCGTGATGAGCCCGAAGCCGAGGCCCGTGTGGTTGTCGATGCCCTGGGTCAGCACGTCCCACGGCGACACCCCGATGGCGGCCCGCACGATGAGGGCGATGCCGACGCCGTAGAGGAAGAGGCCGACGAGAAGCTGCGTGACGCGGCGGGCGAAGATCATGCGGGGAGCCATACAGGTATCCAATTGCTGAATTGGACTGTCGGCAAGATGCCAATTCGACTACGGTGGCTGTCATGACCACGCTTTCGGCCCGCGCACTGACCGTTCTTCTCGACGGTTGGCGTTCGAGCAGCGGGCCCGCCTACGCGGCGCTCGCCGACCGCATCCGTCTCCTCATCCTCGACGGACGCATCGTGCTGGGGGCCCGCCTTCCCGCCGAGCGCGACCTCGCCGGGCAGCTCGGCGTGAGTCGCACCCTCGTGAGCTCGGCCTACGCGGAGCTGCGCGAGGGCGGATTCCTGCACAGCGTGCGCGGCTCGGGGAGCGTCGCCCGCATGCCGCACGGTGCCGCCGCTCCGCTCGAGATCCAGTACAACGACTACCTCGACTTCAGCAAGGCGACCCTGCCGCCCACCCCGGCGCTGCTCGATGCCGCCACCTGGGCCGCCGAGCAGCTGCCCGCCTACCTCGGACACTCGGGATTCGACCCGATCGGCCTGCCCGTGCTGCGGCAGGCGATCGCCGACCGCTACACCGCCCGCGGCCTGCCCACCGACGTCGACCAGGTCATGGTGACCATCGGGGCCCAGCACGCCATCGGCCTGCTGTCGCGCACGCTGCTCTCCCGCGGCGACCGCGCCCTCGTCGAGAGCCCGAGCTATCCGCACGCCTACGAGGCGCTGCGCGGCGCAGGGGCCAGGCTCGTGCCGGTCGCGGTGACGAACGACCAGGGCTGGGACGAGGGGATGCTGGAGCAGGCCATCCAGCGCACCAGCCCCGCGCTCGGCTACCTCATGCCCGACTTCCACAACCCCACCGGGCGATCGATGGATGCCGAGCAGCGCGCCTGGGTGCTCGATCTCGCCGCCCGCCACGGCACGGTGCTCGTCGCCGACGAGACGATGGCCGAGCTCTCGATCGACGATCCGTCGCCCACTCTCCCGTTCGCCGCCCACGCCTCGATGGTCGAGACCGCCGTGACGGTCGGCTCGGTGGGCAAGACCGTGTGGGGCGGGGTGCGCGTCGGATGGATCCGCGCGGATCGCAACCTCATCCAGCGCCTCGTGCGCGCTCGTTTCGCGAACGATCTGGGCACGCCGATCCTCGAGCAGCTCATCGTCACGCGGCTGCTCACCGACTACGACGCGATCCTCGACCAGCGCCGCGAGCTGCTGCGGGCCGGCCGCGCCCACCTGGAGCGGCGCCTCGCCGAGCGGTTCCCTCAGTGGGATGTGCCGCACCCCGCCGGTGGGCTCACCATGTGGGTGGGGCTCGGGGCTCCGGTGAGCTCGCAGCTCGTGCTCGCGGCCCGAGACGAGGGCCTCGTGCTCGCTGCCGGTCCGCGGTTCGGCGTGGATGGGCTCTTCGAGCGCTTCCTGCGCATCCCCTTCAGCCATTCCGCCCAGGAGACCGACCGGGCCGTCGACCTGCTCGCGGGGGCCTGGCGGCGGGTGGCGCTCGCGCCCGTGGCGGAGCAGCCGAACTCCCCGGAGTTCATGCTCGTCTGACGCTCGCCGAGGCGGATGCGCGGCCGATCCGCGTCGCACGGGCGTCTACTCCTGAAGGAGTACGAACTCTCAGCATTCGCTCGTCATACTCGGAAGAGTGCACCTCCTCGCCGTCTTCAGCCTGCGCAACCGTGCCCTCATCGCCCTCGTCACCATCGTCATCGGCATCTTCGGCGGCATAGCGCTCACCTCGCTCCGGCAGGAGCTCATCCCGTCGGTGACCTTCCCGCAGCTCGTGGTCATCACGAACTACCCTGGCGCGAGCCCCGAGGTCGTCAACGAGGACGTGTCGACCCCGATCGAGACCGCTCTGCAGGGGGTGCAGGGACTCGAGGACACCGTCGCCACCTCGAGTGCGAATCTCTCGAGCGTCTCGGCGAGCTTCCAGTTCGGCACCGACCTCACGACGACCGAGCAGCGGGTGCAGCTGGCGATCAACCGGATCGAGTCGCAGCTTCCCGATGACGTCGACCCGCAGGTGATCACCGGCAGCATCGAGGATCTCCCCGTGCTGCAGATCGCCGTCACGAGCGACCTCGACCAGCGCGACCTCTCCACCGAGCTCGAGCGCACCGTCACCGACCTCCAGCAGCTCGAGGGTGTGCGCGAGGCGAGCCTGCTGGGCACCACCGGGCAGCGGGTGACGATCACTCCCGACCTTGACGCCCTGGCTGCGGCCGGCCTCAGCACGACGTCGATCCGCGACGCGCTCGACGCCAACGGGGTGCTGCTGCCCGCCGGCGAGATCACCGAGAACGACAGCACGCTCATCGTGCAGGCCGGCGAGCGGCTGCGCGCCGTCGAGGACATCGCAGCGCTGCCGCTGCTCGGAACGGCCGACACGCAGGCTCCGGCCACCGGTCCGCCTGCCGCCGATGCTCCTCCGGCCGCTGCGCCTGTCGTCACGATCGACGACGTGGCCGACGTCGCCCTGGTTGACGACCCGGCCGTCGGCATCTCCAGGGTCAACGGCGAGCCGGCGCTCACCCTGGCCATCACGAAGACCCCCGACGCCAACACCGTGGCCGTCTCGCAGCTCATCAACGAGGAGCTGCCCGCTCTCGCCGAGGCGATCGGCGAGGGCACCGAGTTCACCGTGGTCTTCGATCAGGCTCCGTTCATCGAGGAGTCGATCGAGTCCCTCGCCACCGAGGGCCTGCTCGGCCTCGCGATGGCGGTGCTCGTCATCCTGGTGTTCCTGCTGTCGATCCGTTCGACGCTCGTCACGGCGATCTCGATCCCCGCATCCGTGCTGATCACCTTCATCGGCATGCTGGCCTTCGGCTACACGCTCAACATCATCACCCTCGGCGCACTCACCATCGCGATCGGCCGGGTCGTCGACGACTCGATCGTCGTCATCGAGAACATCAAGCGGCACCTCGCCCGCGGCGGCGAGAAGCGCGCATCGATCCTCACCGCCGTGCGCGAGGTCGCGGGTGCGGTCACGGCCTCCACCGTCACGACGGTCGCGGTGTTCCTGCCGCTCGCCCTGGTCGGCGACATCACGGGCGAGCTGTTCCGCCCGTTCGCCCTCACCGTGACGCTGGCGCTCGCCGCCTCGCTCTTCGTCTCGCTCACGATCGTGCCGGTGCTCGCCTACTGGTTCCTCGGCAGCCGCGTCCACAAGCACGCCGACTCCCCCGAGGCGGCGGATGCCGAGCACGAGCTCGACAAGCCGACGGCGCTGCAGCGCGGCTACCTGCCGATCCTGCGGTTCACCCTCGCCCGCCCGGTGCTCACGCTGCTCGGCGCGGTGCTCGTGCTGGCGCTCACGGTGCCCGCGGCTGCCACTCTCAAGACCAACTTCCTGGGCGACTCCGGGCAGAACACCGTCACCGTGAGGCAGTCGCTCCCGAACGGCGCGAGCCTGGAGTTCCGCGACGAGCAGGCGACGATCGTCGAGGACGTGCTGCGCGACATCGAGGGCGTCGACATCGTGCAGGCCTCCATCGGCTCGAGCGGCAGCTCGGTGCGCTCCGCGTTCTTCGGCGGGGGCGACACCACGTTCTCGATCACGACCGACCCCGACGTCGACCAGGTGGAGCTGCAGGACCGCATCCGTCAGGAGCTCGAGGAGATCGACGCCGGTGACCTGACCCTCTCGGCGGCGGGCGGCGGCTTCGCCTCCAGCGACATCGAGGTGCAGATCACCGGGAACGACCAGGGCGACGTCGCGGATGCGGCCGAGGCGGTCGTCGATGCCGTGCAGGACCTTGACGTGGTCGCCGATGCCACGAGCGACCTCGCGGACACGCAGCCGTTCCTCGCGATCGTCGTCGACCGTGCGGCCGCTGCCGAGCGGGGCCTCAGCGAGGTCGCCGTCGGCGGCATCGTCACCGAGGCCATGAACCCGAGCGCGACCGGATCGGTCGTCCTCGACGAGACGACCCTGTCGATCTACATCGACAACCCGACCGCGCCCCAGACCCTCGAGGAGCTGCGGGCCTTCTCCATCCCGACGGCGCTGGGGCCGGTGCCGCTGACCGACCTCGCCTCCGTGGAGGAGGTCAACGGCCCCGCGAGCATCACCACGATCCAGGGTCTGCGCAGCGCGACCGTCACCGTGACGCCCGGCTCGGACGACGTGGGCCTCGCCTCGACGGAGGTGCAGCAGGCGGTCGACGGTCTCGACCTGCCGAACGGCGCGACCGCCGAGCTGGGCGGCGTCACCGCCGACCAGGCCGACGCCTTCACGCAGCTGGGCCTCGCGCTGCTCGTCGCGATCCTCATCGTCTACGTCGTCATGGTGGCGACCTTCCGGTCGCTCATCCAGCCGCTGCTGCTGCTCGTGTCGGTGCCGTTCGCCGCCACGGGGGCGGTGTTCCTGCAGGCGGCCTCCGGCATCCCCCTCGGCGTCTCGTCGCTCATCGGGGTGCTGATGCTCATCGGCATCGTGGTCACCAACGCGATCGTGCTCGTCGACCTCGTGAACCAGTACCGGGAGCGCGGCATGAGTCTGCGCGAAGCGCTGCTGCACGGCGCCGGCCGCCGACTGCGGCCGATCCTCATGACGGCGCTCGCGACGGTCTTCGCCCTCATTCCGCTGGCGATCGGCATCACCGGCAGCGGCGGCTTCATCTCGCAGCCGCTCGCGATCATCGTCATCGGCGGACTCCTGTCGTCGACGGTGCTGACGCTCATCGTGCTGCCGGCGCTCTACTTCGTCGTCGAAGGGCTGCTGGAACGCTGGCGGAGCCGGCGTGCGCGGCGCCGGGGAGCACGCGTGGCGGCGAAGGCCTAGAGCGCCTTCTCCATGCACACGCTCCAGGGGTCTCCGACGTACGGTCCGAAGTTCTCGATCAGGCGGTAGCCGTGCTTCTCGTAGAGAGCGATCGCGTCGGGCTGCTTCGGTCCCGTCTCGAGCTGCACGAGACGGATGTCCCGGTCGGCCGCCGCCTGCTCGATCGCCCGCAGCAGCGCGCTCGCGATGCCGAGCCCGCGGGCCTCGGGTGAGACGAACATCCGCTTGAGCTCCGCGCTGCCGTCGCCCCGGTCGACGAGCGCGCCGATGCCGAGAGCCACCCCGTCGCGGCGTGCCGCGAAGAAGGCGACCTCGGGCCGCTCGAGGCCCTCGAGGTCCACGCCGTAGTAGCTCTCGGCGGGGTAGAGCGAGAGGCCGTACTCGTCGCCGGCGCGGATGAGGGCGAGCAGGTCGTCCCGGCGGGGCGACTCGATGCCGACGGTCAGCTTCATTGCTCTGCGCCCAGGTGCTCGTCGAAGAACGCGATGATCTCCGCCGTGTACTCCTCGTCGAGGATCTGCGTCGAGTGCTCGTCACCGGGATCGACGCGCTGCTCGATCTCCACCCCGACCTCCTCGAGTGCCGCCGCGAGCACCTCGGACTGCTGCTCGGGCAGCAGTTCCTCCGCTGAGGCGAGCAGGTAGAACGGCGGGTCGGTCGGGTCGACATGGTCCACCGGCGAGGCGGCATAGGCCTGCGGGCAGTCCTCTGCGTCGACGCAGCCGAAGTACTGCAGCCCGATGTCGATGTACCCCTGGTAGGCGTCGTCGACGGCGAAGAGCTCGGTGGTGAACGCGCCGACCCCCGAGATGCTCACGGCGGCGGCGATGCGGGAGCCCTCCGTCGTCGACCCTTCGCCCATCGTGCCGACCATGTTGACCAGCACGGCGCCGGCGGACCCGCCGAGCGCGCCGATCCGATCCGGGTCCAGTAGATAGCGCTCCGTCTGCTCCGGCTCCCGCAGCCATGCGATGGCCGACTGCAGGTCCTCGAGCGCCGCCGGGTGGATGTGCTCCGGCGCCAGGCGGTAGTCGATGCTGAAGGCGGCGAAGCCGGCATCCGCCAGCTGCTCGCAGAGCCTCACGAAGTCGGGGAGCGACTTCGAGCCCTCGACGAACCCGCCGCCGTGCACGAGCACCACGGATGCGGTGGGCTCGGTCGTCTCCGGGAGGCACGCGTCGAGCGCGATGCTCTCGCCGTCGACCTCGCGGTAGACGACGTCCTGCTCCGTGAAGGCGGGGCGGACGGGCGGCGACGGCTCGGGCTCGGCCTGCTGGGTGCAACCGGCGAGAGCGAGAGCAGCGACGGCCGCAACGAGCATCCGCCTCACGGCAGCACCGTCCCCACCCGGTCGCGCAGCGTCTCGGCGAAGAACGCGACGATGCGGCCCTGCATGTCCTCGGTCAGCAGCGCTGCGGCGTGGGCCGTGCCCTCGACCGTGACGAGGTCCGCCCGCACCCCCGCGTCGCGCAGCACGTCGACGAAGTGCTCAGACTGCTCGAGCGGAACGAACTCGTCGATCGAGTGCGCGACGAAGAAGGGCGGGTCGGTCTCGTCGACCCAGTAGTTAGGTGAGGCTTCCCGCGCGGCATCGCAGAGCAGATCGGTGCAGCCGAGGTAGTCGAGCTGCACCCGCCGGAACTCGTCGGTGAGGCCGCCGAGCTGAGCGCCCGCCTCGGTGAGGTCGATCGGGGCGCTGAGGTCGACGACGGCGGCGACCCGGGTGCCGGTCGTCCAGTCGCCCTCGCCCTTGGTGCCCAGCAGCGCGGCGAGGTTGCCGCCGGCCGAGCCACCGAACACCCCGATGCGGTCGGGGTCGAGGTTGAACGCCTCGACCTGCTCCTCGTCGCGGAGCCAGCGCACCGCATCCGTCGCATCCTCGAAATGCGCCGGGAAGGTGTGCTCGGGTGCCAGTCGGTAGTTGATCGACACCGTCACGTAGCCCTCGGAGGCGAACCACTGGCAGATGCCGCGCCAGGTCACCGCGGCCTTGTCGCCGCGACGCCAGCTGCCGCCGTGGATGGAGACGATCGCGGGGCGAGGCTCCTGACCGCGGCCGACCGCGTCGTCGGAGACCGGCAGGCAGACGTCGAGCAGCTGCGGCTCGACGCCGTCGGTGTACGGCACGTCCTCGAGCACGGGAACGTCCGGATCGGTCTGGAAGACGGGATAGACCACCTCCGACTCGGAGGGGACCTCCTCGGTCGTGCCCTGCGGGGAGCATCCGGCGAGCCCGAGGGTCGCGGCCGCGCACACAGCGGCGATTCGCACGACGGTCGGGTTGGGCATCCGGGTTAACCTAGCCCGCCAAGCTGAACTGGGCTATGCTGGAACGTCGGCTTCGGGACGACGATCGTTTCGATCGTGCAATTCTGTGAGATCCCGCGAGGCCGTGTCTTAGAGCATTCGCTCTGGACCCATCTGTATATGACGGCCTCGGTCAACGACTGCCCGGGACGGGAGTGCGTGCGCACTCCGCCATGTACCTGTAATTCCCGGAAAGAAACATGCCTTCCTTCAACAAGGGCGCGTCTTCGCGCGCCAATGACTCCTCCGCGCGCAAGGCGGGTTCGCGCAGCCCCAAGCACCGCGGGTTCCGCCCCGACGAGACGCCCGCCAAGCGCCGCTGGACGGCTGACGACCGCGCCGCCCGCGGCGGGTCGACGGATGCCGGCCGCCGTGGCGACCGCACCCCCGCCTCTACCGACGGCCGCCCCGACTGGACCCCCCGCGGCAAGAGCGGCTGGGTGAAGGACGAGCGCCCGGCGCGCCGTCCCTTCGGCGAGCGCGACGAGCGCCCGCGCCGCACCTCCGACGAGCGTCCCCGCCGCGACTCGGGCGACAGCCGCCCGCGCCGTGAGGGCGATGACCGTCCCCGCCGCGACTTCAGCGACCGTCCCCGTCGTGACTTCGACGCGGACCGCCCGCGCCGTGACTTCAGCGACCGCCCGCGTCGTGACGCCGACGAGCGTCCGCGCCGCGACTCCGGCGACAGCCGTCCCCGCCGTGAGGGCGATGACCGTCCCCGCCGCGACTTCAGCGACCGTCCCCGTCGTGACTTCGACGCGGACCGCCCGCGTCGCGACTTCAGCGACCGCCCGCGTCGCGACGCCGACGAGCGCCCGCGCCGCGAATCGAGCGACGAGCGCCCGCGCCGCGAGTACAACGACCGTCCCCGTCGTGACTTCGACGCAGACCGCCCGCGCCGTGACTTCAGCGACCGGCCGCGCCGCGACGCGGGCGCGGACCGCCCCCGTCGTGACTTCAGCGACCGTCCCCGTCGTGACGCCGACGAGCGTCCCGCCCGCCGCGACTCGGAGTTCTACCCCGACCGCGCGGAGCGCACGTTCACTCCGCAGGACGACGTCGTGCTCGAGCGTCTCGAGGCTCAGGCCATCCAGGCGACCGACACGGAGGGCGTGAGCTTCGGCGACCTCGGCCTCGGCGGCAACATCGTGCGCGCTCTCGCCGAGCTGGGCGCCGACAGCCCCTTCCCGATTCAGGCAGCCACGATCCCCGACGTCCTGTCGGGCCGTGACGTCCTCGGCCGCGGCCGCACCGGCTCGGGCAAGACGATCGCCTTCGGCGCGCCGCTCGTCGAGCGCCTCATGGAGGACGGCGGCGGCAAGCGCCGCGCGATGGGCCGCAAGCCCCGCGCGCTGATCATGGCTCCGACGCGCGAGCTCGCGCTGCAGATCGACCGCACCGTGCAGCCCATCGCCCGCGCGGTCGGCCTCTTCACGACCCAGGTCTACGGCGGCGTGCCCCAGGCGAAGCAGGTCGGGGCGCTGCGCCGCGGCGTCGACATCGTCATCGGCACCCCTGGCCGCATCGAGGACCTCGAGCGCCAGGGTCACCTCGACCTCAGCGAGGTCGTCGTGACCGTGCTCGACGAGGCCGACCACATGTGCGACCTCGGCTTCCTCGAGCCGGTGCAGCGCATCCTGCGGATGACGTCGGACGGCGGCCAGAAGCTGCTGTTCTCGGCCACCCTCGACTCCGGCGTCGCCGCACTGGTCGAGGAGTTCCTCGTCGAGCCGAGCGTGCACGAGGTCGCCGGTGAGAACCAGGAGTCGTCGACGATCGAGCACCGCGTGCTGCTGATCGACCACCGCGACAAGACGGCCATCCTCGAGGAGCTGTCGCGCGGCGACAGCCGCAAGCTCGTCTTCACTCGCACCCGCGCTTTCGCGGAGCAGGTGGCCGAGGGCCTCGAGGACGTCGACATCCCCGCGGTGAGCCTGCACGGCGACCTCAACCAGTCGCGCCGCACGCGCAACCTGGAGAAGCTCACCAACGGGCGGGTCAACATCCTCGTCGCCACGGATGTCGCGGCTCGCGGCATCCACGTCGACGACATCTCCCTGGTCATCCAGGCTGACGCGCCGGACGAGTACAAGACCTACATGCACCGCTCGGGCCGCACCGGCCGCGCGGGCAAGGACGGCATCGTCGTGACCCTGGTCGCGCGCAACCGCCGCCGTCGCATGGAGGAGCTGCTCAGCCGTGCCGAGATCGAGGCCGAGTGGACCCAGGTTCGCCCGGGCGACGAGATCATCGCGGAGCTCGCCGGAGCCTGACTCGCATCGAAGGCCGGGACACCTCAGGGTGGCCCGGCCTTCGTCGTTCCCGGACTACCGCAGCTCGCGCAGCCGCGCGGCGACGCCCCGGCCCTGCGTGGTGCGGCGTTCGGCGCTGACGGCGATCGCGAGCAGCACCGCGCCGGCGGTCGCGAGCGTGATCCACCAGGGCATCGCGCCGACGGCCCGGTCGATCTGGGCGGCGAACACGACGACGTTCTCGATCGGCAGCACGATGAGCCCGATCAGGAACGGTGCGGCGAGGCGCAGCGACGACCCGACGAGGATCGCGACGAGGGCCAGCGCGATGACCATGATGGGCCGGTAGAGCACGGGGTCGGTGCCGGTGGCCAGCACCGACGGCAGCAGGGTGAGCACGATGCCCGGGCCGAGCGACCACCACGAGGAGCGCGACCCGTACGGCCAGTTCGCCAGCGTGCGCGCCGCCGCCGACGACTCCCGCCAGCGCCAGGCGAGCACCCCGGCGACCACCACGGCGAGGCCGAGCGGCAGGGAGAAGACTTCGACGCGCAGGTCGCGCGGACCCCATCCGACCACGCCGGAGATCCACGCGAGCGCGTAGCTGAACCAGAACGGCGGGAGGAACGGCGCTCTGGCACGGTGCAGCACGACCGTCGCGACCGCCAGCGCGAGCAGCGCGAGCATGAGCCCCCACAGGCTCCAGATGGCGAACCAGTTGCGCTCGATCGCCGACCACGGACCGACCACCAGGAAGACGAGGGCCGGCGCATAGCGCCAGCTGCCCAGGGCGCTGCGCTGCAGCCGGGAACCGGCGATCGCGGCGAGCAGCGCTGCGGCGATCGACAGCACGAGCACCGGACCCATCGCAGGGCCCACCGTGAGGAAGGGCGCGAAGTCCCGCTCGAGCCCCCACCGCACGGCCTGCACCGGCCCGGCGCCCGCCGACACGATCGCACCGAGCAGCAGCGGACGCGACACCGGTGCGAACCAGCGCCCGAGGGCGCCGTCGCTCGCCCCGGCCGCCCACCCGACGGTCAGCAGCACGACGGATGCACCGAGCAGGCCGATGGTGCGCCACGGCACCATGCCGGTGCCCGCTCCAGGGCCCGCGACTCCCAGCAGCACGAGGGTCGGCACGATCGCCACCGCGAGTCCCGCGACGAACAGGGCGGATGCGGGCTTGCGCCGTGCCACGAGTACCGCGCCGACGAGCACCGCGGCCAGCGCGGGCGGAAGGAAGTACGGCTCTGCGACGTCGACGCCGATCCGGGCCCAGAGGCACCAGAGCGCTCCGGTGAAGCTCCCGTATGCCACCCACCAGCCGTAGCGGCGCCTGGCGAGCACGCTCGCGAGCGCTGCGCCCAGACCGATGACGAGCAGGACGACGAAGGCGGTGTCGAGGCCCGCGGCGCTGCGCAGCAGCGCGAGCAGCACCGCGATGGCCGCGGTGACGAGGGTCGACGCCTCGATCCAGAATCGTGCGGCCGCGACCTCCGGTGACGCGATGCCGCGCTTCTCGAGCGCGAGGGCGATGAGCCGCGAGGTCGCGAGCGTCAGCGCGACGATCGTCGCGATGATCGGCAGGGTCACCGGAGACGCGCTTCCGGCCAGCAGCTGAGCGCCCAGGGTGATGACCACGACCGCGAGCGCCGGGACGAGCAGCGACGCGGCCACCGATCGCACGGCGCCCGTCAGGCCCCGGCGCCGCGAGAGCAGGAGGGTGAGGGCGAGGAGGAAGATCGACGCGGTCGAGAGCGCGGTCCAGCCGCTGCGCTCGAAGAGCACCGTCGCGACGCCGATGAGGAACGGGACGGCCGTCACCGCGAGCACCGCCCACCAGCCGGCGGCCGACAGGCGTCCGGTGACCGTGGCCGCCAGCGCGAAGAGCGATGCGGCGGTGGTCGTCAGGGCCAGCACCGGCAGCGGGTCGAGCCCGGCGAGGTCGAGGGCGGCGGCGAGCACGACGAGTGCATAGGCGTAGCCGCCCGCGAGATAGAACGGGCGCGCCAGTGCCGGCAGCAGCCGGACGATCGGCACCAGCGCGGCCACGATCACGATGCCGAGGGTCACCGCGAGCTCCTGGTCGCCCCACGACACCAGCGCCGCCTGAAGCAGCAGCGCGTGCGCGATCGCGAGGAGCGGGGCACGGAGAGCCGGGGTCGGCAGGGTCGGCGCGAGAGAGGCGGAGAGCACCGCGACCGCGACCGCGATCAGAGCGGCGGCCGGGCGCGACAGGTCGAGCCATCCGGGGAGGGCGAGCAGCGGCAGGGCGGCGATCCAGAGTCCGGCGACCAGATAGCCGCGCGACGCGGCCGGTCTGCGTCGGGCCAGGAGAAGACCGAACGACGACGTGCCGATCGCCACGGCCGCGAGGCCCAGCATCGCCGCCGGTCCCGCCGGCGAGTCCTCGAGACCGGAGGTGGTGCCCGCGCGCAACGCCTCGAGGGCGGGAAGCGCCGCGAGCAGCAGAGCCGAGAACGCCGCGGGGATCGCCACCGTGAAGAGGACGCTCAGGGCGCCGACCTGCACCGCGACGATGCGGGGGCCAGCGGGTGCGGGACCGGGCGACGAGCGCAGCTCGACCGCACCGGTCGCCACCGCGGCGAGGGCCGCGGCGAGTGGCACGAGTGCGAGATGCCAGGCGGCGTCGAGGCCGACGATCGCGAGGGGCAGGATCGCGACCGCGACCGCGGCCGCGGCTCCCGCCACGAAGCTCCAGAGGCCGGGGAGCAGCACCCGCGACGCCACGATGGCTGTCGCGGCGTAGCCGGCGAGCAGCGCGCTCGCGCCCAGCACGCGGGTGAGATTGGTGCCCTCGAGGAAGGGGAGCAGCGCGACCATGGCCAGCCCGGCGAGGCCGTGCAGCACCGCGAGCGCTCCGACATCCGCCCTCAGCGGCGAGTCGAACCGCCTCCGCAGCACGGGCAGCAGCAGGAGCTGGAGGGCGAGCACGACGCCGGCCACCGCGAGCCAGCCGACGGCCGACACCCAGGCCAGCTCCGCCGCGAAGGAGAGGAGCACCGGCGCGACCGCGATGCCGATCAGAGCGGACCACACCCACGAGCGCAGCCGGATGACGCTGCCGAGCGCCGCGAGAGCGGCGCCTGCCACCAGGGTGCCGGCCCCCGCCCAGAGCCAGCCGGCCTGTGGCGGCGTGGAGTCGGCGCCGAGCGCCCAGACGTCGATCGCGACGAACACCATGCCGAGCGCGCCGATCGCCTCGGCCGAGAAGCGGATGCGGCGGCTCGCGAGCAGCCAGCTTCCGGCGAGGAACAGCACGGTCACCCCCGCGGTGATCAGACGCCGGGTGCCGAAGTCGGTCAGGTCGGGGTTCAGGAACGTGAACACGAAGGCGGCGACGGCGAAGAGCCCGGCGCCGGCGACCGCGAGCACGGACTGCACGCTGATGCGCCCCTCCGGGGCCGGCGCCGCAGCCGCAGCGGGCGGCGCACCGGTCTGCTGAGGGGCGTGGGAGTACTGCGGGCCCTCCGCTGCAGGGGACGCGTAGGCCGGGGCAGGCGCCGACGGCATCGAGTGCGCCACCTGGGCCGGCTGAACGGCCGGCACCGTCGTCATCACGACGCTCGCCACCGGCAGTGCGTCGATGAGCGCCTGCCGCGCGCGGATCGCCTCGGCAGCCCGCTGCGATGCCGCCCACAATCGCTCGCCGCCCTCGCCGCCGAGGTCGGTGCCGCACTGGGGGCAGATGCCGACCGGGGTCAGCTCCGCTCCGCAGCGGGGGCAGCGGTCGACGCGGAGGAGATACCGCGCCGCGTCCTCGGACCAGGTGCTGGGCATGCGCCGGAGTCTATCCACGGGGTCGCTGGGGGCGACGATTCCTCCACAAGAGTCGACGCATCTCCTCCCTGGCGCGACCTCGAGGACGACGAATGGGGCACCCCGAACTGCCCCGACTGCCTCACCCCGCTCACCCTCGAAGGCGACGGCCGCTTCGCCTGGTGGGAATGCACCAGCTGCCACGAACGACTCACCGAGACGCCGCGGCCGCAGCTGCGCCCGTCCTCGGCCGAGAACACCGAATGTCCTACGTTGGAGGAAGAGTGAAGACAGGGCCGCGGCGCATACGCGGCCGCGGCCCCCCTCTCTCCGTCTTCTAGCCGTTCAGTAGTTTGCGCAACTCATCGAGCGTGGCGGGAGCTCGAAGACTCGGGTCGCTCCCGATGCTGCGGAGTTGCTCGCCGCTTAGCGTGAGAACGCCCTGCTCGGGGTTCACCAGGTCGTACGGAGCTCCCTCGTGCGCTGCGAGGAAGAGAACAACCGTCGAGTCGAGAGTGTCGAGTAGGGTCGTGTCCTCTTCCACGATCCGCTGGCCGTCGATCTCGCCGCCGAGCTGACTGACTTCGATGACGTCGCCCGGCGCCGCGTTCCCGGTTACCACTTCGGTGATCCGAACGGACGATACCGTGATCACGATCGGGGGGATGTCGTCGATCTCGTCCTCGGGTACTCCTGATTGTGGGTTGACGTTCGGGTCGTCGCTGTCGACCCGATCGGGGTAGAGGTTCTCGACACGAGAGTCGACCACTTCGCCTGTGATCACCAGGTCTGACGCAGCCCCAACTTCGCGGATCGAGTCGTAGGCGGGGTAGTCAGCCTGGATCTCTGTGGTGCCGGCTGCGCAACCGCTGAGCACGGTGAGCGCGATCGCGGCAAGCAGGATGGGTGTCGCTTTCACGTTCATCCGTAGATCCTCACTACTTCGTTCCGGTCGTACGCCTGAGGCGTCTGCACCGCCGTGCGGTCGCGGCTGTGCTTCATCAGGCTGATTGCGGTCGTGTTCGGGTTGTCCGCGAGGCTCAAGGCATGTCCGAGTTCGTGGGTAGCCGTGCTTCGAATCCAGGCGGAGACATTCGGCGAGTCCCTTGTGATTGTGTGCGCGTTCAGCTGGATCGAGAATGACCGGCAGGCGCGGATGCACGAAGGTGTGTAGATGCCGTACCAGCTCTGAGTCGTGTAACTTCCGGCCGTCATCGTTGCCGAGGCGCTCGAGCTCGTCGTGATGGACACTCCGATTCCGGCCCCGTTCCAGTTGCTACGCGCCGTGTTGAAGTGTGTCGTGTAGGTGGTGTTGACGCCGACGTACCGGACGCTGAATGTCTTTCCCGGCATCCCGCCGTCGTAGTAGTCGGCCATCGCTGGTGCGGCCTGGATGAAGACCAGGGCTGCCGCCGCTGAGAGGGCCGCAGCGACGCGCGCCCTCCAGCGTGGCCGTGAATTCGTGGCGTTTCGCAAGAGACCTCCTTCCCACTTCGTTGTGCTCGGGTTGCGAGCCACATAGTGCTCCTACTGGACGGACTTGTCTACCTTTTAATGAGGTTTGCTTCCTAGGACGCCTGGGCGCTGTGCTTCGTTGGTGTCACCTATCCGGGACACGCAGGCGGTCATTTCGGCGCGCGTCGACAACTACAGAGAGCGCGTCTTGACCGAGGCGCAGGGTGCAAAAAATGCTCGAAGTGTGTCGTGTGGTCCCGGTGGCCTCACCGGAGAGTCGGCCGCATCGGGGCGCGCCGAGGAGGACGGTGATCACATGGCCGGGAGTTTCAGTACGGGAGCGACGGATGGGGGATCGTTTTCGTGGTGGCTGCACGGGGAGAACGGAGAGTTGACCGCCTGGGCAGGGGAATCCTTCCCGTCGGCGGGGAACGCGACCCGTGCCGCTGAGAGCTTCAAGAGCGGGGCGTCTGGTGCCCGCTACGAGGTGTACGAGGACGGTGCGGGTCAGTGGCGTTGGCGAGCATGGCGATCGAGTGACAAGGTGGCGGCTTCGGGGGAGGCGTTCTACAGCCGATCGAACGCCGAACGGGCGGCCGCCGACGTTCAAGCGAGCGCGGGGGGTGCCACAGGTCCGTAGCCTCGCGCGGCGGATCCGAGCGTGAACGACGTCGAGCTGCAGGAATGAGCAGAGGGGGCCGGCTGTTGCCGGCCCTCTCTGTCTGTTCGTCAGCGATCCGCAGGCCCGCACCGATAACGACCGTTTTCGGTGCATCCATCGAGTGACGTCGGCAGGGTGTCGACGCGCCGTGCGCCGATGCACCGAAACTCTGCACCGAAACTCATTCACACCGAAACCCGCCTACCACCGTTTTCGGCATATCGGCCGTAAACTCGAAGGGTGACCAACACCGTCGGATACGCCCGGGTCTCCACCCGTGAGCAGAACCCGGACTCGCAGGAGAGCGAGCTGTTCGCCGCCGGTGCCTCCCGAGTGTTCGTCGACCGCAGCGAGTCCAGCAGAATCGCCGATCGCCCGCAGTGGCTCGCGTGCCTCGACTACTTGCGCCCGGGAGACACCCTCGTCATCCGGGCCCTCGACCGAATCGCCGGCAGCGAGGTCATGGCCATCCAGACGATCGCCGAGCTGCACGACCGCGGAGTGAACATCCGCAGCCTCACCGAGCCGGAGATCGACACGACCAGCCCGATGGGCCGCGCCCTCTTCGGCATCGTCGCCGTCTTCGCGCAGCTGCGCGTCGACACCATCCGCGACAACACCCGCCGCGGCCTCGAGCACGCCCGCGCCCAGGGGCGCGTCGGCGGCCGGCCCTCGGTGATGACCCCGCAGCGGGTGGCGGAAGCGCTGCGCATGCGCGCCGAGAAGAAGAGCCTCGCCACGATCGCCGAGGTCCTCGGCGTCGGTGCCTCCTCCGTCGCACGTGCTCTCGCCAAAGCCGACCGCGACGGTCTCCGCGCGCAGCAGCAGGAGGGCGGCCGCGTCTTCCTCCGCGACCACAAGCCGTACTTCGCGCCGCAGTCGCTCGACGAGCTCCACGGCCCCGCCCACGGCACGATCGAGCTGCCGCACGCCGTCCACTGGGGACCCGAGCGCATCGTGAACCTCGACAGCGCCGGCGGGATCCTGAAGGCGTACGAGGCCGTGCTGCAGGAGGGCACCGTCGACGACCAGGTGGCGATTCTCAACCGCGATCGCTTGCTCGAGGTGTGGCCGGAGCTCGCGCTGCCGGCACGAGTCCGCATCCAGTGGGAGAGCCGCTTCCCGGAGCTCGCGGAGCGGGTGCCGGCATGAACGACGTCGAGCTGCAGCGTGAGGTAACCCGCGTCGCACTCAGCGCACTCGACGGAACCGGCTTCGCCCTCGCGGGCTCAGGCGCGATCCGCGAGCACGGCGTGACCCACCGACTCAGCGAAGACGTCGATCTCTTCACCTCGAACGTGAGCCCCGACAACTTCGCCGACGCCGTCGACCGCGTCGTCACCGCGCTCGAGGACGCCGGCTACACCGTCGCCTCCGATGACGCTCGCCGGACCGAACAGTTCGCACGTCTTCACTTGACCGACGCTGCAGGGGAGCGGGTTGACGTCGACATGGGAATCGACTGGCGCGCGGAAGATCCCCGTGACCGGACCGTGACGAGGAGGTCACAGAGAAGGCCCGGCGCCTCAGCGCCGGGCCTTCTCTCGTGTGGAGCCGATCAGTAAGAGCTGCCGCCCGGGTACGGCGGGTTGCTCTGCTGCTGCGGCTGCTCCTGCTCGCTCTGCGACTGCACGCTGCCCTGCACGGCGTCCTTGGCATCCGTCGCGGCCTGCTTCACGTCGTCTGCGGCGGTCTGGCCCTCGCCCTTGACGTTGTGCACGGCCTCCTGAGCCGTCGACTTCACGGACTCGGCGGCTTCCTGTGCGGGCTGCTTGAGGTTCTGCGCCGCATCCTTCGCGGCATCCGTCAGCTGCTGCGTCAGCGGCTCGGCGGCCTCCTTCGCCGACTGAGCCAACTCGCGCTCCTTCGAGCTCGAGGGAATCAGCGACGACACGAGCAGTCCCGCGCCGAAGGCCATCAGGCCGACAGCGATGGGGTGGCCCTCGGCCTTGCGCACGGCGGCCTTGGGGGCGCCTGCGACCGTCGAGCCGACCTGGCCGGCCTTGTCACCGAGGCTTCCACCGGCCGACGACACGGACGACTTGGCGTCGGATGCGGCGCCGAAGACGGCGTCCTTCGCCGAGCCGAACACGCCGCGCACCTTGTCGGCCTGGCGGTGGGCGATGCTCGAAGGCCGCACCTTGTCGGCGAGGGCGTCGACGTCGTAGCCGAGCTCTCCCCTGGTGCGTTCGATCTCCTGGCGGATCTCGTCGGGGTTGCTCATCGTGTCTCCTCCGGTTTGAGTGCTTCTGGAATCTTCTTGACGGTCTCCGTCGTCCGGGGGAGACCCTTGACCTGGTCGATCTGCTTCTTGCCCTGCAGCGCGAGGATGAGGGCGACGACGCCGTAGATGACGGCGAGGATGAGCGACGCCCAGCCGAGCCCGATGAGCTCACCCAGACCCCACATCAGCGCGAGCGACAGGAACAGCAGCGCGAAGTGCCCGGCGACGCCAGCGCCGCCGAACATCCCTGCGCCCTTGCCCGCGCGGCTGGCCGACTCCTTGAGCTCGGCCTTGGCGAGCTCGATCTCCTGGCGCACCAGGGTCGACAGATCACCTGCGACCTGAGACAGGAGCTCGCCGAGCGACGCGTTCGCCGCCTTCTCCGCTGGACTTCCGAGCTGGGGATCGGTCACGGCCGCACCTCGGTGTCACGGTCCACCGACAGCCTGTCGGCGATCGGGGTGTCGCTCGTCGTCGTGGCGGGCGGCGGCACCGGGCTGGTGGTCGGCGTCTCGGGGAAGCCCGCGGTGGGCTCGTATCCGGTCGCGGCACCGCCGCCGTACTCGGCGCTCGTGCCCGTGTATGCCGAGCTGGCCGTGCCACCGACGAAGCCCGGGGCGACCGTGTCGGTGTAGCCACCGGTCGTGGCGGCCGAGGTGTCGACGGACGCGGTGCTGTCGTCCTCCTCGGAGTTGCTGTCGGCGAGCGCCTTGACCAGACGTCCGGCGACAAGGCCGGCCCCAGCGGCGATCGCGATGAACAGACCCGGCTTGCGGCGGGCGAAGTCCTTCACGTCCTCGAGCAGGGTGCCCGGGTCGCGGTTGTCGAGCCAGTCAGCGGTGCTGCCGGCGCGCTCTGCGGCCTGCTGCACCAGGTCGGCGACGAGTCCCTGCTGCTCCGAGCCGTCCGCCATCGAGCGGAGCTCGTCGCTGACGCTGCGCAGACCGGTCGCGGCACGATGCTGCTGCGCCTCCGCCTGCTCGGTCAGCTCGGTCTTCGTCTGGGCGTAGACCTTCTTCGCCTGGCCCTTGGCCTCGCTCGCGACGCGGCCCGCCTCGCCCTTGGCGGTCGAGGCGACGCGCGCTCCGGCGTCCTTGGCCTCGCCTGCGACACCTCCTGCTTGCTCTTTCGCTGTGCTCGCGGCGTCGCTGACGCCGCCGGAAATCGAATCCGTCATGGTGCTCCTTCCTCGTCCATCCAGCGTCGCCCGCCCCCAGCCGAGGGGATAGGGGTTGTGGCGGCTGGCGGGCCGATCTACCCTGCCTCCACAGGCCGGAGCGCTCCACAGCGCCGTGCGCACCACCAAGCGGGCGTCATCGGTGGTGCCTACACTGTCGACTCATGGATCCCCGAGCCGTCGAGACTCTTCAGCGGGTCTTCGGCTACGAGGCGTTCCGCGGTGAGCAGTCCGAGATCATCTCCCACGTCGTCGCGGGCGGCGACGCTCTCGTGCTCATGCCTACGGGCGGCGGCAAGTCGCTCTGCTACCAGATCCCGGCGCTCGTGCGGGAGGGCACCGGCGTCGTCATCTCGCCCCTCATCGCCCTCATGCAGGACCAGGTGGATGCGCTGCGTGCGGTCGGCGTGCGCGCCGGATTCCTCAACTCGACGCAGGACGCCGAGCAGCGCCGGCAGACCGAGCAGGCCTTCCTCGCGGGCGAGCTCGACCTGCTCTACCTCGCGCCGGAGCGGCTCGGGCTCGAGAGCGCGCAGAACCTCCTCGACCGCGGCCGGGTCTCGCTCTTCGCGATCGACGAGGCCCATTGCGTGTCGCAGTGGGGTCACGACTTCCGGCCCGACTACCTGCGGCTGTCGATGCTGCACGAGCGCTGGCCGTCGATCCCGCGCATCGCGCTCACCGCCACCGCGACGGATGCGACGCGTCGAGAGATCGCGCAGCGCCTGCAGCTCACCGACGCGCGTCAGTTCGTCGCGAGCTTCGATCGCCCGAACATCCAGTACCGGATCGTGCCGAAGAACGACCCGAAGCAGCAGCTGCTCACCCTGCTGCGCACCGAGCACCCCGGCGACGCGGGCATCGTCTATTGCCTCTCCCGCAACTCGGTCGATGCGACCGCGGAGTTCCTGACGCAGCAGGGCATCCCTGCCCTGCCGTACCACGCGGGGCTCGACTCGGCGACGCGTCAGCGCAACCAGTCGCGGTTCCTGCGCGAGGACGGCATCGTCATGGTCGCGACCATCGCGTTCGGCATGGGCATCGACAAGCCCGACGTGCGCTTCGTCGCGCACCTCGACCTGCCGAAGAGCGTCGAGGGCTACTACCAGGAGACCGGACGCGCGGGTCGTGACGGCCTGCCGTCGACAGCCTGGCTCGCCTACGGACTGCAGGATGTCGTGCAGCAGCGGCGGATGATCGACTCGTCCGAGGGCGACGCGGCGCACCGCAGGCGGCTGGGCGCGCACCTCGACGCGATGCTCGCGCTGTGCGAGACGATCGAGTGCCGCCGCACGCAGCTGCTCGCCTACTTCGGTCAGGACTACAGCAACGCCGACGGGGCTCCGGCCTGCGGCAACTGCGACACCTGCCTCACGCCCGCCGAGTCGTGGGACGGCACGGTTCCCGCACAGAAGCTGCTCTCGACGGTCGTGCGCCTCTGGCGTGAGCACCACCAGCGCTTCGGTGCGGGGCACATCATCGACATCCTGCTCGGCAAGCAGACCGCGCGCGTCGAGCAGTACGGCCACGACGCGCTGACGACGTTCGGCATCGGCGGCGAGCTGCGCGAGGCCGAGTGGCGCGGGGTCGTGCGCCAGCTGCTCGCTCAGGGGCTGCTCGGCGTGACGAGCGACGGCTACGGCACCCTCGTTCTCACCGAGGCGAGCGCCACCGTGCTGAACGGCTCACGGCAGGTGCGGCTGCGGCGAGACCTCGAGAAGAGCACGGCGCGCACCCGCAAGCCGGCTGTCGCGGATCTGCCCGGCGAGGCGGCCGGGCTCTTCGAGCGGCTGCGCGAGTGGCGTGCGACGACGGCCAGAGCGCAGGGCGTCCCCGCCTATGTGGTCTTCGGCGACGCGACCCTGCGCGGCATCGCCGCCACGAAGCCCGCATCGCTCGGCGACCTCGCCGGCATCAGCGGGGTCGGCGAGAAGAAGCTCGAGAGCTACGGCGAGCAGGTGCTCGCCCTCGTCGCAGAGTCGGCGGAGGCCACGCCGGTCGGTTGACCGGCCCGGCCAGGTGCCGGCATGACCCGACGGGTCAGTCCGCCGGCTGCTTCGCCTGACGCTCGGCGATGTCCTCGTGCACCTTCACCATGTCGAGCTCCCGCACGGCGCCGATGAGCTGCTCGAGCGCCGGGCCCGGCAGGGCGCCCGGCTGACGGAACACCAGCACTCCGTCGCGGAACGCCATCAGGGTGGGGATCGAGCGGATCTCGGCAGCCTGCGCGAGAGCCTGCTCGGCCTCGGTGTCCACCTTCGCGAAGGTGATGTCCGGGTTCTTCTCGCTGGCCTGCTCGTAGATGGGGCCGAACATGCGGCACGGGCCGCACCACTCGGCCCAGAAGTCGACGAGCACGATGCCCGGCGCGGTCACGGTGTCCTCGAAGGCCTCGGTCGTGAGCTCGAGAGTCGCCACGGGTTCCCCTTTCGTCGTCGGTCCTGACTAGGAACAGCGTCCGGGAGCGCGCTGGCATTCCCCGGGCCTGGATAGGCTGTTCATCCCGATCGAAAGCCATCCGTGGTCCGTTTCCTCGCCCGACTGATCCTCGCCCCGCTCGCCCGACTCGTCTTCCGCCCCCGCATCGTCGGGCGCCGGAACGTGCCGAAGCGCGGCGCGGTGCTGCTCGCGAGCAACCACCGCTCGTTCATCGACAGCGTCGTCATCACGCTCGTCGCGCGGCAGTCGGTCTCGTTCCTGGCGAAGTCCGACTACTTCACCGGGCGCGGCCTACGCGGCGGGATCTCGCGGATGTTCTTCACCGGCGTCGGGGCGGTGCCGGTCGTGCGCGGGGCGGGCCAGGCGGCCCAGGACGCGCTCGACACCGGGCTCGAGGTGCTGCGTTCGGGCCGCGCGTTCGCGATCTTCCCTGAGGGCACCCGCTCGCTCGACGGTCGTCTCTACAAGGGGCGGACGGGCGTCGCGTGGCTCGCGCTCACCGCGGGAGTGCCCGTCGTGCCCGTGGCCCTCACCGGCACCGAGAAGCTGCAGCCGGTGGGATCGCGCAAGCTGCACCGCGCCAAGGTGACGGTGCAGTTCGGGGAGCCGATCGACGTCAGCGTCTTCGGCGAGGCGTCGAGCGGCAGGGCCAGGCGGCAGGCGACCGACGCGATCATGGCGGCGATCCAGCGCCTCTCCGGCCAGGAGGAGGCTGGTGCCTACAACGAGCCGCCCGCGCAGGGCATCCGGGAGCGGGTCACCCGAGCGCTGCGGAACCCCAACGAGCTCTGACGCGCATCAGGTCTCGACCTCTCTCAACCGCGCTTCGAAGTACCGCCGGTTGGGTGCGGTGCGCGCCACCGCGATCGCCGACCGGTACATCGCTGCGGCTTCCTCACGTCGGCCCAAGCGGCGGAGGAAGTCGGCCTCGGCCGCCAGCGCGAGGTGCTGCGGCGCATCGGCGACCTGCCGCACCGCGTCGAGGCCTGCGGCGGCGCCATCCGCCATGCCGATCGCGATCGCGCGGTTGAGCGCGACGACGGGAGAAGGCTCGAGCAGCAGCAGTGCGTCGTAGTCGCTCACGATGCCCTCGAAGTCCGTCGCCTCCCATGAGGGCGACGTCGCGTGCCGTGCGGCGATGCTCGCCTGCAGTGCGTACGGCCCGCGGCTGCCGCTGCGCCGCAGCAGCGTGACCGCCTCGTCGATCGCCACAGCATCCCAGAGCGCACGATCCTGGAGGTCGATCGGCACCGCGTCGCCCGACTCGCCCATCCGCCCCGCCCGCCTGGCGTGGTGCAGCAGCATCAGGGCGAGCAGCGCCGACACCTCCGTCTCGCGGGGCATCAGCTCCCGCAGCAGCCGGGCGAGGCGGATGGCCTCTTCGGCGAGAGGCTCACGAACCACCGCGTCGCCCGACGTGGCCGAGTAGCCCTCGGTGAAGAGGAGGTAGAGCACGGCGAGCACTCCGGGCAGCCGTTCGCCGAGCAGCTCGGGCGGCGGCACCCGGTAGGGGATGCCGGCGTGCGCGATCTTCGCCTTCGCACGCACGAGCCGCTGCGCCATCGTCGGCTCCGGCACGAGGAACGCGCGCGCGATCTCCGCCGTCGTGAGGCCGGCGACCGACCGCAGCGTCAGGGCGACGCGGGCCTCCAAGCCGAGGGCCGGGTGGCAGCAGGTGAAGAGGAGGCGCAGGCGGTCGTCATCCGCATCGGGCTCGGCGGGGTCGAGCGCCGCAGCCGACCGCAGCACCCGCTGCTCGGTCGCGACCCGCCGCATCCGATCGATGGCACGGTTGCGGGCGACCGTCGTGAGCCACGCGCCGGGAGCGGGAGGGATCCCGTCCCGCTCCCAGCGCTGCAGCGCCGTCTCGAACGCCTCTTGGGCGGAGTCCTCGGCGAGCGTCCAGTCACCGGTGAAGCGGATGAGCCCCCCGACGATCCGTGCCCAGTCGCTCCGGTGCGTCGCGGCGACGGCCGCGCGCACCTCGGCGGCCGAGGTCACAGACCGAGCGACCAGACCGGTCGGATCTCGATGAGGCCGTGCCGGGCCATCGGATGCTTCGCGGCGATCTCGACCGCTTCATCGAGGTTCTCGCACTCGATGACGTCGAAGCCGCCGATGTACTCGGAGCCCTCCACGAACGGGCCATCGGTGACGAGGGTCTCGCCGCGGCGAATGCGCACCGTCGTCGCCTCGGATGCCGGACGCAGACGGTCGCCCATCTTGCCCGCGCCGCGCTCCTCGTACACCTCCCGAGCCCACTCCTCGATGGTGGGGCCGTCGTCGGCTTCTGTTTCGGCGGGGGCGTCGGGGGCCGAGCCGATGAGGAAGAGATACTGCATGTTCCGCTCCTTCCGGGAGGTTTCTTTACCCCTGCTACGGATGGGGTGCGCCCGAGATCGACAACGGGAGCGAGAATCTGTGAACGATTCTTCCCTTCGGCTCGTCCTTTCTCCAGGATCGGTTTCCAACCGGACCCCAGAGAGGATTCCCATGACCACGATCGAGCTCACCGGCGAGCGCGACATCTACCTCACCGACGGCGGCCTCGAGACGGTCCTCGTCTTCCAGGAGGACATCGACCTGCCGCACTTCGCCGCGTGCGAGCTGTACCGGTCCGCCGACGGCACGGACACTCTCGAGCGCTACTACCGACGCCACGCGGGGCTCGCCCGCGAGCTCGGCACCGGCCTGGTGCTCGACACCGCCACCTGGCGGGCCAACCCCGACTGGGCCGAGCGGCTCGGCTACGACGCCGCGGAGCTCGAGCGGGTGAACCGCGCTGCCGTGGCGCTCGCGCGCCGCATCCGCGACGACTTCCTGGACGTGCCCGTGCTCGTGGACGGGATGGTCGGGCCTCGCGGCGACGGCTACATCGCGGGCGACCAGCAGACCGCGGAGGAGGCTGAGCGCTACCACGGCACGCAGATCCGGCTCTTCGCGGAGGAGGGGGTGGACTTCGTGTCGGCGCTCACTCTCAGCTACCCGGAGGAGGCGATCGGCATCGCGCTGGCCGCGAGGGACGCGGCCGTTCCCGTCGTGCTGTCGTTCACCGTGGAGACCGACGGGCGTCTGCCCAACGGCTCCTCCCTCCGCGAGGCCATCGAGACGGTCGACCGCGCGACCGATTCCTACCCCTCGTTCTACATGGTCAACTGCGCGCACCCCACGCACCTGCCCGAGGAGCTGCTCAGCGGCGAGACGTGGACGCGCCGCGTCGGCGGGCTGCGCTCGAACGCGTCCCGCATGAGCCACGCGGAGCTCGACGCCGCCGAGGAACTCGACGCGGGCGACCCGGTCGATCTGGGTGCGCGGTACGCCACGCTGCGGAAGCGGATGCCGTGGCTGCGCGTGCTCGGCGGATGCTGCGGCACCGACATCGGGCACGTGCGGGAGATCGCGGTGGCGACGGCCCGGTAGCGACTACCCGGCCGCCCGCGCAAGTCCGGGTGCCGCCCTCAATCCGGGGGCTACCGTGACGACGTGACCTTCGACGACGACGCCAACATCCGCGGCAGCAACGTGCGCCGATCGACCGGGCGCCGTGCGGCGATCGGCGGCGGCGGTGGCATCCTGGGCATCCTCGCGATCTTCCTGATCGGCCAGTTCACCGGGGTCGATCTCTCCGGGTTCTTCGGCGGCGGTGGCGGCGGCGCCCCGGCGCCGCAGGGCACCGAGCTCAGCGAGTGCCGCACCGGTGAAGACGCCAACGAGAACGTCGACTGCCGGGTGGCGGGCGCTGCGCTCTCGCTCGAGCAATTCTGGACCGAGGAGGCGCCCTCGATCGGGGTGGAGTACCGCAACCCCTCGCAGACGCTCATCTTCGAGCAGTCGGTCGACACCGGATGCGGCGGCGCCACGAGCGCGGTCGGTCCCTTCTACTGCCCGCGCGATGAGGCGATCTACATCGACACCGGCTTCTACGACGACCTGCGGTCGCGCTTCGGCGCGCAGGGCGGACCGCTCGCCGAGATGTACGTCATCGCGCACGAGTGGGGCCACCACATCCAGAACATCAGCGGCGTCTTCGAGTCCGCGAACCAGCAGGAGACCGGACCGACCTCCGACGCCGTGCGCATCGAGCTGCAGGCCGACTGCTACGGCGGTGCGTGGGCCGCCGCCGCCTCCACGACGGAGGACGCGAACGGCAACACGCTGCTCGAGCCGATCACGCAGGCGAACGTGCGCGATGCCCTCGACGCGGCGGCCGCCATCGGCGACGACCGCATCCAGGAGCAGACGAGCGGGCAGGTCTCGCCCGAGAGCTGGACCCACGGGTCGAGCGAGCAGCGGCAGCACTGGTTCGAGACCGGCTTCGAGGGCGGCGTGACCGCCTGCAACACCTTCGACGTGCCCGACCGGGAGCTGTGAGGCCGCGGGCGGGTCTGCCCCGGTCTGCTCCGATCTAGGCTGTCCCCCATGAGCGACGGCATGGAGGAGTGGCCGACCGGTCGTCTGCTCTCCACGGCCGCCCGGCTGGTCGAGCACGCCTGGACCGAGGCCCTCGACGAGCTGGGTCTCACGCACGCGGGCCTCATCGTGCTGCACCTGCTCGAATCCGGTCCTGCACCCCAGGGGGAGCTGGCCCGAGCCGCCCGGGTCGAGGCGCAGACGATGTCGCGCACGATCGAGCGACTGGAGCGTCAGGGCTTCATCGAGCGGCGCGGGGACCCTGGCGATCGTCGCCGCCGGGTCGTGGCGAGCACCGAGGCCGGCCGGGTCGTCTTCCAGCGAGCCCGATCGGTCGAGGGCGACGTCTTCCCGCCGCTCGTCGACGAGTCGGCGTTCCGAGCGGTGCTGCTCGACATCATCCGCGCCTCGGCCGGCAGCCGATGGGCAGCGCCCGCAGGTTCGGCGCCGCGGCCGAGCGCCGTCACGGAGGCGTCGCGCAGCGTCAGCTGACCGGCTTTCGGCTGTCAATGGCTCCCGTCGTGGTCGGGCAGCTGCAGCTCCGAGGTCGCGGCCTCGGCGTCCTCGACCACCGTGAACTGGCCCATCATCCCCGCGTCCTCGTGGGCGAGCAGATGGCAGTGGTACATGTACGGCGTCTCGGGGTCCGCGTAGTCCTCGAAGCGCATGATGAGCCGGTACCGCGCATCGGGACGGGCGTTGATGGTGTCCTTCCACCCGGCGAGCTCGGGGGGCGGCGGCCGCCCGTCGACATCGAGCACCTGGAACTGCACGTCGTGCACGTGGAACGAGTGCGGGAACGCCATCCGGTTCTCGACCACCCAGACCTCGAGCGCGCCGAGCTCGACCATCTCGTTCACGTGGTCCATCTCCATGGAGCGTCCGTTGATCTGCAGGCCGTTCATCTCGAAGGTGCGCTCCTCGACGGCGTACATCGGGTCGAGTCGCGGGATGTCGGCGAGCACGGGCGGCAACGGCGGGCTCGGTTCGAGCGTGTTCGCCGCGCGCAGCTGCAGCACGTCGAATCTGTCCGCGCCTCCGTTCACCGCGGCGAGCACATCCTGCATGCCGAGGTCGGGCGGATTCGACCGCAGCACGGGACGCTCCCCCGGGCTCACCCGCACCACGATCTCGGCGCGCTCGCCCGGCGACAGCTGCACGTGGTCGGTGCGGTACGGCGACTCGAGCAGGCCGCCGTCGGTGCCGATCAGGTCGAACGAGCGGCCGTCGTCGAATCCGAAGTCGTAGGTGCGCGCCGACGATCCGTTGAGCAGGCGCAGCCGCACCGCTTCGGTCGTGACATCGAGGTAGGGGGCGAGGGTGCCGTTCACGAGCAGCTCGTCGCCGAGTGAGCCGACGAACCCGCGGGTCTGCAGCGTGAACCCGCCGTCGTCGGTGAAGCGCTTGTCCTGCACGATGACCGGCACGTCGTCGATCCCGTAGCGATCGGGCAGCCCGAGCGCCGCCGTTCCCGGCGACTCCAGCAGGAAGAGCCCGGCGAGGCCCATCTCGACCTGCTCCTCCGTCTCGCCGTGCGGATGCGGGTGGTACCAGAGCGTGGTCGGCTCCTGATCGATGACCCAGGTCGGCGACCACTGCCCTCCGGGCTCGATCAGCTGATGCGGGCCGCCGTCCATCCGGGCCGGCAGGTGCATGCCGTGCCAGTGCACCGTCGTCGGCACCGCGAGCCGGTTGTCGACGCGGATGCGCACCCGCTCGCCGACATTCGCCGCGAGGGTCGGGCCCAGATAGTCGCCGTCGAAGCCCCAGGTCGGGGTGGAGACCCCGGGCCGGAACTCGCGGGAGCCCTCGTCGGCGATGAGGTCGAACTCGCGCACGCCGTCCTCAGCGACCGTTCCGCGGTCGAGCGGCGGGATCACGAGCGGGCGCGAGAACTCGATCCGCCCCGAGGTGTCCACGACCGTCGGCTGCTGCTCGCCCGAGCAGCCGGTGAGCGCGGCCGCGGCCAGGGCCGCTGACAGCACCGCGGCGACGGCGGGACGGCTACTGGCCGGCACGGCGCTTGAGAATGGCGCTGATGCCCCAGGCCGCGAGCCCGGCGACGGCGCCGACGAGAGTGCCGGTGAAGATGCTGCTGAACGCGGTGGCGACGCGGGGGACGATCTCGCCGGCGGGGCCGCCGAGATCGGGCACCCGGTCGCCGAACAGCTGATCCCACAGGAGCAGGTGGCTGAGCATCAGGAAGACGCCGTAGATCGCCCCGACGACGAGCAGCGTCAGGAAGGGCTGCGGCACCCGCTTCGCCACAGCGACGGCGATCCAGACGACGACGGGGCCGAGTGCGAGCAGCCAGGTCAGCGGATGCTCCTCGGTGACGAGGCGGAGGTCATGCAGCACGACACGAGGCACCGCGAGCAGAGCGAGCCCGACCAGGCCGATCAGCGGGAGTCCGAGGGGGCGGCGCTTGGCCGCGGTGGAGAGGGGAGTCGATTCGGTCATGCCCTGGACGGTACGGATAGCGCGTCCGGCCGGAATCCGAGCCGAGGCGTCGATCCGATCGCCTCACGCCTACATGGTCGGTCGCCTCGGGGCGACTCCGAAGGGGGAAGCGGTTGGCTAGCCTGTCGGCATGCGCCGCCAGCGTGTTCCCCGAGAGGTCCTCGTGGACTCCGCGCTCGCGGCCGCCGTCGCCGCATCCCTCGCCTTCATCATCAGCGCGGATCAGGGCGGCACGCGCGGACCCGACGTGGTCGCCTACGCGTGGGCCGCGGGGCTCGGGCTGCTCCTGTTCGCCCGTCGGCGCTACCCGCGCACCGTGCTGATCGTCACCATCCTCGGCGTCGTCGCCTACTTCGCGATCGGCTACCCGGCGATCCCGCTCTCGCTGCTCGTCGTGGTGCCGCTGTTCTCCGTCGCCGAACGCGGATTCGTCCTGTTCGGCGCCACCGCGGCCTGCGCACTCGTCGTGGTGTCGGTCGCTGCGAGGGTCGCCGAGGGAGACGACCCTCGCTTCGTCGTCGGATACGAGCTGGTGTCGCACCTCGCGCTCATGGCGAGCGCGATCATGCTCGGCGTCATGGTGCGGTTGCGGCGGGAGGCCGCGGAGGCGCAGCAGCGGGTGCTCTCGCTGCAGGAGCGGGAGCGGGAGCTACACGCGGAGCGGCGCGTGCGCGAGGAGCGGATGGCCCTGGCGGGCGAGCTGCACGACTCGATCGGGCACTCGCTGACCCTCGTCTCGATCCACGCCAACGTCGCGGAGGCGACGATCGGGGCCGACGAGGAGCAGGCCCGAGAGGCGATCGCGAACGTCAAGCGGGCGGCGAGCGGGTTGCTGCGGGAGCTGCGTGCGACCGTCGGCGTGCTGCGCGCCGCGACCTCGGCGGATGCTCCGGCGTCCGCCGAGCACCTCGGTCGCCTCCTCGCCGCGGCGCGCTCGAGCGGTGTGGCCGTCGAGCATGCGTGGGCTCTGGACGGCGTTCCGGAGCGCCTCGCGTCGGCTGCGTACCGGGTGGCTCAGGAGGCTGTGAGCAACGCGCTGCGCCACTCCTCGGCGACCCGGCTCACCGTGCAGGCGCAGGCCGACGACGGGGGCGTTCGCCTTCGCGTCGTCAACGACGGCGTTCCGACGGATCCTGGCGCCGACGGCACCGGGATCCCGGCGATGCGGCAGCGCGTCGAGGCGCTCGGCGGCGAGTTCGGCGCCGCACGACGGGGCGACGAGTTCGTGGTGACGGCGACCTGGTCGGAGGCGCCATGAGCGGCCGCGAGAGGATTCGGCTGGTGCTCGCGGACGACCAGCCGCTCGTGCGCGCGGGGGTCTCGACGCTGCTGCGGATGGCGCCCGACATCGACATCGTCGGCGAGGCGGAGAACGGGCGGCAGGCGCTCTCCCTCACGCGGCAGCACAGGCCCGACGTCGTGCTGATGGACATCCGCATGCCGGTCATGGACGGGCTCGAAGCCACCCGTCGCATCGTGCAGGATCCCGACCTGGCCGGGACGAGCGTGCTCGTGCTGACGACCTTCGACGGCGACGACGAGGTCTTCGAGGCGATCCGCAGCGGCGCGGCCGGCTATCTGCTCAAGGATTTCGAGCCGGATGACCTCAGGGCCGCCATCCGCACCGTCGCGAGCGGAGGGCATCTGCTGGCGCCGCCGGTGGCCAGGGCCGTGATGGAGCGGATCGCGGCGGAACCCGGGCGGCCGGCTCCCGATCCCCGCGTGCAGGCCCTGACCGAGCGCGAGCGCGCGGTGCTGCGCCGGGTGGCCCTCGGCGACTCGAACGAGGAGCTCGCCGCGGCGCTCCACCTGTCGCCGTCGACGGCGCGCACCTACGTCAGCCGGCTGCTCGCGAAACTTCACGCGAGGGATCGATCGCAGCTGGTCATCCTGGCCTACGAGAACGACATCGTCTCGGTCGGGGGAGAGGCTCCTCGGGAGGAATCATGAGCGACTGGCACACCCGCACGAGCCTCGCCGCCGACCTCAGGCGGCTCGGCGTGGCAGGCGGCGACACCGTCATGGTGCACGCCGCCTTCAGCGCCGTCGGAACGGTCGTCGGCGGCCCTGACGCCTTCGTCGACGCGCTGCTCGACGTCGTCGGCGCCGGCGGAACGATCCTGAGCTACCAGGACTGGGAGCTCGGTGCCGACGTGTGGGACGACCGCGGCGCGGTGCGCGCCGACCTGCGGGAGCACGTCCCCCCGTTCGATCCCGCGACCTCACGAGCGTCGCGCTCGCACGGCATCCTCGCGTCGACCATCGGCACCCGGCTCGGCGTGCGGAGGAGCGGCAACCCCGGCGCCTGCATCGCGGCACTCGGTGCCAGGGCCGACGAGCTGACGCGCGATCATCCGCTCGACTTCGGGTACGGGGAGGGTTCGCCGCTCGCGCGCCTCGTCGACGTGGGCGGCCGGGTGCTCATGGTCGGCGCTCCCCTCGACACCATGACGCTGCTGCACCACGCCGAGCACCTCGCCGACGTGCCGGGCAAGAGGCGGGCGCGCATCGAGTACCCCCTCGCCGCGGACGAAGGCGGCACCGTATGGCGGTGGGTCGAGGAGTTCGACACCTCCGACCCGGTGCTCGACGGCCTGCCCGAGGATTTCTTCCGGATCATCGTCAAGGACTACCTGGTCACAGGGGCGGGCAGCATCGGTGCGGTGGGTTCCGCCCGCACGCACCTCGTCGACGCTGCGGGGATGACCGCGCACGCTGTGCGGTGGATCGAACGGTGGGCGTCGGGCGCGAACCCGTCGTGAACGATCGCGCCGCACGTTTCGTCGTAGGGGCAGGAGGTGCAGGTGGCACGCGAGAGGTCGGGGATGCTCAAAGAGCTCCATGACGAACACGCCCAGGCTCTGTGGCGCTACGTTCTGCACCTCTGCGGCGACCGCTCCATGGCGGACGACATCGTGCAGGAGACCCTGCTGCGGGCGTGGACGAAGTGGAAGAGCCTCGACTCCTCGCCTGGCGGGCCTCGGGCCTGGATGTACACGGTCGCCCGCAATCTGGTGATCGACGACGCGCGCAGCGCCCGCTCCCGGTACGAGTTCGGCACGGACGAGGTGCCCGAGCGCAGCCGCGACCGCACCGACGCGCTCTTCGACTCGATCGTCATGCGCGACAGCCTCGCCGAGCTCTCCGCCGACCACCGCGAGGTGCTCGTGCACTCGTACTACGCGGGACGCACCGTTCCCGAGATCGCCCGAGAGCTCGGCATCCCCGAGGGCACCGTGAAGTCGCGGCTGCACTACGGGCTCAAGGCGCTGCGCCTCGCCCTGCAGGAGAAAGGGGTGACGCGGTGACGAAGCACGAGAACTACGAGCAGTGGGCCGCGGCCTACGTGCTCGGGTCGCTGCCGCCAGGCGAACGCCGCGAGTTCGAGCAGCACCTGAACGGATGCGAGGCCTGCACAGAGCAGGTCGCCGAGTTCGCGGGGCTGCCGGGACTGCTCGCCAAGGTCGAGCCGGGGGAGGCGATCGCCCTTCTCGAGCAGAGCCCCGAGGAGGCGAGCGACTTCCGTCCGCCCGCCGACCTCATCGCCCGGATCGAGGAGGCGCGCTCGCGCCGTCGCCGACGCCGCACCGTCGCCACGGTGCTCACGGCTGCGGCGGTCGGGGCCGCGGCGCTCGCGGTGAGCGTGCCTCTCGTCACGTCCGCACTCGGCGAGACGGCATCCGTCGATCTGCAGCTGCAGGCGGCAGCCGCAGGGGGCATCGTCGCGTTCGTGGAGCTGCACCCCGAGAACTGGGGCACCAGCATCGACATGCGGTGCGAGTACGAGAGCGACGAGCAGGACGACGAGGGGTACTACCCGGCGGGGCCGGTGCGGTACGCCCTCTGGGTGGTCGATCGCGCGGGAGGCGAGAGCCCGGTGGCGACCTGGCAGGCGGGCGGCGGCGACCACGTCGAGCTCACCGCGTCGACCCGCGTCGACCTGCAGCAGATCGCGGCGGTCGAGGTGCGAGCCGAGGACTCCGGGGAGGTCCTGCTGCGGGATGAGCTGACGCCGTAACACAGCGAGCTCGCGCTGCAGAAGTCCTACTCTGTATGCAACCGCATCACTTTCCTCCGGAGGCATTCCCGTGGCCCGCATTCACTCGTCCATCACCGAGGCCTTCGGCCGCACCCCGCTCGTGAAGCTCAACCGCGTGACCGACGGTGCGCAGGCGACCGTGCTCGCCAAGCTCGAGTTCTACAACCCGTCGTCGTCGGTCAAGGACCGCATCGGCATCGCGATCATCGACGCCGCCGAGAAGGCCGGGGCGCTGCAGCCGGGCGGCACGATCGTCGAGGGCACGAGCGGCAACACCGGCATCGCGCTCGCGATGGTCGGCGCGGCTCGCGGCTACAAGGTCGTGCTGACCATGCCCGAGACGATGAGCAAGGAGCGACGGATGCTGCTGCGCGCGTACGGCGCGGAGCTCGTGCTCACCCCCGGCAGCGAGGGCATGCGCGGCGCCGTCGAGAAGGCGAACGAGATCGTCGAGAGCACCCCCGGCGCGATCCTCGCCAAGCAGTTCGAGAACGAGGCCAACCCGGCGATCCACCGCACGACGACTGGCCCCGAGGTCTGGGAGGACACCGACGGTGCCGTCGACGTGTTCGTCTCGGGCATCGGCACCGGCGGCACCATCACCGGTGCGGGCGGCTACCTCAAGGAGCAGAAGCCCGGCCTGCAGGTCGTCGCCGTCGAGCCGGAGGAGTCGCCGATCCTCAACGGCGGCCAGCCCGGCCCGCACAAGATCCAGGGGATCGGCGCGAACTTCGTGCCCGCCATCCTCGACCGCGAGGTCTACGACGAGGTCATCGACGTGAACATCGCCCAGTCGGTCGCGATGGCCCGCCGCCTCGCCGCCGAGGAGGGCATCCTCGCGGGGATCTCGTCCGGCGCCACCGTGCACGCCGCCGTCGAGCTCGCGAAGCGCCCCGAGAACGCCGGCAAGACGATCGTCGTCATCGTGGCGAGCTACGGCGAGCGCTACCTCTCGACCGTCCTCTACGAGGACCTCACCGACTGAGTTGAGCATTCGCGAGGACATCGCCACTGCGCGCCGCCGTGACCCGGCGGCGCGCAGTGCGTTCGAGGTGTGGCTGCTCTACTCGGGCCTCCACGCCATCTGGTGGTACCGGTTCGCGCACCGGCTGTGGCGCATCCGTGTGTATCTGGCGGCGCGGCTCGTCTCGCAGCTCGCGCGCTTCCTGTTCGGAGTGGAGATCCACCCCGGGGCGCAGATCGGGCGCCGGTTCTTCATCGACCACGGCATGGGTGTCGTCATCGGCGAGACCGCCATCGTGGGCGACGACGTGATGATGTACCACGGGGTGACTCTCGGCGGCACGTCGCTGCAGCACGTCAAGAGGCATCCGACCGTCGGCGACCGGGTCGTCATCGGAGCGGGAGCGACGCTGCTCGGCCCCATCACGATCGGGGACGACAGCATCGTCGGCGCCGGAGCGGTCGTGGTGCGCGACGCGCCCCCGAAGTCGCTCCTCGTGGGAGTGCCCGCGGTGGCCCGGGCGCAGGCCCGCACCTCGGCCGCCGACTGGCAGATCTAGGCGCTCGCGCCGCGGCCCCTTCCGGTGACGAATCGGCGATTGGTCAACGATGCGGCGCCACGTCGTGCCGCATGGCGGACGATCCGCCGATTCGTCGCCTAGTACCCAGGTGCCACATCGTGACGATGATTCGCTCCCCAAGGCGGACGCGGGCCGAGCACCCCTCTCCCTACCGTGGGGGTACACCACGACAGGAAGGGGTGCCCCGTGATCGAAGCGGAGGGACTCACCAAGCGATACGGCTCCAAGACGGCCGTCGACAACATCCGTTTCACCGTGCAGCCCGGCAAGGTCACGGGCTTCCTCGGCCCGAACGGCGCCGGTAAATCGACCACCATGCGCATGATCGTCGGCCTCGACCGACCGACGAGCGGACGCGTCACCGTCGAGGGAGCCGACTACCGCGACCTGCGGGCACCGCTCCACGAGGTGGGCGTGCTGCTCGACGCGAAGGGCGTGCACACCGGCCGCACCGCGCGCAAGCACCTGCTCGCGCTCGCAGCGACCCACCGCATCCCCACCAAGCGGGTCGACGAGGTCATCGGCCTGGCCGGCCTCGAGTCGGTCGCCTCGAAGCGGGTCGGCGGCTTCTCGCTCGGCATGGGGCAGCGCCTCGGCATCGCCGCCGCGCTGCTCGGCGACCCGGGCGTCGTCATCCTCGACGAGCCGGTCAACGGCCTCGACCCGGAGGGCGTGCGATGGATGCGGCTGCTGCTGCGCCGTCTCGCCTCCGAGGGACGCACCGTGCTGCTCTCGTCGCACCTCATGACCGAGATGGCGCAGACCGCCGACCACCTCATCGTGCTCGGCCGCGGACGTGTGCTCGCCGACGCTCCCGTCGACGAGGTCATCACCCGCGCGAACGGCTCCGCCGTCCGGGTGCGCAGCCCCCACCTCGACCGCCTCGCCTCCGTGCTCGCGTCGCCCGAGATCGCCGTCACGGCGCTTGGCGACGGTGCCGCGCAGGTCAGCGGATCGACTCCCGAGCGCATCGGCGAGGCCGCTGCCGCCGCGGGCGTCGTGCTGCACGAGCTCACCCCGCTCAGCGGATCGCTCGAAGACGCCTACCTCACCCTCACGACCGACGAGGTCGAGTACCGTTCCGATCTGGAGGAGGTCTCCCGATGACCACGCTCACCGCCCCCCGCACGCTGCCGACCGGCGGCCGCGTCACCTTCCCGCGCGTCCTGCGCTCCGAGTGGATCAAGCTGACGAGCCTGCGCTCGACGGCATGGTCGCTCGCCCTCATCGTCGTGCTGGGTCTCGGCATCTCGCTGCTCATGGCGAGCACCTTCGGGCTCGCCGAAGCCGAGATGGATGGCGCCTCGACCCAGCAGGTCGCGCTCACCGTCGCGACCATCGGGTTCAGTTTCGGACAACTCATCGCCGCCGTGCTCGGTGCGCTCAGCCTCGGCGGGGAGTACTCGACGGGAATGGTGCGCTCCACCTTCGCCGCGGTGCCGCGCCGCCTGCCGGTGCTCTGGGCGAAGGCAGTGGTGCTGTTCCTCGCCGTGACCGTGGTCGGCGCCCTGACCGGCTTCGGCAGCTGGGCCGCGACCTACGGCATCCTCGACGGCCAGGGCGTCTCCTCGCCCCTGGACGGACCGCTCGCGCTCGCCCTCCTCGGCGGTGCGGCCTACCTCGGTCTCGTCGCGGTCTTCGCGCTGGGCATCGCCGCGGCGGTGCGCAACTCGGCGGGGTCCATCTCGATCGCCCTCGGCATCCTGCTCGTGCTTCCGACGATCGTCGCGCTGCTGAGCATGTCGATCGATTGGATGGTCGACGTGACGCCGTACCTGCTCTCGAGCGCCGGCTCGGCGATGTCGAGCATCCCGGCCGAGCTGCCGGCGGGAGCCGAGGCTCCTCGAGGCGCCGACCTCGCCCCTGGCATCGCGGCGGCCGTCGTCGCCGGCTGGGCCGCGCTCTCCCTCGCGATCGGCGCCGTCGTCCTCCGCAGGAGGGACGTCTGATCCAGCCCTCGCCCCGGTCGCCCGCTCCCGCTTCGGCGGGGCCGGGCGACCTCGCGTTGCCGTCGGCGCCCGGGGTGATGCGTCGCTACCTGCAGTCGCATCCGTGGGTGACCGACGGACTCGTCGCCGGGTTCTACCTGCTGATGCTCGTCCTGGGGCTCGTGCTGTACGCCATCCCCGAGGTCGAGGCGCCGTTGCCGCCCCTCGAGGCGATCCTTCCGCTCGGCGTGATCGGCGTCGGCGCGGTGCTGCTGCGGCGCGTGCGCCCGTGGATCGCGTTCGGCACCATGTGCGTGCTCTTCCTCATCTCCGCCTTCGTCAACTCGCCGCTCGAGTCGATCGGCGTACTGCTCACGGTGTACGCGCTGGGGGTGTACCGCTCATCCAGGGCCGCGTGGCTCGCCTTCGCCATCGGGTCGGTGGTCGGCATGATCACCGGGCTCGTCGAGGTGCTGTTCGAATCGGAAAGCAATCTCACCCCGATCCTCTCGGGTCCGGTGCTCTGGCTGAACCTCTCGATCCCGTGGATCGTTCTCATGCTCATCGCGACCCTGCTGGGCACCAACGTCGGAGGACGCAAGCGCTACGTCGCGGCGCTCCTCGACCGCGCAGCCCAGCTCGCCCGCGAGCGCGACCAGCAGGCCGAGATCGCCTCCGCGCAGGAGCGCGAGCGCATCGCGCGCGAGATGCACGACGTCATCGCGCACAGCCTGTCGGTGATGATCGCGCTCGCAGAGGGCGCCGCCGCCACCCCCGACCGCGACCGCTCGAAGGAGGCGATGGTCGCCGTCGCCGAGACCGGGCGCCGCACCCTCGGCGAGGTGCGCCGGCTGCTCGCCGCGGTGCGCACCCCAGGGTCGACGGATGCGCGCACGCCGCAACCGCGCGCCGAGGACCTGCCGACGCTGGTCGCCGAGTTCGCGCGAGCCGGTCTCCCCGTGACCCTGGAGGTCACCGGCGAATCGGGCACCGACCCTGCCCTCGAGCTGACGGTGTACCGCATCGTGCAGGAGTCGCTCACGAACGTGCTGCGGCACGGCGCCGACGTCACCGAGGTGACGGTGCGCATCGAGTGGACGCAGGACGTCGTCTCGGTGCTCGTCGAGGACGACGGCCGCGCAGCGGTGCTCGTCGACGGAGGCCGGGGACTGCTCGGCATGCGGGAGCGCGCCGCCCTCTACGACGGCACCGCCGAGGCGGGCCCGCGGGAGCGACGCGGCTGGCGGGTGCGGGTCGTGCTGCACCGGAAGGAGAAGTCATGACCGACGCGGTGCGCGTTCTGCTCGTCGACGATCAGGCACTCGTGCGGATGGGCTTCCGCATGGTGCTCGAGGCCGAGCCGGGCATCGAGGTGGTCGGCGAGGCGGGCGACGGCGCCGAGGCGCTGCAACTCGCGACCAGGCACACCCCCGACGTGGTGCTCATGGACGTGCGGATGCCTGGCGTCGACGGCATCGAGGCGACCGCCCGGATCACGACGATGGTTCCCGACACGAAGGTGCTCGTGCTCACGACGTACGACCTCGACGAGTACGCCTTCGGTGCCCTGCGGGCGGGGGCGAGCGGGTTCCTGCTCAAGGACACCCGGCCTGCGGAGCTGCTCGACGCCATCCGTTCGGTCGCCCGCGGCGACGCCGTCGTCGCGCCGCGCATCACAGCGAAGCTGCTCGAGCTCGCCGCCCCGCACCTCGCCGCCGACCGCCGCCCCGAGGCCGCCGACGCGCTCGCCCCGCTCACCGCCCGCGAGCGCGACGTGTTCCAGCTCATCGGCGAGGGGGCGACGAACGGCGAGATCGCGGCCTCGCTCTACCTCAGCGAGTCGACCGTCAAGACGCACGTGGGGCGCATCCTGCTGAAGCTCGGCCTGCGCGATCGGGTGCAGGCGGTGATCCTCGCGTACCGGCTCGGGGTGGTGCGGGCGGAGTAGGGGGTTGGGGGCTGGTCTCGCAATGCCTTGCCGATGATCACTCGGTTACGTCATCGTCGCCTAGGGGGGTGACGTCGATGAGCGAGACGGTCCGGTTCCAGCTGCCGCTCCGCCGACGGTGGGCGATCACCCTGACGAGGTGGGGGATCTGGGCCCCGCTGTTCGCGGTTCAGCTGAGCGAGCTCGTCCTCATCTGGCTTCAGCCGCGCTGGCTCCGTTTCGCCATCGGCCTTCCACTCGGCATCCTCCTCGCGCTCGTCGTGACGCTCGTGCTCGCGTCCCGCTGGAGGCCTGCAGAGGTTCGTCTGGAGGAGAAGGTCGTCCAGCAAGGAGGGCGCACGGCCCGGTTCGAGGAGTTCGACCGCGCACGCCTGATCGCCGACCATGTGGATCCGGCGAAGCGGAAGAACATCCTGCTGATCCTGCAGGCTGATCGCCTCAAGGTCTCAGCGATCATCGCGTCGTCGAAGGGACCGGCCACAGATGAGCGCGGACGACGGGCGCTCGCGCAGGTCGTGGAGGCGTCGGCGATCGAGATGCCGCGGGACAAGTACGACCCGAAGGGCAAGTTCAGCTCGGTGCTCTTCCCCGAGTATGCGACCAGGGAGGGAGCGCTCGAACTCCTGGCCCATCCGCCCCGCATCGGCGATGACCTCAGGGCTGCGATCGCCTGAACCGAGGGTGAGGACTCGGCACTCGAGCTGCGGATGGTCTGCAGGCCGTGACGCTCGCCCGTTCCGTTGACGAATCGGGGATTCGTCAACGGGCCGGGGTGACATCCAGCCGAATCGTCGACGAAGAGCCGCACACTCGGAGACGGCGCTGGGCGATGGCATCGACGCGGCCGACGGATGCCCGCGCGCGATGTCGAAAGACGGCGGCGTCGACGCCATGATCGGTGTATGCGGCCTCTTCACCGACTGCCTGCAACGCTGAGCGGGCTCAGCGCGATCCTCGGCGGATCCCTCTGGATGGTGCACACCCTCCTTCTCGCGGTGCGTCCTCTGGGATGCGTGGGCGAGGCCTGCTTCGACGGGGTTCGTCGCCACCGCGAGAGCGAGGACATCGCGTGGGTGCTGCTCGTCTCGGTTCTGCTGCTCGCGCTGAGCGTCGCGACCGCCTCCCGGCAGGAGGGTCGTCGACGGCCTCTCCGGCTGGCCTCTCTCGTGCTGCTCATCGTCGGCGCGGCACTGCTCACCTTCGGGCTCATCGTCAACCGAGGCTCCTCGGACGGCGCTGTTCTCTGGTGGCTCCACGACTCCGACACCCTCGGGAGGATCGTCCCGGTGCTCGGAACCCTGGTCGCGGGGATCGGGATGCTGGGCGAGAGAGCCGGCCGATGGCTGCCGGCGCTGTTCATCGTGGCCGCGTTGGCATCCCTCGTCGTCAACGTGCAGGACGAACGCGTGCTGCTGGGTCTGCCCGTCGGTGCCGTGTGGGCGGCGTTCGGCCTGCACGTCCTACTCGCGGCGGGGCGCTCCTCAGCGGCGCCGCACGCCCCGGAGGACTCGGACACGCGGCTGACGCGCTGACGGCGCCGCCCGGAACGAAGAAGCCCCGCACGAGGCGGGGCTTCGGATGGTGGCTCCGACGGGCGTCGATCCCGTGACCTCACGATTTTCAGTCGTGCGCTCTACCAACTGAGCTACAGAGCCGGAAGCGGCTGACCGCTCCTACGCGAAGAGCCCCTCCTATTCGAAGAGGCTCCTCACGAAGCGACCCTGACGGGACTTGAACCCGCGACCTCCGCCGTGACAGGGCGGCACGCTAACCAACTGCGCTACAGGGCCTTGCGTATTCAATTGTGTGTCGCGTGACCCCAACGGGATTCGAACCCGTGCTGCCGCCGTGAAAGGGCGGTGTCCTAGGCCACTAAACGATGGGGCCGTGAAGTCCAGGACTTCATAGCAACCGAGGGAAAAGCATACGCAACGACAGGCGGTTTCGCCAAACCGGCGGATGCGGCGACAGTCCGCGAAGAAGCGCTGCGGATGCCGTCTGCCCGGTTAGCGTCGGCTCGATCGCTGGAATCTCCCCCGCATTGGGGGAGGCAAAACGGGCATCCGTTGCTATTGTGATCGATGTTGTCTGTGTGACTGGCGTTGATGGAGTCACCACGACGGGCGGGGAGAAAGTGGCGACAGCCGACAAGACCAGCAGGCGTGCGCGCGTTCGGAGACGCACGATGCGGTTCGCCGCATCCGTCGCCGTCCTCGCGACCGCGTTCACGACGGCCATCCTCGGCACCGCCGAATCCCCCGCTTTCGCCGCCGACTACCCCACCTGGGCCGAGGTCGAGGCCGCTCAGCGCAACGAGAGCGCCGCCAAGGCGAAGATGGAGGAGCTGCGCAACCTCCTCGCCCAGCTCAAGGACCAGGTCGCCGAGACCCAGCGGATCGCCGAGGAGAAGGGCTCCGCCTTCGCGGACGCCGACATGGCGTACCAGGAGGCCGCGCTCCGCGCGCAGGAGCTGAGGACTCAGGCCGAGACGGCCGAGGCCGAAGCCGACGCAGCCGAGGATCAGGCATCCGTCGTCGTCTCGCAGTTCGTGCGCAACGGCGGGCTCGACCCGACGCTCGAGCTGCTCGTCGACGGTGAGAACGCCGAAGACCTGCTCGACTCGCTCGGCATCAACGAGAAGCTCAGCGAGAAGTCGAGCGAGGTCTACGTCCAGGCGATTCAGAAGCGGAACACCGCCGTGTCGCTGGGCGAGCAGGCCGACCTCGCCACCGAGCTGCGCGAGCAGCTCAAGATCGAGGCCGAGCAGGCGATGATCGAGGCGCAGGAGGCGGCGACCGCCGCAGAGGCCGCACTCGAGGAGCAGCTCGACAACCAGGCCGTGCTCGAAGCCCAGATCGAGGTGCTCGAGGAGAAGCGCGCCGCGACGCAGGCCGACTACGAGGCCGGCGAGCGTGAGCGGCAGCGCCTCGAGGAGGAGCGCCGCCGTCTCGAGGCGGAGCGCATCGCCCGCGAGCAGGCCGCCAACCAGCCCCCGCCCAGCAGCGGCGGCGGAGGGAACACCGGCGGTGGCGGCGGGGGCAACCCCGGCAACGTCACGAACGGATGGGCATGGCCCGCCGCCGGAGGCATCACCAGCGGCTTCGGCATGCGCTTCCACCCCACCCAGTACACCTGGCGCCTGCACGGCGGCACGGACATCGGTGCAGGCTGCGGCGCCCCGATCCGCGCGGCCCACAACGGCACCGTCACGTACGCCGGCTGGTACGGCACCTACGGCAACTTCGTCATGATCGACCACGGCGGCGGCGTGCAGACGGCCTACGCCCACATCAGCCCGGGCGGCATCGCCGTCGGGCACGGGCAGGGCGTCTCGGTCGGCCAGGTGATCGCCTACGTCGGCACCACCGGCGCCTCGACCGGCTGCCACCTCCACTTCGAGGTGCGCGTCAACGGCATCCAGACCGACCCCATCCCGTTCATGCGGGGCCAGGGCGTGCCGATCTGAGCGCCGGAACCTTCCGCCCGGAAGCACCGCGACTGGACCCATAACGTCGCTTCTCCTCACCCGGGAGCGACGATCTGCGTCCACTCGGCAGCCGTGCCGGGCGGGGCCCCCGAAACGGGGATCGGCGCCACCCCGGAGGAGCGGCGCCGATCGCGTGAGAAGAAGGGTCAGTGCCCCTCGGCCTGGTACTTCTCGAAGCCGGCCTGCACGATCGCCTCGGCCTCGGCGGCGTCGCCCCAGCCCTCGGTTTTGACCCACTTGCCGGGCTCGAGGTCCTTGTAACGCTCGAAGAAGTGCTCGATCTCCTTGCGGATGTGCTCGGGCACGTCGGAGAGGTCCTGGATGTGCGACCAGCGCGGGTCCTTGTAGGGCACGCACAGCACCTTGGCGTCGCTGCCCGCCTCATCCGTCATGTTGAAGACGCCGATGGGGCGCACCTTGATGCCCACGCCGGGGAAGGTGGGGTATTCGAGCAGCACGAGCGCGTCGACCGGGTCGCCGTCGAGGCCGAGCGTGTTCTCGAAGAAGCCGTACTCGGTGGGGTACACGAACTGGGTGAAGAGCACGCGGTCGAGGAACACTCGTCCGGTCTCGTGGTCGACCTCGTACTTGTTGCGGCTCCCCTTGGGGATCTCGATCACGACGTCGTAGTTGCCCATCACGCTCCTTGAGTTCTGCGGCCGACGCGGCATTCGCTCGCCCGAACGGCTGCAATAACGTTATCGGATGCCGCCCGAGCGCCCGAGACTGACCCCCGCGATCGCGGACGTGCGGCGGGCCGTGCGCACCGCCCTCGCCGCGCACGTCGGAAACTCAGGAGATCCGGTCGCAGCAGCATCCCCCGCGGGGCATGAAGGCACCGGTTCTCCTGAGTTTCCGACGCCGCTCGTGCTGGTGGCGCTGAGCGGCGGGCCCGACTCCCTCGCGCTCGCGGCGGCGACCGGCTTCGAGGCACCGAGACAGCGGATGCGCGCCGGCGCGATCGTCGTCGACCACGGCCTGCAGGAGGGGTCGGCCGCCATCGCGCAGGCGGCGGCGGACGCCGCACGCCGGCTCGGCCTCGACCCGGTGCTGGTGACGAGGGTCGAGGTGGGTGCGGCAGGTGGCCCAGAGGCCGCCGCGCGCGAAGCCCGGTACGCCGCACTCGAGGCGGCACGCGCGGAGACCGGGGCGGCGAAGGTGCTGCTCGGCCACACCCTCGACGACCAGGCCGAGACGGTGCTGCTCGGGCTCGCGCGGGGAAGCGGCGCCACGAGCCTGCAGGGCATGTCCCCGGTCACGGGTGCCTACCTGCGGCCGCTGCTCGGCATCCGTCGCTCCACGACCGAGGCGTTCTGCGCCGACTCCGGGCTCGAGCCGTGGCGCGATCCGCACAACGACGACGAGGCCTACACCCGCGTGCGGGTGCGCCGAAGTGTGCTGCCCGTGCTCGAGCGGGAGCTCGGCCCCGGCGTGGCCGAGGCGCTCGCGCGCACGGCCGAGCAGCTGCGCGAGGACTCCGAGGCGCTCGACCACTTCGCGGAGGAGGTGGCCGAGGAGCTCGCCGAGCACGCCGAGGCGGGCATCTCGCTGCCGATCGCCGCGCTCGCCAGCAACCCGCCCGCGCTGCGGAACCGCCTCATCCGACTCGCCGTGGCGAGCGAGTTCGACGTGTCGCTCAGCCGCACCCACACCCTCGAGGTCGCGAGGCTCGTGACCGACTGGCACGGGCAGGGGCCGGTCGATGTGCCCGGCGTTAGGGTGGAGAGGAGCAACGGCCTGCTCCTGTTCACGGCCCGCGCGTCGGGCGAGACCACCGAACGTTAGGACGAGATGGAACCGCGCGACGTCGACAGCGATCTCACGAGAATGCTCCTCACCGAGGAGGAGATCCACGCCAAGATGGCGGAGCTCGCGCGCGACATCGAGGCCGACTACCGCGACAAGAACCCGCTGCTCGTCGGGGTGCTGCGCGGAGCGGTCATGGTGATGGCCGACCTCGCGCGGGAGCTGCGCATCCACGTCGAGATGGACTGGATGGCGGTGTCGTCCTACGGCAAGGGCACCCGCTCGAGCGGCGTCGTGCGCATCCTCAAGGACCTCGACACCGACCTGCAGGGCAGGGACGTGCTCATCGTGGAGGACATCATCGACTCGGGGCTGACGCTGTCGTGGCTGAAGGCGAACCTCGAGAGCCGCGGGGCCGCATCCGTCGAGATCTGCACCCTGCTGCGCAAGCCCGAGGCGGCGAAGGTCGCGGTCGACGTGAGGTACGTCGGCTTCGAGATCCCGAACGAGTTCGTCGTGGGCTACGGCCTCGACTTCGCGGAGAAGTACCGCAACCTGCGCGGCATCGGGGTGCTGGCGCCCCACGTGTACGAATAGGCCGCCTTTACGCCTCCAGAAAACACTCGACTGGCCCCCAGGCTGGCGAGGGTAGCCTATGAGGACATTTCCGAAGGGTAGGTGTCGGGTCCTCGTCGGCCCGGAATCGTCATGGACTTCAAGCGCTTCTTCCGGGGCCCGATCCCGTACATCATCCTTGCCATCGCGGGTCTCTGGATCGCGTCGAGCGTTCTGACCGGCAGCGGCTTCCGCGAGGTCACCACCCAGCAGGGCCTCGAGCTGCTCGAGGGCAACACCGTCGAGTCGGCCAAGGTCACGGATGGCGAGCAGCGGGTCGACCTGACCCTCACGCGCGCCTTCGAGGACTTCGGCACCCAGGTGCAGTTCTACTACGTGGCTCCCCGCGGCACCGAGGTCATCGAGGCGATCACCGCCGCCGACCTCGACAGCTTCGACGACGATGTGCCGCAGACCAACTTCTTCACCTCGCTGCTCGGCATCCTCATCCCCTTCCTGCTGATCGGCGCGATCTTCTACTTCGTGCTCGCCCGCATGCAGGGCGGCGGCAACCGGGTCATGCAGTTCGGCAAGTCGCGCGCAAAGCTCGTCGGCAAGGAGACGCCGAAGGTCACCTTCGAGGACGTCGCCGGCGCCGACGAGGCGATCGAGGAGCTGCAGGAGATCAAGGACTTCCTCAAGGAGCCCGCGAAGTTCCTCGCACTCGGTGCGCGCATCCCGAAGGGCGTGCTGCTCTACGGCCCTCCCGGAACCGGCAAGACCCTGCTGGCCCGGGCGGTCGCCGGCGAGGCAGGCGTGCCGTTCTACTCGATCTCGGGTTCGGACTTCGTCGAGATGTTCGTCGGCGTCGGCGCGAGCCGCGTGCGCGACCTGTTCGAGCAGGCGAAGCAGAACGCCCCCGCCATCGTGTTCATCGACGAGATCGACGCCGTCGGCCGCCACCGCGGCGCGGGCGTCGGGGGCGGCAACGACGAGCGCGAGCAGACGCTCAACCAGCTGCTCGTCGAGATGGACGGCTTCGACGTGAAGAGCAACGTCATCCTCATCGCCGCAACCAACCGCCCCGACGTGCTCGACCCGGCGCTGCTGCGCCCCGGTCGCTTCGACCGCCAGATCGGCGTGGACGCGCCCGACCTCAAGGGCCGCAAGCGCATCCTCGAGGTGCACGGCAAGGGCAAGCCGCTCGCGAAGGACGTCAACCTCGAGGTGCTGGCGCGCAAGACGCCCGGCTTCACGGGTGCCGACCTCGCCAACGTGCTCAACGAGGCCGCGCTGCTCACCGCACGCGGCGACGAGAAGCTCATCGACAACCGTGCACTCGACGAGGCCGTCGATCGGGTGATGGCGGGTCCCCAGCGCCGCACACGGCTGATGAACGACAAGGAGAAGCTCATCACCGCCTATCACGAGGGCGGCCACGCTCTCGCGGCGGCGTCGATGCGCAACACCGACCCGGTGACCAAGGTCACGATCCTGCCGCGCGGCCGCGCCCTCGGCTACACGATGGTGCTGCCCCTCGAGGACAAGTACTCCACCACCCGCAACGAGTTGCTCGACCAGCTCGCCTACGCGATGGGCGGACGCGTCGCCGAGGAGATCGTGTTCCACGACCCCACCACGGGCGCGTCGAACGACATCGAGAAGGCGACCGCGATCGCGAAGCGGATGGTCACCGAGTACGGCATGTCGGCTCGCGTCGGCAGCGTCAAGCTCGGCGTCTCGCAGGGCGAGCCGTTCCTAGGCCGCGACATGGGTCACACCCGCGACTACTCGGAGAACATCGCCGAGCTCGTCGACGCCGAGGTGCGGCTGCTGATCGAGCAGGCGCACGACGAGGCCTGGCACGTGCTCAACGCCAACCGCGACATTCTCGACCGGCTCGCGAGCGAGCTGCTCGAGAAGGAGACCCTCGACCACGACCAGCTGGCCGAGATCTTCAAGGATGTCGAGAAGCTGCCCGAGCGTCCGCAGTGGCTCTCGAGCGAGCACCGTCCGATCTCGGACCGGCCGCCCGTGAAGGTGCCGTCGCGCGCGCCGATCGACCCCGAGGCGGTCGACGGCGGTGTCGACTCGGAGCCGAGCCAGCCGCGCCGAACCACCCGTCCGCGCAAGAACCCGGGCATCGCGACAGCCTGAGCGCCGTGCCCATCGACACAGCGCGCATCGAGGCCGCGGTCTCCGAGATCCTCTCCGCCATCGGCGAGGATCCGGCGCGTCCGGGCCTCGCGACGACGCCGCAGCGGATCGCCCAGGCGTACACGGAGTTCTTCGCAGGGCTCGACGAGGATGCTGCGGAGCATCTCGCCGACGCCCACGACCTCGACGCTGGCGCGGGGGAGCTGGGTGAGCTCGTGCTGCTGCGCGACATCGCCTTCCGCAGCATCTGCGAGCACCACCTGCTGCCGTTCACCGGGGTGGCGCACGTCGCCTACGTGCCGAGGGCGCGCATCGTCGGGCTCGGCAAGCTGCCGCGGGTCGTCGAGACCCTCGCTTCCCGCCCGCAGCTGCAGGAGCGGCTGGGCGAGGAGATCGCCGACACCCTGCACGACGGGCTCTCCCCTGCCGGGGTGCTCGTGGTGCTCGACGCCGTGCACGGCTGCGTCACCGCCCGCGGCGTACGGCAGGCCGGCAGCTCGACGGTGACCGTCGCGAGCCGCGGCTCCCTCACCGACCCTGTGCAGCGCGCCGAAATCATGGCGCTGATCGGAGCGCCGCGGTGAACGGCGACCTCGTGCGTGCTCGCGAGCGAGGGCTGAGTCGACCGCAGATCCTCGGCATCCTCAACGTCACGCCCGACTCGTTCAGCGACGGCGGCCGCTACACCGGCACGGATGCTGCCATCGCGCAGGCCGAGGCGCTGCGGGAGGCAGGCGCCGACCTGATCGACGTCGGCGGCGAGTCCACCCGGCCGGGAGCCGCACGGGTTCCCGAGGACGAGGAACGCGAACGCGTGCTGCCGATCGTTCGCGCGCTCGTCGACCGCGGCATCCCGGTGAGCGTCGACACCATGAACTCCCGCACCGCCGCCGCCTCGGCCGAGGCGGGCGCGAATCTCATCAACGACGTGTCGGGCGGCCTCGCGGACCCCGAGATGTACCGCACGATCGCCGCCACCGGCATCCACTACGTCGCGATGCACTGGCGCGGATCGGCCGACGCCGACGCCCAGTACGACGACGTGGTCACCGATGTGCGCAACCACCTGAAGCTGCGCGTCGCCGAGATGCTGGTGTGGGGCATCAAGCCCGACCGCATCGTGCTCGACCCGGGGCTCGGCTTCGCCAAGCGCGGCGAGCACAACTGGCAGCTGCTGGGGCGGATGCGCGAGCTCGCGTCGCTCGGCTACCCGCTGCTCGTCGGCGCGTCGCGCAAACGGTTCCTCGGCGCACTGCTGCCCGACGAGGCCTCCGTCGAGCAGCGCGACGAGCCCACGGCGCACGTCTCAGCGCTGGCGGCGGCCGCCGGCGCCTGGGCGGTGCGCGTGCACGACGTGCGGTCGACGAGGCTCGCCCTCGACGTCTGGGAGCAGTGGGAGCGGGGAGCGCACCGATGACGGACCTCGACGAGATCCGGCTCACCGGTCTGCGCGCCAACGCCTTCCACGGGGTCTACGAGCACGAGCGGCGCGCGGGGCAGGTGTTCCTCATCGACGTGACCGCCCGGCTCCCGCTCGGCGAAGCGGCGCGCACCGACGACCTCGACAGCACCGTGCACTACGGCGAGCTCGCCGAGGCGGTCGTCGCGGCGGTCGAGCGCGACCCGGTCGACCTCATCGAGACGGTGGCGGAGCGGGTCGCCGGCGTCGTGCTGGGGTTCCCGGCGGTGCGCAGCACGACGGTGACGGTGCACAAGCCGAGCGCCCCCATCGACGTGCCCTTCGCCGACGTGTCGGTCACCGTCACGAGGAGCCGGCCGTGATCCGCGAGCAGCGGATGCGGGTGGAGACCCCGGTGGTGCTCGCGCTCGGCAGCAACCTCGGCGACCGCGAGGCCACCATCCGTTCGGCGGTGACGGCCCTGTCGCGCATTCAGGGGCTCGTGCTCACCCGCGCGTCGTCGCTCTACGAGACGCCCGCGGTGAAGCCCGACGGGGTGGACGAGTCTGCCCCCGCCTACCTCAACGCGGTCGTCGCCGGCCGCACGACGCTCGCCCCGGAGGACCTGCTCACGGCGATCGCGACCGTCGAGCGGGGGCACGGCCGCACCAGGGCCGAGCGCTGGGGCGATCGCACCCTCGACATCGACATCATCGCGATGGGCGCGCTCAGCTACGCGACCGAGACCCTGCAGGTGCCGCATCCGCGGGCCGTCGAGCGCGGGTTCGTGCTCGAGCCGTGGGCCGAGATCGACCCGCAGGCGTCGCTGCCAGGGGTGGGGGCCATCGGCCCGCTGCTGTCGGCCACGACCGATAGAGTGACCCGGCTCGACACCGCCCCGCTGCTGGAGGCATCCCGATGACCCGCACGAAGCCCTCGACCCTCGTGCTGCTCGCCGTGCTCGGCGGTGCCGCGGGCTGGCTGTTCGAGCTGGCGCTGGTCGCGATGGGGCAGCCGCAGCTCGTCCCGCCCGTGACCTTCTCTGTGGCGCTCGCCCTGATCGGCGTGGTGATCGTGCTGCTCGCGGTGCCGGTGCGGCAGGTGGCGAAGGGCGAACGCCCGCGCATCGACCCCTACTACGCGACGCGGGTGGTGGTGCTGGCGAAGGCCTCCAGCCTCGCCGGAGCGCTCGTTCTCGGCGCAGCTGTGGCGATCCTCATCTTTCTGCTGACGCGCTCGGTCGTGACGATAGGCTCGGTCGCGATGGCTGTCGCCACGGTCGTCGGCGCCGTTCTGCTCGTCGTCGCGGGACTCGTGGCGGAGCAGATGTGCACGATCCCGCCGGACGACGACAGCGACCCTGAGCAGGAGCCGCCTGGAGCCGTCCGGTCCTGAACCAGAGGACCGCAGTGCCCGAACGCATCGAACTGCCCGACACCGAGTGGCGCAGGGTGTCGCCGAAGTACATCGTCGTCGACGTGGTCGGCTACCTCGTCACCGCCCTCGTCATCGTCGGGGCGGCCGCGGTGCCGACGGTGCTCGCGGGCTGGACCTGGGGCTGGTGGGTGGTCGGCGCGCTCGCGGCCATCTTCCTCCTCACGATCGCCCTGACCCCGCGGCGGGTGCGCGCCATCGGATTCCAGCTGCGAGAGGACGACCTGCTGTTCCGCCGCGGGCTCATGTGGCAGCGCTTCGTGTCGGTGCCCTACGGGCGCATGCAGCTCGTGGACATCAACCGCGGTCCCGTCGCCCGCTCGGTCGGCCTCAGCGAGCTCAAGTTCGTGACAGCCGCCGCGGCGACCGGCATCGTCATCCCGGGCCTTCCCGAGGGTGAGGCGGATGCGCTGCGGGACCGCCTCGTCGAGCTCGCCGAGAGCAGGCGGGCCGGCCTGTGACGGACCCCCAGCCGCCCGCCGCGCCGGAGCCGATGACCTCGGCCGAGCCGCAGCCGGCCGCATCCGTTCAGCAGGACGCCGCCGTGCACCAGGATGCCCCCGCGCAGCCGAGCGCTCCGGTCAGCCCCACGGCCGAGCGGCTCTCCGACGGGGAATGGCACCGGCTGCATCCCGCGACGCCGCTGCTGAAGGGCGGCATCGCGTTCCTCGCCGTGCTCGGCGTGGTGATCGTCAACCTGCGCGACGTGCTGATCGAGATGTTCATCTCCGGTCAGCGGCAGGACGATCCGCTGCTCTGGGTCTGGGAGCAGGGCTACCTGCCGATCGCGCTCGCCGGCTTCGCCGTGCTCCTGATTCTCTTCATGGTCGGCTTCTACCTGTCGTGGCGGTTCCACACCTTCCGCATCACCGACGAGCTCGTCGAGGTGCGCAGCGGCATCCTGTTCCGCACCCACCGTCGCGGTCGGCTCGACCGCATCCAGGGCATCAACATCGTGCGTCCGCTCGTCGCCCGCATCTTCGGGGCCGCGAAGCTCGAGGTGAACGTCGCTGGCCAGGACGCGAACGTGCAGCTCTCCTATCTCGCCTCGGGCGCGGCCGACGACCTGCGCCGCGAGATCCTGCGGCTGGCCTCGGGGGTGCAGCGCGAGGCGGTGCAGCAGGGGGCGGATGCTCCGCTCGCGACCGCGCAGCCTGGCCTGATCGAGAAGCGGGTCGGCGAGTTCCTCGCCCCCGAGCTCGACCCGAACGAGGCGCCGCCCGAGAGCGTCGTGAAGATGAACCCCGGGCGCCTCATCGGCTCGATCCTTCTCAGCGAGTCGACGATCATCCTCGTGCTCGTGCTGATCGGCATTGTCGTCTTCACCTCGATCACGGGCGAGCTGTTCGCGCTGCTGGGCTTCATCCCCGCCGTCATCGGTCTCGCCGGCTACACCGTGTCGCGGTTCACGAAGTCGCTGCGGTACTCCATCGCGGCGACCCCCGACGGAGTGCGCGTCGGGTTCGGCCTGCTCTCGGTGAGCAACGAGACGCTGCCGCCCGGACGCATCCATTCGCTGCAGATCTGGCAGCCGCTGCTCTGGCGATTCGCCGGATGGTGGACCATCCGGGTGAATCGCGCCTCGCGGTCGACCGCCCGGGCGGCGGCCGGACAGGAGAACACGACGATCCTGCCCGTCGGAAGCCGCGACGAGGCGATCAAGGTGCTCGGCCTGCTGCTGCCGGACCTCGGCGACGAGCAGCAGACCGAGATGATCCTCCGCGGTCTCGAGGGCAAGGGCGGCGACGACGGCTTCGTGAACTCGCCGCGTCGCGCTGCGGTGCTGCGCTGGTTCTCGTGGCGGCGCAACGGGTTCGCGATCATCCGCGGCGCCATCCTGCTGCGCAAGGGCCGCATCTGGCGGGAGCTCGTGATCGTGCCCCCGGCGCGGATGCAGAGCGTCGCGCTGCACCAGGGCCCGATCGAGCGCTCGCTGCGGGTGGCCAGCGTCAATGTGCACACCGTCGCCGGTCCCATCACGCCGCGTCTGGGCGCTGTCGACGCGGAGGTCGCGATCCGCTTCTTCGGCGAGGTCGCCTCGGAGGCCGTGCATGCCGTGAGCAGCGACCGCACGCACCGCTGGCGCAGCGGCGAGACGCCGGCCTGACGCTGATCAGTCGCCGCTTCGCACGGCGACCGGATGCTCGGCGTCGATAGGTTCGGGGCTGCCCGCCGAGCGTGCGAGGAGCCTGCGGAGCGCGGCGTCGACGACCGCCCCGATTCCGGCGGCGAGCACGATCGCGAGGATGACGGCGAGGATCGGCTGCTCGTGCAGCCAATGTCCCGCCACCAGCCCGAACACCGTGGAGTACACCGCCCAAGTGATCCCGGCCGCGACCGAGAGCGCGATGAAGCGGCGCCGCGGGTAGTGCGTCGCGCCGGCGGTCATGTTGACGGCGATCCTGCCCACCGGGATGTAGCGGGCGGAGAAGATGAGGAGGGCGCCGCGCCTGTCGAGACCGCGACGGGCCCACTCGATCGCCGCGACGACGCGCGCGGAGCGCATCCACCGGAACCGCGAGACGCCGATCCCCCTCCCGATCGCGTAGGCGATGTTGTCGCCGGCGATCGCGCCGGCTGCGGCCACCGCCACCAGGGGGATGAGCAGCGGCGACCCCGTCGACGTGGCGACGGCCGCCGCGGCGACCACGACCGTCTCGCTGGGCACCGGCGGGAAGAACCCGTCGATCAGGCACACGCCGAAGACGACGAGGTAGACCCATGGGGACCCGGCGAGGGTCGTGACGGCATCGTTGAGCAACTCGAGGAGATCCACGGTGCGACGGTAGGAGCGCGCCGCCGCGCGGCGTATCCCACCACGGGAAGGACAGGACCTGACTTTCGTCGGGTCCGGCGGCGAGACGCGGTTCCTACGATGGGAGCATGCTGCGACGCCGGGCCTCCGAAGGGTCGATCACGACCCGGAACTGGGTCGGCGCCGCGCTGCTGTTCGCCGCGTCGGCATCAGCGTTCCCGATCGCGCGCTGGGGCGACTCGGCGCTGGTCCTGCTCGTGGTGCCCGCAGCGATAGCGGGATACCGGGCGGGGCGGCGGATGACCTCGCTCGCCGTCGCCGTCATCACCATCGCTGCCACGCTGCTGCTCGCTCTCCCCGCTTCGCTGCTGCTGCCCGGGGGCGCGCCCCTCGGCGACTGGATCGTGACTCTCGTCATCGCCGTCCTCGTCGTGGTCGGACCGTGGTGGGGCGGACGCTACCGGCTCCTGCGAGCCGAGCAGCGGGAGCGCGATGCGGCCGCGCTCGCCTCTCGGGCGCAGGCCGCCGAACGCGCCCGGATCGCCGACGACCTGCACGACACGCTCGGGCATGAGCTCGCACTGATCGCGGTGCAGGCCGGTTCCCTGGAGCTCGACGCGGCGCTCGACGAGCGGCAGCGTGCCCGCTTCTCCGAGCTGCGAGGTGCTGCGGTGAGGGCCAGCGAGCAGCTCCGCGATGTCGTGGACCTCACGAGAGTCGAGGCGACCCGCAGCCTTGAGCCGACCGAGCGCGAACTCGCCGACATCGTCGCGAGGTCCCGTCAGGCGGGGATGTCCGTGCAGGCGATCGGCCTCGAGTCCGACGACGTCCCGCCGCCGCCGTTCGTGCGGGACCTCCTGGTGCGTGCGCTGCGGGAGGGACTGACGAACGCCGCCAAGCATGCCCCCGGCGCCCCCGTTCACGTCGCGGTGGGCGAGGAGTCCCAGGGCTGGGTGCTGCGCGTGACGAACCAGCCACCGCTCGACCCGGATGCCGCGCCCGGAGACGGCAGCGGACACGGCATCCCCAGCCTCCGGCAGCGCGCGACGTCGGTCGGCGGCTCGGTCGACGCATCCCGCACCCCTGAGGGCGGCTTCGCCCTCATCGTGCGGGTCCCGCGTACCCCGGCGCCGCCCGACGCTCCCGCCCACGAGGCCGAGCTGCAGTCGAGCGCCGCCCAGGCCAGGCGGCGCATCCTCCAGTCCGCGATGGTGCCCGGGGCCCTCGCCGGCCTGGTGCTCGTGGCCTTCCTCGTCGTCCAGGCCGTCACCGTCGCTCAGACCGCGCTCCCCTCCGGGGTCTACGACGACATCGAGCTGGGCGCATCGCGCGGCGACCTCGCGGGGGTGCTGCCTGCCGGGGTGCCCTCGCCGCCGCCGGTCGTCGACGAGCCCGCCGCCCCGGCGGGAGCCGAGTGCGAGTATTTCGCCGCCCGCGACGGCTGGCTCCACTTCACCGAGGCGACCTACCGGCTGTGCTTCGCGGACGGCGAGCTCGTCGAGAAGCTCGAACTGGGCGGGACATGATCCGGGTGCTGCTCGCCGAGGACGAGGCGCTCATCCGCGCCGGTGTCCGCGCCATCCTAGAATCCGACGCCGACATCGAGGTCGTCGCTGAAGCGGCCGACGGCCGCGCTGCGGTGGATGCCGCGCGTCGCACGCGGCCGGACGTCGCGCTGCTCGACATCCGCATGCCCGAGCTGGACGGACTGCAGGCGGCGGAGGAGCTGGCACGTGCGGCGCCGACGACGAGGGTCGTGATCCTGACGACCTTCGGCGAGGACGAGTACATCGAGCGTGCGCTCGGTGGAGGCGCGATGGGATTCCTGCTCAAAGCTGCAGATCCGCGGGAGCTGCTCGCCGGTGTGCGCGCTGTCGCGGCGGGCGGCGCCTACCTGTCGCCTTCCATCACCCGCCGTGTGATCGCGCCCTACCGGGATGGGGGACTCGCGCGCGAACGAGCCGCCCGAGAAGCGGTCGCGGCTCTCAGCGAGCGGGAAAGGGAGGTGCTCGCGCTCGTCGGGGGCGGGGCATCGAACGCGGAGGTGGCGGCGCGGCTCCATCTCGTGGAGGGCACCGTGAAGGGCTACGTGAGCGTGCTGCTCGACCGGCTCGCCGTGCGCAACCGTGTGGAGGTCGCCATCATCGCCCATCACGCCGGGATCGTGGACCACGTGTCGGCGAAGGAGCAGCCCGAGGACCGACCCGGATTGGCGCACGACGGGCGGTAGGGCGAGAGTAGGTGGATGACCAACTCCCCGTCCTCGACCCGTCGAGCGGAAGGGCGCCCGTGAATCAGCGCTCGGGACGTCTCGGCATCGGGATCATCGGGGCCGGACGGGTCGGGCCCGTGCTCGGCGCGGCGCTCGCCGGAGCGGGGCACGCCGTCGTCGGGGTGCACGCCGTCTCCGACGCGGGGCGGGAGCGGGCCGAGGCCATCCTGCCGGGCGCGCCGCTGCTCGCCGTGCCGGAGCTGCTGGAGCGCAGCGAGCTCGTACTCGTCGCGATCCCGCAGGCCGAGCTGCCCTCGTTCGTGGAGGGCCTCGCCGCGGTGAAGGCCTGGCAGCCGGGGCAGCTGGTCGTGCACACGGCGCCGGGACTCGGAGCATCCGTTCTCGGCCCCGCCACCGCGCTCGGCGCGATCCCGCTCGCAATCCACCCGGCGATGGCGTTCACCGGAACGAGCCTCGACCTCGTGCGGCTGCGCGAGGCGTGGTGCGCCGTGACGGCGCCCGCTCCCGTGCAGCCGATCGGTCAGGCGCTCGTCGTCGAGATGGGCGCGGAGCCGGTGCTCATCGCCGAGGCGGATCGCGAGGTGTACGCCGAGGCGATCGCGACGGCGACGAGCTTCTCGAGCGCGATCGTGGGCCAGGCGGTCGGGATGCTGGAGAGCCTGGGCGTGGAGCGTGCGGGCTCGGTGCTCGGACCGGTCGTGCGCTCCGCCGTCGAGAACGCCCTGAGCGGTGCGGATACGATCGACCTGGCCCGCGAGGCGCGCGAGCTGCACGACCCCTACCCCGAGGACGACCGCCCGTGAGCCCCACCCGTCCCGTCGTGCTCGACACCGTCGCGGCCGTGCGGGAGACCCTCGACGCCGAGCGCGCCGAGGGTCGCACCGTCGCACTCACCCCGACCCTCGGCGCGCTGCACGACGGGCACCTCGAACACGTGCGTCGCGCCGCGGAGCTCGCCGACATCCGTGTCGTCTCGATCTTCGTGAACCCGCTGCAGTTCGGGCCCTCGGAGGACCTCGACCGCTACCCGCGCACGCTCGAGGCCGACCTCGACGCGCTCGCGGCGGAAGGCGTGCCGTACGTCTTCGCTCCCGCCGTCGAGGAGATGTACCCGGCGGGCCCCGCGCAGACCCACGTCGTCGCAGGACGGGTCGGCTCGATGTTCGAGGGCCGGTCGCGCCCAGGGCACTTCGACGGGGTGCTCACCGTCGTCGCCAAGCTGCTCAACATCGTGCAGCCCGACGTCGCGACCTTCGGACAGAAGGACGCGCAGCAGCTGTTCCTCGTGCAGCGGATGGTGCGCGACCTCGACCTGCGCACCCGCATCGAGGTGGTGCCGACCGTGCGCGAGGACGACGGTCTCGCGCTCTCGAGCCGCAACCGGTACCTCGACGCCGACCAGCGCCGTGCGGCGCGGGCCCTTCCGCGGGCGCTCGAGGCGGCGGCCTCAGCGGCGGATCTCGGAGTGGACGCGGTGGTCGCCGCGGCCCAGTCGGTGCTCATGGGCGAGAAGCTCGTGGAGGTCGACTACTTCAAGGTCGTCGACCCCGCCACCTTCGAGCCCGTGCCCGACGACTTCCGCGGCACCGCGCGCGCCCTGCTGGCGGCGAGGGTCGGCACGACGCGCCTCATCGACAACGACGAGCTGCACTTGGGCTGACGCGCCTGTCGGGTCGGACGCTTGCGCCGGCCTGCGACTCGCCGCCGCGCATCCGCCCGTTCTTCGTTTTCCGACGTGTCGCACCATTTCCCGGCCGTTAAATGGCGGAAAACAAAGAGTGGGCGAGGACCCTCCGGCGCGTCGCGCCCGGCCGCAGCCCGGCTCTCGCGCCCGCGGCCCGGCGCTCGCGGCCCGGTGGTGGCGGCGCTACGCCGCGGTGCCGACCGGCTCGCGCGCGAGGGTCGTCGCGAGCACGGGCACCGAGGCGGTCTGCACGGGCACCGAAGCGGTGGCGCCGCGCAGCTGGCCGGCGGCTCGGGCAGCGCGCCGGGTGAGCGGTGCAGCCGCGACGACGACGAGCGCTGCGCCGGCCGCGAGTGCGGCGGCCGTCAGGAAGCCCGCCGCGTACCCTCCCTCGGTCGGGAGCCCGGTCGCCGGAACGATGGTCCCCGTGATGAGGGCCGTCAGCAGGGCGGTGCCCAGGGCGCTGCCGATCGTGCGCAGGTTCGCGTTCACTCCACTCGCGATGCCCGTCTGGGTCGCCGGCACGCTGTTCACGATGACGCCCGTCATGGCGGCGTAGGCCACCCCGAGCCCCAGTCCGAACACCGCGCCCTCGACCGCGACGAGCCAGGGAGCGCTGTTGAGCAGGCCCATTCCCGCGGCCGAGACCGCGATGAGCCCCGCCCCCACCGCGATCTGCGCACGAGAGCCGAGGATGCGCTGCAGCGGCCCGGTGAGCACGCCTGCGACCGCCATCGTGGCGAGCATCGGCAGCATGAGCAGCCCCGACGCGGCGACGGTTGCGCCGAATCCGTAGCCCGCCTCGGCGGGAGTCTGCACGAAGCGCGGGAAGTACGCCCACACGCCGAACATCGAGGCGCCGATGAGCACGGCCGCGACGTTCGTCGGCCACACCGAGGGGAGCGCCATCATCCGCATGTCGACGAGCGGGTTGGCCGAGCGCAGTTCGACGGCGACCCAGGCGACGAAGAGCATCGCGGCGACCGCGAAGAGACCCAGCACCGGGGCGGAGGTCCAGCCGCGCTCGGCGCCCGTGCTCAGCGGCAGCAGCAGCGCGACGAGCCACGACGAGAGCAGCACGGCAGCGCCGACGTTGATGCGACCGCCGGCCTTCGAGGGCGACTCGGGCAGGTAGCGCCAGGTCAGGAGAGCGCCGAGCGCGACCAGCACGAGCGGGGCGAGGAAGAGCCCGCGCCAGCCGACGACCTCGGCGATCGGACCGGCGAGCACCGTGCCGACCCCGCCGCCCACGGCGATGAGCCCCGAGAGAGCGCCGATGCCGCTCGCGAGGCGAGCGGGCGGCACGAGGTCGCGGAGCATCCCGAAGGCAAGCGGGAAGAGGGCTCCGCCGAGGCCCTGCACGATGCGGGCGGCGATCAGCACGCCGATGTTCGGCGCGATCGCGGCGAGCAGGCTGCCGACCGCGACGGCGCCGAGGGCGAGCAGGAAGATGCGGCGCTTGCCGACCATGTCGCCCACGCGGCCGAGCAGGGGGGTCGCGACGGCCGCGACGATGAGCCAGGCGGTGAGCGTCCAGGTGACGGCCGCGGCACTGGTGTCGAGGTCCTCCTGGATGACGGGGAGCACCGGCACGACGAGGGACTGAAGGGTCGAGAAGGATCCGACGCTGAGCGCCAGGATGCCGAAACTGCGCAGAGGACGAGGGGTCATGATGTCCTTCTTCCGAGGGGGAGCGCGCCGCCCGAGGGGCGGCTAGACTGAGTCCGTCTTCATCTGGAGGCGGCCTCCGCTTAGAACTATACGGAGGCAGCCTCCGGTTCCGCAACCAGCATTTCGGAGTCGTCATGAGCACCATCACCACCGATGCGGGAACCGTCGCCGTGCGACGACCGCAGCGGGCGGATGCTCGGCGCAACTTCGACGCGCTGCTCGCGGCGGCTCGCGAGGTCTTCACCGAGCAGGGCGCGAACGCGTCGCTCGAGGAGATCGCCCGCCGAGCCGGTGTCGGGATCGCGACGCTGTACCGCAACTTCCCCACCCGCGACGACCTCGTCGAGGCGGTGTACGTCGACGAGGTCGAGCGCCTGGCGGTCGCCGCTCGCGAGGCCGGCGACACGCTGGAGGCCTGGGCGGCCGTGCAGGCCTACCTGCGCCGCTTCTCGGAGTACATGGCGACGAAGCGCGCGCTCATCGAGGGCTTCACGAAGGACTCCGACGTGCTGCGCAGCTGCAGAGCCGTCGTCTACTCGTCCGGCCAGCCCATCCTCGACCGCGCGCAGCGCGAGGGCGCAGTGCGAGCGGACGTGTCGATCGAGGACATCGTGAAGATGATGGCCGGCATCGCCGGTGTTGCCTTCGCCGACGAGGAGCAGCGCGACCGCGTGCTCGGGCTGGCGATCGACGGCCTCCGCGCGCGCTGAGCGCGTCGCGGGTTCCGGCTCGGCGAATGGCGGTATCCGGTCGGACCAAGGCGTCAGCTCCGACCTTCTGACGCCGCTCGGTGAGCGGATGGGCTCGCACGCCCCCGCCGATACGATGGGAGCGCCATGACGAACGATGCGGACGCGCCCGACCTGACTCCCGAGGAGACCTTCGAGCAGCGGGCGGTGCGACTCGAGAAGCGCGAGAAGCTGATCGCCTCGGGCAAGGAGGCGTACCCCGTCGGCGTCCCGGTCACCCACACGATCCCGCAGGTGCGCGAGAAGTACGGTCACCTGCAGGCGGATGAGGGCAGCGGCGAGATCGTCGGAGTCGCCGGCCGCGTCGTGTTCCAGCGCAACACCGGCAAGCTCTGCTTCGCCACGCTGCAGGCGGGCGACGGCAGCCGCATCCAGGCGATGGTCTCGCTCGCCGAGGTCGGCCAGGAGTCGCTCGACGAGTTCAAGGAGCTCGTCGACCTCGGCGACCACCTCTTCGTCTCGGGCGAGGTCATCTCGTCGCGCCGGGGTGAGTTGAGCATCCTCGTGTCGACCTGGCGCATCGCGTCGAAGGCGGTGCTGCCGCTGCCGAACATGTACAAGGAGCTCAGCGACGAGCAGCGGATGCGCAGCCGCTACCTCGATCTGCTGGTGCGCGAGCAGGCCCGCACGACGGTGCGGGCGCGCGCCGCCGTCAACGCGAGCCTGCGGTCGACCTTCGCCGCCCACGACTACCTCGAAGTGGAGACGCCGATGCTGCAGACGCTGCACGGCGGAGCATCCGCTCGCCCGTTCGTGACGCACTCGAACGCCTTCGACACCGAGCTCTACCTGCGCATCGCGCCCGAGCTGTTCCTCAAGCGGGCCGTCGTCGGCGGCATCGAGCGGGTCTTCGAGATCAACCGCAACTTCCGCAACGAGGGCGCCGACTCCACGCACAGCCCCGAGTTCGCGATGCTCGAGGCCTACCAGGCCTACGGCGACTACGACCAGATGGCCGACCTCACCCAGGAGCTCGTGCAGAACGCGGCCGTCGCCGTGTCGGGCAGCCACGTCGTGACCTGGGCCGACGGCACCGAGTACGACCTCGGCGGCGAGTGGGACCGCATCTCGATGTACGAGTCGCTCTCGGAGGCCTCGGGCCGGGAGATCACCCCGCAGACGTCGGTGGCCGAGCTGGCCGAGCTAGCGGCATCCGTCGGCGTGGAGGTGAAGCTCGCCAACCACGGCAAGTACGTCGAGGAGCTGTGGGAGCACTTCGTCAAGGGCGACCTCGAGCGGCCGACCTTCGTGCGCGACTTCCCCGTCGAGACGAGCCCCCTCGTGCGTGCGCACCGCTCGGTCGAGGGCGTCGTCGAGAAGTGGGACCTCTACATCCGCGGGTTCGAGCTGGCTACCGGCTACTCGGAGCTCGTCGATCCCATCGTGCAGCGCGAGCGCTTCGTCGAGCAGGCGCGTCTCGCCGCCCGCGGCGACGACGAGGCGATGCGCCTCGACGAGGAGTTCCTGCGCGCGCTCGAGCACGGCATGCCTCCGTGCGGCGGCATGGGGATGGGCATCGACCGTCTGCTCATGGCGGTCACCGGCCTGGGCATCCGCGAGACGATCCTCTTCCCCCTGGTCAAGTAGGGTCGGCGCATGACGTTCGACCCGAAACCCGACAAGCCGGGACCCTCGACAGCGCGGATCGTGCTGTGGATCGCGGTCGGCGGAGTCGGCCTGTACATGGTCGTGACGGGGCTCGTCGGCATCCTCGTGAAGGGCTGACGTGGACCGTCGCTGGTCGCGCATCATCATGACCGCGGGCCTTCTGGTGACCCTCGGCATCGTGGCGGTGTGGACGGCGCTCGGAGGTTGAACCGCGTACCCTGGTACGCGTGCCAGAGGAATTCTGGGCCAACGCCCTCTACTCCGTGACCCCGACCGTGCTCGTCGGCGGTCTGTTCTGGTTCACCCTGCGCGCGATCCTGCGTGCCGACCGCACCGAGCGCAAGGTGTACTCGCGGATCGAGGCCGAGGAGCGGGCGAAGGCCGGCCTTCCGCCGCGGGCCGACGCCGACCCGGCCTGATCGCCACGACGGCACGGCACCTCCGCCGGGTGGCCTCCGCCTCGTGAGAGGATCGGCCGTCATGGAGCTGCTGCAGTCCACGAAGCTCGCCGACGTCCTGTACGACGTGCGCGGCCCGGCCCTGACCCGGGCGAAGGAGCTGGAGACCGAGGGTCACAGCGTCCTCAAGCTCAACATCGGCAACCCCGCGCCGTTCGGCTTCGAAGCCCCGCAGGAGCTGCTCGAGGACATGATCGCGAACCTCGCCCAGTCGCAGGGCTACAGCGACAGCAAGGGGATCCTGCCCGCGAGGCGTGCGGTCGCCCAGTACGCGCAGCTCAAAGGGCTGCCCGACGTCGACGTCGAGGACGTCTACCTCGGCAACGGCGTGAGCGAGCTCATCGTCATGGCCCTGCAGGCGCTGCTGAACAACGGCGACGAGGTGCTGATCCCCGCCCCCGACTACCCGCTGTGGACGGCGGTCACGAGTCTCGCCGGCGGTCGGGCGGTGCACTACCGCTGCGACGAGTCCGCCGACTGGCAGCCCGACCTCGACGACCTCGCGTCGAAGGTGACCGAGCGCACGAAGGCGATCGTGGTCATCAACCCCAACAATCCGACCGGAGCGGTCTACGGCCGCGAGGTGCTCGAGGGCATCGCCGAGGTCGCGAGGCGCCATCAGCTGCTGCTGCTCGCCGACGAGATCTACGACAAGATCCTCTACGACGACGCGGAGCACGAGTCGATGGGCGCGATCGCGCCGGACGTGCTGACGCTCACCTTCAACGGCCTCTCGAAGGCGTATCGGGTCGCGGGCTTCCGCTCCGGCTGGATGACGGTGTCGGGCCCCAAGCGGCACGCGGCGAGCTACCTCGAGGGTCTCGACCTGCTCGCCAACATGCGGCTCTGCCCGAACGTGCCGGCGCAGCACGCCATCCAGGCCGCGCTCGGCGGCTACCAGAGCATCGACGACCTCGTGCTGCCGGGCGGACGCCTGCTCGAACAGCGCGATGTGACGTGGCGGATGCTCGAGGAGATCCCCGGCGTCAGCTGCGTCAAGCCGCGTGGCGCGCTCTACTGCTTCCCGCGCCTCGACCCGGAGGTGTACCCGGTGAAGGACGATCGCAAGCTCGTGCTCGACCTCCTCGAGGAGCAGCACGTGCTCGTCGTGCAGGGCACTGGCTTCAACTGGCCCGACCCGGATCACTTCCGGATCGTGACGCTGCCGCGCGTCGAGCAGCTCGAGGACGCGATCGGGCGCATCGCCGAGTTCCTCGAGCATCGCCGGGCCTGACGCCCGCCGCCGCTACCCGCGGGGCGCGAGCCGCACGTTGGGCAGCTCGGGCGCCGGAAGCGGCGCCCCGTCGTAACCCCGCACCGCGCCGAACCGACCGTCGTCAGTGATGCCGGCGATCACATCCGTCTGCCAGTCGTCGCGGAAACGCACGATCTCGTCGTGGCTGCGGCCGATGAAGTTCCACCACATCACGATGCGCTCGCCGAGGGGTGCGCCGCCCAGCAGCAGGGCCAGCACCGGCTCGGCCCCCGCGCGCAGACGCAGAACGGATGCCCCGGGTGCGCGATAGGCGAGATGCGCGGCCGGCAGGTCGACGCCGTCGACCGCGAGCTCGCCCGAGTCGAGCAGCACGCCGTGCTCGAACGACGGATCGACGGGGATCTCGACCTCGACTCCCGCGGGGATGCGCACCTCGGCGCCGAGGAGCGGCGAGAACGCCGTCGCGGTGGAGGTCGAGTCGAGCAGCGAGCCGAGGAACACCCGCAGCGTTGCGCCGCCGAACTCGACCGCCGGAGGCGTGTAGCTCTCGAAGAACGGCGGGGTGAAGCGGCTCGCATCGGGGAGAGCCACCCAGAGCTGCGCTCCGTGCAGCACCGTCGTCGCGGCGGTGGAGACCTCGGAGTGCGCGATGCCGTTGCCCGCGGTCATCAGGTTGAGCGTGCCGGGGCGCACCATCGCGTGGCTGTCGACGCTGTCGCGATGCTCGATCTCACCGGAGAAGAGCCAGCTCACCGTCTGCAGGCCGGTGTGCGGATGCGGCGGCACCGCCATCCCGCCGGCGACGGCGATCGGGTCGGGGCCGTAGTGATCGACGAAGCACCAGCCGCCGATGAGGGAGCGCTGACGCTGGGGCAGCGTGCGCCGCACGCTCATCGCGCGCGGTCCGCCGAGGGGCACCTCACGCGGCTCGAGCACCTCGACCCGCGCGGAGGAGGCATCGACGGTGCAGACGAGCTCGGCCGGCTCCGTCTCGAGGTTGCTCATGCGGGAATGGTAGGCCTCTCGGGCGACGTGCCGCTCGGAGTGCCCGGGTCGGGTCAGGGCGTGGTGATCTCGCCGACTCCGGGCTCGCCCTCCTGGCCGGGAGGCTCCTCCTCGCCCGGAGGCTCCGGAACGGGTTCCGGCTCGGGCTCGGGCTCCGGTTCTGGTTCGGGCTCGGGCTCGGGCTCCGGCTCAGGTGCGGGCTGCTCCGGCGCGGGCTGCTCGGGAGCCGGCGCGGGCTGCTCGGGTGCCGGCTCGGGGGCGGGCGCGGGCTCCTCCTCCACCGGCGCGACCGGCTCGGCGGGCGGGGCGGAGGGGGTCGTGCTCGGAGCGGTCGGAGCATCCGTCGTCCCGGTCTGCGGGGCGCCCGGGGAACCCGCGAACTGCGGCACGAGGATCGCGCCGGCCGCGATGAGCGCGGCGGCGACGGCCCCGACGATGGCCCACGGAACCCAGCGCGTGGGCTCCTTCTCCTCGGCGACGGGTTCGGCGCCGACCGGGGCGAGGCCCGCGATCTCGGTCGCATCGATCGGCTCGGTCATCGCATCCGACCCAGGACCGGCGAGCGGCGGCGCGGGCTGGTTGAGCCCGGCGGCCGCGGCATCCGCCGGCGTGAGCAGCTCGGTGGGCGGGGGCTCCTCGGCGGCAGCGGCGGCAGCGGCGGGAGACGCGGGAGGCGGGGTCGGCTGCATGGCGAACGCCGACGGGGCGATCGCCGGCTTACCCTCCGGCGGCACGACCGGCGGCAGGGGCTTGGTGGAGTCGTCGTTCGGGTCGCTCATGGTCTCCTCCCGCTTGTGACGGTACCCCGCGAATATGTGCGCTGCGACGGGTTGCGGTGCCGCGCGGCGCGGCGCTAGGCCGGAAGAAGGGGCAGGAACGACGCCAGCTGGCCGCTCGCCTTGGAGACGTCGTGCCCGAAGACGGTGCCGATGAGGATGCGCTGCACGAGCCGCGCGGCGATGAGATCGGGAATCAGGTCCCGCTCCTCCGGTGCCAGCGGATTGACCGACTCGTAGCCGCTCAGCACCGCGTCGTAGGAAGGCTCGAGCGGCTCGCCCGGCACGATGAGGTAGTTGATGGCGACGCCGAGGTCGACGACGCGCGCGGTGTGCACGATGTCGCCGAAGTCGAGGATGCCCGTCACGAAGTCCGGTGCCGCCGCGTCGACGAGCACGTTGCCGGGGTGGAAGTCGTTGTGGATGACCTGGTGCGGCACCGCGTCGAGGCGAGGCAGCGCATCCGTCTCGAAGCGGTCGAGGAACCACTCGGCGTTCGGGTCGTCGACGGCGTCGAGCAGGGGTCGGAGCGCCGGCATCCGCCCGGCGTCCCAGGCGACGTAGCGGCGCTCGGCCGGGTGCTCGAAGCCCTCGAGCGCCTTCGCCAGCCGACCGAGGGTCGCGCCGAACCGCTTCAGCTGGTCGGGGGTGTTGCCGGAGAGGAACATCGGCAGGCCTGGAACCCAGGTCAGCAGCCGCACGATGCGGTCGGTGCCGGTGCTGCCTTTCTGCGGCAGCTCGCGCGGGATGGGCAGACCCGGATCGGTGGTCTCGATGTGCCGCAGCGCCTGGGTCTGCAGATCGACCGCGTCCGCTCCGTCGAGCGGATGGGCGACCTTGAGGGTGAAGAGCTGCTTGCCGACGCGGATGCCGAACGAGTCGTCGCGCTCGGTCTCCAGCCGCTCGATCGAGTC
>JAPSJW010000004.1 GCA_031177985.1 Microbacteriaceae bacterium | reverse complement strand
TGCCCGAAAGACGGCTCCCCCTCAGACTCCTGCCCGAAAGACGGCTCCCCCTCAGACTCCTGCCCGAAAGACGGCTCCCCCTCAGACTCCTGCCCGAAAGACGGCTCCCCCTCAGACTCCTGCCCGTCAGCACCCGGAACTTCATCCGCAGCCGCCCGGTCTTCCGGCTCGGCCTCGGGGTCTTCGCGCGGAGTCTCCGGGGCGTCCGGCAGATCGGCGTTCGGTGGCTGCCACTGCGGCACTGTGCTGACAGGCGGCACCACTCCTGCGGCAGCGGCGAATCCGGCCGCACCGGATGCGGCGGCTCCTGCCGCCGCGGCACCCGCGACCCAGGCGGAGCCCTCGACGGGCGGCGACTCGACGGACGGGGCGGCATCGTCGACGCTCCCCGCGTCGGAGTCGGCAGCTTCACCGTCGTATCCGTCGGTCGAGGGCGCCTGGTCGAGCGGTGCGTCGTCGACCGGGCCGGGATCGTCAGTGCCCGACGCGCTCTCCTCGTCCGGCACGGGAGTCGCGGCCGTCCAGGTTCCCGGCATGCCGGCGAACGGCGGGCGCTGGATGGGGATCGGACCCGACATCAGCCGCGCGTTCTCCTGAGCGAGAGCATCCGCGATCGCGTCGTCGTCGAGGTAATCGCCGCCTGCGGAACTCGGCTGGCCGGTCGGGGCGGAGGGCGGAACGTAGGTCGACCGGCGCGGTCCGGGGGGCAGCGAGTCGTCCGATCCGCTGTCTCCGGTGGTGCCCTCGTCTGTCGCCATGCCGTCGATAGTACGGATTCACTGCCGAGGAGCCGCTGCGACGTGCCGCAGAGGACGCACGTCGAACGGGGGCGCGGATTGTGTAACAATCCTGGGATGCACCTCCTGCCGATGCTCTTCGTCGTGCTCGCGGCGATCTGCTTCGGCACGACAGGAACGACGCAGGCGCTCGGGCCGAGCGACGCATCGTCCGTCACGCTCGGAGCCGCCCGGCTCATCCTCGGCGGGGCGCTGCTCGCCGCGCTCGGTGCCGCCATGGCTCGGCGCGAAGGTCCGCGTGAAGGTTCGTCGCGCTCGGCATGGGTGCGCGTCCTCGGAGCGGCGATCGCGGTGGTCGCGTATCAGCCCCTGTTCTTCTGGGGCGCGAGCGAGAACGGCGTGGCCGTGGGGACTCTCGTCGCTCTGGGCTCGGCGCCCGCACTCACCGGGGCGCTCGAGGCGGCAGTGCTGCGACGACGGCCGACGGGGGCCTGGTTCGTCGCGACACCCCTCGCCATAGCGGGCGTGGCGGTGCTGAGCGGCGCACCGACGGAGACGACGGCGTCCATCCCGGGCCTGCTGGCGAGTGTCGGAGCCGGGGCCGCCTATGCGGTGTATGCGCTGGTCAGCAAGACGCTGCTCGACGACGGGTGGAGCCCTGCCCGCACGATGGGGAACGTCTTCGGAGCGGGAGCCGTGCTCGCCCTGCCCCTCCTCTTCGTTAGCGACCTCGGCTGGGTGCTGCGGCCAACCGGACTTGCGACGGTCGCCTGGCTCGGCGTCGTGACCGTAGCAGTCGCCTACACGCTGTTCGCCATAGGGCTCCGCCGACTCGACGCTTCGGTCGTCTCGACGATCACCCTCGTCGAGCCGCTGACCGCGGGTCTGCTCGGGGTGCTGGTGCTTCGTGAGCCGCTGGGCGCATCCGCTGCGCTCGGTGCCGGTCTGCTCGTCGCCGGTCTCGTGGTGCTGACGCTGTCGCGCCGCTATCGCGGGCGGGTGACGCCGCGTGCCGCGCGCTGACGACCGTCGCGCCGCCGCGCGCCTGGCGGCGACGCTGCGCGAGCGCATTCTCGCCGGCGAACTCGCGCCGCACACTCCGCTGCGCGAGGAGTCCCTCGTGCGGGAGTCGGGCCTCGGCCGACACACGGTGCGGGCGGCGCTGCAGTCGCTGGCCGAGGAGCGCCTCGTCGCTGCGGAGCCCTTTCGCGGTGCCCGAGTCGCGCTGCTCGACGACGATCAGGTCGGCGCACTCATGGAGCTGCGGGCAGCCCTCGAGGGCGAGGCCGTGCGACTCGCCCTCGAGCGGAACGAGGGCCGGATGCCCGAGGCTGTGCGAGAGTCACTCGCCCGCCTCGTGGAGGCGTGCGATGTCCCGAATCCCGACCTGCGGTCCATCGACCGCGAGCATTCGGCCTTCCACCATTCACTCGTCCGCGCAGCGCACAGCCCCAGGATCGAGGAGCTGCACGCGAGGCTCGACGGCGAGCTGCAGCTCTTCCTGCTCCACCTGAGACCCGTCCTCGGCGCTGCGGAGATGGGCGCTCAGCACGTGGAGCTTCTGCGGGCCATCGAGCAGGAGGGGGCGGATGCGGTGCGTCGTCACGTCCGCGAGTCGGCGAGGAGGCTTCTCGAGGCACGATCCTCGGCGCGCATCTGAGTCAGCAGACCGGGCGGGCCTCCACCCGCGCTCGGGCGCCTCGGAACGCTCGTAGGGTATCCGCATGACCAGCCCCCGCCGTCGCGTGAGAGCCCTCGTCGAGTCCAAGCCGTTCCAGCGCTTCATCATCGGACTCATCCTGCTCAACGCGGTCGTGCTGGGGCTCGAGACCTCGCCGCAGGTGATGGCCGAGTGGGGCGAGGTGCTGCACCTCGTCAACACGGTGACCGTCGGCATCTTCGTCGTCGAGATCGCGCTCCGCATCTACGGGCACGGTGCCGCGTTCTTCCGTGACGGCTGGAACCTGTTCGACCTCTTCGTCGTGCTGATCGCGCTTGTGCCCGCCGCGGAGGGATCGAGCGTCGTGCGCATTCTGCGCATCCTGCGGGTGCTGCGGCTCCTCTCGACGGTGCGCTCGATGCGTCGCGTCGTCGGCGCACTCGGCGCAGCCATTCCGGGCATCGCCTCGATCGGCGGACTGCTCGTGATCATCGTCTACATCTTCACCGTCATGGCGACGACGCTCTTCCAGCAGCAGGACCCCGCGTCATTCGGCAACCTCGGGCTCTCCGCGACGAGCCTCTTCCGCATCATGCTGGGCGACGGCTGGCCCGACATCATCGTGCCGCTCGCGCAGGGCCAGGAGGGCATCTATGCCTTCTTCATCCTCTTCACGATCATCTCGACCTTCATCGTGCTCAACCTCTTCATCGCCGTCACCGTCGAGGCCCTCGAGCGCCAGGGCGACGACGAGGTGGTCGAAGCGGTCGAGTCGGCTGCGGAGCGCGAGGAGCGGGCGGACGACCGCATCCTGGCGGAGCTCGCCGCGCTGCGGGAACAGGTGGCGAGGCTCGAGCGGCGGCTGCCGCAGCGGTAGGACGCCGGCTGCTTCGGGCGGACCCTCACCGAGGTCTGACAGTGGCCCGGGGTACGGTCGGGCGATGACCGACTCGGCTTCCCTCGACGAGACCCTCGCCGAGCTGCGTCGGCTGCTCGACGACGACCGCGAGCGCACCGTGGAGTTGATCCTCGCTCTCCGGCAGAGCCTCACGTCGATCATGGGGGCGGCGCAGGCGACGTCGACCGACGACGAGCACGATCCGGAAGGCGCGACGATCGCCTTCGAGCGGTCGCAGGCTGCGGCGCTGCTCTCCGGGGCCGAGACCCGCCTGTCGGAGATCGATCACGCCATCCGGAAGATCGCCGAGGGCGGGTACGGACGCTGCGAGCGGTGCGGCACGGAGATCGCGTCCGCTCGTCTGCTCGCACGACCAGCGGCCCGCACCTGCATCCGCTGCGCGGCCTGAAACCAAGAACGCCGACCCGCTGAAGGCGGCTCGGCATCCGTGGGCCCTGAGGGACTCGAACCCCCGACATCCACGGTGTAAGCGTGGCGCTCTAACCAACTGAGCTAAGAGCCCGCGGGCGACAGCATACAAGCGCCGCCGCCCGCGAGCAGGTCGATCAGCTCGACCGGAGAGCCTCGCGCAGCGACACCCGCGACCCCATCTTCAGCAGGGTGTTCGTGTAGATCTTGCTCGCGATCGCGACGACGATCCCCGTGCTGACGACCAGCAGCGCCAGCGAGATCAGCGGCTCCCACCACTGCGCCTCGCCGAAGAACAGCCGCACGGGCATGCCGACCGGAGCGCTGAACGGCACGTACGAGAGGATCGTCATGACCGTCGGATTGTCGTTGAAGAACGTCACCCCGAAGTACGGGATCATCACGAGCATCATCGCCGGGGTCATGACCGCGCCGGTGTCCTCCTGCCGCGAGACGAGCGAGGCGCCTGCCGCGAAGATGCTCGCCACGAGCACGAACCCGAAGATGAAGAAGATGACGAACCAGATGATCGGCCCCGAGAGCAGGTCGAGCAGCTCGGTCTGACCGGTGAGCGCAAGCCCGAGCGCGGCGGCGGCGGCGATCGCGGCGGCCGTGCCGACGCCGATCACCGAGTTCCCGATGATCTTGCCTGCCATCAGCGCTCGGGCGGGAACCGCCGCCAGCAGGATCTCGACGACTCTCGACTGCTTCTCCTGCACGGTGTTCTGCATGATCATCGCGCCAGAGCCGAGGGCCGCGACCATGAACACGAGCCCGAAGGCCAGCCCGATGAGGAACCGGAGCCCGGAGGGGGTCTCCGCCGGCTCGAGCAGCTCGACCTCGGGGCTCACCGACAGGGCCGCGACGACCGCCTGGGGGGCCTCCTCCAGGGCGATGAGTCCGTAGCCGAGCTCGCTGTCGTCGGGCACGAGCGCCGCTTCGACGTCACCTGAGCGCACCAGCTCCTCGGCTTCGGCGCGATCGGCCACCTCGACCGGCTCCAGCACCTCGGATGCGCTGGCTCCTGCGGGCGCTCCGCCCACGACCGCGATCCGCGCGGTCTCCGTCTGGCCGCCGAGCACGCTCGACAGGACGATGCCGCCGATCACGAGCAGGAGCGTGATCGCGTTCGAGATGATGAACGATTTCGAGCGCACCTGCGCGAGGATCTCGCGCTCGGCGACCAGTCCGGTCGCCGACCAGAACCCGATGCGCTCCTGCGTCGGGCGTGCCATGGTCTGCGTGCTCATCGCGCCGCCACCTCCTCCTTGTCGCTCGCGGCGGCATCCACCACGATGTCTCTGAAGATCTCGCCGAGCGTCGGCCGCACCGGGCGGAAGCTCGTCACCGTGCCGCGCTCGAGCGCCGCTCGGAGCACCGCATCCGCGGCTGCCGGCTCCGCGTCGAACAGCACACTCGTCCCGGCGAGCTCGGCGACTCGCACGCCCCCGGCGTCGCGCACCCAGCCGGCGTCGGAGCTCGTCTCGAGCTTCCAGCGGTCGCCCGTGTGCTGGGCGCGCAGCTGCTCGCGCTCCCCGGCCGCCCGTACCCGGCCGCCCGCGATGATCACGAGGTCGTCGCAGAGCCGCTCGACGACCTCCAGCTGGTGCGAGGAGAACAGCACCGGCACGTCGCGCGCGGCGTGCTCGGCGATGACGCTGACGACCTCGTCGACCGCGAGCGGGTCGAGGCCCGAGAACGGCTCGTCGAGGATGAGCACGTCGGGGTCGTGCACGAGTGCTGCCGCCACCTGCACCCGCTGCTGGTTGCCGAGGGACAGCGACTCGAGCTTGTCGCGGCGACGCTCGATGAGGCCGAGACGCTCGAGGAGGTCGTCTGCTCGCCGCCGCGCGCCGGGCTTGTCGATGCCGTGCAGTCGGGCCAGATAGGCGAGCTGCTCGCCGATCTCCATCTTCGGGTAGAGACCGCGCTCCTCGGGCATGTAGCCGAAGCCGTGCAGCGCCGACTGCCCCACGGGAGAGCCGTCGAGCGTGACCGTGCCCGAGTCCGGTGCGAGCACGCCGAGGATGATTCGCATCGTCGTGGTCTTGCCGGCGCCGTTGCCTCCGACGAAACCGGTGAGACGGCCTCTTCCGACGTCGAAGCTGACGTCGTCGACGGCACGAGCAGTGCCGAAGCTGCGACTGATGTTGCGCACGCTGAGCATGGAACCTCCCTGATCGGATGCTCCCCACGGTAGGGAGCGCGCACGAGCCACCGCCTCCCCCACCGGACCGATTCCGGGGCCTCCGTCTCGAGGTGGAGAGCTCAGTCCACGAGGCCGGAGCGGTAGGCGAACGCCACCGCCTGCACGCGGTCGCGCAGCCCGAGCTTGAGCAGCACGTTGGACACGTGGGTCTTCACGGTGGCGCGACCGACGACCAGGCTCTCGGCGATCTCCTCGTTCGAAAGGCCCTGCGCGATCAGGCGCAGCACCTCGCCCTCGCGCTCCGTGAGCTGCTCGGGCAGCGCGCCGGTCGCAGGTAGCCGACGCCCGCCGCGTTCCCCGGCGACGGCCCGCTCGATCACCGCCCGGGTCACCTCCGGCGCCAGAAGCGCCTCCCCGGCAGCGGCGGCGCGGATCCCGTCGATCAGCGTCTCGGGCCGCGCGTTCTTCAGCAGGAAGCCGCTCGCGCCGGCTTCCAGTGCGGCGAGCAGGTAGTCCTCGCGCTCGAAGGTCGTCAGCATGATCACCGTCGATGTCACCGCGGGGTCGGCGACGAGCCGTCGGGTCGCCTCGATCCCTCCCATCCCCGGCATCTCGACGTCCATGCACACGACGTCGGGCAGCTCTCGGGTCACGAGCTCGAGCGCGGCCTCGCCGCTCGAGGCCTCGCCGACGACCTCGATGCCGTCGTGCGCCGACAGGATCGTACGGATGCCCTGGCGCAGCAGCTCGTGGTCGTCGACCAGCACGACCCGCACGGCGGTCACGCCGCACTCCTCTGGCCCACCGGGCGGGATGCCGTCGCCGGCACGGTGACCCGGACGACCCACCCGGAGTCGGAGCGGGGACCGGCGTCCACGGTGCCGCCGAGGGCCGCCGCACGCTCCCGCATCCCAAGGAGTCCGAGGCCGCCTCCGCGTTGGGGAGGACCGGGGCGGCCGAGGCCGTCGTCCACGATTTCGAGCTCGACGGAATCGGGACCGTAGCGCAGGTGCACGCGTGCGGCCGTGCCCTGGCCCGCGTGCTTGCGCACGTTGGTGAGCGCCTCCTGCGCGATCCGGTAGAGGTTGAGGCCCACGAGCGCGGGAACCGGGAACGGCTCTCCCACGACCTGGCGGGTGACCCGGAGGCCCGCGGCGTTCGCGTCTCCGACGAGGGCGTCGAGGTGCTCGAGCCCGAGGGTCGCGGTCGCCGCATCCACCTCACCCTCGGGCTGCTCCTCATCGCGCAGCGTGCCGAGCAGGTTGTACAGCTCGCCGACCGCGGCACGGGAGGTCGCCTCGAGCGACTCCAGCTGCTGCCGTGCCGCAGCGGGATCGGCGTCGAGCACGGCCCGCGCCGCACCCGCCTGCACGCCCATCAGCGACACGTGGTGCGCGACGGCATCGTGCAGCTCGCGGGCGATGCGCAGCCGCTCGATCGTGATGGCCTGGCGGGCGACCTTCGCCTGCTCCTCCTCGAGCTGACGGGAGCGGAGCGCGGTCAGGGCCCGCTGACGGGCAGAGGCCCAGGCGTGGTCGCCGAACCACCACGCACCGGCGAAGTAGAGCACGTTGATGAGCAGCTGCTGGAGCATGAAGGCCGCGACGGGAGTCAGCACGCCGATGCCGGGGCCGTCGATGCCGAGGTCCTCGGTGCTGGCGCGGAAGAACGCGACGAGCAGCCAGACGCCCATGGCCGTGACGACGACGACCCTGGCCCAGAGCGCACGTCGACGATCGCGCTCCCAGGCGCCCACGCCGTAGAGCGCCATGAACATCGCGATGTTCGCGACCGTCAGCTCGGGAACGCTCAGCTCCGCGAGCAGCACGAACGCGACCGTGACGATCCCGAGCACCGGCACGGGCGCGACTCTGCGCCACGCGAGCGGCAGCGTCATCCCGGCGAGCACCGCGGCGCTCACAGCAGGAGAGGCCGGGTCCTCGTAGATGCCGATCGCGCGCCCGAGCACGAGGGAGAGGATCGCGGCGCCGAAGAGAGCGGCCGCGAGTGCCGCATCCGCGCGCCGCTGACCGGTGTCGGCGGGCGGTCGCCGCCAGCCGCGGGAGTCGGGGTCGCTCGTCACCCGCTCAACCTACACACGCGGGCGAGCCGGCCCCTCCGCCATGGGACGGATCGTCCTCCGCCATCCGGTGGAGCGGTGGACGGGCTACTGACCCCGCCCGGTCTCGCCCTGCAGCCGCTCGATGTGCTCGGAGGCCTCCGCCTTGCTCAGGTCGGCCGGCAGCTGCTCCCCCGCCTCGCGCGCCAGCGTCTCGAGGTAGCTGCGCTGGGCGGCGGTCATCGGCTCGTCACCGGTGACCCAGGTGCTCGGGTCCTTGGCGGCCGGGTTGTCCGCATCCGTCGCACCGATCATGTCCTCGCCGTTGTCGCTCATGCCCCCACGGTAGGCAGGCACCTCCGACAGCCGCGAGGGGGTTGCGGGGAGCCGAGGAGTCAGACGCTCGCGGGCACGACGTGAGCGAGCGCCTCGCGGTAGGCGTCGATCGACCGTGCCTCTCCCGGCTCGGTGATGATCGAGGCACGGATGATGCCGTCGGTGTCGATCACGAAGGTCGCGCGGTTGGCGAAGCCCTTGTGCTCGAGGAACACGCCGTACTCCCGCGAGACCTCGCCGTGCGGCCAGAAGTCCGCGAGGAGCGAGAACTCGTAGCCCTCCTGCTCGGCGAAGGCGCGCAGCGTCGCCTTCGAGTCGACCGAGACGCTCAGCAGCTCGACCCCCTTCTGCTGGAAGAGGGTGAGGTTGTCGCGCAGCGCGCACAGCTCCGAGGTGCAGGTGCTCGAGAACGCGAGCGGGAAGAAGACGAGCGTCACGGGACGCACACCGCGGAAGTCGCTGAGCCGGATCCGCTCGCCGTACTGGTTCGCCAGCTCGAAGTCGGGTGCGCGGGTGTCGATCTCGAGTGCCATGGCCAACCGTCCTTCCGTGCCCGGCGACTGCCGTCGGGCTGACGACGATCGGCCACTATACGCCCGGCGGTGCTCGGCCGCAGGGACGAATAGACTCGTACGGTCCCGTAGTGGAGGGCACAGGCTGCGACCCGGCGCTGTGCCCGTCTGGACGACGATCTGTCTCTACCAGGAAGAGGTCAAGGGTGACGGTTAACGATCAGGACCCATACTCGGTGAACAGCACCGACTCGGACCCTGAAGAGACCGCGGAGTGGCGCGAGTCGCTCGACGCACTCGTCCAGCAGCACGGTCGAGAGCGCGGCCGCGACATCATGCTGAGCCTGCTCAAGCGCTCCAAGGAGCTGCACCTCGGTGTTCCGATGGTGCCGACCACGGATTACATCAACACGATCGCTCCCGAGAACGAGCCGGAGTTCCCCGGCGACGAGGAGCTCGAGCGGCGGTACCGGGCCTGGATCCGCTGGAACGCGGCGATCACGGTGCACCGGGCCCAGCGGCCGGGCATCGCCGTGGGCGGTCACATCTCGACCTACGCCTCGAGCGCGACGCTCTACGAGATCGGGCACAACCACTTCTTCCGGGGTCAGAACCACCCCGGCGGCGGGGACCAGATCTTCTACCAGGGCCACGCCTCCCCCGGCATGTACGCCCGCGCCTACCTCGAGGGGCGCCTCGACGAGGCCCACCTCGACGGGTTCCGCCAGGAGAAGTCCCACCAGGGCGGCGGACTGTCGTCCTACCCGCACCCCCGGCTCATGCCCGACTTCTGGCAGTTCCCGACGGTGTCGATGGGACTCGGCCCGATCAACGCGATCTACCAGGCCCAGTCGAACCGGTACCTGACCAATCGCGGCATCAAGGACGCCGCGGACCAGCAGGTCTGGGCGTTCCTCGGCGACGGCGAGATGGACGAGGTCGAGAGCCGCGGCGCGCTGCAGTGGGCGGCCAACGAGGGACTCGACAACCTCAACTTCGTCATCAACTGCAACCTGCAGCGCCTCGACGGCCCGGTGCGCGGCAACGGCAAGATCATCCAGGAGCTCGAGAGCTTCTTCCGCGGTGCGGGCTGGAACGTCATCAAGGTGGTGTGGGGCCGCGAGTGGGACGACCTGCTCGCCCGCGACGACGGCGCGCTCATCAACCTGATGAACGCCACCCCCGACGGCGACTACCAGACCTACAAGGCGGAGAGCGGCGCCTACGTGCGCGAGAACTTCTTCGGCCGCGACCCGCGTGCGCTCGAGCTCGTCAAGGACTACAGCGACGACCAGCTCTGGGGCCTCAAGCGCGGCGGTCACGACTACCGCAAGGTCTACGCCGCGTTCAAGGCGGCCGCCGAGCACAAGGGCCAGCCGACCGTCATCCTGGCGAAGACCGTCAAGGGCTACGGCCTCGGACCGTCGTTCGAGGGCCGCAACGCGACCCACCAGATGAAGAAGCTGACGCTCGACAACCTCAAGCAGTTCCGTGACTCGATGCGCATCCCGATCACGGATGCTCAGCTCGAAGAGGACCCGTACCAGCCGCCGTACTTCCACCCCGGCGAGCAGGACGAGGCGATCCAGTACCTGCAGGAGCGCCGGCGCGCGCTCGGCGGCTACGTGCCCGAGCGCCGGTCGCGCTACACGCAGATCCCGATCCCCGACGGCTCCACCTACGACGTCGTCAAGAAGGGCTCCGGAAAGCAGGAGGTCGCGACGACCATGGCGTTCGCGCGCCTGCTGAAGGACCTGCTGCGGGCGAAGGACTTCGGCCACCGCCTCGTGCCGATCATCCCGGATGAGGCGCGCACCTTCGGCATGGACGCCTACTTCCCGACGGCGAAGATCTACAACCCGCACGGCCAGACCTACACCTCGGTCGACCGTGAGCTCCTCCTCGCCTACAAGGAGAGCCCGCAGGGCCAGATCGTGCACGTCGGCATCAACGAGGCGGGGGCGGTCGCGGCGTTCACCGCCGCCGGAACCGCGTACTCGACGCACGGCGAGCCGCTGATCCCGGTCTACGTCTTCTACTCGATGTTCGGCTTCCAGCGCACGGGCGACGCCTTCTGGGCTGCCTCCGACCAGCTGACCCGGGGATTCATCATCGGCGCGACCGCAGGCCGCACCACGCTCACCGGTGAGGGCGCCCAGCACGCGGACGGCCACTCCCCGCTGCTCGCCTCGACCAACCCGGCGATCGTCACCTACGACCCGGCCTGGGGCTACGAGATCGGCCACATCATGCGGGCGGGCATCGAGCGGATGTACGGCGGCCAGCACGAGGACCCGAACGTCATGTACTACCTCACGGTGTACAACGAGCCGCTCGTGCAGCCGGCCGAGCCGGAGAACCTGGACGTCGAGGGGCTGCTGCGCGGCATCTACCTCATGGCGCCGTCGCAGCACGAGGGACCGAAGGCGCAGCTGCTGGCCTCCGGCGTCGCCGTGCCGTGGGCGCTCGAGGCGCAGGAGCTGCTGGCACGCGACTGGGGCGTCTCCGCCGACGTGTGGAGCGTGACCTCCTGGAACGAGCTGCGCCGGGACGGCGTCGCGGCGGACGAGCACAACTTCCTCAACCCCGGCGGCGAGCAGCGCGTGCCATACGTGACTCAGAAGCTGCAGGGTGCTCCAGGGCCGTTCGTCGCGGTCACCGACTTCATGCACGCCGTGCCCGACCAGATCCGCGCCTTCGTGCCGGGTGACTACGCGACCCTCGGTGCCGACAGCTTCGGCTTCTCGGACACCCGCGCAGCCGCCAGGCGCTGGTTCAAGATCGACGGGCCGTCGATCGTCGTGCGCACGCTCGAGGAGCTCGTGCGCCGCGGCGAGTACGACGCGTCGGCTCCGGCTCAGGCGATCGAGCGCTACCGGCTGCACGACGTGACGGCGGGCACCACGGGTTCTGCGGGCGGCGAGAGCTAAGGCTCGGGTGGCTCGCACCAAGGAGCAGACGCTCGCCTGGCTCCGCACCATCTCGGGCGAGCTCGCGACGGCGACGCTGCGCCGACTGGACGAGACGCTGCCCTGGTACGGCGAGATGCCGCCGGGGCGGCGCTCGGCCGTGGGCCTCGTCGCCCAGGCGGGCATCACGAGCTTCATCAGCTGGTTCGACGACCCGAAGTCGACGCCGTGGATCGCCGCGGACGTCTTCGGAGCCGCCCCCCGGGAGCTGCTGCGGTCGGTGAGCCTGCAGCAGACCCTGCAGCTCATCCGCGTCACGGTCGAGGTCGTCGAGGAGCGCGTCAAGGGCGGCGACGACCCGTTGCGCGAGGCGATCCTCCTCTACTCGAGGGAGATCGCCTTCGCGGCGGCCGACGTCTACGCGCGCGCCGCCGAAGCCCGTGGGCTCTGGGATGCCCGGCTCGAGGCCCTCGTCGTGGACTCGATCCTCTCGGGCGAGTACGACAGCGAGCTGCCCAGCCGAATCGCGGCACTCGGCTGGAACGGGCACGGCGAGGTCGCGGTGCTCGTCGGCACGTCGCCGCGGATGCTCGACGTCGACGCCCTCCGCCGCACCGCACGACACCTGCGGGCCGATGTCCTCATCGGCGTGCAGGGCAACCGGCTGGTGCTCGTCATCGGTCGTGCCGAGCCCGCCCTCGAGGACGCCGAAGAGGTCATCCCCTTCCTCGACATCGCGACCCAGCTGGAGCCGGGGTTCGGCGAAGGCCACCTGGTGCTCGGGCCCGAGGTGCCCACCCTCGTCGAGGCCGCGCGCAGTGCGAAGGCCGCCCTCGCCGGCTTCGCCGTCGCGCGCTCCTGGCGCAACGCGCCGCGCCCCGTCCTCGCCGACGACCTCCTGCCGGAGCGCGCGTTCGCCGGCGACCCGCTCGCCAGGGCCACCCTCATCAACCGCATCTTCCGTCCGCTGCAGGACCACTCGACCGAGCTGCTGCTCACGCTGTGGTGCTACCTGGACAACGGCAGGAGCCTCGAGGCGACGGCGCGGGAGCTGTTCGTGCACCCGAACACCGTGCGGTACCGCCTGAAGCGGATCAGCGAGGTGATCGGCTGGGACGCGACCGGGGCGCGCGAGGCGCTCATCCTGCAGGCTGCGCTCATCGTCGGCTCGATCGCGGAGCCGGACGGCTCGCCGCGGCGGCGGACACGCCAGTGATCCCACAAGGTCGCCAGTGATTCTTGGGTCCCCATCCACAACATCGCAGGACGAGAGATTGGCAGACTAGAGAAGTGATCGTCGTCGTCGCGCCCGGACAGGGCTCCCAGACCCCCGGGTTCCTCGACCCCTGGCTCACCGAGCCGCGCTTCCGTGACCTCCTCGGCGAGTACTCCGAGCACATCGGTCTCGATCTGGTCGCTCATGGCACCGTGTCGGACGCCGACACCATCCGCGACACCGCCGTCGCTCAGCCGCTCATCGTCGCCGCGGGTCTGCTGACGGCGGATGCGCTGCTGGCTGACGGTCGCACGGCTCGTCTCGACGGCGTCGCCGGCCACTCGGTGGGCGAGATCACCGCCGCAGCGGTCGCCGGCATCCTGACTCCGCTCGACGCCCTCCGGCTCGTGCACGCGAGGGGTCGGGCGATGGCGGATGCCGCGGCGCTCGCTCCGACCGGCATGAGCGCCGTCCTCGGCGGCGACGAGGCCGCACTCCTCGAGCGCCTCGCCGAGCTCGGCCTGCAGCCCGCGAACTTCAACGGCGGCGGCCAGATCGTCGTGGCCGGGGCGCTCGATGCGCTGAAGACCCTGCAGGACGAGCCGCTGCCCGGCACCAGGGTCATCCCGCTCCAGGTCGCCGGCGCCTTCCACACCCGCTACATGGAGCCCGCGGTCGGCGTGCTGGCCGATGTCGCGGCGACGATGGACCCCAAGGACCCGTCGGTGCACATCTGGAGCAACCGCGGCGGAGTCGAGGTGACGAGTGGCGCGGAGTTCCTCCGGCTCCTCGTCGAGCAGATCTCGAGCCCTGTGCGCTGGGACCTCACGATGACCCGTTTCGCCGAGATCGGCGTCACAGGCATCATCGAGCTGGCTCCGGCCGGCGCGCTCACCGGACTCGCCAAGCGCGGGCTGAAGGGCACGCCGACGGTGGCGGTCAAGACGCCGGACGACCTGCCCGCCGCCATCGAGCTGCTCGAGGGGAACCGCTGATGGTCGTCCTGCAGCAGTCGACCGGCCCGAAGGGCACCCGCATCCTCGCCCTGGGCGCTGCTCGCGGCGACCTGGTCGTGCCGAACGAGGACCTCGTCGCGCCGATCGACTCGAGCGACGAATGGATCCGGCAGCGCACCGGCGTCGAGACGCGCGTGCGCGCGTCAGCCGGCGTGCTGGCGGTCGACCTCGCGGAGACCGCGGCGAGAGAGGCGATCGAGAAGTCGGGCATCGAGCCCTCGGCGATCGACCTCGTGCTCGTGGCCACGGTCAGCAACGTGCAGCAGACGCCCTCGATCTCCGCCGTCGTCGCCGACCGCGTGGGCGCCAACCCCGGCGCCGCCTACGACCTCAACGCCGCCTGCGCCGGCTACACCTACGCGATCGCTCAAGCGGACGCGCTCATCCGCGCCGGCGCCGCGCACTACGCGCTCGTCATCGGCGCCGAGAAGCTCTCCGACATCGTGGACCCCACCGACCGCAGCATCTCCTTCCTGCTCGGCGACGGAGCCGGCGCTGCCGTCGTCGGTCCCTCCGACGAGCCCGGGATCTCCGCGACGGTCTGGGGTTCCGACGGCTCGAAGGCCGACCTCGTCGGCATGAACGCGACCCTCGTCGACTTCCGGGACGGGAAGGCGGCCTGGCCGACCCTGCGGCAGGAAGGCCCCAGCGTCTTCCGCTGGGCGGTCTGGGAGATGGCGCAGGTCGCCAAGCGCGCCCTCGAGGTCGCCGGAGTGCAACCCGAGGACCTCGCGGCCTTCATCCCGCACCAGGCCAACATGCGCATCGTCGACGAGTTCGCGAAGCAGCTGAAGCTTCCCGAATCCGTCGCGATCGCCCGCGACATCGCCACGACGGGCAACACGTCGGCGGCGTCGATCCCGCTGGCGACCCACCGGCTGCTCGAGGAGCATCCGGAACTGAGCGGCGGGCTCGCCCTGCAGATCGGCTTCGGCGCCGGGCTCGTCTTCGGCGCCCAGGTCGTGGTGCTCCCCTAAGCTTGATCCCGGTCACACGACAACCCCACGAGGAGAAACACATGGCATTGTCCACCGAGGAAGTACTGGCCGGTCTGGCCGAGCTCATCAACGATGAGACCGGCATCGCGACCGACACCGTCGAGCTGGACAAGTCCTTCACCGACGACCTGGACATCGACTCCATCTCGATGATGACCATCGTCGTGAACGCTGAAGAGAAGTTCGACGTGAAGATCCCCGACGAGGAGGTCAAGAACCTCAAGACCGTGGGTGACGCCGTCAGCTTCATCGTCAACGCCCAGGGCTAGTACCAGACATCCGCGACTGGCCAGTCGCGATCCGGCTGGCCAGCCCGCGTCCTCGCAGCAGGAGAGTTCGTCGTGACCAAGAAGATCGTCGTCACCGGTATCGGTGCCATCTCGCCGCTCGGCGGCACCGCCCGTGAGTCCTGGCAGGCACTGCTCGCCGGCGATTCCGGAGCGCACAGCCTCGAGCAGGACTGGGTGCAGCAGTACGAGCTGCCCGTCACCTTCGCCGCGCAGGCGAAGGTGCGGCCCGAGGAGAGGCTCGAGCGCGTCGAGCTCAAGCGCCTCGATCCGTCGTCGCAGTTCGCGCTCATCTCGGCGCGCGAGGCCTGGGCCGACGCGGGAGCCCCCGAAGACGTCGACCCCGTGCGCCTCGGTGTGGACTACTCGACGGGCATCGGCGGCCTGTGGACCCTCCTCGACGCCTGGGACACCCTGCGTGAGAAGGGCCCCCGTCGAGTCCTGCCGATGACGATCCCGATGCTCATGCCGAACGCCGCGGCGGCCGCCGTGAGCATGGCCGTTCCGTCGCGGGCCTACGCCCGCACCGACGTGTCGGCCTGCGCGTCGAGCACCGAGGCCATCGCGAATGCGTACACGCACCTGCAGGCGGGCCTCGCCGATGTGGTCATCGCCGGCGGCACCGAGGCGGTCGTGCATCCGCTGCCGATCGCGGCGTTCGCGTCGATGCAGGCGCTCTCGAAGCGCAACGACTCCCCCGAGACCGCCTCCCGCCCGTACGACGTCGCCCGCGACGGATTCGTGCTCGGTGAGGGTGCTGCGAGCATCGTGCTGGAGACCGAGGAGCACGCGCTCGCCCGCGGCGCCCGCATCTACGCAGAGCTCGCAGGCGGCGCCGTGACCAGCGACTCGTACCACATCACCGCGCCCGATCCCGACGGCAATGCGGCCGCTCGCGCCATGAAGGCCGCCCTCGAGCAGGCGGGCGCCTCCATCACCGACGTCGCGCACATCAACGCGCACGCCACGAGCACCCCGGTCGGCGACATCGCCGAGTACAAGGCGATCCGACGAGTCTTCGGCGACCACACGGCCCAGATCGCGGTCTCGGCCACGAAGGCCTCCACCGGGCACCTGCTCGGCGGCACCGGAGCGCTCGAGGCGATCTTCACCATCCTCGCGCTGCACGAGCGCACCGCTCCGCCGACGATCAACCTCGATCAGCAGGACCCCGAGATCGACCTCGACGTCGTGACCTCGCCGCGTCAGCTGCGCGACGGCGACCTGCTCGCGATCAGCAACTCGTTCGGCTTCGGCGGCCACAACGCCGTCGCCGCGTTCCGCACCTACTGATCGGCGCGGTCGGCTCCCCGCTCGGAGCCGGCCCGCCTCAGGAGCTCGTCGATCTCCTCGGCGAGCGGAATGCTGGGAACCGCTCCGGCGCGCTGCACGGCGATGCTCGCCGCCGCGTTGGCGCGCTCGGCCGCGACGACGAATGCGTCGTGCGATCGCGTCGACGACAGCGCGAGCGTCGCCGCGAGGACTCCGCAGAAGGTGTCTCCCGCGCCCGTCGTGTCGACGACCGGCACCCGCCTCCCCAGCACGCGAGTTCGACCGTCTGCCGTCACCACCTCGCAGCCGTCGCCGCCGAGCGTGACGATGACGGCGGGCACGGCGCGCAGGAGCGCGGCGACATCCGTCGAGCCGAGCGAGCCCGCGGCGAGCTCGGCTTCGTGCTCATTCAGGATGAGCACGTCGACCTGCTCCAGCAGCGCCTGCTCGAGCGGGGCGTATGGCGCGGCGTTGAGCAGCACGAGCTGGCTCTCTCCGTGCGCGACGCTGGCCGCAGTCTGCACCGTGGCCATCGGCACCTCGAGCTGCAGGAGCACGACATCGGCTCGTCGAGCCTCGTCGAGCTCCTCCTCGGCCAGGTGCTCGAGGGTCGCATTCGCTCCCGCGTCGACGACGATCGTGTTCTCGCCGGAATCGTCGACGACGATGAGCGCAGAACCCGTGCGGACGTCCGGCCGGCGTACCCGGCGCCGCACGCCGGCGTCGGACAGCGCGCCGAGCAGCACCTCCGCCGCCTCGTCGTTCCCGACCGCTCCGATGAAGACCGCGTCAGCACCGGCCCTCGATGCCGCGATCACCTGGTTCGCGCCCTTGCCGCCGGGGTGGACGGCGACCTCGGTCGCGAGCACGGTCTCTCCCGGGGTGGGGATGCGTTCGACGCGGTAGACGGTGTCGAGGTTGGCACTGCCGACGACGGCGACGACTCCCATCCGGTCAGCCCGCCGCGGAGCGGTGCAGCCAGATCACCGAGTTGCCGTCGCCCGCGTAGCGGAACGGCTCGAGCTCGTCGTCCCAGGCCTGGCCGAGCGCGAGGCGGAGCTCGCGGTGCAGCTCGAGCGTGTTCGATCCCGCGAGATCCAGGGCGTAGCGGATGCGGTCCTCCGGCACGACCGTGTTGCCTGCGCTGTCCATCTGCGCGAAGAAGATGCCGAGATCGGGGGTGTGCATCCACCTGCCGCCGTCGGTGCCGGAAGCGGGCTCCTCGGTCACCTCGAACCGGAGGTGCTCCCAGCCGCGCAGCGACGAGGCGAGAGCCGCTCCTGTGCCGATCCGGCCCTCCCAGGAGAACTCGGCGCGCATCGCGCCCGGCAGCACTGGCTGGGCGGACCAGTTGAAGTTGACGGCACGCTCGAGGGCGCGCCCGGCCGCCCACTCGATGTGCGGGCAGAGAGCACGAGGAGCGGAGTGCACGTAGAGCACTCCGCGGGTGTTCGATGCAGTCACTTGCCTCTCCGTTCGTCAGGTGCGACTTCCCCATCGACCTGAGACCCGGAGGCTCGTGCTGTGTTCGGTTGTGCGCGAGCGAACCCGCCCTTGCATTATGGCCGGTCGGACCAAGGAATCACAAGACTGTGATTAGCGCTCGCGGCGCGCCGACTATGCTCGGAGAGTATTTTCCGGGGGACGAAGGGCACCATGCGCATCGCGATCGTCAGCGACTTCTACCTCGACTACGTGGGCGGAGCACAGAGCTCGATCGTCGAGCAGAAGGCCGCCCTCGAATCGGCGGGGCACAGCGTGATCGTGATCGCGAACGCGCGCCGGCAGCGGGGCGATCGGGTGCAGACCGATGGGGCGGGCGGCCTCCGCATCCGGCCCTCCTGGACGGTGCCGGGTGTGGTGCTCCCCGTCGTGGGCGCACGCGACAAGCTCGTCCGCCGGCTCGAACGGCACCTGCGCGAGCAGCAGGTCGACGTGGTGCACCTGCAGACCGAGTTCGGTCTCGCGCACGCCGTCACCCGCGCGGCGCGACAGGCCGCGATCCCGGTGGTGCACACCGTGCACACCTTCTACTGGCAGAGCACCGGGTGGTGGCCGACGCTCGTCACCCCCATCCTGACCTTCGGGCTGCAGAACGTCACCGAGGTCCGCTTCCCGAAGCAGCGCTTCACGCCCCGTCCGAGCGACAACCTGTTGCGCAACCTGACCCTCGCGATGGCGCGCAGGGTCGACGTCGTGGTCTCACCGTCCGAGCACCAGGCGAGCGACCTCCGGGCCGCGGGGGTCCCGGTGCCCGTCGAGGTCGTCCCCAATCCGATCGCGCGTTCCCCGCGCCCTGCCGTCGAGCTGACGGCCGAGAGCGCGCGGACGCCACGGCTGCTCTGGGTCGCCCGCTGCGAGCCGGAGAAGAGGCCGCTGGTCTTCGCCGACGCCGCGCTGGAGGCGCTGCGACGCACCGGCGGGGGCTTCGCGGTCGACTTCGTGGGCGACGGCAGCGAGCTGGCCGCTCTGCGCCGCCGCGCCGAGCACGCGCCTCAGATCACCGTGCACGGATCGCTGCCGCACGAGCGGGTGCTCGACCTCATCGACGATTCGGCGGCCGTCGTGCTGACCTCGGTGGGTTTCGACAATCAGCCGATGACGATCGCCGAAGCGGTCAGCCGCCGCCGTGGAGTGCTCTACTGCGATCCCAAGCTGCGGGAGGGACTGCAGCACGCCGGACACCTCACCGACGGCACCGACGCCGGCGCCATCGCGGACGCGATCGTCGCTCTCGTGGAGCGCCCCGAGGAGCTGCTGCGGATGTCCCGGGGCGCGGCGATCGACGGGGAGCTGTTCTCGGCGGCCGGGTACGTCAAGCGCATCGAGGCCATCTACCGGCTGGCCGGCGCCCTATGAACGTGCGCGCAGGCATCCTCGCCGTGCTGAGTCTCGGACCCTGCTACGGGTACCAGGCGCGCGCTGAGCTCGCTCGGCGCACCGGCACCGCACCCGTCAACGTCGGCCAGATCTACAACACGATCGACCGACTGGTGCGTGACAAGCTGGCCGTCCCGGCGGAGCCCGACGACGCGGGCCGGGAGCGGTGGGTGCTCACCCCTGCCGGCGAAGCAGAGCTGAGGGCGTGGTTCGCGACGCCGGCGCCGCTCGGCGCTTCGCTCGCCGACGAGCTGGCCCCCAAGCTCGCCCTGGCCGCATCTCTGCCGAGCATCGACGTGGCGGCGGTGCTGGCGTCGGAGCGCCGCGCCGAGGCGGAGGCGACGGCCGACGCGACCGCCCTGGCCGGGCGACTGCGCGCGAGCGCGTCATCGGAATCGCTCGCCGCACGCACGCGCTGGCTGGACGAGGCCGAGCGCATGCTCGCCGACGCGCAGTCGTTCCCGCTGGACGCCGAGCCTCCGCGGCGGGGCAGGCCGCCGGGTCACTTGGCGTCGGCGTAGCTCTCCACCACGGCCGTCGTCACCCGGAACTCGACGGGCGCCTCCCCGAACAGCACCCTGCCCGCCTGAGCCGCAGCAGCCTGCACTTCAGCCGCCACCGCCTCCGCGAGCTCCTGCGGAGCGTGCACGACGACCTCGTCGTGCAGGAAGAAGACCAGGTGCGGGCGCTCCTCGAGGCGACCGGAGCCCATCCGCCACAGCCGGTTCCGCAGCTCCGCCATCCAGCACAGAGCCCATTCCGCCGCCGTGCCCTGCACCACGAAGTTGCGGGTGAACCGCCCCCAGCTGCGGGCCTCCGACCGGGCCCGCTCGGTCAGGGCGGGTCCCGCCTCCTCGCCACTCGCGGCACGCTGCTGCTCGAACCAGCGCTCGCTCGGTCGCGGACTCGTGCGGCCCAGCCGCGTCGTGACGGACTCCCCCCGCTCCCCCGCCCTCGCGGCGTCCTCGACGAAGCCAATCGCCCGCGGGAAGGTGCGGGCGAGATTGGGCATGACGCGCGCGCTCGGGCCGGTCGTGCCGCCGTACATCGCGCCGAGCATGCCGTACTTCGCCTCCTCGCGCGATCGCACCGCTCCGGTGGCGACGATGCCGTCGTACATGTCCTCGCCGCGGCCGGCATCCGCCATCGCCCGATCCCCCGACATCGCTGCGAGCACCCGAGGCTCGAGCTGCGCGGCATCCGCGACGACGAGCCGCCAGCCGGGATCGGGCCTCACCGCGTCCCGCACCTCGTGCGGGAGCTGCAGTGCGCCTCCGCCGTCCGACGCCCAACGCCCGGTGACGACCCCTCCCGGCACGTAGACCGGTCGGAACCGGCCGTCGCGCACCCAGGTGTCGAGCCAGGTCCAGCCGTTGGCGGTGAGCAGGCGCGAGAGCTTCTTGTACTCCAGCAGCGGCGCGATGCCCGGATGCCGCTGCCGCTTGAGCTCGGACGATCGCGTCGACTCCACCGCGAGCCCGGCGGCGCGCAGATCGCGCAGCAGCTCGACCGGGGAGTCGGGGTTGAGGTGCGGAGCGTCGAACGCGTCGCGCATCGCGACCAGCAGCGACTCCAGGCGCTCGGGGCGCCCGCCGGGGGTGCGCCTGCCGAGCGCCTCCGTCAGCAGCGCGTCATGCACATCGGCGCGCCAGGGCAGCCCGGCGTGCGTGAGCTCTGCGGCGACGAGCGCACCCGCCGATTCGGCCGCGAGGAGCAGGGAGAGGGCGCTCGGGTCCGGAGAGGCGTCGACCGCATCCCGCTGCAGCGCGAATTCCCGCACCGGGTCCCTGGGCGCGCCTGCGCCGGGCGTCTCGAGCTCGAAGAGCGCCCCGGGGTGGGCGGTCACCCGCGGCGGCTCCTCGTCCCACGGGCCCGCCTCGGCGGTCGCGATCGCGGAGGATGCGGTGGCCGCTGCTCTCCGCAGGATCGCGTGGCACAGCCGCAGGTCGACGCAGCGCTCCACCCGCACCCCCTCCGCGAGCAGCGCCGGGTACCAGGCGCGCGTGTCGTCCCACACCCAGCGCGGCTGGGCGCGCTGCTCGCGCTCGGCGACGTAGCCGGGGAGCGCTGCACGGGGCATCCGTCGCACGTCCTGAACGGCGCGGTGCGCGTCGAGCACCGACACCTCGACCTCGTCGCCGACGGCCGCGAGAACGAGGTGCATGCTCCCAGTCTCCCGGGTGCCGGCGACGTGCTGCGCCGCCCCCGCCGACCGGCGTGCAGGCGCGTCAGCCGATCAGCAGCCGAATCCGCCGAAGGAGGTCGGCGCCTTGAGGATCGCCAGAAGCCCTGCCTCGTCCACCCCGGCGAGCGCGCCGAACGGATCGCCTCCGCCGTAGATGTCCGGGCGCCCCTCCACGACGTCGTACGCGACCATGCCGTACTTGGTGCCGTCGCTCAGCCGCTGATTCGTCGGGAAGGACTCGAACCACGACGCAGCGGGGTCGCCGAGACGCACGCCGTCGGGGGTGCGCACCTCGACGTCGCTCGAGAGCATGCTCGTGACGCTCAGCAGCATCGGTGCCACGAACTGGTTCGCGGGCTCGCTGTAGTCGGCGAGGATCACGCCTCCTCCCGCCCAGAGGTAGAGATCGTGCGGACCGGCACACGCCGAACCGTCCTCATCGCGCGTCAGGGTCGGCTCGCCGAACGCGAGGGTCATCGCGTCCCGCACCGCTGGGGATCCCCCGGCGAAGTCGGCGGAGGCGAGTTCCACCCCCGACTCGGACTCGACCACGACGCCGTCCCCGGTCAGGGTGATCGCTGCCGGTTCGACGGGTGCAGGCTCCTCGCTCGGTGCGGGCGTCGGGGTCTCCTCTGGCTGCGCCACCGGGGGCGCGGTCGTCGGCTCCGGTTCGGGGTCGGAGGCGCACCCGACCAGGAGCGGGAGCGCGGTCGCCAGCAGGAGGACGGTGAGCAGTCGGGGCGGGCGAGACATCACCGGCACGTTAGGGCAGGGGCGGCCCCGGGGCCAGCGCCTCATTCAGCTCGTGTCCGAATCGTCATCCGTGCAGCAGGGCGCCCTCGCGGTCGAGGACGTTCTTCTCTCCGGCCTCGATCGCCACCGCGAAGCGGTTCTGCTTCGGTGGGAGGGGGCAGTTGAAGGCGTAGCTGAAGGCGCAGGGCGGCAGCACCGCGTAGTTGAAGTCGAGCGTGATGGTGCCGTCGGGGTTCGGAGCGACGAAGAGGAACCGGCCCACGCTGTACGTGGAGTCGCCGTTGGTCGCGTCGGCGAACACCAGCTGCAGCGCCCGGCCCGACTTGAACGCCGCGAGGTTGTACTCGACGCCGTCCTTCGCGAACCGGATCTCGCCCGGGATGACCTCTTCCCTGGTCGCGCCGTTGTCCTTGAGGTGCTCGAAACCGAGCGTGGTGCCCTCGGGGTTCTCACGGAACTCCGCGGTGATGACCCAGTCGGGGTTGTGGTCGAAGGCGTCGATGCCGCCGAACTGCTGGATGCCCTCGGAGGCGGCGTCCCAGACCCGCAGAGCGTAGCTGCCGGCCTCGCTCGCGATGACGGTTCCGGTCACGGTGTCGCTGAAGCGGATGTCGCTCGGCTGCTCGGCGTCCTTGCCGCGTGCGATCGCCTCGCCGTCGACGAGCTGTCCGTCGATCACGATGCCGTCCGCCGCATCCGCGATCACCCGGAGCCCCGACTCCCCCGTGGGAAGCGGAGCCCACCGCCCCGGCACACCCCAGATCGTCTGCTCGGAGTCGATCCACTGCGTGTTGACGAGGGCGAGGCTGCCGGTCGGCGCCACCACCGACTGGGCGCGCCGCTCCCGGAACACGGAGAGCCGCTCGGCGGGGCTCTGGGTCTGGGTGGTCGGGGTCGTTGTGCTCATGGTTCCCATCCTGGTCGACATCCCTCAGAGCAACCACGCGCGACGCGTGCGCATTTCCTCCCGTGACCGTCACCGGATGTTCACCGTCTCGCCACCGGACGCCCGCGACCCGCGCGCCGGCTCGTTCTAGCGTGGACGCGACCCCAGGACGGGGGTAGAAGCATCCTCGGAGGACCAGTGACGATCACCAACGGCGCAGGCCGCCCCCTGCTCCCCCTGCTGCCCATGCAGGGCCACACGCACGGCAAGCGCAGTGCGGTCACCTGCCACCTGAAGTGCGCCGATGCGTGCTTCCACCCGGTGCCGAACGAGAGCGGGAACGAGTACTTCCGCGACATCGTCAGCACGGCCTTCACCCGCCGCACGCTGCTCCTCGGAGCGGCGGCTGGCGCTGCCGCAGTCGTCATCGCGGGCAACGGCCCCGCCCAGCCGGCCTCCGCGGCGTCGGGACTCGCCTTCGGCGTGACTCCCCCGACCCCGGCGGACGTCGACGACATGGTCGTGCCCGAGGGCTTCTCCTGGAACCCGATCCTGCGGTGGGGCGACCCTCTGTTCTCCCGCGCCGACAGCTTCGACCCGAACGCGCAGACCGCCGCGAAGCAGGCGAGGCAGTTCGGCTACAACAACGACTACCTCGACATCATCCGCCGCGCGAACGGCCGCGAGGCGCTGCTCGTCGCCAACCACGAGTACACGAACGAGAACATCATGTTCCCGCCCGCAGCCACTGAGGCGCAGGCCGAGGAGCAGCGCCGGGTCGCGATGGCCGCGCACGGCATGTCGGTCGTGGAGCTCAGCCGCACTGCGGCGGGCAAGCCGTGGAAGTACCGCGTCGGCGGCCGACTCAACCGGCGCATCACGATGTCGACCCCGTTCAAGCTCACCGGTCCCGCCGCGGGCTCGCAGCTCGTGAAGACGGTCGCCGACCCGGCCGGTCGCACCGTGCTCGGCACCCTCGGCAACTGCGCAGGCGGCACGACGCCGTGGGGCACGGTGCTCTCGGGCGAGGAGAACTTCAACGGCTACTTCCGCTCGCCCGGCACGAGCGCCGCCGACAAGCGGTACGGCCTCGCCGACCGGGAGACGAGCCGCAAGTGGGAGACGATCGAACCGCGGTTCGACTCCCGCAACCCCGGCTACGCCAACGAGGTCAACCGCTTCGGCTGGATCGTGGAGGTCGACCCCGAGGAGCCGAACGAGCCGCCGGTGAAGCACACCGCCCTGGGTCGCTTCAAGCACGAGGGCGCCAACGTCATCGTCGGATCCACCGGTCACGTCGCGGCCTACATGGGTGACGACGAGCGCTTCGACTACCTCTACAAGTTCGTGTCGCACGACACCTACCAGGAGGGCACCAGCCGGACGGTGCGCAAGCACAACAAGACGCTGCTCACCCGGGGCTCGCTCTACGTCGCGAGGTTCTCGGGCGACTCCCCCGCCGTCGAGATCGACGGAACGGGCACACTTCCCGCGGACGGCGCCTTCGACGGCACGGGCACCTGGGTGCCGCTCGTCGTCGACGGGGTCTCGCAGGTCGCCGGGTTCACCGCGGCCGAGGCCCTCGTGAACGTGCGCCTCGCCGCCGACACCGTGGGCGCGACGAAGATGGACCGCGCCGAGGACGTCGAGCCCAACCCGCACACCGGGGCCGTCTACGTCGCGTGCACCAACAACACCGACCGCGGCAAGCCCGGCAAGGAGGGCGCGACCGAGTCGAACCCGCGGGTCAACAACCGGCACGGGCACATCATCGAGCTCGTCGAGGACGGCAACGACGCGACCAGCACCACCTTCCAGTGGCGCATCCTGCTCGTCGCCGGCGACCCCGCCGCTGCCGACACCTACTTCGCCGGCTTCGACAAGTCGAAGGTGTCGCCGATCTCGTGCCCCGACAACGTCGCCTTCGACAGCCAGGGCAACCTGTGGATCTCGACCGACGGCGCACCGGGCACTCTCAACCAGTGCGACGCCCTCTTCAAGGTGCCGCTCGACGGCCCTGAGCGAGGCCACGTCGAGCAGTTCCTCTCGGTGCCCCGCGAGGCGGAGACATCGGGGCCGGTCATCCACGACGAGGAGTCGATGGTCTACGTCGCGGTGCAGCATCCGGGCGAGGACGGGGCGTGGGGCGCGCAGCACTCCTACTTCCCCGACTACGTGGCGCCCGGCACGCTCGCCGGCGGCAAGTGGGGCGGCCCCCGCCCGTCGATCGTTCAGGTCTGGAAGCCCTGACCCGCTCACCACTTAGCACGCACGACGGCGCCCGGCCACCTGTTGCCGGGCGCCGTCGCCGCTCAGCAGGCTGGAGGCATCCGTTCGACGACCTGGAGGCATCCGTGGCATCCGTCATCCACTTCACGATCGCAACGACCGCCGAGGAGAGCGCCGACTTCAGGCGCGTGCTCTGGACCGGCGAGCACACGCAGCTCGTCATCATGACGATCCCCGTCGACGGGGAGATCGGCGAGGAGGTGCACGACGTCGATCAGATCCTGACGTTCGTGAGCGGCACCGGTGAGGCGAAGGTCGGCGGTGCGACCAAGAAGGTCGCGCAGGGAGAGCTCGTCGTCGTTCCCGCGGGCATCAAGCACAACTTCGTCAACACGGGCCCCAACCCGCTCGTGCTCTACACGGTCTACGGCCCCCCGGAGCACGCGGACGGCGCCGTGCACGCCACCAAGGAGGAGGCGGACGAGCTCGAAGAGGCCGGCAAGGACGAGCCTCCGACGAAGGACTGAGTCACTCCCCCGTCGCGGGCGGGGGCACCCTGCGAGAGGCGAAGAGCGTCGCGCCGGCCGAGGCGAGCGACACCAGCACGAGCGCCAGGAGCTGCAGCGCGGTGAGCGCCTCGCTCAGCACGAGCAGACCCGCCACCGCGGCGATCGCGGGCCCGAGGCTCGAGAGCACCCCGAAGACCCTGGTCGGGATGCGCCGGAGCGCGATGAACTCGAGCGAGTAGGGCAGCACCGAGGTCAGCAGCCCCACGAGCGCGAACACCGCCAGGAGCGTCGGGTCGGCGACGACGGCCACGGCAGCCTGCGGCGCGCCGATCGGCACGACGACGACCGCCGCGACGACCATGGCCACCGCCAGCCCGTCGACCCCCGGGAGGCGTCTGCCGAGGTCGGCGCTCGTCAGGATGTAGCCCGCCCAGAACACCGCGGCGGCCGCTGAGAGCAGCAGACCGCCGAACGCCAGGGCGCCCGCGCTCGACTCGGCACCGAGCAGCGCCACCCCCGCGAACGCGAGCACAGGCCAGACGACGTCGCGCCACCTGCGCACCTGGGCGAGAGCGACGAGCAGCGGCCCGAGGAACTCCACCGTCACCGCGACGCCGATCGGGATCTGCTCGAACGCCAGGTAGATCAGCGAGTTCATACCGGCGAGGGCGATCCCGAGACCCACCACCCCGACCCAGGTGCGACGGGTCCAGCCGCGCACGTCGGGCCTCACCACCGCGAGCAGCAGCAGCGAGCCGAAGAGCAGCCGCAGCGCGACGGCGCCCATGGTGCCCGTCTCGTCGAAGAATGTGCGGGCGAAGGCGCTGCCGAACTGCACCGAGACCATCGCCGCGATCGCGAGCACTGGGGCGGGCACGCGGTCGAGCATCGTCCCGAGCCTACCCGCGCCCCGGATCTCGGAAACTCAGGAGAACCGAGCGACGACGGCGGCCCGCGTCGCTCGTCCGGCCGGGATCTCCTGAGTTTCCGACGGCCCCGTTGAGCCCTGTGCCAGACTGAGAGCGCCGACAGCGGGATGGAGGTCGAGATGGGCCGATTCACCTACGACTCGACCACCGTGGTGGACTTCGAGGATCGCCTGCTCGCGCATCTGCAGATCGTGATCGGCTCGAAGCTGCGTCGCGGAGAGCCGTTCTACTTCTCCTGGAAGGACGACCAGGCCGTGGGCGACGGGCGCACGAGCGTCTGGATCCATCCGAGCCTGCCGATCAGCTTCAAGTACGTCGGCAGCAGGGCTCCCGCCATCAATCGCGCCTGGCTCGATGCCCTCATGGAGACGACTCACTCCACAGGAGGCCTGTACATCGTGCCCGAGCCAGAAGCGCCCGCCTCGTGAACCGCGTCACGGTGCTCTACGACGGGGTCGAGTACCCCGTTCCCGGCAACAGCGCGGATGACGTGCGTCGCCGCATCGAGGAGGCGCTCTCCTCGGGAGGCCCCGGCTGGCTGCGCGTGATCTTCGGTCACGGGCGCGGCTCCGACACCGACCTGCTCATCATGCCGGGCGTCCCGATCGCGGTCGTCGAGCACCAGCTCGACCAGGACCAGGACACTTAGCCCCGCTCCGGATCACCCCGCGATCGACCCGGCGTGATCGGGCACGAATCGCTGGTCCTCCAGCGCGGGCCGCACATAGCTCTCCGACACGGGGTGCTTCGGGATGACCACCGGATCGGGCTCGCTCGTCTCATAGGCGACCACCGAGAGCAGGTGGTGGATGACGTTCAGTCGCGCCGCCCGCTTGTCGTCGCTCTCGATGGTCCACCACGGCGCGTGGGGGGTGTCGGTGGCCTCGAACATCGCATCCTTCGCCCGGGAGTAGTCCTCCCACCGGGTGATCGACTGCAGGTCGGTCTCCGACAGCTTCCACCGTCGCATCGGGTCGTCGAGCCGCGACTTGAACCTGCGGTGCTGCTCCTTGTCCGAGACCGAGAACCAGTACTTGACGAGGATGATGCCGTCGTCGACGAGCATCTTCTCCACGATCGGCACCTGCTCGAGGAAGCGCTCGTACTGCTCCTCCGTGCTGTAGCCCATCACGCGCTCGACGCCGGCCCGGTTGTACCAGGAACGGTCCATCAGGACGATCTCGCCCGAGGTCGGCAGGTGCTGGATGTAGCGCTGGAAGTACCACTGCCCCTGCTCCCGCTCGCTCGGCTGAGGCAGGGCGACCACGCGCGCCGTGCGGGGATTCAGGTACTGCACGATGCGCTTGATGGCACCGCCCTTGCCTGCCGCGTCGCGACCCTCGAAGATCACGACGACACGGGCACCGGTCTGCACCACCCAGCGCTGCATCGCCACGAGCTCCACCTGCAGTCGCTCGAGCTCCTTCTCGTAGAGCTCCTTCGGCATCCGCTTCTGCTTCTTGCTCATGCGGTCGTTCGATTCTGCGGGGTAAGCATTTCGCCACCGTACGCGTTCGCCGCTGCTCGGCGCACGGGGTTGCAGACGGATGCGGAGACGCTTCGCCACCCGGCATCTAGCCTGGAGGAGACGGACGAGCGGAGGCGCCATGGGATTCCAGGAGATCGTCGAGGTCATCGGGCAGGTGATCGACGGCGCCGGCGTCGCCGCCATCGTGGTGGGCGCGGCGGCGGCGACGGTGTTCGCGGTGCGCCGGCTGCTGCGGCGAGAGCCGGACGTGTACAGCCGCTTCCGGCGCTTCCTCGGGCGGTCGATCCTCCTCGGGCTCGAGCTGCTCGTCGCCGCGGACATCATCCGCACCGTCGCCGTCGCCCCCACCTTCGAGACGGTCGGCGTGCTCGGGCTGATCGTCGTCATCCGCACGTTCCTCAGCTGGTCGCTCGAGCTCGAGATCACCGGGCGGTGGCCGTGGCAGAAGGACCGGAACGGAGCCCACCGCCCGGCGGATGACGGGACTTGAACCCGGCCTCCGAGCCGCCTCCACACCGCTGCGCGGTGCGGCGGACTGCTCGCAGGCACCCACACGGCGTCAAGGAGACCGACCGGCATACGCCACGTCGACGGCCAGCGTCCGTCGCCGTGTCGTAGGGCGGACGGGACTTGAACCCGTGACCGACGGATTATGAGTCCGCTGCTCTAACCAGCTGAGCTACCGCCCCGTGGCGGCGAGCCGCCGGGCACAACGATACCGCGGCGTCGGCGCCGCACCGGTCAGGGCTCGACCTCCGCGCGATGAGCGGTGACGACCTCCGCGACGGGACGGCCGCGGTACAGCTCCTCGAACGTCGTGAGGGTGCGCTGGATGTCGTGGTCGGCCACGATGCGGAGGCTCTCGCGCTGGAATGCCTCGCGCTGCTCCTGCGGCAGCGTCAGCAGCCGGGTGAGCTTCGAGGCGAGGTCGTCGACGTCGCTCGGCTCGAACAGGTAGCCGTTCTCGCCGTCGTGCACGAGGTGCGGCAGCGCCATCGCGTTCGCCGCGACGATCGGGAGCCCAGACGCCATCGCCTCCATCGTCGCGATGCTCTGCAGCTCGGCGATCGACGGCATCGCGAAGACGGATGCTTCGGAGAGCGTGCGCTTGAGGTAGTCGTCGTCGACATAGCCGGCGAAGTGCACGCGGTCGGAGACGCCCAGCTGCGACGCGAGCTGCTGCAGGTGGCCGATGAGCTCCCCGCCCCCGACCAACTCGAGCTTGGCGTCGAGCGCCGGGTCGAGCTTCGCGACAGCGCGGATGAGCACGTCGAGCTGCTTCTCGCCGGTGATGCGCCCGACGAAGACGATGCGGTTCTCGGTGCGGGCGGTGAAGTCAGGGCGGTAGTGGGCGACGTCGACGCCGCACGAGATCGCGAGCACGTGCTGGAGCTTCGTGTTCGCCTCGAGGAAGTCGGCCGCCCGCCTCGTGGGCGAGGTGACCGTCTCCGCGCGACCGAACGTCCTCCCCGCGGCCCGCCACGCGGCCGAGATCGCCTTCTGCTGCAGCCCGGCCGGGATCAGGGTGTGCGCGAGCATGTTCTCGGGCATGAAGTGGTTGGTGCCGATGACGCGGATGCCGCGCTTGACCGCCTCCTTGGCGAGACCGCGGCCCACGACGATGTGCGACTGGAAGTGCACGACGTCGGGCTTCACCTCGTCGAGGATGCGCGCCGCGTTCGCCTCGATCCGCCACGGCAGCGCGAAGCGCAGCCATGGGTGCGGGTACCAGCGCCACGAGTAGATGCGGTGCACCGTCATCGGCGCCCCCTCGTGCTGCTCGATGAAGGTGCCCGGCCCGCGCTTCGTGGCGGGGGCCGCGACGTGCACCTCGTGCCCGCGGGCGACGAGTCCGGCCGCGAGCCTGGCAGCGAACATCGCGGCGCCGTTGACGTCGGGCGGGAAGGTGTCGGCGCCGATCAGGATGCGGAGCGGTCGCGCATCCGTACTGTCAGCACCGTCCGAGGACTGTGGTGAATCTGCCACGTCGAGAGTTCCTTCTGCGGGGGGAAGGGCCGGCGAAGGCCGAGAGACTGGCACCCACCGTACCGCAGGGGGCGCTGAGTCGAGGTCAGGTGCGCGTCTGGGGGTGGTGTTTCGCCAGCTGGAACACGCCGTACATCGCGAGCGCACCGGCCACGATGAAGGCGATGACGGCGAAGAGCGGCGCCTCCTGGGCCTCGCCGAGCACGACGATGCCGATCACCACGGCGATCAGCGGATCGATGACGGTGAGCCCCGCGATGACGAGGTCGGGCGGCCCGGAGGAGTACGCCGACTGCACGAAGTACCCGCCGAGCGCCGTGGCGAGCAGCAGCGCGACGATGCAGGTGATCGTCAGCCACTCGAAGTTGCCCGTCACGATCCGGTTGATGACGATCTTCGCGAGGGTCGCGACGAATCCGTAGAGCACGCCTGCGGCGACGATGTAGAACAGCGCCTTGAACCGGCGGCGCAGCAGCCCGAAGAGCAGACCCGACACGAGGAGCACCGCGCCCAGGATGCCGAGCACCGTCAGCAGCTGACGATCGTCGATGGGACGCTCGACGGCGGTGAAGGCGGCGATCGTGACGAAGATGGCGATGCCGCCGACGCAGAACGCGATCGCCCGGATCGTCGCTCCCTCGAGCTTGTGCTTGCTCACCCGGGAGTTGACGATCGCGGTGATGACGAGAGCGACGGCCCCTAGCGGCTGCACGACGAGCAGCGGCGCGAGGCGGAGGCTAACGAGCTGCGACAGCACGGCGAGTCCGAGCATCACGGTGCCGAGCACCCAGGAGGGACGGCCGAGAAGGGCTTTCAGCTGGGTCATGGAGATCCCGCCGGAGCTCGTCGTCCCTCCCGCCTCGACCTTGGCGACGCCCTGGCTCTGGAACTGGGCTCCGAGCGCGAGCAGCACGGCGCCGATGAGGGCGAACGGGATGCCGAGCGCCTGGGCAGGCGTGAGGGTGAACTCCTCGGCCAGATCGGTCAGGTCGGGAGGCAGCACGCGACGAATCTACCCGGTGCGCCGCCGATATCCTGAGCGAATGGCCGTTCTCCCCATCAGGATCACGGGCGATCCCGTGCTGCACACTCCCGCCCTGCCCGTCGACGCGATCGACGACGATGTGCGCGCCCTCGTCGACGACATGCGCGAGACGATGCTCGAGGCGCCTGGGGTCGGTCTCGCCGCCCCGCAGGTGGGTGTTCCGCTGCGCATCTTCGTCTACGGCTGGGCGGATGAGGACGGCGTGGAGCACTCCGGCGTCGCCATCAACCCGCAGCTGTGGATCACTCCCCCGGTGCCCGGGACCCCGGACGAGGACACCGAATCGGAGGGCTGCCTCTCGATCCCGGGCGAGCGGTTCCCGCTGCGCCGGGCCGAGTCGGCGCTCCTGCGCGCGATGGATCTCGACGGCACGCACTACGAGGTCGAGGCGCACGGCTGGCTGGCCCGCATCTTCCAGCACGAGTTCGACCACCTGAACGGCACGCTCTACGCCGACCGTCTAGGCGCTCCGCACGACAAGCACGTGGCGAAGGCCATCCGCAAGCAGGGCTGGGGCGAGCCGGGCAGCAGCTGGCTGCCGGGCGTCGACCACCTCGAGGACTGAGCTCCGAGAGCTCGGCTCAGAGCATCCGGAGCAGCGCCGCCGTCGCCGCGGCCGCGATCAGCACCAGGATGAACGGCACCCTCAGCGCGAACAGCACGGCCGCGACTCCGAGGGCCGGGAGGCGCGCGTCGATCGCGATGCCCTGACCTGCGCCGATCGTCTGCACGGCGATGAGGCCCGCCAGCAAGGCGACGGTGAGCAGGTTCGTGACGCGTGCGGGGGTCGGCTTCTCGATCAGCGACGGCGGCACGAGGTAGCCCACGAGCTTGAGGCCCAGCACCGCGATCGATGCGAGCAGGATGATGTGCCAGACCGTCACCCGCGCGTCTCCTTCTCGCCGAGCCAGTTCGTGAGCCCCACTACGACGGCGACCAGCGCGGCCACCAGCACCGGCACCCCCGGTGGGAGCCACGGGGTGAGCGCCGCCGCGACGACGGCCGCCCCCACCGCCACGACGATCGGCTGCAGCTGCTTCAGGCGCGGCCAGAGCAGCCCGAGGAACGCCGCAGCGGCCGCCGCGTCGAGGCCGAAGCGGGAGACATCGCCGAGCAGATCGCCGAGCAGCGCCCCGAGCAGCGTCGTGAGGTTCCAGCCCACGAAGATGAGTCCGCCGGTGAGCCAGAAGCCGATGCGCTGTGCGCGCAGGGTCGTCTGCGCCGTCGCGACGGCGGTCGACTCGTCGATCGTGATCCACCCCGCCAGGATCCGTTTCGCCCAGCCCGGTCCCACGATCGGCGAGACCCGGATGGCGTAGAGCGAGTTGCGCACGCCGAGCAGGGCTGCGCTCGCGATGGCCGACGGGCCGGCCCCTGTGCCGCCCGCCCCGAGCACGCCGATGAGCGCGAACTGCGACCCACCGGAGAACATGAGCAGGCTCAGCACGCAGGTCTGCCAGACGTCGAGGCCGGCGGCGACCGAGAGCGCTCCGAACGAGATCCCGTAAGCCGAGACGGCGATGCCGACCGAGAGGGCTGCGCGGATGGCGTTGCGCTCCTCCGGCGGGCGCCCGGCGACCCTGGCGGCGTCGGCCGCCCGCTCCGAACTGCTCACGACGTCGCAGCTCCGGCGTCGTCCGAGAGGTTCACCCCGTGGATGCCGTTGTGGTACTTCAGAGCCGGGAACACGACGGAGACGCTGAAGCCCACGCCCGCGGTCGCCTCGGCGTGGAACACCCCGCCGAAGAGTGCGGCGCGCTCTTTCATACCGGCGATTCCCGGGCCTGCGGGATCGAAGGCGAGCGCGCTCAGATCGTCGGCCGTCGTGTAGCCGCCGGAGGACCCGGAGCGATCGGCCGTGGTGCGGGCGCCTTCGTCCTCGATGAGCAGACGAACCCCGTCGGCGGTCCAGGTCATCCCGACCCGCACCGGAGTCCCCGGGCCGCCGTAGCGCAGGCAGTTCTCGAGGGCCTCCTGGAGGATCCCGTAGATCGCGAGCTCCGCGGCCCGCTTCACCTCGAATCGCTCCCCCGTCTCCTCGACGGTGAGCTGCAGTCCCGCCTCCCGATAGAGCTCGAAGAGCTCGGGGAGGGTGTCCAGCCCGGTCGACGGCGGCGTGGTGGCGGTTCCCTCGCCCAGGACCGCCACGACCCTGCGGAGATCGCCGAGGGTGGACCTCGCCGCCTCCTCGATCGCACCGGCCGCTCGGGCGGCAGCCGCAGCATCCGTCGCCGCACTGAGCCGGGCACCCTGAGCCTGACGCACGGTGGCCGACACGCTCAGCACAGCGGCCTCGTGCAGCTCACGCAGGATGCGCATCCGCTCGGCCTGCTCGGCGACCTCGAACTCGAGAGCGAGCATCTCGCGCTCGGCCTCGACGCGTCGGCGCGCCTCACGCCGGTGCCTGGCTGCTGCGACGAGCCACAGCACGAGCAGCAGGACGGCGAGGAGGAGCAGCGCGCCGGCGAGAATGCCGACGAGGTCGGCGTTGGATCGCAGCCATTCGAGCACGCGCGCCTCCCTCCCGGCCCGGGTGTCGAGCCGAGAGGAAGACTACCGCGGGTCAGCTGCCGGGCTGGGTCCGGTTGACGCGGAGCACCTCGAGCCTGGCGCGGTACTCCTTCTCGTCGATGTCGCCCTGGGCGAAGCGCTCGGCCAGGGTGCGCTCGGCCGACCGGGTCGGCTCGGCGAAGGCGGGATGCCCGCCTCCCTGCCAGCCGCGGCGCCAGCGACGCCCCACGAGGGCGAAGATCAGGACGAAGACACCGATCCAGAACAGCGGGATGAGGAAGAACAGCCAGCCGAAGCCGGCACCCCAGGGGCCGGTGTGGGCGGCGAGGACAGCGAGCGTGGACACGGGGATCCTTTCCGGCCGTCCCGGTGTGGGCGGCACTGCCACCACTCTCCGGCCCGCCGCCCGCGAGCGAATCCGGCCGCAAGACGAGACCGCCGTACTCCGCTGGGAGCAGACCGACCTGTCTCCGTACTCCCGACTCAGTCGGTCGAGGGCCGCACGAGACCCGTCTCGTACGCCAGCACGACGAGCTGCACCCGGTCGCGGGAGAGCGTCTTCGAGAGGATCCGCGACACGTGCGTCTTCGCCGTCAGCGGGCTGAGGAAGAGCCGTTGCCCGATCTCGTCGTTCGTGAGCCCCTGACCGACCAGCTCGAGCACCTCGCGCTCCCGCTCGGTGAGCACGTCGAGTCGACCGTCGGCGACCGGCCCACGGAGGCTCGACGCCACGCGTTCCAGCAGCCGCCGGGTGACGGATGGGCTGAGCAGGGCATCGCCCTCGGCGACCACCCGCACCGCACGGAGGAGCTCGGTCGGCTCGGCGTGCTTCACCAGGAACCCGCTCGCTCCGGCGTGCAGCGCTTGGGCGACGTACTCGTCGAGCTCGAAGGTGGTGACGATCACCACCCGGGTGCCGGCGAGTTCAGGGGTGCGGACGATCTGCTCGGTCGCCCACAGCCCGTCCCCCTGAGGCATGCGGATGTCCATGAGCACGATGTCAGGACGGGTGCGCCGCACGAGAGCGACCGCGTCCTCCCCCGTCCCCGCCTCGCCGACGACGGCGAGGTCGTCCTCCGCCTCGAGCAGGCTGCGGAAGCCCGCGCGGATCAGCTGCTGGTCGTCGGCGATCGCCACCCGGATCATGCGTCCTCCGTCCGTCCCGGGATGCGCGCCCGCACGGCGAATCCGCCCTCGACAGGCCCCGCCTCGAGGCTGCCGCCCAGCAGCTCGGCCCGCTCGCGCATCCCGATGAGGCCACGGCCCTCTTCGACGACCGGTCCCCCGTGCCCGTCGTCCCTGACCTCCACGGCGTAGTCGCCGTCGATCCGCTCGATGCGCACCGTGACCGAGCCGGCGCCCGAGTGCCTGACCGCGTTCGTGAGCGACTCCTGCACGATGCGGTAGAGCGCGAGGCCGACCGCAGGCGGGGCGTCGGACACCGACTGCTCGAGCGTGACCTGCAGCCCTCTGCCTGAGACGGCCTCGACGAGCTCTTCCACTCGCGCGAGATCCGGCTCAGGCACCAAGGGCGCGTCACCAGAGCGGAGCGTGCCCAGCACGCTGCGCACCTCGTCGAGCGCGTCGCGACTCGCGTCCTTGATGCTCGCGAGCGCCTCCCGCGCCTGCTCGGGGCGCTTGTCGACGAGGTGCAGCCCGACACTCGCCTGCACGTGGATGGAGCTCAGGGAGTGAGCGAGCACGTCGTGCAGCTCGCGTGCGATGCGCAGGCGCTCCGCCTCGATCTCGTCACGTCGGCGCTCGGCGGCGATCCGGCTGAACTCGCGCACGCGGTCACGCCGGGTGCGCATGAACTCGCCAGCGCCGAGCAGGAGCAGCACCCCGAAGGTCGTCGCCACCACCTGCGCGTGCCGCCAGTCGACGCCGAGCCAGAGGCCGAGGGCCAGCGCGACGACCCAGCCGACCCCGACCGACGCCCAGGCCCAGCCGCGAGCACCGCGGGCGACCGCGCCGACGATCGCGAAGACGAGAGCGATGTAGGGAGGTCCGATAGGAGGGCCGATCAGGATGTCGCCGACCGCCCCTGCGACCACGATCGCCACGACTGGGCCGGGGAACCGCCGCGCTCCGATCAGGGCGAGCGGCCCGAGGAGCACGACGGCGAGCTGTAGCGCCGACGGCGTCATCCGCTCCAGGTGGCCGTTCTGGTTCCCCACCCACATCGCGAACGTGCCGGGCACCTGCACGAGGAGGCTGACCACGACCGGTCCCCAGAGCCGCAGCCAGGCCGGAGGTCCGGACCCGAACCCGCGAGGGAAGTCCTCGTCCATCGCGGCGGACGCGCGATACCCGGGACGCATGCCCCGATGCTAGCCGGGGCCGCGGACGGCGCCGTACTCCGCCGGGAGTAGAAGCTCCCCCACTTGGACTCGAACCAAGAACCTATCGGTTAACAGCCGATTGCTCTGCCAATTGAGCTATGGAGGATCGCTGAAAACAGCTTGACCACTGTAGCAAACGATCTAGCTGCCGGTGACACGCACCAGGTGCGTCGGCGACGGCACCTCGGTCACCGAGAGCAGGTCGAGCGACCCGTCCGCGCCGATCGCGAAGGTCGCCACGCCGTGCGACCGCTCGTTGGACACGTGCAGCCGGTCGCCCGCCACCGCGAGGTGCCTGGGCCACTCGCCGCCCGACGGGACGGAGCGGAGTGCCGTGAGCGCCCCGTCCTCGATCCGGAACACGGAGACGCGGTTGCTGCCGCGCTGTGCGGTGAAGGCGAAACGGCCGTCGGCGCTGACCGCGATCGCGGCGTCGTGGTCTCCCTCCTGGTGGCCCGCGGAGCGTGCGCTCGACCGGAACTCGAGGGATGCGCCGTCCCAGTCGAGCAGGAACAGCTCGCCGCTCAGTTCCCCGAGCACGAGCACGCCCCCTCCGGGAGCGGCCTCGATGTCCCGCGGGCCGGTGCCGCCGGGGAAGCCCAGGCGTGCGGTGCGCTCCAGCGCTCCGTCGCGGAAGGAGTGCAGGTAGACCGAATCGGTGCCGAGATCGGCGCTGAGCACCGTGCCGTCGTCGACCCGGAACGTCGAGTGCTCGTGCGGCCCGTCCCGCGCCTCGTGGGGCCCCGAACCCTCCGCCTCGATGCGCTGAGCGAGCGGACCGGGCGTCCCGTCGGCCAGCAGAGGCTGCGCCGACACGGTGCCGCTGCCGTAGCTCGCGGTGACGATGGTGCCGTCGTAGACGGCGACGTGGCAGGTGGCGGCGCCGTCGACGCTCTCCCTGCCGAGCGGCGTGAGCGCGCCGTCCTGCAGCCGGAACGTCGCGACGGCTCCAGCCTTCTCGGCGACCGCGACCACGACGTCGCCCGCGACCGCGAGGTACGACGGCGAGTCCGTCATGGCGGCGGTGCGGTCGAGCTGGAGGGTGCCGTCCGCGTTCTCCGAGAGCAGAGAGATGCCCTCGGCCGTGCCGCCCATGTCGGCGGTGTATCCGCCCGCGAGCCACTGCGTCACCGCGATCTCCTCCCGGCGTCCTCGACCGACTGGGCGAGCTTCGCCACGTACTCGTGCCCGGGGTTCGCGAGCACCTGCTCGACGGGGCCGAGACCGACGATCATCCCGCGTGACATGACGGCGACCCGGTCGCTGACCCGCTGCACCTCCGCGAGGTCCGCGGTCACGATGAAGGCGCTGAACGAGCGCTGCTGCTGGATATCCCGGATGGCGTCGAGGATCGGGCTGCGCGCGATCACGTCGATCCCCGCCGTCGGGTCGTCGGCGACGAGCAGCGCGGGCTCGAGGATGAGCGCCTTGGCGATCGCGACGCGCTGCCGCTGCCCGCGGCTCAGCTCATGCGGGTACATGTTCATGGTCGCGAGCGGCAGCCGCACCGCGTCGATGAGCGTCGCGACCGCCATGCCGGCCTCGCGCTGATTGAAGTAGCGGTCGCGGGCGTAGATCGGCTCGGCCACGTTCTCGCCGACGGTCAGGTGCGCCTCCAGCAGGGAGCCGCCGTCCTGGGGAAGGTAGCCCGTGCGGAAGGTCAGCTTGTCCCGTTTGCGGGCGGAGATGCCGCGCACGCGGTGCCCGAGCACGTCGAGCGATCCGCCGACGATCTCGGGAGAGCCGGCGACGCCGAGCCCGGCGCGCCCCGCGATCGTCTTGGCCAGCGTGCTCTTGCCGCTGCCCGCCTCGCCGACGACGGCGAGCACCTCGCCCGCGTCGAGCTCGAAGGACGCCCCGACCACGGCGTCGGCCCGCTGGCCGTTCCGCTTCGCGGGATAGGCGATCGTGAGATCGTCCGCGATGACGACGGGAGGCGCGTCGGTCATCCGTCTGCCGCGGGGGTCGGGAGCGCACGGAGCGCCCGGAGCTGCTCACGGCGCTCGGCCTGCTCGATCGGGTCGGGCACCGGCAGCGACGCGAGGAGCCGCTGGGTGTACGGGTGCTTCGGCGCGCCGAGCACCTCGGCACCGGTGCCCTGCTCGACCAGGCGGCCGCGGTAGAGCACGGCGATCCGGTCGGCGAGCAGGTCGACGACCGCGAGATCGTGGCTGATGAACAGCGAGGCGAAGCCGAACTCGCGCTGCAGCTCCGCGAAGAGCTCGAGCACGCGGGCCTGCACCGAGACGTCGAGCGCGCTGGTCGGCTCGTCGGCGATCAGCAGCGGCGGTCGTAGGGCGATGGCGCGCGCGAGGCTCGCACGCTGCCGCTGGCCGCCCGACAGCTCGTGCGGGAACCGCTCGCCGAACGCACGGGGAAGCTGCACCGCCTCGAGCAGCTCCTGCACCCTCGTCTTGGCGTCGGAAGCGTTCTCGGCCTCGCCGTGCACGACGAACGGCTCGGCGACGGCCTCGGCGATTGTGAGCTTCGGGTTGAAGCTCGTCGCGGGGTCCTGGAAGACGAAGCCGATCCGCTTGCGCAGCGGCCGGAAGTCGCGCTCCCGGTAGCCGAGCATCTCGTGTCCGAGCACCGACAGCGAGCCGTCGCTGATCCGGGTGAGACCGGCGATCGCGCGGCCGATCGTCGTCTTTCCGGAGCCGCTCTCGCCCACGAGACCGAGCACCTCGCCCGGCGCGATGGCGAGGTCCACTCCGTCGACCGCCCGGAATCCCGCTCGCCCGAACCGGCCCGGGTATTCGATGACGAGGCCACGCGCCTCGACGACGGCGGCGTCATCCGTCGCCACCCACGGCTCCTTGAGGCTCGTGCCGATCCGCGGCACCGAGCCGAGCAGCCGCTTCGTGTACTCGTGCTGCGGCGAGGCGAACAGCGTCACGGCGTCCGCCTGCTCGACGATGCGGCCCTCGTACATGACGGCGACCCGGTCGGCGAGGTCGGCGACGACACCCATGTTGTGGGTGATGAGCACGATGGCGGCGCCGAACTCGTCGCGGCAGCGCCGCAGCAGGTCGAGGATCTCGGCCTGCACCGTGACGTCGAGCGCCGTCGTCGGCTCGTCGGCGATGATCACCTCGGGGTCGAGCACGAGGGCCATCGCGATGACGATGCGCTGCTTCTGGCCGCCCGAGAACTGGTGCGGGTAGTGGTCGATGCGCTGCTCGGGGTCGGGGATGCCGACCCGGTCGAGCATCTCGATCGCCTTCGCCCGTGCCTGCTGCTTCGTGTACTTGCCGTGCGCCCGCAGACCCTCGGCGAGCTGCCAGCCGACGGTGTACACGGGGTTCAGCGCCGTCGACGGCTCCTGGAAGACCATCGCGGCATCCGCACCGCGGACGGCGCGGAGGCGGTCCCCGGTCAGCGGGACGACATCCGTGCCGTTGAGCACGACGGCGCCCCTGGTGGATGCGGTCGAGGGCAGCAGCTTGAGGATGCTCTTCGCGGTGACGGTCTTGCCGCTGCCGGACTCGCCGACGATCGCGAGCACCTCGCCGCCCGCCACGTCGAGGCTCACTCCGTCGACGGCGGTGACGTCGCCCGCATCCGTCGCGAAGCTGATGCGCAGATCGCGGATCTCGACGGCCTTGCTCATGCCGCACCTCCCTGCACCGCGGGGAGGTCGGTGCCCTTGCGGCGGCGGCGCAGTCGCAGCTTCGGATCGGCGATGTCGTTGAGGCTCTCGCCCATCAGGGTGAGCCCCAGCACCAGCAGCACGATCGCGGCCCCCGGGAACACGCCGGTCCACCAGATGCCGCTCGCGGTGTCGGCGAGGGCCCGGTTGAGGTCGTAGCCCCACTCCGCGGCGGTCGTCGGCGAGATGCCGAAACCGAGGAAGCCGAGGCCCGCGAGGGTCAGGATCGCCTCCGAGGCGTTCAGGGTGAGGATCAGCGGGATGCTGCGGGTCGAGTTGCGCAGCACGTGCACGAAGAGGATGCGGCCGGTGCTGGTGCCGAGCACCCGCGCCGACTCCACGAAGGCCTCCGACTTCAGGCGCACCGCTTCGGCGCGGATGACGCGGTAGTACTGCGGGATGAAGATGACCGTGATCGCGACGGCCGCCGCCAGGATGCCCGACCAGAGGGTCGAGCGGCCGCCGGCGAGGACGATGGAGGTCACGATGGCGAGCAGCAGCGTGGGGAACGGGTAGATCGCATCCGCGATGACCACGAGCACGCGGTCGATCCAGCCGCCGAGGTAGCCGGAGACCAGCCCGAGCAGCACGCCGATGACGATCGACAGCGCGATCGCGATGATGACCACGAGCAGCGCCGTCTGGGTGCCCCAGATGACCCGGGAGAGCACGTCGTAGCCGCCGACGGTCGTGCCCCAGAGGTGCTCGGCATTCGGCGCCTCCTGCGTCGGGAACGGGCCGTCGGCATCCCGGTTCTCGTTGTAGTGGTACGGGGCGATCAAGGGCGCCAGCAGGGCGACCAGCACGAAGGCGAGCGTGATGATGGTGCCTGCGACGAGCATGCCGCGCTGCAGGCCGGAGCTCTGGCGGATGTGGCTGATCACGGGCAGTCGCGACGCGAGCGAGCGCTTGGCTCTCGGCTCTGCCATCTCAGTACCTCACCCTCGGGTCGATGATGGCGGCGATCACGTCGACGATGAAGTTCGTCAGCGCCACGATGACGGCCAGCAGGGCGACGATGCCCTGCACGGCCACAAAATCGCGGTCGCCGAGGTACTGCGCGAGCTGGAAGCCGAGCCCCCGCCAGGCGAAGGTCGTCTCGGTGAGCACCGCGCCGCCGAGCAGCATCGCGATCTGCAGACCCATGACGGTCACGATCGGGATGAGCGCCGGCTTGTAGGCGTGCTTGCGCACCAGCCGGAACTCGCTCACCCCGCGCGAGCGCGCCGCGTCCACGTACTCGTTGCCGAGCGTCGAGATGAGGTTCGTGCGCACCAGGCGCAGGAACACGCCCGCGGTGAGCAGCCCGAGTGCGAGGCCCGGCAGCACGGCGTGCGCGAGCACGTCGCCGATGATGATCGAGTTGCCCGAGCGGAGGGCGTCGATCAGGTAGATCCCGGTCGGATCGTCGAGGCGTCCGAGCGCGAGCTGCACCCGGGAGCTCGCCCTGCCGCCGAGGGGCAGCCAGCCGAGCCAGACCGAGAACAGCAGCTTGAGCAGCAGGCCCGCGAAGAAGACGGGAGTCGCGTAGGCGAGGATCGCGAGGATGCGCAGCACCGCATCCGGCGCCCGGTCGCGGAAGTATGCGGCGACCATGCCGAGCGGCACGCCGACGAGGAACGCGACGATGAGCGCATAGAAGACGAGTTCGAGCGTCGCCCCGCCGTACTGCACGAGGATGTCGCCGATCTCGCGGTTGTCGGTGATCGTGCGACCGAAGTTGCCGGTGAAGATCTGGCCCAGGTACTCGACGTACTGCACCCAGATCGGACGGAGGTAGCCCGCCTCCTCCAGCCGCTCCTGCAGCTGGGCCTCGGTCAGCCGGCCGCCGACGGATGCGGTGATCGGGTCGCCGACCACGCGCATGAGGAAGAACACGAGGGTGACGAGGATGAGCACCGTCGGGAAGATCAGCAGGGCGCGGACGAGGATGTAGCGCCCGAGGCCCAGACCGCCGCTCGATCGGCGGGGTGACGCCGGCGTCGGCGGATCGGCCGGAGCTTCGGCCTCCTGGAGCAGGGACAAGCGTCGCTCCTTAGGAACGGAAGGAAGAAGGGGGTGCCCCGCGCGTGGCGGGACACCCCCCGAGGACTACGACAGTTTAGTCGCCGACATCACTCGCTGCGGACGAGGGTGCCGTAGCGGAACTTGTAGGACGCGTCGAGCACGACGCCGTCGATGTCGGTTCCGGCGACCGCGACGCTAGCGCCCTGCAGCAGCGGGACTGTCGACAGGTCCTGCGCGACCGCATCCTGGATCTGTCCGATCAGCTCGGCACGGGCGTCGGGGTCGCCCTCGACGCGCTGCTGGTTGATCAGGTCGGTCACGGTCGGGTTCTCGTAGCCGTTGCCGAGGAACCCGCCGGGGGTGCCGTCGGGGCTCGGGGCGAAGAACGGCGACAGGTAGTTGTCGGCGTCGGAGTAGTCCGGGAACCAGCCCAGCTGGTAGAGCGGGTAGTTGTCCACGCGCTCCTGGCTGTAGGTGTCCCACAGGGTGGTCTGCAGGTTCACGGTGAACAGACCGCTCGCCTCCAGCTGACCGGCCCATGCCGCGTACTCGTCGTCCGAGGATCCGCCGTAGTGGTCGGGGCTGTACTGCAGGTTCAGCTCGACCGGGGTCTCGACGCCGGCCTCCTCGAGGATCGAGGTGGCCTGGTCGACGTCGGGCCCGCCCTCACCATCGCCGTAGAGCGGCATCAGCGACTCGGTGGCACCGGTCAGCCCCTCGGGAACGAAGGAGTAGAGCGGGGTGTAGGTGCCGTTGTAGACGGTCTCCGACACCTCCTCGCGGTCGACGGTCGCAGCGATCGCCTGGCGCACAGCGAGTGCCTTCGCCTCGTCGGCGTCGGCGGTCTCCGAGCCGAACGGCTGGTTGCGGAAGTTGAACACGATGTAGCGGATCTCGCCGCCCGGACCGTTGTGCACCTCGACGTTCTCGTCCTGCTCGAGGTCGGCGACATCCGTGGGGCTCAACGAGCGGTACGCCACGTCGACGTCGCCCTCCTGCACGGCAAGGCGAAGGTCGGTCTCCTCGGTGAAGTACTGCAGCGTGATGGTCTCGGTGGCAGCCGCGTCGAGCATGCCGCCGTACTCGGGGTTCGCCTCGAACTGCACCAGCTCGTTCTCGGTGTAGTCGGTGATGACGTACTGACCGGCGAAGGCGTTGCCCTCGACGATGTCCTCCGAGGGGGTCAGCTCGGTGGCCGAGAAGACCTCCTCGTCGACGATCGGGCCGACGGGGCTCGAGAGCACCTGCTCGAAGGTCTGGTCGTCGGGAGCGATGAGCGTGAAGTTGACCGTGAGGTCGTCGACCGCCTCGACGCTCTCCAGGTTGCCGAGCAGCGAGCTCGGGCCCTCGGCGTCGGCGATCGCGAGCTGCCGGTCGAAGGTGAACTTGACGTCGCTCGAGGTGAGCTCGTTGCCGTTCGCGAACGTCAGGCCCTCCTTCAGGACGACCTGGAACACGTTCGGCTCGATGAACTCGCCGGACTCGGCGATGTCGGGCTCGACGTCCGGGCTGCCGGAGGGGCTGTTGAACAGGAACGGGAACACCTGGATCTGCACGGCGAACGAGCCGTTGTCGTACGAGCCTGCCGGGTCGAGCGAGCTCACGGGGTCGGTGGTGCCGACCGTGATGCCGTCGAGCCCGAGGTCGTCGCCGCCCCCGCCGCTGCTGGTGCAGCCGGCGAGCGCGAGGGTCAGAACGCCCGCACCGCCGAGGACGGCGAGAGAACGCTTGCGGATTGCGGATGACATATCCGTCTACCTCATTTCATGGGAAGAAGAACGCGTCCCTGCCCGGATCGGGAGATCGGGGCGCGCTGCTGTGGTTCTGGTCTAACACATTCCGCGAGAACCGTTCGTTTCGGGCGCGTTTCGTGCGCCCGCCCGCTACTCGCCGCGGAGGGCGCGACGCTCGTGCTCGACCTGCTGGATGCGGCGCTGCAGCTCCGCGTAGCGCTCGGGATCCGTGGCCCGATCGGTGCGCTGGAGCGCCCCGAGGAGATCGGCCTTCTGGCGCAGCAGATCGCGTTCGAGCAGCGACGAGACGACCCCCTTCGCGAAGGCCGGCACCTGCTCCTCGGTGCCGGGAAGCGGCGCAACGGCCAGCTGCTTCACGAGGGTCGCGAACGGCGGCGGAACCTCCGAGGCGACCCGGGTGATCCAGTCGGGCGAGTCGGTGAAGTCGAGGCTCGTCGCCACCGCATCCCGTACGACGGCGAGTGCGCCGTTGATGAAGCCCGCCCGCGATCCGCGGGCCAGGAGCTCCGTGCCGACCTCGCCCGGGTACTGCAGCATCGCCATGAGCGCGTCCCGCTCGAGGCGGGTGGCATGGTCGTTCGGGAGCGTCAGGATCGACGGCTCGGGCGGCGCCTGCTCGACCTGGTACGGCGGCTCCTCGTCGTACGGCGGCTGCCCGGCCGGCGTGACGTGCGGACCTCTCGGCGGTGCTCCGCTCGTCGGGCCCGGCGCCGGACGCGTGCCGGGCGGCCCGGTCTGCGGACGCTGCGCGGTCGGACCCCGCTGGGCCTGCTCGGGGCGGCCGCCCTGAGCCTGGGCGGGCTGCTCGGCGCGCCTGCCCTGGTCCCCTCGCTTGCCCTGGTCGCCGCGCTTGCCCTGCTCCGCGCTCGAGGGACGCGCGCGCCGCGCCGACTCGACCGCTCGGTGCACCTCGGTGGGGTCCATGCCCAGCCACCCCGCGAGGTTGCGCACGTATCCGATGCTCAGCGCCTGGTCGCGGATCCCGGCGACGACCGGCGCCGCGCCGCGCAGCGCCGACACCCGACCCTCGACCGTCTCCAGGTCGTGGTTCGCGAGCACCCGACGGATCATGAACTCGAACATGGGCTTCCGGCCGGAGACGAGCCTGCGTACCGCGTCGTCGCCCTTGGCGAGCCTGAGGTCGCACGGATCGAGCCCCTCGGGAGCCACCGCCACGAACGTCTGGGCTGCGAACCGCTGCTCCTCGGCGAACGCGCGCGAGGCGGCCTTCTGGCCCGCCTCATCGGGGTCGAAGGTGAACACGACCTCGCCGCTGCTGCGCACATCCGAGGTGTCGGTGTCGCCGAGAACCCGCCGGATCACCTTGATGTGGTCGACGCCGAACGAGGTGCCGCAGGTGGCCACCGCGGTCGTGACGCCCGCGAGGTGGCAGGCCATGACATCCGTGTAGCCCTCGACGACCACGACCTGCTTGCCCCGCGCGATGTCGCGGCGGGCGAGGTCGAGGCCGTAGAGCACCTGGCTCTTGTGGTACACGATCGTGTCGGGGGTGTTCAGGTACTTCGGACCCTGGTCATCCTCGAGCAGCTTGCGCGCGCCGAAGCCCACCGTCTGCCCCGTCTGGTCGCGGATCGGCCAGATGAGGCGCCCGCGGAACCGGTCGTAGAGACCGCGATCGCCCTTGCCGACGAGACCGGCCGCGAGCAGCTCCTCCTCGGAGTAGCCCTGCGCCTTCAGGTGCTTCGTGAGGGCGTCGTAGGACTTCGGGGCGAACCCGACCGAGAAGCGCTCGGCCGCGGAGGCGTCGAAGCCGCGGGACCCGAGGAACTGCCGCCCGGGAGCGGCCTCCGGGGTGCGGAGCTGCGCGACGAAGAACTCCTCGGCGGCCTTGTTCGCCGCGAGCAGCCGCGCGCGATTGCCCGACTCGGTGGGGGCGCTGCCGCCCTCGTAGTGCAGCTGGAACCCGATCTTCGCGGCGAGCCGCTCGACCGCCTCCGAGAAGGAGACGTGGTCCATCTTCTGCAGGAAGGAGTAGACGTCGCCGCCATCACCGCATCCGAAGCAGTGGTAGAAGCCGACGCCAGGCCGCACGTGGAAGCTGGGGCTGCGCTCGTCGTGGAACGGGCACAGGCCCTTCAGGGAGCCGACGCCCGCGGACTTGAGGGTGACGTAGTCGCCCACGACATCCGCGAGGTTGGTGCGCGCCTTGACCTCCTCGATGTCGCTCTGTCGGATCCGCCCTGGCACGCGCCGATTCTACGGGCGGCCCTCCGACCCCGCCGGGCCGGTGCACACCCGCCCCCGGCGCCCGCGCGTTCCCGGGGGCACCCGGTTCCTGCCGCCCCCACCGGGTGCGTTGTCGGAAACTCAGGAGATCCGGCTCCCGGGTGCGCCTCGGGGGTCGTTGGCGCCGGGATCTCCTGAGTATCCGACAGCGCGCGCTGCCTCCCACACCTCCCCGGCGGCGGACGCTCTGGACCGTTCGGCGCGCCGGGGCGTCGGAAACTCAGGAGATGCTGCGGTTGCGCGCGCTCCTCATACGGGAACGACCGGGATCTCCTGAGTTTCCGACATCAGGCCGGGCGGAAGATCGGGCCGAGCGGCAACGCTCGCTGGAGGCCGGCTCAGCCGACGATGCGGTCGTGCCAGGCCATCGCGCTCTGGTCGGTGAGCGACGCGACCTGATCGACGATGACCCGCTTGCGCGCCGCGTCGTCGCCGGCCGCGGCCCAATCGGCGGCGAACCCCGGGTCGAGGTACCGCGGACCTGCGGCGTGCAGCGTCTCGGCGAGCTCGAGCAGGATGCTCCGCTGCCGGGCGTAGATCGGCTGCCGGGCGTTGTGCGACATGACGTTGGCCGCGACGATGCCCTTGAGCACCGCGATCTCGGCCTGCATCTCGCGCGGTACGACGACGTTGCCCCCGAAGCGGGCCAGCGAACGCTCCGGATACGCCGCGCGTGTCGCGTGCACCGCTTCGTGGGCGAAACGCCCGATGAGCTGGCTCGTCAGGTTCTTCAGACGCGCGAGATCCCTGCGGCTGCCCTCCCAGGTGTCGATCCAGAACGGCAGGTTGTCGAGCCTGTCGAAGGCCGCGATGAGCTCGTCGTGGTCGATCTCGCCGCCGATCCACTCGAACATCGAGTCGACGAGCTCGTCGTGGTCGGCCCGCGCGGAGAGCGCAGGGACGTCCAGATAGCCGTTGACGATGGCGTCCTCGAAGTCGTGCACGGAGTAGGCGATGTCGTCGGAGAGGTCCATCACCTGCGCCTCGATGCAGCGGATGCGCTCGGGCGCCCCAACGCGCAGCCACCGGAAGACCTCGGTGTCGTCGTCGTAGAACCCGAATTTGCTGCGCCCGCTCGGGTCGGGCACGCCTTCCGCAGCGGGCCACGGGTACTTGGTGCTCGCGTCGAGGCTCGCCCGGGTGAGGTTCAGCCCGTAGCTGCGGCCGTCGGACCCGAACACCTTCGGCTCCAGCCGGCTCAGCAGCCGCAGGGTCTGCGCGTTGCCCTCGAAGCCGCCGATGTCGTCGGACCACTGCGCGAGTGCACGCTCGCCGTTGTGCCCGAACGGCGGATGCCCGAGGTCGTGCGCGAGACACGCTGTGTCGACGACGTCGGGGTCAAGGCCCAGCGATGCCGCGAGCTCCCGGCCGACCTGCGCTACCTCGAGCGAGTGCGTCAGGCGGTTGCGGGCGAAGTCGAGTCCCGCCGTCGGGCTCAGCACCTGCGTCTTCGCAGCCAGCCGGCGCAGGGCGCTCGAGTGCAGCAGCCGTCCGCGATCGCGGGCGAAATCGCTGCGTCGGGTGGAGTGCTCCTCGGGGAGCCAGCGCTCCACATCCGTCTCGGCGTAGCCGGGCGAGACCCCGTGCGCGTGCGGCTCAGCCGCCACTGTGGCTCAGCTCGGCGTCAGCCATCTCGGTGCGGTGGGTCTCCTGCAGGTCGCGCGATTCGAGCCAGCGGTCGGGCAGCGCGGGAACCTTCGGGGAGCCCGCGCGTCCGCGCTGACCCTCGGCGTCGGCGCCGGGGTAGGGCTGGTCGGCGTCGAGCAGCGACAGCAGCTCGTCGATCTGGGCGCGCGACTCCGCGGTGGCGAGCTTCGCCCGCAGCTCCCCGCCCACGGCGTAGCCCTTGAAGTACCAGGCGACATGCTTGCGGATGTCGCGGCACGCGCGCCCTTCGTCGTCGAAGAACTCGACGAGCAGTTCGGCGTGGCGCCGGAATCCCGCCGCGACCTCGCCGAGCGTGGGCTCCGCCTTGCGCTCCTCACCCCGGAAGGCGGCCGCGAGGTCGCCGAAGAGCCACGGGCGGCCGAGGCAGCCGCGGCCCACCACGACGCCGTCGCAGCCGGTCTCGCGCACCATCCGCAGCGCGTCGTCGGCGCTCCAGATGTCGCCGTTGCCGAGCACGGGCACGTCGGTGATCGTCTCCTTGAGGGTCGCGATGGCGGACCAGTCGGCCGTGCCGGAGTAGAACTCTGCGGCCGTGCGAGCGTGCAGCGCGATGCTCGCGACGCCTGCGCCCTCCGCAGCTCGACCCGCCTCGAGGTAGGTGAGGTGATCGGAATCGATGCCCTTGCGCATCTTGACGGTCAGCGGGATGTCGCCCGCCGCCTTCACCGCGCCCTCGACGATCTCGCGGAAGAGCCCGAGCTTCCAGGGCAGTGCCGCTCCCCCGCCCTTTCGCGTCACCTTCGGCACCGGACACCCGAAGTTGAGGTCGATGTGGTCGGCACGGTCCTCGGCGACGAGCATCGTGACCGCCTCGGCGACGGTCTTCGGATCGACGCCGTAGAGCTGGATGCTGCGCGGCGTCTCCGACTCGTGGTGCCGGATCAGGCGCATGCTCTCGGGCGTGCGTTCGACGAGGGCGCGGCTGGTGATCATCTCGCTCACGTAGAGGCCCGCGCCGTACTCACGGCAGAGCCGACGGAACGCCGTGTTCGTGATGCCCGCCATGGGCGCGAGCACGACCGGAACCTCGAGTTCGAGAGGTCCGATGCGCAGCGGCGCGGTAGGAGCGGTCAGGGTGGGCATCGTCTCATTCTCCCAGACGGATGCGGTGGAATGCCGCCGCCCCCCACGGAGTTGGGAACGACGGACGGAAGGACCACCTGTGGACGAACAGACTCTCGTGGGACGGCAGCGCGCTGAGGCCGACGCCGCCGCGCGCGGCATCGCGATCGAGATCGTGCAGCGGCCCGAGGCGCGATCCCTCGAGGAGGCCGCCTCTTTGCTCGGACTGCGACCGAGGGACATCGTGAAGACCCTGGTCGTCAAGCGGCACGGCGGGAACATCCTGTTCGCGCTCGTCCCGGGCGACCGGCAGATCTCGTGGGCGAAGCTCCGCGCGGTCGTGGGCGTCAATCGGATGCAGCTTCCCGACGCATCCGTGGCCCTCGAGGCCACCGGCTACGAGCGCGGGACCATCACGCCCTTCGGGTCGACCACTGCCTGGCCGGTGTACGCCGACGAGAGGATCGTCGGTCAGCGCATCGCCATGGGCGCGGGCGAGCACGGCTACAGCCTGTTCGTGCAGGCCGACGACCTCATCGCCTCCTACGGCGCGACGGTCGCGGACATCACCGACTAGACGGCGTCCTCGTCGAGCCTGCGGGCGACGATCGCGTGCTCCTGGTGCGCGGGGAGCAGGCACGCGTCGCCCTCGCAGAAGGCGGCGGTGCTGTCGCCCAACGGGGTGAGCGTCGTCAGCGGGGTCACGGCATCCGTCATGCTGCCTTCTTCTCCTCGTCGAGCTGGCGCAGGACGTCGGCGAATGTCGACGTCTCCTGCGCTCCCGAGACACCGTAGCGCCCCTCGAAGACGAAGAACGGGACGCCGCGGATGCCGTACGCCTCGGCTTGGGCCACATCCGCCTTCACATCGGCGAAGTAGGTGCCCGCGGTGAGAGCGGCGACCACCTCGTCCCGGTCGAAGCCGAGCTCGGCGGCCAGATCGGCGAGGTCCTCGATCCGTCCCACGTGGCGGCCCTCGACGAAGTAGGCGCTCAGCAGGCGCTCCTTCATCTCGAGCTGGCGACCCTTTGCCTTCGCGAGGTGCAGCAGCTCGTGCGCCTTCACGGTGTTGGTCTGGTGGATGTCGTCGTAGGAGTAGTCGAGACCGACTGTCGCAGCGATCTGCGTGACGCGGTCGACCATCTGCTGGGCCTGCTCTGGTGTGACGCCCTTGCGCTCGCTGAGGTAGTCGACCGGGGTTCCCTCGTAGTCGACCGGGGTGTCGGGAGCGAGTTCGAAGGAGTGGTACTCGACCTCCACGTCGCCCTCGAAGTCCGCGACCGCGGCCTCGAATTTGCGCTTGCCGATGTAGCACCAGGGACACTGCACGTCGGACCAGATGTCGACCTTGATCGGGTTGCTCACCCAGGATTCAACGGTGCTCACGCTCCCCTATTCCCGCTGCGGCGGTCGGAAACTCAGGAGATCGGGCCCGTTCCGAGCGCGCGGCGGGCGTCTCGGGCGGCCTCGTCCTGAGTTTCCGACGCGACGACGGCCCCGCAGCGCCGCGTCGACAGCGGCCTGCACCTGCGGCCACTCGCGGAGCACCATGCGCGCGCTCGCCCGGAGCGCGTGGTAGCCGGCGCAGGTCATCGCCAGGTCCTTCCGCCGGTCCTCCTCGAAGGTCGTGAAATGCCAGCGCTCACCGTCCACCTCGAGCGCGAGCACGCCGTCGACCTCGAGGTCGATACGCTGGCGTCCGAGTGGAACCTGCGAGCGCACCCGGTGGCCGGCAAGCGTGAGACGGGTGCGGGCCTCGCTCTCGGGGCGGCTCTCGCACAGTGGGTCGACGAGCTGAAGCAGGTAGCGCTTGTGACCGGGCAGCGACCGCCCGAGCTGGTCCAGGTTCGACTCGTCGATGAGCTTCTCGTGCAGCGCCCAGTCGAGCGCTGCGACGGCGGTCACGACGTCCTCGTCGCAGCAGACAGGGCGTCGAGCAGGGCAACTGTCATCGCCGTGCCGCGGGCGAGCAGCTCCGGAGACTCCCAGTGGAGCGCGACTCCCCCTCGGCGGCGGTGGGACAGTCGGCGTCGGCGATCGTTCGGGCTGCGCAGCCTCGCGGCGTGCGAGGGCACGGAGACGTGCAGCATGGTTCCGCGGTCCACCCAGCCGCCGAGCGCCTCGATCGCCGAGACCCCGGTGAGCCGCCCTCCGACCCGCACCGCTCTCACGCGCGGGTCGTTCCTCGGCAGCGTCGTGTACCAGCCGTTGCGGACTCGGAGCAGCTCCCCCGAGCGCACCGCGGCCGTCAGGTGACGGTCACGAGCGCCGAGGGCGACAAGCTGCTGCTTCTGCGCCATGCCGCCGAGGTCGGTCACCCAGTCCGCGAGGAGTCCCATGCCACGAGGGTCGCGCCAGGCACGCGCTCGTGGTTGACGGTGTTTCTCACCCGTGGACGGAAGCGCGCTGGGGAGGACTGGTGTCGGAAACTCAGGAGATCCGACCCCCGAAAGCGGGCGTGACGGCGTCAACGCCGGAATGTCCTGAGTTCCGGCATCCCGAGCGATGGAAAGCGACGGAGATGCGCCGGGACCGCGCCTAGGCGCCGAGCAGCTGCTCCGCGAGGTAGCCCTTCAGCCGGTCGAGACCGACGCGTTCCTGGCGCATGGTGTCGCGCTCGCGCACCGTCGCGGACTTGTCGTCGAGCGTGTCGAAGTCGATCGTGATGGCGAACGGGGTTCCGATCTCGTCCTGCCGGCGGTACCGGCGGCCGATCGCACCGGCGTCGTCGAACTCGACGTTCCAGTGCTTGCGCAGGTCAGCGGCGAGCTCGCGGGCGACCGGCGACAGCTGCTCGTTGCGCGAGAGCGGCAGCACCGCGGCCTTCACGGGGGCGAGGCGACGGTCGAGCCGCAGCACGGTGCGCTTGTCGACGCCGCCCTTGGTGTTGGGAGCCTCATCCTCCGCGTACGCGTCGACGAGGAACGCCATGAGCGACCGGGTGAGACCCGCCGCAGGCTCGATGACGTACGGCGTCCAGCGCTCGTCCTTCGTCTGGTCGAAGTAGGAGAGGTCGTTGCCGGACTTCTCCGAGTGCGTCCTCAGGTCGTAGTCGGTGCGGTTGGCGATGCCCTCGAGCTCGCCCCACTCGCCTCCCGTGAAGCCGAAGCGGTACTCGATGTCGACCGTGCGGGTCGAGTAGTGCGACAGCTTCTCCTTCGGGTGCTCGTACAGCCGCAGGTTGTCGGGGCTCACCCCGAGGTCGGTGTACCAGCGCAGTCGCTCGTCGATCCAGTACTGGTGCCACTCGGCGTCCGTGCCGGGTTCGACGAAGAACTCCATCTCCATCTGCTCGAACTCGCGCGTGCGGAAGATGAAGTTGCCCGGCGTGATCTCGTTGCGGAAGCTCTTGCCGATCTGGCCGATGCCGAACGGCGGCTTCATGCGGGCCGCCGACAGCACGTTGGCGAAGTTCACGAAGATGCCCTGCGCGGTCTCGGGGCGCAGGTAGTGCAGTCCGGCCTCGTCCTCGACCGGGCCGAGGTAGGTCTTCAGCAGTCCGCTGAACGGACGGGGCTCCGTCCACTGCCCGCGTGTGCCGCAGTTGGCGCACACAATGTCGGCCATGCCGTTCTCGGGCGCGCGCCCCTTCTTCTCCTCGAACTCCTCGAGCAGGTGGTCGCCGCGATACCGCTTGTGGCAGTGCAGGCACTCGACGAGCGGGTCAGAGAACACCTCGACGTGCCCGGACGCCTCCCACACCTGGCGCGGCAGGATGACGGCCGAGTCGAGCCCGACGACGTCGTCGCGCCCCTGCACGACGGTCTGCCACCACTGGCGCTTGATGTTCTCCTTGAGCGCCACACCCAGGGGTCCGTAGTCCCAGGCCGACCGGGATCCGCCGTATATCTCCCCCGACTGGAACACGAAGCCCCTGCGCTTCGCGAGGGCGATGACGGTGTCAAGCCGAGACTGAGCCACGTGGTATGTCCTCCGAGTGCGCCGGACTGGGTGCCCGATCGAAGCTCCCAGCCTACCGTCAGGCGCGCAGCACCCTCGCCACGGCCTCCACGTCGGACTCGTCGTTCCAGAGATGGAAGCTCGCCCGCACGCGGCCGGCGCGGCCCGAGACGCGGATGCCGGCGTCGATGAGCTTCACGAGGTCCTGCCCGAACGGGTCTGGCCAGGTGACGATCGCCTGGTGCTGCTGTGGGATGCCGAGCTCGTCGCAGAGGGCGTCGCCGAGGCCGGAGGTGCGGTCCCACACCTCCCGGATGTCGAGGCCCGCGAAGAGCGCGATCGACTGCTCCGCGCCGATCCAGGCCTGCCAGGCGGGCGAGACGTCGAAGCGGCGCGCATCCGTCGCGAGCGCCATCTCGGGCCCGTAGACGCTGCGCCACACGTCGGCGCCCGCGTACCAGCCGGCGTGCAGAGGAGTGAGCACCGGGTTGATGCGGTCGGAGATGGTGAGGAAGGCGACCCCACGTGGGGCGCAGAGCCACTTGTAGCTGTGGCAGACGGTGAGGTCGTAGTCGGAGGCGTCGACGGGGTGGACGCCCACCGCCTGCGTCGTGTCGCAGAAGGTGTACGCACCGACGCGGGCGGCGGCCTCGCGGACGGCCGCGACGTCAGCGACCTCCCCGGTCGCGGACTGGACCAGGGAGAACGCGACCATCCAGGTTCCGTCGGTCACCGCATCCGCGAGACCCGAGAGCGGGACGTGCCGCACGCGGATGTCCGGGCGCTGCAGGAACGGGAACACCATCGACGAGAAGTCGCCGGAGGGGAGGACGACCTCGGCACCCGGCGGGACGGCGGCCGCAGCGATCGACGCGAGCACCGAGGTCTGCGATCCGATCGCGACCCGCTCGGGTGCGACGCCGACCAGGTTCGCGTAGGAGGCGCGGGTGCTCCGGATGACCGGGTCGTAGCCCTGCGGGTCGCGGTCGGCGGCGGCCCACGCGGCGAGGTCGGCGGTGAGGGCATCGACAGCCTGCCGGGGCGGGATGCCGATCGACGCGACGGCGAGGTATCCGCGCGGATCGCCGAACGCCTCGATCGCGGCCGCGAGTTCGGGGGAGGTCATGCGTTACAGGGTGGTCCGGGCGACGGACGCACTCAAGAGCCAGTTGCCGTCCCGTGGCCCGAGTGTCGGAAACTCAGGAGATCCGGCCGCATTCGCGGCCCGAGTGTGGCGGTGGGAGGTGGATGTCCTGAGTTTCCGACCGTGGGGTGCCGGAGGCGGGACACGGAGGGGCGCCGCCGCTAGCATGACCGGATGCTCGGCGCCGAGGACCCCCTGCCGCGTCCGCCCCGGCGGATCCTCGTGGCCGGGATCTCGGGCGTCGGGAAGAGCACCCTCGCGCGCGGGATCGCGGCTCGAAGCGGGATCCCCCACACGGAGATCGACGGGCTCTTCCACGGACCGGACTGGACGCCGCGGCCCGAGTTCGAGACCGAGGTGGAGCTGCTCACGCGGAGCCCGCAGTGGGTGACCGAGTGGCAGTACGCGCCCGTACGCCAGCTGCTCGCCGAACGTGCCGACACCCTTCTCTGGCTCGACTACCCGATCGCACTCGCGATGTCGCGAGTGATCCGGCGCACGCTGCGGCGGCGGATGATCAACGAGGAGCTCTGGAACGGCAACCGCGAGCCGCCGCTGCGCACCTTCTTCACCGACCCTGAGCACATCGTGCGCTGGGCATGGCAGCACCGGCACGTGTACGCGGAACGGTTGACGGAGCTGCAGCGCACCGCCCCGCACCTGGCGATCGTGCGGCTGCGCACCCCGCGCGATGCGGAGCGCTGGCTGGATCAGACCTTTGGGGCGTCGACGGCTCCCCCGAAGCGGCGGTCGCGCGAGGCGTAGATCTCGATCGCCCGCCAGAGCTGCTCGCGGGTGAAGTCGGGCCACAGGGTGTCGAGGAAGACCATCTCGGCATAGGCGCTCTGCCACAGCATGAAGTTCGAGGTGCGCTGCTCGCCCGAGCTGCGCACGAACAGGTCGACGTCGGGCAGCTCGGGGGCGTAGAGCCGCTTCTGGATGAGCTTCTCCGAGACGGCGGATGGGCGCAGCCGCCCCGCCGCGACGTCGTCGGCGATCGAGCGCACCGCGTCGGCGAGCTCGGTGCGTCCGCCGTAGTTGACGCACATCGTGAGGGTCAGGACGTCGTTGCCCGCGGTCAGGCGCTCGGCGAACTGCAGCTCCTTGATGACGGACGACCAGAGCCGCGGGGTGCGTCCTGCCCAGCGCACGCGGACGCCCCACTCGTTCAGCTGGTCGCGGCGGCGGTGCAGCACGTCGCGGTTGAAGCCCATGAGGAAGCGCACCTCGTCGGGCGACCGCGACCAGTTCTCGGTCGAGAAGGCGTAGACGCTGAGGTGCTTCACGCCGATCTGGATGGCGCCGGCGACGACGTCGAGCAGCGACGCCTCGCCCGCCTTGTGCCCCTCCACCCGGGGAAGCCCGCGAGCGTTCGCCCAACGACCGTTCCCGTCCATGACGAGCGCGACGTGCTGCGGCACGGCCGCGGCGGGCAGCGCCGGCGGGTACAGGCCGGTCCAGTCGAGCGGGCGGAAGTCGACGGCGTCCTTGTGCGTCTTCCGGACGGGGCTCATGCGCGCCGATCGACGTGCTGCAGGGAGCGGAGGCCGCGCTCGAGGTGGAACTGGGTGTAGGCGGCGACGACTCCGCTCGCCTGGTTGCGCGACAGGTCGGATGCGGTGTCGACGGTCGTCCAGTCGCCGGACAGCAGCGCGCCGAGCAGCGAGACCGTGGCGGGGTCGAGCCGCGCTGCACCGGGCGGCGCTACGGAGTCGGCGACGACACCGCCGAGCTGCGGCACGAAGTAGGTGTGGGGCCCGGGCTCCCCCGTGACGGCGCAGTCGACGAAGCTCGGCGCCCAGCCGGCGATCGAGAGCGAGCGCAGGAGGTACGAGTCGAGCGTGACGGAGGGGCCGTGCTCGCGCCGCGCGAGGGAGCGCAGCGCTCCGACCAGCAGCAGGTACTGCTGCAGCGACCCGTCGTCGTCCGTGATCTTGTCGGCCGTCTCGACCATCGCGCTCGCCGCGGTGTAGCAGCCGTAATCGGCGGAGATGTCGGCACCGTATGAGGCGAGGGACTCCGCCTGGGTGATGATGTCGAGGCTCCGGCCCTCGTAGAGCTGCACGTCCGCGACCATGAAGGGCTCCAGCCGCGCGCCGAACTTCGAGGCGGTGCGCCGCACCCCCTTGGCGACCGCGCGGATCTTGCCGTGCTGCCGCGAGAGCATGGTGACGATGCGGTCGGCCTCACCCAGCTTGTGGGTGCGCAGCACGACGGCTTCATCCCGGTAGAGCGGCACGGTCCCAGTATCCCCTGCACCACCGGCCGGATGCGGGCGACGTGACGGCGGGGCACGGCAGAATGAGCGCATGAGCGGTTCTGCCGACGTCTTCCAGCAGCACAGGGGCCGGCTCTTCGGCATCGCCTACCGGATGCTCGGCTCGGTCGCCGAGGCCGAGGACGTCGTGCAGGACGCCTGGCTGCGCTGGGACCGCAACGACACGGCCGTCGAGAACCCGGGCGCGTTCCTCGCGACGATCGTCACCCGGCTCTCGCTCACCGCGCTCGACTCCGCGAGGGTGCGCCGGGAGACCTACATCGGGCCGTGGCTGCCCGAGCCCGTCTCTACGGAGGACGATCCGACGCTGGGAGCGGAGCGCGCCGAGGCGCTCTCCCTCGCCGTGCTCCTGCTGCTCGAGCGGCTCTCCCCCGCCGAGCGCGCTGCCTACGTGCTGCACGAGGCTTTCGACTACCCCTACCGGCGCATCGCCGAGATCCTCGAGACGAGCGAGGCGAACGCACGCCAGCTCGCGACCCGCGCCCGCGCCCACCTCGCCCGCGAGCGCGACGCCTCGGTCACCCGCCAGGAGCGGGAGCGGCTGCTCTCGGCGTTCATCGCCGCGGCGGACAACGGGGACCTCGACGTGCTCGAGTCGGTGCTCGCGGAGGACGTCGTCGCGATCGCTGACGGCGGCGGCCTGGCCCAGGCTGCGCGCCGCCCGGTGCTCGGACGGGACAGGGTGGCCTCGTTCCTCGCCGGCGTGCGGCGCAAGAACGCGGACCGCTTCGCGCTGTACCCGGTCGACGTGAACGGCGAGCCGGGGTTCGGCCTCATCTTCGACGGTCAGCCGGCGGGCCTCGGAACCGTCGAGGTCGGCCCGGGGGGCATCACGCGCATCCTCATCGTGCGCAACCCCGAGAAGCTCACGCGGTCACAGTCGTGACGCACCTCTACCAAGGCCGGCAACAGGAGGAATCCGAATGACGACGGTGCTCGTGACGGGCGGCACGGGAGGCTTGGGGCGACCGACGGTGCAGCGGATGCGCCAGCGCGGCTTCGAGACATGGGTGCTGAGCCGCAAGCCCGGCGACGGGCATCGGGTCGCCGACCTCTCCACCGGCGAAGGAGTGGCTCACGCCCTCGAGGACATCGATGTCGTCGTGCATCTCGCAACGACGAGGTTCCGCGACCTGAAGCAGACCCGCCGGCTGCTCGACGCGATGCGGGAGGCAGGCACGCGGCACCTCGTGTTCGTGTCGATCGTGGGCGTCGATCGCGTGCCGTACGGCTACTACCGCGACAAGGTGCGCAGCGAGCAGGCGATCGCCGAGTCGGGCGTGCCCTTCACGATCCTGCGGGCGACCCAGTTCCACGGGTTCGTCGCCGACGCCGTCCGGGCGCAGAGGCGGAGCACCGTCTGGCTGCCCGACGTCCCCGTGCAGCCGATCGCGACGGAGGAGGTGGCCGAGCGCCTCGTCGAACTCGCCTCGGCGGAGCCGGCAGGCCGCGTGGCCGACATCGGCGGCCCGGAGGTGGAGAACGTGCGGGTCTTCGCCGAGCAGTGGCTGGAGGCGCGCGGCGAGCGGAAGCGCATCCGGATGCTGCGCCTGCCCGGGCGGCTGTTCGGCGCCTACCGGCGCGGTGAGCACCTCGCGGGGCTGCCGGGCCACGGACGCGTCACATTCCGCGAGTGGGCGGCGGCGCAGGAGGGGTAGCTGGTAGAGAGGGTGCGTGACCGACGCGCCCTTCGCCATCCCGCTCTGGGCGGACCTCTTGGCGATCGGCATCGGCGCGCTCCAGGGCGCGCTCTTCGCCGCCCAGTTCCGGGACCGGCGCCTCGACCTGCTGGGGGTCGCAATCATCGGGATCGCCACCGGGTTCGGGGGCGGGCTCATCCGCGACGTGCTGCTGGCCGACGTGCCTGTCGCGCTGACGAGCAACGGGTACCTGCTCGTCGCCACGGCGGCCGCTCTCGTCGGCATGCTGCTCGAACGCGTGCTGCGGCGCATCACGATGACCATCACCGTGCTCGACGCGCTCACGATCGGCCTCTTCGGGGCGATCGGCACGACGAAGGCGCTCGCGATGGGGCTGCCCGAGGTGCCCGCGGTGTTCGTCGGGGTGCTGAGCGCCGTGGGCGGGTCGATCCTGCGCGACATGCTGCTGAACCTGCCGATCGCACTCATGCACGTCGGATCGCTGTACGCCGTCGCGGCGGTCGCGGGTTCGGCGACGATCGTCGCGCTGCTCGCCTTCGGTGTGCTGCCGATCGTGGCCGCGGCGGTCGGGGTGGCCGTGACGTTCGGGGTCCGGGTGCTCGCCGTGCTGTTCTCCTGGAGCCTCCCCGAGCAGCGCGCGATCGATCGCCTGCCCCGTGTCCGGCGCCGCCGCCGGGACTGACGTTCACCGCACGTCCACCTTCCGGGTCTCTCATGGAGGGATGGAACGTGCGCGGCGTGCCGACATCCAGGGCCTGCGGGCCGTGGCGATCGTGCTCGTGCTCGTGTACCACGCGGGGGCACCGTTCCTGCCGGGCGGCTACGTCGGGGTCGATGTCTTCTTCGTGATCTCGGGCTTCCTCATCACGGGTCACCTGCTGCGCGAGCTCGACCGCTCGGGCCGGGTGTCATTCGCCGCGTTCTATGCGCGCCGGGTGCGCCGCATCCTGCCCGCAGCGCTCGTGGTGGCCGTCGCGACGATGATCGCCGCGCTGATCGTGCTGCCGCCGATCCGGGTCATCGAGGTGCTGCGCGACGCGATCGCGACGGTGCTCTTCGTGCCGAATCTCTGGTTCGCGGCGAACGCCACCGACTACCTCGCGGATGCCGCGCCCTCACCGTTCCAGCACTACTGGTCGCTCGGCGTCGAGGAGCAGTTCTACCTGCTGTGGCCCGCCCTGCTGGCCCTCTGCGCCCTTCTCGCCCGCGGCCGTCGGATGCTCATTGCGGTGATCGCGGTCGTCGCGGTCGGGTCGCTGGTGGCGTCCCAGCTCACCCTCGGGTCGAGCGAGACCTGGGCGTTCTTCTCGCTGCACACCCGCGCGTGGGAGTTCGCCGCCGGCGGGCTGGTCGCGGCGCTTCCCGCCCTCGACCGGGTGCCCGCTGCTGTGCGCGGCGCGCTCGGCTGGGCCGGACTCGCCGCCGTCGTGCTCGCGGGCGTCACCTACTCCGAGGCGACTCCCTTCCCCGGGCTCGCCGCGCTCGTGCCGGTGCTCGGCACCGCTCTCGTCATCGCGGCGGGCACCGCACCCGTGCACTGGGGAGCCGAGGCGGTGCTCGCGCCGCGGGTGATGCAGACCCTCGGACTACTCTCCTACTCGCTCTACCTCGTGCACTGGCCGATCGTGAACCTGGCCGAGTCCGCCTGGGGCGGGCTCTCGTTCCTCGCGGGCGCGCTGCTGACCCTCGCCGGGGTGCCGATCGCCTGGCTGCTGCACCGGTTCGTCGAGCGGCCGTTCCTCACGGGCGACCGCCTCACGCACGCGCGGCCCCGCACCTACCTGGGAGCGGCTGCGGGCTCCACCGCCGTCGCGACCGCGCTCGCCCTCACGCTCACGGCCGGGGTGTCGTCGGGGGCGCTCAGCTCGTCTCGCACGGATGCCGTCGTCGAGGGCCAGGCGACGCCGTTCGTGCCCCGAGACCTGAACCCCTCGCTCGCCGACGCGAGCGCCGACAAGGCGGACATCTACGACGACGACTGCCACGCGCACTGGACAGCCTCGACCTTCGAGGACTGCCGGTTCGGCGACGTCGGCGCCGACACCGTCGTGGCCCTCTTCGGCGACTCACATGCCGCCAACTGGTTCCCTCCGCTCGACCGGCTCGGCGAGCAGCACGGCTTCGAGCTCCGAACCTTCACGAAGGCGTCCTGCCCCGCGGCCGACGTGCTGAAGTACCGCGACGGCGGCCCCGACGAGGAGTGCGAGGCGTGGCGTGACGCGGTGCTCGCAGAGCTCGCGGCGCATCCGCCGAAGGTCGTCGTGATCGGAGACTACGCGCTCGGTGAGCTGGCTCCGGGCGCCGACGAGCGCGCGGAGTGGGAGGCGGGTGTGGCAGCGACCGTGTCGGCGCTCGGCGCCCACAGCGAGGTCGTCGTCATGGCCGACACCCCGCGGTTCCCGGACAAGGCGGCGGAGTGCCTGTCGGACAACCTCGACGACGCCCTCAAGTGCGACCTGCCGGTCGAGCGCGCCGTCGACGTCGAGACGAATGCGGTCACGGAGCGGGCCACGAGCGGGTCGGGCGGCACCTTCCTCGATCTGACCGACCGGATCTGCCCCGACACCTGCCCGCGCATCCTCGGCGACCTGCTGGTCTACCGGGACAAGCACCACCTGACGGTCGCGTTCAGCGAGACCCTCGCTCCCGACCTCTGGGCGGCGCTGCAGCCGCTGCTGCGCTGACCACACAGCGCCGCGACACGCCGCGCCCGGGACGACGCGCACCCGGCGGGCGCGGCGTGTCGTCCGTCACGCGGCGTGTCGCGGGCAGCGCGTCAGCTCGCGGCGCCCACCAGCTGGCGGTCGCCCGCCTCGGAGCGCACCGCGCGGTTGACGGCGGACACGACCGCCTTCAGGGAGGCGGTGGAGATGTCGGAGTCGATGCCGACACCCCAGAGCCGCTTGCCGTTGACAGCGAGGTCGACGTACGCCGCGGCCTTCGCGTCGCCGCCCTGGCTGAGGGCGTGCTCCACGTAGTCGTAGAGCACGATGTCGACTCCGTGATGCGCCATGATGCCGAGGAACGCGGCGATCGGACCGTTGCCGGTGCCAGACGCCGCCTCGACCTCCTCGCCGGTCCGCAGGCTCACGTCGAGGCTGACGCTGCCGCTCATGTCGCTCGCGGTGCGGGTGCTCAGCAGCTCGAAACGGCCCCACTTGTCCTCGGGACGCTCCTCGGGCGCCGGCAGGTACTCGTCGGAGAAGATCGCCCAGATCTCCTCGCTCGTCACCTCGCCGCCTTCGGCATCCGTCTTGGCCTGCACGACCTGCGAGAACTCGATCTGCAGCTTGCGCGGCAGGTCGAGCGCGTGGTCGGTCTTCAGCAGGTAGGCGACGCCGCCCTTGCCGCTCTGCGAATTGACCCGCACGACCGCCTCGTAGCCGCGGCCCAGGTCCTTGGGGTCGACGGGCAGGTACGGCACGGCCCACTCGAGCTCCTCGACCGGGACGCCCTCTGCCTCCGCGCGCGCCGCCATCGCCTCGAAGCCCTTCTTGATGGCGTCCTGGTGGCTGCCGCTGAAGGCGGTGTAGACGAGGTCGCCCGCCCACGGGCTGCGCTCGGGCACCGGGAGCTGGTTGCAGTACTCGGCGGTGCGCTTGATCTCGTCGATGTCGCTGAAGTCGATCTCGGGATCGATGCCCTGGGTGAACAGGTTCACGCCGAGGGCGACGAGGTCGACGTTGCCGGTGCGCTCGCCGTTGCCGAACAGGCAGCCCTCGATGCGGTCGGCGCCGGCCAGGTAGCCGAGCTCGGCGGCGGCGACGGCGGTGCCGCGGTCGTTGTGGGGGTGCAGCGAGAGGATGACGTTCTCGCGGTGCGCGAGGTGGCGCGACATCCACTCGATCGAGTCGGCGTAGACGTTGGGTGTCGCCATCTCGACCGTCGCCGGGAGATTGATGATGACCTTGCGCTCGGGCGTCGGCTCGAGGACCTCGAGCACGGCGTTGCAGATCTCGACGGCGAACTCGAGCTCGGTGCCGGTGTAGCTCTCGGGCGAGTACTCGTAGTAGACCGCCGTGCCGGGCACCGTGTGCTCCATCGACCGGCACTTGCGGGCACCGTTCAGGGCGATGTCGATGATGCCCTGCTTGTCGGTGCGGAAGACGACGTCGCGCTGCAGGATGCTCGTCGAGTTGTAGAGGTGGACGATGGCCTGCTTGGCACCGCGGATCGACTCGAAGGTGCGCTCGATGAGGTGGTCACGGGCCTGGGTCAGCACCTGGATCGTGACGTCGTCGGGGATGGCGCCCTCCTCGATGAGGGAGCGCACGAAGTCGAAGTCGGTCTGGCTGGCCGACGGGAAGCCGACCTCGATCTCCTTGTAGCCCATCCGCACCAGCAGGTCGAACATGACCCGCTTGCGCTCGGGGCTCATCGGATCGATGAGGGCCTGGTTGCCATCGCGGAGGTCGACCGCGCACCAGCGCGGGGCCTTCTCGATGCGCTTCGTGGGCCACGTGCGGTCGGGGAGATCGACCGCGATGATCTCGTGGAACGGCTTGTACCGGTAGATCGGCATGCCGGAAGGCTGCTGCGTGTTTCTCATTGCTCTCTGTCCTCGTTGTCGTGTGTCAGCCGATGGCGAACTCCGCGGCGAGGAAGGCCTGAGCTAGGCCTCGCCGCGGCGACTAAGGAGAAGGAGGGCTCCGAACACGTCTCCCAGGGTAGCACCGGCGAGAACGAGTCGGGAGGGAGCCGTTCCCGGCCCCCTCCCGAACCTGCTCAGTCGATCGCGAGCGCGCTGACCGGCGAGACCCTGGTGGCCCTCCGCGAGGGCGCGAGCGAGGCTCCCAGGGTGAGCAGCGACGCCCCGACCAGCACCGTCGCGAGCAGCACGACCGGGACCGCAGGCACGATGAGCCCCGGGCTCCCGCTGATCGAGCCGAGCACCGACTGGGCTCCTGCCCAGCCGTAGAAGGTGCCGAGCACGAGGCCGACGAGAACGGAGGCGAGGGTGAGCTGGGCGCTCTCGGCCAGGATCATCCTCCGCACCTGCTGCTTCGAGAAGCCGAGCGCCCGGAGGAGTCCCAGCTCCCTGGAACGCTGCAACACGCTGAGCGACAGGTTGTTGACCATCCCCGCGGCGGCGATGAGCGCGCTGAAGCCGACGAGCACCGAGAAGACGACGACCGTGACGTTGAGCATCTCATCGGTGCCGGCGTAGACCTCGGGCTGCGCCTCCTGGGCGGCCCGGATCATCGCCTGGTACGACTCGATCGCGACGGCGAACATCGTCACGAGCGTCACTCCGATGACGAGGCCGATCGTCGTGCGCGAGCTGCGCTCCGGGTAGCGGACGGCGTTCTCGGCGGCGAGCCGCGCCGGGGCGCTCGAGCCGAACAGCTTCCCGACGAGTCGCAGCGCCGGCGGCATGATGAGGCCCGCGGCGAGCACCACGCCGGTGAAGGAGAGGATGCCGCCCACGACGCCGACGAGCACGCCGAGTGGCGTGATGAGCCCGAGCAGCACTCCCGCGACGAGGAGAGCGGTGCCGACCACGAGGAGCACGACCGCGAAGGCGTTGCGACCGCGGTGGCCCGCGGCCTCCTCGCGGGTCTCCTCGACGGCGGCGCCGGTCGCCTCCATCGGGCTCACCGTGAGCACCCGGCGGGAGCCCACCCACGAGGCGAGCCAGGTCGTGAGCGCCACGACCGCCATGGGGAAGAGCACGGCGGGCTGCAGGTAGCGGTAGCCGAGATCATCCATGAAGCCGGTCGCCACGGCGACGGTGATGATCGCCGCAGCGACGGCCGACCCCACCGCGCCGCCGACCACAGCGCCGATCAGCCCGACGACGAGCCCCTCCTTCGCGACGGCGCGACGCTCCTGTCGTGCACTCGCGCCGATGAGCCGCCTGAGGGCGATCGTGCGGGTGCGCCCGGCGATGATCGTGGAGAAGGTGTTCGCGGTGACGATGGATCCCACGTACACCGCGATCGCGATGAAGACCCAGGCCATGAAGCTGAGCACGAACCGCACGGTCGCGCTGCCGCTCGTCACCTCGTCGCCCGCGATCGCGACCGACAGGGCGTCGGTGACGCTCAGGATGCTCGCGCCGAACGCGGCGCTCAGCGAGCTGACGAGGAGGCTCGAGCCGTGCTCCCTCAAGCGCACGCCGCTCACGCGACACGCTCCATGCCGAGCATAAAGCTCGAGATCTCCTCCGCCGTCGACGGCCCGCGGTCCTCGACCACGCGCCCGTCGGCGAGGAAGAGGATGCGGTCGGCGTAGCTCGCCGCGATCGGGTCGTGGGTGACCATCGCGATGCTCTGGCCATAGCCCCTCGTCGCCTCCTTGAGCAGCGAGAGCACCTCGCGACCCGTGCGAGAGTCGAGATTGCCCGTCGGCTCGTCGGCGAAGATCAGGTCGGGTCGGGTGGCGAGGGCACGCGCGATCGCCACGCGCTGCTGCTGCCCTCCGGAGAGCTCGCTGGGACGGTGCCGCAGCCGCTGGCCGAGTCCCAGCGCCTCGACGAGGCGGTCGATCCACTCCCGCTCGCTCGTCGACGGCTTCCGCCCGTCGAGCTCGAACGGCAGCAGGATGTTGCCCTCGATGTCGAGCGTGGGCACGAGGTTGAAGCTCTGGAACACGAAGCCGACCCTGCGGCGGCGCAGCACCGTCAGGGCGTCATCCGTCAGCCCCGAGATCTCGGTGTCGCCGATCCAGGCCTGGCCGCTCGAGGCCGAGTCGAGCCCCGCCATGATGTGCATGAGCGTCGACTTGCCGGATCCGCTCGGCCCCATGATCGCGGTGAACTGCCCGGCGCGGATGCCGATCGACACGTCGTTGAGCGCGACGACCCGGCCGGCTCCCGATCCGTAGGCCTTGGTGAGGTGTGCGACCCGGGCGACGAGGCCGAGGTCGGTCGTGGTGATGTCCATGACTCCGACGCTACGGACGGCCCTCCGGCACCGGATCGGGCTGCGGTCGCTCGCGCGTACATCGCGAGGATGACCCTCAGTCGGTCAGACGGTGCTCGTAGGCGAAGACGACGAGCTGCACCCGGTCGCGCAGGCCGAGCTTCGCCAGCACCCGGCTGATGTGCGTCTTCACCGTCGCCTCGCTGAGGAACTCGGCGCCCGCGATCTCCGCGTTGCTGAGTCCCCGCGCGGCGAGCGAGAAGATGTGGCGCTCGCGCTCGGTCAGGGTCGCGAACGACGGGGGCGGCGGCGTGCTGCGATCGGCGTACTGGGCGAAGAGCGCGCGCGTGGCGGAGGCGGCGATCACCGAGGTACCGGCGTGCACGGTGCGGATCGCGGCGAGCAGGAACTCGGGATCGGCGTCCTTGAGCACGAACCCGCTCGCGCCCGCACGGATCGCCCTCGCGGCGGCCTCGTCGAGGTCGAAGGTCGTCAGCACGAGCACCCTGGGGCGCTCGCCGCCGATCCAGGTCTCGGCGACCTCGAGGATGCGCTTCGTCGCCTCGATGCCGTCCATCCCGGGCATCCGCACGTCCATGAGCACGACGTCTGGGCGCACCTCCTGGGCGAGGGCGATCGCCGCGGCGCCGTCGCCGGCCTCCCCCACGAACTCGAGGTCGGGCTGGCTCTGCACGAGCATCCGGATGCCGGCGCGGAACAGCGCCTGGTCGTCGACGAGGGCGACGCGGATGCGGGCGCTCACGCGGCCACCGCCACCGGAGCGGGCAGCCGCGCCTCGACCTCGAAGCGGGAGCCGACCTGACCCGCCGAGAAGGTGCCGCCCGTCAGCAGGGCGCGTTCCCGCATCCCGGCGAGGCCGTGACCGGGCGTCGGGGCCACCGTCGGGGTGCCCGCCGCGAGGGCGTTCGAGACGCGGAGCACGACGAAGCCGCCGTGCCAGTCGAGGTGCACGCGCACCTCCACCGAGGGGTCGCCGTGGCGCAGGGCGTTCGTGAGAGCCTCCTGGGTGATCCGGTAGAGCGCCAGCTGGTGGCCCGCCGGGAGAGCGGCCTCGTCGCCGGAGCGCTCGAGGAGGATCGGCAGGCCTGAGGCCCGCATCGAGTCGATGAGGGCGTCGAGGTCGGCGAGGGTGGGCTGAGGCCCTTCGGCCTGACTGTGCCGCAGCTGGGCGAGCAGCACCCGCACGTCGCCGAGCGCGTTCCTCGCGGTCGCGGCGATAGCCTCCAGGGCGCCGTCGACGGCATCCGGATCGGTCTTGCGCAGGTACCGCGCGCCATCGGCCTGGGCGATCACGACGGCCAGCGAATGGGCCACGACGTCGTGCATGTCGCGGGCGATCCTGGTGCGCTCCTGCTCGACGACCGCGGCCTGCTCGGCGGCGAGCCGCGCACGGTTCGTCTCCCTGCCGCGGGCGACGCTGCGGTGCAGCAAGCCGAACGTCCAGGGCAGCACGAGCACGGCGAGGAAGCCGACGAGGGCGAACACGCTCGCGTTGAGGAGAGTCTCGAGGTCCGACGAGCCGAACGGCAGCCCGAACGTCGGCCGCAGCACGGTGTAGCCGGCGGCGATCACTCCCCCGCCGATCGCGGAGCCGAGACCGAGCCAGCGGACGAGCGGGGTGCCGTACGCGGCCGTGCCGTAGAGCACGACGAGGATGGCGAGGTTCGACGGATCGGGGTCGAGGTTCGACGCCATCTGCACGAGGGCGCCGACCCAGGCGATGCCGAGGGCGATGCCAGGCTGCAGCCTGCGGAACGCGAGCGCGGCGCACATCGCGGCGAGCAGCACGAGGTTGCTCGCGCCCAGGAAGGCGTACGGGATGAAGCAGATCAGGAAGATGACGCTCGGCGCGATCACGTCGAACGCCAACTGGGCGGGACGCAGCGGGCGGAGCATGCCTCCACGGTACGCGGAGCCCGGCGGCCCCTCCGGCGGGAGGGCGGGAAATCATCCTCCCGATGTACGCCGTGTCGGAAACTCAGGAGATCCCGCGCTGTCGAGTGCGTCCGGGGCGCCGGGACGAGCGGATCTCCTGAGTTTCCGACACCCGCGCGAGCGGATGGGGGCCGCCCGGCGGCAGGCCCGGGTCAGAAGCCGAGGCGGCCGAGGAGCTTGGGGTCGCGCTGCCAGTCCTTCGCGACCTTCACCCGCAGCGAGAGGAACACCTGGCGGCCGAGCAGCGGCTCGAGCTGAGCGCGGGCGGCGGCGCCGACGCGCTGCAGTCGCTCGCCGCCCTTGCCGATGAGGATGCCCTTCTGGCTGTCGCGCTCGACGAAGAGGTTGGCGTACACCTCGATCAGGTCGCGATCCTCGCGCTCCACCATGTCGTCGATCGTGACGGCGATCGAGTGGGGCAGCTCGTCGCGCACACCCTCGAGCGCCGCCTCGCGGATGAGCTCCGCGACGCGCGACTCGACGTCCTCGTCGGTCCTCGTCTCGTCGGGGTAGAGCTGCGGCGACTCCGGCAGCAGCGCCATCAGCTCGGTCACGAGGGTGTCGAGCTGGAACCGGTCGACGGCAGAGACGGGAATGACGGCGTCCCACTCCCGCAGGGCGTTGACCGCCAGGAGCTGTTCCGCGACCGTCGTCTTCGAGGCGCGGTCGAGCTTCGTCACGATCGCGACCTTGCGGGCCCGCGGGTAGTCGTCGAGCGAGTCGTTGATGAACCGGTCGCCCGGCCCGATCTTCTCGTCGGCGGGAACGCAGAAGCCGACGACGTCGACGTCGGCGAGGGTGTCCTGCACGAGGGTGTTCAGCCGCTCGCCGAGGAGCGTGCGTGGGCGGTGCACGCCCGGGGTGTCGACGAGCACGAGCTGCCCGTCCTCCCGGTGCACGACGCCGCGGATCGCCCTGCGGGTGGTCTGCGGCTTGTCGCTCGTGATCGCGATCTTCTCGCCCACGAGCGCGTTCGTGAGCGTGGACTTGCCCACGTTCGGACGCCCGACGAAGGAGGCGAAGCCTGCCCGGTAGGTCATGCCTGCTCCTCCCCGTCGAACGCGGCCATCGCGTCCATGAGTGATGGGTCCCGTTCGACCAGCACGGTCTGGAGGCGGCGACGCCGCCCCTCGGTGCGCTCGGCCGTCAGCACGAGCCCTGAGACCGTGACGGTGGACCCGCGCACGGGAAGCCTACCCAGGTGCTTCGTGAGCAGGCCCCCGACGCTGTCGACGTCGTCGTCCTCGAGCTCGAGTCCGAACAGGTCGCCCAGCTCGTCGGTGGGCAGCCGGGCCGCGACCCGGTAGCGGCCCTCGCCGACCTGCTCGATCTCCTCGAGGTCGCGGTCGTACTCGTCGCTGATGTCGCCCACGAGCTCCTCGATGAGGTCCTCGAGGGTCACGAGGCCGGCGATGCCGCCGTACTCGTCCACCACCATCGCCAGGTGGTTCGACTCGAGCTGCATCTGCCGCAGCATCGCGTCGGCGCGCTTCGACTCGGGCACAAACAGGGCGGGACGCACCACGTCGCGCGCGGTCAGCGCCTCGGAGTCGATGGGCTGCTCGTAGCTCAGCCGCGCGACGTCGCGCAGGTAGAGGATGCCGAGCACCTCGTCGACGTCCTCGCCGATGACGGGCATGCGCGAAACACCCCGGCTGAGGAAGAGCGCCATCGCCGATCCGACCGACGCGTCGGCGTCCACGGTCACCATGTCGGTGCGCGGGATCATCACCTCGCGCACCACCGTCTCGCTGAACTCGAAGATGGAGTGGATGAGCTCGCGGTCGTCCTCCTCGAGCACGTCGAGCTCGGTGGCCTCGTCGACCATGCTCAGCAGCTGCTCCTCGCTCGAGAAGGTCGCTGGGCTCGGCCGGCCGGGGGTGACGCGATTGCCGAGCGCGACGAGCCCGTCGGCGATGGGGCCGAGAGCGACGCGCACGGTGCGCACGGTCACGGCGGAGAACTTCATGAGGGCGCGGGCGTGCGCGCGACCCACGCTCCGCGGGCTCGACCCGACGAGCACGAACGAGACGCCGATCATGATGAGCGCGCTGAACAGCAGCGCGAACCACCACTCACGGATGCTGTACGCGAACGACAGCGAGACGAGCACCGCCGCCGTGGTCTCGGCCACGATGCGCATGAAGTTGAGGGCGTTGGAGTGGGCGCCCGGATCCTCGGAGATGGCGAGCAGGGAGCGCTTCGCCCGACTCGACGAGGCCAGGTCGACGAGGTCGGTGCGGCTGAGCGACGTCAGCGCCGCGTCCGCCGCGGCGAGCCAGCCGCCGATGACGACGAGGAGCACCGCGACCGAGATGAAGACCGCGATCATGGAGCTATCGCCGCCGCTCCTGCATGGCGAACCCGACGAGGATGTCGCGCTGGAGACCGAACATCTCCTTCTCCTCCGCGGGCTCGGCGTGGTCGAACCCGAGCAGGTGGAGCAGACCGTGCGTCGTCAGCAGCAGCAGCTCCTCCAGGGAGCTGTGACCCGCGGCATCCGCCTGGGCGATCGCGACCTGGGGGCACAGCACGATGTCGCCGAGCAGCCCCGCGGGGGTCACGGAGTCCTCGGTGCCCGGCCGCAGCTCGTCCATCGGGAAGCTCAGCACATCCGTGGGGCCCGGCTCGTCCATCCACTGCACGTGCAGCTGCTCCATCGCACCCTCGTCGACGAGCACGATCGCGAGCTCGGCGTCGGGGTGCACGTGCAGCTGATCGAGCGCGTAGGTGGCGAGGCGCTGGAGCGCCGCCTCGTCCACCGGGATCGACGACTCGTTGTTGATCTCGATCGACACGCTCAGCGCTCCCAGCGGCGACTCGTGCGGGGCTGCCGGTCCTGCGGCGCACGGCCGCGGCGCTCGGCGCGGTTCGCGCCCTCCTGCTCCGGACGCGTCTCGCGCTCGAACCGACGCGCCTGCTGCTCGGCGTCGTACTTGGTGTAGGCGTCGACGATGCGGCCGACGAGCGAATGGCGCACGACGTCCTCGCTCGTGAGGCGGGCGAAGTGGATGTCGTCGATGTCGGAGAGGACGCGCGTGACCAGCTGCAGTCCGCTCGCTCCCGCCGGCAGGTCGACCTGGGTGATGTCGCCCGTGACGACCATCTTCGAGTTGAAGCCGAGGCGCGTGAGGAACATCTTCATCTGCTCGGGCGTCGTGTTCTGCGCCTCGTCGAGCACGATGAAGGAGTCGTTGAGCGTGCGTCCGCGCATGTAGGCGAGCGGCGCGACCTCGACGGTGCCCGAGGCCAGCAGCTTCGGCACCAGCTCGGGGTCCATCATCTCGTTGAGCGCGTCGTACAGCGGCCGCAGGTACGGGTCGATCTTGTCGGTCAGCGTGCCGGGCAGGAAGCCGAGCCGCTCCCCCGCCTCGATCGCCGGGCGCGACAGGATGATGCGCGTGACCTCCTTGCGCTGCAGAGCCTGCACGGCCTTCGCCATGGCGAGGTAGGTCTTGCCGGTTCCGGCAGGGCCGATGCCGAACACGATCGTGTGCTCGTCGATCGCGTCGACGTAGGTGCGCTGACCCATCGTCTTCGGCCGGATCGCCTTGCCGCGGCTCGTGAGGATCGGCTGCCCGAGGAGCTCGGAGGGGCTGCCGTCGCGCTCGAGGATGCGGGCGCTCGACGCGACATCGACGGGACCGAGGTCGGTTCCGTTCTTCACCATGTTCACCAGTTCCTCGACCAGCCGCCTGGCCGCTTGTACCTGAGAGCCCTCGCCGGTCAGGGAGATCTCGTTGCCGCGCACGAGCACCTCGACGGCGGGGAACTCGCGCTCGATCGTCGTGAGGAGGCGGTCCTGGGGTCCCAGGAGGCGCACCATCGCCACGCCGTCCACCTGCAGTTCGACCCGCTCGGTCGCGGGTACCTGACCGGTCGGGGTGTCGCTAGTCGCCAAGGGTTCCTTCCGCGAGCCCTCCGCCGAGCACATGTGCGTGCACGTGGAAGACGGTCTGTCCGGCGGCTTCGCCGGTGTTGAAGACGAGCCGGTACTGCCCGTCGCTGTGCTCGTCCGCGAGCCGCTGCGCCGTCGTGACGAGCTCCGCGAGGAGTGCGGGATCGCCCGCCGCGAGCTCTCCCACGGTGCGATAGGTCGCGGTCTTCGGCACGACGAGCAGGTGCACGGGCGCCTGCGGCGCGATGTCCCTGAACGCGAGAACGCTCTCCGACTCGAAGACGATGTCGGCCGGGATCTCGCGCGCGATGATGCGCGTGAAGATCGAGGGAGCGTCACTGGACATGCGACAAGCCTAGAACGGATGCGCCTACCAGCGCCGGAGTTTCGCGCTCAGCACAGCGATCGCGGCGGGTCCGGCGGTGGAGGTGCGCAGCACGGTCGTGCCGAGTCTCGCGAGAGTCGCCCCCGACCCCTCGAGCAGCTCCAGCTCGTCGGGGGCGATGCCGCCCTCCGGCCCGACGACGACCACGAGGTCGCGTCCATCCGGCTCGAGGTCGGTCAGGGCGGATGTCGCCGTCGGCTCGAGCACGACGACGTGCGCCTCGGGGGCGAGTGCGGCGAGCTGCTTGGTGGTCAGAAGCGGGGAGACGACAGGCAGATGCGGTCGCATCGCCTGCTTGGCGGCCTCCCGCGCGATCGACGACCAGCGCTCCCGGCCCTTGACCGCCTTGACGGCGTCCCACCGGGAGATCGAGCGACCGGCGGCCCAGGGAACGACCTCGTCGACGCCGAGCTCGGTGGCCGCCTGCACGGCGAGCTCGTCGCGGTCGCCCTTCGCGAGCGCCTGGGCGAGCACGATGCGCGGCCCCGACGGCTCGACCCGCATGACCTGGTCGGCCCGCACCTCGACGAGGTCGCGCCCCGCCGACAGGACTTCGCCGCGCACGACGAGACCCGCGCCGTTTCCGATCGACACGGTCTCGCCGACCGCGAGCCTGCTCACGAGGGCTGCGTGCTTCGCTTCGGCGCCGGTCAGCCGCACGACGGAGCCGGACTCCGCCTCGGTCAGCTCCTCGGCGAGGTAGAAGTGCGCCATCTAGAAGTTGAGGAAGCGGTCGCGCAGCTTGCCGAAGAGACCCTGCTGGAAGTGCGCGAGCCGCGGCGGGCCCTGCTTGCGGGTCTTCGCGAGCTGCTTGATGAGCTCCGTCTCCTTGTGGCTGAGCCGGGTGGGCGTCACCACGTGCACGCCGATCTTGAGGTCGCCGCGTCCGCCGCCGCGCAGGCGCGTGATGCCGCGTTCGCGCACCGTCAGCACCTCGGAGCTCTGCGTGCCCGGCTTGATCTCGACCGGGATATCGCCGTCGAGGCCCTTCAGCGTGGTCGTGGTGCCGAGAATGGCATCCGTCATCTCGACCTCGAGGGTCGCGAGGAGATCGTCGCCGTTCCGGCTGAAGACGTCGTGGTGCTTGACCTTGATCTCCAGGAAGAGGTCGCCGTGCGGTCCGCCGGCGGGGCCGATCTCGCCCTGGCCGGGGAGCTGCAGGCGCAGTCCGGTGTCGACGCCCGCGGGGATGTCGACCGAGATGGTGCGGGTCGCGCGGACGCGCCCCTGGCCCTGGCAGGTGGGGCACGGGTGCGGGATGACGGTGCCGTAGCCGCGGCAGGTGCCGCAGGGGCTCGAGGTCATGACGTTGCCGAGCAGGCTGCGCACCGTGCGCTGGATCTGGCCGGTGCCGTGGCAGATGTCGCAGGTGACCGGAGTCGTGCCGGGGGCGGCGCACGAGCCGTTGCAGGTCTCACAGAGCACCGCCGTGTTGACCTCGAGGTCGCGGGTCGTGCCGAAGATGATCTCGTCGAGCTCGACCTCGACGCGGATGAGGGCGTCGCCGCCGCGCTCCTTGCGGCTGCGCGGCCCGCCCCGCCCGGCGCTCGCGCCGAAGAAGGTCTCGAAGATGTCCCCGAACCCGCCGAAGCCCTGCGCGCCTGCGCCGAAGCCGGCCTGCGGGCCGAGGTCGTACTGCTGGCGCTGCTCCGGATCGCTCAGCACGTCATAGGCGTGCGTGACGAGCTTGAAGCGCTCGGCGGCGTCGGGGCTCGGGTTCACATCGGGGTGGAGCTCCCGTGCGAGGCGCCGGTACGCCTTCTTGATCTCGTCGGCGGAAGCGTCCCGGGCGACACCGAGCACGTCGTAATGGTCAGCCAAGAAGTCAGTCCTCACCCAAGAGCCGCGTCAGGTACCGTGCGACAGCGCGGACAGCGGCCATGTTGTTCGTGTAGTCCATGCGCGTCGGTCCCAACACGCCGAGGCGTCCGATGCTTCCACCTGTCGTCGTGTACCCGCTGGTGAGCACGCTCGTCTCGGCGAGTCCGAACTCCGCATTCTCGCGCCCGATGCTCACCGCGACGCCGCGCTCGTCGATCTCCATGTCGGCGAAGAGCTTCAGCAGCGTGACCTGCTCCTCGATCGCCTCGAGCACCGGATAGATCGACCCGGTGAAGTCTTCCTCGGTGCGCACGAGGTTCGCCGCGCCCGCCATGACGAGGCGGTCCTGGCGATTCGAGGCGACCTGCTCGACGAGGGTCGACGCGAGCCGCCGCACGGCCTCTGCGCGCTCCGGAGCGAAGCGCTCGGGCAGCGCCGCCAGCGTCTTGGCGGCTTCGGTCATCGTGCTGCCGCCGACGAGCGCGTTGATCTTCGCGCGCACCTCGCCGAGGAACACCTCGTCGGCCTCGGGGATGTCCAGGATGCGCTGGTCGACCCGGCCGGAGTCGGTGATGAGCACAGCCATCACCCGCGTCGCGGCGAGAGGGACGAGCTCGACGTGCCGCACCCTCGACGAGCTGAGCGTCGGGTACTGCACGAGTGCGACCTGGTGGGTGAGCTGCGAGAGCAGACGGACGGTGCGGGCGAGCACATCGTCGAGGTCGAGGGATGCGTCGAGGAAGGCCTCGATCGCGTGACGCTGCGCGGGCGTCAGCGGCCGGCGGTCGGCGAGCTGATCGACGAAGAGGCGGTAGCCCTTGTCGGTGGGCACGCGTCCCGACGACGTGTGCGGCGCCGCGATCAGCTCCTCCTCCTCGAGGAGGGCCATGTCGTTGCGGATGGTCGCGGCCGAGACGCCGAAGTTGTGCCGCTCGACGATCGACTTCGATCCGACGGGCTCGCGTGAGGCGACGTAGTCCTGCACGATGACCTTGAGAACCTCGAGACTGCGTTCGGTCGCCATGGTCACCGCCTCCCTTCAACTGGCACTCGGCCTGCTGGACTGCCAATTGTACCCGGAGGCGGCGCATCCGCCAGCGCGCGCGGGGCGGCGCGTCGCTGTTCGAGGGCCCCGCCTGCCCCCGGCGCGTCGCTGGTCGAGCGCCCCGCCTGCCCCCGGCGCGTCATTGCGGGAATTCTCAGGATGCCGCTACCTTGTGAGCCGTGCGGAGCGGCCTGCGAACGCGGCCCGACCGAAGCGCCCCGTGACCCGCGCAGGTCCCCCATCGCTACGTGAAAGGCATCACATGACCAACGCCACTCCCGCGGCCGCCCCGCAGCCGCCCCTCTCCGAGTCCGAAGACCGTCAGTGGGCGAGCTTCGCCCACCTCGGCGGCATCCTCGGACCGCTTCCCTCGCTGATCATCTGGCTCGTCTTCAAGGACCGCGGCGCCTTCACCCGCAACGAGGCCAAGGAGGCGCTGAACTTCCAGATCACGCTGACGATCGCCTGGGTCGCGCTGTTCATCCTCGTCACGATCATCACCTTCGTGGTGTGGGTCTTCGGCCTCATCGCGCCGCTGCTCTACCTCGCCATCTGGGCCGCGCAGATCATCTTCTCGATCCTCGGCTTCGTCAAGGCGAAAGACGGCACGCCCTACCGCTACCCCTTCGCGCTGCGCCTCATCAAGTAAGCGGAACGCAAACGTTTCACGGAGGGTCGGTCGCGAGACCGGCCCTCTCCGCTTTAATGCCCTCATGACCGATGCGCCTCCTCCCCCGCCACAGCAGCCCGACAACGGCCAGCCGCAGCAGCCTTACAACGCCCAACCGCAGCAGCCTTACAACGCCCAACCGCAGCAGCCCTACACCGCTCCCCCGCAGCCCCTGAACCCTCAGGAGGAGAAGCTGTGGGCGACGCTCACGCACGTCGGCGGCATCTTCTTCGGCTTCATCCCCGCGCTCGTCGTCTACCTGGTGATGAAGGACCGCGGGCCGTTCATCCGGGCGCACTCCGCGTCAGCCCTGAACTTCCAGCTCACGGCGCTGATCGCCGCGCTCGTGAGCGGCCTGCTCTCGATCATCGGCATCGGCATCGTGCTGCTCTTCGCCGTGCAGATCGTCGTGGTCGTCTTCAGCATCATCGCTGCCGTGAAGGCCAACCAGGGGCAGTGGTACCGCTACCCTGTCGCGATCAAGTTCGTCCAGGAGTGATCGCCCGCACGACCGCGTCGGCGAGCAGCCGACCGCGTCGTGTGAGCACCAGCCGCCCGTTCACCGCCGACGCGCCCTCCACGAGGCCGTCGGCGATGAGCGCGGCGACCCCCTCGCGCTCGGGCACGAGCTCGAGCGGCAGGCCCTCCCGGATGCGCGAACCGAGCAGCACCGTCTCGAGTTGCCTGGCCTCGGCGTCGAGGGTCTCTCGTCCCACCGCGGGCGAGAGGCCCTCGGCCAGCCGCTGGGCGTAGGCCGCCGGGTGCTTCGCATTCCACCAGCGCACCCCGCCGACGTGGCTGTGCGCCCCGGGACCGACGCCCCACCAGTCCTGGCCGGTCCAGTACGCCGTGTTGTGCCGCGACCGCGTCGCTGGACCGGTCGACCAGTTGCTGACCTCGTACCACTCGTAGCCCGCTGAGCTCAGCAGTTCGTCGGCCAGCTCGTAGAAGTCCGCCTGCAGGTCGTCGTCAGGAGCCGCCAGCTCGCCGTGAGCGACCCTCCGGGCGAGCTTCGTGCCCTGCTCGACGATGAGCGCGTAGGCGGAGATGTGGTCCGGCCGCTGCGCGATCGCCTGCTCGAGCGAGCGGCGCCAGTCGTCGAGCGACTCCCCCGGCGTGCCGTAGATGAGGTCGAGACTGACCTGGAGCCCCGCCTCGCGGGCCCAGCGCACGACGAGCGGGATCCGCTCGGGGTCATGGGTGCGATCGAGGGTCGCCAGCACGTGCGGCACCGCCGACTGCATGCCGAAGCTCACCCGCGTGAAACCGCCCGCGGCGAGGGTCGCGAGGTACTCCGGATCGACCGAGTCGGGGTTGGCCTCCGTCGTCACCTCGGCGCCCTCCGCGATGCCGAGAGAAGAGCGGACGCCGTCGAGCATCCGCACGAGGTCCCGAGCCGGGAGCAGGGTCGGGGTCCCCCCGCCGAAGAACACCGTCGAGGCGACGCGGCGCGGAAAGCCGCCGAGCACCCGTGAGGCCAGCTCGAGCTCGGCGATCGCCTGCGACGCGTAGTCCTCCCGCGTCACGCCCCGCAGCTCGGTCGCGGTGTAGGTGTTGAAGTCGCAGTAGCCGCAGCGCACCCGGCAGAACGGCACGTGCAGGTACACCCCGAGATCGCGCTCCTCGACGCCCAGCCGGGCGGATGCCGGGAGAGCCCCGTCGCTCGGCGCCGGGTCGGCGATCGGGAGGGCGCTCGGCATCCGCTCATTCTCGCAAAGGAGCGGGCCGGCTGCCGGTCAGTCGGTCGAGCTCGGGATGGGGCCCGCGAGTGCGGCCAGATACCGGCGGGTGAAGTACTCCTGGAACGCGCGCAGCACCGGGTAGGCGAGCCGCCAGTACCAGGTCGCCGGGCGGGAGAAGTTGCGGATCTCGATCCAGACCGATCCGTCGTCGCGGCGCTCGATGATGAACGACTCCTCGCCGTCCTCAGGGTGCCCCTTGAGGGTGCCGTAGGCGAAACCTTTGCGGTTGGGCTCGTCGACGACGTAGACCACGCGGGCCGGCGCCTTGATGCCGAGCGGCAGCCCGAGAACTGCGGTGTCACCCGCGCGCAGGTACGCCACGCCGTCGGGCGAGTAGACCCGCTCCTGGGGGTCGAGCTCGTCCCGCGAGACGGGCGTGCCCTCCTCGTCGAAGCGGACGGGCGCGTACGAGCCCTCGAGCAGCTCGGTCGGCGCCTCGATGATGCGCACCTCGAATCCGGCGTGCTTCTGGATGCCCCAGGTGAGCGTCTCGCTCCAGGCCCAGTCGAAGCGCTCGTCGCCGTGTCCGATGCGCGCGCGCCGCTCCATCGGGCGGTAGCCCGACGGCGGATACTGCATCAGATCAGGCGCAGCGGTCGCCCCGACGGCGGCGTAGCTCACCGGCCGTTCCCACAGCTCCGCGCTGGGCTTCTCGTCCACGGTCCTGCCTTCCGGTCGCCCCATCCTACCGAGCATGCGCCCCCGAACCGGGGCTACGGTGTGCCCATGAGGTCGGCGCGGATGCTCGGGGCGGCTCTCGCGGTGCTGCTCACGACCTCCTGCAGCGCGTCGCCTCCCGCCACCGGCGCGGTCGGCATCACCGTCGACTCCTACGGGCAGCACATCGCGCTCGTCGTGCTGTGTGCCGGCACCGTGGACGGGCTGCGGCTGGACCCCCTCGGCGGCTCGACCACTGAGTCGCCGCGGTTCTGGCGCTTCCCGAGGCCGGTCGAGGGCTTCGGCAGCATCGGGCTCGGGTCCCGCCCGCCGTTCGAGCAGCGCCTCGAGTCGCAGGGCCTCTACCTGCTGCGCACCGTGGGCGACGCCGCGATCATCCCGCTGCGCTTCCGCGCGGCGGAACTCGCGCTGACCGGTGAGGACATCGTGCTGTTCGCCGGATCGGCGGAGCGCGTCACGACCGGATCGGTGCTCGAGTTCCAGCGCGAGACCTGCGGGGCGCCGCGGTAGGCGACTACTTCTTCGCCTTGTCCTTCGATTCGACATCGCCCGAGAGCGCGGCGATGAACGCCTCCTGGGGCACCTCGACGCGGCCGACCATCTTCATCCGCTTCTTGCCCTCCTTCTGCTTCTCGAGCAGCTTGCGCTTGCGGGTGATGTCACCGCCGTAGCACTTCGCGAGCACGTCCTTGCGCATCGCGCGGATGCTCTCACGCGCGATGATGCGGGCGCCGATCGCGGCCTGGATGGGCACCTCGAACTGCTGACGCGGGATGAGCTCGCGCAGCCGGCCGGTCATCAGCACGCCGTAGGCGTAGGCCTTGTCCTTGTGCACGATCGCGCTGAAGGCGTCGACCTGCTCGCCCTGCAGCAGGATGTCGACCTTCACGAGGTCCGCCTCCTGCTGCCCTGCCGGCTCGTAGTCGAGGCTCGCGTAGCCCTGCGTGCGGCTCTTCAGCTGGTCGAAGAAGTCGAAGACGATCTCGCCGAGCGGAAGCGTGTACTTGAGCTCCACCCGGTCCTCGCCGAGGTAGTCCATGCTGCGCATGGTGCCGCGTCGGGTCTGGCAGAGGTCCATGATCGCGCCGACGTAGTCCTTCGGGGCGAGGATCGACGCCGAGACGATCGGCTCGCTGACCGAGGCGATCTTGCCGGTCGGGTACTCGCTCGGATTCGTCACGACGACCGTCTTCTTGTCCTCCGTCGTCACCTCGTAGATGACGCTGGGGGCCGTCGTGATGAGGTCGAGGTCGAACTCGCGGCGCAGCCGCTCGGTGACGATCTCGAGGTGCAGCAGGCCGAGGAACCCGCAGCGGAAGCCGAAGCCGAGCGCGACCGAGGTCTCGGGCTCGTACTGCAGGGCAGCGTCGGACAGCTTGAGCTTGTCGAGTGCGTCGCGCAGGTCGGGGTAGTCGCCGCCGTCGATCGGGTAGATGCCCGAGAAGACCATCGGCAGCGGATCGGTGTAGCCCTCGAGCGCCTGGGTGGCCGGCTTCGCCGCGGTCGTCACGGTGTCGCCGACCTTCGACTGACGCACGTCCTTCACGCCCGTGATGAGGTAGCCGACCTCGCCGACGCCGAGACCCTGGCTGGGGGTCGGCTCGGGCGAGCTCACGCCGATCTCGAGGATGTCGTGCACAGCCTTCGTCGACATCATCTGAATGCGCTCACGCGGGTTGAGCGAGCCGTCGATCATGCGCACATAGGTCACGACGCCGCGGTAGGAGTCGTAGACCGAGTCGAAGATCATGGCGCGCGGGGCGGCAGATGCGTCGCCCACCGGCGCCGGGATGCGCTCGACGACGCGGTCGAGCAGCTCCTCGACGCCCACGCCGGTCTTGCCCGAGACCCGCATGACGTCCTCGGGGTCGCCGCCGATCAGCTGCGCGAGCTCCCGGGCGTACTTGTCGGGGTCGGCCGCCGGCAGGTCGATCTTGTTGAGCACCGGGATGATCTCGAGGTCGTTCTCGAGCGCGAGGTACAGATTGGCGAGGGTCTGCGCCTCGATGCCCTGCGCCGCATCGACCAGCAGGATCGCACCCTCGCACGCCGCGAGCGAGCGGGAGACCTCGTAGGTGAAGTCGACGTGCCCCGGCGTGTCGATCATGTTCAGGGCGTACGTGCCGCCGTCGACGCTCCACGGCATCCGCACGGCCTGGCTCTTGATCGTGATGCCGCGCTCGCGCTCGATGTCCATGCGGTCGAGGTACTGCGCACGCATGTCGCGGTCGGAGACGACGCCCGTGATCTGCAGCATGCGGTCGGCGAGGGTCGACTTGCCGTGATCGATGTGCGCGATGATGCAGAAGTTGCGGATGCGCGACGGGTCGGTCGCGGCGGGCTGGAGCGGCGCGGCTGAGCGGGGTGACATGACGCGCCATTCTCCCATGGGCGCGGAGCCCCCGCCGCGCGTCAGCGGTGGAGGATGTCCCGCAGCGCCGGTTCGACCTCGGGGTAGGCGAACTCGAAGCCCTCGCGCTGCAGCCGCGTGGGCAGCACCCACCGGCTCTTGAGCAGCAGCTCCGTCTCGGTGCGGATGAGGAATGCGCCGATCTCGAGCATCCAGCCGAAGAGCGGGATGCCGAACGGCATGCCGAGCACGCGCCGCAGCGTGCGCATGAGTTCCCGGTTCTGCACGGGATTCGGCGCCGAGACGTTCACGGTGCCCTCGATCGACGGGGTGCGCTCGATGAAGCGCAGAGCCCGGTAGACATCCTCGAGGTGGATCCAGCTGAACATCTGCCGGCCGCCCTTGGACTTGCCGCCCGACTGCCGCCCGCCGAGGCCGACCCGAGTGAGCATCACGAGCGGTGTGAGCGCGGAGCCGTCGCCGAGCACGATGGCGGTGCGCAGCGCGACCTGACGCACGCCCGCGCGGTCGTGCGCGAAGAACTCCCGCTCCCAGCTCGTCGCGACGTTGACCGAGAACCCGGAGCCGATGACGCCGTCCTCATCGGTCATCGGCCGGTCGTCGGCATGCCGGTAGATCGTGGCGGTGCTCGCGTTCAGCCACAGCGCAGGAGGGTGCTCGACAGCCTCGACGGCCCGTCCGAGCTCCGCGGTGGTGAGCAGTCGCGAGCTGAAGATGCGCGCCATGTTGCGGTGCCCGTAGCGGCAGTTGACGCTCTTGCCCGCGAGGTTCAGCAGCACGTCCGCCCCGTCGAGCAGCGAGCGGATGCCGCGCTCGTCACCCCAGCGCGCGTCGGCGTCGGCGCCACGGCCGACGGTCGAGACCTGCCAGCCGTCCTCCTGATAGCGACGCCGGAGGTAGCGGCCCATGAAGCCGCTCGCACCCGCGATCACGATCCTGCCCATGCAGCCTCCTCCGGGCACACCCTAATACGATCGGCGCGTGCCGCCGTCCGTCCTGCTCGTCCATGGCCTGCGGACCTCGGCGACCATGTGGCGCACCACCAGGGAGCAGCTCGCGGCTCACGGCATCCGCTCGTCGGCGATCGATCTGCCCGGTCACGGCGTGCGCATCGACGAGCGGTTCCGGCTCGACGAGGCGATCGCGGCGGTCGACGCCGGGGTGCGCGCACTGCCCTCCCCCGTCGTGCTCGTCGGGTTCTCGCTCGGCGGCTACCTTGCCATCGAGTACGCGGGCAGGCGGCCGGGCACGATCGCCGCCCTGGTCGCGGCGAGCTGCGGCACCCAGCCGACGCGGATGCTGCTCGAGGGCTACCGCCTCGTCGCCCGGGCCATCCACACGATGCCCGATCGCGGCCGGCGCCTCAACGACTTCATGGTGCGCCGCACCGTGCGGGACAGGGAGCGCGCGGCCGATGTGATCGCCGGCGGGGTGCCGCTCGAGGTCATGGACGACGCGCTGCGCGAGCTGCGCGCCCTCGACCCCCGTCGGTCTCTCGCGCGGGTCGAGGTGCCGACCTGGCTGGTGAACGGGCAGTGGGATCACTTCCGCCTGCACGAGCGCGCCCTGGCCGCCGCGCTGCCCTCCGCGACCGTCGTGCGCATCCCCCGGGCGAACCACCTCGTGAGCCTCACCAACCCGACCGCGTTCGACCGCGTGCTGCTCGACGCCGTGGACGCGGTACGCTGATTGCCGTCGGCACCGGGAACTGGTAACGTTGCTCGTTGGTTTTGCGTGTGATTCCTCCACGCGAGTCGCCGGTACGCGTCCCTCTACCGCGGACGGCACAGCAATCAGTCCGACGTAGACGAAAGAGTCCCTCATGGCGAACATCAAGTCGCAGATCAAGCGCATCCTGACCAACAAGAAGGCCCACGACCGCAACAAGGCCGTGAAGAGCGAGGTGCGCACCGCCGTGCGCGCCGCCCGCGAGGCGATCGTGGCCGGCGACAAGGAGAAGGCGACTCTCGCCCTCGCCACCGCCGGCAAGAAGCTCGACAAGGCCGTGAGCAAGGGCGTCATCCACAAGAACCAGGCGGCGAACCGCAAGTCGGCGATCGCCAAGCAGGTCGCGTCGCTCTGACGCACCCCGTCTTCCGCGAAGGCCCTTCCCACTCCGGGGAGGGCCTTCGTCGTTCCCGGAGCCGTGCGCTCGACCGACTCAGACCCGTGAGCCGCTTCCGTCAGCCGGCGTAGCCCCGGTCGGCGACGACCGACACCATCCGCTCGAGGGCGTAGACCGGGTCTCGGCCGCCGCCCTTGACCTGCGCGTCGGTCTCGGCGAGCAGCTCGATCGACCGGCCGAGGGCCTCGTCGCTCCAGCCCGCCAGATCACGACGGGCGCGGTCGACCTGCCAGGGCGCGAGCCCGAACTGCGAGGCGAGCTGAGCGGAGCTGCCCCGGGCGCCCGAGATCTTCGCCATCGTGCGCAGCTTCGACGCGAAGGCCGCCACCATCGGCACGGGATCGGCACCGGACGCGAGCGCGTGCCTCACGAGCAGGAGAGCTTCACCCTTGCGTCCGGCGATCGCGGAATCCGCCACCCGGAAGGCGTTCGTCTCGATCCTGCCGCCGAAGTAGCGCTCCACGACCGGTTCGGTGATCTCCTCGCTCTCGTCGGACAGGAGCTGCCGGCAGGCTCCGGCCAGCTCGGCGAGGTCCTCGCTGAACGCCGAGACGAGGGCACGCAGCGCACCGGGCGTGATGCGGCGTCCGGCCGCCCGGAACTCGGCGCTCACGAACTCCTGCTTCTCCGAGTCCTTCTTGAGCTCGGCGCACAGGATCTCGATGCCGCCGCCCGCTCCCCCGCGGAGGGCGTCGAGCAGCTTCTTGCCGCGCTGCCCGCCGCCGTGCCGCAGCACGAGGTAGGTGTCGTCGGCCGGCGCGGCGAGGTAGTCGAGCACCTCCTCAAGGAAGACGTCGGTGGCGCGCTCGACGCCGTCGCAGCGGATGAAACGGGGCTCGGCGAAGAGGCTCGGGCTCGCGAGGGTGAGCAGCTCCCCCGGAGCGTAGGTCGCGGCGTCCAGCTCGTGCACCTCGAGGCTCGGGTCCTCGGCCTTGAGCGTGTCGCGCAGCATCCGGATCGACCGGTCGGCGAGGAAGCCCTCGGACCCGGTGACCAGCACGACGGGAGCCGGGCGGATCTGCTCCCAGGTGAGCTGCGGGATGACGGCCCTGGCCTTGGCAGCGGGCTTGGCCGCCGACTTCGAGCTCGATCTGGCGGGCACGGGTCTCCTTCTTCCTCCTCAATGCTATTCGGCGCCGCCGACGGCGAGCCGTGCGGAGCGTCTCACGGCGGTCGCGGGAGCGCCGTCCAGACGGCGACCCCCTCGGCGGTTCGCTCGAGCAGCGCGAGCCCGTCGAGGTCGCTGCGCACCGCCGTCGTCCCGGCGTCGGCGAGCATGTCGAGCAGCGCACCGGTCGGATGCCCATAGTCGTTGTCCGACCCCACTCCGATCAGACCGATGGCCGCCGATGCCGCGTCGTACACCCGCGGCTCCTGGTCGGCCGACCCATGGTGGCTCACCTTGACGACGTCGACCGGCGGAACGGGCGTCGCCTCGAGAAGCGCGCGCTGCGCCTGCGCGCCCAGATCGCCGAGCAGCAGGACGCTGAGGCATCCGCCGCACGCCGCTGTCGGCTCGACGAGCAGCGTGACGCTCGCGTCGTTGCCCGGCTCGACCCAGCCCAGCCGCTCCGGCGGCCACAGCACCTGCCAGGACCATCCGCCCAGCGAGCCCGAGTCACCGCGCGAGACCTGCTCGACGTTCGCTCCAGCGGCGGCGAAGCGGTCGAGGAGCTCGGCGTCGGCCGGTTCTCCGACCGGACCGGCGAGCACCCGCTCGGCCGCTCCGACGACCGCGTCGGCACCGCCCACGTGATCGAGGTCGAAGTGGGTCAGCACCAGGAGATCCAAGCGGTGCACACCGAGGTCCGCCAGGCAGGCACGCAGGGGTGCTGGGTCGGCGCCGGTATCGACCAGGGCCGTTGCCCCGGCCGAGCGCAGCAGCACGGCATCACCCTGCCCGATGTCGCACTGGGCGACCTGCCAGTCCGGCGGGCGCCCGAGTCGGGCCGGCAGCTCTGTGCCCGCGAGCACGCCGAGGTAGATCGCGCATGTCGCGGCAAGCAGCGGCAGAAGGAGCCGCCGCGTCCGCCGTGCGAACAATGCCAGCAGGAGCGCGGCGGATGCCCCGAGCGTGAGCAGCAGGCCGGCGCCGCCTCCGGCCCATGGCAGCCGCGCGAAAGGCAGCGCGGCGATCGTCTCCGCGACAGCCCCGATCCAGGCGGAGGGCAGCCAGGCCAGAGCGACGAGGGCGCTGCCGATCGGCGGCGTCAGGGGCAGGACGAGGGCCGCGATCATCCCGAGCACGGTCGCGACCGGAGCGACGGGTCCGGCGAGCAGGTTGGCGAGCACCCCCCAGGTGGCGAGCGTCGGATCGAGCAGCACGAGCACGGGCTGGCAGGCGAGCTGCGCCGCGACGGGCACCGCGAGGGCGGCGGCCAGAGGCGCAGGGAGCCAGCGTTCGAGCTTGCGCGCGAGCGGCCCGGCCAGCACGAGCAGCGCGAGAGTCGCGAGCACCGACAGGGCCAGGCCGTAGCTGCGTGCGAGCCACGGGTCGACGCAGAGCAGCCCGAGCGCTGCGAGCGACAGCACGGCGACACCGCGCGTGGGCCGTCCCGTGCCCCCGACGAGCAGCACGAGGCCCGCCATCACCGCGGCGCGCTGCACGCTGGGCTGCGGCGTCACGAGCACGACGAACAGCGCGAGGGCGGCCAGTCCGGCGCCGACCCGGACACCGCGGGGCAGGCCCGCCGCGGCGCACCCGGCGAGCACCGCCCCGACGACGATCGCGCAGTTGGCGCCCGACACCGCGGTGAGGTGCGTGAGGGAGCTCGCGGTCATGGCCTCATCGAGCGCGGGGGTCACCGCCGACGTGTCGCCGAGCGCCAGGCCGGGCAGCAGCTGGGCTCCGGAACCCTCCCAGCCCGCAACCGCCTCGCGCAGCCCCGATCGCACCCCGGCCGCCCAGTCGAGCAGCGGCGGCGGATCGGTGAGCGCCTCGGGAGGCTCATCGGGGAATACGAGGAAGGCGGCGCGATCCCCCGGCTCTGCAAGCACCACGGACCCGGTGAACCGTGCCGAGGCGCCCGCCTCGAGCCCGCCCACGTCGTCGACGAAGGCGATCACCGGCACCCCCGACTGGATGGGCCCGGCGGAGGCTCCGACCTCGGTGACGGTGAGGTCGAGCGGCTGACCCGGCCCTCCGGGCAGGGCGTCGATGGTCGCGATCACGGTCACGCGGGTTCCTCGCTCCGCGGCGGTGACGAGCTGCTCCGGCGCCCTCCCCGCCCACGCGGATGCCGCGAGGGACGCCGTGAGGGCCGCCGCGGTCGCGCCGAGGAGCGCGACAGCCGCGATGCTCCGTCCTCGAGGATGCAGCGCCGCGACGCCGCAGAGGGCGACGGCCGCCCAGGCGCCGAGCGCGAGCGGAATCGCTGCCCCCGCGCTGAGGGTCGCCAGCCACGCGGCGGCCCACGCCGCACCGGCAGCGGTCACGAGCCGTACGGCGGCGGTCACACGGTCACCAGGTCGCGCAGGCCCGCGAGGGTCTTCTCACCGATGCCCGGCACCGCGAGCAGATCGTCGACGCTCTGGAAGCCGCCGTTGGCCTCTCTCCACTCGAGAATCGCGCTCGCGGTCGCCGGACCGATGTCGGGAAGCGCCTCGAGCGCGGAAGCATCCGCCGTGTTGAGGTTCACGAGGCTCTCGCCGCCGCTGCCCCCGGCCGCGTCGACCGGAGGCGCCTCCCCGATCCGTGGCACTCTCAGCTGCTGACCGTCTGCGACCGGTTGGGCGAGATTCAGCTGCTCCTCGTCGGCGTCGGCAGCGAATCCGCCCGCGAGGGCGATCGCGTCGACGGTGCGCGACCCCTCGGCGAGCTCGTAGATGCCGGGGCTGCGCACCGCGCCGAGGACATGGACCAGCAGCACCCTGCCCTCCGGCGCACCGACACCGGAGCTCTGCGTCGGCGACGGGACGACGCTCGGACCGCGCGCGCCGATGCCCGACACGAACACCGTGACCGCGGCTGCGACCAGCACGAGGACGACGACGGCACCGAGACCGGTGCGCAGCCGCGCGCGGCTCGGGTCAGGGTGCGCCGCCGACATGCTCCCGACGGTAGGCGCGCGGGGTCAGTCGACGGCGAGCCGGCCGTCGTTCTGTGGAGCGGACGTCAGCGGGTCGCGATGTTGACGAGACGAGGGGCGCGCACGATGACGTTCGCGACCTCCCGGTCGCCCAGCGTGCGCTGCACGGCGGCGGACCCGCGGGCGAGCTGCTCGAGCTCGTCGGAGCCGATCCTCGGCGACACCTCGATGCGGTCGCGCACCTTGCCGTCGACCTGGATGATGGCCGTCACCGACTCCTCGACGAGCAGCGCCGGGTCGGCCTTCCGCCAGCCGGCGAGCGCGACGGTCGGCTCGTGGCCGAGCCGCTCCCACATCTCCTCGGCCGTGTACGGCGCGAACATGCTGAGCGCGATCGCGACCGCCTCCGTCGCCTCCCGCACCGCCGCATCCGCCGGCCCTGCCCCGGTGTCGATCGTCTTGCGGGTCGCGTTGACGAGCTCCATCATGCGGGCGATCGCGACGTTGAACTTGAACGACTCGAAGAGCCCGGGCGCCTCGGAGAGGAAGCGGTGGGTCTGCCTGCGCAGGGCGACGTCGCCGGTCTTCCACTCGATGTCGGGGCTGCTCGAGACCTCGGTCGCCAGGCGCAGCGCACGCGCTAGGAACTTCGCCGAGCCGCCGGGGCTCACATCCGCCCAGTCGACGTCGTCCTCGGGAGGACCCGCGAACGCCATCGTGAGCCGGATGGCGTCGACGCCGTGCTCGTCGAGCTGGTCGCTCAGCCGCACCAGATTGCCGCGGCTCTTGCTCATCGCCGAGCCGTTCATGATCACCATGCCCTGGTTGAGCAGCGCGGTGAACGGCTCGGTGAAGCTGAGGTAGCCGAGGTCGAACAGCACCTTCGTGATGAAGCGCGCGTAGAGCAGGTGCAGGATAGCGTGCGTCACCCCGCCGACGTACTGGTCGACGGGGGCCCACTTCTCGGCCTCCGCGACGTCGAACGCCCTGTCGGGGTCGTTCGGCGACAGGAACCGCAGGAAGTACCACGAGCTGTCGACGAAGGTGTCCATCGTGTCGGGGTCGCGCAGGGCCGGGCTGCCGTCGCGCGGGTCCTCGACCTCCACCCACTCCTTGGCGGCGCCGAGCGGCGATGCGCCCTTCGGCTGCAGGTCGAGCCCCGCGCTCGCAGGCAGCTCGACAGGCAGCTGGTCCTCGGGCACCGGCACGAGCTCGCCGTCCGCGCCGTGAATCATCGGGATGGGCGTGCCCCAGTAGCGCTGACGTGAGATCAGCCAGTCGCGCAGCCGGTAGGTCTTCGCCGCGCGGCCGGTGCCCGCCTGCTCCAGCAGCTCGATGATGCGGCGGATGGCGTTCTGCTTGCTGAGGCCGTCGAGCGGACCGGAGCGGATCATCCGCCCGTCGCCGGTCAGCGCCTGACCGGTCTCGACGGGGTCGAGCGAGGGGACGTCGTCGAGCTCCGCGTCGGGGTCGACGACGGGGATGGCTCCCGTGACGGGGGCGTTCGTGTCGACCACGACGCGCACGGGCAGACCGAAGGTGCGCGCGAAGTCGAGGTCGCGCTGGTCGTGCGCGGGCACGGCCATCACGGCGCCGTGGCCGTAGTCGGCGAGTACGTAGTCGGCGGCCCAGATCGGCAGCCGCTCGCCGTTGACGGGGTTGATCGCGTAGCGCCCGAGGGGCACGCCGGTCTTCGGACGGGTAGCGTCCTGACGCTCGATCTCCGAGGTGCGCTGCACCTGCTCGAGGTAGCGGGCGAACTCCTGCTGCACCTCGGGCGTGCTCTCCGCGGCCAGCTCGGCCGCGAGGTCGGAGTCGGGCGCCACGACCATGAAGGTCGCACCGAACAGGGTGTCGGGACGGGTCGTGAAGACGCTCAGCTTCTCGCTGCGTCCTTCGACGACGAAGTCGACCTCGGCGCCGGTCGAGCGGCCGATCCAGTTGCGCTGCATCGTGATGACCTTCGAGGGCCACTTGCCCTCGAGCTGCTTGAGGTCATCCAGCAGGCGGTCGGCGTACTCGGTGATCTTGAAGTACCACTGGGTCAGCTTCTTCTTGACGACGATGTTGTCGCAGCGCTCGCAGCGCCCGTCGACGACCTGCTCGTTCGCGAGCACGGTCTGGTCGAACGGACACCAGTTGACCCAGCTGGCCTTGCGGTAGGCGAGGCCCTTCTCGTACAGCTTGAGGAACAGCCACTGGTTCCACTTGTAGTACTCGGGGTCGCTCGTGTGCAGCACGCGGTCCCAGTCGAAGGATGCGGCGTAGCGGCGCATCGAGGCCCGCTGCTGCGCGATGTTGGCGTAGGTCCACTCCCGGGGGTCGACGCCGCGCTTGATGGCAGCGTTCTCCGCGGGCAGGCCGAACGAGTCCCAGCCGATCGGGTGCAGCACGTTGAAGCCGCGCTGCCGCCAGTACCGGGCGATCACGTCGCCGAAGGCGTAGGCCTCCGCGTGACCCATGTGCAGGTCGCCCGACGGGTACGGGAACATGTCGAGGATGTACTTGCGCGGGCGCTTGTCGCCCGCGTCGCTCGTGGCGAACGGCTGGAGCCGCTCCCAGACGGGAAGCCACTTCTCCTGCAGGCGGGCAGGGTCGAAGTCGGGCGTCTCGTCGTGCTCGTGTGCCACAGGGTCTCTTTCGCGGGGATGGGGGCCGGAAACAGCCCCGTACAGAGTAGCGAACGGATGCGGTGCGCCCGGTGTTCCCGGGTCAGCCTCGGCGGCGGAGCGCCGCTACCAGGGCGGCGGCCTTGAGCTCCTTCTCGGCGAGCTCCTTCTCGGGCACCGAGAGCGCGGTGATGCCGCCTCCCGCGCCGATCGTGGCGCCGTCGGCGTCGAGCACGATCGACCGGATGGTCATGGCGAGGTCCGCGGAGCCGTTCCGGCCGAGGCGCCCGAAGACGCCCGAGTAGAGGCCCCGCGGTCGGCGCTCCAGCGCGTCCAGGATGCGGGTCGCGCTGATCTTCGGGGCGCCGGTCATGGATCCGGCCGGGAAGCACGCGAGCAGCGCGTCGACCGCGGTCAGGCCCGGCTTCAGCCGTCCCCGGATCGTGCTCACCAGCTGATGCACCTGCGCGTAGCTCTCCACCTCGAGCAGTGCGGTTACCTCGACGGACCCCAGCTCGCACACCCGGCCGAGGTCGTTGCGCATCAGGTCGACGATCATGAGGTTCTCGGCCCGCTCCTTCTCGTCCGCGGCGAGCGCGGAGCGGAGCGCGGCATCCGTTTCCGCGTCCTCCCCGCGGGGACGCGTTCCCTTGATCGGCTTGGTCGTGACGACGCCGTCGGCGGTCACCTCCAGGAACTGCTCGGGGCTCGCCGACAGCAGCGTGATGCCGTCGACCCGGAGGAAGGCGCCGTGGTGCGTCGGGCTCGCGGAGCGGAGGGCGGAGTAGGTCTCGACCGGGTCCCAATGCCCCTCGGCGACGAGCTCGTCGGTGAGGCAGAGCTGGTACGCGTCGCCCGCGGCGATCGCCTCCTGGCAGGCACGGATGGCGGCGAGGTACTGCTCGTCGGACGAGCGCCAGCGAGCCACCACGGTGTCTGGAGCCCCGCCGAGCTCGGGCGTCGGCGCCGCCTCACGCAGCACGGCCAGCATCCTGTCGCGCCAGCTCCCGGTCTCCCCCGCCCAGTCCTGGGCCTCGGCGACGAGGGTCACCGTTCCCCGGTCGGCGTCGAACTCGAGAGCACGGCGCACTCGTCCGAGCACCGCCACTGGATGGGCGGACGGATGCGCGACCGGCTCCCCCGTCGTCGTACCGCGGAACTCGTAGCCGAGCCAGCCGACCCAACCGAGGGGGAAGTCGTCCAGCCGATCGGGAGACGCTCGCAGCGAGGCGCTCACGTCCTTCAGCACCCCGTCGCCGCCGACGATGTCCTCGAGCTCGCCCATGGCGCTCCGACCGGCGCCCGACGACGCGTCGAGCCAGAAGACGGCGTCGCCGTCGGCGAACCGGGAGCGGAAGACGGCCTCCGGGTCGACCCACCCGTCGGGGAACGAGTGCCGCAGCACGCGGGTGCCGTCGCGCATAGCCTGAAGTCTATGAGCAGCATGTACCGCTGGACCGGCTCGGAGCTGGCGCTCGTCGAGTCCTGCGACACCGCGCTCACGACTGTCGAGGTCGCCGACTCCTGGCTCGTCACGGAGGGCAGGGCGCTCGCCCTCGGCCTGCACCGCCGACGCTTCCTCGAGGGCATCGGCGGCCGCGCCGACGCCGCCCCGTTCTGGGACGCGGCTCTCGACCTCGTGCCCGAGGCGGGCGACTGGTTCCCGCGGGTGGAGCTGCAGTCGCGGCGGGAGGCGCCCAGCCTGCTGTTCCGCCTGCGGGACGCGCCCGAGCGTCAGCGGTCGGTGGTGCTGGCGACCCACCGTGGAGCGGATCCCCGGCTGCAGCCGACCGTCAAGGGTCCGGATCTCGAGCGCCTGAGTCGCGCCCGCACAGCGGTGCAGCCGCTCGGTGCCAACGAGACCGTGATCCTCTCCCCCGAGGGCTACGTCGTCGAAGGCGCGTACTCGGCGCTCGTCTGGTGGCGTGGCGGCTTCCTGTGCGCTCCCTCTCCGGAGCTGGCGCGCATCGACAGCGTCACGGCGCGATCCGTGCTCACGATCGCGGCGGCGACCGGGGTCGACGTGCACTACGAGTCGGTGACCCCCGCAGAGCTCGAGGGCCTCGAGGTGTGGGCTCTGTCGGCGCTGCACGGCATCCGCATCGTGACCCGCTGGATCGACGGTCCGTCGCTCGCTCAGGAGCCCGGCCGTCTCGACGCCTGGCGCGCTCGGCTGGACGCCCTGCGCCGTCCCATCCGATCCTCAGCCTGACTCCCGCAGCGCGACACTAGGCTCAGCGGGTGTGAACGAGATCCTCACCTGGCTGCTCGATCTCGTGCAGGGTGTCGATCCCGTCCTGCGCACCGCGCTCGCCGGCATCGCCATCACCCTCGAGACGAGCGTGCTGATCGGGCTCATCGTGCCCGGCGACTCCGTCGTCATCGTGGCGAGCACCGCCGTGGACGGGCCCGTGCAGTACACCGCGCTCGTGATCACCGCGATCGTCGGAGCACTCTGCGGTGAGAGCATCGGCTTCGCGCTGGGCCGCTTCTTCGGCCCCCGCATCCGCCGATCCCGCCTCGGCCGTTGGATCGGCGAGCGCAACTGGGTGCGGGCCGAGAACTTCCTCGACCGGCGCGGCGGCATCGCGATCTTCCTGTCCCGGTTCATCCCCGTGCTGCACTCGCTGGTGCCGCTCACAGTGGGGATGAGCCCCATGCGCTACCGCACCTTCATCGCGTGGACGGTTCCGGCGTGCATCCTCTGGTCGGTCGCGTACGTCTCGGTCGGCTCCGCCGCCGCGGGCACCTACCGGCAGCTGGCCGACCAGCTGCACTACGCGGGGTACCTGTTCATCGGCATCATCGTCGCGTTCCTCATCGTCGTCTTCTTCGTCAAGAAGGCGCTCGAGCGAATCGCAGCCCGTGATGGCGCGCAGCGGGCCGACGGCGACCCGCGCACCGTCGAAGGACCGGCTGACGAATGACGAAGGGGCGGATGCGCGCAGCACCCGCCCCTCCACTGCCCTGTGCTACTCGGAGAAGCCGTTCTCCTCGAGCCACTGGGTCGCGATGTCCTCGCTCGAGAGCTCGTCCTCGGTGCTCTGCACGTTGAGGGCGACGAGGCCTTCGGGCGTGAGGGCGGCGGAGACCTCGTTGATCACGTCGGCGATGTCGTCGGCGATCTCGGCGTTCACGAGGGGCACGACGTTCGAGGCGAGGAAGAGACCCTCGGGGTCGTCGAGCGTCACGAGATCCTGGGTCTGGATGCGCGGGTCGGCGCTGTAGACGTTGGCGATCTCGATCGTTCCCTCCGTCAGCGCTTCTACGGTCGTGTCACCGGTGGCCTGGAAGTCGACGGTCACGCCGTAGACCGACTCGAGGCCCGAGGGGCCGTACGGACGCTCGGCGAGCTCGGCGTTGCCACCGAGGGTGAGGCCCTCGATGCCGGCGAGGTCGGCGATCGACTCGACGTCGTTCTCCTCCGCGAAGTCCGCGGTGACGTTGTACGAGTCCTGGTCGGTGGCGGGGCTCTGGTCGAGCACCGTCAGGTTCTCGGGCAGCGCGTCGGCGAGTTCGGCGTAGACCTCGTCGGAGGTCGTGGCCGTGGTCTCGGCGTCGTAGAACTGCAGGAGGTTCCCCGTGTACTCGGGGAAGAGGTCCACCTCGCCATTCTCGAGGGCGGGGAGGTAGGCGTCGCGCTGGCCGATCTGGAACTCGCGCTCCACGTCGAACCCGGCGTTCTCGAGGGCCTGCGCGTAGATCTCGGCGATGATCTCGTTCGAGTAATACGCCTGCGAGCCGACCACGATGGTCTCGTTCGACTCGCCCGAGCCGCCTTCGCTGTCCGGGGCTAGCGGATCACCCGATGCACACCCTGCCAGGGCCAATGACGCCCCGACCGCGACTGCGCCGAGGGCGAGCCGGCCTTTGTTCCTTGCTGCGAACATGTCCATCCTTCTTCTCATTCGGCGGGGGTCCCCGCCACCGCGCGCCGCCGGGTCGACGTCGCGCGGTCGTCTCTGACGCGTCCCGCGGTGACCCCGCGCGGGACGACGAACTGCTGCAGGATCGCGAAGAGCGCGTCGAGCAGGAGCGCAAGGGCGGCGATCAGGATCGCGCTGCCCAGCATCTGCGGGTAATCCCGGAGCGGAAGGCCTTCGAAGATGTAGATACCGAGACCACCGAGGCCGATGTACGCGGCCAGAGTTGCTGTAGCCACGATCTGGAGCGCTCCGCTGCGGAGACCGCCGATGAGCAGGGGCAGTCCGAGCGGGATCTCCACCTTCCACAGGATCTGCCACTCGGTCATGCCCATCGCACGCGCCGAGTCGATGACGCGACGGTCGATGGCTTCGAGCCCGGAATAGGCCCCAGCGAGAATCGATGGGATCGCCAGCAGCACGAACGAGATGACGGCCGCCGCTGGAGCACGAGTGACGCCGACTATGAGCACCAGCAGCACGATCAGACCGAAGGACGGGAGCGCTCGCGCGGCGCCGGAGATTCCGACAGCGAGGTTCCTCCCCTTCCCGGTATGCCCGATCAGATACCCCAGTGGAATGGCTATTGCAGCGGCGAGGAGCAGCGAGAGGAACGTGAACCACAGGTGCTCGCCGAGGCGGAGCCCAAGAGGGTTGTACCCCTGGAAGCGTTCAGCCGAGAAGATCCAGTCGATGGCTTCGGTGAACAGGTTCATCGAGCGCCACCACCTTGCGCTAGAGGCAGCTGTGTCGCAGTGCGGTTGGCCGACCTGCGAGTCCCCGGGTTCGTCCACGGCATGAGCAGCCGCCCGATGAGCACCAGGATCGCATCGATGAGAAGCGCGACGATCACCGTCATCACTACTCCCGTCAGCACCTCGGCGAAGATCCGCCGCTGCAACCCGTTCGTGAAGAGGTACCCCAGGCTCTCGATGCCGATGAAGATGCCGACGGTCACGAGGCTCACCGTGCTGACCGAGGCGACCCGCAGCCCGGCGAGGATGACGGGGCCAGCCAGGGGGAACTCGACCTGCCAGAAACGGCGCCAGCTGCTGAATCCGACCGCCGTCGCAGATTGACGCACCGCCGGATCGACCGAGCCAAGCGCATCCGCGACCGATCTCGCCATGATCGCGACCGCGTAGATCGTCAGGGCGATGGTGATGTTGACCTCGCTGAGGTAGCTGACGCCGATGATCGGGGGCAGGATCACGAACAGCGCCAGCGACGGGATCGTGTACAGCAGTCCCGCGACCGTGAGCAGCAGCCCTCGCGTCAGCTTGAACCGATAGGCGAGAAAGCCGAGCGGGATCGAGATCAGGAATCCGAGCAGGATCGGCGGAATGCTCAGCCGGATGTGCTCCAGCGTCAGCTCGCCGATCAGGTCGAGGTTGTTCCAGACCCAGTTCACGCGGTGGGCCCTCCGTCGACCAGCACTCCTGCAGCCCGGCCCTCGCTGTCGACGAGGATGGCGCCCCGCTCGGTGCGGCGGATGCTGAGCGCCCGCTTCCCGCGGTCGGCGCCGATGAAGTCCGCGACGAACTCGCTCGCGGGATCGGCGAGGATCTCGGTGGGGCTGCCGACCTGGGCGATGCGTCCGCCCTTCTCGAGGATGACCACCTGGTCGCCGAGCAGGAACGCCTCGTCGATGTCGTGCGTCACGAAGACCACCGTCTTATCGAGCTCGCGCTGGAGCCGGATGGTCTCCTGCTGCAGCTCGGCGCGCACGATGGGGTCGACGGCGCCGAACGGCTCGTCCATGAGCAGGATGTTGGGGTTCGCCGCGAGGCCCCGCGCCACCCCCACGCGCTGCTGCTGTCCACCGGAGAGCTGGCTCGGGTAGCGGTCGGCGAGGGAGCGATCGAGGCCGACCGTGTCCATCAGGGTGAGCGCCTGCTCGCGGGCGGCGCCGCGCGGCACTCCGGTCAGCACGGGCACCGTGGCGATGTTGTCGACGACCTTGAAGTGCGGCAGCAGTCCGCCGTTCTGCATGACGTAGCCGATGCGGCGACGCAGAGCGACCGGCTCGAGGCCCGAGATGTCCTCGTCGTCGATGAGCACCGCCCCACCGGTGGGATCGACCATCCGGTTGATCATCCGCAGGATCGTCGTCTTGCCCGAGCCGGAGGAGCCGACGAGCACGGTGGTCTTGCGCGAGGGCATCACGAGGGAGAAGTCGTCGACGGCCAGCGTGCCATCGGGGAACTGCTTGCTCACGGAACGGAACTCGATCATGGGCGCAGCCTCATCCCTTGCTGTCGGCGGTGCTGTGCGTGCCGTAGCGCTTCGCTCGTTTCAACACTAGGGCTCGACGCCGACATTCCCGGGGCGCCCCGAAACAGTTCGGAACCGAGCCAAGGCGTGGTTTGGCGCAGACGACGAAGCGCCCGTCCCCGGGCACGGGAACGGGCGCTCTCGACGGTGGACCTCAGCCCAGCACGGGCTCGAGCAGGTCACGCACGATCTCGCGGCCCTTGGCGAGGAATCGCTCGTCGCCCTTGGCATCGCGGGCGAACGCGCGGGTCACCAGTGCATCGGAGATCTCGATCGAGCACTCGAACGCCAGGCGGGCCTCCTCGGTGTCGGAGACACCGAAGCGCTCGACGAGGGCGAGGTGCATGACCTCGGCGACGCGGGAGTTGTGGGTCTGCGGGTTGCTCACGGGGCGCAGGTCGATCACGTCGCCGACGCGCAGCGAACGGAAGCCGGGCTCGGAGCGGTAGGCCTCGACGAGAGCACGGTCGTACACGGTGGCCATCGCTTCGAGCCAGCTGCCGTGGCTCTCGTCCGCGATGATGTCGCGGATCTTCGCGATGACGCGGTCGTAGTTCCGGGCGGCGAGCGCCTGCAGCACGACGATCCGGTCGGGGAAGTAGCGGTAGACGGTGCCGATCGAGGCGCCGGCGCGCTCCGCGACCATTGCTGTGGTCAGACGCTCATAGCCGAGCTCGTCGACGACCGCCGCTGCGGCGTCGAGGAGAGCGGTCAGTCGTGCGGTGCTGCGAGCCTGGACGGGCTCGTTCCGGAGAGAGACGACTCCCTCCTGCACCGTGGCAAGGGAGGTTTCGGGCACGGAGGACTCCTTCAGGTGGCTGGTGCGGCCATCGTACCGCGCCCCCGGACTGGGGGCGTGCACCGCGTGTCCCCAGTATGAGCGATAGACAGCTCGTGCGAGAATCCGTGCTCGTGTGCGGTCGTTTCGTGGTAGCCATCGAGCCAGCCGATCTGGTGACGCTGTTCGACGTCGACATCGTCGGCGACGATCTGCCGAGCCCCTCGTGGAATGTCGCGCCGACCGACCCGGTGCCGCTCATCGTCGATTCCTTGCCCCGCGGCGGGGACGAGTGGACCGAGCCGGACCGGCGGATCGCGGCGGCCAGATGGGCACTCGTGCCGGGCTGGTCGAAGGGACCGGCCGACGGACCGCCCCTGTTCAATGCGCGGATCGAGACGGTCACGACGAAGCCGTCTTTCCGCGAGGCGCTCGTGAAGCGGCGCGGTGCCATCCCCGCGAACGGCTACTACGAGTGGAGCACCGTCGACGGGGAGAAGACCCCCCAGTACATCGCCCTCCCCGAGGGGGAGCTCATGCTGTTCGCCGCGCTGTACGAGTGGTGGCGCGACCCCTCCGCCGCCGAGGGAGCGCCCGGCCGCTGGCTGCTGTCGACGACGATCGTCACGCAGGACTCGCAAGGCCCTCTGGCCCCGATCCACGACCGGATGCCCGTGCTGCTGGCACCCGAGCTGCTCGACGACTGGCTCGATCCGCACACCGAGGGCGACGAGTACCTCCTCGAGGCGGTCGCCGCGGGCGGAGTCGTCACGGCGGAACGCGCCGAGTACCACCCCGTCGGCCCGGAGGTCGGTGCCGTGCGGAACAACGGCCCCCAGCTCATCCGCCCGCTCGGCGTCTGACCCTCGCCGCGGCGTCGGAAACTCAGGAGATCCGGCGCCGCGCAGGCTCTCGCCGCCCGGGAGTCAGCCCGATCTCCTGAGTTCCCGACGGGCCCCGCGCGGCGGGCATGGCAGACTTGTGCGGTGCCTCGCTCCCGAAAGGCTGACGCCCCCGTCCTGCATCTCGCGGCGCGCTGGGAGGACCGTTTCCACGAGTGGCGGGAACGCCGGGGACGCAAGCGCGGGCTCATCACGACGGTCATCCCGTACACGAGCTACGGCGGACCCGGCTGGTCGAGGGTTCTCGCCCGCGTCGTGCTCGCCCGTGCCAAGGACCCGTCCGACGAGGATGCCAGGCAGCGCGCCGCGAAGATCCGCGGCTGGCGAAGCTTCATGAGCATCCCCGTCGACGACGTCGAGGTCACGATCGAGGTCGATGGCGTCGAGGAACGGGTCACCGCAGACCGCGGCGGGGTGCTCGACGCCACCGTGCGCGGCGTCGAGCTCACTCCCGGGTGGCACACCGTCACTCTACGCACCGACGACTCCGAGCGGGTGACGGCGCCCCTCTTCGTGGTGGACCCGAGCGAGCCGATCGGCCTGCTGAGCGACATCGACGACACCGTCATGGTGACCGCGCTCCCCCGCCCCTTCCTCGCGGCGTGGAACACGTTCGTGCTCGACGAGCACGCCCGCAACCCGGTCCCCGGGATGGCCGTGCTCTACGAGCGGCTCATGCGCCACTACCCCGGCGCCCCTGTCGTCTACCTCTCCACCGGCGCCTGGAACGTCGCGCCCACCCTCAACCGGTTCCTCGGCCGCAATCTGTACCCGCGCGGCCCGCTGCTGCTCACGGACTGGGGGCCCACCCACGACCGGTGGTTCCGCAGCGGGAGCGAGCACAAGCGCGGGTCGCTTCAGCGGCTCGCCGAGGACTTCCCGACGCTCAAGTGGGTGCTCATCGGCGACGACGGGCAGCACGACCCCGAGATCTACGCCGACTTCGTCGAGAAGCACCCCGAGAAGGTCGCCGCAGTCTGCATCCGTCAGCTGTCGACGGGTGAGGCTGTGCTCGCCGGTGGTCGCAGCAACCCGTCCGAACCCGTCGCGAAGGCGGCCGTGCCGTGGGTGTACGCACCCGACGGAGCCGGCCTCGCCGATCAGCTCGCGGAGTTGGGGATCCTGCCCGCGTAATACGCCGCAGGGCGCGCTTAGAGTGTGACCGCTATGCAGACGAGATTCGCGGACGGCAGCGCAGGCGACGCCGACTACAGCAAGATCGGTGAGGGCTACGCCCGGATCCGCCAGCCGGACCCGCGCATCGCAGCGCAGGTGCTCGACGCGCTGGACTCGCTCGGACGAGCCGAGCGGGTGCTCAACGTCGGCGCGGGAGCCGGATCGTACGAGCCGACCGACCGGGACGTGACCGCGGTCGAGCCGTCCGCGTCGATGCGGGCCCAGCGGCCCGCCCATCTAGTGCGGGCGATCGACGCCACCGCGCAGGATCTCCCGTTCGCCGACGACAGCTTCGACGCGAGCATGGCGAGCGTGACGATCCACCAGTGGCCCGACTACCGCGCGGGGCTGCGCGAGATGCGCCGGGTGACGACGGGTCCCGTCGTCATCCTCACCTTCGACCCCGTCGTCGCTGAGCACTGGTGGATCCAGGACTACGTGCCGGAGCTCCTGGAGATCGAGGCGAAGCGCATGCCGCAGATCCCCGACATCGTGGAGGCGCTCGGCGGCGACGCCGAGGTGCGGAAGGTCATGGTGCCGGCCGACAGCATCGACGGCTTCGGCCAGGCCTTCTTCGCACGCCCCGAACGGATGCTGGAGCCGGAGGTGCGCAGGGCGATGTCGGCCTGGAGCTTCGTGCCCGCTGAGGCCGTCGAGCGGTTCGAGCGGAACCTGCGCGCCGACCTCGAGAGCGGCGCCTGGGACGAGAAGTACGGGCGCTTCCGCACTCTGCCCGAGTTCGACGGGTCGCTGCGGCTCGTCGTGGGCAAGCCCTAGGGCCGCACCTCGGCCAGCAGCGCGTCGATCCCGTCGAGCAGGCGGCCGAGCCCGAACTCGAACTGGTAGTCGGCGCTGATCGCCGAGGCGAAGCGCTCCCCCACCGCCTGTCCGACGCGGCCGCTCAGTGGGAACCGGGAGCCGTCCATCACCCGCTCGAGCACGACCGCGTTGCGCCCCCACCACTCCTCATCGCTCACGCCGGATGCCCGGCGGGTACGCTCGCTCTCGATGGCGACGCGGGCGACGGATGCGGCGAAGCCCGCCACGAGGGCCACGACGGCATCCTGGTCGACGTCGTCCAGACCCAGCCCCTCCACGAGCCCGAGCTGGTACTCGTAGCGCTCGGAGCTCCCAGGCCCGAGCGGCGCGCGGGAGACATCGACCGCGAGCAGCCACGGATGGGCGCGGAAGTGCCCGTACTCCTCGCGCGCGAGCAGCTCGAGCCGTTCCCGCGGCGTCGAGCCTCGTCCCGCTTCCCGTGGAGCACGGCCCACGGCCTCATCGACCATCAGGTCGAGCAGCTCGGCCTTGCCGGGCAGGTAGGTGTAGAGCGACATCGCGCCGATGCCGACCCGCTCGGCGACCTTGCGCATCGAGACCGCCTCGATGCCCTCGTCGACGGCGAGTGCCAGCGCGGCCTCGACGACCGCGTCGATCGAGACGCGCTGCTTCGGTCCGCGGCTCCCGGTCTGCACACCGAGCTCCCGCCGCCACAGCAGGGGCAGGGTGCGGTCGGGGTCGCCTGCGCCCGTCGAGATCGCCATAGCGCGAGTGTAGCTTTTTCGTACGCCGTACGCTAATCTCGTCCCGCACCTCTCCGTACGGTGTACATAGAAGGAGGACGGATGACATCCCCTGCCCTCGAAGCACGCGCACTGCGCAAGCGCTTCGGAACGACAGCGGCGCTCGACGGCTTCGACCTGACGGTCGCGCGCGGCAGCGTGCACGGCCTGCTCGGCCCGAACGGCGCCGGCAAGAGCACCGCGGTGCGCTGCCTCACCACGCTCGCCCGCTACGACGAGGGCAGCGCCTTCGTCGACGGGCTCGACGTCGCCCTCGAGGGGGCGGCCGTGCGCCGTCGCATCGGCCTCGTGGGTCAGAGCGCCGCGGTCGACGAGGTGCTCGGCGGACGCGAGAACCTCGTGCTCTTCGGACGCCTCTCGGGCCTTCCCAAGGCCGCCGCGCGCTCCAGGGCCGACGAGCTGCTCGAACGGTTCGACCTCGTCGATGCGGCCACGCGCGCCGTCTCGACCTATTCGGGCGGCATGCGCCGCCGGCTCGACATCGCCGCGAGTCTGCTGCTGCGGCCAGCGGTGCTGTTCCTCGACGAGCCCACCACGGGCCTCGACCCGCGCGCCCGCAACGAGGTCTGGCGAGCGGTCCGCGACGTCGTCGCGCTGGGCACCACGGTGCTGCTCACCACCCAGTACCTCGACGAGGCGGACCAGCTCGCCGACCGCATCTCGATGCTGCGAGCCGGGCGGGTCATCGCCGAGGGCACCCCCGAGGAGCTGAAGCGGCGCCTCGGCCGCGATCTGCTGCGCGTCGTCGTGACCGAGGTCGGCGACCTGCCCAGGGCATCCGCGGTGCTCGCGAGCATCGCAGGGGCGGAGCCCGTGGTCGACGAGGCCGAGCGGAGCGCATCGGTCGCCGTCGGATCGCCGACCGACGCGCTGCTGAAGGCGGCCCGCGGCCTCGAGAACGTGCCGCTCGACGATCTCGGCATCCGGCGTCCCACCCTCGACGAGGTCTTCCTCACCCTGACCGACACGACGACGGAGGTGGCCGCATGAGCGCGCTGCGAGACGGATCCCTGCTCACCGGACGGGAGCTGCGGCACTGGGCGCGGCAGCCGGCCACGCCGATCTTCGGCACGCTCTTCCAGATCATGCTGCTGCTGATGTTCGCGTTCCTCTTCGGAGGGGCGATCGACCTGCCGGGCGGCGGCGACTACACGTCCTTCCTGCTGCCTGGCATGCTCGCGCTCACGATGCTCTTCGGCCTCGAGGGCACCATGACGGCGATCGGCGCCGACACGAAGAAGGGCATCACCGACCGCTTCCGGTCGATGCCGATCTCGAGCGCGGGCGTCGTGCTGGGACGAGCGGGCGCGGACCTCGCGGTGTCGGTGCTCAACCTCGTCGTGCTGCTGATCGGCGGCCTGCTCATCGGCTGGCGGGTCACGGGCGGTCCAGGCGGCGCGCTGCTCGCAGTGCTGCTGCTGCTCTGGCTGCGATTCGCGTTCCTGTGGGTGGGCATCTTCCTGGGGCTCACCTTCCGCAGCGAGGGAGCGTCGATGGCGGTGCAGATCCTGGTCTGGCCGCTCGGCTTCCTGTCGAACGCGTTCGTGTCGCCCGAGACGATGCCCGGCTGGATCGCGGCGGTGTCGAACGTCAACCCGATCTCCGCGACGGCGACGGCGGTGCGCGAGCTCTTCGGCAATCCCACCGGCGCGACCGGGGGCTTCTTCGCCGACAACGCCCTGGCGCTGGCGGTCGCCTGGCCGCTCCTGCTCACGCTGGTGTTCCTGCCGCTCTCGGCACGCGCCTACCGCAGACTGCGGTCGTGAGCAAAGGATGCGGCGGGCGCTTCGGCTCCCGCCGCATCCTTGCGACGATGGGGGCATGCCCGCTCCCATCGAGGATTACGCCCTCGTCGGCGACACCCACACCGCCGCCCTCATCGGTCGGAACGGCAGCGTCGACTGGCTGTGCCTCCCCCGGTTCGACAGCCCCTCCACCTTCGGCGCCCTGCTGGGCGACGAGCACTCGGGCCGCTGGCTGCTCGCCCCGACCGACCCGCAGGCGACGAGCGAGCGCCGGTACGTCGACGACTCGTTCGTGCTGGTCACGACCTGGACCACCTCCACTGGCGTCGTGGAGGTCACCGAGCTCATGCCGCACGGCGACCGGCGGGCCGACCTCATCCGCCGGGTGCGCGGCGTGCGCGGAACAGTCGAGCTGCAGCAGGAGCTCCGCATCCGCTTCGGCTACGCGGACTCGCTGCCCTGGGTGCGCCAGGTCGAGGATGACGGCGGTCACGCGCTCGTCGCGGTCGCCGGTCCCGACGCGGTCGTGATGCGCGGTCCGCGACTCACCGCTCAGGACCGCGCGCACCGCAACGTCGTGACGGTCGCCGAGGGCGAGACGATCGACCTCGTGCTCACCTGGTACCCGTCCCACCGGGAGCCGCCGCCCGCCGAGGACGTCGACGCGCAGATCGAGGCGACCGTGCGCTGGTGGCGGTCGTGGGCATCCACCAGCTCGACCGAGGGGCCCTACGGGGAGGCGGTGCACCGTTCGCTGCTGGTGCTGCGGGCGCTCACCCACGAGGACACCGGCGGCATCGTCGCCGCGGCCACCACGAGCCTTCCCGAGGAGTGGGGCGGCCAGCGCAACTGGGACTACCGCTACGTCTGGCTGCGCGACGCCTCCCTCACGCTCGAGGTGCTCATCGACCACGGCTTCAGCACCGAGGTGCAGGACTGGAGGCGCTGGCTGCTGCGTGCCATCGCCGGAGATCCCGCGGACGTGCAGATCATGTACGGACTCGCCGGCGAGCGCAGGCTCGAGGAGTGGGAGGTGCGAAGCCTCCCCGGGTACGACGGCGCATCGCCCGTCCGGGCCGGCAACGGGGCCTACACGCAGTACCAGGGCGACGTGTTCGGCGAGGTCATGGTCGCCCTGCGCAAGGCCAGGGAGGCGGGCATCGAGGAGACCGCGTACTCCTGGCCCCTGCAGCGGGTGCTGCTCGGCTTCCTCGAGCGGAACTGGAGCCGTGCGGACAACGGGATCTGGGAGATCCGCGGCGCCGAGCGCCACTTCACGCATTCCCGCGCGATGATCTGGGCTGCGTTCGACTGCGGCGTGAGCGCCGTACGGGACTTCGGCCTCGACGGGCCGGTCGAGCGGTGGGAGCGGCTGCGCGACGAGGTGCGGGACGAGATCGAGGTTCAGGGCTTCGACCGGGAGCGGAACACTTACACCCAGTACTACGGAGGCGCAGGGGTCGACGCGTCGCTGCTGCAGCTCCCCCAGGTCGGCTACCTGGCCGCCGATGACCCGCGGATGCTCGGCACGGTCGCCGCGATCGAACAGGAGCTCCTCGAGGACGGGCTCCTGCTGCGCTACCGCACCGAGTCGGGGGTCGACGGACTGCCGCCGGGCGAGAACGCGTTCCTCGCCTGCTCGTTCTGGCTCGTCGAGCAGTACGCCGCCAGCGGCCGTCTCGAAGAGTCGACGGCCCTCATGGACCGCCTGGTCTCGTTCCGCAACGACGTCGGGCTGCTCAGCGAGGAGTACGACACCTCCGGTCGGCGCCAGGCCGGGAACACGCCGCAGGCTCTGTCGCACCTCGCGCTGGTCCGCGCCGCAGACGCTATCGCCCGCGTCGAGGCCGGCAACCCGCAGCCGACGCGACGGTGACCGCGCTCCGGTGTCTCCGGCTGCCGCCAGACTGAGGGCATGGCACTCGACGCACGCCGGCGGACGGTGACGTCATTGCGCCTGAGTGCGCAGGGTCTCGCCTCCCCCGCAGACCCCACGCCGGCCGCGGTCGCCTCCCGGATGCTCGCGCTGCAGGGCCAGGATCTCGCCGGGGTGCGCTGGTCGCTCGCCCTGCGAACGCCCGACCCCTCCGGAGCGGCGGTCGATGCGGCCTTCGCCGACGGGTCGATCGTGCGGTCCTGGCCGTTCCGGGGGACCCTGCACGTCGTCGCCGCCGCCGATCTCCGCTGGCTGCTCGCGCTCACCGGTGAGCGCACCATCCGCTCGGCGGCCGGCCGGCATCGGCAGCTCGGTATCGACGCGCAGCTGATCTCCCGTGCCGCGGCCCTCGCCGAGGACGAGCTGGCCTCGGCCGGGCGCATGACGCGGGAGCGGTACTTCGAGCGGCTCTCCGCCGACGGCATCGACCCCAGCGGGCAGCGGGGCGTGCACCTGCTCTCGATCCTCTGCCTGCGGCGGCTGCTGGTGCTGGGGCCGCTCGAGGGCAAGGGGCAGGCGTTCGTGGGGTTCGAGGACTGGCTGCCCGGCGCGCCCGAGCGCGACCGCGACGAGTCGCTCCGCGACCTCGTCGTGCGATATGTCGCGGGACACGGCCCCGCCACAGAGCGCGACCTCGCCTGGTGGAGCTCGCTCACCCTCACCGACATCCGCGCTGGGCTCGCGCTCGCCGGCGACGCGGTCGAGCGGCTGGAGGTCGAAGGCACCACCTACCTCGTGGCGCCGGGGTCGGAGCCCGCCCCAGCGCCGCCCCTCCTGCTGCCGGGATTCGACGAGTACCTGCTCGGCTACTCCGACCGCTCGGCCGCCCTCGCATCCGAGCACTCGGAGGCGATCGTGCCGGGCGGCAACGGCGTCTTCCAGTCGACGATCGTCGTCGACGGCGAGGTGGTGGGCCTCTGGCGGCGCACCCTCGCTGCGAAGACCGCGAAGCTCGAGCTGCGGCCCTTCGAGCCGCTGTCCGAGCCCACGCTCGCCGCACTCTCGCAGGCCGTCGAGCGGTACTCGGCCTTCCTGGCGAAGCCCGTGACAGTCGCGGTCTAGCGGATGCGCTCGAGGCACTCCTCGCCGCAGTGCACGTAGGGTCCGGTCTGCCCGGACAGCTCTCGACGCAGCTCGAGCAGCCGCAGCGCGGCGTCGTCCACGATGCTCTCGGCGAGCTCGCCGGAGCGCACCGCCCCCGCGATGCGGTCGACCATCGCGGGCACCTCGACCGGCCCGACGAACAGCAGCAGCGTCGCACCCGCCTGCAGGGCGCGCAGCGCGTTGTCCTCGAGGTCGGAGAACTGCTCCTCGCCCGAGGCGAGGAGCATGTGCAGGTCGTCGGTGACGATGATCCCGTCGAAGTCGAGCTCCTCGCGGAGGATCCGGTGCCACTCCGCCGAGAGGCTCGCGGGCGCCGAGTCGACGGCGTCGAAGCGCAGGTGCCCCGTCATCACGAACTCGGCCCCGGCCTCGATGCCCGCCGCGAACGGCGGAGCGTGCTCGTCGCGCCACTCCTCGATCCCCATCCCGGTCGCGGGGATGCTCGAGTGGGAGTCGCCGGGCGCCGCGCCGTGACCCGGGAAGTGCTTCAGCGTCGTGAGCACCTGCCCGCGCTCCCCCGCCACGGCTGCCGCGACCCGCGGCGACGCCGCCTCGGCCGTATCGCCGAGCACGCGCGGCCTCAGGAACGAGGAGCGGTCGGGAGTGACGTCGGCCACGACCCCGAAGTTGACGGAGATGCCCAGGGCGGCGAGCATGGCCGCTCGATCAGCGAAGGCCGCCTCGGCAGCGGCCGGCTCGGCCGCGCGCAGCTGCGGTGCCGCCGGGAACTCGTCGGTCGGGATGCGGCGCACCGTGCCGCCCTCCTGGTCGATCGCGACGAGGAGCGGAAGTCCGGGGTCCGCCGACAGCTCCTCCGTCAGAGTCGCGAGCCGGTCGGGCGGAGACGGCACGTTGTCGCGCATGAGGATGAGACCGCCGGGCTGCCACCGCTCGGCGAAGTCACGCAGCACCTGAGGGTCGGTGCCGGCGACGTGCAGCATGAGCAGGCTCGAGATCTTCTCCTCGAGCGTCATCGCCGCGAGACGATCGACGGCATAGCCCTCGCCCGGGTCGGACGAGGCGACGGGCGTCGGCGACGGTGCTCGAGACGGTGTAGCCGTAGGACCGGCGGGATCAGCGGATGCGGCAGCACCACATCCGCTCAGCAGCAGCATCGCCGTGAGAGCGACCGCTACTCCCGCTCGCGCCATCCTCCGATGCTAACCGGCGCACCTTGCAGACGGTCGGGAGGAGTGCTCAGCCGAGCCAGGTCAGCGACGCGAACTCCTCGGCGCTCAAGCCGTAGTCGGCACTAGCGCCGGCGATGACCGCGCGGGTGTCGCCGTGGTCCGTCGAGGCGCTCTCGAGCACGTCGATGCCGCCGGGTGCGGCGAGCGACTTGGCCGAGCGGAGCACCAGCACGTCGTCCCGCTCCTCGAGGCCGGTCACGATCCACCTGCTCGGCACGAGCCGCCAGATGCCCTTCGCCCGCCACACGAAGACGGCGCCGCGCCAGGCCGCCGAGCCGAGCACGTGCCGGGTCTCGCCCTCGGGAGTGGTGAACGAGACGTCCACCGAGAGACGAGGAGGCTCGTCCCCGACCTTCTGCCAGGTGTAGGTCGGGTCGATGCGGTCGCCCGCCAGCCAGACCGGCGTGGTGGTGGCGCGCACCCTCCAGGTTCCGGGCAGACGGCCGACCAGGGCGGGCGCGTCGAGTGCGGTGGGCATCGCGCTCAGGCTAGCGCGGCCACCTGCGCGCGCCCTGGAGGCGGACGGCGGTGCGCCCTCCTGCGTTGCCTAGAGTGAGGCCATGCAGAAGGCGATCGCGCTTGCCGGTTCGACGCATCCCGGCCCCGCGCTCGCCGTCACTGTCATCGCGGGGGCGCTGGGGATCGCGGCCGGGGTCGAGCCGTCGCGGCTCGCCCTGCTCGTTCTCGTGGTGCTGCTGAACCAGGCGTCCGTCGGGCTCTCCAATGACTGGATCGACGCCGAGCGCGACCGCGCCGTCGGCCGCACCGACAAGCCCGTGGCGCGGGGGGACATCGCGGTGTCCGTCGTGCGCCTCGCGGCGTTCGCGACGCTCGATCTCGCCCTGCTGCTGACGCTGCCGCTCGGGCCGGGAGCCTTCGTCGTGCACGCCGTCTTCCTCGGGTCCGCGTGGAGCTACAACCTCGGACTCAAGTCGACGCCCGCTTCCGTGCTCCCCTACATGGTGAGCTTCGGGCTGCTGCCGCTCCTGGTGACCCTCTCCCGGGGCGAACCGGCGCTCGCGGAGCCGTGGGCCTGCGCCGCGGGCGCCCTGCTGGGCGTCGGCGCGCACTTCGCCAACGTGCTGCCCGACCTCGACGACGACCGTCGCACCGGCGTGCGCGGCCTGCCGCATTGCCTCGGCCGCCTCCCCTCCGTCGCGATCACCTGGATCGCGCTGCTCGGGGCGTCAGGGGTGGTCGCCGCCGGTCTGGGGTTCGCGCCGATCGCGCTCGGCGGACTCGCCGCATCCGTCGCAATCGCCGTGGTGGGGCTCGTTCAGGGTCTCACCAGGCCGCCGTCCCGCGGGCAGTTCCGGCTCATCATCCTGGCCGCGCTGGTCGCCGTGGCGCAGCTCGTGCTCGCGGGGCAGGCGATCCTCGCCTGACCGCCGCCGCCTCCGCCGCCGCGGCTTCCTCCGCCGCCACTCCGCCTCCGCCCCCGCCGCCTCCCCCTCCGAGGCGACCCGGTGTCGGAAACTCAGGAGATGTGGTCGCTCGAGTGACGCCGTGACGCCGGCGTGAGCCGGATCTCCTGAGTTTCCGACACCGCGGGCGGCCTGGGCGGGTCAGCGGGAGACGGGGGCGGGCTCCGCGTCGACGCCGGGCACGAGGGTGCGCGGCGGGTTGCGGATGCCCGCGAACGACACGAGTCCGCCGCCGATCAGCAGCAGGGCCGAGATCGCGAGCGCGCGCCTGAGTCCTTCGAGGTCGAGCGTGTCGCCCACGATGAGCCCGAGCATCGCGATCACGAGCAGGCCCGCCACGCGCGACACGGCGTTATTGACGGCCGACGCGATGCCCGACCGCTCCGCCTCGATCGACCCGAGGATCGCCGAGGTGAGCGGTGACACCGTGATGGCGATCCCGAGCCCGAACACCGCGATGCCCGGGAGCGCCTGCGTCCAGTAGTCGAAGTCCTCGCTCACGAGCTGCTGCATCAGCGCTCCGATTCCGGCGACGATCGGACCCACGGTCATGAAGAGCCGGGGTCCGATGCGACCGGCGAGCGCGCCGATGCGCGACGACAGCAGGATGAGGATGATCGTCGTCGGGATCAGCGCGAGCCCCGCGAGGGTCGCCGGAAGTCCCGCGCCCTCCTGCAGCCACACCACGAGCACGAAGCTGCTCAGCGAGAGCGCCGCGTAGATCAGCGCCGTGGCGATGTTGCCGGCCCAGAAGTTGCGCACGCGGAAGAGGTCGAGGGGCATCATCGGCTCCCGCGCCGTCGCCTGACGCCAGAGGAACGCCGCGAAGGCGAGGATGCCGAGCACGAACGGCAGCCAGATGGCCGGGTGCCCGAACCCGAGATTCGGCTCCTCGATGAGGGCGAAGACCGGCCCGCCGAGGCCGAGCGTGCAGAGGGCCGCGCCGAGGTAGTCGACCTTGGCTCCCGGTCGTCGCTCGTTGCGCACACCGAGCTTCACGAGCAGCCACAGCGTCACGGCGATCGGCACGATGTTGATCAGGAACACGAAGCGCCACGACAGCAGGTCGACGAACAGGCCGCCGATCAGCGGGCCCGCGATCATCGCCACCGAGGTCAGCGAGGTCCACACGCCGATCGCGCGGCCCTGAGCCTGGCCGCGGAAGGTGGACGTGATGAGCGCGAGTGAGCTCGGCACGAGCAGCGCGCCCGCGACGCCCTGCAGCGCCCTCGCGACGATGAGGGTCACCGGATCCATCGCGATGGCGATCGCCACCGAGGTCAGCGCGAACCCGATGAGGCCGATCCTCAGGATGGCGACGCGGCCGAGCAGATCGGAGAGCGAGCCTGCCACGAGGATGAGCGCGCCGAGGGTGATGAGGTACGCGTCGACCGTCCACTGCTGCACCGCGAGCCCGCCGCCGATCTCCTCGGAGATCGCGGGGAGGGCGACGTTCACCACGGTTCCGTCGAGGAACGCGACGAAGGAGGCGAGGACGGCGACCGTCAGGACGAGGCGCTCGGTGCGATTCACCGCACCATTCAACACCGCGAGACGTCAGCCGGCTGACTCGACGGCGTCGACGACCGCCGCGAGCACCCGCTTGTCGGAGAGGATGCGGAAGTGCCCGGCTGTGCGCAGCTTCACGTTCGTCGCGCCCTGCAGCTCGCTGCCGCCGGGGATGTGCGGGTCGAATACCGGGAAGATGCTCGTGATGCGGGAGTTGACGGCGAGATTCGCTGCCAGCCGCACGAGGGTCGCGTCGCGCGGCGAGAAGTCGCGGATGGTGCGCACGAGCGCCCACCGCGCGTACCAGGAGCCGGAGAACGGGGTGGCGACCGCGACGAGGTGACGGATGCGGCGGTCCGGATCGTGCGCCGCCATCAGCTGCTTGCCGATGAGGCCGCCCTTGGAATGCGCGACGAGCACCACGTCGGCGAGCGCCTCCTCCTCGAGGTACGCCGCGACGACCTCGGCGGCCGCCGGGATGGTCGCGACGTTGTAGCCGAGCCTGCGCACGACGTGGATGGGGTGGCCTCGACGGTGCAGCTCCTCCGCGACGGGCAGCAGGAACTGCCAGGTCTCGTAGACGCCCGGGAGCAGCACGACGGGAAGCCGGTCGCCCCGCCGGAAGCGCGACGCATCGCGACCGAACACGTGACGCGCCTGCGCGATCGTCACGTAGACGTAGTCGAGCCACCAGAAGAAGCCCCGGGCGATGAGGTTCATGCCGCGAAGTCGTGGATCAGCTCGGCGGTGCGCTCTGGGTCGGTGAACATCACCACGTGCGGCCCTCGCACCGTCTCGAACCGTGCATCCGGGATCAACGAGACGATCCGCTCGCACCACTCGGGGGGCGCGATGCCGTCCCTGTGCCCGCGCACGACGAGGGCCTTCGCCTGCACGAGCGGCAGCCGCTCCTCGAGCGGGTCGGTCAGCAGGTGCGGAAGCTGACGAAGGTAGTACGGGATCCCGCAGCGGAAAAGGTAGTCGGTGACCACGACCCAGTTCGCTCTGGGCGGCTCGACGAGCACGTCGCGCATCAGCCGCGCGGCGGCACGCCACAGCGTGCGCGCCTTCGGCTGCATGGTCGGTCCGATGAGCACGATGCGGTCGGTCGTCTCAGGTCGATCCACCGCGATCCGCGAGACGATCTGGGTGCCCATCGAGTGACCCACCAGCACGGGGTTCTCGATCTCCGACTCTCGGAGGAAGGAGGCGACGACGCGTGCGTGATCGGCGATGGTCGGACTCGAGCGCGGGTCGGGCGACGCTCCGTAGCCGGGCAGGTCGATGACCCACACGGTCCCGAAGCGTGCGAGCTCGGCGGCGAGGGGCTGGAAGTACCTGCTCGAGACGCCGATGCCGTGCACGAGCACGAAATCGCGTGTCGCGACGCCACGCGGTGGGAACCGCTTGACGACTATCGTCAGGTCCTCGTGGCGGCGTCGGCTCGTATAGAAGGTGGCGCCCGCTGTGCGTCGCTCTCGGAAGACGCTCTCGTCGGCGGCTCGATTGCGAGCGGAGGTCGTCATCGGGCAAGTCTAGGAAGCCCTCCCCGCGGGCGCGTGGGCTTGCGGGTCAGCCGGCGGATATGTGAGCGAGCCCGTCGAAGCGCCCGACGTCGACGACTCTGACGACTGCACGGCCCTCCTCCTCGGAGGCCACGAGGTCGATCTCGGCGGTGATCGCCCAGTCGTGATCGCCCTCGGGATCGTCGAGCACCTGCCGCGCCGTCCAGGTCCATTGACCCTCCTCGAGGTGCAGCAGCCCGATGCTGCGGGCGTTCGGTCCGGTGAGGATCTCGTCGTGCTCCTCCCAGTACGGGTCGAGCGCGAGGGCCCAGCGTCCCGCGTTCCAGCCGCTCCCGCCGTCGAGCGCCGCGAGGTCCTCCCAGCGCTCCAGCGCGGCGAGCTGCACCCGCCGGAAGAGCTCGTTGCGCACGAGCACCCGGAACGCGCGCGGATTCGCGACGACCGACGGCGGTGCAGGCGGCAGCACCGGGGCGTCCGGATCGGCGGGATTGACGAGCCGCTCCCACTCGTCGAGCAGGCTCGAGTCCACCTGCCGCACCAGCTCGCCCAGCCACTCGATGATGTCGGCGAGCTCCTCGAGCTTGAGCTCCTCGGGGATGGTCTGCCGCGCGGCGCGGTACGCATCGGACAGGTAGCGCAGCACGAGCCCCTCGCTGCGCTGCAGCCCGTAGTAGGAGATGAAGTCCGAGAAGGTCATCGCCCGCTCGTACAGGTCGCGCACGACCGTCTTCGGGTGCAGCTCGAAGTCGGCCACCCAGGGCTGGGATGCGCGGTAGAGCTCGAACGCCTCCCCCAGCAGGTCCTTCAGCGGCTGCGGATGCTCGACCTCCTCGAGCGCCTCCATCCGCTGCTCGTAGTCGAGGCCCTCGGCCTTCATCGCGGCCACCGCCTCGCCGCGCGCGAGGAACTGCTGCTGCGAGAGCACGGGGCGGGGATCGTCGAGGGTCGCCTCGAGCACCGAGATCATGTCGAGGGCCCAGGTCGGGGCCTCGGGGTCGAGCAGATCGAAGGCGGCGAGCGCGAACGGCGACAGCGGCTGGTTGAGCGCGAAGTTCGGCTGCAGGTCGACGGTGAGACGGATGACGGGGTCCGCGCCCGGGGAGCGCACGACCTCGACGACCTCCGCCGCCACGAGCGTGCGGAAGATCGAGATGGCGGTGCGCGCGAGCTCGTACTTGCGGGCCCGCGTCTCGTGATTGTCGAACACGAGCGACCGGACGTTGCCGAACACATCCCCGCCTCGCGCGATCACGTTCAACAGGATCGAGTGGGTGATCCGCATCCGTGACTCGAGGCGCTCGGGCTGCGCGTCGATCAGGCGGCGGAAGCTCGGCTCTCCCCACGAGACGAAGCCCTCTGGCGCTCTCTTGCGCACCACCTTGCGCTGCTTCCTGACGTCGTCTCCGGCCTTCGCGACCGCCCGGGCGTTCTCGATGTCGTGCTCGGGGGCCTCCGCGACGACCGTGCCCTCGGTGTCGAAGCCTGCCCGGCCCGCCCGCCCGGCGACCTGGTGGAACTCCCGAGCGGACAGCTGGCGCATCTTGATTCCGTCGAACTTGGTGAGCGCCGTGAGCAGCACCGTGCGGATGGGCACGTTGATGCCGACCCCGAGCGTGTCGGTGCCGCTGATGACCCTCAGCAGACCCTGCTGCGCGAGGGTCTCGACGAGCCGGCGGTACTTGGGCAGCATCCCGGCGTGGTGCACCCCGATGCCCGATCGCACGAGTCTCGAGAGGGTCGTGCCGAAGCCGGTCGAGAACCGGAACGAGCCGATCGCCTCGGCGATCTCGTCTCTCTGCTCGCGGCTGATCATCCTGAGGCTCGCGATGGCCTGAGCGCGCTCCAGCGCTGCGGCTTGGGAGAAGTGCACGAGGTAGATCGGCGCCTTGCGCTCGGCGAGCAGCTCTTCGACCGTCTCGTGCACGGGCGTCATGACGTAGCGGTAGTCGAGCGGCACGGGGCGCTCGACGCCGGTGACCTCGGCGACCGGCCGGCCGGTGCGCCGCTCGAGGTCCGCGGCGAGGTCGGTGACGTCGCCGAGAGTGGCCGACATCAGCAGGAACTGCGCGTGCGGCAGAGTCAGCAGCGGAACCTGCCACGCCCAGCCCCGCTCGGTGTCGGCGTAGAAGTGGAACTCGTCCATGACGACCGAGTCGACCGGCGCATCCGGCCCCTGGCGCAGCGCGAGGTTCGCAAGGATCTCGGCGGTGCAGCAGACGATGGGGGCGTCGGGGTTCACGTTCGAGTCCCCCGTCACCATGCCCACGTTCTCGGCCCCGAAGAGGTCGGCGAGGGCGAAGAACTTCTCGCTGACGAGGGCCTTGATGGGGGCGGTGTAGTAGGTGCGGCCGCCCCTGGCCACGGTCGCCGCGTGCAGACCGATCGCGACGAGCGACTTGCCGGTGCCCGTCGGGGTCGAGAGGATCACAGAACTCCCCGAGACGAGCTCGATCATCGCCTCGTCCTGAGCGGGGTACAGGGTCAGCCCGCGCGACGACGCCCACTCGACGAAGGCGTCGTAGACCGCATCCGAGTCGTAGCCACCAGGCGTTCCGCCCAGGAAGGAGGCGAGCGGCGCGGGCATGCTCCGAGGGTGGCACGGATGCGGTGGCCGCGCGAATCGCGCAGAGCGCGCGCCGGCGTCAGCTGGGTCCGGCTTTCAGCGCCTCGACGACCGCCGAGCGGATGCCGTCGCGCCAGTGCTCGCCGTGGCCGGGGAGGACGCGGTCGGCGTCGGTAGCCGCCAGGGCCTCCAGCGACGCGAACGCCTGCTCGCTGTCGGCTGTCGCAGCTCCCGAGACGATCTGCGGCCCGGTCGCTCCGGTGTACGGGTCGAGCGTCACGAGGGCATCGCCGGTGATCACCGCGGACCGGTCCGGGAAGTGCAGGGCGGCGTGCCCGTAGGTGTGTCCAGGGGTGAAGACGACCTTCGGCAGTCCGGGCACCTCCAGCACCTGGCCGTCCTCGAAGTACTGAAGCCCGGTGGCTCCCTGCACCCAGAGGGCGCCCGCCTTGACCATCGACAGCATCGGTCCGAGGGTCGCCGGGTAGAGCATCGGGTAGAGCAGCCGCGACCGTTCGTGCGAGTAGCTGTACGGATGCGCCGCCAGGAACCCCTCGCGGGTGTGCGCCCACACCGGCACATCGAGCTCCTGCTGAGCCCTGCGCGCGAAGCCCATGTGGTCGAAGTGACCGTGGGTCAGCAGGATGGCACGCACATCCGTCGGCCGCCGCCCGATCGCGTCGATGGCCTGGATCAGCAGAGGCCAGGTCTTCGGAAAGGCGGTGTCGACGATCGTGAGGTCCCCGCCGTCCTCGACGAGGTAGCAGTTCACGTGCGCGTGGTCGAGGCGGTGGATGCCGGGGGCGACGTTCTTGACGAGGCGTGCGGTTCCCATGGTGCGACGCTACGGCGGCTCCGCTCCGGCAGCACGGGGGTTGACACCTTGTACCGCCGCCGCACGCGACTGTCGACCCTCTTGCCGCCCGCCAGGCATCCGTCTTGCATGGGAAGCCCGATGAAGGAGAGAACGATGAGCGACAGCGGACCCATGGGAGAGACGCCCGCCTCGGGCGAGCGCGTGTACGACGCGGTCGGCGAGGGCCCCGAGGAGGGCATCGTCTCGGACGGCCCCGCCCGTGAAGGGCTCGAGGACGACGAGGAGTCGCTGACCGACGATGACGCGCTGGCCTCCGAGGGCGACGTCACGAACATCGACGTCGACGGACAGCACGGCTGAGGAACGCCCAGCCGCGTCGCCGTAGGCTCGAACGGTGCGACTTCTCCTCATCCGCCACGGCCAGACCCCCGCGAACGTGCTCGGCCAGCTCAGCACGGCGCACCCCGGACCGGACCTCACGCCGCTCGGACGCCGTCAGGCCGCAGCGCTGCCCGAGGCACTCGAGCACGAGCGGATCGACGCGCTGTACGTCTCGACGCTGCTGCGCACCCAGCTGACCGTGCAGCCGCTCGCCGACGCCCTGCAGCTGCCGGTCACGGTGCTCGACGGTGTGCACGAGATCGAGGCGGGCGACCTGGAGGGCAGCACCCGGTGGCAGGACGCCCGCACCTACCTGCAGACCGTCTTCACCTGGCGCACGGACCTCGACGCTCGGATGCCCGGGGGTCCGAGCGGGCGCGAGTTCTTCGACCGGTTCGACGCCTCCGTCGCCCGGGTGGCCGACGAGGTCGACGGCACGGCCGTGATCGTGAGCCATGGCGCCGCGATCCGGGTCTGGGCCGGGGGGCGAGGACGCAACGTCTCCCCCGAGTTCTCCGCCGAGCACGATCTCGACAACACCGGGATCGTCGTGCTCGAGGGCGACCCCGCGTCGGGCTGGATCGTCGAGTCCTGGCAGGGAGAGCCCGTCGCGGGTCCCGCGTTCGCCGATCCCTCGGCCGCCGACCCCACGGGAGAAGCCGTAACCTAGGCGGCCGTCGTCGTCCCGTCCAGTCCTTGAGCGCTCCCTCCGTCTGCCGTTTGCATGGAGGGGACGAAAGGAGCTCACGATGAGCGACGCGACGACCGGTGGCGTGAACGACAAGGGCGGCGACCTCCCCTTCGCGGGCGGAGTCAACGACCCCTCGGGCACCGGCAACCCCCTCGACCGTGAGACGGATGCGGTCACCCAGGGCGACCATCTCGCCGAGGACGCGGGACTCGCGGGCTCAGGTGCTGTCGACGAGGTCGGAGACCCGGGTTCGGCGAACGCCGAGAGCGCGATCGCGCTCGGAGCGCTGCGGTCCGGTCAGACCCCGGACGCCGACCGCCGCGAGGAGATCGAGGCGAACGGCGAGGGCGGCGGCAGCAACATCTGACCAGCCGCGGTCAGACCTCGATCGCGTCGCCTCGTTCCACGAGGTACCGGCGCAGGGTGAGGTCGGGCTCCCGCTGCTGCCGCTCGCGGTAGCCGGCGAAGTCGAGCTGGTGCCGCAGAGAGGCGCCCGAGCGCATCCGGTCGGCCTGGGCCGTCTCGGTGCGCTGAATGGCGAGCGCGGCCTCGACGAGCTCCTCGGCGCGGTCGGCGCGGGCGATCAGCACGCCGTCGTCGTCGGCGAACACGACGTCCGCCGGCGACACCTCGGCGCCGTCGAGGGCAGCTGAGCGCATCGGGCGACCGGCGGGAGGCACCCGCCTCGGCCCGAAGGGGGTCGCCCCCAGCGAGAACACGGGCAGGCCGATCTCGCGCAGCTGTGCGGTGTCGCGGTGCAGCCCCCAGATCACCACGGCGGCGAGGCCGGCTTCCCGCGCCTCCAGCACGAGCAGGTCGCCGACGCAGGCTTCGTCCCGCCTGCCGCCGTTGTCGACGACGAGAACACTGCCCGGGCTCGCCTCCTCGATGGCGTCGAGGATCACGTCGACGCTGCCGAGGTGGGTGACCGGCTGGGCAGGCCCGGCGAGGGGTGGTGTGGACTGCAGGGACCTGAGCTCCACGGGTGCTGTGCGGAGGGCGATGCCGAGCCGCAGGGAGGCGTCGGCGAGGGCGGCGGTGGGCACGGGTTCGAACATGCTTCGAGCGTGCCAGGTACGCGCCCGTTGCGACATCGCGGATGCGACAGCGACCGGCGCGATCGCGTCGCCGGCGCGGCCCGGTCGCTAGCCTGGGACGCGTGCTGAGCATCCTGCGGGTCACCGGGCGACTGGTCGCCTATGCCTGGCCCCAGCTGCTCGCCTGCTTCCTGGCTGGATGGCTGACGCACTACGTCCTCATCGAGGTGGCCGCTTTCGCGGGGGCGACCAACACGCTGCTGGGTCTGGCGATACTCCCGCTGGCGATCCTGGCTCGGCTGGTCTCGTTCATCGCCATGTTCTACGTCCTGCGCGGTGCGATGCCAGCGTTCGCGAGTCTCGAGGCGAAGGGGCAGACGGACCTCGACCTGCCCACCCGCGCTGGTGCGCGCAGGCGGATGTCGGACATCCTGCTCGTGTCGATCGTGCCCTTCTTCGCGTTCTATGCCGCGTGGCGGTTCCTCATGGAGGACACGCAGCAGTACGCCGTGTCGGCGCTCGCCAATCTCAATCCCTTCGCCGACGACGCCTCTCAAGGCACAGTGCTGGACCTCCGCCTCGACGCGGTGACGGCCGCCATCGTCGTGCTGGCCTTCGTCGCTCGTCACCTGCTGGGCCGCTACGAAGCCCGGCTCCCCGGCTGGACGCGTATCGCGGCGGTCTACTTCGAGGCGCTCTGGGTCTACTTCACGGTCCTGCTGATCAGCACCTACCTCGAACAGCTCGGCGCGTGGTTCTCGTCGCGCGCGATCGTGGCCTGGTACGAGGAGGTCAAGGAGGCGGTGCTCACCACGCTGGCGCCGCTCGGGTGGTTGTGGACCGCTGTCGAGGGGCTCGTCGCGCAGACCAGTGCGCTCGTGCTCCTCCCGCTGGCGTGGCTCACCATCGCCGGCGTCATCTACAGCCGGGCCCTCGCGCTCGACGGCGGTGCGGAGGCCGGGCTGCCCTACTACGAGCGGCTGCGTCTGCGGGTGGGCGCGCTGCCCCGCGGAGTCGCGCGACGCGCCCAGGACCTCGGCGGGGACCTCACGAGCCGCTGGCGTCCGCTCGCGAACGCCGCGGTGCTGATCTGGCGGGCCGGGGTGGTGCCGATGGGCTTCTTCGTGCTCGTCTACACCGTGCTCGAGGCGATCTCCGCCTGGGCGCTGTTCGGCGTGGTACGCCTCATCGGACCGCACGAGCTCCACTCGTTCTGGTTCACCTTCGACCAGATGCTGATGTTCGGCGTCGAGCTGCTGCTCGAGCCGCTGCGCATCGCCCTCATCGCCGCGGCCTACGACTACTGCCTGCGCAAGCTCGAGGAGCGCCGCGACGCCACGGCCCTCATAGTCGCATCCGCAGGTACGACGGAAGCGACTCCCCGACCTCGATCGTGAGCACGAGCTCCTCCGACACGTCGACGGGCACGACGAAGTAGACCTCGATCCGGTACGGGTCGGTGCGTTCGGAGTCGCAGAACGCCGAGTCGTCGCCCTGCGGGTAGTAGTCGAGAGGCGACAGATCAGCCGTGTTCCAGGTGCGCTGGCGGCCGCTCTCCTCCCTGAGCGTGAACTGGCAGCCGGGCGAGGACTGCTCCGGCGTCACCTCGAGCAGCACCGAGACGAAGCGCGTGTCGGCGGGAAGCCCGATCGAGCGTCCGAACTCGCTCGACGGCTCGGCGGTGCGCACGTCCGTCACCTCCCACGCAGCACCTCCGTACTGCGCCTCGGCGCCCAGCTCGACGACCGTCGGCACGCTCGCGCGCTGATCCCAGTAGCCCACCCAGTCGTTCCAGAAGGTCACCGCCAGGGTCGCCGGCAGCAGAACGGCGACCGCCACCAGGGCGACGAGGTTGCGACGGAACCAGCTCACCCGGCGGCCCCCCAGCTGGGGCGGTCGAAGCGGTAGGTGTCGACCACCTCGAGGTCGCGCAGCGTCAGCGGGATCACCAGCATCGAATCCAGTCGCGGATCGCTCCCGACCGCGAGCCTCAGCTCTGCATCCTCGGTCAGGACCGACTCGGGCACCTCGAACAGCAGCACGCCCGTCGTGGGAACGCCGAGCGACAGCGGCAGGCCCTCCAGCGAGTCAGACCCCGGCCGAACGCTGGCTCCATAGCGGTCACCGTCGATCAGCAGCTCGGCTGTGCCGAGCAGCGCGCCGACCTCGGTCTCGACCGCCTCGACCGACGTCTCGACCGCGATCCAGCGCCCTGGGGTCTCCCCGGTCCACTCCTCGGTCGTGGCGACCGCGGCGACTGTCGCCCCGTGCACGGTCGCGCGGATGTTGCGCCCGGTGAGCTCTTCCGCGACCTCCCCGCGCACCTCCATGGGCCCCTGCCACTCCGCGTCCGTCGGCGCGGTGTCGCGGATCACTCCCGCGCCGACGAGCAGGGCGACGAGGGCGGCCCCGCCCAGCAGGCGCCGTCCCCAGTGGGCCCGCCTTCCCGGCGCGGCGACCACGGTCATCCGTCCGCCCCCGCGCCGAGGTCCTCGACCTCGAGCTCGGTGTAGGCCGCGAGGAACGGCTCCTGGAACCTCTCCCCGACCGTCACGAAGCCCTCCGCCCTGTAGACCTTGTCGTAGAGGTTCACCCGCAGCGCGTCGCCGTCCGCGAGCGCGTCCTCCGGCACCGTCCACGCGAACGCGAGCTCCGCGGGCAGGTGCGGCTCGAGCCACGGCCGTCGTGTCCCGTCCAGGAGGAGCAGCACGTTCTCGGGCGCCTCCAGCCCAGGAAGGTCGGGTCGCAGATTGTCCGAGGCTCCGCCCTCCGAGCTGAGCACGGGCCTGTCCCAGGTGTTCGTCACGATCGACGTGACCACAAGCACCCGGGAACCGTCCTCCGGCTCGAGGAACGCCTCAGGGAGCGTGTCGACGAGCATCGCCCGCTCGGGCACGATGGTCAGCTGGGCGCCGACGTGCTCCTGACCGGGCTGCACCCGCGTGAGCGGCTCCGAGGGCGCGTCGTCGAGCCCGCCGAACAGGCCGACGACACCGAGCACGAGCGCGGCACCGGCGATCAGCAGCACGACGGTGGGGATGCGGTCGACCGTCCGCGCGAACGCGCCCCTCGGCCGCTCGGCGACGGGCTGCGGCCCGGTGCTCGCCGCGGGCATGGTCCCCTCGCCCCCCGGTTGCGCCACTCGCACAGGATATGCGGTCCGTTCGTCCCCAGGGCTCGCGCACCCACAAGCCGCGCGCTGCCGCCCCGCCATCCGCACCTCGCGGCGACGCTGGCACTCATGACTCTCCACGCCTCCGACGCGGCCGAACTGCCGCTCGACACCGACGCCCGGATCCGCGAGCGCGTACTCGACCTCGTCGGGCCTGCTCTCCGCCCTCAGCTCTGGCTGCTCTTCCTCGATGCGGCCGACCGGCAGCTGCCGCTGGTCATGCCATGCGACGATCTGCCCGAGCGACCGACGGAGCAGGACCGGTGCATGCTCGCCCGATTCATCTGCGACGTCTGCGACGCCACCGAGGCCGCTCAGGCGCTGCTCGTCTGGGAGCGACCCGGCACCGCTGAGCGCTCCGCCGCCGAGCAGGAGTGGATGAACGGCTTGGGCCGCCTCGTCGCCGACGGGGGCGGACGGGTGCGGGCCCAGCTCATCTCCCACGACCGAGGGGTCGCCTGGATTCCCGCCGACGAGTGGATCTGACCGGCGTACGCTGAGCGGGTGACCCCAGGCGAAGCCTCGGACCTGCTCGGGCTCCCGGTCGGCTCCTCCGTCGAGGAGATCGACCGCGCCTATCGCAGGCTGGCCCGAGTGCACCACCCCGACGTGCTGGCGGGCGAGCCGAACGCCGATCTGGCGGGCGCCGCCGAGCGCTTCGCGCGCATCGTGGCCGCACGCGAGCTGCTGTCTGGCCTCGCGCGGTCGGGACCGGCCGGGGCATCCGTGAACTCGGCGGGGTACGCGGTGCCGCTGCCGCCACTGAATCCCATTCCGGTCTACCTGTGGACCACGATGCTCGTCGTCGCGGCGCTCGTGTCGTTCCTCGGCGGAGCGCTGGCGCTCCAATGGTTCGACCTGGTGCTGCGGGTGCTCCCCCTCGGCGCCGCGGCCGTGCTCTACGCCGTCAGCGGCCAGCGCGTGCTGTTCGTCGTCGTCATGGTGCTGCTGGCGATCAGCGCGGCGGTGACACTCGCCTACGCGTCCTTCGGCGCACTCCTGGCCTTCGGGTTCCTCGTCGTGCCCGCCGTGGGCCTCGCCGTACGAGGACTCGCGGTCGAACGCTACCGCGAGGCCGTCAGGGCCTGAGGCCGTCAGCCGCTGTCAACCCCTCGGCGCCTTTCGGCAAGCTCTCAGCCAGCCGGACTCGGCTGATTCCAACGGAAGGAGCCGACATGAGTGGCATCAACAACGGAGCAGGCGGACCGATCCCGTTCCCTCCCGGTGCGATGGGTGGCGACGGGGACGCAGACGAGGTCGATTCGAGCGCGGAGGCCGATGTGGCCGCGGCCCACGGTGAGCGGGTCGACGACGCCGAGGCGACCGAGCGGGTCGACGACAGCTATCAGGCCGACATCGACGCGGCGGACGGCGACTCCGACGGCGACGAGGGAGCGTCAGGCGACATCAGGCTCTGAATCTCCCGTTCCTCCGTCTGCCGACCCGCGTCGAGCAGGCGGAGGAACGCGCTGAGCTCCGCCACGCCATCGACGGTCCGCGGGAGGTGCTCGGTCAGCTCGGGCGAGTGGACGAGGTAGGCCGCCCATTGCGCTCGGGAGATCGCGACGTTCAGGCGGTTCCGCATGAGCAGGAACGAGAGACCCCTCGGCACCTCCGCGGGCGACGACGCGGCAAGGCTGACCACCGCGATGACAGCCTCCTGCCCCTGGAACCGATCGACGGTTCCCACCCGCACTCGCGGGAGACCCGCCTCGGCGAGCAGGCGTTCGACGAGCGCCACCTGCGCGTTGTACGGCGACACGACGATGATGTCGTCCTCGCGGAGGGCGTCGCCGCTGCGGTCGCAGGTCGGGTCCGTCCACCCGCGCCCGAGGGCATCGCGGACGATCCGGACGACCTCTGCCGCCTCCTCCTCGGAGGAGGTCGCGTTGCCGTCGTGCAGCACCGGGGCGAGGTGCAGACCCGGGACGACGCCGTCGAGACGGCGGCCCCGCGTCGTCGGGTGCGACCGCAGCGCGCCCTCGTAGGAGAGGTCGGAGACCGAGGCGGTCAGCGCTCGGTCCATGCGCCTGGTCTCCGCGAGGAAGAAGCCGAGCTCGGGCGGGAGAACGTCGTGCCCGTCGCTGATGAATCCGAGGGCCGACGCATCCACCGGCTCCGGATGGGTCCCTTGGCTCACCTGCGGCAGCTGCTGCGGATCGCCCAGCAGGAGCACGTTGCGGGCCGACACCGCGGCCGCGATCGTCGAGGCGAGCGAGAACTGCCCGGCCTCGTCGATGACGAGGAGGTCGAGGCTCTTGCGCTCGAATCGGGTGACGTTCGCGAAATCCCACGCCGTGCCACCGATAACGAACCCGGTGTCTCGGTGCTGGGCGATGTAGGCCGCGTGCCCGTCGCCGCGGAGGGCGGTGAACGAGACCTCGCCCTGCGCCTGCGGCTTCTTCGCGACCAGCGTGCGGTCGAGCCCCACCGCGACGACCCGGTCGAGCACGTTCTCGACGACGGCGTGCGACTGCGCCACGACGCCGATCCGCCAGCCGTGGTCGCGCACGAGCCGGGCGATGACGTGCGCCGCCAGATGGGTCTTGCCGGTGCCGGGAGGCCCCTGCACGGCGAGGTAGGAGGAGTCGAGGTCGAGCAGCGTGCGCACGACCGCCTCGACCGGATCCGCGTCGCGAGCGAGGGCGCCGGTTCGCGACCGCGGCGGAGTGCGGCGCAGCAGATCGACCATCGCGTCCTGCGGCCACGCGGGGTGCGCATCGAGCACCGCCTGACCCCACTGAGCGATCGCGCCCACCTGAGCGCGGCCGGGCGGAGGCGCGGCGGGTGTGAGAGCGATCGGAAGCGCGTCCCAGGGGTCGGCCTCGCGGAGGCAGTACTCCTCGATCTCGACCCAGTCCTCGCCGACCGCCGTGACGCCCACCTCCTTGTCGGGACGAGAGCCCGGCTGTCGGCGCGGCACTGTGAAGGGTCCGGGGTACTCGTAAAGGGCGAAGGGGCCACGGTCCTGCACCCGAGGCCGGCTGCCCGGCGCCCAGCGCCCCGTCATCCGCACGACGCGGCGCGGTGCCTGCTTGCCCTCGGGGATGTGCCAGTCCTCGAGCACACGCCGCTCGTCGGCGACGAACACGTCTCGGGTGTCCGCCCACTCGTCCACCGGATTCACGAGTCGAGCGAAGTGGTCCCACCAGAAGGTCTTCGACTCGCGACGGTGGTAGTCGATCGCCGCCGCGGCGAGGGCGAGCGCCTGCTGGTCGGCGGTGCGCTCGGACAGCGGATCGCCGGCGAGCTTCATCAGCAGCTCGAACAGCGGGGACGCCTCGTCGCGGCGCAGCTGGCGCTCACCGGCGGGCGCGGCACCCGGCACCACGCCGTGCTTCGCCGCGCGGGCGAGGAGCCAGTCGCGCAGGCGATGCGTCGAGACGCAGTCGTAGCGGTTGTAGTCGGCGAGGTCGTCGAGGATCGCGCGCCCGGCACCCGTCGCCTCGGGGTCGCCAGCCGCGCCGTTGTCGAGGAGCCTGCGTGCCTCGATGTAGGCGGTGATCGAATCGGCCCCGCTCTGGACGTCGGCCTCGCGCAGCTCGCTGCCCATGTAGAGGGGCTCGAGCTTCTTGATCGAGTAGGAGCGCACGCCGACGCGCACGGAGCGCTTGACCATCGGGTACAGGTCCACGAGCACGTTGTCCCGCAGCAGCTCGTCGAGCACGTCCTCGCCGATGCCATGCCGTGCGGCGAGGGAGAGCAGGTGGACCCGCTCATAGGAGGCGTAGTGGTAGATGTGCAGGTCGGGGTGCTCACGCCGGCGCTGCTGCACGTAGTCGAGGAACGCCGCGAGGGCGACGCGCTCCTCGGCGTAGTCGTGAGCCCAGAAGGCGCGATAGGTGCCGTCGACCTCGGTGAGCCCGAACAGGTAGTCGAGCCCCCACTCGCGGTGCTCCCCCTCGGAGTAGAGCGGGTCGCCCTCGAAGTCGAAGAAGATGTCCCCCTCGCTCGGCTGCGGGAGCGTCGAGAGCGTGCCGGGCGCGTAGACCTCCACCGCGGGCAGCGCACCGTCGAGCACCGGCTGCAGCTGCAGTCGCGCCTGCTGCCTGAGCGCCTCGAGCGCCGTCTCGGAGATGCCGTGGACGGGCTCGCTCGAAGCAGCGAGCTCGTCGATCGTGCGCACGCCGGCCGCCAGGAGCCTGTCGCGCTGCGTGAGCCGCAGTCCCGCCACCAGCAGCGGATCCCGATGCGACTCGACCTCGGGCGTGCAGGTGTCGCAGCGCCCGCACGCCGTGTACCTCGGGTCGCCCCAGGCGACCGGTCCGTCGTCGTCCAGTCGTTCGGCGACGATGCGCCGCAGACGCTCGCGACGGTTGCGGTACACCGGCTCGATGTCGCGAAGCCGGTGCGTGGACTCGGTGCCGTTGCCCAGCAGCAGCTGCACCGTGTCGGCCGTCGGCACCCCGATCCTCCGCAGCTGCTCGACGTAGGCGGCCAGCTGGAGGAGCGCGGTCACCTTCGCCGAGCGCGCGAGCTTGGTGTCCTGCACGAGCCAGCGCCCGTCGGGCTGCCGCACGATGAAGTCGGCGAAGCCGACGAAGTCGGCATCGGAGAACGCGGCCTGGAACACGACATCGGCGTCCGACCGGAAGGCGGCCTGCGTCGCGGCGAGGGCAGCTTCGAGCTCCCCCGCCCGACGCACGTCGGGTCGCTCGATCTCGACGACCCTGAGCTCGAATCGGTAGCGCTCGAGCACGCGCGCCTCGTGGGCGTCGCCGAGGGTCGCAGCCCGGTCGAGCATCGGATCCCGGGTCTGCTCCACGGCGGGCAGTCGCCCGAGCTTCGCGTCGAGCGCCCTGAGGAACTCGAACTCGCAGTGCGAGGCGGCGGTCAGATCGCTCGCGCTCGTGACCACCGTTCCATCGCGGAGGAACATGCCGCTGCCTTTCGTCGGGTGCGCTCACGGTAACCCGGGCCGGCGACACCCGGCGGGCCCTGAGGACGACGCCGCCCTGGGGAGGGGAAGAGGATCAGACCAGGAACCACGGCGGGTAGACCATGACCCGCCAGTCGTCCCACAGCTCTCGCACGGTGTCGCGCACCTTGATGTTCGCGACGCCGACGATGCTGATCGCGCTGAGCGGCACGCGATCCGGCACGAGCACCTCGGCACGCGGAAGCCGCTCCTCGTCCCGCAGCACGCGGCGCAGCAGCCCCTCGCCCGGTTCGAAGCGGGTTCGCGAGCCGGCCGCGTCGTCGTCGGCGACCACGGCATCCGTCAGATCGGCCCAGGTGGCGACGAGCGCGATGAAGTCACTGGGCGACGCCGAGCGCGCGGCTCGCGACCAGGTCGACCCCTTGGCGCCCTCGCGCAGGGCGGTCCACCGCTCCGCATCGGGCGTCAGGTAGAACGGGACGTGCTGCGCGACCGAGCGGCCGGGCGTGGCCTCGGCGGAGCGTCGGAGCTCACGGGTGACGGCCGAGCTGAGGTCGACCTCGGGGTCGACGCCCGCGACGAGAGCCTCCGCCTCGACGATCGCGGGCAGGTTGCGCACATGGGTGACGTGGAAGAGCCGCTGCACATTGACGTCGACCAGCCGCTTCGGTGTGATGTCGCGCTTCGGAGCGGCTCGGCGGGTTCCGGTGGAGCCTGCGGCGGCGACGCGCGGCGGCTCGAGGCGGATGGTCGGGTTGCAGAGGTCGCAGGATCCGGCTTCGAGGCCGTGGATGCACTCGGGCACGTGATGGATTCCTTCCGGGGCGTCTCGGGCGCCGCTTCAACCCTACGGGTCGGCGGCGCTCCGCGCCGTCGGAGCGTCCCTCGCGGGCCTCACGCGACCAGCAGCAGGATGCCGAGCGTCACCATGACGACCGCGATGAGGCCGTCGAGGATGCGCCAGGCGAGCGGCTTCGCGAACACCGGTGCCAGCAGGCGCGCCCCGAAGCCCAGCGACGCGAACCACAGGATGCTGCCGAGACCTGCCCCTGCGGCGAAGAGCCAGCGCGCGTCGCCGTGGCTCGCACCGATCGAGCCGAGCAGCAGCACGGTGTCGAGGTAGACGTGCGGGTTGAGCCAGGTCAGCGCGAGGGCCGTCGTGACGGTGCGTGCCGTGCTCGTGCGGATTCCGCCGTGCTCCGCTCGAAGGGCATCCGGTCGGAACGCTCGCCGAGCCGCCATGATGCCGTATCCGACGAGGAACGCCGCACCCACCCAGCGGATGATGAGCAGCAGGACGGGGACCGCCTCGACGAGCGCTCCGAGGCCGGCCACACCCGCCACGATCAGCACGAGGTCGGAGAGTGCGCACACCCCGACGACGACCAGGACGTGCTCCCGCCGCAGTCCCTGGCGCAGCACGAACGCGTTCTGCGCGCCGATGGCGATGATGAGGCCGAGGCCCGTGGTGAGACCGGCGAGAAGCGAGAGCATCAGCCAACGATAAGGTCCGCTCGCGCACCTGTCCCGCTCATGATTCTTCAGAACCGTAAGCTCACCTGATGGACATCCCGATCGAGCAGCTTCGTGCGCTGAGCGCGATCATCGAGACCGGCACCTTCGACGCGGCTGCCCGTCGGCTCGGCGTGACGCCGTCCGCCGTGAGTCAGCGGGTGCGCGCGCTGGAGACGACGACCGGGCGCGTCCTCCTGCTGCGCTCGAAGCCGGTGAGGCCGACTGAGGCGGGCGAGACCGTCCTGCGACTCGCGAGGCAGGTCGAGTCCGCCTACGACGAGGCCGAGCGCAGGCTCACGACGAGCTCGCGTCGCCCGCGGGTTCCCCTGGTCGTCAACGCGGATTCGCTGGCCACCTGGGCCCTCGCGCCGTTGGCGGAGGTCGCCGAGGAGATCGAGCTCGAGATCCTCCGCGAGGACGAGGCTCACTCCGCGGAGCTGCTGCGCGACGGCAGCGCCATGGCGGTCGTGACCTCCGATCCCTCGGTCGTCCCCGGCTGCGAGGTGCAGCCGCTCGGGCGGATGCGCTATCGCCCCTGCGCGTCGCCCGGGTTCGTCGCGCGGTACTTCCCCGACGGCGCGGGTCCTACGGCATACGCGACGGCTCCCGTCGTCATCTATGACCGCAAGGACGCCCTTCAGCACTCCTACCTACGGCGCCGTGCCCGCCGCGAGCTCGATCCCCCGACGACGGCGGTGCCCGCCTCCAGCGAGTTCCTGCGGGCCATCGAGCTCGGGATGGGCTGGGGGCTGCTGCCCGATCTGCAGAGCGCCGCCAGCGTCGCCGCAGGGCGGATCGTGGCGTTCGACGCCCAGCGCCACGTCGACGTCCCTCTGTTCTGGCAGCAGTGGCGGCTCCCGTCGGCCTCTCTCAGCCGGGTGGGCGACGCCCTCCGCCGGGCGGCGGATGCGGCCCTGCGCTGACCGCATTCGCCGCTTCGTCGGTCAGGCGTGCGTTCGGTCCCTGCGCAGCCTGATCGCGCGTTGGATCGTCTGCGCGAGGTCGACGGCGAACGAGATGAGGAGTGCGAGGATCGCACCCGAGGCGAGGATCGTCTCCGGCCCGCTCGCGTCGGCCCAGCCGAGGAGGTCGAAGGCCTCGACGGCGTCCGTGTCCCAGTCCAAGCGCTCGAGGAAGGCGGGATTGAAGAACTGGCGGGTGAGCAGGAGGTACAGACCGATCGCGGTGAGAGCGACCTGGACCGCGAGATGCGCCCCCAGCAGGCGGAGGGTCCAGCGGCGGGCCCGCATGGCCAGCACGGCGATGGCAGCCTCGACCGCGACGAGCGCGACGACGGCCGGCCACCAGAGCGTCCAGTGAGAGGGCTCGAGCAGCGGCACGGGACGCCCGTCCTCGACGAAGAACGAGGCGAACTGCTGCCACACGATGAGACCGATGAGCAGCGCGGACCACACCGCTGCGGCGATGCCCTCGGAGCGCACGCTGCTGTTCTGCGTATCGGCGAAAGTCGGCAGCTGCGAGGGGTCCCAGCGGTAGGAGGGCAGCGCCTGCGTGCGGTCGAGGAGCCAGAAGACCGCGGTGACCCAGAAGCAGAGCTGGATGCCCACGAACAGGATGGTCGTGACAACCCCGGCCATCAGCTCGCCGACGCCCTCCCTTGTCAGAAGAGAGACGGCGGTGTCGATCGCGACCGACACCGGCAGCACGATGGCGAGCAGCAGGCGCAGCATCCGCTTCCAGTGCGGATAGGTCGCCGGCCCGATGAGCGTCTGCGGCCGGTCGGCGTACCGGGCGGCGAGCGCATCGGGGTCCCCGAGCTCGACGAGCACGGCGTGCTCGGCGTCGGCCTGCGCCTCGCCTGCGTCGACGCGGGCGTCGACGGCGTCGCCGATCGACGCCCGCAGCTCCCGCTCGATGTCGGGTCGCTGCCGCTCGGGCAGGGTCCGCAGAGCGGTGGCGACGTAGCGGTCGGTGAGGGTGGGGGTCGTGGTCGGCATGTCATGACTCCTTCCGGAGGTCGTCGAGGCGGGCGGAGAGGTCGACCCACTCGCGGCGCAGGGTGTCGGCGACCTGCATCCCCTCGGGGGTCGTGCGGTAGAACTTGCGCGGCCGGGCGTCGTCGGTGTTCCAGTCGCTCTCGAGGAGCCCCTGGCTCTCCAGTCGGCGCAGCAGCGGGTAGAGGGTGTTCGCCTCCACGTCGAATCCGGCTCGGGCCAGCGTCTCGAGGAGCGCGTAACCGTACCCGGGCTGCTGGAGCACGACGAGACAGGCGACCACCACGGTCCCCCGGCGCAGCTCCTGCCGGTGCGAGGCGATGACGGACGCTTTATCCATGTCCGTCATCATACTGTGCGGCGCACACCATTGCAAGGGATACGTCGCTGTGTCGCATCAGGCCGCGGTGGGCGCGCTAGCGTCGGTGCGTGACCTACCCGAATCAGCCTCCGGCCTATCCCCCGCAGCGCCCGACTAACGTGCTGGCGATCATCGCCCTCATCGCCGCCTTCGTGTTCCCCGTCGCCGGCATCGTGCTGGGGCTGGTGGCGCGCAACCAGATCAAGCGCACCGGCGAGGCTGGCGAGGGGCTCGCCGTCGCAGGGTTCTGGGTCGGCATCGCATTCACGGTCCTCGCGGTGCTGATCGTGGTGCTCATGATCGTGCTGTTCGCGGCCACCGGCACGTTCATCTTCGGCGTCTTCGACGCCGTCTGTCAGAGCGACCCCACGGCCTGCAACTGACGGCTACGGCTGCGACTAAGCCATCCCGAGCGCTCTGCGGGCCTCGAGCCGCAGCTCCAGCTGGTCCATGATGACCCGCGCGAGGCTGCGCAGGATGTCCAGCTCCGACTCGCCGATCGTGCGCGGTTCGACATCCATCACGCACAGGGTGCCGAGGTTGTAGCCGTCCCTCGTGCGGAGCGGGGCTCCGGCGTAGAACTGGAACTCCGCGCCGCCCACCGCCAGCGGGTCGTTCGCCGCTCGCGGGTCGGCCTGGGCATCCTCGATGACCCAGACGTCGTCCTGCCCGATCGCCGAGGCGCACGGCCCCGAATCGCGGGGAACCTCCTCCACCTCTGTGCCGCGCTTCGACGCGAACCAGATGCGGTCGCGGTCGACGACGCTGATCAGCGCGACGGGAACCCGGAGCATCCCGGCCGCCAGCTCGGTGACATGGTCGAACGCGCCGTCGGGCACGGTGTCGAGGATGCCGTAGCGCCGCACCGCAGCGAGGCGCGCCTCCTCCCGAGCACGCGCATCCACCGGTCGGTGCCGCCCGATCTCCTCGACCACCATGTCGCGCAGGATCACGCCGGCCTCGTCGATGCTGGGGCGATCCCGCGCGTCCCGCGCGGTCATCGCGCCGAGAAGCTCCCGCCACGACGGCGGGAGGTGATCCGGGATCGCGGGGTCGCGCTCCAGTCGGGAGAGCGCCGAGGTCTGGCGGTCGCCCGGGAAGGCGAGCTGCGTCGTGAAGCACTGCAGCAGCACGAGACCGAGCGCGTACACATCGGTCGCGGTGGTGATCGCCTGCCCTCGCACCTGCTCCGGACTGAGGTAGGCGACCGTTCCCCGCACGAGACCGTCGGAGCCGACCTCGTAGCCCTCGCCCCGCACCGCGATCCCGAAGTCGGTCAGGGTGTAGCGATCGCGCAGCCGGGTGAAGGACGAGATCATGATGTTCGCCGGCTTCACGTCACGGTGGACGACGCCACGCGAGTGGATGTACGACAGGGCCTCGGCGATGTCGTGGCCGAGGTACGCCGTGCGGCGCGCGGGCAGCGGCCCCGACTCGAGGGTGCGCTGCAGGTCGACACCCGGCACGAGCTCCATAACGTAGTAGATGCGCGGGTTCTCCGGATCGCTCCGGTCGACGGTCGCATCCAGGAGGGTCACGAGGTTCGGGTGGCTGAGGCTGGCCAGGACGTTGACCTCCGCCTCCTGCTTGCGGAACTCCTCGTCGCTGGTCGCCGCCTGCTCGAAGATCTTCACCGCCACGTCGCGACCGAGGAACTCGTCTCTCGCGCGGTAGACGAACGCCGTGCCGCCGCGGCTGATCAGCTCGAGGATCGTGTAGCGCCCTCCCAGCACAGTCGCCCCTCCGCCGATTCGGCCCATGGCGCGCCTCCCCCTCGCGTCTTGCCGTCATCCTAGACACGGATGCACCGCCCCCATCGGCGCGAGGACGCCCCCTTGACACGGGGCCGTCAGACGAAACGCACCGCCGACTGCAGCCGCGTCCGCACCTCGAACAGCTCGGTCCCACCGGTGCCGATCCCTTGTATCCCCTGCCTCAGCAGCCCGGCGATGCGCGAGCGCTGCACCACCAGTGCGGTGGCACCGCGCACCGTTCCGAGCGCCACGACGCTCTCGGCGAGGGCGTCATCAGGCACGACCACCGCGAGACCGGTGAAGCGCACGCGCGCCGACCGGCCCATCGACTTCGCCCTGAGCCCCAGGTCGTGCACCGGCCGCGCGCCCGCGAGGCCCTCCCCGATGAGCTCGCCCCGCTTGACCCCGACGGGAGAGCCCCAGTCCTCGCTGAGCAGCGCCCAGAGCCCCGTCGGTCCCAGCACGATGTGGTCGAGCTTCTGCTCCGGTCCCCCGCCGAGCGCGTCGGTGCGCACGTCGTGCCAGATCGTGAAGCCGATGCCGAGGGTCGCGAGCTGCCGCGCCGTCTGCTCCTCGGCGACCGCCGCGGCCAGGAGGTGACGGATGTCGCGCGGCGCCGAGCGGACCAGCTCCGGTTCGTAGGGGTCGTCGAGGGTCACCCCGCGGCCGACCCACTCCCGCATGTGCTCGAGGTAGCGCTCGCGCCACCACCCTCCGGGATGCCCGTACTGGCGGGCCGTCGGCCGGGTGTCCTCCGGTCTGCGGGGCGGAGCCGGCGCCCAGGCGGGGCGGGCGCCGGTCGACCCCGACCCGCCTCGGTCGTAGGCGGCTCGCTCCTCGGGCGTGCCGATCCGCTCCCAGGCCCACTGCACAGCATGGAACTCGGCGGCGTCGCCGCCCGTGTCGGGGTGCGTCTCGCGCATCCGTCGGCGGAACGCCTTGCGGAGCTCCTCCTGGGTCGCCCCGCGTGCCACGCCGAGGATCTCGTACGGGGACGCGGCGATCGGGCTGTCCGTCATCCGTCCCCTCCTTCCAGCGGCGCGGATCGACGATAGCAAGCGCACACTGAGGAAGCCGTGCAGGTCTGCCGCAACCCCCTTCCGCAGTGCGATCCGGCGGCGTGGACTGGAGGTGGTCCCCATCACCAGGAGGAGTCATGTCCAGCGGATTCTGGGGCTCCGGCCCCGAACACGACCTCGTCGCCGTCGAGGAGCCTCTCGGACGCCTCGAATGCATCCACACCTTCGACGAAGGGCCGATGCCGACCGGTGTCAGCGTCTCGCACACCGGCCGCATCTTCGTGAACTTCCCGAAGTGGGGGGACGAGGTTCCCGCCACCGTGGTCGAGCTCGTCGACGGCGAGCCGCGGCCCTTTCCCGACGAGCGCTGGAACTCCCCTGGCGGAGAGGACGACCGCGAGGCCCTGGTGTCGGTGCAGAGCGTCGTCGTCGATCCGCTCGACCGACTGTGGATCCTGGACACGGGCGCGCCGCTCATGCAGCAGACGAAGCCGGGAGGACCGAAGCTCGTGTGCGTGGATCTCGGCACGGACGAGGTGAGCCGGGTGATCGTCTTGGAGCCGGAGGTCGCGCTGCCCACCACCTACCTCAACGACATCCGGTTCGACCTGCGCAGGGGCGAGGCGGGCTTCGCCTTCATCACCGACTCGAGCGACCAGGGCCCGAACGGGATCATCGTCGTCGACCTGGCGACGGGCTCCGCCTGGCGACGGCTGCATGACCACCCCTCGACGAAGGCCCTGCCGCCGCACGAGTTCGTGCCGGTCGTCGAGGGCAGGGTGTTCGCGGAACGGACCGAGGGCGAGAAGCCGCAGCCGGTAGCTATGGGCGCCGACGGCATCGCGATCTCCGCGGATGGGGAGCGCCTCTGGTACTGCCCGCTCGCGTCCAGGCGGTGGTACAGCGTCTCCGTCGACGCCCTCGTCGACCGGTCGCTCGACGACGACGACGTCTCCGCGACCGTGGTCGACGAGGGCGACAAGGGCGGCGGATCGGACGGCCTCGAGAGCGACGACCAGGGCCGGTTCTACGCGACGAGCTACGAGCACAACGCGATCGTGCGCCGACTGCCGGATGGCGAGCTCCAGACCCTCGTGCACGACGAGTCGATGCTCTGGCCCGACACGATGTCGCTCGCGACCGACGGCTACCTCTACTTCACCGCGAACCAGCTGCATCGCCAGGCCAAGTACCAGGAGGGTGTCGACCTGCGCGTCTATCCCTACATCCTGTGCCGAGTGCGCGTCGATGCGGGGCCGGTGCTGCTGCGCCGCTAGCGCTCCGGATGCGCCCGCTCGTCGAGCCACTCCTGGTGGTCGCGCAACGCGCGTCGCACGGCGGCGACGATGACGTTGTAGAGCACGAGCAGCCCGACGGCGGCGAGCGCGACGGTGAGGGCGAGAAGTGAGAACTGATCCACCCCGGCATGCTCGCAGAAGGACGGCGATCGGGACGACACGCGGCGGGATGTCCCGCGTTTCCGACGGCGCTATCCTCGGGGCGTGATCGACTCCCCTCCCGCCCGCTCGCGCCTCGGCATCGTGTCGCTCGTGCTCATCCTGTCGGCGTTCGGACTCGTGGTGCTCTCGTTCGTCGTCGGCCTCGCGCTCGCCGCGTCTGTGGCGGGTCAGGGCGACGTCACTCTCGCGTGGGCTCCGCTGATCCTGCCGGTGATCTCCGCTTTCATCGCGATCCCGCTGGCCATCGCGGCGGTCATCGTGGCGATCGTCGCGCTGAGACGCCGACCGCGCGGACTCGCGATCGCCACGCTGATCATCGCGGCGGTCACCCTCGTGCCCGGCCTCTACCTCACCTGGGCTGCCACGATCGCCGGCTGATCCGGCTTAGGAGCGCACCTCGCGCTCGAGGCGGTCGAGCAGCTCGGGCGAGGTCGCGATGCCGTTCTGCGTCAGCAGCTCCTCGATCGAGCGGCGCACGTCGCTCGTGTTGTCCAGCTGCAGGTCGCCGCGCACCATGTCGAGCACACCACGGATGCGGTCGTCCTCAGAGGCGGCATCTTGCGAGCCGACCTGGATCGGATCGACCTGATCCCCCGGACCGCTCGGGCGCTGCCCGTCGTCCTCGTATCCGGCGTCGTCGCGATTCACCGCATCGCGTACGGTCGGCGTGCTGTCGTTGTTGAGCTCCTCGAAACGGGCCATGAGTCTGGTCTACCCCTGCTCCCGGTGAGTCCGCCATGAACGCGCAGACGCTGGACGCCGGGATAGCGCATCCGCTAGTCGGCGCGCCAGCCCCTGGCGACGGCACCCTCCGCGGCCGTGGACTGGGAGGGTACGAAGGAGGAACGACATGAGCGACGACAAGACGGCGTTCGACGATCCGAACAACCAGACGGATGTCGGCCCGACGGGCGCCCAGTCCGACCCGGGCATCCCCGAGGTCTACGACGACCCCGCGGACGACGTGGAGGAGCAGGTGGAGGACTCCGCACTCGAGGGCCTGCCCGAGAACAGGCCGACTGAAGGCGGTGCGCCGCTTCCCTGACCTGGAGCAGCGCTGAGCGGGGCGGGCCGGATCGTTCCGGCCCGCCCCGCTCGTGCTTCAGAACCGTGCTCACGTCAGGAGCGAATGCCCGACGTCCTCATCCGGCGGTCCTCCGACCTGTCACTCGATCGGAGGCGCCGCGCCGCTCGGCGGTGGTCCGAGCGTCGGGTTCAGCACCGGGCCCGGCGACCGGTCGAGGAACGGGCGGTCGATCAACTCCCGCACGAGCAGCTCGAGCAGGCGGAAGAGCCCGAGCGGAACGAGGTGCACCGCGACGAGCGGCAGCAGCACCACGACGGCGGCGAGGTCGAACGCCACAAGGCCGGCGTCGCGCCACCACGGAATGACCGCGAGCGCGACCGGGAGGAGCCCGACGAGCGCCGCCGGCGTGCCGGTGGCGGCGAGGGCGACGGCTCCGTAGACGACGGAGGCGGAGAGCAGCAGCTGGACGACGAGCAGCACCGACACCTAGCGCCGCACCCGCCACCAGCGCCCGACCGAGACGACGCCCCACATCAGCCAGGCCCGCAGCAGCGGCACCTTCTGCTCGCGCAGCCCCAGCCGGAAGGCCCGATCGGCCGCGCGCCTCAGCGCGATCGCCTCGCCTGCCGGCAGCCCTGCCAGCCTCGATTCGACGGCGTCGTGCACGAGCGCGGGAGCCGACTGACGGCCGTACGAGGCGAGGAACGACCAGAACACCGGAGGCACGGACGCGAGGTCGGTGCGATTGCCCGGGAGCGCCGGAGCGGCGACGTCGTGAGCGGGGGCCACCCACTCGAGCCCGGTGCCGGGCTCGCGATAGCGGACGCCCCGCACGAGCTGGAAGAAGCGGGAGTCGGCGGGACGCTGGCTGAGCTCGATGCGCTCGAGCGGTCGGCCCTCGTCGTCGTAGAACGGCACACCGCCACGCTATCCGCCGGGGCGGCGTGAGACCCGCTGACTAGGCTGAGGGCATGGCCGTCCGCATCGAGAAGATCGACCTCCCCGGCATCGGCACCCGTCACGACCTCGTGACGGACCGTGGGCGCCGGATCGGCGTGGTGTCGCACCGCAACGGCGAGCGCCAGCTGGCGATCTTCGACGAGGACGACCCCGACGCCGCCGTCGACGCGGTGGACCTCACCGACGACGAAGCGGACGCGCTCGCCGACATCCTCGGAGCCTCGCTCATGCTCGGGCAGCTCGCGGGCATCCGCGACCAGGTCGCCGGCCTGTTCACCGAGCAGGTCGTGCTGCTCGCCACCTCGCCGTACGCAGGCGGAGTGCTGGGCGACACGAAGGCCCGCACCCGCACGAGCACCTCCATCGTCGCGATCGTGCGCGGCAGCGAGGTCATCCCCTCGCCGACGCCCGACACCCCGATCCACGCCGGCGACACGTTCGTCGCCGTGGGCACGCGTCACGGTCTGGACGCACTCTCCCGCCTGCTCTCGGACGGCTGAGGGTGCACGAGACCACGCTGCTCCTGATCGAGGTCGGAGCACTGCTGCTCGGTCTCGGTCTTCTCTCCCGACTCGCCGACCGGTTCGGCGTCTCCCCCATCCCGCTCTACCTGCTCGCGGGCCTCGCGTTCGGCGAAGGCGGGGCGCTCCCGCTGTCGGCGAGCGCGGAGTTCTTCCAGGTGGGCAGCGAGATCGGCGTGATCCTGCTGCTCGCGATGCTCGGCCTCGAGTACTCGGCCCCCGAGCTGATGGCGAGCCTTCGGCAGTCCAGGGTCTCGGCCGTGCTCGACGCGCTGCTGAATGCCCTCCCCGGCGCCGCCTTCGCGCTGCTGCTCGGTTGGGGACCGGTCGCGGCCGTCGCGCTGGCGGGCGTGACCTGGGTGTCGTCGTCCGGCGTGATCGCGAAGGTGCTGCGCGACCTGCGGCGCCTGAGCAACCGCGAGACCCCAGTCATCCTGTCGCTCCTCGTCGCGGAGGATCTGGCGATGGCGTTCTACCTGCCGGTGCTCTCCGCGCTCGTGATCGGGGCAGCGCTGCTGGAGGGCGCGATCACGCTCGTGATCGCGGTGCTGGTCGTGCTGCTCATCCTCTACATCGCGTTGCGCCACGGCCGGATCATCTCGGCGCTCTTCGCCCCGCACCACAACGAGTCGCTGCTGCTCGGCGTGCTCGGGCTCACGATGCTGGTCGCCGGCCTCGCTCAGCAGGTGAACGTCTCGGCGGCGGTGGGCGCCTTCCTCGTGGGCATCGCCCTCTCGGGCCAGGTGGCCAAGACGGCGCACGACGTGCTGTCGCCGCTGCGCGACCTGTTCGCCGCCGTCTTCTTCGTGTTCTTCGGGTTCTCGACGAACCCGTCCGACCTCGTCCCCGTGCTGCTCCCGGCGGCCGCTCTCGCCGTCATCACCATCGCCACCAAGGTGTTCACGGGCTATCGCGCCGCCAGGTCGGTCGGCATCGGCGTCCCCGGCAGGTGGCGTGCAGGCTTCACCCTGACCCCTCGCGGTGAGTTCTCGATCGTGATCGCCGGGATCGCGGTCGGAGCGGGGGTCGAACCCGCCCTCGCCCCGCTCGCGACCGCGTACGTGCTGCTCACGGTGATCGCGGGGCCCCTGCTCGCCCGCGTCCCCGACGCGCGGTGGTTCCGCAACCTGGTCAGGAACCGGCGACCCGCTCCCGCACCAGAGGCATGACCCGCGTGCCGTAGAGCTCGATGGAGCGCATCATCACCTCGTGCGGCAGGGTGCCCGCGGAGTACTTGAGGTCGAATCGCTCGGCTCCCAGGGTCTGGACCGTCTCGGCGATCCGCTCCGCGACCGTCTCGGGGCTGCCGACGTAGAGCGAGCCGGAGCGCACCTCCTCGTCGTAGTGGTCCCGGCCCATCGGCGCCCAGCCCCGCTCGCGCCCGATCCGGTCGACCATCACCTTGTAGTGCGGCCAGAACTCCTCGATCGCCTGCTCGTCGGTGTCCGCGAGGTGCCCTGGCGAATGCACGCCGATCGGCTGCGTCTCCTCGCCGAACTGGGCGAGGGCACGGCGGTACAGGTCGGCGTACGGCGCGAACCGCGCGGGCGCTCCGCCGATGATCGCGAGGGTGAGGGGCAGGCCGTACCTGGCCGCGCGCACGACCGACTCGGGGCTGCCGCCCACGCCGACCCAGGTGCGGATGCGGCCCGAGGCGGTCTTCGGGAAGACGTCCTGCTCGATCAGCGCGGGCCTCGTCTCGCCCTGCCACGTCACCGGCTGCTCGTCGAGCAGCGCCGCGAACAGGTTCAGCTTCTCCTCGAACAACACCTCGTACTGGCTCAGGTCGAAGCCGAACAGTGGAAAGGACTCCGTGAACGACCCGCGCCCGACGATCACCTCGGCGCGTCCGTTGCTGATGCCGTCGAGGGTCGCGAAGCGCTCGTAGACCCGCACGGGGTCGTCGCTGCTGAGCACCGTGACCGCGGAACCGAGACGGATCCGTTCGGTGCGCGCCGCAATCGCCGCAAGCACCACCTCGGGGCTCGAGACGGCGAAGTCGTCCCTGTGGTGCTCCCCCACCCCAAAGAAGTCGACGCCGACCCGGTCGGCGAGCACGCCCTCCTCGACGACGTTGCGCAGCACCTGGTCGTAGGGAAGACGGTTCCCATCGGCTCCCGCGGTCACATCGCCGAAGGTGTCCAGCCCGAGTTGCACGTCCATCGATCGTTCTCCTTGTTCAGTTGTCTGCGAACCTATTGACACATCAACCATCGACGCAAGCCGACGATTCCCGCGACTCGCTCAGAGCATCCGGGCGAACGCCGCGATGTCCGCCGCGAGGCGGTCCGGCTGCTCCAGCGCACCGAAGTGGCCGCCGCGCTCGGGCTCCGACCAGAACCGCAGATCGCGGAAGCGCCGCTCGACCTGTCGGCGCGAGGGACGCGGCACCTCCGTCGGGAACACGGTCGCCGCGGTCGGCACGTCGACCTGGGCGGCATCGCCACGGAACACCGCTTGCACCTCGGCGATGCTCTCCCGGTACAGCCGGGCCGACGACGCCGCCGAGGCCGTGAGCCAGTACAGCGTGACGAGGTCGAGCATGGCGTCGAGCCCGATCGTCTCCTCGGGGTCCCCGTCGCTCCACTCGACCAGCTTCTCGAGAATCCACGCCGCGAGGCCCGTCGGCGAGTCGGTCAGGGCGTAGCCGAGCGTCTGCGGCTTGGTCGCATGCACGCCGGTGTAGCCGTCCCCCGATCGGGCGCGTTCCGCGAGATCCCGCGCGGCAGCGCGCTCGGCATCCGTCGGGTGCTCGCCTGGATCGACGGGCGCCAGTGGCGGCACGAGATGGATGCCCGCGACCGGGCCAGGGAACAGCTGCCCGATCCGCGTGCTCACGCTCGTGCCCCAGTCGCTGCCCGCGGCGACGAACCGGTCGTGGCCGAGGTCGCCCAGCAGCGTCACCCAGGCGCCCGCCACTCGGTCGACTCCCCACCCCTGCTCGGACGGCTTGTCCGAGAAGCCGTAGCCGGGCAGCGACGGGAGCACGACCTCGAATCCGTCGTCGCGGAGGCGCTCCGCGACCGGCAGGTACTCGATCACGCCGCCCGGCCAGCCGTGGGTCAGCACGATCGGCAGCGGATGGGGACTCTCAGGCACGAGATGCAGCACGTGGATGCCGAGCCCGTCGACCTCTGCGCGAAAGCTGCCCGCCGAGTTGATGCGCTGCTCGATGCGTCGCCAGTCGTACCGCTCGCTCCAGTGCCGGGCGACCCGCTGGAGCCACTCGACCGGCACACCCTGCGTCCACCCCGGCTCCGTGGCTGATTCGGGCCAGCGAGTGCGCGCGATCCGCTCCCGCAGCTCCGTGAGCTCGGCTTCCGGCACGCGGATCGGAAAAGGGACGATGCTCATGCCGACCATCGTTCCGCGCACCGCCGACGAACGCTACGGTGAAGGAATGCTCGAGGTCGAACCGGCCAACCCGCTGCTGCCGCCGGGCTACCTCTGGTCCTGGAACCTCATCGCCGCGCTCGTCGTGCTGCTCGCCCTCGCGGCGATCGTCTCCGTCGTCCTGTCCAAGCGCTGCACCGTGCCGACGAAGCTGCTCTGGATCCTCGTGATCGCGCTACTCCCCGTGCTCGGCAGCGTGCTCTGGTTCGGCTGGGGCATCCGAGCGCGTCCCGACCGGGCCTACTGATCCTCCGGCAGGTGGGCGTCGAGGGCGATCGGGTGATGGTCCGACGCCCCGCCCGGCAGCACATCAACCCGGTCGATCACGAAGCCGGTCGAGGTGACGAAGTCGAAGTACCCGCGGAAGAACTTGTACCGCGCATAGGTGGGCTGCGTGCTGCGCGTCAGCTCGTAGCCCGAGCCCTCCAGCCGCCGCTCGAGCCCCCTGATGAACCAGGGGTAGTTGAAGTCGCCCACCATGAGCGCCGGCAGGGCCGGCGCGAGCGACCGCATCCCGTCGTGCGCCGCCGAGATCTGCTTGCGTCGCAGCCGATTGGATGCGGTGAGCGGCGCGGCGTGGAACGAGGCGATGAGCAGATCCGCATTCCGCAGCCGATCGGTGACGTGCGCGGCGAGCACGCGCTCGTGCGCGGGTGCGAGCACACGGTCATGCAGCGACTTGTGCAGGGCGAAGACCCTGGTCGTGTGCAGCGTGAAGCGGTCCTCACGCAGGTAGATGGCGAGGCCCAGCCGGTTGTTCTCGGTCACTCCCGCGAGCCGCAGATGCGCGAGCTCGACCGGCAAATCGGCGGTCGTGGCCTCCTGCAGGCACAGCACATCGATCCCGTGATCGATCGCGAGCTGCGTGAGCTCCCCCGCAGCGGCGTGCTTGCGCAGGTTGTAGCTGACGACTCTCAGGGTGATCTCCTCGGGCGCGGCACGGACCGGGACAGCCTACCCGCCGCCGCGCGCCGGCCGTGCCGAACGGTAGGTCGGCGGCTCGCCCCCCGCAACCCCTGACGGATCATCCACCCGGCTCCGTAGCGTGGCGGTATGAGAGCGATGGTCTACCGGGGCCCGTACAAGGTGCGCGTCGAAGAGAAGGACATCCCGCGGATCGAGCATCCGAACGATGCGATCGTGCGCGTCACGAAGGCCGCCATCTGCGGCTCGGACCTGCACCTGTACCACGGGCTGATGACCGACCTCCGCATCGGTCACACCTTCGGCCACGAGTTCATCGGCATCGTGCACGAGGTCGGGTCGAGCGTGCAGAACCTGAAGGTCGGCGACCGAGTGATGGTGCCGTTCAACATCTACTGCGGATCGTGCTTCTTCTGCGCGCGAGGTCTCTGGTCGAACTGCCACAACGTCAACGCGAATGCGACGGCGGTCGGCGGCATCTACGGCTACTCGCACACGACGGGCGGCTTCGACGGCGGCCAGGCGGACTACGTGCGGGTGCCGTTCGCCGATGTGGGTCCGGCGATCATCCCGGACTGGCTCGACGAGGAGGACGCGCTGCTGATGACGGATGCGCTGAGCACCGGCTACTTCGGCGCTCAGCTCGGCGACATCGTCGAGGGCGACACCGTCGTGGTGCTCGGGGCGGGACCGGTGGGGCTCTACGCCGCGAAGTCCGCCTGGCTGATGGGCGCCGGGCGGGTCATCGTCGTCGACCACCTCGACTACCGGCTCGAGAAGGCGGCGACCTTCGCGCACGCCGAGACGATCAACTTCGCCGAGGTCGACGACCTCATCGTGCTGCTCAAGAAGGAGACCGACGGCCTCGGCGCCGACGTCGTCATCGAAGCGGTCGGCGCAGAGGCCGACGGCAACCTGCTGCAGCACATCACCGGCTCGAAGCTCAAGCTCCAGGGCGGCTCGCCGATCGCGCTCAACTGGGCCATCGACGGGGTGCGCAAGGGCGGCACTGTGTCGATCCTCGGCGCCTACGGACCGATCTTCAGCGCCATCAAGTTCGGCGACGCGGTCAACAAGGGGCTCACCCTCCGGATGAACCAGGCCCCCGTCAAGCGGCAGTGGCCGCGGCTGCTCGAGCACATCAAGGCCGGCTACCTGAAGCCGAGCGACATCGTGACCCACCGCATCCCGCTGGAGCACATCGCCGAGGGCTACCACATGTTCTCGTCGAAGCTCGACGGCTGCATCAAGACCATCGTGCTGCCGAGCGCGGCCTGACGAAGGGCGACCCACCATGGCGTACATCTCGGAGAAGACCCACCCGAACCCGTCCGCGGCCGAGCTCCGCGCCCGCATCCCAGGCTGGGGCGCCGATCTCGACCCCGTGAACCGCCCGTCGTTCCCGCGCGAGCGCCGCGACCTGGACTCCGGCGCGCACTGGGACTACCCCGAGGAGCAGCCGCGCGACCCGAGTCGCGAGAAGTCGATCGAACACCTGCAGCTGACGCCCGTGTACGGCACGGCGCAGCCGCTCAAGGGCTTCTCCGGCGCTATCCGCCGCTTCGCCTACGAGCGGTTCAGCGAGGCCCGTGCGGCGCACTGGCTGCTGCTGATCCTCGGCGACCGGGTGGATGCGATCGAGGAGCACCTGCGTTCCTTCGCGACCTTGCGCCCCGACAACCCCATTACCCAGACAGGCGTGCTGAGCGAGTTCCGCCGCCACCCGATCAAGTCGCGGTTCGGCTCCAAGCGTGCCGACGTGAAGCACATGTGGCTCGACCCGATCCTCGTCGCCGGGCCCTGGGTGCTGGCGGGCTACGTCGTGTACCGGGTGTTCCGCGGCAAGAAGGGCTGACGCCGCTCAGCCGGGCAGCGCCGCCTCGATCGCCTCGACGACCGCCGCGTCCTCAGGCTGGGTCGACGGGCGGAACCGCCGTGCCTCGCCGCCGGGCGCCACCACGAACTTCTCGAAGTTCCAGGTGACGCGACCCGCCTTCCCGTCGTCGTCGGGCACTCGCGTCAGCTGCCCGTAGAGCGGATGGCGCGATCGCCCGTTCACCTTGACCCGCTCGAACATCGGGAAGGTGACGCCCCAGGTGGTGGAGCAGTACTCGGCGATCGCGTCCTCCGACCCGAGCTCCTGGAGGAACTGATTGCTCGGGAAGCCGAGCACGGTGAACCCGCGTGGCTCGTAGCGTCGCTGCAGCGCCTCGAGCGCCTCGTACTGCGGCGCGAGCCCGCACCGGGAGGCGACGTTGACGATGAGCCGCGCCCGGTCCCCGAACTCGCCGACGGTGGTCGCTCGGCCGTCGATCGTGGTCACGGGAATGTCGTCGATGCTCACGCGGCTCATGCGGCAACGGTACGACCCGTCGCTGACAGCCGGCACCCCGGTCAGTAGGGTGGGAGGGTGAGGCGAGGCTGAATGGCATCCGACTCCCCCGAGGCAGGCACCGCCGCGATCCTGCGCGACGCGACCAGCGCCGAGCATCGCTCCACCGAGAACCGGTCCTTCATCGCAGCGCTCATGAGCGGGCAGCTCGACCTGGAGGCGTACGGCGTCTATCTCGCACAGCTCGCCCACGTCTACGCCGCGCTCGAGTCGCGCGAACCTTCGAGCGACGAGCCGTGGATGCTCGGTGACGCCGCCCTACGGAGGGTGCCGAGCATCGACGCCGATCTGGCCGCCCTCGGCATGCCCGACTGGCGCAGCATCCGCCCCCTTCCGGCCACGGTCGCCTACGCGGAGCACGTGCGGAGCCTCGAGGGGTGGCTCCGACCACTGGCCCAGCACTACACGCGCTACCTGGGCGACCTCAGCGGCGGGCAGGTGGTCGCGGCGATGCTGCGGCGGCACTACGGCGCGACGGATGCGCAGCTCGGCTTCTACCGCTTCGACGGCATCGAGAACCTCGTGCAGTACAAGCGCGCCTATCGCGCGGGTCTCGACGACCTCGCCCTGACGCCGTTGCAGCAGCGCGAGCTCGTCGAGGAGGCGCGGCTGGCCTTCCGGCTCAACGGCGCCGTCTTCGACGCCCTCGGCGAGACCGTCGGCATCGGGCGGGAGCCGCTCGCCGGCTGACGAACGGCTCCGCGCCGATCAGCTCCAGGCGACTTCGACGTCGAGCACCCACGTGACGCCGAACCGGTCGGTCATCATTCCGTAGAGCGGCGCCCAGGGCGCCGGAGCGAGCGGCACGACGACGGTGGAGCCGTCGGCGAGCCTGTCCCAGTAGCGCCTGATCTCGTCTGCGTCGGCGCCCCGGACCGAGACGAAGAACGGCGCGACCCCCGGCTCCCAGGCGCGTGAGGAGGGAACGTCGTAAGCCATGACGTGGAAGCCGTCGGCCGAGGCGACCTGACCCCACATGATCTGGTCCGCCTCGGCCGGGTTCTGCACGCTGTGCGCGTCGGCGTAGCTCACGGCGGAGAGGTCTCCGCCGAAGACGGACTGGTAGAGCTCCAGGGCAGCTCGGGCGTCGCCGCGGAAGTTGAGGTGGGTCGTGGTCGTGATGGACATGTCGCTCCTTCGTGTCGAGCCGCCCCGTCGGCGGCCACGACACGACCCTCGCAGCGGTGGAGGACAGTTTCTGTCCGCTTCTTGCGACAGAGTGGACCCATGGCGACAACGGACCGGCTGCTGGCCCTGCTGTCCCTGCTCCAGGCGCGCAGGGACTGGCCTGGCGCGTTTCTCTCCGAGCGCCTGGCCGTCAGCGCACGCACCGTGCGCCGCGACATCGAGCGGCTGCGGGAGCTCGGCTACAGCATCGCCGCGGTCAAGGGCCCGGACGGCGGCTACCGTCTCGACGCCGGAGCGCAGCTGCCTCCCCTGCTCTTCGACGACGAGCAGGCCGTCGCACTGGCGGTCGCGCTGCGGATGGCCGCGTCGTCGGGAGCGGATGTGGAGGAAGGCGCCGCGCGGGCGCTCGGCACCCTGCGGCAGGTGCTCCCCTCGCGGCTCCGCCACCGCGTGGAGTCGATTGACGTCGCGGTCGCGCCGGTCGCCTCCGCCCGGGTCGACCCCGCCACGCTGCTCGCCGTCGGCGACGCGGTGCGGGCGAGGGTGGTGCTGAGGTTCGACTACGGCTCTTCGGACCACGGTGGCCGGCCGACCTCTCCGCGACGGGTCGAGCCGCACGCGGTCGTGGCTCGCGACGCCCGCTGGTATCTCGTGGCGTGGGATCTCGATCGGGAGGGCTGGCGCATCTACCGCCTCGACCGGATGACGCCGCGGGTGCCCACCGGCCCGCGTTTCGCGCTTCGCCGCATCCCCGGCGACGACGCGGCCGCCTACGTCTCCGCCCGGTTCAAGGGTTCGGACGAGGCGGATGCGTGGCCCTGCATCGGTCGCGTCGTCCTGCGCGCGCCGGCATCCGCCGTCGCACCGTTCGTGCGCGACGGCGTCGTCGAGGATCTCGGCGAAGACCGCTGTCGGATCTCGGATGGCGCATGGTCGTGGATCGCCCTGGCGGCAGCGTTCGGCCGGTTCGACGCGGCGATCGAGACGGCGGAACCGGCCGCCCTGGCCGAGGCTTTCGATCGGCTCGGCCGGCGGTTCGCCGACGTGCGGAGCCGGTAGGAGTCGCGAAACGCAGAAGAGCCGCCCGAAGGCGGCTCTTCCGATCTGTGGACCTGAGGGGATTCGAACCCCTGACCCCCTGCATGCCATGCAGGTGCGCTACCAGCTGCGCCACAGGCCCGTGACCCTGATCGGGCACCGGAAAAGACTACTACATTCCGGGGGGCTGCCTCACACGCCGGCCAGCGGCACACGCTCAGTCGAAGAGGTCGCTGAGCCAGTTGTCCTTCTTCTTGCGGTACGGCTGCTGGCCGTAGCCACGGGAGTCGTAGCCCCGATTGTCATACCCGCGGTTGTCGTACCCGCGTTTGGTGTCGTAGTACTGCGGCTGCTGCACGGGAGGCTGCTGCACCTGCGGCGCCGGCGGCGTGACGGGAGCGCCCGGAGCCGCTGCGGCTGCCGCAGGGGCTCCGCTGCCGGCACGGTCGATGATCTTGTCGAGCTCACCGCGGTCGAGCCAGACGCCTCGGCACTCGGGGCAGTAATCGATCTCGATGCCGGAGCGCTCGCTCATGACGAGGGTGGCGCCGTCGTTGGGACACTTCATGCCGTCATCCAACCGGCGGCGTCTGTGCCTCCGCTGGGAGTCTGCACTGCGTGCAGGGTCACTCTGCTCCGGAATTGACCGGAAGAGGCAGCACGGGGCAGTCCTTCCAGAGCCGCTCGAGCGAGTAGTACATGCGGTCCTCCTCGTGGAAGACGTGCACGACCAGGTCACCGAAGTCGAGCAGCACCCAACGGCCCTCTGTGCGCCCCTCGCGGCGGATCGGCTTGGCGCCGAGATCCTCGAGCAGCTTGTCCTCGATCTCGTCGGCGATCGCGAGCACGTTGCGCTCGTTGCGACCGCTGGCGAGCAGGAAGACATCGGTCAGGGGGAGGGGGCCGGACACGTCGAGGGCGACGAGGTCCTCGCCCTGCTTCGAGTCGGCGGCGAGGGCGGCGGTGGCGAGCAGCTCACGGGCGCGCGCGGATGCGGTCACGAATTCCTTCTGTTGCGGGCGAGCACGAACTCAGAACACTCCCGAGCCGACCGCCCAGACGAGCAGACCGACGACACTGCCGCCGAGCACGACGCACGAGCCGATCAGCACGCCGAGCATCCTGTTGCTCTTGCGGACGGGCTGCTGGGCGATGACGTTGCGCGTGGAGGTGCGGCTGCTCACGGCACGGATGGCGCGCACCGGCGCGGAATCCGTGGTCAGCAGCTCGCGGTCGTTCGCGTCCTGGTCGGCAGCGTGGCCATCGAGCTGCGCGGGGTTGGCCCCGGTGGCTCCGAAGCCCTGCGGCAGGTCGACGGATCCGGTGAGGATGATCTCCCCGGTCGCGCCGATGGGGCCCTGGATGCTGGCCTCGGGGATGTGCGGCAGCACGAGGGCATTCGTGGTGCCGGTGCCCGAGCCGACCGTCCGGTTGATCGACGTGTCGTGCTCGGGAGCGGTCTCCGCCTGCGACCAGTGGCCTGCGGGCGGAACGAACGGGGAGGTCTGGCGCTCGGTCTCGGGCGTCGGCTCCTCGAAGGTGGAGCGGCGGGGGTGCGCGTCGGCCGCGGCGGCATCCTCCGCAGGAGTCCACGGGCTGCTGGCGACGGGAGGCTCGACCTCCGCGGCGGTCGCGGGCTTGAACTCGCCGGTGGGGTTCGCGACGGGCGGCTTGCCGCCGAACAGCACTCCGAACACGTCGGGCGCGTCCTTCGGCGACGGAGCCGGCGCGTCGGCAATCGGAGTCGTCGGAGCGGCGGAGACCGGGCCGGCGCCGGCGGGCGACTGCTCGCCGTCCCCCGACTGCTCGGCGTCTTCCGATTGCACGGCGTCTTCCGACTGCCCGGTGTCTTCCGACTGCACGGTGTCTTCCGACTGCTGCGCGTCGTGGGACGGAGCTCCGGCGCGAGTCTGGGCCGCATCATCGGTCCGCGCGGCGTCGCCGAACAGGGTCTCGAGCGCTGCCGTAGGTGCCGGCGGCAGACCGATGTCGGCGCGCTGACCCGGCTCGACGAGAGCGGGCGGCTCGTCGCGAGCCGAGCTGTCGGTCGGCGCCACCTGCGGCTCACCGGCCTGCTCGGCGCGACGGCGGGCACGACGGGACGGGAAGGGAGAATCCGCGACGGGAGCGGCGGCCTCGGTGGGCGCCTGCTCCACGATCGGCGCCTGCTCCACGATCGGTGCAGGGGCGACGGCGGTGGGCCCGGTCTGACCGGCGTCGGCCGGAGCGTCGTCCGCACTCGACGGAGCAGCGGTTACCGGAGGGACCGGAGTCGAGGCTGCCGCCACCGAGGCTGCAGCATCGGATGCCGCAGCGGCGTCGGCGGGTGCCAGCCCGGCGAGCATCGGCAGCTCGATCGGACCGGACATGAGGATGGTGTCGAGAGCATCCGCCGTCGCGGGGGTGGGACGGGCAGGAGCCTCGGCCTGGTCGCCGGCATCCACCTGCGCACGCAGGGCGCGCAGCTCACGACGCGTCAAGGTCTGCTCCGGCGATGCGGTCGGAGGCTCGATCGGAGGCGCTGACCGGACGACGGGAGGCGGTGCGGATGCGAGCGCGCTCGATCCGGAGGTGTGGTAGTCGAGGTCCTTGGCACCGGCCTGCGGCGGCGTCCACGCGGGCGCCGACCGGCGCCCTTCGGGGCTGAAATCACGCACTCGGTAGGCGGGAGCCTCCTGGGCGGGGATCGCCTCCGTCGGCGTGTCCACCGTCGGAGCCGGACGGTTGCGGAACGACGGGCCGTCATAGGACGGGACAGCCGAGCGGTTCTGCGTCGTGTAGGTCAGGGGCTCCGCGGGCGGCTCGGCGGCACGGGCACGCCGACCGGCGGGCTGGCCCTCCTCGGACGCGCGCCCGGCGTCGGGGCGGTAGGTGCCCCCGGAGAAGAACGAGGAGCCCTGCTCGGGCTGGTCGGCGAACTCGCCGAACGAGGGAGCGCCATCCGGATTCGAGTCACGCTCACTCTGCCGAACCGCGCGCCGACTCTGCGGCTGCGACTCATGGAAGGTGGTCATGTCTAACTCCGATACAGATGGTGTTTGGCGATGTACTGAACGACACCATCGGGAACCAAATACCAGACCGGGGACCCCCGGCCTACCCGTTCACGGCAATCCGTCGAGGATATCGCAAGGGCGGGTACCTCGAGCGAGCTTACGCCCTGCTGCGGCAGATCACTAATGGTGAGGGCGTGTCCCGGGCGGGATACCGCCACGAAATGTGCAAGTTCCCAGAGTTCGGTGACGTCCTTCCACTCCAGGATCTGAGCCACGGCATCCGCGCCGGTGATGAAGAACAGCTCGGCGTCGGGATGCATCGCTCGCACGTCCCGCAGCGTGTCGATCGTGTAGGTGGGACCGTTGCGGTCGATGTCGATCCGACTGACCGAGAAGCGCGGATTGGAGGCCGTCGCGATGACCGTCATCAGGTAGCGGTGCTCGCTCGACGTGGCATCCGGCTTCATCCAGGGCCGCCCCGTGGGCACGAAGACGACCTCGTCGAGGTCGAACGACATCGCGACCTCGCTCGCAGCCACGAGGTGCCCGTGGTGGATCGGGTCGAACGTGCCGCCCATGATGCCGATGCGCGGCCGACGGGCCGCCGGCTCGCTGCCGGCCATGCCGCCTAGTGCAGCGATGCGCCGTCGCCCGACTCGCCCTTGCTGCGGTGCCGGTTCGCCACGTCGCGGTAGGAGTAGGTGACGACCGCGAGAGCGATGAAGATCACCGCAGCGATGCCGGCGAAGGCGAGCGGAGGCATCAGCAGCGGCGCGAGCTCCTCGTGGCGCTCGAGCACGGCGGTGGCAAGCAACGACATGGACATCCTCCGGTCGGGGTCGGAACGATTCTAGCCGCGCACCTGACCCGAACCCCGCACGACCCACTTCGTACTGGTCAGTTCGGGCAGGCCCATCGGTCCGCGCGCATGGAGCTTCTGGGTGGAGATGCCGACCTCGGCACCGAAGCCGAACTCGCCGCCGTCGGTGAAGCGGGTCGACGCGTTGACCATGACGACGGCCGAGTCCACCTCCGCGAGGAACCGCTCGGCGTTCGCGAGGTCCGCCGTCACGATCGACTCGGTGTGGTGGGTCGAGTACCGGCGGATGTGGTCGATCGCCTCGTCGAGGCCGCTGACGACCTTCACGGCGAGGTCGAGCGAGAGGTACTCGGTCGCCCAGTCCTCGTCGGTGGCGGGCAGAGCATCCGGGAACACCGCACGGGTCGCCTCGTCGGCGTGGAGCGTGACCCCGCTCTCGCGAAGCCGCTGCAGCACCTGGGGCAGGACGCGGTCCGCGGCGGCCTCGTGCACGAGCAGCGTCTCGACCGCGTTGCAGACGCTGGGACGCTGCACCTTCGCGTTGTGCACGATGTCCGCTGCCATCGCAGCATCCGCGGAGGCGTCGAGCAGGATGTGCACGACGCCCGCCCCGGTCTCGATGACGGGCACGGTCGACTCGGTCACCACGGTCTGGATGAGCTGGGCGCTGCCCCGCGGCACCAGCACGTCGACATACCCCCGGGCGCGCATCAGCTGCCTGGCGCCCTCGCGACCGTAGTCGTCGATGGTCTGCACCGCGAACCGCGGAAGCCCGGTCGACTCGAGAGCGTCCTGGATGACGGCGACGAGCTCGCGGTTGGTGTTCTCGGCCGCCGAGCCGCCCCTCAGCAGCGACGCGTTGCCGCTCTTGAGCGCGAGGGCCGCGATGTCGATCGTCACGTTGGGCCTGGCCTCGTAGATGGCCCCGACCACGCCGAACGGCACGCGCACCTGCGCCGTCGTGACCCCGTTCGGCAGCGTGCCGCCGCGCACGACCTCGCCCACCGGATCGGGCAGTGCCGCGATCTCGCGCACGGCCTCCGCGAGCGAGGCGAGCCGTGCGCCATCGAGGCGCAGCCGGTCCTGCAGGGCGGCGCTCAGTCCGTTCTCGCGTCCGTTCGCGAGGTCGAGGTCGTTCGCGAGGACGATGCGCTCCTCCGCCGCGACGATGCCCTGCGCGATGGCCTCGAGGGCGGCGTCCTTGGCCGCCCGCGTCGCCGTCGCCAGTGGCACGGATGCGGCACGTGCCTGCTCGAAGAGCCCGGTGATCGAGGCGGTCGCCAGAACGGTGTCGGTCATGCCTCGAGTGTAGTTCCGGGGGCGCCCGTCGTTCCGGGCGCCTGGTGCGCCGGCGCACCGGGCCGCGGGTCGAACCAGGTGCCGACCTCGGCACCGGAGAGCGCGTCGTCCACGAGCCCTGTCGCGGTGACGATGACGGGGATGCCTGCCTCTGCGGCCAGCCGCGCAGCGCCGACCTTGGTGCCCGCTCCCCCCGTGCCGACGCCTGCCGAGCCGATGTCGCCGAACTCGATTCCGGCGAGGTCGTCGTCAGCCGCGACCCGGCCGATGCGCACCGCGCCGGGCTGCTGCGGGGGCTTGGTGTAGATCGCGTCCACGTCGGAGAGCAGCACGAGCAGGTCGGCGTCGACGAGCTGCGAGACGAGAGCCGCGAGCCTGTCGTTGTCGCCGAAGCGGATCTCGTGCGTCGCCACCGTGTCGTTCTCGTTGACGATGGGGAGGATGCGCAGGGCGAGCAGTCGCTCCATGGCCCGCTGCGCGTTGCCACGAGGGGTCGGATGCTCGAGATCCCCGGCGGTGAGCAGCACCTGACCGGCGACGATCCCGTACCGGTCGAGGCTCTCCTGATAGCGGAAGATCAGCACGTTCTGGCCCACCGCCGCCGCAGCCTGCTGGGTGGCGAGGTCCTGCGGGCGGCCGTCGAGACGCAGGTAGGGGATGCCGGTCGCGATGGCGCCTGACGAGACGAGCACGACCTCGACTCCCCGACCGTGCGCGGTCGCGAGGGCGTCGACGAGCGGGGCGATCTGACCCGCGTTGGGCCCGCTGATCGACGACGAGCCGACCTTCACGACGATGCGCTTCGCCGCCGCGACGGCGGCTCCTCGCTCCGAGCTCATTCGTCCTCTCCGTCGCGCTGCACCGCGAAGCCCTCGTCGTCGACCCAGAGCCCTGCCGCCCGCTCGCTCTCGAGCTCGGCGCGGGCAGCCGCCTTCGCGTCCATCCGCTCGAGGTAGGCCTCGCGGCGCGCTCGCGCCGTGGCCCGCCTCGTCTCGTCGAGCCGCGCATCCGTGCCTCGCGGAGCGGTGATGAGTTCTGCGGCGCTCGTGAGCGTCGGATCCCAGTCGAAGATCACGCCGTCGCCCTCGCCGATGACGACCGTCGCGCCCGGAACGGCGCCGGCGCGCACGAGCTCGTCCTCGACGCCGAGCTTCGCGAGACGGTCGGCCAGATAGCCGACGGCCTCGTCGTTCGTGAAGTCGGTCTGCTGCACCCAGCGCTCGGGCTTGGCGCCCAGGATGCGGTAGAGCGGTCCGGCCGAGCCGCCCTCGACCCGCACCGTGAAGCCGTTGGAGTCGACTGCCCTCGGGCGCAGCACGATGCGCTCGACAGGCGGAGCCGCGAGCTTCGCGGCCCGGTCGGCCTCGACCAGCTCGGCGAGGGCGAACGACAGGTCGCGCAGCCCCTGCCTGCTGACCGCGGAGATCTCGAAGACGCGGTACCCGCGCTGCTCGAGCTCGGGACGCACGAAGGCGGCGAGCTCAGCGGCGTCGGGCACGTCGATCTTGTTCAGCGCGATGAGCTGCGGACGCTCGAGCAGCGGCAGCTGTCCCTCGGGCACCGGATATGCGGCGAGCTCCGCGAGGATGACGTCGAGGTCGCTGAGCGGATCGCGACCGGCCTCGAGGGTGCCGCAGTCGAGCACGTGGAGCAGCGCGGAGCACCGCTCGACGTGGCGGAGGAACTCGAGCCCGAGGCCCTTGCCCTCGCTGGCGCCCTCGATGAGCCCGGGCACGTCGGCGACGGTGTAGCGGGTCTCCCCCGCCTCCACGACGCCGAGGTTCGGGTGCAGGGTCGTGAAGGGGTAGTCGGCGATCTTCGGGCGCGCGGCCGACAGTGCGGCGATCAGGCTCGACTTGCCGGCGCTCGGGTACCCCACGAGCGCCACGTCGGCCACCGTCTTGAGCTCGAGGCGCACGTCGCCCTCGAAGCCCGGGGTGCCGAGCAGGGCGAAGCCGGGAGCCTTGCGCTTCGTCGTCGAGAGAGCCGCGTTGCCGAGACCGCCCTGGCCGCCGGGTGCGACGACGAGCCGCATGCCGGGTTCGGCGAGATCGGCGAGAAGGCGCCCGTCGGCATCCGTCACGACGGTGCCGATCGGCACCGGCAGCTCGACGTCCTCGCCGCTCGTGCCGGAGCGGTTGTCGCCCATGCCCGGCTGTCCGTTCGGGGAGCTGCGGTGCGGGGCGCGGTGGTAGCCGAGCAGCGTCGTCACCTGCGGATCGGCGACCAGCACGATGTCGCCGCCGTCGCCGCCGTTCCCGCCATCGGGGCCGGCGAGCGGCTTGAACTTCTCACGGCGCACGGACACGCATCCGTTGCCACCGTGACCTGCGCGCAGGTGCAGGGTGACCTGGTCGACGAACGAGACCATGCCGTCAGCTCCTCACGAGCGGTACAAAAGCACGAAGGCGAGCCGAAGCTCGCCCTCGCGGAAGTGGAACGGGGGTCGGCGTCAGCCGGCCGCCACGATGTTGACGACCTTGCGGCCGCCCTTGGTGCCGAACTCGACGGCACCGGCCGCGAGCGCGAACAGGGTGTCGTCGCCGCCACGGCCGACGTTCACGCCGGGGTGGAAGTGGGTGCCGCGCTGGCGGAGGATGATCTCGCCCGCGTTGACGACCTGGCCGCCGAAGCGCTTGACGCCGAGGCGCTGCGCGTTCGAGTCGCGACCGTTGCGGGTGGAGCTTGCGCCCTTCTTGTGTGCCATGTCTGTCAGCCCCTACTTGATGCTGGTGATCTTGACGCGGGTGAGCTCGGAGCGGTGGCCCTGACGCTTCTTGTACCCGGTCTTGTTCTTGAACTTCTGGATGACGATCTTCGGACCGCGCAGGTCCCCGAGCACCTCGGCCTTGACGGTGACCTTGGCGAGGTCCTTCGCGTCGTGGGTGACCTTGTCACCGTCGACGAGCAGCAGCGGGCTGAGCTCGATGTTGCCGTCGTTGTCGGCGGCGATGCGGTCGAGGGTCACGATGGTGCCCACCTCGACCTTCTCCTGGCGCCCGCCCGCGCGCACAATCGCGTAAACCACTGGGTTGTCCCTCACTATCGGATGCCTCGTCCGGAGTTCGATCCCGGTCGAGAAGACTTCGGCGCGGTATTCGGGCACAGCCCGGCAACGCCAACGGTCAAGAATAGTCGATGCAGGCGGATGCGGTCAAACGCGGTCGACGAGACCCGGCGCGTCGCGTCGCGCCGGCCTGGATCGCGACCACAGCCAGAGCAGGACGCCGGCGAGCAGCGCGGCCGGGAGCAGCTGCGTCGCGGTGTCGATCGCCGCGTGCGCGGCTGCCGCGACGAGCTGCGCGAGCGCGCGCAGGCCGAAGCTCACGCCGGTCGCCCCCAGGTCGACGAGGCCGACCCTGCCCCAGTCGGGTCCGAGGAAGAACGCGACGACGAGGGCGAGCACCGTGGCGGCGAGCACGTCGAGGAGCACGCGCGTGACGACGTGCGCGAGGCGCAGCTGCGCGCCTATCGGTGCCAGGAGCCAGAGTGCGAGGAACAGCCCCAGGCAGAAGGCGAGCTCGGTGTATCCGAGGTTCCACCACCACCCGGTCCACGGACTGGCGCTGCTGCCCGGGTACACCGCCATCTCGAGCGCGGTCAGAGCCACATCCAGGGCCGTGCGGGCGAGAACGAAGAGGAGCACGCCCGCGGACGCGACGAGCGCGGGAAACCAGCCTCGCACCCGCGTGGTGGCACCGACCGTTCCCGTCATCCGTCGTCATTCCCGGCGGGCCTACCATGAGGGCCATGACCGTGCTGATCGACCAGCCCATCTGGCCGGCTCACGACACTCTATGGGGCCACCTGGTCAGCGACACCTCGCTCGAGGAGCTGCACGCTTTCGCCTCGCGGGCGGGCCTTCCGCGCCGCTCCTTCGACCGCGACCACTACGACGTTCCGCGCGAGCGGTACGACGAGCTCGTCGCGCTGGGCGCGGAGCCGGTCACGGTGCGGCAGCTCGTGACGCGTCTGGCCGCGAGCGGCCTGCGGGTCACGCAGCGGGAGAAGCGCGGGCTCTGACAGCCCGGGGCGCGAGCTCGAAGCCCGCGCCCTCAGGCGTTCAGTCCTCGGCTGCGTCCGTCGCGCCGGTGCGGCCGGCCGGAGCGCTCGCCCGGCGGGAACCCCGCGTGCGACCCTGACCGGGCTGCTTCGGCTCGGGTAGCGCGCCGAGCACGGAGTCGAGCAGCTGCTCGGCGTCCTGCTCGCTCAGCCGACGCTGCTGACGGGAGGTCGCAGGAAGCGGGATGTCGAGGATCGCGACCGACTCGCTCTCGACGGGCTCGGGCTCGACCTCGACGGCCGGCTTCTCGGCGGCGACGGGCTGCTGAGCCTTCGCGCGCGGGCTCCGCTGGCGCTTCGCGGGCGCCTCGCGCACCGGAGCCTCGACGGCCGCGGGGGCCTCGGGTGCCGCGGACTCCTCGGTAGCGCTGTCGGTGTGCACGGTGCTCGCCGCGATCTGGGCGAGCGCGTTGCGCACATCCTCGGTGATCGCGTGAGTGCCGTTGCCGCCGACGCCGTTCTTGACGGTCGGCGCGCCGCTCGTCTTGCCGCCGCGGGCGCGTCGCCCGGAGCCGGCGCCGCTGCCCTGGTCGGCCGGCGCACGGTGCTTCACGACCGGGTCGTGGTGCACGATGATGCCCCGCCCGGCGCAGGTCTCGCACGGCTCGCTGAACGACTCGAGCAGGCCGAGGCCCAGCTTCTTGCGGGTCATCTGCACGAGGCCGAGGCTCGTGACCTCCGCCACCTGGTGCTTCGTGCGGTCGCGGCTCAGGCACTCGACGAGACGGCGCAGCACGAGATCGCGGTTCGATTCGAGCACCATGTCGATGAAGTCGACGACGATGATGCCGCCGATGTCGCGCAGCCGCAGCTGACGCACGATCTCCTCGGCCGCCTCGAGGTTGTTCTTGGTGACCGTCTCCTCGAGGTTGCCGCCCGAGCCGACGAACTTGCCGGTGTTGACGTCGATGACCGTCATCGCCTCGGTGCGGTCGATCACGAGCGAGCCGCCCGACGGCAGCCAGACCTTGCGCTCGAGCGCCTTGTCGATCTGCTCCGAGACCCGGAAGTGGTCGAACGCGTCGCCGTGCTCCTCGTACCGCTCGACGCGGTCGAGGAGGTCGGGAGCCACGTTGCGCAGGTAGCTCTCGATCGTCTCCTGCGCGTCGTCGCCGGCGATCACGAGGCGCTGGAAGTCCTCGTTGAACACGTCGCGGATGATCTTGATCAGCAGGTCGGGCTCGGAGTGCAGCAGCGCGGGCGCCTGCACGTACTCGACCTGCTTGCTGATCTCGGCCCACTGCGCAGTGAGGCGGTTGACGTCGAGGGTCAGCTGCTCCTCGGTGGCGCCCTCGGCGGCGGTGCGCACGATCACGCCCACGTTCTCGGGCAGCACCTCCTTGAGGATCTTCTTGAGGCGCGCACGCTCGGTGTCGGGGAGCTTGCGGCTGATGCCGCTCATCGAGCCGTTCGGCACGTAGACGAGGTAGCGACCGGGAAGCGAGACCTGGCTCGTGAGTCGAGCGCCCTTGTGCCCGACCGGATCCTTCGTGACCTGCACGAGGACCTTGTCCCCCGGCTTCAGCGCGAGCTCGATGCGGCGCGGCTGGTTGCCGGTCTCCACCGCATCCCAGTCGACCTCGCCGGAGTAGAGCACCGCGTTGCGGCCGCGGCCGATGTCGACGAAGGCGGCCTCCATGCTCGGCAGCACGTTCTGCACGCGACCGAGGTAGACGTTGCCGATGAGGCTCGCCTCCTGCGACCGGGCGACGTAGTGCTCGACGAGCACGCCGTCCTCGAGCACGGCGATCTGGATGCGGCCGTTGCGCGAGCGCACGACCATGGCGCGGTCGACGCTCTCCCGGCGGGCCAGGAACTCCGACTCGGTGACGACTGGACGGCGGCGCCCGGCGTCCCGGCCGTCGCGACGGCGCTGCTTCTTCGCCTCGAGCCGCGTCGAGCCCTTGACCCGGGTGGGCTCGTTGCTGACCGGCGCCGGCGGACGCGCCTCGCGCACCTTGACGACCGTGTTCGGAGCGTCGTCGCCTGCCCGCGCATCCTCACCCGAGCGGCGACGGGTGCGCTTGCGCACCGTGCCGCTCTGCTCGTCGTCGTCCACGGGGCGCTCGGTCGTCGGCAGCGCCGGAAGCGGCGGCACGTCGGGCGCGTGGAAGATCAGCGACGTCGTCGTGAGTCGCTCGGGGAAGTTGGGGATCGCCCACCGGCCGGAGGGGCCGGTCTCCTTCTCGTCGGCAAGCGCGTCCTCAGCGGGAGCCTCGGGCGCCTGCTCCTCGGCCGCCTGAGCCGCGGGAGAGACCGGAGTCTCCTCCGCGACAGCGCCGGTCGGCTGGACCGACCCGTCGACCGCGGAGGCGTCGATCGGCGGCACGCCGATGTCGGCGCTGTTCACGTGCGCTGCGGCAGCCCTCGGTGCAGACCGCCGCACCCGCTCGGGAACGATGTCCGTCGCGGGCGGGGCCTCGGCGGGCGCCTGCTGCTCCACCGGTCCCGTCGACTGCGCTGCTCCGTCGCTCGACGCGCGCCTGCCGAAGAGACGGCGTCGTCGGGGGGCTCCTGGCGTGTTTCCTTCGTTCGTCTCCACCATCGCTGGTGCACTCCTACCCGGGCGAGCCGACCGCGCCGCCTGCCCGGAATCCTCGAGCGGTTCGCGTCTCGCGATCCGCATCCACATGTTCTCGGGGGTCCGGGGCGCACTGCGCTTCCCTCGCCCGTGTGCCCTCTCACGACACTCTCGGAACTCGCTATCCGACACGATGGCGGGTCTGTCCGCATCCGTGGCCCGGTATGCCCGGTAAGCCTTCTCTGGCGTCGATCCGAGCGCGGCCCGGTCGACTTCCCTCAGATTATCCCACGGATGCTCAGGAGGCCGTGACCGGCACCGTGCCATAATCCATCCTCGTGACCGACGCCCCCGCCGCCAGACGCCCGATCGCCCTCGCGGTCCTCCTCATCGTCGGCGGTCTGGCGGGCTGGATCGCGGCGTTCGCGCTCACGCTCGAGAAGATCGCGATCCTCGAGAACCCGGACGCTCCACTGGCCTGCGACCTCAGCATCCTCATCCAGTGCGGGAAGAACCTGGGTCAGTGGCAGGGCGAGGTGTTCTTCGGCGTGCCCAACCCGCTGTGGGGCCTGGGTGGTTTCGTCGCCCCCATCGCGGTGGGCGTCGCGCTGCTGGCCGGAGCGCGGTTCGCCCGCTGGTTCTGGATCGCCTTCAACGTGGGACTCGCGGGCGCGCTCGCGTTCGTGATCTGGCTGATCGGCCAGAGCCTCTTCGCGATCTTCACCCTCTGCCCGTGGTGCATGGTCGTCTGGGTGGCGACGATCCCGATGTTCTGGGCGGTGACGCTGCGCAACCTCTCGAACGGCACGATCCCGGTGCCGGAAGGCGCTCGTCGGTTCTTCGCCGGCGCCTACGAGTGGGTGCCTCTCATCACGCTCGGCAGCTACCTCGTCATCGCGATCCTCGCCCAGTGGCGGCTGGACGTGCTGGGGTCGCTCTTCTAGTTCGTCGTTCATCCGAGCGGATGAGTGAGCCGCCACGAACGGGTCGCTGTCAGCTCGGCGAAGGCGTCGAGAGCCGCGGTGCGGTCGAGATCTGTCGAACGCTCCTGCTGCACAGCAAGCCCACGCACGCGGTGCCAGAGCCGCCACACCGGGTCGGCGATCGCGGCGTTCAGGACCTCGACCTCGGTCATCCCTGACCGATGCCTGCGACGGTAGGACCGCGCGGCTTCATCGTCGAGGTGCGACTCCTGCCATGGACCGGAGGCTCCCCTGACTTCGGAGACCCACCGTTCCCGCGCCAGGCCCGAGCCGTCAGGACCCAGTTCGCCCTCGAGCGGCGGCTCCGGAGAGGTGCGGAGCACCAGGAGGTCCTCGAGGACCTCAGGCGCGGTGGGAGCGCCCGCACCGAGCCAGGCGACCGCAGCCGCGTCGACCACCCATCGCGCACGCCTCGCGCCCTGCCAGCGGACATGCTGCGGGGCGGCGACCGGAAGCCCCGAGCGCACCCTCCCCCGGCGACCGAGGACCCTGGTCTCCTCGGTGGGCACCCACCGTGCGAGAGCGACCACGGCATCCGCACCTCCCGCGCGGGCGGCGTTCACGGTCTCGACGAGGTGCGCCATGGGGATGTCGCCCGGCGAGAGCCGCAGGTACGGTCCACCGGTCGGCTCGCCCACGACGACGAAGCGATCATCGGTCTGCGCGGTGAGGCCGAGCGCCAGGTCAGGGCCCGGCGCGCCCCGTACCAGTAGCGCGAGCGGCTCCAGGGTCATCAGAACCGGCTCGCCGAGTAGCGCGGAAGCCGGAGGTCGTGAGCCACCAGTGCAGCGTCGCGTGCTGCCGGCAGCCGACCCGCGTCTCTGCGGGCCCGGAATTCCGCCGCGCCGCGGCGCTCCCCGGGCCTGCCTTCGCGGTCGCAGTAGTCGAGAGTGAGCTCGAGCTGCTCCTCGCCGCCCCACGCGGAAAGCAGCATCAGCCTCCCGAGCGTCGCGTGCTGCTCGACGAAGTCGGTGGCCGCGAGCACGAGATCGCCATCCGGGCGCTTGTCGTGGAACACCGCCGCCGCAGGCTGGTACAGGCACGACCACCCGGCCGTCCGGATGCGCCACGACAAGTCGACGTCGTTGCAGTACAGGAAGAAATGCTCCGCGTCGTAACCACGCACGGCACGCCAGGCTTCGCCCCTGATCATGAGGCATGCCCCGGTGCCCCAGGAACGCATCCCGGTAGTCCGGTCGAACTCGTTCTCCGAGTCGAAGGGCAGCTGCCGCGCCTCGACGATGGCGGTTCGGCGGTCGTCGAGCGCTTCGAGCAAGAGCGCGAGCGCATCGGGGGCGGCGAGGATGTCGGGCCCGAGCAGGAACAACACGTCGAAGAGCGCGTCAGCCGAGAGCCGGTTGTGACCCGCACTGGGACCCAGGTTCGCGCCGAAGTCGGTGTAGTGCACCTCGAGCACGTCGTCGCTCCTGAGCGACAGCGGCCCCGAGGGCGCGCAATCGCCGTACGCCAGCTGCACCGGCAGGGTGAGCAGTCCGCGCTCCGCTGCGACCAGCGCGGCGACGCGCAGCGCCTCCCGCGCCCTGAGCACGGCCGCAGGCTCTGCACGGAACAGGACGCTCTGCACCCTGAGGGTCGTCACAACCGTTGCAGCAGGAGCGAGAACGCGCTCCTCGCCTCGTTCGTGAACCACGAGCCTTCCCGTAGCAGCTCGACGACGCCCCCGAGGGGAAGGGCGATCGTCCCGTCCGGCCGTTCGTCGAGCTCTCCCACATCCACAAGGCTGTAGCGGGATGCGTCGCGATAGAACCGCCCGCCCTCGTCGGACTCCGACGCCGAGGCGACCTCGACCGCACCAGCCGGTCGGCCCCAGTCCTGCGGCACCGATTCTCCTGGCGGAATCTGCAGGGTCGGCGCCAGCTCCACGAGACTGCGCAGACCCAGCTCGCGAGTGGGTCGCACGAGGAAGTGCAGCAGACCGTTCCGTCGTCCCATCCACAGCTCGACGGTGCCGTCGGACCGGCTCGAGATCATCGGCTGATCCCACTGGCCCACTTCTCGCCCGTGCGCGACGACAGCGAACTGCTCGACATCGAAGGCGCCGTCTCCGCTCGGCGAGACGCCCCGATGGCCGCGTTGCCATCCCGTCAGCGCATCCAGGTCGACGAGCCGGGGCTGGATCGCATCATCCCGCATCCGCCGCACCGTTGATCGTGCTGCTTCGACCTCGCCTCGCTCAGAGAGGGAGCGAGCGAGCTCCGAGGACAGTCCGTCGCGGTACCTGCTGAACGGCTCGCGGCCGACCAGCCCCCGCCAGTCGGTCGTGACGAGCACCGAGCGCGCGTCGGTGTTGACGAGGAAATCGGAGGCGGAGAGCTCGAGGAGCTCGTCGACATCGAACCAGCGATGATCCGCGCCGTGCTCCAGATCGTCGGTCAGCTCGACGACGACGTTGCGGTTGTGCTTGTCGAGGAACCGTGTGCCCTGCTCGCTCTGCAGGCTCGAGGAGATGCGCGCTGTGCCTGTTCCGTAGAACTCCTCCACATGGGGAGGGGCGTCGCCGCCATGGACCCGGGCGGCGTTGCTCGCGGTCGCCTGGCAGCTCGGGGCCAGCTGCGCCACGCCGACGTTGCCGGGTTCGATCTTCGCGTGCGCCAGCACTCGGGGTCGCGCACCACGACGATCGAGAACGAACCCGAGTGTCCCGACCTCGCGCTGCTCCAGCAGCGGCTGTTCGATTCCGAGCTCGTCGCAGCGCACTCCGACGACCGAGAAGAACCGGTTCGTGCGATGACGGATGCCGCCGAATGACCAGGACCACTCGCGGGAGTCGTCGAGGTCTATCGGGCGCACAGAGAAGTCGGCGCGCTCGACGACGTCGTCCAGCCAGGCCGAGAGATAATCGGGTCTACCGGTCACGCCCCGCAGGCTAGCGGAACCAGAGGTCCAATTCTCGCGCAGCCGACTCGGGCGAGTCGCTCCCGTGCACCAGGTTCTGCTGCACCTTGAGACCCCAGTCGCGGCCGAGGTCGCCGCGGATGGTTCCGGGCGCAGCGGTCGTCGGGTCCGTCGTGCCGGCGAGCGACCGGAAGCCCTCGATGACGCGGTTGCCGGCGATGCGGATCGCGACCACCGGCCCGCTCAGCATGAACTCCACGAGCGGCTCGTAGAACGGCTTGCCCTGGTGCTCCTCGTAGTGGGCCGCGAGCAGGTCCCGGTCGGCCTGCACGAGGCGGATGTCGACGAGCGAGTAGCCCTTCGCCTCGATGCGGCGCAGGATCTCGCCGGTCAGGTTGCGGGCGACTCCGTCGGGCTTGACGAGCACGAGGGTCTCTTCGATGGCGGTGGTCATGAGGGGCTCCTTACTGGCCGAGGGAGGCGTTGCGGGCGTCGATCTGACGCCCCTTGATGTAGCAGTAGATCCAGAGGGCCACGAAGATCGCGGCGACGAAGAACATGACCGGCAGCAGGAACCCGGTCGCCACCAGGACGAGCTGCAGCGCCGCGCCGAGCCAGACGCCCCAGGCGTAGCGCTGGAGACCCGCGACCAGCACGAGCAGCACGAGCAGCGCTCCCCCGCCGGCGAAGGCGACCGCCGGCTCGAGCACTTTGAGCCCGAAGGCCGTCAGGGCCGCGAAGAACACCATCACGGCTTCGAGACCCAGGGCGATCGAGAGCAGCGACTCCGTGAGCGACCGGCGCCTGCGCGGCTTCGGGGCGGCCTGCGTCACGCGTTCCAGCCCTCGTCCTCGGACAGCGCGAGCACGTCGCCCACGAGCACGATCGATCCGGTGACGACGACACCGCCGCGCTCGCTCGACCCTGCGCGGTCGCGCGCCTCCTCCATCGCGGTGCGGAGGTCGGGTTCGACGGTGACCCGGTCGGGGCCGGTGATCGCGACCACGGTCGCCGCGAGGGCATCCGCATCGACGGCCCGCTCGGACTCCGGCTGCGTGACGATGAACTCGTCGACGACCGCGTCGAGCTCCCGCACGATCCCCGTCGCATCCTTGTCGCCGAGCACGCCGATGACCGCCACGATCTTGTCGAAGCCGAAGTACGTCGGCAGAGCTGCGGCGAGCGCGGCGGCGCCGTGCGGGTTGTGTGCCGCGTCGACGAGCACCGTCGGCTCCCGGCCGACGAGCTGGAGCCGCCCGGGCGAGGTCACCGCGGCGAGGCCCTCCTCGAGAACCTCGGGCACGAGGCCGCGCCCTTCGACCCCGAGGAACGCCTCGACGGCGGCGATCGCGAGGGCGGCGTTGGTCGCCTGGTGGTCGCCGAACAGGGGCAGCAGCACGTCGGAGTACTCGCCCGCCGTGCCGCGCACGGCGATGAGCTGCCCGCCGACCGCGACCGTCGTCGACTCCAGGCCGAAGTCGGTGCCCTCGACGGCGAGCGTGGACTCCGTCAGTTCGACGGCCTCCCGGATCGCGGCCAGCGCGTCCGGCTGCTGAGCCGCGCTGACGACCGATGACGCGGGCTTGATGATGCCGGCCTTCGTGCGCGCGATCTCCGCGACCGTCGAGCCCAGCCGCTGGGTGTGGTCGAGCGCGATCGGGGTCAGCACCGCGACCTGCGCGTCGGCGACGTTCGTGGAGTCCCACTCGCCGCCCATGCCGACCTCGAGCACGACGACGTCCACGGGCGCGTCGGCGAAGCTCGCGAAGGCGAGCACCGTCAGCGCCTCGAAGAAGGTGAGCGGCTCGTCCCCCGCCTCACCGAGCTCCGAGTCGACGAGCTCGAGGTAGGGCTGGATGTCCTGCCAGTTCGCGGCGAGGGCGCGGTTCGAGATCGGCAGCCCGTCGATCACGATCCGCTCGTTGACCCGTCGCAGGTGCGGGCTCGTCAGCAGTCCGGTGCGCAGTCCGTAGGCCCGCAGGATGCCCTCGATCATGCGGCTCGTCGAGGTCTTGCCGTTGGTGCCGGTCACATGCACGACGGGGGCGGCCCGGTGCGGGTCGCCCAGCAGCTCGACCGCCCTGCGGGTCGCATCGAGGCGGGGCTGCGGAGCCGCCTCTCCGACCCGCGCGAGCAGCGCGTCGTAGACGGCGTCCGCATCCGCCTGGTACTCGATGTCCTCGAGTCCGTCGAGGTCGTCGACCTCGTCATCGTGGGCGTCGTCGCGGGGCGGGCCGAAATTGTCGGGGTCGAAGCCCTCGAAGTCGTCGTCCCTCTGATCGTCAGACATCGACCGGTGCCGCCTTCCACACGTCGATCACGAGTTCGCCGCGATTCGAGTACTGCCCGCGCTTCACGGTGCTGCGCCAGCCGCCCGCGGCGGAGTCGACCGCTGCCGCCGTGGCGGGGTCGGCGACCGCGACGAAGCTCGTCCCGGTGCTCAGTGTCTCATCCGAGATCATCGTCGAGAAGGCGTCGAGCGCGGCGATGTCGCCGGCGTCCGCGCCGTGCACCGACAGACGGATGCGGTCGCTCACCTCGAATCCGGCGCTCTTGCGGGCGTCCTGGATGGCACGGATGACGTCCCGAGCGAGGCCCTCGGCTTCGAGCTCTGGCGTCGTCTCGGTGTCGAGCAGCACGAAGCCGCTGCCCGAGAGGAACGCGATCGCGCTCGACGCCTCGGCGGCCTCCAGCTGCAGCTCGTACTCCCCCGGCTCGAGCGGCGTGCCGCCCACGACGACGGTCTCGCCGTCGGTGGTCCAGTCGCCCGCCTTCGAGGCCTGGATGACGCGCTGCACCTCCCGGCCGAGGCGCGGCCCGAGGGCGCGCGCGTTGACGCTCAGGCGCCGGGTGATGCCGAAGCGCTCCAGGCTGTCCTCCTCGAGGTGCTCGAGGGCGACCTGCTTGAGGTTCAGCTCGTCGCGCAGGATCGCGGCGAACGGCTCGAGCGCCGCCGGCTCCTCCGTCACGACGGTGAGCCGGGACAGCGGCAGCCGCACGCGCAGCCCGCGCGCCTTGCGGAGCGCCAGCCCGCTCGACGCGATCTCGCGGATGCGGTCCATCGCCGTGACGAGCGCAGGATCCGCCGGGAACGCGTCGGCGTCCGGCCAGTCCTCGAGGTGCACGCTGCGGCCTCCGGTCAGCCCCTTCCAGATCTCCTCGGTGACGAGCGGCAGCAACGGCGCGGCAGCTCGAGTCAGCGCCTCGAGCACGGTGAAGAGGGTGTCGAATGCGTCGCGGTCGTCGCCCGACCAGAACCGGTCACGCGAACGGCGCACGTACCAGTTGGTGAGCACGTCGCCGAAGTCGCGCAGCGCCTGCGCGGCGAGCGGGCTGTCGAAGTCCTCCAGGTGACGGGTGACCTCGGCGAGCACGTCGTGCGTCTTGGCGAGCAGGTAGCGGTCGAGCACGTTCGTCGAGTCGGTGCGCCGCTCGGCCTCGTACCCTGCGGCGTTCGCGTACAGGGTGAAGAAGTAGTACGTGCTCCAGAGCGGCAGCAGCAGCTCCCGCACCCCCTGACGGATGCCCTCCTCGGTGACGACGAGGTTGCCGCCGCGGATGACGGAGCTCGCCATCAGGAACCAGCGCATCGCATCCGAGCCGTCCCGGTCGAAGACCTCGGAGACATCCGGGTAGTTGCGCAGCGACTTGGACATCTTCTGGCCGTCCGAGCCCAGCACGATGCCGTGACTGATGACGTTGCGGAACGCGGGCCGGTCGAACAGCGCCGTCGACAGCACGTGCAACGTGTAGAACCAGCCGCGGGTCTGCCCGATGTACTCGACGATGAAGTCGGCCGGGTTGTGCGCCTCGAAGAACTCCTGGTTCTCGAACGGGTAGTGCACCTGGGCGAACGGCATCGACCCGGAGTCGAACCACACGTCGAGCACGTCGGGGATGCGGCGCATCGTCGAGCGGCCGGTGGGGTCGTCGGGGTTCGGCCGGGTCAGCTCGTCGATGTACGGCCGGTGCAGGTCGGTCGGGCGCACGCCGAAGTCGCGCTCCAGCTCGTCGAGCGAGCCGTAGACGTCGATCCGCGGGTAAGCGGGGTCATCGCTCTTCCACACCGGGATGGGGCTTCCCCAGTAGCGGTTGCGCGAGATCGACCAGTCGCGCGCACCGGCGAGCCACTTGCCGAACTGCCCGTCCTTGACGTTGCCGGGCACCCAGTTGATCTCCTGGTTGAGGTCGCCCATCCGGTCGCGGAACTCGGGCACCCGCACGAACCAGCTCGACACGGCCTTGTAGATCAGCGGATTGCGGCAGCGCCAGCAGTGCGGGTACGAGTGCTCGTAGCTGCGCACCTGCAGCAGCCGGTTCTCGCGCCGGAGCTTCTGGGTGAGCGGCTTGTTGGCCTCGAACACCTGCAGTCCCTGCACGTCGTGCACGGCGGGCAGGAAGCGCCCGCCCTCATCCACCGAGAGGACCACCGGGATGCCCGCCGCGGCGCAGACCAGCTGGTCGTCCTCGCCGTAGGCGGGGGCCTGGTGCACGATGCCGGTTCCCTCGCCCGTGGCGACGTAGTCGGCGACCAGCACCTGCCAGGCGTTCTCCATGCCCTCGACGTCGTCGAAGTAGTCCCAGAGCCGCTCGTAGGTGATGCCGCCGAGGTCGCGGCCGAGGTGGCGCTGCTGGATCGCGGCGAGCGCGGCATCCGCCGACTCGTAGCCGAGGTCCTTCGCGTACGCGGGGATGGTGTCGACCGCGAGCAGGTACTGGGCGACGCCCTCCTCACTGCCGTCGCCCGCCCCGAGCGGCCCGGAGCGCAGCACGCCGTACTCGATCTCGGGACCCACCGCGAGTGCGGCGTTCGTCGGAAGCGTCCACGGGGTCGTCGTCCAGGCGAGGGCGCGCACCCCGGTGAGGCCGAGCGCCTCGGCCTTCATCCCCACGAGCGGGAAGGTGACGGTGACCGACTGGTCCTGCCGCATCTTGTAGACGTCGTCGTCCATCCGCAGCTCGTGATTGGAGAGCGGGGTCTGATCGCGCCAGCAGTACGGCAGCACGCGGTAGCCCTCGTAGGCGAGGCCCTTGTCGTGCAGCTGCTTGAAGGCCCAGATGACGCTCTCCATGAAGGAGATGTCGAGCGTCTTGTAGTCGTTCTCGAAGTCGACCCAGCGCGCCTGGCGGGTGACGTAGTCCTCCCACTCCTTCGTGTAGCGCAGCACGGCGTCGCGCGCGGCGCCGTTGAAGGCGGCGATGCCCATCTCCTCGATCTGGCTCTTGTCGGTGATGCCGAGCTGGCGCTCCGCCTCGAGCTCGGCGGGAAGACCATGGGTGTCCCAGCCGAACCGGCGGTGCACCTGCTTGCCGCGCATGGTCTGGAAGCGCGGGAACAGGTCCTTCGCGTAGCCGGTCAGGAGGTGCCCGTAGTGCGGCAGGCCGTTGGCGAACGGGGGTCCGTCGTAGAACACCCACTCCTCGGCACCCTCGCGCCGGTCGATCGAGGCCTGGAAGGTGCCGTCCCGCTTCCAGAACGCGAGCACGCGCCGTTCGATCTCCGGGAAGCGGGGGCTCGCGGGAACCGGCTCGTCCGAGCCCTTGGGGTAGGCCATCTCACTCCTGTTTCGCGCTGACTGCACGAGGACGACGGATGCCGCGGTACCACCTCGCTTGCCGCTCCCGGGACTCCGGGGACGACCGCTCGTTGTCGGCTGTGACGGGCCTGCCCGCTCGGTTCTACTGGGCGCCGGAGCGCTGTTCTTCCGAGGACTCCCCGGTGATGGCCGGATCGGTGTCGGTGCGTCGATTCTATGCGGATGGCGCGGCGTTCCGCTCCGCCTCGCGCCCGGGGAACGGCGAGCCCCGGTGGGTGCACGGGTGACACGGTGCCCGCCTCCCGGATCGGTGCCTCCTCCTTCACGCTTGGGGGAACGCGGCTGCCCGGCGACAACGACCTGCTGCATCCGTTCGTGCCATCGATGTCGTGGGGCAGCCGCGTTCGGGGGTCGGCCGGGCGGACGGCGGCTCCGTCGGTCCCGCCGTTGACTGCCCCAGTTCGGGGGGTTACCGTATGCGGTGACGCGGAAAGCGTTTCCCCAAAGGAGTGGTATTCAACGATGAATCGGTTCACCTCTGCCCTCAGAACGGGCACGGTCGCGGTCGCTTCCGCGGCGCTCGTGTTCTCCGCCTCCCCCGCCTTCGCCTCGCATGGCGACGACGCGCCAGCCTCGGTGCCCCAGCTCGAGCGCCTCGACCGCGGCCTCGTGGCGACCACCACGAGCGAGGGCGTCTTCCTCAGCTGGCGACTGCTCGGCTCCGAAGCCACCGGCTCCGGCGACAGCGGCCTGACCGGTGCGACCTTCGCGGTCTACCGCGGCGACGAGCGCGTCGCCGAGGTCACCGACAGCACGAACTTCCTCGACGCGGGTGCCGACGGCAGTGCGAGCTACTCGGTCGCTCCCGTGGTGAACGGCGTGGAGGGCGACCGGTCGGCCGGCGTCACGCCGCTCACGACCGGCTACGCCACGGTGCCGCTGCAGAAGCCGGCGGGCGGCGTCACGCCGACCGGCGAGACCTACACCTACTCCGCAGGCGACATGAGCGTCGGCGACATGGACGGCGACGGCGACTACGAGTACGTCGTCAAGTGGGACCCGTCGAACGCGAAGGACAACTCCCAGGTCGGCTACACGGGCAACGTGTACCTCGACACCTACGAGGCTGACGGCACGCTGCTGCACCGGATCGACCTGGGCGTGAACATCCGCGCCGGCGCGCACTACACCCAGTTCATGGTGTTCGACTTCGACGGCGACGGCCGCTCGGAGATCATGGCGAAGACCGCTCCGGGCACCCGGACCCTCGCGGGTGGCGGGAGCGCGTTCATCACCCTCCCCGAGGACGATGTCGCGGCCGGCGTGACCCACGCCGACGACTACCGCATCACCAAGCAGGGCTACTTCGACAGCCTCGTCACCCTCTTCGAGGGCTGGCACGAGCACCCCGAGGTCGTCGCAGGCAACTGGCCCGCGACCCTCGAGGAGGCGTGGGGCATCCCCGTCACGCACGAGTACCCGCTCTCGACGGAAGCCGCCACCGAGCTCGCGAACCACTTCGTCGACGTCTACGCCCCGAGCCGCAGCTCCCGCAACGTGCTGCGCAACGTGGAGGGCTTCGTGCTGAGCGGTCCCGAGTACCTGACGGTGTTCGAGGGAGCCACCGGCGCCGAGCTCGCCACCGAGCACTACAAGCCGGCCCGCGGCGACGACGGCCTGATGTGGGGCGACTACGCCATGTCGCGCATCGAGCCCGGCAACCGCAACGACCGCTTCATCGCGGGCGTCGCCTACCTCGACGGTCAGCACCCCTCGGCGATCTTCGCCCGCGGCTACTACACCCGGTCGACCATCGTCGCCTACGACTGGGACGGCGAGGAGCTCACCGAGCGCTGGTACGTCGACAGCGGACACGTGCCGCTGACGAACCCCTTCAACGACGGTCCGCACGGTCGAGACGGCACCGACCCGGAGTTCGGCACGATCACGACGCAGGGCTTCCACTCGCTGTCTGCAGCTGATGTCGACGGCGACGACAAGCACGAGATCGTCTACGGCTCGGCGACCATCGACGACGACGGCAGCCTGCTCTACAGCTCGTTCGACACGATGCCGCCGCAGAGCGCGACGCCCGGCGTCGAGGCGCGACTGGGTCATGGCGACGCCATGCACGTGACCGACATCGACCCCGCGCGGCCGGGCCTCGAGATCTTCACCGTGCACGAAGGCGGTGCGTACGCGCCGTACGGCTACGCTCTGCGCGACGCGGCGACCGGCGAGGTGATCCACGGCGGGTACACCGGCCGGGACACCGGACGCGGCATGGTCGGCGACGTGCGAACGGATGTCCCGGGTCTCGAGACCTGGGCGGTGCGGCTGCAGACGGCGCAGGGCGCCGACCTCGGCTCGCGCATCCCCGGCACGAACCAGAGCATCCGCTGGGCGGCCGACGGCTCGACCCAGCTGGTGAACGGCTCGGGCAACCAGAACGTCACGATCGACGACTGGACCAGAGGGCGCTTGCTGACGGCGACCGACACCCGCACCAGCAACGGCACGAAGGGCAACCCCGGTCTGGTGGCCGACGTGTTCGGCGACTGGCGCGAGGAGCTGCTGGTGCGCACCGCCGACAGCTCGGAGCTGCGCATCTACTTCAGCACCGAGCTGACCGATCGCAAGCTGTACACGCTCATGCACGACATCCAGTACCGCGCAGAGGTGGCCCGTCAGAACACGACCTACAACCAGCCGAGCTACCCGGGCTTCTATCTCGCGAGCGACATGGACTGGTCGCAGGTCCCGCTGTTGACGACCGAAGTCACGCCCGAGGCGCCGGTGTTCACCGACAAGCCGGGGGTGCCGAAGGACAGCTTCACCATCCCGGAGGTCGACGGCGTGCGGTACCTGCTGAATGGCGAGGCGATCGAGCCGGGCACCTACCCCGGCGAGAAGCGTGCGGTGACCATCACCGCGGAGCCCGAGGAGTGGTGGTTCTTCCCGGCGGACGCCGAGACGGAGTGGGAGTACGACTTCCACCCCGGCAAGGGTCCGAAGCGCTGATCGCGTGACAGGGGCGGTGCGGACGATTTCCGCACCGCCCCTCGTTCTGCGTGAGAGTCTCCTCATCTGCGACCCCCGCCGCCCTGCTCGCGGCGAGGATGGGAGCATGCGCCGGGCCGGATCGACCGCCGCGATCGTCGCCGTGGCGGTGGTCGCGGTCGGGTCCGCGGCGCTCGCGGGGGTCATCCTCCCGTCCGACTCCTCCCGTGCCCCGAGCGGGGTCTCCCCCATCGTCGTCACGCCGGTGCCCACTCCCTCGCCGACGATCCCGGCGACTCCGTCGCCCTCCGCGCCGCCAGCAGGATCCGAGGCCCCTGCGCCCTCTGCCCCGGTCCCGGCTCCGCCGGTGGATCCGGCACCACCGGCGCCTCCTCCCGACGACGACGATGACGACGGGGGCGACGACGGTGGGCACGATGACGGCGACGACTGAGCGGGTGATCCCGGGCGACCTCGCCGCGCTCGAGGCCGTGTCCGCCGCGCTCGGCGTGGAGCTGGAGGACTGCGAGCACCGCGGAGGCGAGCCTGTCGATGACGGATGGGTGGTCGGATACCGGGTGCGCTGGCGGTCTCCGAGCGGTGCCGTCGACGACCAGACGGTCTACCTCCACCTCGACCCTCGATCGGGCGAGCGCGAGGGCGTGCTCCGACTGAGCAGCGACGTGGGGACCCTCGACGTCTGGGTCTATCCGCGCGACCCCGAGCTGCCGGCGCTGCCCGCGGCCGTCTTCCCCTCCGCCGCCTCCGTGCTGCTGGAGCGTCTCGGCCTCTCCCACGCCGCACTCGACCTGCGGGTGGCCAGCTACCGCCCGACGCGGCGCGCCGTGGTGCGCATGGCTTCGGACGAGGGCACCACCTGGCTCAAGATCGTGCGTCCCCACCTCACGGAGCGCCTCGTCGAGCAGCACGGTGCCTGGGGCCGATCCGGTATCCCCGTTCCGCAAGTGGTCGCCTGGTCGACCGAAGGGCTCATCGCCCTCGAGGAGGCCCGCGGCGTCGAGGCGGCTTCCGCGCTCGGCAGGCTGCACTCCTCGGACGTGCCCGACCTGGTCGACGCCCTCGACGAGCTCTCCAGAGCCGTTGCTCGTGTGCCGAGCACCGCTGCCGCCCGTGCCTCCCTGGCGACGCGCGTGTCCTGGTACGTGCGGCGATGCGCCGCGCTCGACCCTTCCTCGGCCCAGCGCGTCGAACGCCTCGGGGTGCGGATAGCGGACCTGTCGAGCCCCGGCGTTGGCGCTGCGGTGACGGTGCACGGCGATCTCCACCTCGCGCAGGTCTTCGTCGATCCTGAGCGTCCGACCGTGATCACCGGGCTCATCGACATCGACACCGCGGGCGCCGGTGACCCGGCCGACGACGCAGCAGCCCTCTGGGCGCACCTGGCCGCGACGATGCAGGGACGCGACGACCGTTCGACGGTCGCAGGCATCCTGCTCGACGGACTCGAACGATCCTGGACCCGCCCAAGCGATCCCGGATACGGAGCGCGCGTGCGGGCGATCGCGGCCACGCACCTCTTAGGGCACGCCCTGTCGGGCTCCCTCTCCCTCGCCTCGGCACTGCGCCTCGCCGATGACCTGCTCGCCTAGCGGATGAGAACTGTCTCACCGCCCGCTCCCTCCGGTCTCATGACCCCTCACGAGAGTGGAGTCATCGGGTCGAACGGGCTCGAGGACTAGGAGAGACACCATGGACGCTCGCATCAAGTGGACGACGATCGGCGCGGCATCCGCGCTCGGCGTCGGACTTCTCGGCGGCGGCGCTGTCGCGACCGCCCACACCATGACCCTGCAGGACTCGAACGGAGCACCCGTCGGTGTGTCGGGTCTCACCTCGGTCTCCGACGACCGGCCCGCACTCGGGGGGACCTCCGGCGGATCGGCTCCGCAGGCTCCCGCACCGTCGGGCACCGCGTCCGCGCCGTCCGCGCCTTCCGCACCCGGCTCACCGACTGCTGCGCCGTCCGTGCCCGCGCCGGCCCCTGCGCCGCAGGGCTCGGTCGCCTCAGCACCCGCCCCCGCTCAGCAGGACTCCGTCGCCAGCGCTCCGGCACCCGCTCCCGCCCCGGCGCCCGCGCCGGTCGCGGAGTCGCCCGCCTCGCCGGCGTCGGCGGCCTCCCCTGCGTCGCCCATCTCGAACGACTGACCTCCCCCCGGGCGCCCCGTCTCCTCTTGGCGGGGCGCTTCGTCATGCCCGCAGTCGGTAGCCCATGCCCCTGACCGTCTCGATGCGATCGGCGCCGAGCTTGTTGCGCAGGTAGCGCACGTAGACGTCGACGACGTTGGACCCCGGATCGAAGTCGAGGCCCCACACCCGGCTGAGCAGCTGCTCTCGCGACAGCACCTGCTCCGGGTGCCGCAGGAACTCCTCGGCGAGCGCGAACTCGCGAGCCGAGAGATCGACGGACGCTCCGCCCACCTCGGCTCGACGGGTCCGCAGGTCGAGCGAGAGATCACCGGCCCTGAGTGCAGGCGTCGCGACCTGACCGGCCTCCCGCAGGCGGGACCGCACCCGCGCGAGCAGCTCGTCGAAGCGGAACGGCTTCGGGATGTAGTCGTTGGCACCGCCGTCGAGCCCGGCCACCGTGTCCGCGACCGCCGTGCGGGCGGTGAGCAGGATCACGGGGAGCCGCGAATCGCGGGCGCGCAGTCGACGGAGTACCTCGAATCCGTCGATGCCGGGCAGCCCGATGTCGAGCAGGACGAGGTCGTGCGATCCGCTGAGCGCCTGCGCGAGCCCCTCGTCGCCCTCCGCGACGACGGTCGTCGAGTACCCGGCCGCCCGCAGGCCCTTGCTGACGAAGCCCGAGATCCGCTCCTCGTCCTCCACGATCAGGATGCTGGTCACGGTGTCTCCTCCGGCGTTCCGGTCGTTCTCGGCAGCACGATCGCGAACCGGCTGCCGCGCGGCGATGAGGCGAGCGACACCCGGCCGCCGTGCCCCGTCGCGATGGCTTTGACGATCGACAGTCCGAGCCCTGATCCCGACACTCCCCGCCCCTGGTGAGCACGGCCGAATCGCTCGAAGATGCGCTGCTCGGCTCCCTCGGGAACCCCGGGGCCCGAGTCGAGCACCCAGAGCTCCACCTCGTCCCCCCGCAGCGTCGACCCCAGGTCGATCGCGGTGCCCGGCCGGGAGTACTTCGCCGCGTTGTCCACCAGCTGCAGCCAGGCCTGGGTGATGCGGTCGGGATCGAGCGGCACCTCCGCCTCGGCCACCTCCGCCAGGGTCCACTCGTGGTCGGCGACGACCGAGGCCTTCCTGAAGACGTCTCTCGTGAGCGCAGCGACATCCGTCACCTCGACCGCGAGCGCCGGCCCGCTCGTGTCGGCGAGCGATTCGATGCCGTCGATGAGCGCCGTCATCCGATCGAGCTCCTCCAGGGCGAGGGAACGCGTCGCCGCGACATCGGCCGCGTCGCTCGGGTCGAGCAGCTCGAGATGCCCTCGCACGATCGTGACGGGCGTCTTGAGCTCGTGCCGCACGTCGTCGAGCAGTCGACGCTGACCCTGCACCTCCGCGTCGATCCGGTCGAGCATCGAGTTGACCGTCGACGTGAGGTCCGAGACGTCGTCGTGCCCGACCACGGGGATGCGCTCGTCGAGCTGCCGGGCGCTGATCCGCGACGCGGCCGCCCGGAGCTCGCGGATCGGGCGCAGGAGGCGCCCGGCGACGAACCATCCGACGAGGGCTACCGCGAGCAGCGATGCGGCGGCGACGAGCGGGTACGCGAGGAACGAGGAGGTGAGCTCACTGAGCTGCTCGTCCACGTCGATCGCCGTCACATACAGTCCCTGCTGCGGGTCGCCGTCGACGCTGATCGGCGCGGCCACGTAGCGCAGCTGTCCGAGCGGCGAGACGGCGGTGCCCATGCGCACGGTTCCGTCGGCTGTCTCGGCCACCATCCGGTCCAGGAAGGCGCGATCGTCCTCGAGGTGGAAGTCGATCGCGACCCCCGGGATGTAGGTCGGCGTGCCGTCGACGAGACCGACGCTGCTCTCGTTCGCTCCAGGGATCACCCGCGACAGCACGGCGCGCACCGCCTCGGCCGTGGTGGTGGCCGCCGCCGCAGGCACCGCGACCTGCGTCAGGTCGCCTGCGGCGGCGTCGCTCTCGCCGGTGAGCACGACCCGCGCGCTCTCGACGTGCGCGAGCAGGCGGTCGTCGATGCCCGCGAGCACGCGGTCGCGTTGGACGAGGTAGGTGGTGGCTCCGGCGACCGCCATCCCGATCGCCGTGACGGCCAGGATCGACGCGAGGATCCGGATGCGCACCGACCACCGCGGCGCCTCGAGCCGCCGGGGCGGGTCGCCGGCCATGCTCCCAGTATGCGGAGCCTGGGACTGCGCTCCCCCGCAGATGAGAGAGCTCTCACCTGCGGGCGCGAGCCCGCTCGACCAGTGCGGCGAGCACGGATGCGGCGCTCGCCGCGTCGTCCACGGTCACGATCAGTGCGCTGTCGTCGTCGCGTCGCACCTCGAGCGCCTCACCAGCGCGCAGCACGACACCGGAGCGGCCGGGGGCGTAGCGGAACCCCCAGCCGCCGAAGTCGGCGAGCGGGCTCACGTCGACCACAGCCGCGGAGGTGATGCGGTCCAGCGGGACCGTGATGCGCGGCACGCCGAGCAGCCCGCGCACCTGGACGCCCCGCTCGTCGACCCGCACCCGCATCCGCAGCGTGAAGAGCAGCAGGATGACCAGCAGCGCCGGGACGACGGCTACCGGCCAGACGACGGGCGTGGCGACGGAGATGGCGGCGACGACCGCGACCGTCACGAGCAGCAAGGCACCGATGGCGACGACCACCGACCCCGGCGACGCGGAGGCCGTACGCATCCAGGCGGTGCGGGCCGTGGCCGGGAGCTCGGCGGGTGCCGCGGCGGGAGCGGACTCGCGCTCGACGGCGATCGTGCGAGGCAGGATGAGCGCGGCCACCACCGCGGCGAGCGCCGCGGCGACCAGACCGCCGAGGAGCGGCCCGATGACGCCGGGCACCGCATCCCCGAACTCGATGCCGCGCTGCATCCCGGTGCTCCAGGTGAGGACGACGGTGAGCAGTGTGACGACGGCCAGGGTCACGGTCGCGAGCAGGCGGATGTTCCGCTCGCCGCGTCGTGTCGCCGCGCCCGCCACCACCGCCGTGAAGAGCACGGCGATCCCGCCGCCGACGGCCGTCAGCATGGTCGGCACGGTCCAGGCGGGCGCGAAGCCGTCCGCGCCGTTCGGACCCCAGTGCACGGCGACGGTCTCCGGCAGCTCCGGCAGCCAGGACAGCAGGAGGATCACCCCCGTCGCCACCATGGCGAGCGGCAGCACGAGGACGACGATCAGGGTGCGGATGCCGAGGCGGCTGAGAGCGGTCATGAGCGGTATTCCTGTCGGATGAGAGCGGTGAGGGTGGAGGAGCCGACGCCGAGCCGGCGGGCTTCGGCCACGAGGGTTCCCACCGCGTCGGAGAGCCCCGAGTAGCCGCGGGCGAGGTCGGTGACGACCGCGCCTCGTCCGCGGCGCATGTCGACGAGACCCTCGTCGCGCAGCTCCTGGTAGGCCCGCAGGACGGTGTGGATGTTGACGTCGAGCGACTCGGCCACGTCACGTGCCGCGGGAAGACGGTCGCCGGCGCGGGTGGTTCCCCTGACGATCGACTGGCGAACGGATGCGGCGAGCTGGGAGAACAGCGGCTCGGAGGCGGTGGGGTCGACGGTCATGAGCACACGCCGATCCTATTGTTCTATTTGCACTAGAACAAGTCGTTTCCGGGAATGCGCGGACCTCCGAGTAGGCTCTACTCCCCGTGACCAACGCAGACAGTGGCAAAGTGCCAACCACTCCGTCTTCCTCGGTCCGCACCACCCGCAAGGTGGTGTGGGCATCGTTCGTCGGGACCGCTCTCGAGTCCTACGACTTCTATGTGTTCGCGTACTTCGCGGCCTTCTTCGTCGCCCCGCTCTTCTTCGAGCCCTTGGGCACGACCGGCGGAGTGCTCGCGGCCTTCCTCACGATCGCCGTCGCCTTCGTCATCCGCCCGGTCGGCGCGGTGGTGTTCGGCCACCTCGGCGACCGGATCGGCCGACGGCGCACACTCATCATCACCATCACGATGATGGGCGTCGCGACCGGCCTCATCGGCATCCTGCCGACCTACGAGACGGCCGGCTGGTTCGCTGTCGTGCTGCTGCTCCTGCTGCGTCTCGTCCAGGGGCTCAGCCTCGGCGGTGAGTGGGGCGGAGCGATCCTGCTCGCGACCGAGCACGCCGAGCCCAAGCGCAGGCCGTTCTACGCCGCCATGCCCCAGCTCGGCTCCCCCGTCGGCTCGATCCTGTCGGCCGGGGTGTTCCTGCTCATGACGGCTCTCGTCAGCAGCGAGGCGATGGTCGAGTGGGGGTGGCGCATCCCGTTCCTCACGGCGGTGCCGCTGCTGCTCGTCTCGCTCTACCTCCGCTGGTCGATCGACGAGACGCCGGTGTTCAAGGCGCTCGCGAGCCAGAACCGCGTCGAGCGCTCCCCCGTGCTCGCCGCGATCCGGCAGCAGCCCGGAGCCGTCGGCATCGCCGTGCTCGCCGCCCTGCTGGGCATCGGCTCCTACTCGCTGATGAACACGTACACGATCGACTACGGCACGACGGTGCTCGGGTTCAGCTATCAGGACCTCCTCGTCGCCACGACGATCGGCGGTCTGCTGCAGCTCGTGACGATCCCGCTGTTCGGGGCCTGGGCACAGCGGATCGGCTCCGCACGCGTCGTCGCGATCGGCGCGGTCGGCACTCTCCTCGTCGCCTTCCCGATGTACTGGCTGCTGCAGAGCGCGACGTTCCCGATCCTCGTCGGATCGATGATCATCGGCGGCATCCTGCCGACCCTCAGCTGGGCGGCGCTCGGTGGGCTCATGAACGACCTGTTCCCGTCGCGCACCGGCTACTCCGGTCTGTCGCTGTCGTACTCGATCGCGGCGACGCTCACCGCGTTCGTGCCGTCGATCACGCTGCTCGTGTCGGCCGCGACGGATGCCGCGTGGTGGCACCCGGGCATCGTGCTCGTGGCGCTCTCCGCCCTCACCCTCGTCGGCGCCATCGCCGCGAGCCGGCGGTCGGGCGCTCTCGTCGAGCGCGAGGACACGCACGAGCTCGTCGCCGCCTGACGAGGCCTGATCCTGATCGGGGAGGGGCGCCGGCTGCGGTCGGCTCCCCTCCCCGATGTGGCGTCCGGGCAGGGCCCTGGGTAAGGTTCATCCGGCTGGGTGAGGGCCCAGCGTTCCCGAGGCCACCGAGGATGACATGAGCGACGACACGCCCACCCGGCGCTTCGGGCGACCCGACGACGACGACGAGGGCACGCCCACCGATGCCTTCGATGTGCTGGGCCTCGGAGCTCAGCCTGCGACCGGCGCCCAGGGCGCGCAACCGGACGACCCCGCTGACATTCCGACCCAGCGGATGGATGTGACGCCCGACCCTGAGCCCGAGCCGCAGCGGCCCGCCGAGGGTCCCGGCGAATTCACTCGACTGCTCGGCCTCGACCGCTATCGCGACGAGGATGCCGCCGCCACCGGCGTCGCGGGCCACGTGCCCGTCGCAGGCGCGGCGGGCGCGGGTGCAGCCGCAGCAGCGGCGCCCACGGCCGCCTACGCCTCCGCAGGGGCCGTGCCGCCCGGCGGCGACGGCGGGGAACCGCCCTTGGAGGAGGACGACGAGGAGCGGCGACGGAAGCGGCTGATGATCATCCTCGGCAGCATCGGCGCAGCGCTGCTGCTCGCGATCATCATCCTCGCGATCGTGCTCCTCAATCGCGGCAGCGGCTCGGGCGACGCGGCGGTCGAGACGCCGCCCTCCCGCACCGCGACGCCCTCCCAGACACCGAGCGCGGAGCCCGCACCGGAACCCGAGCCCGAGCCGGAACCCGAGCCCGAGCCGGAGCCGGAACCGGAACCAGAGCCCGAGCCTGCACCGGCGCCCGCGATCACCTCCTTCACCGGCAGTGGCGCGGTCTGCGAGTCGGAGGAGGACACTCCCGAGCTCAGCTTCGCCTGGTCGACGCAGAACGCTCAGACCGCGTACATCGGCGCCCAGACCGCGGATGCGCAGGCCGCGGGTCAGGGCTGGGAGCTTCCGCCCACCGGCACGAGCGGCGACTTCCCCGGCGAGCTGCTGTACCCCTGCACCGACGAGTCCCAGACCTACACGCTCACCGCCGTGTCGGCCGACGGGCAGAAGACCAGCTTCACGATCGAGATCATGCGCGACCCGCAGGTGTTCCCGACGCCGACTCCCGATCCGGGCCTCGGGCTCGGCAACGGCAACGGCAACGGCAACGGCAACGGCAACGACTGATGACCCCTCCGCCCCAGCAGCAGCGCCGCAAGCGCATGCCTGTCTGGGCGATGGCGACGGTCGTCGTCGCCGCGATCGTCGGTCTGGGCGGCACCAGTCTCCAGGTCACCGGTGTCGCGCGGCTGTTCTCGGCGAGCGCCGCCTACGACTCCGCCGCAGGCCTGCGGAATGCGACGGCATCCGTACTCGACGCCGCGATCAGCGAGACCCGCACGGCGGCCGACGAGGCCTCGACCGTGCTCGAGGCGACCGACATCGCGGCGGACGGGCAGCTCCAGGGTTTCGTCGGCGACGCCGAACTGGAGGCGCTGATCACCGCGCGCGACGAGCTCGCCGCCGTGATGCCCGCGCTTGAGACCACCGACTCCCCGCCTGCGCAGCTCCTGCCGGGCGACAAGCCCCGCGAAGCCGACGCACTCGAAGCCGAGGCGACGGCCCTCGAGGAGGAGGCAGCTGCGTTCGATGATCGCGCCGAGGAGCTCGAGGAGGCAACGGATGCGGCGATCGCGGCATCCGAGACGGCCGTCGACGCGGGCATCGCCCTGCTCGCGACCGCTCCGCCGATCGCCCAGCGGATCAGCGACGAGAACCCGTCGGCCGCCAACGGACCGCGAATCGACTACCGCTTCTATCTCGAGGAACTCGAGCGCGTGCAGGGCGTCTGGGATCAGGCCACGGCGCAGACCCTCGTGCAATTCGCCTCGAGCGCGGTGGCACTGCGCCAGTCGCACGCCGACGAGGAGGCGCAGAAGGCCGGTCCGCTCTACCAGGCGCGCAAGGACGTCGAGGCGTTCGCGCGATCGATCGCCGGAGGCGTGCTGCTCGACTTCGACTGGGCGCCGATCGTCAACGGCTTCGGCACGGGCGGCAGCCTCGGCGGCACGGCGACCTGGAACACCGGACACGGCGGCTTCTCGACGATCACCCTCTCCGACAGCACCGCCGAGCTCTGGTACAGCGACCCCCGCACGCAGGCGCTCGTCGCCCACGAGGTCGGGCACTCCATCACGAGCAAGTGCTACGACCTCTACTCCGAGACGTTCGGCGAGCAGGACGAGGTGTGGGCCACCGCCTGGGCGCTCGGGATGGGCTACACCGCCGACGGCAACGGGGTCTCGCTCTACGGGATGCCGTCGCAGGAGCTGATCGAGGCGTCGAAGCAGTGCCGCTGACGGTGGCGCCGAACGGCCGCGCGTAGACTGTCGCGCGAATCCCACACTCAGGCACCCTCACGCGGTGCCGCCTATACCGACACCGGAGTGCCATGACCGCCGTGCCCGATCGCCCCGCCCTCGAAGGTCTCGAAGCGAAGTGGGGCCCCGTCTGGGAGGAGCGCGGGGTCTACCGGTTCGAGCGCGAGAAGGCCACTCGCGAGAACGTCTTCTCGATCGACACTCCCCCGCCGACCGCCTCGGGTTCGCTGCACATCGGTCACGTGTTCAGCTACACCCACATGGACTTGGCCGCCCGGTTCCACCGCATGCGCGGCCGGAGCATCTTCTACCCGATGGGCTGGGACGACAACGGCCTGCCGACCGAGCGCCGGGTGCAGAACTACTACGGGGTGCGCTGCGACCCGAGCCTGCCCTACGACCCCGGCTTCACGCCTCCGTTCGAGGGCGGCGACAACAAGAGCTCCAAGGCCGCCGACCAGATCCCGATCAGCCGCCGCAACTTCGTCGAGCTCTGCGAGCGCCTCACCGTCGAGGACGAGAAGCAGTTCGAGGAGCTCTGGCGCACCCTCGGCCTCTCGGTCGACTGGAACCAGACCTACCGCACGATCGGCGACGAGTCGCAGCGCGTCGCGCAGCGGGCGTTCCTGCGGAACCTGGCGCGCGGCGAGGCCTACCAGGCCGATGCCCCGACCCTCTGGGACGTGACCTTCCGCACCGCCGTCGCGCAGGCCGAGCTCGAGGACAAGGACCAGCCGGCGGCGTACCACCGCGTCGCGTTCCACCGCTCTGACGGCACCGACGTGCAGATCGAGACCACCCGCCCTGAGCTGCTGCCCGCCTGCGTCGCCCTCGTGGCGCATCCCGATGACGAGCGCTACCAGCACCTCTTCGGCACGACCGTCACGACGCCGCTGTTCGGCGTCGAGGTGCCGGTCGTCGCCCACCGGCTCGCCCAGCAGGACAAGGGCAGCGGCATCGCTATGATCTGCACCTTCGGCGACGTCACCGACGTCGTCTGGTGGCGCGAGCTCGACCTGCCGAACCGCACGATCCTCGGCGCCGACGGCCGGGTGCTGCCCGACCCGCCGGCCGCGATCGAGACGGATGCGGCCCGCGGCTTCTACGCGGAGCTCGCCGGCAAGACGGTGTTCTCGGCGAAGCAGCGGGTCGTCGAGCTGCTGCGCGAATCGGGCGAGCTCATCGGCGACCCCCGGCCCATCACCCACCCGGTGAAGTTCTTCGAGAAGGGCGACCGCCCGCTCGAGATCATCTCGACCCGCCAGTGGTACATCCGCAACGGCGCCCGAGACGAGCAGCTGCGAGACGCCCTGCTCGAACGCGGTCGCGAGATCGACTTCGTTCCCGACTTCATGCGGGTGCGCTACGAGAACTGGGTCGGGGGCCTCACCGGCGACTGGCTCATCTCCCGGCAGCGCTTCTTCGGCGTGCCGATCCCCGTCTGGTACCCGCTCGACGAGGCCGGCGAACCGGTGCGCGAGCGGCCCATCGTGCCGGACGAGTCGGCGCTGCCGGTCGACCCCGCCTCCGACCCCGCGCCCGGCTACGACGAGGCGCAGCGGGGCGTGCCAGGCGGCTTCGTCGGCGAGCTCGACATCATGGACACCTGGGCGACCTCGTCGCTCACGCCGCAGATCGCCGGCGGCTGGGGGCACGACGACGAGCTCTTCGACCTCGTCTTCCCCTACTCGCTGCGCTCGCAGGGCCAGGACATCATCCGCACCTGGCTGTTCTCGACCGCGCTGCGCGCGCAGCTCGAGCACGGCACGGTGCCGTGGAAGCACGCCGCCATCTCGGGCTTCATCGTCGACCCCGACCGCAAGAAGATGTCGAAGTCGAAGGGCAACGTCGTCACCCCCGCGGCGATGCTCGAGGACCACGGATCGGATGCCGTGCGCTACTGGGCGGCCTCCAGCCGTCTCGGCACCGACGCCGCCTTCGATCCGCAGAACCCGAAGCAGATGAAGATCGGCCGCCGGCTCGCCATCAAGGTGCTCAACGCCGCGAAGTTCGTCTACGGCTTCGACCTGCCCGAGGGCGCCGAGGCCGCGGTGACCGAGCCGCTCGACCGCGACCTGCTGGCCGAGCTGGCCGTCGTCATCCGCACCGCCACCGAGGCCCTGGAGGCGTTCGACCACGCCCGCGCCCTCGAGGCGGCGGAGCAGTTCTTCTGGACGTTCTGCGACGACTACCTCGAGCTCGTCAAGGAGCGCGCGTACGGCTCGGCGGCTCCGGAGGCGCAGGCCTCGGCGGTGACCGCCCTGCGCACCGCGATCGACGTGCTGCTGCGCCTCTTCGCCCCCTACCTGCCGTTCGCGACCGAAGAGGTGTGGAGCTGGACGCACGACGGCTCGGTGCACGTCGCCGCCTGGCCGGAGCCCGCCGAGGCGTCGGATGACGCGCCCACCGGCGTGCTGCCCGCGGTCAGCGAGGCGCTGATCGGCATCCGTCGGGCGAAGACGGATGCGAAGGCCTCGCAGAAGACCGAGGTGCGCACCGCCACGATCACCGCGCCCGCCGAGCGGCGCGCGCTGCTCGAGAGCGCCGCCGCCGACCTCAAGGCGGTGGGGCGGATCGCGGAGCTGCGCTTCGAGGACGGCGACGCGATCGCGGTCACCGGCATCGAGCTCGTGGAGCAGCCCGCGTGACCGCGGTCCGGCCGCTGAGGGCCGAGGACCGGGAGCGCTGGCAGGAGCTCTACGCGGGCTACGGGCAGTTCTACCGTCAGCCGCTCTCACCGGAGAAGGCGGACCTGGTCTTCGGCTGGCTGCTCGACCCGGCGCACGAGCAGAACGCCCTCGTCGCGGTCGACGACGCCGACCGCCCGGTGGCCATCGCCCACTGGCGCGAGTTCTCCCGCCCTCTCGCGGGAGGCCGCGGGCTCTACCTCGACGATCTCTTCACCGCGCCGGAGGCGCGCGGCACGGGCGCAGCGACGGCCCTGCTCGGCGCACTGCGAGCGCTGGCCAAGGAGCGCGGTCTCGGCCTTCTGCGCTGGATCACCGCCGAGGACAATGTCACAGCCCAGAGCCTGTACGACCGCTTCGCCACCCGCACGTCATGGGTGACCTACGACATGGAGGTCAGCTGATGCAGCTCGGGACACGCTGGACCGTCGGAGACACGCCGCCCGCCCGCCTGCCGGAGACCGTCGTCGCGGCCGTCCGCGAGGTGGAGGCCAGCCTTCCCGAGGCCGACCGCGACGCCCGCTGGACGCTGACCTGGCTGGAGGGCAAGCCGGTCTGCGAACTCGACACCGGCCACACCATCCGGTACGACGCGACCGCGGATCGTGCGCTGGTCACTATGGACGACGATGGTGCCGACGGCACCGATGTCGACGGCACCGGTGTCGACGGCACCGACGAGGAGCGGGCGGAGGAAGGGCTCTAGGAAGCCCGCACCCCGCTCCACGCCGGAGCCGCACACCCGCGCCGCGCGGTCGGGCCGCTGCGGCGGCGGTCCTTCAGCCGACGATCCCGTAGCGGCCGAGCCGGCCGTCGCGCGAGGCGAGCTCGCGCTCCACCGCGAGGCGCTGACGCATCTCGTCGTGGGAGGGGGTGCTGTGCCGCGCGCGCCTGCGCGCCCACAGCTGGAGCGCGAGCCCCGTCCGCTCGATCAGCCGGTCGATTCCGCGGGAACGGACCCGTCGCGTCTCGCTCTGGAACGCCATCCCGTACGTCGTCACCGTCATCGTCGTCACCTTCCCTCGTCTGAGAATCTAGGCCCGACCACCGTCATCGGACGGGTCGGGAGTCTCCTCCCCGTCGAGGACGGGGAAGGCGTTGAACTGCACCTGCACGGGCCGCGAACCGGGCACATCCTGACCCCGGAATCGCTCGACATAGGAGTCGATGAGCGTCTCGAAATCCCGGCCCAGAGCCTTCAGCTGCTCGGCGGTGAGACGCAGATTGATCGTGGAGATCGACGAGCTCCGGATCCAGTGCTCCGCGACATTGGTCGTCGCGTTCTCCTCGAAGTCGCGCAGCAGGCGGTAGCGGTTGTCGGACCACTGCCGCATCACCAGCCGCTCGGCCTCCCTCGCGGCATGCGTGTCCTCGATGTCGAGTGCGTTCAGGGTGATGCCGCCCGGCATACGCTCCCACCAGCGCTCGCGACCGCTTCCCTTGCCGGCCACCTCGCGCACGAAGCCATGCCGCTCCAGCTGCCGCAGGTGATAGCTGGTCGCGCCGCTCGACTCCCCGAGGCGCTCGGCCAACCCGCTCGCGGTGAACTGCCCGTAGGTCGAGAGCGTGTCGAGGATCTGCACTCGCAGGGGGTGAGCCAGTGCCTTGAGGCTCACCATGTCGAGCGTGCGATCGACCGGGGTCGACGCGCTGCCAGAGGTCTCCGTCATGCATGCAAAGCTACCGTTGCAAAGGAAACTTTGCAAGTAGTTCTTTGCAATTGTTTCTTTGCGACGGATGTCCGACGCCTGCTGTCAGCCTCGTGCGATGACCTCGCCGTGCGGCATCATGAGCACGGCGTCCGGCGTGGCGGCCCACTCGCGCCACGCCTCGCTGATCTCCTCCAGTTCTGCGCGCGTCGCATGGCCGCCCTGCTCCGCATCCGCAGCGAAGGCCGACTGCAGAACACGCTCCGACCAGGACCCGCCCCACCAGGCGCGGTCATCCTCGTTCGTGAAAGCCCAGATGGATGCCGTGGCCGTGACGTCCTCGAAGCCCGCCTCGCGGGCCCAGGAGAGGAGACGGCGGCCCGCGTCCGGCTCTCCCCCGTTGCCGCGGTGCACCCGCTCGTAGAGGTCGAGCCACCGCTCGAGGCCGGGCAGCAGCGGATACCAGAACACGCCGGCGTAGTCGACGTCGCGCACGGCGACGACACCGCCCGGACGCACGACGCGACGGAACTCGCGCAGCGCCTCGACGGGACGTGCGAGATGCTGCAGCAGCTGGTGAGCGTGCACGATGTCGAACGACCCGTCGTCGTACGGCAGGGCGTAGGCGTCCGCCTGCTCGAACACCGCTTCGGCGTTGCGGTCCTCGGCGTGCAGACGCGCCACGGCGAGGGCCTCCTCGGCGCTGTCGACGCCCACCACCCTGCCCGGGAAGAGTCGCTCGGCGAACTCGACGGTGATGGAGCCCGGGCCGCACCCGATGTCGAGCAGCGAGAGACCCTCCTCGAGGTGCGGCGCGAGGTAGGCGGCGGAGTTCTCGATCGTCCGCCAGGTGTGCGAGCGCAGCACGCTCTCGTGGTGTCCGTGCGTGTACCGTTCCTCGGGCGCTGTCATGGCTCCAGACTAGGCTCGACGGCATGGTGAACCCCTTCTTCGAGCCCAGCACGCTGCCGTACGGCCTGCCCCCGTTCGCGGAGATCCGGGACGAGCACTACGAGCCCGCGTTCGAGCGCGGCATGGAGGAGCAGCTCGCCGAGATCGCCGCCATCACGGCCGCCGAGGAGGAGCCCACCTTCGAGAACACGCTCGTGCCGCTCGAGCGCAGCGGCCAGACGCTGCTGCGAGTGGAGCGGGTGTTCTTCAACAAGGCGTCGAGTGACAGCAGCGACTTCACGAACGAGCTCGAGGAGCGCATAGCGCCGAAGCTCGCGGCGCACGCCGACGCCATCCGTCTCGACCCGGCGCTCTATGCCCGCATCGCCGCGGTGCACGCGAAGCTCGACGAGCAGGACCTGGACGCGGAGTCCCGCTACCTGGTCGAGCGCTATCACCGCGAGTTCACGCTCGCCGGGGCCGGGCTCGACGACGAGGCCAAGCAGACGCTGCGCGAGTACAACCAGCGCCTCTCGACCCTCACCACCCGCTTCGAGAAGAACCTGCTCGCCGACACCAACGAGCTCGCGGTCGTCATCGACGACGTCGCACAGCTCGACGGTCTCGGAGCGGGAGAGGTCTCGGCAGCAGCCGAGGCGGCCAAGGAGCGAGGGCTTGAGGGGAAGTACCTGCTGACGCTCGTGCTGCCCACAGCGCATCCCTACCTCTCCCAGCTGACCGACCGGGACACCCGCGCGCGACTGATGGCCGCATCCCGGTCGCGCGGATCCCGCGGCGGCGACTACGACAACTCCGAGCTCGTGCTGGAGATCACGCGTCTGCGGGCCGAGCGCGCGCGCCTGCTCGGCTTCGACTCGCACGCGGCGTACGTGACCGCCGACGAGACCGCCCGCACCCCGCAGGCCGTCGCCGACATGCTCGGACGTCTCGCGCCCGCGGCCGCCCGCAACGCCCGCGCGGAGCAGGCCGATCTCGACGAGGAGGCCGGCTTCCCGATCGAGGCGCACGACTGGGCGTTCTACTCCGAGCGGGTGCGCAAGGCCAAGTACGACGTGGACACCTCGGAGATGCGCCCGTACTTCGAAGCGGAGCGCGTCCTGCGCGACGGCGTGTTCTTCTCCGCGACGAAGCTCTACGGCATCACCTTCGAGGAGCGCACCGATCTCGTGGGCTACCACCCCGACGCCCGGGTGTTCGAGGTGCGCAACGAGGACGGCTCGGAGCTCGGCCTCTACCTGCTCGACCTGTACACGCGCGACTCGAAGCGCGGCGGCGCGTGGATGAACGAGCTCATCGGCCAGAACGACCTCCTCGGAGATCCTGTGGTCGTCGTCAACAACCTCAACGTGCCGAAGCCTGCGGCCGGATCGCCCACGCTGCTGACCTACGACGAGGTGACGACCCTCTTCCACGAGTTCGGTCACGCGCTGCACGGTCTCTTCGCCCGGGTGCGTTACCCGAAGTTCACCGGCACGAGCGTCTACCGCGATTTCGTCGAGTTCCCCAGCCAGGTGAACGAGATGTGGATGCTCTGGCCCGAGGTGCTCGAGAATTACGCCGTGCACCACGAGACCGGCGAGCGGATGCCGCAGGAGATCGTCGACCGGCTCCACGCGTCCGAGCAGTTCAACGAGGGCTTCGCCACGAGCGAGTACCTCGCTGCCGCCCTCCTCGACCAGGCGTGGCACGCGATCGCCCCCGACGCCGGCATCACCGACGTCGCTGCGTTCGAGGCCGAGGCGCTCGCGTCCGTCGGACTCGACAACCCCGCCGTCCCCACGCGATACTCCAGCACCTATTTCGCCCACACCTTCTCGGGCGGCTACGACGCGGGGTACTACTCCTACATCTGGAGCGAGGTGCTCGACGCCGACACGGTCGAGTGGTTCAAGGAGAACGGCGGGCTCACCCGCGCCAACGGCGACCGGTTCCGCGAACGTCTGCTCGGTGTCGGGGGTCGGAAGGACCCGCTGGAGGCGTACCGCGACTTCCGCGGGCGTGACGCGCGCATCGAGCCTCTGCTGAAGCGGCGAGGGCTCGACTGACTCAGGCCTGCAGGGCCTCGAGCGTCGCCACCTTCGTCGCGGCGTCGGGGCCCTGCGGCACCACCATGACCTCGTCCGCTCCCGTCTCGGCGCGGAGGAGCCGGAGTCGGTCGCGCACCTCGTCGACGGAGCCGATCGCCTGCAGGGCGTTGCGCTCGTCGACGAAGACGCGCTCGGCGTCGGTCCACGCATGGGCCTCCGCCTCTTCGAGGGTCGGCAGCCGCGAAGGCCGGTGCCCGTAGCGCAGCCGCACCGAGAACAGGCTGTTGGGCAGCGCCAGCCGCTCGGCCTCCTCGGTCGTTCCGGCGGCGAGGGCCGCGACGGCCACCATGGAGTGCGGTTCGTTCAGCACGACGGAGGGCTGGAACGAGCGGCGATAGAGGTCGAACGCCGTGAGCGTCGCCTCCCCGCCCGCGAAGTGGTGCGCGAACGCGAACGGAAGACCCATCATCCCGGCGAGCTGCGCGCTGAAGCCGCTCGAGCCGAGCAGCCAGAGTTCGGGCGAGTCGCCGAGACCCGGGATCGCGACGACCGCTGACCCGATGCCGTTCTCGAGCGGCGCGATCGTGCCGAAGTAGGCGAGCAGCTCGAGCACCTGCTGCGGGAAGGTGTCCGCCGTCTCGCTCGCGGCCCGGCGCAGCGCCATCGCGGTCACCGGATCGGTGCCCGGAGCACGACCCAGCCCGAGGTCGATCCGGTCGCCGTGCAGGGCGACCAGAGTGCCGAACTGCTCGGCGATCACGAGCGACGCGTGGTTGGGCAGCATCACCCCGCCCGATCCGACGCGAATGCGTTCGGTAGCGTTCGCGATCGCCCCGATCAGCACCGCCGGCGCGGAGCTGGCGACGCCGGGCATGCCGTGGTGCTCCGCCACCCAGAACCGGTGATAGCCGAGGCGGTCGGCGGTGCGCGCGATGCTCAGCGTGTCGGCGAGGGCTTCGGCGTGGGATGCGGTGCCGTGCACCGACGCGAGGTCGAGCACGGAGAGCGGGATGTCCATCGCAGGCATAACCTCCGAAGGGTCCTCGTCCATTCCGATCAGAGCGTCGCCGCGAACTCCCGCAGTGCTGCAGCGACCCCCGTCGGGTTCTCGGCCGCTGCGAAGTGGCCACCGAGGTCGAGGTACCCGAAGGTGCGCAGGTCTCGGTAGCCGCGCTCCGCGAGCTCTCGCGGGTACCGGCCCTCGTGCGTCTGCACCGCGACGCCGGCGGGCACCTCGATCGGGGGCAGAGGCGAATCGTCGCCCTTGTCGGAATAGGGCCGGAACGAGGTGCCGATCGAGTTCGTCGCCCAGTAGAGGGTGATGGTCGTCAGCTGGGCGTCGAGGTCGTTCCGCCAGGCGCTGCGCGGGTCGCTCCATTCCCGGAACTTCTCGAGGATCCACGCCGCGAGCCCGACCGGCGAGTCGGAGAGCCCCGCGGCGAGGGTGTCCGGCCGGGTGGCCTGGAGATGCCCGTACGCCGTGCCGCCCTCCCAGACCTCGTCGAGCCAGGCGAAGAAGTCGCGCTCCGCCTGCCCGAGGCCGCTGCGCTCGGCGGCGGGCGGGAAGTAGGCGTGCGTCGCGAAGATGCCCTCGACGGCCTCGGGGTGCAGCGCCGCGAGCGCGTCGCTGGCGCCCGCCGAGACGTCCTCGCCGTAGGTGAGGTACCGCCCGTACCCGAGTTCGGTCATCACCTGGTGGGCGTTCTCGGCGAGGAACCGGGCGTCGACCGGCACGTCGGCAGGCGGCGCAGCCGAGAAGAGAAAACCGGGCAGCGAAGGGATGACGACGTGGAAGTCTTGCAGCGCGTCGGCGAGCGGGAGCAGCTCGACGAAGGAGTGCGGCCAGCCATGCCCGAGAACGATCGCCCGGGCGTCCGCTGTCTGGCTTCGACGGTGCACCGCGTGGACCGTGCGCCCGTCCACGGTGAGCAGCACCTGCGGGTACCGGTTGAGCGCTGCCTCGCTCGCTCGCCAGTCGTGCCGAAGCCATCGGTCGACGATCGACGCGAGGTCCGCTGGCGCCATGCCCTTGCCTGCGGAAGCCGCGCGACGCGTCCGGCGCAGCCTCTCCCTCAGGTCCTCGAGCGTCTCGTCCTCGACCTGAATGCGGAAGTCGTCGACCATGCCGCCACGGTACGCGTCACCGCCGACGCCGTTGCAGCCAGAGCATGAGCACGCCGCCGATCACGAGCCCCCAGAACGCCGAGCCGATGCCCGCGATCTCGATGTCCGAAGCCACCACCAGGAAGGTGACGATCGCCGCGATCCTGTGCTGCTCCTCCTCGAGTGCCGAGGTCACCGCTGCGGCGAGGGCGCCGAGCAGGGCGAGCCCGGCCGCGGCGGTGATCAGGATGTCCGGAGCCGCCGAGACGACGGCCGTCGCCACCCCTGCGCCCAGCGCGAGCGGAATGTACGCCGCTCCCCCGGCGAACGCCGCGACCCAGCGGCGGCGGGGATCGGGGTGCGCATCGGGTCCCGCCATGATGGCGGCGGTGATCGCCGCGAGGTTGATCACGTGCCCGCCGAAAAGCCCGCCCGCGGCCGAGAGTGCCCCCGTGGTCACGAGGGCTGCGCGTGCAGGAGGACGGTCGTAGCCCAGGGTGGTGAGCACCGCGAACCCCGGCACGTTCTGCCCCGCCATCGTGACGATGTAGAGCGGGATGCCGAGGCTCACGAGCACCACCGGGTCGAGCTCGGGGGCGACGAACTCGAGACGCGGCACGATCGCGGAGGCGTTCAGCCATCCGTCGCCGGCGCTGAGCGCGACCACCACGATCGCGACGGCCATGGCCGCAGGAACCGCCCAGCGCGGCGCGAGCCGGAACAGCACGAGCCAGGTCAGCACGATGGGCAGCGCCAGCTGCGGCAGCTCGACGCTCGCCGTGACGGGGGCGACGCAGATCGGGAAGAGGATGCCGGCGAGCATCGCGCTCGCGATCGGCTTGGGGATGCGCGTCATGGCGCGGGCGAGCGGGGCAACCAGTCCCGTCACGACCAGCAGCAGACCGCAGAGCAGGAACGCGCCGACCACGGCGCCGAAGTCGTCGTTCGCGTCGCCGGCAGCGATGAGCAGCGCGGCTCCGGGCGTCGACCAGGCGATCGAGATGGGGATGCGGTAGCGCCAGGAGAGCGCCATCGCCGCGACCCCCAGGGTCAGGCACAGGGCCAGCAGACCCGACGCCGCCTGCTGCTCCGTCGCGCCGACCGCCTGCAGACCGGCGATGACGAGCGCGAACGAGCTGGCGAATCCGGTGATCGCGGCGACGAGTCCCGCGGAGATCGGCTGAAGGATGACGGACTCCCGTTCTGCCGCACTCCGCGGCAGGGATCAGATCGAACGGGGGTCCGCTACGCGGACTTCTCCTGACGCATCGCCGTGCGCGGCACGATCGTCGGCGCGGCGTTCTCGGATACCGCCGCCTTCGTGACCACGACCCTCGCCACCCTGTCGTCGGACGGCACCTCGAACATGATCGGCCCGAGCACCTCCTCCATGATGGCGCGGAGACCGCGGGCGCCGGTCTGACGCAGCACCGCGAGATCGGCGATCGCCTCGAGGGCGTCGCGCTCGAACTCGAGCTCCACGCCGTCGATCTCGAACATGCGCTGGTACTGGCGCACGAGCGCGTTCTTCGGCGTCGTGAGGATCTCCATGAGCGCGACCTGGTCGAGCGGAGTCACCGTCGTCACGACCGGGAGGCGGCCGATGAACTCGGGGATCAGCCCGAACTTGTGCAGATCCTCCGGCAGCACCTCGCTGAACAGGTTGAGGTCGTTGCCCTTCTCGTACAGCGGAGCGCCGAAGCCGATGCCGCGCTTCCCGGCGCGACTGGAGATGATCTCCTCGAGGCCCGCGAAGGCGCCCGCAACGATGAACAGCACGTTCGTCGTGTCGATCTGGATGAACTCCTGGTGCGGGTGCTTGCGTCCGCCCTGCGGCGGCACCGACGCGACCGTTCCCTCGAGGATCTTCAGGAGCGCCTGCTGCACGCCCTCGCCCGAGACGTCGCGCGTGATCGACGGGTTCTCCGCCTTGCGGGCGATCTTGTCGACCTCGTCGATGTAGATGATGCCGGTCTCGGCGCGCTTGACGTCGTAGTCGGCGGCCTGGATGAGCTTGAGGAGGATGTTCTCGACGTCCTCGCCGACGTAGCCGGCCTCGGTGAGCGCCGTCGCATCCGCCACGGCGAAGGGCACGTTGAGGCGCTTCGCGAGCGTCTGGGCGAGGTAGGTCTTGCCGCAGCCGGTCGGTCCGATCAGCAGGATGTTCGACTTGGCGATCTCGACGTCGTCATGCAGCGCGTCGGCGGAGGTGATGGCCGAGCGGGCGCGCACGCGCTTGTAGTGGTTGTAGACCGCCACCGAGAGAGCGCGCTTCGCCTGCTCCTGGCCGATGACGTACTCCTCCAGGAAGGAGTAGATCTCCTTGGGCTTCGGGAGGTCGAACTCGCTCGTCGTCTCCTCGCCGGCTTCGGCGAGGCGCTCTTCGATGATCTCGTTGCAGAGCTCGACGCACTCGTCGCAGATGTAGACGCCGGGACCGGCGATCAGCTGCTGCACCTGCTTCTGGCTCTTGCCACAGAACGAGCACTTGAGCAGGTCAGCGCTCTCTCCGATGCGTGCCATGCCCAGGCCCCTCTCGACGAACTTCTGTCGCTTGCTGGAAGCCTAACCTCTTCCACCGGCGCCGCGCGTGCAGGCGCGCAACACGGCGAGGCCAAACCGGGGGGCTGTCCGCACCGAACCAGCAGGGCAAGGACGATTACGTTAGAGGGGACAGGAGGATCACGTGAGCAGGAGCGGCCAGCGCGCCACCCGGATGACCCGGGTCGCCTCCGCGTGGACCGTCGCCTCCGTCACGACCCTCGTCGCCGCCGTCGCGCACCTCACGGCAGGCGGCGGTGCGCCGAGTCTCGCCGCCCTCGCCCTCGGGCTGTGCGGCTCCGGGTTCCTCGCGATGCTCGTCGTGGGCCGCCGGGTGCGACTCGCCTCGCTCCTCGGAGCCGTGATCGTCGACCAGGTCGCGCTGCACGCCCTCTTCACCCTCCTCGGCCACGAGGCCGCCGTCGCAGGCTCCCACCACGCCCACGAGCTGACCGTCCTCGCCGAGGCGTCCCCCGCCGACCCGATGGTGCTGCACCACGTCGCCGCCGGCCTCGTCAGCGCCCTGCTGCTCTCCCTGGGCCACCGGGCGCTCGTCGCCGTCGCACGCTCCGCATCCGTCGTGCTTCGCCGCGCCGTGCGGCTCGTCGACACCGCGCTTCCCCAGCCGCTTCCGCCGGTCCCCGCAGTCCCAGCCCCCATGCACCGCCCGCTCCTCTCGCGGATGTTCGCGGGCACCGTCCTCCATCGGGGTCCCCCGGTGTCCTTCGCGTCCTAGACGCCCACGACACCGCACGACCTCACCAACGGACGCGCACCCGCGCGTCCATCAGAGACGATGGAGAACCCCTTGAAGCACTTCACCCTGCGTGCCACCGCCGCCCTCGGCGTCGGAGCAGCGCTCGCCCTCGCGGTCCCGATTGCCGCCAACGCCCACGTCAGCGTGGACCCCTCGACGACCGGCGCCGGCTCCTACACCGTGCTCACCTTCGCGATGGGCCACGGATGCGAGGGCTCCCCCACCACCAGCGTCGCGATCGAGATCCCCGAGCCGATCCTCAGCGTGACCCCTGAGGTCGTGCCCGGCTGGGAGGTCGAGAAGGTCATGGTGCCGCTCGACGAGCCCACCGAGAGCTCGCACGGCGAAGAGGCGACCGAGCGGGTCGGAACGATCCTCTACACCGCCGACGAGCCGTTCCCCGACGGCTACCGGGTCACCTTCGACCTGTCGCTGCAGGTGCCTGCCGAGGCCGAGGGCGACACTCTGCGCTTCCCGGCGCTGCAGAGCTGCGTCGAGGGTGAGACGGACTGGGCCGACGAGGACCCCGAGGCCGAGGCCCCGGCTCCGAGCTTCGTCGTGACCGGCGCGTCGGGCGACGGACACGGCGGCGGCACTCACACCGGCACGGACACCGCCTCGACGACGACCGACGCCGGCTCCGCGAACGCCACGGGCGGCACCGACGTGCTCGCGCGCGTGCTCGGCGTGCTGGGCCTCGTGATCGGCGCGATCGGCATCGTGTTCGGCATCACCGCTCGCCGCCGGCCGAAGGGCGCATGATGCGCACCCGTCTCGGCGGCGGACTCGTGGTCGTCGCGGCGCTGGGCCTCGTGCTCGGCGCCGCGGCGCCCGCCTCCGCGCACAACTACCTCGTGTCCTCGACCCCCGCCGAGAACGAGACGCTCACCGAACTCCCGGAGGAGTTCGCCATCACCACGAACGACGCACTCCTCGACCTCAGCGGAACCGGCAGCGGCTTCGCGCTGCAGGTGATCGACGCCGAGGGCCTCTACTACGGCGATGGCTGCGTCGAGGTGGAGGGCGCGTCCGTCTACACCCCCGCCGCGATCGGCGGACCGGGCGAGTACACCCTCGCCTGGCAGGTCGTCTCGGCCGACGGTCACACCATCTCCGACGAGTTCACCTTCGAGTGGGCCGGAGAGGCGACCGCGGAGGGCACGACGTCCGCCCCCACCTGCGGTGAGGCTGCGGTCTCCGAGAGCGCGGCACCCGAGGCGGATGCGAGCGCCGGAGCTCAGGACGAGACGCTCTCCACGATCCTCTGGATCGGCGGAGCCATCCTCCTGGTCGCCGCGGCGATCGTCGTCACCCTCGTCATCCTGGGACGACGGTCGGCTCCCGAGGAGTCCTGACCCCTCGAACGACGGATGCCCCGGGCGGTGACCCGGGGCATCCGTCTGTTCGCTGTCGTTACTTGACGAGCGCGGGAAGCGTCTTGCGGCTCGTGAGCACCTGGTCGATGAGACCGTACTCGAGCGCCTCGGCTGCCGAGAGGATCGTGTCGCGCTCGATGTCGCGGTTGACCTCCTCGGGCGTCTTGTGGCCGGAGTGACGCGACAGCGTCTCCTCGAGCCAGGTGCGCAGACGCATGATCTCGCGGGCCTGGATTTCGATGTCCGAGGCCTGACCGCGGCCGGCGTCGCCGGTGGCGGGCTGGTGGATCAGCACGCGGGCGTTCGGCAGCGCGAGGCGCTTGCCGGGGGTGCCCGCCGCGAGCAGCACCGCGGCGGCCGACGCCGCCTGGCCGAGCACGACCGTCTGGATCTGCGGGCGGATGTACTGCATCGTGTCGTAGATCGCCGTCATGGCCGTAAAGGAGCCGCCGGGCGAGTTGATGTACATCACGATGTCGCGGTCGGGGTCCTGGCTCTCGAGCACGAGGAGCTGGGCCATGACGTCGTCTGCCGACGCGTCGTCGACCTGCACTCCGAGGAAGATGATGCGGTCCTCGAAGAGCTTCGCGTAGGGGTCCTGGCGCTTGTAGCCGTAGGCCGTGCGCTCCTCGAACGAGGGCAGGATGTAACGGCTCTCGGGCAGGTTGCCTGCCGCCGTGAAGGTGGGGAGTTCCATGTTCGTTGGTCCTTAGTCTCGAGAGCTGCTACTGCTCGGTTCCGCCGCCGCCGGTGACGTCGGAGGCCGACTCGCGGATGTGGTCCACGAAGCCGTACTCGAGCGCCTCCTGGGCGGAGAACCAGCGGTCGCGGTCGCCGTCGAGGTTGATCTGCTCGACGGTCTTGCCGGTCTGCGCCGCGGTGATCTCGGCGAGGCGCTTCTTCATGTCGAGGATGAGCTGCGCCTGGGTCTGGATGTCGCTCGAGGTTCCGCCGAAACCGCCGTGCGGCTGGTGCAGCAGCACGCGGGCGTTGGGGGTGATGTACCGCTTGCCCTTGGTGCCCGCGGTGAGCAGGAGCTGACCCATCGAGGCGGCCATGCCGATGCCGACGGTGACGATGTCGTTCGGCACGAACTGCATCGTGTCGTAGATCGCCATGCCCGCGGTGATCGAGCCACCGGGCGAGTTGATGTAGAGGTAGATGTCCTTCTCGCTGTCCTCGGCCGCGAGGAGGAGGAGCTTCGCCGCGATCTCATTCGCGTTGTCGTCGCGGACCTCGGACCCGAGCCAGATGATGCGGTCCCGAAGGAGACGGTCGAAGACACTGGGTTGCATAACCGGTTCGGCCATGTGTGGTGCGCTCCATTCACTTGTGCTTGCTGATCGAATCTATCGAAGACAACTGACCGGCTCGGGCCTGTTCGCCCTGGGCAGATACCGTGTCCGGATGACCTCCGACCGAAGCTCCGATCTCGAGTCCCACGACTGGGACGCCCGCGTCGACGCGGTGTGGGCATCCGCATCCGACCGCGAGGAGCGGGAGGTGATCGCCGAGGTGGAGGCGCTGATCGCCGAGCGGGCCGGCGACGAGCCCAAGGTGCTCTTCGAGCGGGCCGGGGTGCTCGACTTCGCGGGCAGGGAGGCCGAGGCGGCACCCCTGTACGAGGCCGCGCTCGCGGCGGGCCTCGACGACGACCGCCGCTCGCGGGCGGTCATCCAGCTCGCGAGCACCCTTCGCAACCTGGGCCGGCATGACGAGGCGATCGAGCTGCTCGAGGGCGAGTACCCGCCGGACTCGACCCACGAACGCGCGTCCATCGCCCACGCCTTCCGCGCGCTCGCCCTCGTCAGCGCGGATCGACCGGTCGAGGGCGCGGCGCTCGCGCTCGAGACGCTCGCGGGGCTGCTGCCCGAGTACGGGCGCGCGGTGCGGTACTACGCGGGCGAGCTGCGGTCTCCGGAGTAGCCCGCTCCCGCCGTACCGCGGGTGGCGCGTGTCGGAAACTCAGGAGAATGCGACCCGGGCGGCGCGCTTCGATCGCGTCGCGGCCCGGAACTCCTGAAGTTCCGACACTGCGGCGGCTGGGTGCGCCTATGCCGACCGGCGGGGAAGTCGCGTCCCTGCCTCTGAGGCGACCGCTTCCTGCCACTCGGTGACCGAGACCCGGCTCCCGACCCGCCCGTGTTGGAAACTCAGGAGGAACCGGCGCGGATGCCGCCGAGAGCGACGCTGCACGCCGCGATCTCCTGAGTTTCCGACACCGGAGCCCCTCGGAACGACGAAGCGCCCCGCCGGCGGACCGGACGGGGCGCTTCGAGAGGCGGAACCTAGTGGCTGTGGCCCGCGTGGTCGTGGTCGTGGTCGTTCGCCTCGGCGAGCATGCCGCTCGTCTCGGAGACGTCGAACGACTCCTCGTCGTCGCCGACCGGCTGGTTGATCGCCGCGGTGAAGCCGGAGACGTCGACCGAGTTGCCCTCGGTGTCGACGACCTTCGCCTTGTCGAGCACGATCGCGAGCGCCTTCTGACGCGCGACCTCGCCGATCATGCCCGGGATCTGGCCGTTCTGGTCGAGCACCTTGATGAACTCGCCCGGCTCCATGCCGTACTGGGCCGCGCCCTGCACGAGGTACTGGGTGAGCTCGTTCTGGCTGACCTTCACGCCCTCCTTCTCGGCGACCGAGTCGAGGAGGATCTGCGAGCGGAACGTCTTCTCGCTCGACTCGGCGACCTCGGCGCGGTGAGCGTCGTCCTCGAGGCGGTTCTCGTTCTCGAGGTGACGGTGCACCTCGTCGTCGATGAGCGCCTGCGGAACCGGGATCTCGACCTTCTCGAGCAGCTTGTCGACGATCTGGTCGCGAGCCTGCACACCCTGGTTGAAGCCCTTCGACTTCGCGAGCTGCTCCCTGAGGTCGGCCTTCAGCTCGTCGATCGTGTCGAACTGGCTGGAGATCTGAGCGAAGTCGTCGTCGGCCTCGGGAAGCTCGCGCTCCTTGACGGCGAGGAGCGTCACGGTGATCTCCGCGGTCTCGCCCTCGCGGTCGCCGCCGAGCAGCGGCGCCTCGAAGGTGGTGGTCTCCCCCGCGGTGAGCGAGTCGAGCGCCTCGTCGATGCCCTCGATGAGCTCGCCGGAGCCTACCTCGTAGGAGACGGCCTTCGCGGTGTCGACCTCCTCGTCGCCGATCTTGGCGACGAGGTCGATCTGGGCGAAGTCGCCGGTCTTCACGGGGCGGTCGACGGTGACGAGCGTGCCGAAGCGCGCGCGGAGGTTCGAGAGCTCCGTCTCGACCTCCTCATCCGTCACCTCGATGCTGTCGACCTCGAGGGTGAGGTCCTCGTAGGCGGGCAGTTCGAACTCGGGGCGCACGTCGACCTCGACGGTGACGATCAGGTCGCCGGTGAAGGTCTTGACGTCGGGCCACTCGGTGATGTCGGCCTGCGGGCGTCCGAGCGGACGCAGCTTCTCGGCGGTGACGGCTTCGCGGTAGAACTTGTCGAGCCCGTCGCTGACTGCGTGGTTGAGCACCTCTTCGCGGCCGACGCGCTGGTCGATCAGGGGCGGCGGCACCTTGCCCTTGCGGAATCCGGGCACGTTGACCTGCGAGCCGATGTGCTCGTAAGCGTGGTCGATGCTCGGCTTCAGCTCCTCGGGGCTGACGGCGATGTCGATCTTCACGCGCGTGGGGCTGAGCTTCTCAACCGTGGTCTTCAAGTGATTCTCCTGGGGGTCGATGGAGGGATGGTCGGGGCGACAGGATTTGAACCTGCGACTTCCCGCTCCCAAAGCGGGCGCTCTACCAAGCTGAGCTACGCCCCGCTCCCGGTGACCGAGAACGGATGCCGGTGTGCGGCAACCGCGAAAACGGCCTCGGCAAGTCTAGCCGCATCAGCCGTGCGGCTCGGGGGCGACGCCCGCCGCATGTATTAGGCTTGCTCCCGCGCGATCGGCTCCGGCCGCATCGACCCGGGGATGTAGCTCAATGGTAGAGCCTCAGTCTTCCAAACTGATGGTGCGGGTTCGATTCCCGTCATCCCCTCCGAATCACTGTCGGCACCTTCTGACTAGCAGGGATCAGCGAGTTGCACGGGGCCAGACCCACTGCAACTATTGCGCCGATGGCACAGAACGTAACCGCGGTGGACCCCTCGTGCATCTTCTGCGCCATCGTGGCTCGACGGGCCGAGGCCAGTGTGGTGTTCGAGGACGAAAAAGTCGTCGCCTTCATGGATCTGAACCCCGTCGCACCTGGCCACCTTCTCGTCGTTCCACGCCAGCACGCGGTGGGCCTCGAAGAACTCGATAGAGCCGCTGGCGCACACGTCTGGTCAGTCGGCCACGACCTGGCACGAGCGTTACGCCGCTCGGGCATTCGCTGCGAGGGGATCAACATCCTCGTCTGTGACGGCGAGGCCGCCTTCCAGACGGTGTTCCATTTCCACCTTCACGTCATCCCCCGCTTCGCGGGAGACGGGTGGACCCTCAAGGCAGACTCGGCGGAACGGGAGAGATCACTCCTCGACGGAGACGCTCAAACAATCAGAAACGCCGTCTCATCGAGGGATTGAGTCGTGATGCCTCACTCGGCGGGTGCTGCTCAGTTTCGCCGCGAGCTCCTCGACGAGCCGCACGGCGTCGTCGAACGACAACGAGGTTCCGGCAGCTCGCATCCGCTCCCACTCGGCGCTCGTCAGTCCTTCGCGCACCCGCCTGCGGTACAGCTCGAAGTCGGCAGGCTCATTGGCGACCGGGTCGAAGGAGTACCTGCGGCCGAGCGCTTCGACCGCTCCGATGAGCTGCGCCCCCGCCTCGTTGCGGTCCAGCGTCGCCGCTGCCGCTGCCGCGAGGTACAGCCCGATCAAGGTGGTGACGGGGTCGGTGTCGGCGCGGCTCCTGCGCAGCGCCGGCAGGAGGATGGCAAGCGCGTCCGCCCCGCGACGGAGATCCAGGAGGAGCTTGGCGGCAAGCGTGTCGGCCATGATCACCGCCCAGGCGTTTCCGGCGGCACGCGCTCGGCGGCCTCCGGTGCGCACCGCCTCCTGCGCTTCCGGGTACCGGCCGAGCGACCTGAGCATCTGCGCCTCGGTCAGCGCGACGAAGTCGCTGGCGGCGCCGGATGCCCGCGCTGCAGCGGCAGTCGCCGCGACCAGACGCTGCTCGATGACCTCCGGCTCGGCACCTCGAAGGGTCGCGAGGTACCCGAGCGCCGAGAGGGCGGTCGACTCCAGGTCCGGCCGCCGGGCGACGGCCGCGTGCCGGATCGCCTCCTGCATCGACCGCTCGGCCTCCGGGAGATCGGCGAGCTGGTAGAGCGTGAGCCCGCGCGCGATCCACACCTCGCTCTCCAACTCCGCGTCGGCGTGCTCGTCGGGGCCACCGGCCGATCCCGGCCCGTCCTGCACCGCGAGGGCAGCATCGATCCAGGACATCGCCTCGACGAGCGCGCTCCGGCGGAACCAGTACCAGTGCATTCCGCCGACGATCCCGAGGGCGGCCGATCGACCAGCCGATCGGATCGCGTCCTCCAGGGCCGCGATGAGGTCTGCCCGGTAGAGGGTGATCTCCGCCGCTGCTGCCGATTCCTCGGAGGTCCGCAGCTTCGATCCTGCCTGGCGGGCGAAGCCGACGAACCATGCACGGTGCCGCTCCCGCCAGCCGTCCGGCACGCCGCCGAGCGAGCGGGCGAAGTGCTTCACCGACTCGAGGATGCGGAAGCTGACCCGTCCCTCCTCGGATCGGGCGACGGCGACCAGCGACTTCTGGGCGAGCTCGTCGAGGAGGAAGCCCGGCGGCCGCTCCCCCGCCTGGCAGATCCCCTCGACGGCGTCGCGAGCGAACCCGCCCTCGAAGGCGGCGAGCTGAGTCAGCATCGCTCGTTGGTCGGGCGTCAGCAGCTGCACGCTCCAGCGGACGGCGTCGGCGGTGCTGGCATGGCGCGCACTTCCGTCGGAGCGTCGCCCGACGGGCTCCCCCGATCGGACCGAGGCCTCGAGCTCCTCCAGACTCATCGTGCGCAGCTGCGCCGCCGCGAGCTCCAGGCCGAGCGGCAGTCCGTCGAGCGAGGTCGCGAGCCGCTCGATCGTTCCGATGGCCGCACCCTCCGCCTCGAATCCGAGCAGCGCGTCGGCCGCGCGTGCGGAGAAGAGGTCTACCGCATCGGCGAGATCCTCTCCCAGCATCGGCTCGAGGCTCAGCAGTCGCTCGCCCGGGACGCCGAGCGGCTCGCGGGAGGTCACGAGCAGCACGATGCCGCGGCTGGACTGCAGCAGTGACGAACACAGCTCCCCGACCTCGGAAAGCAGATGCTCAGCGTTGTCGATGAGCACGAGGGCGTTGCGTCCGTCAAGGCGCGTCGCTATCGACTCCAGCGACGGTTCGGCCGAGCCGAAGACGGATGCTGCTGCCGCGAGCAGGCCCGCTCGGTTCCGCACCGCCTGCAGGTCGAGCATCCACTGCTCCTCGTCCGGCAGCCGTGTGCTGCGCCTCGCGACCTCCACGGCCAATCGCGTCTTGCCGACGCCTCCCGGACCCACGACGGTGGTCAGCCTCGCCCGGGTCAGCGCCTCCTCGAGCCGTGCCAGCTGGCGGGCCCTGCCGATGAAGGGCGTGAGCGGGAGCGGCATCCGGTATCTGGTGACGGAGGAGGGCGGGGGCGGCGGCGCGACGGAGCTCTCGTGGCGCAGCACCGCCTGGCGCAGTGATCTCAATCGGGGTGAGGCGTCGAGGCCGGCCTCGCTGCGCATCCGTGCCTCGAACGCGTCGATCGAGGCGAGGGCCGCCGCGGTGCGGCCGGCGCGGGACTGCGCTGTCGCGAGCAGTTCGACGGCTTCCTCGTCCTCCGGGTGCGAGAGCAGCAGCTCGCCCAGCACGTCGATGGCGCCGGCGAGGTCACCGCCCTCGAGGTGGCCCTTCCCCAGTCTGTGCAGGAGCCGGGCACGCTCGGTCTCGAGCTCCTCGCGGACCCGACGCACGAACGGGACGAGAGGCAGTCCGTCCAGTGGCGGGCCCACCCACAGGGCTGCGGCCTCCGCCAGAACCTTGACCCCTGAGCGCTCGGGTCCGAGGAGACGCCGGAAGGCGACCGCGTCGACCGTGACATCCTCGAGCCGGTACCCCCCGCGCCCGCCGTGCAGGAAGGGCCCGACGGGGCTGGCACGGAGCCGGGACAGATGGACGCGAAGCGACCCGGCGGCGCTGGTGGGCGGCGCCTCCCAGAGATCCGCGATCAGCTGGTCCGTGCTCACGGTCTCACCCGCCGCGAGAGCCAGTCGGGCGATGATGGCGCGGTGCATCGGTGCGGCGATCCGCACCGATGCGCCGTCGAGGGTGAGCCTGAAGGAGCCCAACAGCTGGATCTCCGCCGAGCCTGGCATGGCGACAGGGTAGCGCGAGGGGCGTCCTGGCCTGTGCGCCCGAATACGTTGCGGCAACGTTGCGTCGCTCAGCCGGCCGCCCCTGGCGGCGCGGGCGGCACGAGCATGGGCTCATGACAACCCTCGACCCCTTCCCCGCTTCACGCACCACCGTCTCCCGCGTTCCGACCCGGCTCGGGTCGATCGCCTACCGCCGCGTGGGTTCGGGCCCGGTCGCCGTGCTGTGGCACAGCATGTTCGCCGACGGCTCGAGCTGGAATGCGCTTCTGCCCGCGCTCTCGCGCCACCGCACGATCATCGTGGTGGATGGCCCTGGCTACGGCGCGAGCGATCCTCTGACCAGGCCGACCACGATCGACGAGTCGGCCGAGGCGGCAGCGGAGCTGATCCGAGCCGTCTCCCCGCACGGACCCGTCGACTGGGTCGGCAACGCCTGGGGAGGTCACGCCGGAATGAGCCTCGCAGCCAACCATCCGGACCTCGTCAGCAGCCTCGTGCTGGTGAGCTCCCCCGTGCAGCCGATCGACCGCGAGCTCCGCAGGAAGGTTCGGCTCCTCAACCAGGTGCTGCGGGTCTTCGGGCCCGTCGATGCGGTCGAGTCGGCGGTGCTCCAGAACCAGCTGACCGACCGGAACCAGCGCGACCTGCGCAAGGCCGCACTGATCACGGAGGCGATGGCGCGGGTCCCGCGTCGCAGCCTCGCGATGACGGTGCGATCGTTCATCCTCGGGCGCACGGACGCGAGTGCCCATCTGCCGCGGATCGCCGTGCCGACTCTGCTCGTGACGGGCGACGATCGACCCGAGTGGACGCCCGAGCTGATGGAGGCAGCTGCGCGGAGGATCCCCAACGCGTCGACGCTCGTGATCCCGGGAAGCCGCACGGTGCTGCCCGTCGAGGTGCCGGAGGAGCTCGCGGCGGCGATCGTCGCCTTCTGGTCGGGGCCTGCCTCGCCGCGGTGATCCGGCGGCGGATGTCTCACCCTTCCCGAGCGTGCTGCCGCACCAGCGCTTCAGGCACCGTCGCAGCGCTTGCCACGAGTCGGCGGCTGGGGCAGTGGCCCGCACGCACCGTTGCCCGAGGAAAGGCGGTCCCCGTCCCCAGCACGGGGACCGCCTCCGCTCAGGACTGCTGAGCCCTGCGGCGCGCCCAGAGGACGGCGGCGATGCCGCCGAGCAGGAGCAGCACGATCACGGCGATCGTCACCGTGGACAGCTGCGCCCCGGTCAGAGCGAGTCCAGCGCCGATCGGCAGGACGAGGGCGGGCTCCTCGTCAGAGGACGACGCGGGCGGGGTCGTGTCCTCAGGGAGCGGGGAGGTCGGCAGACCCGGTTCCGCAGTGTCGGGCTCGGTGGGATCGGTGGGCCCGGTTTCCGCTACGACGCAGCCGGCATCGAAGATGGCCTGGCCGGCCTCATCCCAATTGAGTCCCTCGAAGTGGCCGGGCACCGGCGGGATGATGTCGTCGCCGTGTCCGTCGTGGCCGTTGATGATGCCCGGAAGCGCGATCTCGATGAACTCATAGGGGTGCGACTCGGATCCCGTGGCGTGACAGAGCGGATAGAGCTCCCCCGGCGTCGGGTTGCCGGGCTTGTCGTCGGGCGCGCCCTGCCCGGGGTCGGAGGGCCCGGGGTCGGAGGGACCGGGGCCGCCGGGACCGGGCGCCCCTGGGGCGTTGTCGTGGCCGTTCGCGTTGCCGGGAGGCGCCGCGGGCGGGCCTGCATGCTCAGGTCGCGGCGGGTCGACCGGCGGCGTCGCCGGAGTGCCCGGTCCGCCCGAGTGCGGCGGACGGTTCTCGCCGTCCTGCCGGTGCTCGCCGCTGTTGCCGGGAGGGTTGTCGCCGGACGGCGGCGCGGCTGTTGCCGGACCGGCTACCCCGAGTACCGAGAAGGCGACGACGGCCGTCGCCATGAAGAGTGATCGCATCGATGCTCCAGAGATCCCATGGGGGACGGAACTGTCCCCACAAAGGAGGACCGCTCACCGGAGGATGCGTGACGGGGCACCCCGCGCCGTTGACACGGGGAGTGCCGATCGGGTAAGGGCCTAGCCGTCGACGCGCTTCATGACGTGCACGGGGATGAACAGCCCGAGCGACGAGGAGATGATGCCGGCGAAGAACACGGGCAGCTGGAACTCGGAGATCGAGAACGCGGTCGCCATCAGGTAGAACCCGGCGAGGAACAGCACGAGCGAGACGGCGAATCCGAAAATCTTCACCCTCGGATCCTAACCCGAGTCAGCGCTGCAGCCAGGTCAGCACGGCGAGGACGCGACGGTGATCCGTGCCGGAGTCCTCGAGGCCGAGCTTCTGGAAGATCGACGTCACGTTCTTCTCGACCGCGCCGGTGCCGATGAACAGCGCCGAGGCGATCGCCGCATTGGTGCGGCCCTCTGCCATGAGCGCCAGGACCTCCCGCTCGCGCGGGGTGAGCTGGGCGAGGGGGTCCGCCCGCCGCCCGAGCAGCCGGGTCACCACCTCCGGGTCGAGCACGGTGCCGCCGCCGGCGACCCGCGTGACGGCGTCCCGCAGCTCCTCGAGCGAGGCGACGCGGTCCTTCAGCAGGTAGCCGACCCCGCCCGAGCTCGACGCGAGCAGCTCGCGCGCATAGGCGACCTCCACGTACTGCGAGAGCAGCAGGATGCCGAGCGACGGATGCCGCCTGCGCAGTTCGATCGCGGCCCGCACGCCCTCGTCGCGGAAGGTCGGCGGCATCCGCACGTCGAGCACCGCGACCGCGGGGCGATCCTGCTCCACCGACGCGAGCAGGGCATCGGCGTCCCCGTAGGAGCCGGCCACGACGACGCCTGCCTCCTCGAGCACCCGCACGAGACCCTCGCGCAGGAGGACGGAGTCGTCGGCGACGACGACGCGAAGGGGCCCGCTCACGATCTCAGACTAGGACCGAGTGTCGAGGTCAACGGGGTGACCGCGGTCACCGTCGTCGGTCCGCCGCGGGGGCTCTGCACGACGAGCGAACCGCCGAGACCCCACAGACGCTCCTCGAGGCCCGCCAGTCCGTGACCCGCTCGGAGCGCCGCTCCGCCGCGCCCGTCATCCGTCACCCTCAACTCGACCCAGGTGTCGTCGCCATCGGGCACGCGCAGCATGCGCAGGGCGAGCTCGATGTCCGAGGCACCCGAGTGCTTGGCCGCGTTGGTGAGCAGCTCGGCCGCGACGAAGTAGAGGTTGCGCTCGAGCTCCTGGGGCAGCTCGACACCCTCCGGGAGCTCGTCGAGGATCCGCACCGGGATCGGCGAGCGATCGGCCGCCGACTCCAGCGCCGCCACGAGGCCGCGGTCGAGCAGGATCGGCGGTGCGAAGCCCCGCGACAGAGCTCTCAGCTCCTCAAGCGCGTCGCGCGACTGCTGCATCGCCTCGGCGAGCAGCTTCCGCGCCCGCTGCGGATCGTCCTCGAGCTGACGGTCCGCCGCCGCGAGGTCCATCTGCAGCCGCACCAGTCGCTGCTGAGGGCCGTCGTGGATGTCGCGCTCAAGCCGTCTGAGCGCCGTACCCTCCGCTGCGACGGCTGCCGTGCGGGAGGCGGAGAGCCCCGCCACCTGCTGCTCGAGCCGCTCGCTGCGCAGCGAGGAGAGCATCAGGCGCGCGAGGCCCTGGTGGGCAAGCGTCAGACCGTGCGTCACGAACGGAAGGGTGACGAGGGCGATGAGACCCGCCACGACGAGGACGACGATGTCGCCGAGCTCGTTCTCGATGCCGAGGTCGGGGTCGGAGCCGGGCACGATGGCACCGACGATCACCTCGAGGAGGTTCCAGTCGCGATCGCCGTCGGGGATGAAGCCCGCGGCGAGCCACCAGAGCGTCCCGCCGAGCGCGACGGCCACCCAGGCGACGGTGATCGACCAGGTGATCGTGACGAGGGCGAAGTTCACGACGATCCCGTGCAGCAGAGCCAGCCAGTAGTGGATGTTGACGACCGGCCCGAGGAGCCGGGCCCAGAAGCCGTTCCCGCGCGCTGGGGCGCGCCAGTCCGGCTCGGGACCGGCCGGCGCCCCGGCCAGGCGGAGCCGAGCGCGCTCCGTCATGGCGAAGCCCCGCGCGACGTAGAGCGCGCCGACGACGAGGAATACGCCGATCACGAGAACGAGGGTCCCCATCCCCGCCGAGAACAGCGCGCTCAGCAGCGCGAGCGCGACGATCCCGAGAGGCAGCCCCGGCAGCAGGAAGCCGAGCTCCCGCGGCACGCCTGCCCACAGCCGCGCATAGAGGGGGCGGGGCTGTACCGGAACGGTCTCAGTGCTCATGGTCGCTTCCTTCGGGCTCCATTGTGGCGGGCGCCCGCTCGCCCGGGGCGACGACGACGAACTGGCCCATCATGCCGTCGTCCTCGTGACTCAGCAGGTGGCAGTGGTACATGTACGGGGTGTCGGGGTCGCTGTAGTCCTCGAAGGTCAGCAGCAGCCGGTAGTCGGTGTTGGGGTGCAGGTACACGGTGTCCTTCCAGCCCGCGAGGTGCGGGGGCGGCGGTGAGCCGCCGATGTCGAGGATGCGGAACTGCACGTCGTGCACGTGGAAGTTGTGCGGGAACGCCATCTGGTTGCGCACCGTCCAGAGCTCGGTCGCGCCCAGCTCGACGACCTCGTCGATGCGGGTCATGTCCATCGAGCGGTCGTTGATGTCGGTGCCGTTGAGCGAGAAGAACCGCTCCTGCGACACATCGGAGACCTCGGGCTCCGGCAGGGCGGCGAGCGCCGCGGGCAGCTCCGGTCGCGGCGCGAGCGCCTCCGCGGCGCGCAGCTGGAGCACGTCGAACGAGTCCTCCCCGCCGTTGCCCTGCGAGATGACAGGCAGTCCGCCGAGGTCGGGCGGGGTCGACTGCAGCACGACGCGCTCGCCCGGCGACATCCGCACGACGATCTCGGCGCGCTCCCCCGGTGACAGCAGCAGCGAGTCGACGGATGCGGGGGCGGCGAGGAGTCCGCCGTCGCTGCCGACGACCGCGAACTCCCGCTCGTCATCGAAGCGGAAGTCGTAGATGCGGGCGCTGCTCGCGTTGAGCAGTCGCAGGCGCACCGCCTCCGTCGTCACGTCCAGGTAGGGCGCTAGCGTGCCGTTGACGAGCAGCTCATCGCCGAGGGTGCCGACGAAGGACTGCGGACCGCGGTCGAAGCGTCCGTCGTCCTCGAACCGCACGTCCTGCACGATCACGGGGATGTCGTCCACCCCGTAGTCGCGAGGCAGATCGAGTGCGGTCTCCTCGGTGTCGCGCAGGAGGAACATCCCCGCGAGTCCGTTGGCGACGTGCTCCTCGGTCTCGCCGTGCAGGTGCGGGTGGTACCAGAGGGTGGCGGCGGGCTGGTCGATCGTCCAGCTGGGCGTCCAAGTCGCTCCGGGCTCGACGACCTGGTGCGGTCCGCCGTCCATCTCGGCGGGCAGGTGCATCCCGTGCCAGTGCACGGTCGTCGGCTCGGGCAGCGCGTTCTGCACCTCCACCGCGACTCGCTCGCCTCGCTCGGCGACGAGGGTCGGGCCGAGATAGGCGCCGTCGAATCCCCACGTCGGAGTGCCCGCTCCGTCCCGGAAGGACGAGACGCCCTCCTGCGCCGTGAGCGAGAAGGTGCGCACGCCGTCGACGACGGTCGACTCGGCGAGGGGCGGGATCGCGAGCGGGCGCGAGAACTCGACGGAGCCGATGGTCGTGACGCCGGCGGTGCCGCATCCGGTCAGACCGACGGCGGCGACGACGGATGCGGCGGCGAGGGACGCGAGCACCCCGAGCGTCGCTCGAGGGCGGCGGAGAGGCAGCGTTCTGGGCATGTCTCCACGGTCGCCGAGCGTCGTCCGGCCCGGTATCGGGCGGCCGACCGGATGCCGCAGGGGGTTATCCCCCGGCGGTTAGCCGAGCCTTCGCTTGCTTTCGCAATATCGCGGGGCTCAATAGCGTTGCACCAGCAGCACGAGGAAAGGACGCACCCATGTCGACCATCACCATCCCTCAGAGCTCCCTCGACCCGGACGTCACCGCAGGCGTCGCCCAGTTCCTGGCGCCCGTCGTCGTCGATCTGACGGCTCTCGCCGTCGACGGCAAGCAGGCGCATTGGCACGTGCGAGGACCGAACTTCCAGGCGATCCACGAGCTGCTCGACGAGATCGTCGAGCACGCTCACGCCTACGCCGACACCGCCGCGGAGCGCGTCGTCGCTCTGGGTCTGCCGATCGATGCGCGCATCCAGACCGTCGGCGCCAAGGCGACCACGCCGCCGCTGGCCGAAGGCTTCCAGCAGTCGGATGCCGTGATCGCGCAGATCATCGCCTCGATCGACGCGACCCTGCGGTCGGTGCGCACGGCGATCGACGAGCTCGGCGATCTCGACGCCGCCAGCCAGGACGTCGCGATCGAGATCGCCCGCGGGCTCGAGAAGGACCGCTGGTTCCTCTTCGCGCACCTCGCGACGAAGTAGCCGCCGTCCTCGCTGCTAGTCGGCGAGCGCCTTGTAGGTGAACCGCCCCGCGAGCATCGTGGCGGCGACCGGCATCCTCCTGAGCTCCTCGACTGAGGCGGCCCACGGGTCGCCGTCGAGCACCACGAGATCGGCGGGCTGACCCGGCGCGATCGTCGTGCGCGTGGAGGCGGCGAGCGCCTCGTCGACGGTGACCCGCTGCTCGGGGTGCCACGGCTCCCTCCCGTCGCGCGACCGGCCCACCGCGGCCGCCATGGTGTTCCACGGGTCGAGCGGTGAGACCGGGGCGTCGGACCCGAAGGTGAGCCTGGCGCCGGCGTCCAGCAGGCTGCGGAGGGCGAAGGCCCGGTCGGTGCGCCCCGCCCAGTGGTGCTCGGCGACGTCGCGGTCGTCCATCGCGTGATCGGGCTGCACGCTCGCGACGAGGCCGAGCTCGGCGAAGCGGGGCAGATCCTCGACTGCCAGCAGCTGCGCGTGCTCCATCCGGGCGTGCACCCCGAACCGGTCGAGCGGCCCGGCCTGGGCCAGCGCGTCGAGCGCGAGCGCGTTCGCGCGGTCGCCGATCGCGTGCACCGCCGGCGCGAAGCCGGCATTCGTCGCCTTCACCAGCAGCGGCAGCAGCTCCTCGGGCGGCACCGTCAGGAGGCCGTGGGCGTCTGGCCCGTCGACTCCGGGATACGGGTCGTAGCAGTAGGCGGTGCGGGTGTTGAGGGAGCCGTCGGTCAGGATCTTGAACGGCCCGACGGTGACCAGCTCGTCCAGGGCGTCGCCGCTGCGCATCCGCTCGTCGATGGCCCGGTCGAGGTGCTGCCGGTACACGCCGAACTCGACCCGCAGCGAGTCGAACCCGGCGTGCCGGCGGCGCCGCCAGGCGCCCGCGTTCCAGTCCATCTCGAGGTCGACGACGCCGACGACGCCGCGGGATGCGGCAGCCGCGGCCGCCTCGAGCACCCAGCCGTCGAGCACGTCATCGCCGACGGCACCGAGCGCGCGCGTGACGGCGAACGCCGGGTCCTCCCGCAGCAGCCCCGTCGGGTGGTCGGAGTGGTCGAAGCGGCGGAGCGCCGCGCTGTTCAGCCAGACGGCGTGGATGTCGGCGCTGATCAGCACCGTCGGCACCGATCCGGCGGCGTCGTCGAGCAGCTCCGCGGTCGGCGCGTCGGGCCAGAGTCCGTCGCGGAAGCCGTAGCCGACGACGAGCGGCAGCTCCGTCGTCCCGGCGACGGCGGCGCGGATGCGGTCCGCTGCCTCGGCCGCCGACGTCGCCGTCGACACGTCGATCCGCTGCCGCCCCGAGGCCCATTGGCCGAGGTGCACGTGCTCGTCCCACAGCCCGGGAATCACGACGCGCCCGCCCAGGGCGAGTGTCTCCCCCGATCGATCGGTGCCTGCGGGCACGACGGAGGCGATCCGTCCGCCGTCGACCGCGATGTCGACGAGCCGCCCGCCGACGCGCGCGTCAATCAGCAGCACGGACGTGCACCCTCCGCATCTCGGCCGCGAGCTCGGGTGAGGAGTAGGCGCCGTCGCCCTCGAGCGCCCCGATGATCCGGTCCGCGACCTCGGGCGTCTTGTTCTGGCTGAGCTTCAGGCGGGCGTCGAACCGCGTGACCCTCAGCCGCAGGCCCACGGTCCCCTTGGCGAGCCGCTGCGCCGCGGTCTCGTCGATCGTGAGGCTCTTGGGCTGCGGCATCCGCCGCTCGAAGTGGTCGGTGAGCTCGCTGAGCACCCTGAAGTTCTCCTGGTCCGACAGCAGCTCGGGCACGCCGTAGAGGTGCGCGGTGACGTGATTCCAGGTAGGCACGAAGTCGTCGTTCTCGTACCAGCCGGGCGAGATGTAGCCGTGCGGCCCCTGGATGATGACGAGCACCTCGTGCTGCCCGAGCTCGTGCAGACGCTCGTCGGGGCGGCCGACGTGCGAGACGATGCTGATCCCCTCCGCGTCCTCCTCGAGGACCACCGGGTAGTGCGACGCGACGATCCCGGTGGAGGTCGACGACACGATCGTCGCCCAGGGGTTCTCGCGGATGAGTCGCTTGACCTCCTCGACGTCGGTCAGGAGGTACTGCGGGGTGTGGCGCACGGGCGGCCTCCGTTCAGGCTTGGCAGGTCGGGCACCAGTACAGCTTCCGCCCGGCCGCGGGTTCCATGAGGATATGGGTGCCGCAGATCCGGCACGGCAGGCCGTGCCGCTTGTAGACCCAGTGCCGGTCGTCGCGGCTCGCGAGGGCCTTGACGTAGTCCTCCTCGCTGAGGTCGTCCATCGTCATCATCTGGCCGGTCTCGACGCCGATGCCGAGCAGCTTCACCCAGTCGTGCCAGAGCGCCCGCACGATCTCCTCGGGCACCTGCTTGCCCGGCGTGTGCGGGTTCAGGCGGGCTCGGAAGAGCAGCTCGGCGCGGTAGACGTTGCCGATGCCGCTGACGACCGACTGGTCCATGAGGAGCAGACCGATCGGCGTCGCCTTCGAGCGCACGGCGCGCACGAAGCGCTCCTCGCCCTCCGTCAGGTCGTCGACCAGCGGGTCGGGCCCGAGCTTCGCGAGCACCGCGTCGACCTGGGCCGCGTCGATGACCTCGCAGGCGGTCGGGCCGCGGAGGTCGGCGACGGCATCCTCGGTGAGCAGCCGCACCCGCACTGCCCCGACGGGCTCGGGCGGGAAGGTCTCGAACGCGTCCTGCACGTGCTCGGCCTCCGACATCCGCAGCCTCGTGCGGCGCGGGGCGCCGATGCTCGACAGCGAGTCCTCGTTCTCGCCGACGACGGTGCCCTTCTGATTCGTCTGGCCCATCCGCCCCCTCGACGACAGTGCCGTGGCGTCGAAGTCGATGTCGCCCGCGAAGTCCCACGCGCCGTACATGCCGAGATGCACGCGCAGGAAGCGGCCGCCCTCGAACTCGAGGAACATCTGCTTGCCGACGGCGTGCGCGTCGGTCATCGTCGCGCCGTCGAGAAGGGCCGCACCCGCCGCGAACCGGCCCTGGGGGCTCGACGCCGCGACGCGGTGCCCGACGAAGTGCCGCCGGAACTGCCGCGCGATGCGGTGGACGGAGTGACCCTCGGGCATCAGACGATCTCGTGGCCCGCGATCGCGCCGGTCGTCTCGTACTCCGCGAGCTGCGCGATGCGGCGCGCGTGCCGCTCCTCGCCGCTGAACGGCGTCGACACGAAGGCGTCGATCAGCTGCACGACCTCGTCGAAGCCGTGCTGACGCGCTCCGATCGAGATGACGTTGGCGTCGTTGTGCTCCCGGGCGAGCCGAGCGGTCGAGAGGTTCCAGACGAGCGCGGCGCGCACCCCCTCGACCTTGTTTGCCGCGATCTGCTCGCCGTTGCCTGAGCCGCCGAAGACGACGCCGAGAGCCTCGACGCCCGCGCGCTGGTCGCGCACCGTGGCACGGGCCGCGTTGATGCAGAAGCTCGGGTAGTCGTCCTGGGCGTCGTACTCGGCCGGACCGTGGTCGACGACCTCGTGACCCTGTTCGGCGAGGTGCTGCTGGAGGTCGCGGCTGAACTCCAGGCCCGCGTGATCGGTCGCGATGTGGATGCGCATGGAACCATCTCACCACGCCGGACGCCCTCCTCCTGCCGCGTTCTTCAAGCCCCTTTCCAACGGCGCGGGCGAGGAGGACAATCGATGAGACAGGCTTCTCCCCCTTGGAGGTCGTCATGCGCACCGCAGACACGCTGGCTCCCGAACTGCTCCCCGTGCTCGCGCCAGGCCGCCATAGGAATCCCCGGTCGGGCGCCTGCTTCATGGAGTTCGCGTCGTACCTGGCCGGCGAGCGCTGGAGCGACCACCCCAGCTGCACGCATCCGCTGCTGGCCGCTCTCGCGCGAGGCGTGAACGACTGCACGAGCGACGAAGCCCGCGGACGCCTCGTGCCGCTCATCCCCCGCGTGATCGGGCTGACCTCGACCGATCCCCGCCTCACGATCGCGATCGCCCTCCGGGCGGCCGTCGCCGCGATCCCCGTCGCGAGCCTCGAACGGCAGCGCGCGCTCGGAGTCGGCGTGCTGTCGCTGCTCGAGGCGCTCGGCGACCTCGACGGTCAGGTCGACGAGCGATCGGCGCAGCTCGCCCGCGCGGCGTTCGACCAGGCACCGGATGCGGAGCGCTGGGCCGACCGCTACCTGCGGGACTCGCGGATGGGCCGCATCCGTCTTCCCGACACCCGGTCGAGCGAGGCGCTCGTGCGCACCGCGATCCTGGGGATCGCGGAGGCCTGCGTCGACGATGTCGACGATCGCCTCGCGAGGCTGCTGACCGATGCAGTGGAGGAATCCGAGCGCTTCGTGGCGCCGGTGACGGAGACGGTGCCGAGCGGGTCGCTCACACACGCCTGACGTCGGCGCCCGCGGACTAGGCTGGTTCGCGCGCCGCGGGCGGTCTCGCGCTGTCGCGGCGGGTCCAGCCGATCCGACCAAGGAGCGCCCCCGTGCCAGGAGAGAACCTCACCCGCGTCGAAGCCCAGGAGCGCAAGGCGCTGCTGAGCGTGCAGAGCTACGACATCGCCCTCGACCTGACCACGGGCGACGAGGTCTTCCGCAGCACGACGACGGTGCGGTTCACCGCGACGCAGGGCGCCTCGACCTTCATCGATGCGATCACCCGCACGGTGCACTCGGTGACCCTCAACGGGCGCGAGCTCGACCCGGCGGCGGTCAGCGACAACGTGCGCATCCAGCTCGACGGCCTCGAGGATCGGAACGAGCTCACCGTCGTCGCCGACGCGGAGTACACCAACACCGGCGAGGGCCTCCACCGCTTCGTCGACCCGGTCGACGGGGAGGTGTACCTCTACACGCAGTTCGAGGTGCCCGACAGCCGCCGCGTCTTCGCGGTGTTCGAGCAGCCCGACCTGAAGGCGACCTTCCGGTTCACGGTGACGGCCCCCGCCCGCTGGCAGGTCGTCTCCAACTCCCCGACCCCCGACCCTGAGGTCGACGGCGAGACCGGCACCTGGCGCTTCGCCCCCACCCCCGTGCTCTCGAGCTACGTCACGGCGCTCATCGCCGGGCCCTACTCGGTCGTCCGCTCCGAGCTCACGAGCCGCGACGGCCGCACGATCCCCCTCGGCATCTTCGCTCGGCAGTCGCTCTCGCAGTTCCTCGACGCCGACTACATCTTCGAGAAGACGCGGCAGGGCTTCGCGTTCTACGAGGAGCAGTTCGACTACGCCTACCCCTTCGAGAAGTACGACCAGCTCTTCGTGCCCGAGTTCAACGCGGGCGCGATGGAGAACGCCGGCGCGATCACATTCACCGAGACCTACGTGTTCCGGTCGAAGGTCACCGACGCGATCAAGGAGCGCCGGGTCGTCACGATCCTCCACGAGCTCGCCCACATGTGGTTCGGCGACCTGGTGACCATGAAGTGGTGGAACGACCTCTGGCTGAACGAGAGCTTCGCCGAGTGGGCGTCGACCCTCGCCACGGCCGAGGCGACGGAGTGGAAGGAGGCCTGGACGACCTTCCAGGCGATGGAGAAGAGCTGGGCGTACCGCCAGGACCAGCTGCCCTCGACCCACCCCGTCGTCGCGACGATCAACGACCTCGAGGACGTGCAGGTCAACTTCGACGGCATCACCTACGCCAAGGGCGGGTCGGTGCTCAAGCAGCTCGTCGCCTGGGTGGGCCTCGAGCAGTTCATGGCCGGCGTCGCCGCGTACTTCAAGAAGCACGAGTACTCCAACACCGAGCTCGCCGACCTGCTCGCCGAGCTCGAGGTCACGAGCGGTCGTGAGCTCACGTCGTGGAGCGAGAAGTGGCTCGAGACGGCAGGCGTCAACACGCTGCGCCCCGAGATCGAAACGGATGCCGACGGCACCATCACCGCGTTCGCCCTGATCCAGACGGCGCACCCCGACTACCCCACCATCCGCCCGCACCGCCTGGCTGTCGGCCTCTACGACCTCGAGGGCGATGCCCTGCGCCGCGTGCACAGCGTGGAGCTCGACGTCGACGGTGAGCGCACCGAGGTGCCGGAGCTCGTGGGTCACCGCAAGCCGGCCCTCGTGCTGGTCAACGACGAGGACCTCGCGTACGCCAAGATCCGCCTCGACGAGGAGTCGCTGCGGATCGCGATCGACCGGCTCGCGGCGATCGAGGACCCGCTCGCCCGGTCGCTCGTCTGGGGCGCTGTCTGGGATGCGACTCGCGATGCCGAGATGCGGCCGAGCGACTACGTGCGTCTCGTGCTGAACAACATCGCGACCGAGACCGAGTCGACGACGATCCGCACGACGCTCACCCAGCTCGCGCTCGTGGTGAAGCAGTACGTCGACCCGGCGAAACGCGACGAGACCCTCGTCAGCACCGGTGACGCGCTGTGGCGGCTGGCTCAGGAGGCGGCACCCGCCTCCGACTCCCAGTTCCAGTTCGTGAAGTTCTTCGCGCACCTGGCCTCGACCGATGCGCACGCCGACGCTCTGCAGGCACTGCTCGACGGCTCCGCCTCGCTCGACGGGCTGGAGATCGACACCGACCTGCGCTGGGAGCTGCTCGAGGGTCTCGTGCTCACCGGACGCGCGGGCGAGGCGGAGATCGCCGCCGAGCTCGAGCGCGACAACACCGCGAACGGCCAGCAGGCGGCGGCCCGCGCCCGCGCGACGATCCCCACCGCGGAGGGCAAGCGCGCCGCGTTCGCCTCGATCGCCGACAGCGACGAGCTGCCGAACGCGATCGTGCGCAACACGTCCATGGGTTACCAGCACACCAACGACCCCTCGACGCTCGCCGAGCTCGTCGAGCCGTACTTCGACGCCCTCACCGGGATCTGGGAGAGCCGCAGCTACAAGATCGCGGAGTACTTCGTGCAGGGCTTCTACCCGGCCCCCCTCGCGTCGCAGGAGCTGCTGGAGCGCACGCGCGCCTGGCTCGACGGCAGCCCCGAGATCCCTGCGCTCCGCCGCCTCGTCGGCGAGAGCCTCGCAAGCGTCGAGCGCGCGCTGCAGGCGCAGGAGGCCGACCGGACCTGACGCCCGCGGTCGGCGGGCTGCGCGCTCAGAGGTGGGCGCGCAGCTCGTGGAGCGTCGCCTGCTCCGCTGTGCCTCCGGCGCCCCGGGTGGACAGCGAGCCGGCGACCGTCGCCCAGCGCAACCGGGCGGCTTCGTCCTCCACGCCGTGGGCGATGGCGGCCAGATAGCCGGCGTCGAAACTGTCCCCGGCCCCCGTGGTGTCCACCACGACCACACGGAGGCCGGGAGCCTGTGAGCGGGTTCCGTCGGGCGCGAGCGACCAGCCGCCCGCCGCGCCGTCCTTGACGACCACGTGCACACCGAGAGCGGCCAGATCGGCGACGCCGCCGAGCGCCTTGAGCTCGGCCCGGTTCGGCAGCAGCACGTCCACCTGCTCGAGCAGAGGGACGACCGCGATCCACTCCTCCGCGGGATCCCAATTCGTGTCGAGGCTCACGTGCCGATCCGCCAGCAGCGGAGGGAGCGCCGCTGTCAGTGCGGGCATCAGGAACGGTGAGGCCACGTGCACCCAGGCCGGGTCTCGCTCGAGGGCGCGCTGAACATCCTGGGTGGTGAGCGCAGGGATGGTGCCGGGCAGAGTGAGGATCGCCCGGTCCCCTCCCCCGGACAGGATCACCGAGATGCCCGTCGGTGCGCTCGGATCGACGCGCACCGCATCCGTCTCGACCCCCGCAGCGGCGAGCGCCGCGAGCGCCGCGCGTCCGAACTCGTCGTCGCCGACGACCGCAGCGAGGCGGGTGGGCACGCCGAGGCGAGCCAGCCCGCAGGCGACGATCGCGGCGCTGCCACCCAGCACGAGCTCGGCGGCGTCGAGCAGCTGCTCCGCCTGGCCGAACCGCGGAACGACGTCGCCGCGCACCACGAGGTCCACGTTGAGGTCGCCGACGACGAGCACGGGGTGCGGCGTCATCCCTTCATCCCGCTGAGGGTCATGGTCGCCACGAACTGTTTCTGCGCGAACAGGAAGAAGAGGATGAGCGGAAGGGTCGCGACGACGTTGCCCGCCATGAGCAGCTCCCATTGGGTGCGCCGCGTGCTCTGGAAGTTCGCGAGCCCCAGCTGCAGGGTGAAGGCGTCCTCGTCGTTGATCGCGATCAGCGGCCACACGAGATCGTTCCACGAGCTCAGCAGCGTGAAGATGGCGAGGGTCGCGAGCGCCGGCTTCGCGAGCGGCAGCACGACATGCCAGAACACCTGCCACCGGTTCGCGCCGTCGATTCGGCCCGCCTCCTCGAGCTCACCGGGGATCGAGAGGAAGAACTGCCGCATGAGGAAGATGCCGAACGCGCTCGCGAGCCACGGCACGATCGCGGCGCCGAGCCCGTCGACCAGCCCGAGGCGCGAGAACAGGATGTAGGTCGGGATCATCAACAGCTGCGTCGGGATCATGATCGTCCCGATGATCGCGAAGATCCCGAACGTGCGACCACGGAACCGCAGCCGCGCGAAACCGTAGCCGGCGAGCGAGCACAGCACGAGGTGGCTGACGATCGCCGACGCCGAGACGAGCATCGTGTTGACCATCCACCGCAGCACGTCGGTCTCGCCGAACAGGCCGGTGAAGCCGCCGAGGTCCAGCCGCGAGGGGATGAACGGAGGCGGGTACTGGATGAGCTCCGCCGCCGGAGAAAGCGCGGCGAGGAACATCTGAGCGAACGGGATCGCGAACAGCAGCGCGATGGGAGCGAGCACCAGGTGCCAGCCTGAGGGCCGACGTCCCTTGCGGCGTCGATCCAGAGGTCGCACGGCTGCTTCCGCCGCATCGGTCGCGTTCTCGACGAGGGTGGTCATCAGAAGGCCTCCGTCCCGCGGCGGCGCGAGTACACGACGACGCCGATCGTCACGAGCAGGGTCAGTCCGAAGAGCACGTAGGCGACCGCGGAGCCGTAGCCGAATTCGAGGCTGCGGAACGCCTTCTCCCACAGGTAGTAGACGATCGTCTTGGTCGCATCGAGCGGTCCGCCCCTGGTGGTCGTGTAGACCAGATCGAACAGCTGGATCGCGCCGATGGTCTGCCAGATCGCGGTGAACACGGTGACGGGTGCCAGCTGCGGCCAGACCACCTGCCAGAACCGCTGCCACCGCGACGCCCCGTCGAGGGTCGCGGCCTCCATCAGTTCTGCGGGCACGTCCTGCAGCGCGGCGAGGTAGAGCACCGTCGTGAAGGCGGCCTGGCCCCAGAGCGACATGATCGCGATGACGAGCATCGCCTGCGCCTGGTCCTCCAGCCAGCCCTGCGTCGGCAGTCCGAGCGAGCGCAGCACGTTGTTCACGAGCCCGTACTGCGGGCTGAACAGATACGTGCTCAGGATGCCGGTGGCGGCGGCCGACGCGACGAACGGCACGAAGATCGCGGTGCGGTAGAGGCCGATGAAGCGGATCTTGCGGTTGAGCGCGACGGCGAGGAACAGGCCGGCGAGCACCGACATCGGCACGAACAGGGCGGTGTAGAGGCCGGTGTGCTGGGCAGCGGCGAAGAAGTCTTCGTCGGTGAGGAGCTCCGAGTAGTTGCCGCCGCCGATGAATTCGGGCTCGCTGAAGCCGTCCCACTCCTGGAGGCTCAGCAGGAATGCCCACACGGCAGGGAACACCGACAGTCCGAGCACGAGGATCGTCGCCGGTGCGACGAACAGCCACCCGCCCAGATCGTCCTTGAGGCGAGCGATCCGGGAGCCGGGCCTCGTGCTGCGGGTTCCCGCAGGCGCGTTCCGCCGCCGCTCCCGGATCGTCATGCTGCTCATCCTCGTCTGCCGCTCCTCGTCGTCCTCGTCGGGTGCCTCTGCCGGGCTGGTCAGTCTGCGAGCGCCTCGTCCGCTTCGGCCGCAGCAACCTCGAGCGCCTCCTGCGGCTCGCCCTGGCCCTGCAGCACCTCGGCGATCGCGTTCGCGATCGCCTCCGAGAGCCCCACGTAGCCGGGCACGGTCGGGCGGGCCTGCTGAGCGTTCTCCGCATTGGCGGCCATGATGTCGAGCCCGGGCAGCGCCTCCACCTGCTCCTGGAAGGCATCCGACTCGATCTCGCTCGAGCGCAGCGGCAGGTTGCCGTAGGCGACGTTCCACCGCTCGTCCTGTTCGGCAGCCGTGAGCCACGCGGCGAACTCGGTCACCCAGTGCTCGCGGTTCGCGTCCTGGTGGTCGAACAGAGCCCAGATGTCGGGTCCGGACACCGTCTGGTGGTCACCGTCGGTGCCGGGAAGCACCGTCACGCCGTAGTCGGTGCCCGCGACCCCGAGGTCGTAGAGCTGCCAGGGGCCGGAGGTCATCATTCCGATGCGGTCCGCGGCGAACAGCTGCGCGAACTTCGTGTCGGTCTGGTCGAGGTAGACACTGCCGTCATCGACTGCCATGCTGCGCAGGAACTCGAGGGCCTCGACACCGGCCTCCGAGTCGAAGGCGGCCGTGCTGCCGTCCTCGCTCAGGATCTCGCCGCCGCGCTGCCAGAGGTGCGGCCAGAACTGCCACGTCGTCTCCTCGGAGCCCGAGACCGAGTAGGCGTAACCGTAGGTGTCGGTCGAGGGATCGGTCAGGGCCGCCGCTGCGTCACGGAAGTCCTCCCACTCCCACTCCTCGGTCGGGTAGTCGACTCCCGCGGCGTCGAAGACGGTCTTGTTGTAGATCAGCGAGATGTTGTCGACGAGGGCCGGGAATCCGATCGTCTTCTCACCCGTCGGCTGCACGGTCGCGCGAGCCGCCTCGCTGAACTCCTCCCACGCCACCTCGGGGTCCTCGGTCTTCTCCGTGATGTCGAGGGTTCGGCCCGACTCCTCGAGCTGGCTGGCCCACGAGCCGAAGGCGTAGGACATGTCCGGATAGTTGCCGCTCGCGAAGCCCGCGGAGAGCTTCTGCAGCAGCTCCTCGGTGCTCGAGGCACCCTCGGCCACCTCGATCGTGACGTTGGGGTGCTCCTCCTCGAACTCCTCGGCGAGGCCTGCGAGCAGGTCGTGGGCGGCGTCCGACTGGCCGGTCCAGAACTCGATGGTCACCTCCGCGTCCTCGTCGAGCGTCGTGGCGCCCTGGGGAGAGCCGCCGCAGCCGGCGAGCAGCACAGTCGCGCTGAGGGCGAGACCAGCACCGGTGGCGATGCGTCGGCGGGCGGAGGGGCGGCTGCTGTTCATGTGAGCTCCTTAGTGCAGTGCGCTTCAGCGGGCGCTGCCGCGAGGCTGGTGTGCCCATGCTGGCGGCGGACTGATCGGATGACAAGAAAACTGACCGAACCGATCAGTTCGACTGCTCGTTGGTTACAGACAGGTTTCGTCGGTCACCGCAGGACGAGTTCGACGGACCCGCCGAGCGTGTCGGGAAGGAGGGCCTCATGGGCCTCGAAGAGCCGGTCGGCGAGCTCCCATAGTCGGTCGGGGGTCAGCGTCGACGAGGCGTTCGGGTCGACCAGCAGGGCCTGGCGCACCAGGTCGCGCCTCCCCGTGCGGGCCGCGTCCAACGCCAGCTCGGCGACCGAGAGGTAGGTGCGATTGTGCGCCGCCCCCTGCAGCGGGATCCGCCCGACGACGATCGGAGCGACGCCTCCTGCGCCGATGGCGGCGGGCACCTCGACCGCCGCTCCCTCGGGAAGGTTCTCGATGAGCCCCCGATTGGGCACGTTAACGTGGATCTCCCGCTCCGTGCCGGTGAGGAGCGAATGGATGATCTGCGGCGCGTACTCCGCCGCGTCGCCCCCGTCGTGCAGCTCGAGGTCCCGCCCCTCGGCGAGCGCCGAGCGCGCCTGCTCGAACTGGGTGACGTTGTCCTCGCTGATGCCGAGGTACTCGAGCGGACTCAGTCGGAAACGCGCGATCTGCTCGTCGGAGCGCAGGAACCAGGACAGGTACTCCGACGAGTGCTCGCTCGTCTCCGTCGGATAGAAGCCGACGCGTCGGAAGATCTCGACCCGCACTCGGCGCTGAAGCTCCGCATCCGCTTCGATCCGCTCGCGCAGCCGGGGGTAGAGATCCTGCCCGTCGTGCGTCCACTCATAGAGCCAGGACTGGTGATTCACGCCCGCCGCGCGGTAGTGGGTCTCCTCCATCGGCACGCCGACGAGCTCGCAGAGGTCGTGGACCGTCCAGTGGACGCTGTGGCAGAGCCCGACGGTCTTGATCTGAGGAGCGACCAGCGACATCCACCAGACGTTCATCGCCATCGGGTTCGTGTAGTTGAGGAACCAGGCGTCCTGGCAGAGCTCGAGCATGTCGCGCGCGATCTGCGAGAGCACGGGGAAGGTGCGCAGCCCCCTGAAGACTCCTCCGACACCGGTGGTGTCGCCGATCGTCTGGCGGAGCCCGAAGCTCGCCGGCAGCTCGAGATCCACCCGGGTGGCCGCTATGCCGCCGACCTGGATCATGTTCACCACGACGTCGGCTCCGTCGAGGGCTGCGCGGCGATCCGCCGATGCCGTGACCTTCAGCGGACGCCCGAGCCGGCGCGCCACGTGCTCGGCGGTCCCTCGCGCGACATCCAGGCGCTGCGCGTCGATGTCGTGCAGCACCAGGTCGAGTTGCGGGAGATCGGGGAAGCGGAGAAGGTCGGTCAGCAGCTGCCTGGTGAAGACGACGCTGCCGGCGCCGAGGAACACGATGCGGGTCATGGGACGATCATCGAGAGAAGTGCGTGAAACGCGCAACATTATGAGCGTGCACTGTCTAAAATGATCACTTCAAGTGCGCGGATGCTCCGCGCGGCGGGGAGAGCCGCATGACCACGACGAACGACCGCACCATGCATGCCGCCTCCGGCAAGCGGTCGCGCAGGATGATCGCCATCCTCGACCTGCTCGCACAACGCGGCTCGGTCTCGCTCGGCGAGCTCTCGGACACCCTCGGTATCTCGGCCGCGACCGCACGTCGCGACCTCGCCGATCTCGCGGAGCAGCGGCTGCTCGTGCGCACCCACGGTGGCGCGCGGCTGCTCGACTCTCGCGGCGAGCTGCCGGTGAGCCTGCGCGACACCCGTTTCCAGGAGGCCAAGCGGGCGATCGCCGCAGCTGTTGCCGAGCTCATCCCCCGCCAGCGGTACGCCGTCGCCCTGAGCGGCGGGACGACCGCGGCGAGCGTCGCACGGGCCCTCGTCGGTCACGATGAGCTGACCATCGTGACGAACTCGCTGACCACCGCCCAGCTCGTGACGAGCTACCCCCAGCTCAAGATCATCATGACGGGCGGCATGCTGAGGCCCGAGTCGCTCGAGCTCGTCGGGGTGCTCGCCGAGAAGGCGTTCAACGCCATCAACGTCGCCACGGCGATCCTCGGCACCGACGGGTTCAGCGCGATCGGCGGAGTCACGACCCACGACGAGACCGAGGCGCGCTCCAACAACGCGATGGTCACCCACGCGCAGCGGGTCGTCGTCGTCGCCGATGGTTCGAAGATCGGCCGCCTGGCCTTCGCGCAGGTCGCGACCGTCGACCAGGTGGACATGCTGGTCACCGACTCCACGGCGGACGCCGCCGAGCTCGAGGCGATCCGAGCTGCAGGGGTCGAGATCGTCGTCGCGGACGCCTGATCGGCCCGGTCAGCCCGCGGTCTCGGTGACCGGAGCCGGCCGGGCCGCCGCGCGCTCCTGCGCCACGGTGACAGGCGGCGGGGCGGTGCGGCGCACTCCCCTGCGCTTCGCGTACCAGCCCGCGAAGACGCCGGCGAGCAGAACGACGATCATCGGCACGAGCATGATCGGTCCGCCGGCACCCTCGCTGCGGTCGATGCCCTCGTCGAGGGCACCGGTCAGGGCTGCGGGGATGAGCAGCAGGACGTTGTTCGTCGTGTGCACCAGCACCGCCGCCTCGAGCCCGCCCGAGCCGCGCGCCGCGATCGACATCGCCACGCCGAACAGGAAGTAGTAGGCGATGAGCCACGGGTCGGTCGCGAAATGGAACGCGCCGAAGACCGCGGCCGAGACGACCGTCGAGACCGCGAAAGCCGCGCCCGGCGAGCGGAGCCAGCTGCCCGCCGACCGCTGCGCGATCCCCCGGAATCCGAACTCCTCGCCCGCCGCCTGCAGCGGAGTCGTCAGCAGCACGATGGCGAGGAGCGCGATCGCCGTTCCGTCGAGTCTGATGGTGCCGGGGGCGAGCAGGAGGGCTCCGAGCACGTAGAGCGCCCAGACGGGCACGATGACGAGGGCGAGCCGACCGAACCAGCGCCAGCGGAAACGCCCCTCGACCGACAGCAGGTGGCGTCCGCGGACACCGAAGAACCAGCGCTGCAGGCCCATCGAGACCGGGATGAGGATCGCGAGCGACAGATTCGTGGCGAGCAGAGTGAGCGGCGTGATCGGGATCGCGCCCGAGTCGATCTGCTCCGGCGTCACGGCACCTGTGAGGATGTCGATCGTCGCCGCGGCACCGCCGAGCAGCAGTGCGGCGGCGAGGGTGGCGACCACCAGCACGACGATCGCGAGGACGCCGCGCCACCAGCCGTGTACGGACGAGAGCGCGTGATCGTAGGTCGTCTCGAGAACGAGGCGGTCCGAGGTCATGGGTCGTCCTTACGGGTCGCGAGGGGTTCTCGGCGAGCCTAGCCAGGAGCCCTGAGAGCGGCGCCACAGGATGCGCGGGTGCGGCCGCCTAAACTCGGGAGGCGATGAGCGCTGACACGACGATGCCCTTCGACTGGGAGGCGTTCTGGGAGAACCTCGCCCGGTTCGAGGACACCTTCCACCTCTTCTTCCTCGCCGGCGTCATCCTCGGCGCAGTCATCCTGCGGTCGGTTCTGCTGTTCGTCATCCGCAGGGTCGTCGATCGGGTCGTTCACGGGGTGAAGAAGCGGCAGAGCGTCGACGACACCGCGGCGCTGCAGGCGAGCCCGCTCGCGGCGGTGCGCATCGTGCAGCGCACCCGCACGCTCGGCAGCGTGCTCGGCAACATCGTGACCGCCGCGATCGTGCTCGTGGCCATCATCCTGCTGTTCTCCGTCTTCGTTCCGAACGCGACGGGCGCCTTCGCCCTCATCACCGGCGCGCTGGGCGCCGGTCTCGGCTTCGGCGCCCAGAACATCGTCAAGGACGTGCTCAACGGTCTCTTCATGGTCGCCGAGGACCAGCTCGGCGTCGGCGACGTCGTCGACCTCGGGCCGGCGACCGGCGTCGTCGAGACGGTGGGCATCCGCATCACCCAGGTGCGCGACGTCAACGGCACCCTCTGGTACGTGCGCAACGGCGAGATCCTGCGGGTGGGCAACATGTCGCAGGGCTGGTCGCGGATCATCGTCGACCTCGCGGTGCCGTACGACGCGGACGTCGACGAGGTGCAGTCGCGCATGCTTGCTGCCGCCACCGAGCTGGCCACCGACTCGAAGTGGCGGGGCCGCATCCTCGACAAGCCGGAGCTCTGGGGCCTCCAGTCGATCTCGGCCGACGCCGTCGTCGTGCGGATCGTGATGAAGACGCGCACGAGCGAGCGGGACACCGTGGGCCGGGAGCTGCGGGCGCGCCTGAAGGCCGTGACCGACGAGCTCGGCATCAAGCTCCCGAGCCTGCAGAGCGTCGTCGCCACCGGCTACGACAGCGTGATGAGCGTCGCCGGTGCGAAGATGCCCAGGACGGGATCGGTTCCGGCGCAGCCTCCCGCGACCCAGAAGCCGCCCCGACCCCGCAAGCCCCGAGGCACCCCGTGACCGATCCGCCCCTACCGCTCAAGCGCAGCGAGGCCGACGAACCGCTCGGCCCGTCGTTCTGGGAGCAGCTCGGCGGCAGGCCGACCTTCGAGCGACTCGTCCGCCGGTTCTACGAGGGCGTGCGCGCCGACGACGTGCTCTGGCCGATGTACCCCGAGGACGACCTCGAGGGCGCGATCCAGCGTCTCACCGGCTTCCTGGAGCAGTACTGGGGCGGTCCGACGACCTACTCCGACGAACGCGGGCATCCGCGGCTGCGGATGCGGCACATGCCGTTCAAGGTGAACCCCGAGGCGCGCGACCGGTGGCTGAAGCACATGCGTGCGGCGGTCGACGACCTCGCGCTGCCGCCGCTGCACGACGCGACCCTCTGGGCGTATCTCGAGCGCGCGGCCCACGCCATGGTCAACACCTTCGACGCCTGACCCGCGTCTCCCCCAGCCAGGCCCTCACGCTTCCTCGCTGTGTCGGAAACTCAGGAGATCCTCGCCGCTGGCGTCATCGACCGTACGCGACACGGGTGGATCTCCTGAGTTTCCGACGGTAGTCAGCGGTGCGCGTCGGCGACCGCGCGCTCGAGGTCGCGCCCGACGAGGTGGGCGTTGATCGCGACCGCCGCTGCCGCGCCCGCGCCCATCGCGACCGGGACCAGCGCGCCGGGATCGACGACGTTGCCCGCCGCCCAGAGGCCGAGCACCGTCGTGCCGCCGGTCGTGCCGGTCTTGACCCGCTCACCCACCTTGGCCTGCTCGACCTCCGCGCCGAGCGAGCGCAGCAGCCCGTCCTGCTGGCGGTATCGAGGGAGGACGAACAGCTTGCGGAAGGGCTGCCTGCGCCCGTCCCGGAACGACACCTCGACACTGTCCCCGTCCCCGTCGATCCGCTCGACCGCAGCGGACTCGACGAGGATGCCGCGCAGCCGGAACTCCTCGGCCTCGAAGTCGTCGATCGTCATCGCCCCGTCGTCGGTGAGGAGGGTCACCTCGGGTGACCACTGCCGGGCCATATGCGCGTGATGCACCGAGCCGTGGCCGGTGCCCAGCACGGCGATCGGCTGGTCGCGCACCTCCCAGCCGTCGCAGTAGGGGCAGACGACGGTGCCCGAACCCCACAGCTCGGCGACGCCGGGGGTGTCGGGCAGCTCGTCGACGAGACCGGTCGCGATGAGGAGCTGCCGGGATCGCAGCGTGCCGCCGTCGTCGAGCTCCACCTCGAACCCGTCCGCCGCGCGGGCGGCGACCGCCCTTGCGGGAACGATGCGCACGCCGTAGCGCTCGACCTCCTCGCGCGCGAGCCGCAGGAACTCGAGCGGCGGGGTGCCGTCGCGCGTGAGCACGCCGTGCGAGTGCGCGGCCACGCCGTTGCGCGGCTCGCCCCCGTCGACCACCACCACCTCGCGGCGGGCACGCCCGAGAGTGAGAGCGGCGCTGAGCCCAGCGGCGCCGGCGCCCACGATGACCACGTCGACCGAATCCGTCATGCTTCCCACCCTGCGGCGGATGCGGGGACCCCGCCACCCCTCGACAGGTCAGGCCGCGGATGCTGCGAGCGCGCTCGCCACCTCCTCCTCGACGAGCGACATGTTGATCGTCGTGGCCGCGCGCACCCCGGCGCCGAGCGCGACGGGAACCAGAGCGGAGGGGTCGGCGACGTTCCCGATCGCCCAGACCCCGTCCACACTCGTGAGGCCCGTCGGGTCGGTCACGACCATCGATCCCATGTGCGGGTTCTCGGTGGACGCGCAGCCGAGCGAGGTGAGCAGCGCATCCGCCGGCCGCGGTCGCGCCCCGACGAAGACCCGGGCGACCCGGTGCTCGCCCTCCTCGGTGCGCACCGTGACGTTCCCGAACGAGCCGGCGACCTCGAGCGCCGGCGGGGCGAGACGGATGCCGCGGGCGGCGAACGCACGCAGACCCTCCGCCGACACCCCGGCCTCGACCGCGCCGAAGACGGTCAGATCCGCGGTCCACTGCCGCAGCAGCTGTCCCTGGTGAACGCTCATCGGCGACGTGGCGAGCACCCCGAGCGGGAGGTCCCTCACCTCCCAGCCGTCGCAGTACGGGCACGCGACCGCACCCGTGCCCCACAAAGCATCGACGCCCGGCACGGGCGGCAGCTCGTCGACCAACCCGGTCGCGACGATCAGGCGGCGGACGACGACCTCGCGTCCCGCTCCCACGACGAGGAAGCCGCCGTCGACACGCTCGACCCGGTCGACCTCCCCCTGCACGATCTCCACGCCGTAGCCGCGAGCCTCGGCCCGTCCCCGCTCGAGCAGCTCGAGCGGCGGCATGCCGTCGCGGCTGAGCAGCCCGTGCATGTGGGGAGCGAAGCGGTTGCGCGGGCGTTCGCCGTCGACGAGCAGCACCGAGCGCCGCGCGCGGCCGAGCGTCACCGCCGCGCTGAGTCCGGCGGCTCCGCCGCCCACGATGCCGACATCCATCCTGTTCACGTTCATGCCGCCCAGCGTTCCAGGCGCGAACCCGGCGCACCCGCGTAGATTGCCGGAATGGCAAACACCCTGTCGACTCGCATCGGCTCGGCGCTGAGAGCCGAACGAGAGCGTCAGCGCCTCACCCTTCCCGAGCTGGCCGCTCGCACCGGCATCTCGGTCAGCACCCTCTCCCGATTAGAGAACGGACTGCGGCGTCCCGACCTCACCCTGCTCGTGCCGGTCGTGCGGGAGCTCGACGTGAGCCTCGACGATCTTGTGGCCGACGACCGCCGCCCGGTCGCACGCACCTTCACGGCGCACGGCCGTGTGTACGAGCCGCTGGCTCACGCCGGTCCGCTCGAGGTGCTGCGGGTGACGATCCGACCCTCGAGCGACAAGCCGAAGCTGAACGTGCACGGCGGCACGGAGTGGCTCTACGTGCTCGCGGGGCGGCTGAGGCTGCGGATCGCCGACCAGGAGGCTGTGCTCGCTCCCGGTGAGGCCGCGGAGTTCGACACCCGACTGCCGCACTGGTTCGGGTGCGCCGACGACGACGAGGTGCAGCTGCTGAGCATCTTCGGCCCGGAGGGCCGGCGCATCCACGTGCGCACCCGCAACCGGGTCAGCGCGCGAGCGTCCACGCCCTCCGCTTGACCAGCACGTGCCCGCGCTTGGTGGTCAGCCTCGTCCACGGTCCGGTCTCGTAGATCGAGACGGGCTCGTCGTCACCGAGGAAGCCGAGGCTGAAGGCCGCGAACGCGGCGCCCGCCGGCACGTGCTCGAGCTCGGGGATCGGCCTCCCCCAGACCTCGGAGCGGACCCGATGCACGATCTGCTCCCCCGCCGCGTCGGGCACGGCGGCGGCGACCTCGTTGATGCCCGCCCGTGCCGTCGCGTCGAGCAGCGCCGACTCGGTCTGCGGCAGTCGGATCCAGCCGCCCCGCGGAGGCGAGATCGCGGCCCAGGTGACGGTGTTGACCTCCATCGGGAGGCGGACCTCCACCGGAGCTCCGTCGTCGGATGCGGAGTCGGAGAGGCGCTCGAGCCGATCGATGAGCGAGCGCACCGGAACGACGGCGTCGAAGGTCTCCTCGCGGTGCGCGAGAGCGAAGGTGCGAAGACCGAGCACCGTCGGGCTCTCGTCGAGCAGACCCGCCGGATAGAAGATCGCGACGTAGACCGCCAGGATGCCCGAGTCGGCGATCAGGCGCACGGAACCGTTCTCGACGCGCCCCGCCCGGCTGAGGAAGACCCGGAGATCACCCAGCGAGAAGGAGTCCTGAAGGGTGAATGTGCGGCTCATCTCACCTCTAAACTACCCGCTATGGGCGATCCCCTCAGCGGCCTGCTGTCCGCGCTGGACCTGGCCGATACGGGAGCACGCACCCGCGAGGACATCTTCACCGGCCCGAGCCTGTGGGTGCCGCACGGGCGCATCTTCGGAGGCCAGGTGCTCGCGCAGTCCCTCGTGGCGGCGCAGCGCACGATCTCCGACGACCGCTTCGTGCATTCGATGCACGGATACTTCCTGCGGCCCGGGGACGCGAGCAAGCCGATCACCTTCGCGGTCGACCGCATCCACGACGGCCGCAGCTTCTCGACCCGGCGCGTGCAGGCCTACCAGGACGGGCAGCCGATCCTGTCGATGATCGCCTCGTTCCAGGATGTCGACGAGGGCCTCGAGCACCAGGTCGTCATGCCGACGGACATCCCGGGCCCCGACTCGCTGCCGAGCGCAGCGGAGTCGCTGGCCGGCACCGACCACCCGGTCGCCAGGTTCTGGGCCACCGACCGCGCCTTCGACATGCGCCATGTGCCGTCGCCCATCTACTTCACCGTCGAGGGCGAGCACGTCGCGCATCAGGCCGTCTGGCTGAGGGCGATCGGCACCCTTCCCGACGACCCGAATCTGCACCGGGCCGCCCTCGCCTACGCGAGCGACTACTCGATCCTCGAGTCGATCATGAGGCGCCACGGCGTGAGCTGGGCGACACCGGGGCTCAAGGCGGCGAGCCTCGACCACGCGATGTGGTGGCACCGCGACGCCCGCGTCGACGACTGGCTGCTCTACGTGCAGGAGTCGCCGAACGCCATCGGCGGACGCGGCCTCGCGCTCGGGCGCATTTTCACCCCGGACGGCGCGCTCGTCGCGAGCGTCGCCCAGGAGGGGATGCTCCGCGTCCAGCGGTGAGCGTCAGCCTCGCTTGGTGAAGGAGACCGGCTCCTCGACGTAGGGCGCCCAGGCCGCGCGGAGCTCGTCGCCGATGCGCTGGGGGCGCCCGGTCGCCGCGGACACCATGACGATCGTCGTCGCCGCCTTCGTGTAGAGCACCCGCGGCGTGACGCCGACCGGGGAGTACACCTCGTAGCAGACCTCGAGGCTCGCGCCGCCGAGACGGCCGACCCAGAGCTCGATGTCGATCGGCGCCCGCATGTACGGGATGGGCGCGAGGTACTCGATCTCCTGGCGCGCGATCAGGCTGATCTGCTCGGCACCCGGCCGCGCGTCGAGCACCGCCGTGCCGGCCTCGTTGGTGCCGCCGTCGTCCGGGCGCCAGAACGCCTGGATGCGCGCCTCCTCGAGCAGGCGCAGCATCTCGGCGTTGTTGACGTGCGCGTAGGCGTCGAAGTCCGACCAGCGCAGCGGGATGCTGACGTGCAGCCGCACGTCAGTCCCGGGTGAGCTTGCGGTAGGCGCTGCTGTCCGGCCGGGCGGCGTCGGGCCCGAGCCGCTCGATCTTGTTCGCCTCGTAGGCCTCGAAGTTGCCCTCGAACCAGTGCCAGCTCGCCGGGTTCTCGTCGGTGCCCTCGTAGGCGAGGATGTGCGTCGCGATCCGGTCGAGGAACCACCGGTCGTGCGTGATGACCACCGCGCAGCCGGGGAACTCGAGCAGGGCGTTCTCGAGGCTCTGCAGGGTCTCGACGTCGAGGTCGTTGGTGGGCTCGTCGAGCAGGAGGAGGTTGCCGCCCTCCTTCAGGGTGAGCGCCAGGTTGAGGCGGTTGCGCTCGCCGCCCGACAGCACGCCCGCCTTCTTCTGCTGGTCAGGGCCCTTGAAGCCGAACTTCGAGACGTAGGCACGCGATGGGATCTCGATCCTGCCGACCGTGATGATGTCGAGCCCGTCGCTGACGACCTCCCACAGGGTCTTGTTGGGGTCGATGTTCGCCCGCGACTGGTCGACGTAGGAGATCTTGACCGTCTCGCCGATCTTGAGGTCGCCGCCGTCGAGCGGCTCGAGGCCGACGATCGTCTTGAAGAGGGTCGTCTTGCCGACGCCGTTCGGGCCGATGACGCCGACGATGCCGTTCGGCGGAAGGCTGAACGTGAGCCCGTCGATGAGGGTGCGGTCCTCGAAGCCCTTCTGCAGCTTCTTCGCCTCGATGACGATCGAGCCGAGGCGCGGGCCCGGCGGGATCTGGATCTCCTCGAAGTCGAGCTTGCGGGTGCGCTCCGCCTCGTTGGCCATCTCCTCGTACCGGGCGAGGCGCGCCTTCGACTTGGCCTGACGGCCCTTCGCGTTGCTGCGCACCCAGTCGAGCTCGTCGGCGAGCCGCTTGGCGAGCTTGACGTCCTTGCGGCCCTGCACCTCGAGGCGCTCGGCCTTCTTCTCCAGGTAGGTGGAGTAGTTGCCCTCGTAGCCGATGAGGCGACCGCGGTCGACCTCGGCGATCCACTGGGCCACGTTGTCGAGGAAGTACCGGTCGTGCGTGATGGCGATGACGGCGCCGGGGTACTTCTGGAGGTGCTGCTCGAGCCAGAGCACGCTCTCGGCGTCGAGGTGGTTGGTGGGCTCGTCGAGCAGCAGCAGGTCGGGCTTCTGCAGCAGCAGCTTCGTGAGGGCGACACGGCGCTTCTCACCACCGGAGAGGTTGCTCACCGGCCAGTCGCCCGGGGGCGTGCGCAGGGCGTCCATCGCCTGCGAGAGCTGGGAGTCGAGGTCCCAGGCATCAGCCGCGTCGATCTCCTCCTGCAGCGTGCCCATCTCCGCGAGCAGCGCATCGAAGTCCGCGTCGGGATCGGCCATCGCCGCCGAGATCTCGTTGAAGCGGTCGAGCTTCGCCTTGATCGGCCCGACCCCCTCCTGCACGTTCTCGAGCACGGTCTTCGACTCGTCGAGCACGGGCTCCTGCATGAGGATGCCGACGGTGTAGCCGGGGCTCAGCCTCGCCTCGCCGTTCGAGGGGGCGTCGAGGCCCGCCATGATCTTGAGGATCGTCGACTTGCCCGCGCCGTTGGGGCCGACCATGCCGATCTTCGCGCCCGGCAGGAACGACATCGTGACGTCATCGAGGATGAGCTTGTCGCCGACCGCCTTGCGGGCGCGGACCATGGAATAGATGTACTCGGCCATGGGGTCCAGTCTATTGAGGCCGGACGCGGCGCTCCGGCCGCCGAGGGCGGTCAGCGCCGCCCGATCAGACTCGCCCGCTCAGCGCCGGCCGGTCACCAGTCGATCGGCCGCGTCTGCCCGACCAGGCACTTGCCGGTCGAGAGCAGCGGCTGCACCGTGCTCTGGTACCCGGTGCCTCCGACCTGGCCGATGAGGCACTCCCCCGCGACCTTCACCGAGAACAGCACGGAGTCGGCGGTGCCGCCGATCGCGGTGCTGTCGGGGGTCACCTCCATCTCGCTCTTGGCGAAGCCTGCCGCGACGAGGTTGTCGATGACGTCCCGCCCGCCCGGCTGCCCGTTGGCCGCGAGCAGGTTCTGGTTCACGTGGTCGAAGTACGGGAGATTGTCGCGCGCGCTGCCGTCGGGGATCAGCGTCGGCGGCGGAGCATCGGTCGGCGTCGGGGTGGCCGTCGCACTCGGCGAGCGGGACGGCTCGGGCTCCGGCTCCTGCACGCAGCCGGCGAGCACCGCGGCCAGCGTCAGAGCGAGCGCCACCCCGGCGAGGGTGCGTGTGCGCATGCGCATCGTGAGCATCCTTTCCTGACTCCCCGAGTCCCCGGGGCAGTCTAGATGCTCACGCGGCACTCGACCCGAACGCCGGCCACGCGGGCCCGCGCCGTGCAGATCGCGCTCAGAACGGGGTCGTCACGCCTGCGCCGGCGAGCAAGGGGTCGGACCCGGGCTCACGGGGGCTCTCGTCGGAGTCCGCCTCCTCGGGCGCGACGTCCTGCTCGGGCGCCGGCTCCTCGTCGTTCGAGACCGACTTGGACGTGATCGTGCGGGTGAAGCTCGACGTGCCCCAGCCGAGGTCGTGACCGAGGGCATCCGCCTCGATCTCGACGGTCGTGCCGGTGCGGTCGCCGGTCTCCCAGTCGCGCACCTTCACGCGGCCGCTGACGATCACCCGATCACCCTTCGTGACCGAGGCTGCGACGTTGATGGCGAGGCCGCGGAAGCCGGTGACGGTGTACCAGTTGGTCTCGCCGTCGACCCAGGTCTGCTGTTGGCGGTCGTAGCGTCGCTGGCTCGACGCGAGCCGGAACGAGGTGATGTGCAGTCCCTGGCTCGTGGTGATGTGACGCGGGTTCGTAGCGACGAACCCGACGAGGCTGATGGTGTCGGTCATGGCTCCTCCTGTCGATCCACGCAGCGTCTCTGCGTCGGATGCAGGACCGGGAGCGACGCTCGTGCCGGGATGCCGCTCCCGGTCCGTGCACAGCAGTCTGTGCGGCAGGGAACGGCCGCAACGGGGAACTGGGCGATCCGGGGAGGAGCGGCTGCTGTGGAGGAGGAGAGACGACAACCGCCGGCCGCCCGAAGGCGGCCGGCGGGATTGTCAGTGCTCGCGGAACTCGGGCCACTCCGAGCCTGGCAGCAGAGCAGCGTGGAGCGCGCTCTTGGCCACTTCGAGGCTCGGGTAGACCGAGCGGAAGTCCGCGTCGGACACCAGCTTGAACGTGAAACCGTCCTCGACCCGGTGGATCGAGCCGACGGCACCCGCCGGTCCGAATGCGACCCAGGTCTGTCCGGTCAGTGTTCTGTTCGTCATCGATGAGCTCCTTCGCTTTCTCGGTGCGATGTCGACGCTACGCCTCCCCGGTCGGGCAGGCGAGCCGTTGACACCGTGTCGGAGCGCTCACTCAGGAGGCGAGCACGTACTCCGCGTAGCTCTTGCGCACCTTGTTCACCTTCGGCAGCGCCACTGCGAGGCAGTAGCCCTGAGTCGGGTTCTTGGCGAAGAAGTCCTGGTGGTACTCCTCCGCGCGGTAGTACTCGCCGAGCGGCTCAAGGGTCGTCACGATCCCGCCGTCCCAGATCTCCGACGCGCGCTCGAGCGCCGCCTCGAACAGCTGCTTCTGCTCCTCGCCGTCGTAGAACATCGCGCTGCGGTACTGCGTGCCGATGTCGTTGCCCTGGCGGTTCAGCTGGCGCGGGTCGTGCAGCGTGAAGAACACGTCGAGGATCACGTCGGCCGGGATGACCGTCTCGTCGAAGGTGACCGCCACCGCCTCGGCGTGCCCCGTCATGCCGGTGCACACCGCCTCGTAGCTGGGGTTCGCAGTCGCGCCTCCCGTGTACCCGCTCACCACGTCCTGCACGCCCTTCAGCGTGCGGTAG
>JAPSJW010000010.1 GCA_031177985.1 Microbacteriaceae bacterium | reverse complement strand
CCGACCTGCGGCGTGCCCGAGATCGTCGGAGCCTCGACGTTCACCGGCGCGTCAGGCGCAGGCGCCTCACCGGTCTCGACCGACACCACTGTGAACTCGCCGGTCTCGCCGTATCGCACGAGCCCGAGGTAGTCGCTCAGCGGATCGAGACCGCTCCACGAGGCGGTGTAGGTGACGGGCTCGCCCTGCACCCCGGGGAGCACCGGCGGGTCGAGGGTCAGCGGAGCGCCCGTCTCGGAGACGGCCGTGGTCACCAGGTCGAACGCCGTCTCCGTAGCGGCCGAGTAGACGTCGACCTCCACGTAGTACGTCGCCGCCTCGGGCGCCTCGATGTCCACGCGCTCGTCGGCTGCGCCGGTCGCCGACTGCCACAGGGCGATCGGGGTGCCCGCCTCGTTGAGCTGGTAGACGAACAGGTCGAGATCGGCGGTGTCGTCGATCGAGTCGAGGTCGAACCTCGCGAACGCCGTGCCCTCGGGCACCTCGACGAGGTACTCGAAGTAGTCGCCCGTGATCCCCGAACCCGAGTGCTCGGTCTCGGTGCCGGTCGGGTCGGGGTGGAGCGTGCCCTTGCTGAGGCCGGTCGTGCTGAGCGGGATGTCACCCGTGCCGCCGGGGATCACCTCGACCGGCACGCTGCCCGTGACACCCTCGCCGTCGACCTGGTCGGGAGCGACGATCGTCACCGGCTGGATCACGATGGGGCTGCGCACGGTGGTCTCGCCACTGGTCCAGGTGACCGAGCCGGTCGAGAACTGGTCGAGCGGCGCATCCGTCCTCGTGAACGTGATGCTGTAGCTCTGCTCCTCGCCTGCGGTACCGAAGGTCAGCACGGACGGCGAGACGACGGCCTCGATACCCGGCAGTCCCTGGATGCTCGCCTCGAAGGTGCCGGCCTGCGTCGAGGTGACGGTGCGGGTGATCGTCTCGGGCGCGGTGAGCGACCCGATCGCGATCGAGGCGAGGTTGAGGTTGCTCGGGTCGATCGGCTCGATCGACGGATCAGCCGCCTCGAGACCGATGCCCTCCGCATACGCCAGCCAGTCGGGCAGGTCGTTGAGGTAGAGCAGGCCCGGTTCGAAGAACCGCGTCGGGTCGACGTGGCCCGCGCCCTGCGCGAACGGGTCGGTGACCGTCGCGGCAGCAGCGTCCACGGTGTCGTAGGCGGTCGTCATGAGCGCCGACTTGATCTCGGCCGGGGTCGCCTCGGGACGCTCACCGAGGTACAGCGCGGCGAGGCCCGCGACGTGCGGCGCGGCCATCGAGGTTCCGGAGAGGAACTTGAAGGTCGGGTCGGCGCCCTCGGCGTTCGCTCCCGCGGCGATGATCGACACACCGGGAGCTGCGACATCCGGCTTCAGGATGTCGCTGCCGTCGGCCAGCACCGGACCGCGCGACGAGAACCCGGCGACCTGAGGGGTCGGAGGCGTGTAGTCGGTGAGGTTGCCGGGGCTCAGCGTCGCAGTCGCCTCGGGAACGCTCGCGGCCGCGACCACCTGCTCGTAGTACGTCGAGTCGAGGTGCACCGACGGAACCGCGTGCTCGTCGATGTCGATCGAGCCGGGGCTCACGTTGACCAGCACCATGCCCACGCCGCCCGCGTCGGCCACGACCTGCGACTTCTCAGCCCGCGCGTTGACTCCGCGCTCGCAGACCACGATGGTGCCGGTGACCTTCGCCGGGTCGAGCGTGCCGGGGAGGCAGAGGTTCGCGTCCTCGGCGTCGGGGAGACCGGATGCGCTCGCCAGCACGACGGGGGCGGTCACCTCCTCCTGCACCGTGATCGACGCACCGGCGAACTCGGCGCCGTTGCTGAACGTGACGGTCGCCTCGTAGCTGGGGATGGTCGACGCTGCGACGGTCGTGATCCACGGCGACGCGTTGTCGAGGGTGGATGCTCCGGGACCGTCGTTGCCGGCCGATGCGGACACGAAGATGCCCGCGGCCGCCGCGCCCAGGAAGGCCGCATCGGTCGCCGAGACGGTGCTCTGCGCCGCTCCGCCGCCGATCGAGAAGTTGATGACGTCGACGCCGTCCTCTACGGCCGCGTCGATGCCGGCCAGCAGGTCGGAGGTGGCGCAGCCGTCATCCGTGTCGACGGCCGGGTCGGGACCGGACCAGCAGACCTTGTACGCCGCGACCTTCGCCGCCGGAGCGACACCGGTCAGCGTGCCGTAGTCGATGCCGCGCACCGCGACCGGCACGTCGGGGTTGCCCGCGGCGGTCGATGCGGTGTGCGAGCCGTGGCCGTCGCCGTCGCGCGGCGAGACGTACTCACCCGTCTCCGGCGTGCCGAGGTTGGCCTGGCCGAAGCCCTGGAGGAAGTACCGGGCACCCACGATCTTGCTGTTGCAGTCCTCGGCGGTGAACTGCACGCCGGGCTGGCAGACACCGGTGAAGGTCTCGCCGTCGTTCTTCTGGAAGACGATGGTGTCGCCCTCGCGGTAGGGCTCGGCGCCGACCGTCGTGCCGAGCGGGTCGCCGGCGAACGACGGGTTCTCGGGCGCGATGCCGGTGTCGAGCACGCCGACGACCACGCCCTCGCCGGCCTCCTCGACGCCTCCGACCGACTGCCAGACGCCGTCCTCGCCCGAGAGCCCGAGGAACTCGGTGGACGGCACCGCGGTCACCTGGCGCAGCTCATCGGGAGCGAGCAGCGCGACGTCCTTGTGCGTTGCGAGCTCGGCGGCCTGGTCGGCGGTGAGGTCCGCGGCGAAGCCGTTGAGCGACAGGGTGTAGGAGTAGTCGATGTCAGCGCCGACCGAGGCGGCGACATCCTCCTGCTTCTCCTCGAGGAAGTCGGTGTACTCCTCGACCGGGGCGGACTCGGCGTCGAGCTGCTCGCCTTCGCCCGGCGCGGTGGCGGTGTACCCGCTGATGCCGCCCTCGTAGGTCGACGCGGCCTCGTCGTCGAGGGTCACGATGTAACGGCCCGCATCGAAGTCGATGTGCCCCTGGCCGCCGCCGAGCGACTGCGGGGCAGCGGATGCCCCGACGGTCGATCCTGCGACGAGGGCGGTGGTCACCAGAGCGGTGACCGTGAGGGAGGAGAGGACTGCGGCCGGGGACCGGCCAGGAGGTTTGCTCACAGGGCTTCCTTGTCGTGAGGGATGGATACCGTATCGAGCAGTCCGGGTCCTGCGCGTGCGGTCAAAGATAACCCAGCGTCTACCCCCGAAGGAGGGGTTCTGTTTCCGGCATGTAACTTTTCCGACGAGGGTGAACGGTTACGGGTCGTTCTCCGTGTCGAACTGAGGACGCTCATCCACGGCTGGCTCACAGGGAGCGCAACGAACAAGCAGTGAGAGCGCCCGCACGCTGGTTTCGCCCTCCTCCGACCGAAAGGCACTTCATGACCCCCCGACTGCGCACGACGGCCGCTCCCCTGCTCCTCGGATTGATGGGCATCGGAGCTCTCGCCGGCTGCTCCGCGCCCGCCGATACGGGCACCGACGACGCGGGATCGAACGACACGAGCGAGACGGGCTCCGAGGGATCGGGCGGCTCCGGCGAGTACGCCGACGGCACCTACGAGGCCGAGGGCGAGTACCAGTCCCCGAACGGCACCGAGACGGTCGGCGTGACGCTGACCCTCGAGGGCAACACCGTCACCGATGTGCAGATCGAGACGCACCCCTCGAACCCCAACACCAAGCGCTACCAGGGCCAGTTCGCCGAGGGCATCGCGGATGTCGTCGTGGGCCAGAACATCGACGAGCTGCAGGTCGACCGGGTCGCCGGCTCCTCGCTCACGAGCGGCGGCTTCAACGACGCCGTCGAGCAGATCAAGTCCGAAGCGGCCGCGTAGCCGTGCTGGCGACGGAGGCGGTGCTGCGGTTCGAGGGGATCGGCGCCCCGTGGCGCCTCGACACCCCCGAACCGCTGGCACCGCCGACCGTCGCCGCGGTGCGCGAGCTCGTCGACCGCTACGACCGCACCTGGTCGAGGTTCCGGGACGACTCCCTCGTCACCCGCATCTCGCGTGAGCCGGGCGCCTGGCGGCTTCCTCCGGAGGCCGAGGCGCTGCAGGAGATCTACGAGGCACTCTACGAGGCGACGGATGGCGCGATGAGCCCTCTCGTCGGCGCGCGTCTGGCCGCCCTCGGCTACGACCGCGCCTACTCGCTGCGTCCGTCGGGCGAAACCTCGCCCGTCCCGTCCTGGGACGACACCGTCTCGTGGCGCGGGCGCGACCTCGCCACGGTGCGGCCAGTCACGATCGACGTCGGCGCCGCAGGCAAGGGCCAGCTCGTCGACCTCGTGAGCGACCTGCTCGTCGACTCCGGGCATCCGTCGCACGTCGTCGACGCGAGCGGAGACCTGCGCGTGCGTCAGTGGCACCGCCCGTTCCGCGTCGCCCTCGAGCATCCCCGCGATCCGCGCCGCGCGATCGGCGTGATCGAGCTGACCGACGGGGCGCTGTGCGCCTCCGCCACCAACCGGAGGGCGTGGGGCGACGGCCTGCACCACGTGCTGGATGCGACGACGGGGCTGCCCACCGCATCCGTCGTGGCCACCTGGGTGACCGCCCCGACGGCGCTCGTCGCCGACGCGGTCGCCACCGCCCTGTTCTTCGCGGACGCCGACCGCATCCCCTATGAGACCGAGCACGTGCGGATGCGCGCCGACGGAAGCGTCGACGCCTCGCCCGGCTTGGAAGGAGCACTGTTGCGATGAAGGCTCTGCTCGACCGGATCACCGGCCGTTTCACGATGTACCGCACCGTCACCATCACGCTGTTGGCGATCCTCGCCGTCGCACTCGTGCTGTCGCTGACCGGGGTGCTCTTCTACCCGCCGCTCGACCTGCTCGCGAGCCTGGCCGTCGCCTCGGCGTCGGTGTTCGGCACGGCCGCGCTCGTGCGGCTGGTCACTCCGCTGCGGCCCCACTGGGAGTCGTCCGCGATCACGGCGCTGCTGGTCTTCTTCCTGCTCTTCCCGAGCTCCGACCCCGCCGAGCTCTGGATCACCGCGGTCGCCGGCGCCGTCGCCACGGTCAGCAAGTACCTGATCGCATGGCGCGGGCGGCACATCGTGAACCCCGCGGCGTTCGGCGTGCTCGCCGTGACCGCCACCGGGCTCAGCGCGAGCGCCTGGTGGCCAGGCACGCCGCCGCTGCTGCCGATCGTCGCGCTGGGTGCGCTGCTCGTGCTGTACCGCAGCGGGCGCGTGTCGCTCGGCGTGGTGTTCGTCGTCGTGGCGGTCGCGATCCTCACCGTGCGCTCGATGACGACCGGCATGGACGTGCTTCCGGCGATCGGGACGGCTCTCGGCTCCTACCCCACGGTCTTCCTCGCGGGCTTCATGCTGAGCGAGCCGCTGACCCTTCCGCCGAGGCGCTGGCAGCAGTACCTCGTGGCCGTCGTCGTCGCGGTGCTGTTCGCCGTGCCCTTCTCGATCGGCCCGGTCTTCTCGAGCCCCGAGCTCGCGCTGGTGATCGGCAACCTCGTCGCCTTCGCCCTGCGCCCCCGCCGGGCGATCGCGCTCACGGTGTCGGGCAAGCGGGCGCTCACGCCGAGCGTGCGCGAGGTGGCGTTCGCCCCTTCCGCTCCGGTGCACTTCGCGCCCGGGCAGTACGTCGAGCTCACGCTCCCGCACGGCCGTGCCGATTCGCGGGGAAGCCGCCGCATCTTCAGCATCGCCTCGCCGCCGGCGGATGACCGCCTCGCCGTCGCCTTCCGGGTGCCAGAGAAGGCCAGCACCTTCAAGCGCGCGCTGACCGAGCTGCCCGAGGGAGCCGTCGTGCGCGGCACCGTCGTGGGCGGCGACTTCACGCTGCCGCGCGACCCGCGCATCCCGCTGCTGCTCATCGCCGGCGGCATCGGCATCACTCCGTTCCGCAGCCAGCTCGATGCGATCCGCACCGGACGCCGCGACGTCGTGCTCGTCTACGTCTGCCGGGGCGCCGAGGACATCGCCTACCGCGAGGAGCTCGAGGCAAGCGGAGTGCCGGTCGTGCTCGTCGCACCCGACGATCCAGGCGACCTGCCCGCGCACTGGCGTTACGCGGGCCCGAGGCTCGACGCGGGTGTCCTCGCCGAGGTGCCGGCGGTCGCCGAGCGACGCGCCTACATCTCGGGATCCCCGGCGCTCGTCGATTCGGCGCGGAAGGCGGCCCGCGCGGCCGGTGTCCGGCGCATCCGCAAGGACTACTTCTCGGGGTACTGAGGCGCGGCGCCCGCCGCGCCGGCACCCGGTTCGCCGCTCTTCGTTTTCCGACGCGTCCCCCGGTTTTCGGCGCAGGGATGGCGGGAAACGAAGAGCGAGCGGACCGTCGTCCGGCGTGTCCGGACGCCGCGCGTTCGGTCGCCGCAGCGTGCGCTCAGGGCGAACGGAACTCGGGGAAGGGATCTTGGCACTCTCCGGTTGAGAGTGCTAACATCGCCGTAGTTGAGTCGATGGGACTCAACTATCAGACCATCCGCCGCCGCGAGGCGGCCCGACGTGAAGGAGTTCGACAATGGCCATGTTCTTCGACCCGTTCCGCGAGCTCGACCGCGTCGCCGCCCACCTGCTCGACAGCAGGCAGGGCCCGCGACTGATGCCGATCGACCTGCATCTCGAGGGCGACCACTACGTCCTCGCCGCGGACCTGCCGGGTGTCGATCCGGGCTCCGTGGACATCGACGTCGACGGCCAGGTGCTCACGATCCGCGCCGAGCGCACCGCTCGCACCGGCGAGGGCGTGAAGTGGCTCGCGCACGAGCGTCCGTTCGGCTCGTTCCTGCGCCAGTTCAACCTCGGTGACGGCATCGACACGAGCGCCATCAGCGCGACCTACGAGAACGGCGTGCTGAGCGTCGTGATCCCGAAGAGCGAGAAGGCGAAGCCGCGCAAGGTGGAGATCAGCACGGTCAGCTCGTCGCAGCAGCCGGCGGTCGAGGCCTCGCAGGCGAACACCCAGTAGCCGCAGCGAGAAGGGGCCGGGCCTTCGGGCTCGGCCCCTTCGTCGTCCCTGTCAGGTTTTCGGACCGGAGTCGGGTTACTCCTCCCGACAGCCGTCCGAAAACCTCACACTCACGGGATGAGGCCGAGCTCCCGCACGGCGGCGCGCTCCTCCTCGAGCTCCGCGACGGAGGCGTCGATGCGGCGACGGGTCGCATCGGCGATCGACAGGTCGGGCACGATCTGCCACTCTCCGCTGCTCGACGTGACCGGGAACGAGCTCACAAGCCCCTCTGGCACGCCGTACGAGCCGTCCGACACGACAGCGGCGCTCGTCCAGTCGCCCTCGGGAGTGCCGTGCACCCAGTCCCGCACATGGTCGATCGCTGCGCTCGCGGCACTCGCCGCCGACGAGGACCCGCGCGCCTCGATGATCGCCGCGCCGCGCTTCGCGACCGTCGGGATGAAGTCCTCCTCCACCCACACCGGATTCACCGACACCGGCTCCCCCGCGATGCGAGCATGGGCGAGATCGGGCACCTGGGTCGCGGAGTGGTTGCCCCAGATGGTGACGCGCGTGATGTCGGCGACACGGGCATCCGTCTCGGCTGCGAGCTGCGCGATCGCGCGATTGTGGTCGAGGCGGGTCATGGCCGTGAAGCGCTGCTTGGGCACGTCCGGCGCGTGCGCCGCCGCGATCAGCGCGTTGGTGTTCGCCGGGTTTCCGACGACGAGAACACGGATGCCGTCGGCGGCCCCCTCGTTGATGGCGCGCCCCTGAGGGCCGAATATGCCGCCGTTCGCCTGCAGCAGGTCGCCGCGTTCCATGCCTGCCGCGCGGGGTCGGGCGCCGACGAGGAGCGCGATCTCCGCTCCGTCGAAGGCCGCGCCGGCGTCGTCGAAGACGTCGACCGAGTCGAGCAGCGGGAACGCACCGTCGACGAGCTCCATCGCGGTGCCCTCCGCCGCCTTAACCGCCTGCGGAACCTCGAGCAGCCGCAGCCCCACGGGCTCGTCGCCGAGCATGGCGCCCGACGCGATGCGGAAGAGCAGGGCGTAGCCGATCTGTCCGGCGGCTCCGGTGACGGTGACGATCATGAGTTCAGGCTACCCAGGACGAAAACGCAGGAACCGCACTTCCGCCGAGCGGGAAGTGCGGTTTCTGCTGCTGCGCCAGCCGCGGCGAAGGCCAGAAATGGCCTCCGCTCTAAGCTCCAGCGCCGAGGCGCGCCTTCAGGTTCTCGTCGAGCGTCGCGAGGAAGTCCTCGGTCGTCTGCCACTCCTGGTCGGGGCCGACGAGCAGGGCGAGGTCCTTCGTCATCTTGCCGCTCTCGACGGTCTTCACGACGACATCCTCGAGGGTCGACGCGAACTCGATGAGCGCGTCGTTGCCGTCGAGCTTGCCGCGGTGCTGCAGACCGCGGGTCCAGGCGTAGATCGACGCGATCGGGTTCGTCGAGGTCGGCTTGCCCTGCTGGTGCTGACGGTAGTGACGCGTCACGGTGCCGTGCGCGGCCTCCGCCTCGACGATCTTGCCGTCGGGGGTCGTGAGCACCGAGGTCATCAGACCGAGCGAACCGAAGCCCTGCGCAACGGTGTCGGACTGCACGTCGCCGTCGTAGTTCTTGGTGGCCCAGACGTAGCCGCCCTCCCACTTGAGCGCGGAGGCGACCATGTCGTCGATGAGACGGTGCTCGTAGGTCAGGCCGGCCGCCTCGAACCGCTCCTTGAACTCGGCGTCGTAGATCTCCTGGAACAGGTCCTTGAAGCGGCCGTCGTAGGCCTTGAGGATGGTGTTCTTGGTCGAGAGGTACACCGGGTAGTTGCGGGCGAGGCCGTAGTTCAGCGAGGCGCGCGCGAAGTCGCGGATCGAGGCGTCGAGGTTGTACATCGCCATCGCGACGCCGCCGCCGGGGGCCTGGAAGACCTCGAACGACTGGGCCTCGCTGCCGTCCTGCGGCTGGAACGAGATCGTGAGGGTGCCGGGGCGGTCGAAGACGAAGTCCGTCGCGCGGTACTGGTCGCCGAACGCGTGGCGGCCGACGATGATCGGCTTGTTCCAGCCGGGCACGAGTCGCGGGATGTTGGAGATGATGATCGGCTCGCGGAAGATCACGCCGCCGAGGATGTTGCGGATGGTGCCGTTCGGCGAGCGCCACATCTTCTTGAGACCGAACTCCTCGACCCGGGCCTCGTCGGGGGTGATGGTGGCGCACTTGACGCCGACGCCGTGCTTCTGGATGGCGTGGGCCGCGTCGATCGTCACCTGGTCATCGGTGGCGTCGCGGTGCTCGATGCCGAGGTCGTAGTACTCGAGGTTCACATCGAGGTACGGGTGGATGAGGCGCTCCTTGATGAACTGCCAGATGATGCGCGTCATCTCGTCGCCGTCGAGCTCGACGACGGTGCCTTCGACCTTGATCTTCTCCACGATCTCCCTTTCTGAACGGACGCCGACCAGCTTACCGCGGGCCGCGAAGTATCTCGATGTCGAGATACTTCTTGCGGGCGGCGAGCGGGGCGTTAGCCTGGTCGACATGGCGGAGCTGAGACTCGAAGAGCTGTCGGCGAAGACGATCGTCGCGGCGAACAGCCTGACCCTGCGCAGGGGCCAGGAGCAGTTCGTCGTTCCGACGACCTACGCGATCGCCGATGCCTACGTGAATCCGGCGACGACCTGGCCGCGCGTGGTGCTCGAGGGCGACGAGGTGGTCGGATTCATCCGCGGCAACTTCGACCCCGATGCCGATCACGAGGAGTTCCGCTCCTGCGTCTGGCGCATCAACGTGGCGGCGGAGGCCCAGGGCCGCGGCGTCGGCCGGTTCGCCGTGCTGGGGCTCGCCGATGAGGCGCGCTCGCGCGGCTTCGACCGCATCACGGCGATCTGGGAGCCCGGCGAGGAGGGCCCAGAGGCCTTCTTCACCTCGGTCGGCTTCGAGATCATCGGCGAGACGCAGTACGGCGAGCGCTTCGGCGCGATGCAGCTCTGATCCTCAGCCGACGGTGAAGGGTGCGCTCAGCAGCGCCTCCGTTCTCGACGAGGGGCCCACGAGCAGCTCGAACTCGCCCGGCTCGACGACACGACGGCCGTGGCGGTCGACGATCGAGCACTCGGCGACCGGCAGCGTCAGCGTGACGGTCACGCTCTCCCCCGCCGCGACCTCGACCTGACGGAACGCCTTCAGCTCGCGGTCCGCCCAGCTCACGGAGGTGACGGCGTCCCGCACGTAGACCTGCACCGTCTCGAGAGCCGGACGGCTGCCCGTGTTGCTGACAGTGACCCTCGCCTCCAGCACGTCGTCGACCCCGACGAACGATCGCTCCAGCCGCAGCGCCGAGTACTCGACGCTGCTGAACGAGAGCCCCTCGCCGAACGCGAAGGCCGGGGCCTGGGTCAGGTCGGCGTATCGGTCGCCGTGCTGCCCCCGCACCTGGTTGTAGTACGTCGGCTGCTGCCCGGCGTGACGGGCGAACGAGACGGGCAGGCGTCCGCTCGGCTCTATCTCCCCGAGCAGCAGCTCCGCGACCGCCCGGCCGCCCTGCATGCCGGGGTTCGCGACCCAGAGCAGCGCGTCGGCGCCGAGGGCGGAGCCCGGCAGCACGAGCGGCTTCGACGCGAGCAGGATGACGACGAGCGGCTTGCCCGTCGCCGCCAGCGCATCGAGCAGGGCGACCTGCCCGCCGAGAAGCTCGAGGGTGGCGGTCGAGCGCCCCTCGCCGACGAGCTCGATGCGGTCGCCGACGACCGCGACGACGACGTCTGCCGCCTCCGCGGCCGCCACAGCCGAGGCGATCATCCGCTTGTCGACGGCTGACGGCACGACGATCGGCGGCCGCGGCTGACCGTCGGGAAAGGTCGCGCCTGCCGGATCCGGCTGGAGCGAGAGGATGTCGGCGCCGGGCGAGTGCGTCACAGTCCAATCGGTCGGAACCCGGGAACGCAGCCCGTCGAGCACGGTGGTGATCATGTCGCGCGGTTGACCGTCGGGCAGCCAGTCGGCCTGACCGGAGGATCCGGCCCAGTCGCCGAGCTGCGTCTGCGCATCGTCGGCGAGCGGTCCGACCACCGCGATCGTCCGGCCCGCGCTCGACGGATCGAGAGGCAGCACGCCCTCATTGCGCAGCAGCACGAGCGAGCGCCGGGCCACCTCAAGGTTGACCTGCTCATGCTCGGGGGCACCGATCACCCCTCGCTGGCGCGCAGCATCCGGCCGCCGTGGATCCTCGAAGAGCCCCAGCTCGAACTTCAGGGTGAGGACGCGCGAGACCGGAGCGTCGAGGTCTGCCTCCGCGAGAAGACCCCGATCGAGCGCTTCGAGGGCGCCCTCGAAGAACTGCGGCGTCGTCATCACGATGTCGTTGCCGGCCCGCACGGCTGCGGCAGCGGCGCTCGCGTGGTCGGGCTGCACCCTCTGCTCCCACACCATCCGGCCGACATTGTCCCAGTCGGTCACGAGCGAGCCGCGGTAGCCCCACTCGCCGCGCAGCACCTCGGTCAGCAGCCAGTCGTTGACCGTGATCGGCACCCCGTCGATGCTCTGGTACCCGAGCATGAAGGTGCGGCACCCCTCGCGGGCGAGCCGCTCGAACGGCGGCAGGAACCACGATCGCAGCTTGCGCTGCGACAGGTCCGCCTCGCTCGCGTCGCGGCCGCCCTGGGTCTCGGAGTATCCGGCGAAGTGCTTGGCGGTGGCGAGGATCGCCGTCGGATCGGTGAGCCCGTCGCCCTGGTAGCCGCGCACCATCGCCGACGCGAGCTCGCCGATGAGGTGCGGATCCTCGCCGAACGTCTCGCCGACCCTGCCCCACCGGAGGTCGCGGGTGATGCAGACGACGGGCGAGAAGGTCCAGTGCACGCCTGTGGCAGCCGCCTCGACGGCGGTCGCGCGCGCCACGCGTTCCACGAGGGCGGCATCCCAGGTCGCCGCCATGCCGAGCTGCGTCGGGAAGATGGTCGCTCCCACCCAGAACGAGTGGCCGTGGATGCAGTCCTCGGCCACCAGCAGCGGGATGCGGAGCCTCGTCGACTCCACGAGGTCGTGCGCCCGGCGAAGCCGCTCGGGCGACGCGTGCAGGATCGACCCGACGTGCTTGCGCAGCACCTGGTCGTCGAGGTCGGCCCTCGCGTCGAGCTGCAGCAGCTGGCCGATCTTCTCCTCGACGGTCATCCGACCGAGCAGGTCCGCGACGCGCGAGGCGACCGGGAGCGAGGGGTCCTGATAGGCGGACGCGGGCGCCTCGACGAGGTCGGTCACGCGTCGCCCTTCGGGGCCCGCACGGCGGTCACGCTGTCGGAGATCGTCGCGCCCTTTTTGCGCAGGGCGCGTGCGCGCTCGCCGGCCGAGCGCAGTCGCGGGTTCACGTACTCGTCGATGCCGAAGTTGACGAGTGCGAGGGCCATGCCGAGCAGCGCGATGCAGAGGCCGGCGGGGATGTACCACCACCAGTAGTCGGGGAACGCGCCGTTCTGCTGTGCCCAGAACAGGATCGTGCCCCAGTTGAGGTTGGTGATCGGGATGACGCCGATGAACGCGAGGGTCGTGAGGCCGAGCACCGCCGCGGTCACGGTCCCGACGAAGCTCGACGCGATGACGGCGGTGAGGTTCGGCAGCATTTCGACCGTGATGATGCGCCAGAGCGGCTCGCCGTTGGCGCGCGCGGCCTGCACGAAGTCACGGTTGCGCAGCGACATCGTTTGCGCGCGCAGCACCCGCCCGCCCCACGCCCACCCGGTGATCGCGAGCACCCCGGCGACGAGCAGCAGGCTCGGGTTCTCGTACTGCGAGGCGACGATGATGATGAGCGGCAGCCCGGGCAGCACGAGGAAGACGTTGGTGAGCGCCGACAGGCTCTCGCTGCGCCAGCCCGAGATGTAGCCGGCCGTCACGCCGATGACGACGGCGATGAGCGTCGCGATGATGCCCGCCGCGAACCCGACGATGAGCACCCCGCGGGTGCCGAAGATGATCTGGCTGAGCACGTCTTCGCCCATGTGGGTGGTGCCGAGCCAGTGGGCGGCCGAGGGCGGCTGACGCAGCGCCGTGAAGTCCTTCTCGAGGGGCCCGTACGGTGAGATCAGGTCGCCGAAGACGGCGAGCAGCACGAAGAACCCGAGGATGACGAGGCCGGTGATCGATTTCGCGTTGCGGAACATGGCGAACGACGCACCGAGACGCGACAGGGGGCTGCCGCGCCGCGGCCGGCGGGGAAGGGTCTCGGCCACCGCGTTGGCGGCCGTCGTGGGATAGGTCATCGTCAGGCCTCCACTTGGCGGGTGCGCGGATCGAGGGCGGCGTAGGCGACGTCGGCGAGGATGTTGGCCACGAGCACCGTGAGGGTGATCACGAGGAAGAGCCCCTGCATGAGCGGGTAGTCCTTCGCCGTGGTGGCGTCGAGCAGCAGCTTGCCGACCCCCGGGTAGGAGAAGACGAGCTCCATCACAAGCGTGCCGCCGACGATGAAGCCGAGCGAGAGGGCGAAGCTCGAGAGCTGCGGGAGCACCGCGTTGCGGGCCGCGTAGGCCCCCAGCACGCGCCGCGTCGTGAGCCCCTTTGCCTGGGCGACGGTGACGTAGTCCTCGTCGAGCACCGTGATCATCATGTTGCGCATCCCCAGGATCCAGCCGCCGAGCGACGAGACCACGATCGTGAGCGCCGGCAGGAAGCCGTGCGCGATAACCTGCGAGATGAACTCCCACGTGAACCCGGGCTGGGTGCCCTTGTCGTAGGCGTGCGAGGCCGGGAACCAGCCGAGCGCCGTCGAGAAGAAGGCGATCGCGATGAGCCCCATCCAGAAGTACGGCACCGTCGAGAAGAAGGTGGCGAACGGGACGACGAGGTCGGCACGGCTTCCACGACGCCAGCCGATGATCGCGCCTGCCGCCGTGCCGAGGAAGAACGAGAGCACGGTCGCGATGCCGACGAGCCCCACCGTCCACGGCAGCGCGGAGGCGATGACCTCGGTGACCGGAGCGAGACCCTTCGAGAAGGACCGCCCGAGGTCGCCTGAGAAGAGCAGCCCCCAGTAGTCGATGTACTGCTCGAGCAGGGTCCGCTCGGTGTCGAGCCCGAAGAGGGTGCGCAGCGACGCGATCGCCTCCGGGCTGATCTGGCCCTGGTTCTTCGCGAGGTAGGCGGAGATCGGGTCGCCCTTCATCATCCGCGGCAGGAAGAAGTTGATGGTGATCGCGGCCCAGGCGGTGAAGAGGTAGAAGGCCGCTCGGCTCAGCAGGAATCTCACGAGTCGGCTCCCGTCGTCGTGGCGCCTGCGGCGGCACCGAAGTGCTTGTCGGGGTCGGGCGAGGCGTCGCGCAGCGCCCTGGTGTACTCGTGCTGAGGGTCGAGGATCACCCGGTCTGCCGGTCCCCGCTCGACCACCACTCCCCTGTGCAGCACCATGATCTCGTCGCTGAAGTGCCGCGCCGTCGCGAGGTCGTGGGTGATGTAGAGCACGCCCAGCCTCGACTCGCGCTGCAGGTCGGCCAGCAGGTTGAGCACGCCGAGCCGGATCGAGACGTCGAGCATCGACACCGGCTCGTCGGCGATCAGGAGCGACGGGCGCGAGGCGAGCGCCCTGGCGATGGCGACGCGCTGGCGCTGCCCGCCCGAGAGCTCGTGCGGGCGCCGGTCGATGAGCTCGTCGGGGTCGAGCCGCACCCGCTCGAGCAGGCGGCGCACTTCGTCCTCGACCTCGAACTTGGGGACGACCCGATCGAGGCGCAACGGACGCTCGATGTGGTGACGGATGGTGTGGTACGGATTCAGCGATGCGAACGGGTCCTGGAAGACCATCCGCACCTGCTGCCGGTAGCGGCGCAGCCCTCGGCCGGCACGGGGGATCGGGGTGCCGTCGAGCAGCACATCGCCCGAGGTCTGACGCTCGAGCTGGGTGATGATCTTCGCGATCGTCGACTTGCCGCTACCCGACTGGCCGACGAGGGCGATCGTCTGACCCGACGCGAGGGTGAAGCTGACGTCGTCGAGGGCGAGCAGGTGGCCGGATCCGCGCACCCAGTAGCGCTTGCTGACGTTCCGGAACTCGAGGGTGCTCACGATGCTGCCCTCTCTCCGCGCACGAAGTCGCCGCGCTCCCCCGTGAGACTCGGGAACGAGGCGAGCAGCTTGCGGGTGTAGTCGTGCTGGGGGTCGCGGTAGAGCTGCGACGCGGTGTCGAGCTCGACGATGCGTCCCGCACGCATGATGGCGATGCGGTCGCTGATCTCGAGCAGCAGGGGCAGGTCGTGGGTGATGAAGATCACCGAGAAGCCGAACGCCTTGCGCAGCTCCGAGATCTGCAGCAGGATCTCCCGCTGCACCAGCACGTCGAGGGCCGTCGTCGGCTCGTCCATGATCATGAGCTGCGGCTTGAGCGCCAGCGCCATCGCGATCATGACGCGCTGCCGCATGCCGCCCGAGAGCTCGTGCGCGTAGGAGCGCAGCCGGTCGCGGCCGACCCCGACGAGGTCCAGCAGGGCCGCGCACTGCTCGATCCGCTCCCTGCGGCCGAGGTCGGGGCGGTGCGTGGTGAAGACGTCCCCGAGCTGCGCGCCGATCGGCAGCACCGGGTTGAGGGCGTTCATCGCGCCCTGGAACACCATCGAGATCTTGTCCCAGCGGAACCGGCGGGTCTGCTCCGCGTCGAGTCGGGTGAGGTCGACGACGTCGCCTGACTCGTCGTGGAAGAGCGCGGAGCCCCCCGTGATCACCGCGGGCGGCTTGAGCAGCCGCTGGATGCCGTAGGCGAGGGTGGTCTTCCCGCAGCCGGACTCGCCGGCGAGGCCGAGGATCTCCCCCCTCCGCAGCGTGAAGGAGACCTCGCGCACGGCCTCGACGGGCGGCTCGACGTCATACACGACGCTGAAGTCTGCGACGCTCAGCAGGATGTCGCTGGTCACTTCTTCTCGTTTCCCGGGTGCCCGACGGCGCACCCGATCGGGCCGGGGACGGAGGCCCTGTGCCTCCGTCCCCGGCTGGACGGGAGGCGCTACTCGGCTGCCTCGAGCTCGGTGAGGATGAGCACCGCGGTTGGCTGCGTCGGGTCGGCCGGGGCGTACGGGTCGTCCTCGCTCGGCCAGCCGACGAAGCTGCGCGTGTTGTACTCGCCGATGAACGGGCGGGTGCCGACCGGCATCGCGGGCACGTCCTCGACGAAGATCCGCTGCACCTCCTCGAGGGCCGCTGCGCGGGTGGCGTCGTCCGTCGCATTGGCGTACTCGTCGAGCGCGGCGGCCGCCTCCGGGTTGTCGTAGCGGCCGAAGTTGTAGTCCGCCGTCTCGCCGATCGGCATCAGCCAGCGGCCGTCCATGATGTCGCTGTAGAGGTCGTAGGGCGTGGCACCCGTGTCGGTCCAGTGCAGGATCGCCTGGAAGTCGCCGGTGCCCTTGGCCTCCCACCAGGTGTCCGCGTCCGGCGTGTCGACGGTGGCCGTTGCCCCGATGGAGCCGGCGGCCTCGGCGATCAGGCTGATGCCCGTGACGTAGTCGTTCCAGCCCTGCGGCACCGAGAGCTCGAAGGCGACGGGCTCGCCGTCGGGGTCGATCAGGGTCTCGCCGTCCCAGGTGTAGCCGGCCCCCTCGAGCAGGTCGCGGGCGCCGTCGACGTCGGGCTCGAGCGACTCGCCTTCGTACTCGGGCGAGATGTAGGCGTCGCCCACGGGCGTCGGCAGCCCGGTGACCGACTCGAGCAGCGGCACGCCGCCTTCGCGGGCGATCTCCTGGTGCTGGGAGCGGTCGATGACGAGGTTCATCGCCTGGCGGAACGCCGCATCGTCGAACGGCTTCGCCGTCGTGTTGACGAACATGGCGTCGATGCCGAGGCCGGCGGCCGCCCAGTAGACGTTGTGCTCGGGATCCTTGTCCAGGTAGGCGGACTGCACGTTGGGGATGAACGCCTGCGCCCAGTCGGCGTCGCCGTTCGCGAGCGCCGTGGTCAGAGCCGTATTGTCGTTGTAGGAGACGTAGTAGAGCGTCTCGGCGGCCACGTCGCCGCCCCAGTAGTCGTCGCGTGCGGTGAGCTCCACGCTCTGCGTGTCGAACTGGGAGAGCACGTAGGGCCCCGTGCCGACCGGCTCGAGGTTCTCCGCGGTCGACGGGTCCTCGATCTCAGCCCAGACGTGCTCGGGCACGATCAGCTTGTGCAGCACCTTGTCCTGCTTCGCGAACATGGAGTTCTCGAACGAGAGGGTGACGGTGCTTCCGTCGAGCGCGACCTCGGTGATGCCGAGGGCCGCGTTGTCGAGCTCGGGGTGCTCGACGAACAGGTCGAAGGTGAACTGGATGTCCTCGGCGGTGAACTCCTCGCCGTCGTTCCAGGTGACGCCCTCACGGGCGGTGAGCTGCACGGAGCGGTAGTCGTCGGCCCAGACGATCTCCTCTGCGAGCCAGGGCCGCACCTCCTGCGTGGGATCGATGAGGTTCACCATGCCGAGCGGCTCGAGGATCGCGTTGATGTAGCCGAGCTTCATCGCCGACGAGTCGCCGACCCAGGGGTTGTTCGACTCGGTCGCGATCGCGCCGTCCGGCTTGGCGATGGTGAGGGAGGTGCCGCCTCCGCTGCTGTCATCCGTTCCGGCGCCGGCGCAGGCCGTCAGCGCGAGCGCTGCCGTCAGGCCGAGGCCGACGAGGGGGATCCGAAGCCTCATTGCTTTCTCCTTCTGCGTGCGTCCCGGCGGCGGCGCCACGGACGATTCCTGTGAGCGGCGCGGGTTCGGCGGGACACGTCTCCTCGTCGAGACCAGCGTGCGGAGTTAGGTTACTGTTCTGTCAGCAACATGGCAACCGACACTGCGACGAGGCATGGTGAAGCGATGAGCACGAGACGACCGACGCGAATGCGACCCGAGACGCTCGAACGCCGTCGCGCGATCCTGCGGGCCGCGACGGAGGTTTTCGGCAGCAAGGGCTACGCCAATGGAACGCTGCTCGACATCGCCGACCAGGTCGACATGACGCACGCGGGGATCCTTCACCATTTCGGCTCGAAGGATCAGCTGCTCGTCGAGGTGCTGCGCTACCGCGACGAGTCCGATGTCGAGAACCTCGAGCAGAAGCACATCCCCGGCGGCATCGAGCTGTTCCGGCACCTCGTGCGCACGGCCTTCGCCAATGCCAGGCGCGCCGCCATCGTGCAGGCCTACGTGGTGCTCTCGGCAGAGTCCGTCACCGACGGACACCCCGCCAGGGAGTATTTCGAGGACCGCTATCGCACTCTGCGCGACGAGGTCGCCGAGGCGTTCCGCGAGGTGTGCGCCGAGCGCGGGATCACGGCGGAGGACCGCATCGGCCATGCGGCGGCATGCATCCTCGCCGTCATGGACGGACTGCAGGTGCAGTGGCTCCTCGAGCCGGGCAAGGTCGAGCTCGCCGAGACGACGGAGTACGCGATCGAGGCGATCATGACGTCGGTGCTGGAGCCCCGCGAGTCACCGCTCGGTCCCATCAGCGCCTGACGCCACGGGGCATGCGCGGTACCGTGGGAAGGATGCCGCTCCTGCCTGTCGCTCCCGACCCGGTGCTCGTGATGTCGACCGATGGGCTCGAGCTCGCGACCTACGACTTCGGCGGGGCGCCGGACGCGCCCGTGGTGCTGGCCGTGCACGGCTTCGCCTCCTCCGCCTACGGCAACTGGGTGGCGACGGGCTGGGTGCGGGAGCTCGAGCGCTCGGGCTTCCGGGTGATCGCGCTCGACCAGCGCGGTCACGGTCGCAGCGCGAAGCCGCACGAACCGGGCGCCTACTCGATGGAGGCGCTGGTCGCCGATGTCGAGACCGTCATCGACACCTACCTGCTCGACACGGTGAGCTACGTCGGCTACTCGCTCGGTGCGCGGGTGGGTTGGCACACCTCCATCGAGCTCCCGCACCGCATCGCGCGGGCGGTGCTCGGCGGCATCCCCGACGGCGACCCGCTCACGCGGTTCAGGGTCGATGAGGCCAGGGCCTTCATCGAGCACGGCACGCCTGTCGAGGACCGTCTGACCCGGGCGTACCTCACGATGGCCGCCGGGTTGCGCGGCAACGACCTCGAGGCGCTCGTCGACCTGGTGGCGGGGATGCGCGGCGGCCCCCAGCCGGATCCCGCGGACGCACCGTCGCAGCCCTTGCTCTTCGCGACCGGCAGCGAGGACCCCATCCTCGAGGCGTCGCGCGCCCTGGCCGACGCGTGCCCGGCCGGCGAGTTCTTCGAGATCGCCGGCCGCAATCACTTCAACGCCCCGACGGCCCGCGACTTCCGCGCCCGCTCCATCGACTTCCTCTGCGAGGGCCTCGGCGGATGAGGGCGAAGCCGGCCGACGACTTCGTCTCGAGCGTGCTCGAGGTGGTGGCGTCGATCCCGGAGGCCAGGGCGATGGCCTACTCGGATGTGGCCGCGGCGATCGGCTCGCGCGCGGCCCGCGGAGTCGGCATGGTCATGGCCTACTACGGCTCCGACGTGCCGTGGTGGCGGGTCGTGAAGGCGAGCGGTCATCC
>JAPSJW010000009.1 GCA_031177985.1 Microbacteriaceae bacterium | reverse complement strand
GGTCGGCTGCACGGATGAGCTGATCGAGCTGCACCGGCTCGCCGTCGGCAGCGGCGATCGAGATGCCGAAGCTGGCGCCCACCGTGAAGTCATCCGGCAGGAAGTCGAACGGGCTGCCGAGGTTGCGACGCAGCCGCTCGGCGACGTCGCGCGCGGTCGAGATGTCGGGCACCTCGCAGATCACGATGAACTCGTCGCCGCCGTAACGGGCGACGATGTCGTCCTCTCTCAGCGCGGACTGCAGTCGGCGCCCGACCTCTCGCAGCAGGTGATCTCCGCTGTGGTGCCCGAGCTCGTCGTTGACCCGCTTGAAGCCGTCGAGGTCGATGAAGATGGCCGCGACCCTGGCGGCGTCCGGGCCTTCGAACCGGTGGCTCTGCTCCTCGAGGTATCGACGGTTGGGCAATCCCGTCGTCTCGTCGTGGGTGGCGGCATGCTGGAGCTTGCGCTGAAGGCGAAGGGTCGTGGCGACCTGAGCGGCCTGGCCCGCGAGGGCGTCGGCGAGGGGAGCGGCCTCCTCGTCGAACTGCCGCGGGTGGTGGAAGAAGCAGGCGAACAGTCCGAGCGAGAGGTCGTCGTGACGCAGTGGAGCGGCGATGATCGCGTGCACCCCGGTCTCGCGCATCGCACGTCCGAGGCTCGCGGAGATGCCATCGGCCTGCGTCGCTCCGCTGATCTTGACGACGTTCGAGAGGCCGACTGCCCGCGAGACGAACCCCTCCCGCTGCAGCAGCTCGGGGTCGAAGGGCACGGTGCCCGCCGCCTGTCGGATGCCGCCGTCCTCATCGGTGAGGAAGACGACCGACTCCTCCGCCTCGTACGCTCTCGCTACCGTGTCGGCGAGGATCGTCGCCAGCTGCGGCTCCGTCTCGGCGGCGGCGAAGGCGATGGAGGCGTCGATGACGAGCTGCAGGCGGCTGCGCGTGCGCTCCTCGAGCGCCCTCTTGCTGAGCAGCTGGAGCTCGAACCGGGCGCGAGCGTTCGCGTCGAACAGCGCGACGATCTCGCCGCGCTCCGAGGGACGAGTGGAGACCAGCACCGCCCGGCGGAACCCGGCGGAATCCCACAGCTCGGCGAGCTCTCCCGGGTCCGCCTCACCCAGCAGCTCGGCCAGAGGCCGACCTACGACGGCCGACGCCTCGGCGGCCACCCATTCAAGGAAGAGAGCGTTCGCCTCGAGGATGCGTCGGTCGCCGTCCAGCACGACCAACGCACAGGGCAGCAGGTCAGCCCGCACATCCCACACGCGGACCAACCCCTCCCTGCGTCGGAAAACTGTGACAAGAGCCTATCGTCGCCGGAGGCGCCAACCGCTCTGCCCACCGCAGAAGAACTTGCCGTGCCGGCAGCGAACGGGGTTCCCTGGGCAGATGCGCATCCTGGTGCTCGGTGGAACGGCCTGGCTCGGCTCTCACATCGTCGAAGCCGCCGTCCAGGCGGGCCACGACGTGACGGCGCTCGCCCGCGGCGAGTCGGGCGGGCCGCCCGAGGGAGCGCGGTTCGTCCGCGCCGACCGCGACGACCCCGGAGCCCTCGACGGGGTCGCGGGTGAGCGCTGGGATGCCGTGCTCGACCTGTCCCGTCAGCCCGGGCAAGTGCGCCGCGCCGTGGACGCGCTGGCGGCGCCCACCGGGCACTGGGTCTTCGTCTCCACCGCATCCGTCTATGCCGACTCGACGACACGCGGCACCGACGAGTCCGCCGAGCTTCTTCCCGCCCTCGACGCCGACGTCATGGAGACGATGGAGAGCTACGGCAGCGCGAAGGTCGCGTGCGAGCGCTTCGTGCTCGACGGCCTCGGGCCCGACCGTGCGCTTGTCGCACGACCCAGCCTCATCGGCGGTCCCGGAGACCGCTCGGGTCGCAGCGGCTACTGGGTGAGTCGGTTCACCCGCCCGTCGAACCCCGAGGGCCGGGTTCTGGTGCCCGACGTGCCCGATCAGCCCGTGCAGGTGCTCGACGTGCGGGACCTCGCGGACTGGCTCGTGCGCTGCGCCGAGGCCCGCACCGCGGGTGTCGCCAACGTGGCCGGCCCGACGCATCGATTCGCGGACCATCTGGACACCGCTCGTGCCGTCGCCGGGTTCACCGGCTCGCTCGAGGCGGTCGACGAGGAATGGCTGACGGCGCACCGGGTGCAGCCCTGGGCCGGACCTCGTTCCCTCCCCCTCTGGCTGCCGCGCGAGGCCGTCGGCCTCAACGCGCACGACACCTCCCGCGCCGTCGACCTGGGCCTGCGCACGCGACCGCTCGCCGACACCCTGCGTGACGCGGCCGGCTGGCAGCAGGGGGCGGATGCTCCGCTCAGTTTGGGCGCCGGGCTGAGCGACGCCGAGGAGCGGGAGCTGCTGGCGACACGGGACGCCGAGCGGCGGTAGGACGACGAAGGGGCGCCGACCGGAGAAGTCGGCGCCCCTTCTGGCGATCAGCTCACTCGGCGACGCGGCGACGTGCCACGAGCACCCCGCCGAGGGCGAGCAGCGCGAGTGCTGCAGCGATCCAGGCCGCTCCGACCTCGAGCCCGGTGCCGGCGAGGTCGGGATCCTGCGTGGTCGGCGGCGGGGGAGTCACCCCGGGCTCCGCGACCTGGAAGAACACACCGGTCTCGGCGCTCACCACGGTCTCGGCGAAGACGCCGTCGACGCCCACGCTCGGGGGCGCGAGCAGGTCGGCGATGACCGTGAACACCTGGTTGCCGGCATCCAGTGTTCCCGTGAGCACGCACTCGACCGACTCGCCGGGCTGCAGCGGCTCGTACGACGCGCAGTCGAACTCGCCGAGCGCGCCGCCGTCGAGCACGTCAAGACTGAGCGGCACGTTGCCGGTGTTCGTGATCGTCACGACGACCTCGGCCGCCTCGTCGTTCTCGAGCACCGGGCCGGGCGCGCTGGTCGCGTCCTCGCCGTTCACCGTGGCCGTGATCGTCGCCGTGGCGACCATGCCGAAGTAGTGCACCGTGTCGGTCGCCGACACCTCGGTGACCTCGGCGGCGAACGGCCCCTCGCCCGGCGGCAGCACGACCGCCTCGGCCGTCACGGTGTGGGCCTGCTGGCCCGCCACCGACTCGGTCGTGAGGGTGCACTCGATCGAGTCGCCCGCGGCGATCTCCTCCGCCTCGCACTCGGCGGTGCCCAGCTCCTGGTCGCCGACGGTCACCGCGCCGAGCGCGGTGTCGCCGTTGTTGACGACCGTGTAGGTGAAGCGCACCGGCGATCCGACCAGGACGGTCGGTCCGGGCTCGACCGGGGCGTCGAGGGTCTGCACCTCGGCGAACAGCTGCAGCTCGGCCTCACGCTCCCCGAAGCCGTACCCGGAGGCGTCCGCGCCGGGCGTCAGCACGATGCCGGTGATGGTGTTCTCGCTCGCCTCGCCGCCTGCGACGCCGATGGCCGTCCGGCCGTCGGACCAGCTCTCCGGCTGCGTCTCGGTCAGCGTGTAGGTGCCGGGAACGAGTCCCGCGAAGACGAAGGAGCCGTCGGCGACCGTGGTCGTGGTGAGGTCGGCGGCGCCGCCGAGCGTGATCTCCACGCCGCCGATGCCCGCCTCCTCGGCGTCACGCACGCCGTCGTCGTCCGCGTCGTGCCACACCGACCCGCGGATCGCGGCGAGCGGGATGTCCGGGAAGAGGTACCCCGCCGCGTCCGTCGTCAGCTCGATGCCCGTCACGGTGTTCTCACCCGCAGTGCCGCCGGCCGTTCCGGGCACGGCGGCGTCACCGATGTGCCCGGCGGGCTGCACCTCGCGCACTCCGTAGGTGCCCGGCGCGAGGTCTGCGAACTCCCAGGCCCCGTCGGCATCCGTCGTCGTCGTGTCGAGAACTGCGGATGCGGCGTCCAGGAGCTCGACGGCGACGCCCTCGATGCCGGCCTCGCCCGCGTCGAGAAGCTCGTCGCCGTCGAGGTCGGCGAAGACCGTGCCGCTGAGACCGGCGGGCGCTCGCTCACCGAACAGGTACCCCGTCGCGACCGCGCCGGACCCGAGCAGGATGCCGGCGATCGAGTCGGCTCCCACCGTGCCGCCGGCGCTGCCGGCCGCATCCAGACCGTCGAAGTAGCCCGCGGGCTGCGTCTCGGTCACGGTGTAGGTGCCGGGTCGAAGACCGGTGAAGGCGGCGAGGCCGTCGGCGACGGTGGTCAGGGTGGCGTTGACGGCCTGGCCGAAGTCGTCGGTGCCCGTGAGGGTCAGGCTCGCGCCGACGATGCCGTTCTCGCCCGCATCGCGGGTGCCGTCGTTGTCGCTGTCGACGTACACGGTCGCCTCGACGGATGCGGCGCGCACGTCGCCGAACAGGTAGCCGGTGACCTCATCGCCCGCCGTCACCGGTATGCCGGAGATGACGTTCGCTCCGACCGCGTCGCCCACCACGCCGCCTGCGCCGCCCGCGATCTCGCGGCCGTCGAGGTAGCCCTCCGGCTGCGTCTGGGTCACGGCGTAGTTGCCGGGGCGCAGCCCCAGGAACTCGTAGTCGCCGTCCGCATCGGTCGTCGCGGTCTGGTTCAGCTCGGTCGGCGTGCTGCCGATGTCGTCCGTTCCGGTGAGCTGCACGGTGACATTCGCGATGCCGGGCTCGTCCGCATCCCGGACACCGTCGGCGTCGAGGTCCTCGAACACGGCGCCCGCGAGGCTCGCCGCGAGCAGCTCGCCGAAGGCGTAGCCGTCGGTCTCGCCGGTGCCGTCGACGACGATGCCGCTGATCGTGTCGCCGTCCACGGTTCCGACCGATCCGTTGGTCGCCGCGAGGCCGTCCAGGTAGCCCTCGGGCTGCTGCTCGGTGAGCTGGTAGGTGCCGGGGCGCAGGCTCGCGAAGGTGAAGGTGCCGTCGTTGAAGGTGACGGCGCTCCGCTCCACCGCGCCTCCGGCATCCTCGCCCGTGAGCGTGACCGGTACGCCGCCGATGCCGGCCTCGCCCTCGTCCTGCACACCGTCGTTGTCGGCGTCGACGAACACGACTCCGGAGACGATCTCGGGGATGAGCTCGGCGAAGAGGTAGTCGACGCCCTGTTCGGCCGGGTCCAGCCCGATCTCGGCGATGACGTTGCTGCCCACCGGTCCCGCAGTGCCGCCCGCAGTGCCCGCGACGTTCCGGCCGGCGAGCGTGCCTTCCGGCTGCGTCTTCGTCAGGGTGTAGTCGCCGGGACGCACGTCGCCGAACGAGTACGCGCCGTCGTCGTCCGTCGTCGCGATGCGGGACACCGATGCGCCGAGGTCGTCGGTGCCGGTGAGGGTGACCGTCACATCGGCCACGCCGTCCTCACCCGCGTCGATGACGCCGTCGTTGTCGTCGTCGCTGAAGACGGTGCCCGAGAGCGACGACGTGGCGAAGCCGAAGTCCTGCGCCGCCACGGTCGTGTTGAGCCCCAGCTCGATCACGGCACTGCCGTCGGGGTCGGTGAGACCGTCTGGGTCGCTCGTCAGCGCGTACGCCGGGTTGAGCGCCCGCACGTCGGCCTGGTCGACCGTGATCGTGTAGTCACCCTGACCGAGGCCGAGGAACTGGTAGTCGCCGTCGGCATCGGTGGCCGCCGAGCGGCTGACGCTCTCACCGTTCGCGGCCGTGCCGTTGAGCGTGACGTCCACACCGGCGAGGCCGCCCTCGCCCTCGTCGATGACGCCGTCGCCGTTCGCGTCACTCCACACGGTGCCCTCGATCTGCGAGGCCACCACCGTGATCGCGTCCCCGGAGATCTCGACCGGGGTCGTGAGACCGATCGCCCGGGCGTTCGCCGTGTTGTTGAGCAGGTCGCCGTCCTCGAGGGCGTCGGTCGCGATGCCGATGCGGATGCTCCGCTCGGCCTGCGAGGCGAGCGATCCCGAGATCGCGCGGAACGCGGTCACCTCGGCGAGGGTCGGGCAGCCCGCCGTGCCGACCTGGGTCAGGAGGCACCACGTCGTGGCGCCGCCCTGCAGGTTGCTCGCGGCGTACGGATCGCGGTCGATCTCTGCAGCCGGCCGCGAGGTCACGTAGAACGTGGTGCCCGCGCGCGGGGTGAATTCGGTGCTCGAGACCGGTAGCGCGTTCGGCACGTTCGACAGCATGTCGCTGGTCTCGAGGCTGGTCAGATGGATCTCGCCCGCGAGGTCGGAAGCGGGCTCGCGCCCGTCGCCGTTGAACGGCAGCACGTCGATGATGTCGACGCCGTCGAACGTGTTGCTGGTGCGGTTCGCATAGACGAGGTTCCAGCCCACCGTCTCACCGTCGATCCGGTCGTCCGCACCCGATTCGATCTGCAGGTCGAGCGCGGCCTTGGAGGCGGCCAGGTCGAGGAAGGCGTTGCCGATGGTGATCGGCTGCCAGTCCATGCGACGGAACCGGAGCTGGTTCTCGCAGCCGGTGTAGTCGCGCTCCGGCGGCAGTTGCACCTGCGTCGCCACGGGCACCGTCGGGGTGGGCGGAACATCGACGTTGAGCCATTGGTTGTCGGCGACGCAGTTGATGACGGGGAGATCGAGGTCGATCTGCTGGCCCGTGGGCGATACCGACTCCGACACGATCGTCGTGTAGTTGACGTCGGGAGTCGGCGCCAGCGGGTCGGCTTCACCCTGGAAGCTGAAGGCGGGGAGCGTCGTGACGCCGTTGGTCGTTCCGGTGATCACGCCGAAGTCCCACACCAGCACGGTGGAGCCGTCGGCCTGGGGCAGCACGTGGTCGGGAGCCACCGTCGCGGTGCCTGCGACATAGCGGATGCCGTACGGCAGCAGCTGCGCGACGCGCAGCGGCTGGCTCGTCGCCACGTTCTCGCCGAACGCGATCGACGGCGTCACGGTGTAGGTCGTGCGGTTCTGACCGGGAGCACCGGCCTGCACGGTGGTGGGGTTGCCGCTGATGGTGACGTTGGTGTCGACATTGATCCGTCCGGCGACCACCGGTCCGCCGTACGGCGTCGCTGTCCACGGTGCGACCGTGTTCTGCGGGTAGTTGAAGGCGCCGACGCCCCCGAGCTGCGTCGTCGCGAAGATCACGCTGCCGGCCTGGGTCGTTCCGGGGCGGTAGACCTCGCGGGCCTGCAGGCCGATCTTCGCGGCGACGAAGGAACCGGGCTGCAGGAAGGCGTCACCGGTGAAGGTGATCCGCACCCGGTTGATGACGTCGCGTGTGTCGGTGAGTCCGAGCGACTGCGCGTAGGCGACCAGGTCGGGATCGTTCGGGTCGGTGTACCACCCGCCGCCCACGACGTCCGCGTCGCCGCAGCCGACCGTCGCGAACTCGCTCGCAGGAAGAGGAGCGGTCTCCGGCACCGTGTCGGTGAGCGGCCCGGCAGCGAACTCGACGACGTACGAGCCGGGGTCTACCGCGAAGTTGTTCGTGTTGTTGTAGCCCGGGGCGGGCTGGTACGGCGGTGCGAGAATCGGGTCGTTGAGCGGGCCCGAGGTCACGGCGACCGCATAGGTCCCGGCCGATACGCCGTTTCCGGTCGGCAGCGGGGCGATGCGCTGTGTCGTGTTGTCGAACACCTCGCACAGCTGCAGCGGTGCCTGCGGAACGGTGCCGGTGTTCTGGAAGCGCAGGTTGCTCGCGAACACCGACAGACGCGAGACAGGGTTGACGCCGCCCGGCGCCGGATTGGATAGGGCGCTGACCGCGCTGGTGACAACACGGGTGATCGAGCGGTTGTCCTCGTTCACGATCTGCGCGGTGGTGCGGGTGTTGTCCGCGCCCGCAGGCTCGGTGCCGCCGAAGAAGTTGCTGACGCCGTGGACGTCCACCGGGTCGAAGCCGCTCGAGACGTTGGTGAGCGTGTGGCGACCGACCGGCACATCCTCGGCCGGCACCCACACCATGATCCAGGCGTTCGCGGCACGGCCATTGGTCAGCGCGGTGGGGTTGTTCCACTGAACCGTCACCGGCGTGCCGGGGCCGCCGGGCTGGCTGCAGTCGAAGGCGCCCGTGACGACCGGGCCGTACTGATTGGTCACGTTGACGACTGTGCTGGTGTAGCCGGGGTTCGCAGGGGTCGCCGCGGTGTTCTGGCTCGCGCAGCCGTCTCCGTAGTTGCCCCAGTTGAGCAGGCGGTATCCCGTCGTATCGACGGTGCCCGAGGTGACCGACTCCTGCCAGGTGACGGGAGCGGCGAGCTCGGAGTAGCCACCCAGACGCGTGCTGACGACTCCGGTGGACAGCGGCACGGCGAACCCGCCCTCGCCCTCCGGGGAGCGGTAGTAGAAGGGAGCCGGGATGATGTTGGCGATGTTGTTCTTCGTGACGCTCCACAGGGGGGCGTTGGATGCGGTGAAGGTGGCCGTGCTGGCGGCCGCAACCGGCGTGCTCGTCGCCGACTCGATGGTGGCGGGCACGGTGAAGGTGTAACCGTCGGCCGCGTAGCCCTCAAGGCGGAAGCGTGCGGTGACCGATCCGTCGCCCGCGCCCTGCGGATTGGCGATGAGGCAGTTCAGGGTGCGGTTCGCGTCGGTGCGACTGGAGCCGGCGGCGCACGCGGCAGGGATGGCCGTCCAGATTCCCACGGCTTCGCCATCGACGAGGGGGAGCGTCGAACGGAGCACGACGCCCGTGTCTGAGCCCGAGAACGCGAAGTCGAACCGCACGTCGGCGCTGTCCCCACTCCGAAGTATCTGGTCGGTCGCGAGCAGCGAGGTGTCGAAGCCCGCGCAGTGCGCCTCAGGCGTCGACCCCTGCGGGAGACAGGTGCTCGCCGCGTCGGCGGCGGTCGTGCCCGAGTTCACCCGGGCCGCGGTGATCGTGTACGTCGCGGCGGAGGCCGACGTGACCGGTGCGAGCACCGACCCGACCACCGCGAGCAACGTCGCGATCGCGACCATGCCCCGACCCAGAACAGACTTCTTCTCAACGCGCATGTCGCCCGCGTCCCCCCACCCTCGCCTGCACGCGCATCCACGCGCAGTGCGCGGTCAGTATGACTGACGCGAGGATGACACACCAAGCGGGCCTTCTACCCCCATATGGGGGCCACCCCACAACGGGGGGCGTCCGAGTCCCGGATATGTCCCGATCCGGGGGACGAGTGCTTCAGCTTCCGGCGTCCCACCAGTCGAGCACCCTCGTGCCGATGAGCGTGAGCCAGCGCGACGGCTCACCCTCGGGCACGTCCATGTGGAGCCACACCCGGCCAGGAAGCCGCCCACCCTGCAGCCAGGTGCCATCGGGCTGCCGGGCGGCCCGCACCACCTCGATCGCGTCGGCCAGCCGCGGGTCGGGCGGGGTCCCATCCGTTCGCGAGGCGTCGCGGAAGTAGTCGAGCGCGGCGAGCGCACTGTAGCGGTGCCGGTTCGGGTAGAGGAACTCGGCCACGAACGGATCGACGCGCTCCCCCGTCGAGGCCCGGTAGAGCAGGCGCCGGCTCAGCAGGTACTTCTCACCTCGGTGGCGCGACGTCTGCAGCGACCCGTCGCCGCTGATCTGCTCGTAGGCGAGCATGCCGCGCAGCGCGTTGAGGGTCGAGTGGAAGGACGAGCGGACTGAGTTGCCCTCCTCCGCCTCGCAGTTCCAGCCGCCGTCGGCGAGCTGGTGCTCAGGGAACCACGCGGCGAGCGCCGAGACGTCAGCCCCGAGCCACGCACCCGTCGCCAGGGTGAAGGAGTTGATGCAGACGTCGACCTCCCCGCCCCAGTAGGGCAGGTCGTCGTACTCCCACCGGCTGTTCGCGGCGACTTTCTCCGCGGTCCCGGCGAGCACCGAGGCGTCGACACCCCACTCCCGCAGGTCCTTCAGGGTCCACGTCGTGGCGTTCCAGGGCTGCCCCGGCTCCTCGGCCTCGGGGCTGCCGAAGAACCCGGCGGGAAAGTAGGCGCCTCCCGCCCACTGGCCGTCGTCATCCTGCTTCGACAGCAGTTCGGCACCGAAGCCTTCGCTCGCCACCCGGGCGCGGGTCGCCTGCCAGACCTCCGGCGGCGCACCCGCCAGGTCCCGCTCCACCTGCCAGCGGAGCGCCGGATCCGAGTCGAGCAGCCAGTCGAGCACGCGGGGGTCGGTCGCCATGCCTCCTCACGGTAGTGAGCGGAACGGCGGCGGAGAAGAGCGCGCCACTTAGAGTGGTGCTCATGATGCGGGCCAGAGCGACGGTGTCGACGGCGATCCTCGGAACGGTCCTGCTCTCGGGGTGCGCGGCAGAACCCGAGCCCGGCCCCACTGCGGATCAGTGCGCCGAGCTCGTGTCGCAGGCGATGTACGAGGCCATGGCCGGCGCCGCTCGCGCAGGATATGCGGCCGACCCGGAGCGGCTGGCGGAGGGCATGCCCTCCGCCCTGGAGGGCGACGAGGTCGATCTCCCGCCCTACGAGCAGCTCGAGGAGTGGGACGACACCAGGCGTCTCAACCTGATGGAACGGCTCGAGTCGATCGAGGTCGGCGTGGGCGGAGTCATCGATCGCAGCGCGATCATGCATTCCGTCGACGGCTACGGGCCGTGCGAGGGGTGGATCCGCTAGGTCGTATCCGCCCGACAGCGCGGGCTCACGAGCGCACCGCGGACGCCCAGACCCACGCCCGGTGCTCTCCGCCGTCGGGCACCGACCAGCGGATCGCCGCGGCATACGGCGTCCAGGCGACCAGCTGCGCTTCGACGAGCAGCGGCACCTGCCCGTAGCGCACCCAGGCTCTGACCGGTCTCGGCCGAGGGCACCGGGTGAGCGGCTGCTCGTCGAGCTGGAGCTCCTCGGATCGGAGGGTCTCGGGTTGATGCTCGCGCATCATCTGCTCGATGATGCGCTGGTCGAGTCGTCGGTCGAACGACTCCGCGTACCGCTTGTTCGTGCCCACAGGTGCTCCAGGTGGTGATCGGAGCAGCCGGCCCTGCGTGATTCGACCCTAACCTCAGCGGGCGACTCCCGCGCTGCGAGTAGATGAGTCTCCATCGATCGGTGGATGCGGGACGCGGCAAGGACCGCCACCATGGGTTCGTGTCCACCGCCACCACGACATCGCCCGCCCCGCTCGGCCTCACCGGACGAGCCATCGCCCCCGACCTCGCCCGCGGGGCGATGCTGCTGCTCATCGCGGTGGCGAACGCTCCCTGGTACCTGTGGGACGAGAAGGCGGGCCTCACCAACGCGCATCCGATCGACGCGTCGCTGCTCGACCGCATCGTGCAATCGCTCGCGATCATCGCGGTCGACGGCCGCACCTATCCGATGTTCGCCTTCCTCTTCGGCTACGGCATCTGGCAGCTCTACCGGCGGCAGCTCGACGCGGGCGTCGACCGCAAGCTCGTGCGCAGGCTGCTGCGACGCCGCCACTGGTGGATGCTCGCGTTCGGCTTCGTCCACGCGGCGCTGCTCTGGATGGGCGACATCATCGGCGCCTACGGCCTCGCCGGTCTGCTGCTCACCTGGTGGTTCCTCGATCGACGCGACCGCACCATCCGCGTGTGGATCATCGTCTTCACCGTGCTCCTGACGCTCGGCTCCGCGCTGCTGGCCATCGGCGGCGTGCTCGTCTCGACGCTGCCGGGGGAGCCTGCGAGCGTCGAGTTCGACAGCTACGGCGCCATGGCTGAAACGAGCTATCCCGCGTCGGTGCTGCTGCGGCTCGGGTTCTGGTCGGTGCTCACGCCGGGTCAAGGCATGCTCTCGCTGATCACCCCCATCGCGATCCTTCTCGCGCTGCTCGCCGCACGAGCCCGCGTGCTCGAGGAGCCGGAGCGGCACCTCCCGCTGCTGCGTCGCACCGCTGTTATCGGCATCGCCTTCGGGTGGATCATGGGCGGCGTGCTCGCGGCGCAGAACGCCGGGCTGCTCGGGCTTCCCCGGGACCTCGACTGGGCGCTCATCGGCATCAACGGCATCGCGGGCCTCGCCTGTGCGCTCGGCTACGTCGCCGTTTTCGGTCTGCTCGCCGCCCGCCTGCGCGGCCGGCCGGAGGGTCGGGTCAGCGGCGCGCTGCAGGCGGTCGGCAAGCGGTCGCTGTCGTCGTACCTCGCGCAGTCAGTGGTCTTCGCGCCGCTCATGAGCGCGTGGGGGCTGGGCCTCGGGGCGGCGCTCAGCAGCTGGTCGATCGCCCTCGTCGCGCTCGCCACCTGGCTGCTCACCGTCGTGCTCGCGGTCGCCCTCGAGAAGCGGGGAAAGCGCGGGCCGGCCGAGTGGCTGCTGCGCAAGCTCGCCTACCCTCGGGCGCGGGCGGCCTGACGCTCGCCTTGTGGACGGTGTTCACATAGGGTCGGCGTCATGACCGTCACCGTCGTCTTCATCCAGGGCGCGGGCTCCGGCGCCCACGATGAGGACCTTCTGCTCGCGCGCAGTCTCGGCGAGCACCTCGGGCCGGACTACGCGGTCGAGTTCCCGCGGATGCCCGAGGAGGATTCCGACGACGCGGCCTGGCTCGACGCGATCGGCGAGGCTCTCGACGGCGCGACGGCTCCTCTGGCGCTCGTCGGGCACTCGGTGGGCGGGTACTGCCTGGTCAAGTACCTCACCGAGCGACCCGCGCCTCCGCCCGTCGGCGTCTTGTGCGTCATCGCCGCACCGTTCCCCTCCGCCGACCCGTTCTGGACGATCGATGGCTTCGACCTGCCGCCTGACGTCGGGGAGCGCCTGCCGAAGGACACCCGGGTGCTGCTCTACGCGAGCGAGGATGACGAGGTGGTGCCGTTCGCGCACCGCGACCTCTATGCGGCCGCGATCCCGCAGGCGGTGACGCGAACGACCTCGGGCGGCCACCAGCTCGGCGACGATCTCCGGGTCGTGGCCGACGACATCCGTGCCCTGCTCGGCTGACGTCAGCCCGCTCGGGTGACGACCCGGTCGCGGGATCGGCCGCGCGACGCGTAGTCGTCGGCGACGCGCAGGATCGCCTCGCGCATCGCCACCGCGGCTCGGGCGAGCGTGACGTCGGACCGCTGGGCGAGGCTCACCGTGCGGCGCAGCTGCGGCTCGACCAGCCGCACGGTCCGCAGGCCCGGCCGATCGAGCGGCACCATCGCCGGAACCACCGCGACGCCGACGCCGCGCTCCACGAACCGGAGCACCGCATCCATTTCGGCACCCTCGAGCACGATGTCTGGGGTCAGCCCTGCTTCACGGAAGGCGGCGTCGGTGACCGCCCGCAGGTCGTAGCTCTCGGCGAAGGCCACCTGCGGCAGCTCGGCGAGCTGTGCGAGCGTGAGGCTGCGCCGGTTCGTCACGGGCGGATGCGCGGCCGACGACACGACGACCAGCTCCTCGGTCAGCAGCGGCGTGCGATCGAGGCTCACGGCCCCCTCGGTCGACGTGACGAGTGCGAGGTCGAGCGAGCCCTCGGCGAGCTCCGCGATGAGCCCGCGCGACCCGCTCTCGGTGATGTGCAGGTCGATGCCCGGGTGCGCGGCGTGGAACGAACTCACGACCTCGGTGACGATGCTCGTGCAGAGGCTGGGCGTCGCCCCCAGGCGCACCCGGCCCTTGCGCAGGCCGCTCAGCTCCGCCATCTCGTGGCGCACGGTGTCGGCGTCGGCGAGCATCCGTCGCGCCAACGGCAGCAGCGCCTCACCCGCGGCCGTGAGTGAGATGTGACCGCGCGCGCGGTGGAAGAGCTCCGCGCCGAGGTCCTGCTCGAGGGTCGCGATCTGCCGGCTGAGCGAGGGCTGCGCGAGGTGGAGCGATTCAGCCGCGCGCGTGAAGTGCCCCTGTCGGGCGACCTCCGTGAAGCTCTTGAGCTGCTCGAGATTCATGCTCTGATGCTATCGACACAAGCCGAATGATTCATTGGAGTAATCGAGCCGACCTCCGTAGCGTTGAGGGCATGAACGCGATCGAGCGCCGCATCTCCACCACCGTCCTCGTCATCGGCACCGGCGGGTCGGGCCTCCGCGCCGCCATCGAGGTCGCCGAGCAGGGTGTCGACGTGCTCGCCGTCGGCAAGCGCCCGCGCCACGATGCGCACACCTCCCTCGCCGCCGGCGGCATCAACGCCGCGCTCGGCACGATGGATGAGGAGGACAGCTGGCAGCAGCACGCCGCCGACACCATCCAGGAGGGTTACCTGCTCTCCAACCCGCACACGGTCGAGATCGTGACGAAGGGTGCGGAGCAGGGCATCCGCGACCTCGAGCGCTGGGGCATGCCGTTCGCCCGGGAGAATGACGGCCGCATCTCGCAGCGCTTCTTCGGCGCGCACACCTACCGGCGCACCGCGTTCGCGGGCGACTACACCGGGCTCGAGATCCAGCGCACGCTCGTGAACCGCACCGAGCAGCTCGACATCCCCATCCTCGACACCGTCTACATCACACGCATCCTGGTGCGCGACAACGTCGTGTTCGGCGCCTACGGCTTCGACCTGATCGACGGCACGCGCTACCTCATCCACGCCGACGCCGTCATCCTCGCCGCCGGCGGCCACAACCGCATCTGGCGCCGCACCTCCTCGCGCCGCGACGAGAACACCGGCGACTCCTTCCGCCTCGCCGTCGAGGCCGGCGGACGCCTGCGCGACCCCGAGCTCGTGCAGTTCCACCCGTCGGGCATCATCGAGCCCGAGAACGCAGCCGGCACCCTCATCTCCGAGGCGGCTCGTGGTGAGGGCGGCATCCTGCGCAACGCCCTCGGCGAGCGCTTCATGGAGCGCTACGACCCCGAGCGCATGGAGCTGTCGACCCGCGACCGGGTCGCCCTCGCGGCGTACACCGAGATCAAGGAGGGCCGGGGCACCGAGAAGGGCGGCGTGCTGCTCGATGTGTCGCACCTGCCGCGCGAGACGATCATGACCCGCCTGCCGCGGGTCTACCAGACGATGATGGAGCTGCAGATGCTCGACATCACGCAGCAGCCCATCGAGATCGCCCCGACCGCGCACTACTCGATGGGCGGAGTGTGGGTGCGTCCCGAGGACCACAGCACGGATGTAGACGGCCTCTACGCGATCGGCGAGGCGTCGAACGGCCTGCACGGAGCCAACCGCCTGGGCGGCAACTCGCTCATCGAGCTGCTCGTCTTCGGCCGCATCGTCGGCCAGGCCGCCGTCGCCCACGCGTCGGGTCTCGAGGCGCAGCTGCGGTCGGCGGATGCAGTGGCCTTCGCCCGCCAGGAGATCGACTCTCTTCTAGCCGCAGATGGCACCGAGAACGTGCGTGCCCTGCAGCGCGCCATCCGCAACACGATGACCGAGCACGCCGGAGTCGTCCGCGACGAGGAGGGCCTGACCGCGGGCCTTGTCGCGCTCGACGAGATCGAGGCGCGGATGGGCGACATCGGCATCCACCCCGACATCGCCGGGTTCCAAGACCTCGCGCACGCCTTCGACCTCAAGGCGTCTCTGCTCGCAGCCCGCGCGACGGTCGAGGCTGCGCGGGAGCGCCGCGAGACCCGCGGGGCGCACAACCGCAGCGACTACCCCGACCTCGACCCGTCGCTTCAGGTCAATCTCGTGTGGTCGCCGTCGACCGGCGTCACGCGCGAGGAGGTCCCGCCGGTTCCGGCCGAGATCGCGGCGCTCATGCGCGATGTCGACGTGACGGGCAAGCTCGTCGAGTAGGTTCGCGTCGTGACCGAACGCGATCTCCCCGTGGAGAACGGGCACAGCGCTTACCGTTACGAAGCGGTTCAGGCTAGGCCTACAACTACGTTCGCCTGAGCGCAGTCGGGCGGGAACTAGCAAGCGGCGCTACCCGTCGAGCTCGCGCGGAATGTAAGGATCCTGCTCGACAGGGCGCCAGTCCTCGCGGAACCGATCATCGAAACGATGAGTAGGCGAGCCCCTTGAACAACAGCGTTCCGTCGCGGCGACCGAGCTCGAGTATCAGGTCGAAAATCCTACGCTCCCACACGTATTAAGCGAGTACGAAGCGGCGCAACGGGGGAGTAGTAGGCCTCCCTTCCGCCCAGAGCTTCGGCGTTTCCCGCGCGTCCTTGTGGGCGAGCCAAACTGCGGCACGCTTCGCACCCAACGTGGCGGCGGATAGCCCCCGTATCGCGTTCACCAAGGAGAGCAGAGGAACGACGTCCTAACCGCCCCCGGCCGACTCAAGTCGGACCGTCGCGGGGTGCCGACTCGCCTCGATCCCGAAATACTCGACCAGCTGACGCAGCGTCGTTCATGCCGGGATTGCCTCTGCGAGCCAAGCGCCATTCAGGGACTCATCTGGATCCGCCCAGGCGATGGCCGCTGCTTCATTCTCAGCGCCGAAATGTGTCCCGGTTCCCCATGAGGCGGCGTGCGTTGCTCACCGGACGGTTGCAACTTTCTTACCTCGGCTCAACCAGCAAAGCTTCGCGGGCGAGTCCTCGGTCGGTGAGATCTTCGTCTGTGGGCGAGTCTTCGTCGGCGCGCGGCCACTCGGCGTCCTCGCGACTCAAGACGCGCTCAGCTCCGTCGGAGAGAAGCGGTTCGAGTTTCGCGGACAAAGCTTCATGACGCCGGACTCGATTGAGCCGGTCGCTAGCGGCGCGTTCGACCGAGCGCAAGTAGGTGAGCACCCACTTGTCAGCCGACTCGGCCGGGGATTCATCACTGGTCTGCTCCTGCGCCTCGGCGCGTTTGAGCGCATTCACTTCCGCCGAGAATTCTTTCAAACGGTTGAGTATGGCGTCCGCTTGCTCGGGCTCCGCGGTCACCCGTTCGGCGTGACGCGCTAGAAATACCAACAGCGAGTAGCAATCCGACTTGTTCCTGAATCGAGTACGCCGAAGTTCGCCTGCGATGGACCCGATTAGGGCCACTGCCCGTCCGAACTTCCCAGACAGCTCTGCCTCCTGCGAGGGGGGCAGCCCTTGCCGCTCATAAGTCAGGAAAAGCTGGTCGAGCCCCTCCTTCTTGTTCGGGAATGCTTCAGCGTTTATCGCGAGTAGCACCTCCGCGACGAACTCGTCATTGCGGCGACGCAGATAATCCTTCGGCGAAAACACCCCCAACTCCTGAAGAGCCTCCGCGGCCCCGGCTCGCTCTACTAGCTGGATGAACGGACCGGTGTAGGCAGCATGGCGGAGCTCCTGCGCTTCGAGCGCCTCGACCGTGCGATTCAGTCGGCGGAATATCTCGCGCAGTACTCCGTCGTCTGCTGTAGCAGGCAGATTACGCACGACAAACTTGAAGCCACGGAAGCGCGCTTTGAGGTCTGTACTCAATTGCGAGAAGGACTTCCCCCGCCAGCGCTGATCCAAGTCATCGGCATCGTCTAGGCGGATCTCGTCATGCAGAAACTGCATGCATGTTGAGATGCGCTGCTGGCCGTCTACTACGACAAGTCGCTCGTTCCCGTCAGCATCGGTAGTGGTTTGTATGTACAGCTCCGGGACGGGAAGGCCGCGCAGGATCGAGTCGATCAGGAAACTCTTTTGAGTATCGTTCCAAACCAGGTTCCTCTGGAAAGCTGGCCTGAGAATGAGCGAAGTGGGATCAGTCTTTGTGTGTCTGTCAAACGCGTTGACCGTCATGCCGCTCGCGTCGGTAGCGAGTTGCGGGTCGAACTCGAGATCTTCCTGATTCATGAGAGCTTCCTTCTACATGTGATGATGCCGTTCGCGACGTAGCTGCGTACGCTCCAGTAGTCGCGGAACACCCAGTAATTCACATCGACCTCGCGGTCGAGAGCACGTGCTGCGGCTTCTGCCACTCGAACGTGACTGCCCTGCCAGTCGACTCCGAAATCGAGATACGGCAACAGCCGGTTCGTGAGGATCGCACCGTCAAAGAAGCGCCTTTTCTGTAGCGTGAGTGAGCGATTGAGGTCGCCTTCCATCTCATTCACCAGGGCGGGATGGGCTTGCTCCCGAAGGTTCCGCCATGCACGTTCGAAATGCACCTCGGATATCAACGCGACGTCCAGATCCGAGTCGGGCCCGAACTGCTTGAGTGAGCCCTCCAGAATCTTGTCTGGATTAAGAGAGAGACCGACCGCACCAGACCCCGTGAGGATGACCCCGTTCGGATCGATGCCGAATGCGCTCGAGCAAGTGAAGATAAACTCGCCGAAGTCAGCGCGCTGAAAGGCAAATGGGTCCCGACGGATGAAGTACCGGTCCACCCATTCAAACACGGGATCCGCACCGATCAGCTCGTCCTGTGTAGGGTAGGAACTTTCTGTCATGGCGCAGGCGCCGTTCGAACTCCGCGGCTGGCGGCAACCGCGGGCGGACCGCACAAAGTCACGAACACCTAGTAGACGTTACAGACCGAGCAGGACCGCTTACCACGCCACCTTCACCCGCGCCTTAAGTTCTGGCGCGAGCAGGAGGCCGTGCGACCGACGACGCAGAGCCACTCCAAGAGTTGGGTCTATTCGAAGGAATCCGCGCTAGCGACTGTTACAAGAGAGCCAGAAAGGAGGGAAGCCCTCCCTTCCGAGACTGCGCCGGGCTGCGCCCTCCGATGCTGAAGCCACTACAAGTGTGGCGACGCTTGCAAGCTCGTCGAGTAGGTTCGCGTCGTGACCGATCGCGACCTTCCCGTCTACACCGCCCTCGACCTCCAGCTCGAGCCCGTCTTCGACGTCGACAGCTTCACGAATGACCACGCCGTCGACCTCGGCCTTGCGGCGCTCGAGGTCATCGACGAGCGCGGGCTCAACCTCGCCGTGCGGATCGTGCTGCGCGGCGACATCGTGTTCCAGGCGAAGCTCGGCATGACCGGCCCGGAGAACGACGAGTGGCTGGCGGGCAAGGCGGCCGTCGCCGAGCGCTTCGGCGAGCCCTCGCTGCTCGTGCGGCGCCGGCACGAGGAGGCCGGCACGCCCTTCGCCTCACTGCCCGACGAGGACCACGACCGGTTCCGCGCGCATGGAGGCTCAATTCCGTTGCGAGTTCGCGGCGAGATCGTCGGCACCATCACCGCCTCGGGGGAGCCGGACGTGCTCGATCACGCGACGGCAATGGAAGCCGTCCGGCGGTTCCTCGGCTCGAGCAGCTGACCGTGCTGCTGACCGCCGCCGCGCTGCTCGTCGGGCTGGGCGCCTTCCACTCGATCCTCGGCGAGCGCTACATCATCCGTCGGTTGCTGCGGCGCGACGACCTGCCGGAGTTGTTCGGCGGCACGCTGTTCACCGCGGGCACCATCCGCTTCGCGTGGCACATCACGACGCTCCTCGCGTTCGGCCTCGCGGCTGTGCTCGTGCTCGTCGCGCTCGGCGCAGGCACCGAGACGGTGGTCGCCGCGACCGGCTGGACCTCACTGGCGTGCGCGATGCTGCCGGTCGTCTTCACCCGCGGCCGACACCTGTCGTGGGTGGTGTTCCTAGCCGTGGGTGCGCTATGCCTGGCTTCGACGATCTGAGCCGGACAGCACCGCCGTCAGTGCCTCGATGAGCTGCCGCAAACCATTCAGAGTCTCCAGTTCCGCCCGCGTCTCCGCCGCCGCTCGGTGGACGAGCATGACGCGGCACACGGCCCGGGCACCCTGACCTCAGTGCAGCGGGCTTCGGTCAGCGCGTCCGCTTCACCAGGTTGCCATCATGGGAATGTTGCAGGGCGTGTCCCGCGGCGCGAACTCAACCGACGCGTCATTCCCTTCTGAGACCACGAAGTTCGACCGAAACTGCTCCGGACTCCTCACTGCTTAGACCTAGGAGAGTGCTGTGAGTCAACTTGCGCGAGACCGCGGCTGGGCTGAGCCCGATCGTCCCTCTCCGCCGTGCACTCCGTGCGGCGAGGGCGACCTAGAGCACTTGCTGAGACCTCGAGAGCCGCCAGCAACTTGAGGTCTCAGCCAATTCTGCCGGACTCGAGTATCGATTCGGTTGCGGCCGTTATGTCAGTTCGTTGCCAAACGCGGGTTACAGCTTGACAATAAGGCCGTCCCGCATCCATTGAACTACCGCTATTGCAAGGTGCACTATGCCGCGCGCCTCTTCTATCGAGGGAACGCGTCGTTCCACTCCCGCGTGACGGTCAGGATTGGGCCAGAGCAGCCGCAACACCTGCTCGATGCTCTCAGCTCCAGCAACCGGGCCGAACCTGAAGCGCTCAGAGTTCGCCTTCATCTGTCCGAGAGCGTCCCCCAGATTGGCTCTTGCCTTGTTGGGCACCACTAGTGGGATCAACAAGGCTTCCACCGCTTTGATGCTGTGATCCCAGGCGTCGGATGCGTCCGGCTTTGTCCCGTAAGCCCTGGCCCATGCCTCAGACAGCTCGGTGCTTGCGTCATCAGCTGGTGACGCCGCCAAGCGCACTGCCTCGCCGGCGGGCCCGGTGACGCGCCGCTCTAGTCCGCTTTCGTCTTGCCTGACTGTCCAGACCGAGTAAGCGTCCGCCAGGAGCGTGCGCAAAGAATTGGGAGCGACCCTTGTCCCGCGGGCAAGCGTCGTATCGAGCACATCCAACATCACAATGTCGTCGGCCGTAGCGACATTGAGGAGTTGGCGCATAGGCGTGGGGTTCACCCCCGGTCGCACCTCAACCTCACACGCAAGAGCCACCGAAACTACTAAGGCCTCGTTAATTCGCGCTCGGCCCCGATATCCGAACTCACCTTCTAGCCAGTACACCAAAGCGCGAGTGGCGGCGGGCGTGAAGTCCTCACGAAGTTCGGGAATGGGCCGGAGCCCCTCCCGCATAGACAGGGGGCGCCACTCGCTCATTGCCGAGTTCCTCCTCGTCGTTTAGATCGCGAGCCCGGGTTCTGCTCTCGGGTTGAGACCCAGGTGTACCCAACGGTGTTGGTCACGCCTGGAGTTTAGGACCCTCATGCGGAAACGGTGGGAACCGGGTTCCGGCGCAACTAGGTTCCGGTCAAAAGTTTCGGTCCCCCCTAACGGCATGTCGAGGGTCGATCACTGTCCCGCGAGGGATGCGCCGCCAACGGTCGTGTACGGTGGCGCGATCGGCCCTTCTTTCGTGGCCCCGGCAACGCTTAGGCTTCGGCTCATGACGAATCCCGCTCTAGAGCTCGCCGGTCTGCTCGAAACGTGGCAGGTTCCGGGCGCCAACAAGTCGGTCGCCGGCTCACGTATGGGTCATGGCAGGAACTTGTACACACTGGACACAGTGAAGCGGCAGATCCATGCCAGCAGGCTGCTCGGAGAGGTCCTGCAGGAGCTCGAGAAGCTCGGACAGGTCGAGAACATCACTTCGTGGGAGTTGTTCGTCCCCAAATGGTGGGACGCCGTAACTCTCCCTCAGCGCAACTGGTTGGCGGCCGAGGAAGGCGAGTTCTACCCAAAGGAGACGATCGCCACCCTCGAGAACTTCGGGCGCTACCTCGAACGAATGGAGCGCCCGATCCACGTCACGCAGGAGGCTTTGGTCGGATCGCGCAGCGCGGTCGACGAGCTGTTGAGCTTGCTCAATAGCGACGAGCTGCGATTGGACGCCGAAGCCCGAGCGTACGTATTCGCCCTCGTGAGCGAGGTGCGGACGATGCTTGATTCATCGACGGCCGGTATCTCGTTGAAGGTGCTCGCTCGGATCCATCAACTCATCGGGTTCCTGACCGCCCTTGCGAACGATATCGAGACTGACGAGTCTAAGTCCCCATTGGTAGCGCGCCTCCGGAAGCTTGCGCGGAAGGTGATGCCGGTGGCCGGTCCTGCTGCGCGGGCTGCGGGATGGGCTCTAGAGGCCGCGTCGAATGCGCAGTCGCTCACGATGGGTGAGGGATAGGCCTTTCTGACGCGCCGGACGTCGAGGAAAGCAGCGCCGCACCGTAGCGGCTCGATCCGGCGGGGCTGATTTTTCGGCTGCCGCTTCTGTGCGCCCGGGCGCGGAGCAACTCGCGAACGGCGCGCCCTTGGTCGAGTGGCCCCGGGCTCGTCGTCAGTACTAGGCCACGCCGCGGTCCGTCATGCCGCCGAGAGTTCATCGTCCTCGAACGATTCACCCTCGACGCCTGCATTTGGCTGAACCTTGCGCCCGGCGTCACGCTGGGCTATCGCGGCGACCGAGATCTGCTCGATTTTGAATGGGCGTAGCCCCAGGCGGCGATCTGGTTCAGGTAGCGGGCCGCGTTCGCTCCGAGGCTTCGCCAGGTGCCGCGGTCCGTGTCGGACTCCATGCCGCCGAGCACCACGAGGGCGACGTGTCCGGCGTTGCCGTCCTTCTGGTCGATGATTCGCAGCAGGAGGTCCGCCAGATGGATGACGTCCGCGCCTCGGCGGGGCCGTCGTAAGCCACGGCGCGGTGACTGATGGGGTTCTCAAACGCGCCTATCGCGCCTGTAGAAGTTGCAGGAGCGACTGCTTCTCCCGAGCAGTTGCGGCGTCACTTTCGAGCGGGCCGCTTCCTGCCGTGACAGCGTTGGCATCATCCTTGCGATCATCGTCATTCGTGCCACTGGTCCGAGCCGACGCAGTACGCCACGATTCCTCCTGGACGAAGGAGAGAACGGATGTCGCCGCAGCTTCACCGCGTCGTGGTGCTGGTGCTCGAGGGGGCCAAGCCCCTCGACGTCGGGATCCCGGCACAGGTCTTCGCGCAACGCACCGGCATGCCCTACGAGGTGCGCGTCTGCGGAGCAGCACCGGGCCTCGTCACGGGCGGCGACGGGCTGGCCTACCACGTGGCAGAAGGACTCGAGGCGCTCGATGACGCCGACACGATCTTCGTCCCCGGCTACCGCGAGCCGGCGCGCGAGGAACCGCCCGCGGCGGTGATCGAGGCGCTCCGCCGCGCGCATGCTCGGGGCGCACGCCTCGCCGCCATCTCGACCGGCGCCTTCGCGCTGGCGGCGACGAGCCTGCTCGACGAGCGCCGGGCGACGACGCACTGGAACTACGCGGGCATCCTGTCGAGGCGGCACCCCCGCATCCAGGTCGACGCCAACGTGCTGTTCGTCGACGAGGGCAGCGTGCTGACCTCGGCCGGCGCCGCGTCAGGTGTGGATCTGTGCCTGCACCTCATCCGCCGCGACCACGGGGTCGCACTGTCGAACACGGTCGCGCGACGACTGGTCGCGGCGCCCTACCGCAGCGGCGGCCAGGCGCAGTATGTGCCGCGCAGCGTGCCCGAGCCGCTCGGCGACCAGTTCGCCGCGACCCGCCAGTGGGCGCTCGACCGGCTCGAGCAGCCGCTGACGATCCCCGTGCTCGCGCGCCACGCCCGCGTCTCGGCCCGCACCTTCTCGCGCCGGTTCGTCGAGGACACCGGCTACACCCCGATGCAGTGGGTGCTGCGGGCGCGGGTCGACCTCGCGCGCGAGCTGCTCGAGCGATCCGACCTCGGGGTGGACCAGATCGCGCAGCGAGTGGGGCTCGGCACAGGGGCGAACCTGCGGATGCACTTCCAGCGCATCCTCGGCACGTCGCCCAGCGAGTACCGCCGCACCTTCGTGCGCCCCGCCGCCTGACCGCCCACTGGCGCGAACCTTGCGCGGACTGGCCCGCCGCCGCCTCGCGCGGCGCACCGCAGCGGAGGAGCGTGGGTGTCAAGGAAAGGACACCACCTCATGACCCGCATCGCCATCAACGGATTTGGACGCATCGGCCGCAACGTGCTGCGCGCGCTCCTCGA
>JAPSJW010000019.1 GCA_031177985.1 Microbacteriaceae bacterium | reverse complement strand
GGACTGCCGGTGTTCAGCGACGCGAGCTCGGGCTGGAGCGTCGTCCTCGGACCGACCGGCGGCTACATCCTCGGCTTCATCCTGTCCGCGGCTCTCACGGGCTGGATCGCCCAGCGCGCCTGGGACCGCAAGATCGTCGCGGCCTTCCTCTCCTTCACCGCGGGCACCGTGGTGACCTTCGCGGTGGGGCTTCCCTGGCTCGCCGCCGTGCTGCAGCTCGACCTCGCGCAGACGCTCGCGTCGGGCCTGCTGCCCTTCATCCCCGGCGGCATCATCAAGGCACTGCTCGCCGCCGCGATTCTCACGCTCACCTGGCGCGCGCTCGGCTCCGACGAGAGCACCCGCCGCGGCTGACCGATAGCTGCCGCAGACGCAGAAGGCCGCCCCAAGGGGCGGCCTTCTCGTGTGTATCAGTGCCTCAGATGGCGAACCCGAGGGCGCGCATCATGTCGCGACCGTCCTCGGTGATCTTCTCCGGACCCCACGGCGGCATCCAGACCCAGTTGATCCGGAACCGCTCGACGATCCCGTCGAGCGCCTCGCCGGTCTGCTCCTCGAGCACGTCGGTGAGCGGGCAGCCTGCGGAGGTCAGCGTCATGGAGATGATGAGAGCGTCGTTCTCGTCATCCCAGCTGAGGTCGTAGATGAGGCCGAGGTCGACGATGTTGACCCCAAGCTCGGGGTCGACGACCTCCTTGAGGGCCTCTTCGACCTGATCGAAGAGCGCGGGTGCGAGTGCGGTGGCCATGATCTAAGGCTACGCCGAAGCGCCCGTGAGATACCGGTCGTAGCCCTCGTCCTCGAGACGCTCGGCTAGCTCGGGCCCGCCCTCCTCGGCGACGCGGCCGTCGACGAAGACGTGCACGAAGTCCGGGCGGATGTACCGCAGGATCCGCGTGTAGTGGGTGATCAGCAGGATGCCGAGGCCGGTCTTGTCCTTCACCCGGTTGACACCTTCGGAGACGATCTTGAGCGCGTCGACGTCGAGGCCGGAGTCGGTCTCGTCGAGGATCGCGAAGCGGGGCTTCAGCAGTTCGAGCTGGAGGATCTCGTGGCGCTTCTTCTCGCCGCCGGAGAAGCCCTCGTTGACGTTGCGCTCGGCGAACGTCGAGTCCATGCGGAGCGAGGACATCGAGTCGCGCACCTCGCCGATCCAGCTGCGGAGCGCAGGCGCCTCGCCGTCGATCGCGGTCTTCGCCGTGCGGAGGAAGTTGCTCACCGTCACGCCGGGGATCTCGACGGGGTACTGCATCGCGAGGAAGAGGCCGGCGCGGGCGCGCTCGTCGACGCTCATCTCGAGCACCTCCTCGCCGTCGAGCAGCACGGAGCCGCCCTCGACGTTGTAGCGGGGGTGACCGGCGATCGAGTACGCCAGGGTCGACTTGCCGGAGCCGTTCGGCCCCATGATCGCGTGGATCTCGCCCTCGCGGATGGTGAGGTCGACACCCTTGAGGATCTGCTTGGTCCCCTGGTCGGTGTCGATGCTGACCTTGAGGTCCTTGATCTCGAGAACTGACATGTGCGCGTTCCTTCTAGCTGGCGACGGTGTCGCTCGGGTCGAGGTACACGTCCCCGTCGGTGACGGTGACGCGGAAGACAGGGACCGGCTCGTAGGCCGGGAGGGTGAGCGGCTTGCCGCTCGCGAGGGAGAACTTCGAGCCGTGGGCCCAGCACTCGATGGTTTCGTCCTCGACGAAGCCCTCGGAGAGGGAAATGTCGCCGTGGGTGCAGGTGTCGCCGAGCGCGTGCACGGTGCCCGTGGCGTCCTTCACGAGTGCGATGGCGACGCCGTCGACGACGACGCGCTTGGCCTGATCGACCGCGAGCTCATCGACCGTGGCGACCTTGGTCGCGGTCATGCCGCTCCCCTGGCGAGCTCCGCCTCGATCGCGGCGTGCAGCCGCTGCTCGAGCTCGGGCTGACCGATCTTCTGCACGATCTCAGTCAGGAAGCCGTGCACCACGAGACGCCGGGCCTCGTGCTCGGGGATGCCGCGCGCCTGCAGGTAGAACAGCTGCTCGTCGTCGAACCGGCCGGTCGCGCTCGCGTGGCCGGCGCCGACGATGTCGCCGGTCTCGATCTCGAGGTTCGGGATTGAGTCGGCGCGGGTGCCCTCGGTGAGCACGAGGTTGCGGTTCTGCTCGTAGGTGTCGGTGCCGGTCGCGCCCGCTCCGATGAGCACGTCGCCGACCCAGACCGTGCGGGCGCCCTCGCCCTGCAGCGCGCCCTTGTAGGTGACGCGCGAGCGGGTGTGGGCTGCGACGTGGTTGACGTAGACGCGCTGCTCGAGGTGCTGGTGAGCATCCGCGTAGTAGAGACCGTAGAGCTCGACGTCGCCGCCCTCGGAGACGAGGTGTGCCGACGGGTTCACCCGTACGACGCCTCCGCCGAGGGTGACGACGATGTGCTTGAGGAACGCGTCGCGGCCGACCCGGGCGAACTGGCTCGCGAGATGCACCGAGTCGTCGGTCCACTCCTGCAGGCTCACGAACGTCAGGTTGGCGCCGTCTTCGACGATGATCTCGACGTTCTCGGTGAGCCGGGCCTGACCTGTGCTGCGCAGGATGACGGTGCCGCTGGTGCCGGCCTTCGCCGTGACGACGACGTGCGCCGCACGGTCGCCGGTGCCGAGGCTCGAACGCTCCACGGTGACGACCTCATCGGCCGCCGTGATCGACAGCGCCTTCTCGAAGGTGCTCCAGGCGTTGGCCGCTGCGCGCTCCTCGGCGGTGCCGGCGACGCCGATGCGCTCGTCGGAGCGGTCGATCCACTCGATCACGCCGCCGGTCGAGGTGATCTCGTACGGCGTGCCGTCGGGGCTGCCGCCGAGCAGAGAGCGGATGCGGTCGAGGGGCGTGAGCTTCCACTCCGCCTCGAGACCGGTCACCTCGGGGAAGGCGGAGACGTCGTTCGACGCGAACCGCTCGGAGCGGGTCTGCACGGGGACCGGACGTCCTCCGGTTGCTCCCCAGCCTCCGTCGCTGTGCGCGCGGGCGCCGTGCTGATCGCCGGTGGTGTTCGGTGCAGCGACGGTCAACCCACGCTTCCTTCCATGCTCATCTCGATCAGCTTGTTGAGCTCGAGTGCGTACTCCATCGGCAGCTCGCGTGCGATCGGCTCGATGAAGCCGCGCACGATCATCGCCATCGCCTCGTCCTCCGGCATTCCGCGGGACTGCAGGTAGAACAGCTGCTCTTCGCTCACCCGGGAGACCGTCGCCTCGTGGCCGAGCTGCACGTCGTCCACACGGATGTCGATCGCCGGGTAGGTGTCGGAGCGCGAGATGGTGTCGACGAGCAGAGCGTCGCAGCGCACGTTGTTGGCCGAGTGGTGCGCGTTGGCGTCCACCCGCACCTCACCGCGGTATCCGGCGCGACCACCGCCGCGGGCGATCGACTTCGAGACGATCGACGACGTCGTGTACGGCGCCATGTGCACCATCTTGGCGCCGGCATCCTGGTGCTGGCCGGGGCCCGCGAAGGCGACCGAGAGGGTCTCGCCCTTGGCGTGCTCCCCGACGAGGTAGATCGAGGGGTACTTCATCGTCACCTTGGAGCCGATGTTGCCGTCGATCCACTCCATCGTCGCGCCCTCGTGGGCGATGGCGCGCTTCGTGACGAGGTTGTAGACGTTGTTCGACCAGTTCTGGATGGTCGTGTACCGCACTCTGGCGTTCTTCTTGACGACGATCTCGACGACCGCGCTGTGCAGCGAGTCCGACTTGTAGATCGGCGCCGTGCAGCCCTCGATGTAGTGCACGTATGAGCCCTCGTCGGCGATGATCAGCGTGCGCTCGAACTGGCCCATGTTCTCGGTGTTGATGCGGAAGTAGGCCTGCAGCGGGATCTCGACGTGCACGCCCTTCGGCACGTAGACGAAGGAACCGCCCGACCAGACCGATGTGTTGAGCGCCGCGAACTTGTTGTCGCCCGCCGGGATCACGGTGCCGAAGTACTCCTCGAAGAACTCCGGGTGCTCGCGAAGCGCCGTGTCGGTGTCCATGAAGATGACGCCCTGGTCCTCCAGCTCCTTCTGGATCTGGTGGTAGACGACCTCGGACTCGTACTGTGCGGCGACACCGGCGACGAGGCGCTGACGCTCCGCCTCGGGGATGCCGAGCCGGTCGTAGGTGTTGCGGATGTCCTCGGGCAGGTCCTCCCAGGTCTGGGCCTGCTTCTCGGTCGAGCGCACGAAGTACTTGATGTTGTCGAAGTCGATGCCGCTGAGGTCGGCGCCCCACGTGGGCATCGGCTTGCGGTCGAAGAACTTGAGACCCTTGAGCCGGGTGTTCAGCATCCACTCGGGCTCGCTCTTGAGGGCCGAGATGTTGCGCACGACCTCTTCGGAGATCCCTCGGCGAGCGGTGGCCCCGGCGGTGTCGGCGTCGGACCAGCCGAACTCGTAGGTGCCGAGGCTGTTGAGTTCCGGACGGTCGATCAGCACATCGGACATAGTGTTACCTCTTTCCTACCGGAGGGAACCGGGACGGTCTCTCCAGCATTCCCTGGCCCTCGACGCGAGCGGTGCGGATGCGGGGGGATGCCTACACTGACAGGACTGGGAAAGTCGAGACCCGGCGTCTGCGTCGACTCCCCCGGCATGAGCTGCGTTCCTGAGCCACTCGAGTCTACAGGGACCCGCTCGATTCGACAGGAGGGAACCCACTGTGAATTCCGCCCCGACGACCACGGTCGCGCCCGTCCGTGCAGAGCGAACGGATGCGGTGCCCGCTCGTCCCCGCTGGTCGCTCCCCCTCGCCTGGGTCTCGCTCGTGCTGCAGATCGTCATCGTGGGCACCGGCGGCGCCGTGCGCCTGACCGAGTCCGGTCTCGGCTGTCCCACCTGGCCGCTCTGCACGACCGACTCGCTCATCGCGACCCCCGAGATGGGAATCCACGGCGCCGTCGAGTTCGGCAACCGCACCGTGGCTCTCATCGTGCTGCTCGCTGCGGCCGCCGTCATCCTGTCGCTCCGTAAGGTCCGCTCGACGCGGCGCGACGTCGTCGTGCCGGCCGTGCTCGTGCTCGCCGGGACGGTGCTCCAGGCGGTCATCGGCGGCATCTCGGTCTGGATCAAGCTGCACCCGATGCTGGTCGGCATCCACTACCTCATCTCGGCGGTGCTCGTCGCCCTCGCTGCCGTCGTCGTCTACGGCCTCGCCGTCGGCCCGTCGGGTGAACGTGCGGTGCCCGGATGGCTCGCGGGCCTCACACACGCCACGAGCGCCCTCGTCGCGGTCGCGGTGATCGCTGGCATCCTCACCACGGGCTCCGGGCCGCACGCCGGAGACTCGCTCGCCGACCGCAACGGACTCGATCCGCTGGTCATGCAGCACGTCCACTCCTGGCCCGCCTACGCCGCCTTCCTCGCCACGATCGCGCTGGCGACCGCCGCATGGCGGGTGGGAGCGCCGCGACTGCGCGTGCTCGCGACGGCCCTCCTGGCCGTCGAGCTCGTCCAGATCGCCGTCGGCATCTGGCAGTCGCGCGAAGGTCTCCCCGTGCTCCTCGTGGGCGTGCACATGGTGCTGGCGGTCATCCTCGTGGCGGTCATGACCGCCGCCGTGCTCTCGCTCAAGGCGCCGCGGCGCGCCTGAGGCCGGGCCTCCGCGGCGGCCGGCGCACGTTTGGGTGCACGGACCGGCGCTCGCCCTCCCCGAGTCGCCCGCAGGCGAAGGTGAGTTTTGCGGACGAGAGAGACCGCCGCGGCGCTCACGCCTGACCGCAGCACTCATCCATCGCGTCGGTTCCGACCTCCGCGGAACCCACCACGGAAGCCCGGCGCGGAGCCTAGAAGGGCAGCAGCGGGTCGATGCCGACCGCGAGGAAGACGAGCGTCAGGTACGAGATCGACGAGTGGAAGACGCGCATCGGCTTCGGCTCGGCGTGCCGGATGGCGCGGGCGTACAGGCGGTGCGACTCGACGATGAACCAGACCCCCGAGGCGAGCGCCACGACCGTGTACAGCACGCCCATGTCGGCGATCGGGATGAGCAGCAGCGAGCAGGCGACCGTCGCGTA
>JAPSJW010000018.1 GCA_031177985.1 Microbacteriaceae bacterium | reverse complement strand
ATCGAGGACTCGAACGAGGTCTACGCCGATGAGCAGACGATGCGCGACATCGACCTCGTCGTGCAGAACGTGACCATGTCGACGATCTCCGACGAGGCGTTCCGCGGCCTCCGCGCCGCGGTCGAGGTGGGCACGGGCATGGCGGGCTGGCACGGCGGGATCGCCGACTCGTATCGGAACACGTCGGACTACCAGCAGCTCATCGGGGCCCTGTTCGCCGCGCACCCCGGCAAGCACCCGGATGAGCGCACGGGCGGTCAGCCCGACAACTATGTACCGCACACGATCGAGTTCACCGAGCTCGGACGTTCGCACCCCATCACGAGCGGTCTGGACGACTTCGAGCTCGTGACGGAGCAGTACTGGGTGCTCCACGACGACTACCTCGACGTGCTCGCGACGACGACGCAGGCGGTGCGGGAGTGGGATCCGTGGAAGCGCCCCGTCGTCTCGCCCGCGGTGTGGACACGGCAGTGGGGCGAGGGGCGCATCTTCGTCTCCACTCCCGGGCACCGCATCGACGTCGTGCAGCATCCCGTGGTGCGCACGATCATCGAGCGCGGGATGCTCTGGGCGGCGCGAGAACGCTGACACTTCCGTGACACCACCTAACGCGTTACGGTGGTGTCATGGATGAGGACGTCCCCGCCGCAGCGGCGTTCCTGCGCGACCTCGTCAACAGCTACGAGCCGCAGGAGGACGACGAGAGCTGGGTCTCCGCCCACGCGGTCAGCGGCTGGTTCGGCGACCGCGGCGTTCCGGTCGGCACCTTCGGCGACCCGGATCTCCGGCTTCTGACCGAGGTCCGTGAGGGGCTGCGGTCGCTGCTGCTCGAGAACGCGGGCCACGAGGGCGATCCCGCCGCCCTGGCGCGCCTCGATGAGGCGCTCGCCTCGGTGCCGCTGCGCCTGCGCATCGACGGCGGGCTGCGGTGGAGTCCCGTCGAGGACAGGCCGGCCGCCCACGCGATCGCCGCCGTCGTGGACGCCATCGAGAGGGCCAGAGTCGACGGCAGCTGGAGCCGGCTGAAGGCCTGCGCCAGGGGCACATGCCAGTGGGCGTTCTACGACGCCTCGCGCAATCGCTCGGGGCGGTGGTGCTCGATGGCGGGCTGCGGCAACTACGTCAAGATGCGGCGCCGGGCGTCGCGACTGGTCGAGGGCTGACGGATGCGACCGCGGCTCGTCGACGTCGCCTCCCTCGCGGGGGTGTCGATGAAGACCGTCTCGAATGTCGTGAATGGTGCCCCACACGTGAGCGACGCCGTGCGGCAGCGAGTGCAGGCCGCGATCGACGAGCTCGGCTATCGCCCGAACGAGGCGGCGCGGAGTCTGAAGACCGGCAGCAGCGGCATCGTGGGCGTGCTCGTGCCGCAGTCCGCGCATCCGTCGGCTCGGGCCGTCGCCGAGGCGATCGCGGCCGAGGGCGAGAGACGCGGGTTGCGGGTCGTCCTCGTCTCCGAGACGGCCGATCCGGTGCGCGCCGCACGTGAGGCGTTCGAGCTCCTAGAGAGTCGTCTCAGCACAGGGCTGCCTCCGGGCTGAGACGGGAAGAGCCCCGGGAACCGAGGTTCCCAGGGCTCTTGCACGGTCCGCCCCGCGGTCATCGCTGCGTGAGCTCGAGGAACATGCGGCGCTGGTTGAGCCACTCGCGCGCGCGTCGCGCCTCGTCCTGCTCGTAGCGGGAGCGGAGCTGCTCGCGGCTGAGGCCGGACGAGCGCCGGCCCCACATCACGAGAAGCAGACCGAGGCGGAGCGCCGCACGGTCGAGGAGGCCGACACGTCGCGCCGGACGGTGCTCGTGTACGGAGTGTTGCGGGGGGTGCTGACTGGTGAGACCGTCACGGGTCTCGAGGGTGCTGAGCATGATGCTGCGTCCTTCGGATGCGTGCGGAGTCGCCGGAGTGGAGGCGGTCCGCGGGTTCTGCCGCTCGTGGCGGCGGAGAGTGGAGTGACCTGCGTCGACGGACGGGTCGCGAACGGGACGATCGATCTCTGAAGAGAGATCAGTGCTTCACTGACGTCGTCACCGCGTGGCCGGTGACGAGGAAGTCACCCGATCAGGCGGTGCAGACGCCGGCGAAGCCGGCGGTGGTGGGAAGAATCCCCTGGGATGTGATGAAGAAGAACATCGGGCCGACTCCTTTCTTGAATCGCGGCGTGCTCGACCACGGTAGTGGTTCCTGAGAATCCGCCGCAAGGGCCAATTCGTCCCGTCTGGCGGGTCAGCGGTCCCGTCCGGTCCACGCGAGCAGACGCTCGAGCGGCCAGGTCGTCACGATCCGGTCCTGGGGCACGCCCAGGCGCTCGGCCCGCTCCGCGCCGTAGTCGAGCAATGACAGCTGCCCCGGGGCGTGTGCGTCGCTGTCGATGCTGAACAGGCAGCCGGCCTCGATCGCGAGAGTCAGCAGGTCGTCAGGCGGATCCTGCCGCTCGGGTCGCGAGTTGATCTCCACCGCCACCTCGCGCTCTGCGCACGCGGCGAACACCTTCTCGGCGTCGAACTCCGACTGCGGGCGCGTGCCGCGGGCCCCCTCGACGAGGCGGCCGGTCATGTGGCCCAGCACGTCGGTGTGCGGGTCGGCGATCGCACCCAGCATCCGTCTCGTCATGGTCTTCGAGTCGGCCCGCAGGTTGGAGTGCACGCTCGCCACGACGACGTCGAGACGGTCGAGCATCTCCGGTGTCTGATCGAGGGAGCCGTCGTCGAGGATGTCGACCTCGATGCCTTTGAGCAGGGTGAAGCCGTCGCTGCTGAGACCGTCGACCACGGCGAGCTGCTGCTCGAGCCGCTCGGCCGACAGGCCGTTGGCGACCCGCAGTCGCGGCGAGTGGTCGGTGAGCGCCAGGTACTCGTGACCGAGCCGCTTGGCGCTCTCGACCATGAGCTCGATCGGCGTGGTCCCGTCGGACCACTCGCTGTGGCTGTGCAGGTCGCCCCGCAGCCTGCCGCGGAGGGCGCTCGTGCGCTCGAGTCCGGTGCGCTCGCGGAGGTCGGCGAGGTAGTCGGGCACCTGGCCGGCGAGAGCCTGGGTGATGACCTTGTAGGTCGAGTCGCCGATCCCCTTGGTGTGCTTCAACCGGATCGGGTCGTTCAGGTGCTCGGGAGTGAGCCCGACCACGACATCCGCTGCCCTGCGGAACGCCTTCGACTTGAAGGCGCTCGACCGCTCGCGCTCGAGCAGGTAGGCGATCTCGGTGAGGGCGTCGAGCGGATCCACGTCGTCAGGCTACGCCGAGTCGCGCACGACCAGTTCGGTCGGCAGGGTGATGCCGGTCGGCACCTCCTCGCCGGCGAGGATGCGCAGCAGCGCGTCGGCCATGCGCCAGCCCATGTCGATCGAAGGCTGGTCGATCGTGGTCAGGGGCACGGGGCCGACGGTCGCCGCCGTGCTGTTGTCGAACCCCACGACGGCGACGTCGGCGGGCACCGCACGCCCGCTCTGCTGCAGCACGGTGATGGCGGCGTTGGCCATGATGTCGTTCGCGACGAACAGGCCGTCGAGGTCGGGTGCCCGCTCGAGCAGCCGCCGCGTCGCGCGGACCGCCCCCGCTCCGGTGAAGTCCGCGTGCTCGACGGCGTCGACCGGCAGGCCGGCCTCGGCGACCGCCGCCCGCCATCCGTCGTAGCGGTCGACGACCGAGCGCATGTCCTCGGGGCCGGTGATCATGCCGATGCGACTGCGGCCGAGCGAGAGCAGGTGCTCCGCCGCGAGCCGTGCGGCCGCCGCGTTGTCGACGTCGACGAAGTGGCTGCCCTCCTCGTTGCCGGCAGCGGGGCGCCCGCCGAAGACGACCGGCATCGACCGGTGCAGCGTCTGCAGGTAGGAGTGCTGATCGTGGTGCGACGCGATGAGCCCGCCGTCGACGGCGCCGCTCGAGAGGTAGCGCATCGTCTTGCCCTGCGGATCGGGTGAGCCGGCGATCAGGGTGAGCACGTACTCGCTCTGCTCGAGCCTTCGCGACGCCCCGGCCATCAGCGCGACGAGGTGCGGGTCGTCGAGGAACCACTCGGCCCGCTCGGGCACGATGAGCGCGACCGCCATGCTCCGGCTGCTCGCCAGGGAGCGCGCGGCGCGGTTCGGCACGTATCCAAGTCGCTCGATCGCCTGGTTGACGAGCTCGACGGTCGCTGCGCTGACGTCGCGCTCGGCGTTGATGACGCGCGACACGGTGCTGCGGGTGACCCCCGCCTCCTTCGCCACCATCTCGAGGGTGGGGCGCCGGGTCGGGGTCTCCGGGTTGCTGCCGCTCGCCACGCGCTCAGGGTAGCGGAGCGCCATGGTTCATCCCTTGACCGCGCCCTGCATGATGCCGCTGACGAGCTGACGTCCGGCGAGCACGAAGAGCAGCACGAGCGGGGCGGTCGCGAGCAGCACGCCGGCGAGCACGATCGAGTAGTCGACGAAGAAGTTCGCCTGCAGCAGCTGCAGCGCCACCGTGAGCGTCGGGTCCTGCTGGTTCAGCACGATGAACGGCCAGAAGAAGTTCGTCCAGGTCGCGACGAAGGTGAAGAGCGCGAGCATCGCCGCAGCGGGGCGCGCGGCGGGGACCGCGACCGTCACGAACGTGCGGAACGCGCTGGCTCCGTCGACCCGCGCCGCCTCGATGAGCTCGTCGGGCAGCGCCTGCGCGAGGTACTGCGTCATCCAGAAGACGCCGAAGGCGTTCACGAGCGCGGGGGCGATCACGGCCCACAGTGTTCCGGTCCAGCCGTACTCGGCCATCAGGATGTAGAGCGGCACGACGCCCAGCTGCGTCGGCACCGCCATCGTCGCGACGATGAAGACCAACAGCGGGCCGCGCCCGCGGAAGCGCAGCTTGGCGAACGCGTACCCGGCGAGCGTCGAGAAGAACACGACGGATGCCGACACGGTCGTGGAGACGATCAGGCTGTTGCCGAGCGCCTTCCAGAAGTTCACCGCAGGGTTGTTCAGCACCGAGGCCGCGTTGGCGATGAAGTTGCCGCCGGGGATCCAGGAGAGCGACGAGCTGTTGACCGTCGAGGAGTCGCCGCTGGCCACGAGGAACGACCAGTAGAACGGGAAGACGCTCGCGAGCAGCACGATCCCGAGGAACGTGTAGCCGAGCCAGCCCGGCCGCCGCCCTGCCACCCGCGCCCGCCTCGCACGGCGCCTGGCCGCGCGCAGGCCGCCACCGGCATCCGTCATGCGCACCGCTGTTGTGGGAACCGTCACCATCGTCAGCGCCGTCCTTCCGAGGAGATGCGTCGGCTGATCGCGAGGTTCACGAGCCCGAGCACGACGATGAGCAGGAACAGCAGCCACGCGATCGCGGATGCCCGGCCGAAGTCGAACCGGCCCCAGCCCATGTCGTAGAGGTAGAGCGTGATCGTCAGCCACTGCGAGTCCGCGCCGCCGGTGCCGAACTGGTCGTACAGGCGAGGCTCGTCGAAGATCTGCAGTCCGCCGATCGTCGAGGTGAGGATCACGAAGATGAGCGTCGGGCGCAGCTGCGGGATCGTCACGGAGAAGAACTGTCGCAGCCGTCCGGCGCCGTCGATCATCGCGGCCTCGTAGTAGTCGCGCGGCACCGCCTGCATCGCCGCGAGCAGGATGAGGGCGTTGTAGCCCGTCCAGCGGAAGTTGACCATCGTCGCGATGGCCACGTGGCTCGCGAGGGAGTCGACGTGCCAGGCGATCGGCTCGAGCCCGATCGCCTGCAGCCCGGTGTTCACGAGTCCGTAGCGGTCGGCGAACATGTTGCCGAAGATCAGGGCCGCGGCCACCGGTGCGACCACGTAGGGCAGCAGCACCCCCATGCGCCAGAACGTCTTGCCGCGCAGGTTGAGGTCGAGCACCGCGGCGATCGCGAGCGCGAAGACCAGCTGCGGCACGGACGACAGCAGGAAGATGCTCATCGTGTTGCCGAGCGCCGTCCAGAAACGGGGCTGCGACAGGACGAACAGGTAGTTGTCGAGGCCGACGAACTCGCCGGCACCTCCGACGAGGTGCCACTCGTTGAACGACACCCACCCGGTGTAGACGAGCGGGAACAGGCCGACGACGGCGAACAGCAGGAAGAACGGCGAGATGTAGAGGTAGGGCGTCGCGCGGTGCGAGAAGACGCTGAGGCGCTGCCTGCCCGTCAGGGACTGAAGCGTGGTCATGGCTCTCTCGAAG
>JAPSJW010000008.1 GCA_031177985.1 Microbacteriaceae bacterium | reverse complement strand
CGGTGCTCTTCGGGCTCGAGAGGGAATGGATGCAGCAGCTGGCGCTGCAGTCGCAGGACCTCCCGCCCGAGCTGCTCACCTCCGACGCGCTCAGCGGCATCGGCGACCTCGCGCTGTTCGTCGCCGAGTCTGTCGAAGGCCTCGAGGCGCTCGCCGACCTCGCCGAGATCGTCGAGGCGGCCGACGTGCTCGAGGGTGTCGGTGCGATCTTCGGCGGCATCGGCGACCTGCTGGGAAGCCTCGGCGACCTGGGCTGACCGCATCCGTCGCTAGGTTGGGGGAATGAGCTTCACCGTGCGGCGTGCCCGCACCACCGACGTGCGCGGCATCCAGGGACTCATCGAGCCGCTCGTCAATCGGCGCATCCTGCTCGGCAAGGAGCTCGTGGTGCTCTTCGAGGACGTGCAGGAGTTCCGTGTCGCCGAGCTCGATGACGGCCGCCTGATCGGCTGCGGGGCGCTGCACGTCATGTGGGAGGACCTCGGCGAGGTGCGCACCCTCGCGGTCGACGAGGAGTTCCTCGGCAGCGGTGTCGGACACGCGCTGCTGGAGCGGATCGAGGAGGACGCGCGCGAGCTCGGCCTCAGTCGCCTCTTCTGCCTGACCTTCGAGACCGAGTTCTTCGGCCGGCACGGGTTCGAGCCGATCGACGACGTCGTGACGCCCGAGGTGTACGCCGAGCTGGTGCGCTCGCAGGACGACGGTGTCGCCGAGTTCCTGGATCTCTCCCGTGTGAAGCAGAACACGCTCGGCAATACCAGGATGCTGAAGCACCTGTAGCTACCCTTGGGCCATGTCGACGATACGGAATCCCGTCGGCCCCCAGCCGGCGAAGGTCTACTGGCGCCGCCGCCTGATCGTGCTGCTGGGACTCCTCGCCGTGATCCTGGTGATCGTGCTCATCGTGGTGCGCCCCGGATCCGGTGCCGCGAACGACGGAGCGGCGCCGTCCGCCACCGACGAGCCGGCCGCCAGCGAGACCACGGCACCGCCCTCGAGCACCGAGGTCGTGCCGTGCACCGAGGAGATGATCGAGGTCGTGGCGGTGACGGATGCGGAAGCCTACGACCCCACCACCCAGCCGCAGCTGTCGCTGGAGGTCACCAACACCGGTGAGCAGCCCTGCACGATGCAGGGCGGATCCGACGTGCAGGAGTACCGGATCACGAGCGGCTCCGAGGTGATCTGGACCTCGAAGGACTGCCAGACCGACCCGGCGCCCGCCGAGGTCCAGCTGCAGCCGGGCGAGAGCGTCTCGGGCGGACCCATCCCCTGGGACCGCACCCGCTCCTCGAAGGACACCTGCGAGACCCCGCGCGAGGCCGTCGTCGCCGGAGGGGCGAGCTACCACCTCTCGGTGTTCATCGGCGACTTCCAGTCGGAGCAGACCCGCCAGTTCGTGCTCAACTAGCGCGGCGCATCCGTCTCGGTGGGGCTGCCAGCGTGCGACTGGGCGCGATTCGTCGTTCCTGCGTGGCGTGATGCGACGATTCGTGACCACTCGCGGGATGCGCGGGCCTGCGGGAGCGCGGCATCCGTCGTTTTCCTAGGCTGGGAGCATGAAGCCGATCACCGCCGACAACCCCGAGTTCCGTTCCGAAGCGCTCGAGGAGGCGCTGAAGAAGGCGGATGTCGCGGGCGTCGCCTACGCGCTACGCAACGACAAGGTGATCGTGCCGCTGCTGCCGGTGAAGGGCCCGCCCCAGGTGCGGGTGTTCCGGCGAGGCGAGGAGGACAAGTACCTCCTGCTGCTGTTCTCGTCGGCGGACGCCTACGTGCGGATGATCCCGCAGGAGACCGGGCACCGCGTGCTGCCGTACACGCGGGACCAGCTGCGCGACTTCATCGAACAGAACGCCGGCGTCATCGGCGAGGTCTGGTTCGACGTCGGCAGCGAGTGGGCCATGCAGTCGACCACGCAGGACATCCTCGACGCGCTGTCGTTCGAGGGGGACGCGTAGCGGACGACCTCGTCAGGCCCCGGGGGTCCGGGCGACGACCAGGTACCGGCTGTCCTTGGTCGCCTCGCCCCACAGTGCGGGGTCGGGCAGCAACCGATGCTCGACCAGCAGACCCTGCGAGACGACGAGGCGCAGGGTCTCCTCCAACGGCAGGCCGGCCCCCGTGTTCCACAGCCCCTCGATGAGCACGATGCGCCCGCCTGGAGCCAGCAGGCCGCGCCACCGCGCGAGGGCGGCGGAGGGGTCGGGCAGGGCCCAGAGCACGTGCCGGCTGAGCACGGCGTCGTACTCGCCATCGACCAGCCGCGGATCGCCCGCATCGCCGAGGATGATCGTCACGGCGGCCTCCGCGGAGGTCTTCTCTCGCGCCCGGCGGACCATCTCGGGGGAGAAGTCGACACCGTCGACGGCGTATCCGCTCTGAGCCAGGAGAAGGGTCAGCGTTCCGGTGCCGCATCCGAGGTCGGCGATGCGGGCCGGTGCCTCGGGCAGCGCAGAGGCGAGGAGGTCGCGCCAGGCTTCCCGCACACTGTCGTCGTGCAGTCCGTGGTCGGGGGCGGTGTCGAACGCGAGCGCCTCGGCGTCCCACAGCTGTCGCGGCTGCTCCGTCACCTGATCCCCATCAGAAGTCGGGCACCTCGATGCGCTCGTCGCGGGCGCTCGCGAACGCGATCCGGATCGCCTCGCGCAGGTGCGCCGCCTCGGCGTCGATGATCGAGGTGAAGCCCAGGCGGCGACCCTCGCTGACCCGCTGCTTGCCCGACGATGCGGGACGGATCTCGCCCGCGAGACTGATCTCCCCCACGGCGGCGAGGTCGGGCGGCAGCGCCTTCTCCCGCACGGCGCTCGCGATCGCGAGGGCGATCGCCAGGTCGGCACCGGGCTCCGTGACACGGATGCCGCCGACCGTCGACACGTACACGTCGTAGCTCGACAGGGCCATCGCCGCGCGGCGCTCGAGCACCGCGAGCAGCATCGCCACCCGCGACGAGTCGACGCCGTTCACGACGCGTCGAGGCTGCGGTGCCTGCGTCTTGACGAGCAGCGCCTGGATCTCGACCGGCAGTGCACGGCGCCCCTCGACCGCGATCGTGACGCAGGTTCCGCTGACAGGGGTGCGGCTGCGCGAGAGGAACAGCCCGGAGGGGTCGGCGACCTCCTGGATGCCGTCGCCGGTCATCTCGAAGCAGCCCACCTCATCCGTCGGACCGAAGCGGTTCTTGAGCGCGCGCACGAAGCGCAGCGCGGTCTGCCGGTCGCCCTCGAACTGGCACACGACGTCGACCAGGTGCTCGAGCAGGCGCGGTCCCGCGATGGTGCCGTCCTTCGTCACGTGACCGACGAGCAGCACGGGGAGGCTGCGCTCCTTGGCGACGCGGATGAGGGTGGCTGCGACCTCGCGCACCTGCGACGGCTGCCCGGCGAGCCCGTCGGAGAGGCTCGACGACACGGTCTGCACCGAGTCGACGATGACGAGCTGCGGGGTGAGCTGATCGATGTGCCCGAGGATCGTCGCGAGGTCGGTCTCGCTCGCGAGGTAGAGGCTGGGCTGCAGCGCCCCCGTGCGCTGGGCGCGGATGCGCACCTGCGTCACCGACTCCTCGGCGCTCACGTAGAGCACGCGGGCCCCGGTGGATGCTGCGCGCGACGCGACCTCGAGCAGCAGCGTCGACTTGCCGACGCCAGGCTCCCCGGAGAGCAGGATCGCGGCGCCCGGCACGACCCCGCCGCCGAGCACGCGGTCGAACTCCTGGATGCCGGTCGGATGGTGCGAGACGTCGTCGACGTCGATCTCGGTGATCGGCCGGGCGGCCTGCGAGGCACGAGGCGCGACCGCGGCGACGGAGCGCACGGAGGCCTCGACGACATCCACGACGGTGCCCCACTGCTGGCACTCGCCGCAGCGTCCCGCCCACTTGATGCTGGTCCACCCGCACTCGGTGCAGCGGAAGTTCGCGGTCGGGCGGGCCATGCGGACAGCCTAGGCGCGGCCTCCGTCATCGCCCGGGTTCTCCACAGCGCGCCTAGAGCGGCAGCGGCCGCTCGTCCACGATCCGTTTCATGACGAGGGTCGAGGTGAGCCGTTGCACCCCGGGGAGCGCCGACAGCACGTCGTCCTCGAGACGCGCGTACGCGGCGAGGTCAGCGGTCACGATCCGCAGCAGGTAATCGGGGTCGCCGAACAGACGCTGGGCCAGCAGAACGTTCGGGATCTCGGCCAGGGCGCGCTCGAAACCGAGTAGCGTCTCGCGGTCCTCCTGCCGCATGGTGACGAAGACGAGGGCTTCGAAGGTGAGTCCGACCGCCTCGGGGTCGACTACCGCTCGGTAGCCGCGGATGACCCCGCTGCGCTCGAGGTCGCGCAGGCGGCGGTGGGTCGGCGAGAGCGTCAGACGGATGCGGTCCGCGAGATCGGTGACGCTCAGCCTGCCCTCTGCCTGCAGCTCGGCAAGAATACGGCGATCGACGCTGTCCATGGGAAGAAAGTACCCTTCGAGGGCGACTGAGGAGCAGAAAGAGCAAACGGCTCCCGCGCCCGCGCGCATACCGTCGCTCCATGCATCCGGTCGGTCTCCTCGCCTTTTGGTTGACGGTGCTGGCGCTGGTCGCGGTACCCGGCGCCGACTGGGCCTTCGTGCTGGGCATCGCGGCCCGCGGGCGCCCGGTGACTCCGGCCGTAGTCGGCTTGGCGCTCGGGTACCTGCTGCTCTCCGGGGTCGTCGCGGTGGGCCTCGGAGCGCTGGTCGCCGACTCGCCCCGATCCCTCGCCGTGATCACCATCGCCGGTTCCGGGTATCTCCTCGCGTTGGGCGTCGGGCTGCTCCGAGCGCGAAAGGGCGGATTCGACGAGCGGCGCGAAGCCGCCCCCCACCACCCCGCCGTCGCGCTGCTGCAGGGGGTCGGCGTCAGCGCGCTGAACCCGAAGGGGGTGCTCATCGTCGTCGCGCTGCTGCCCCAGTTCGCGGTTGCGGAAGCCGAGTGGCCCGTGCCGGTGCAGCTCGCCGTGCTCGGACTCGTCTTCTCCGCAACCGTCGCCGGGTTCTATCTCGTATTGGGAGCGGCGTCGGCTCGGGTCCTTCGATCACGGCAGGCGACAGCGCGCATCCTGTCCCGGGCCTCGGGTGCGGCGATGGTGATCGTCGGCGCGGTCCTGCTCGCCAGCGGGATGCTTGAGCTGGCGGGCTAGCCGCAGACGGCCGCGGACTGTTCTGCGGGGCCAGGCACGTCGTCCGTCGCGGGTCTCGAGGCGTCGAACTCGCGCATCCGCGTCTGCACGGCCGGCCAGAAGGCGTTCGCCCAGATCGTGTAGCCGCGGTCGTTGGGGTGGAACAGGTCGCCCTGGAACTGGGTCAGGATGCCCCAGACACTCTGCCGGTCGGTGAGTCGATGGAGGTCGACGACGGTCAGCCCGCGCTCGGCGGCGATGCGACGGATGATGGCGTTCGCCTGTCGCACGTTGCGCTGCTGAGGCAGGAAGTAGAAGCTCGGCAGGTCGGCGAGGATCGCGTGATCCGGCAGCGCCTCGACGAGCAGGCGGTACTCGCGCTCGAAGCGCTCTGCGTCGAACGACGCCATGTCGTTGGCCCCGATCGAGACGGTGAGGATGTCGGGCTGCAGCTTCGCGAGCTGGGGCACCTCCTTGGCGAGCGCTACGCCGACCGTCGCGCCGGAGATGCTGAGGTTGACGACCCGCACCGTGCGGTTCGTGGCGTGGGTGAGGCGCTTCGCGAGCATCCCGACGTAGCTGCGGCCCGGCTTCGATGCGCCGATGCCCTGCGCGGCGGAGTCGCCGATCGCGACATAGAGCACCTCGCCCTCGCGAGCGCGCTGATCCTTCCACCACGCGGCGTGGATGGGGATGTGACCGGTCAGCTTGTCGTACCAGTAGCGGCGGCGAGTGAAGAGCCAGCGAGCCCAGACGGCGATGCCGCCGGCAGCTCCAGCGACGCCGATGAGCCAGGGGAGGACACGACGCATTGCTCCACGGTAAGCCGCTCCCCCTGGTCGTTCAGGGCCTGGACACACGCCTGCGAGACCTGTACTAAACTCTTCCGCGGTACCGTGTCCGAGCGGCCGAAGGTGCAACTCTCGAAAAGTTGTGTGGGTTAACGCCCACCGTGGGTTCAAATCCCACCGGTACCGCCAGATCGAACCCCCGGGATCCGTGCGATTCCGGGGGTCTTCTTCTCACGAGGCATGGATCCCCGCGGTCGCCGCGTGGCAGAAGTTTGGCCGGGACGCCAGACTCAGAGCTACCCTGGTTCCAGGGAGTCTTAGAGGGTTCAGGGGGCACCAGTCCGATGGACGATCGAGTCATTGAATCCGAGTCGGATACCGACCTCGCCATCCAGCGGGCGCTGGAGGCGGCGAACCTGCGTGCAGGCGATTCGCTCGGCTCCTCTACCGCCTCGGTCGTGGCGGAGTGCGGACCTTCCGCGGCTGAAGCGGGCGACGTAGGCGGATCGGTCGACGGCGACTAGGTGTTGCGGGGTAGGACATCGATGGCGACGACCGAGCTCCTTGATAGGGATGTGCGGTGTCGTGTGCGTCATCAGCAGGGTGATGTTCATGTCGAGCGCAGAATCGGACACTGTGGAGCTTTCGGTCACGCCTTCAGCCCCCTGAAACATGGGCACTTCGGATTGCGGGAACTGACATAACGACCAGTCCGGCGGGGATTGCCATCAGCTGGTGATGAGTTGCCGGAGTCGATCTGCGATAAGCGCGGGGTGCTGAGCGCAGACGAAGTGGCCCCCGGTGCCCAGATCGACCCATGAGCGGATGTCGGCGAAAAGCCGTTCGGCGGTGGCGAGCGGGGCGCGCTCGATGCGTTGGGCGGTCAGGGACACCGACACTGGCTGCAGGAACCGGTCGTCCCTGGTGAAAGGCTCCGGAGTTACGTCATCGCGGAAGTAGATGCGGTTCGCACTAGCCACGGTGCCGGTTACCCAGTAGAGGGTCAAAGTGTCGAGCAGGGTCTGCACAAGAGGTGCGTCGAAATCCCAGGGCCGGTCAGGTTCGATAGTCCATGCGTGCCACTTCTCGAACAGCCATGCCGCGAGGCCGGCGGGCGAGTCGCTGAGCGCATAGGCGATGGTCTGCGGGCGTGTGCCCAGGAGAGCCATGTAGCCGCCCTCTTGCGCGTCCCACGCTTCGGTGTATCGCTGATGATCCAGCTCGTCCGGTGTTCTGCCTGCGTCATCCACTGGGATGACCGGCAGCCCGGGTTCTGTCGTGTGGTAGCCGCGCACCAGGTCGGGGTGTCGCTGCCCCAGGCGGATGGCGGTGCCGGCGGCAATGTCGTACGCGTGAACCCAGACGTGCGCAACGGAGAGCCCTCGAACGGCTTCGGCTAGTGCATCGGCAGTTTGCGAATGGTCGGGGCCAGGCACGGTTCGTGGTGCCGACAGGCCGAAGCCCGGCAGCGAGGGCACGAGCACATCGAACGCGGGCAGATCGCCCGCCGGATCTGAGAGTGTGCGGGCCAGTGCCTCCATCTCGATGAACGAGCTCGGCCAACCGTGTAGGAGCAGGATGGTCCCGGAGCTGGGGCGGCGGGCCCGAAGGCGCATCACATGCACCGCGCCGAGTCGTGTCTCCACTTCCACGTGCTCCGCCGACGCAAGCCGCTGCACGGATGCGCACCAATCGTGGGCTGCCCATTGGTCGAGAAGATGCCGCACGTCATCGAGCCCCGCCCCGTACCGCCATCCAGCGCCCTCATCGTCTGGAAGCCGCGTCATCGCAAGACGCTCACGTAACTGACGCTGGTGTTCGGCCGCCTGCTGCTCGAGGTCTGAGAAACGCACGCCTTCTACGCTAAACATCGACCTAGGACGGGAAGGACAGCGCGTGGAAGCAGAACCCTCCTTCGACCCGGCGGAGCAGAACCCGGTCCGGCCGGGGGATGCTGACTGTCGGTGACATAGTCTCGGTGAAGAGGGGGGCTGGTCCGTGAGAAGACTATGGCGGGCGCTGGCCTGGATCGCCGGCTCGCTCGTAGTCGTCGTCGTGGCGGGCGTGATCTTCTGGAATGTCAGTCCATGGCCGGGCGTCTGGCTGCTGAGGTCCGCGCCGGACCCCGCGGGGCTCGAGAACGCTGAAGCCGCGAGGCAGTACGTGCCCGACGACATTCACGCGAACCTCGATGTCGTATACGACCGCACGTCAGCCGACGGTCGTCTGGACGTCTTCCGTCCTGATGACGCCGGCCCCGCGTTGCCAACGGTGTTCTGGGTGCACGGCGGTGCCTTCATCGCGGGCGAGAAGGAGCCGATCCGCGACTACCTGCGGGTGCTCGCATCGCACGGCTTCACGGTTGTCAACGTGGAGTACACGCACGCCCCCGAAGCCATCTATCCCGGCCCTGTCGTCCAGGTCAATCAAGCCATCGCGCATGTCATCGAGAACGCCGTCGACTTCCACGTCGACCCTGAACGCATCGTGCTCGCCGGCGACTCCGCGGGTGCGCACATCGCCGCGCAGACCGCGATGGCCATCGCTCAGCCCGGTTATGCCGACGCCGCTGGGCTGCCTGCCGCGGTGGCGCCCGGTCAGCTGGCAGGCACGGTGCTGTTCAGCGGGCCATATGACCCCACGACTGTCGACTACCACAACGACCAGTTCGGGTTCTTCATGCGCACCGTCATGTGGGCCTACTCCGGGACGAAGGAGTTCCTCCACGATGAGGAGTTCCTCTACACATCGCTTCCGCAGCACGTAGACCGGGAATACCCGCCGACGTTCGTTTCGACCGGTCCCGCCGACCCCCTACTCGCACAGAATGAGGAGTGGGCGGCAGCGCTGAAGGAGGCGGGCGTCGACGTCACGCCTCTGTTCTTCGACACGGCGACGACGCCCGAGACGGTCGGCCATGAGTACCAGTTGTCTCTGCACACGCCCCAGGCGAAGCAGGCCATGGTCGATCAAGTCGCCTTCTTGCGGAACGTGACCGGCGCCGAGGAGCGCACCGGAGTCTCCGACTCCTGGTGAGTCGCGGGCGGAATCGGAGCCCAGGTCCTGCTGCTGTGCCAGGTCAGTCACCTCGTGGCGGCTTCTAGTTGTTCGCCAGCTCAGCGATGCGCTGGGCTGCTTCGGCAGCAGTGATGCGAGTTGTATCGATGACCTCTGCCTCGTTCCGGAGCCAGGATTCGTACGCTTCGGCGTAGAGCTGCAGGTGCCGCACGCGGAACGTCGAGTAGCCCATGTCGGTGTCGTTCTCGATGCGGCCGTGGAGCGTCTCCTGATCCGCGTGCAGCAGGAAGTGTCGGACAGGGATCGAGTGAGCGGCGAGCCCGTCGCTGATCTCGCGCCAATAGGGCTCGACGAGCACGGTCATCGGGATCACGAGTGTGCCGCCCGTGTAATCGAGCACGTGCCGAGCCGTCTCGACGACGAGCGGGCGCCACGGCGGCCAGTGTTGGAAGTTGTCCGTCTGTGGCAGTCCCGGCCGGATATCCATGAGCGTCTCGCCGACCTTCTCGGCGTCGAACACCCGAGACTCGGGGATCAGAGCCTGGACGAGCGCACTGGTCGTCGTCTTGCCGGCGCCGTGCGTGCCGTTGAGCCAGATGATCACGGCACGACCCTACCCAGGGCGCCGAAACGGCCGTTTCGATGCAGCTCAGGGCTCGATGGCGCCACCGCTGTGGATGAGTCGCACCTCGACTCCGCCGCCGCCGCGGACTTCCGGGTTCGTCGCGGCGATGGCAAGCGCGTCATCCCAGTCCTGCGCTTCGAGGATGTACACGCCGGCGACGACGTGCCGGGCGTCGACGAACGGGCCCTCGCTGATTCCGTCGGCGCGGATCGAACGCGCCAGCGCTCGGGGCGTGAACGCGTACGCCGCTCGGAGGGCACCCGACTCGGCGAGGGCGTCCCCGTGTCCGTTGGGCTCCGCAAGCTCCTCGTCCGTTGCGTCGAGGGCGTGGGCCGAGTCCTCTGTGTAGATCAGAACGGCGAACTGCGGCATGTCGACCTCCATGGGCTATGCGGCGTGAGCCGACTGGGGATGGTTCGCGTCGGGGCGCCGCCAGTGTGACATGGGGAAAACCCTTCGCCATCACTGCTACGAACGTCGCGGACCCCGATTCGACACACTGACCAGAATCCTCGCGCTGGTGCGAGCCGGTCGAGAGCGACATGCTCGCGATATGAGACCGCTTCGCTACTCGATCAACGTCACCCTCGACGGCTCTGTCTCCCACGAGGCGGGCCTGCCCCCGGACGAGGAGTCGATGCGCTACTGGACCGCCCAGATCGAGCAAGCCGATGCCCTGCTCTTCGGCCGGGTGACCTACGAGATGATGGAGTCGGTGTGGCGGAAGCCGGCCTCCGGCGAGTGGCCTGACTGGATGGACGACTGGCGGATCCCGTTCGCCGACGCCATCGACCGGGCCGAGAAGTACGTCGTGTCGAGCACCCTGAGCGAGGTCGACTGGAATGCCGTGCCGGTGCGGGGCGACCTGGGGCCGACGGTTCAGCGGCTCAAGCAGGAGTCGGGCGAGGGCCTGTGGGTGGGCGGGGTGACGCTACCCCTCGCGTTGGCGGATCTGGGACTGATCGACGAGTACGAGTTCCTCGTGCAGCCGGTGCTCGCCGGACACGGGCCGACGTTGCTCGCAGGTCTGCGCGAGCGCATCCAGCTCGACCTCGTCGGCCGCCACGAACTCCGATCTGGGGCGGTCGCGATGCGATACCGGCCGGTGCGGTCATCTCTGGAGGGGGCGTGGAAGGCGGCTCAACCGACGATCGGGCGCTCCTCGGGCAGCGTGTAGAGGACGTTGCGGTGCCGCACCGCGAGGGCTGCGGCCAAGCCGATCGGTCCGATGCGGCCCGCGAGCATCAGGACGCTCAGCACGTACTTGCCGAAGTCAGGCAGCTCGGCCGAGAGTCCGACGGAGAGTCCGCAGGTCGCGAACGCGGAGATCACCTCGAAGAGGATGCGGTCGAGAGGCGCATCCGTGACCGTCATGACGAGCGCCACGGCGGCGAGCACGAGGGTGGCGCCGAGGAAGGTGACACTGATCGCGAGGCGCAGTGTGCCGTTCGGGATGGTCCGTCCGCCGACCAGAACCGACTTGTCGCCGCGGGCTTCGGCGACGATCCCGAGGAAGAGCACCGCCAACGTCACGACCTTGATGCCGCCGGCGGTCGACACCGATCCGCCGCCCACGAACATGAGCGCGTCGGTCGCGAGCAGAGTGACGTCGGTCGAGGCTGCTGTGTTGGTGATCTCGAAGCCGCCTGAGCGCATCATCGTCGACGCGAACAGGGCGTGGAACAGCTTGTCGGGCACCGACTTGTCGGCGATGGTCCGTTCGTTGCCCCACTCGGCGACCGCCCAGGCCAGCGCGCCCGCGACGAGCAGCCCGACCGACATGACGAGGGTCAGCTTCGTGTGCAGCGTCCACTGCCTGCGGCGCCACCGCGCTGTGATGAGGGTCAGGTAGACCGGGAAGCCGAAGCTCCCCACGAACACCCCGAGCATGATCGGCACGAGGATCCAGAGGTCGCCTTCGAACTGCGCCAGTCCCTCCGGATGGGTGACGAAGCCGGCGTTGTTGAAGGCGGAGATGCCGTAGAAGACCCCGTGCCAGATGCCATCGAGCCAGTGCTCTTCGATCATCATGAACCGGGGGATCAGCATCGCCACGAGCACGGCCTCGATCGTGAGGGTGGTGAGCAGCACCGTGCGCAGCAGCGTTCCCACCTCGCCGAGCTTCGAGGTGCCGATGCTCTGCTGGGCGAAGAGCTTCCCCGACAGTCCCAGCGACCGGGTCACGGCTCGGGCGAGCAGCAGGGCGAGCGTCACGATCCCGAGGCCGCCGACCTGGATCGCCACGAGGATGACGACCTGACCGAACCCCGACCAGTGCGTCGCGGTGTTGACGGTGGTGAGGCCGGTGACGGTCACCGCGGAGGCCGCGGTGAACAGGGCGTCGGCGAAAGGCGTCGCCTTGCCGTCCGCGGCGGCGATCGGCAGGCACAGCAGAACGGTGAACACCAGCCCGGCCAGAATGAAGATCAGCGCTGCAGCCCTCGACGGGGAGGTCCTCGCGAAGTCGTTCAACCGGAAACCGGGTCGCACCTCATGCAGAAGCCGGGAACGCGTTCGAGTGCTGCTGGCCATGGGATGCACCTTCCGGGCAGGTCTCTGGACGTGCCGACCAGGCTTCCCGGCTCACCGCTTTCAGCGTAGGGCACGCACCGAACCGAGACGGAGCGGGCGCGGCCTCGTCGGTCAGGAGATGAGCGCCCTGATGCTCCTCGCCACCTCGTCGCGGAGGGGACGCACGCCGTCCGCATCCCAGTTCTCGGGGTTGCGGAAGCTCCACTCGACGTGGCGCTTCGGCTCGGCGGGAAGCGGCAGCCCCGGCTTCATGCTCACGACGATGTCCGCGTTCTCGATGTCGTCGACCGTCACCTTCCGCGGCATCCGGTCGGTGATGTCCATCCCGAGCTCGGCGACGGATGCCGCGACGGCTTCGTTGACGCGGTCGGCTGGGGCGAACCCCGCCGAAGCGGCTTCGTAGCGGTCGCCCGCGAGGTGCTCGAGGAGCGCTGCGCCCAGCTGGGATCGCCCGGCGTTGTGCTGACAGAGGAAGAGCACCACAGGCTTGCTCATGCGCGAACTCCTGCGGTCTCGCGCGACCACTGCTGGGTGGCGATCTGCACGGCATCCCAGGGGGAGCCGAGCGGCGGCGTGTAGGAGAGGTCGAGGTCGCTGACCTGCTCGACGGTGAGGCCCGCGAACAGCGCGGTCGCATAGGTGTCCACGCGCTTCGCGGTCTCGGTGCCGAGCCGTCCCACGAGCTGCGCGCCGAGAAGGCGCCCGTCGCGCTCGTCGCCGGTGATGCGGATGGTGATGGGCTGCGCTCCGGGGTAGTAGCGCTTGTGATCGTCCGCCACCGCGGTGGAGCTGACCGGGGAGTAGCCGGCTGCCGAGGCCTCGTGCTCACGGAGGCCGGTGCGGGCGGCGACGAGGTCGAAGACTTTGACGACCTGGGTGCCGACGGATCCCGCGAAACGGGCGTCGCCGCCGATCGCGTTCTCGCCGGCGACGCGGCCCTGCTTGTGGGCGGTGGTGCCGAGCGGGAGGTAGGTGACGCCGAGGAGGCGGTGGTGGGTGACCACGCCGTCGCCCGCCGCGTACACGTGCGGGAGTCCGGTGCGCATCCCCTCGTCGACGACGACGGCGCGACCCGCGCCCAGGGTCGCACCCGCCGCCTCGAGCAGCTGGGTGTTCGGGCGCACGCCGACGACCGCGAGCACCAGGTCAGCGGTCTGGGTGAACGGCTCGCCGTTGCGGCTGCCGACGACCGCGAGACCGCTGTCGGTCTTGGTGACGGCTTCGACGGTGGTGCCCGTGAGAACCTCGACGCCGTGCTCGGCGACCTCGGCGTGGACGAGCGATGCGAGCTCGGGGTCGAGGGTGGAGAGCACCTCGGGGCCGCGCTGCAGCTGCGTGACCCGGATTCCGCGGCCGGTGAGACCTTCGGCCATCTCGAGGCCCACGTAGCCGGCGCCGATGATGATCGCGGTCTTCGGGTCGCGTTCGTCGAGGTGCCGGTCGAGCGCGAAGGTGTCGCCCATCGAGTGGAGCACGTGCACACCGTCGTGGGGGCCGAGCTGGTCGAGGCCCGCGATGCCGGCGTAGGAGGGCAGCGCGCCGGTGCCCACCATCAGCTCGTCGTAGGCGATCTGCTCCGTCTCGCCAGCGGAAGTGCGGACGGTGAGGCGGCGACCGGCCACATCGATGCCGGTCGCGAGAGTGTCGAGTCGCAGGGACATGCCGGTCGTTTCGAGGTCGGCGGCGGTGCGGTGCGCGAGGGACTGCCAGGGCTGCACGTCGCCGGAGAAGTAGTAGGGAATGCCGCAGATCGAGAAGTTCGGGTAGCGGTCGGCGACGACGACGGTTACGTCGACGCTGGGGTCGAGTTCGCGAGCGCGCAGCGCGGCGGAGATGCCGGCGTCGCTGCCGCCGATGGCGACGAGGTGCATGGGAGGAATGCCTTTCGAGCGGGAGGTGAGGCCCATCTTGACTGTTCGGACTCGCTCAGTCAACATTGAGTCAATGAACATTGAGTTAGCACGCGTCGAGGAGCGCTCTGCTCGCTTCGCCGCCCTCGCGGATCCGCTGCGGCTGCGGATCGTCGACGCGCTCGCGCGCAGTGACCTGTCGCCCTCGGAGCTGCAGCAGCAGCTCGGGGCCTCCTCGAACCTCCTCGCCCATCACCTGAGCGTGCTCGCGAACGCGGGGCTCGTGGAGCGGGGCCGGTCGGAGGGGGATCGGCGGCGCAGCTATGTGCGGCTCGTCTCGGGCGGCCTCGAGGGGCTGTTGCCGAGCAGCACCGTGCAGGCGCGACGGGTCGTGTTCGTCTGCACCGCGAACTCCGCCCGCTCGCAGCTCGCCGCGGCCCTCTGGTCCGCCCGCAGCTCCGTTCCTGCCATCTCCGCGGGCACGCATCCCGCCGAGCGGATCGACCCTGGAGCCGTCGACACCGCTGAGCGGCACGGCCTCGAGACCCTCAGCGGGCCGCCGGTCGCGCTGCCGGACGTCGCAGAAGCGGGCGACTTCGTCATCACCGTGTGCGACACGGCGCACGAAGAGCTCGCCGCGACATCGACGCTGCACTGGTCGATCCCCGACCCGGTGCGAGCGGGAACGGCCGACGCCTTCGATCTCGCCTTCGAGACGATCGCCCGACGCATCGACGAGCTCGCTCCTCGGCTGCAGCCCGCCTGAGCGGCGGCCGGCCGGCCCGGCAAGTGAATCAGCGGGAATATGATTCCGCGGAATCTAGTTAGCCAAGCATGGACTTCTTCGACGCACTGGTTCGCTACGAGACTTCGCTGTGGAACGCCGTGGACGGGCACCTCGCGGCCGCCGGCGCCCCGCGGCTGGCGTCGCTCAGCGCGCTGCGGGTGATCGCTCGTCATGCTCCCTCTGCCCGGGTGCAGGAGGTGCGAGAGGACCTGCTAATCACCGTGGGGGCCGCGAGCAAACTGGTGGACCGACTCGAGCGCGACGGCTACGTCGAACGCCGCCCCCATCCGACCGACCGGCGGTCGTCGCTGCTCGCGCTGACCCGGGCGGGTAAGCAGGCGCATTCCGAGGGGGTCGAGGTGATGCGCCGGGCCTTGGCCGACTATCTGGCGGATGAGGATGTGCGGGTGCTGACATCGGCACTGCAGCGATTGAGCGGCGCCCTCGAGTCGGTGTCCCGATGAGCGCCACGATGAGGGCGGTCGTCGTCGACGCGCCCGGAGCGCCGGAGGTACTGCGGTTGCGGGATCTCCCGGTGCCTACGGCGTCCCCGGGTCAGGTGCTGATCCGGGTGAAGGCGTTCGGGCTGAACCGCTCCGAGCTGCACTTCCGTCAGGGTCTCGCCTACAGCGGCAGCTTCCCGAGGGTTCCCGGCATCGAAGCGACGGGAACCGTCGAGCAGGCCCCGGGGGGCGAGTTCCCCGTCGGTCAGCAGGTTGCGGCGCTCATGGGGGGAATGGGGCGGACCTTCGACGGCGGCTACGCCGAGTACGCGCTCGTGCCCGCGGCGCAGGTCGTCCCGTTCAGCAGCGAGCTGCCGTGGCACGTTCTCGGCGCGATCCCCGAGATGCTGCAGACCGCCTACGGGTCCCTCGTGGTCGGGCTGGAGGCGCGCGACGATGACAGCCTGCTCATCCGCGGGGGCACCTCCTCGATCGGGCTCGCGCTGGCGGTGCTGGCCAAGAGCCGGGGGATGACCGTGCTCTCGACCACCCGCACCGAAGAGCGCCGCTCGCTGCTCGAGAGCGTCGGCGTCGACCACGTGCTCATCGACGACGGCGACATCGCCGCCCGGGTGCGTGACCTCGTGCCCGGCGGCGTCGACGGCGCCGTCGAGCTCGTCGGCGTGAACGTCATGCGCGACACGATCCGTGCCGTCCGCACGGGTGGGGTCGTGTGCTTCACCGGGATGCTCTCGGACCAGTGGACGATCCCCGAGTTCTATCCCATGGAGTGGCTGCCCAACGGCGTTCGCCTCACCGCCTACTCGGGCGAGGCCGCCGACCTTCCGGCCTCGGTGCTGCAGGACTTCCTCGACGCCGTCGCCAGAGGGGATGCTCGGGTTCCGATCGGCAGGACGTACCGGATGGAGGGCATCGTGCAGGCGCACCGCGACCTCGAGGCGAGCTCGGTCGGCGGCAAGGCCGTGGTGCTGCCGTGATCACTCCGATCGAGTGGCTGCAGGCCCAGCGCCTCGCGACCCTGCTCGTTCACCCGCCGCCGGAGCCGCAGCCGGAGGACGACCCGGTGCCTGCAACGTCACCTACCCTCGGGTCTGTGACTTCCGTGTTCAAGGCCGAACCTGCTTCCCCGAGCCCTGCCGGCCACGACGAGAGAATCACCGTCCCGTTGCCCGCGGAAGTCGGACCGGCTCCTCTCGATATGGGCGATTCCGCCGACATACCCGGCGCCATCGGCCTGACGACCCGCTACCTCACCCGCGAGGGGAAGCCGTGGATCCCGGTCATGGGGGAGTACCACTACAGCCGGGACGATCCCGCCCACTGGGAGACCGAACTGCGGAAGATGAGGGCGGGCGGCATCGATGTGCTGGCGACCTACTTCTTCTGGATCCTGCACGAAGAAGTCGAAGGAGCCATCCGATGGGACGGCGCGAGGGACGTGCGCCGCTTCATCGAGCTCGCCGATCGGGTCGGGCTGAGAGTCGTCATCCGGATCGGGCCCTGGGCGCACGGCGAGGCGCGCAACGGCGGCTTCCCGGACTGGCTGCAGGCGCTGCCGATCCGCCACCGCACCGACGATCCGGAGTACCTGCGTCACGTACGCCGCTGGTACGAGTCCATCGAGGAGCAGCTCCGCGGACTCTTCCACTCGGCGGAGAACCCGGGCGGTCCCATCATCGGTGTCCAGGTCGACAACGAGCTCTACGACCAGCCGGGCCACCTCGAGACGTTGCGTCGGCTGGCCGAGTCGCTCGGCATCCGTGCGAGCCTCTGGACAGCGACGGGCTGGGGCGGGGCGCAACTGCCCGAGCGCACGGTGCTTCCCGTCTACGCCGGGTACTCGGACGGATTCTGGGACGAGTCGGACACCGCGTGGCCGGAGTTCGGTGTCATGCACTTCACCTTCAACGCCGAGCGCGACGACCTGACCGTCGGAGCGGACCTTCGCGACAGTCCCGTCGACTCGAGCGCCGGTGGTGCGACAAGCCCGGACGACCCGTGGCCGTACGCGACCTGCGAGCTCGGCGGCGGCATGCACATCGCGTACCACCGCCGGCCGACGGTCGACCCCGACGACGTCGCCGCGCTCGCCCTGACCAAGCTCGGCAGCGGCTCTGGCTGGCAGGGCTACTACCTGTACCACGGGGTGACGCAGGCGATCGGCGATCGGAGCACGACCCAGGAGTCCCACGCCACCGGCTACCCGAACGACCTGCCCATCCGGGACTACGACTTCGGCGCGCCGCTCGGCGCGGCCGGGGGCGAGCGCCCCCACTTCCACAAGCTCCGTCAGCAGCACCTGCTGATCGAGCAGTACGGGGACAGGCTCGCCACCTACCCGACCACGATCGCGCCCGCGTCCGACCGTGGGCCGCGCTGGGCCGTCCGCGCAGACGGACGGCGCGGCTTCCTCTTCGTCAACAATCACCAGCCCGCCGTCGCGACGCTGCCGGACATCGAGAGCGCGAGGTTCACCGTGGCGTTCGCCGACGGGGAGGTTCGGGTGCCCCGCGAGCCGGTCACCCTCCGTTCCGGGATGCACGCCATCTGGCCGCTGCGCCAGCCGTTCGGGTCGGTCCCGTCGCTAACGGCGACGGCTCAGCCGATCACGGAGATCCCGGTCGAGGGTCGCACCGTCGTCTTCTTCTCGGCGACGCCGGGTGTCGACGTGGAGCTTCAGTTCGAGGGTGTCGACCCGGACGCCGTCGGTGGTGCGCGCAGGCTGCGCGACGACGATGGGGCGCTCGTGTTCACTCCCCACACCGCACCGGGCGTCGACGCGGAGGTCACCGTCGGCGACACGACACTGGTGTTCCTCGACCGCCAGACCGCGGAGTCACTGTGGCGCGGGCGCATGGCGGGTCGTGACTCGATCGTCCTCTGGCCGGGCGAAGCATGGTTCGACGAGGGGTTCCGACTCGTGCATCCGGAGGCCGACACCCTGCTGGCGGTGTATCCGCCGCTCGAGCACGCGGAGTTCTCGCCGGCACCGTCGCGAGGGTCGGTGTTCGCGGAGTACCGGGTTCCGGGCACCGGTTCCTCAACCGAACTGCCGATCCCCCGCTTCACCGACCTGCCGCTCGCGCCGGTCCGGCGGGGCGGCAGCAGTGGACGATTCTCGGCGCCCCTCGAGCACGAGTGGGAGTCCCTCGACGGCATCCCGTTGACTCTCGATGCCCACGTCACCGACGACGTGGAGCGATGGGTCCTCGAGCTCGAGTGGATCGGCGACGCAATACGCGTCTACGCCGGCGATCTCGTGATCGCCGACCAGTTCTGGTCCGGTCGACCCCTCGAGGTCGACCTCCTCCCCTACCGGGAGGTCGTGCTCGCGCATGGCCTCACCCTCAAGGCGTTCGCCTGGGCCCCAGACTCCGAGGTCTTCGTGGATGTCAGGGTGCGGCCGAACGTCGATGAGCCGGTGCTCGAGGTCACTCGAGCGGCGCTCCGGGCCGTGCGCTCCACGTCCCACAGCTGACGCCTTCAGCCCACGTGATCGGAAAGGGTCGCAGGGGAACGGTCAGTGGCCGCCGCCGAGGTTGCCGGCGAGGCGGCCGTGCAGGAGCGCGCTCGCCTCGTTCATCCCCTCGATGGTGGCCTGCTTGCCGTGCCGCTCGTATTTGGTGGTGATCGCGTCGAGCGCGGCGACGGTCGACGCGTCCCAGACGTGCGACCCGGCCATGTCGATCACGACGCGCGCGGGGTCGTCGGAGTACTCGAACTGCGTGGTGAGGTCGTTCGACGACGCGAAGAACAGCTCCCCGTTCACCCGGTAGTGCGCGGTCTGCTCCCCGTCCTCGTCGGTCGTGACGCGTCGCTCGACCGTGGCGAAGTGAGCCACGCGGCGGGCGAAGGCGATCATCGCGACGACCACGCCGACGATCACCCCGATGGCGAGGTTGTGGGTGATGACGACCACGGCGACAGTGGCGACCATGACGGTCGTCTCGCTCTTCGGCATCCGCTGAAGGGTCGACCAGCGGATCGAGTGCCAGTCGAAGGTGGCGACCGACACCATGACCATGACGGCGACGAGGGCCGCCATCGGGATGATCGCCACGACGTCGCCGAGGGCCACGACGAGGATGAGCAGGAAGACCCCCGCGAGGAAGGTCGAGATGCGGGTGCGGGCGCCCGACGCCTTCACATTGATCATCGTCTGGCCGATCATCGCGCAGCCTCCCATGCCGCCGAAGAGACCCGAGAGGATGTTCGCGGCACCCTGTCCGAGGGACTCGCGGGTCTTGCGGGAGTGCGTGTCGGTGATGTCGTCGACGAGCTTCGCGGTCATCAGCGACTCGAGCAGGCCGACGAGCGCCATCGCGAGGGCGTAGGGCGCGATGATCGTGAAGGTCTCCCAGGTGAGCGGCACGTTCGGGATGAGCAGCTCGGGAAGGCTGCGGGGGAGATCACCCTGGTCTCCGACGGTGGGCACATTGAGGGCGACGGCGACCGTCGCGATGGTGATGAGCACGATCGCCACGAGCGGGGCGGGCACGACTCTCGTCAGTCGGGGCATCACGACCATGATGAGGATGCCCGCGATGACCAGCGGGTAGACCAGCCACGGCACCCCGATCAGGTGCGGCAGCTGCGCCGTGAAGATGAGGATGGCGAGGGCGTTGACGAAGCCGACCATGACGCTGCGGGGGATGAAGCGCATGAGCTTCGCGACGCCGATGGCTCCGAGGGCCAGCTGGAACACGCCGCCGAGGATGACGGTCGCGATCAGATAGTCCACGCCGTAGTCGCGGGCGACGGGGGCGATGACCAGGGCGATGGCTCCCGTCGCGGCGGTGATCATCGCGGGGCGACCGCCGAGGAAGGCGATCGAGACCGCCATGATGAACGACGAGAACAGTCCCAGCCGAGGGTCCACTCCGGCGATGATCGAGAACGAGATGGCCTCGGGGATGAGGGCGAGAGCGACGACGAGGCCCGCGAGCACTTCCCTGGTGAGGATGCGCGGCGAGCGCAGCGCGGTGAGCACAGAGGGCTCTGGCGTGTAGCGGCTGGGGGTGTCTGTCTTCTGCGCGATGACCACGTGATGGCTTTCTGGAGAGGGCGATGGGCCCGGATGACTGGAGTCGACGGGCGCCTCGTTGCGCGAAGAGTGCGGCGGTGTAGAGGCCGCCCTCAGAACTCTACCCTCACGTAAGGGTAGAGTTCTGGCGCGGAGGGAGGCCCAGTGAGCGCAGACAGTGACGCCACCATGCACATCGGCGAACTCGCCGAGCGCACCGGCCTCTCCCTGCGCACCATCCGTCACTACGACGAGACCGGGCTGCTCAGGCCCTCGGGGCGCAGCGAGGGCGGCTTCCGTCTCTACACCGAGACCGATCTCGACCGCCTCATGCTCATCCGTCGCATGAAGCCGCTCGGGTTCTCGCTCGACGACATGGCCCGGCTCCTCGCCATCATCGACCAGCGCAGGCAGAGCAGCACGGATGCGGACGAGGAGTACCAGCGCTTCCTCGACGAAGCGCGCACCAGACGCGCCACCCTGCAGCAGCAGCTCGCGATGGCGGACGAGTTCCTGGAGCTCCTCGAGCGGAATTGACGCTGTCAGGCTTCGTCGGCGGCCCGGGCAATCGAATAGGTGATGTGGGTCGCGGTGGTCGTGGGGACCACGCTCCGCTGCTGCAGTGCGACCGCGGTGCCGCCCGAGAAGAGCGGCGTCCCAGACCCGAGCACGACCGGCGCGAGATGCACGATGAGCGTGTCGACGAAGCCCTCGGCCAGCGCCGAGGCGATGACCGCACCGCCACCCATGATCACGACGTCGAGGTCCTCGTCCCGTTCTGCTGACTCCCCCTCCGCTCGTTCTCGGGCGACGGAGACGGCCTCGGAGATCGTGCGCGTGAAGGTCCAGTCGAGCTGCTTCAGCCTGATCGACTCGGGTGGTGATGCGGTCACCACGACGAACGGTGGTGTGCCGACCTCTCCCGCGCCATAGCCCATCCGATCGTTCCAGCCGTTCGGACCATCCCCGACGTCGAAGAGTCGGCGGCCCATGATCACGGCCCCAGAACGGGCCGTGCCCTCGCGCAGCACACGCTGATCGTCGGGGTCGTCGGAGAACGCCCACGCGTGCAGCGCGTCAGCGTCATCGCCGAGTCCGCTGTCCGGGTTCGCATCCGGCCCGGTGACGAAGCCGTCGAGTGAGATGGAGATGTCTGCGATCACCTGCGTCATTGCCGGTCCTTCCCAGTGCTCTGCTCGTGCCGAGATGGTATCGCCGGGGTGTCCTTCTCGGGCGGCTCACCGACCCAGATCCTGAGGGTGCACCGTCTCGGTCTGGTACCGGGGTCGACCGGCCGGTCGATAGGACTGCATCGTGATTCCGCCCTTCGTGGTGCTCGAGGTGAGAAGCTCGAGCGCGATGTCCGGGCCCGCGTCGGGGAACAGGCGCCTGCCCTGCCCGAGCACGACGGGGTACGTGACGAGGTCGAGCTGATCGACCAGCTCGTGCGCGAGCAGCCAGCGGACGAGGGTCGGGCTTCCCGGAACCAGCAGGTAGCCGTCGCCTTCGTCGAGAAGGGAGCGCACCTCCGCGGCGAGATCCGGCCCGAGCACCGTCGTCTCGGACCACATCGGCGTGCGAAGGGTGCTCGACACCAGGTACTTCGGCCTGCTGTTGAGCGCCGACGCGATGGGGTTCGCGCTCGGGTCGTCGAAGGTTCCCCAGGAGGCAGCGAAGATCTCGTAGGTGCGACGGCCGAAGAGGAAACCGGCGGCCGCGCCGTAGAGCTCATCGAGATAGGCACCGGCCTCGGCATCCACCAGCGGTATCGCCCAACCGCCGCGGTCGAAGCCGCCCGACCGGTCCTCCTCGGCTCCGCCCAGGCCCTGCATCACTCCATCGACGGTGACGTTGGTCGTTGTGATCAGTCTCATGCCCATCGTCCTGCTCCTCGTTGTCGGTGCGACCCGCATCGAGCCGCTCACCAGTGCAACGAAGAGCGGACCCCCGATCCGACAGAAGAGGATGATCCGGAGCGGGCCACCCTCGGCGGAGGTATCCTCGGACTCCTCCAAGGGAGGGATGTCGATGGCGACGGTCGACGATGTGCGCGAGTTCGGCACGCAGCTGGAGCGCTCTTACCCCGTGTATGTCCACGGGCGGCTCAAGTTCCGCGTCGGTCAGCTGGTCTATGTCGCCTTCTCCCGCGACGAGAGCGTCATGGGTTTCGCTTTTCCGAAGGAGGAGCGGGCGGCGCTCGTCGGAGGCGCTCCCCGCAAGTTCGAACTGCCATCCGCTTCGGATCTGCGGTTCAACTGGGTGCACGCGCACCTCGGCGCTCTGAGCCCTGCCGAGGCGCGGGAGCTCGTCGTCGACGCCTGGCGCATGGTCGTGCCTCAGAAGGTCGCGCGGGCCTATGACCTCGCCCATCCCGAGGGCCCCGGCTGATCTCGCAGGCGCTGTCGGATCCGAGGGCAGCCGTTCGTTGAAGAGATGACAACCACCCCACGACACCAGGAGATGATCATCCGATGCAGTACCTGATTTCCGTCATCGACGACCACAGCAACCCCGGCAGCCTCGACCGAGGGCCGCACATCGAGGAGTTCAACAAGCGGCTCATCGCCGAGGGTCACTGGGTGTTCGCGGGCGGCCTCGCCGACACCGACGCCGCCACCGTGATCGACAACCGCGGCGAGGAGCCGATCGTCACAGACGGGCCGTTCGTCGAATCGAAGGAGTACCTCGCCGGCGTCTGGGTCTGGGAGGCTCCTGACCTCGACGTCGCGCTGAGGCTCGCGACCGAGGCGTCGAAGGTGTGCGACCGCAAGATCGAGGTGCGTCCGTTCCAGTGAGCGCGGTCCCCTTTCAGTGAGCGACGTCGATGCGGCGATCACCCGGGCCCACCGCGACGAGTGGGCGCGGGTGGTCGCCACCCTGACCAGACGCTTCGGCGACCTCGACGTCGCCGAGGACGCGGCCGCTGAGGCGTTCGCGACCGCGGTAGAGCGGTGGCCGACGGACGGGGTGCCGCCTAACCCCGGCGCCTGGCTGACGACCACCGCCACTCGCAAGGCGATCGACCGCATCCGCCGGGAGAGCAGACGCGACGACAAGCACAGGGAGGCCGTGATGCTGCACGACGACAGCGCACCCGAGCCGCTCGGTGCCATCGACGACGACAGGCTGCGGCTGATCTTCGTCTGCTGCCACCCGGCGCTCGCCGCGCAGACCCGGGTGGCGCTCACGCTGCGCATGGTGGGCGGACTGACGGTGCCCGAGATCGCCCGGGCGTTCCTCGTGCGGGAGACCGCCATGGAGCAGCGCATCACGCGCGCGAAGGCGAAGATCAAGGCGGCGGGCATCCCCTACCGGATGCCGTCGGTCGAGGATCTGCCCGCGCGCGTCTCGGGCGTGCTCGCGGTGCTCTACCTCGTCTTCAACGAGGGGTACCTGGCGACGGGCCCCGACTCGGAGCCGGTGAGGACGGACCTCACCGCCGAGGCGATCCGGCTCACGCGGCTGCTGCGGATGCTGCTGCCGCACGACGGCGAGGTGGCCGGCCTGCTCGCGCTGATGCTGATGACCGAGGCACGTCGAGCCGCCCGGCTGTCGGCGACCGGGGAGCTGGTGACGCTCGACGAGCAGGACCGCGGCTCGTGGGACGCCGAGCTGATCGGGGAGGGCCACCGGCTCGTGCGGGAGCGTCTCGCCACGGGAGAGCCTCCCGGGCGGTATCAGCTGCTCGCGGCGATCAACGCGGTGCACACCTCGGCCCGTGACATCCGCGACACCGACTGGTCGCAGATCGTCGCCCTCTACGACCAGCTCGTGCGCATCGACCCCTCCCCGATCGTCGAGCTCAACCGCGCGATCGCCGCGGCCGAGCTCGACGGTCCAGAGGTGGCGCTCGCCGCCGTGGACCGGCTCGAGCCAAGGCTGAGCGGCTACCGCGGCTTCCACGTGGCCCGTGCGGACCTGCTGCGCCGGCTCGGCCGGAGCGCCGAGTCGCGCGCGGGCTACGACAGCGCGATCGAGCTGTCAGGCAACTCCGCCGAGACGGCTCACCTCATCCGGCGGCGCGACCAGCTCGGCTGAGCCTCAGCTCCCTGCCAGCAGCCCGAGGGTGTCGACGACGCGGTTCGAGAAGCCCCACTCGTTGTCGTACCAGGCGACGACCTTCACGTGACGCCCATGCACCCGGGTGAGCGCGGAGTCGAAGATCGCCGACGCCGGAACGCCCGTGATGTCGCTCGAGACGAGCGGAGCATCCGAGTAGTCGAGGATGCCGCGCAGCGGCCCGTCCGCTGCGGCGCGGTAGGCGGCGAGCACCTGGTCGACGCTCACCTCCCGCTCGACGGTGGTGTTCAGTTCGACGAGCGAGCCGACGGGAACGGGCACGCGGATCGAGTCGCCCGAGAGCTTGCCGTCGAGCGAGGGCAGCACGAGTCCGATCGCCTTGGCGGCGCCGGTCGTGGTCGGCACGACGTTCACCCCGGCAGCGCGGGCGCGGCGCAGGTCGCGGTGCGGGCCGTCCTGCAGGTTCTGCTCCTGCGTGTAGGCGTGCACCGTCGTCATGAAGCCGTGCTCGATGCCGGCGAGGTCGTCGAGCACCGCCGCGAGCGGCGCCAGAGCGTTCGTCGTGCAGGAGGCGTTCGAGACGATGCGGTGCACGGCAGGGTCGTAGGCCTCGGTGTTCACGCCATAAGCGAGGGTCACGTCGGCGCCCGAGGAGGGCGCGCTCACGAGCACGCGCTGGGCTCCCGCGTCGAGGTGGGCGCGGGCGGCGTCGGCGGAGGTGAACCGCCCGGTAGCCTCCAGCACCAGCTCGACCCCCAACTCCGCCCAGGGCAGCTTCGCGGGCTCGCGCTCCGCGAGCACCCGGATGCGGTGGCCGTCGACGATGAGCACGTCTCCCTCGACCTCGACCGGACGGCCGAGGCGACCGAGCGAGCTGTCGTAGCGCAGCAGGTGGGCGAGGGTCTCCGGCTCGGTGAGGTCGTTGATCGCGACGACCTCGAGGTCGGTCTCGCGTTCGAGGAGCGCGCGCAGCACGTTGCGGCCGATGCGTCCAAATCCGTTGATGGCGATGCGGGTCATGAGGTGGTGTCCTTTCCTTGACACCCACGCTCCTCCGCTGCGGTGCGCCGCGCGAGGCGGCG